>NZ_JAKGGD010000010.1 GCF_021556615.1 Paracoccus salsus
CTGCTCGGCAGGATTGCCCCTGAATGATCTCAGCACGGCGTCCAAAGGCGCGAATTCGGTGCGGATGATGCGCTCTGCCTGATCAGGCAGCCGGATGGCCGGTGGCACTTCGACGCGTTCGGCGGGGGCCACCTGCCAGCGTTCGCAGGCAAGGTCCGTCAGATCCGGCATCTGAGCGCCTGTGATCCGACGCAACCGGTTTGTGATCGGGCGCAGGGATGTCAACGGCGTTCATCCGAGGCGCTGTCAGCGATGCTGAAAAAATCCATCAAGAAAAGTTAACGCAAAATCGGCTTGCTGACAAATCGACTGCGAACGCTGCCGCCAGTGCCGCAGGTCGGAGGGACCATGATCCGGCCCGGGCGACGGGCGTCAGCGTCACCTCGACGGCTTTGCCGCACTCGGCGGCAAAGCTGTGCTACGTCTCACCTCGTCGGGTTAGAGCCTCGGTTCCACCGCCACCGCCTCGGGCATCGTCTGGGTGAAGCCGGCCTGACCGGCTGTCTTCACGTCAAGCGACGAGTGGCGACGACGGCTGGCTCATGCGCGGAAGAGCAACTTGTCCCGACTGTCCGAATTTCCGCGGCCACCTCTTCCATTCGCCACCTCGTCATGCGCCATGAACTGGCTGAGTGTGGCCCTGCTCCGGCTGACGCGACTCTTGATCGTGCCGACGGTGCAGCCGCAGGCCTCGGCCGCTTCCAGCTGTGAAAACCCATAGGCTCCCATCAGCACAAGCGGCTTGCGCTGAGGACTGGGTAGGGCGGCGATGGCTGCGATCAGCTCCTTGAGGGCCAGCGCATGATCTTGCCGCGGCTCCTCGTAAAGCGCCTGCGCGCAGACACCATCGACGTCCTCCACCTCACGACGGAGTTTCCGAAGGTCCGAGAAGAACGTGTTGCGCATGATGGTGAACAGCCAGGCGCGCAGATTGGTCCCGGGACTGTAGCTGTCGCGACTGGCCCAGGCCTTCAGAAGCGTTGCCTGAACCAGATCCTGCGCCCGATGTTCGTTCGACGTCAGCTTCAGCGCGCGGCGCCGCAGGGCTGCGACCTGCTGCGGCAAAAGCTCGTGGAAGGGATGGTGATCGATCATGAACTTCTCACCTTTTGGGTAAGCACCGACACGCCGCAGCGGCGCCGCGCCGCGGCTGGACGCCTGAGCGGTCGGAGTTGAATGGAAGATGTCGATCGGTCGGACCGACGAGATGTGCCTGGTCGCCCATATGGGCGACCCATGTAGGGGAGTGTCCGTCACAGCGTCGGGTCAGGTGGCGGCTTCGGCATTCAGACGTTTCTCGGCCAGCTTCGTCAGCGCCTTGTCGGCGCCATATTCCTGATCCAGCGTTTCTTTCAACAGCGCGGCTGCGTCGGAGTGACCGAGCTGCTTGGCCCAGGCCACGAGCGTTCCGTAGCGGGCGATCTCGTAGTGCTCGACCGCCTGTGCAAGCGAGATGAGCGCCGCATCCATGGTCTCTGCGTCGTCGATCTCGGCCATCAGGCCCTCGGCCTCTTCGACCAGGCCGACCATGGCATCGCATTTCGCGCCACGCGCGGGCTTGCCGAGGATCTCGAACACCTCTTCCAGCCGCGTGACATGGTCTTCGGTTTCGTCCTTGTGCGACGACAGGGCCGCCTTCAGCTTGGCATCGGTCGCCTTGCGCTCCATTTTCGGCAGCGCCTTCAGGATCTGGCGTTCGGCGTAGAGCACGTCCTTCAGGGTATGAAGGAACAGGTCGTCAAGGGTTTGAATGGTCATGGGGGCAGCTCCTGTGACAGGGTGGGCCTGCCTTTTCGTGGTAAGCGCGACGAAAAGGCAGAGGGGTATAGATCGGATACGATCTCTATTTTCCGTCAGCCGAAACGCTGCTCCAGCGGCGTGTCCGACATCATCTGCACGCAATCCTGTGATCGGTTTGAGCCGGGGGTGTATTTGCGACCCGACAGGAAAATCTGCCCGTATCGTTTGGCATAGGCCCTGGATCGAAAGGAGAATCCGTGCTTTCGAATTACGCGTTCGATTTCAAGGGCTTCGGGAATCCGGGGTATGAACAGATCTGCTTTGTTTTCCTTTGACATCTCGACGTCCGTTACTCGAACAAGTGACTCTGAGGTTTGGGACAGAAATGGTTTCGCCTGGGAAGCAGCGCGATGATGATCACCACCTGTATCGGCGCTCTGCGAAGCGAGGCGAAATCAGGAACAAGATCGCAAGTGAACGGATGCCGCCCGCGAAAATGACCGGCCAATCGACGTCCGACCCGTTCACATTGGGCGACTGCACCGTGTCGACGGGATAGGGGTTTGGCGCTGTGTTTTCAGGCGGCATCGAAGATTTCCTGAATTGGGTGCCAGATCAGCCGAGGCCGATAAAGCTGAGCACTGCGATGACGATCACGACTGCACCGACAATATAAATGATCTTGTTCATGGGTTTTCCTTTTCAACGAAACATGTCTGCCCTGCCGCTGCGCAACGCGCATCGGTGCTGGTTTCCGAAAGGTGATCTGCAAGTGATTGCCGCATCACCTTCCGGATTTGTTCGATCGTGCGAATGGACCGGGCGGCCGGATCCTGACTTGCGTCATACCAAGCCGTAGGGATACCAGCTCGTCTGACCTCGCCGCAGGAATCAACAGGCCGCCCAGCCATTCTGGAGGTTTTGAAACGCCAACCTCCCACTCGTTAAAGCACAGTCTGAAGGGACTTTTCGTCCTTCGCGTTTCACGTAACGGTTTCCGGACCGGCGACGATAGGATCGGAATCTACTCATTTTGCGCTGACAGGCGCGTCGGGGATGGTTCTGGCGTGCTCAGACCAAGTCCCATCGCCTGACGCGCACAACCATGTTGACAAACTTCCATAAATGCACCGACCTTGCGGCGACCGTGCTCCGCAGACCCTGATCCGAAGCGCGTCGTCGGCCGATAGTTGTAACTGAAGGACCCGAACCTGATGGACGGTGAACCACAGACACATCTGCCGGTCATCGCCATCGGGGCCTCCGCCGGCGGGCTGGAGGCGTGCCGCGCGTTGCTTGACGACATGCCCGGCGATGTGCCGGCCGCGTTCATCCTGATCCTGCACCTCGATCCGACCCATGACAGCATGATGGTCGACCTGCTGAGCCGCCACACGCGACTCAAGGTCGTGCAGGCCTCCGAAGGCATGGCGCTGAGGCCGGGGTATCTGCATGTGATCCCGCCCGGTGTGTTCCTGACCGTTGCACAGCGCGTGATCCATCTGGCGGAACCGGATGGCGGCAAGGGGGTGCGGCTGCCCTTCGATGCCCTGTTGCGCTCGCTGGCGCGCGATGCGGGCGCGTCCTCGGCGGCCATCGTGTTGTCGGGCACCGGCACCGACGGCAGCGTGGGCATCGCCGGGATCGAGGCCGCCGGTGGCCTCGTGATCGCGCAGGACCCGAAGGAGGCCGGCTATTCCGGCATGCCCGAAAGCGCCATCGCGACCGGTGTCGTCGCCGAAGTTCTGCGCACCGACGAGATGGTCGGCGCGATCGAACGATTTGCCCGCTCGGCCAAGGCCGGGTCGCTGCCCGCTTTTGACACAGCGTCGCGCCAGGGCGGCGCCGACGACGAGGCAGACCTGCGGATGCCGGGGCAAGGCACGGCCCGTTATGACGATCTGTTGGCGTATCTGGGGAAACATGCCGAGCAGGATCTTTCGCTTTACAAGCGCGGAACGCTGGAACGCCGCATCGCGCGCCGGATGGCGTCGGTCGGCCTCGCGCCCGAGGACACCCGGCGATACCTCGACATGGTGAAATCCGATCCCGAAGAACGCACCAGGATCGCATCCGACCTGCTGATCCACGTCACCAGCTTCTTCCGCGATCCTGCCGTGTTCGAGCATCTGGCCGCGAAGGCCATTCCCGATCTGCTCGCGGACCTGTCCGACGATCGGCCGCTCAGGATCTGGATCGCCGGGTGCAGCACCGGCGAAGAGGCCTACAGCCTCGCGATGATCTGCATCGAGCAGATGGAGGCGGCAGGAAGCACCGCGCGGCTGCAGATCCTGGCCTCCGACGTCGACCCCGAGGCGATCGCGACGGCACGGGCCGGGTTCTATCCGACCGAGATCGAGGCCGCCGTGTCGTCCGAGCGTCTGGAACGGTTCTTCGTGACCCAAGAAACCGGTTGGCGGGTCACCTCGGCCCTGCGCGACGTGATCGTGTTCACTGTCGCCGACCTGTTGTCGGACCCGCCGTTTTCCAGGATCGACCTGGTGTCGTGCCGCAACTTGCTGATATATCTTGGGCCAGAGGCACAGAAACGCGCGATCGCGCGCTGCTGCTTTGCGTTGCGCCCGGGCGGTCTGCTGCTTTTGGGGGCGGCGGAAATGCCGGGGGCGAGCGACACCTGCTTTGCCGTCGAGGACAAGGCGGCGCGGCTTTGGCGCCGGGTCGGCAAAAGCCACCCGACCGATCTGCATTTCGGTATCGGCAAGCGCGAGGTCGCGCCGGCGTCGGACGCCCTCGGCCCGATCCGGCGCAGTGCGCTGGCCGATCTGTGCCGCCGCATCGTGCTGGAACACTACGCGCCTGCCGCCGTGCTGCTGAACACCCGGCTGGAGGTTCTGTACCTTCTGGGCCCCACCGAGAAATACCTCACGATCACCCAGGGCCACCCTGACCCCAGCATCATCGGCATGCTGCCGAAGGTCCTGCGCGCCCGCGTGCGGGCGGCGGCGGCGACATGCGGCCCGGAAAACCCCATGGTGACCGTATCGGGCGGGCGCATCCTTGGCGCCACCGGTTATGACATTGCCCTGCACTCGGTCCTGGCCGGGGCCGAGCCGCTGGTGCTGGCCTGTTTCATCGACACCCCGCGCCCGGCCGCAGCGCGCGCCGACACCGATGACGGCACCGCCGAGGACCGCCGCACCGGCAATCTGGAGGCCGATCTGGAGGCCACGCGCCGCGACCTTCGCGATGCGCTGCGCGATCTGGAACGAGAGGTCGAGACGCATGGCGCCGACGCCGCCGAAGCGCTGGCGCTGAACGAGGAGTTCCAGTCCACCAACGAGGAGCTGCTGGCCTCGAAAGAGGAACTTCAATCGCTGAACGAAGAGCTGACCGCGCTCAACAGCCAGTTGCAAGAGACGCTCGAGCGGCACCGCACCACCGCCAACGACCTGCAAAACGTTCTCTTCAGCACCGATGTCGCCACGCTGTTTCTGGATCTCGAACTCAACATCCGCTTCTTCACGCCCGCGGCCCGCGCGATCTTCCGCGTCATCCCGACTGATGTCGGCCGCCCGCTTGCCGATCTTGCATCCGTGGTCTCGGACGCCGAACTCGAGGCAGACGCCCGGGCCGTGATCACGTCCTCGGACCCGAGGGAGTGCGAAATCGAGGGGGCCGGCGGGCTGTGGTTCCTGCGCCGTGCCCAACCCTACCGGGCCGAGGGCGACCGGGTGGAAGGCGTGGTGATCACCTATGTCGACATCACCGAACGCAAGCGCATCAACGCGGCGCTGCTGGCCGCGATGGACGAGGCCGACCGGGCGACCCGGGCCAAGTCGCGCTTTCTGGCCGCCGCCAGCCATGATCTGCGCCAGCCATTGCAATCGATGGCGCTACTGCACAATCTTCTGGCCCGGAACAGGCCATCGACCGAAGGAGTGCGGCTGGCCGCGCTTCTCGATCAGACGCTGAACTCCATGACGCGGATGCTGGATTCGATGCTGGATGTGAACAGGATCGAGTCGGGCATCGTCCGGCCGGACATACGGCCCGTGGCGATCGGCCCGCTGATGCAGCGCCTTGCCGTCGAGTTCGGCCCGCTGTGCGATCTGAAGGGGTTGCGGTTGCGGTCCGTGCCGTGCAGCGCCTGGGTGTGCACCGATCTGCAACTTCTGGAACAGATGCTGCGCAACCTCTTGTCGAACGCGATGAAATACACGCCGAAAGGGGGAATCCTGATGGGCTGTCGCCGGCGCGGCGAGGAGTTGCATGTCGTGGTCTGCGACACCGGCATCGGCGTGACCGAGGCGGAAACGGTGCAGATCTTCGACGCCTATCGGCAGGGGGAAAAGGCTGCTGCGCTCTCGGCTGGTGGGCTGGGGCTGGGGCTGTCGATCGTGCAGCGGCTGGCCGAGCTGATGGAGCATCCGATCACGCTGCGCTCGACGCCCGGCGAGGGATCGTCCTTCTCCATCACGCTGCCGATGGTCGATCCGGCCCCCGAGGGCCTGCCCCCGCCGCAACCAGGCCCCGATGTGATCGGCGCGGCCCGCTTGGCCGGAACGATCCTTCTGGTCGAAGATGAAGAACCGCTGCGCGACCTGCTGGCGAATGTCCTGCGCCAGGAGGGGCACACCGTAATCGCCAAGGCCGATGCGAAGGACGCGCTGGCCTGGGCCAGCGGCGACGTGGCACGGCCCGATCTGTTGCTGACGGATTTCGAGCTGCGCGGCGGTGCGTCCGGGCTGAAGCTGGCGCAGGATCTGCCGGACGTGCTGGGCGAGGCTGTGCCCACCATCATCCTGACCGGCGACATCACCAGCGACACCATGAAGCACATCGCCGCCTCGCCCTGCCACCAGGTCGCCAAGCCGGTGATGCCCGAGGTGCTTCTGGCGCTGATCGCGGACCTCATGAAGAAGGCCAGCACCGAACGGACCAGGGCCGCCCGGCGCGCCGACGCCGCCAGCACCACCGTGCATGTCATCGACGACGACCCGATCATCTGCGAAGCCATGCGCCGCCTCTTCGAGGCCGAGGGCTGGTGGGTGGTCACCTATCCCTCGGCCGAAAGCTTTCTCGCTGCGCCGCGCCCCGAGCCGCCCGCCTGTCTGCTGGTCGACAACCTCTTGCCCGGCATGGACGGCGTGGCACTGATCGACCGGATGCGGGACGACGAGACGCGGCTGCCCACCGTCATGCTGACCGGCCATGGCGATGCGGCGGTCGCCGTGGCCGCGATGAAGGCGGGCGCGACGGACCTGATCGAAAAGCCGGCCAGTGCCGCGCAACTGCTGGCCAGCGTGCGGCAGGCGATCGCATCGGGGCAGGACGGCCATGCGCCGGGGGCTTCGCGAAAGGTCGCGCGCAAGAGGTTCGCGGATCTCACACGGCGCGAGCGCGAAGTTCTGACGAAGGTGCTGGAGGGCGCGCCCAACAAGATCATCGCCGCCGATCTGGGGATCAACCAGCGCACGGTCGAAAACCACCGCGCGGCGGTGATGCGCAAGACCGGCGCGTCGTCGCTGCCGGATCTCGTCCGGCTTGCGCTTCTGGGAGACGTGCAGAACATGTGAGGCAAGCGCCGGCACAACCCGGCGATGCGGTTCGCTTGCGGCATATGCCATGCCGGCCTGCTTTGATCGGAACGGAAACCTGCAGGCTGCGTTCAGTAGGGCATGGAGCAGAGCCTGGCATCCCGTTCGGGTGGCTTGGGCCGTCCCCGCATTACAGGAATACCTCTCATGACACACACCTCCGCCGCCACACTCAGCCCGGGCAAGCCCACGATGCACCCGGCAGAGGTGCCCAGGTCCACCCCATCCTTGCAGCATGCGATCATCGACCTGATCTTCGCCTCGGCGCTTGCCCCTTTCGCCGCGTTCACGCCAACGACGGACAAGCTGCGCAAAGCCGCAGCCCCCAGGACCGGCCGCAGGCTGGGCGCCGTGGTAACCGAGTTGCGGCAGGCGAAGGCGCTTACGCAGGAGGCGACGAACAACGCCGCGTCCGGCCCCGCGCCGCGGATGCCGCGCGGGGCGCAGTATCTCGAGCGCACCCATCGCTGCGCCGCCGGGTCGCGCAGCTACAGGCTGTACCTGCCAGCCAGCCAGCCGACGCGGCCCAATGGTCTGATCATGATGCTGCACGCCTGCAATCAGACCCCGGACGATTTTGCCGCCGGCACCCACATGAACGCGCTGGCCGAGAAACACGGTCTGGCCATCGCCTATCCGGAGCAGACGCGGCGTGGTAACGCGGCGTCGTGCTGGAACTGGTTCAATCCCGCGCATCAGACCCGCGGCGCAGGTGAGCCGGCCATCCTCGCCTCGCTCGCGCGCGAGTTGATGCAAGAGTTCGGCCTTGGCCGCGACGCCGTGTTCGTGGCGGGGCTGTCCTCTGGTGGCGCGATGGCGGCGATCCTCGCGGATGTCTATCCGGACGTCTTTTCGGCGGCGGGAATCCATTCCGGGATGGCCCGCGGGGCGGTGGGCAATGCCATATCGGCCATACTGGCGATGCGCAGCGGCGCCTCAGGTGGTCTTGCGCCAGTCCTTGCCGTGCCGGCACAACCGGTCCGATGGATCATCTTTCAAGGCGCGGACGACAGCACGGTTCATCGCTCGAACGCGGCGATGATCCTCGTAGCGGCCCTCGGGGACGATGCGGTGCCGACCCGGATCAGCACCCGCTCGGCTGGCGGGCGCGATTACGCCCGCAGCGACTATGCCGGATCCGACGGGGCCACGCAGGTCGAGGCCTGGATGATCGAGGACTCGGGTCACGCCTGGTCTGGCGGGCGCGCGGGCGGGTCCCATGTCGACACCAAGGGGCCTGATGCCTCCGCACAGATGATCCGGTTCTTTCTGGCCAGTCCCGCCTGACCCCGGGACGCGACACGCGAGTTTTTGCGTTCTTTCAAGATGGGCTTCCCTTTCGAAGCGGATCTGGCTTGGGAAGATGCAGAGCGCCGACCGGCGACGAATCCGGGGCCCGCTCATACCCCGCAGGCCACCGGCAACAACCGAGCGCAAGCCTGCGACCTGACGACCGCCGATGTCGAAAGCACGACCGTCTATGGCCGCGACGACGAGACCATCGGGTCGAGCGGTTCCCTGAAGGTCGGCAGCCACAACAAGATCACCGACGCCGTGATCGATGTCGGGGGCGCTCTCGTGATGGGCGCCCATTCGGTGCTGATCCCGTAGCGCCAGATCAGCGTCCTGCGCCAGACCGACGGTTTCGATCTGCGCGTCCACCTGGACAGGACCAAGGAACAGCTCAAGGCGAGATGCCGCATCACGACGCGCTATCTGGCCCCACGTTGACCTGAAGGATCGGGTGACCCTGTCCGGATTTCGTCATGGCTGAAGTCGTGTCCGCCACACAAACCGAATACGCATCGGGATATCAGTTCGTGCCCTGGATACTCCGGCCCTGATACTCCGGCCCCGATACTCCGGCAGGTGCGGGCCGGTGGCGTTGGTGCGCTGCGTGCCGTCGCCGCAGATCGACCTACGATCAAAGCAAAGGACGGCGCGCTTCGCAGCGAGACCGTTCCGGTCGTCACGACGTTCTACATCCGCGTCGCGGTCGGCGGCATCAGAGGCGAAGGTGACCTGATCCATCGTGAGGGCGACATCATGCTCGCCCGAAGAGCCCGCCGACACCCACCACAAGCGCGCGGACCTGTCCGTCGCTTGAGAGCGCGATTTCATCGATCTGGCCGATATTGTCCAAGGGTCCGAGGTCGGATCTGTTCATCATCGCCACGGGCTGCGTGCCGGACATGGTCTTGCCATCACCCGACATTGCCGTGTCACCTTGGGTATGCCGCGCACAGCGGGCGTGACCCACGAACGCGGACGCGAAGAGGTCGGATGGGCTGCGCTGGTTCAGGAACCGGGGCGTTTCGGCGTTCTGCTGCTGACCTTCCGGATTGGTGGCAGGGGCCTGCGTTTGCGCCAGCGTCATGGTGGACAGGGCTAGCGACATCACCAGAGGTGGTTGAAAGTAGCTTCAACATAGGGGATTTCTCCTAGGGCGAGAGCCAGATCGACAGCCGATCTCTTGCTCACCCGACACCACGGAAACGCCCGATCGCACGATCCGTTCCGATTTCCCCGCTGCTGCACGGTTCTGTGATTTTTGCAGCGTCCCGGTCGCGCAGGGTGCGGGCAGGGTGCGGAACGCTTGTCTCGCTGCCGCGTTGATCGTGTCTTAGCACTTCGCACAAGGGATCGCGAACCATGGCACAACCTATCAGGTCGGTGATCATTCCGGCCGCCGGACGGGGCACGCGGCTGTTGCCCGCGACCAAGACGATCCCCAAGGAGTTGCTGAACGTCTATGACCGTCCCGCTCTTCAGTTCGCGGTCGACGAGGCGATCGACCTCGGTGTCGAACGGATCGTCGTGGTGATCCATCCCGACAAGGGGGCGATCCGCGACTATCTGGCGCCCGACCGGGCCTACGTTTCGGATTTGCGGGCCAGCGGCAAGGCGGCGCTAGGCGACGCGCTGGCCGAAATTGAGGTGCCGGAGTGGATCGAGATCATGTTTGTCGACCAGGCTCAGCCGCTCGGCCTCGGCCATGCGATCCTCTGCGCCGAAGCGTTGACCCTGCCGGGCCCGTTCGGCGTGATCCTGCCCGACGATCTGATCCTCGGTACGCCCTGCCTCTCGGAGATGGCGGGCCAGTATTCCAGGGGTCACATGATCGCCGCCATGGAAGTCTGCCCGGACGAGACGCACAAATATGGGATATTCCGGGTCGCCGGCCTTTCGATCAGTCGCAGTGTTCCGGTGTCCGGCATGGTGGAAAAGCCCGGTCCCGGGCAGGCGCCCTCGCGGTTGGCCGCCGTGGGGCGCTACATTCTCGATCCGTGCATTCTGGACACGCTCAAGCACGTCACGCACGGCTCGGGCGGCGAAATCCAGTTGACCGACGCGATCGCCCGCGATGCCGCGCATGTCCCACTCAGCGCTTTCCGTTTCAGCGGAATACGCTATGATTGCGGCACCCATGACGGACTGCTGGACGCGGCCATGGCGCGGCAACGCGCGGTGAAGGCCCGTGCGGCAGGGCTGGACATGTCCGGCCTGTCGATGGCAGCGCGCACACCGGTTGCCCGGATGTAATCCCGCCGCGCATCCGTCGGTTTCTTTTTAGGGAACGCTTAGACATTTCGGCCGTTGTACCCGCAGGAGCCGCGCGCCGTCGGCATGCTCGCGCACCGGTGCCAGGTCCAGAAAGGATCTTCACATGGAATGGGATCAGATCACCGAAAAATGGGACGCCATGGCCCGGCGCCTGTGCAACGACAGGCCAACGCAGTGCCAGCGCACCGTCACGAGGGTGCAGGACACACGTCGCGCCGCGACAGGCACGGGCGGAGCGACGTCACGCACGAGTTCTTCCGAACGTATCGTCAACGACCCTGACCTTACGTCCCATCAGTGACGCCCCGGGATCGCAGTCAACACCCAAACCCTGAGCACGGTGCTTGGTGGAAACTGTGGCGGCACGTCGGACGGCCGGCGCAGCAAAACAACCCCTGGAACGGCACCGCGGTGATCCGCGCCGACCTGTTCGGGGCGGAGCGTCTTGAACATCACGCGATTTCGCTGGCGCAGGCCCAGCCCGTCACGGATCGCAAATTGCGGGTAGCGCCGCTGCGCGATCGGGTGCGCGACAACTCGACCGTCCTGCTGTCGGCCTACCGATCCTGTTCTCAGGCGGTGCAGGCCGGTCAGGCCGTCACCCCGGCGACCGAATGGCTGCTTGACAATTACCACCTTGTCGAACGTCAGCTTCAGCAGATCTCGCGCGACCTGCCGCCGGGATATTACCGTCAGTTGCCCAAGCTCGCCACCGGCCCCTTCGCCGGCTATCCGCGCGTCTTGGGCATCGCCTGGGCCTATGTGGCGCACACCGACAGCCTGCTGAATGTGCCTGTGCTGGCCCGTTTCCTGCGCGCCTATCAGACCATCGATCCGTTGACGATCGGCGAGCTTTGGGCCGTCGCCATCACCCTGCGCATCGTGCTGATCGAGAACATGCGCCGGGTGACAGACCAGATTGTCGCAGAGCAGAACAGCCGCCGTGCCGCGGACGATCTGGTGGACATGGTGATAGGCCACGCCGGAACGGGCAATGCGCCCGCGTCACGTGACCTGGCGTTTCGCGCCCTTGCCGATGCCACGGAAGCGTTGGAAGGCGCACCATTGCCCGAAGCCTTTGCGGCGCGGGTCATCCAGCGGCTGCGGGGGTTCAGTGCCGCCGACACGCCCTTGCATGGCTGGCTGCAGGAGTGCCTGGGCCAGCAGGGCCTGACTGCCGACGATGTGGTGCTGCTCGCCCAAGGCCAGCAAGGTGCATCGAATGTCACGATGCGCGACATTGTCACCAGCATGCGGCTGATCTCCGAGATGGAGTGGCCCGATTTCTTCGAAGAGGTCAGTCCGGTCGACGCAAGGCTGCGCGCTGGCTCGGATTTCGGCGCGATGGATTTCGCGTCCCGCAACCTCTACCGCACCGCGATCGAGACGCTCGCGCGCGCTTCAGGGATCACGGAGGTCGCGGTGACCGAGGCAGCGCTGGCCCGCGCCGACGCGGGCGCGACACCCGCTACGCGCGATCCCGGCCACAGTCTGATCGGACCGGGCCGGCGCGCGCTGGAGAGTGACATCGGATACCGCCCGGGTCCGGGCCTGCGCCTGAGGCGGATCCTCGGCCGCGTCGGTCTGCCGGGCTATCTGGCTGCGCTGTGGATTGCCGCTTTCGCGATCCTCGGGGTGGCGCTGATGCTGGCCGGGGCGCAGGGCTGGCTGGCTGTGCCCCTTGTCCTTGCAGGGCTTGCCCCGGCGTTCGAGGCTGGCAGCGCCCTGGTCAATCTGGCGGTCACGCGCACCGTTGCGCCGCGGCGCCTGCCGGGGCTGGATCTTGCGCATGGGATTCCGCCGGACCTGCGCTGTCTCGTCGCCGTGCCCGTGCTGCTGAACACTGTCGAGGATGTCGCGGACTGTATCGAACGGCTGGAGGTGCATCACCTGTCCAGCACGCAAGGCGCGGTGCACTACGCAATTCTGTCCGACGGTCCCGATGCCGCCTCCGAGACCCGGCCGCAGGATGCCGATCTGATCGCCCATGCAAGGCGCGCGGTGGCCCGGTTGAACGAAACCTATCCGTCGCCGGATGGCGACAGGTTCCTGCTCCTGCATCGCCGTCGCCTGTGGAACCCGGAAATGGGCGTCTGGATGGGGTGGGAGCGCAAGCGCGGCAAGCTGACAGAGCTGAACCGGCTGCTGCGCGGCGCGACCGACACCAGCTTTGTCGCCCCCTGCGCGGTGCCGCAATATGTGCGGTTCGTGATCACGCTTGATGCCGACACGCGGCTGCTCCGCGATACGGTCCGGCGGCTGGTCGGCAAGATGGCCCATCCCCTGAACGCGCCGCATTTCGATGCGGACGCGGGGCGGGTGACGCAGGGCTACAGCGTCATGCAACCGCGGGTGACGCCTGCCTTGCCCGTCGGTGCCCAGGGATCGATCTATCAGCAGATCAACGCCAGCCACGGCGGCATCGACGCCTATGCGGCGGCGATCTCGGACATCTATCAGGACCTGTTCGGCGAAGGCTCGTTCACCGGCAAGGGCATATACGACGTCGATGCCTTCCAGGCGGCGCTGGCCGGCAGAGTGCCCGACAACACCATGCTTAGCCACGACCTGTTCGAGGGGGATCTTGCCCGCGCGGCGCTGGTGTCCGACATCGAGGTGGTCGAGGATTTCCCGGCACGCCATGACATCGCCGCGCGCCGACAGCACCGTTGGGTGCGTGGTGACTGGCAGCTGCTGCCATGGCTGACCGGGCGCGCCGCGACTGGACAAAGTGCGATCTCTGCGCTTGGACGGTGGAAGATCATCGACAACCTGCGCCGCTCGCTGACCGCGCCGCTGACGCTGGCAGCCCTTGGGGCGGGTTGGCTGTTGCCTCTGCCCGGTGCGGCGGCGTGGACCGCCCTGGTGCTTGTCATGCTGGCGCTGCCCTATATGCTTCCCTTGCCTTTCGCCCTTCTGCCCGGCCGGGCCGGCATCACCGCCCACAGCCATCTTGCCGCCCTGACCCGCGACGCCCGAACCGCGGCCGGGCGTATCGCGCTGGACATCGCGTTGCTGCCCGACACGGCTGCACGGATGGCCGATGCGATCCTGCGCACGGGATTGCGGCTTTACGGGACCCATCGGAACCTGCTGGAGTGGATGACCTCGGCCCATACCTCGCAACGGGGGCGTCTGGGCCCGCTGGCACAGTACCGGGACATGGCCGGCGGCGTCGTGCTGGGCCTTGTGGTGGCCGGCGTGGCACTTGCGCTGAACCCGGTCGCCTGGCCGCTGGTTGCGCCGATCGCCCTGCTGTGGCTCGTGAGCCCGCTCATCGCCTTCCAGGTCAGCCGAGCGCGACCGCCGCCCGAGACAGCCCTGCTCTCCGATGCGGACAGGTTGGGACTGCGGCTGGTCGCACGCCGCACATGGCGCTTTTTCGAGACCTACGTGACGGCCGCCGACAATGACCTGCCGCCCGACAACTTTCAGGAAACCCCGCGACCCGTGCTGGCGCGGCGCACCTCGCCCACCAATATCGGTCTTTACATGCTGGCCACGACGGCGGCCCATGATCTGGGCTGGATCGGACGGGCCGAGGCCACAGCCCGGCTGGAACGGACGCTGGCCACGATGCGGCGGATGCCGACGTTCCGCGGCCATCTCTACAACTGGCACGCGACGGACGATCTGCACGTGCTGGACCCGGCCTATATCTCCTCGGTCGACAGCGGAAATCTGGCCGGGCACCTGATCGCCGTGGCGCAGGCCTGCGCCGACTGGCAACACAGCCCGGTTTCCGAGGCCGACTGGCGCGTCGGCCTGTCCGATACGCTGCGACTGGCAGAAAGCGCGCTGACCGACGGGCAAGCCCCGGATCGCAGCCTGGCCGACCGGCTGGCAGCGCTTTCCGATGCCGCGGCAGAACAGGCACCGCTTGACCGGCTGCTGGACCTGAGTATCAACGCAGTCACCCGCGCCCGGACCACTGCGGCAGCCGGATCAGAGGTCGTCTTCTGGGTCGAGGCCGTGCACAGCTGTCTTTCAAGCCACGCCGCCGACCGCGACCTGACCCTTGATCCGCGCCTCACGGCCCTTGAACGCCTCGCCCGCGATTTTGCAACCGGCATGGAGTTCGGGTTCCTGCTCGACAAGGACAAGCAGCTCCTGTCGATCGGCTTTTCCGTCACCACCAACCGGCTCGATCCCAGCTGTTACGACCTTCTGGCCTCCGAGGCGCGGCTGGCAAGCCTGTTCGCGATTGCCAAGGGCGACGTCGCGACCCGCCACTGGTTCCGCCTCGGCCGCGCGGCCACGCCGATGGGCGCAGGCGCCGCCCTGATCTCCTGGTCGGGCAGCATGTTCGAGTATCTGATGCCGTCGCTGGTGATGCGCGCCCCCGAAGGATCCGTGCTGGCGGAGACGAACCGCCGGATCGTGGGCCGCCAGCAGGCCCATGGCACGGCCCTTGGCATCCCGTGGGGCATATCGGAATCGGCCTACAACGCCCGCGATCTGGAGATGACCTATCAATACTCCAATTTCGGCGTGCCCGGCCTGGGCCTGAAACGGGGCTTGAGCGAGAACCGCGTCGTCGCGCCTTATGCGACCGGGTTGGCCGCGATGGTGGCGCCCGGCGACGCACGGCGCAATTTCGATCGTCTCGCAGGCCTCGGGGCCGAGGGGCGGTTCGGGTTCTACGAAGCGCTGGACTACACCGCGTCGCGCCTTCCCGCAGGCGCAGACTGCGCCATCGTGCGCAGCTTCATGGCGCATCATCAGGGCATGACCATCACCGCCATCGCGAACGTGGTTCAGGAGGGTCGCCTGCGCGCCCGCTTCCACGCCGAGCCGATGATCATGGCGGTGGAGCTGCTGTTGCAGGAA
This sequence comes from Paracoccus salsus, assembly GCF_021556615.1. GTDB lineage: Bacteria > Pseudomonadota > Alphaproteobacteria > Rhodobacterales > Rhodobacteraceae > Paracoccus > Paracoccus salsus. The sequence goes on from NZ_JAKGGD010000010.1 coordinate 15,693, forward strand.
CGTGCGCCGCGCGACGTTGCCGAAGCGCCACCGCGCGCGGAAGAGGCCACGGTGGCGTCCCCCGACCCGGACCGGACACCGGTGGTGCGGCAGTTCCTGTCACCGGCAACGGCCGCGCCGACCGCGCATCTGCTGTCGAACGGATCCTACGCCGTGATGCTGACGCCCACCGGCGCGGGGTTCAGCCGCTGGCGTGGCCTTGCCGTGACCCGGTGGCGCGACGATCCGACGACGGGGCAGTACGGGGCGTTCATCCTTGCGCGCGACCGGATATCCGGGGCGGCCTGGTCGGCGGCCCTGCAACCGGCGGGGGGCGACGCCAGCTGCCATGAGGCTGTGTTCAGCGAGCATGAGGCGGTTTTCACCCACACGGCCGCATCCCTGACGACGCTGACCGAGATTGTCGTCTCTGCCGAAGACGACGCCGAGGCGCGGCGCGTGACGCTGACCAACACCGGCCGCACCCCGCGCGAGATCGACCTCACCTCATACGCCGAGCTGGTGCTTGCGCCGATGCCTGCGGATGTGGCGCATCCGGCCTTTTCCAAGCTTTTCGTGGTCACCGACTTCCTGCCCGAACTTGGCGTCCTCATCGCCACGCGTCGCCGCCGCGCGCCGGACGATCCCGAGATCTGGGCCGCCCATATCGCAGTGGTCGAAGGCCAGGAGGTCGCCCCGATCGCATTCGAGACGGACCGCGCCCGGTTCATCGGGCAGGGCAGCAGCATCGGGCAGGCTGCCGTGGCGGGTGTCGAGCTGTCGCAAACGACGGGCACGGTGCTGGACCCGGTGTTTGCGATCCGGCGCTCGGTTCTGGTGCCGGCGGGCGGCAGCGTGCGCGTCACGTTCTGGACCATGGTCGCGGACGATTCCGACAGGCTTCTGGATCTGGTGGACCACTGCCGCGATCCTTCTGCCTTCGGCCGGGCCGCCACGCTGTCCTGGACGCATGCGCAGGTGCAGCTGCGCCATCTCGGCGTGACCCGAACCGCAGCCGCTGATTTCCAGCGCCTGTGCGGCATGCTGATCCGGGCCGATTCGCGCCTGCGGGCGCCACATGCGACCATCACGACCGGTGCGGGGCCGCAATCAGCGCTCTGGCCCTATGGCATTTCGGGCGACCTGCCGATCCTGCTGTTCCGGATCGAGGATGCCCATGATGTACCTCGCCTTCTCGAGCTGTTGGCCGCGCACGAATACCTGCGGATGCGGCAATGCGCCTTCGATGTGGTGATCCTGAACGACCGCGCTGCCTCTTATGTGCAGGACCTGCAGACCCTGATCGAGGGTGCGGTGCGCACGTCCGGGTCGCGCTCGCCACCCGATCCTTCCTCGAGCGGACCGATCGGCAAGGTGCATGTCCTGCGCAGCGACCTGCTGCCCGACGCGAAGGCGATGCTGCTTGCCATGGCCAGCGTCGTGCTGATCGCTGCCAGGGGCAGCATCGGCCAGCAGATCGCCGGCCTGTCCCGTCCGGCTGCCCGCAGGACCACGGCCGGAGTTGCGCCAGTGCCGCAGCCCGTGTCCCGAGCACCGGCCGCGGCCTTCGATACCTCGGCGCTGGAGTTTTTCAACGGAACTGGCGGCTTTGCCGACGCTGGCCGCGAATATGTCATTGTGTTGCGGGACGGCAAGACCACGCCTGCGCCCTGGATCAACGTGATCGCCAACCCCGGCTTCGGGTTTCAGGTCTCGGCCCTCGGCAGCGGCCATGTCTGGTCGGAAAACAGCCGCGAGAACCAGCTGACGCCCTGGTCGAACGATCCCGTCACCGATCCGGCGACCGAGGCGATGTGGCTGCATGATCTCGACACTGGCCAGACCTGGACCCCGACCGCGCTGCCGATCCGCGACGGCGGGCTGTATGTTGCGCGCCATGGTTTCGGCTACAGCCGGTTCCAGCACAGCGCCCATGGCATCGACGCCGAGATGGTGCAGTTCGTACCGATGGACGATGCCCTTCGCATTTCGCGCCTGACGCTGCACAACGCCTCTGGCCGGACGCGCCGCCTGTCGGTGACGGCCTATGCCGAATGGGTTCTGGGGCCATCGCGCGGCGCGACCCTGCGCCATGTCGTCACCAGCGTCGAGCCTGCCACCGGCGCGATCCTTGCTCGCAACCCGTTCTCGACCGCCTTTCCGGGCCGCACGGCCTTTGCCGATCTGGGGCCCGAGACCAGCAGCCACAGTGGCGACAGGGCCGAGGTTCTGGGGCTTGGCGGCAGCATGGCCTCGCCCGCCGGCATTGGCCAGGTCCCGCTATCGGGCCGAACCGGTCCTGCGCTCGACCCCTGTGCCGCGCTGCAACGACGCGTGACGCTGGCCCCCGGCGAAACGGTCGAGTTGCTGTTCCTGCTGGGTCAGGCAGACAGCGACGGGGCCGCCCGCACGCTGATCCAGCGCCACCGCAGCGCCGATCCCGCGGTCACGCTCGAAGCCGTGAAGTCGCACTGGGCCGACCTGTTGGGCGCGGTGCAGGTGACAACGCCGGACCGTTCAATGGACATCATGCTGAACGGCTGGCTCTTGTATCAGACGATGGCCTGCCGCATCTGGGCGCGGGCCGGCTTCTACCAGGCCAGCGGCGCCTACGGGTTCCGCGACCAGTTGCAGGACGGGATGGCGCTTGCAGCGCTCCGCCCCGAGATGACGCGCGCACACCTGCTGCGCGCGGCCGCGCGACAGTTCCCGGAGGGTGACGTCCAGCACTGGTGGCTTCCCCACTCCGGGCAGGGAGTGCGCACGCGCATCTCGGATGACCGCGTCTGGCTGGGCCATGCCGTCGCACAGTATGTGGCGGTCACGGGCGACAAAGCCGTGCTCGACGAGATGGTGCCGTTTCTGGAAGGCCCCAGGCTGCCCCCCGGCGCGCATGACGATTTCTTCTTGCCGATCGTGTCGGACCAGACGGCGAGCCTGTTCGAGCATTGCGCGCGCGGCCTCGACCAAGCCATCGACCTGACCGGCGAGAACGGCATGCCCCTGATCGGCACAGGCGATTGGAACGACGGCATGAACCGTGTAGGCGAAGCTGGGCAGGGCACCTCGGTCTGGCTGGGCTGGCTTCTGATCGCGACGATTGACGCCATGGCGCCCCATGCCGACGCCCGCGACCCGGCCCGCGCGCGTCGCTGGCGGGGCCATGCCGCGGCGGTGAAACAGGCCATCGAGCGAGACGGCTGGGACGGCGCGTGGTACCTGCGCGGCACTTATGACGACGGGACCCTCCTCGGGTCAGCCACGTCGGAGGAATGCCGCATCGACAGCATCGCGCAATCCTGGGCCGTCCTGTCTGGCGCCGCCGATCGGGGACGGGCGATCCGGGCGATGGCCTCGATGGCCGAGCATCTGATACGTCCCGATCCGGGGCTTGCATTGCTGTTCACGCCGCCTTTCGACGCCGCGCCGCAAGACCCCGGCTATATCAAGGGGTATCCGCCCGGTCTGCGCGAAAACGGCGGCCAGTACAGCCACGCCGCGATGTGGGCGATCCTTGCCTACGCCAAGCTGGGCCACGGGGACTCGGCGGGCGATCTGTTCGCGATGCTGAACCCGATCAACCACGCGCTGACGCCAGCCGATGCGACGCGCTACAAGGTCGAACCCTATGTCGTGGCAGCCGACATCTATTCCACCGCGCCGCATGACGGACGCGGGGGTTGGAGCTGGTATACCGGGTCCGCCGCATGGATGTACCGCGCCGGAATCGAAGGCATCCTCGGGCTGTCCCGTGCGGGTGAGACCCTGATCCTGAACCCGTGCTTTCCGAAACACTGGCCACAGGTCACCGCGCGCGTCAGGATCGGAGCGGTCAGTCTTGCGATTACCATCGACAACCCCGCGCATTCCGGGCGCGGTATCGTCGCAGCGACGCTGGACGGTGTGGCCATCCCCCCGGAAGACGGGCGGTTGCATGTGCCTATGGTCGTCTGCGCATCTGGGCAGACACAGGCCATTCGCGTGACACTTGGCTGATGCCGGGCACCAGGCAGCCATGTTGCGACGTGTACAATGCCTGTCGCAACGGCGTTCGCCGGCCCTAGATGAATGACTGGCCGACCCACGTCCCCGATGATCGCGTGAACGGGCCGAAACCCGCGGGGCTTGGCACCTTGCTTGCGCTAGAGTTGGCCGCATCTGGGCAGATTTGACGGGTTTCGGCGGTGCTGTCGCGATAGCGGCTTCTGAAAAGCTTCCGTCCCCCCTGCCCGCGACCAGGTGTGCGGCATCCGCTTGACATCGTGAGAGTGGGGTGCGCCGAACGGCCCGGGCCGCTCTCGAGGCCAATAATCTGTCGTGCGCCTTTGTGTCGCGTTCTGATGCGTTGCATCAACCTCAGGACCAGGGCCACCGGCGGGCCGGCCGCTCGGGGTCGAGAAGATCATTTTCCCGCAAGACGGCATCCGCGATCACGCCGAAATCGGGCGGCTCGAACGGCACCAGCGACCGACCGTCTCCGCGCGTCGCCTCGATGGCTCCGATCAACGATCCGTTCGCCGTGTCGACCGCTCGCTCGAATTGCCGTGGCGCGACGCCCAGATGCTCTGCGACAAGCGCGGTGCGCAGGCCCGCGATCTTGGCCCTCAGGCTGTCTTCGTCCGACAGGCCCTCTGTCACCTCGACCGACAGGTCGCATTCGGTGTCGAAGCCCATCGACCGGTTGTTCAGGTTGGACGAGCCCACCCGCATCAGCGTGTCGTCCATGATGACGATCTTTGCGTGCACGTAGATCGGCGTCCCGCCCTGTGTCACCGGGGTATAGAGCCTGAAGCGTTTGTGCGCGTCGGCCTTCCTGACAAGCGCCAGCAACCGCGCCCGGGCCGAGCCCATCGCCTTTTCCTCGAGCCAGCCTTGCGCCGACTCGGGATTGACCACGACGAATTCGGGGCCGTCCGGATCGGCCAGCCTCGCGGCAATCGCCTCGGCAAGGGTGCGCGAGGCAAAATACTGGCTTTCGATGTAGAGTGTGCGGCGCGTGGCCGCGATGATCGCAAGGTAAAGCGCTTCGATCTCGTGGACTGCCTCGCGCCCCGCATGGCCCGCCGACGTGCGCGAGATCGCGACCGGGAAGTCCTTCAGCAGCGGCTCTAGGGTCTCCGGCCAGAGCGGCTTCACGGCGGGCGGTGGCGGGATCTTTTCCCCCGTCGCATACTCCCATCGTTTCCGCACGAGATCACCCAGCGCACGTGCCGCCGCGCCGTCGACCGCGATGGACGCTTCGTGCCATGGTCCGTAGGAACGCTTCGTTGTGGGCCTGACCCGGCACGGGCTGTCATCCGCGTGTTCGGACGTGTCCCATCTTTCGGCGGTGGCATCGATGCCGCCGCAAAACGCCAGCGCGTCGTCGATAACGATGATCTTCTGATGATGGGCCGCACCGCTGGCATGCGCGTGGTCAAGCTTAAGACGGATGCGCCGTCCGATCAGCCAATCCGCAAGCCTGAGCGGCGTGGAGCCCCGACCGAGCGTCCCCAGAAGGCCCACGTCCCATTGCAGAAGATGGATCCTCAGATCGGGGCGGCGGCGCACCAGCCAGCTGAGAAACCTGCCCAATTTATGCGGTGCGTCGTCCGGCTCCTTGCGCGGATCGAGGTCGATCCGCGTGTCGAATTCCCACCCGACCATGATGACGCTGTGCTGCGCCTTTTGCATCACCTCGTGCAGCGCGCTGAAGTAGTCAGCCGCATCGACGATCACGGCCAGGCGATCCGCCGTCTCGATCCGCCAGCAGGTTTCGCCCGGCCGGAGAACTGGTCGTGTGGCATCCATGAGTGTTCTCCCGCGGTGGGTTCGTTCCTGTCGCCTTTCATCAATTTTCGCAAAGGCCGCAAAGTTCCCACGCCACCTGTGAATCTGCGTCGTGCGAGGCGAACCTGCTGATGCCCTGCGCAAACGGGTCGAAACCCGGTTGCCGCACGGACGACGGTGTCCGGCTTGCTATCGCCGTTCGCATGGGTCCAAGCGGCTTTGTCGATCTGCCACTTAATGGTTCGTGGCACCTCGGCCGTTGGGCCGAGGTGCCACGTTCTTGCGGTGAGGCAGAGCCGGACAAATGTCCCGGTCACTGCTCCCGGATCAGTTGCCACCCTGATCGGCATCCTGCTCGGGATTCTGATCGGACACCTGCTCGGGATCGGTCCGGTCTTCCTCTTCATCCGCTGCGCCGCGGACCGTGACGGCCGCCTCACCGGTGTCACCACCAGAGACGCGGATCTCCGGCTCACCGATGGCAGTCACCGTCACTTCCGGCTCTTCGACTTCGTAGCTGACCACAGCTTCGCCACGGTTGAACACGATCTCGGGCATTTCGGTATCCTGGCCGGCGCTCACCGTCGCTTCGCCTTGTTGAACCGTGATCCGGGGCGCCAGGTCCTCTTCGGTGGCGCCTTGCGGGGCGAACCGGCCGTCCTCGAGTTCGACAAGGTCGGTCGGGCCTTCACCACCGATCGTCAGTTCGACCACCGGATCGGGCATGTTCACGTTCACCACCGGCTCGGGGATGCGAACCTCGATCGTCGGCCTGACTTCGGACATTTCGAGGGTCGACTCGGGCCATGTAATGACGATCTCGGGTTCGGGAATCATCACGGTGACTCGCGGCTGGGGGATCTCGACATTCACGGTGGGCCTGGCCTGACGGATGACTATCTGCGGCGCCTTCTCGTCGATGGTGACGCTCTGGCGCGGCATGGTCCAGACGACCTCGGGGGTGCCGGTGTCCACATCGACTTCGGCTGGCGGCTGATATACGGCGACGTCGGCGTCGACTTCGATCTCCTGCTGCACGATCATGCGTTGGGTGGCCGTATCGGTGGCAACCAGCTCAAGAGACTCGCGGTTGATCGTCCCCTCTTCGTCCCAGGCGGTGAAAACGACGCGACACTGGTTGGCATCGCCCGCAGCGATGACGTCTTCGACCTGGGTGCGGACGTCGGCTTCGATCCCCGACTCGTTGGTCAGCCGTTCGGCCAGGGTAACGCAAGCCTGGGTATCCAGGGTGCCGTCCGCCTGGTCATTGGTCTGTGCATGCGCCGTGCTGAACGCAACAGCCGCAACTGAACTCAGAAGTGCGATGCGCGAGGTTTTCTTGAACATGGTGGGTCTCCTACTTCTTTCGTTGGATACCCTTGACAACCGTTCACCACCCGGCACGTTCCCATTTCATTCGCGGAAGTACGGCAAGCCGCTGTTCCTGCACGGAAGACATGTCGCGTGCGCGCAACGGGTGTCGCAGGTCGGATGTCTGTCCCCGCTGTCTGGCCCCCCTGTCTGGCTCGGGTGACTGGCCCCGTGACACGCACTGTATATCCAGAATATCCAGATGCCGCTGTTTCGGTCGAAACACGCATTCGAACCATCCGACAGGAACGAAAACCGCGCGCGATGGTTTTGAAAGCATCCGCCTCGTGGTCTGCCGCGACGCGACCAAATAAACCGGTCAGGGTGGCCGCGCAATGTCGCTGCCAGGATCAAAGCCAAAGGTAGGTCAATCCATGCGTCCAGGGATTATTATAGCGATCGTGATCGCAGTTGCCATCATCATCGGCGGACTCTTCTGGGTCAACACCCGGTCCGACGAGGTGGGATTGGAGGAGCAGGGCACGGAACCGCTCGCGCCGGCCGTGGGTGAAGAGGGCCGCGCGAGCGACAGCCCGTTGACCGGCGACGCGGAGATTGCAGGCGGAGACGAAGCCGGGATGGGCGACGACGCGCCCCCGGTGGTGGGCGATGAAATCACCGAGGGTGCGATTGTGGTGGACTCGGCCACCGATGGGCCCGTCATTCTTGATCCAGAAGACACGGCGACCTCAACCCGCGACATCAACGATGCAGACCCCACCAATTCCGCGGCCATGCCCGGCGCAACGGCAGATGCAACCGCAGAAGCCGGAGCCGACACCGCCGCGACGGAAACGGACGGCGCGGACAGCGCCGAAGCCGAGCAGTTGCTTACGCCGGCAGCTTTTGACCGCGACGAGATTCTCGCGCTGATCGACAACTCCGAAAAGTTGACCAACGAACAACGCTCGACGCTGCGCGCGCTGGTGGAAGGTGCAAGTGCCAATCCTGCGATGGTCGAACCCGGGATCGCGACGATCCGGAGAGCACTGGATCTGCCGCCGTTGAACTGACCTAAACGGTCAAGCCGCCAACTGCCCCGGACACGCCAGGGCCGTTGGCTATTGTTTTGAGTCTCCTCACGTTTTGGCGCAGTCGCCTGATTGCATGATTGCCCTCACCGACCTGTTTCCTGCGGCTGACAACGCAAGCCGGCTTGATCGCGATCCAAGAGGAACCCGGGATTTTCGGTTCCAACTACCTAAAAGAAATGGAACGGTCGCGGCGCAAAGACGTTCTTCTTGTAGTCGACCTAAAGGAGAAAACTTATGAAACATCTCACCACGTCCGCCTTCGCGCTTGCCGTTGCATTCGGCGGTGCTTCGATGGCGCATTCCGAAACCCACATGGACAACCAGATGGGTGTCAACAGCGGCGTCGTAGACAACGAATTGAGCAATCGCTTTATCCGCGCCGAGAATATCATCGGTGCCAACATCTACACCCAATACATGGAATACGACGAAACTGCTTGGGGTGAAACCGGCTACTACGAAGCGCTTGATACAGACTGGGAAGAAGTCGGCTCGATCTCCGATATCGTCATTTCTCGTGATGGCACGATCGTTGGCGTGATCGCAGAAGTCGGCGGTTGGCTCGATATCGGCGACGCGCATGTCGTCATTGACATGGCCGACCTGAAAACTGTCGGTGGATCCACTGAAGACGGCTATGGGGATCTGGCCTTCGTGACCCCGCTTTCCGAAGAGCAGCTCGAATCGCGCAAGGAAGTTGACAGCGGCTGGTGGTAAGCCCCCGCGCCGCTGGTTACAAACCAACGGGTTGCGCGGAGGGAGCGGCCGGACGCCGCTCCTTCCGTTCGGCGTACTCGGCCATCACTTGCATCCAGTCCTCGCGACGCGAGACGCTTCCCCGCATGGGTAAAAAATTCTGATCAAGTTCGGATGGTTGTCTGACAGGACGCTCAACCAGTCCCTCCCAGGAATGACAGCGCCCGGTCGCGGCGACAGCCGGTTCACGTGACGCCCAGGTGGAGAAAAATGTCGTGGGCGATCGAAAAAGCATATATCGACGGGTGGCTGCCGGCACCGTTCTGTGGCTTCTGGTTGCGCTGACCACAGCGTCCTTGCTGCCCTTGATCGAGACCAATATCTGGTGGATCCGTTTTCTCGATTTTCCGCGGTTACAGTTCGCACTTGTCACGATCGTGCTGATGGCGCTGTACTTCGGTCTGCGAGGCCATCCGGGTCGATTTGGTTGGGTGGCGATCTTCGGTGCCGCGGCCGCACTTGGCTACCATGCCTACAAGCTGCATCCATATAACAGACTTGTCGAACCCGCCGTGGTGGCACAGCCCGACTGTCCGGAAGGGAGTGCCCTGCGTGTCATGATCGCCAATGTGAAACGCGGGAACGAACGCGCCGAACTATTTCTCGATCAGGTCGCCGTCACGGAGCCTGATCTGTTGCTGGTGATGGAAACTGACGCGTGGTGGGACGAGCGGCTGTCGATCCTTGACAAGGATTTCCGCTACCGGATCCAGAGTATTCCTGATGATCATTCCTTTTACGGAATGCACCTTTTCTCTAAACTGGAACTGACTTCGCCCGAGTTCCGCTTCTTCTTCGGCGCGGACACGCCGACCGCAGTGGCGCATCTGCGGCTGTCTGGCGGAGAGATCATCGGGTTCATCGGCCTTCATCCACGTCCGCCCCTCGCGTTCTCTCAAACCTCGGCGATGAGGGACGCGCATGTCCTTCAGGGGGCGCTGCTTGCGCGTGAGTGGGATGCACCGACGATCCTCGCGGGCGATTTCAACGCCGTCCCATGGGAGCGCGCGACGCGACGCGCCATGCGGATCGGAGGGCTTCTCGATCCTCGCGTCGGACGCGGACTTTTCCCGACTTATGACACCGGGAGCTATCTGTTCTCCTGGCCACTCGACCAGATCCTGTTTCAGCCCCAGTTCACGCTGCATGACTTTCGCACGCTGCCGGATTTCGGGTCGGACCATCTTGCGGTGGCCGCGACCCTTTGCCATGGGCGTGGAGCAGCGCAGCATGCGCCGGAACTTCTTGCTGGTGACCTCGCCGAAGCCGAGGCTTCCATCAAAGCAGCGAGACATTCAATCAGCTCCCTGGACAACTAACGCCTGCCGCAGGTTTCCGATAAGGGCCTCGACTGGTCCAAGGGACAAGTGGATGAAAGCGTCGCCAAAGGGGGCAACGCTCCTCTGCGGTGGCGACGCGCCGGACCGCACGGGGGCCCTATTATCCGGCCACGGTGCTGGCCGATCTCGCCCCCGGAATGCCAGCCCATGACGAAGAGCCGTCCCATGACCGAGAATTTTGCCGCCGTCTCGAGGTCGGCATCCTTCAGTACGAGGTAGGCGTCATTCGACCCCAGTTCGAGCACGGTCTTCTTCAGTGCCGTCGCGACCACGGCCCCGACATGTCGCCCGGCGCCATCGCTTCCCGCAAGCGTCACACCACGAACCTTGGGGTGGGCGATCAGCGCGTCGCTGATGTCGTGGTCGATGACGATGACCTGAAACAGGTCCTCGGGCAGCCCCGCCTCGATGCAGCGTTCGCGCCGGCGCAGGCCGGACCCGGTGCAGATTCTGGCATGTTTCAGAATGCAACAGCTGCCTGCAATCAGGTTGGCGGCCAGCACGCGGATCGGCTGTGAGAGGGGAAAGTTCCAGGGCTGGATCGAATAGATGACGCCGATGGGTCGATAGCTGACAACACCGCGCCTCTGGTCGGACCCGTGCGTCCGCTCTTCATCGGCCAGCGCGTCGGGTCCGCGCCGCGCGGAATACTTACAGATCGCCGCACAACTCTCGACCTAAAGATGCCGGTCCTTCAGTAGCTTGCCGGTGTCACGCGTCATCAATGCGGCCAGCTTGTCCGCATGGTCGCGCAGCTTCTGGCCGATCTTCGTCAGGAACGGGGCCCGTTCGTGATGGGTGAGTCTGCGCCACTCCAGAAACGCCGCGTGGCAGACCTCGATCCGGTCCGTCCCCTCCTGTTCGGTCATGAGGTTGCAGGTCTGGATTTCTTTCTCGATCGCGGGATTATTGGTGGTAATTGCCGACATGCGGGTCCCTTTACGATGACGTAGGCAACGCTTGGCGCCGCCACGCGTTCCTTACCCGTGACGTCAATGCTGCAGAGAGTCGTCACTCGAATCTGATGCTGCTTTCGCCGAACCCGCGAAAGTCATCTCAGAAGCGCCCCGAAAAGCGCGGAAACGTTCTATCCATTTACCTTTTACACAGCAGGAAGCGACATGAGCACGAAGACACTTTTCATCACGGGCGCCTCGAGCGGGATCGGCGCGGCGACGGCACGCTTGGCGGTTGCGCAGGGCTGGCATGTCGGGCTGTTCGCGCGATCAAGGGACAAGCTCGACGCTCTCGCTGGCGAACTTGGCGACAAGGCCATGGCCTTGCCGGGCGACGTGACCGACCTGGACACCCTGAAGGAGGCGATGGCGACATTGGTTGGCAAGACCGGCGGGTTGGACGCGGCCTTCGCCAATGCCGGCATGGGGCTGTCGGCTGCCGGCACCGAAGCAGGCGACCCGAAGGAATGGAAGCGGATGATCGGCGTGAACGTTCTGGGCGTCCTCTGGACCGTCATGGCCGCAATGCCGCACCTGAAAGAGCGGGCGGGTCATCTTCTGCTGACCGGGTCCGCTGCCGGAAGGCGCCACATTTCTGGGTCGGTTTACGGCGCGTCGAAGTGGTTTGTACACGGATATGGCGGCAATCTGTCCGAGGAAATGAAGTCTTTCGGCGGCCGATGCACGGTCATCGCACCAGGCATGGTCGACACGGCGTTCTTTGACGAGCCGAAGCCCGACAAGCTGCAGCCCGAGGATGTGGCCAAAGCAGCGATTTTTGCCCTCGATGCAGATGCCCGCTGCGCCGTAAACGAGATTTTTCTCATGCCAACACAATGAATTCGTTTCGGACTGATGCGATCTCTTCCTGATGGAATCCGTGTGGAAGCGAAAACGGAGACTGACCTGGAAGAGGCAAGTGGCGGATGCGATGGGCCTGACGTCTAGCCTTAGCCGATGTGCGATTAAGATCAATATTCTACCATCCGGCTAAGGCAGATCCGGCGATCGGCCGCAGTGTCATGGACAGGGTCGGCATTTTCCACCACGGCCGTATTGCTTGAGAGCTGCCGGGCTTTGCCGTCCCGGATGGAGCCAATAGGGATCAGAAGCCGTGCCGACGCAGCTCGGTCGCGATGCGCGCACGGGATCCGGTGTCGCGAGTCGGAAAGGCGGCGAAGTAGTCTGCCGCCGAAGCATCGGGCTTGCGCCTGCGCACCTCTTGCCGCCACCGCGCTGCCTGGTCGTGGCGACCGGCTAGACTGTTCGCAGCAAGCGCGATCATGGCGATCAGGTGATGGGCACCGGGAGTGGTCGCCGCGCGGTCTGCCCAGTGAGCCGCCGCCTGATGCTCTTCCTGCTGCACCAGCATCTGGGCACGAACGCCGTGGACGCCGTAGAGCAGCGGGTCGAGCGGGCTCAGATGCAGCGAGGTCTCCAGAGCGCCGAAGGTCGCCGGCGCATCTCCTGTCAGCATTGCGGTGAAGGCCGAGGCGTAAAAGCCTTGAGCGTAGTTGGGGTTCAGCGCCGTCGCCCGCGCCAGCCAGTCGAGGGCGACCTCGGGCTCGTCGGTCAGCCAGAACGAACGGCCCATCGTGAAGTTCGCAAACGGGTCAAGCGGGTCCAGTTCCAAACTGTTTTCGGCGTGACGCCGCGCGTTGCGCCCTGCCGCCGCCGGATCGGCGCTCAGACGCAGGAAGGCGTCGAGAAAGCTGGTGAAGGAAAGTCCCGCATGGGCGCGCGCGAATTGCGGATCGGCCGTGACCGCCCGTTCGAAACAGCCTTGCGCGAGCGCCGTGTCGACAGCGGTAAAACGATAGAGATGAGCCAGGCCGAGATGATAGTTTGACCAGGCGTCCAGGCTCTCGGGATCATTCAGCCGCGCGAGACGCGCCTCGTTGAATGGAATATGCGTCTCAAGTGCCGCAATCAGGTGCGCCACGATGCGCGCCCTGAGGTCACCGATCTGATCGACAGGAGCGACGAGGCGATCCGCCCAGAGGATTTCGCGAGAGCTTGCGTCGGTCAGTTCCAGGGTCACTGCGATCGTGCGTCTGGGACTCTCGATGATGCCGGACAGAATGTAGCGCGCAGTGAGTGCCGTCGATACCAGATCGAGATCGATGCCGGCCTGTCGGAAACGGAAGGACGAGCCACGTGCAATGACCGCAAGCCATCGCAGCCGCGACAGCGCCTCGATGATCTCATGGGGGATGGCATCGCTCATGATGGCCAGCTCGGGCAACATGCCGAGCGGCCGAAACGGCAGCACAGCCATGGAGGGACGACCGCCGGGATGATCGGAAGACGGATGGACGATACTTTCGGAAGCCGCAGGCGCGGGCGCCAGGGCAGTCGCTTCGGCGACAAATCGGAACCCGCGCCCATGAACGGTGCGGATCACGGCCTGTCTCGCTCCGTCGTCGTCAACCGCCTGACGGGCCGAGCGGATCCGGCTGGAAATGCTTGCGTCAGAAACCGCCTGACCCTGCCAGACAGCGGTCGCGATCTCGTCCTTCGTCACCATGCGATCGCGGTTTCGGACAAGATGGATCAAGACGGAGAGAACCTGCGGCTCTACCCGCACCGGCATACCGCCGCGACTAAGCTGGAATCGCTCGGGGTCGAGTCGGAACTCTCCAAATGTCCATGCCATGCGCGAGCATACTGCACAATGACGGTCTTCTACAGGAAATCTTCAGAACTCCGTCAAGCTTTTCCGAAGCGCATGCGGCAAACTCAAGGAGTGCGATCGCGTTGGGTGCGAAAAATCCAAGAATTCAACGGAGAGAACGATGCAAGAAAATGCGATAGAAACAAGGCGGTTCGAAGCGCCCGATCAGCTTCTGGACATGAAGGATCGCGGCGGAATCTCCATCGTCAAGATGGCCGATGGCAGTTCGGGAATGCATGCAATCTTCGAACCCGGCTGGACGTGGGAGACTGACGAGAAACCGCTGCTCGGCTCACCCGACTCATGTCCCATGCGGCACACCGGCTATTGCATCTCGGGCAAGCTGGTGGTCCGCATGATCGACACGGGCGTCGAGACGCGCATCAGCACGGGCGATTTCTTTGAAATCCCGGCGGGGCATGACGCCTATGTCGAAGGCACCGACCGGGTCGAACTGATCCTGTTCGCGCCGCCCGAACACCAGCACTGACTGGCTGCCGCTCATGCTGCTTCGCTCGACCGCGATGGCCGGGACCATCCTGACGCGCAAGCGCATGGCGGACTGAGACATGCCGCGGCCGGATAGGTCGGTCGATGAAAACAGAATGGAGGAAGCCAATGGACACCGTTCCAGGACGCACAACGACGGGACGCGGCCGGCTTTTCGACAGCGTTCTCGAAACCATCGGAGACACTCCCGCGATCCGGATCAATTCTCTCGCGCCGGCGGGGACAGACATCTATGTGAAGGTCGAGGCCTTCAACCCGGCCGGGTCGGTCAAGGACCGGCTGGCGATCAGCATCATCGAGGAGGCTGAACGGAACGGAACCCTCAGCCCGGGGCAGACGGTGATCGAGGCGACGTCGGGAAATACCGGGATCGGGCTGGCCATGGTCTGCGCAGCGAAGGGCTATCCGCTGGTGGTGACGATGGCCGACAGCTTTTCGGTCGAACGCCGCAAGCTGATGCGGATGATGGGCGCGAAAGTCGTGTTGACGCCGCGGGCCCAAAAGGGTCTTGGCATGTATCGCAAGGCGGTGGAACTGGCCGAGGCGAATGGCTGGTTCCTGGCCCACCAGTTCGAGACCGAGGCCAACGCGCGCATCCACGAGAACACCACCGCGCGCGAGATCCTCGCGGATTTTTCCGGCGAGCGGCTGGATTACTGGGTCACCGGCTACGGCACGGGTGGCACGGTCACGGGCGTTGGTCGCGTTCTGCGCCGCGAGCGGCCCGAGACCAAGATCGTCCTGTCGGAGCCAGCCAATGCGCAGCTTCTGGGCAGCGGCCATCCGCAGGCGCGCAATTCCGATCACTCACCCGCCGAAAGCCACCCTGCTTTCGAGCCGCACCCGATCCAGGGCTGGACCCCGGATTTCATTCCCCATGTCTTGCAGGAAGCGGTGGATGACGGGCTTTATGACGAACTGATCCCGGTTGCCGGCCCCGAGGGCATTGCCTGGGCTCAGCGGCTCGCCCAGAAGGAAGGTATCCTGACGGGCGTCTCGGGCGGATCGACCTTCGCCGTCGCGATGAAGATTGCCGAGCGGGCCGGACCGGGGACCGTCATCCTTTGCATGCTGCCCGATACGGGCGAACGCTACATGTCGACGCCGCTGTTCGAAACGATTCCCGAGGACATGACCGAGGAAGAAGCAGCGCTGTCGCTTTCGACGCCAGGTTTCCAGATGGCCGCAGAGTAGAAGACGGGAGGCCAAGGGGCATGCCGTATCCGCCAGACGGTCGGCGGCGAGGCGACCGGCGACGCGGGCGGTGCGGCGGCCCTGACGCGTCCTGATGGTCATCCATCCGGGCGAAACGTTTCGGCTTGGGAAAGCGGGCAATGGATACGAACGCGGCTGAGACGAACATGGTCGAAGAGACCCTCGACCCTGCGGATTGGGAGACGCTTCGTGTCCTTGCCCGTCGTGTCGTCGACGACGCGATCAACTATACCCGCGACGTTCGCGATCGCCCTCTCTGGCAGGACATGCCGCCCGAGGTGCGCACAAGGTTCCGCAGCCCGGCGCCGCAGAAAGGTCGGCCGCTGGCCGAAGTCTACGACGACCTCGTAACAAACCTGCTGCCTTACCCGATGGGCAACATCCATCCGCGATTCTGGATGTGGTACATGGGGTCGAGCAACTTCACCGGCGCATTGGGTGATTTCCTTGCAGCCATTATCGGCTCGAACCTGGGCGGCGGCGACCATGCCGCAGCCGAGATCGACAAGCAGGTCGTCAACTGGCTGAAGGAAATGATGGGCTATCCGGCGACATCCAGCGGCACGCTGGTCTCGGGCGGTTCCATGGCCAACCTGATCGGACTGACAGTGGCCCGCAACCAGATGTCCGGCATCGACCTGCGTGAATTGGGTCTGGGCGCCCTGAATGCGCCCCTGCGATTCTACGGCTCGGACCAGATCCATTCCTGTCACCAGATTGCGGTAGAGGCGATGGGGATGGGTAACCGCGCGCTGTGCCGCGTGCCATCCGACGCAGCCTGCCGGATGGATCTGGCGGCCCTTCACAGGGTCGTCGCCAATGACCGGGCGGCCGGGTTGCATCCTGCATGCGTGATTGCAACCGCCGGCACGGTCAATACCGGCGCCATCGACGATCTGGCGGCAATCGCCGACTTCTGTGCTGACGAAGGACTGTGGCTGCATGTGGATGGATTACATCAACAACAAGGCGCAATACACGTTCGGTTTCAGCGAGGCTCTGACCGATGACCGGCGACAACCCGAGGCGTCGCTTGAGGCGATGGCGGACGCATGGGAGCAGGGTTGGAGCGGGACGCCCAAAAACGGGCACAGCTCGCATCTGCTGATCTCGTTTCCGCCCGATACCGCGCCGCGCGATGCGGCGGCCATCGCCGAGGAAATGTGTGAGCGGGCGTTCGGCGGCGAGAAGGAGTTCGCCGATGATCGGTGGGAATATGTCGCGGCGCTGCATACGGATCGGACGCACCCGCATGTGCATGTGCTGGTCAATAATCGTGGGGTCGAGAATGGCAGCTGGTTCTACCTGTCGAACAAGCTGGATTCCCCGTTCACCTATCAGGGGTTCCGGAACCTGATGGTGTCGGTGGCGCAGGAATACGGCGTCCATCTTGAGGCGACGACGCGCTACGAGCGCGGCGATCTTCAGTATTCGCCATCCTCGGCGCAGTGGCGGCAGGGCAGGGCGCCTGGCAGCCGGGCTCTGACGGATCGCGTGATGGCGATGTTGATCGACGAGGCGGATGAGTGGGGAGAGGTGGCGAAGGCCGCGAAGCTGGTGGGCAACGCGCGTGTGGCGGAGGTCGCGAATCGGATGATCCAGGGCATCGCCAACCAGAGCCCGATTTCAAGAAAGGAATTCGAGATGGTCCTGGAGAATGTCGAGACGCCGGAGGCTTTCGAGGCGGCAATTCATGGGTGGGCGGAGCGGATGCGGGACAAGGTCCTGGAGCTGCCGCCCGACATGCAGGGCAAGCACTTCACGGCCATCGGGGATTTCCTTGAGGATGTGAAGCAGGATTACGGTGTCGTCGTCGAGGTGGAGGGGATCGAGCATCCCGGCCCGATCGCGAACAGCCTGCATGTCGATGGCGATCTGCTGGTCCGTCGCGCCGGGGATTATGTTCCCGAGGGCCGCGACATTGGCCGGGAGACGCTGGCGACAGCCGTCGAGATGTTCTCGGCCGGGGTCGTGACCGAGCGGGATATCCGTGTCTATGCCGGCGACGATCTGAGCGACGAGGGTGTTGCATATTTCAAGACGGCCCTGCGCGCGGTCGAGCTTGCGAATGTGGATTACAGTTTCGAGGCCCGACCAGGCGCGGTGGCGGATTTCTGGCAAAAGTTCGACGAGCTGTCGGGTGATGCCGGGATCGACCGGCAATTCGCCAAGGGGGTGTTCGAGAACGATCTTCTGAACGACGACCAGAAGCGTGGCGTGCTGTCCTCTGCCGTTGATCCCGAGCGCGGCCCGAAGATCTCGGCCGACGAGATGTTCGACAGGGTTCAGGACGTGCGCGGCGAGATGCGGGCCAATATCATGTCGCCCGACAGCGATTACCTGCGGTCCTTCATGCAGCGCCTGACCGAGCGCGAGTATCCATCCGCGGCGCCGGAGTTCGCCAACCGCGAGAGCGAGCGGGAATACGCGGCGGCGCTTCGTGCCGAGTTCGGAGCCAAGGGCCTGGAGCGCATGGCCGAGGGGGATTACCGCGATCTCGACGCCATCACGCCGAACCGCCTGCACCAGCGCGAGCTGGCCGCCTCGGTGATGGCGATGGCGGAGCGGCCGGAACATGCCGAGAAGCTTGGGCTGTCACGCGAGCAGATCGCCGAGGGATACGAGGCGGCCGACGAGCCGCACAAGGCGCGGCGGGTGCTCGGCCAGGGCAGCACCGGCGACGATTTCTCGCTCTGAGGGGAGGGCCTCATGGACCTTGACCTGAAAGACCGGGTGCGGATCGTCGCCGGCATCGTCATGACCCTGCTGATCGCGGTGATCGCATCGAGCCTGGTGCTGAACGGAGCGAGTCGCGATTTCAGCGGCAGCCCTGTCTCGATCCTGGGCATTCTGCGCGATTTCAGCTTACAGACCGAGGCGCAGAAGATCGCGGCGGCGATCTTCCTCGGCGTGGTTGCGCTCTGCATCGTGTTCATCGGCGTGATGATCTACAGCACGACCACGACCCGCTATGGCACCGCGCATTTCCAGGGGATCAAGGAAATGCGCAAGAACGGCTTCGTCACGCCGCTGGAAGAGGGCGGACTGATCTTCGGCAAGGTCGCGCGCCCGCCCAAGGAGCTGCGCGGCAGGCCGCTGGAGGTGGTGGAGTCCACGCCGAAGGAAGCGCTCAATGCGGAGTTCATCTCGGCGCCGATCGACGCCTTTCCGCAATGCCTGCTGATCGGTCCGACGCGCTCGGGCAAGGGGGTGTCCTATCTCACGCCCAATTGCCTCCTGGCGGATGGCTCGCTGGTGGTGCTCGATGTGAAGGGCGAGCTCTTCCGCAACACGTCGCGGATGAGGGTGGAACTGGGCGATGAAGTCTTTCGCTTCGCGCCCTATGATTTCGAGCACGGCTCGCATCACTACAATCCACTGGCCCGCATCGCGGCGATCACGCATCCCAATCGCCAATATGCAGAGCTGGACAAGCTTGCGGACAACTTCCTGGTCACGAAAGGCGAGGGGTCTGCCGCGAACTTCCTTGGCGGCGCCAAGCAGTGGTTCATCGCCGCCTGCCTGCGCGCCATCGAGATGGGCGATCCGACGCTGACCCGCGTCCATGCGCTGATGTTCGGCGACGGCAGCGAGATCGGGGTGAGCGACAGCGACCGCTATAATGCCATCGCGAGGGCATCGGGCATTGCCATCGTGCGCCGCGAGTTCTCGAATTTCGGCAACCTCGATCCGAAGATCCGGCAATCCTACAGCCAGGTCATGAGCGACAGCGGGTTGAAGCAGTGGGCCAACCCGCAGATCCAGGCCGTCACACGCCGGGACGATATCCGGTTCGGCGATATCCGCTCGCGCCGGCAGTCGGTCTATATCGTGGTGCAGTCGGACGATCTCTCGCCGCTCAACGCGGTGATCCGGCTGATGTTCACGGACCTGATCGCCTCGATCCGGCAGACCAGCTCGGACCACGACAGCGGGCTGGGGCAGGTGTTCATCATGCTCGACGAGTTCGACCAGCTCGGCTACATGCCGATCGTCCAGCAGTCGATGAAGCAGCTTGCCGGTCACGGCGCGCGCACGACGGTGGTCACACAGTCGATCCCCGGCCTGAAATCGGTGGGCTACAGCGATGCCGAGGTCGAAAGCCTGATCGCCGGCTGCGAGATGAAGATCTATATCTCTCCCAACGATCATTCGACCACGGAAGAGATCACCAAGGCGCTCGGCACCCGGACGGGCTTCAAGGCGTCCTACAGCTATACGCTGAACGACTTCTCGAACCGCAGCGTCAATGTCTCGACCGAAGAACTGCCGCTGATGTCGCCGGCGCAGCTGCGCAGGCTGCCCAAGACCAAGATGCTGCTGATGCCGGAAGGGCACCTGCCGATCCTGGCCGACAAGATCGTCTATTACGCCGATCCGGTCTTCAAGCGCATCTTCGAGAGCCAGAAGGGGCCCTATCCCTATCCGTCGCGCGAGTTGCAGCATCTCGACCGGCTCGAACAGCAGGTTGTGCGGGGTGCCGTGGAGAAACGGCAGATGCGCGAGGCGCTTGCCGAGGCGCAGAAGTTCGAGGTGGCGGCAGCGCAGGAGAAGCGGCGGCCTGCAAGCGTGCCAAAAGTCAAGGAACGCGATGAGCTGGACGATCAGATGACGACGATTGAGGACGCGATCCGGATCGACAAGGACGAGGCGGCGGCAAAAGAGGCCGCGATGAACGCGAAGCTGTCAAAAAAGTCGGCTGGTGGCACCTGACAAGAGGCTGTGTTCCAAGACGCAGCTAAGCTTTTTCGGCATCATGTGACGGGGCGCTCGCATGCCCCTCCAAGATCTTGCCTTCGTCCCTATTAAGCGGCTGCCGGCGACGGGATGGAACCAACATAAGGCGCTGTCCGAAGGGCAGAGGTTTAATGTATGGGGTCTGAAACACTTTAAAAGGTGATGGGCATGCTGACAGCACGCGATCCTCTGGCGGCAAATAATGAGCGCGTGAAGCTGTTTGCAAGCTTCGTCAACGCGGTTGCTTTGGGATTGATCGGCTTCGCTATCTTGCGCCCCTTGGTCGAGGACATCGCCAACGCAAGCCTGTCCACACTATGGTGGGGAGTGACAGGACTCGCATTGCATGGATTTTCGCACTATATTCTAGGTCTGATCCGAAAAGAGGTGAAGGAATGACGTTCTTCGAGTTCATCGTGCCTGTCATCGCCATCGCTGTTGCCGGCGGCGGATTCCTTCTCCTGCGCGCACAAGGCCGCAAGCTGAACAAGCACTACCCCGCAGAGTAATCAGCCAGGCGCTGCGTCTCGCAGAGCCGCACTCAACCATATTCGATCGCTGGACCGCCCTGTCGGCCCTACGGCGCCCCGTCCGCATCCAACGCGGGAAACCAGATTTCCGCGATGCCGCGCTGTCCGGTCCGGCGATCCTCCATGACCTGGATCACGCAGTGGATCGACTGGCGGAAGTTTTCCAGCAGTTCGCTGTGGTCGATGCGGGCGCCGGATTGGCGGATCAGCGAGGACAGTTTCTCGAAGGCCATGCGGGCGGTGCTGGCATGGATCGTGGTCATGGAGCCCTCGTGGCCGGAGTTGATCGCTTCCATGAAGGTCTGCGCCTCCGGCCCCAGGAGCTCGCCCAGGATGATCCGGCGTGGATTGAGACGCAGGCACGCCTGGAGCAGCTTTGTCGGGTTGCGCGGGCTCGACGGGTCCAGTTCGGATTGCAGCATCAGGCTATTGGGCTGCGTCGGGAACAGCTCGACACCCTTCTCGATGGTGACGATGCGTTCGTCCGGCTCGATGAAGGAGATATAGCGCCGGGTCAGGGCGGTCTTGCCGCTGTCGGTGGCCCCGGAGATCACGAGATTCATCCGTTCACGGGCCAGAGCGGCCAGATCTGCGCCGCATCAGGGCCGGGATCGAGGCCGTCGCCGCACGATCCGCACAGGACGATTGACCCATGCGCTTCATCAGATCGGCCCGTCACCCCTTTACCGACACCGCCCGCAAGCGAGCCGCGCTGGCCCGCGGACAGAAAGCCGAGCGCGAGACGCTGCCCTTGTTCGCCGCCGAGATCGCGGCCCATCAGAAAAGCTCTGACGATGTGATGCAGGATCGCGCGAATGCCTGGGCCGCCAGCGAGGCCCGCAACCGCCAGCGCCGCGCCGATCAGTGGCGGCGTGCCAGCCCGGCAGCGGCGCAGGGTCCGGGCGGCGTGGGACGCCGCGCCCTATCCCGCCGATCCGGTCTATCTGCTGGATTTCCTGCACAGACTTGAGGCCGGGCGTATCGCCCTCGATGCCCTGTCCTTCACCCTGCGGCGCGTGAACCTGCGCGGCCATGCGATCATGGGCAGGCTGACCTCAATCCTTCTGCGACGAAGGTTGACTGGCCCCGCGATCCTCGTGGGGCCTTTCTTTTGCGAGGTGGCAGGGGTTGCCCCGTCCGGACCCCCGGCTGAACGCCGGGAGACAGGACAGGCCCGGCGCTTCGCGCCGAGCCGCGCCATGGGCGCGGCAGCGAGAACCATCCGGCCCAACAATCGTGCCTGGCCCCGGCCGAGGATCGGCCGGGGCCAGGCCGCAGCGAAGCAAAGGGCGGCTGCCAGCAACAGCCAAGCTGACAGTGCGGACCTCCCTGCTAAGAGCAGCGAAAGCTGGCTTCGAGCCCTCTCTACCACTTCGTCCGAGTGCAGCGAACGGCCGCTCCCACGACTAGCCATAAACGTGCCAAAACAACGTCGGTTTTGCCTTTGGGTATTGTCCATGCTAACCTCCTGATGTGGCCACAGCATGAGTGGGGGGGGGTCAGATACGACCATTTTTGTCCAGAGATTCTGGCATGTAGTCGCAACTTACCTGTGTTATTCTGAAACAGCATTGTGAGAGGTCAGCAACGCTGTGGGTGGAATTATTTTTGCAAAATGGAAGCATGTCTTAATTTTTAGTGGTCTTGTTGGCGCGGCAGCGGGTGGCTATTTCTTGGCGTCTGATGGTGATTCATGAGCGAGACGCAGCCACAACACGAGGAAGACCCAGCTTCACGACAAGAAAAGGACTGCCAGGCTCGCCACCGCGAAAATACGGAACACTGGCGTAACATTGCCCAGATTATCGGAGCGGTCGCGACCTTTTTTCTTCTCGTCTTCTCCATAGTCGGCTTCTTCTCACTGCAGAAATCTAGGCAGCAGGACGCAAAGGAGCGAAATAGGCTCGCAGAGATAACTCTGCTGAAGGACTTCTTGCCGAAGTATACCCTAGATGGAGAGATCGAAACGTATATCCCGGAGGACGGAATCGCGGGTAATGTCCGAGCACGTGGTGTAATTTCACCGGCTCGTTCGGTGTAATCTCAGGTGGCCATCGAGGTGTATGGTCGAGGTGGAGTTTGGCGACTTC
>NZ_JAKGGD010000011.1 GCF_021556615.1 Paracoccus salsus
CATGAACGCGATGCAATTGGCGCGGGGTAGAGCAGCCCGGTAGCTCGTCAGGCTCATAACCTGAAGGTCGTAGGTTCAAATCCTACCCCCGCAACCAAAAATTACTAGCTTTATCAATGATATGCGCCCCGCCTCACCGCGGGGCTTTTTGCGTTACCCACGGCGGGTCAACAATAGGTCAACAAACGGACGGATTCCGCGTGCAAGATCAGCGGGATAGTAGGTCAGCAGGATCGAGAACGGGCGAAAACCGCACCGGGCAAAGGTCGACAGGAAAGGCGGCCTATTCGGCCGCCTCAAGCCCCTCAGCCTCGTCATCGATCATGTCCTCAACAGGCTCGTCCGTCGCTACCCCGCGGTAGATCGCCTTCCCTGTCGCGGCCTCGATCAACCCCAGCAGCGCCTCCTGGCGCCGTCCGACGAAGCCTTCGAAATCATCCGCCCGCAGTAGCCGCGGATCGATCATGTGGCTCTCAAGGTGAGTGTCGACGGCTGCATCGGATGCAGCGCCCTGCTTGGGTAAGCGCGCCAGATACGCGGACGGGGCATCGCCGCCGACAATCCGGTTGGTCTTTGAACTCAGAGGGGTCTTGTTGATGATCGTGTCATACCGCTCGCGCGGGATTCCCATCTTCTGGCACCAAGCGCGCGGGAAGATGTGATGGATGTCGACAGCCTCGTCGAAATAGCTGGTCTGGTTGTAGCTTTGCCCGGACAGGAAATCCCGCGCCTGCTTATGCATCAACAGGGCATGAACACCCTTGTAGGCCGCGGACAGACGTGAAGTCATCGTCTTGAGGCGTTCCGGCCGGAAGGCTGAGTCCTTCACCGTTGTCGGCTCCGGCCCGCCATCGATCCAGGCGAGGACATCGGCAAGGTCCTTGGCGAAACGGGTCTCGATCGCCCCGCCATAAAGCTCCCCGAAAACACCGCACCAGTACCACTGAGCAAGCTTTTGGCGCACCGCCTCCTGCGTCCAGCGATCGCCAAGTTCCGTGAGGATGGCTGCCAGCGGCACCAGTTGCGACTGATAGGGGACGTCCTTGAACCAGAAGATGTTCTGACCGAAGAGGAACTTCCCGGCCTTCTTGAACCCCTCCTCCAGCGCGCCCGCATACTGCTTGTAGGCGCCCAGCGGAACGCTGAGCACGGTATCGCGGGTGCAGCTGATCGCCGGGGCATCGCCGGGCAACTGCGCCGCCAGATGATTTAGGCGGCGATCCCGGGTGAACAGAAGTGCCAGCGCCTGAAAGAAATCGGTCGGCTGCAAACGCGTCAGCGGATGTTCCTTGAGGGCGATCGCGTCCTTCAGGGACTTGGCGATCTTGGTCCATTCCTCGCGAAGCAAGAATCCTTCTTCCTCACCCGCATAGATCGCTGTGAGCAGTTCGAACGCGTCGAGCTTCTTGCCGCCCGTGTTCACCTTCTCGAACACAAGGCAGACGGCCTCGCGGCTTGTGCTTTTGCCAAGCTCGATCACTGGCATCTGATACTGGTGGAAGGCAGACAGCACCTCGTTCAGGAATTTGAACCAGAACTGCATCTTGTCTGGGGCGTACTGCCAGTATGCGGCGAACTTGGTCAGCCAGTCGTTCCAATCGAAGATGCGGTTGGTCGGGAACATGCACTGTTCAAACTCGGCCTTTTCGGTCGTCAGATCCCGAACGACCTCCTTACCGAAGTTCCGCGTCTCAATCTTGCTCTCGGCGATTCCTACGAAGGCGTCGATCCGATCAACGCCCTCGTCCAGGGCGCGCGCCATATCGATGTAGTAGAAGCGTTTGATCTTCTGCTTCTTGGTGTTCATCGTCTCGACAACGCTTCGGCGCATCGTCGTCTGATACAGCGATGTCAGCCGCTGCTGCCCATCCAGAAGCAAAGACTCCGGCGCTACATTTGCGCTGCCAGGCGGCGCGCCTTCAATGGGGCGAGGCTTGAACTTCACCTCGCCGCCCGCCTGCAATGTCATTATCGCGCCAACCGGGAAGGAGCGGGAAATCGATGCCAGGAGGCCACGCAGGCCCTCATCATCCCAGACCCAGCCACGCTGGAAATCCGGCAGCTGGATCAGACCATCGCGCGCCCGTTTCAGAAGGTCGTCCAGCGGCTTCTTAGTGCTGTCGAATTCTACCCGTGCCATCAACGCTTCGCCAAGTTTGGATGGCACTGCTTGTCGAATAGTGCGGAAATTGCACCTTGAACCGCCCGTCTAGGGTCGTACATTTTGGCCTGACTTGATCGGGTCACGCTATCTAAACTCTACTTCTTTCGGACGTGAACTGGGAATATTCCATCGCGCCTGACGCGCTCAATTGCTTCTCGCCTAATGCTCAAGGCCTCACGGTTCATAAAGTGCTGAACAGTCGCCGAAGAATTCGCACTCTTGGTCTCGAGTTTGCCTTCGCCAGCGCTGAAGCTAAAGGAAAGCTGTTGCGAATGCAGCTTATCATCCTGCTGTGCCATCACACGCTTCCTTCTTTAATAGCAAGATCAGCCACAACTTTTGTCTCGTATGTTGCTGGACCGTCGAGTGCGATCATCAGCATAGGCAGCACGGAAGTCTTGTCATCAATCCGACGTCGTCCATTCTCTTTGCGTTCAGCAAGAGGGCAGAAAAGTTTGAGGAAGTTCTTTGGGGCAACCCCGTCGAATTGTTGGAAGAACACCTTAGTCTGCGGTGCTGCGTCCTTAACCCGATTGCCATCTTCATCTATATCGTGCGGAACCTCGGTTATCGCGTCCTCATGAAGCTGGGTCGCTAAGCTTTTCAAGTAAGGCTCAATGTAGACCACTCTTTTAATTCCGGCCGCTACTATGTGGCGGGCGCAATTGTGGCACGGATAGGTATTCGTAAACAACGTCGCGCCCACGAGAGAGTGCTTTCCTTCGCGCGCAACAGAGACAATTGCCTCCATTTCTGCATGAATGGAACGAGAAAACTCAATCAAATCCTTAATGCGAGTTCCACCGATGGCGTTTCTTACATCTTCTGGGCCCGTACCTTTCTTCAGAAGACCAGCGCCAACAATTTTCTGCACAACGTCGGTGATGATCTCCATCCTGCGCATCTCGTTATGGCACTCACCATCAGCCCAGTTGTAGCACCGATTGTCCTGAGTGCTGGAGTAGCGATCGTCTTCATTGTAAAGACCTCCGCCGAACTTTGGCACGTCGTTCCACCCGACCCCAATGAACTCACCCGCAGACGAAACAATTGCCGCGCCAACCTGGCGAGACATACATGCGGAATTGGCAGCAACAGAGCTTGCTTTATACATTGCGGCTTCTTCGCGGGTTGGAGTATGAACCCCAACATCAAAAACCAACTCAACGAAGCGTTCGATCTTCTCGTTAAGCCGGTATAGATCAGCGTCATTGCAGATGAAGAAGTCAGAGCTTGTAAAAACTTTACGTGTCTTTTGGCCAAAAGAAGCTTCTTCGCCTTGATCCCTCTTGAGAATCTCAACAAAGGTTTGCTTCTTTCCCTCCTTAATTTTGAGTCGCTTGTTCCTGATGGCATCTGGTGCAAACACGCCAATAAGAATAAGTGAGTCGCCATAAACGCCTCGAAGGAGTTCGGCTTCGTCGATATTCTTGATCGAATCAATGATATATGCGATTCGCGTGGGAACAATTATCCCATCGCTATATCCACCAGCTCTCTTTCGCTCAGTATGTATCGCCTCAATCGCCTTTTCGATCAGGTAAGTTGTGCCATACTCCTCGCGCAAATCATTGCCAGCATCTTGCATAGCGGCAATGTAGTTGTCTAAACCAGTTTCCCGCGAAGGCAGGGGCTTGCCCTTTTTCTTTAGGCCCTCGCGGATGAAGTCTGAAATTGTAATGATCTTCGGGGCGAGATACAGGTACTCGTTTTTCAGGAGTTTGTGGAGTTCGTTTGCTACAGTAGTGCAGCCGGAACCAAGTGGACCAACGAGTGCGAACACCAGTTCTTGCGAGCGACGGTCCTTCAGGTCATTGGCGAGCGGGGCTTGCGCTGCTGCTTCATCGTGAACATTCTGAGAAGCCGCTTTCAATGCAAGCTGATTCATTTTGACCGTTTTTGTTTACTTCCGCCCCTGCTGCTTCACGATGTCATAGGCTGCGGTCGGTTTCAATCACCGCCGCTAACGGTTTGAACCTTTTGTGTCCCCGTGGTGACTCGTCTCCCTCACTACATACCCCGCCGCAAAGTTCACCGCCCCCTGCGCCAGCGCGAGCCCGCCTGCGACAAGGGACGCCCCAACCTCGCCACCGCAGGCTTCCGACAATCGCCTCCACCAGCGCGGAAAGGACCGTCGTCGTGGCCAGGGCGGCAACCGAGGCCAAGAGGCCGAAGAAACCGATCCCTGTCGGCTGCAAGGTGGTCAGGCTGATCCGCGTGATCAGGGTGAAACCACCAAGCCCGGCCGCGTTGCCGCGCCAGCATGCCGTGAGGGCCGATCGTTGGTCGGCCACCGAATTCGCCGTTGCCGCGGACGTCGCGCGCCACCGCCGCGAACTGGTCAGAAGGGAGGCCGCAGACAGGGCGGGGTGGCTGATGGTGCCGACACTGGTCAGCGGGATGCCCTGCGCAACGATCGTGGTGCTGCTTGACGGGGCCCAAGTGCCGACGCGGTTCAGGCCGGTATGCGGTTGCAGCGGAAAATCCCGCCCCGTTGGCCGAACGACTTCCAGCCAAGGCGCACCTGCCCGCTGGCGACCGTAGAGGGCCAGCTTTCCGGGGGGCGGCGCGGCGGGCATCGCCGAGTGGCCGGGCAGGATCAGGGGTTCGGGGAACTCGGCCCGACCTGTGACGCGATCGATCACGAAGGCGTCGAAGAAGGTGGAGCCGTTCGGCGAAACCTTCAGCGTCACGTCGTCGGACCCAAGTAGCCCAAACAGCGCCCGCGCCGAAAACCCCGTCTTAAAGGCAAGGCTGGCATCATTTCCGGCCGCAGCCTTGTTGATCGTGGCCTCATGCGACCCGCCCGCATTGTTCAGGAGCGTGGCGGCGGCATTGACGCTGAGCCGGTTCGAAGCATCGGGCGAGGCGCCACCCAGGCCCAGGCCCAGCGCGGTCACGTTCGCGGCCGCCGCACCGATCGCGGTGACGCTGGCCGCAAAGGTCACCGTGGGTGTGTTGATGATCGTGCTTCCCAGCGCCCCGGCAGTGGTCGAGCCGAGATTGATCACCGTCGTCGACCCGGCCGCGCCGCCAGTGCCCAGGTTCAAGGTCTTGGTGATCCCGGTCGTCGTGCCGCCGGTGCCGATGCCATAAGTGGCGGTCGTCATCGCCGTGCCGATCGTGACCGCCGCATTCGAAAACGTCGTCGCCCCCGCGAAGGTCTGCGCCGCGTTGCCAAGATGCGCCAAAGTGGCCGAGAGGTTCGGCAGGGTGAAAACGCGTGTGGTGCCTGCCGAGAGGCCGGACAGATCGAAGGCCGCCAGCTTGGTCGGATCGGCATCGTCGGCCAGGCGGAAGAGGTTGTCGGGGAAGGGAAGCGACGCCTGCCTAACCCAGACACCGCCTAGAAAGATCAGGGAAGCATCCGTCGCGCGATCCCAGACCGACCAGCCCTCGGCCGGGGGATAGAAGGCCCAGGCCCCGTCCTGCCAGGCGGCGATCGCAAAGGCCTGACCCGCCCAGGCGCCCGTGGGCGCGGCGCCTATTACATAGCGGGCGCCATCGACCGGTGATCCTGGCGGGGTGTTGAGACCAGTGCTTTCCACAGCGGGCTGCACGAGGGCATCGAGGGCACGGAAGGCCTCGTTGACGGTGATGTGCTTCTGCGCCTGGTTCGCCTCGAGGAAGCTGAGGCGCAGGTTTGGTGTGTCGGCCATGGAGCCTCCGGATCAAAGGGTGACGTCGAGGATCGCGCCGCGGCCCAGCGCGCCGGTTTGCGCGATGCTGAGGGCGAGGGGCGCGGAAACCGGGGCGCCGAAGTCGGCCACCTGCATAGCGGCCGTGTAGGTGAAAGCGGGCGACGTAAGGCCGGACACCGTTCGCACCATCACCGCCCCGTTGAGGATGTCGATCTCGTAGCCCTCGGCCGCTTCGCCCAGCGGCACCTCGGTCAGGGCCCAGTTGTCGCCCGCAAAGGCGCGGGTGCGGCGAGTCCAGCTGAGGACGATATCGCCGCCGGGCAGGTTGACCCGCCGGGCGTGACAGGGCTGCCAAGGACGCAAGCCGCGAGCCGAGGGCGCGAAACTGACGGCGAGGTTTGCGGGATCGCCCGCAGGTTTGCTCGACGCCCCGATCCGCCAGTTCCAGGGTGCGCCATAATCCGCGCTGCCGATCGGCAGCGGTTTGACCCCGCCATCCAGCACAACGACTCGTGCCCCGGCCGTGGCGGGGTTGTCGAGGGTGATCGTGGCCACGGGCCGTTGCCCCCGCATCTGAAACCGGATTTTGCCCTCGGCCTCGAAGGCGTCGAACCCGAAGAGGCGTGCGAGGGTCTCGATCGAAGCGCGCGGGCTTTCGATCGCATTGACTGCAAAGCCCGGCAGGGACCCGGCGAGATCGGTGACGTCTAGGTCAGATGCGGCGAGCCCAGCGCGGGCGCAAAGTTCGGCGACGAGTTCGGCAAGGCCGGTTGCCCCGGCGCGCCCCGTGAGCCAATGCCCGAGGCGCCAGTTCTCGGCATCGGACCAGACATCGCTGCGGGCCGGGAAGGCCGGGAAGGGGCGGGCGTCCCATGTCCAAAGGGCAATCTCGGCGGTCTCGATCATCCGGCCGGAATAGAGGGACGCCGAGGGATTGTTGGCGGGGTTGGCCCAATAGCCGATCAGGGCTCCGGCATAGCGGCGCTGGATGAACTCGTCGGGCCAGCCGCGTGAAAAATGTGGCAGCAGGGATTCCGAGGATTTGGGATCGACAAAGACATTCGGCTGGTTGGTGCCGCGGTCGACGCAAGGCGCGCCTGCTTCGGTGAACCGGATCGGTTTTGACCCCGGCACCCAGGCGGTCGGCCCGCCGCTTTCAACGCCGCCCGGGCGATTGAAATGCGGCTGGCCCCACCAGTTCCGCAGGTCTTTCGGGCGGAAGACCCAAGGCTTTCCGGCACCATCGGTGATCGCCGTCCGCGTCTGAGAAATCCTGTCGGCCGAGGAGGCATAGAACCAGTCGTAGCCTTCGCCGCCTTCGATGTTGGCTTGCAGATAGGCAGTCTGGTGCGGCCCGTGCCATCCGGCCAGGGCGTCGAGGTGATCATCGCCGTCGCGCCAGTCCGAGAGCGGCAAGTAGTTGTCGATCGCCACGAAATCGATGTTGGGCGAGGCCCAGAGCGGATCGAGGTGGAAGAACACGTCGCCCGAACCGTCGGCAGGTTGGTGGCCGAAGTATTCCGACCAATCGGCGGCGTAGCTGACCTTGGTGGCAGGCCCGAGGATGGTGCTGACATCGGCGGCCAGTTGCACGAAGGCGATGACAGCCGGATAGGTCGACGCCCCCGAGCGGATGTGCGTCAGCCCACGCATCTCGGTGCCGATCAAGAAGGCATCGACGCCCCCGGCGGCCGCGCAGAGGTGGGCGTAATGCAGGATCATCCGGCGCAGGCCCCAGTCGCTGGGGCTGCCTGTGAAGCTGACCGTCGTGCTCGATACCGCGAACTGCCCCGGCGCTGCGGTGCCAAAGAAGGATGCAACCTGCGTTCCTGCTGCGGCCGTCTTGTCGACCGTGCCCGCAAAGCCCCGGAAGTTCAGCGCATTGCCAAAGCGGTCGCGGCAGGTGGCGTGGCGCTTGTCGCAGCCTGCCGTGATCGCGAAGGCGTCGCCCGGCACAATCGGGCGCACCGAAGCTTCCATCTGCGTGATCGTTGCCGTGCCGCTGGCGAGTGTGTGGCTTGCCACCTCCGCCCGGCGCCGGTATTGGCGCCTGTGGCCCATTCCACCACCCCGAAATCGAACCACCCCGAGGCAAAGGCGCCGAGACCAGTTGCGACAGTAAACCGTCGGTCGCCGACCGTGGCCGTCACCGACCCCGTGCCGCGATACAGGGCGCTCGTCAGGTTCACCCCACAGCGCGCATCGCCCAGCGTCGCGTCGCAGAAATACTGGAACGTCCGACCCACTGGCTGGTTCAGAAGATGCGCCAGCGCCCGCACTTCCGCCGTGAAGGCATGACGGCCCCGCCTGATCTCGCCGATGCTGCCGCGACGCATGAGCACGCGCTGGCTGACAGCTTGCCAGTTCACCAGCCATACTTCGACCGCGGCATTGTCCCAGAGGCCGTCGGCGATATCGGTCTCTGTGATCCGGTCAGACCGCAGCGCGCCTTGGACGTCCTGAGCGTCAACCGACAGATCGCCGAGGCTTCTGATCTCGCTGGCGGCAAAGCCGGTCTCGGGTTCGAAACTGGTGCCCGCGAAGGCCAGCACCCGATCATGATCGGTGAAGCCGAAGACGGCGCCGTCCCGGCGTTTTAAGCGCCAGCACCACGCAAGGGTGGTGGTTCCTTCATCCAGATGCGCCTGGAAACCTGCGGGCAGGGTCTTCATGGGGTGCGGTCCTGTTGTTCGAGGCGGCCGACGGCGGCGCCGATGCGGGCGATGTTCTCGTCGAGGCGGATCATCCGCTCTTCGATCACGGCGATCGCGCGAAGCGCTTCGGCCACGTCGCGGATTTGCTCAGGGCGGATCATGGCCAGATCGTCGAGTTGCCGCTCACCCCGTTCAGCGAAACCGTCACCGTAAGCGGCGTGCACCGTGAAGGTGAGGGACGCGTTCGCTCCGAGGCTCCACGCGAAAACCAGTTCGCAAGGGTCACCAGCGATCGCCTGATTCACCAGCGTCAGATCGGCAAAGCGCGCCTCGATCGATCCGGTGAGGGCCGCCATCGACGGGTCGAGCCCTTCGAGAAGGCCGTCGTTGCGAATGGTCTCGATCCGGTCGAGGTTGTTGGCATAGGACACCTGCGCCGAGACGATGTTTCCCAGCGCCGCGCCATTCCGCGTGATCGACCCCTGAAAATTGCCGAAACGCTGCAAGGGCAGGGTGGCATCGGTCAGCACACCGGCGGCCGTCGTGGCCGCAACCGTCTCGCCGCGGCCGATCAGACCAACCGTCGCCGTCAACAGCCCCGAACGCTGCGATTGCCATTGGATGCGATCGGCGACGAGACCGGAATACATCGCGAACCGTGGCACATCGGGCATCTGCGTCTCGATCGCCATGCTGGGCAGCGTGAAGCCGCCCGACTGGAAGGTGTGCGTCCGCGGCGTGGTGCCAGTGGTCGCGGGCTGGCCGAAGATCGCCTTCAGCCAGAAGCCGAGGTTCTCGGCATCCATCGGAATGACGACATCGCCGTCAACGTTCACCGCATCGCGGATCGGCGCCTGTGGATCGCGGCCGTAGCCCAGAAGTTCCGGCGAGAGGAGGCCCTGTTCTGAGCCAAGCGTCGTTGTGGCAAAGGGCATCCGGCGATAGCCGCTGGCGGGCGGCGTGCCGTAAACGGATTCGAAGGCGAACGCGACTTGCGTCCGCGCGCCGGGCTGGCGGGCCATGGGTCAGTCCTTTCGGGGGTGGGGTCAGAGAAGCGGGTCGGTCGTGGCGTAGGCGATGACCACCGGGATCACCGCGGCCTTCAGACCCTCGTTGCCGTCGATTGCCAGCAGCACCGGTTCCGGCGCTTCAGGCGTGATGTAGTCGCAAAGGCCACCCAGCGTCCGGTCGGTCGCAAGCGCCGTGCCGATCGCGAGGCGGAGGGCGTCGAAGGCCACATCCCGGGCGGCCGGGGTTCCATCAACCACCACTTCGATCTCGGCCCGATGTTCGTAGTAGTAGCCTGGCGGCGAGAGCCACACCTCCGGCGGCCCCGGATCGCCATCGCGCAGGATCACCACCCCGGCGGCAGGCACCTTCTCGGGCAGGATCGCATTGCGCATCACCTTGGCCCCTGGCGGCATCGCGCCGGACAACAGGGTATAGAGCGACGCGAGCAGGCGCTCGGCCGTGGATTGGGTGGGCATGGGTTGGGGTCCGATCGGTCTCTTGGGCCAGAGGGCCTTGCGCGTGGCCTTTTCTTGTCGCTTGGACAACTCAGCGCTTGGCGGCTAGGTTCGCACGAGATGGTTCAACTGCTTGTATGGGATAGCGAATGCACGTTTTCGATCTGCCTCCGGCCATTGCCGACTTGGTTGCCGCCCGAAACCGTGTCCGCGACTACTACAAGGACCTGCTCGCCCGCGGCGGCCACGAGGTCAGTCTCGAGTACACGCTGGACGGGAACCTTGTGGGCGATATCGGAGAGGCGCTGGCGGTCGAACTTTTCGGGATCAAGCTGGTGAGCAACAAGTCTCACCCTGGCATTGATGGTCGTAGCCCTTGCGGAAAGACGGTGCAGGTCAAAGCGACCGGCCGCGGTTTGGGGCCAGCATTTCGCCCAGTGGAAACCCGGGCAGATCATCTCCTGTTTTTCGATCTCGATTTCGACCGCTGCAAGGGCACCGTTTTCTACAACGGGCCCGAGCATCCGGTGATCGCGACGTTGCCTGCATCGTGGGTCGGCCAGCGCCTCGTTTCCAGATCCCGGCTTCTTGCGTTGAACCAGGCGCTCAGCGACGGTGACCGATTGCCGGTGATTGGGCTTCAGTTGCCAGATTAGGGTTCGTCGCGGCGCGGTGAGGCAAGCCTCACATCGGTCTTGCCGAAATCGTCCCCGACGAAAAGAAGGGGGCAGTTTCGTTCCGCCGCCAGTCCATAGGCAAAGCAATCACCAAAGTTCAACGCGGCCGGATGGATGCCTTTTCCCCAAGTCCGATAGGCGGCCGCTACGGCATCGGCCCCTGACTGTGTCACCGTGACAACTTCAATTCCCAGCCCTTCGACCAGCTGCTGCATTTCGGCGCCCACCGAGCGACGATCGGCGACGATCATCGCTTCAGCGAGCGTTCCCGCCGAAATGCAGAGGGCTTCCGCTTCATTGAGGACCTGCATCACGATGTCTGCGTCGGGCTCGCCCAGAAGGATTGCCATCAAGGCAGATGTATCAACGACGATCACTTCGGCAGGCCATCGTCATCATAGAGGAAGTCCTGGCTGCGGGCGGCACTCGCCCCAGCCGTGATCTTTGCCATGGCGCTGCGCTGTGCAGCTTCCATGACCGCGCGGCGGCGATCGCGTGTCACCGCTGGGACGACGGGAACCAGCCTGACAGCAGCTTTACCATGTCGTGTCAGCACAACTTCATCTCCCGCCTCGGCACGGCGCACGAGTTCGGTCAGATGGCCCTTGGCCTCGGTGATGGATATCTGCATGGCGGCCTCCCGTGATGGGCATAATATGGACTATCATATGGTCCAAATCAAGCCGTCACGCCTTCCAGGCCCCCAAGATCGCCCCCGGGAGCCGCGCCGTCGCTTCTCGTGCCAACCCATCAAGGTCCAGCTTCTTCGGCATCTTCACCTGCCTGATCCTCGCAGCATCTGACGCCACAGACTTGGTTGACCCAGCTACAAAGAAGCCACCTGCAGGCGTGACACGCGAACAAGCCGAGCGAATGAAGGCCGAGATGGCCAACCTGCAAAAGAACATAAAGCTGATCGAAGGCACCCTTGGACCCGATCACCTTCGGCTGGTGGTGGCCGGTCGCTATGTCGAGCGGCTTTTGCAGAATGACCGTCTCGCCCGCTACCTCGACAAGAACCACGGTGAAATCCTCGGCGAGTTTCGACAGATCGTCGCGGGCCTCGCGCAGCCAGTTTGCTCGACGGAGGCGGGAAGCAACAAAGGCGCGTAGTTCGCAGGTCAGCGTGCTGTCGACGACGGGGACCCGGACCCGAAAGCGCGGGATCCCCCGGGAGACGCCGGCCCGAATGCGTGAAATGGGGCCGGATCGAATGCGGCGGTGGGGATGGCGGCGAACCCGCTCGGAGCCCGCCAGGCTGGTTTGAGGTTTCACCAGCCCAATGGTCGGTGTCCGGCCATCGAAGCAGGCGGGCGCATGTGCCGCCGAAGGTGAATGCGCCCGCTTATCACCGCGAGGCCCTGAATTCCCCACTGAACAGGGATCCGCATATTCGGAGTCGTCCGGAGCCTGCAGTAGCGCTGCCGCCCGCCCGGCCTTCACCGGCACACCCACGCCTGATCGCGCAGCACGGCATGGTCGCCCAGCATCCGGACCCTGATGGCGCCTTCCGGCACCGCCTCCACCTCGTCGGCTGCGCGGGCCTGGTCGGCGGGGGTATGGCCAACCACGGGCGGGCAGGGCGCGCGGGTCTCGGAACCGGCCCCCCGCGCGGGGGCAAGAGCCGAAGCCGAGGAACCGGCCCGCCCGCCCCGCCGCCTGAAAGGCCATGGGATCGTGGTTCAGGGATCGCCAGAGGCGCGCGGTGACGATGTTGTCCAGCGATCGGGCTTTCTCAGGCAACCTGTTCGGCCAGCGATCTGCTCACCGTGGCTCTGCCTCCCCCGGCTTTCTGTCTGGTCTTCGCATCTTGAAGGTCGCGATGAGCCGGAAACGATTCATGCCAGGCTTGAAAGCTCCGACGGGCCGACCTTCGCATAGGACGCCACGCCAAGCTGACCCAACGCCCGCACCAGTTCCAGTTCCAGGATCTCGAGGGCGCGGCGCGCGCCGGCGGCTCCTCCGGCGCCCACGCCGAACGCCAGGGCCCGCCCAGACAACGCGAAATCCGCGCCATGCGCCTTGGCGCGCAGCACATCTGCCCCACGCCTGATGCCGCTGTCGAGAATGATCGCAATCCGACCCTCGAGCGCCGCGGCGATGCGCGGCAGGGCCTCGATCGTCGATGGCCCGAAGGCGACCTGGCGGCCACCATGGTTCGATACGACGATGCCGTCACAGCCGATATCGGCGCATTGGACCGCGTCTTCCGGGTGCAGGATTCCCTTGACCAGAAGCGTGCCCTGCCAGCGGTCGCGCAGCCGCCTTAGACTGTCCCAGGTGAAACCGGGCGTGATCAGCGTCTTCTGGACTTCGGCATAGGACGTGGCGCTTTGCAGAAGGTCGGCATAGTTGGCGATGTTGGGCTTGCCGTGACGCAGGGTCGCGAGCGACCAGCGCGGATGCGCGATCAGGCCTGCCACGACCTCGGGCGTGATCCGGAACGGGACGGCCAGCTGGTTGCGGATGTCGCGATCGCGCTTGCCGGCGGCGGGCACGTCGGCCGTGACCATCATCACCCTGTAATCCGCGGCCTCGGCGCGCGCGATCAGGCTTTCCGTGACCGCGGTATCGCTGGACACGTAAAGCTGGAACCAGCCGTTCCCGTCCGCGGCCTCGGCCAGCGTCTCGAGCGTCGTCGAGGCTGCGGAACTGGCGACGTAAGGAATGTTCCGGCGCTTGCAGAGTCGCGCAAGCGTCAGGTCGGCATCGGGCCAGAATGCGTTCAGCATCCCGATCGGCGCCATGCCGAAGGGCATGTCGAAGCTCTGCCCGAACAACGCCGCGCGCGTGTCGATGGTCGAGACATCGACCATATAGCGCGGGGTCAGCTGGATCTCTTCGAACGCCTCGAGATTGCGCCTGAGATTGCGTTCGGATTCCGCCCCGCCATCGACCAGATCGAACGCGAAGCGCGGGATGCGGCGGCGCGCCATCCGCCGCAGATCGTCTATCGAGGCCGCCCGGTCCAGTCGCATCAGATCGACCACCCGCCGTCGATGGCAAAGGCCTGGCCGGTCGTGAAGGCGGACAGGTCGCCCGCGAGATAGCAGACCATCTCGGCGATTTCCTCGGGCTTGCCCAGGCGGCCCATCGGCTGGCGCTGGGTGAAGGCCGCGTGCGCCTTGTCGAAATCGCCGGTGGCGGCCAGCCTTTCGCGCAGCGATGGGCTTTCGACGGTGCCCGGGCAGATCGCGTTGCAGCGGATTCCGTCCTTGACGAAGTCGGCGGCGATGGACTTGGTCATGCCGATGATCGCGGCCTTCGATGCGCCATAGGCAAAGCGGCGCGGCGCGCCCTTCTGGCTTGAGACGATCGAGGCGATGTTGATGATCGAGCCCGATCCCCGCTCAAGCATACCGGGCAACACCGCCCTGGTCACCCTGAACATGGCCTTGGCATTGAGGTCGAAGGATCGGTCCCAGGCGGTCTCGTCACAATCGAGGATCGTGCCGTCATGGACCCATCCGGCGCAGTTCACGAGGATGTCCAGTTTCGGCGTTGCGGCCACCAGCGCATCGACCGCGTCCTTGTCCAGCACATCCAGCCGGTGCGCCGTGATCCGTTCTGCCCCGGCAGCGACCTGTTCGACCGCGGCTCCGTCGATGTCTGTCGCGATGACGCGTGCGCCACGCCGCGCCAGCGCCTCGGCCGATGCCCGGCCGATGCCGTTCGCGGCGGCGGTGACAAGCGCGGTTTTTCCGGTAAGGGGGTGTTCCATGTGTTTTCTCTTTCAGCGGGCCAGCCAGCCGCCGTCCACGGTCACGACACTGCCGTGACAATAGGCGGCAGCGTCGGAGGCCAGGAAGACGGCGGCGCCGGCGATTTCGGAAGGTTCCGCGAAGCGACCGGCGGGGATGCGCTCCAGCAGCGCGCTGGATCGGTCCGGATCGTCGCGGAGCGCCTGGGTGTTGTCGGTCGCTGTATAGCCGGGCGCGATGGCGTTCACGTTCACCCCGTGCGCCGCCCATTCGTTGCACAGCGCGCGGGTCAGGCCGATAACGGCATGCTTGCTGGCAGCATAGGCGGGCACACGCAAGCCGCCCTGGCTGCCGAGGACGGAGGACACGATGATGATCTTTCCCGCGCCCTGCGCCACCATCCGCCGTCCGGCCGCCTGTGACAGCAGCCAGACCGAGTCGAGGTTCACCGACAGCACCCGCCGCCAGTCGGCCAGTGGCATCTCAGCCGAATCCTCGCGGTGGATGATGCCGGCGTTGTTCACAAGAATATCGAGCCCGCCCAGCGCTTGCGAGGCGAAGTCGATCACCTCGTTCGCGCCGGCCTCGTCCATTCCGGCGAAATCGGCGGCAACGGCGGCGGCCTTGCGACCCGCGCCCCTGATCCTGGCAAGCGTGTCCTGGGGCTGATGGCTGCGATAGGTCAGCGCGACATCGGCACCGGCTTCGGCGAGGGCAATTGCGATGCCCTCACCGATGCCCGTCGCCCCGCCGGTAACCAGAGCCTTGCGGCCGGTCAGGTCGAACGAATTGGCCATGGTCAGTACCGGTTCGCGATGGGCAGGTCTTCGGCCGGGAAGAGCGAGATGACCTCGCAGCCCTTTTCGGTGACGACGACCTCTTCCTCGATCCGCGCAGCCGAGTAGCCATCGGCAGCGGGGCAATAGGTTTCCAGAGCGAAGACCATGCCGGTCTGGATCTCCATCGGATGATCGAGGCTGACCGCGCGGCTGATGATCGGCCGTTCGTGCAGGGCCAGGCCGAGGCCGTGACCGAATTGCAGGCCGAAGGCGGAATCCTCGTCGGGGAAGCCGAACTCCTCGGCTTTCGGCCAGAGCTTGGCGACCTGATCCGTGCTCACGCCCGGCCTGATCGCCTGGATCGAGGCGTCGATCCATTCGCGGGCCTTCACATAGGCATCGTTCTGCGCCGGGGTTGCGCGGCCGATGTTGAAGGTCCGGTAGTAGCAGGTGCGATAGCCCTGGTAGGACTGGAGGATGTCGAAGAACGCCTGGTCTCCGGGACGGAAATAGCGGTCGGTGAAGTTGTGCGGATGAGGATTGCAGCGCTCGCCCGAAATGGCGTTGATCGCTTCCACGTCGTCGCTGCCCATCTCGTAGAGCATCTTGTTGGACAGGGCGACGATATCGTTCTCGCGGATGCCCGGCTTAAGCTCTTCGTAGATCATGTGATAGACGCCATCGACCATGCTGGCCGCCTGGGTCAGAAGCTGGATCTCGTCCCAGTTCTTGATCTCGCGCGCCGCCAGCATGATCTGCTGGCCATCGACGACATTCAGACCCTCTTCCTGCAAGGCGTGGAACATGGCCGTTTCGGCATAGTCGACGCCCACTGGCATGTCGGCCATCCCGGCATCGCGGATGAGACCCGCGATCTGCCTGGCGTATTTCTTCATCAGGCCGAATTCGGGCGGGATCGTGCCGCGCATGCCCACGACGCCGGCCAGGCAGTGGTCGGGCTCGAGCCAGTCGGAATGCCGCTTGTGGTGCATCGCGGCCGAGCCGAAATCCCAGACATAGGGGCTGTCGTCGCCGGTCAGCAGGCAGAACCGACACATCTTGTCGCGTTCCCACTCGCCGATCTTGGTGGCGCTGACATAGCGGATGTTGTTGACGTCAAAGAGCAGCAGCGTGCCCGCATTCGAGTTCTGAAGGGCCTGCCGGGTCCGCGCCAGGCGGTAGCGACGCAGGCGGTCGTGATCGATGCGGCGTTCGAAATCGACAGAGGTGTGGCCCCAGGCGGGCAGGCGTTCGCGCCATTCCCAGTTGGGTTCGAGGTCCTGGGGTGTAAGCAGGTTCGGCAAGAGTGCGCGTGACATGAAGATCTCCTTCGGGTCGCCGGGCGGCCCGTTGACAAGGGGTGAAAACTGAGGGGTTCAGAGGGTTACTGGATGCACCAGCCGCCATCGATATGGATCATCTGGCCGGTCATGTAATCGCTGTCGTCACTGGCGAGGAACGATGCGGTGCCGACAATGTCCTTCGGATAGGAGACACGCTTGATCTGAAGCGCGTCGCGGACGATGTCGTCATAGGCCTGGCCCTCGCGCTGCTTGAAGCCGATATCGACAAGGTCCTTGTCGAGCTGTTCCCAGAGCGGCGTCACGACCACGCCCGGCGCATATCCGTTGACGGTGATATTGTGCTCGGCGAGGCCGATCGCCCCGCAATGGGTCAGGGCGAGACAGCCATATTTCGAGGTGCAATAGACGGTCACGTCCACCAGCGGCTTGCGCGATGCGATGGAGCCCACGTTGATCAGCTTGTAGGGATGATCCTCCATCGGGCCCTGCTTGATCATCTGCCGGGCGGTTTCCTGCATGCCCAGCCACATCGCCTTGGTGTTGACGTTCATGATCATGTCCCAGTTGTCTTCATCGATATCCATGAAGAACCGGGGCTTGTTCAGGCCGGCGTTGAATAGGCCGACATTGATCGAGCCGAAGGCCTCGACCGTGGCGGCCACGGCATCGGCGTTGTCCTGACGCTTCGTGACGTCCATCCTGACCGCGATCGCCTTGCCGTTTCCTGCGGCGTTGATGCGGTCTGCGGTCTTCTGCGCTTCGTCGCGGTCCAGGTCCCCGAGGCACAGATTGGCACCCTGCGCGGCGAAGGCCTCGGCATTGGCGGCACCCATGCCGCGCGCGGCACCGGTGATCAGTATGTTCTTGCCCTTGAGGCGATTGGGGTCCATGGCGTCTCCTCCTCGTATCGTGGTGTCCGTTCGGATCATGTCAGCGCGTCGGCCCGTTCCTGGGCCTTGCGCAAAGCCTCGCGCGGGCGGACGATCCCGCGCAGCATGTCGTGGAATTCCTCGCCGCATATCTGGATGATCCTGCAGATCTCGGGCACGGGCGGGCGCGGCCAGAACTGCAACTCGTCGCGCCATGACATCCCGTCGACGGCTTCGAAGATCGGCGATGCACGGCGCACCTCCGGGTCCGCCCCGACGGAATAACGCGCGTTGGTGCGGCTGCCATTCTGGACATAGAGCTTTTGTGCCTCGGGCGAGGTGAAGACCGTCAGCGCCTCGACCGCGGCAGGGATGCGCTCGGGCGACAGGTTGGCGGGAATGCCGAGGACATATCCGCCGACCGGCGCGACCGGGCTGGCCCCCGGGCCGGCCGGGTGGGGCAGATAACCGGTCTGGCCGAAGGCGGGCGATGACTCGTCAAGCTCGAAATACGGGGCCAGCAGAGTGTAGCCATAGGCCATCGCGACATTGCCGGCGGCATAGGGCCGAACGCGCTCATACCAGGACATCGACAGGATGCCGGGCGGCGAATATTGCAGCAGATCCAGCAGGAACTCGGCCATCTGCAACCCCGCCTCGGTATCGATGGTCGCGCGATAGCCGCCCTTCGCCAGGTGATCGGTGTCGAACCCTCCGGCGATCTGGGGCAGATCGAGGATTGGCTGACCGAAATCGGCCAGGGTCATCAGAACGGTATGACCCAGCGCCGTGCCGCGCGCGGCATTCCAGGCGATGCCGTATTGTCCCCGGCGCGGATTGTGCAGAGCGCCGGCCGCGCGCAGAAGCGCGTCCGTGGTCGCGGGCGGCTCGAGCCCGACCTCGGCGAACAGGTCGCGGCGATAGAACAGCAGCTCGGGCGTCATCTGCGCCGGCACGCCATAGGCGCGCCCATCCCAATGCGCCGCCTTCCAGCCGGCGGTGTGGAAATCCGCGGCGTCAAGCCGAGCAAGATCCATCACCTCGTCCAGCGGCATCAGGACCTGCCTGCTGGCGAACTCGCCGATCCAGGGCAGATCGACCGCGATGAGGTCATAGCGGCTGCTGACCCGGGTGGCGTTGCGCAGCGCCTCTTGGCGCAGCCGGTCGATGGAAAAGGCGCGCTGACTGATCGCGGTGCCGATCACCTGTTCGAACTGGCGCTTGAGGTTGTCCATCACCATGAAGGTCGGATCGCCATGCACCAGCACCCGGATGCCGCCGGCGACCTTGAGGGGCTCCGAGCGGACCCGCAGCGGCGGAATCGACTGCGCGGCGGAGTAACTGCCGCCGAAATAGTAATCCTTCGCGTGCCGGTTCCCGGCCTCCGAGCCGAAATGCCTCTCGGCCAGGCGGCGCGCACGCCCCGAGAGCTGCATCCATTGCGCGAGCAGCTTGTCGCTGGGATGCACGGAATAGCTTCTGCCGGTCGGGGTCCGGGGCCGTTGCTCGATCAGCCCGTCC
This sequence comes from Paracoccus salsus, assembly GCF_021556615.1. Taxonomy (GTDB): domain Bacteria; phylum Pseudomonadota; class Alphaproteobacteria; order Rhodobacterales; family Rhodobacteraceae; genus Paracoccus; species Paracoccus salsus. The sequence goes on from NZ_JAKGGD010000011.1 coordinate 18,777, forward strand.
TCGATCATCTCCTTCATGCGTCGGCTGGCCGTCGCATAGGGCACCCGGCTGGCGCCGATCAGGGAGGTGGGCGTGATCGTCTTGCCGTCGAAATGGCCCTGCAGCAGATGCAGCATCATGCGCAGATGCGCGTTCGGCGCGACGATGTCCAAGGCATCCTCCAGCTCGTCGCTGAACTCCTCGAGGAAGGACAGCATCACCCTTGTGTCGTCGCCCGCCTCGGGCGCGACCGGGCCGCCGTAAGTCTGTCCTGCCATCGCGTTCATGTCGCTTGATTGCCTTCTGGTGCGCTGGTGTCTTTGCGGCTGTCCTGCTTGGTCCGAATCGGATGATGCGGAATCGCTCACGCTTGCTCCCCTCAAGAATGTCCAGACTGACGGTCTTTAAGTATCGCAAGTATGTCCATATCGGATACGGTTATATCCATAATGGACAACATTGCCGATCCGCGAAGGCCGGTAAACCTTCATGGTGGCGGCAGTCGTTCGGTACACTAGGCACCGCAGGGCGCCGCAGGGCGTCGCAAGCGGCGTCGCGGAGACCGGAACCTATCACCACCATCGGGGAGGAGACCCAAATGAAGCTTCGTCATATCCTTGCAGCATCGACCGCCTTTCTGGCATTGGCCGGCACGGCATCGGCCGAGACCATGAAGATCGGCATCACCCAGAACAACGTGGGCGTCGACAGCTACCAGACCACATACGAGAAGGCGTTCATCGCCGCGGCAAAGGCCAATCCCGATGTCGAGACCGTCGTTCTCGACGCCGGCGGCGACGTGGCGCGTCAGATCGCCCAGATGGAGGATCTGATCCAGCAGGACGTCGACGCCATCATCATCTGGCCCACCAATGGCGAGGCGGTGATCCCGGCGGTCCGCAAGGCGCACCAGGCCGGGATCCCGGTGATCGTGACCAACTCGAACATCGCCGAAGCGGGCTTCGACTTCGCGGCCTCCTTCTCGGGACCGGACAACATCACGCAAGGCGCGCGCGCGGCCGAGATCATGTGCGACAAGTTCAAGGACATGGGCATCGATGGCGAGGCCAGGGTCGTGCACATCACCGGCCAGCCGGGCTACACCACCGCGATCGAGCGGGCCAAGGGTTTCGAAGACCGGCTGCCCGAGGTGTGCCCGGATGTGACCGTGGTCGACACCCAGCCGGGTGACTGGAACCGCGAGAAGTCGCAGCAGGTCATGGAGGCCTTCCTGGTCAAGTATGACGATATCGACGGCGTCTATGCCGGCGACGACAACATGGGGGTCGGCGCCCTGAACGCGGCCAAGGCGGCCGGACGCGACGGCATCATCTTCGTCGGCGCCACAAATTTCGCGGTGGGCTATGAGGCGATGGCCGCCGGCGATTACTGGGGCTCGATCTATCAGTCGCCGGTCGATGACGCCGAGGCCGCCCTGCAGACGGCAATCGACGTGCTGGAAGGCAAGGAGGTGCCCTTCCTGAACTATTTCGACACGCCGAAGATCACCCAGGACAACATGGGTGAATACGAGAAGCCGGTTTTCTGAACCGGCTGCACGTGCGGGGCTGGAACGCCCTGTCCCGCACGTTCCTTCCAGAGAGAACGGTTTTCAGGGAGACCGCGCATGGGACGGGTTTGTGATCGCGTCTGCATCGTCACCGGCGCAGCGCAGGGCATCGGCAGGGCCATCGGCGAGGCCTTGCTGGATGAAGGTGCCAAGGTATGCTTTGCCGACATCAACGGCGCCAGGGTGGCCGAGGTCGCAGAGGCCAATAGCCGTCGCCTGGCCGACCGGGCGGACGCCGTAACCTCGTTCCAGGTCGATGTCACCGACCGGGAACAGGTGCGCGCCATGATCGCCCACACCGTGCAGAGATACGGCCGTCTCGACGTGAAGTTCAACAATGCCGGCGTCAACCGGCCCATGAACTTCCTGGACGTGTCCGAGGACAACTGGAACTTCATCATGGGGGTGAACGGGCTGGGTTGCCTGATCGGGATGCAGGAGGCCGCCCGCCAGATGATCGCCCAGGGCGGCGGCGGCAAGATCATCAACACGACCTCGATTGCCGGCAGGCAGGGTTTCGACAATGTCGCCCCCTATTGCGCCTCGAAATTCGCGGTCGTGTCGCTGACGCAGTCCGGTGCGCGTGACCTCGCCAAGCACGACATCACCGTCACCGGCTTCGCGCCGGGCGTGGTCGCCACCGAGATGTGGGAGCAGGTCGACCAGGACCTCATGGAAATCGGTGCCGCCGAGCGGCCCGGACAGGCGATGGAGGAGTTCTCGGCCGAGATCCTCAGGGGGCGCGTGGCGACACCGGCGGACATCACCGGAACGACGACGTTTCTGGCGTCGAAGGACAGCGATTACATGACCGGGCAGATCGTCATGATCGACGGAGGCATGACGCTGGTATGACCACCATCGGAAAGACCGGGCCAAGCAGCTGACGCCCGGAAAGACGCCAGCGAGCCAAGGGAGGGGATCATGGCAACAATGACAAAGCAGCGGATCGCGCAGATTCTGGCCAAGCAGGGCATCCTGATCGCGTTCGCGGTCTTCATGCTTGCCTTCACCATCGCCAATCCTAAGTTCATCACGGTCGATAACGTGTTCAGCGTCGTCCGCTCCTCGGCCATTCTGGGAGTGATGGCCCTGGGGGTGACCTTCGTGGTCATCAGCGGCAATCTCGACCTGTCGGTCGGCTCGATGATGTCCTTCTCGACCATCGTCGTGCTCGACCTGCACGACAAGCTCGGGCCGCTCATGGCCATTCCCGCCATGTTCGCCATGACGTTGTGCCTGGCTGCGTTCATCGGCTTCCTGGTCGGCTATCTCAGGCTCAACTCGCTGATCGTTACCCTGGGCATGTTGTCGGCGATCCACGGGCTTACGCTGACCTATTCCGGCGGTCAGAACATGGACATCGCGAACAAGACAGGCACATGGTTCGGCGTTTTCGGCCAGGGCTCGGCGCTTGGAATTCCCGTTCCCATCCTGATTTTCGCCGGACTCGCTGCATTCCTCGGGCTGGTTCTCGCCAAGACCCCGTTCGGGCGCAAGGTCTATGCGGTGGGCGGAAACGGCACGGCGGCGACCTTCTCCGGGATCCGGCGCGCGCGGACGGTTTTCATGTGCTATCTGATCTCGGGCGCCTGCGTGGCGACCGCCGGGCTGATCCAGGCCAGCCGGTCGCTGGGATCGCAGAACACGGTCGGTCAGGGGCTCGAACTCCAGGTGCTGGCCGCGGTCATCCTGGGCGGCGCCTCGCTGCTTGGCGGGTCCGGCACCGTCTTCAAGACGGTGATCGGCGTGCTGATCCTGGGCTTCATCCAGAACGGCCTGCTGCTTGTCGGCCTGCAGTTCTACGTCCAGTTCGTCGTGACCTGGGTCATCATCATCCTTGCTGTCTGGCTCGATATCGCAGCCAAGCGCGGCAAGCTCTGGTCACCGATCGCGTGAGGGAGGCAAAGATGCAAGCGGGACAACTTTCCGATGCCATGAAACGGGGCGCCATCTGGGGCTTCATCGTGCTGGAGCTGATCTTCTTCAGCGTCGCGGGCCAGTACCTGTCACTCAGCGACAGCGCCTTCATGGACCTCGACAACATGCTGCTGCTGCTGAAGCAGTCGGCACCGATCGGGATCATCGCGATGGGCATGACCATCGTCATGGTCAACGGCAATATCGACCTGTCGGTGGGGGCGACCTTCGCCATCGCTGCGATCGTCCTGCTGAACAGCATGACCTGGCCGATCTTCGCCGGTCTTGGCGACTGGGTCATCCCGGTGGCCTGGCTGCTGGCACTGGCGGTGGGCACGCTGCTGGGTGCGCTGAACGGTCTGATCGTCTGGAAGACCGGGGTCGACGCGTTCATCGTCACGCTGGGAGCGATGCTGGGCTATCGCGGAATCGTCTTCATGTTCAACGGCGAGAATCCGACCAGCCACCTGAACTGGACGTTGGTGGATCTGGCCGAGGCCGAATTCCTGGGCCTCGCCACGGCCTCCTGGTTCCTGCTTGGCGTCACCCTGGCGGTCTGGTTCCTGATGACGAAAACGGTGCATGGGCGCAACGCCTATGCCATCGGCGACAACCGCGAGGCCGCGGTCAATGCCGGCATCCGCGTCGGGCCGCACATGCTGATCAACTTCGCGATCATCGGTTTCCTGGCGGCCTTGTCGGCGGTGGTCTTCTATTCCGAATCCGGATCGGTGAACCCCAATGACGGCCAGCTCTACGAGCTTTGGGTGATTACCGCCGTCGTGCTGGGTGGCACGAAGATCACCGGCGGCGCGGGGTCGGTCATCGGCACCTTCGGAGGCGTCATCGCCATTCAGCTTCTGCGCAAGGGGCTGGGCCATATCGGCGCCGACACCTCGACCGTGAACCTGGTGATCGGCCTGATCCTGATCGCCGTGCTGTTCCTCGACCGGCAGCTCAATGTCAGAGGCAAAGAGGAGTTGAAGGTATGACCGATCCAAAACCAGTCCTGCACCTCGACAATATCGTCAAGACCTTTCCGGGGGTTCGCGCGCTGGACGGTGTCTCGTTCTCAGTCATGCCCGGCGAGGTGCATGCCCTGATGGGAGAGAACGGTGCCGGCAAGTCGACCCTGATGAAGGTGCTGGGCGGCATCCACAAACCCGACGAGGGCGACATCTATGTGGATGAGCGGAAGGTCACCATGTCCGGCCCGCTGGAAGCCAAGGCCAAGGGAATCGTCTTCATCCACCAGGAACTCAGCCTGGCCGAGGAACTGAGCGTGGCCGAGAACATCTATCTCGGCGAATTGCCGCGCAAGAGCTTTGGCCGGGTCGACTGGACCAGGCTGGCCGAGCAGACCAACGCGATCCTGAAGAAGCTGAACGTGCGCTTCGATGCCGCGACCCGCGTCGGCGATCTTTCGATCGCCAACCAGCAGATGGTCGAGATCGCCCGTGCCCTGACCGTGGACGCCAAGGCGGTGATCTTCGACGAACCGACCGCCTCGCTGACCGACGCGGAGAAGGTGGTGCTGTTCGACGTCATCGCCGATCTCAAGGCGGACGGCGTCGGCATCATCTACATTTCTCACCGCATGGAGGAAATCTTCAAGATCACCGACCGGATCTCGATCCTGCGCGATGGACAGTATCAGGGCACGGTCAACACCGCCGAAACGAATGAGGAATCGGTCACGCAGATGATGATCGGGCGCAAGCTCGACCTCAGCCGCAAGGCGACGAACCACGATCTGGGCGATCTCGCGCTGGAGGTGCGCGGGCTCAGCTGCGGCAAACTTTATCGCGACATCAGCTTCCAGGTGCGTCGCGGCGAAGTGGTCGGCTTCTACGGCCTGGTCGGCGCCGGCCGCACCGAGATCGCCGAGACCCTGTTCGGGCTTCGCGATCCCTCTGCCGGCCAGATCCTTCTGGCGGGCCAGGAGGTGCGCATCCACTCGCCCGCCGACGCCATCGCGCGCGGCATCAGCCTGGTGCCCGAGGACCGCAAGGGACAGGGGCTGGTGCTTGGCATGAACTGCCGGGACAACATGACGCTGCCGCAGGTGGACGACCTGAAGGCAGGCCCCTTCATGGCCGAGGGGGCCGAGATCGCGATCTTCGACCAGTACCGCGACCGGCTGGACATCCGCACCCCCGGCTGGAAGCAGAAGGTCGGAAACCTGTCGGGCGGAAACCAGCAGAAGATCGTCATCGGCAAGTGGCTGTCGATGCATCCGACCGTCCTGATCGTGGACGAGCCGACGCGCGGCATCGATGTCGGCAGCAAGTCCGAGATCCACAAGCTGTTGCGGGAACTGGCGGCCCAGGGCTATGCCGTGATGGTCATCAGTTCCGAGATGCCCGAGGTGCTGCACGTCTCCGACCGCATCGTCGCGATGTATTCGGGTCGGATCATGCGCACCTTCACCTCTGACGAGGTGACCGAGGACAGCCTGATCCAGGCCATCTCGGGCCTGGGCGACAGCCACGCCGCATGATTCCCGCGCGCCTTGGCGCCCTTGGGCCGCGATCGCGGCCAGACCCTCTGACGGATTGGAAAAGACGATGAAATTGCTTCGTTACGGCAAGCCCGGTGCCGAGAAACCCGGCCTGCTCGACTCATCGCGCCGGGTACGAGACCTTTCGGGTGCGGTGGCCGACATCGCGGGCCCGGTCCTGCGGCGGGCGGGTCTGAACGCCCTGCGCGATCTGGACGTCGATTCCCTGCCGCTGGTCGAAGGCACCCCGCAGCAGGATCTGAGGCTTGGCGCCTGCGTCGGGCAGATCGGCAAGTTCATCTGCATCGGGCTGAACTATGCCGATCACGCCGCGGAAGCCGGCATGCCCATCCCGCCCGAGCCGGTGATCTTCAACAAGTGGACCTCGGCCGTCTGCGGCCCCAACGATCCAATCCAGATCCCGCGCGACTCCGTCAAGACGGACTGGGAGGTCGAGCTTGGCGTGGTGATCGGCGAGCCGGGCGTTTACATCGACGAGGCGAAGGCCATGGATCATGTCGCCGGGTTCTGCGTCATCAATGACGTGTCCGAGCGCGAATTCCAGCTTGAACGCGCCGGCACCTGGGACAAGGGCAAGGGCTGCGACACCTTCGGGCCGACCGGGCCCTGGCTGGTGACGCCGGACGAGGTTGCGGATGTGGACGATCTTGAGATGTGGCTCGATGTCGACGGTGTCCGCCAGCAATCGGGCAACACATCGACCCTGATCTACAAGGTCCCGCACCTGATCGCCTATTGCAGCCGTTTCATGAGTCTTCAGCCCGGGGATGTCATCTCGACCGGGACGCCCCCGGGTGTCGGCATGGGCCAGAAGCCGCCGCGGTTCCTTCAGGGCGGAGAGGTCGTGACCCTCGGCATCGCCGGTCTGGGCGAACAGCGGAGTTCCGTGCGCGCCGCGTCGCGATAGACGGGGCTTGCGCGGTGCGACCCTGAAGCGACGCGGTCCGCAGGCGGAAGGCGACCGACCGATCAGGCCGCGCGTCGCAGAGGATGCTAAGGCTGTTCGAAATGGACGCGCCAACATTCAAAACGGACATGTTTCACCTTGTTCCGTTTTCCCAAGCGCCTCAGCCTGTTCGCACGGCAGGGGAAGACGACCATGCTGCGGTCCATATCGGTTGATTCTGACAGGAGGGCATCTTGATGCGTGTGGGCTTTGCCGGGCTGGGCCGAATGGGCGGCCCCATGGCACGCAATCTGGCGCGCGCGGGCCATGATCTGACCCTGTGGAACCGCTCGCCGGACAAGGCGCAGGCCTTGGCTGCGCAATTGGGCTGCGCCGTGGCAGAGACGCTGAGCCAGCTTTCGAATGATGCCGATGTGATCGTCACCATGCTTGCAGACGACGCCTCGTCAGAGTCGGTGCATGGCGGCCCGACGGGGCTCTTCGCCGGATCGGCCCGCACCTATATCGAGATGGGCACGATGAGCCCCGACCATATCGGCTGGCTGATCGCCCGGGCACCAGAGGGCACTCGGGTTATCGACGCCCCGGTCTCCGGCGCGACGCAGGCCGCCCATGATGCGCAGCTTCTGATCATGGCGGGTTGCACGGCCCAGCAGGCGGCCCCCATGGCCCCGCTTTTCGACGCGATGGGCAAGCAGACGCTGTGTCTCGGGAAGCCCGGCACAGGCGCGGTCATGAAGCTGGCTGTCAATTCCCTGATCCATGGGCTGAACCAGACGCTGGCCGAAGCCATGACGCTGGCCGAAGCGGCGGGCATCGATTCCGGGTTGGCCTTTGACGTGATCGAGGCCAGCGCGGCCTGTGCCCCGATGCTGAAATACCGCCGCCCGCTCTATCTTGACGAGGCTGCGCATGACGTGACCTTCACCGTCGCACTGGCGCGAAAGGACATGGAACTTGCCGCCAGGCTGGCCCGTGATCTTGGCACCGCCATGCCGCAGGGCCTGACCACATTGAAGAAACTGAGAGAGGCCGAGGCCAGAGGCTATGCCGATCGTGACATGGCCTCGATCCTGCCTTTCATGCGAAAGGAAACATCATGAAAGCTGCCCTGTTCGTCGGCGGCTGGGAAGGCCACACGCCCAGCGATTTCGCCGAATGGTATCGCCGCCTGCTGGAAGCCAACGGGTTTAAGGTGGATGTCTACGACACGCTGCAGCCACTGGAACAGCCGGACGATCTTGCCGATCTTGACCTGATCACGCCGATCTGGTCCTCGGCGCGTTCCGGCCATCGGGAAGAGTTCGGCAACATGACCAAACCGCAGGAGGACGGCCTCTTGCAACTCGTCGGCAGGGGCTGCGGCCTGGCAGGCTGGCATGGCCATATGGGCGACGCGTTCCGCGACCGGCCCACCTATCACTTCCTGATCGGCGGGCAGTTCGTGGCGCATCCGCCCGGATGGCCTGACAATCTGCAGCCCCGAGAGGATTACATCGATTACGATGTGACGATCTGCAAACCCGACGACCCGATCGTGCAGGGCATCAAGAGCTTCCGCCTCACTTCCGAGCAATATTACATGCTGGTGGACCCGTCGAATGAGGTTCTCGCCACCACGACCTTTTCCGGCGATCACCTGTGGTGGATCGAGGGCACGGTGATCCCCGTGGTCTGGAAACGGCGCTGGGACAAAGGGCGGGTGTTCTATTGTTCCATCGGACACGAACTCGATGATCTCAAGGTCCCGCAAGTGACCGAGATAATCCGGCGCGGGGCGCTGTGGGCGGCGGGAGCCCAATAGCTCGGCCATTCTCTCGTCTGCCTGCCATCCTCGTCGTTCTCCGTGATACGGGATGAACTATCCCAGCAGGCGGACGGCCCACGTTGGGCAAGAGTGGCTGAACGCCAGGATGTGAAGATCGCGGATGTGGTTCGTCAGATCGGCGCGACGCCACGGACCTGTTAGCGCCAAACCGTGCCGGCGCCCGGTCAGGACAGCGCGGGCGCCGGAACGGTTTGCCGCCAGGTTTCGGGGGTGACGCCGGTGCGATCGCGAAAGACGCGGATCAGGTGCGAGGCGTCGCAGAACCCGGTTTCGGCCGCTATCTGGCTGATGGTGCGATCCGACCTCGACAGCAGCAGCCGCACCTGCGACAGGCGCACCAGCAGGAATGCCTCTGACGGCGCGACCCCCAGCGAAGAGCCGAAGTGCCGCTCCAGCTTGCGGCGGCTGACCTGAAGCCGCGCGGCGATCTGCGATACGGTCAGCGGCGCGTCCATGTTCTGTTGCAGGATCAGCAGCGCGCGGCGCACCAGGGGGTCATCGGTCTTCAGCTCCAGCGGCAGGCCGGGCTGCGGCTCATCGGCGGCCATTGCGGTGTCGATGATCATGATATGCAGGCTTTTCTGCGCTGCGGCCTTGCCGATATGGCGGTCGACCAGAAACGCTGCCAGATGGGCCGAACTGGCGCCGCCCGAACAGGTCAGCCGGTCGCGGTCGACAACGAATATCCGGTCCGACACAGGGTGCAGCCCTTCGAACTGTTCCAGGAAGTCGTTGTGGTGGAACCAGCTCACGCAGCAGCGATAGCCGTCCATCAGCCCGGCGCGGTGCAGGATGAATGCCCCGGTGCAAACCCCGATCAGCGGCACCCCCATCTGGGCTGCGCGGTGCAGGAAGAGTGTATAGTCGGGATTCAGCCGCTCGATCTCGTCAATCAGCCCGCCGACCACCACGATGTAGTCGAAGCGCGACGGATCGCCCAGCCTCTCCTCGGGAGAGACGGCGATGCCGCAGCTGGAACGAACCGGATCGGAGCTGGGCGCGATCACCCGCCAGGTGCAACGGATCGGACGGGAACGGTCGCCTTCGTCCGCGGCCAGTCGCAGAACGTCGATGAAATTCGCGAAAGCCGACAAGGTAAAACGCCGCGCCAGCACGAAGCCGACACGCAAAAGGGGGGATTCGGATGAGGTCGCGGCGCGCATGACGCAATTGTAACATCCTCCTGGCGCAATGATCCAGTGGCGCAAGGCCCTGGTCTGTCAGTGTCCCGTCGAACGCAGGAATCGCCCGCAAGGACACGTGCCATGACCCATTTCTCTGCCATGTCGCTGCTGAAGAACGCGCTGACCGGTCACAAGGGCTGGCGCGAGCAGTGGCCCGACAGCCAGCCCAAGGCCGAATACGACGTGGTGATCGTCGGCGCCGGCGGACACGGCCTCGGCGCGGCCTATTACCTCGCCAAGGAACACGGCATCACCAATGTCGCGGTGATCGACAAGGGCTGGCTGGGCGGTGGCAATACCGGCCGCAACACCACCATCATCCGTTCGAACTATCTCTATGACGAAAGCGCGCGGCTGTTCGATCACGCGCTGGATCTGTGGGACAATCTCAGCCAGGAGCTGAATTACAACGTCATGTATTCCAAGCGCGGCGTGATGATGCTGGCGCATAACGTCCATGACGTGCAGTCCTTCCAGCGTCACATCCACGCCAACCGGCTGAACGGTGTGGACAATCGCTGGCTGAGCAAGGAAGAGGCCAAGGCGTTCTGCCCGCCGCTGAACATCTCGCCCGACGCGCGCTATCCGGTCATGGGCGCGGCGTTGCAGATGCGCGCGGGCACGGCACGTCACGATGCGGTTGCCTGGGGCTATGCCCGGGCGGCGGCGGCGCGGGGCGTGGACATCATCCAGAACTGCCCCGTGATCGCCATCCGTCGCGGCGCCGATGGCGCAGTCGAAGGTGTGGACACGGCCAAGGGCTTCATCAAGGCCAAAAAGGTCGCGGTCTCGGCCGCTGGCCACACCAGCGTGGTGATGGACAGCGCCGGCGTGCGGCTGCCGCTGGAAAGCTATCCGCTGCAGGCACTGGTCAGCGAGCCGGTGAAGCCGATCTTCCCCTGCGTGGTCATGTCGAACACGGTCCATGCCTATCTCAGCCAGTCCGACAAGGGCGAGCTGGTGATCGGCTCGGGCACCGACCAGTATACCAGCTACTCCCAACGGGGCGGTCTGCCGCTGATCGAGCATACGGTCGCGGCGATCTGCGAGGTGTTCCCGATCTTCACCCGGATGCGGATGCTGCGCAAATGGGCCGGCATCGTTGACGTGACCCCCGACCGCTCGGCCATCCTGGGCAAGACCCCGGTCAAGGGGCTCTACGTGAACTGCGGTTGGGGCACCGGTGGCTTCAAGGCCACCCCGGGCGCGGCCCACACGCTGGCCTGGACGGTTGCGAAGGACGAACCGCACCCGATCAACGCCCCCTTCACGCTTGAACGCTTCACCACCGGCCGGCTGATCGACGAAGCCGCCGCCGCCGCCGTCGCGCACTGAGGAGCCACGCACATGCTGCTGATCCACTGCCCCTATTGCGAGGAAACCCTGCCCGAGGCCGAATTTGCCTATGCAGGCGAAGCCCATATCGCCCGGCCCGCCGATCCCTCGACGCTGTCGGATGAGGAATGGCGCGATTTCCTGTTCATCCGCACCAATGCACGCGGCACACATTTCGAACGCTGGAGACATATCCACGGCTGCGGACGTTTCTTCAACGCGGCGCGCGATACCGTCAGCGACCGTTTCCTGACCACCTACAAGGCGGGTAAAGCCCGTCCCGACCTGAGCGCCGTGAAGGAGGCCGCCGAATGAGCCGCTATCGCATCACTGGACGTGGCCGCGTCGATCACGGCGCGACGGTCAGCTTTACCTTCGACGGCAAGACCTACCAGGGGCTGCGCGGCGATACCGTTGCCTCGGCTCTGCTTGCCAACGGCGTCCACCTGATGGGCCGGTCGTTCAAGTATCACCGCCCGCGCGGCGTCGTCACGGCCGGTTCGGAAGAACCCAACGCCCTGATCGGCACGACCCGTGGCCCCGGCCGGTTCGAGCCCAACACCCGCGCAACGGTGCAGGAGCTGCGCAAGGGGCTGGTCACGGAAAGCCAGAACAAATGGCCACGCCTGTCGTTCGACCTGGGCGCCATCAATGACCGGGCCTACATGCTGTTTTCAGCCGGGTTCTATTACAAGACCTTCATGTGGCCGAAAAGCTTCTGGGACAAAGTCTACGAGCCGTTCATCCGGAACGCCGCCGGTCTTGGCAAGTCGCCGACCGAGGTCGATCCCGACCGCTATGCCTCTCGCAATCTGCACACCGATCTTCTGATCGTCGGCGGCGGTGCGGCCGGAATCGCGGCGGCGCTGGTTGCGGCAAGATCGGGCGCGCGCGTCGTGCTGGTCGATGAGAACCCCGAGATGGGCGGCGCGCTGCTGTCCGACCCGGCGGTGAAGATCGAGGGCCAGGGCGCATGGGCATGGCTGGACGACAAGCTGTCCGAACTGCGTGCGCTGGGGGTCAGGCTGATGACCCGGACGACCGCCATCGGCTATTATCACCAGAACTTCGTGGCCCTGTGCGAGCGTCTGACCGACCATCTGGACACGCCGCCGGCCAATGCGCCGCGCGAACGCATGTGGCATGTGCGCGCCAACCAGGTGGTCCTGGCGCAAGGTGCGCTGGAAAAGCCGCTGGTGTATGATGGCAACGACCGCCCCGGCGTGATGCTGGCGGGCGCGGCACAGACTTATCTCAACCGCTATGGCGTCCGCGTGGGCGACAATGTCGCCGTGCTGACCAGCCATGACAGCGCCTATCATGCAGCGTTCGACCTGGCCGATGCAGGCAGCAGGATCGCCGCGGTCATCGACACCCGCCGCGACATCCGCACGGATCTGCTCGACGCTGCGAAACAGCGCGGCATCGAGGTGCTGCGGGGCCACAGCGCGACCGGCACCAAGGGCCGGCTGCGGATCAAGTCGGTGCGCGTCAACCCGGTGCAGGGCGACAAGGTCGGCGCATCGCGCGAGATTTCCTGCGACGCGCTGCTGATGTCGGGCGGCTGGACGCCGTCTCTGCACCTGTTCTCGCACACCAAGGGCTCGCTTTCCTGGGATGCGGACAGCAACACGTTCCTGCCCGACCGCAAGACCGAGGCCTGCCACATCGCCGGCGCCGGGCGCGGGTTGTGGGGTTACGCAGCGGTGCTGGAAGACGGCGTGAAGGCCGGTCTGGCCGCCGTCGAGGCGTTGTCCCGAACCGCCCAGCCGCGCGACCTTCCGGTCGAGAACGACCGGCCCGGCACCGGCGTCAGCCACACGGAACTGCCGACCGACCGCAGCCCCGGCAAGGCCAAGGCCTTCGTCGACTACCAGAACGACGTCACCGCCAAGGATCTGAGGCTGGCTGTGCGCGAGGGCATGCGCTCGATCGAACATGTCAAGCGCTACACCACCAACGGCATGGCGACCGACCAGGGCAAGATGTCGAACATCAATGGCCTGATGATCGCCGCTGACGCGCTGGCCAAGCAGCCGCCGCAGGTCGGGCTGACGACATTTCGTCCGCCCTACACGCCGACCAGCTTCGGTGCCTTCGCGGGCTATCTGCGCGGCGAGACCTTCCAGCTGACCCGCAAGACGCCCATCGACCCCTGGGCCGAGGCGCATGGCGCGGTCTTCGAACCCGTCGCGCAATGGCGCCGCGCGTGGTATTTCCCGAAGGCGGGCGAGGACATGCATGCCGCCGTGGCTCGCGAATGCCGGGCCACGCGTGCTTCGGCCGGGATCTTCGACGCCTCGACGCTGGGCAAGATCGAGGTTGCGGGTCCCGATGCCGTCGAGTTCATGAACCGCATGTACACCAACCCCTGGACCAGGCTGGCGGCGGGTCGCTGCCGCTATGGACTGCTGTTGGGCGAGGACGGCTTCATCCGCGACGACGGTGTCATCGGGCGTCTGTCGGATGACCTGTTCCACGTCACCACCACCACCGGTGGCGCGGCCCGGGTGCTGAACATGATGGAGGATTATCTCCAGACCGAATGGCCCGATCTGAATGTCTGGCTGACCTCGACGACCGAACAGTGGGCGACGGTCGCCTTGAACGGCCCCAATGCCCGCAAGGTGCTGGAGCCGCTGGTCGAGGGTCTGGACCTGTCGGACGACCGCTTCCCGCACATGTCCGTCGCCGAGTGCACGGTCGCGGGTCTGCCTGCCCGACTGTTCCGCCTGTCCTTCACCGGCGAGCTGGGCTTCGAGATCAACGTGCCCGCGCGCCACGGCCTGAAGCTGTGGGAGGCGCTGATGGAATCCGGCCGCGCCCATGACATCTGCCCTTATGGCACCGAGACGATGCACGTCCTGCGGGCCGAAAAGGGCTATATCATCGTGGGGCAGGACACCGACGGGACGGTGACTCCGCAGGATGCCGGCCTGACCTGGGCGATCGGCCAGAAAAAGCCCGATTTCGTGGGCAAGCGGTCGCTGTCGCGCCCCGACATCGTCGGCAAGGGCCGCAAGCAGCTGGTCGGGCTGCTGACCGAGGACGGCAGCCAGCTGGAGGAAGGCGCGCAGATCGTGCTGGACCCCCACCAGTCCTTGCCGATGAAGATGGTCGGCCACGTGACCTCGTCCTACGCATCGGCCACGCTGGGACACCCGATCGCCATGGCGGTGATCGAAGGCGGCCATGATCGGATGGGCGAGGTGGTGCATGTTCCAATGCCCGACGGCGTGCGGCGGGCCAGGGTAACCTCGACCGTGTTCTATGATCCCGAAGGCGCGCGGTTGAAGGCGTAAGGAGAGTTGAGATGAACACCCAGAAACACGACTTCACGGCGGCCCCGGTGCAGATCGAGGAACTGGCGCCCGCGGCACGGTTTTCGCTGCGGGTGCGCCCGGATGGGCGTGCCGCGCTGGCGCAGGCGCTGGGGCTGGACCTGCCCGGCGGGATCGGCGACCGGACGGCGGATGGCGGTCGCGAGGCGCTGTGTCTTGGTCCCGACGAATGGCTGATCCTGGCACCCGAGGCTGCCCCGCTGGCGAAAGCGGCCGCCTCTGTCTATGCGGACGCGCCCCACAGCCTGACCGAAATCAGCGACCGCGAGATCACGCTGCGCCTGTCGGGACCGCAGGTTCTTGACCTGCTGGCAAGCTGCTGCCCGCGCGATGTCGAGGCCATGCCCGAGGGTCGCGGTTGCCGAACCGTCTATGACAGTGCAACCGTCACCCTGTGGCGCGACGGCCCGACAGAGTTCCGGATGGATGTCTGGCGCAGCTTCCTGCCGCATGTCCTCGGCCTGATGGCTTTGACAAAGGCCGAGCTGCAAGCCGGTCTCTGATTCCGTCCGCCCCATGCTGTGCACGGTGGCCCGCAAGGGGCCGTCTGCATGGCGGCATCGCTTCAAGGGAGGAACCCCCCATGCTCGACACCAAGAACCCGATCCTGTCCGACGATGCCATCGCCGCCGCCATCGGCCGCGAACTGGGCCGACAGCAGGACCAGATCGAACTGATCGCGTCCGAAAACATCGTCAGCCGCGATGTGCTGGCCGCCCAGGGCTCGGTCCTGACCAACAAATATGCCGAGGGCTATCCCGGCAAGCGCTATTATGGCGGCTGCGAATTCGTGGACGAGGTCGAGGACCTCGCCCGCGACCGGCTGAAAAAGCTGTTCGGCGCGGCGTACGTGAACGTCCAGCCCCATTCCGGCGCGCAGGCCAATCAGGCGGTGTTCCTGGCCCTGCTGAACCCCGGTGACAAGATCATGGGGCTTTCGCTGGCGCATGGCGGGCACCTGACCCACGGCTCGCCCGTCACCATGTCGGGCAAGTGGTTCGAGGTCGTGTCCTACGAGGTCGAGCCGGACAACCAGCTGATCGACATGGCCAAGGTCCGCGAGAGGGCCCTGGCAGAGCGCCCCAAGCTGATCATTGCGGGGGCTTCGGCCTATCCGCGCCAGATGGATTTCGCGGGCTTCCGCGCCATCGCGGACGAGATCGGCGCCTGGCTGATGGTGGACATGGCGCATTACGCCGGGCTGATCGCGGCGGGCGAATATCCCGACCCGATCCCGCATGCCCATGTCACCACCTCGACCACGCACAAGACTTTGCGCGGCCCGCGCGGCGGCATCATCCTGACCAATGACGAGACGCTGGCGAAAAAGCTGAACTCGGCCGTGTTTCCCGGCAATCAGGGCGGCCCCCTGATGCATGTCATCGCCGCCAAGGCGGTTGCCTTTGGCGAGGCGCTGAGCCCCGACTTCAAGGATTATGCGGCCCGCGTGGTCGCCAATGCCCGCGCACTGGCCGACACGCTGACCGACGGCGGCGTCGGGATCGTGTCGGGAGGGACGGACTGTCACATGGTGCTGTGCGACCTGCGCCCGCTTGGCGTCACCGGCAAGGCTGCCGAGATCGCACTGGAGCGCGCCGGCCTGACCTGCAACAAGAACGCGATTCCCTTCGACCCCGAGAAGCCTTTCGTGACCTCGGGGATCCGGCTTGGAAGCTCGGCCGGGACGACGCGGGGCTTCGGCGAGGCCGAGTTCCGGCAGATCGGCGACATGATCCTGCAGGTGCTGCGCTCTCTGTCGCAGGTCTCCGAGGGTGACGAAAGCGTTGAGGCCGAGGTCCGCCGGAACGTCAAGGATCTGTGCGACCGGTTCCCGATCTACGCGGCCTGAACCGTTCCGGCCATCCGTGCTGCCGGGTTCGTCCCTCGCGCCGCTGTGCCACCCGGAGAAGCCGATTTCATGATCCGGTGGGCCTTGCGGCGACACCGGGAATGAGATCGGCTTCTGCCTGGCCGATCCCAGAGCACAAGCGCTGGCATGTCCATGCCGGATCCGGTCGCCGCGTGTCGATGGTCCCTGTCGTGGACATCGCCAGTTTCCGGTTCCACAGGGACCCCACTGGCTGCCCCCGGATTGCCGGGATGGCGAGAAGTCTGCGGGACCGTCGCGAGGGAACGGACCGGCATTGACCTTGTCGCGCCCGAGGTTGCATCATGGGCCGTGTTGGCGCACGACGCCGCCTTGCTTCGAGGTGAGGAGAAAATGAATGAAAAGCACGGACTTGATTCAACCGATATCCGCATCCTGAGCGCCGTTCAGAAACACGGCCAACTCAGCAAGACCAGGCTCGCCGAGATCGTGAACCTGTCTCCGACCCCATGCTGGGCACGCCTCGCAAGGTTGAGGGCCGCTGGCTTCATCCGCGGATATCACGCCGACATCGCACTTGATCGGATCGTGAATTTCACCCAGGTCATCGTCACCGTCTCGCTGAAGCATCACCGCAAACCGGACTTCGACAGATTCGAGGCGCGCATCCGTGACATCGAGGAGGTCACCCAATGCATCGCCACGGGTGGCGGCATGGACTATGTCATGACCGTGGTTTCGCCCAGCCTGGCCGTCTTTCAGGAGCTGATGGACGAGCTTGCATCCGACGATCTCAGTATCGACAGATATATTATCTATATCGCGACTCGGCAGATCAAGTCAGGCCGGCCGAACCTTGCCAGGCTGGCCGCCGGGACGGCCCGCCACGCGCGCGGGTCCGATCAGCCCGGCAAGGGTTCGAAATCGGCCTGATCGGTCTTTC
>NZ_JAKGGD010000012.1 GCF_021556615.1 Paracoccus salsus
TTCGGCCGCCAAGACGGCCGCCTGAGACCACAGGCCCGACCCGCGACGACATGACGAAGGGCGGCCCCCGGAAAGGGGCCGCCCTTCCTGCATGCGGGCCTGCATGCGGGCCTGAATGCGGCTAGCGGCTGACCTGCCCCAGGACTCTTACTCGACCTGTGCCAACGGCGGGGTAAAAGCCGGGCAGAGGGTGGCGCAAGACGGGGCCAGCGACACGACGCCAAGGCGCATGCGTAAACGTGGCCGTCGATCCAGGCCTCCGCTGTCGCTGCGGGACAGACCCTGACATGACAGCCATCTCCATGCGCCAGGTCCATGGCGAGAGGACATGCGCCTTCCGCGCTGCCGCAACAATCCTTCACGATCGTGCGGCCGCTCGCACACCCGCCTCGCCTGGTGTCGCCGCTTGCGATGGACCTTCCGTTCGCTTTCCAGCCGATCCGATCACCGCGCTGCCCGTCATTCATGCGGGCGGCGCGATGATCGGCTCGGCCTAGTCGGCCGGACCGGCGGTCAGCACACCGCGGCGAATCTGGTCTTCCTCGATCGATTCGAACAGGGCGCGGAAATTGCCCTCGCCGAAGCCGTCATCACCCTTGCGCTGGATGAACTCGAAGAAGATCGGCCCGATGACCGTCTTCGAGAAGATCTGCAACAGGATCCGGGTTTCGCCGCCGCCGACGACACCCTCGCCATCGATCAGGATGCCGTGCTTCTTCATCTTGTCCAGCGGCTCCTCATGGCCGGTGACGCGACGACGCGACATCTCGTAATAGGTTTCGGGAGGGCCGGGCATGAACTCCATTCCGGCATCGGCGATCATGTCGGTGCCAGCATAGATGTCGTTCGAGGCGATGGCGATGTGCTGGATGCCCTCGCCGTTGTATTCCCGCAGATATTCCTCGATCTGGCTGTGATCGTCGGTGCTTTCATTGATCGGGATGCGGATCTTGCCATCGGGCGAGGTCAGCGCGCGGCTGACCAGACCGGTCTGCTTGCCCCTGATGTCGAAGAACTTGATCTCGCGGAAGTTGAATGTGTCGTGGTAGAACTTGTACCAGGTATCCATGTTGCCACGGATGACATTGTGGGTCAGGTGGTCGAGATAGAAGAAGCCGAAGCCCTCGGGGCGCGGATCGACCTTGTCCAGCCAGTCGTAGTCGGCCGTGTAGGCGCTGCCGGAATCGCCATAGCGGTCGATGAAATACAGCAGCGAACCGCCGATCCCGAACACCGCCGGGGCTTCGATCGACTTGCCGTCGCCGGTGTATTCGGTCGCGCCCAGATCGACCGCGCGCTTGAGCGCGGCCTGGGAATCGACGACACGCCACGCCATGGCGGGCGCGCAGGGGCCGTGTTCGTGGACAAAGCCTGCGGCATGGCTGCCGGTGTCAGCGTTCAGCAGGTAGTTGACGTCTCCCTGCCGGTACAGCGTGATGTCCTTGGTCTTGTGCCGGGCAACCGGCACAAAGCCCATCTGGCGGAAGATCCGGTCAAGGAGTTCGGGTTGCGGATGGGCGAATTCGACGAACTCGAATCCGTCGGTGCCGGCCGGGTTTGCGGCACTGATCGTGGGTTTCGGGGCATTGTGCGGGAAAGGACCCATGCGTTCCTCCTGTCGAGTGCGTTCCTGTTGCGAAGCTGACAGGATGACGGAATTGCCATGCAAGTTGGTTGCGAAGCGGACGGTTTATCTGGCATTATTGCATGGAAAATGCATGATGTCATGAAAAGGCGCGTGAAATGATCCTGGATCGCTTTGATGCTGCGATTCTTGCCGCATTGCAGCGAGACGGGGCCATGACCAATGCCGCGTTGGCCGAGGTGGTGAACCTGTCGGCCTCGCAATGCTCGCGCCGGCGCGCGGCGCTGGAACAGGCGGGCGTCATCGAGGGATACTCGGCCCGCCTCAACGCGGCCAGGCTGGGATACGGGCTGCGGGCGATCATCCGCGTCAACCTGTCTGGCCATGGCCAGGGCAAGCAGAATGACTTCGCCCTCTTCGTCGCCAGCCATCCGCAGATCCGGTCGGCCTATTCGGTCTCGGGGGATGCCGATTACGTTCTGGACGTCCGGGCCCGCGATCTGGACGCTTTTGCCGAATTCATGCACGGTCAGTTGCTGCCCCATCCGCAGGTCGCGCAGGTCCGGTCCGAGATCGTGCTGAAGACATTGAAGGACGAGCGCGGCGTTGCCATTCCCTGAGGCGAGGACCTGATGCGTCGCCGGGTCGCCCGTCCCGCGGATGAATCGGTCCCGCGGACATGATTCAGACGTCTGATTGGACCGCGCGCGCCGCTGGACGCAGACCGGTCCGGGCCGCCCCCGGAATGGCGGCCCGGATCGGTTCAGTTCAGCCGACTGCCATCCTTGGGTGAGAAATACGACACCTTGGACAGGTCGAACGCCAGCGGGAACTTCTGCTTCGAGCGGACCGCGCTTTCGGCGCGCAGGCGCGCGGTCACCGGCTTGCCGCCCAGATGGGTGACGGCGAAGGTGTCAGCGCCTGCGGGCTCGACGATCTCGATCATGACCTCGCCGCCCGCACCCTGCGCGGTTCCGGGCAGATGGGCGTTTTCGGTCGCCTCGTGGATGTCTTCGGGCCGGACGCCCAGCACGATCTCGGCCGGAAGCTGGCGGTCGACCGGATCGGTGATGACCAGCGGCGCGTCGCCGATCCGGTCGATCTCGATCCGGGTCTGGCCATCCTCGGCGCGGACGCGCGCCGGGATCAGGTTCATCGCCGGGCTGCCCATGAAATCGGCCACGAACATGTTGGCCGGGCGGTTGTAGATTTCCGCCGGGCTGCCGATCTGCTGGATCACGCCGCTCTTCATGACGACGATCCGTGTGGCCAGGGTCATCGCCTCGATCTGGTCATGGGTGACATAGACGATCGAGGCATTCAGGTCCTGATGCAGCTTCTTGATTTCGGTCCGCATGCTGACGCGCAGCTTGGCGTCCAGGTTGGACAGCGGCTCGTCGAACAAAAACAGCTTCGGGTCGCGCACAAGTGCCCGGCCCATGGCGACACGCTGCCGCTGGCCGCCCGACAGCTGACCGGGCTTGCGCGCCAGCAGGGGCTCGATCTGCAACTGGCCGGCGACCTCTTTCAGCTTGCGGGCCTGTGTCGCCTTGTCGACGCCGCGCACCTGCATGCCGAATGTGATGTTCTTGGCGACGCTCATCGTCGGATACAGGGCGTAGGACTGGAACACCATCGCGATGTCGCGATCCTTGGGGCTGACGCCCGTCACGTCACGCCCGGCGATGCGGACGGTGCCGCTGGTGATCGGCTCCAGCCCGGCGATGCAGTTCAGCAGCGTCGACTTGCCGCAGCCCGAGGGGCCGACCAGAACCAGGAAGTCTCCTTCCTCGATGCTGATGTTGATGTCGTGCAGAATATGGGTTTCGCCATAGGATTTCTGCAGGTTTTCGATTTCGAGGATCGGCATGGCTTATCCCTTGACGCTGCCGGCGGTCAGCCCGCGGATGAAGTATTTCCCGGCGACGACATAGACCAGCAGCGTGGGCAGCGCGGCGATGATCGCTGCGGCCATGTCCACGTTGTAGGCTTTGACGCCGGTGGTGGAGTTGACGATGTTGTTCAGCGCCACGGTCACGGGCTGGCTGCCCGGGCCGCTGAAGCTGACCCCGAACAGGAAGTCATTCCAGATCTGCGTGAACTGCCAGATGACAGAGACGGTGATGATCGGCAGCGAGATCGGCAGGAAGATCGACCAGAAGATGCGAAAGAAGCCCGCGCCGTCGACCTTGGCGGCCCGCACCAGTTCTTGCGGGATGGTGACATAGTAGTTGCGGAAGAACAGCGTGGTGAAGCCGATCCCGTAGATCACATGGACGAAGATCAGTCCCGGAATGGTGCCGGCCAGGCCCAGCAGCCCCAGCATCCGGGCCATCGGCATCAGCACCACCTGGAAGGGGATGAAGCAGCCGAACAGGATCGCCGCGAAGAACAGGTTCGCGCCCGGAAAGCGCCACTGCGCGAAGACATAGCCGTTCAGCGCGCCCACGACGGTCGAGATCAGCACTGCCGGCACCGCCATCAGCACCGAGTTCCAGAAGAACGGCCGCAGCCCCTCGCACTGGGTGCCGGCGCAGGCCGAGGACCAGGCTTCCAGCCAGGGCTGGAAGGTGATCGCGCGGGGCAGGGCCAGCAGACCGCCGGTGCGGATTTCCTCGAGGCTTTTCAGCGAGGTGGTCAGCATCACGAACAGCGGCAGCAGATAGAACAGGGCGAACACGGTCAGGATCGCGTAAAGACCCCAGCGCAGCATGGTGTTACTGGTCACGGCGGGGCCTCAATTCACTGTAGAGATACGGGACGACGATGGCGAAGATGACCATCATCATGATCATGGCGCTGGCCGCAGCCTGACCCAGATCCCCGCGCGAGAACGCCATCGCGTACATGTAGGTCGCGGGCAGGTCGGTCGCGTAGCCGGGACCGCCATTGGTCAGCGCGATCACCAGGTCGAACGCCTTGATGGCCAGATGCGCCAGAACGATGAAGGCCGACAGGAAGATCGGGGCCATGGTCGGGATGATGATCGCCGAATAGATGCGGTGGGTCGGGATGCCGTCAACCTGGGCGGCGCGGATGATCTCGGTGTCCACCGACCGCAGCCCGGCCAGAAACAGCGCCATCACAAAGCCCGAAGCCTGCCAGACGGCGGCCAGGACGATGGTGTAGATCGCCATTTCCGGGCGGATCAGCCAGTCGAAGGTAAAACTTTCGAACCCCCAGCTGCGCACCATGTCCTGAATTCCAAGACCGGGATTGAGGATCCATTTCCATGCCGTCCCGGTCACGATCAGCGACAGAGCCATCGGATACAGATAGATCGTCCGCAGCACGCCCTCGGCGCGGATCTTCTGGTCCAGAAAGATCGCCAGCATCAGCCCGACCAGCATCGAGATGATGATGAACAGCGCCCCGAAGATATAGAGGTTGTTCATCGCCACGTCCCAGCGTGGCGAGGCGAACAGCCGCGTGTACTGGCCGAGTCCGTCGATGTCGTATCGCGGCATCAGCCTGGACTTCGTCAGGCTGATCCAGGCCGTCCAGACGATGAAGCCATAGACAAACACCAGGATCGCGACGAAAGACGGCGCAAGGACCAGCTTGGGTACGTTGCGTTCTAACCATTCCATGTCCGGAAATCCCCCCAGGAAAGTCCCGCGCCCCGACATCCGGGGCGCGGGCAGATCGTGATCACATCGCGTTCGCGACCGCGTCCGACAATTGCTGCACGGCGTCTTCCGACGACATGTCGCTGTTGAAGAAGTTGGTCACCGCGTCGGTGATCGCGCCGGCCGGCGCACCGCGCAGCGCCATGCCGTGGGCATAGGACGGCAGCAGCGACCCGTCGCCCGCGTCTTCGTTCATGTCGGCGTTCGACTGCTTGGCGCAGTCGTCGAAATCATCCAGCGCCACATCGGTGCGCGCCGGGATCGAGCCCTTGTTCAGGT
Source organism: Paracoccus salsus (assembly GCF_021556615.1). Lineage (GTDB taxonomy): Bacteria > Pseudomonadota > Alphaproteobacteria > Rhodobacterales > Rhodobacteraceae > Paracoccus > Paracoccus salsus. The sequence continues at coordinate 5,494 of NZ_JAKGGD010000012.1, forward strand.
TGAAGGTCTTCTGGAACTCGGGACCCATGATCAGCTTGGCCAGAAGCGCCTGCCCCTGCTGCTTGTCCTCACCCTCGACATTGAAGAATGCGAAGCTGTCGACATTGTACAGGAATCCGTCGCCCGGCGTGGGCCAGCAGACGAAATCGACGCCGGGTTCCTTGCCGGCGGCCAGGAATTCGCCCTTGGCCCAGTCGCCCATGATCTGGAAGGCCGCCTCGCCGTTCATGACCATGGAAGTCGCCAGGTTCCAGTCCCGGCCCGAGAAATTGTCGTCCACATAGCCGCGCAGGACGCGCAACTCGTCGAAGACCTGCTTCATGGTGTCCGAGTTCAGTGCCTCGGTGTCCAGATCGACCAGTGCCTTCTGAAAGAATTCCGGGCCGCCCAGACCCAGTACGACGGCCTCGAACACCGTGGCGTCCTGCCAGCTCTGGCCACCATGGGCCAGCGGCGTGATGCCTGCGGCTTGCAGCTTTTCGGCCGCCGCGTTGAATTCTTCCCAGGTGGTGGGCTGGGTGATGCCGTGCTCGTCCAGGATCTGCTTGTTTCCCCAGATCCAGTTGACACGGTGGACATTGACCGGCGCGGCGCACCACTGGCCCTCGCATTTCATGTGCGCGGCCAACTGCTCCGGCAGCACGTCGGCCCAGCCATTTTCTTCGGCGACGGGGCCGATGTCGGCAAGACCGGTTTCCTCGAACCATTCCTGGATCGCGGGCCCCTTCAGCTGCACGGCGGTCGGGGCGTTGCCGGACAGCACGCGGGCGCGCAGGGCGGTCATCGCGGCATCGCCGCCGCCGCCTGCGACCGGCATGTCGGTCCAGGTGCCGCCCTCGGCCTTGAACTGGTCCTGAAGCACCGCGACGGATTTCGCCTCGCCACCCGATGTCCACCAGTGCAGGACCTCGGCGGTGGGCTGGGCCATCGCCGGGCCAGCCAGCATCACGGCGGTCGAAGCCGCCAGAACGGATTTCATATACATGGATCCTCCCAGATCATTGTCGCGCAGGGTCATCTGCCCCGCGTCGTCCGGTATCATGCCAAACCGACAGCCATGACCACAATGCAGATCAGCCATGCCGACTGCAGATTTCCTGCGCCCACGTTACAAACTGTTACGAAGCCACCGCCTCATCTGCTAACTGATGCCAATTCGAGGGCGAGGAGACCGTGCGATGAGCCTGCACAGGCTGCTGATCGTCGAGGATGACGCCGAGATGGCGGCGATGCTGGCTGCCTATCTGCAAAAGCAGGGCTTCCACGTAAGCTGCGCGGCGGATCGCGCCGGCGCACTGGCGGCGCTGAAGGCCGCGCGGGTGGACCTGATCCTGCTGGACGTGTCCCTGGGCGAGGATGACGGCGTGCGGATCTGCGCCGAGATCCGCGAGGCGCAAGACGTGCCGATCATCATGGTTTCGGCGCTGTCGGCAGACCATCAGCGCATGGCGGGCTATGAGGTTGGCGCCGATGACTACATCGCCAAGCCCTTCAATCCCGACTTGCTGCTGGCCCGGATCCGCGCCGTTCTGCGCCGCGCGCACCGCGCCGCCAGCCTGTCCCACCGCCGTCGCAACGCGGTCTGCCGCTTTGCGGGCTGGTGCTATGACGCGCGGCGCGACGAGGTGACGGCACCGGGCGGCTGGCAGGTTGCGCTGTCCTCGCGCGAGACGGCCATTCTGCGCGTCTTCCTGGCCAACCCGCTGATCCCGCTGACCCGGGACGAGATCGCCGAGGCGCTGGACGATGACGAGGCCGCCGAGGGCAGGGCCATCGACATGCTGGTGAACCGGCTGCGCCAGAAAACCGATCCCGGCCTGATCCGCACCGAACGCGGAGTCGGCTATCTGTTCTCGGCCGAGGTCGTTCGCGAGGATGACTAGGCGCTTCGGCCTGCGCTGGCTTGCCAGCCTGTGGATCCTGCTGGCAGTGGTCACCGGCGGCGCGGCGGTGTGGGTGTGGATGTCGTCGGATGCCGCCTGGCGCGCCTATCTGGCGCGGGCCTATGTGACGGGTCTGGCGCTGCATGACAGCCTGGCCAATGGCGGGCCACTTCCCGACGATCTCAGCATGACGCGGTTGCCCGAACCGCCGCACCTGCCGAATGGCTGGCGCGAAACCCGGATCACCCTGACCGGCGGCCGGCCCGATCTGCTGCAGGGGCCCCGCCTGTCGATCCGGATCCAGTCGCCCGACATCCAGTATCCGGCCGCCGAGGTGGTCAGCGTGGGCGGCGCCTCGCAAGCCGCCGGGCTGGCGTCGGTGACGCGCACGATGGCGCGGTTTTGCAGCGATCCACGGTTGTATGTGCAACTGGACGAGACCGCGTGGACGCGAATCGACGGCGCGGCGGTCTGGGGCTGCGCCTCGGCGCCGCGCGACATGCGGCTGCTGGCAGGGGCCATCCTGGCCGCGGGTCTGGCGCTGCTGCTGGGATGGGTGGCCGAGGTGTCGGGGGCGTTCACGGCCTTCGCGACCGCGCTGCGCGATCACCGCGCCCGCATGGCCGCACTGCCGGAGGGCGGGGTAGAGGAATTGCGGCAGACCGCCGAGGCGGTCAATGCCTATGTCGCGCAGGACCGCGCCGCACTGGAAAACCGCGCCCTGGTGCTGTCGGGCGTCAGTCATGATCTGGGCACGCCGGCGACCCGGCTGCGGCTGCGCTGCGCCCTGATCGAGGATGAGCCGCTACGGGCCAAACTGGAACGCGATATCGACGAGATGACCACGATGATCGAGGGCGTGCTGACCTATACCCGCGCCGAGATCGGCGCCGAACCCTTTCGCCAGCTTTCGCTGGTGTCACTGGCCGAGGCGGTGGTCGCCGACTATCAGGATGTCGGCCTGCCGGTGCATATGGCCCCCGCTGCGCCGCGCGAAGCCGGTGCCGGCACGCTGTTTGCCCGCCTCAGTTCGCGACCGACCGCCGAGAGCCACGCCATCCTGATGCGCGGCCAGCCGACCGCGCTGCGTCGCGCCCTGTCGAACCTGATCGACAACGCCCTCAAATACGGCCGCGAGGCCGAGGTGATGGTGGATGGCGACGCCGATGACGCCTGGCTCAGCGTGACGGATCGCGGTTCGGTGCTGAACGAGGATGATCTGGTTCGCCTGACAGGGGCCTTTCAGCGCGGACAGAACACGGCGGGGGCCTCCGGTGTCGGGCTGGGTCTGGCGATCGTGTCCACGGTCGCCGCTCAGCACGGCGGAAGGCTGGAGTTCCGACGAGAGGCGAAGGGGCTTGCGGCGCATCTGGTCCTGTGCCGGTTCTGGTCCTGACCGGCCCGCCGGTTCAGGTCCGGTGTGCCTGGCGCAGCGATTCCATCTCGGCCGCGGAAAGCTGGATGCCGCGCCTGCGCGAGATCTCGCGCGTGGCAAAGCGCCGCTGCGAGGGCAGGCGGGCACCCTGGCCAAGGATCGCGTCGAACAGGACTTCGGCGCGCGCCAGCGGATCGCCCCGGCGGCCGGCGGCAAAGCGATCCGGGCAGAACGCGATGATCAATTCCCCATGATGGGGCAGCAGGCTGGTCGTGCCCAGGAAATCCAGGGCCTCGGGGCTGGTCAGATCGCCGATCATCACCCCGGCCAGCAACTCGATCATGGTCGCGATCGCCGACCCCTTGTGCGCGCCGAAGGGCAGCATCGCGCCTTCCAGCGCCCGGTCGGGGTTGGTGGTCGGCTGGCCGTCCCTGTCCAGCGCCCATCCCTCGGGCAGATCGGTGCCGGCGCGGCGATGCAGTTCGATCTCGCCGCGCGCGGCGATCGATGTGGCGATATCGAAGACATAGGGCGGCTGGTCGGGGCGAGGCCAGCCAAAGGCGATCGGATTGGTTCCCAGGAGCGGCCTCGTGCCACCGGTCGGCGCAACCGTGGCATAGCTGGGGCACATCGCCATCGCGGCCAGCCCCCGGTCGGTCAGCGCCTCGATCTCGGGCCAGAGCGCCGAGAAATGCGTGCAGGAATTGATCACCAGCGCCGCGATACCCTGCTGGCGGGTCCGCTCGACCAGCACCGGGGCGCCGATATGGAACGCGGCGGGCGAGAAGGCCCCGTTCGCGTCCACCCGGATCACCGACGATCCGTCATCGGACAGTTCGGGCACGGCCATAGGGGCGACCTTGCCTGCGTCGATCGTGCGCAGCAAGCCGTCGATGCGGTAGATGCCGTGGGATTTGCAGCCATCCCGCTCTCCGGCCACGATCACGGCGGCGACCCGCTCGGCCTGCAATTCGCTGAGACCGGCGGTCCGGAAGATGCCGGTGACGATGCCGGTCAAGTCCTCGACGCTCAGTGTCGTGGTGTCGGTCATCATGCCTCCGCGGACCTGTCTGCCGCTGTCTGTGTAGTCAATCCGGGCGAATCTGGCAACGACAAGACCGCCTGCGCATGGTCGCCTTTCACGCACCGTCTTCGATGACGCCGATGTCACGCGGCACGCCACCGCCGATGGCGAGGCGCTGGATCTGTGGACCGCGCGGCATCGCTGTTTCAGATCGTGCGGCCGCCATCGACCTCAAGGATCACGCCGGTGATGAACTGAGCCTCGTCCGAGGCAAGATAAAGCGCCGCATTCGCGATGTCCTGAGGTTCGGACAGCCGGCCCAACGGGATCGTCGCGATGAACCGTTGCCGATTTTCGGGCGTGTCGGGAACGCCCATGAACTGTTCCAGAAGCCCGGTCACACCCATGACCGGCGCGATTCCGCAAACCCGGATGCCCTCCGGGGCAAGCTCGACCGCAAGCGACTTGGTCATCAGGTTCACCGCGCCCTTGGAAGAGTTGTACCAGGTCAGGCCAGGCCGCGGGCGGATGCCCGCGGTCGATCCCACGTTCAGCATCACGCCGCCCCCCTGATCCCGCCAGATCGGCACGCAGGTCTTGGTCATGTGAAAGATCGACAGCACGTTGATGTCATAGATCTTGCGGAACGTATCTTCGTCGGTCTCCATCAAGGGGCGGTTCGGGTTGGTCCATCCCGCGTTGTTCACCACGATGTCCAGCCGCCCGAACGCGTCGAGCGTCTGTCGGACCGCCGCCTCGACCTGGTCGCCCTTGCTGACATCGCAGGTCAAGGCGATCGCGTTGGGGCCAAGCTCTTCGGCCACGGCGCGCGCGCCCTCGCCATTCCTGTCCACCACCGCGACCTTTGCGCCCTCGCGAATATAGGTCTGCGCGATGCCGCGCCCGAAGCCCGAGGCGGCGCCGGTCACGATTGTCGTCTTTCCTTCAAGCCGCATGAGCCAAATCTCCTTCTGGGTTCTTCGAAATGTCGCGGCAGGGTGCGACTAGCCGTAATGGTTCACGACCGTCTTGATATGCGAGAATTCCAGCAGTGCCGCGAAGCCCTTTTCGCGGCCGTGCCCGGACTTTCGGATGCCGCCGAACGGCAGTTCGACCCCGCCACCGGCGCCGTAGCCATTGATGAACACCTGTCCGCAGCGCAGGGCGTTCGACATGCGCTGCTGACGCGCACCGTCGCGCGTCCAGACAGCGGCCACCAGGCCGTAATCGGTGCCGTTGGCGATCTTGACAGCCTCGTCTTCGTCCTCGAACGGGATCACCGCAAGAACCGGTCCGAACACCTCCTCTTGCGCGATCCCGGCATCGGGATCGCAGGGGCCGAACAGGGCGGGCGCGACATAATATCCACCCTCGGGCGCGTCGGGACTGATCGTGCCGCGCGCGATCAGCGGCGCATCGGCATTGTCGATATAGCCCTCGACCCTGCGCTTCTGCCGTTCCGAGATCAGCGGCCCCAGCACCGCATCCTCGCCGGATGCCGAGGCGGCGATCGTCTCGAAACGGGCCTTCAACTCGCGCACGACCCGTTCATGGATCGAACGCTGGACCAGCGCCCGGCTGCCTGCCGAGCAGGTCTGCCCGGCATTCTGGATCACCGCCTTGACGACGACCGGGATGGCGGCGTCCAGATCGGCATCCTCGAAGATGACCTGCGGCGACTTGCCGCCCAGTTCCAGCGTACAGCCGATGAAGTTCCGCGCGGCGGCGGTCTGGATCATGACGCCGACTTCGGGCGAACCGGTGAACGACATGAAGTCGATGCCGCGATGTTCCGACAGCGCCTTGCCCGCGACCTCGCCGCGCCCGGTGACGATGTTCAGCGCCCCGGGCGGAAAGCCGGTCTCGACCGCCATCTCGCCGATCCGCAGAGCCGTAAGGCAGGCATCCTCGGCGGGCTTCAGCACCGCGGCGTTGCCCATCGCCAGCGCCGGCGCGACCGAGCGGCCGACCATCTGCGCGGGGTAATTCCACGGAATGATATGCCCGGTGACACCATAGGGCTCGCGCCGGACCTCGACATTGTAGCCGCGCTGGAACGGGATCACTTCGCCATGCACCTTGTCGGCGGCGGCGCCATAGTATTCGAAATAGCGGCCGGTCACCTGCATGTCGATGCGGGCCTGCGCGATCGGCTTGCCGTTGTCGGCCGATTCAAGCTGCGCCAGATCTTCGGCGTGCGCGATGATCATCGCCGACAGGCGCAGCAGCAGCCGGCCGCGTTCGGTCGCCGACAGGCGGCCCCAGTCGCCGTGGTCGAACGCGTCGCGCGCGGCGGCCACCGCCGCCTCGACATCCTCGGCGCCGCTGTCGGCGATGGTGGTAAAGGGCAGCCCGTCGATGGGCGACACCACCTCCATCTCGGCCCCTGACGCGGCCGGCAGGAAGGCGTTGCCGATCAGGTTGGCGGGGCGGGGAAGCACAAGCTTTCGGGCGGACACGGGCAGGTCTTTCATGCGGGTTCCCTTTGCGGCTGAAGCGCGCCTTGACTGACCTCGTCGCGCGCGGTCACAGGCCGGGGGCTTGCCGATGCGCCCAGCAGCGCGGGATTGGATCGGGTGGCCGGCGTGACGATGCGGCAGGCGTCGCGCAGGTCGTGCCGTCCGGGCTCATCTCGAAACCTCCCTGCCCGATTGGCTGGACGTGGTGCGGCGGATCAGACTGTGAGGATAACCATGATGCCACCGGGCGCAAACCGGATGTTGGGCAGCCGGGGCTTCCGGCGGAAGCTGCCGGATGTCACTTCGCGCAACTCGCCGATGCACAAGCGGTTGCGCAGCGGCGCCTGGAAGCCCGGGCCGTCAACCGCGGCGACAAGCTGGTCCAGGTTTCATCCTGCCGACCCGAGCCCGCGCCGCGTGACCATGTCGCGCCATTTCACATGGCGACGCCGCGCCGCTTTCGCGCCAGGCGCTCACCGGATGGTGCCGGCCTTGTCGGCGAAGCCTTTCATGGCCCGTTCCATCTTGCCCAGATATTCGGCGTCGTCGTCGATCTCAAGGTCGTCGAACATCTCTGCGGGTTCGACCCAGGCGATCTGCGTGGCCCCGGACGGATCGCTGTAGACCAGCATCCTGAGCGGCAGGTGAAGGCCGGCGCGGATGTCCTGCTGCATCGCCAGCGTCCCCAGTTGCGGATTGCCAAAGATCAGCAGCTGCGAGTCGGCCAACTCCATTTCCACGCTTCGTGCACCCTCGCCGTGATCGACGCGCGCAAAGACGGTGGCCCCGGCCTCGGTCACCGCGGCTTCAAGACGGTCCATCACCTCGGCCACCGAACCGTCTGCGGCGACGCTGTCGATATCGGCCAGGGCAGGGCTGGCCAGGGTTGCCAGGGTTGCGACGGCGGGTACGAGACGCTTCATGGCGGTCCTCCGGTCAAAGCGGTTTTCGACCAACGCCCCCGAAGGCGCCAGGTTCCCGTCCGGATCGACAAGGCGGACCGCTGGACCAGTCGCGCGATCGCGGCCAGCGTGTCGGGGCCCGCGTTTTCGCAAGGGAAGCTCGCTCAGGCCCGGAACCGCCCTTCATCGTTCCTGACGACGTGGCCAGCCTCGCCGTATCGGGCCGGGGCTGCGTGACAGGGTCCAGCGTAACATCACCGCCGTAAGGCTGGGGGGCGCATTCGACAAGAAAAGCGGGGCCAAGGCCCCGCTTTCCTGCAGGTTTCGACTGGTTTATTCCGCCGGCGTCGCGACGACTTTGTCCAGCTGCAGAGAGGCCAGGCCAACGGCCAGGTTCAGACCGCTGCTGCCCTGAGCCGACAGCGGCTGCAGGCCGATATTCTTGTTGGTGCCGCCGATCAGAGCGTTTGCGCCAAGGCCGATGCCCAGATTGGCTTCCGCGCTCAGGCCCTCATAATAGCCAAGAAGCGCCTCGTCATTCATCTCGAAATCGTCTTTGGAAAAGACCGCCCAGGTCATGAACGCTTCCTCGGTCTTGCCGATATCGATACCGATACGCGACAGCGAGCCAGTATAAGTCACGACAGTTCCATCCTTGCCCTCGAAGTCACAGGTGGCTTCCTTGCTGGACCCCAGCAGCAGCCCCCAGCCACCGTCGATGGTGCAGCTCAGTTGGCCCAACTCCTGACCGGCGACCTCTTCAACCGGCTTTTCCTCTTGCGTGTGGTTGTCCGCCAGGGCGGGGGTCGCGAGGATGGTCAGTGCGATGACAGTGCTGCAGACAGTCTTGATAGCCATAAAAACATTTCCTTCGTTTTGAACGAATAGGCGTTATAGCGCCGCAGGACGAATTTTTCAAGTTGGGCCGCCCGCGCCGCATGGCTGGCCGCCGTGAATGACCATTGCGCGCCGCCGGCGCACAGCAACGCGCTGCCTGCCGACGCGCCGAAGCTGAAGGCGTTCACGGCGGCCAGCCGCCGGGGCGCTGCCCCCGATCCCTGCGGGATTTCCCCCGGGATATTTGACGACCAAAGCAGGACAGGGAAACGACAGAGGTCGCGAGCGACGGAGGGGCGCAAGCCCCGACTGGCTCGCCGGCCCTTCGAGGGGGCCGGCGAGCCACCCCCTCCCGATCGCTCCGGCCGGGAAAGGACAGGCTGATCGCCGAACGTCTGATGCGCCGCTTCGGCAACCATGGCAAGGTGTACCGGATTACCCCCGCAAGGGCCGGCTGGGCGTTTGTGTGCCTTTCGCTCTGCCGGTTGCGCGCCGGCGAGTCCGCCGCCGAGGCGACGGGTGCGAATGACGTCATCCTGGTCAGATCGCGGACCGCCTGGCGCGGCATTCGGATTTGCGGCCGCCGCTGGAACGCATCGACGACAGCGCCGACCCGTTTCGGCGGGCAGGGCCGAGCCCTGGTCGATCCGGTCCGGTATGGGCCTGTCGAAAAACGCCGACATCCTCGGTCAGCGGTCCGAACCCTTCTCGAGCCGCCTGAACAGCAGGGACAACAGGAAGCACAGCCCGCCATAAATCAGCGCGGTCGTGATCCAGGCCTCGAAGATCGCGCGTGTCGAGGAGACCAGGGCAAGCGTCCGATAGGTCAGGTCGTGGACCGAGATCAGCGACACGATCGCCGAATTCTTGACCAGCGTGATGGACTGGTTGGCCAGCGGCGGCACGATCTTATGCATCGCCTGCGGCAGCACGACGAAGCGCATCTCGTCGCGCCAGGGCAGGCCAAGGGATTGCGCCGCCTCGCGCTGGCCGCGTGGGATGGACTGGATTCCGGCGCGGATGATTTCGCCGACGAAGGCGCTTTCGAACAGCGCCAGCACGAGAATGCCCGACACCAGCGAAGGAAAGCGGCGCATGTCGCCGAAAAAGACCTGCCAGAGCCAGGCATTCTCGCCGCGCGCGATGTCGCGGGCCCAGCCATCAATGTTGAACGCGGCGATCAACTGCTCTGAGAGGAAGAAATAGAAGATGAAGATGACCACGATCGAGGGGATGTTGCGCAGGAGTTCAAGATAGGTGCGCGCCAGCATCCGTACGGCCAGGTTCTGCGCGCAGCGCGCTAGACCCAGGATCGTGCCCAGCACCAGCGCCAGGATGCTGGCCAGGACCGAGATGCGGATGGTGTTCAGCAACCCTTCCATGAGGATGCCTGCCGTCCAGCGTCCCTGGTCCTGATCGTAATGCAGCAGGTATTGCGGGATGATCTCCCACCGCCACTTGTAGTTCAGCGTGCCCTCGATCCGGGTCCAGACATAACCCGCGAACAGCAGCAGCAGGGCAAGGATCATCCAGTCCAGCCAGTGGATCTTTCTCATGCGCTGTCCCCGATGGGCACGCCCCGCCGGCCCGGCGGGGCGGCCTTGTCATTCCACCTGATCGGCCCAGTCCTCGGTGGTGAACCAGTAATCATGCCGTTCTGCCAGCCACCCGGACCGCTGGTTCTGGGCGATCCAGTTGTTGAAATAATTCAGGGCATCCGGGTCGCCCTTGCGGATCACGAAGCCCTCGCCGCTTTGATCGAACATCTGGTCGCTGAAGACCGCCAGTGTTTCGGGATACGTGCGGGCATCGCGCGAGGGTGAGGGCTCGGCCCCCATTGTCGCATGGGCGTTGCCGTTCAGGACTTCCTGCGTCGCGGCGCCATCCTCGTCGAACAGCAGAAGCTGCGCCTCGGGGAACAGCGTGGCGATGGCGGCGGCGGGGGTGGCGCCGCGCCGTGCCGCGAAGGTGATCGCGGGATCGTTCAGGTCCTCGAGGCTCAGCCCTTCGGTCAGTTGCCGGTTTGCGACGATCTTGAGGCCGGAATAGGCATAGGGATCGGTGAAGTTGACGGTCAGGTTGCGCTGCGGGGTCCAGCTCATCCCCGAAATGATGACATCGAACTTGCCCGCGACCAATGCCGGGATGATGCCGTCCCAGGCCGTCTCGACGAACTCGGCCTCGACGCCCATGTCCTCGGCCAGCTTGCGGCCGACATCCAGCTCGAAGCCGATCAGGTCGCCATTCCTGGCACGCATCGACCAGGGCACGAACAGCGAAAGGCCGATCTGGATGACTCCGCGTTCCTTTATCCCCTCGATCACGCTTTCGCGCGACAGCGCCTGCGTCGCATCCTGCGCCATCGTCGGCAGGCTGGCCATCAGCACGGCACCAAGCGCCATCGCGCCGGCAAGCAGGGTTCTTCGGTTTCTCATGTTGCAACTCCCGTGTCGGTTTGTTCAGGATCCGAGGACAAAGCGGTCTTCAAGCCGCGCCACCAGCATCGACAGGCACAAGGTCACCGCCAGGTACAGCGCGGCGACCGTGAACCAGATCTCGAAGCTCAGATAGGTGTCAGAGATGATGTTGCGCCCGGCGGTGGTCAGTTCCGCCACCGCGATCACCGACACGATCGCCGAACTCTTGATCATGTTCACGGCCTCGCCCGTCAGGGGCGGCAGCATGAAGCGCACCGATTGCGGCAGGATGACAAAGCGATAGATCTGGGTCCGCGTCATCCCGATCGAGGTCGCAGCCTCCCACTGGCCGCGCGCGACCGAGTTGATGCCGGCACGGATGATCTCGGACACCAGCGCGGCGTGATAGACGCCGAGGCACAGGATCGAGGCCAGATAGCGGTTCAGCCCGAAGATCGGTCCCATCACGTAATAGAAGACATACAGCAGGACCAGAAGCGGGACGTTGCGGACGATCTCCAGAAACACCCGCGCGGTCGCGCGGCCGATCACCAGATCGGATAGCCGAAGCAGGGCGACCACCAGCCCCATGGTCAGCGCCAGCGCGAAGGCCGAGGCCGACAACAGCAGCGTCGCGCCCAGCCCGACCAGCAGCTCGCCCGGCTGAAACCCGGCATCGGTGCGTTCGAGAACGTAATCGGGAATGCGATACCATTGCCAGTTATAGCCCATCGCCGCCGCGCCTTGCAGCGCCGCGCGCACGATCAGCCACATGACGAGGACATAGATCAGAACCGAGACCGCGCGCGTCCCGAACAACCGACGCCAGCGCAGGCGGCGCACAAGAGGCATGGTCCGGGCGGTGTCGGGCACGGTTCAGTGCTCCAGGATCTGGTCAAGGAAAAGCCGCGCCCGCGCGCTCGACGGATTCGAGAAGAAGGCCTCCGGTGGCGCGATTTCGGCGATCCGGCCGGCCTCCATGAACACCATCTTGTGGGCGACCTTGCGCGCGAACCCCATCTCGTGCGTGACGCAGATCATGGTCATGCCGGTCCCGGCCAATTCCACCATGACATCCAGCACCTCGTTGATCATCTCGGGGTCCAGCGCGCTTGTCGGCTCGTCGAACAGCATGATGCGGGGCTCCATGCAGAGCGATCGCGCGATGGCGACCCGCTGCTGCTGCCCGCCCGAAAGCTGCGCGGGGAATTTGTCGGCCTGCTCGGGGATATGCACGCGATCAAGATAATTGCGCGCCAGCTCCTCGGCGGCGGATCGGGACATCCGGCGGACCCTGATCGGCCCCAGCGTGAGGTTTTCAAGCACGGTAAGATGCGGAAACAGGTTGAACTGCTGGAAGACCATGCCGACTTCCTGACGCACGGCGCGGATGTCGCGGGTGTCCTCGCCCAGCTCGATCCCGTCCACGATGATGGTGCCGGAGTCGTGGCTTTCCAGCCGGTTCAGGCACCGGATCAGCGTCGACTTGCCCGATCCCGAGGGGCCGCAGACCACCACCCGCTCGCCCGGCAGGACCGACAGGCTGACCCGGTCCAGCGCCCGGAAGTCGCCGAATATCCTGGAGACGTCGGTCATCTGGATGATGGGCGTCAAGTCGGTCATCGGCACAATTCCTGTCTCTCGTGGCCATGTTGCCGGGTGGCAGATTCGACAGCGATCCTAACGGTAAATGCCGCGTTCGGCAGAGTTAATTGGGCGCATTGCCGCAGCAGGCGCGCATCTGCGACGATCGCCACGCGTTCCAAGGCGCGGGCCGTGCCTCTGACAGGCGGCGTCCGGCCGATCGGCTCAGCTGGTCCCGTCCAGAAGCGCGCCCAGCAGATCCGCGGCGTTGCTGCGGATCGTGACCGCGCCGGCGTCGCGCAGTCGGGTGGCGTGTGTGTCGCGGATGCCGGAAAGATGGCTGCCGCCGACGAATCCGACCGGGCGCATGCCCGCCGCCACCGCGCCCGCGATGCCAAGCGGCGAATCCTCCATCACCGCGCATTCTGACGGCGCAATTCCCAGCCGATCGGCCGCAAGCAGGAACAGATCGGGCGCGGGCTTGCCGTGTTCGACCTGATCCGCGCTGAAGCCGGTGTCGCGGAAATGCTCGCCCAGCCCCACGCAGTCCAGCGTCACCCGCAGCCTGCGAAGCGAACTGCCGGTGGCGATGGCCGTCGCGATGCCGCGCGCCTCCAGCGTCGCCAGCAGATCCGGGACGCCCTCGATCAGTCGCAACTCGTCGCGAAACCTGGCGAACAGCCGCGTCTCGAAGCGGTGGGCGAAATCCTCGGGGCAGGGGCGGCACGCCCGTTCGGCGACATGTTCGGTGATTCTGGCGAGCGAGATGCCCAGGAACCGCTCGCGCAGGGCCTCGACCGTCATGTCGCCCATGCCGGCCAGGCGCAGCTCATCCGCCAGCACATCAAGCGCGTGGCCTTCGCTGTCCACAAGGCATCCGTCCAGATCGAAGACGACCGCTTTGATGTCGGGCATGGGCTGTTTCCTGCTGTGCTGTCGCGGGTCTCTTCGCAGCCCCGTACCGGGTCGTCAAACAAAAGGCCCGGTTCGCCAGGTTTCAGGCCAGCCCGATCACGCCGTCTTCCGAGAGGCTGCGGATCTGGTCGGGGCTGAACCCTGCCTCGGCCAACACCTCGACCGTCGCCCCGCCAAGGCGGGGCACCGGCCGGTGGACGGCGCATGGCGTCTCTGCCAGCTTGATGGGAAAGCCCAGCACCCGCAACGCCGGTCCGTCCTGGACGGGGGTGCGGATCACCATCTGCTGCGCCGCGATCTGCGGGTCCGAGAACACCTGGTGCAGATCCTGCACCACGCCGCAGGGCACGCCCGCCGCATTCAGCAGCGACAGCCAGTGATCGCGGCTTTTTCCCGCCATGCGGCTGTCGATCAGTTCGCGCAGTTCTTCGCGGGCGGCCATCCGCTTGGGATTGCTGTCATAGCGCGGATCCGACATGACCCAGCCCAGATCCAGCGTTTCCAGAAACCGCGTCAGGATCTGGTCGTGGGAATTCGCAACCGCGATCTGCCCGTCGGAGCAGCGAAACAGCCCGTAGGGATAGACCAGCGGGTGATCGTTGCCGGTGCGCTGGGGCACGCGGTCCGTGGCGAAGTATTCCGATGAAAGATAGGCCATCAGGCTGACCAGCCCGTTGACCATCGCGACCTCGACAGCTTGCCCCGTGCCTGTTCTTTCGCGCCCGATCACCGCCGCTAGCACGCCGACCGCAGCATAGATGCCGGCCACAAGATCGCTGACCGGAGGCGCGGCGCGCATCGGCGGGCCGTCCGAATCGCCGTTCACACCCATGAAGCCACTCATTGCCTGCGCGATGAAGTCGAAGGCTGGTCGATCCGCATAGGGCCCGCTGCTGCCATAGCCGTTCACGCTGGCCACGATGAGCCGCGGGTTCAGGTCTTTCAGCGCGGCGCTTGTCAGGCCAAGCTTTGCCAGCGTGCCGGGACGGAAATTCTCGACCAGCACATCGGCGTCGGACAGCAGCCGGCGCAGGACCGCCTTGCCCTGATCGCAATAAAGGTCCAGCACGACCGAACGCTTGTTGCGGTTGAACCCCGCGAAATAGCCCGAATATCCGTCGGTCATCGTGCCCTGTGCGCGCACCGGATCGCCCTTCGGGGGCTCGATCTTGACGACATCGGCACCCAGATCGCCAAGGATCATGGTGCAGAAAGGCCCCGACAACACGCGGGTCAGGTCGATGATCCGCAAGCCGTCGAGCGGCCCCTTCACGGGCTCAGGCATTGGCGATTCCCAGGTTTTCGATGCTGGCGGCCGGCAGAATCGGATCGGCCCCGCTGATGGTCGCGCCGTCGGGAAAGCTAGGGATGAGGCTGGCCATCGCGTCTTGACCCCCACAGTGACGGTTTGCCGATGAATGACGGATTGGTAGGTCAACCCGAGGGGAGGCGTCAATCGCGTCATCGCCGGGCACGTGGGGCGGGCGCGGCTCACTTCGCCTCTCGGTTGATCCAGCCAGCGATCCGGTCGCGCGAGTTGTCGCGAATACCCGATATGCTGGACATGAAAATCGTTTATTTACAGATATTTGTGTATTATCTGTCGCCGCTGTGTGACATTCGGGGAACAGTCGGCTATGGTCCTGCCAGACTTGATCTTCTTGTGGTCGCGTTGGGCGGCCCGTCGTGGGCCCGTGACCCGTGCGACCCGACTTGAAACGAAAGGACGACGCATGAGATTTCTGAAACCGGCAACGGCTCTTCTGGGGCTGATGGTGGCTGTGCCCGCCGCCCATGCGGCTGAAGAGTGCGGAAGCGTGACCATCGCCGAGATGAACTGGGCTTCGGCCGGCCTCGCCGCCTGGGTTGACAAGATCATTCTGGAAGAAGGCTATGGCTGCGATGTGGCGCTGGTCACCGGCGACACGGTGCCGACCTTCACATCGATGAACGAAAAGGGCGAACCCGATCTGGCCCCTGAATTGTGGGTCAACGCCGTCAAGATCGCGCTTGATGCCGCGATCGCCGAAGGCCGGATCGTGGTCGCCTCCGAAATCCTGACCGATGGCGGGATCGAGGGCTTCTGGGTGCCCACAAGCCTGGCCGAGGAGCACGGCATCAAGTCCATCGAGGACGCGATGGCCAGGCCCGAACTGTTCCCCGGCGCCGAGGACAGCAGCAAGGGGGCATTCTTCAACTGCCCATCTGGCTGGGCATGCCAGATCATCACCGCCAATCAGTTCCGCGCCCTCGATGGCGAGGAGAAGGGCTTCGAACTGGTCGACAGCGGGTCGGCCGCCGGGCTTGACGGCTCGATCGCGCGGGCGTTCAACCGCGACGAGGGCTGGCTGGGCTATTACTGGGCACCGACCGCGATTCTGGGCAAATACGACATGACCAGGCTGGAACTGGGTGTCGAACACGACCGCGAGGAATGGGATAGCTGCACCGTTGTGAACAACTGCCCCGAACCCACGCTGAACGAGTGGCCGCGTTCCGACGTGTTCACCGCCGTGACCAAGGAGTTCGCGGAAGGCAACGCCGTGACCATGGATTATCTCGGCAAGCGTTCCTGGTCGAACGAGACGGTGAACAGGCTGCTCGCCTGGATGGGTGACAATCAGGCCACCAACGAGGATGGCGCCTGGTATTTCCTTGAGAACCATCCCGAAGTCTGGAGCGCGTGGCTGTCCGAGGACGTCGCCGCCAAGGTCAAGGACGCGCTGTAGGCCGCTTACGGGACGGGGCGCGGATCAAGCGCCCCGTTTTCGTTCGAAGTCCGGCGATCTGACAAAGAAGAAGAACGATGAACCTTGTTGACTTCCCCGCCATGAGCCGCGGCGACCTGCGCGACCTGCGCATCGGCGTGGATACGGCGTTTCGCGACTTTACCCGCGCCTACGGCGAAACCCTGGAACAGATGTTCCACCCGATCCAGGTGCTGCTGATCTTCATCGAGAACCTGTTGATCGACAGTCCCTGGATCCTCGTGCTCGCTGCGATCTCGGGTCTGGTCTGGGCGCTTAGCCGAAGCGCGAAGATCGTGGCCGGCACCGTCATCGCGCTGCTGCTGATCGGCTATTTCGGGATGTGGGAAGACACCATGCGCACCATCGCCATGGTCGCGGTCTGCACGCTGATCGCGGTGGTGATCGGCATTCCGGTCGGCATCCTGATGGCGCGGACCGACCGCGCGAACCAGCTGATCACGCCGATCCTCGACATGATGCAGACGATGCCCAGCTTTGTGTATCTGATCCCGGTGGTGATGATCTTCGGGCTTGGCAAGGTGCCTGGCGTGATCGCGGTGGTGATCTATGCCGTGCCTCCGGTCATCCGCCTGACCAATCTCGGCATCCGTCAGGTCCCGGCCGACGTTCTCGAGGCCGCGGAGGCGTTCGGGTCGAACCCCAGGCAGAAGCTGAAGGACGTGCAGCTGCCTCTGGCGCTGCCGACGATCATGGCCGGGGTGAACCAGACCATCATGATGAGCCTTGCGATGGTCGTCGTCGCCTCGATGATCGGTGTGCGAGGGTTGGGCCAGCCGGTGCTGCAGGCCATCAACAACCAGTATTTCACCCTTGGCGTGATGAACGGGCTGGCGATCGTCGCCATCGCCATCATTTTCGACCGCGCGACGCAGGCCTATGGCAAGCGTCTGCAGAAACACCTGGAGGCCGAACATGGCTGAGGCTGTCCACGACATCCAGATCAACCGGCTTTACAAGATCTTCGGTCCCAACGGCGCGGCGCATGTCGCGGATGTCGAGGCCGGCATGACCAAGGACGAGCTGAAGGCAAAGCATAATCACGTGCTGGGCCTGGACAATATCACCCTGACGATCCCCGCCGGCCGCATTCAGGTGGTGATGGGTCTTTCCGGGTCCGGCAAATCGACCCTGATCCGGCACATCAACCGCCTGATCGAGCCGACCTCTGGCGAGATCCTCTTCGAGGACCGCGACATCGTGAAGATGTCGCAGACCGAGCTGCGCGAATTTCGCCGGCGCAAGACCGCGATGGTCTTTCAGAAATTCGCGTTGTTCCCGCATCGCACGGTGCTGGAAAACACCTCGTACGGTCTGCGGGTCAGTGGTTTGTCGACCCGCGAGGCAGAAGAGCGCGCGCGGCGCTGGATCAGCCGGGTCGGTCTGGACGGGTTCGAGGAAAGCTATCCCAACCAGCTGTCGGGCGGCATGCAGCAGCGCGTCGGGCTGGCCCGCGCGCTGACGAATGACGCCGAGATCCTGTTGATGGACGAGGCGTTCTCGGCGCTGGATCCGCTGATCCGCACTGACATGCAGTCGGTTTTGCTGGACCTGCAACAGGAATTGCGCAAGACCATCGTCTTCATCACCCACGATCTGGACGAGGCGCTGCGGCTTGGCGACAAGATCGCGATCCTTCGCGACGGACGGATCATCCAGCAGGGCACGGGTGAACAGATCGTGCTGCGACCCGCGGATGACTATATCAGCAGCTTCGTGCAGGACGTGAAGCGCGGCCATGTCATCACCGTGCGCACGGTGATGCGCAAGGGCGAGCGTGCGGATACCCCGGTCACCCTGCCTGTGACGGCCTTGCTCGAGGAGGCCGCGCGCGCGATGACCGATGCGGACATCAACCGCGCCAATATCACCGGCAAGGACGGAAGCCATGTCGGCATGATCACGCTGAAGAAATGCGTGGCCGAAATGATCGCACCCGACGACCGCGAGGCGGTTGACCCCGAAGCGCAGGTTGCCTGACGCCGGCGGATCGTTCTATGCCTTGTCGAACCGTGACGCGGCCCTGCGATCGCCGCGCCACCGACGCAAGGTTGATGCATGAAGACGATCTTTGTCCTGAACGGACCGAACCTGAACCTTCTGGGAAAGCGCCAGCCAGAGATCTATGGCCACGAGACTCTGGACGATGTCGCGTTGCTCTGCCGGGACGCGGCGGGCGACGGGCATCGGATCCGGCTGCTGCAATCGAACTGGGAAGGTCAGATCGTGGACTGGATCCACGAGGCGCGCGACGAGGCTTGCGGCATCGTCATCAACCCTGCCGCGCTGACGCACAGCTCGATCGCGATCCTTGACGCCCTGAACGCCTTCGACGGTCCGGTGATCGAGGTCCATATCAGCCAGGTCCACCGGCGCGAGGCGTTTCGGCACCATTCCTATGTCTCGTTGCGCGCCGATGGGGTGATCGCGGGGCTGGGACTGGAAGGTTACGCCGCCGGTGTCAGGCGCATCGTGTCCCTGACCCGCGATTGAACCGGCGCGGCTTTCCGAAGCGTGCTCAGCCCTTGAACAACCCCTCATAGCGCGCGCGCAGCGCGGCCTTCTGGACCTTGCCCATGGTGTTTCGCGGCAACGTATCGACCAGAAGCACCTTCCTGGGCTGCTTGAAGCGCGCCAGCCGGTCTGACAGCGCGTCGATGATGGCCTGCGGTTGGGGCGCGGCGGCCTCCCTGGCGGGCACGACGATGGCCACCACGCCCTCGCCGAAATCGGGATGCGGCACGCCGATCACGGCGCTTTCAAGAACGCCCGGCATGTCGTCGATCAGCAATTCGACTTCCTTGGGGTAGATGTTGAACCCGCCCGAGATGATCAGGTCCTTGCCGCGCCCGACGATGACCACATAGCCGTCGTCGTCGATCATGCCCAGATCGCCGGTCTTGAACCAGCCATCCGCGGCCAGTTCCTCGGCGGTCTTTTCCGGCATGCGCCAGTAGCCCAGGAAGACGTTGCCGCCACGCACCTCGATCATGCCGATCTGGCCTTGCGGCAACGTGGCCCCATCCTCGCCGGTGATCTTCAACTCGACGCCGGGCAGCGCAAAGCCCACGGTCCCCGCGCGCCGCTCTCCCTCATAGGGGTTCGAGGTGTTCATGCTGGTTTCGGTCATCCCGTACCGCTCCAGGATGCGGTGTCCGGTGCGCTCTTCGAAGGCGCGATGCGTCTCGGCCAGCAGGGGCGCGCTGCCCGAGGTGAACAGCCGCATGTTGCGGACCAGGTCACGGGTGAAGTCGGCGCGGTCCAGCAGGCGCGTGTAAAAGGTCGGAACGCCCATCATGCTGGTCGCCTGCGGCAGGACGTCGATCACCGTGTCGGCATCGAATTTCGGCAGCCAGATCATCGCGCCGCCGGTCAGCATGACCACGTTCGAGGCCACGAACAGCCCATGCGTGTGAAAGATCGGCAGGGCGTGCAGCAGCACGTCGTCGCTGGTAAAGCGCCAGGCCTCGGCAAGGGTGCGCGCGTTGGACAGCAGGTTGTCATGGCTCAGCATGGCGCCCTTGGACCGGCCCGTGGTTCCCGACGTATAGAGGATGGCGGCCAGATCACGCCCGGCGCGTGGGACGGGTGTGTGCCGTTCGGGATGGGTGATGGCGGCGTCCATCAGGCTGCCCCTGCCATCGGCGCCAAGCGTCATCAACCGGCCATTTCCGGCCGCCATGAATGCGTCGCGCCCTGCCTCGCGCGTCGGGTCGCACACGATCAGCGCCGGCTCTGCATCGCCGATGAAATAGCCGATTTCGGCGGGGGTGTAGGCGCTGTTCAGCGGCAGGAAGACCCCGCCGGCACGGACCGTCGCCAGATACAGCGCGAGGGCTTCGGGCGATTTCTCGATCTGCGCGGCCACGCGATCACCTGGCCGGACACCTTCGGCCACCAGCAGGTTCGCCAGCCGGCCAGACAGAAGATGGATGTCGTCATAGCTGAGGCGCGCGCCGTCGGGCAGGACGAGGAAATCGCGGCTCACACCCTGGTGCGAAGCCATCAAGGCGTCGAAAAGCGTATTCGTCATGTCTGTGCGTCCGTCCTGGTGCCCCCGGCCTCGGCATCGGCCCGCCGTGCGACATCCTGCAGCCGTCTGGGCGCGGCGATGACCCCGCGCTCGGTGAAGTCGTCGTGCTGGGCCTCGATCCGGGTCCGGTCATAGAGATAATTGGCCATCATCCCAAGGCTTTGCGATCGGCCTCGCGGCGACAGGTCGGCCCCGGCGATGACCCGGTGCGCCTCTGCGCCATTGCCCAGATGAAAACGCGCGACCGGGTCGCGCGGCCGGCCTCTGCCGTCCTTGGCCAGCAACAGGTAACGCGCGGTCTGCGCCGCCAATGCCTCGGGTTGCGGGTCGTCGAGAAGGGCGCGAACCGGGGCCTCGCCCGCCGCCGCGCGCTCCTCGAGCCATGACCGAAGGCCGGGGATCGGCGACAGGGTGACAAAGGTCGTCAGGTTTGGCAACTCGCGCGACAACTCGGCGACCACGTTCTTGATCAGCAGGTTGCCGAAGCTGATCCCGGCCATCCCCGTCTGGCAGTTCGAGATCGAGTAGAACACGGCCGTGTCAGCCTCGACCGGGGACAGAGGGCCGCGAGCCTCGTCGATCAGGGTCTGGATCGAATCAGGCAGGCCCTTGGTCAGCGCAACCTCGACGAAGATCAGCGGATCGTCGGGCATGGCGGGGTGCATATAGGCGTAACAGCGCCGATCAACCGGCAACACGCGGCGCTGGAGGTCGCGAAAGTCGCGAATTTCGTGGACCGCCTCGTATTCGATCAGTTTTTCCAGAAGCAGCGCGGGGCTGCGCCAGTCGATCCGCACCAGTTCCAGGAAGCCGCGATTGAACCAAGATCGCAGCAGATGCCGGAAATCCGCATCGACCCGGCCGAAGCTCGTGTCGCCGCCGGTCAGGCGCAGCAGATCGGCGCGCATCCCCACCAGCCGTGCGGTTCCCCCCGGGGCCATGTTCAGCCGGCGCAGCAATTCCTGGCGGGGCGGCTCGGCCAGCCGCGACAGGCTTTCCAGATCGCCGGGGTCGCGGCTCTTGAGCCAGGTTTCCGCCGCCCGTGCCAGCGCCTCCTGCTCGGGGTCGAAACCATCCCGCATTCCTTCGAAGAATGTTCGTTTTCCGCGATCGTCCAGCACGGCATAGGCGTCAAGCACATCGGCCGCGACCGCCATGCCGCGTGTCTCGGATCGCAGGCCGGGCAAGGACCGGGCGATCTGGATCAGGTCCTTGGGGATCGACGGGCCAGCGTCTCTGCCGCGCCGCCAGCCGGTATTGACGACGAGGCTGCTGAGCCGATCGTAAAGTTGCGCGGTCAGGGTCATAAGGCGGGTCCCATGATCAACTCTGGCAGGAACAGCGCGATCTGCGGGAAGATGGCCAGCAGGATCATCCCCAGCACCATCATGCCCACAAACGGCAACCGTCCGTACCAGATGTCGCGCAGGCTGATCTGCGGTGCAAGACCGTTGATGACATGCAGGATCAGCCCGAAGCGGAAGTGATCGGCCCGATTTCCGTCTTGATCGTCAGCATCATCGCAGACCCACCTTGGCACATTTATGCCGTCTGGGGGCGGTCACATCATCAGGGCCATTCGGCGCAGATCCAGCGCGCCCGGGCTGCGAACGGGCGCGCGCCGCGGCGACCGCGTGACCCGCATCGCGGCAGCCTGATCGAGCGGAAACGCTGCGTCAGGGCCGGCGTCTGCTTCCCGAGTGAAGCTGCCCCTGACAGATCGCGGGGCAAGGCCGGGCCCCCGCCGCGCCATTGCGGCCGCGGCCCTGTGGCGAAGCTCGATGCCGTGATCCGCCCACATCGGCCGCCCGCGTTGTGCGGGCTGACATTCCGCTTCATTTTCATGGGCCTGCAAGTTCCCGTCGTTTCGCAGCAGTCGCGCGGCGCACGCAAAAACCTGCGTCGTCATGGCGATCACGGGCGGCATCGCAGGGCCGACCGCGATCGCCCTGCGTTTGTGCAAGCGCGGCTGGACCCCGGGGGCGCGAAAGACTATCCCTGCGCCACACAGGACAGCGGCAAGAACCGGGACATGGCCCACTCACAAAGCGAAACGGCGCGGTGTCGGGCCGTGGACGGGTTCGTGCGCGCGCGTTTCGGACCGCGGGGCACGTTGCGGCTGCATCGCGCGGCGCTGGGGCTGGATCTGCTGCGTGCCCCGGTGAATGTCGCGCTGTCGCCCGTCTTTCTGGCCACCCGGCTTGCGGCGTGGCTGTTCAGGCTGGCGGGGATGGGCCGGATTTCTGCCTGGCTGGCGGGGAGGCGGGTTTTCCTGCCCTCGGACCTCGCCCGACTGCTGCGCGATGACCTGACGGTTTTTCTTCAATCGATGCAGGCACAGGGGCTGGTGGCCGAACTGCCGCCCGAAGATCTGCGACGTGCAGTGGCAGATTATACCGAGACGCGCAACGCGGTCGCCGAAATCACCACCTCGCTGATTGTGCTGGCCGCCGGGCTGGTGTTGTTCGGCGCCACAACGCCCGGCGTGATCTCGCTGGCCGGTCCGGTGGCAGAGATGCGGGCCCAACAGCGCGCGATCCAGGATTTCGCCTTCGGCAGCGGGCTGGGACGGCTGTGGAACGGGATCTTTCCCGCGGAACCCGGCGCGGCGCAAGTGCTGCTGACGGGGCTGGCGCTGGCGGCGGTGGCGTCCACGGTCACCGCCTTCGCCGGGTTGCTGGCCGACCCGGTGCAGGTCTGGACCGGCGTGCACCGGCGACGACTGATGCGCCTGCTGGCGCGGCTGGATCGGCAAAGCGGTTCTGCGACGCTGGAACGTGAGCACCTGTTGGCGCGCGGCGGCGATCTGGCCGATGCGGCGCTGGCGCTGTGGCGCAATCTGCGTGGCTAGGTGGCGCCAGGACGGCATATTGCAGCGCGCTGCGAGACGATCGCCAGCGTCCCGGTTCCGGTGAAGGCGACAGCCCTCCCGGCGATCTGCGGTCACAGCGCCTCCTGCAACGCGCTTGGCGCGGGCGCCGGCAGCGCGCGGCGCGGACGCGGATCGCCGCGGACAATACAGCTGACCGGCGTTCCGGCACATCGTCCTGGCCCAGGCAGGCGGGTTCCGGGTCTGGAAAGCCGGATCCTGCGGTCAGTTCGACCCACGGCCGATCAGATGGCGCGGTTTGTCTGGAGAGGCATCGACGATCCGGCCAGCGAAACGGCAGGGCAGCGTCGGCCGTGCCCGATCCCACGACCACGGATGTCAGCGTCGTTTGCCGGGAATGCTCACCGTCCTGTTTCCACGCGGACCCGAGCGGACCGGAGTGTTGGCCCGGTTCTCGTCGGACAGCTTGCGCCAACGGGCCAGCCGGTCGGGGTCAAGGGCTCCGGCGGCGACGGCCGCCTGGACCGCGCAGCCGGGTTCATGCGTGTGGGTGCAATCCCTGAAACGGCATTCCGGCGCCAGCTCGGCGACTTCGGCAAACAGCAGGTCCAATCCACTGCCGATATCGCTTACCTGAAGCGATCGCATCCCGGGCGTGTCGATGATCCAGCCGCCAGCAACCATCGCGTGCAGAGAGCGTGAGGTGGTCGTGTGGCGACCCTTGGCATCGGCCTCGCGGATGCTGCCGGTCGGCTGCGCCTCATCCGGAGTCTTCGCCGCAAGTGTGTTCAACAGCGACGACTTTCCCACGCCGGAGGATCCGACAAGCGCGATCGTCTGTCCGGGCGCGCACCAGCGCGCCAGCGTCAGCGCCGCCTCGGGCGACTTGGCGTTCAGTGTCACGACGTCCAGCCCACGCTGCAGCGCCGCCGCGCGCTGTCGGTAGGGTTCGGCGTCGTCAACCTGGTCGGCCTTTGTCAGCACGATCACCGGCGTCGTTCCCGCCTCGTTGGCAAGTGCCAGATAGCGTTCCAGACGCGCCGGGTTCAGGTCGTCATTGCAGGACGAGACGATGAAAAGCGTGTCCACGTTGGCGGCGATCAGCTGCGGTCCCCGAGCGCCTTCGGTGCGCCGTTGCAGCAGGGTCCTGCGGTCCAGCCGACGGACCAGCATCCGGGCTTCGGGTTCGACCAGGACCCAGTCCCCGACGGCGTGATCCGTTGTGCGCGCCTCGGCTGGCAAGGTCAGCCTGACCCGCCCCCTGCGGGATTGGGCCGTCATTGTCGAGCGATGAACGGTCGCGACGCGCATCCGGTCAAGACCAGTCTCTTCCGGGGTCAGCTGCTCATCGAAGAATGCCGACCAACCAAGGGCGGCCAATGAAATAGTTGTCTGATCCGATGGCTGGCTCACATCAGCCTCATGGGCGCGACGACGGGTTAATGCAACCCCTGCCGCACCGCCTGCATGTTCTGGTCCGGAATCTGTCACGCGTCGCGGCGACATCCGGTTGATCGCCTCGTCCGTCAGGGTTAGTCTAATGAGACATATGGAGGTTCAGATGGACAAGCTCTTCCCGCGCGGAGGCGTGTTGACGTTGGCGTTGGTGTTGGCCGGAATGGCCCAGGCCGAGACTGCAACCGGCGAGGCCTCGCTGTCGGCGGTGCTGGTCGATGCCCTGGACGACAATCGTTTCTTCACCCGGACCGGCGGCACAGCGCGTGACGATGTGGCCTATCGTGGCCTCACGGCCGGCCAAGCCTACACGATCGCCGCGCAGCTTGTCGAAGCCGCTTCCGGCAAGCCTGTGGGCGACCCGGTCTTCGTCGGGTTCACCGCCGACGCGGCCGAAGGCGCCATTGCCGTCTCGATCCCGGTGGCCGCGAATCGAACCCGCTACAACATCGACTATTCAAGCCATCTGACCCTGTATGAGGGCGAGGTAGACGAAGGCAGCGCGGCCAGCGCCAACGTCCTGGCCCGACTGGCGGAGGATCGGACCGACGACCGCGTGATCCAGGTGCATGCGGTACAGCGGGTCAGCGTCAGCGCCGCCGACGCGGCAGACGGCGACCGGGCACTGCCTGCCGAGGGTGGCACCATCGTGGCGACGGTCGATTACGAAAACCTCGTCGAGGGTTACCACTATACCCTGTGGGGAGAGTTGCTGAAGACCAGCGGGCAGTCCACCGGCATCTTTTCAGCCATTCCCGATTACGTGCCCGAAACCAAGAACGGCACCGTGGACATGAGCTTCGAGGTGCCAGAGGGCCTGGACGGGCTGCAACTGGTGCCCAGCATCGGGCTTTACCACCAGTCGCGGGTCGAGTTGCAGCCGAACGGCATGCTGACGATCCTGCCGGACGCGCCGAATCCGGTGATGATCGCCTCGGACCCAAATCTCGACATTGACGAGAAACGTGTCGATATCGGCACTTTGTTCCAGATGGACGACGCGGAATAGGCCGGGGATCGCTGCGGTCGATCAGGCCCCCCGACACATGGTGGCATGAGTCGTGCGGGAAACGCACGGCTCATGCCGTGTCTGTCCCTGAGACGATCCCGGCCAGCCTGAATACGCCCAGCTGGCTTGCCCCGCCCAGTTCGGGATGGCTGCCGCCAATGTCGCGGAACTCGACCTCGTAGCCGGCATCGCCGGCCGCCCGACGCGCCCATTTGCGAAATCGCCAGCGGCTCCATTCGAAGCGGTGATCGGGATGGCGGAACCGGTGCGACGGAACGCCAAGCAGCGGATTGAAATCGGCATTCGGCGTGGTGATCACGACCGTCAGGGGCCGCATTTCCCGGAACAGGGCGCACTCCAGTCGTGACAGCCGGCAGGGGTCCACATGCTCGATGGTCTCGATCAGAACGGCACAGTCGAAACCCGTCATGTCGGCGGCGGGCTCGGTCATCGAGCCGTGCCGCAGCTCGACACGGCCAGCCCGCATCGCGACGCCGTCGAGGCGGCGCCTGAGCCGGTCAAGCGAGGACGCGCAGAGGTCCACGCCCAGCAGCGTCTCGAACCGGTCGTCGCATGCGAGGCGCACCAGCAGGTCGCCGTCGCCGCATCCAAGGTCAAGCACGCGCGAAGCGCCCGTCGCAAGCACAAGCGCATGGACGGTTTGCAGCCTTTCTTCGTGCAGCCAGCTGGTCATTCCGCCCCCTCGCCGGGGCGTCGCATCAGGACGATATCCTTCTCCGGGACCTCGCATGCCCAGCCCCAGGCCCGGGCAAGATGCCGGAACGTCTGCTCGCGATAGAAGACGACATGGGTCGGATCCTTGCGGTAGCGCCAGCCCGCAAAGCGCTCGTCCTCGGTCTGGAACGCGGTCATGAGCGCCAGCCAGCCGCCCGGCCGAACCAGACCGCGCAGCCGTGCGAATTCCGCGGCAGGCGCGTGGAAATGTTCGGCCGCCTCCGTGCAGGTGACGAAATCGTAGATCCCGGCGAGCGGTCCACTGTCCGGTGCGAAAAAGGGATCGTACAGCGCCACCTGATGCCCCGCCTCGGACAGCATGGCGGCAAGGGCCGGGCCGGGTCCGCAGCCGTAGTCAAGCCCACGCGCGCCCGCGTCAAGCCGCGCCATCAGCGGGGTGGCCAGTCTGGACAGGAACGCCCGGTAGCGCGGGTCGTGGGGGTCGTTCTCGTGATGCAGATAGTGGGCATGTTCGTCGGCGCGTGAAAGCCGCAGCCGCTGATCCAGGACCGTGGCTGCACAATCGCCACAGCGCAGATAGTCGCGGGCGTCGATTCTGGCAAATGGCGCAAGGATGCCGTGTTCGCAGACCACGCAGGCGCAACCGGAAGCGGCGGCAAGTCTGATCGTTTCGCTCATTCCGTCCTTCATGCTGACGCCTGGCGGTTGGCCGCGAGTGTTTCCGTATTCCTGCATGCTGTCGAGCATGTGGCGAAAGTCGGGCCCCAGAGCGTCCAATCCCCCAGGCCGGACCGAATCGTCGCAGGCGGCAGA
Organism: Paracoccus salsus; assembly: GCF_021556615.1. Lineage (GTDB taxonomy): Bacteria > Pseudomonadota > Alphaproteobacteria > Rhodobacterales > Rhodobacteraceae > Paracoccus > Paracoccus salsus. The sequence goes on from NZ_JAKGGD010000012.1 coordinate 32,494, forward strand.
CTGATCCGGTTGATCGGCCAAGGGAACACGCGTCTCGTCGTCCCCGAGGCGCGTGTTCCATATGCGCCTCTCTTCTTCTGTCGGCCCTTCGATCCGACATGCAGGCACCAGGGTGCCCCGGCGCCGCTGGTGCCGCGCGTGGCTCTAGCGATAGAGCAGCACGGGGATCTTCACGGATTGCACCATCGCCGTTGTCGTCGAACCGATAATCAGGCTGCGGATACGAGAGTGGCCATAGGCGCCCATCACCAAGAGGCCGAAGCCC
>NZ_JAKGGD010000013.1 GCF_021556615.1 Paracoccus salsus
AGGAGGAGATCGACCCCATTCTCAGCATAACTACGAAAGCCGCCTGATCATGACCTCAGGCCATCTGGAAATTTACACCACCTTGACGGACGTGACCCGAGGCCGGTCAGCAGGGACACCTGCGGCCCGTGATGGGTGTCGTCGTCCGGTGCCATGAGAAATCTCCATGCTATCGTTTTTGTTCGTATTTACGAAAACGTACTGCCCCGTGTAGCGTGTGATCAATGGTAAAAATGGAGAGTTTAGAGGACAGATGCAGCAAGCCTCGACTTCGATAACAAGGTGATAGCCACGACAGACCCGGAGTCGGGGATGTCGAAGCCTCGGCACTCTTCGACACCACGCCGGAACGGCTGTTCCGTGCACTCACCACAAAGCAAATCTGCAACTGGTGGGTCCGGCCGGGCGTGTTCAACACCGAAGAATGGACCGGCGATGTCCGCGAAGGCGGTCGCTGGGCCGCAGCGGGTGTCGGCGGCGGACAGCCTTACCAGCTCGAAGGCGAGTTCCTCACCGTAGATGAACCGTGCAAGCTCGCGCATACGTGGAAGCCTGTAGGCGCGCCCATCGAACCTGCAACGCTGTCCTACAATGTTGAACCGCAGGCCGATGGTGTGCGCCTGACTCTTTGTCATTCCGGCCTGCCGAACGCCGAAGTGTGCGAGAAGACACGTGCAGGCTGGGAAACAAGCCTGGTCCGGCTTCAGGAAATCATCTCCGCTGAAAAGGCCTGATCTGCGCCGTGGCCTACGATCAAGCCCTTGCCGCCCGCGTTCGAAACGCCCTGTCGGACGTGGGCGATCTGCGGGAACAGAAGATGATGGGGGCGGTGTGCTTCATGGTCGGGGGCCACATGTGCTGTGGCGTCATCGGGGCCGCACTGATGGTCAGGGTTGGACGCAACGGTTATGAAGCTGCTCTGACGCAAGACCACGTGCGACCGATGGAGATGTCCGGCGGGCGCAAACCACGCGGGTTTGTCCTCGTTGATCCGCCCGGTGTGGAGACCGGCGATGCGCTGAACCGCTGGATTACACGCGGCCGCGGTTTTGTCTCCACACTGCCAGAGAAGTAAGAAACTGACAGGTCCGGCTTGTCGGGGCCCGGAAATGCGGTCACTCGAACGGATGGTGCAATCTGTTTGGAACTCTGCCGTTTGTGGCCTTGGCGATGTTAGCCGCTATTTCTTGCTTTGAACAACCGCACCGGCCCCTTGCCGCCTCGCTCGATGACGCCCTTGGCTTCGAGATCGAGCTGCACGGCCTTCAGCCACCATCCCGCCTTTTCGCCGTCCGGAAACAGCTCCTGCGACAGGTTCGGCAACAGTGCCGCCTTGGCCTCGGCGACGGACATGCCGGGGGCCTCGGACGGCAAGACCGGAAGTAAAGCGTCCCGCATAGCAATGAATTTCGCCTTGTTCAGGGGCGCCATGGCCGGGGCCTTGAAGAAAAAGCTCGGGCTCGCGGTGACTCCGAAAAGGTCGCAAAGAAGGTCGAGGGGCGTGGAAGGGTACACGAAGTTCCGGCAGCCTGACGGACCCGGTCCCCACAGGATGATGGCCGACCGTCCTACAGGGGGCGGCGGCCTGTCCTGCTTCGGCCCGCAAGCTGGTCGGCCGAGTGCCTGCGTGCGCCGAAATTGGTCAGCGAGTGCTCTGAAAGTTTTCGGCGGCAGATTCGAGCACTACCCGCGCCACCTCGGCATCCCCGAAGCCCTTGCCTTCCATGCCGCCATCCGGTCCCTTGTAGTTCGCAAACCACAGGTCGACGATCTGGCTGACGCCCGGATACTCGGCATCAAGCTGCGCCATGCTTTCGATGTGCGAGAAGGGCGAGTCCTCGGCCAGAACAGCGATCAGCTTGTCGTCCTGTTCCCCTCCGTCGAGCATCTTCAGCACCCCGATGACGCGCACATCGACGACCGCGCCGCGCGGCGCAGCCTGACCCAGCACGATCACGTCCAGAGGGTCGCCGTCACCGCCCAATTCCTTGGGCAGCGCCGTGCCCGGGATTGATCCGTAGTTGCCAGGATAGCCGAGATAGTTCACGACGCGCGGCTTGCCGTTCTTGTATTCCCAATACACCGCTTTGGGATCGTCTTTGCTGACCTCCCACTTGGCCGATGTGCCTGACGGAATTTCGATGATTGCGCGAACAGTGCCATCTTCGCCGAATGCGTCCAAGGCCATGATCTCTTCGGTGCCGACGATCGTAAAATCGTCCTTGGCCGTCATAGCGGCAGCATGAGGGGTGGTTTCGGAAAAGGCGAGCCCCCCGAGCGACTCAGCGTGCGTCATCTGCGTCATGAAGGCGAGGCAGGCAGCACCTGCCAGCAATCGTGCTCTGGGCATCAGCGGTCTCCATAGATAGTGTTTGGAACACGTCTAACGAAGGATTGTGACATCCAGATTACGGCCAGACATCTGTGGTCCCGGACAGGGTCAGATCATGCGGGCGGTGAGCTGCACCACCATCCGCAGGCAGGACCGCGTCCGGACCCATTATGCCGTCGGCTCGCAATGTCTCGACAGTGGCTTCGCGATCCAAGCCGCGGGCCTTGTAGGCCATGGCCCGGTGCGGCTCCGGATCGCTGGGGGAAGCAACGATGTCTCTTCATGCGCTTGTCGCAGCCTGCGCGGATCTACGCCGAGGGGCTGCGCCACCTCGCCTCGGTTCGCCTGCGGCATGCCTGCGACGGCTCGATGGTGGAGCGACATTTCCCCGTGTTCTGGCGCCGCCATACCGCTGCGCTGCAGCGGCTTCCCGAGGTCACGCGCCTCTGCACTGCGCCCCATGCTGCTTCGGAATGGAGTGCCACAAGCCAAATTCTTCTGACAGACCCGTTCACTGAGCTTTCTCCGTGATGACTCAATCCGGACCAAATTCGATACAGGTCAGAGCCTGTTCGCACGCCGGTGCATCTGAAACACACCTGCGCGCCGTGTCCGTGGCCTTCTCGCAAGCGACCAGGCACTGCTCAAGCAGGGCAGGATTGGTCGTCCCGACGCACTCGATCATCCGCTGACAGACTTCATCGCAGTGCGGGGGAAATTGAACCCAGCCTTGGCCCACATCGCCAGACGCAGCTTTCAGTCCGCCAGGACAAGACGCGGATTCCGAGCCTAGCCCGAAGCCGGCCAGCCATAGAAAGAACAACAAGCCAGATAGCTGCATATCTCATCAACGTCTGTGATCGGGATGTCCGCGCAAAGTAGCAAGAACCCGAGAGTCGTTTCAATGGATAACTCGTCGCCATTGTCGCCCTTCCGGTGGTGTCCCACCGCTTGGCACAGGAGGCCGCGCGCTGAGTTCCCGGCCTGGCGTAGCGCAGCGCGCGGCCGCGCGTGACGCTAGCGGCCACCGCCGTTCTCCGAGAGGTTCGGGTTGCGAGACCGTGGACCGAGAACGGAGGCGACCAACCCGACGTGCTAAGGACCCGAATTCGCCGCCCAAGTTGTTCGGGACTGGATCGCGGCCGCCGGCGCCAGGGCTGCTTATATTGAGCCGGGCTCACCTTGGGAGAACGGCTACTGCAACAGCTTCAACGCAGGGCCCGCGACGAGCTGCTCGACGGCGAGATCTTCCACAGCATGCGCGAGGCGCAGATCCTGATCGGACAATGGAGGATACACTCCAACACCCGGCGACCCCACAGTGCTCTAGCCTGTAGTTCTCACCAGACGTAGGTGCATCGGGGGTCACTCGCAACGTCCGCCGCATCCGCGTCGCCATGGCATCGAGCTGCCCGGACGCCGCGTTCTTCCGCCTCGCCCGCGCCCGATTATGCGGCTGACGCGCCCAGAGCCCCGCCCGCCCACCAACCACCAATCGACCAACCCTGCCCAAACCACCGCGCCACGGCGCGCAGCAACCGGCCGCCACAGCCTACGCCCGCGACGCTCCGGTGAAAAGTCCGGGCCAGGCTACCGTCCGCCGGCCCGGGAAACCATCGTCCCGATGGAACAAGGGCCGACTATGCGCTAACACTCAAAACGGACGACTAGGGTGTGACTGATCGGCTGGCACAAGGGCCTCCGCTATGCTTCTCTGAACACACGCCTGCAGCCATTCGGGGGGGAACCAAAAGGGAACATCCAGGCAAGATCCCAAGGCGAGTCACGGGAGATTCGATAAAGTTGGCAAAGCATTTTTCATTGGGGATCTTCACCCCGCCCGAAATACGCCACCTGGGAGCGTTGATCGGCGACCCTGACGCGCCGAGGATCATTGCGCTGTCGACGAGCGCCGTGTTTGGCGATCGGACTTTGATCTCGCGCTTCAACGACAGGGACTGGAGGTCGATCGACAGCGGTTTCCAGGGCCATCTATACACACGACCGGGCGATTGCCTCATTGTACGCGCACCCAGCGACGTCCCGAACGTCGGCGAGCAGGTGGTGGGCGCGCTGGCTGTTAACTGTGAGATCTGGCAGCGGCTGACCGGCATAGCGCTTGTTCCCCCCGACGGACGGGTCGTCTTGGCCGGCGACCGAAGGCCGAGCCCGGAGGTCGTGCTTCCGAAAAATTTCGAATGGCGCGTTGGAGCCTTGCTGGAGGTTGCCGTCTCGGTCTTCCGAGAGTCCGGCATTGCACTGTTGGCGTTCACACTAGATGAACGACTGCTGGCCGAATTCGGCGCTCAGCCCTCGAGCGTTGCGACGACGACCACCACCATCATGGACAAGAATTGTGCGACAAGGCTGCTCAACCGGCACGGCGTAAGCTGCCCGGAAACGCATATTTTCGAAGGCGACGGTGACCCAATGCAGGTCGTGGCGGGCCTGTCGCAGCGCGAACGATATGTTTTGAAGCCCGCTGGCGGGGCTGCGGGATTCGGGGTCTTCAGCAACCATGGCGCAGGGGCGACGCCGGAGCAGCTGCATCGGCATCTCGGCGCGTTGCGCACAGCCGGTCGGCTGCCGGGTCGATTCCAGATCCAGGTTTTTGTACCAGGCGAGTCACTTGGCGTAGTCGGCTTTGTCCATGCGCAAGACCGCCCCGAGATATTCGATATTCATCGACAAATCATCGAGGGTGACCGCTTCGTGGGCGCAAGCTGGACCCCGGAGCTGGAAACCCGAGAGCGCGAACGCGTGGAATGCTTATATCGCCAACTCGCCAATATTGAGGGCGAGCTTTGTCCTGTGGGTCTGCTATGTCTTGATATGATTGACGGTCACGTCATTGACGTTAACCCGCGTTTGACCGCAGGCGCGCCGATTGCACATCTCTTGCGTCTGGAGTCTCGGCTCGCACAGCACCGGGGCCCAGGCTTTCGGATAGAGCGCATTGACCTGAACACAAAGGTCGCGATCCCGTCACGGCTGATCAATGAAGGCGCCGTGCTCAACGCAGTGGAGACGGTCTGGGATGAACACCAAGTGCTCGTGCTGCCGCAAGGGCTCGACCCGTTCAATCCCTCCAAGATCGTCTTCGTGAACGACAATGCCGAGGGGGCCGGCCAGCGACGTTTCCGTGCGCTGGTCGACCAGCCGGGGTAGCCGCTCATCAATCCGTCGGGAACGCCATCCTCCAGTTCACGTTGATGTCGCGCGGATAGCCGCCCTCGACCGCCCAGCCGCTCGCCGGGTTCACGCGGACGTACTTGCCGCCCTTGAAGAAGTAGATCCGCGAGTTGCCCGGGCTCCAGGTGGCCGAGTCCACGCCGTTGGCAAAGTCGGCCGGGAACCCGGACCAATTGCCGGCGATGGGCTTTGGATAACCTGCTTCGACAGCCCAGCCACTGCCTGGGTCGACGCGAATGTATTCGCTGCCCTTGAAGAAGTAGATCTTGTTGTTGGGCTCGCTCCACAAGGCGGCATCGACGCCGCTTTGGAAGTTGGTGGGAAAGCCCGACCAGTTGCCGGCGATGGGCTTGGGATAGCCACTGTCGACCTGCCATCCGTTGCCTGGATCGACACGGATGTATTCACTGCCCTTGAAGAAGTAGATCTTGTTGTTGGGCGCGCTCCACAAGGCGGCATCGATACCCGACGAGAAGTTGGCGTTAAAGCCGGGCCAGTTTCCCGCGATCGGCTTGGGGTAGTCTTCCTCGAACTTGAAGTCCTTCGTGTAGCGAGCGTAATAACCCTTTGAGAACAGATAGAACTTGTCGTTCGCATCGCTGAACACTGCCCCGTCTATGCCGGAAAGGAACGCCTTCCAACCGATATGCGCTCGGGTCCAGTCACATACATTCGTGAGCGAGTTGCCGTCCATCAAGCAGGTGAGTTGGCTTGTGGTGCAGGTGTTGCAGTTTCCGTTGACGTCCCTAATGAATTTCCCATGGAGCGACTCGCAGTCGCACTCTGCATAATACTCGTCGGGCGCGTGGAAGATGTGCCCGGTTTCATGAGCGACGACACTGTCTATGCTGGTCCAGGTGGTCCAGTCGCCCTCGTCCCTCTTGTAGATGGTGACACGACGGGATCCTGACGACGCATATCCGATCCACGCCGTGGGAAGCTTCGTGAAGAAGATGATGTACCCGAACTGCGCGCTGGCGGCGTTCTGGAACCACTCCGTCAACTGGATCATGCCGTCGGTGCCGGACGAGAACCCAAGCTGGCTCAGCGCTGCGTCCCGCCACTTGGCCTCGGCGTCGTGGCCGAGCCCGACGGGCTTGGGGTAGCCGTCCTCGACCTTCCAGCCATCGTTTGGGTTGATGCGCACGTACTGGTTGAACTGTCCTGCGCGGAACATGTAGATCCGCTGGTTCTTCTCTGACCAGATCGCGGCTTGGATCCCCTTGGTGAAATCCGGCGTCCAAACCCCCCAGGTCGGCATGCCCGGCCAATTGCCCTCGATCGGCTTCGGATAGCCTGCCTCGACAGCCCAGCCAGCGCTCGGGTCAACGCGGATGTATTCGCTTCCCTTGAAGAAGTAGATCTTGTTGTTGGGCGCGCTCCACAAGGCGGCATCGACGCCGCTTTGGAAGTTGGCGGGGAAGCCCGACCAGTTGCCGGCGATGGGCTTGGGATAGCCACTGTCGACCTGCCATCCGTTGCCTGGATCGACACGGATGTATTCACTGCCCTTGAAGAAGTAGATCTTGTTGTTGGGTCCGCTCCACAAGGCGGCGCTCAGGCCGCTCTGGAAACTGGTCGGGAAGCCCGGCCAGTTGCCGGCGATCGGCTTCGGGTAGCCGGCGTCGGCCTTCCAGCCATTGTTCGGATCGACGCGGATATACTCGTCGCCCTTGAAGAAGTAGATCTTGTCGTTGGCCAGCGCGTAGACCGCGGCGTCAATCGAGTAGTTATAGTACTCGTAGGTTAGTCCCGGCCAATTCGACCCCTCCCAAGGCTGAAAGCTGCTGAGGTTCACACTCAGCGGCTGGTAGATCCAGGTAAGGTTGCTTTCGGGTTCGTTCGTTGCCAAAGTATCGAGACCGTGCTGAACCTCGGCCAGGATGTGCGCCTTCTCCGCCTCAGAGGTTGCAAAATGGTCAGGGCCGCTGACATAGACGACGCCGACCGAAACGGTGTTGATCATTCGTTCGTTGGCCATGACTCAGTCCTCCCCCGGTGGGGTGCAGGTGTGGGAAAACAGTTCCCTCTCTTCGGGTGACTCGCCTACCGTGCGGGTCTTCTTCTGCGTGATGAAGGCTTGCGAGAACCTCACTTGCAGCGCCTTAGCGAAGAGGCGCTCCTGTGGTTCCATGGTGCGCATGACACTGGCGACGTCGTCGCCCGGCGCCAGGACCTTCGCTCCGTCCGGCAGACTCCTCAAGAGCGCTGCTTCGTCTTCAACATCGTCGACCACCAAGATGCGGCCACCATTGTCAGACTCGATCCTGCCACCTCGTCCCTTGATTGACTTGATCGCTTTAGCCCTCTCGGCCCAAGGACGCCGACCTTCGTCATCTTCAACGTGTCTGGGCCCAAGAACGATGATTTTCTTCGCCATCTCCGAACCTCCCTTTCGAAAGCCTAAGTGTAGCATTTTTCGCAGGTCAATCACAGTGGAGAGCGGGGCCAGGGATGGAGTGCGCCCCTGAGACTGGACAGTTTGGTCCAGAGTTATTGACCGGGTCGGGGTTCTGCTAAGGAGAACCCCATGACAAAGAGACATCGCCGCCACAGCACCGCCAGGAAGCGCGAGATCGTCGAAAGGCATCTCGCCCGAGGCGCTGGCGCGCATGGAACAGGAACCGGCCCGCCGACTGCTGCCGGACCGCCGCGCGATGACGCCGATCAGCGTGACCGAGGACCGCCTGCGCCGCGCGCGAGGCCCTGGCCGCACGCGGCAGCTCGACCCGCTGTGGGACGAACTGTTCCCCGCCGAGCAGGCCCGCATCGTGGCGCTGCTGGTCGAGCGCGTGGACGTCGGCACGGACGGATTGAACGTCCGGCTGCGCGTGGACGGCCTCGGCGGCCTAGCGCGCGAGATGTTAGCCGGCGACATCGAGGCCGCAGCATGACCCGCGGCGCCCCGATCCCCGAAACCATCACACTCCACGTCCCGTTCCATGTCGTAAAGCGCGGCGGGCGTCAGGAGATGCAGCTGCCTGACGGCGCCACTCAGTCACGCCGGACCGACAGCACGCTGCTCAAGGCGCTGGCCCGCGCGTCCCGATGGAAGCGGATGCTGGAGACGGGCGAGTTCGCCACGATCGCCGACCTGGCCGAGCGCGAGGAGATCGCGCCCTCCTACATGACCCGCGTCCTGCGCCTGACGATGCTCGCGCCCGACATCGTCGATGCGATCCTGGACGGGAAGCAGCAGCCCGAGGGAACGTTGGCGCAGATACTGGAGCCAATCCCGGTGAAGTGGGAGGATCAGCGCACGAAACTCAGCTGAGCGAAGAGAACGGCTCTCAGGCGTCCTTGAGGTCAACGCGGCAAAGGGCAGATCAAAGCCCCCTGTCAATCCCGGGGGGGATAGACTCCTTCCGATATGACGCAGTGCAGCAGCCCGGAGCCGGGCTGGCCGTACGGGATCGGCTGGCCATCCTCCTGCTTGGTACGGAGGTCGGGCACGGCGAACGTGCTGACACCATCGCCACCGTAGCTGGTGCCGTAGAGCGAGTAGAGAGCCGTATTCTGCTCGATTGGCAAGATCTGTCCGTCGGCGACGATGGTTCCGCGCGGGCAGTAGTTCGCGCCGGTGACGAGAATTTGGCCCATGTAGCCCGCGTCGTAATATTGAGCGGCGGTATCTGTCGCAAGCGTTGTGCCGACGAACGCAATCGTCGTGAAAGCGAGTAACTTCATACTGGTCCCCTGGAGTTCGAAATCCTGTCGCGAGTCTAGGCCGGGGCGCTTCGTTTGTCTCGACAATTCGCGAGGGCGCTCATGGCGCCGCGCAGGTCACGCCGCCGCTCCCCGTGGTCGCCAGTGGTTCTGTGAAGCCCTTGGGGGCGCAGCAAATGCAGTTGCAAGACCGAGAATACGCTGGTCGCCTGGGCGCGAGCCTTCCGCGGGGGCGGATGATGAAGTCGGGCGAGTTCGCCACCATCACCGAACTTGCCGAGTGCGAGGGGATCGCCTCATCCTACATGACGCGCGTCCTGCGCCTGACGTTGGCCGCGTGGCAGCACGAATGGTTGGCCGCCAAGGTGAACGATTTCCACAGAGCGTTTCTCAACCGGGTTAGAGACCTCGATGCTGACGAATGGCAGAAGGAGAGAGCAGCAGGCGACGATACAGGCCAAGAAGCGACCGAGTCCTAGAGCGCTTTTCTAGTCGTTGCCTCGTTGGAATTGGGTCCGTTCCAGCGAACGCCACCGGTATCGAAGTGTTCAGCTCAGGCCACGAAAGAACAGCGCCGTTTCAAGGGCTTGCAACCTATTCTCCAAATCGGCGCAGTCATAAGGTCCGGAGAATATCGGCCCTGAGAGACCGCTTTCGGGCCTTGTTGCGCCAAGGCCAGTGCTCAGCCCCACCCGCATAACCCTCGAAAACAACGAGAAAACCCGGCCGCAGCCGGATGGCCGCGATGCGAAGGCCGCGGCGCGTCATCAGCGCTATGAATGAACGGCAGTTCTCGGCCGCCACTCTCGTCCTTTGCAGCCGGGGTCTACCTGCTGTTCATGGTCGTGGTGCTGGGCGATCTGGTCAGCATCATTCCCATGGCGGCGCTTGTGGCGATCATGATCAGGGTGTCCGTCGGCACGTTCTCATGGTCCTCGATCAAGGCGCTGACCGTGCATCCACGCTCGTCCTTGCGGCTGAGCCGCCTGTTCAATGCGATCTCCTTAAACATGCACCTCCTGATCTTCTGCAGGTCGCTGCAGGATGCCGCGAGCCGGACAATCGAGAATGTTGCTGGGAAACGGGGCGCAACGACAGCAATCGTTGAAGTCCATCGCTGCGTGCCTGTCGACCGGCAGCGTCACGTCATCGCCACGGGCTATAACGGCTTTCCGCGCGGCGTCTGCGATCGCGAGTAGCGTCTTGAAGATCGCGAGACGAAATACGCCGTGGTGTTCCACGCCGAGGCCAATGCCGTTCCCTCGACAACTCGGTCGAGCCGTCCCTCAAATGCACGTCTCAGGTTTTCGTAGCCGGGGAAGTCCGACTTTAGGGAAAGGTCCACACGTCGCCCGACCCAGCCCTGTGCCGCGCGCGACAGAACGAACTCGCCATTTCCTCCAGTTCGAAGGAACTGGCTGAAGCTGCTCTGCATGATGCCACCGATAACTGAATGCGTGGCGATACCCTACGGCGGTTCGGTTAACGCCCCGGTAAGGGACCGCGCGGTGATCACCGAAGGTTGGATCCCGGTCGCGTTGGCGGAGGGAACGACTCTAATTCCTAACCCTCTCCCGTGCCAGTGTCCGCCCCGGCGTGATGGTTGCGAAACTCTGCGCAAATCTGACGGACTTTGGAGAATCGGTTTGTCAGCCCGGACCAAAGTCATCCCGAAAGCGGTCGATTTGGTGCATGCGTTCGTGCAGGATGGTCACGATCCCGATGTCGCCATTCGAGAGATACCGCCAATAGACGAAATGGCGCTCGTATCGAAAGAAGAACCCTTCGACGCCGAACTCGGCCGGGATGGGCTTTGATGCGACCCCGTGAGCTGCAATCCTCTCGAATGCTGCGAACAGGCCGGTGATGTACGTCTCGGCTTGCGCATCACCCCATCTGTCGCGGGTGTAGCGGTAAATGTCGTCGAGGCGATGGGACGCCCCTTCCTGGATGCGAATGGCGGGCACCGGCTCAGCCCCGGTTCCGCGCGATCACCTCTGCCGCTGTCAGCGGCTTGTACGTCTCCTCCGGAGCAGCAAAGGCATGGGTCAACTCGGCCTTCAGCCGGTTAAACGCCTCGGCCTCAGCCCGCTCCTTGTCACGCCGGATCAAGTCGCGGATGTACTCGCTGACGTTCTCATAGGACCCCTCATCGCCAACATTGGCCGAGACAAAGTCGCTCAAGGCTCCGCCGATGCGGACGGTCATTGTGGTCGTTCGGGACATGGCGCTGTACCTCTCATCTCGTGCGTATTCAATATAACCAAAAAAGAACACAAAACAAGCTGTCATACCCCTTGCCGACCCCGTCAATCGTCTGGATCTTCGACAACGTGGCGGCCCGCAAGGGCAAGCAACACGTACAGCACGGCATCCGAGTGCCGCGTGAGAGCGATCAGATGGTCACCGCTTGGCCCCCGCTCGCCCGAGAACCAGTATTTCACGGTGCGTTCGCTGGCGCCCGTCCAGCGCATGGCCATCTTGATCGCCCGATGTGTATCGCCCAGTTCCTCATGCAGAGCCAGCGCTACCGCCGTCCGATAATCGGATGGTTCTTCGACCAGGTGCACAAATGTGCCCATTTTCGGCACAACTGTGCCCATCTTCACCCGCATATCCACGTCCTTCTCCGTTAAACATTTGAAGAACCATGAAAACGGCGAGAGCCGGATTTGTCCGTGACGGGTCATCAGACCGCGTCTGACGAACACGATTGACTTGAGAGGCCCGCGATGAATTGGGATTTGAACACCAGTACGCAGCCAAACGGAAAGACATTGCCCGTTTCGGGAAACGACTTTCCGGGGCTTCTCGCGCCAGATGGGAAGCTGGAACGCAAACAAGGCTATATCGGCTGAAGAGGAAAACGCAATTTGAGTAGCGGTCGAGGCAATAGAACGGACGAAGGTGACGAGGTTGGGCAGGACATCCCGGCCGTCGCCTATGTGCGGATGTCGACCGATCACCAGAAATACTCGACCGAGAACCAACTGGACGTCATCCGCAGCTACGCGATCGCCCGCGGACTGCAGATCTTGCGCGTATTCGAGGATTCAGGGCGTTCCGGGCTACGGCTCGACGGCCGGGAAGCGCTGCAGAACCTGATGGCCGAGGTCCAATCCGGCCAGGCCGAATTCAAGGCGATCCTCGTCTATGATGTCAGCCGTTGGGGCCGGTTTCAGGATGCCGACGAGGGCGCCTACCACGAGCATGTCTGTTCACGCGTCGGGATCCGGGTCCACTACTGCGGCGAGCAGTTCGAGAATGACGGCAGCATCGGCTCGAACCTTCTGAAAACCGTCACGCGGGTGATGGCCGGGGAATACAGCCGCGAGCTGTCGGTTAAGGTATTCGCTGGGCAGTGCCGCCTCGTGGAACTCGGCTATCGACAGGGCGGCGCAGCGGGTTATGGGCTGCGGCGGGTGCTGATCGACGAGCACGGCAATGCGAAGGGGGAGCTGTCCCGCGGTGAGCAGAAAAGCCTGCAGACCGACCGCGTGATCCTGGTCCCCGGCCCCGATGAGGAACAGCGGGTCGTCCAGCGCATGTACGAGATGTTCGTCAACGAGGTGGGCACGGAACGCGAGATCGCGGAAATCCTGAACGGCGAAGGACACCGCACCGATCTCGACCGACCGTGGACGCGGGCCACCGTCCATCAGGTGCTGACAAATGAAAAATACACCGGGAACAATGTCTTCGCGAAGGTATCTTTCAAGCTGAAGCAGCGCCGCGTTGTGAACCCGCGAAAAATGTGGATCCGCGCGCAGGGTGCATATCCCGCCATCGTCGATCAAGCGCTGTTCTTGCGGGCCAGGGAGATCGTGGATGCCCGAAACCGCCATTTCTCGGATGAGGAACTGCGCGAGGCCCTGCGCACCATCCTCAATCGCCAAGGCGTGCTGTCGGGGCTGATCATCGACGAGCAAGACGACCTGCCTTCCTCCAGTGCCTATCGCAGTCGCTTCGGCAGCCTGCTGCGTGCCTACCGGCTGATCGGCTACGAGCCGGACCGCGACTACAGCTACATCGAAGTCAACCGTGCCCTGCGGCAGGCCCATCCGGAGGTGGTGGCCGAGATTATCGCCGGGGTTACTCGGCACGGCGGGTCGGCGGTGCAAAACCCGGAACCCAAGGAACCCGACCTCCCGCGCCGCCGCCTCGAACGCCACCGGGTCGTGGTTCGCCATGGCGATGTCGAAGGCGGCGCCGTCGAGGTGCTTGGAGCGGGTCGCGCCGCCCACGGCGCGGTTATGCTCGGGGCTACGATAGGCGGAGCGGACGATCAGCGGCTTGCCCAGCCGGTCGCGCAACGCCTGCAGCTTGTCGAGCGCGGTTTCGTTGACCAGCAGCCTGCCGGTGCCCCGGCAGGCGATCTCGGCTGGGCTGAAATTCGGCCAGCGCCAGGTGCTCTCCGGCACGTCGCGCCAATGGCGGTGGAAGGTCGTGGTCATGGGGTCCTCCGAAAACGAAAAACCCGCCTCAAGGGCGGGTGCGGTTGGGCTGATGAATGGGGGATGGGGCGCGGCTACGGGCCGCCGCCGAAGATCTTGAGCTTGATGGCGATGCCGGCGAGCAGCGCCAGCATGACGCCGGTGGTGATCATGCGGACGGCAGTCTGCATGGCGGTGCGGCGCACGAGCCGGATGCAGTCGACGAGCGAGCGCAGATCGCGGATGTCGAGCGCGGCCTCGTCGCCGTCGAGGCCGACATCGGCGAGCGCACGCTTCGCGCCTTCCTCGGCCGCCCGGGTCAGGATCGCCTCGAACTCGGCGTCGGGCATGCGCACGAAGCCCTCGGATCGGGATGGTGTCATCGGGTCGGCGCCGTCGATGCGGCCATCGTTCCGGATGGTTTCGATCCGGTCGAGATTGTTGGCATAGGTGATCTCGGCCGAGACCACGTTGCCGAGGGCGATCCCACTCCGGGTGATCGCGCCGTTGAAATGGCCGAAGCGCTTCGGCTCCAGCCCGGCCGGTGTCCCCGCGCTCGTCGTGGTCCCGACCGTCTCGCCCTGCGCGACCAGCCGGGCCGTTGCGGTCAGCAGGCCAGACCGCTGCATCTGCCAGGTGATCTGGTTGAGCACGCAGCCGGAATACATCGCATAGCGCGGCACTTCCGGCATGCCGGTCTCGATCGACATCGACGGCAGCGTCCAGGACCCTGACTGGAACTCGTGGGTGTACGGCGCCTCCGCACCGGTAGTCGTGGGCGTCCCGAAGGCCGCCTTCAGCCAGAACCCGAAGGCCTCGGCGTCGAGCGGCACCACGAGATCACCATCCGCCGTCACCGCGTCCTTGATCGGCGCCAGCGGATCGCGGCCGTAGCCGAGAAGCTCCGAGTTCAGCAGCGGCTGCTCCGCGCCGAGCGAGGTGCTGGCGAATGGCATGCGGGTGACGCTGGCGCGACTGATGAGTCACGTTCCGGTGGACTGGGAGGGACAGCGAGCAGGCCTTCGCTGACCAACACACTCGGCCCTCAGCGGACGGTGACGTGCTGCAACGCGGTTTCCTAGAACCGGACATTCCGAAAGGGCTTGCTTCGACTTCGGCGTCTGCGTCGGAAATCGGACGCACTGCTTGCGCAAACCGCAACAACGACATTCCGCGCGAGCAAGTCGGTCTTGATGACCGAGGCAGGTTTCCGAAAACTGCCCCTGCCCCAGTTTTCAGGTTGGGGTCGCTATGACCGCCGTCCCTCTGCCAGTGCCGTTCAACGGACGACAGCTTTCATCCTGTCGTCATGACCCCGTAATGTTTGTGCAAGTTCAACGCCACCCCCCCCCCCGCATCTATAAGATCACGACAAAGTCGGTGGGGCGTTGCCTTGACCGCCCGCAATAGAAAAGTGTGTACGTATGCCAAAGGATCAAATGAAGAAGCGCTCTGCTCTCATGC
This sequence comes from Paracoccus salsus, assembly GCF_021556615.1. GTDB lineage: Bacteria > Pseudomonadota > Alphaproteobacteria > Rhodobacterales > Rhodobacteraceae > Paracoccus > Paracoccus salsus. The sequence goes on from NZ_JAKGGD010000013.1 coordinate 15,088, forward strand.
CAGATCGACGCCGGGCGACCGTGGACATCGGCTCGCGCGGCTTTGCCCCGCCAGCTATGGTGGGGTTTGGCCGTATCGAGGTTCTCTTGCCGACTGACGCTGCGGCAGGCGACTTGCGCTTTTTGGGGATCTAACGATGAAGTGCGGGGGCGTGAATGACCAACCATGTCACGGACGAGGCGCTGATTCGGCGTCCCAAAGGTCTATTTATGCGTAACACTTGGATTGGTTCACTGATCCGCGGCGCTTGGCCAATGCGGCTTTCGTCTCTTCTGACGACCTTCGCCCTTTTGTTGCTGGCCTGCACCTTCGTCGGCGCAGGCCTGACCGTCTGGGGCATTCAGGCCACCCGCCATAACGATGCCCGGATCGCCCTTTCGAATGCATCCTACGCAGAACACCTGGCGTTGCAGTCGAACGTCAACCGCCTGTTCAAGGAAAAGGCTGATCGTCTGCTGGTCGGTAATGGCGACGACCTGACACCGAGGATCAATGCCGACATCGACGGCAACATCGAAGTGCTCCGTGACCTCATCGCCCGCGAAATCGAACTCGATCGCGAAGAGGAATTCGAGGAACTGGCCTTTCTCGCCCAGATCGAACGAAAGATCGAAGAGATCCGCGCCAGCTATCGCGAGTTTCTGGCAGACCCGCCCGAGGACGATCCCGCGCGGGTGGCTCGGCTGGCGAACTTGCTGAACCGGTCCATTGATCAGGGACTTTCTGACCTCATCGCCGAAGCACTGGCCGGAGAACGGGAGGAGGTGGAGGAGAACATGCAGGCCGCCGCCGCCTTGCGGTCGAACCTGAATGCCGCCGCATGGGCCATCATGACCCTGATGGCGGTGCTGACCGGTCTGGTGTCGGTCGGATTCCGCCGCTGGACTGCGCGGCCGCTTGCAGGGCTTCTGGCTGGTGCCAATGCCTATCGCCAAGGCGATTACAGCCGCACGCTAGAGGTCGAGGGCGCGGCCGAATTGCGCGACCTTGCCGCAACGTTGACCGCCATGGCCGCGGAAATCGGTGCGCGCGAACGGGCGCTGACAACTCAGGCGCGTGCGCTTGAGAAAAAGGTGCTCGACCGCACGGCCGAGCTTCGGGAGACCTTGGGACGGTTGCAGCGGACCGAGGAAAGCCGCCGTCAATTGATGGCCGATGTGAGCCACGAGTTGCGAACCCCGATCACGATCATCCAGGGCGAGGCCGATATCGCGCTGCGCGGTGGCGCGCAAAGCCCCGACGAGCAAAGCGACACGCTTTCGCGCATCCGCGATGCGGCCCGCCATTCCAGCAAGATCGTCGATGATCTGCTATTGGTCGCACGAGTCGAGGCTGGGCAACTCCGCATCGACCGGCGCAGCGTCGATCTCAACCTGGCGGTGGCCGATGCGGCATCCATGGTGAGCGCGGAGATCGAGGTCATGCAGCAAGCGACGCCCGCCGTTTGCGAGGTCGATGCCTTGCGCCTGCGCCAATGCCTGCTGGCAGCCATGAACAATGCGTTGCGCTATGGGGGGAAACAGGTCCTGGCGCGGGTCGAACCGACCGATCAGGGCTTTGCCATAATGATCGAAGATGACGGTCCCGGCATGAGCGAGAAAGAGCGCAGCATGGCGTTCGAGCGGTTCTCTCGCGGTTCGGGGGCCGATGGTGCGGGCGTTGATGGAAACGGGTTGGGCCTGCCGATCGTGCGGTCGATCATGCAGGCCCATGGCGGATCCGCAGCGCTGTTGCCGCGCGAAGGCGGCGGTCTGATCGTCCGTCTGGACTTTCCGGTCGGGCTGGAAACTTCTGCCAACCATGGCGAGCAAGGCGGCGCACGCATGGTCGGCAAAGCTGTGGGCTGAGGTCCTGCGGGCCGGCTGCTCGATCAGGCACCCGTGCGCCATTCGGGACAGAGATCCGTTGCGCCTTCCAAGAATTCTCTGCCACGAGCGGAATAAACTCCGTTCCCCAACGTTACTCTGGCGTCACTGATCGGAAACGATCACAGTGTGCGACACGCGGGGGGCGGATGCAGATACTGATGGTCGAGAATGAAGCCAGGGTTGCCGATTTCGTGCGCCGTGGCTTGCGCGCGGAGGGGTGGACCATCGACCACGCCAGTTCCGCCGAGGACGGGCTCGAGATGTTGGCCTCCGCGTCCTATGATGTCGTGCTTCTGGATGTGATGTTGCCGCAGATGTCGGGCGACGAGATGTGCCGCCAGTTGCGCGCGCGTCGGAACGACGTGCCGATCCTGATGCTCAGCGCCATGGCCTCGACCGATGATCGGGTGGGCGGGCTGCGCTCGGGTGCGGATGACTACCTTCCCAAGCCCTTCGAATTCGACGAACTCGTGGCCAGGATCGAGGCCCTGCATCGAAGGCGAAAGGGGCACAGCGCGCCCGACAAGAACGACCCAATTGTCGCGGGCCCGCTTGCCTACGACCCGGCGTCCATGCAGATCAAGCTGGACGACCGCAACGTGGACCTGACCACCAAGGAACGCGAGGTCCTCGTCATGTTGATGCGCAACAAGGGCAAGGTCCTTGCCCGCGAGCGATTGCTGAATTCGGTCTGGGGGATGGACAGCGATCCGCTGACCAATGTCGTGGACGTCACCGTAAGCCGGATCAGGCGCAAGCTGGGGCCGGCCGGCGGCATGATCGTGACGATCCGGAACTACGGCTATCGGATGGATGGTGAATAGCCTAGGGCACTGATCAACCTTCGGCAGAAGAAGTTCAACGGCTGCACGCGGACCCCAAAGGGAGTTGAGCTTCTTGCCGCACGACAAATTGCCGTAGCGTAAAGCCTTTGGCGGGATCTGCCTTAGCGCCTCAACTCGCAACCAGAGATGTGTCGGCTGTCAGGCGCAATTAACGTCTTTGTCAGAAACGCGCAACGTTCGCGCAAGTTCTGCGTCACACTTGGCGATTAACTAGGTTGCACCAGAACAGAACGCGCATGGGTTCAATTGAAGACGAACACAAAGACCGGCCAGCAGGTCATGCAGTTCTGCGGTGCTCACCCTTCGGCCGCCATAGCGTTGTGTTTCTGCTCCACCACCTGAAGGAGGACAACATGTACCATCCGCCTTTTGCGCCGATGATCACGGTTCATCGCGTTGCGTCCCAGTCCGGCTCGCTGCGCGCCCGGGTCATAACGCCCCCGATGATGTCTGACCTTCCACCGCTTGTGGTCCTGCACGGCATTTCGCGGAATGCGGATGAGCTTGTGGAGTTGTTCCGGCCCGAAGCCGAGCGCACCGGGCGCAGGATCGTTGTCCCGCATTTTTCAGAGAAGAAATGGCTCAATTTTCAACGCCCCAGCCGCAGCGCGCGCCCTGATCGGGCCCTTCTTGCCCTGTTGTCGCATCTGGCCATTCTTGACCCGGCCTTTGCCGGACCTGTCGATCTGTTCGGGCATTCCGGCGGCGCGCAACTCGCGCATCGGTTTGCGATGCTTTACCCGCACAAGGTTGGGCGGCTGAACCTTGTCGCAGCGGGATGGTACTGCCTTCCCGACACCAGCATGGCCTATCCTTACGGCCTGGGCACGGATGCGACACCCGGCTCGCACACATGGGCGCGCCGCCACGATCACAACATGCCCGCCTTCCTGCGGCTTTCGGTCAGGGTGTTTGTGGGCACCGAAGACACCTTGCGGGACGCAAGCCTGCGGCAGAACCCTGGCCTTGACCGTATTCAGGGGCGCACCCGCATCGCCCGGGCCGAGACCTATGTCGAGCGGTTCCGCCTGGCAGCCCGTGCCAAGGGTATTCTGCCCGACATCAACCTGATGCGAATGCCCGGCGTGACCCATGACGTCGCCAAAGCCATCACGCAGGCCAGGCTCGCCCGCCTTGTCACCGAAGCCGAGCCCGCCCTTTTGGCCGTGGCTTCCTGATCAACATCGCAGCTCACCTAGGGACCCGTTTCATGACCCAGGACACCCTCGCCCTCCTGCCCAGAGCAAAATGGACCTTTGCCACCCGTCGTGTCGATCGCGACCTTGTCGCGGGAATGGATACCGACTTCGCCGCAGCCCGCGCAGGCGATCTGATCCTCGCCCAGGTCGAAAGAATCGGCCAGCACAGCCGGGTGCAACTCTCCATGGGCCGCCCGTCGAACATCTTTCCCGGCGACTTGATCGTCCTTGCCTGTGGCGCACGCTATGCCCCGGATCAGTTCGAGGGGCTGGCCGAGATCGACCCCGCCGGGGCCGACCTTCTGGCCGGTGGCGGCTGCATCGGTCGCATGGTTGCCCGCAACGAGCGGATCAAGCCAGCCACACGCCTGCTGCCCATGGGCCGGTTGGTGGATGCCGAAGGGCAGACGGTCAACCTCGACCGCTTCGCTTTGCCAACCGTTCGTCAATCAAAGGAAATCCCTGTGATCTTCGTACTTGGCACGGCCATGAACTCTGGCAAGACCACGGCGACTGCGCAACTGGCGCTTGGCCTGCGGCTGGCTGGCTACAAGGTCGCGGCGCTGAAGGGCACCGGGACCGGGGCGTACGGCGATTTCAACGAATACGAAGACACTGGCGCGCATTGGGTGGCGGATTTCACCGACGCGGGCATGGTCACCACCTACCGCGAACCGATGGACCGGGTGAAGCAGGGCCTCGACCTGCTCTTGCAACATGCCGCCGGTCAGGGCTGCGACATTGCCGTGATGGAAATCGCCGATGGGCTTTTCCAGCGTGAAACCGGCGCTCTGGTGGCGGATGACTGGTTCCGCCAGAACATGTCTGGTCTGGTCTTTGCCTGCGGTGACGCGGTCGCGGCGGCGGGTGGTGTGGCGGAACTCGCGCGGCTGGGCCTGCGTCCCGATGCCTTGGCCGGAATTCTGAGCTGCTCTCCGATGGCAGTGGCCGAAGCCCTGGCCGCAACCGGCGTACCGGTCTTGCGCAAAAGCGATCTGTCCGATCCGGCCGAGGCCAACGTGTTCGCATTGCGGGCGCTTGCTGCCGAACGGAAGGCCGCGTGATGGCGATGCCGCCGCACCTCGACCGGAAGCGCGGTTGGGGCCTTGTGGCTGTGGCGGTGCTGATGCTCGTTCAAGGGGGGGCTGCGGGGGCTGCGGCTTTTGCCACGCGCAGCCTTTTCGAGGCGATGCATGGCGGCGGTGCACTTCCCATCCCGGCCCTCGCGGTCCTTGTCGGCGCGGGTCTTGTCATCGCTGCAACGCGCGTCGCCGCCCGTCAGATCGGGGAACGTATCGGTCAGGACTATGCGCGCCAGATCCGCACGGCCCTGTTCGAAAGCGCCGCACGGATGCCTGCCCGTGCCGTCTCGCAGCGCCGCAATGGCTACATGTCCTTGCGTTTTGTCGGCGACATGACGGCGTTCCGGAACTGGCTGGGTCTGGGCTTGCCGACCCTTGTTGCCGCGTTCGTCTCTGTTCCGGCCATGCTGGCAGTGCTTTGGCTGCTTGACCCCGTGTTCGCGCTGGCGGTGCTCCCGGTCCTCGTGCCGACCTTGGCTCTGATCGCATGGGGCGGGGTGCGGCTTGTGCCCTTGCAAACGCGTTTGCGGACCCGCCGGGCAAGGATCGCGGCCGAAATGGCCGAGCGGATGCCGATGGCGCCCTATCTCGACCGCCTGGGCAGACGCGGCAAGGAACTGGGCTTGCTGGAAAAGCGCACAGACTCCATGATCACGGCAGCCCTTCAGCTTCGCTTCGGCGTCGAAAGCCTGAAGGCGCTGTCGGATCTGGCGGCGGGGATCGCGGCGGCCCTTGTCATTCTCGTGGGTTATCGGTCTGGCCTTGGCACCGGCAGCATCGCGGCGGCCCTTGCAGTTGTCGGCCTGTTGCTGTCACCCCTGCGCGATCTGGGAGCGGTCTGGAACTACCGCGCCGCCTTCTGCGCCGCCGCGATCAAGGCTGAGGCCGCCTTGTCCCGCGCGCATCGCGATCTTTACCGCAAAGGCAAATCCTTGCCGAAGGGTGCCGTCGAGGTGGTGTTCGACGATGTCGCGTTGCCGTCGGGTGCGCGTTTGATGCTCAACGTCGCACCCGGCGCTGACACTGATCTTGTCCTGACTGAGCACGACGCCGGAGCTGTGGTCCACATGTTGCTGGGGCTCGATGCGCCGTCAACTGGGGCAATTCGGCTTTCCGGTATCGATCTGCGCGACCTCAGTCGCGGAACGCTGCGGCGCAACGTGCAGCGGGTCGGGACAAAACCGGAAATCCTGCAGGGCTCCTTGCGGCGGGTTCTGATGATGGGCTGCGATGATCGCCTCGACGACGCGGCCCTTGAGCCTCTCGCGCGCGAGGCCGGTCTTGGCCCCTTGCTTGACCGGATCGGTGGACTGGATGGGAAGGTTCTGGAGGGTGGAAAGAACCTGACGCATGTCGAAAAACTGGCAATCAGCCTGGTCCGCGTAGGTCTTTCGCGACCGAAATTGATCCTGATTGACCTCGACTTTGACGCGCGGCTGCTTCAATCAACACCCGATGATATGCTGAAGTTCAGGCAAACGGTGATCAGACTCAAGGCGCGTGAGTTCGGTGCCCAATCGGCAGCGTAACAATTCCCCGCGCCGTGCCAGACATAGGCGACCTCACCCGGAAACAGCCGGAGGGGATGAGTCATCGAAAATCTCGGCTCAGGGTCCCGCAGTCATGCGCTGGCAGAACTGCACGAGATCGCTCGTCTCCAAGCGATTATTAATCGTTTTCTCTCGGTTGCGTCCGTTCGGAACTTCCCAAAACCGGGGCGCTGATCGCCGCTTGGATTCCCCGCCGCCGCCAAACCAGACGCAATGCGCGGACGTGCGCAACTAACTGACCTGCCTAGCATTTTCTTTCACGCCTTCGTTCGGACGCAACCACGTCGAGTTGCTCAGATGGAGGACAATATGAAACGGAACTGCATGACCCAGAAAGAACTCGCCGACCGCTGGACCATCTCGCACCGCACACTGGAGCGGTGGCGGTGGGCTGGCGAAGGCCCGGCATACATGAAGCTAGGCGGACGCGTCGTCTAGGGTTTGAGACCAACAACGTCTTCGACCACGGGCTGTTGTGGGGCGACGACAGCTTGAGGCCGCTGGCGGGCGGCGTCGCATAGGTCGTTTCGAACGCAAGCGCCATCAGCGCCCGCGCCCCCTGGGCTCGTGCCATGGTGTTCTCCTTGGGTTGTCGGGGTCAGGCCAGCGGGTCGGCCGTGGAATAGTGCAGCACCACCGGGAGTGAGGCGGATCAGATGACAGTCCAGTGGACTGTCGTCCCGCCGAACGCGGCCTTCAGGCAGGCCGCAGGTTCACCCAAGCGGGTCGTCAGTTGAATAATGCAAGACGACCGGAATGACCGCCGCCTTCAGGCTCGCCGCGCCCTCGACCGGCAGGTCCACGGGGCGCGGGGCTTCCGCCTCGACCCAGTCGCAGAGCCCGCCCAGCGTGCCGTCGGTGGCAAGTACTGCGCCGATGCTGGCGATCAGCGTGTCGAAGGCGGCGTCACGGGCGGCGCCCTGCACGATGGCCTCGATCTCGGGGCGGTGCTGGTAGTGATAGCGCAGCGGCGACAACGTCACCTCCGGCTCCCCCGGCTCGCCGTCGCGCAGGATCAGCAGGCCCTCAGCCGGCACGCGCTCTGGCAGCACCTCGCCCCGCAGAGCGGTCGCGGGCAGCGCCGAGAGCCGCGCGTGCAGCGCGGCGAGGATGGTTTCGCGTGGGGTGGGCATGTCAAAATTCAATTTCTTATTGGGGAGACCGGGTGTCTCATCCTCGGCCCGCTCATCTCTAGGCGCTTGGCAAGGGTCAATTGGCGCAAATGGAGCAAGAGTCGGCCAACGTGACGCAAAAGAAGACCCATCCATATCCTTCTCTAGAACGGACAGGGAGTAGACAGCGTGCAGTCCCGGACGCGCTCGGGATAATGCACGATGATGCCAGCGCCGACGAGAAATTGCGTATAGCCGGTCGTGCCTTCCGGGGAGCAACTCAGACCGCTTTCCTTCTTTCGTGAAAAATACAACGGATCGGAGCCGGACGTCAGTACGCCGTTTTCGATGTCGTAGAGGAAGGCCGGACCATCCATGGTAGATGAATAAAGATACCGGTCATTATAGCACATTAGATCAAGGACATAGGGCGATACCAGATCACCGTCTTTCGTCCATAGATAGAAGTCGTGTCTTTCGTCCCAGATGTATCGGTGCCCGAGCTCAAGCCCATTGGGCAGCGGCGTGCGCTCCATCCTAGAAAGGACCACGACAACAACGAGAAGCGCGACTGCGGCAAGCAAACCGCGCCCAATGAGGCCGAGGCGATGGCTGGGAGCGTTATTGCGATCCATCTGAAAATTCCGAATGAGACGCATTTAGTATGCGCTCATGTCCTCCTCAGCGAACACCTTTGCCCTCAAATGGGAACGCCATGACCCCGTAACAGGATAAGCGGTCCCGTTCAATTCGGTCAGGTTAAAGGCCCGGTCGGGGATTTCATCACCAGTAATCCACTCCCTGATGTCGAGGGGGTCTGTGAAGATATCTGAAAACTCATACGCTGTTTCTCCTTCGATAGCGCGCATTCCATGAACGAGCTGTGTGACCCCTGAAAAACTACCTTTGACGACGCCACCGCCATGGGAGAACTGCACATTCTCGAAACTGTATGACCTATCGAATTGTGCTGTTAGTCTCGCTTCTCGAACCTCCCCGATAATCTGTTTCGTCCAGCGTTCGAGTGCTCCATGACGATAGGCCCATAGTTCGGCGATCTCACTGAGATGTCCGATCTCGCTCAACGTGACGCCACGGCCAGCGCCCTGAAAAAAGTGACGCACAAAATCAAGATTCTTCCATCGTTCGTTTGATCCGCCAATACCCTTCAGGTCATGCGTGACATACTCTTGTCCGTCGCCATGGTAGGGTTCAGCTCGGCAACGGCAATTGTAGTCCTCACCGGGATGCCCGCCATCTGGCGGGTTGTCCCACGAAAACACTTGCCCGTCCCGTGCGCGGTGCGTGGGGCGTGTATGTCGGTCGCGTCTTGACCACCAGATGTAGTGCGTCGTTGGCCGCTCTTGTTTGATCGACCATTCGATAGGCGTACCTTTGCGAAGATATGCTTGGAACGCTTTGCGGTAGAGTTGCGGATCGACGTGCATGCAGAAGACCTTGGACAGAGTTTTCTTCAACTTAACGCAAGAGAATTAATAGTCTGGTAACGGAGCGAACGATCATAGTCTCCCCTCCACCCAATTTGCCACGATCAGCCCCGGTACGCTGTCCAGCGCCCGGCCTGCATCCCGCGCCAGATCCAGCCGCTTCGGCAGCTTGACCCGCGGCACCAGCAGGAAGATCGGGGCGGTGACCTTGCCGCGTCCGGTCTTCGAGCGCGACACGACCGCCTGGCCCTTCGTGTTCAGCCGTCCCTCCGCCACCAGCAGGCTCGGGCCCATGCGGCGATACACAAAGAAGCGAGTCGCCAAGTGTTCGGGATTGGCGAAGAACCCGGTGCGCGGTGCATTTTGAGCGACATACAGGCAGCCGTTGTCAAGGCGGGTCAGAACCGGATTCAAGGAGTAAGTAGATGATTTTCTTGGGGCACGTCCGTCAAGGTGGTGTAAATTTCCAGATGGCCTGAGGTCATGATCAGGCGGCTTTCGTAGTTATGCTGAGAATGGGGTCGATCTCCTCCTTGTCG
>NZ_JAKGGD010000014.1 GCF_021556615.1 Paracoccus salsus
GAGTCCCGCAATTATACATTTAATACGCGATAGAAAACAAAATATAGCGCGCAAACTAGGATAAATTATCGCGCGCGGTGTCATCTATGTTACTAGATCGGGACCCAATTCTCAGTCCAAAGCCTCAACAAGGTCAGGGTACAGAGTCTCCAAACCATTAGCCAAAAGCTACAGGAGATCAATGAAGAATCTTCAATCAAAGTAAACTACTGTTCCAGCACATGCATCATGGTCAGTAAGTTTCAGAAAAAGACATCCACCGAAGACTTAAAGTTAGTGGGCATCTTTGAAAGTAATCTTGTCAACATCGAGCAGCTGGCTTGTGGGGACCAGACAAAAAAGGAATGGTGCAGAATTGTTAGGCGCACCTACCAAAAGCATCTTTGCCTTTATTGCAAAGATAAAGCAGATTCCTCTAGTACAAGTGGGGAACAAAATAACGTGGAAAAGAGCTGTCCTGACAGCCCACTCACTAATGCGTATGACGAACGCAGTGACGACCACAAAAGAATTAGCTTGAGCTCAGGATTTAGCAGCATTCCAGATTGGGTTCAATCAACAAGGTACGAGCCATATCACTTTATTCAAATTGGTATCGCCAAAACCAAGAAGGAACTCCCATCCTCAAAGGTTTGTAAGGAAGAATTCGATATCAAGCTTGATATCGGAAGTTTCTCTCTTGAGGGAGGTTGCTCGTGGAATGGGACACATATGGTTGTTATAATAAACCATTTCCATTGTCATGAGATTTTGAGGTTAATATATACTTTACTTGTTCATTATTTTATTTGGTGTTTGAATAAATGATATAAATGGCTCTTGATAATCTGCATTCATTGAGATATCAAATATTTACTCTAGAGAAGAGTGTCATATAGATTGATGGTCCACAATCAATGAAATTTTTGGGAGACGAACATGTATAACCATTTGCTTGAATAACCTTAATTAAAAGGTGTGATTAAATGATGTTTGTAACATGTAGTACTAAACATTCATAAAACACAACCAACCCAAGAGGTATTGAGTATTCACGGCTAAACAGGGGCATAATGGTAATTTAAAGAATGATATTATTTTATGTTAAACCCTAACATTGGTTTCGGATTCAACGCTATAAATAAAACCACTCTCGTTGCTGATTCCATTTATCGTTCTTATTGACCCTAGCCGCTACACACTTTTCTGCGATATCTCTGAGGTAAGCGTTAACGTACCCTTAGATCGTTCTTTTTCTTTTTCGTCTGCTGATCGTTGCTCATATTATTTCGATGATTGTTGGATTCGATGCTCTTTGTTGATTGATCGTTCTGAAAATTCTGATCTGTTGTTTAGATTTTATCGATTGTTAATATCAACGTTTCACTGCTTCTAAACGATAATTTATTCATGAAACTATTTTCCCATTCTGATCGATCTTGTTTTGAGATTTTAATTTGTTCGATTGATTGTTGGTTGGTGGATCTATATACGAGTGAACTTGTTGATTTGCGTATTTAAGATGTATGTCGATTTGAATTGTGATTGGGTAATTCTGGAGTAGCATAACAAATCCAGTGTTCCCTTTTTCTAAGGGTAATTCTCGGATTGTTTGCTTTATATCTCTTGAAATTGCCGATTTGATTGAATTTAGCTCGCTTAGCTCAGATGATAGAGCACCACAATTTTTGTGGTAGAAATCGGTTTGACTCCGATAGCGGCTTTTTACTATGATTGTTTTGTGTTAAAGATGATTTTCATAATGGTTATATATGTCTACTGTTTTTATTGATTCAATATTTGATTGTTCTTTTTTTTGCAGATTTGTTGACCAGTTCGAAATGAGGGAAGCGTTGATCGCCGAAGTATCGACTCAACTATCAGAGGTAGTTGGCGTCATCGAGCGCCATCTCGAACCGACGTTGCTGGCCGTACATTTGTACGGCTCCGCAGTGGATGGCGGCCTGAAGCCACACAGTGATATTGATTTGCTGGTTACGGTGACCGTAAGGCTTGATGAAACAACGCGGCGAGCTTTGATCAACGACCTTTTGGAAACTTCGGCTTCCCCTGGAGAGAGCGAGATTCTCCGCGCTGTAGAAGTCACCATTGTTGTGCACGACGACATCATTCCGTGGCGTTATCCAGCTAAGCGCGAACTGCAATTTGGAGAATGGCAGCGCAATGACATTCTTGCAGGTATCTTCGAGCCAGCCACGATCGACATTGATCTGGCTATCTTGCTGACAAAAGCAAGAGAACATAGCGTTGCCTTGGTAGGTCCAGCGGCGGAGGAACTCTTTGATCCGGTTCCTGAACAGGATCTATTTGAGGCGCTAAATGAAACCTTAACGCTATGGAACTCGCCGCCCGACTGGGCTGGCGATGAGCGAAATGTAGTGCTTACGTTGTCCCGCATTTGGTACAGCGCAGTAACCGGCAAAATCGCGCCGAAGGATGTCGCTGCCGACTGGGCAATGGAGCGCCTGCCGGCCCAGTATCAGCCCGTCATACTTGAAGCTAGGCAGGCTTATCTTGGACAAGAAGATCGCTTGGCCTCGCGCGCAGATCAGTTGGAAGAATTTGTTCACTACGTGAAAGGCGAGATCACCAAAGTAGTCGGCAAATAAAGCTTTCGTTCGTATCATCGGTTTCGACAACGTTCGTCAAGTTCAATGCATCAGTTTCATTGCGCACACACCAGAATCCTACTGAGTTTGAGTATTATGGCATTGGGAAAACTGTTTTTCTTGTACCATTTGTTGTGCTTGTAATTTACTGTGTTTTTTATTCGGTTTTCGCTATCGAACTGTGAAATGGAAATGGATGGAGAAGAGTTAATGAATGATATGGTCCTTTTGTTCATTCTCAAATTAATATTATTTGTTTTTTCTCTTATTTGTTGTGTGTTGAATTTGAAATTATAAGAGATATGCAAACATTTTGTTTTGAGTAAAAATGTGTCAAATCGTGGCCTCTAATGACCGAAGTTAATATGAGGAGTAAAACACTTGTAGTTGTACCATTATGCTTATTCACTAGGCAACAAATATATTTTCAGACCTAGAAAAGCTGCAAATGTTACTGAATACAAGTATGTCCTCTTGTGTTTTAGACATTTATGAACTTTCCTTTATGTAATTTTCCAGAATCCTTGTCAGATTCTAATCATTGCTTTATAATTATAGTTATACTCATGGATTTGTAGTTGAGTATGAAAATATTTTTTAATGCATTTTATGACTTGCCAATTGATTGACAACATGCATCAATCCATGGAAGGTACCAAGGCGCGCCTGGCCGTATCCGCAATGTGTTATTAAGTTGTCTAAGCGTCAATTTGTTTACACCACAATATATCCTGCCACCAGCCAGCCAACAGCTCCCCGACCGGCAGCTCGGCACAAAATCACCACTCGATACAGGCAGCCCATCAGAATTAATTCTCATGTTTGACAGCTTATCATCGACTGCACGGTGCACCAATGCTTCTGGCGTCAGGCAGCCATCGGAAGCTGTGGTATGGCTGTGCAGGTCGTAAATCACTGCATAATTCGTGTCGCTCAAGGCGCACTCCCGTTCTGGATAATGTTTTTTGCGCCGACATCATAACGGTTCTGGCAAATGCTCCCCCGCCGTCGTTCAATGAGAATGGATAAGAGGCTCGTGGGATTGACGTGAGGGGGCAGGGATGGCTATATTTCTGGGAGCGAACTCCGGGCGAATACGAAGCGCTTGGATACGCGAGCTAAGGAGATAAGGTATGGCTAAAATGAGAATATCACCGGAATTGAAAAAACTGATCGAAAAATACCGCTGCGTAAAAGATACGGAAGGAATGTCTCCTGCTAAGGTATATAAGCTGGTGGGAGAAAATGAAAACCTATATTTAAAAATGACGGACAGCCGGTATAAAGGGACCACCTATGATGTGGAACGGGAAAAGGACATGATGCTATGGCTGGAAGGAAAGCTGCCTGTTCCAAAGGTCCTGCACTTTGAACGGCATGATGGCTGGAGCAATCTGCTCATGAGTGAGGCCGATGGCGTCCTTTGCTCGGAAGAGTATGAAGATGAACAAAGCCCTGAAAAGATTATCGAGCTGTATGCGGAGTGCATCAGGCTCTTTCACTCCATCGACATATCGGATTGTCCCTATACGAATAGCTTAGACAGCCGCTTAGCCGAATTGGATTACTTACTGAATAACGATCTGGCCGATGTGGATTGCGAAAACTGGGAAGAAGACACTCCATTTAAAGATCCGCGCGAGCTGTATGATTTTTTAAAGACGGAAAAGCCCGAAGAGGAACTTGTCTTTTCCCACGGCGACCTGGGAGACAGCAACATCTTTGTGAAAGATGGCAAAGTAAGTGGCTTTATTGATCTTGGGAGAAGCGGCAGGGCGGACAAGTGGTATGACATTGCCTTCTGCGTCCGGTCGATCAGGGAGGATATCGGGGAAGAACAGTATGTCGAGCTATTTTTTGACTTACTGGGGATCAAGCCTGATTGGGAGAAAATAAAATATTATATTTTACTGGATGAATTGTTTTAGTACCTAGATGTGGCGCAACGATGCCGGCGACAAGCAGGAGCGCACCGACTTCTTCCGCATCAAGTGTTTTGGCTCTCAGGCCGAGGCCCACGGCAAGTATTTGGGCAAGGGGTCGCTGGTATTCGTGCATCTGGCTCGCGGCGGACGCACGACGCCGGGGCGTGACCATAGGCGATCTCCTAAATCAATAGTAGCTGTAACCTCGAAGCGTTTCACTTGTAACAACGATTGAGAATTTTTGTCATAAAATTGAAATACTTGGTTCGCATTTTTGTCATCCGCGGTCAGCCGCAATTCTGACGAACTGCCGATTTAGCTGGAGATGATTGTACATCCTTCACGTGAAAATTTCTCAAGCGCTGTGAACAAGGGTTCAGATTTTAGATTGAAAGGTGAGCCGTTGAAACACGTTCTTCTTGTCGATGACGACGTCGCTATGCGGCATCTTATTATTGAATACCTTACGATCCACGCCTTCAAAGTGACCGCGGTAGCCGACAGCACCCAGTTCACAAGAGTACTCTCTTCCGCGACGGTCGATGTCGTGGTTGTTGATCTAGATTTAGGTCGTGAAGATGGGCTCGAGATCGTTCGTAATCTGGCGGCAAAGTCTGATATTCCAATCATAATTATCAGTGGCGACCGCCTTGAGGAAACGGATAAAGTTGTTGCACTCGAGCTAGGAGCAAGTGATTTTATCGCTAAGCCGTTCAGTATCAGAGAGTTTCTAGCACGCATTCGGGTTGCCTTGCGCGTGCGCCCCAACGTTGTCCGCTCCAAAGACCGACGGTCTTTTTGTTTTACTGACTGGACACTTAATCTCAGGCAACGTCGCTTGATGTCCGAAGCTGGCGGTGAGGTGAAACTTACGGCAGGTGAGTTCAATCTTCTCCTCGCGTTTTTAGAGAAACCCCGCGACGTTCTATCGCGCGAGCAACTTCTCATTGCCAGTCGAGTACGCGACGAGGAGGTTTATGACAGGAGTATAGATGTTCTCATTTTGAGGCTGCGCCGCAAACTTGAGGCAGATCCGTCAAGCCCTCAACTGATAAAAACAGCAAGAGGTGCCGGTTATTTCTTTGACGCGGACGTGCAGGTTTCGCACGGGGGGACGATGGCAGCCTGAGCCAATTCCCAGATCCCCGAGGAATCGGCGTGAGCGGTCGCAAACCATCCGGCCCGGTACAAATCGGCGCGGCGCTGGGTGATGACCTGGTGGAGAAGTTGAAGGCGGCGCAGGCCGCCCAGCGGCAACGCATCGAGGCAGAAGCACGCCCCGGTGAATCGTGGCAAGCGGCCGCTGATCGAATCCGCAAAGAATCCCGGCAACCGCCGGCAGCCGGTGCGCCGTCGATTAGGAAGCCGCCCAAGGGCGACGAGCAACCAGATTTTTTCGTTCCGATGCTCTATGACGTGGGCACCCGCGATAGTCGCAGCATCATGGACGTGGCCGTTTTCCGTCTGTCGAAGCGTGACCGACGAGCTGGCGAGGTGATCCGCTACGAGCTTCCAGACGGGCACGTAGAGGTTTCCGCAGGGCCGGCGGGCATGGCCAGTGTGTGGGATTACGACCTGGTACTGATGGCGGTTTCCCATCTAACCGAATCCATGAACCGATACCGGGAAGGGAAGGGAGACAAGCCCGGCCGCGTGTTCCGTCCACACGTTGCGGACGTACTCAAGTTCTGCCGGCGAGCCGATGGCGGAAAGCAGAAAGACGACCTGGTAGAAACCTGCATTCGGTTAAACACCACGCACGTTGCCATGCAGCGTACGAAGAAGGCCAAGAACGGCCGCCTGGTGACGGTATCCGAGGGTGAAGCCTTGATTAGCCGCTACAAGATCGTAAAGAGCGAAACCGGGCGGCCGGAGTACATCGAGATCGAGCTAGCTGATTGGATGTACCGCGAGATCACAGAAGGCAAGAACCCGGACGTGCTGACGGTTCACCCCGATTACTTTTTGATCGATCCCGGCATCGGCCGTTTTCTCTACCGCCTGGCACGCCGCGCCGCAGGCAAGGCAGAAGCCAGATGGTTGTTCAAGACGATCTACGAACGCAGTGGCAGCGCCGGAGAGTTCAAGAAGTTCTGTTTCACCGTGCGCAAGCTGATCGGGTCAAATGACCTGCCGGAGTACGATTTGAAGGAGGAGGCGGGGCAGGCTGGCCCGATCCTAGTCATGCGCTACCGCAACCTGATCGAGGGCGAAGCATCCGCCGGTTCCTAATGTACGGAGCAGATGCTAGGGCAAATTGCCCTAGCAGGGGAAAAAGGTCGAAAAGGACTCTTTCCTGTGGATAGCACGTACATTGGGAACCCAAAGCCGTACATTGGGAACCCAAAGCCGTACATTGGGAACCGGAACCCGTACATTGGGAACCCAAAGCCGTACATTGGGAACCGGTCACACATGTAAGTGACTGATATAAAAGAGAAAAAAGGCGATTTTTCCGCCTAAAACTCTTTAAAACTTATTAAAACTCTTAAAACCCGCCTGGCCTGTGCATAACTGTCTGGCCAGCGCACAGCCGATGAGCTGCAAAAAGCGCCTACCCTTCGGTCGCTGCGCTCCCTACGCCCCGCCGCTTCGCGTCGGCCTATCGCGGCCGCTGGCCGCTCAAAAATGGCTGGCCTACGGCCAGGCAATCTACCAGGGCGCGGACAAGCCGCGCCGTCGCCACTCGACCGCCGGCGCTGAGGTCTGCCTCGTGAAGAAGGTGTTGCTGACTCATACCAGGCCTGAATCGCCCCATCATCCAGCCAGAAAGTGAGGGAGCCACGGTTGATGAGAGCTTTGTTGTAGGTGGACCAGTTGGTGATTTTGAACTTTTGCTTTGCCACGGAACGGTCTGCGTTGTCGGGAAGATGCGTGATCTGATCCTTCAACTCAGCAAAAGTTCGATTTATTCAACAAAGCCGCCGTCCCGTCAAGTCAGCGTAATGCTCTGCCAGTGTTACAACCAATTAACCAATTCTGATTAGAAAAACTCATCGAGCATCAAATGAAACTGCAATTTATTCATATCAGGATTATCAATACCATATTTTTGAAAAAGCCGTTTCTGTAATGAAGGAGAAAACTCACCGAGGCAGTTCCATAGGATGGCAAGATCCTGGTATCGGTCTGCGATTCCGACTCGTCCAACATCAATACAACCTATTAATTTCCCCTCGTCAAAAATAAGGTTATCAAGTGAGAAATCACCATGAGTGACGACTGAATCCGGTGAGAATGGCAAAAGCTCTGCATTAATGAATCGGCCAACGCGCGGGGAGAGGCGGTTTGCGTATTGGGCGCTGTTCCGCTTCCTCGCTCACTGACTCGCTGCGCTCGGTCGTTCGGCTGCGGCGAGCGGTATCAGCTCACTCAAAGGCGGTAATACGGTTATCCACAGAATCAGGGGATAACGCAGGAAAGAACATGTGAGCAAAAGGCCAGCAAAAGGCCAGGAACCGTAAAAAGGCCGCGTTGCTGGCGTTTTTCCATAGGCTCCGCCCCCCTGACGAGCATCACAAAAATCGACGCTCAAGTCAGAGGTGGCGAAACCCGACAGGACTATAAAGATACCAGGCGTTTCCCCCTGGAAGCTCCCTCGTGCGCTCTCCTGTTCCGACCCTGCCGCTTACCGGATACCTGTCCGCCTTTCTCCCTTCGGGAAGCGTGGCGCTTTCTCATAGCTCACGCTGTAGGTATCTCAGTTCGGTGTAGGTCGTTCGCTCCAAGCTGGGCTGTGTGCACGAACCCCCCGTTCAGCCCGACCGCTGCGCCTTATCCGGTAACTATCGTCTTGAGTCCAACCCGGTAAGACACGACTTATCGCCACTGGCAGCTGCCACTGGTAACAGGATTAGCAGAGCGAGGTATGTAGGCGGTGCTACAGAGTTCTTGAAGTGGTGGCCTAACTACGGCTACACTAGAAGAACAGTATTTGGTATCTGCGCTCTGCTGAAGCCAGTTACCTTCGGAAAAAGAGTTGGTAGCTCTTGATCCGGCAAACAAACCACCGCTGGTAGCGGTGGTTTTTTTGTTTGCAAGCAGCAGATTACGCGCAGAAAAAAAGGATCTCAAGAAGATCCTTTGATCTTTTCTACGGGGTCTGACGCTCAGTGGAACGAAAACTCACGTTAAGGGATTTTGGTCATGAGATTATCAAAAAGGATCTTCACCTAGATCCTTTTGATCCGGAATTAATTCCTGTGGTTGGCATGCACATACAAATGGACGAACGGATAAACCTTTTCACGCCCTTTTAAATATCCGATTATTCTAATAAACGCTCTTTTCTCTTAGGTTTACCCGCCAATATATCCTGTCAAACACTGATAGTTTAAAC
>NZ_JAKGGD010000015.1 GCF_021556615.1 Paracoccus salsus
AGGAGGAGATCGACCCCATTCTCAGCATAACTACGAAAGCCGCCTGATCATGACCTCAGGCCATCTGGAAATTTACACCACCTTGACGGACGTGACCATATCAAGACCTATGCGGCCAATCTCGACCTCGTGGCCGCTGCTGTGTCCGACCATCTTCCCCAGAACGCGCCTACCACCTATCAGGGCGCAGCCGCAGACATTCCGGTGCAGCCCGGCCTTTACCCGCAGGGAACCGAATTCGCCCACCCGCTGCACTACGTCGATACCGCCGCCGACGGCAGCGAGGGCGCCCCCGGCCGCTTCCCTGGCGCGCGCGCCGACCGGGTGAAAGAAATCCGCTACATGTACAAGATCAGGGCGTTCGACCCCGACTATGCCGGCCCCGAGATCAAGGAGGAAAGTGCCCCCGCCTATGCCAACCGCAAAGGGGGCTGGATCGACAACGGCGCGGGCTGGATCCTTGCCGGCTGGATCGAGGACGCAGGCGGTGCGCTGCGCGCCCAGACACCCTCGGAACTGGTGCAATGCGTGGGCTGCCATTCGGGGCATGAACCGCAGCGCGAAACCGGGGGCCATGCAACCTTTCAATCCGGCGTGGGCGTGACCATCGACGGCACTTGGGCGATGCCACGCCGCCTGCCCGGCGAAGCCGGCTGGGGCGAGATGACCGCGATGGGCTATCGTGCGCCGGACGATTCCGACGCGGTGGGCACAGCAGCCTATCCCGACCCGATCAACCGCGCTATGGCGACGGGGGAGTTTGCGCATTTCCTGGAAAATGTCGTGGGCGTAAGCCTTTACGGCGATATGCCGGCCAGCGTCGAGGCGTTCCTGTCGAACACGATCCGCGCGCAGAGCGGCTATTCCGCCGATTGGCCCGCGTTGGAAACCGCGTCGGCAGAGGCTTACGTGGAAACCCAGCGCCTTCGTGCCCGGCTCTTGAAAGAGTTGACCGCGAACGGCGCGTATCAGGATACCGAGGGCAACCTGGTCGGCGCGTTGCTTTATCCGCCACGATCCTCCGCGCTTGAAGCCGCGCGGGGCTACCGCATGGTCGTGGCCACCCAGCGATTTGATTTCGGCAAGGATGTGTTCCCCGAAACGCCCGTGACTTTCCGCTATTTCCGCGAACCCGAGACCGCATTCGCCCATCAGGATGGCCGCCCCTACGAGGTCGGCGAGACTGTCGTGGACCGCCCTATCGACGAGGATCGCACAAGCCTGACCTGGGGCGTAGGCATCGCGCCGACGGAAATCACAGACTCGCCCGACTACCAACCGATCCTCGACTACTTAGCCGAACATGCGGGGCCAAGCAGGTGATGCCGACGACGGCCAAGCCTGAACTTGCCGCCGTCTCAAAGAGATTTTCCGGCAGGCTCGAACACACTGTACCAACACTGACGAACTGTCGGTCGCGTCCGGAATGGTTGTCTGTTCTTGAGGAACTGCAACGCAGCGCAAATACCTCACTAAAGGGCGGGAGTGGGCCGATCACGTCGTTCGGGCCGATGCATCACCGACCGCTTGCCCCACCTGATCCATCCAAGCCTCCCCGGCGAGAAAGCAGAGATCGTACAGGCTGACCTCCAACGGCTCGCGTCCGCAGGTCAGCCGCTTGAGTACCGCCGGTGCGAGGTAGGCCAGCCGCAACTGGCGACTGACATGGCGCTCGGCCAGCCCGACGGCTTCGGCCAGTTCTTGGATCGTGCTGAATTCGCCAGTGTCCATGCGCCGCCGCCAACCCCACGCCCGCCCAATGGCGTGGAGGACATGCGGATCCTGCGTCTGGTCCTCGCTCGGCAGATAATCGGCAGGCGGCAGGATTTTCGGCCGACCATTCTTCTTGCGGACCTTCAATGGTATCAGCACGCGAATTGTGTCATCGGCATGCCGCCCGTGCCTTGCTCTAGATCAAGCCGCCGCGTTCCTGGGGTGATGCACCCTGGCCGTGAACTCCGACAGGTCAGCTTCGTCGAGCGTTTCCTTCTCGAGAAGCCGCGCGGCGCTCTCGCGCAGGAGATCGGCATTGACTTCCAGGATGGCCAGTGCCCGGTCGAATACGGTGTCGATCAGCGCGCGCACCTTTTCGTCCATGCGTTCGGCGCTGGCATCGCTGTAGCGGCGGTTCAGCCAGGACGACTGGTCGCCGGTGCCCAGAAATCCGGGCCGATCAGTGTCATAGCTGACATGGCCCAGATCGGGGTCCATGCCGTAGCGGGCCACCATGGCGCGGGCGATGTCGGTGGCCTTCACAAGGTCGTCGGCGGCGCCTGTCGAGAGGTGATCGAAGATGATCTTCTCGGCCGCGCGCCCGCCCAGCAGGACAGCGATCTTGTTCTCCAGTTTCTCCCGCGTCATCAGGAACCGGTCCTCGGTCGGGCGCTGGATGGTATAGCCGAGCGCGCCGATCCCGCGCGGAATGATCGAGACCTTGTGCACCGGATCGGTTCCAGGCAGCGCCATCGCCACCAGCGCGTGCCCCATCTCGTGATGGGCGACGATCTCGCGTTCGCGCGGGTTCAGCACGCGGTTTTTCTTCTCCAGCCCCGCGACGATGCGCTCGACGGCATTGTTGAAGTCGTCCATCGCCACCGCATCGGCCTTGCGGCGGGTCGCGAGCAAGGCCGCCTCGTTGACGAGGCTCGCCAGATCGGCGCCCGAGAAGCCGGGGGTGCTCCCTGATCGTTGGTGTCGGTGTTGTTCAGGCCGATCTTCGTCCAGGTCCCGACGCCCACATAATTGTCTTAGTTCGTGTACGCCTTGAAGCGCGGCAGCCGAGGCTGGTCGACGATGCCGGTGGCGTTGTCAACGCTGAGCCCGTCGAAGAAGGTGCTGCCGTCGGAGGAGACCGCGAGCCGGAGGCGGTCGGAGCCGAACAGCCCCACCAGCGCCTTGGTCACGAAGCCGGTCTGCAGCGTCAGGCCGAGATCGTCGCCCGCGGCCTCCTTGTTCATGGTGTAGAACAGATCGCCGGTGCCACCCTCGGCCACGGTCTTCGCCGTCCAGAGCGCGGCGTTCAGCTTGGCCGAGAACGGGTTCGACGCATCCGCCGTCGTCCCCATCCCGAGCAGCGCCATGTTCTGCAGCGCCGTGGGTGTCGTTCCGATCCAGCCTGTGCCGTAGTAGACCAGCAGCAGGCCCTCGTTCTCGACCCACGCGCGCCAGCCGGTGCGTGGCGGCAGACGTAGCCACGCCCCGTCCGTCCAGAGCGCCACATTCAGGTCCCAGCCCGCCCAGTCAGGCGCGCCGCTTCCTTCTCGAGGGCCGCGAGATTGAAGCGAGTCCACGCTTCCTTGACCCGTTCCGAAAATTCATGAGCATCTTGGTGGCCCGCGCCCTTCAGCGTGACATCGTCAAACTCGCCTGAACTGATGGTCAGGGCGGTTCCGAGTATCCCCTTTCTGAGGGAAGGCGCGCCCGCATTTGCGAGGAAATGGCGTGACCGCTAGAGCTTGATGTCGGCAGCCTGTGCCGCGGGCTTGGGCAGCGCATCATGTTCTTCGGCCAGCTTGCGGTCCATCAGCCAGACCTGAAGGATCTTCACATTCTGCGGTGCATCGAAAACCATCGCGCCGACCACCGGGCCGCAGCGCGCGGGGTCGATTTGGCCGGGCCGATCGCTCACCACCTCGGGCCAGCCGGCCTCGAACCAGAAGTCGGGCCGGTTGTGGTAGCTGCGCTCAGGCAGGCCGAGATCGGCCGTCGGCGTCAGCACGGGCGCCATCTCGCGCTCGGGTTGCCCTAGGAGCGACTCTCCGCCGCAGACGCCCCAGCCGTCCTCGCCCTCGGGCAGCAGACCCCACAACCAGCCACCATCAAAGGCCTCGCGCGAGATCGGGCCGTATTTCGCGGTCAGGCTTTGGGCCAGCGCCGCGTGGTCGGTCTGCCCCGACGCAAGGGGTAGGCGGCGCATGATCGCAACGACTGGCTGGCCTTCGGCGTGCGGTGCGTAGACCGCCGTGATCGCCTCGCCGGTGGAGGGGTTCAGAAGACCGCGTGCATGACCGAACATGCCCTTGCCGGGCGTTGTCTCGGTGAACAGGACGGCCTCGCCCAGATGGGCCCGTGCGGCTTCCTCGATCGCGGCCAGTGGCATGCCCGTGGTCAAACCCACGACGTCGGCGGCGACAAGCGGTGCAGCCTCCAGCGGCGCCCAGTCGGGCGGGGTCAGCGACAGTGATTGCTCCATTCCGTAGCCGATGCGGCCTCGCCACGCCCTTACCTGTTCGGCCGGGCCGGCGACGAGGACCACGCCTCGAAGCCCTTCTGGAAGGTCCCGAAGGCCGTCGAGGCTTTCCAGCCGGACACTGTCGCGCCGCAATGTCACGGCCGTCGCTGACGCATCATGGCCCTCGGGGCCGACAAACGGCATCGACGCGGTGCCGACCACCCCTGAGACCAGGCTGGCCGATTGTGGCACCAGACCCGCGAGCGGACGGACCACCGATCGTCCGTGATAGCGACAGCTCTCGCGCAGCCGCGGCGCATCATGCAGCCAAAGTCGGTCGGGACCGGGGCGGGCCCTGTCCTGCGTGATCGCAGCTTCCTCGGCGGCAAAGGTCGTCAGATCGCCCAGGATAGCGGCCGCGTTCCGAATCAGGACGTTCGGGTGTTTGCCAATCTCGGCCGCTCTGATCTCGGACAGGCCATCACATCCGGGCTCGCCCTGCGGCACCGCACCGATCGGCATGACCAGGCGGTCCGGCAACACCGCGACGCGCTTCATCGTCCAGTCGCGGAAGGAAGGCAGCAGCGCGGTCAGGCCGCTGGCGTCAGGTGTCGCCATCGGGTCGGAGTAGAACCGGCCCCACGCCAGATCGCCACGGATCGGATCCGGCTCGGCCTCGAACCAGCGCTCTCGCATCAGCCGCTGAACCAGCATCCGGCGCCAGGAAAGGTCATCATAGATATCAGGATCAAGCGACAGCGCGAGCAGATCGAAGCCCTCCTGATCCAGCAGCAGCGTGTCAGGCGGATCTGTCGGACCATCCGCGGCGACCGTTGGTGCAGGGGCCTTCGGGGCGGGCTCGGCGCCGACGCGCAGCAGGATCGGATCCGGCAATCCGTTGCCCCCGTCTGGACCCAGAAGCATTGCCTCGGGCTGATCGAACTTCAGAACGATCCCGCTGCCGTTATAGTCGTCCTCTCCGACTTCGACAGGCCGGACCAGAAGATAGGCGGCGATCCGATTGCCAACATCGCGGAAGCTGTCGATGGCCGCGGCTTCCTCGGGCGAAACCTGCAACTCCGCCAGATCGCCCGTCAAAAAGCCGAGGTCGGGTGGGGGCATTCCGGTGCTGTCGCCGTCATGCGGCACGGCCCGCAGGCCCTCGACCGCGATTGGAAAGCGTCCCTGTTCGGGCTGGTAGTCGCCAAGTTCCATGCTTGCCGCGATCCAATAGCGCTCGCGGGCCTCCGCGGCCACCTCGTCGCGCAGTCGGCGGACCTTTGCCGCGAGATCGCCGGTCTCGCCCCGGCCTCGCAACATCTGTCCGATCAGATAGCTGGCATGAACGTCCTGTGGATCCGCCGCGACTGCCGCACCCATCAGGCTCCTGCCGGTCGTCGCCAGGACATCGACGGGAATGTCCAGCATGCCGGTTTTGGCCGCGACCGCCCGTTGGGGCGGCTCGGGCACCGCCACATCCAAGATCTTCTCGGTCAGGCCGGGATCGAGGTATAGCGCGGCGCGCTCGATCCGGCTGCGCGGTTTGACGATGCCCAGCTCTGCCTCGGTGATGGGGCCCGCGCCTGGCGCGCGCATCAGCATCTCGTCGATCATGTAGTCGACGACGAAAAAGATCTCGCGGCCAGGCGCGCCGGACGGGTTGCGCTCGGCGATGCGCTCAAGCAGCGACTGCGCCCGGTCGGGAGGCAGGATGACCCTGGCATCAATGATCATGTCGGGCCCGGGCTCGGCCAGCGGCAAATGCAACGACATCCAGTTCCCGAGTTCGAGAGCGAAGCCCTGGATGCCGAAGTCGTATTCGCCGAGATAGACCGGGTTGACCTGACGCAATGGCAGCGGCAGGTCCGGGGCGCGCGAGACCGCGATGTCGCGCACCGCAGCTGCGTTCTTGGTCATGGCCGCGTGGAGGGCGAGTTCGCTGACCTTGGAGTGGGGCGTGCGCTGTGCGATTTCGACCGGGAACAGGTCGAGTTTCTGGCGCGGCGTCAGGTAGCGCTGCGCCAACGTGTCGGCCAGCGCCACGTCGGGCAGCCGGTCCGGCCCCGCCTCGACCAGCCGACGCAGGGCCAGCGCCTCGGGCAACGCATACCAGTCAAGCCCCCAGTCGCGCTCAAGCATCCGCTGTTGGAATCCGCCGAAGACTTGCTCTCGGGGCTCGGGCACCCATCGTCCCTCGCTCTCTGCCCCGCCATAGAGCGCGACAAGCGCCGCGGCATTGGCGGGCTGGTCCGGCACCGAACTGGCCGGAGCATCCCCCCGGTCCCAGACATGCAGCAGCTGGTCGGACAACGGCGGCTGATCAGCACGGCTTGGGGCCGGCGCCCGGCGGATCAACGTGACGCTGTTGATCCGGGCCGTACCGGTGCCACCGCGATACGATCGGTCGAGCGGCGTGATGGTCGGCTGCAGGTCGGACAGACTGACGTCGATCTGCAGCAAGAGCTTGCTGCGCTGGTCTTCGCCCGGAATTGCCCATGCTTCGAAACCGTCGGGAACCGGCAGGTAGAAAGGCTGAGCGGAGCGGAGCGTCCAGGCCACCCGCCTCGGCCCTCGGGTCCGGATCGGCAGGTCAATCAGGGTGGGCGTGCCCTCGATGATGGGACCCAGGCCTCGGGTGTCGAAGACGGCGGGCTGACCGTTCCACGCCGGCCGGACCGCAACCTCGCGTTCAAGGATCACTCGGTCAGGCGGCGGCAGGTCCGGTCCCGGCAGCGCGGCGCGCAACGCCTCGCGCTTAAGGGCCGGATCGGCATATTTCCGGGTCCGGATTTCGGGTGCGATGCCCGCAAGGATCAGAAGGTTGACCACACCGTGGTCCTCAAGAATGTCGGGCTGTCGAGCGGCGACCCATACAGCAAGGCGCTGAGCGAGCGCGTCGTCGCCCAGGATGGCGTCGGCAGGCTTCGCAGGGGCCGCAACCTGCTGCAGGGGAACAGGGCCGGCCTCCGGGCGCGCCGCGCCGGTCGGGCCCGCTCCTGCGGGCGTCAAGGGTGCAGCCTGCGCCCCACGGGCACCGGCATCAGGCCAGGGGGTGGCCGGCGCAGGGGATGGAGACGTTGCGATCAGTGCTTGCGCCTGCTTGCCAAGCAGATAGCCGGTCGCAGGTGCGCCCAATGCCGCCTGCCAGTTCGCGATCGCCCGTCGGCTGCCCGACCCAAGAATTCCGTCGATCTCGCCGGAGTAATATCCGGCATCTGCAAGCGCCCGCTGCACGGCCATCCGCTGTTCGATGCTCATCCGTGGCTGCTGCGGCGCCGGCGCGGCCGGTTCTGTGACGCGCTGCGCCCTTGGCCGGGCTTGCTGGCGCTGAGGTTGGCGAAGTTGCGGCTGCGGTTGTGATCGCGGCTGGCGCAACTGCTCCTTCATGATCTCGCCGGCTATCGTACCGAACAGCTTCCCGAGATCGTCGGCCTGTGCGGGTTGCGCGAAGGCAATCAAGGCCCCGAGGCACGGTCCAACATAACGGATACTCCGAATCATCGTTACCCCCGCATGCACGCACGCACGCACGCACGCACGCACCGAAGATATCACGCGAAAGCGATTCGACGGATAAGAAAACCGTCTTGCGACCATCCTGATCACGTGGGTTTGCCGGCCCGTTTCCGGGCGTCGTGCAGCAGCGGTTTGCTGGGCAGGACAAGTTTGCGCATGACGGCCGTGATCACGCGTTTCGGCGCCCGCAACAGCGCGATCCTGTCCAGAAGCACCGCAACGAGGGCCGGCGCGCCGGCCGGCGTATCCGCCGCGCATCAACTGCTGTCCCCTCCGCCCGCGCGACCGGCCTGTCGAGGGCGCGAGTCCGGCGCGGATCGCAACCCGATTATACGGGAATTCGACCGGCCGCGGCGGCGAAAGGCGCCACCCTGCTCATGGCACCAGCACGGCCGCCCCCTGAAAGCGACCATGGCGCAGATCCTCCAGCGCCTCGTTGGCGCGGGTCAGCGGATAGGTCGTGGTCTGAGCCCGGATGCCCGCCCTGGGCGCGAGAGCCAGGAATTCGAGCGCATCGGCGCGGGTCAGGTTGGCGACCGACACGACCTGACGTTCCTCCCACAACAGGGAATAGGGAAACGCGGGGATGTCGCTCATGTGGATGCCGCCGCAGACGACCCGGCCACCCTTCCTGACGGCCCGCAGCGCAAGAGGCACCAGCGCACCCACCGGCGCGAACAGGATCGCGGCGTCCAGCGGTTCGGGTGGCATCGCGTCGGACGCCCCGGCCCAGACCGCCCCCAGCCGCCTCGCCATGGCCTGCGCGGCCTCGTCGCCCGCGCGCGTGAAGGCATAGACG
The DNA here is from genome assembly GCF_021556615.1 of Paracoccus salsus. GTDB lineage: Bacteria > Pseudomonadota > Alphaproteobacteria > Rhodobacterales > Rhodobacteraceae > Paracoccus > Paracoccus salsus. Next base: position 8,487 of record NZ_JAKGGD010000015.1, read on the forward strand.
TCGCGCGCCTGCCAGCGCAGCACCTGCGCCAGCAGATGCGCGGCGGCGCCGAAGCCGTAAAGCCCGATCCGCCGCCCCTCTCCCGCCATCCGCAGCGAGCGCCAGCCGATCAGACCCGCACACATCAGCGGCGCGGCGGCCACCGGATCGTCGAAGCCCTCCAGCGGGAAGGCATAGGCGGAATCGGCGACGGCATGGGTGGCGAAGCCGCCATCGCGGGTAAAGCCGGTGAATTGCGGCGCATCGCAAAGATTCTCGCGCCCTGCGGCGCAATAGGGACACTGCCCGCAGCTGTGACCCAGCCAGGGCACACCGACGCGGGTGCCGGGGGCAAGGGTGACACCGGGTCCGGCCGCCTCGACGCGGCCGACGATCTCGTGCCCCGGGACGATGGGCAGATGCCCGCCCGGCAGTTCCCCGTCCACGACATGCAGATCGGTCCGGCAGACGGCGCAGGCCTCGACGCGCAGCCGCACCTCGCCCGGACCGGGCTGCGGCAGGGGGCGTTCCTCCCAGACCAGCGGCGCACCGGTCCGGCGCAGGACCATGGCCCCCATCCGGCCTTCGGGAAGATGCTGTGATGCCGGTGTCATCGGTCGCTCCTGTCATCGACGTCGGCCCTCACTTTGGCACCGCCGGCGCGCACTGCCAATCTGTTCCATCCCGGGGGCGGGCATGCGCCCCATCGCCCTGAACCAAAGGAACGCCCTCTTCGCCGGCCGCGACGCCGGGGCCGAAAGCTGGGCCGTCATTGCCTTCCGGATCGAGACAAGCATGTCAGCGGCGTGGTCCTGGCCTAGGTGTTCAGTCCCGGCATCTGGTGGATCGGGTCGAGGATGAATCTATCGGGCTCTGATGTCCAGGTTTTGCAGATGTATTCGTAGGGCGTGAGGC
>NZ_JAKGGD010000016.1 GCF_021556615.1 Paracoccus salsus
CGCAGAACCCCTACAACACCGATCTCGACCGCAACCCCGCAAACTTCCAGCCCCTCACCCCCCTCAACTTCCTCGAACGCGCCGCAAACGTCTTCCCCGCCGGCTGGTTGACGACGCGCGGGAGGCATGAGAATCAGCAAGGACAGCTTGGCGTGGCGGCTGCCCATGCTATTCAAGGCAGGTGCGATCCCGCGCCTGTCGACCAGGCATCGAGGTAGTATCCATGTACAGTGTTCGCCTTTTCGCTGTCCGCCATGCCCGGAGCTTCGAATGGTTCTATGCCCGGTTCGAAGCCGTGATGGTCGCGCTTGATCCGCTGTTCACGCGCATCGGCTACGAACGCGTCGAACGTCCGGTCGCCGCGTTCGAGCGGGTGACCAAGCGCCTGTTGTTCGACTGCAAGATGTGTGGCCAGTGCGTTCTGTCCTCGACCGGAATGTCGTGCCCGATGAACTGCCCGAAGCAGCTTCGAAACGGTCCATGCGGCGGCGTGCGACCGGGCGGCTTTTGCGAGGTCAAGCCGCAGATGCGCTGCGTCTGGGTGCAGGCGTGGGACGGCGCCGCGCGCATGAAGGAGGGCGGCAAGATCAACGATGTGCAGCCGCCCGTGGATCGTAACCTCGAGGGTTCTTCCTCGTGGCTCAGGGTGGCACGCGAAAAGGCGGCGCGGTCGTCAGAGGGCAGCGACGCGCCCCGGACCGCGATCGCCCGCGCCTTTGCCGACGCCCGCGCCCACGAACCTGCGGCGGCGCCGCTGGCCCCGGAGCCGGCCGCAGCCGTCCGGTCGGGAGACGCACGATGACCGATGAGACACGCTCCGAATACGCCCCGTGGATGCCTGCCTACGAAGAGCCGCCGGCCGGCCATGTGTCAGGCAGCCGGCTTGAGCGCGTGCTGCGTCAGGGCAGGTTCGCGGTGACGGCCGAGCTCAACCCGCCGGACAGTGCCGATCCGGCCGACGTGTTCGAGGCGGCCCGCCCTCTGGCCGAAGTCGCCGACGCCATCAATGCGACCGACGCCTCGGGCGCCAACTGTCACATGTCATCGATCGGCATCTGCTCGTTGCTGACCCGCGCCGGCTATGGCACGATCTATCAGATCTCGTGCCGCGACCGGAACCGGATCGCGATCCAGGGCGACGTTCTTGGCGCCGCGGCGATGGGGGTGCGCAACGTCCTTTGCCTGACCGGCGACGGCGTCGGCGTCGGCGACCAGCCGGGGGCGCGGCCGGTCTTCGATTTCGATTCGCTCTCGCTTCTGCGGACCATCCGCACCATGCGGGACGATGGGATGTTCCTCTCTGGCCGCCGTATCAGCCGTCCGCCGCGGATGTTCCTGGGCGCCGCCGAGAACCCGTGCGTCGCGCCGCTTGACTGGCGGCCCGAGCGTCTGGCCAAGAAGGTCGAGGCGGGCGCCGACTTCATCCAGACCAACTACATCTTCGATGTGCCCGTCTTCGAGCGCTTCATGGCGCGCGTGCGCGACCTGGGGCTTGAGGGCCGCGTGTTCATCCTTGCCGGCGTCGGCCCGCTTGCCTCGGCCAAGGCGGCCCGGTGGATGCGATCGAATGTGCCCGGAATTCACATTCCGGACGCGGTGATCGAGCGCATCGAAAAGGCCGCGAAACCCGCCGAGGAGGGCAAGCGTATCTGCATCGAACTGATCCAGCAGATCCGCGAGATCAGGGGCGTCTCGGGGGTACATGTGATGGCTTACCGGCGCGAGCATCAGGTTTCGGAAATCATCGCCGAGTCAGGCGTGCTGCAGGCCCGGGTTCCACAGCGCAGGCGGGCAGCCGCCGCGGGCTCGACGCCCGGTTAGGAAGGCTGCGCACGGTATTGCGACCGATCCGGACCGATGCAGGAGGTTGCCAGCGTCGGCCGGGATTGGCTCTGTCGCCATCGGCTATGCGATTGCCTCGCGTGGTGCGCGAAGCCGAAGGGCCACGCGATGCTGGTCGCCACAGCCGCACACGGCGTCAGCGTCGCGGGCGTTGCGCTGGCCGCGCAACGGGAACCCAAGACCGCCATCACGGGCCCGCTCAGCCATGCGCGGAAGACCGGAAATTCTTGGTCCTTGCCGTCTTCATGGACCAGGGGCGCTGTCAACTCGCCACCAGGAATCCGCTTCATGCGCCGGATGTTCAGGGCCGCATCCATCAGCCTGATCAGGCTTGGGTTTATGTCGCCCCGCCCCCTGGCCGCGCCTCGTGTTGCAGAACCCTGGTCACAACGACAGGCCCGACGATGCATGTCGCCACCGCCGCAAGCACGGATGCCGTGTAAAGCTGGGGCGGCACCGCCCAGGCGCCCAGTGACAAGCCGTGCGCCATGACGATCAGGAAGATCTCGGCCCGCGGCACCATGCTTGCGCCGATCAGCCAGCCGGCCCGTCGCCCGGCAATCGCCCAAGCCGCCAGCCCGGCCCCCAGGAGCTTGCCCACGACCAGCACGATGAACAGCGCTGCGGCAAGCGACAGGGCGGCCCCGAAATTCTCCAGCCCGACCGAGAGTCCGACGGAGAAAAAGAAGAACGGGCCGAACAGGGCAAGCACGGACGCGAAGGCATCCTCGATCTGCAACTCTGCCGGATCGCGGCTGAAGGCAAGCCCGGCAAAGATTGCCCCGATAGCCATCGAAAACCCGATTGCGTCAGCCACGGCAACGATCAGGAAGACGGTTCCGGCCGCGAAAACGAACGGGCCCTTGACCGGGTCCATCCTGGCAAAGACAGCCACGAGCCTCGGTTCGACGAGACGCGAAAACACATAGCAGCCCGCGACGAACACGGCGATCTTCGCGACCTGCATGGCACCGGCCCGCACCGCCTCGCCGATCATTCCGCCGCCCTGCTGCAGCCCTGGCGCAATGGCGAAGACGATTCCCAGCAGGATCACCGCCGACAGGTCGTCAAGCTCGGCCACGTCGAGCATCAGCGCGCCATTGTCGCTTTCCAGGGCATTGGCCTCTTCCCACGGCGCGACCGAGACGCCGATGCTTGTGGCGCTTGCCGCTAGTCCCACAAGCAGCGCCGGGATCGGGCCAAGGCCGGGCCAGGCCCAGATCAGCGCAAAGGCCAGCGCCGCAGGGATCGCCATGTTCGGAAGCCAGATCGCGACCGCGCGCCGCAACTGTTCAACGAGTCGGTCCATATCGCTTTCAAGACCGACCCGGAACAACAATGCGACAAGGCCCAACTGCGCCAGCAATTCGATCTGATCCTCGAGCTCTCGCGTGACGCCTCCCAGATGCCGGTCGGCGGCGGACAGGCCGAATCCCAGGCCGATGAAGGCGACCAGCGCGGGCAGGGCTGCCTTTTTCAGGGCGCTTCTGACCGGAACCGCAACCAGCACGACGCTGCCGAGCACGAGCATGAACAACCCGTAGTTTGGATCTTCCGTCATCGCGGCCCTCTTGCTGAACCTGATACCAGGCCCTGAATGCGCCCAGAACCGTCTGGGCAAGCAGCAGGGCCAGCGTCCAGGATCTTTCGCCGGGTCAGGACGCCATCAGCGGACATGTCGTGCAGCTTTTTCCGGCAGGAGGTCCCGCAGCACCCCGTCTGTCACCGGCAGTCAGGCATTCACATCCACCACCACCCGGCCCTTGACCTGGCCTTTCAGGATGTCGCGCCCCAGCCCTGGCAGATCCGACAGGATGGCGGGCCGGATCATCGCCTCCAGCTTCTTCATCGGCAGGTCGCGCGCGATCCGCTGCCAGGCCCGCAAGCGGTTCTCATAGGGCTGCATCACCGAATCGATCCCCAGCAGGTTCACACCACGCAGGATGAAGGGTGTGATCAGCGCACCCTCGATCGCGGCTCCGCCGGCCAACCCGATTGCGGCAACGCTCGTGCCGTATTTCATCTGTTTCAGGACCCGGCCCAGCATCGCGCCCGCCACCGCGTCGATGCAGCCTGCCCATTGCTCTGCCTCCAGCGGCTTGCGCGTCACCTCGGTCAGTTCCTCGCGCGGCACGATCTGGCTCGCGCCCAGCTGCTTCAGGTAGTCGCCGGTCTCCGGCCGCCCGGTGACCGCAGCCACCTCATGCCCCAACTGCGCCAGGATCGCGGTTGCGACCGATCCCACGCCGCCCGCGGCCCCGGTCACCAGAACCGGCCCGTGGCCCGGCTGCAAGCCGTGATCTTCCAACGCCATCACCGCCAGCATCGCGGTCAGCCCGGCGGTGCCGACCGCCATCGCCGTGCGCGTATCGAGCCCATCGGGCAGGGGCACAAGCCAATCCGCCCTGACCTGCGCCTTCTGGGCATAGCCACCCCAATGTGCCTCGCCGACCCGCCAGCCCGTCAGGATCACCTTGTCGCCCGGCTTGTAGCGGGCATCCGACGATTCCTCGACCGTGCCGGCAAAGTCGATCCCTGGCACATGCGGATATTTGCGCACCAGCCCGCCACCCGGCCCGACACACAGCCCGTCCTTGTAATTCACCGTCGAATACTCGACCGCAACCAGAACCTCGGCGTCGGGCAGATCGTCCACCGCAATCTGCTTCACCGCGGCGCTGGTCTTGCCGCTTTCCTCGTCCTTTTCCACCACAAGCGCGTAGAACATCTGAGCCTTCCTTTACCTCGGGGTCTTCGGGTCTTTCATCATGCCGCAAATCCGTATGTTTCGGGCGCAAAACCGACCGGCGCCATCCCCCGCACCCCACTTCATGCCCAGAACAACTCGCCCACGCAAGCGGCGCGCATGTTTTCGGGTGTGACCCCATCGACATCCGTGCCGCCGTTCCCGATGCCGTCTGCGCACCATCCCGATGGCCAATCTGGTCCCGAAACCCGGCGACCAGGCGGCGTGCGGGTGGTTCCATCGTCGCGCCACGCCTCGGCGGCCGTGCGGGCCCGTTTCCAGACCTTGCGGATCGCGCTTCCTCAATGAAACGCTCGCCGCTCAACGGGTCGATGTCAGCGATCAGGACCGGCAGACCGGTATTCCCGCCGCGTCGGCCACGCTGTCATGGCATGGCATTGCATATCCAGAACATCAATTATGATGCTTGAAAGATCAATATCCATGTTTTAGATGGGTATCGTGCAGCAGAGGCCCAGCTCGTGATCACGTCAGCCCAGATGCGCGCCGCGCGCGCCCTTCTCGGGATCGACCAGAAGGCCCTGGCCGATCTGTCCGGGCTTTCCGTCCCGACGATTCAGCGCATGGAGTCCGGCACCGGAACTGTGCGCGGGGTCGTGGACAGCCTGACCAAGGTCGTTGCGGCGCTCGAATCCGCGGGCATCGAGTTGATCGGTGAGCGCATGACAAGCACCGCGCAGGGACGCGGTGTGCGCCTGAGATCGCCCCCGCGAGGATCCTGACCCTTCACCCCGCGATGGCGACCGCCGACGAAAGCCTGCGATCCCGCCGCTTCGCCTTTCCAAGTTGCGGCCCACGATGAAAAACCAGACCACCAGACAGAGCGACGCGCCGAGCTTTGCCGAGCTTTTCACCCCGAAGCTTGTCACCGTCCTGCGCGAGGGCTACGGGGTGCCGCAACTGCGCGCGGACACCATCGCGGGGCTGACCGTCGCCATCGTGGCGCTGCCCCTGTCGATGGCCATCGCGATCGCGTCCGGTGCCACCCCTGCCCAGGGCCTCTATACTGCCATCGTCGGCGGGTTCCTCGTCTCCATGCTCGGCGGCTCGCGCTTTCAGGTCGGCGGCCCTGCAGGGGCTTTCATCGTGCTGGTTGCCAGCACCGTCGCGCTGCACGGAATGGACGGGCTGCTCCTCGCGACCTTCCTGTCGGGGCTGATGCTGGCAGCGGTCGGGCTCTTGCGGCTTGGCACCTTCATCAAGTTCATCCCCTTTCCGGTGACGGTCGGTTTCACGGCCGGGATCGCGGTCATCATCTTCGCCAGCCAGATCAGGGAGCTTCTCGGCCTGACGCTTGAGGACGAGCCGGGCGAGCTTCTGGAAAAGCTCCCGGCCCTGTGGGCGGCGCGAGAAAGCGTCTCCCCGGCCGCGATCATGATGTCCGTCGCGACGGTTGCGATCATCGTCGGGCTGCGCCGCTGGCGTCCGCACTGGCCGGGCATGCTGATCGCGGTGGCCCTGACGGCGGTGGCGACAGCGCTTCTGGCGATGCCCATCGAGACCATCGGCACGAAGTTCGGAGGGATTCCCTCGTCGCTTCCGGCCCCGAATCTGCCGAGCCTGTCTGCGGACAGGATCACGGCTGTCCTTCCGGCCGCCATCTCCTTCACGCTGCTCGGCGCCATCGAGTCGCTGCTGTCGGCGGTCGTCGCCGACGGCATGACCGGCCGGAGGCACCGTTCGAACTGCGAGCTTGTCGCTCAGGGCGCGGCCAATATCGGATCGTCGCTGTTCGGTGGCTTCTGCGTGACAGGCACCATCGCCCGGACCGCGACCAATGTGCGCGCGGGCGCGCACGGACCTGTCGCCGGCATGCTTCATGCCGTGTTCATTCTTCTTTTCATGCTCGTGGCCGCACCCCTTGCGGCCTACATCCCGCTTGCCGCACTGGCAGGCGTGCTGGCCGTCGTGGCCTGGAACATGATCGAGAAACCGGCCATCGCCATCCTTCTGCGCTCGGGCTGGGGCGAGGCGACGGTTCTCGGCGCCACATTCTTCCTGACCATCTTCCGCGACCTGACCGAGGCCATCGTCGTAGGCTTCGCGCTCGGCTCGGTCCTGTTCATTCACCGCATGAGCCGGTCGACAGAAATCGTCGCCAGGACGGCCTTCGTCGGTCAGGACGAGGCGGACAGCGCACACCCGCGCGAGGCCTATGACGAAGATCTGGCCGCAAACCCCGACGTCGTCATCTATCGGATCACCGGTGCGCTCTTCTTCGGCGCCACGGCGTCCATCGGTTCCGTTCTCGACCGCATCCAGGATACCCACAAGGCGCTGATCGTGGATTTCTCGGGCGTGCCCTTTCTCGACTCCACCGGAGCCAACATGATCGAGGGTCTCGCGCACAAGGCGCACAGGCAGGGTGTGGCGCTCTGGCTCACGGGGGCGACCCGCGACGTCCAGCGCGTGTTCGTGACCCATGGCTTGCGGCGGCCCCTGGTCCACCATGCCAAAACGGTCGATGAAGCGCTGGCCTCTGTTCGCAATCCCACACCGATCGCGACCGGTCAGCAGGCGGTCTGACCGCCCGCTTGCGGCGCGACGGCCTTGTGGCAGGCACGCTCTCCGTCCCGGACGGCCCGGCCGGATCGCCAATTGATCTGGGACAAGGCAGGCCACGCCAGTCCCCGGCATAGTGGAGAGGCAGACTGAAGAATCCCTTGGCAGGTAGCACATGGAAATCGTCGTTCTGTTCGCGACCTGCGAAGGCCAGACCCGCAGGATTGCCGACTTCATCGCCGAACAGGTCCGCAGGATCGGTCACGACGTCACCTTGGTCGATGCCTCCGAGGCGGCCGAGTTGTCGCTTGCAAAGGCCGAACGGGTCATTCTGGCCGCGCCAGTCCACGAGCGCCGCCACCCGCCGGCCTTCGAAGCCATGCTCGCGGCCTCCAGGGACCGTCTGAACAAATGTCCGACGCTGATGGTCTCGGTCAGTCTCAAGGCGGCGTTCCCCGAAGGGCTGGAGGAGGCGCAGGACTACCTGATCGAAATGGAGATGCGCACCGGCTTTGCGCCGACGCAAGAGGTACTTGCTGCAGGCGCGGTGCGAACCCGCAGCTATGACTATTTCCAGAACCAGATCGTGCGGCATGCGGTCCTGCAAGGTCAGGACATCGAATTGACGGACGGCGTGCGGGAATTCACCGATTGGGACGCCCTTGCCGGCAAGGTCGTTTCTTTTCTGGAAAGCTGAAAGGCAGCCCCGTGCACGCGGCCTGTATCGTCGGGCAGCGGGTCGGCCAGGTGTCGCCATCCGCCGCGCGCGCGGATCTGGCGCGTCCGCGGCGCCATCTTGCCCCGATCGGCTTCCGGTAATTTTTCTGCACTGCGGCGGTTGCAATGCTGCGGTGCAG
>NZ_JAKGGD010000017.1 GCF_021556615.1 Paracoccus salsus
GCCTCACGCCCTACGAATACATCTGCAAAACCTGGACATCAGAGCCCGATAGATTCATCCTCGACCCGATCCACCAGATGCCGGGACTGAACACCTAGGGTTGGGTTGTCAGGGGTGAGCCTAGCCCCATGCTGCGGGTGCGACCGTCCAACGTGAACCGAAATTCCCAAGACTTCGTGCCCCACTTCGACACTTGCAGGTAAAGCCCTTCGGACACCAACAGTCCTCCTTCCACGGTCGGCCATTCTTGCGTATCGGGATGATAGCGGTGCCACCGCGTGCGATGATGGCGCTGTGGCGGCGGCGTGTATCGTAGGCGCCATCAGCGGTCACGGTGCCGATGTCTTCGACTTCGGGTATCTGGTCCAGCAGGTCGGGGCTGTCGCCTTCCCGACTTGGAGTGCACTCGACCGCACGGATGTCGGATGTGGCGGGGTCCATGGCCAGATGGACCTTGCGCCATTGGCAGTGGCTCTTAACATCATGCTTCCGGGCTTGCCACTCGCCATCGCCGAGGAACTTGATGCCGGTGCTGTCCACGAGCAGGTTCAGCGGCCCGCCGGCACGGCGATACGGGATCTGCACCTTCAGGGCCTTCTGCCTGCGGCACAGGGGCGAATAGTCCGCCACGGGCCAGTCCAGCCCCGCCAGCTGCAACAGGCTGGCGCCCGGGGCAGCCTTCATGCGGCGCGTGCCAGGCCATCTCATTGTCCAGCCAGATCAGCAACGACCCGCGCTTGCGGAGCACAGCGTCGTAGGCGGACCGGTTCGTCGTGCGGTAACGGGCGGGCTTGGGCTTGCTCATGCCATCCATCTAACCGCATTGATTCGTGATGTGAATCCTTCACGGTCAGAGTTCCGCAACGACGCCACCTAGCAGCCTGAGCGTGGACATTAAGATCTTCCTACCGCTGCAATGCTGCTCGTTGCAGTAAATTCTGAAATCAAGGTTGTTTTTATGAAAACGCGTTCTGCAGCTAAAGAAACGATCCATCTATATTGGTGCAACGGATTTCGCAAGGTTTCTTTCGATCTCCAATGAGTTGATACAGCATCAAGAAATTCGGACAATATATGAGGCAGAAAATTTGTAGGCCTGTTGGCGAATCCTGGTTCAGACAAGCTGCGCTGCGGCAGCGCATCTAGGTTCAGATCATATGTCTGGATCTTCAATGCCTGGTCGCCCCTCGTGCCACCACATCCGTCTCCAGCCGCAGCGCCGCTCGCCACAACGGCGTCTTAGTGAACGTGCTCTCCGGCGTCCGAAGCAACCCCTTGGCTCGGTTTTCTTGCAGCAATCCTGTCCTGAATCAGCCAGCCGTTTGTTGCCGCCGCTCGACCGCTTCCCTGGCGATTGTGCTAGGTCGCCCGTATTATTTCCACTATGCTGGTTTAAGCCACAACGGGATTCTTCCCGTTCACAAAAACTGAACACCGTTCGCAACGGGTACCAACTGTTGGATTGGGAACAGTAGGGTGGTTTCTAACTATTGATCACTTTTCAAAAGGAGATACAGCGTGATCACGGACCATGCCGCCCTGCCTTCTCCCAAACTTCCGTGGAAAAACTGGTCAGGAAACTTGATCCACAATCCCCCCAACGACGGGGCGGATTACTATGCCTACCCTACCACCAAGGCAGACCTGCAATCGGTGCTGTCCAGGGCCGTGAAAACCGGCGTTCCGGTCCGCGTGTCGGGTCAGCGCCATTCGCAACCGCCACTGGTCGCCGCTGACAACCGCTCCGCCTGGCCCAACACCAAACTGACGACCTTCCTGATCGACATGTCGTGCTACCGCGACATCTATCCGGACGGCATCATGTTGGGCCCGGGCCCCAATCAGGTAACCGTCAATCCTGGCGTGCGCGAAGACAATGTCGACACGTTCCTGACCGCCAACAACCTGATGTTCAAAACCGCCACCGCCGGCGGGTTTTTCAGCATCGGCGGGATGACGGCGGTGGATGTGCACGGCGCCACGGTGGCGCAACCGATCTTTGCCGAAACCGCATCGGCCTTCACAATCATGGGGCCGGACGGCACCGAAACCACCATCGACGCCGATTCCCCCGCCGAAAACGGCTGGCATCCGCTGCAATTCGTCCGTGTGTCGTTGGGGGGGCTTGGCATCGTGACGCGGATCACGCTCGACGTCGCGCCCCGTCCCTGTGCCACGTCGCTAAAAGGCGCCACGCGCAGGTTTCTGGCAGCTGACAAGTCAAGCTTTGTCGCCGCGCTGAAACCGATGCTGAGCGGCCCGACGAAATCCGACCGGATGGAAGTGTTCTATACCCCCTACGCCGCCAAGGTCGGGATCAATAACTTCCTAGCCCTTACTTGGGACGAGGTCGCCAATCCTACCCCCAGGACGCCAAACCAGCCAGTCGGCTCTGCCTCGCCCTGCGCGCTGGCCGACAAGGGCGATTTCGGCGCGCCGTTCATGACTGGACTTGCGGAATGGGGGGTTCAATACGTACGAGCCTCGCAGCTTTACAACGACCCTTACAACGTATTCGAATTTCCGCCGGTGCCGACTTCGGGCTTTGTTGCCATCGGACTGGACGATATCGAAAAGCAGGCCAAGGCCGCAAATGCAAAATTCTCCGACCTGTGGCTGGCGGAGGCATCGCAGGTCATGTTCATGTCCTATTTTGTCGAATTGCCCGACCTGGCCGACGTCGGGCTTGGCATGGTCTGGGACGGTCTGAACGCCGCAGGGTCCATCGTGGCCCAGAATGGTCCGTTCCACCTGGCCGCGCCGATGGAATTCCGGTTCATCAGGGGTGGCGATTCTGCGATGTCGGGCACCTACACCACCACGCCCGGCGCCACTTTCGTCAATCTCGATCTGATCGGATTTATCGAGGCTGTTCCTTCCGCCTCCTACCCTGCACCGCTGCTGAAATATTTTGCGGATGTGGAGCGGATATGGGTGGCCATGGGGGGATTTCCCCACAATGGCAAGATGTACGGTTTTTACGATCCCGCGGGCGCTGCGGGCAGTTTCACCGGCGCGTTCAATCCGGCCTTCATCGCCGATCTGGCAAAACGGCGCGGCGAACGGTTGCAAGCCTATGCCGCCTATCGCAAGTCCGTCGACCCGAATGGGGTTTTCCTGAATCCCTACCTCGCCAGCCTGATCGGGGCCTGAGCAACACCCCCCACACACGGCCTCACGGCCGCAAGGCCCGGTGCGGGCGGCGCCACTCGGTGGTTGCCCTGAAATGTAGAAAGGCCCGCCCCACCGGGGTGGGGCGGGCGCAACGTCAGACCAAGACACAGATCTTCGGGATGTTTACGGGCATTGATTGCGATGCCAAGAAATTTCTTAGCCACTCTGCGGTCCGCCGATCGCCCGGCGCACGTTTGGCCCCACAACGCCTCAACAAAGATGGGACCAGACGTCACCGCCTGCTCCCCCAAGTCACACCGAAAGACCTACTCTGTCGGCGGTGGCAGTTCACCCTCGGTGTTGTGCTTTTCAAGCGCCATCATGCCCTCTTCCGTCGGGGTGACCGGCAGTGCGTTTATCATTTCAAGGTTCGCCGCCCCCGGCATTTCGCAATGCACGTTCAGAGTCGTGCCCCAGGCGTTATAGGATACTGAGTTGGTATTTGACGACTGATAGACCCCCGGCGCCGGCGTACAGCTCACCTTGCTGGACCCCAGGACCGCTGACACCACAACCTCGTAGGGCGCGCCGTCCACCATGCCGTCCACCGGCAACGGGATGCACCGCGTTTGGCCGATCGGAAAGCTTGACGACCAGGTAAAGCCACCGGCGAACTTGACGGCCATCCAGGCGGCATACCCGGCCCCGACCTGCAGATTGACGCAGGCGGCCGACTGAGCGGCGGCAGGCTGGGAACCGGCGACGCCCAGTGCGAGAACGGCACCGGCCAGCGCGGGCTTCAGGCATGACTTCGACATAACGATAGAGCGTATCATCAAGTTCCCCCTTTGTTCTGAGATTTGCGTTGATGCAGCACCTCGCCACAGTTCAAGCCTAAGCTCGAACCCTCTTTCTCACAACGATTCGTGCCATCTCAGGTTGACGATCGTAGCTCCCAAGCGCCCCGTGAGGTTGTGACTCGAACGTGGTGGAAATTGCCGGGCGGCGTAATCTCCCGGGTGCTCTTGAGCCCTGTCCGGGGGCTGCAACGGCAACGGACTTGTAACTTCACGTCTGGAAATTCGTTTGGCGCGGGTGCCTTGAGCCTTTGCCGGGGCATGCCCCGGCAGGGGCGATCCATTCCGGTATTCCATGGAGTTGTGAAACCAACCGTGGAGGCGGACGAATGGACAGGCGGCAGAATACGATGGTCGAGGCCCTTCTGGAACATCGGATCGAACATGGGCCTACAGCCTCGAGGAAGCCGTTGGTCGGGGCCATGGTTCAGTTCGATCGCACCGGGGATACGGCCAACCATGCTTCTGGAAGTGGTTGGATGCTCGGGCCTTACTTTGCAGCAAAGCTTGCGGGGCAGCCCTTCTCTGTCGAAGGACGTCTGCCGGGCCGCACGCGTGTCGGCCTCGGTGATGTCGTCGGCATGGGCGCGCCACCTTCCACGTTCCCGCGACGATCTCGGGTTGGCGGAACACGGCGCGGAGCTGGTCAGTAACGGCAGCCTCGATCTCGCCTGCGGGGAAACGACCCACCGGGCACGACCCGGCACCGTGCTTCAGTATGGTCTGGCTCACGTAGTAGCGGCAGAGCCTGTCGCCCTTGCGGGTGTGGATCGGCGAGAACGCGGCGCCATCGGGCCCGAACAGTAACCCCTTCAGCAGCGCGGGCGTGTCAGAGCGGGTGATCGGTCCAACGCCCGGCATGGTCTGCAGCCGCCGTGGCATCTCCGCGTCGTTCGAAAGGGCGGTGATCTTCGCTTTCACCGCTTCGGTGCGCTGCTTGACGAGCTGCTCGCGCGTCCGGAACGCGACGGCACGGGCCTGCTGTTCCTGGGTCTTGCGCATGGTCGGTCGCAGCGCCGCTTCGACGATCGCTTCCGCGTCGGCCGCATCGTTTTTCTGCCGCTTCAGAAACGGTTTGACGTAAGGCGGCGCGATCAGTCGGACGCTGTGCCTGTGGGCGGACAATTCCCGCGCCCAGTGATGCGTGCTGGGACACGCCTCCATCGCCACCTCGCATGCCGGATGATCCGCCATGAACCGCGCGAATTTCAGTCGCGACAGCTTCGTGCGGAAAACGACCGCCCCGTCCGCCGCCGCTCCGTGCAACTGGAACACGTTCTTTGCCAGAGCGACCCCGATGATGCTCACTGCTGCCATGGATGCCCTCTCCTTCAGCTTGTGCTTCGACACCACGAGTACGGCGCATCGCGATGCCGTCGGGGGAGAGCGGCATCCACCCCATATCCATTTCAACTCCTTGTTTTTATTATATAACAATCTTTTCGTCCTCGGTCCTTTGGCTCATCACTCGCGCGTAGCCCACTTCCCATGCCGCCGTCACGCGATCCGACCCGTTGGGCAGGACCGAAAACTTCGGGCTATCCTGCCAACGGCCAGATCAATGGGATGACAAGCACAGTCACTGCACCGATGAGTATGTTCATCGGCACACCGATCCTCACGAAGTCGAGGAACCGATAGCCGCCAGCACTATAGACGAGCGTGTTCGTCTGGTACCCGACCGAAACAGGAAAGTGGCAGAGACCCGCGACTGCACCTAAGATGGGTCGATGACGAATCTTGTCGCACTTTGGCGCGGTGAATTGCCACTCCGTGACGCCTTCTGGACATGGGCAGTGATCGTCGGCCTTCTGGTCAACGTGGTGACGAGTGTGCTTTTCCTGATCCTGATCATGCAGGATCTGGCATGGGCGGCACTGCTCATCGGTTATGGAGTATCGCTCCCCTACAATGCCGTGGCGACCGTTGGCGTATGGCGCGCTGCCGTCCATTACGGTGGCCCGGCCATCCATGCCGATCTCGCCCGCGGCGCGACGGTTCTGCTGATGGCGGCGTTGAGCCTGACCTGATTGAAGAGAATCCGTCGAATAGCGACATGCGCGCGCTTGCTGCCGCATGACAGCGTCATCGGCCAGCAACTCAGCAACCGCCGAGCCTTCGGGGAGCCGGGACAGATCCTCGGCCGCCCGCGTCAGGATCGCCTCGAACTCGGCGTCGGGCATGCGCACGAAACCCTCGGATCGGGGTGGTGTCTGTAAGCCGGCGTTCGACCTGCTCGACCGTTGTCGGGACGACCTGCTCCGACCGCACCTCCACGGCCGTCCGCTGTGCGGATGACACTGGCGATGGCATCGGGCGTGAGGTTGCTGAAAAGCGTGCCATCAGTCACCCTGCTGCGCCTTTTCTCAAGGTCGAAAAGTTCCTTGCTGACAGCAATGTATCCATGCTGTTCATAGAATTGCGACAGATCCCGTAGCCCCGAGCAACATGCCGCCCGTGCCGCAGGCAGGGTCGTCGATGCTTATGCGCCCGAGGGCGCGGCGCGCTGGCGCGAAGCCGCCTGATGCGCGTGCGGCGGCAGCCGCAGGTTTCAGCCAAGGCCGCCGCTTGCCGCATTCAGGCCCGCATGCAGGCCCGCATGCAGGAAGGGCGGCCCCTTGCCGGGGGCCGCCCTTCGTCATGTCGTCGCGGGTCGGGCCTGTGGTCTCAGGCGGCCGTCTTGGCGGCCGAACCGGCTTTTTCCGCGACCTCTTTACCCA
>NZ_JAKGGD010000018.1:0-2500 GCF_021556615.1 Paracoccus salsus
TTTGGTTGCGGGGGTAGGATTTGAACCTACGACCTTCAGGTTATGAGCCTGACGAGCTACCGGGCTGCTCTACCCCGCGCCAATTGCATCGCGTTCATGCGTTCCTTTTGCATCGTTTCAGAGAGTTTCGTTTCTTTCCAGGTCTGGCGGTGACCTACTCTCCCACGTCTTGAGACGCAGTACCATCGGCGCAGCGGCACTTAACGGCCGAGTTCGGGATGGGATCGGGTGTTTTGCTCGCGCTAGGGCCACCAGACCGGGAAAGAAACGATCAGCGTTGCCTGCAAGTGCAGGTTTGTTGTCCAAGGATGCTTTTGGGAGAAGATCAATCTGTCTTCTTCCGGATCAAATCAAGCCTATCGAGCCATTAGTACCGGTCAACTGAATGCATTGCTGCACTTACATCTCCGGCCTATCGACGTGGTGGTCTTCCACGGCTCTCAAGGGATACCTTGTTTTGAGGGGGGCTTCCCGCTTAGATGCCTTCAGCGGTTATCCTGTCCGTTCATAGCTACCCAGCACTGCCGTTGGCACGACAACTGGTCCACCAGTGGAACGTTCACCCCGGTCCTCTCGTACTAGGGGCAACTCCTCTCAAGTATCCAACACCCACGGCAGATAGGGACCGAACTGTCTCACGACGTTCTAAACCCAGCTCACGTACCTCTTTAAATGGCGAACAGCCATACCCTTGGGACCTGCTCCAGCCCCAGGATGAGATGAGCCGACATCGAGGTGCCAAACGATGCCGTCGATATGGACTCTTGGGCATCATCAGCCTGTTATCCCCAGCGTACCTTTTATCCGTTGAGCGATGGCCCTTCCACTCGGGACCACCGGATCACTATGGCCGTCTTTCGACTCTGCTCGACTTGTCAGTCTTGCAGTCAGGCTGGCTTCTGCCATTGCACTCAACGAGCGATTTCCGACCGCTCTGAGCCAACCTTCGCGCGCCTCCGTTACTGTTTGGGAGGCGACCGCCCCAGTCAAACTACCCGCCACGCAGGGTCCCGGATCCGGATAACGGACCGCGGTTAGACATCAAGAGTGCGAAGGGCGGTATCTCAAGGACGGCTCCACGAGAACTAGCGTTCCCGCTTCAAAGCCTACCGCCTATCCTGCACATCGCAATCCTGATGCCAGTGCGAAGCTGTAGTAAAGGTGCATGGGGTCTTTCCGTCTAACCGCGGGAAGTCTGCATCTTCACAGACAATTCAATTTCGCTGAGTCCACATTTGAGACAGCGGGGAAGTCGTTACGCCATTCGTGCAGGTCGGAACTTACCCGACAAGGAATTTCGCTACCTTAGGACCGTTATAGTTACGGCCGCCGTTTACCGGGGCTTCAATTCAATGCTTGCACATCTCCTTTTAACCTTCCGGCACCGGGCAGGCGTCAGACCCTATACGTCGCCTTGCGGCTTCGCAGAGCCCTGTGTTTTTAGTAAACAGTCGCCACCCCCTGGTTTGTGCCCCCCGCCGACAGTTGCCTGCCAACGGGGCCTCCTTCTCGCGAACTTACGGAGGTATTTTGCCGAGTTCCTTAAATGTGGTTCTCTCAAGCGCCTTGGTATTCTCTACCAGTCCACCTGTGTCGGTTTCGGGTACGGTCTTGTGGAGGGCTATTTCCAGGAACCCCTAAGCAGCCCGATCAATCCGTTAAGATCGAACTACCCTCGGGATCCGTCACCATCTCCTGGCCCAGGAATATTAACCTGGTTCCCATCGACTACGCATTTCTGCCTCGCCTTAGGGGCCGGCTTACCCTGCTCAGATTAGCTTTAAGCAGGAACCCTTGGACTTTCGGCGACAGGGTCTCTCACCCTGTTTGTCGCTACTCATGTCAACATTCTCACTTCTGATCACTCCACCGGATGCCTCACGGCCCGGCTTCACAGTCAGAACATTGCCTCCGTTACCTGCGAACAGGCAAAAGAGGCAGCGTCCTATATCACAGAACGCTCCGCTACCACGCACATAAATGTGCATCCAAAGCTTCGGCTCGTGGCTTGAGCCCCGTTACATCTTCGCCGCAAGACCTCTTGATTAGACCAGTGAGCTGTTACGCTATCTTTAAAGGATGGCTGCTTCTAAGCCAACCTCCTGGTTGTTTTGGAAGTCTCACATGCTTTCCCACTTAGCCACGAATTGGGGGCCTTAGCTGTTGGTCAGGGTTGTTTCCCTCTCCACGACGGACGTTAGCACCCGCCGTGTGTCTCCCGGATAGTCCTCTTGGGTATTCGGAGTTTGCTTAGACTCAGTAAGGCTGTGGGCCCCCATCATCCATGCAGTGCTCTACCCCCCAAGGGATACGTCCGAGGCGCTACCTAAATAGCTTTCGCGGAGAACCAGCTATCTCCGAGTTTGATTGGCCTTTCACCCCTAGGCACAAGTCATCCCGACCTTTTTCAACAGGTGTGGGTTCGGCCCTCCAGTTGGTGTTACCCAACCTTCAGCCTGCTCATGCCTAGATCACTCGGTTTCGGGTCTGATCCGTCTGA
>NZ_JAKGGD010000019.1 GCF_021556615.1 Paracoccus salsus
ATCTTCACGGATTGCACCATCGCCGTTGTCGTCGAACCGATAATCAGGCTGCGGATACGAGAGTGGCCATAGGCGCCCATCACCAAGAGGCCGAAGCCCTCAGAGGCCACGATGGATTTCAGAACCTCGTCCGGCTCGCCCTTGACGACACGCGCAGCAGCCTGAAGGCCCGCCGCGCCCAGAGACTTGACGGCGTCATCAAGCTTGGAGCCGACCGATCCACTGCCACCGTCGACGTAGAGCAGCGTGATCTCCAACCCTTCAAAGACCGGGCTTTTCGACATGCGGTCGATTGCTTTCATGGCCGAGCTACTTCCGTCATAGGCGACCAGCACCTTCGCGATCGGCTTGAAAGCACGCGATGCGACGAAAACAGGCACTTTCGAGGCGCGGACGATCCGTTCCAGATTTGACCCCAGATGGCCCGTCGCGAAGTCCGCGCCCTCGCCGCGCTTGCCGATGACGATGGCGCGCAAGTCCGGTTCAGCCATCTGCACCGCTTCGAGGATGTCGCCCTTGCGAAGAATGGTCTGGACCGGTCCGGTGCCGTCGGCCTCAAGCATTTTCCGTGCGTCCTCGAGGATCGCGCGCCCCCTGGTCTGAGCCAGCCGGGCGCGCTGTTCGTCGGCTGCCGCCAGTTCCTCCAGCAGCGCCGTGCGTGCACCGAGGGTCAGGGCTCCGGAATAATTCTGGGTCGTGGCGCCTTCGCGGCGGCCGAGGACGTGCATGACATCCACGGCGGCGTTCAGGCGCCCTGCGATCCAGGCGGTGTGTTGGCAGACGCTTTCGGAATAGGCCGAGCCGTCCACCAGTGCGAGTATCCTGTCGGTCATCTTGCCCACCCCCTCAATGCGCCATCAGCTTGTCAAGCGCGCCTGGCTTGTCGTGGATGGCAAGTTTGTCGACCAGCGTCTCGGATGCTTCGTTCATGCCGATCAACTGCACTTCGGCGCCGTCCCGACGGAACTTCAGGATCGCCATGTCCAGCGCCTGGACCGAGCTGATATCCCATATATGGGCCCTGCTGACGTCGATTGTTACCTTTTCGACGGCTTCCTTGAAGTCGAATGCCTCGGCAAAATCCTCGACGGAACCGTAGAATAGCTGGCCCTCCACCTGGTAGCTACGCTCGCGCCCGTCGGGCGACAATGTCGATCTGATGCGGAACAGCTGCGCGATTTTCGAGGCGAAGAAGATCCCCGACAACATGACCCCGACAAGCACGCCGATCGCCAGATTGTGGGTATAGACCACCGTGAAGACCGTCGCGATCATCACGACCGAGGAAGACCGGGGATGGGTCCTGAGATTCTTCAGCGACGACCAGGAGAACGTCCCGATCGACACCATGATCATGATCGCAACCAGGGCCGCCATCGGAATCTGCGCGACAAGGCCGCCCAGCCCGACGACCATGATCAGCAGCGCCATGCCTGCCGTGAAAGCGGACAATCGCCCGCGCCCGCCCGATTTGACGTTGATGATCGACTGGCCGATCATCGCGCAACCCGCCATGCCGCCGATGAAGCCGGTGGCGGTATTGGCGATGCCCTGGCCCACGCATTCCTGATTGCGGTTCGATTTCGTGTCGGTCAGGTCATCGACGATATTCTGCGTCATGAGGCTTTCCAGAAGACCGACGGTCGCCACGGCCAGCGAATAGGGCAGGATGATCAGCAGCGTTTCCAGGTTCAGCGGGATGTCCGGGATCAGGAACATCGGCAGGGTATCGGGCAAGGCGCCCATGTCGCCCACCGTGCGAACATCCCAGCCCGTGACCGTGACCAGCACGGTCAGCACCACGATGGT
Organism: Paracoccus salsus; assembly: GCF_021556615.1. Classification (GTDB taxonomy): domain Bacteria; phylum Pseudomonadota; class Alphaproteobacteria; order Rhodobacterales; family Rhodobacteraceae; genus Paracoccus; species Paracoccus salsus. The sequence goes on from NZ_JAKGGD010000019.1 coordinate 1,810, forward strand.
GACCAGGGGGGACGGGATTGCGGTCGTCAACCGTGGCCACAGGTAGATGATCGCCAGCCCGGCCGCCACCAGCGCGTAGGTCAGCCAGGTCACGCCCGGAACCGTCAGGTCCAGTTCGGTCAGTTGCGCCATGAAGATCAGGATCGCGAGCGCGTTCACGAAACCGGTCATCACCGATTTCGAGACATAGCGCATGAAGCGCCCCAGCTTCAGCAGGCCGGCACCGATCTGCAACAGGCCCGCAAGAACCGTAGCGGCCAGAAGATATTCCAGCCCGTGATCGCGGACGAGCGTGATCATCAGGACAGCGGTTGCCGCCGTGGCGGCCGAGATCATCCCGGGTCTTCCGCCGACAAACGCGATCAGGACAGCGATCGAGAAGCTGGCATATAGCCCGACCTTGGGATCGACACCGGCAATGATGGAAAAGGCAATAGCCTCGGGGATCAGGGCAAGCGCCACGACGATCCCCGCCAGCAGGTCGCCGCGGATGTTACCGAACCATTGGTCGCGATATTCGGAAATTGGGATCATAGACGGTCCAGCACCCAGCATCGGATGATCTTTCTCAAGACGGTCCGGCACGTAATCATCGGGTTTGTCAAAGAATTATCCGGCGGATCAGCGGCCGGAGGAGCCACCCGGGCTTTCACCGGGTCCATGCGCATGGACGCCTCATAGACAGGAAGTGGTCCGAAGATCAACAGGCGCGACGACAAATAACGTGATCCCGTCCGCTTGCCCGACCAGCTTCGAGCCTGAGCCGCCATGGATCGTCTGCACCTCCGCTGAGAGCGTCGGGCAGGTTATCGCAGGAACCCCCTTGTCCCGTGTCGAGGCCCGATGCGCCTTGCGGACCGCATGTCGAGGACCATGGCGCAAGGCCACCCGCGGAAACCCGGTCCTGCCTTTCCACATATCCCGCTCCGGGGCACGATACGGGCGCCAGAGTGACAATCCGGCCTGAAAGCACTAGGTGTCGCGATCGATCCATGCGTCTTCCATGAAAGGTCAGGATGAAATCACCCGCTCCTGTTCGCCGACGAAATGCCGGTCCTCCACTCGCGATCATCTGCCTCATCGCCTTGCTGGCGCTGTTGTTGCAGCTGACCGTCGCGGATGACATTGCGGAAATCTTCGACGAATCCGGCCCGATCGAGCGCTTGTCCGCGATTTTCCTTCTTGCCGCCGGGATCTGGGTTGGCTGGCGCATGATTCGTCGAGGCGACGCATCGCATTGGCACTTCGCCGTCCTGCTGCTCGCCGCAGGGCTGCGGGAACTGGACTGGGACAAGGCCTTCACCCAGTCGGGCGTGTTGTCGCTGCGGCTCTATTCCGGGGATGCGCCGATGGTGCAGAAGATCGCCGGTGCGGTCATCCTGCTCGCCCTCATCGCTGCCGGGCTGCGCCTGCTCCGGCGCGATCTGCGTGTGCGGCTGCGTCTGACCGCCTGGCAGGGGCGCGACCTGCCGGTGGCCGGCGCGATCTGCCTGTTTGTGGTGGCAAAGACACTCGACGGGCTGGCCCGCAAGCTGGCACCCTGGGGCATCGAGGTCAGCCAGCAGGTTTCGACCATCAGCGGCCGTGCCGAAGAGGCCATCGAACTTCTGGCCGCGATCCTGATCCTGCAGGCCGTGGCTGTGGCCTCGCCAGACAGGCGACCATGGTCCCGGAAGCCTCGTTGCTGATCGGGATATCCCGGGACGCCGTCAGGAAGCCGCGGTCCTATCAAGTCGAAAGACCCCGCAAACGGATCCCGGCGGGCCACAGCGCAATCAGATCATCGCCAGGGTCCGTTGGACGTCATCCCACGCGATACGAAACCCGTGTTCGGACCCCCAACCCACCACAAGGCCAAATCGCTGGCGCCAGCGATCGGTCAGGATCTTCAGCGCGCTCGTTACCCGATTGTCCGGTTGCAGCGTCAGAAGCGTGGCGCCAGGCGGCATCACCGCGACCGCGTGGCACAGCTGACTTCCCTCGACACCGGCAACGACGGAGGCAGCGCCGCAGGCACTCAGCAACTCGTCCACGCTGGCGTCTTCCGGGAAAATCACCTGGAAACCATATTGGTCTTGCAGCTTGCCGGCGATTTCGTCCTCGTTTTCCAGAATGCGGGCGTCGCCGCTGCGTCCGCGATACAGGAACACGCCGGGACTCGGCCGCAGGTCGCGGTCTTTCAGCAGCCGATTGCGCATGTCCTGGGCGCGGGCCATCCGCCCGCTGTTGCTGCCCTGGTCATCGAACAAAATCAACTCCTCGAAATGCACATCCCCGATGCGTTCGGGCGTCATCGACAGCAATTCAGCGTATCGCGGAACATGGCCGCTGCGAAGAACGGCCGAGGTCACCGGCTGCCCCGCCTCTTCGGCCAGACGGTAGGTCAGGCAATCGTCCAGCAACCAGTTGCCGAACCAGCGATTGCCGACCCAGGTCTCGTACATCGCGCCCGAGACACTGCGCTGCGGTCGGTTCAGGATGAGACGCGAGCCCTCGCGGCGGCGCAGATGCCGCTCGGCGTTGGCCGCATAGAGCACGCCATCGACGAAATCGACATCGCGCAGAAGATAGGCCGTGGTGGCTGGCATCTGCTCGGCAGGATTGCCCCTGAATGATCTCAGCACGGCGTCCAAAGGCGCGAATTCGGTGCGGATGATGCGCTCTGCCTGATCAGGCAGCCGGATGGC
>NZ_JAKGGD010000001.1 GCF_021556615.1 Paracoccus salsus
ATTGGCCGGGCGTAGATGGTGTTTCGGTTCCGGGGCTGCTCTGCAAACTGGATTCCGTTGTCGGTCAAGATGGTGTGGACCTGATAGGGCACCGCTTCGGGCATGTGCTGCAGGAACTCCCAAGCCGTCTTTCTGTCAGCCGTGTCAACGAGTTGGGCGACAGCGAACTTGGACGTCCGGTCGATGCCGACGAAGCGGTAAAGCTTGCCTTCGGCGGTCTGAACCTCGGCAATGTCGATGTGGAAGAAGCCGATGGGATAGCGCTTGAACTTCTGGCGCTTGGGTTTGTCGCCCTCGACGTCCGGCAGGCGCGAGATGCCATGACGCTGTCGGCATCGGTGAAGCGCTGACCGCGTCAGATGCGGGATCGATGACTGCAGCGCATAGAGACAATCGTCCAATGGCAGTAGCGTGTGCCGCCGGAATGCGACGACCATCGCCTCCTCGGCCTCGGTCAGCACGGTGGAACCCGACCGGCTCCCCTCGTGATCCCTCGGTCTGATGTAGAGTTTGATCAATCGCGAAGGAGCAGACGATTCGAAAGAGCCGCTTCGGCGCCTCACGGACATTCCGCATTCTCGCGGTGATCGACGATTCAGGCGCGGTGGCTGAAGGCCAGCGGAGGCTCCAGTGGGGCCTCCGCAGCGCCGTGCGCACGATGCGCAAGCATCGGGCCGGGAGAAGAGCTCCCGAGGTGGACGGATGAGCGACCTACTGACCGCAGGCGTCGGCTTTCCAGTCCAAGAAAATGGCCTCTCGGGGATCGTCGTTTACCGCCGACTGAGCGTTACGGCAGTCCGCGCTTACCTGTCCATCACGGTGCCAACCCCACGCGACAGCGACAACGATGACCGCGGCAACGAAGATGATATTGCGCCCTCGCATCGGATGCCCTGCAATGCGGTTTGGCCGCAATGTGTGCTGCCTCTATGCGAGGCGTCAAGCCAAAGCTGGGCAGCGATCAGGAGCCGCGGACGCGCGCGCCGAAGCCGCCCGCCTGTTTCTCGACCTGCGCCCGCGACGGATGGCGCCGGATCATGCCGACCCTGTTCGGGCGGCGCCTGATCTGTAAAGTCGGTCTGGCCCGGATCGAAACCTATTGCGAGATGACGGGCCTGTCCGGCAGATCACCCATGAGCGCCAGCGTGCGGGCGGGCTGATCGACGCGAAGCGGTTCGGCGTCCGGAACCGGGCCGCGCACACCCCCCGTCGGATCGCGGCCACCCTCGGGCTTGATCCGGTTCGTCGGGCACGGATCTCCTGCTGCCCGGCATGCTCGCAGCGCAGGCCCGGAAGCACGTCAAGCGGCCCCGACGCCTGCGAATTGGAGATGCGCCAAGTCCTGAACCATGTCCTTCCGGCCTACGCGGCGCATAGGGTCGAGGAGCCATCGTTTCGAAGGATCCGGAAAGTCTTGCGCGTCCGGTAGGGCGGCACGAACGACGCGAAGGCGGCACGCGGATCTGTCGCCGAGATCCGGAAGGCCTTCATCGACATCCAGGGGCACCTGTTCCGTTAGAAGGTCCCGAAAGGCCTCGTTTCCAGGGGAAACGCCTTGTGGCCGAGACAGGCTTTCAGAATGGCCAATTCGATACCCGAAATGGCCATTCATTGCCTTCCGTTTCAGAGCACCTCAATCGGTCGTGGCTATTGGCATTTGGAATGGCCGCAACTCGGGCAGGTCATGCAACCTTCGATCATCCGCATCCCATATTGGCCGCAGCTGGGACAGGCCGGGCCGCGCGGGCGTTCGCCCACGACCATCGCCTCGGCCTTGGGGTCGGCCTTGAGACCCAGCCCTTCGCCGGCGAGGAACCCGATCGAGATCATGTGCCGCTCGATCACGCCGCCGATTGCCGCCAGGATCGAAGGCACATAGCGCCCCTGCATCCACGCGCCGCCGCGCGGATCGAACACCGCCTTCAGTTCCTCGACCACGAAGGACACGTCGCCCCCGCGCCGGAACACGGCGCTGATCATCCGCGTCAGCGCCACGGTCCAGGCGTAATGCTCCATGTTCTTGGAATTGATGAACACCTCGAAGGGCCGGCGATGTCCGGCCTGCACGATGTCGTTCACGGTGATGTAGATCGCATGCTCGCTGCCCGGCCATTTCAGCTTGTAGGTCGATCCTTCCAGCGCGGCCGGACGGTCCAGCGGCTCGGTCAGGTAGACGACATCCGCGCCCTGATCGGCCTCGGGGGTTGTCTCGGTCTTCTCGCTGACCGACAGGACCGAGCCGGTGACATCGTTCGGACGATAGGTGGTGCAGCCCTTGCAGCCCAGATCCCAGGCCGCCATGTAGACATCCTTGAATTCCTCGAAGCCGATATCCTGCGGGCAGTTGATGGTCTTGGAAATGCTGCTGTCCACCCATTCCTGCGCGGCGGCCTGCATGGCGACATGGTCGCGGGGCGCCAGGGTCTGGGCATTCACGAAATAATCGGGAAGCGCCGCATCGCCCTTGAGGTCGCGCCACATCTGCACGGCATAATCCACGACCTCTTCCTCGCTGCGCGAGCCGTCCTTCTGCAGGACCTTGCGGCTATAGGCATAGGCGAAGACCGGCTCGATCCCCGAACTGACATTGCCGGCGTAAAGGCTGATCGTGCCCGTCGGTGCGATGGAGGTCAGCAGGGCGTTGCGAATCCCGTGTTCGGCAATCGCCGCGCGCACATCCTGGTCCATCTTCGCCATGAAACCCGATTGCAGATAGCGCTCGGCGTCGAACAGCGGGAAGGCCCCCTTCTCGCGCGCAAGATCGACCGAAGCCAGGTAGGCCGCCCGCGCGATCGCCTTCATCCAGACGCGGGTCTGTTCGACCGCATCTGCGGCGCCATAGCGCAAGCCCAGCATCAGCAGCGCATCGGCCAGCCCGGTCACGCCCAGCCCGATCCGGCGCTTGGCCTGCGCCTCGGCCCTTTGCTGCGGCAGAGGAAACTGCGAGGCGTCCACGACATTGTCCATCATCCGGATCGCGGTCCGGACCAGATCGTCCAGCGCCTTCGGATCAAGCTCTGCCGCCTCGGTGAAGGGCTGCGTCACCAGCCTTGCCAGGTTGATCGAACCCAGCAGGCAAGCGCCGTAAGGCGGCAGGGGCTGTTCGCCGCAGGGATTGGTGGCGGCGATGGTTTCCGCATAGTGCAGGTTGTTGGCGTTGTTGATGCGATCGATGAAGATCACGCCGGGTTCGGCAAAATCATAGGTCGCGCGCATGATCCGGTTCCACAGATCGCGCGCCTGGACGGTGTGATAGACCCGGCCCCCGAAGGTCAGATCCCACGGTCCGTCCGTCTTCACGGCTTCCATGAACGCGTCGGTGACCAGAACCGACAGGTTGAACATCCGCAGCCTTGCGCTGTCCTGCTTGGCCTCGATGAACTGCGCGATATCGGGATGGTCGCAGCGCATCGTGGCCATCATCGCACCGCGGCGCGACCCGGCCGACATGATCGTGCGGCACATCGCGTCCCACACGTCCATGAAGGACAGCGGGCCGGATGCATCGGCGGCCACACCCTTCACTTCGGCCCCGCGCGGGCGGATGGTGCTGAAATCATAACCGATCCCGCCGCCCTGCTGCATCGTCAGGGCGGCCTCCTTCAACATCTCGAAGATGCCGCCCATGCTGTCGGGAATGGTGCCCATGACAAAGCAGTTGAACAGCGTCACCGCGCGACCGGTCCCGGCGCCCGCAAGGATACGGCCGGCGGGCAGGAACCTGAAATCCTCGAGCGCGGTGTAGAACCGCTCCTCCCATTCGGCCGGGTCCTTCTCGACCCGCGCAAGATCGCGCGCGACGCGCCGCCAGCTATCCTCGACCGAGGCATCGATCGGCTGCCCCTCGGCGTCCTTCATCCGGTATTTCATGTCCCAGATCTGTTCGGCGATGGGGGCGGCAAAGCGACTCATGAGGGCATTCCTTGGTGGCGGGGACGGTAAACCATACCAGATATTGTCGGCGCGGCGTAGCTTCAAGCCGAATCTGCGCGGCGAATCTTCTGCGCGACGCCGTTCCGGACCGCGATCTCTGTCTTCTGCGCCAGCGTCTTGCGGGTTTCCCCGGCCACCGGAATCGCGGGGTGCAGCACCACCTCGGCGCAGCCTTGCCGCGGCGCCGACAGAACCGCCAGCAGATGGTCGGCCAGCGACATGTCGGCCCACCAGCCATAGAATCGCGGATCGGCGCCGGCGGGTGCGTGATAGACCACGCTCATCGGCTGGATTGCCAGTCCGACCGGCAGGTCGGGGTCCAGAAAGGCCTGGAACAGCGTCGGCTTGAACGGCAGCACGCGGCGGCCATCGGTCGATGTGCCCTCGGGAAAGAACAGCAGCCGGTGCCCGGCGCGGAGGCGCGCGGCGAACTCGCGGGCCTGGCCGCGGGCGAGCTTCGGGTCGCGGACGACGAAATGCGTGTTCGTCACGGCGGTCAGGATATTGATGCCCGGCCAGGTCTTCACTTCGGACTTGCTGACGAAAAACACCGGCAGCGCGGCGTTCATGGTCAGGATGTCCAGCCAGCTGCAATGATTGGCGACCAGCGCGCCCGGCCCGCGCATCGGCTGGCCCTCGCGGCGCCAGCGCAAGCCGATGCAGGCCAGCACCAGGCGGCAGGTCAGGCGCACATGCGGCCCGGTCCAGGGGCGGCGCGGCCCGTGCAGCAGGCGCTCGGCCACGCGCAGCGGCAGAATCAGGATCACGCCGACCAGCAGCACAAGCACGGCGGGCAGGCCCCGCCGAATGACCCGCCACCAACCGGCGAGGCCCTGCGGTCGCGGCAGCGCCGGTGTCTCGACCTCGCGCCATGTGGCCGCCCCGCGTCCGGGGTCACCCTGCGCCATTATCCCTGCCAGCGACTTTCATAGAACTTGCGATGCTTGTCCGACATCGCCTTGGTGTCCATCAGCAGGAAAACATCGGTCGTGTTGAAGTCGTGGTCGAGATAGGCCCCCTCGCCCACCAGCCCGCCAAGCCGCAGATAGGCCTTGATCAATGCTGGCATCGCGACCAGCGCCTCGCGCCGGTCCAGCCTCTCGGGCGGGATCAGATCCATGCGCTGAAACCCGTCCGCACGGGCCACCGGCCGCAGCGCATCGGGCGCGAGATGGTGATGGTGCAACCAGCTGAGCGAGGGCGCCAAGGTCTGGATATCGGTGCCGTGAAAGCTCGCCACCCCGAACAGCACCTCGATTCCCAGTTCCAGAACGTAATCGGCCAGCGAATTCCACAACAGGAACATCCCGGACCCGCCGCGATAGGCCGGATCGATGCAGGAACGGCCCAGTTCCAGAAGCTTGCGGCCCGAGTTCCGCAGCACCGTCAGATCGTATTCGCCATCGCAATAGAAGCGCCCGAATTCCTCGGCCCGCGTTCCCGGCAACAGGCGATAGACGCCGACGACGTGATCGAGAGCCTCGGCCGAACGCCGCCGGTCGATCAGGCAAAGATGATCGACGACGGGATCGAACTCGTCGCGTTCCAGGCGGGCCTCGTGATCGACAAGCGGCCCGGTGCCGCCCAACTCTTCCACGAAGACCCGATAGCGCAGCCGCTGCGCGGCCAGAAGATCACGTTCTGACGTGGCGATGCGGATGTCGAAATAGGAGGTGTCGGACTTCATGCGGCCTTCATGCTGAAAGGAAGGGTCGGCGCGCGCCTGTCTAGAGGCAGGTCGGCGCCATTGCAACACAGGCCGCACGCCCCGCGACCCGGCTTCGAAGGAGGGACTTGCATAATGCAATTCGAGGTTGCATTTTTGGTCCATGATTAACCAATATCACCGATCATCCAGCCGCACGATCTGCAAGGACACCTTGCGACCGTCGATGACCTGCTTTCCCGTCTCGGCGAAGTTCACGGTGATGCGGTTTCCGATCCGCGACTGGACCTGCCCTTCGCCCCATTCCGGAGCACCGGGATGGCGGACGATCATTCCGGGTTCCAGCATCTCGTTCACGTCCAACTCTCCGTTCCGCTCGACGAAAGGTAGCCCTGCATGACTCTCGACACAACGCGCATCTCGCCGGGCGATCTGGCGGCGTTGCTGGGATCACGGCTGTGCCACGACCTGATCTCGCCACTTGGCGCGATCGGCAACGGGGTGGAGCTGCTCGAGATGTCACCCGACTATCCCGGCGTCTCGAACAGTCCCGAACTGCAGTTGATCGCCGAATCGGTCAAGGCCGCACGGGCGAGGATCCAGGCATTCCGGATGGCATTCGGGCAAGCGCAGGGCGACCAGAGGATTGCCCGCGCCGAGCTGCTGCGGCTGCTGGAGGGCGTCTCGTCGCAGGGCCGGCTGCGGATCGAGCTTGAGGCCGATGGCGATTTTGCCCGGATCGAGATCCGGATGGTCATGCTGGCGCTGATGTGCATGGAAACCGCCATGCCCTGGGGCGGACGGGTGCTGGTGCTGCGCAAGCTGCCGGGCTGGCGCCTGATCTCGGAATCCGATCGGATGCGGCCCGATCCGGCGCTGTGGTCATGGCTTGGCCCGGACGCCGAGGGTCCGGCCCGGCCACCTGCCCCCTCGGAGGTGCAGTTCGCCCTGATGGCCGAGGCCGCGCGCGGCGCAGGCCGCAGGCTCAGCTGGGACATGGACGAGAAAGGCGCCGAGATCGCCTTCTGATCCCGCGATCAGGCCCGGATCGTCCCGTCGCCGATCACCAGATACTTGAAGCTGGTCAACTGCTCGGCCCCGACCGGACCGCGCGCATGCAGCTTGCCGGTGGCGATTCCGATCTCGGCGCCCATGCCGAATTCGCCGCCATCGGCAAACTGGGTCGAGGCGTTGCGCATCAGGATCGCGCTGTCCAGACCGGCAAGGAAGCGGTCGGCGGTGGCATCGTTCTCGGTCAGGATCGACTCGGTGTGCTGACTGCCGAAACGCCGGATATGCGCGATCGCACCCTCGACCCCGTCAACCAGCCTTGCGGCGATGATGCTGTCCAGGAATTCCCTGCCGAAATCATCCTCCCCCGCAGCCACGGTTCCCGCGATCCGGGCCAGTTCGCCCGCGGCACGCACCTCGACCCCGGCTTCCAGCAAGGACCCGATCAGCAGTTCGCGAAGGGCCGGATCGGCCGCGCTGTCGATCAGCAGGCACTCTGCCGCCCCGCAGATCCCGGTTCGCCTGGTCTTTGCGTTCACCACGACCCGACGCGCCTTTTCAGGGTCGGCGTCGCGGTCGGCATAGATGTGGCAGATGCCTTCGAGATGCGCGAAGACCGGCACGCGCGCTTCGCGCTGCACCAGCCCGACCAGACCCTTTCCGCCGCGCGGGATGATCACGTCGATCAGACCCTGCGCCTGCAGCATCGCGCTGACCGCGGCCCGGTCGCGGGTCGGCACCAGCTGGATCGCCGCCTCGGGCAGCCCGGCCTCGCGCAGCCCCTGCAGCATGCAGCCATGGATTGCCTGGCTGGAATGCAGGCTCTCGGACCCGCCCCGCAAGATGACCGCGTTTCCGGCCTTCAGCGCCAGCGCGCCTGCGTCCGCGGTCACGTTCGGCCGGCTTTCGTAGATCACGCCGATGACCCCGATCGGCGTGCGCACCCGCCGGATATGCAGACCGTTGGGCCGGTCCCATTCGGCCAGGACCTCACCGACCGGATCGCGCTGCCGGGCAACGGCACGCAGCCCGTCCTCGATCCCGCGCAGCCGGTCCTCGTCCAGCTTCAGCCGATCCAGCATCGCTTCCGACAGCCCTTTCTGCCGGCCGAATTCCAGGTCGCGCGCATTGGCTTCCAGGATCGCCGGCACGTTCGCGTGGATCGCCTCGGCCGCGCCGATCAGCGCGGCACGCTTGGTGTCCGCCGACGCCACCGCCAGATCCACGGCCGCCTCGCGCGCGGCACGGCCCATATGTTCGATCAGCGCCCCTGCGTCGTCCATGTCCCTCATCATCCTTCGCTCGCGATCCGCAAATCCGTCTTCGGCCGCGACGCCAGATTTTTGCGCCGCGATCCTCCATAGCCAATCCGGCGCGGCGACAGGAGTCCCAATATGCGTCCGGTCGGCTGACAGCGACGGACCCGCGTCACCTGCCCTGTTCGAAGAATATCCCGGAGAGCGTCGTCATGACGGGGGACAGCGCCCGCCTCTTGCCTCGCCGCTGGCCCGCCCGGAACCGATCCCGAAATCGATGACGGCGCAAGCAGCGGCTGACAGCGGTGCAGCAGTCGGAGGAGTTCAGCAGGAATGGAAATGGCGCGGTTGACGGGGCTCGAACCCGCGACCCCCGGCGTGACAGGCCGGTACTCTAACCAACTGAGCTACAACCGCGCATAGATCCGGGCGAACAAGGTGCAAGTGGCGCGGTTGACGGGGCTCGAACCCGCGACCCCCGGCGTGACAGGCCGGTACTCTAACCAACTGAGCTACAACCGCACACTTACCTTCCCCGGCCGATCGCCCGCCGGGGTGAGAGGCGGTTTACGCAGACCGCATCGGCGCGTCAAGAGAGCAGGCGAAAAAACATCCGCCCGCCGGCAACGCGGCGGGCGGACAGGACCTCACATCCTGCAAGTCCGGGGCGCCCCGGGCGCCGCGGTCGGAAAACCTACTCGACCGGCTGGTAGGGCGGCATGCCCTCGATCTGCTCCGAGGCCAGGCCGATATAGGCGCGCACATCTCCATCGCCGTCGCGCTGGAACGAAATCTCGTCCAGCGGCAGGGCCACATCGCGTTCCCCCAGACCCAGGAAGCCGCCAACCGCGATCACCGCCAACCGGCCCTCGGTATCGAACCGGTCGATCTCGCCGATCTCCTCGTCGTCGGCGCTGAACACGACCAGCCCGTCCAGCCCGGCATCCACCACCTCGTCCACATCGACCATCGTCCGGCCTTCGCGCAGGGCGATCGGTTCCGCCCGCGCCACGACGCCCTCGGCCGCACCGCCGTCCGCGGCAGTCTCGGCGTCGCTTTCCGTGGTGGTCCCGGCATCATCGTCAGGCATCGCCGTCTCGGCGTTGTCACCGGCACGCGCAACCTGTCCCGCCGCCGATCGGTCCTCGGGCGTGGTCAGGTCGGCGGCGGGGTCGGTCGCGTCGCCTTCCAGCTGAGGCACGGCGGCCGCCCCGGGCACGCCGGTCCCGCCAGCCTCGCGGCTGACAGGCTCGGCGGGTTCGTCGGTGCTGGCGGTCTCATCGGCGCTGTCGGCCGCTTCATCCGGCGTCGTCACGATGCTCTCGCCACCGGGCCCGTCACTGGCCGCCGCCGCGGCTTCCGCCGGATCCGGATCGGTGTCTGCCACTGCCCCGGCCTGCCCAAGCGCGACCTCGCCCTCGCCGTCAGCCGCGTCGCGGCTGTCCGTCTCGGCGTCGCCCGAATCCGCCGCGGGATCGCTTTCGCCATCTGCGGTGTCATCGCCGCCGGAACCCTCCGCCTCTGGCTCCTGCGCGGCACCGTCCTGATCGCCGCCCGCCGACGCGGCGCTCTCGGCCGATCCGTCGGCATGACGCGAGACGGTCAGTTCGGCCGTTTCCGCCGCCCTGATCTGCAATTCGGGTTCGGCCGCCGTGAACTGGGTCTGCGCTTCGGCCTCGGCGCCGTCCTGCGTCAGGGTCACGGTCGGCTCGCATGTCTCCACGGTGACCTCCGGCGCGGCCTGAGTGACGCTCACCCGCGGTTCGCCGCCTTCGCTCTCGGGCATGGTGATCATCACCTGCGGCGGGGTTTGCGTCACGGTCACCACCGGCGCGCATTCCTCGATGGTGATCCGGGCACCGCCAGCCTGCGCTGCGTCGGTCCCGCTATCCGTGTCCTGCGCGGCGGCGCCACCCGCAAGCAGCGCCAGCGCCGCGACGGTTCCCAAAAGATCCCTGGTCATGGTTATCCTCCCTGTCGGCTGGTGGCCGATTGCGGCCACGTCACCACAACAACCAGCAGGCCGCATGACGGTTCCGCCACGACACGCCTTTCAGCGCGGATGGCTGATGCGACCTCCGCAGGCTGGCTCCGGCACACCGGTCGTGCGCGGGCCCGAGGTCGCCAGGCCCCGCCGAACCCGGACCGCCAGCCAGCCGAATGCCTGTGCCTCCAGCATGTCCCCGTCCATGCCCGCGGCCTCGACCGGCCGGATCTCGGCGTCAAGCGCCGCGCGCAGCGCGGCCATGATCGCCGCGTTGTGTCGTCCTCCACCCGCAACCAGCAGCGTCCGCGGGGCCGAGGGCAGCCAGCGCCAGCCCGCCGCGACCGACCCGGCCAGCGCCGCGACCAGCGTCGCCGCCGCATCCGCGTCGGACAGCCCGGACACATCGCGGATCAGCCCCGCGAACTGGTCCCGGTCCAGGGATTTCGGCGGCGGGCGTTCGAAATACGGATGGCGCAGAAACCGCGCGACGATGCCGCCATCCGCCCGCCCGCGCGTCGCAAGCGCGCCCCCGGCATCATGGGTCTGCCGCAACCGGCCGCGCATCAGGTCGTTGATCGGGGCGTTGGCCGGGCCGGTGTCGAAGGCAAGGCAGGCAGCATCGTCCTCGGGCGCCCGGGCAGTCGGGTCCACCCAGGTGATGTTGCCCACACCGCCCAGATTGAGAAACGCAACCGGCGCCGTTGGCAGCCTGCCCTGCCCCATCGCCCATTCGGCGCAGGCCCAGTGGAAGAACGGCACCAGCGGCGCGCCCTCGCCTCCCTGCCGGACATCCTCGCTGCGGAAATCCCAGACCACCGGCCGACCCGTCGCCCGGGCCAGCGCCGCTCCGTCTCCGGCCTGGTGCGTGCCGCGCCCCCGGGGATCATGCGCCAGCGTCTGGCCGTGATAGCCGATCAGTTCCGCCTCCTGGAAGCCGCCCGCCAGCGCGGCGTGGCTTGCCATCGATATCTCGGCGGCGTCGGCCACGCCGGGCGCACCGGGCCAGCATCCCAGCGCCGCGTGAAGCGCCGCGGCCTCGTTGTCGGAATAGGCCCTGAACGCGCTGCGACCGAACCCGCCGATGCGTATGCCGTCGGTCTCGATCATCGCCGCGTCCACCCCGTCCATCGAGGTGCCCGACATCATCCCCAAAGCCCGGATCATCGCGCCTTTTCCTTTGCCCATGCAGCCGGTATATCCGCCTCGATCAGAAGGAAACAGCCCATGACCTACAGCCCCAAGTCCGATTTCCTGCGCGTGATGATGCAGCGCGGCTATGTCGCGGACTGCACCGACCATGAGGGGCTGGATCAGGCGCTGATGGCCGGGCCGGTGACGGCCTATATCGGCTATGATGCGACGGCGGCGTCGCTGCATGTGGGCCATCTCTTGAACATCATGATGCTGCGCTGGCTTCAGAAGACCGGCCACAAGCCCATCACGCTGATGGGCGGCGGCACGACCAAGGTCGGCGATCCATCCTTCCGCGCCGAAGAACGGCCCTTGCTGGACGCGGCTGCGATCCAGTCGAATATCGACGGCATGGGGCAGGTTTTCGGACGCTATCTGGACTATGGCGACGGTCGCGCGCTGATGCTGAACAACGCGGAATGGCTGGACGGCCTGAACTATCTGGAGTTCCTGCGCGACATCGGCAGGCATTTCAGCGTCAACCGGATGCTGTCCTTTGAATCGGTCAAGTCCCGCCTGGACCGCGAGCAGTCGCTGTCCTTCCTCGAATTCAACTACATGATCCTGCAAGCGTATGATTTTCTTGAACTTCACCGGCGCCATGACTGCCGGTTGCAGATGGGAGGGTCGGACCAGTGGGGCAACATCATCAACGGCATCGACCTGACCCGGCGGGTCGATGACGCCGTCGTCTGGGGGCTGACCTCGCCGCTGCTGACCACCAGCGACGGGCGCAAGATGGGCAAGTCGGCGGGCGGCGCGGTCTGGCTGAGCGGCGCGATGCTGCCGCCCTACGAGTTCTGGCAGTTCTGGCGCAACACCACGGATGCGGATGTCGGCCGGTTCCTCAAGCTTTATACGGAACTGCCGGTTGACGAATGCGACCGTCTGGGCGCGCTGCAGGGGGCCGAGATCAACGAGGCGAAGATCCGGCTGGCGAACGAGGTCACGACCCTGCTGCACGGCGCCAAGGCCGCCGCCAGCGCCGAGGCGACGGCGCGCGAGGTCTTCGAGCAGGGCGGCGCGGGCGGCGATCTTGAGGTCGCCACCCTTCCGTCCGCAGCGCTGCAGGACGGGATGACGGTGGCGCAGATGCTGGTTCAGACCGGCATCACGTCCAGCGGCAAGGAGGCCAAGCGCCTGATCGCCGAGGGCGGGTTGCGGCTGAACAACGACGCCGTGGCGGACCCCCAGATGCCGATCGACGCCTTGCTGATCGGCGACGGGCTGAAGGTCTCGGTCGGCAAGAAGAAACATCGGCTGGTGCGGATCGGCTAGCGCGTTCGCGCCATGACGGTGTTGCGCAAATGACCGTGGCGTGGCTCTGGCGGAATGACGCTGCGTTCCATGCGCCTCTGCACGAAACGACCCGAGTTTCGCAACGCAGAGCGGCAGCCTGGCCTGCGCACGGAAACCCCGAACCATCGCGGACCGAAAGACGGCCGCCGCGCGGGACGCCGTCCTTCGTCAGATGTCAGGCGATTGCCGCAGCGACGACACGCCACGCCCGGTTGTCTGCGGACTTGGCGCGCGTCTTGCGGCCCGAGTGGCTTGACTCGAGTCGGGAGGCAAGGGCGGTCGGCCCGGTCCGTCCCGCCAGAGCAGACCGGCAAGATGCGAAGGCGGGCGGCGTCACGCCGGCGATCGCGAGGGTCACGGATCCGCCACGCCTCGGATGCGCCCGGACGCAAGCGGCCTGTTCTCAGCGGGCCACGGCGCCTGGATATCCCTCGGCCCGCAACCTGTTCAGGGCCGCGACCAGCGCGGCACGGTCGCTGAAGGGCCCGGCCAGGATCAACCGCTGAGTCTGATAGTCCTTGCGCATGCGCTTCTGCGCGACCCGATATCCCAACGAAGACAGGCGGCGTATGACGCTGTCGGCGTTTTCGTCATCGGCATAGGCGCCGACCTGGACGTATCGCGCCGTGGGCGGAATCATCTCGACATCCGGCGCGGCAGGCTGAGGCGGTTCCGTCGGTCGCGCTTCGGCGCGGCCCGGGACGGGCGGTTTCGGCGCTGGCGCGGCGGGGGCAGGCGATGACCCGGCGCGGCGATCGGCTGTCAGCGCGGACGATCCGGCCGCCGCGATCGCCGGGGACTGCGCGGATCGCGGTTTCGCCTGCGCCGCTGGCGACGCCCCGGACGGGCGCAGTTCGGGCGCTTGGCCCGGCGCGATATCGCTGAACCTCTGCTCTGGCACAGGCGCCCGCATCCCCGGACACAGACCCTGCGTCACGTCGCCGCCCAGCAGCAAGACCGGGTTCGGATCGGGCTCGTAGCCCAGCAGCGTGCAGAGAGCCGATCCCGACCGTCCCGCACCGGTCAGCGCGCCGCGCAACGCGGCCTCGTGGGCGGCGAATTGCGACAATTCGGTCACGATCGGCGAGGGCTGCTGCGGCAATAGCGGGTCGGTCCGTATTTCGGCCGGTCGCGGATCGGCAACGAATTCACCTTGCCGCAACCCCGACGCCAGTTGCTCGGCCAGCAGATCCTCGGGCGATCGCGGCGCTTCCTTGTCTTCGGGGGCCAGGAGCCGGTCCAGATCAGGATCGAGGCGCCGCGACGACAACGTCGGCGGAAAGCCGCAGATCCGTGCGCCTGCCTTGTCACGCCGCGCCGTCCAGCCCGCGCCGTCGCGTTGATAGACGCAACCCGAGCCGTCCACATATTGCGAGCCGCCGAAATCAGCGGGCGGCAGGGGGACCGGCGCAGCCTGTCCCATGGCCAAGCCACCCAGCCAGAAGACGACACCCAGCAAGACCCGCATAATCCACCCACGATTCGATCCTGTCGCCAGAACTAGGCGAAAAGCCTGAAACGTGGGTTAACGACGGCTTATTTCGTCCCGAACATGCGGTCGCCGGCATCGCCCAGGCCAGGTACGATATAGCCGTGATCGTTCAGCCGGTCGTCCAGCGCCGCGGTATAGACCGACACGTCGGGATGCGCCTGCCGCATCCGCTCGACCCCTTCGGGGGCGGCCAGCAGGCACAGGAAGCGCAGGTCTTTCGCGCCGCGCTGCTTCAGCAGGTCGATCGCCGCCACCGCCGAGTTTCCGGTCGCCAGCATCGGGTCGACGACGATCGTCATGCGCTGATCCAGATCGGGGACCTTGCAGTAATACTCGACCGGTTGCAGCGTCTCCGGATCGCGATACAGGCCCACAAACCCCACCCGTGCCGAGGGTATCAGTTCCAGGATGCCGTCCAGCAGGCCGTTTCCCGCCCGCAGGATCGAGATCAGCGCAAGCTTCTTGCCCGCCAGCGTCGGGGCCTGCATCTGGCACAGCGGCGTCTCTACGGTGGTGGTGGTCAGGTCCAGTCCGCGGGTGACCTCGTAGGCCAGCAGCAGGCTGATCTCGCGCAGAAGACGGCGGAAACTTGCGGTCGAGACATCCTTGCGACGCATGATGGTCAGCTTGTGCTGAACCAGCGGATGGGTGATCACCGTCAGGTGAGGTTGGGTCACGCGAATTCCTTTCTCAGCCAGTCGCGGGTCGCCGGGTCGCAGAACGCAGCCTCGATCGCCCATCGGTTCATCTGCGCGAAATCCTCGTCGCCCCAGCCGAAGGCATCGGCAAGCCGGTTATACTCATGCCGCATGCTGGTGTGGAAGAAGGGCGGATCATCGGTCGAGACGGTGACCCTGACGCCCGCGTCGGCCAGCCTTGCGATGGGATGGGC
Source organism: Paracoccus salsus (assembly GCF_021556615.1). Lineage (GTDB taxonomy): Bacteria > Pseudomonadota > Alphaproteobacteria > Rhodobacterales > Rhodobacteraceae > Paracoccus > Paracoccus salsus. The sequence continues at coordinate 14,728 of NZ_JAKGGD010000001.1, forward strand.
GGTCCAGTCGGGATACAGTCCCAAGGCGATATTGGACCCCGGGCAGACCTCCAGCACGATCTGGCGTTCGGCCAGGTCGCGGACCAGGGCCGGGTCCTCGATGGCCCGCACGCCGTGGCCGATGCGCGTGCAACCCAGCGCAAGCGCCTGCCGGATACTGTCGGGTCCAGCCCATTCCCCGGCATGGCAGGTCAGGCCCAGCCCGGCCTCGCGCGCGCAGTGAAAGCTCCATTCGTAATCGATCGCGCGACCGAATGTCTCGGCCCCGCCCATGCCGAAGCCGGTGATCCAGTCGCCCGCGGTTTCGGCGGCGCAGATCGCCGACGCCTTGGCACGATCGGGGCCGAAATGGCGGATGCAGGTCACGATTGCGCGGCTGTCGATACCCTGCGTGCGCAGCCGGTCGGCCACCTCGGTCATCGCGGCCAGATAGTCGCGCCATGCCGACAGATCGCCGCCTCCGCAGAATTCCGGCGACACGAAAAGCTCGGTGTAGATGACCCCCTCACCGGCGCTGCGTTCCAGCACCTCGGCCAGCAGGCGCGCGTAGTCGCGCGGCGTTCGCAGCACGCCTGTCGCCGCCTCGTAGACGCGCAGGAAGTCGGCGAAGCCGGAATAGTCATAATTCCCCAGCCGGTCGAAGATCGGCGGCAGCGCGATCCTCTTTTCGGCTGCAAGCCCGCGGATGAAGCCCGGAGGCGCCGCGCCCTCCAGATGAAGGTGAAGCTCGGTCTTTTTCAAAGAAAGGACTTTCCGTGCTGCGGCGCCGGCAATCCCAGATGGTCCATGACCGAGGCGCCGATATCGCTGAACCCCACCGTGCCGACCGCGCGCGGTCCGACGCCGAAGCCCAGGACAGGCACCCGTTCGCGCGTGTGATCGGTGCCGTGCCAGGACGGGTCGTTGCCGTGATCGGCGGTGAACAGCAGCAGATCGCCCGGACCCGCCGAGGCGATCAGCCGCCCCGCCACGGCGTCGAACCACTCAAGCTGGCTTGCATAGCCCGGGATATCGCGCCGATGGCCGAAATTCGTGTCGAACTCGACGAGATTGGCGAAGGTCAGGCTGCCCGGTTCGGCCTCGCCGGCCAGTCGCAGCAGATGCCGGGCCAGATCGGCATCGGACATGCCCTTGTGCGACCGGGCGATGCCCCGATGGCTGAAGATGTCGCCGATCTTGCCGACGGCATGGGTCACGCGGCCCGCCGCGGCCGCGATATCCAGGATCGTGTCGGCGGGCGGTGGGATGGCGAAGTCGCGGCGGTTCGGGGTGCGGGTGAAATCGCCCGGACGCTCGCCCAGGAAGGGCCGGGCGATCACCCGGCCGACGCGCATCTCGTGCAGCATCGGCGCAAGCCCTTCGCACAGCGCGATCAGCCGATCCAGGCCGAAATGCTGCTCGTGCGCGGCGATCTGCAACACGCTGTCCACCGATGTATAGCAGATCGGCCAGCCGCTGCGGATATGCCGGGCGCCGAAATCCTCGATCACTTGCGTGCCCGAGGCGTGGCAGTTGGCAAGGATGCCGTCGGTCCCCGCCAACGCGCAGATGCGCGCCGTCACCCGGTCGGGAAAGGCCGGGACGGTCCTGGGGAAGTAATGCCATTCCCAGGGCACCGGCACGCCCGCGATCTCCCAATGTCCGGACGGCGTGTCCTTGCCGGCTGAAATTTCCGTCGCCGCGCCCCACAGCCCCTGCGGCGGCATGCCCAGGCCCGGCGCCTCCAGCCCCGAGGCCAGACGGATCGCGGCGCCCAAGCCCAGCCGGTCGAGATTGGGCAGCCGCAGCGCCTGGGCCTGCGCGATATGCCCGACGGTATTGGCGCCCGTATCGGGCCGCTCGTCGTTGAAGAACCGGTGCGCATCCGGCGCGCCGCCGATGCCCACGCTGTCCATGACGATCAGAAAGGCGCGGTTCGCGGTCATTGGGCGATCCGTTCGCGAACCAGCGGTCCGGACGGCGCGGCCTCGCCGAACCCGTAGGCTGCCTGCACGGCGGCGATGGCGGTCGCGGCGGCCGGTTCGTCGGCCGCGTGGACCATGGCCAGCGGCGCGTCGGGCCCGACCTCTTCGCCCAGCCTGGCAATCCGGTCCAGCCCGACCCGATGATCGATCCTGTCGCCCGCCCGAACCCGTCCCCCTCCAAGGGCCACGACCACATGCCCCAGCGCCGTCACGTCGATCCCGGCGACCGCAGCCCTTCCCGCCCCCCTGCCCGGACCGGCCGGCGCGGGCACCGGGCGGATCACCGGCGCGACCGCCAGATGCGCCTCGGGCCGCTCCAGCAGATCGCGCGGCCCGCCCTGGGCTGCGACCATGGCCGCGAAGCGCGCGGCGGCCTCACCCGAATCCAGCGTGTCGGCCAGGATTTCGAGCGCCCGCCCGTCCTGATCCCGCCCGTCCTGATCCCGCCCGGCCAGACGCAGACATTCGGCGCCCAGCATCAAGGTCAGGTCGCGCAGCGCGCCCGCCTCGCCCTTCAGCACGCGGATCGCCTCGGCGACCTCCAGCGCGTTGCCCGCGCTTCGCGCAAGCGGCTGGTCCATGTCGGTGATCAGGGCGGATGTGCGGCATCCCGCGCCATTGGCGGTCTGCACCAGCGCGCGCGCCAGTTGCCGGGCGCTGTCTTGCCCCTTCAGGAAGGCGCCCGACCCCGCCTTCACGTCCAGCACCAGCGCGTCAAGCCCGGCCGCCAGTTTCTTGGACAGGATCGAGGCGGTGATCAGGTCGATCGATTCGACCGTGCCCGATTCGTCGCGGATGGCATAGAGACGCCGGTCGGCGGGCGCGAAATCGGCGCTGGCGGCAACGATCGCGCAGCCGACATCTTCAACGATCCGGCGAAACTCTTTCTCGGGCTGATCGCAGAGATAGCCCGGAATCGCCTCCAGCTTGTCCAGCGTGCCGCCGGTATGTCCCAGCCCCCGCCCCGAGATCATCGGCACATACACGCCGCGCGCCGCCAGCAGCGGCGCCAGGATCAGGCTGACCGTGTCGCCGACCCCGCCGGTGGAATGCTTGTCCACGATCGGGCCGGGCAGGTCCCAGCGCATCACATGGCCGCTGTCGCGCATCGCCCGGGTCAGCGCGATCCGTCCTTCCTCGCCGGTTCCGCGCGTCAGGACCGCCATCGCGAAGGCCCCGGCCTGCGCGTCGCTGACCGATCCATCCGCCAGACCCTGCGCGATCAGCGCGGCGCCCGGACCGTCCAGACCACGACCGTCCCGCAGCGCGGCGATGACCGGGCGCGGATCGCTCATCCTGCCCGGCCCATATGGTTCGCGTCGAAGCGCCCGGGCAGCAATTCCCCGACCGTCGTGGCCTGTGTTCCGCCCGCGAGCGTGGCCAGCAGCACGGGTGTGTCGTGCCGGCCGAACTCGGCCAGCTTCTGGCGGCACCCGCCGCAAGGCGGCACCGGGCTGGGGCTGTCGGCGATTACCGCGACCTCGACCAGTTCGGTCTCGCCCGCGGCGACCATCGCGGCGATCGCGCCGGCCTCGGCGCAGGTGCCCTCGGGATAGGCGACGTTCTCGACATTGCAGCCCCGGTAGATCGCGCCCGAGACGCCGCGCACGGCCGCCCCGACCTTGAAATGCGAATAGGGCGCATAGGCCATTTCACGCACCGCGCGCGCCGCATCCAGCAGTGACATGAGACGGGTCCCTCCATCCGTTTCGGCCAGTCTCGCGCCTCGTGGCCGCCGACGCAAGATCAAGCCCGCTGTTCCCCGTCGCGCAATTGGTTTAACGGTGAACCAGTTTTCCGGACTGAGGGACAGGACATGGACGAGCGCAGGCAGGACACGGCACGGCAGGCGGCACTGGATTACCACGAGTTTCCGCGACCCGGCAAACTGGAGATCCGGGCAACGAAACCGCTGGCGAACGGTCGTGACCTGTCGCGCGCCTATTCGCCCGGCGTTGCCGAGGCCTGCCTGGAGATCAAGGCCGACCCTGCGAATGCCAGCCGCTTCACGGCGCGCGGCAATCTGGTCGCTGTGGTCACGAACGGCACCGCCGTCCTGGGTCTGGGCAATATCGGCGCGGCCGCGTCCAAGCCGGTCATGGAAGGCAAGGCGGTCCTGTTCAAGAAATTCGCCAATATCGACTGTTTCGACATCGAGGTCGATCAGCCGGACCCCGAAAAGCTGGCCGACATCGTCTGCGCGCTGGAACCCACATTCGGCGCGATCAATCTCGAGGACATCAAGGCTCCGGATTGCTTCATCGTCGAGAGGCTGTGCCGCGAGCGGATGAACATTCCGGTCTTCCACGACGACCAGCACGGCACGGCCATCGTCGTGGGCGCCGCGGCCACCAATGCCCTGCGCGTCGCCGGCAAGAATTTCGAGGACATCAAGGTGGTCTCGACCGGGGGTGGGGCGGCCGGGATCGCGTGCCTGAACATGTTGCTGAAACTGGGCGTCAAGCGCGAGAATGTCTGGCTGTGCGACATCCACGGCCTGGTCTACGAGGGCCGGGCCGAGGACATGAATCCGCAGAAATCGGAATTCGCGCAGGCCAGCGATCTGCGCAGCCTCGCCGATGTGATCGAAGGCGCCGATCTGTTCCTCGGGCTGTCGGGTCCCGGCGTGCTGAAGTCCGCACTGGTCGGCAAGATGGCCAGCCGCCCGATCATCTTCGCGCTGGCCAATCCCACGCCCGAGATCCTGCCCGACGAGGTCCGCAGCGTCGCGCCGGATGCGATCATCGCCACCGGGCGCAGCGATTTTCCCAACCAGGTCAACAACGTGCTGTGCTTTCCCTTCATCTTCAGGGGCGCGCTGGATGTGGGCGCGACCACCATCAACGACGAGATGGAGATCGCCTGCGTCGAAGGGATCGCCGCGCTGGCCCGCGCGACCACCGCGGCCGAAGCCGCCGCGGCCTATCGCGGCGAGACGCTGACCTTCGGTCCCGACTACCTGATCCCCAAGCCGTTCGACCCGCGGCTGGTCGGAATCGTCTCCAGCTCGGTCGCGCGCGCGGCGATGGAATCGGGGGTGGCCACCCGGCCGATCGCGGATCTGGATGCCTACAAGCGGCAGCTGGACGGATCGGTGTTCCGCTCTGCGCTGATCATGCGGCCGGTCTTCGAAGCCGCAGCCACCTGCCAGCGCAGACTGGTCTTTGCCGAGGGCGAGGACGAACGCGTGCTGCGTGCCGCCAACGCCATGCTCGAGGAAACCACCGACGTGCCGATCCTGATCGGGCGTCCCGATGTCATCGCCACCCGCGCCGAACGCGCCGGGCTTCCGATCCGTCCCGAAAAGGATTTCGAGATCGTGAACCCCGAAAACGACCCGCGCTATCGCGACTACTGGGAGACCTATCACCAGCTGATGGCGCGGCGCGGGGTCAGCCCCGATATCGCGCGGGCGATCATGCGGACCAACACCACCGCCATCGCCGCCGTCATGGTCAGCCGCGGCGAGGCCGACAGCATGATCTGCGGCACCTTCGGGCAATACAACTGGCACCTGCAATATGTCCGCCAGGTGCTGGCGCGCGGCGGGCTGCACCCGGTCGGCGCGCTGTCGATGATCATTCTCGAGGACGGGCCGCTGTTCGTCGCGGACACCCAGTGTCACAACGACCCCACGCCCGAGCAGGTGATGGAAACCGTAGAGGGCGCCGCCCGCCATGTCCGGCGCTTCGGGCTGACGCCCAAGATCGCCCTGTGCGCGCATTCGCAGTTCGGCAATCTGGACACCTATACCGGCCGCAAGATGCGCGCCGCGCTCGAGTTGCTGGACGCGCGCGAACCGGACTTCATGTATGACGGCGAAATGCATGTCGACGCCGCGCTGGACCCCGAACTGCGTGAACGGATCTTCCCCGGCTCGCGGCTTGAAGGCGCGGCGAACGTGCTGGTCTTTCCCGGCACGGATGCCGCCTCGGGCGTGCGCAACGCGCTGAAGATGCGCGCCAGCGGACTCGAGGTCGGGCCGATCCTGATGGGCATGGGCAACCGCGCCCATATCGTCACGCCATCGATCACCGCACGCGGCCTGCTGAACATGAGCGTGCTGGCGGGGACCCCGGTGGCGCATTACAGCTAGACCGGCAACGGGCGGTGCGGGCGCTTCGAATCACCTTCGCCCGCAAGACGGCGCCCGCGCGCCGCGGGTTTGCAAATGCGGCGGCGCAGCATTGCCATGTTTGCAGGTTTTTGCATTTTGCAGCTCCTGCCCGGTGCGGGCGCCGGATTCCTGCCGATAACTGCGACATCCGGTTGGCCGGTCCCGCTAACAGTGTTGCGTCCTGCCGGGTTGGACCCGTAACACGATCAGACTGTTCAGGAGGGGGCATACGATGGCATACCAGGATGTATACGCAGGCTGGAAATCCGATCCCGAAGGGTTCTGGATGTCCGCGGCCGAGGGGATCGACTGGGATCGCGCGCCAAGCCGCGCCTATTTCGACCAGGGTCCGGCCGGGGAATGGTTCGCCGACGGCCTGGTGAACACCTGCTGGAACGCGGTCGATCGCCATGTCGAGGCCGGTCGCGGCGATCAGCTGGCGATCATCCATGACAGCCCGATCACCCATTCCTCTCGCGCCATCACCTATCGCGAACTGCGCGACCGTGTCGCCAGCCTGGCCGGCGCCCTGCGCGCCAACGGCGTCGAGAAGGGCGACCGCGTCATCATCTACATGCCGATGGTCCCCGAGGCGCTGGAGGCGATGCTGGCCTGCGCCCGTCTCGGGGCCATCCATTCGGTCGTGTTCGGCGGGTTTGCCGCGCATGAGCTGGCGGTCCGCATCGACGACGCCAGGCCGCGCGCCATCATCGCCGCCTCGTGCGGTCTGGAACCCGGCCGCGTGATCCATTACAAGCCGCTGCTGGATTCCGCCATCCAGCAGGCCAGCCACAAGCCCGATTTCTGCGTCATCCTGCAACGCGAGCAGGAGGTGGCCGAGTTGATCCCGGGACGGGACCTGGCCTGGCACGACTTCCAGTACGGTGTCGAGCCGGCCGAATGCGTCCCGGTCGAGGGCAATCATCCGGCCTATGTCCTCTACACCTCGGGCACGACCGGCCAGCCCAAGGGCGTGATCCGTCACACGGCCGGCCATCTGGTCGCGCTGAACTGGACGATGAAGAACATCTACGGAATCGACGCCGGCGATGTCTTCTGGGCCGCTTCGGATGTCGGCTGGGTCGTCGGCCACAGCTATATCTGCTATGGCCCGCTGATCGCCGGCGCGACCACCATCGTGTTCGAGGGCAAGCCGGTCGGCACGCCCGACGCGGGCACGTTCTGGCGGGTGATCCAGGACCACAAGGTCAAGTCGTTCTTCACCGCGCCCACCGCGATCCGCGCCGTCAAGCGCGAGGACCCGGACGGCGAACTGATCAAGGACTACAACCTGTCCAGCCTTCAGGCCGTGTTCCTGGCAGGCGAGCGCGCCGATCCCGACACGATCCAGTGGCTGGAAGACAAGCTTCATCTGCCGGTGATCGACCACTGGTGGCAGACCGAGACCGGCTGGGCGATCGCCGCGAACCCGTTCGGGATCGAACGGATGCCGGTCCGCAAGGGCAGTCCCTCGGTCGCGATGCCGGGCTATGACGTGCAGGTTCTGGACGAGGCCGGCCAGCCGGTTCCCGCCGGGACGCTTGGCGCGATCGCCGTCAGGCTGCCCCTGCCGCCCGGCACCCTGCCCTCGCTGTGGAACGCCGAGGACCGGTTCCGCAAGGCCTATCTGGACCATTTCCCCGGCTATTACGAAACCGGCGATGCGGGCTATGTGGACGAGGACGGCTATATCTACATCATGGCGCGCACCGACGACGTCATCAACGTCGCGGGCCACCGCCTGTCGACCGGCGCGATGGAAGAGGTTCTGTCCGGCCACCCGGCGGTTGCCGAATGCGCGGTGATCGGGGTCGCGGACAGCCTCAAGGGGCAGATGCCGCTGGGGTTCCTGTGCCTGAAGAAGGGTGTGGACACCCCCGACGAGCAGATCGTGCGCGAGGTCGTGGCAAGTGTCCGCGACCAGATCGGGCCGGTCGCCGCCTTCAAGCTGGCCTGCGTGGTGGAGCGGCTGCCCAAGACACGGTCGGGCAAGATCCTGCGCGCCACCATGGCCAAGATCGCGGATGGCGAGGACGTCAAGACGCCCGCGACCATCGACGATCCCGAGATCCTCGACGAGATCGCGACGGCGCTGCAAGGCATCGGCTACCCGAAACGCTGACGATCTGGCGCGATGGGGGCTTTGCCCCCGCGAAAACCGCCCCTTCGATGGGGGCGGTTTTCGCCCTTTCCTGACCGGGTGTCGACCGCGCCGCCGGTCACCGATGTCAGCCCAGCTCGGCGCCCAGCCCGGCCATCAGCGGCAGGAAATCCGGGAAGGATGTCGCGATCGGGCCGCCATCGTCGATCCCGACGGGATTGTCCGTCGCCAGGCCAAGCACCAGGAACGACATGGCGATCCGGTGGTCCAGATGCGTGACCGCACATCCCCCGCCCGGCACCCGCGACATGCCATGCACGGTCATGCTGTCGCGGGTCTCCTCGACCCGGACGCCGTTGGCCTCCAGTCCGCGCGCCATGGCATCGATGCGGTCGCTTTCCTTCACCCTGAGCTCGGCCACGCCATTCATGACCGTCACGCCCTCGGCGAAGGACGCGATCACCGACAGGATCGGGAACTCGTCGATCATGCTCGCCGCGCGCCCGGACGGCACGGTGACGCCCTTCAGCGCGGAATGCCGCACGACAAGATCGGCGACCGGTTCGCCGCCCTCTTCGCGGACATTCTCGAAGACGATGTCGGCACCCATCTCCAGCAGGGTCACATACAGCCCGTCGCGCGTCGGATTGCGGCTGACACCCGGAACGCGGATGTCCGAACCCGGAACGATGAGCGCCGCGGCGACGGGAAAGGCCGCGCTGGATGGATCGCGCGGCACCGCCACCGCCTGCGCGGTCAGTTCCGGGCGTCCGGTGAGGGTGATGACATGACCCTCTTCGGTGGTCCGTGTGCCGATCTCGGCGCCAAAGCCCGACAGCATCCGCTCGGAGTGGTCGCGGGTCGGCTCGGCCTCGATCACGACCGTCTGGCCCGGCGCGTTCAGCCCGGCCAGCAGGATCGCGGACTTGATCTGGGCGCTGGCGACGGGCGTGCGATAATGCAGCGGAACCGGGTCCTGCGCCCCCCGGATGGTGATCGGCAGCCGCCCGCCCTCGCGCGCGGTGATCTGCGCGCCGAACTGCGACAGCGGCTCGGTCACGCGCGCCATGGGACGCCGCGACAGGCTGGCATCGCCGACGAATGTCGCGGTGATCGGGGTCGTCGCCATCGCGCCCATGATCAGCCGGACGCCGGTGCCGGAATTGCCGCAATCGATCGCGCTTTCGGGTTCGCGGAACCCGCCCACGCCGACGCCGTGGACCGACCACTCACCCGGCCCCAGGCGTTCGACCTCGGCCCCGAACGCGGCCATCGCCCTGGCGGTGTCCAGCACGTCCTGGCCTTCCAGCAATCCGGTGATGCGTGTCTCGCCCACCGCCATCGCGCCAAGGATCAGCGCGCGGTGGCTGATCGACTTGTCCCCGGGCACCTGCGCCTCTCCCTTCAGCGGTCCGCCGCGGCGGGAGGTCATCGGACGGGGATCGGCGGAATGCGACATGGGGCACCTGTTCTCTTGCGCCGGTCTTTTAACGCCGGCATCGGCGGGCTGCCACCATCTTCTTGCGGGCGGGCCGCTTGCTTCCTAGAAACGCGGGGAAAGGGGACCGCCGGATGGACGAACTGAACGCGCTGCGCGCGCTGGCCGATCACGACGAGGCCGCACGGATGGCGGCCCATCACAAGGCCGATCGTGTCTATCTGGGTGTGTCGAACCCGCAGCTGGACGGGCTGGTGGCCGAATGGCGCGCGGCGCTCGACGTCGAGGGGCGGGTCGCGCTGGCCGCCGCATTGTGGGACAGCGACATCCACGAGGCGCGGATCGCCGCCGCCAGGCTGCTGACCCAGGCCCGCATGCGCCCCGATGACGCGGCGTGGTGCCTGATCGCCTCATGGGTGCCCCGGTTCGATGCCTGGGCCATCGCCGATCATGCCATGATCGCGGGTCAGAAACGGCTTGTCGCCGACCCGGCGCGACTGGACGAGGTCGAGGCCTGGCCCGACCACCCCAGCCTGTGGGTCAGGCGCGCGGCCCTTGTCGGCACGCTGCCCTGGGCCAAGATGAACAACCCCAAGCCCGTCGATCTGGAACGGCGCGAGCGCGCGCTGGGTTGGGCCGCGCGCATGGTGGATGACCGCGAGCCGCTCATCCAGAAGGCCATCGCAGGGTGGCTGCGCGACCTGTCAAGGCGCGATGCGCCGCGCGTGCGGGACTTCCTGGCCAGGCACGGGGAGCGGATGAAGCCCTTTGCCCGACTCGAGGCCGCCGCGCGGCTTCAGGACCGATAGACCTCGATCGTCGGCAGATCCGTCAACGACACCCCGATCAGTTGCAGCGCCGGCAGCGACACCTGGCTTCCGCCACTGGTCGGCCCATCCAGCGGGATCAGATCGACCCTGGCGGATTTGCCGTTGGCGGGGTTGAAGATCCGCCCGATTCCGCGCGCCTTCACCAGCGGTGTCTTGATCCAGAATCCGCCCTGCGTCGGGTCGCCAAGCGACGCGACCGTGCTGCCAAGCCGGGTTTCGGCGGCCGCAGGCGCCTCGGCCGCGGCGGATTTCTGCGCGGCGGTGGTGGTGTCCAGCTGCGCCGCCGAGGCGCGCGCCGCCGCCTTGGGTGCCGGCGCGCGCGTGATCGCGGTCGCGGCCGCCACCTGTTCGGGCGTCAGGCTGGTCTCGACCTTGCCGGGCACGGCCTCCGCCACCGGCCTGCTGGTCGTCGTGGTCGTCGTGGTCGTCGTGGTCGTCGCCGCGGGATTGCAACCCGCCAGAATGGCAAGGCCGATTGCCGCGGTCGTGCCGGTCCTGATCATCCGCATCGGACGCTCCTCGAGATTCTCGGTCGTGCGCAGCCTAGCCCGCGGCCGCGCCCGACGTCCACCAGCGGTTGCGTGATCGGCGCCGGCTTGTGTGTTCACCGTCACAGGCCTAGATTGGATGGCATGAACCATGTTGCGCCTGCCCCCCTCCCCGCGCCCCTCCCCGCGCCCCTCATCGACCCGTTCGCGAGGCCGATCACCTATCTGCGGGTTTCGGTCACCGATCGCTGCGATTTCCGCTGCGTCTATTGCATGGCCGAACATATGCAGTTCCTGCCCAAGGCCGAGCTGCTGACGCTGGAGGAACTGGACCGGCTGTGTTCGGCATTTGTCGGCCTCGGGGTGCGCAAGCTGCGCATCACCGGCGGCGAGCCGCTGGTCCGGCGCGGCATCATGCAGTTCTTTCGCGGCATGTCGCGCCATCTGGGCGCCGGCCTGGACGAGCTGACCCTGACCACCAATGGCAGCCAGCTGGCCCGCTTCGCGCCCGAACTGGTCGATTGCGGGGTGCGGCGCGTCAATGTGTCGCTGGACACGCTGGACGTGGACAAGTTCGCCGCGATCACCCGCTGGGGCCGGCTGAAGCAGGTTCTGGACGGCATACGCGCCGCGCAGGACGCCGGGCTGCGCGTCAAGATCAACGCCGTCGCGCTGAAGGGCGTGAACGATGACGAGCTGTTCGACCTGGTGACATGGTGCGGCGACGAGGGCCATGACCTGACCTTCATCGAGGTCATGCCGATGGGCGATCTGGGCAACGAGGATCGGCTGGACCAGTACTGGCCGCTGTCGGACCTGCGCGCCCGGCTGGCCGAACGTTTTACCCTGACCGAACTGGCCGAACGCACCGGCGGCCCGGCGCGCTATGTCCGCCTGGACGAGACCGGCCAGAAGATCGGCTTCATCACGCCACTGACCCATAATTTCTGCGAAAGCTGCAACCGCGTCCGCGTCACCTGCACCGGAGAGCTGTTCATGTGCCTGGGCCAGGAGGACAACGCCGACCTGCGCGCGCCCCTGCGCGCCAGCGAGGACGACGAGCCCCTGCGCCAGACCATCCGCACAGCCATCGCCCGCAAGCCCAAGGGCCACGATTTCGACTATTCCCGCCAGTCCGTCACCGGCCAGATGACCCGCCACATGAGCCATACGGGCGGGTAGCGTCGGACTATTGTTCCCGCTTGCCGCAGATGCATCAGCAAACAGAAAGCTTGCGACGGGTTTGCGGGACATTCATGTCGTTCGCCGCACTCGCAAAAATGGTCGCCTCTACGTCTGCAAAGCCGATCGATGGAAGGACCGACTGTAACTGAACCCCCGGTAGCCATGGACATCGCCCTGTCGTCCCTGTCAGATTGCGCCTATGGAAACGCGGGGACATGATGACGAATGGGCACAGTCAAACGCTGGCGCTGTTGATCGACGGCGATAATGCTTCGCCCAAGATTGTAGATGGTTTGCTGACGGAGATCGCGAATTACGGAACCGCAAGCGTAAAGCGGATCTATGGAGACTGGACCAGACCGAACCTCACCGGCTGGAAAGACTGCCTCCTCGAGCATTCAATCCAGCCGGTTCAGCAATTCGCCTACACCACCGGCAAGAATGCGACCGACGGGGCGATGATAATCGATGCGATGGACCTCCTCTATACAGGACGCTTTGCCGGATTTTGTATCGTTTCCAGTGACAGTGACTTCGCTCGCCTTGCGGCCCGTATCCGAGAGCAGGGCATAACGGTCTACGGCTTCGGGGAACGCAAGACGCCTCGCCCGTTCATCACCGCTTGCGATAAGTTCGTCTATTTCGATGTCTTGAACGCGATTGAAGACGAGCAGACAAAGGCGAGGGAGAACGCCAACACGGGAATGCTTGCCACTCTCAAGGCACCGGCTCCTAAGCCAGATCCCAAAAAATCGAGGCTCGACGCTACTGCGATCGACATGCTGGTCAAGGCGATTGATGCAACTGCCGAGGATGATGGCCAGGCAAATCTTGCAAAGGTTGGGTCACATCTCGCCAAGCAGGCTCCAGACTTCGATGCCCGCAACTTCGGATTTCCACGTCTGACGGACCTGGTGGAAGCTTCGGGCATCGCTGAAGTGGAACGTGCTGGGGAGCACCCGACTATCGTGCGGGTGCGTCTCAGAAGCGACCACAAGTCGATTCGCGGGGCATAGAACGCGCGAACCGGCGACAAGTAACACGCCCTCGGTTGCGCAGGCGCGACAGGCTTCACTAATGGCGTTGTCAGTTTGGGCTCGGAGCCGCCCTCCGCCCGCCCCTGCCCGCAAGTCGTGCAGTCCGCGGCCCGCGACCGCATTGCCTAACCCTTCCTTAACCCGCAGCCCGCAAGCGGTGTACGCCCTGTGCATGCGCGGTGCCCCGCCAGTGCACGGGTTGTGACAGGTCAGATCCAGCATTTGCAGGGATTTCTCCGACCGGGGCCGAACGCAGGGACACCGGCAACGCGCGCTGCCGTTGCGTGCAACAGCCGCCCTAGGGCGCCGCCGCTATTCGGCCGCGGTCTGCTCGGCCGCCGCCTCGGCCTCCAGCTTCTCGGCGCGGGCCTCGACCAGTTCGACGATGTGGTCGATCATCTGCGCGTTCGACAGCTTGTGGCTCTGCCGACCCGCCACATAGACCATGCCGCTGCCCGCGCCGCCGCCGGTGAAGCCCAGATCGGTCATCAGCGCCTCGCCCGGCCCGTTGACCACGCAGCCGATGATCGACAGGCTCATCGGCGTCTTGATGTGTTCCAGCCGCTGTTCCAGCGCCTCGACCGTCTTGATGACGTCAAAGCCCTGACGCGCGCAGGACGGGCAGCTGATGATCTGCACGCCGCGCGTCCGCAGCCCCAGCGTTTTCAGGATCTCGAAGCCGACCTTGACCTCCTGGACCGGATCGGCCGACAGGCTGACGCGGATCGTGTCGCCGATGCCCGCCCACAGCAGATTGCCCAGCCCGACGGCGGATTTCACCGTGCCGCCGACGAAGCCGCCGGCCTCGGTGATGCCCAGATGGATCGGCGCGTCGGTCGCCTCGGCCAGTTGCTGATAGGCGGCGGCGGCCAGGAACACGTCGCTGGCCTTCACGCTGATCTTGAAGTCGTGAAAATCGTTGTCTTCCAGGATCCTGATGTGATCCAGCCCGGATTCGACCATCGCATCCGGGCACGGCTCGCCGTATTTTTCCAGCAGGTGCCGTTCCAGCGATCCGGCATTGACGCCGATGCGGATCGAACAGCCGTGATCCCGCGCCGCCCGGATCACCTCGCGCACCCGATCGGGACTGCCGATATTGCCGGGGTTGATCCGCAGGCAGGCCGCGCCGGCCTCGGCCGCCTCGATGGCGCGCTTGTAGTGGAAATGAATGTCGGCGACGATCGGCACCGGGCTTTCGCGGCAGATCTCGCGCAGCGCGCGCGTGGTCTCCTGATCGGGGGCCGAGATGCGGACGATATCGGCCCCCGCATCGGCGGCCCGGATCACCTGATCCAGCGTGGCGCGCACGTCGTGGCCGTCGGTGTTGGTCATCGTCTGCACGCTGATCGGCGCGTCGCCCCCGACGGGGACGTTGCCAACCATGATCTGACGGGATTTCCGCCGCTCGATAGTGCGCCAGGGACGGATCGGGTTCAGCGACATGCGGATCTCCGGGTTGCGCCCCACCAGATAAGCCATCCGGGCAGGCACGGCAACCGCCGCACACAGCCGTGATCGGCGCCTCAGCCCCGTGGCAGTCGCAGGGCCGTCATCACCGTTGCCAACGAGTCGCGTGGCAGCATCACCAGCATCTTGCCCTCGATCCGCAGCGTCACAAGCCCCGTCGCCATGTTCGATGTGCCGACACGTGTCGCCGGCGCAAACTCGATCCCTTCTATCGGCCATTCAAGGCCGGTGCTGACCCCGCGCGCCGAACCCATCGGATAGAGCGAGACCCGCGTGCCGGGCATCAGCGGCAAGGTCAGGCGTGGCGGCGCAAGAAACACGACGTCATCGCTGGCCAGCAGGATCACGGGCGGACGCACGACATTCGCCATCGCGGTCAGCACGGCCAGTGTGTGATCCAGACGCAACCCTGCAAAGCCAAGCGCGATGACAAACGGGGCCGCGATGCGGATCATGCATTTGGTGAAGTCCGTGCTGTCCTGTTCGGCGACATGGACCACGCGCCCGGTCGGGATCATGCGACGAGCGGCGGGGCTGATGCTGTCCAGATCCCCGATCACCCAGTCGGGCGGCTTTCCCAGAGCCAGCGCCCGGTCCGCGCCGCCATCCGCGGCGACCAGCGTCGGCGCGACCGACAAGGCCTGCGCCATCTCGTCGGGCTTGACAGCGCCGGCGCCGATAATGGTCACGCCGCGATCCGAGATCACCAGCGGTGGAATCATTCGCTGCGGCCGATTCCGGTGAAGATGCGCTTCAGCGGCAGGATCCAGACCAGCCCCAGGCCGACATAGATCAGCAGTTCGATCCAGATCGGCTGCCGCCCCCAGCGCGCATCCATCCAGTTCACCAGGCTCACCGCCACCACGACATAGGCCGGCAGACCAAAAACGAGGATCAGCACCGACAGCCTCTTGCGGTTCTTCACATCCATCACGCCTTCCTTCCCCGTTTCAGAGCTTCCGCACCCTCGGCCAGTTGCGTCAGACGTTTCCGCCAACCCGCCATGCGACGTTCGGCCCCGCCGCGCCGGACCGGCCCGAAAAAGCCGATCCGCAGGGGCTTTATGCCGCAAAAGCCCAGCACCTGATGGCTCAGCCTTCTGCCAAGCGGATTGCCGAAGCGCAGCTTAAGCCATGGGACCGGCGTGTCGGTCGTCACCAG
This sequence comes from Paracoccus salsus, assembly GCF_021556615.1. Classification (GTDB taxonomy): domain Bacteria; phylum Pseudomonadota; class Alphaproteobacteria; order Rhodobacterales; family Rhodobacteraceae; genus Paracoccus; species Paracoccus salsus. The sequence continues at coordinate 30,519 of NZ_JAKGGD010000001.1, forward strand.
CACATCGCCCGAGCGTCCCTTCAGCAGCTTGTCCCAGAAGGGGCTGCGCTTGTGGTATTGAAAGGTCGTGCCGGGCAGGAACACCCGATCGTAAAAACCCTTCAACAGTGCCGGTTCCGCGCCCCACCACAGCGGGTGCGCGATCACGACGTGATCGGCATCCAGAATGGCCTGCGTGGCGCGCTGCAGATCCTCTTCCAGCGGCTGCGGTTCTGCATAGCCCCGATGCAGGATCGGATCGAAGCGCAAGTCGCGAATGGCGATCCGGTCGATCATGTGATGGGCCGGCAACGCACGCTGATAGAGATCCAGCAGATGGGCCGCCAGGCGGTCCCTGTCGGGATGGCCGTCGATCAGCAGGACCCGCATGGCCGGTCAGTCCGCGAACGGATCGGTTACGAGGATCGTGTCGTCACGCTGCGGGCTGGTGGACAGCATCGCGACGGGACACTGGATCAGCTCTTCGACGCGGCGCACATACTTGATCGCGGCGGCCGGCAGTTCGGCCCAGCTGCGCGCGCCTTCGGTCGATTCCTGCCAGCCGTCCATTTCCTCGTAGATCGGGGTGACTTTCGCCTGCAACGCCGCGGCGGTGGGCAGGTAGTCGTACCGCTTGCCGTCGATCTCGTAGCCGACGCAGATCTTCAGCGTCTCGAACCCGTCCAGCACGTCCAGCTTGGTCAGCGCGATGCCGTTCACGCCGCTGATCGCGCAGGTCTGGCGCACCAGCACCGCATCGAACCAGCCGCAGCGCCGCTTGCGGCCTGTAACGGTGCCGAACTCGTGGCCGCGCTCGCCCAGTCGCTGGCCGTCGGCATCGTCCAGCTCGGTCGGGAACGGCCCCTCGCCCACGCGGGTCGTATAGGCCTTGACGATCCCCAGCACGAACCCGATCGCCCCCGGCCCCATCCCGGTCCCCGAGGCCGCTGCACCCGAGGTCGTCGTGGACGAGGTGACATAGGGATAGGTGCCGAAATCGATGTCCAGCAAGGACCCCTGGGCGCCCTCGAAGAGGATGCGCTTGCCGGCCTTGCGCGCCTCGGCCATGATCTTCCAGACCGGTCGCGCGTAAGGCAGCAGCTTCGGCGCGATGTCTTGCAGCCTGGCCTTCAGCTCGACGCGGTCGATGGCCGTCGCCCCCAGTCCCGAACGCAGCGCATCGTGATGGGCCAGAAGGCGATCCAGACGCGCATCCAGCGTCTCCTCGTCGGCCAGGTCGGCCACGCGGATCGTGCGGCGACCCACCTTGTCCTCGTAGGCGGGGCCGATGCCGCGGCCGGTGGTGCCGATCCTGGCCTTTCCCGCGGCTTCCTCGCGCAGCGTGTCGAGGTCCTGGTGCAGCGGCAGGATCAGCGGCGTGTTTTCCGCGATGATGAGATTGTCGGGAGAGATCGAGACCCCCTGCCCCGAGAGCTTGTCGATCTCGGAAAACAAGGCCCACGGGTCCAGCACGACGCCATTCCCGATGACCGCCAGCTTGCCCTCGCGCACGATGCCCGAAGGCAGCAGCGACAGCTTGAACACCGTGTCGCCGATGACCAGCGTGTGGCCGGCATTGTGGCCGCCCTGGAACCGCGCGATCACGTCGGCGCGTTCCGACAGCCAGTCGACGATCTTGCCCTTGCCCTCGTCGCCCCATTGCGCGCCGACAACCACCACATTGGCCATGAGCCGGTCCTTCTTCTGCCCGAAAATTGTCCGTCAAAGGGTCTAGCGCATGCGGCAAGCGGGGAAAAGCCGCGAATTCGACGCGGCCGGGCGGGCCGGCCGGGGTTCGGATCGCCAGCGATGGCGGCCGGGCGGCGCCGACCGCAGGGCCGGCAGGGCCTTGTCGCTTGTGCCGATCGGGGCGACATGGCAGATCGGCACCGAGAGGAACCACGTCATGAGCGATCTGCCCGTCCTGCGCCTGCGACCGAAATCCAAGCCCCAGGCGATCCGCCACGGCTTTCCGTGGGTCTTCGCCGACGAGGCGGTGCTGGACCGGCGCACCCGCGCCTTGCCTCCGGGCGGTTTCGCCCTGCTCGAGGATGCCGAGCGGCGCGCGATGGCGCTGGTCACGGTCAACCCGGTCTCGAAGATCGTTGCCCGCGTCATGGATGCCGACCCCGAGGCGCGGATCGACGGGGCGTGGCTGCGCGCGCGCATCCGCCGCGCGCTGGCGATGCGCGAAAGGCTGTATGACGCGCCGTTCTACCGGCTGATCCATGCCGAAGCGGACGGGTTGCCGGGGTTGGTCATCGACCGCTTCGGCGATGCCGCCGTCATGCAGCCCAACGCCGCCTGGGCCGACGCCATGGCGACCCAGATCGCCGATGCCCTGGCCGAGGTGACCGGCGTCTCGACCGTCATCATGAACGGCCAGGGTCGCGCCCGCACGCTGGAGGGGCTGGACGAACGGATGGAGGTGCTGCTTGGGGCAGCCCCGACTGCGCCGGTGCAGGTGACGATGAACGGCGCGACCTATCTGGCCGACCTGACCGGCGGGCAGAAGACCGGGCTGTTTCTCGATCAGCGGCCGAATCACGCCTTCGCGCAGCGACTGGCCGAGGGCGCGGATACGCTTGACGTGTTCAGCCATGTCGGGGGATTCGGACTGGCGTCCCTTGCGGCGGGTGCGTCGCGCGCCACCTGCGTCGATGGCAGCGCGGCGGCGCTGGACCTGGCGATGGGCGGCGCGACCGCGATGGGCGTCGCAGACAGGCTTGAGACGCGTCGCGCGGATGCCTTCAAGGCGATGGAAGAGATGGCCGCCGAGGACAGGCGCTTTGATCTGGTGGTCTGCGATCCACCGGCCTTCGCGCCCTCGAAACAGGCGCTGGATGCCGGATTGCGCGCCTATGAGCGCGTCGCGCGGCTGGCCGCACAGCTGGTCGCCCCGGGCGGATATCTGGTGCTGTGCAGTTGCAGTCATGCCGCCGATCTGACGCAGTTCCGCAATGTCAGCGCGCGCGGCATCGGACGCGGCGGCCGTCGCGGCGTTCTGATCCACGCTGGCCAGGCGGGTCCCGACCACCCGACCCTGCCGCAACTGGCCGAGACCGGCTATCTGAAGGCGCTGTTCTTCCGGCTGGATGGATGAAGGCGGTCCTCGACGCGAATGTGCTGTTCCCCACGATTCTGCGCGAGATCCTGACAGATGTCGCGGCTGCGGGGCTTTACATGCCCTTGTGGTCGCCACGCATTCTCGCGGAATGGCGCCACGCGGCCGCCCGGCTGGGGCCCGATCCCGATTCCGTGGCGGGGGCCGAGATCGCGCTGCTAACCGCCAGGTTTCCGGCCGCCACCGTCGACCACGCCGGCACGCGCGCCATCGACCTGAACCTGCCGGACCCGGACGACCGGCACGTGATCGAGGCTGCGCTGGCCGGCAATGCCAGCCTGATCGTCACCGCCAATCTGCGCGATTTCCCGCGAGGGATCATGACCGGGCTGGGCTTGCGGGCCATCCATCCCGACGCCTTCCTGCTGGACCTGCATGAAGCGGACCCGGCGCCTGTCGCCGCCGCCGCATGGTCCGCCCGCGACAAGGCCGCGCGGCTGGGAGGGCCGATGACCCTGGACGAGATGCTGAAACGCAGCCGGCTGCCCCGCCTGGCGCGCGCAGTGAGAGGTTGAACCGAGTTGCTGTTAACGCTAACAAGGGGTATGGCGGAAGCCAACCGTAAGGAGAACAGCATGGTCTCGCGCGTCATACCTGTAGATGATTTCGACATCGTGATTTTCGGCGCCACCGGCGATCTGGCGCATCGCAAGATCCTGCCGGGCCTTTTCCGGCGTTTCGTGGCCGGACAGATTCCAGCGACCGCGCGCATCATCGGCGCTGCACGGACCGAACAGGACGACGACGGTTTCCGCGCCGAGGCCGCCAGCGCCATTGCCGAGTTCGCAGGCGTCAAGAAGAACGACCCGCATCTGGCGCAGTTTCTGGAATTGCTGGGCTATACCGCCATCGACGCCAAGGGCGAGGGCGGCTGGAACGCGTTGAAGTCGCGCATGCGCGAGGGCGCGGTGCATGCCTTCTATCTCTCGGTCGCGCCGTCGCTTTTCGGCGACATCGCCGAGCGACTGGCCGGACACGGCATCGCGGACGACAACAGCCGCGTGGTGGTCGAGAAACCCTTCGGCCGCGACCTCGCAAGCGCGCGTGCGCTGAACCAGGTGCTGGCCAGGCATTTCGACGAGCATCAGGTCTATCGGATCGACCATTACCTCGGCAAGGAAACCGTGCAGAACCTGATGGCCGTCCGGTTCGCCAATATCCTGTTCGAGCCGTTGTGGAACGCCCAGCATGTCGATCACGTGCAGATCACCGTCGCGGAAACAGTCGGCGTGGCGGGGCGGGGCAGCTATTACGACAAGTCCGGCGCGATCCGGGACATGGTTCAGAATCACATGATGCAGCTTCTGTGCCTGATCGCGATGGAGCCGCCCTATCATTTCGACCCTGACGCGGTGCGCGACGAGAAGCTGAAGGTGATCCGCGCGCTGGAACCGCTGAAGCCCGAAGACATCGTGCGCGGGCAGTATCACGCGGAGGGTGGGGACGGCAGCTATCTCGATGATGCCGAGAACCCCGATTCGCGTACGGAAAGCTATGTGGCGATGAAGGTTCGCATCTCGAACTGGCGCTGGCAGGGCACGCCCTTCTACCTGCGGACCGGAAAAAAGCTGCGGGCGCGGACCAGCGAGATCGCGATCACCTTCAAGGAGCCGCCGCACTCGATCTTCGATGACAGCGGTGTGCCGAAGGCCAACGAACTTGTCATCCGCCTGCAGCCGAACGAAGGTATGAACCTGAAGGTGATGATCAAGGAACCGGGGCCCGGAGGGATGCGGCTGGTGCAGGTACCGCTGGACATGTCCTTCGCGGTTGCGCTGGGGGCCGACGGGGCCGACATGCCCGACGCTTACGAGCGTCTGATCATGGATGTGATCCGCGGCAACCAGACCTTGTTCATGCGTGGCGACGAGGTCGAGGCCGCCTGGGCCTGGACCGACCCGATCATCGAGGCGTGGGAGGACAGCAAGCGCCGCCCCGAGCCTTACGATTCAGGATCGTCGGGCCCCGAAGAGGCGCTGCGCCTGATGCATCGCGACAACCGGCGCTGGAGGGAGCTGAGGGCATGAGCATGGATTTCAGAGAGTATCCCGATCGCGAGATGCTGGCCCTGTCGCTGGCCGACCAGGTGGCCTCGCAGCTTGTCCAGCACCTGCACGGCGCCGACCGCGCCAGCCTGTGTGTGCCGGGCGGCACAACGCCTACCCCGGTCTTCGAAACGCTCAGCGGCACCGATCTCGAGTGGGAGCGGGTGACCGTCTTCCTGGGCGACGAACGCTGGGTGGACGGCCATCACAAGCGCTCGAACAGCAGGCTTCTGCGACGGCATCTGCTGAAGGACCGCGCCGCATCGGCCGAGTATATCGACCTTTATACCGGCGCCGCCCGGCCCGAAGATGCGACCGACGCGCTGGCCGAACGCCTGACACCGCATCTGCCGATCACCGTCGTCATTCTGGGAATGGGCAACGACATGCACACCGCCAGCCTGTTTCCGGGCGCCGACCGGCTGCAAGAGGCGCTTGCCTCCAACGCCCCCGCGGTGATGGCCATCCGCGCCGATGGCGCGGATGAACCGCGCATCACCCTGACCCGGCCGCTGCTGTCGAACGCGATCCACACGCATCTTCTGATCATGGGGCCCGAGAAACGCGAGGCGCTGGAACGCGCGCAGAAGCTGACTCCGGCCGAGGCGCCGATCCGCGCCTTCCTGGACGATGCCACCGTCCACTGGGCCGAGTAGAAGGGAACGCGCCATGACCGATCTCTGGCAAGAGCTGACATCGCATCGCGCTTCGCAGGGCGATGGGGGCATCATCGAGCTTTTCGATGCGGATCCGGACCGCGCCACCGACTTTTCGGTCCGGGCGGACGATCTGGTCTTCGACTTCTCGAAGACGATGATCGATGCACGGGCGCGCGAATTGCTGCTGGACCTGGCGCGCACGGCGCAGGTCGAGGACCGCCGCGAGGCGATGTTCCGCGGCGAGCGCATCAACGAGACCGAAGGCCGCGCGGTCCTTCATACGGCGCTTCGCAATCTGGACGACAGCGTCCTCGTCGAGGGCCAGGACGTCATGCCCGCCCTGCGCGACACCCATGCAAGGATGACCGCCTTCGCCCGTGACGTGCGCTCGGGCCGCTATCGCGGCCAGGGCGGAGCGATCACGGATATCGTCAATATCGGCATCGGCGGCTCGGATCTGGGACCCTGCATGGCGGTGCTGGCGCTGGCGCCCTATCATGACGGCCCGCGCGCGCATTTCGTCAGCAATGTCGATGGCGCCGATATCGCCGACACGCTGGCGGGCCTCGATCCGGCGACCACCCTGGTGATCGTGGCCTCGAAGACCTTCACGACCATCGAAACCATGACCAACGCCGGAACGGCGCGCGACTGGATGGCCCGCAGCGTGGCCGACCCGGCGGCGCAATTCGCCGCATTGTCGTCCTCGGCCGAAAGGACGGCCGATTTCGGGATCGACCCCGCCCGCGTCTTCGGCTTCGAGGATTGGGTCGGCGGACGCTATTCCGTCTGGGGGCCGATCGGACTTTCGCTGATGCTGGCCGTGGGACCCGAGGAATTCGACCGCTTTCTGGCGGGCGGGGCGGCGATGGACGCGCATTTCCGCAGCGCGCCGCTTGCCCGGAACCTGCCTGTGCTTCTGGCGCTGACGGGCATCTGGCATCATCAGGTCTGCGGCTATCCGACGCGGGCGGTGCTGCCCTACGACAATCGGCTGTTGCGCCTGCCGGCCTATCTGCAACAGCTTGAAATGGAATCGAACGGCAAGCGCGTGGCGATGGACGGCGGCGATCTGGACATCGTCTCAGGGCCGGTGGTCTGGGGCGAGCCGGGCACGAATGGCCAGCATGCCTTCTATCAGCTGATCCATCAGGGCACGATGCCGGTGCCGTGCGAGTTCATCCTTGCCGCCCAAGGCCACGAACGGGATCTGGCGCATCACCATATCCTGCTGGCGGCCAACTGCCTGGCCCAGTCCGAGGCGCTGATGCGCGGCCGGTCGCTGGACGAGGCACGGGCGCTGATGCGGGCCAAGGGGCTTGCGGGTGCCGAACTGGACCGCCAGGCCCGCCACCGCGTCTTTCCCGGAAACCGTCCATCGACGACGCTTCTGATCCCGCAGCTTGCGCCCTTCACGCTGGGGCAGATCGTGGCGCTTTACGAGCATCGCGTCTTCGTGGAAGGCGTCATCCTTGGCATCAACAGCTTCGATCAGTGGGGGGTCGAGCTGGGCAAGGAACTGGCGCTCAAGGTCGAACCGCTGTTGAAGGGCGAGACGGCGCCGGGCCATGATCCCTCGACCGAAAACCTGGCGGCCCTGTTCCGGTCGATGCGCGGCTAGACCGCGCCCGAACACGCTGGTCGCGGCGCAATGGGGAAACCGCGCGCCAACCCATGCTTCGGCTTTTCCTTGGCGCCGCGACAGCATAGGTTCGCCGCGACGGAAAGGAAGCGGACATGTCGTTTTTCACGAAACTGCGCGAGCGGCTGACGCGCTCGTCCTCGAAGATCGGCGAGGGACTGGATGAGTTGGTGCGCGTGACCGAGGCGGCTTCGCCAGCGACCCCTTCACAGCCCCAACCCCGGCCTCTGCCCGCGTCGGGCGGACTTGTCGAACGGATATTCAGACGCGGCGAAAGCCCGCCCGACGCGCCGCGCAGGGCACTGGATGACGCGATGCTCGAGGATCTCGAGGATATGCTGGTCCAGACGGATCTGGGCGTCGAAACCGCGCTGCGCGTGACCGCCAACATCGCCGAGGGCCGGATGGGCCGTCGCCTTTCGGCGACCGAGTTGAAGGAGCTTCTGGCTGCCGAGATCGCGCGGATCATGACACCCGTCGCGCGCGCCCTGCCGCTGTATCCGAAAAAGCCGCAGGTCGTGCTTGTCGTGGGCGTGAACGGCTCGGGCAAGACGACGACGATCGGCAAGCTTGCCAGCCAGCTCAAGGCCGCGGGCAAGAATGTGGTGATCGCTGCCGGCGACACGTTCCGCGCCGCCGCCGTCGAGCAGCTTCAGGTTTGGGGACAGCGCGCCGGTGTGCCGGTGATGGTCGCCGCGCAGGGCAGCGACCCCGCGAGTCTGGCCTTCGAGGCCATGACCCGGGCCGAGGCTGACGGGGCCGACCTGCTGTTGATCGACACCGCCGGGCGGCTCCAGAACCGCCAGGACCTGATGGAGGAACTGGCCAAGATTGTCCGCGTGATCCGCAAGAAGGACCCGTCCGCGCCGCACAACACGCTTCTGGTGCTGGATGCCACCACGGGCCAGAACGCGATCAGCCAGGTCGAGACGTTCCGCAATCTGGCCGATGTCTCGGGGCTGGTGATGACCAAGCTCGACGGAACGGCCCGCGGGGGGGTCCTGGTCGCGCTGGCCGACCGGTTCGGGCTGCCGATCCACGCGATCGGCGTCGGCGAACAGATCGACGATTTGGACGCATTCGACGCGAACGACTTCGCCCGCGCGCTGGTCGGGCTGTAGCCTGGCGTTCCGCGAACCTCCAGCCTTTCGCGCGGTCCGCTAGACGGTCACACCCAGTTGCGCCAGAAAACGCTGCATTTCGGGGCCGGCGGCCGCGCGATTGGCAAACAGCGTCGCCTGCGAGCGCAGGATCGGGTCTTCGGCAAGGATCTTGAGATTGTTCGCCCGCAGCGTCGCCCCGGACGAGGTGATGTCCGCGATCGCCTCGGCGGTCTGATTGGCGACCGTGCCTTCGGTCGCGCCCTGGCTGTCCACCAGCTGATAGTCGGCAACCTCATGTGCCGCAAGCCAGGCCCGGACCAGGCGGTGATACTTCGTCGCAATCCGCAGCCGAAACCCGTGGGCCGCGCGGAAATCGCGGGTGATCGACGCCAGATCGTCAAGTGTCTCGCAATCCCGCCAGCACTCGGGAACCGCCAGGATCAGATCGGCATGTCCGAAACCCATCGGCGCCAGTTCGACCAGATCCGAGGCCCAGCCGGGCAGCTTCTCGCGCACCAGATCCGTGCCGGTCACCCCCATCTCGATCCGTCCTGCCGCCAGTTCGCGCGGGATCTCGCCCGCCGAAAGCAGCACCAGCGACACGTCCCGCACCCCCTCGACGCGTCCCGCGTATTCGCGATCCGAGCCCGCGCGCGACAGGCGCACGCCGCGCTGCGCGAACCAGTCGAAGCTCTGTTCCATCAGCCGCCCCTTCGAGGGCACACCCAGGCGGATCATGCTTCGACCTCCATCTCGGCGACCAGCCCGGGGCGGATGATACCGCCAATGGCGGGGATTTCTCGCCCCTTGCCCAGAACCCTGGTCAGGGCGTCATAGCGTCCGCCCGAAGCGACCGGCGGCCATCCCGCGCGGCCTGCCAGAAAGCTGAAGGTGAAGCCGTCGTAATATTCCATCGTCGCGCGACCGTGGCTGGCATCGAAGATCACCGAGGCCGGATCGATCCCCCGTGCGGCGATCGAAGCGAAGCGGCGCTCGATCCGCTCCGCAGTTTCGGCGATGCCCGGCCAGTCCTCGGCCAGCGCGTTCAGGGCCCTGATCGCCGTCGGTCCGGGCGCGCGCAGGGTCAGCAGCCGATTGAGCCGCCGGGTCCAGACCTCTGCCAGCGGCGGGACTGCGGTATCGGCGCGCAGCCGGGCGATCCGCGCCGTCATCTCGGCATCGGTTCGCAGCCCGGTCCAGGGCGCGGCGGTGTCGGGAAAGCGGCGCGGCACGACCGGCGCGGCAAACCGGTCCAGCAATCTCTGGAAACGACCCGGCCGCCAGATATGGTGCAAAAGCGCGTCGCGGCGCGCGTCGGTCAGGGGCAAGGCCCGGACGGCGTCCAGAATGAGGCTCATATCGCCAGTCTCTGCGGTGACGGCGTGGCCTGTCAGAAGCCGATGAAACAATGCGAACAACTCGGCGTCGGCCGCGGGGTCACGGCTGAACAGTTCGAACCCGGCTTGCAGATATTCGTTGTCGCGTGGGTTCAGGGGCCTTTCATCGCCCATATCCTGCTTGCGGAACACCTCGCCCAGATAGCAGTAGCGCGCGGGCTCGGCACCGTTTTCCATGTGCGCCTGAACGACCGGTACGGTGAAATCGGGGCGCAGCATCATCTCGCCCCGGATCGGATCCTGGGTCACATAGGCGCGGGCGCGGATATCCTCGCCATACAGGTCCAGCAGGCTTTCGGCCGGCAGCAGGATATCGGGCGCGATCTCGGCCGCGCCGGCATCGCGGAATGCGGCCAGCAGGCGCTGACCCACGGCCTGCTTGTCACGCTTGGGGATCATCCCAGAACCCGTCTGACTTCCGCGACCAGATCCGCGCGCGACACCTCGGTCTGAGCGGGCTGGGCCTTCCATTCCTCGTGGCTGGCCTCGGCCGCGATCCGGGCGCCAAGCACAAGGTCCTTGACCTGCACCACGTCTCGCGCGGCCTCGTCGCCGCCCTGGATGATCGCCACCGGTGCGCCGCGCTTGTCGGCATATTTCAACTGGTTGCCGAAATTCTTCGGGTTGCCCAGATAGACCTCGGAACGAATACCGGCCTTCCGCAATTCGGCGGCCATCGCCTGATACTCGGCCATCCGGCCGCGGTCCATGACGGTAACGACCACGGGTCCCTGCGTCTCGGCCCCGGCCAGCCCCTTGGCGCGCAGCGCGGCCAGCAGCCGGTCCACGCCGATGCTGATCCCGGTTGCCGGCACCTTCTGGCCGGTAAAGCGCTCGACAAGCCCGTCATAGCGCCCGCCGCCCGCGACGCTGCCGAATTGCCGCTTGCGGCCCTTGTCATCGAGGATCTCGAAGGTCAGCTCGGCCTCGAAGACCGGCCCGGTGTAGTATCCAAGCCCGCGCACCACGGATGGGTCGATCACGGCGCGATCCTCGGCCACGCCCAACGCGGCCAGCATCGCGGCGATCTGGGCCAGCTCATCGACACCCTCGGCACCGATCGTCGATCCGCCGATCGCCGCACGCAGATTGTCCAGCGTGGCCGCGTTGTCCTGGGCCTTCGAGGTCAGGAACGCCAGGATTGGCGCGGCCTGCGTCTGGGTCAGCCCGACGCCCGCGATTTCGGCGCCGCTGTCGTCCTTGCGCCCCGTGGTCAGCAGGGCCAGTACGCCATCGCGGCCGACCTTGTCGAACTTGTCGATCTGGCGCAGCACGTCCTCGGCCTGATCGCTGTGGACCTGAGCGGCCTCCAGAACGCCGTTCAGCACCTTGCGATTGTTGATCCGCACGATGTAATCGCCGCGCTGGATGCCGACGGCTTCCAGCGCATCGGCCAGCATCGCGCAGATCTCGGCGTCGGCCGCCACCGAGGCCGCCCCAACCGTATCGGCATCACATTGATAGAACTGCCGGAAGCGGCCCGGCCCGGGCTTTTCGTTGCGCCAGACGGGTCCCATCGCATAGCGGCGATAGGGTGTCGGCAGATCGTTGCGGAACTGCGCCGCGAAACGCGCCAGCGGCGCGGTCAGGTCATAGCGCAGCGCCAGCCACTCGCCCGAGCCGCCGCCCGGAACGGCCTCTTCCTGCCAGGCGAAGACGCCGGCATTGGGCCGGTCCACGTCGGGCAGGAACTTGCCCAGTGCCTCGACCGTCTCGACGGCGCTGGTCTCGAGCGGATCGAAGCCGTGAAGTTCATAGATCTTCGCGATTTCCCACAGCATCGTATTGCGCTCGGTCACGTCCGCGCCAAGATAGTCGTGAAAGCCCCTGGGCGTTTCGGCCTTGGGACGGGGCTGTTTTTTCTGATCTTTCGCCATGGTGCTGTGCCTTTTCGGCCAAATCCGAGGCTGCTGTAACGGAAGGGGGCGACATGGACAAGCAGGCCGAGACCCGGATCGCGCATCTCGAGGAGACGCTCGCGCATCTGACCCGCGTGACCGACGATCTCAGCGAGGTGATCGCCCGGCAGGACGCAGAGATCGCGCTGCTGACCCGGCGAGTCGGGTTGCTGATGCGAACGGCCGCTGACCAGCAACTGGACGCTGGCGGGACCGTCCCGCTTGCCGACCAGCGCCCGCCGCACTGGTGACGCCTGACCGCGCGTCTTCGTGATGAACGCGCGCCTTGCGCATCCGGTCGTTTCACCGCAAGCGATGGTTGCACCGTTATCGCTAACGGCGTATACTGACCGCAAAGCCAGAGGAGGCCGCATGATGACCCTGCACGCCACGCTCGATCGGGTGACAGACCGTATTCGCGAAAGGTCGCACAAGACCCGCGACGGCTATCTCAAGAAGATTGCCAAGGCCGCCGAGGATGGCCCGCGTCGCGCACATCTGTCCTGCGGCAACCAGGCGCACGCCTATGCCGCGATGGATGACAAGGAGGACATGGCGACGACCCGCAAGCCCAATCTCGGGATTGTCACGGCCTATAACGACATGCTGTCGGCGCATCAGCCCTATGAACGATTTCCGGACCTGATCCGCCGCGCGGGCCACGCAGCCGGTGCAACCGTCCAGGTCGCGGGCGGCGTTCCGGCCATGTGCGATGGCGTCACGCAGGGCCGTCCGGGAATGGAGTTGTCGCTGTTCTCGCGCGATGTCATCGCCTTGGCGACAGGGGTGGCACTGTCGCATGACTGTTTCGATGCGGCGCTGTATCTGGGTGTCTGCGACAAGATCGTGCCGGGCCTGGTCATCGGGGCGGCGACATTCGGGCATATCCCGGCGGTCTTCATTCCGGCCGGACCGATGCCGTCCGGCCTGCCCAATGACGAGAAATCCAAGGTCCGGCAGCAATTCGCGACGGGTGAGGTCGGGCGCGACGTGCTGATGGCGGCCGAGATGGCGTCCTATCATTCGCCCGGCACCTGCACCTTCTATGGCACCGCCAACTCGAACCAGATGCTGATGGAGTTCATGGGCCTTCACCTGCCGGGCTCTAGCTTCGTCAATCCCAACACGCCGCTGCGCGAGGCGCTGACCGTGACCGGCGTCGAGCGGGCAGCCGCGATCACCCGGCTTGGCAACGACTATCTGCCCGCCGGCGAGGTTCTGGACGAGAAAGCCTTCGTGAACGGCATGGTCGGCCTGATGGCCACCGGCGGATCGACCAATCTGGTGATGCACATCCCGGCAATGGCGCGGGCGGCAGGGGTGCTGATCGACATCGAGGATTTTCACGACATCTCGGAATCCGTGCCGCTGATGGCGCGGGTCTATCCCAACGGTCTTGCGGATGTGAACCATTTCCACGCCGCGGGTGGCATCGGCTACATGATCGGGCAGTTGCTGGAAGCAGGGCTGCTGCACGAGGATGTCAAGACGATCCACGGCACCGGACTTGAAGGCTATACCGCCGAACCGAAACTGGATGGAGGGCGGGTGCGCTGGGAACAAGGTGCCCATGACACGCTGAACGACAGGATCCTTCGCCCTGCCAGCAACCCGTTTGCGCGCACCGGCGGGCTCAAGCAGCTTGAAGGCAATCTGGGCCGTGGCGTCATCAAGATCAGCGCCGTCGCCGAGGAACGCCATGTCATCGAGGCAAAGGCCCGCGTCTTCGCGGATCAGGAAGAAGTGAAGGCCGCCTTCCGGGCGGGCGAGTTCACAAAAGACACGATCGTGGTCGTCCGGTTCCAGGGCCCTCGCGCCAACGGCATGCCGGAACTGCATTCGCTGACGCCGACGCTGGCGGTGCTTCAGGATCGCGGCCTCAAGGTCGCGCTGGTCACCGATGGCCGGATGTCGGGCGCATCGGGCAAGGTGCCGGCGGCGATCCATATCTCGCCCGAAGCATCGGTCGGCGGGCCGCTGGCGCGGGTGCGGGACGGCGACCTGATCCGGCTGGACGCCACGATGGGAACGATCGACTGCCTCGCCGAGGATTTCGACAACCGCAAGCCGGTCGCCTTCGATCCGGCCTCAAGCAGCGAAGGCATGGGACGCGAGATGTTCGCGGCCTTCCGCGCGGTCGCAGGGCCGGCAACCGAAGGGGCCGGCGTGGTCGTCTGAGCCATGAAGGGCGTGCCGGGCGCGGTCGCCCTCAGGCGGCCACGGCGGCGACCTGACAGATGGCGCTGCGCAGATATCCGGTGAAATCGGCCGCCATGCATCGCGCCGGGCCATCGGCGACATAGACGTTCAGCCAGGTTGCCGGCAGCGGCGGCAGAGCGCCGCCATGATCGATCGGCTCAAGCCCGGGTTGCAGGATCCCGCGCGGCAGCAATGTCACGCCAATATCTGCCGCCGCCAGAACCCGCCATGTGTCGCTGCCCGCGTCAGCCACAGTCTGCGACCATTCGATCCCGGCACGGTCAAGTGCCTCTTCAGCGACCGGCGTGTAGGCGCAGTGCGGAGAGTTCGCGACCGGCAGCGGCCGCTGTGTCCAGGCATTGCCATTCGACGCACCGGCCCAGACCAGATCGACCTTGGCCAGATGGATGGCGCCCGGCGGCGCATCGAATTCGGTGGTCAGGATCACGTCATGTTCGCCGCGCCGCATCGCGACCCGCAGATCCTTGCTGCGCCCATCGTTGATGATCAACTCGATGCGCGGATTGGCCTGCTTGAACGCCCGGACCGCCTGCGCGACGCGATTGAACATCCAGTCGCTGGTCAACCCGACGCGCAACCGCCCCTCGGGACGCTCGCCGGTAAAGCGAGCGACGATGTGGTCGTTCAGCGCGACCAGCTTGCGCGCGTCCAGCAGCAACTCGGCCGCGAAGTCCGACAAGACGATCCCGCGCCCCTGCTTGGCCAGCATGCGTTCACCGAACAGTTCCTCCAGCCGCTTCATCTGCATCGAGAGCGCGCTTTGCGTCATGTTCAGCGCCTCGGCCGCGCGCGTGACCGCACCATATTCCGCGACCGCCTGCAGCGACCGCAGAGTGGCGATGTCGAGATTTCGCATTGTTCAACCTCATTGATGGGAAGGATCAATATCATTCGTTTCACAGATGGGTTGCGCCGCAGTATATATCAATTATCCGCATGTATATGGCAATGTGTATCACATTCAGTGATGCACCACATCATTGGAGTTGAACTATGGCACAGAAATCGGCCCTGCTTCGCGTCGTGACCGGCCGCGGCATCATTCCCCGCCCCAACTGGCTCGAGCGCATCCTGACCGCGTTCGACACGCATCAGACCACCCTGAGGCTGGACAGCATCAGCGACGCGCAGTTGCGCGATATGGGCCTGACCCGCGACGAGGTGAGATCTGAAATCTGCCGGCCCGTGTGGGATGCGCCCCTGCACTGGCACCGAGCCTGAACAGCGGCGGCGACGCGTGTCCCGTGCGCGCCCGGCGGACAGAATCACGCTTCGGGCGCGCCGAATCTTTCGATCATCTTGGCGCGGATCTGGTCGCGGGTCTTGCGATAGACCGCCAGCTTGGCCTCGCGGCTCTCGGCCAGTCCGGTCGGGTCCATGATCGGCCAGTACTCCACGTCCAGATGAAAGACGCGGGTCATTTCCAGCGCCAGCCTCTGGCTCGCCGGCGACAGCGCCACGATCAGGTCGAAACCGCCCAGATCGTCACCCCAGTCCTGCATTTCCTCGAAGCTGCGGCTGCGGTGATTTGACAGGTGGACGCCGATCTCCTCGCATACCGCGATGGAAAAGCCGTCGATCTCCATATCGTTCTTGACACCGGCCGACTGGACATAGGCGGAACGGCCGTAGAACTTCTTCATCATGCCCTCCGCCATCGGCGAGCGGATGGCGTTGTGATCGCAACAGAACAGGATCGAATGGGGTATCTTGTCCTGCGGCATGGTCTCAGCTTTGCGGGATCAGCGCGCAGATCAGCGTGAACAGGCGACGCGCCGTGTCGATGTCCAGTTCGGCCTTGCCCTCAAGCCGCTCCTGCAAGGTTCGCGCGCCCTCGTTATGGATACCGCGCCGCGCCATGTCGATCGCCTCGATCTGCGCGGTGGGCAGCTTCTTGACGGCGTCGAAATAGCTTTCGCAGATCTGGAAGTAGTCCTTGACCACCTGCCGGAAAGGCCCCAGCGACAGGTGGAACTCCGCCACCTTGTCTTCGGACTCGTTGCTCAGGTCAAAGACCAGACGGCCTTCGCGGATCGCGAGGTCCAGGATATAGGGCCCGTCGGGAACCGGCTGTCCGTCGCGTCCCGGCACCGCAAAGCTGTTGTCCTCGATCAGGTCGAAGATCGCCACGCTGCGTTCCTGCTCCATCTCGGGCGTCGCGGGCGCGATGGCGGAATCGTTGATCTCGATGCGTGTCAGGCGGCTCATTCCTGGGCCCTTTCGTTCAGTTGCGCCAGCCGCGCCTCGACCGATGCGCCATGCGCCTGCAAGCCCTCGGACACCGCCAGCCGCACCGCCGCCGGTCCGATCGCGGCCAGGGCACCGGGCGTCAGCCGCGCGATGGTCGTCCGCTTGAGGAAATCGAGGACCGAAAGCCCGGACGAGAACCGCGCCGACCGCGCGGTCGGCAGGACGTGATTCGGACCGGTGACATAGTCGCCGACCGCCTCGGGCGTGTGGGCGCCAAGAAAGATCGCCCCGGCATGGACGCATTGGGTGGCCAGCGCCTCGGGGTCGTCCACGCAAAGTTCCAGATGTTCGGGCGCGATGCGGTTCGACAGCGCGACCGCCTCGGCGAGGTCGCGGGCCACGATGATCGTGCCATAATCGCGCCAGCTGGCGCCGGCGATCTCGGCGCGCGGCAATGTCGGCAGGATCCGGTCCACCGCGCCCGCGACCGCATGGCCAAGCGCCGGGTCTGTGACGATCAGGATCGACTGCGCGTCGGCATCATGTTCGGCTTGCGCCAGCAGATCCAGCGCCAGCCAGTCGGGGTTTTGCGGCCCCTCGGCGATCACCAGCACCTCTGACGGACCCGCGATCATGTCGATGCCGACACGCCCGAACACCTGCCGCTTGGCGGCAGCGACATAGGCGTTGCCCGGACCGGTGATCTTGTCCACCGGCGCGATCGTGTCGGTGCCGTAGGCCATCGCGGCAATCGCCTGGGCGCCGCCGATGCGATAGATCTCGTCCACGCCCGAGATCTGCGCCGCCAGCAGCACCAGCGGACTCACCACGCCGCCCGGCGTGGGCACGCAGATAACCAGACGTTCGACGCCGGCGACCCGCGCCGGTATCGCGTTCATCAGCACCGACGACGGATAGGCCGCCTGCCCGCCCGGGACATACAGCCCGGCCGCCGACACCGCCGACCAGCGCCAGCCAAGCATGGCACCTTCCGGATCAGTCCAACTGGCATCCGCGGGCATCTGGCGGGCGTGATAGGCGCGGATCCGTTCTGCGGCCAAACCCAGCGCGGCGCGGTCCTGATCGGACACCTTCGCGACCTCGGCCGCGATCTCGTCCGGCGAAAAGCGCAGCCGGTCCGGGGTCAGATCCAGCCGGTCGAAACGCGCCGTCAGGGCGCACAGGACGGCATCGCCCCGGTCGCGCACATCGGCGATGATCGCCGCGACGACGTCGTTCACGTCGGTGGAATCCTCACGCTTGGCCGACAGCATGTCCGCAAAGCGCGCCTCGAAATCGGCGTCGGATGTGTTCAGCGTGACCGGCATCGGCATCTTCCCCGAGATCCTGCGTTGCGCCTTGTTAGCCGCAACCCCCCGCCGCCTCAAGCGCCCGGTGCCATATTGCGTGGGCCTGACCAACGGCGACAGGGAAAAGCCGCGCCTTGCAGCCTCACCGTCCAGAGGTTCCGGCCCGCCGCCGATCCTGACCGCCGCGCCGCCGCCGCCAGCGGCCAAATCCGGCCTTCAGACGAGGGCGATCGGTTCGTCCAACCCTGGACCCAGGGTCATTCGGGGTGCTCGGGGACCTTGCCCGACGGGGCGAGATAGGGCTGCGACACATCCCTCAGGTCCACATTGATGCATTCGACCTCGGCCGCCAAGGCGCCGTCGCCCGCGAATTCCAGCGTCAATCCGCCGGTCCCATCCTCGCCCGCCGCCCAGTCCAGCGTCAGCAGTTCCAGAACCGTGTCCGTGTCGCGGGCGATTCCGTCGCTTTTCAGGTGCCGCACATCGCTGATGATCAGCAGCGACCTGACGCGTTCGTAGCCGCGGCCCTCGGCACGCGCCTGTTCCACGTCCTCCCATCGGAAACGGTTGATCAGCAGCGCCAGACGCCTTGTCCGCGGATCGTAGCTGATCTCGGAGGCCGGCAGGATCGAGTCCTGCACAAGGGCAGACACGATCCGCAGGTCGTCCTCGTCCTCGGCCCTCAGCGCCAGCGGGCGCGGATCGGCATCGGCGAAACGGGCGTCCTGGGCCATGATCAGTCCTCCTTCACGCGCTCGATATGAGCTCCCACGCCGCGCAGCTTGCGCACGACATGCTCATATCCCCGGTCCAGATGATAGACCCGGCTGACGGTGGTCTGCCCTTCTGCGGCCATGCCGGCAAGGATCAGGCTGACCGAGGCGCGCAGATCCGTGGCCATCACCGGCGCGCCGCGCAGCCTCTCGACACCGGTGACGGTGGCGTGGCCGCCATGCACCTCGATCCGCGCACCCATGCGCGTGAGTTCTGGCGCATGCATGAAGCGGTTCTCGAAAATCGTTTCCTCCAGCACGCTGGTGCCGTCGGCGAGGCACATCAAGGCCATGAACTGCGCCTGAAGGTCGGTCGGAAAGCCCGGATAGGGCGCGGTCGTGACATCGACGGCCCGGACGCGACCGTTCCGGCGCGACACCGTCAGGCCGCGCGGGGTTTCCTCGACGCTGATGCCTGCCTCATCCAGCTTCTCGCAGAACGCGGCCAGCAGGTCGATGCGGCCGCCCAGCAGCTCGACCTCACCGCCGCACATGGCCGGAGCCAGCATATAGGTGCCCAGCTCGATCCGGTCGGTGACGACCGGATGGGTCGCGCCATGCAGCGCGTCGACCCCCTGCACCGTGATGGTGCCGGTGCTCTCGCCATCGATCTGGGCTCCCATCGCCCGCAGGCAGCGCGCCAGATCGACGATCTCGGGCTCGCGCGCGGCGTTTTTCAGAACCGTCGTCCCGCGCGCCAGCGTGGCCGCCATCAGCGCGTTTTCCGTGGCGCCGACCGAGACCAGTGGAAAGTCGATGATCGCGCCCCTCAGTCCGCCGGAGGGTGCCTTGGCAAAGACATAACCGTCGTGCAGGTCCAGTGCCGCACCCATCGCTTCCAGCGCGCTGAGATGAAGATCGACCGGACGAGCACCGATCGCGCAGCCGCCCGGCAGCGACACCTCGGCCCGCCCGTCGCGCGCCAGCATCGGCCCCAGCACCAGAATCGAGGCCCGCATCTTGCGCACGATATCGTATTCCGCCCGGTGGCTGGTCAGCGCGTGGCTGGACATGGCCAGGACCTGCCCGTCCTGCAAGCTGGCGGCCTCGGCCCCCAGGCTTTCAAGCAGTTCGGTCATGGTCCGGATGTCGGACAGGCGCGGCGCGTTCGTCAGGGTCAGCGGCTGATCGGTCAGCAGCGTGGCGGGCATCAGTGTCAGGCAGGCGTTCTTTGCACCCGCGATCGGGATCTCGCCCTTCAATGCGCCGTTCCCGCGAACGATGATCTGGTCCATCTAGCTGTCGTCCTTGCCTGTCTTGCTGCCTTGCTCTTCGCCGATCCGGCCCGCCTGCTCGGCCCGCGCGCGCGCCTGCGCCTTGCGACGCTGAAGATTCGCGCGCAGCGCCGCCCGCAGCCGTTCCGCGCGCGCCGCCTTGCCGTCATCATCTGTCTTGCCACCGGTCATCCCGCCCTGTTAGCCCCGGTCGCCCTGACAGTCCAGCAATGCCGACACCCGAACCGCCATCGAAAGTCCCGAAAACTGGCGCCAGCCCCCTTGCGCGCGACGATCACTTTGTCTAAACGCCGCTGCACGAAGGCGCTGCGCCGTCGCCCCCATGCCGCCCCGAGCGTGGCTGAGGGACTGGACGCGAAGCCGCCGGGTCTGTAGGGCTTTTTTCAGGCTGATCGTTTCGACGGTCGCGCCATCGACGAAGGTCATGCTGTGGTAGCTCAGTGGTAGAGCACTCCCTTGGTAAGGGAGAGGTCGAGAGTTCAATCCTCTCTCACAGCACCATCTCGCTATTTTGGTTACAGAATCCCGCTAACACCTTGAAGGGAAAGGCGGTTTTTATAGTTCGATAACCGTTTTCCCGTGAGTATCGCAGGGCCTCCGGAAAGGCCAATCGAAGCACTGTTTGCTTCATGGTCAGGCTTCCATTTTCGTAAAGATTCCAAGGCCTTGCCAGAAATTCGAGCGATAGTTCGATAAACTCTTCAAACCTCCCCTTCGGCGGCACGATACGGCTCGCGCGATCAGACAGTCGAATCTTCTCCCGTTCCAGCTTTGCTATCCGGCGCTGTTGCTGCCAGCAGACGCGAACGATATTCGAACAGATATTGTTCTCCGTTCCGTTGATGTAGAGTTTTCTCGCCTCTGCACTATTGAAACGGAAGACGATCAAGAACATAACGGCTGCTACACAATAATACGCCTCAAAGAAGCCGATCCCGATATTGTTCGCCTCTTCGTCAAAATTCTAGAAGAACGTTTCCTCAGTTCTGCTCGGATGAGTAATCCAAGAATTGCCGAAAGTATACAAGAAGTCGCATCCCTTTTCAGTCAGATCGACGGTTCCCCCAGGGATCAGCTTGGCCTTTGGGGCGAGCTATTTGCGATCACTCAGTCCAATAATGTTGATGATGCCGTTCGGTCCTGGAGTTCGCAAAAAACGGCAAAGTACGACTTCGTGACTGAGACGTTCGTTCTGGACGTGAAGACTACGTTGTCATCAACACCCAAACACCGCTTTGCCTTGGATCAGCTTCGTCCAGCAGGAAGTTACGAAGCATACAT
Organism: Paracoccus salsus; assembly: GCF_021556615.1. Lineage (GTDB taxonomy): Bacteria > Pseudomonadota > Alphaproteobacteria > Rhodobacterales > Rhodobacteraceae > Paracoccus > Paracoccus salsus. Next base: position 51,375 of record NZ_JAKGGD010000001.1, read on the forward strand.
CCTATCTTTGTGTGTTGTTGAATTGCCCGCGGGCCGAACTGTTGGTGAATTGATGGACGCTATCGGTGACCAGATTGCCGACAACGAATTGCGCAGCGCTTTTCTGCGGCAGTGCCTCGTGAAGGGTGGGAAAGATATCTATCAAAGCAATTTGAAGCTTCAAGCCTACCCAGAGGAAGACAGCTTCCAAATCTATTCAGCAAGTGACATTCCTGTTCCTGCCATCGATGCGGGTTCTCCGATCCACAATGTGCGATTTGATGTTGATCTTACAAACCTCGCGGCCGTGACAAGGGGCGCGGCAAACACAGTTCTCCTATTCGGGGGAGGATAGGACACACTGGCCATCATGACAAAGACCTATCAGCAGTTATCTAAAGAATCCGGTTCGTCCTAAAGTCCGCTCTTTGCTTCCTATTCGCTCGGAAACTCGAATTCTGCGGCATCGAACTGGCGGCCTCTTGTACCCATGTGGACGGATGTCTCCAGTCCAGCCAAGCGGTAGGCGTTTGCCACTCCATAGTCATTGGATGCGCTTGGCACCCGCTCAATATAGACCAAAGAAAGTGATGCGAGCAGGCTCGTTGCTGCTTTGATCTCATCACGCCGAATACCCGAGTATTCATTGATCTTATCGAAGCTGATGTTCGCAAGGTTCGTGTCCCTACCACGCCGCGCGGCAAACAGTAGGTAAAGCTTGATCGCGTTCAGTTCTGCCTTGCTTCGCAAACGGAAGTACCGAAACGCTTCAACAACTGGGCCGACATAAAGCGGTTTGGCTGGAAGTTTGCACCATCCGCTGGTCAAGTCATAGCCGACAAGTTCGAACGAACTGCGCCCGTTTTGCCAGCGTCTAACAATGCCGCGTTTCTCCAGTATGCTGAGCCCTCTTGACAGCTTCGCGCGGCTAACGTCGGTCGCGGTGCAGAGTTGGTCGTACGTTATTTTCGCTAAGCCAGTCTCCGAGTCCACGTAGTGCGCAATCACAACCAGTGCCATCAGTGCCGCAGTGTTGTCCGACCCACCGTATTTCCACTGGAATTTCTTCAGGCCGTGTTCCTCGATCCAAGTCGAGGGCAGAGGTACCCACTTCTGTATCGCCATCACCTCTCCTTTTTCGCTACTGTCACCACCGCGTAGATCGCGTAGGCCGCTAAGCCGAATGCCGCCAAGATCAAGATCAAGACCAACACCCCAGGCGGCAGGCCAGAGAGAAGGTCAGCAAGGTTCGTCAGTTCATCCATCGGTTGCTCCATCGTTGTTTCGCGTTTGCTCGATGAAGCAAAATTTGCCTGAAAGCGTAACATATCTCTAGAGACAGTGCCACACATAGTATTGATGAAATCGAAGAAAAAAATTGTTAGATCAATAGATTAGAGCGTAGGAAAGAGGCTATAAATTTTCCCAAAACAGTTCATGAGTGCAGGCTCGTGAACCAAATTAGCTGATTTCTGGGTGTCATCAGGCAGTCGGGGGCTCACTCAGATGTTACCATAGATTAAGGGTTCGAGGGTTGCACGCACCGCTTCGCGGACGGGCTGTCGTGAACCGAGCCTGCGCCGCTGGCTTGTCTCGGCCATTCGGCTTCCATCCCTTGCGCAGCTTTGGCCAGCCCTGACGGGCTGACGCTTTCTTTCCTATTGGGGGCCTGCGGCCCCGTCCTCCGTCAAGACCAAGCCCTCCGCAAGAGCTGCGGGCGCAGCCAGCGGTCTCCCCGTCCTTCCGCGCCTTTGGCTTGTGCAGGACGGGTGATCCCCCTCCGCTGTCTGCGGTCCTGACGGTCTCCCCCCGCTCATTGGCGCGGGCCTAGTCCGGTTGCATGTGCAACCGGCTTTAAAAGGAGAAAGGGCCAATGAAACAGGACATTTACCAGAAAGTTACAGACAAGATCATTGCCGATCTGGAGCAAGGCGAACTGACATGGCACAAGCCATGGTCCGCCGGAAACATGGACGGGCGGATCATCAAGCCGCTGCGCCATAACGGCATGGCCTACAGCGGAATCAATGTGCTGATGCTGTGGGGCGCGGCCATGGAAGGCGGCTACCTCTCGCCGTTCTGGATGACCTACCGCCAAGCCAAGGAATATGGCGCACACGTCCGCAAGGGCGAGCGCGGCAACCTTGTTGTCTATGCCAACACCATCACCAAGACCGAAGAGCAGGACGACGGCAGCGAGGAAGAGCGCAAAATCCCGTTCATGAAGGGCTATAGCGTCTTCAACGTCGAGCAGATCGAAGGGCTGCCCGAGCATTTCTACAGCAAGCCCGAGCCGGTCATCGACCCCGCGCAGCGGATCGACCATGCCGAGGAATTCTTCGCCGCCACGGGGGCGGACATCCGCAGCGGCGGGAACAGGGCATATTACAGCGGCGGCAGCGATCATGTGCAGATGCCGCATTTCGAGAGCTTCCGCAGCCCTGAAGCCTATTATGCGACCTTGGCCCATGAATTGACTCACTGGACGAAGCACGAAAAGCGCCTTGACCGTGAATTCGGGCGCAAGCGGTGGGGCGATGAAGGCTATGCCCGCGAAGAGCTGGTCGCCGAGCTGGGCGCGGCGTTTCTTTGCGCCGATCTGACACTGACGCCGGAGCCAGGCACCGATCATGCCGCCTATATCCAGAGCTGGCTCAAGGTGCTGCGCGATGACAAGCGGGCGATTTTCAGCGCCGCCGCCCATGCGCAGCGTGCAGCGGATTTCCTGCACGGTTTGCAGCCCGTCATCGAGGAACCTGAGCAGCAGGAAGGAGTCGCCGCGTAAGCGGCGGCTTCGGCCATTTAGAATTCAAACAGAAAGGATAAGAACATGAACCAACTTCAATCAAACGATATTATCGACATGCGTTGCGATCTGCACGCGATCAGGCAGAAATTCGGCGAGCGTTATTTTGCAAGCGAGGAAGCCGTTCGGGAAGCGGCAAGCCTTTGGGGCGCGAGCTGCAACAAGCACGGCGTTCTCGATAACATCACCGAGAAGGTCAGGGTCGAGCACAAGGGTTATTCCGCCACTATCCGCCTTTACAGGACCGGAAAAGGCTACTGGCATGTCGCCCGCGATTTCAACGCGCCGGATTCCGGTTCCGGCGGCCCTGCAACCGTTTGGGACGGGATCGCCTTCAAGAACGCTCTGGCCGCTCGCAGATGGGCCGTTCAGCGTCTGCTGGAGCGGTGCGACAAGCAGGAGCGGTTTGATCGGAATCCGGCCCTCGGGACCTTCCGGAGTAAGCTGGAAGCAGAGATGACCCCGCAGCTTTCTTTGCTCTAGGCGGAAAAATTTTGTATTCTGATAAAGGGTATATCTTGCGGCTATTCCGCGCCACATGACTACCTCCGGCCCGCAAAGGATAGCATTTGCGGGCCAAATTTTTCTTTGCCGTGGGCGAAAAATTTCGGCTGGCCTCGCGGCCAGCCGGATGATGGTAGGAGTGCATTGGAGTGCAGCATTATTGCTCTGGAAACAGGCCAGGCATCCAGCGCCCTGCAAGCGTTGCCGGAAAGGCCAGAACCAACGGCGCGCGCGAACTTTCCGATGTCAGCGCGCCCGCATCGATCAGGGCCGAGGTTACGCGCCGCGCCGTACGGTCGCTCGCACCCAGAATGTCGGCTACCGCGCCGCGCGGCAGTTCACCTTCATAGAGGATCGCGCGCAGAACCGCGTCGGATTTTGGGGGAAGCCGCCCGCCACGAATTTCTTCTTCCGCCCAGATCATGATCCGGTCACGCAGTCGGTCCGGCTTCATCAGACCTTCCATGAATTGCACCTGATCGATGCAGGTTTGCAGGAAGAATTTAGCGAAGGAGGCAAGCGCCGCTTCGCTCAGCGTGCCGCGCCCGTCACGGTCGCCGCGCCTTGGCTCGTCGCAGGCCTGCAAGTGTTTCTTGTAGGCCGCTTCGTTGCGCGCAAGGCCGCGCGCGACCGACCAAAGCCCGCCAGTGTTCAGAGAATCGCGCAGCATGGCATAGGACATCAGGCGCGCCACGCGCCCGTTGCCGTCCAGAAACGGGTGAACCCACAGCAGCCGGTGATGTGCACAGGCCGATGCGAGGATCGACTCGATCCGGCCCGCCTTACGGTAGGCTTGATCAAGCCGGTCAAGGAAGCGCGACACTGCACCTGGACTGATCGCGACGTGACGGCCAACCACCACATCGCTTTCCCTGAATTCGCCTGGCACAACGCGGATGCGTTCGCCGGTGCTCGGCATTTCTACATAGAGCAGGTCTTCGGGCAGCAACTCACAGAAGCGCCGGTGAATCTCGCTGATCATCGCCGGTGATGTCGGCGACTCGGCCAGCCCGCCGTCATCGATCCATTTCTGGACGGCGATATGCGCTTTGGCTTCGAGCTGGAGGTCGCGCTTTTCTGGATCAGTGCTGTAATCGTCATGAAGGGCGCGCTCGATGTCGATAGGGTGCGTGTTGTGACCTTCGATCAGGTTGCTGTAGTAACAGTTCATGGAGCGGATGAGCGTGGCCAGCGCCGCCGCAACCTGATCCGGCAGGCTGCTGCGGAAGGCGGCGGCGCGCGCGGCCAGATCGAGAGCAAGATCGTTCAGCTCGCCCCTGTGCGGCGAACCCTCGCTGACCATCAACGGCTCGAACAAGCCTATTGTCTCTTTATCATCCCGTAGCGTCATGTATCCTCGATTTTGGCCGCTTTCATGGCAGCTTCCATGATCTAAGTTAATCAATCATAGCATGGGTTTAAGGTCGATGTCAGTAAGTTTGTGGCCGTCAAGATGGCCGGTTCTGTGGCCGGTTACTTGGCCGCTTTGAACGCCAGCCAGAGCGCAGGCCGTCTCTGGCGGGCTGCGCGGCACGTCAGGGCTTGCAGCGCGACCGTGCCGCCGGTCTGGCTTTATAGCCCATTGCGCGTTCGATGTTTTCGAGGCTCGCCAGTATGTTGCGGCGATCCGGCGTGTCAGGCTCGGTTTCGAGCAACAGCATCGAAAAAAGCTGATGCAGTTCGCCGAGTTCCTGGGCCGTCAGGCCGTGCAGTTCGTGTATGGTGAGTAGCGTGATCATGTGATCCTCCTTTTCCGTTTGCGACCCGACCAATTCGGGCCTTTTCGGGATCAGGAGGCGCAGGAAGCGGCTGCTATCGGACACCTTCGGGCGCAACAAGGTGGAGCAGGCACACCGCCTTGGCCGTATGTGCAGCCCTTTCTGACATTCATGATTTCCGGAAGCGTCGATGGGCGGGCGCAGGAGGAGGATTCTATCTCTCGCATCATGCCCAAAGCGAATAATGCCTACGACCGAAGCTCCTCAGAACTAATTCGTTGCACTCAACCCTTTCCATGCTGGAAGGGCCGTCGAAAGACGGAACATGCAGACAGTTATTTGCGTGCGTCTCAGTTTAATTTTTTTTGGTGGAAATTTTGCGTCAGTCTAAGGTATTCTGAGTGATAATTTTGAATAATTTGAGGTTTAAGTGCTATTTTTGTAGCACCTTTGCAGGATCAGCACATGAGTAGAGAAGATAATGGAAAAGATAAAACTGATTTTCACGTCTTATTGGAGGCCGCGCTCCTAACGCAGCGGGAGGCTGCGGATCTTCTAGGCGTTGCCCACGACACGGTGAGGGGTTGGGTTAAGGGCCGTCGGGAATGCCCTGATGGTGTTCTAAAAGAGCTGCTCGGCGTCGCGCAAAAGAGTCTAAGGGATCAAGCAAACGAAGTTGAAGAAATAGCTTCCAGAGTTTCAAGAAATGATAGCGGTTAGACGGTTTAACAGTATCTTTTTTGCGAGAAATTTAGTTCAAGCGATCTGGCGTAGTCGAATAGATGCAGTCAAATTCCGGATCATCCACGACGACAAAGGCAATCTCGTAGATGTCCGAGACGTTGTGGTCTTCCATCATAAAGCACCAGACCTGCCGCCAGAGGACGCGCCCCGCCAGCGTTGGCCGGAAACCCGAGCGATATTCGGCCACGCCAATCGGTGAGGGGCAGCCGCAGCGCTCGCAGGCCGCTTCCAGCCGCCGCGCCGCATCATAGACGCGGCGCGGGACATAGGTGATCCAGTCGGGCTTGCTCATTTCGAGCCTCCTTTCTCTATCGTTCAAAACCGCGATCCCGTGTTCGGTCGCGGCGGCGTTGTTCCTTGCGTTCTTCGCGTTGCGTTTCCGGGTCGGGACGCTCTGACTCGCGTTCCGGCAAAGCCATGGTCTGGTAGCGGGCAACATCCTCGCGCAGCAAAAGCAGATCGGCTTGCTGCCGTTCGCGCCGTTCCCGAACCCGCTCTTGCAGAGCGCGGCGCTCGTCGAGCTGGCTGGCAATCATGCCATCGCACTCGGCGCGATCCCGCAGCAGGGCGGCCCACGCTTCGCGCTCATTGCGCTGTTTGATCTTGCTGTATTTGCCGGTCAGGCGATGCCAGAGGCCAGAGAACCCGCGCGGTAGCCTTGCTGCTCGCGCCTTGGTTTCCGCTATCCAGCGCTTTTCGTGTGTATCTTTGAGCGTTTGCCGTTCCTGCCGATGTCGCGCGGCCAGTTCGTTGCGTTCCGCTTCCAGCGCCTTCCGGCCCTGTCCGGCTTCCAGTTCCGCTTGCCGGATAAAGCCCTTGATGCGCTCCGACATGCGGGCGGCGATGTAGGTGCGGGCTTCATCGACCGAAGGGAAGGCTTCGGGATCACCGAGCCGCGTGGCAACATCCTTGGTCTTCACGCCCGCCTGCCGTGCCACCGCATAGACTTCGCCGCGATAATCGACGGCGACAAAGCCGCGCCGGTCTCCACGCGCCAGCATGAAGCCGCGTTCCTTGAGGGCCTGGGCGAAGGCCGTGCCGGTGTCCGAGCGGTTCCAGCATTCCTGAAACAGCGCCTTGAGCTGCTTCGGATCGAGCCCGACGCGCCGCGCTTGCTGCCATTCCGCGCGCGTGTAGCCGAGCGGATCGCACTCCCGCCACTCGCGCAGCCCCTTCGGCATTTCCCAGCCATGGCTGCGGAATAGCTCGCGCGACACATCCCGCAGGCGTATCTTGTAATGCGGCAGGTTGATCGCACGCATCCGCTCTGCGTCAATCCGCGACCAGACGACATGCGCGTGCCGCCGTCCGTCTTTCTCGTGGAACACAATGGCGCGGGGCTGGCCTTCGAGGCCGAGCTTGCGCTCGACCTCATCGGCGGCATTCTCGAAATCGGAGGTTGTGACGGTTTCGCCGCCAGGCGGGTTGAGGCTGGCCGAGAACAGGTAATTTTCGCAGCGCGTGCCTTTAGCGATGGCATCGACTTCGCGAAAGGCGTCGAGCAGGTCCTCGCCGACGAAGCCGCGAACCTCGTGCAGATCGACATGATCATTGTCCCGCATCGAAAGCAGGTAACGGGCGAGTTGCGCTCCGCCGCCGCGCTCTTTGGCCTTGAGGATCATGGCTTCAAATCCCATCCGGCTTTCGAGCCTGACCCCGTTTCGTGCAGGCCGAGCGCAATCAGCAGATCGCGCCGCATCGCCTGCACGTCCTTGCAGGCTTGCCGCAGATCGGCCTCGGTTTCCGGTGTGACGGGCAGCGAGCCTGTGTTCACCGCCTTGGCGAGCTGGTTGAGGTTGCTGGACAGGCGTGACTGGCCAAGAGCAGCTAGCACGCGCCCGAGCGCCGCATAATCCTTGACTGGAAAATGCCCGCGCGTCTGGCGCGGCGCAGCATCCTCACCGAAAAGCCGGTCGCGGATATACGCCCCGAGTGCCATGCCGGACGCATCCTGTTCTAGCCGCGCCCGTTCGTCGAAGCTCAGGCGCAGTGAGAAGGGCTTGGGTTTCCCGCTTGTTTGCGTTGCAGCAGGCGCTTTCACCGGCTCCGGCGCGTCGGGAAGCCGCCAGTCTGCTAAGCCGTTGAAGTTATTCCTTATGTTCGTCATGGTCGCGCTCCAGACCGTCAAGGTCTAAATACGCGAGATGGCGTTCCCACTCTTGCAGGGTCTCAAAAAGAGAGTTCAAGTTCTCTCTTTCAAGCAGCACCATCTCATCCCTCGACCAGGACGTTCCGCTGACATCTTGAACGGCGGGTGAAGGTCGCAATTCCGCACGATCCTCCAGGCACCCCTTTCGCGGCATGACCGTGAAGGTTTCTCCGGGCTCTTGCTTCTGCCTCTCCGCTGCGCCGATCCGGCTCTGCCTGTCTGGGTCGTGCCCGGTGGCGACGATGAAGCGGATGCCACCGCCGAAGCCGGGCCGAGACAGGGATGCAATGCCCGGAACTGCCGGGCCGGCGGTGCATGGCGCGGGACTTTGGCCGACAGGTCGCCGAATTCCGATGCGGCATTGCCGTCCCGAGCGACTGCACCGCGCTCGGCAGACGGATCATGGCCGCAATCGGACGGCCGTCGCCGCGGGCCCGGAGAAATCTCGGCGTCCGGTTCACTCCTTCGGATCTTGCGTCAGCCCGTCCCGGACTGACGCCCGATTTCCAGCAACGAGGTCCAGAACGCCTCGGCCGCCGGCCCAAGATGTCTGTTCGTGTCGCGGATCATCCGCAGTTGCCTGCGTGTGGCGGGATCGCGGGGCAGAAGGAAGGTCAGGTCTTCAGGCTGGTGCTGCATCGCACTTGCGGGAAGCACCGTAGCCCCCAGCCCGGCCCGCACAAAGGACAGAAGCGCAGTCGTATTCCGGGCTTCGAGGTTGCAGCGTGACAGCAAGTCCGGAATCCAGGGATGTCGCACAAGATGACATAGGGGGTTGGCGATCAGCGGTTCCTGCTCAAGAAGGCCCCATGAAAGCTTTGCCCCGTTCCCGGCCTCGCGCGCGATTGCGCCGTCCGAGCGGCAGACGATGCCAAGGTCGTCTTCAAGCACGACATGGCCGTCCGATGGGTCGAGGACCGAGGCCGACATGATCCCGATATCGGCTTCGTCGGTCTTGACGCGCCGGCGGACCGCGGCACTGTCCACATCGCTGATCTCTAGCCTGACATTGGGTCGCACGCGGCTGAACGCGGCAATCGCCGTGGGCAGGATCGTATTCGCCGCCGAGGGCACCGCCGCGATGCGAACGGTGCCTGCGGTCGAGACGGCGTGGCGGCGAATGGCCTCGACGCTGCGCGAGAATGCATCTGCTGCGCGCCCGCTTTCCAGCAGGACGAGTTGGCCCAGTGGCGTCAGCCGGTTCTTTCGATCCGTTTCGAACAGAGGGGCGCCGATGTCCGCCTCCAGCTGCGCCAGCGACATGGAGATCGCCGAGGGGGTGCGGCCGACAAGCGAGGATGCCGCACCAAGCGAGCCCTGCTCGGCGACGATCCGAAAGAGGCGCAGCATCTCCAGCTTGATAGCCATTTCATTTTTCCTGAAATAACGTTAAGAACTTCAAGATTGCCTGAATTCGCTGTGACCCGCTAGTCTTGTTTACAGCAAGGATGAGGGTCAATCGTGCAGAACACCGGATTATACATCGACGGACGTTGGGAAGCTGGCAACTCGACCATCGAGAACCGCAATCCTTCCGACATCGCGGACCTGATCGGTCACTATGGGCAAGCCAGCGCGGACCAGCTGGACGCGGCGCTTGCTGCCGCGCGCCGGGCTCAGCCGGCATGGGTCGCCGCCGGGATCCAGAAGCGCCACGATGTGCTGATGGCGATCGGCACCGAGCTGATGGCTCGCGCCGCAGAGATCGGGCAGATCGTTTCACGCGAAGAGGGCAAGCCGCTTGCCGAGGGCAAGGGCGAGGTCTATCGCGCCGGACAGTTCTTTACCTATTTTGCCGGCGAGGTGCTGCGCAATCAGGGCGACCTGGCCGAGAGCGTGCGGCCCGGCATCGAGATCGACGTGCGTCGCGAGCCACTGGGCGTCGTCGCCATCATCTCGCCCTGGAACTTTCCCGTGGCGACCCCGGCCTGGAAGATCGCGCCCGCACTGGCCTTCGGCAACGGCGTTGTCTGGAAGCCTGCGAACCTGACCCCCGCCAGCGCCGTCGCCCTGACCGAAATCATTGCCAGGCAGGACATTCCGGCCGGGCTGTTCAACCTGGTGACGGGTCCGGGCCGCGCGGTCGGCCAGCGGCTGGTCGAAAGTCGCGAGGTCGATGCGATCAGCTTTACCGGCTCGGTCCCGGTCGGGCGCGGCATTGCCGCCTCGGCGATCGCGAACATGACCAAGGTCCAGCTGGAGATGGGGTCGAAGAACCCGATGATCGTCATGGACGATGCCGACCTGGATCTGGCCGTCGCCCATGCCGCCGGCTCGGCCTTTGGCGGCACCGGACAGAAATGCACCGCCGCCTCGCGGCTGATCGTGCATGAAGCCGTTCACGACGCCTTTGTCGAGAAGCTTGTCGCCGCGGCACAGGCGCTGAAGGTGGGACATGCGCTGGAGGATGGCACCCAGATGGGGCCTGTCGTCTCGAAAGAGCAACTGGCGCAGAATCTGGGCTATGTCGATATCGGCAAGGGTGAGGGGGCCGAGCTTCTGTGCGGCGGCACGCCGCTGGAACGCGCGACCGAAGGCCACTACATGGCACCGGCCGTCTTCGCAGGCACGCGCAACGACATGCGCATCAACCGCGAAGAGATGTTCGCGCCGATCACCTGCGTGATGAAGGCCGGAAGCTATGACGAGGCGCTTTCCATCGCCAATGACAGCGAGTTCGGACTGACGGCCGGGATCATGACCAGAAGCCTCGCTCGGGCCAGCCATTTCAGGGCCAGCATGCGCGCGGGCTGCGTCATGGTGAACCTGCCCACGGCGGGCACGGATTATCACGTTCCGTTCGGCGGGCGTGGCGCCTCGTCGTTCGGGCCGCGCGAGCAGGGGCGCTATGCGGCCGAGTTCTACACCGTGGTCAAGACCGCCTATGTGGCGGCCGGCACACCGGAATGAGCGTGCTGATCGACGGGCTGCAATATGCCAACTGGTCGGAAAAGATCTTCCGCCAGATGCGGGATGGCGGCGTGGACGCGGTGCATGTCACCATCACCTATCACGAGACGTTCCGCGAGACGGTCCTGAATATCGAGCGATGGAACCGCTGGTTCGAGCAGTTTCCCGACCTGATCTTTCAGGGCCGCACCGCGGCGGATGTCGCGCTTGCTCGCAGGACCGGCCGGACTGCAATCTTCTTCGGCTCGCAGAACCCCTCCTGTATCGAGGACGATATCGGACTGGTCGAGATCCTGCACAGCCTGGGCCTGCGCTTCATGCAGCTGACCTACAACAACCAATCCCTGCTGGCCACGGGATGCTACGAGGCCGAGGACACGGGCCTGACCCGCATGGGCCGCGAGGTGGTGGCCGAAATGAACCGTGTCGGGCTGGTCGTGGACATGAGCCATTCCGGCGAGCGGTCCACGCTTGATGCGATCCGGTATTCGACGCGCCCGATCGCCATTACCCATGCCAACCCCGCAAGCTGGCACCCGGCGTTGCGCAACAAGTCCGACACCGTCCTGCGCGCCTTGGGCGAATCTGGCGGAATGCTGGGCTTTTCCGTCTATCCGCATCACCTGAAGGATGGTTCCGGCTGCTCGCTGCAATCGTTTTGCGACATGATCGCGCGCAGTGTCGATCTGATGGGCGTCGGCCATGTCGGGATCGGAACCGACCTCTGCCAGGACCAGCCCGACAGCATCGTCGAATGGATGCGCGTCGGGCGCTGGACCAAGCGTCTGGACTATGGCGAGGGCAGCGCGTCAGCGCCGGGCTTTCCTGCGATGCCCGAGTGGTTCGGCGACAATCGCGATTTCGGCCGGATCGCATCGGGCCTGCGCGCCACGGGCATGGCCGAGGCGGACGCGGCCGCAGTCATGGGCAACAACTGGCTGCGGTTCTTCGAGGAAAGTTTCGGCCCTGCCCGTTCAGGCGTGAACGAACAGAAAGCCGCCGCGCAATGACGACCTTTCGGGGTCGGTGAATGATCTTGTCGGGGAGGACAATGAATGAGCGACGTTACGGAAACGGGCGGCAATTTTGCCCGTGATCGCCGGGTGGACAAGCCTCTATTTGCAATAACCGGCGGGTTTATCCTGTTGTTCTGCGCGCTGGCGCTGTTCGACATCGACCTGCTGTCGGCCCTTGTCGACCAGGGGTTCAATTTCGCCGCGACCTGGTTCGGCCTCTACTGGCAGATCCTGCTTCTGGCGACCTTCTTCATGGGCCTGGTGCTGTGCGTGCTGCCGGGCAGCCGGGTCAAGCTGGGCAACATCGCGGCGCCAGAGTTCACGCTGTTCCAGTGGGGCTCCATGATCATGTGCACGCTGCTGGCCGGCGGCGGGGTGTTCTGGGCGGCGGGCGAGCCGATCGCCCACTACCTGTCCACGCCGCCCGTGTTCGGCGATCTGAGCGGCGACCCGGCGGCACAGGCCTATGCGGCACTGGCGCAAAGCTATCTGCACTGGGGCTTTCTGGCCTGGGCGATCCTTGGCGCGCTGACCACGGTCATGCTGATGCATTACCACTACGACAAGGGACTGCCGCTGGCCCCACGCACCCTGCTTTATCCCGTTTTCGGCGACCGGGCGATCAATGGCCCGATCGGGCTGATTGCGGATGCCTGCTGCATCATCGCGGTGGTTGCCGGGACCGTCGGACCGATCGGTTTCCTGGGTCTGCAGATGTCCTATGGATTGAATGCGCTGTTCGGCATCCCCGACAGCTTTGCCACGCAGACCATCGTGATCCTTGCGCTGGCCAGCCTCTACACGATCTCGGCGGTGACGGGCCTGTCCAGGGGCATTCAGCTTCTGTCCAGGATCAACGTGATCCTGGCCTTTGTCCTGGTCGCCTTCATGCTGGTGGCAGGGCCGACCTTCTTCATCTTCGACGGGTTTGCGGGCGGTATGGGTGTCTATCTGTCGAATTTCTTCGACATGGCGATGTTTCGCGGTGACGCCGGTGCGTTTGGCGAGCCGGGCTGGCTGGGCTGGTGGACCGTGTTCTTCTGGGGCTGGTTCCTGGGTTACGGCCCGCTGATGGCGATCTTCATCGCCCGTGTCAGCCGGGGCCGGTCGATCCGCTCGATCATCGTGATGCTGGCCATCATCGCCCCGCTGGTCACCAATTTCTGGTTCACGATCATCGGCGGAACCGGCATCGCGCTGGAACAGATGACGCCGGGCGTGATCTCGGGCCCGTTCGAGGGGTTCAACCTTCCGGCCGGGTTGCTGGCGACCACGCAAGCGCTTCCGCTGGGGTTCCTGCTGTCGCTGCTTTTCCTTGTGCTGACGATGATCTTCGTCGCCACGACCAGCGACTCGATGAGCTTTGTTATCGCCACGTCGATGTCCGACGACAATCCTTCGGTCTTCCTGCGCAGCTTCTGGGGCGTGGCGATGGGTGTCATGGCGCTGATCCTGATCTCGACCGGTGCGGGCGGGATCGGCAAGCTGCAAAGCTTCATTGTCGTCACGGCGGTTCCCGTGTCGCTGGTGCTGTTGCCGTCACTCTGGGACGCGCTGCGGATCACCTTGCATTTGGGCAAGCGGGCCTGACCACGAAGCTTTCGGTGCGGGCGGCCCGATCGCCGCCCCGCCATGTCGCAAGGATCACCGAGGACAACATGGATTGTGCTTCTCTCAACCCGATTCCCGAAGCCGCAGCGTTCCGCCGTCCGCCATCGCAGGTCATGCGTCTTGACCGGATGGGAAGCGCACATCCCACGCGACTGTCGTTTCTGCGCAGCCTTCTTCGCCGGGTAAGCGACGAAGGCTGGACCTTCGATCGTCCGGTCTGGGACATCGACGGGCGCGGCGTGGGCCGGGCGGTCTATCGTGCCGCAGGACCCGTCCGGACCTATTGCCTGGTGGCCTTTGCCCATGATCTGCCCGCCGAAATGCGTTCGGACCGGGTGATCGCCACCGCGTGGGATGCAACCTTCACGCTGTTTGATGGCGAACCGGACGCCGATGATCTGGATCGGCTTCAGGCCAATGTGCCATTGCAGGAAGCTGGGCGGATCAGCGCGCGCGAATTGTCGCTCAGCCGGGCAAACCGCTCCGTGCGCCTGTTCGCCCATGTCATCGAACGGCTTGCCGCCGGCATGCAGCCCGACCCTGCCGAGGTCGAGGCGGTCGGCTATCTGATGCGCACCACCGCCGTGTATGGGTCGGGCAAGTTCGGCGCTGCCGATCGCGCCAACATCGCGGATCGGCCTGAACTCAGCGCGCCGTTCCAGGCCGAGATGCTTTCGGTCTGGCTGACGCGGCAATTCACCGTGGATATCGTCGAGCATCTGGCCGCCACACGCGGTGGCGCGAGCGCCGTGCGACTGGACCCTGCCATCAGGCGCATGCTGGGCGTCGGCAATTCGACCGGGCTCGGCATGGCCCCCTTCCTGGTCCGCCATCCGGTGCTGTTGAACAACTGGATGATGGCGCGCGAAGAGGCCCTTGCGCGCGTCCGGGCGCAGCATGCCGCGCGTCCCGATGCCGTGGCCGCGTTTCAGGCGGCGCTTGCCGAGGCAACCGAGAATGCCCGGCAATGGCATTCAACCCATCCGATCCAGATCGCGAAGCTGGACGCGCTGCGGCGTGATCTGACATGCCTTGCGGACCGGATCGCGAACTGGCCCGAACCGCAGTCGAACCATCCTTGGGACAGGCTGTGGCGTTGGGGCGAGGCAGAGCTGTCGCTTGAAGGACAAGAGGCGCTGCTGGCGCTGATGCTTGAGCCGCATGGCGACCTTGTCGACGGGCTTTCCGACTGCATGACCGCCGACGAAAAGGCCTGGTTCCGCCTTGACGGCACGATCACGGTTGCCGATTTCTCGGCAAGCCTCGCACAGCATTACGACTGGGCCCTGGCCATAGATTTCGACCAGCCGGACAAAGCGGCACGGTTCTGGTATGTCTCGGAGGAAAAACTGGAACCGCGCCTTGGCAACCGGTTCGAAGAGGATGGCGCGTCCCTCGAGCAGCCGCTCTGCATCGCCCGGTTGGCCCACGAGTTGCACACGGCGCTGAAGGATTGGCCCGGCGACGCATCGCTGGCGGCGTTCCTGCTGGCACATCCCGAACATCGCTTCATGGCGCGGCGGGCGCAGATCCTGGGCCACCATCCCTATGCCGAGGTTCGTGACAACCTGATTGCCGCGGAAATCCTGCCGATCGACCTGATGCGCTGCAAGCTGGCCTTCTTCGGCGCCAGCCGCTTTGATCCCAGATCCGACAAATGGGTGCGCATCAGCCTGTTCCAGGGAATGCCCTATCCGTCGGACATGACGCCGGGGGGCTGGGCATGAGCGCGGCCCAGGATCACGAGGCGGAACCCAACGATCCGACCCGCTCGGGCTCGCCCGTGCCTGGCGGAAAGGACGCATGCCTGTCGCAGAACGAGATCGAGCAACTCTGCCTCAAGGCGGCCAGGGGTGCGGGCATGAGCTGGGGCTTGGCCGAGGAGGCGGGCTTTGCCGCCGCCTGGTTGGCTGCGCGCGGACTGGACGGACCTGGGATCCTGCTGGCACAGCTCACGCTTGCGGATGGCCGTCCATGGGACGAGATATGCCCCCTTGTCGCACCGGGACGGTTCGCGGCGGAAGACAGCGGCTGTCTGTGTCCGATCGCGCTTGGCAGCACCTTGTGCGATCATGCGGCCCTGCCCCAAGCGTCCATGGAAAACGCGCCGTTGCGGTTGGGGCCGGTCAGCTGTCCGCTTCTGCTTCTGCCCTTCCTCTCGGCCGTTGCGACGGCGCGGCGACAAAGCCTTTGCCTCCGCTGGCCACGGGGCATGGTTGTCCTGACGGCGGATGGGCAGATCGCAGGCGATGCGACGCGCCTGGGGGCAGAAACGTCGCTCACGGCCGAACTGGAACGTCACAAGCCAGCAACGGAGCGTGTTCCCGTGACCGGCGATCTGCCTTTCCTGCCTTCGGAAACCCTGAGGGGTTTGAATGATCTTGCGCTGCGTACGACAGTACCGGCGTCCGAGGCTTCGCGCGCAGGCGCCGGAGCCGTCACTGGTGACAACGACTGATCGAAGGAAACGAGATGACCATGCACAGACTGAACCCCGGCCCCCGCATGAGCGAGGCTGTCCGCGTCGGCGATATCGTGTTTCTCGCCGGACAGATTCCGACAACGCTTGACGCGGACATCACGGTCCAGACCCGCGAGGTGCTGGCCGAGATCGACGCCGTGATGGCCGAGCTGGGCGGAAGCAAGGCCGATATAGCCTCGGTGCAGGTCTGGCTGTCGGACATGGCCGACTTCCAGGGCATGAATGCGGTCTGGGACAGTTGGGTCGATCCCGCAAATCCCCCCGCCCGCGCTACCGGAGGTGTCGCGCTTGCGCGCCCCGGCATGCGGGTCGAAATGATCGCGGTCGCGCGCGCGCCCGCATGAATGCGGCGCCGCCAGGGTGGATGTTTCGCATCGCGGCCCTGGTTTGAAACGTCTGTCCTGGCGCGCATCTTCGGTGGGCATCCCGCGGATCTTGACCTAGTCTGCCACAACGCCGCGGGCCGATAAGGCGATGCAGCGCGGCATCCGAGGGGCGCGGGGCATGGAACCGATCAGACTTGGGATGGTGGGCGGCGGCCAGGGCAGCTTCATCGGCGCGGTGCATCGGATCGCCGCGCGAATGGACGGGCATTTCCGGCTGGTGGCCGGCGCTCTCGCCTCGGATCCGGGGCGGGCGCGAGACAGCGCCGCCGAGCTGGGGCTGGAGCCCGGCCGCAGCTACGGTCATTTCGCCGAGATGGCGGAGGCCGAGTCGAGCCGCGCCGACGGCATCCAGGCGGTGTCGATCGTGGCTCCCAATCATGTCCACGCCCCCGCCGCGATCGAATTCCTCAGGCGCGGCATTCATGTCATCTGCGACAAGCCGCTGACCGCGACGCTGGACGAAGCCGAGGCGCTGGTAGCCGTCGCGCAGACGAGTCGCGCGCGGTTCATTCTGACGCATAATTATACAGGATATCCGCTGGTCCGGCAGGCGCGTGAAATGGTCACGCAGGGAAAGATCGGAACGCTGCGCCTTGTGCAGGTGGAATATCTTCAGGACTGGTTGACCGACGCGGTCGAGTCGCAGGGCGTGAAGCAGGCCGAATGGCGATCCGATCCGGCCCGCGCGGGCCTGGGCGGCGCGCTTGGCGATATCGGCACCCACGCCCACAACCTGGCCGGCTTCGTCACCGGGCTGGCGGTCGAAAGTCTTGCCGCCGACATCCAGAGTTTCGTGCCCGGCCGCAGGCTGGACGACAACGCCCATGTCCTGTTGCGGTATCCGGGCGGCGTGCGGGGCACGCTGCTGTGCAGCCAGATCGCGCCCGGGCGCGAAAACGGCCTGGCGATCCGTATCTTCGGCGACGCCGGTGGCCTTGAATGGCATCAGCAGCGGCCGGATGCGTTGTGGTACAGCCCGTATGGTCAACCGACTCAGGTTCTGACGCGGATGGGGCCAGGCACGGGCCAGACCGCGGCGGCAGCCTCGCGCGTTCCGGCCGGGCACCCCGAAGGCTATCTGGAAGCCTTTGCCAATATCTATGCGGATGCCGCCGCAGCCCTGCGGACGGGCGTATCCCCTGCCCTGCTGCCCGGCCTTGAGGACGGCGTTGCGGGGATGCGTTTCGTCGCGGCCTGCGTCACCTCGTCCCGCCAGAACAGCGCCTGGGTGACGCCCTGACCACAGCCATGATCCGCGCTTGCCGGCGCCGCCCACGGCGAAAGGCAAGGGTGGCCTGACGAAATCCCTGAGGGCCGCGCGCAGGTCGGCCCCGGACTCAGAACTTGCCGGAATCGGTTCTCTGGGTCACACTGGACGACATGATGAAAGTCGTTGACATCGTGTCGCGCAGCGCCAGCCGCGCAGCGCTTGGCTGCATCCTGATCGTTGCCGGTCTCTTCTGGCCGGCAGCCTCCATGCCCTTCGGCACGATCAATCAGCTTGGCCAGTCCGCGGAACATGAGAAGATCACGCGGCTTGCCCTCGCCGACGCGGGTTTTCAGCCGTTCACACTGGACATGCTGGCTGGGGCCACCGGCCGCTTCGGGGCGGTCGGCGCCCCGGACCGCCCGGACCGTGGCCTGATGTCGGACAAGGCCGCGCATTGCGATGGCGGCGATCATCTGGACGTGCCGGCCTATCCGCATGATCCGGCCGATGCCCGGGCCCGGCTGGAGGCATGCCGGACATGGATTTACGATAACCTCGGCACCGCCGTCGTCGCTGCCTCGGCGCTGGTTCGTAACGGCAAGGTCGACGATTCCCAGATCCCGACGCATCTGCCCTGCATCTTCAACGGATCGACAGGCAGGGCGAAATGCAACGTGCTCGAAGCGCTGGGGCTGGCCTTTCACGCGGCTCAGGATTTCTATGCCCACACAAACTGGGCCGACACGGCGCTGGACCAGCCGATCGGCCTCGAGAACCCACCCGGCCTGCAACAGCCCGACCGTGCCGGTTGGATCGACCCACGACGCCAGGAGCCGTTTCCGCAGGGCCTGATCAGCGGCTGCTATGACGGTTTTCCCGAAACCATCCATTGCGCGGACCGGGTGCGGCACAAGGTGCTGAACAAGGATGAGGGTCCGATTGATCCGCAAACCGGCGCAATCGGCACGGGCACGACGACACGAGGCGCGGCACAGGGCAATTTCGCCTCCGCCGTGACCGCAGCCATCGCCGACACCAGCGACAAGTGGCAATATTTCCGCGAGAGCGTCCTTGCCAGCTATGGCCCGCAGAACGGCAATCTGATCATCTGCGCCGTCCTGCAGGACGACCCGGCCCAGACCTGCCGCTAGGCCACCACCGGCTTCGCCGGAGGTGGCAGCCCCTTTCAGTCGTCCGCGTCGTTGACGACCTTCCAGGGGGTGCTTTCGCTGCCGCTTGGCGATGTGAACGCCACCTGGCCGTCGGCGCCGATGGTCAGCGTCACCGTCGCACCGTCATCACCGGCCTCGAGCATGTATTCCTTGAAGCCTACGGTGGTTTCCTTGTTCAGGATCATCGCGTCCGCCGCCTTGATCGCACCGGCCGCGGCCGCCACGAATGGCGCCGCCTCGCCGCTTTCAGGCAGGGATTGCATCAGTTTCAGTTCCGCCCATGACGCGTTGTCCTTGAGAAAGCCTTCGACCCAGTTGAAGATTTCCTGAAAGTTCTGCGGGGCGGTGGCGACCATCTGCTTTTCGGCGTTGACCCAGGTCACGCGCCACCAGTCGAGACCGGTCGAGCCAGCCCCGGTATGATAGCGCACCTTGCCGGCCGGCGAGACCGCCTCGCCCGGTTTCAACACCCCGGACCAGATATAGTGGTCCAGACAGTTGTCGCTGAACTTGTGGATGAGAGAGACCGATGCGATGGCCTCGGTCGTCTGGTTGACAATGCTTGCAACCGCCGTGCGGTGCTTGATCCAGGGCGCTTCGAGACCGCTTTTCTCGGGCTGGCTGAGATCCTGAAAACCTTCCACGCTATCCGTTGCCATGGCTACTGGGTTTTCTGAAGGCTGGCCGAGCAACTCGACGAGAGCATGTTCATCTTGAAGCCGCCGGCTTCACTGACACTGAAGGTATGGACAATCCCCTCGTCCTTGTCTGTCAGGTAGCATTCCTTGTTGCCGCTGTTTTCCCAGGTTCCCTCGCTGGGTCCGGATGCCACCCTGACCTCGACATGCCAGTAATCGAGGCCGGTCGCGAAGCCGGTCTTGTAGTGGACCACCAGCGGCTCGTCTCCGGTCTGGCCCGATGGGACATTGTCCCATGTCTTGACTTCCTTGGGGTCACTCGAGAACTGGTGGGTCAGCGTGATCGTCGCGGGGTTGCTGAAGCCGTTGGTCACCAGGACCTTGGCGGTTCGATTGGTGCTCATGGTCAGGCCTCCTTCCAGGCCAGCATGATCTTGACGTCCGATCCCTCGGCTGCGGCAAGCAGCGTCGTGCCTTTCGTGACCTGCAGCGTCGATCGGCCAAGCGGCAAGGCCTCGCCGCCCGACCCGGGCCGCAGGGTGTTGACATAGCTTTGTTCTGATGGAGCCTCGCCCGTGACATTCAGGATCGTCAGGCTCTGGTCGGCGTTGAAACCGATTTCGGTCGTGAACGGGCCCGCAAGCAGGACCGAAAACGGAAAATCGGCCATATCGTCAGTGGTTGCCATGGTCTTCCCCATTTCTGTTCAGGAATTGATGTCGCGTTTTGCGTCTGGCGCCATGGTGCGGCCCAGGCCACGGAATGGTTCTGTCTGTCCTCCTCCCAACTCTGTCGACAAAGTGCAGCGGCCAAGGACCTCCGTCTGTGTCCAAGCGCACACCGACCGGTATGAAGCCGCCGATCCGAGCCTGGCCGCGCGCGTCGCAGGTCACGCGCCGACACCCCTGCGCCATGCGTCGAAGCGCAACTCAACGGTCGCGGAAAAAACCGCGGCCCAGGGAAAACGACAATGGAGTTTGGTTAATGGAACGTTAACAAATGATCTGGCGAGTCACAAGAAATGCCTGACGGGACATGCCACGATCGACAAGACTGGAACCCGAGCCGGCACAACATTCATCGGGTGTACGACGCCGCAGCTCGAAACCCCTGGGCATGGCGACGCTCTGATGCGCGCGCGTTCGCTGCGCTTGATCGAGGCGGCAGGACAGGACGTCCATGCCTGAGGCCCCCATTGCGCAGGATCAGCGCCCGGTCGCTGCAAGTCCCTCGATCGCGAATTCCGGCGAGCCGGTCCAGACCAGCTTCCAGTTGGCGCCGGGGCGCACATTCTGGATGATGCCCGGATCGAAAGCGACAAGGCAGCGACCGCCGGCGCGCCGGACCGAGGGGTAGACAAGACCCCGGTGGCCCTTGCGCCGCAGCTCTGCCGCCAGGGCCTGCCCCGCCGGGTAGCCCGCCGTCGGATCGGGATCGAGGGCGGGATGCGCCAGATCGTGCAGATCGGGGAAATCCCCGATGAAATCCGACAGCAGTTCGACATAACGCGCCTCGTCCTCGTAGCGACCGATGAAGCCCAGCTCGCGCGTCCGGTGAAACCCGACTTCCTGCGCGCTTGTCAGCATGTCCCAGGCGCAATACCACGCGCCGCGATCGCCTTTGTTGAACCGGTTTCCCGAGGGCCGGGTATAGGTGAAGGCCGCGTTGATGTGGCTTTGGCCATAAAGCCTCAGATCGTGCGACCGTCGGGCGAAGGCCAGTTCGCGGCGGTCCAGTGACGGACTGCCCAACCGCTCGGCGATGAGGCGCGCGCTGGTCTCTCCCTCGAACTCCGCCAGGATTGCGGCCTCGGCGTCGCTGTCCACCAGCCCCCGCAGGACCGGCGGCTTGTGATGCGTCTCCGAGATCAGCCGGACCAGCGCCCGGTCATTGACAGAGATGAGCCTCACATCCCGCCCCGCAGCGCATCGACATAGGCCCGCACGCGCAACAGCTTGGGCAGCCCGCCCGCGATCATGGCATCCAGCGGCCGCGCACCGTCGAACTCCGGTCCGCCATTCGCCAGCTTGACCCATTCGCGCGAAAGCGGAGCATCGAAATACAGTTCCAGCGACTTGTAGAGACCGACCAGCGCGCTGAGGCGCAACAACTGATCCTGCGTCAGGTCCCCTGCATAGCCCGGCTTTCTCGCCCGTTTCCAGGTGGATTCCGACATGTCCGCAAGCGCGGCGGCCTCGCGCAGGGTCAGCGACCAGGCTTCGGCGATCCGCGAGAATGCCTTCAGGGCGACCGACTGCCGCTCAGGCGCGGGCCGCTGCATCACCAGATTCTCCATGAAGCCCTCCTTGTGCTGCCTTCGTACAATATGGGTCCATATGGACTGATTTAAAAGCCCATATGGACGCAATTCTTGCGGCGCTGAGGTCAGCCGGCGCGCCGTGCGTGGCGGCGCCTTGCCCAGCCGGTCCGGGTTACGGAACGATCAGATATTTCGCCCCAGTGGCCTTCTTCTGGTAAGCGGCAGCGATGTCAGGGTTCAGCGCGTCGGCAAGGCTTATGCTGTCCGTATAATGGCTTGCGAAGGTTGTCGTCATCTCGGCGGCGACACGTTCGCGCATGCGGCCCGCGACGGCCTGGTCCGCCCGTTTCAGGAAATCGAACAGCAGCCAGCCACCGACGGACCAGGTGAAGCCGAAACCGCGCTTGAGGATCGTCGGCCCGGTGTCGAGTGCCCCGTAGATATAGACCTGCTTCATCGTGGCCGACCCATAGCGGTCGTAAGCCTGCATCTTGCGCGCGGCGACAGCCTCCATCGCGTTCAGCATTCGGCTGGTCATCTCGCCTCCGCCGATCGCATCGAACCCCAGCGTGGCGCCCGTCGCCGCGATGGCTTCCTCCAGACGCCGGGGAAAATCCTCCGCGCTGCTGTCGACGACATGGGTCGCCCCGATGCCCAGCAACAGATCGACCTGTTGCTGGCTGCGGACGATGTTGACCAGCCCGATCCCGTCATCGCGACAGATCCGCACCAGCATCTGCCCCAGATTCGACGCTGCCGGGGCGTGAACGATCGCGCTGTGTCCGTCGGCCCGCATCGTTTCGACGAATCCAAGGGCCGTCAGCGGGTTGACGAACAGTGACGCCCCGTCGCTGGCGCTGGCGCCGTCCGGCAGGACGATGCAGGCCTGGGGCGAAATCAGCCGGAATTCGGCATACATGGCACCGCCGATCATGGCGACACGCTTGCCCACCAGGTCCTGAAGGTCCGGCCCGGCCTCGATGACCGTGCCGGCGCCCTCGTTGCCGACCGGCATGGATTGCCCGATGCGGGCCCGCACGGCGGACAGGGCGGGCTCCGGAACGCTTGCCGTCAGAACCGGGTCTTTTTCCGTGCCTTCGGCGGAAAGCGATGTCATGTCGGCCGGACCGAACAACAGCCCGAGATCAGAGGGGTTGATCGGCGCAGCCTCGACGCGGACCAGCAATTGTCCCTTTTCGGGCCGGGCTATCTCGACGCGTTCGAGATTGATGCGCAGCCTCCCGTCCGCCGTGATGGTCGATCTGAGTTCCAGGCCGTCATGTGTCATGCTGTCCTCGCTGAGTGTGCCTCGGGATCCGTGCGGACCATCAACGCACGAGATGCGCCCCACGCACCATCCCCGGCAAAACAAGTTCGGGCGGTCATGACTGGAAGGTCGCATTTCGGGCAAGGCTGCGTTAAGCTTGGACTCGCCAGTCAGGGAGGCCAGCCATCATGACGATCACCTTTACCGTGAATGGCGAAGAACGCAGCGTGGATGTCGATCCCGACACGCCGCTGCTGTGGGTTCTTCGTGACGAACTGCGCTTGACCGGGACCAAGTTCGGCTGCGGCATCGCCCAGTGCGGTGCCTGCACGGTCCATCTGAACGGGGTGCCGCGCCGGTCCTGCGTCACCCCGATCTCGACGGTCGACGGGTCCCAGATCACGACGATCGAGGGTGTTTCGGGTGCCGAGGCCGAGGCGGTGCAGGCCGCGTGGACCGCGATCGACGTGCCGCAATGCGGCTATTGCCAGTCGGGACAGGTCATGTCCGCGACCGCGCTCTTGCAGATGGTCGCCAACCCGTCCGACGACGATATCGACAACGCAATGGCAGGCAATATCTGCCGCTGCGCCACCTATGTCCGCATCCGGCAGGCGATCCATGACGCCGCCCGGACGCTGGAGGGCTGAGCGATGAACATTCACACCAGCCGCCGCAGCTTCCTGACCGGGCTGATTGTTGCGGTCACGCTGCCGCGCCTTGCCAGAGCCCAGGGTCGTGCGGGCTATTTCGACCAGTTGCCGGCAAGCGGCACCGAGTGGGTCCCCAACGCCTTCATTCGCGTGGCGCCCGACAATACGGTCACCGTTCTGGTCAAGCATATCGAGTTCGGCCAGGGTCCCTATACCGGCCTGACCACACTGGTCGCCGAGGAAATGGACGCCGACTGGTCACAGATGCGCGCCGCAGCCGCGCCCGCCGATGTCGAGAAATATGCCAATCTCGCCTTGGGGATGCAGGGCACTGGCGGCTCCAGCTCGCTTGCCAACAGCTTCATGCAGATGCGCAAGGCGGGCGCCGCCGCACGCGCGATGCTGGTCGCCGCCGCCGCCGAAAGATTCGGCGTCTCCGCCGATCAGGTTACCGTGGAAAAGGGCATGCTGATCTCGGGCGATCAGTCCGCCAGCTTCGGCGAACTGGCCGAGGCCGCCGCGATGCAGACCGCGCCCGATGACCCGGCGGTCAAGGACCCTGCCGATTTCACGCTGATCGGGACCGATCTTCCCAAGGTCGACACCAAAGCCAAGACGAACGGCCAGGCGCAGTTCTCTCTGGATGTCTATCGCGACGGGATGCTGACGGCTGTGGTCGCGCATCCGCCGAAATTCGGCGCGACGGTCGCCAGCATCGACGACAACGCCGCGATGCAGGTGGCGGGCGTGCGCAAGGTCGCGAAGATCCCGCAGGGCGTGGCGGTCTATGCCGACAACACCCATGCCGCATTGAAGGGCCGTGCCGCGCTCGGCATCGAATGGGACGAGAGCGCCGCCGAAACCCGCAGCAGCGAGCAGATGGTCGAGGAATGGACCGCCGCCGCCAAGGCTGTCGGCAACAGCGCGAAGGACTGGGAAGTCGAGGCGACGGGCGATGTCGATCAGGCGCTGACCGGCGCCGAGATGGTCGAGGCGACCTATGTCTTTCCCTATCTGGCCCATACCCCCATGGAGCCTTTGGACGGCGTGATCGAACTGCGCGACGGCGAGGCGGAAGTCTGGATGGGCAGCCAGATGCAGACCGGCGATGTCGGCGCGATCAGCGCTGTGCTGGGCATCGACAATGTCCGGCTGCACACGATGCTGGCCGGGGGCAGCTTTGGCAGGCGGGCCCAGCCCGACGCCCATTTCGGTGCCGAACTGGCCGAGGTCGCGAAGGCGCATGGTCCCGGCGCGGTCAAGCTGATGTGGACGCGCGAGGACGACATCAAGGGCGGCTATTATCGCCCCCTGACGGTCCACAACATCAAGGCGGCGCTGAACGCCGACGGCACCATCGCCGCCTGGGATCACGCGATCGCCGCGCAGCCCATCTTCATGGGCACGCCGTTCGAGGGAATGTTGCAGGGCGGCCCCGATTTCAGCGCCTTCGAGGGTGCGTCCGAACTGCGATACGCAACCGCCAGCCACCGGCTGCGTTGGGCGCAGATGGAATCGCCGGTCTCGACGCTGTGGTGGCGCTCGGTCGGGCACAGCCATACCGCGTTTGCGGTCGAATGCTTCGTTGACGAACTGCTGGAAAAGGCCGGCAAGGATCCGATCGAGGGGCGGCTGGCCTTGCTGGGCGACGATCATCCCCGGGAAAAGGGGGTGTTGCAGCGCGTCGCCGAGATGGCCGACATGTCGGGCGATTACGGTTACGGGGTGGCCGTGGTCAAATCCTTCGACAGCTATGTCGCCCAGATCGCCGAGGTCGAGGATCGCGGCGGCGTGCCCCATGTGCGCCGCGTCTGGTGCGCGGTCGATTGCGGAATCGCGGTGAACCCGAACGTCATAAGGGCCCAGATGGAGGGCGGGATAGGCTACGGCCTGTCCGCGGTTCTCTACAGCGAAATCACGCTGGAGGAAGGCGGTCTGGTCCGGCAGGCGAATTGGGACAGCTACCCGATCATGCGCATCCAGCAGATGCCGGCGGTCGAGGTGGAAATCATCCGGTCGGCCGAACCCCCGACCGGGGTGGGCGAACCGGGCACCCCGCCGATCGGGCCCGCCGTCGCCAACGCCTGGCGCCGCATGACCGGCAAGGCGCTGCGCCGCCTGCCCGTCATTCCCGTTCCCGTTGCGTAAGGATGCTGCAGATGATCCGACTTGTCCTGACCTCCGTGCTGGCCGTGACGCTGTGCCTGCCCGCAACCGCACAGGACACCGGCAGTTCGTCCGGGGTGTCGCCTGTCCAGGGCCTCAGGCCGGTTTCGGACTTCGACGACATCGCCGACGACGACGCGCGCTCGATCGCGATCTTCGAGGAGATGGGCAAGGTCCTGACCCATCCGCGCTGCCTGAACTGCCATCCCAAGGGAGACAGCCCGTTGCAGGGCGACGAGATGATGCCGCACATGCCGCCGGTCATTCGCGGCGACGCCGATTTCGGCGCGCCCGGCATGACCTGCAACACCTGCCACGGTGCCGAGAACTACGAGATCGTCGGCGCCGGCGGAATCGAGAGTGTGCCCGGACACACGCCGTGGTCTCTGGCGCCGATCGAGATGGCGTGGGTCGGCCAGAGCGTGGCCGAGATCTGTGAACAGCTCAAGGACCCGGCGCGGAATGGCGACCGCTCGCTGGACGAAATCCACGAACACATGGCCAAGGACGGGCTGGTCGGCTGGGGCTGGCACCCGGGCGCCGGGCGCATGCCCGCGCCCGGCTCTCAGGCCGCGTTCGGGGAACTGACGCGCGCCTGGATCGACACCGGCGCGGCCTGCCCGGCCTGATCGGAGCGGCCCTCGATCGTTCCGGACACGAAGCCCGACAAGGGCTGCGCGTCCCGTCATCCTCGCTGCCGCGGTTGTCGGTCGGGCGGCCCCACCGCCGCCGTCTTCCGCGCCCGCATGACGAGGCGGTTGCGGCCATGTGCCGCCCCCCCTCGCCGCCATGCCGGACTGTTCGCCTTCCCGGCTCTCATGCATCATCGCCCGGAAACCTGCCCATTGGTTGACGCCAGGATTTCGGCCGCGGCGCTGTCTTGTCGTGAGAACGGGCCGGCTCGCGACGCCCACGACGCCTCTGCGCGGTCAGGGGCCGGTCGCGAAGCCTCCCTCCGGCCCCGGCCGGCAAGGCCATTTGCGAATTCTCGGGAACCTTCGCCCGCACTCGTTCATTTGCCATTCAATTCATCCGAGGTTCCATGCGCTCAGTCTTTGGCCCCCGCAATTCGCGATCCCGGTTGCGGCACGGACGCAAGCAGGCGTCGGCCATTTCCAGGGTTCTGGGGCTGCTGCTGGGCATCGCCATGCCGGCCACTGGCCGCAGCAGCACCCCCAAGCCCCGCGCATCGACCGCGGTCAAGCCCGGGACGCGGAAGGCCGGTCCCGAGACCGCAGCCCAGGTCGGCAGGACCGGTGCGCGCCGCAAGGCCGAAGGCGATCCTGATCCCAAGACCGCGCCACGCGGCGCGTCCTTCAGGCTTGGCGTGCACAGATGCGGGCATGGTCAGCGGCGTTACAAGATCTTCACGCCCTCATGCGCGTCGGGGACCGCCAAGCCGTTGCCGTTGCTGGTCATGCTGCATGGCTGCGGTCAGACCCCCGACGATTTCGCCAAGGGCACACGGATGAACGCGCTTGCCGAGGAACTCGGTCTGATCGTGGTCTATCCCGCGCAGTCTCGCGAGGCCCATCCGAACCGTTGCTGGAACTGGTACCGGCCGGACGACCAGAACCGCGGCGCGGGCGAGCCGGCGCTGATCGCCGACCTCACCCGCCGCGTCCTCGAGAACCATCCCGTCGATCCGTCGCGGGTCTATGTGGCCGGTCTTTCGGCCGGTGCGTCGGCCGCCCTGGTTCTGGCCGATGCCTATCCCGATCTGTTCGCCGCCGTCGGCGCGCATTCCGGCCTGCCCGTCGGCGCCGCGCGCGATCATGCCTCGGCGGTGATTGCGATGCAGCAAGGCAATCCCGGGCATCGGCGAACCGTCGCGATTCCCACGATCACCTTCAGCGGCAGCGCCGATCGCGTCGTCAATCCGCGCAACGGCCGCTTCGTCGCCATACGCGCGCTGGAGCCGTTTCCATATCTGCGGCAGACCGAGCGCGCCGGGCAGGTGCCCGGCGGGCACGCCTATCTCAGGACCACGCATCGCGTCGGCAAGGGGCCTTCGCGGGTCGAGCAATGGCTGATCAAGGGATCGGGGCATGCCTGGTCTGGTGGCGCGAAGGCGGGGCGGTTCACCGATCCGGCCGGTCCCGACGCCTCGCGCGAGATGCTGCGCTTCTTTCTCCGGCACAAGCTGCCGTCGCGCGGCGGACGATTGGCCTGACCGCACGTCACGGAGAGGGCAAGGAACGCGGTGCGACGGCCCAATGGCCGTGTCCGCCCGGTTCGCCCGACATCCGGGACCCGTCAGGCCTGCCGCATCTTCAGGTTCATCGGGCTGCTTCATCGCTTGAATACGCCCGCCGCGATGCCGTTGCGGGCCATGACGTTCCGAGCCGGTTTGTCAGGCAGGGCCTGGCGCGGGCTGCGCAGCCGAGGCGCGATCGGGTGCCCTTGCCGCGCTGCCGCCTCGCCTTTCGGCCCATGGCCGGTCAGGGCCTTTGGCGTCCCGTCATCTCGACCTCGATTTGCTGCGACAGGCTTTCAAGGCTGTCGTAGAGCAGTTGCAGCAGATAGGTCGGGTTGTGCACGTAACCGCCGGGGTCTTTCTGCACGACCTGATAATTGTAGGCGGCCTTCAGCAGGCGCGGAGTCCAGCCCTGATACCTGTTGGGGTAAACGGCTTCGTCCGGGCCGATCGCACCATCGTTGTCGGTATCCGCGAAGAAATAGGGGTAGGTGCCCGATTCATATCCGATCGGGACCTCGGCGACCTCTGCGCCATAGGCCTGTATCGCGGCGTAAAGCTGCCCGTGCAGGCCGACGATCTCGGCATGGATGCCGCCGGCATTGTCGCCATCGCCGTCAAAATCCTGGTGCCTTGTGCGGATGTCGCGGACCGCCTCGACGCCACGATGGCAACTCAGACAGCCTTCGGTGGCCACCTGCGTGGTATGGGCATCGTGACAGGCCACGCAGGTATTTGCGCCTGGCACATGGGCGAACCGACCCGCATAGCTCTTGCCGGGATAGTGGAAACCGCCGCGCAGCTCGTCGCCACCCATCACCGCCGCCGCGACACCGTAATGGACATTCAGAAAGTCCAGATCAGGCGACACCGTGTCCTCTTCGATATCGCTTGTCGCCGCCAGGACGCTGTCGCCCGACTGACGGCCCTGATGGCAGACCGTACAGACCGCCGACGGGCCCAACCCATCGACCACGACACCGGACGGAAAGGTCACGCTGTCCAGCGCATGGGCGGCCGGGCTGTGGCACGCGGCGCAGCCGATCGGCGCATTGATGGCGGCGGGATGGTCCACGATCCCCGGCTGGCTGCCATCCGCGCCCAGGTAGTCAACGAACCCGGGCTGTGCATGGCAGGCCGCGCAGGCGACGGGCACTTCTCCGTCCTTGTTCCAGTAGGTAAAGGACAGGGACGTGTAGTCGCCATGCGGTGAGGCAAGCCATTCCTCGGTCAGGCGGCCCAGTTCCTCCTTGTCCTGGGCCACTGCGGGCAGGGTCAGAGGTGCCAGCGCAACAACCGCACCGAGGAGGCGCGCAATTCTGGAAAGGGGCATCGGGGTCTCCTCAGCTCTGCTTTCGACGAACGATGATCCGCTCATTCATGCATGTCGTGCGGCCGCCTGCCTTGATCCGTGTCAACGCATCGGCTTGGATGGCAAGGCAGGGTGCAGCCGATCCCACATGACGGACGAATCAGATGGCAGACCAGGCGACCCCCGCATCCGGCCCGGATTCCGTCAGCCCGATGCGCCTGACAGGTCCCTCGCTTGCCGGGACGTATCTGCTCCTGTGCCTTGTGCCGTTGCTGCTGGCCCTGAGCCGGAACGTGGCCCGACCCGATATCTGGGAACGCGCAGCCGCGGCTTTCGGGATGATCGCCCTTGTCGCGATGGCCATCCAGTTCGTGACCTCGGGTCGGTTCCAGGCGGTCTCCGGTCAGTTGGGAATCGACAAGATCATGGCATTTCACAAGATCGCGGCCTGGTGGGTGCTGATCGCCGTGATCCTCCATCCGCTGGCCTATGTGCTGCCGACATGGCTCGATGATCCGGCCCTTGGGGTGGAACGCCTGGCTGCCTATCTGACGCTGCCGCATTACCGCTCGGGGGTTGTGGCACTTGCGGCCTTGATGACGCTTGTCGTCAGCGCGATCCTTCGCGACCGCCTGCCCTGGCGCTATGAGCTCTGGCGCGCCTCGCATGTCCTGCTTGGCATCACGGCCACTGGCAGCGGAATGCATCATGCGATCACCACCGGCCGCTTCAGCGCGATGGGACCGGTGCACGCATTCTGGTGGATGACCGGTCTGGTGGTCGTCGGCGTGCTGGCGGTGCTGTATGGCTGGCGTTGGATCAGCCTGCACCGGCAGCCGTGGCGGCTGGCCTCGGTGACCAGGCTGGCCGACCGGATGTGGGAACTTGATATCCAGCCCGGCAAGGACAGCCGGGCGCTTTCCTACGATGCGGGGCAGTTCGTCTGGATGACCGAGGGCGCGCGCCGGTTTCCGCTGTTCGATCACCCGTTCTCGATCGCCGACAGCCCAGTCCGGCCGGGCCTGAGCCTGATCGTCAAGGAAGCCGGCGATTTCACCGACCGGATTGGCGATCTCGCGCCCGGCACCGCGATCGGCATCGACGGCCCTTATGGAGAGTTCACGCTGGTCCGGCACCACGGCGACGCGGTCCTGCTTCTGGCGGGTGGGGTTGGGATCGCCCCGATCATGGGACTTCTGCGCGATCTGAAGGCCCGCCGCGACCCACGGCCGATACGGCTGGCCTATGCGGCTGGAAAGCCCGCCAATTTCGCCTGCCTGCCCGAGATCAGCGCCGCCAAGGAGGTGCTTGACCTGCGGGTCATGCTGGTCAGCGAAGAGGATGCCGAGGGCTGGGAAGGGCTTGTGGGGCGTCTGACCCATGACCGGTTGCGCGACCTGCTGACAGGGCTCGATCCCGACCGGACCACAGCCCTGATCTGCGGCCCCGGAGCCATGGTCACCGCGGTGTCGGATGCGCTGCTGGATCTGGGTCTGCCGGTGCGGAAAATCATCTACGAGCGGTTCGACTATGCGGAAGGCGCCTCGCGTCAGGACCGGCGGCGCGCGCTGAACTTCCTGGCCATCGGTCTTGGGCTGATCGGACTGATCGCCGGCTTCGCCATGCTTGCCTGACGGGCCTGACGGGCCGTCCGGCACGACATGCGGCAAACGGGATCAAGAGCGCCGGCGCCCGGTCCGGTGGCACCCCACGCATCGCCAATGTGCGACCCAGGCGGCCAGACCCGCGGACCCCGCCGCCCGATCCCGGGCGTCGCGGCGCGCCCATTCCAGCAGGGATCACCGCAGGCGCGGCGCGGCGGCAAGCAGCCCCGACATCGTGGTCAGCCGCTTCGTGGCGGGCCCACGGGGTGCAGCGGGGCGCCGTCTCGCGCAAACGCCGAGACATTGGCGATCGTCGTCTCGGCGATCGCGGTCAGCGCCTCATGGGTGAAGAACCCCTGATGGCCGGTGATCAGGACATTCGGGAATGTCAGCAGGCGCGCAAACAGGTCATCGGGGATGAAGCTGCCGGACAGATCCTGGAAGAAGAGATCCGCCTCCTCCTCATAGACATCCAGCGCGACGCTGCCCACCGCACCGCTTTTCAGCCCCTGGATCAGTGCCCGTGTATCAACCACCGCCCCGCGGCTGGTGTTGATCAGCATCACCCCGGGTTTCATCCGTTCGATCGCCGCCGCGTCGATCATATGGTGGGTCGCGGGCGTCAGCGGGCATTGCAGCGTGATCACGTCGCTGGCGGCGAACAGCTGGTCCAGACCCACATACCGCGCACCAAGCGCGACGCAGGCCGGGTTCTCGACCGGGTCATGGGCGATCAGCGTGCAGCCGAAACCGTTCAGGATGCGGGCCACGACCTCGCCTATCTGGCCGGTGCCAACAATGCCCACGGCCTTGCCATGCAGGTCAAAGCCCAAAAGCCCGTCCAGTGCGAAATTGCCTTCGCGCACCCGGTTGTAGGCGCGATGGGTCTTGCGGTTCAGCGTCAGCAGCATCGCCACCGTGTGCTCCGCAACGGCGTGCGGCGAATAGGCTGGCACCCGCGCGACGCGGATTCCGGCTTTTTCGGCGGCGGCAAGATCGACATGGTTGAAGCCGGCCGAGCGCAGCGCGATCAGCGTCACGCCCAGATCGGCCAGCACGAAGATGACCTGTGCGCCCAGATCGTCATTGACGAAGGCACAGACCGCCTGGCAGCCATCGGCAAGCCATGCCGATTCAGGCGAAAGGCGTGCCTCGAAGAAGACGATGTCATGTTCGCCAGCGGCAGCCCTGCCCAGATAGGTGGCGTCATAGGGTTTCGTGCTGAAGACGGCGATCCGCATGTCGGCTCCGAATGCTGGCTGATGCGATGCTCCGCGCCTTGCGGCGACAGGCTGCCGAAGCTTTCGCGTCATCATGGCGTTCGCTGCGGCGGGACGCAACCGGCACGGAATGCGAAAGCCCTGCACCCGCCAGAACAGGCCGCGTCAGGCGAGGTTCGGGCGCAAGCGGCCTTCACCCGCGCTCTTCGCTCCCGACGATCCGCCCGTCCTCCAGGGTCAGAATGCGGTCCGCCCGGTCGAGAATGCGACTGTCATGGGTCACGAGGAGCGTTGTCATCCCGCGCGCGCGCCCCATGCGCTTGAGCAGATCGACGACCTCGGCGGCGCTGTCCTTGTCAAGCGCGGCGGTCGGCTCGTCCGCCAGCACCAGCGCCGGATTGCCCACCAGCGCGCGGACGACAGCGACGCGCTGCTTCTGCCCGCCCGACAGGTTCGCCGGCAGATAGTGGGTCCGATCCGCCAGCCCGACAAGCCCAAGCGCATGGGCGGCGGCCTGTTGCGCGACCGTGTCGGCGATGCCGGGATGGACCTGCAGACCCATGATGACATTCTGCAACGCGGTCAGGCTTTCATGCAGGTTGTGGGCCTGAAAGATGAAGCCCAGCCTGCGTCGCAGCGCCACAAGCCGGGCCTCGGCCGCGCCGTTCAACTCGTGCCCCAGCAGCCGGACCGAGCCGTCCTGAACCCCGCGCAGGCACCCGATCAGCGTCAGCACCGTGGTCTTTCCCGACCCGGACGGACCCATCAGCACCGTGAAGCTGCCGCGCCGCAAGGTCAGGCTGATGTCGAAGAGGACCTGCTTTCCGGCCTCGCCGCTGCCGAAGCAGTGGTTCAGCCCCTCGACCTCGATGATGTTCTCATCCTCCATCATCATCCTCAGAACAGGTCGGCCGGATCGGCGGCAGCCAGGCGGCGGGTCGCGATGGCCCCGGACAGGGCCGAGAACACGAGCGTGCCAAGCAACACGCTGATCGCCATGAACGGGGTCATGGCCAGCGGCAGGGTGGTGATCGCGCCCATCAGCGTCAGGATCCCCGTGCCGACGATCAGGCCAGGCACGAAACCCATGACGCCCAGCACCAGCGCCTCTTCCAGCACGATGCCCAGAAAGAAGCCCTGACCATAGCCCATGGCCTTGAAGGTGGCGTATTCACGCAGATGGTCGGCCACGTCGGTGGACAGGACCTGATAGACGATGATCAGCCCGACCAGCACCCCGATCAGCACGCCGAAGCCGAAGATGATTCCGGTCGGCCGGCGGGTCTGCTGATAACGAAGATCCTCTTGCGCGGCGTCGGCATAGCTGCGGATGCGCAGGCTCTGATCCGAGATCAGCGTCGTGAGTCGCCCGATCACCTGTTCGATGTCGGCGCCGGGCCGCACTGCAAGCAGAATATGATCCGGCGCGCCGGAACTTCGGGCGGGGAACAACGACAGGAAGGTCTGGTCCGACACCAGCATGTAGCCATCCCCGCCGAAGCCACCGCCGCCCGCGAATGTGGCATAGGCCGTCAGCCTGCGACCCTGCGCCTCGAAGCCAAGCGGCGTTTGCGGGCGGATCGCGGCAGCCTCGTCCCTGGCCAGGCCGCGCGCCAGCCGATCGAGGATCGTGGCATGCTGCACGCTGAGCAGCCTGGCATCGTCAGCGATCGCAGGCGCCAGGAAGCCGGGCTTTGCCGGATCGATCCCGAAGGTCGTCAGGCTGATGTCCTTTTCCACCCGGTCCCAGGGCACATTGGCCACGAACAGTCCCATGCCGTCGGTCACGTCAGGATCGGCCATCGCCTGCAACAGCCACTGGCGCGCGACATTGCCGCCCTCGTTCAGGGCGTTGGCGTCGCCGGCCGAGATCATCACATCCGCCTGGAAGAATTCGTAGGGTCGCAGGGTCGCCGCCGCCATCGAGTTCATGATCCCGAGCTGCACGAAGACCAGCACATTCGCAAAGGCAACCCCGGCCAGGGCTGCGGCAAAGCGGCTGCGATTATGCGTCAGTTGCAGCCAGCCGATCGGCAGGCGTCCGAACAGGTGGCGCAGCAGCCAACTCATCGGTTCGCCCGCGCACTGGCCGACGTGTCGATCCGGGCGATGACCTCGAGATTGGTGAAACGCCCCGCCAGCTCAGACGAAGGCTGATCCAGCGCCACCATCACCCGTATCACCCGGGCATCCTTGTTCTCGGCCGCGTCGTCGGAAATCATGCCCTGCCGGCCCACGGTCAAACCGATGCTGTCGACCGTGCCGATCAGGGTCTGACCCAGGGCGGCAGAAACCAGTTCCACGGGCTGATCCAGCCTGACGGCGCTGATCCGGTCCTGCCAGACCTCGACCTCGGCCATCATCTGGCTGGTGTCACCCATCTCCATGATCCCCTGCGCGGGTGGGCGGCCGCCCGGTGTCGCGTGGATATCGAGGATCGTGCCGGTGATCGGAGCCACCACCGCCGCCCGTTCAAGGTCAAGCCTCGCGCGGGCCAGTTCGGTCCGGGCCGCGTCCACGTTGCGTGCGGCCACGACCACATCGGGCTGCTCGTCCAGCGCCACGGCCGAGAACCGCGTCAGCGTCGCCTCGGCCCGGGTGACGGCCAGTTCCGCGCCCGCCGAGGCCGTGCGCACGGCATCCAGCGTGGCCTGGGTTGCGACCCCGCGCTGGAACAGCTCTTCGGTCCGGGCCAGGCTGGCGGCCGCCTCGGCGGCATTGGCCTGCGCCTCGTCCAGCGCGGCCTGCGCCTCGTCACGGCTGGCCGCGACACTGGCGCGGGTCTGCATCAGGCCGGCCTCGCGGATGGCGAGGTTCGCCTCGGCCATCAGCACCACGCTTTCCAGCGCGCTGCGGTTGTCGAGCCAGGCCAGAGGCGCGCCCTTCTCGACCCGCTCACCGACCGAGACCAGAACATCCGCCACCCGTGCATCGCCCGCGCCGAACGGCGCCGCCACGATCGAGATGTCGCCACGCGGCAGGATGCGGGCAAGCCCGACCACATCGGTGGGCAGCATGGTCTCGGCCATTCTGGGCGGCAGTTCGATTTCGGGCGGCAGCGCGATCGGCGCCGTCGATCCGCCGCCGGGCTGCAGACCCGTGATGGCGTAGAAAAGTCGCAAGCCGGGCGGCTGGAAATACAGGCCGATCACGGCACCCGAGAACAGCAGGGCGGGGATCAGCAGGACCAGCAGCCAGCGCATGCGGAACCGGCGTCGCCGGGGGGATTCGGAACTGCTGGCCAGACCCAGATCAAGCGGTATGTCAGAACGTTCTCCGGATGTCATCACGCCAGCCCTTTCCTGCGCCCCCGCCATGCCCTGAGGATCAGGCGTCATCTGGAGCATTTCCTCGATCCCCCGGGCCAACAGGCGGCGCGTCCTCATGCAACCGCCAGACCACTTGGTGCAAGACGTCCGTCTGTCCCGCCTTGATCTCTGTCAGAAACGCGCATGGGCATGGCGAATGATTTACGCCGACCGGCTGCGTTTTCTCGATCAACCATGTCCGACGGCGGGTCCTTCTGCCGATGGTCGCGGCCGTCTTGCCGCTGCTCGCACCACGCGGCACGACCCGCGCCGCGCGAGGCTGGAACCCGGCTCTCGCGCGCCCGGCGAGGTTGCGCCGCCGAGGGAGGTCGGATCGACCCCGTCCGGTTTCACCGTGGCGGCGCGGGCTCGGGACCTCAGCCCTGCCAGGCGGGCTTGCGCTTGTCAAAGAATGCCGCGATGCCCTCGGGTGCCTCGGACCCCTCCCATGCGGCCACCAGCCGGTCGATGCTGTCCTCGATCGTCGCCTGATCGATGCGTGGACCAAGCGCGCGGCATTGCGCCTTGGCTGCGGCGATCGCACCGGGCGCGGCCAGCAGGAACGGTGCAACCTCGTCTTCGACAGCCCGGTCGAGGTCTGCGGGCGGCACCGCGCGCGCGGCAAGATTCAGCGTCACCGCCTCCTCCGCGCCGAAGATGCGGGCCGAGAAGAAGACCCGTCTTGCCTTGTCCTCGCCCATCCGGGCCAGGACATAGGGGCCGATCGTGGCGGGAATCAGGCCCAGCCTGACCTCGGTCAGGCCGAATTTCGCTTCGCGCGACGCGATCGCGATGTCGCAGACCGACATCATGCCGACGCCGCCGCCGAAGGCATTGCCGTGGACCCGCGCGATCAGCGGCTTGGGCAAGGTGTTCAGGGCCGAAAGCATGCCGGCCAGCAGGCGCGCACCCGCGCGACGGGTTTCGGCGTCGACCCCCATCTGTGCCTTCATCCAGCCCAGATCGCCACCGGCGCAGAAACTGGCCCCCTCGCCCGCCAGCACGACGACGCGGACGCCGGAATCGGCGCCAAGCCTGCCTGCCGCCTCGGTCAGTTCCTCCATCATCTTCTGCGACAGGGCGTTGTGCTTGTCGGGCCGGGCCAGCCACAGCATGGCCACGCCGCGTGCGTCGGTCTTGATCCGGATCGTCTCAGCCATCTGCTTCCTCCCGCATGGCGCGCGCCATTCCGGCCGCCCTGTCGATGATCGTCTGGTCCAGCCCGACCTCGTGGCCGCGGCGGGACAGATATGCAGCGACCTTTTCGGTCGCGACATTCCCCTTGGCACCGGGCGCATAAGGGCACCCGCCCAGGCCGCCGACCGCCGCGTCGAAAACGCGCAGGCCACGCGACAGGCTGGCATCGATATTGTCCAGCGCCCGTCCCGCGGTGTCGTGATAATGGCCGGCCAGCCGCGTCGCCGGCACCTCGTCCAGGACCGCCGACAGCATCGCATCGATCGTCTCGGGCCGGCCCTGGCCGATCGTGTCGCCCAGACTGATCTCGTAGCAGCCCATGTCGCGAAGCGCCGCCACGACGCGGGCGACATTCGCCGGCGGCGTCGGGCCGTCGAAGGGGCAGTCGGTCACCACGCTGACATAGCCGCGCACCGGGATGCCATCGGCCCGCGCCGCCGCCACCACCGGCAGAAACCGCGCGAGAGTTTCGTCGATGGTCGCGTTGAGGTTGGCCTTGCTGAAACCTTCCGAGGCGCTTGCGAAGATCGCGACCTCGTCGGCCCGCGCCGCCCGGGCCGCCTCGTAGCCCTTGATGTTGGGGGTCAGCGCCGCGTAGCGGACGCCCGGCACGCGGGCGATCCCGGCCATCACCTCGGCGGCGTCGGCCATCTGCGGCACCCATTTCGGGCTGACGAAGCTGGTCACCTCGATGCGCCTGAACCCGGCCTGGGACAACAGGTCGACAAGCGCGATCTTTTCGCGCGCGGGGATCAGGCGGCGTTCGTTCTGCAGCCCGTCGCGCGGGCCCATCTCGAATATCTCGACCGCATCAGGCATCGGGAACCTCATAGAAATCGCGCGCATAGATGCTGTCTTCGCCGGCCCGCGCAAGCGCCCGTCGATAGGCCGGTCGCGCCGTCATCCGCTGGCGATAGGCCGACAGCGCCGGATACGGGTCGGCAGGCAGAAAGCGAAACAGCGCGTCGATGTTGAACCCCAGCATGCAGTCCGCAGCCGAAAAACCCGAATCCAGCAGACTTGGCCGCTCGGCCAGCCGTTCCTCCAGCGCCCGCGCGGTAACGGCCAGCCGCCTCGTGTCCAGCCGCATCAGCGCGGGCGAGCGGGCGCTTTCCGGGCGCAGGAAGATATGCTGGATGTTCAGCGCCTGCAGGATGTTGGCCTGGGTCTCGGCAAAGCTGACCCACTCCAGGAACGCCGCGCGCTCGGACGTCCCCTGTCCCGGCGCCAGTCGCCCCTCGCGCTCTGTCAGATACTGCACGATCGCGCCGGACTCGAAGATCGCCTGCCCGTCGATCTCGAGTGCCGGCACGCGCCCGGCCGGCGACAGGGCACGAAACTCGGGGCTGCGCAGCGAACCGTCGGTCAGCGACCAGACGCGCAGGTCGCATGCCAGGCCCAGCTCCTCGAGAAGCCAAAGCACGCGCAGCGACCGGGAACCGGGCACATGGTGCAGGCGGATCATTCCGCCTCCTCCTCCTCAAGCCGGATCAGCGGCGCGCCGGCCTCGACCTGATCGCCGGCGGCTGCAAGCACCTCGGCCACGACGCCATCGCGGTTGGCGGTCAGGCTGTGTTCCATCTTCATCGCCTCCAGCACGGCAAGACGGTCGCCGGCCCTGACCGGCTGCCCGGCCTTCACATGGACCGATTTGACCAGCCCGGGCATCGGCGACAGCGTCAAGGCCGCGCCGCCCGATTCCGCCTCCCGCGCCAGCGGGTCAAGAGGGACCAGTTGCACGGTCCGCCCGCCAAAGACACTGACCCCGGCATCATGGGTGACGATCCGGTTGCGGCGCAGCGTGTCATCGACCCACCAGCGATCGCCCTGCCAGCGCACCTCGTGCGCCTGACCCTCCAGCGTGACCCGCGCGGCACCCGGGCCAAGCACTTCCAGCAGCGCCTCGCCGCCGTCCCAGGCGATGGTCCGGCGCAGCGGTTGCCACAAGGTCGCGCCGCCGCGGACCGAAGGGTCTGCCAGCCCCGCCAACCCGATCACCGCCAGGGCGCGGGCGCGCGGGTCCGGACCGGATGCCGCCAGCAACGCCTCGAGGTCGCGAGCGATCAGCCCGGTATCGACCTCGCCCTTGCGGAACCCCTCGTGACGGGTCAACGCGATCAGGAAATCGAGATTGGTGACCGATCCCGCCACCTCGGTGTCGACCAGAGCCGATTCCAGTGCGCGCAGCGCGACGGCCCGGGTCGGGCCATGCGTCACGACCTTGGCGATCATCGGGTCATACCAGGGGCTGATCGCGTCGCCCTGCCGGACGCCGGTCTCGATCCGGGCCCCCTCGGGGAAGCGCAGATGCGCCAGCCGACCGGTCGCGGGCAGAAAGCCTGCCGGCACATCCTCGGCGTAAAGCCGCGCCTCGAAGGCGTGACCCGTTATGCGCAACTCCTCCTGCCTGGCCGGCAGCGGCTCGCCGCTGGCGACGCGCAATTGCCACTCGACCAGGTCGATGCCTGTGATGGCCTCGGTGACCGGGTGTTCGACCTGAAGACGGGTGTTCATCTCCATGAACCAGAAGCCGTCCGCCCGCAGCCCGTCGCTGCCGTCGACGATGAATTCGATCGTGCCGGCGCCCTTGTAGCCGATCGCCTCTGCGGCGCGCGTGGCTGCCGCCCCCATCACCTTGCGGATCTCGGCGGTCATGCCCGGTGCCGGCGCTTCCTCGATCACCTTCTGATGGCGTCGCTGCAGCGAACAGTCGCGCTCGAACAGATGCACGGCGCGATGGCCGTCACCGAAGACCTGGACCTCGATATGGCGCGGTTGCAGGATGTATTTCTCGATCAGCACATCGGGATTGCCGAACGCCGTCCTGGCCTCGGACTGCGCCGAGTCCAGCGCATCGGCAAACGTGCCCGGTTCGTCCACCCGGCGCATGCCCTTGCCGCCGCCGCCGGCCACCGCCTTGATCAGAACCGGATAGCCGATCTCTGCGGCTTTATCGGCC
The DNA here is from genome assembly GCF_021556615.1 of Paracoccus salsus. Taxonomy (GTDB): domain Bacteria; phylum Pseudomonadota; class Alphaproteobacteria; order Rhodobacterales; family Rhodobacteraceae; genus Paracoccus; species Paracoccus salsus. The sequence continues at coordinate 90,843 of NZ_JAKGGD010000001.1, forward strand.
AGGTAGGACGCGTCCTGATTGGCGCCGTGATAGCCCGGCACGACCGGCACGCCGGCCTCTTCCATCAGCGCCTTGGCGGCGTCCTTGAGGCCCATGGCGCGGATCGCCCTGGCCGAAGGACCGATGAACACCAGCCCTGCGGCTTCGACCGCCTGCACGAAATCGGGGTTCTCGGACAGGAACCCGTAGCCTGGATGGATCGCCTGCGCCCCGGTTGCCGTGGCGGCCGCGATGATCGCGTCACCCCTGAGATAGCTTTCGGCCGGCGCCGGTCCACCCAGATGAACCGCCTCGTCGGCCATGGCGACATGGCGGGCGGCCCGGTCCGCGTCCGAGAACACGGCGACCGTCGCCACGCCCATCCGGCGGCAGCTGTCGATGACGCGGCAGGCGATCTCGCCGCGATTGGCGATCAGTATCTTGTGGAACATGGCGGCTCCTGCTTTTGGCGGAACGCTTCGGGGGCTTCGCGCCCCCGGAGCGCCGCGGGATATTTCGGCCAGGGCAAAGGCATCGGCTGATGAGAAAGAGCGTCCCGACCCGGGTGCCCCAAGGCTGCGCGGCATCGATCGCCAGACGTCAGGGCAAGCGCCGACACGGGCCTGTCCCGACCATGCGGGTCGTGACCGGCACGCAGCCCTGCGGCTCGGCCCCGCGCCCACGGGCCCGGGTCGCGCCGAGCCTTCCCTGTCCATCCGTCCCAGGCGGAATCGTCCATCATGTCGCGTCCTACATCCTGAACACGCCGAAGCGCGTCGGCTGGATCGGTGCGTTCAGTGCGGCGCGCAGCGACAGGGCCAGAACGTCGCGAGACTTGCGCGGATCAATGATGCCATCGTCCCAGAGCCGTGCCGAGGCGTAGAGGGGATGCGACTGGCGGTCGAACATCTCGATCGTCGGCTGCTTGAATTCGGCCTCTTCCTCGGGCGACCATGACCCGCCCGCCCTCTCGATCCCGTCACGCCTGACGGTCGCCAGAACGCCCGCCGCCTGTTCGCCGCCCATCACGCTGATCCGGCTGTTCGGCCAGGTCCACAGGAAGCGCGGGCTGTAGGCGCGACCGGCCATGCCGTAATTGCCGGCGCCGAAGCTGCCGCCAACCAGCATGGTGATCTTGGGCACGCTGGTCGTGGCGACCGCCGTGACCATCTTGGCGCCGTGCCGGGCTATGCCCTCGTTCTCGTATCGGCGACCGACCATGAAGCCGGTGATGTTCTGCAGGAAAACCAGCGGCACGCCGCGCTGGCTGCACAGTTCGATGAAATGCGCGCCCTTCTGGGCGGCCTCGGAGAACAGCACGCCGTTGTTGGCGACGATGCCGACGGGGCAGCCTTCGACATGCGCGAAGCCGGTGACAAGCGTCTCGCCGAAGCGCGACTTGAACTCGTCGAAGCGGCTGCCGTCGACAACGCGGGCGATGACCTCGCGGATGTCGTAGGGGGTGCGCAGGTCTGCGGGGACGACGCCCAGGATCTCATCGGGGTCATAGGCCGGCGGCTCGGCTGGCTGCCAGGCGACCGTGTCGGGACGCCGGCGATTCAGATTGCCGATCGCGCGGCGCGCCTGCGCCAGGGCGTGACCGTCATCCTCGGCCAGATAATCGGCCACGCCGGACAGCCTCGTATGCACGTCGCCGCCGCCAAGATCCTCGGCCGTCACGACCTCGCCGGTCGCGGCCTTGACCAGCGGCGGACCGGCCAGGAAGATCGTGCCCTGGTCGCGCACGATGATCGTGACGTCGGACATCGCCGGCACATAGGCTCCGCCGGCCGTGCAGGACCCCATCACCACGGCGATCTGGGGGATGCCCTTCGCGCTCATCCGGGCCTGATTGAAGAAGATGCGTCCGAAATGGTCGCGGTCCGGGAAGACCTCGTCCTGGTTGGGCAGGTTCGCACCGCCGCTATCGACCAGATAGACGCAAGGCAGATGGCATTCCTCGGCGATCTCCTGGGCGCGCAGATGTTTCTTGACCGTCATCGGATAATAGGTGCCGCCCTTCACGGTGGCATCGTTGGCGATCACCATCACGTCCTGACCGTGAACGCGGCCAACCCCGGCGATCACACCGGCACCGGGGGCGGAGCCGTCATACATGCCATGCGCCGCCGTCGCCGCGATTTCCAGGAAGGGCGATCCGGGGTCCAGAAGGTTCGCGACGCGTTCGCGCGGGGGCATCTTGCCGCGTTCGACATGGCGCTGCATCGCCTTGGCGCCGCCCCCTGCCGCGGCAGCCTCGGCGGCCTCGCGCGCGGTTGCCAGCAAGGCCAGATGCGCCTCGCGGTTGGCGCGGAAAGCGTCGGAATTGGTCAGGGCCAGGCTTTTCAGTCTCATGGGCGGGTCCCTTGGTTCGGCGCCGCGCGGCGTGTTGTCACAGCCGGAGAGTTCCGGCCAGTCATTTGATCTGGATCATGTTTTTCGGACCCCGTCGGGCGTAGCCGGGCCGTCGCGAACATGCGGGAAACGGCGAGGTGACGAGGCCTTGGCGCGCGGCGGGCGTCAGGATGGCGATCGCGGCGATGGTGGGGTCCCCACCGCCCGGTGGCCGGTCGCCGGCACCCGGGATCGCCAGCCAGGGCGCTATCCGCGACCACGGCGCATCCGATGTCATGACGTCGCGAAAGGAAACGGCGTTCGGGGGAACCGTCGTGGCGCATCCCGCAAGGGGTGCGCCATTCCATTCCGCAGAGGACGTGTATCGGCATCGGTCCTACTCTCCCCACCGCATGTCGCGAAGCTGAAGGCTGCGCCATGCGGTGTGACGCAGCCGGCAATCCGCGCCCGAGATCAGCCGCATCGAGCCGCCGCCAAATTGATCATACGCGAGGCTGCAATCGGCATCGCGCATTGCGATCCAGCCGCGCTGTGCCTGCAACAGCAGCTCGGCCAGTTCGGGCGCATCAGCATGATCCGCCCGCCGCGCCATGTATTCCCGGTTCAGCAGCCTGTCCCATGCGGCGGCTTCGGCCATCAGACACTGGCTGATCGCCAAGGTCGTCTGGGGCTGTTCGTGGCTCATCTGGCAGGCATCGGCGGGCTGCCCGATACAGGCGGGATCGGTCTGGCCGCGCGGGGTGGCGTCGAAACAGGCGCTGACAGCGCCGCTGTCCAGCGGCGCCTCTTGCGCGGCAGCCATCACCGGGGCCACCAGCATGATCAGAAACATCGCCGTCACGCGCGACGTGTGTGTCATTCGCCCTCCGCCAGCTTGCGCAGCTCGCGCCGCATCACCTTGCCTGTGACCGTCATCGGCAGACTGTCCAGAAACGCGATCTCGCGCGGGTAGGAATGGGCCGCCGACAGGCGTCGGGCGTGATCCTGCAATTCGGCGGCCAGATCGTCGCTGGCGACATGGCCCGCGCGCAGCACGACATAAGCCTTGACCCGTTCGGTCCGCAGCGGGTCCGGCTTGCCGATCACGCCCACCTGCGCGACGGCAGGATGCCTGAGCAGGCAATCCTCGATCTCGGACGGGCCGATCCGGTAGCCGGCCGACGTGATGACGTCGTCGTCCCGCCCGACGAAGCGAAGATACCCATCCTCGACCACGCCGCGGTCGCCGGTCACCAGCCAGTCGCCGCGGAATTTCCGGGCCGTGTCGTCCGCGCGATTCCAGTATTCCAGCATCATGCTGCCGGCGCCGCGCCGGATGGCGATGTCGCCCTCGCCGTCGCAGGGCTGGCCGTCCCCGTCGATCACGCGCAGATCGAAGCCCGGCACCGGCTTGCCGATCGCGCCGGGGCGCGGCGGGAACATCGCCGAGGACGAACTGGCCACCATGTTGCATTCGGTCTGGCCATAGAACTCGTTGATCGTCAGGCCAAAGGCGCTGCGGCCCCAGTCCAGCATCTCGGCCCCCAGCGTCTCGCCGCCCGAGGCGACGCTGCGCAGGCCGGGGATCGTCACATCCGCCGCCTTGAGCATCTTCAGCGCGGTGGGCGGGAAGAAGATATTCCGGATACCGCAATCCGCGATCAGCTGCGCCACGGAATCGGGATCGAATTTCGGCATCCGCGCGGCGACGACCGGCACGCCAAGTGCCAGCCCGGGCATCAGCACATCGAAAAGCCCGCCGATCCAGGCCCAGTCGGCGGGGGTCCACAGGCAGTCGCCCGGCTGGCCCAGCAGATCGTGGCTCATCTCGACGCCCGGCAGATGGCCGGTCAGGACGCGGTGGCCATGCAGCGCCCCCTTGGGCGCGCCGGTCGTGCCCGAGGTGTAGATGATCACCGCCGGCGTTTCCGGCCCTGTCGCCCGGATCGCGAACGCACCGGCGTCGTCCAGACCGTCCTCGGGGACGATGATCCGCAGATCCGGGAACGCGCTTAGCATCTCGCGCCCCTCGGGGTCGGCGATCACGGTCTTCACGCCGGCATCGCGCAGGCGCAGCTCCAGCGCCTCGGGGCCGAACAGCTTGAACAGCGGAACCGATATCGCAGCCGATTTCCAGACCGCCAGATGCGCCGCCGCCGTCCAGGCCGATTGCGTCCGCAGCACGGCCACGCGCTCGCCCTCGGCGGCGTCCAGCGTGTGGGCCAGACGGTCCGTCATCGCCGTCAGTTCCGCACAGGTCACGGGGCGCGGCTGGCCGTCATGTTCGATCAGAACGACGTCCGATCCCTCATGCGCAAGAGCCTGGCGCGCCATGTTCAGGTCGTGCGGATAGGACCAGCGAAAGCTGTCGCGCAGCGCCGCGTGATCCTGACCCTCCAACATGCGCATCAATCGCCCCCCGCGACGGTCCGCATCAGACCAGTTCCATCAACTCTCGGCCGATCAGCATGCGGCGAATCTCGCTGGTGCCGGCGCCGATCTCCATCAGCTTGGCGTCACGGAACAGCCGGCTGACGGTGCTGTCGTTCAGGAAGCCCGCGCCGCCAAGCGCCTGCACGGCCTGGTGCGCCTGCACCATCGCCTGTTCGCTGGCGTAAAGCACCGCGCCCGCCGCATCCTGCCGCGTGACCTTGCCGGTGTCGCAGGCCCGCGCCACCTCGTAGACATAGGCCCGTGCGGTGTTCAGCGCGACATACATGTCGGCGATCTTGCCCTGCATCAACTGGAACGACCCGATCGGCTTGCCGAACTGCTTGCGGTCGCGAAGATAGGGCAGCACCTCGTCCAGGCAGGCGGCCATGATGCCGGTGCCGATGCCCGAAAGCACGAGGCGCTCATAATCCAGGCCCGACATCAGCACGCGGACGCCCCGGCCTTCCTCGCCCAGCACATTCTCGAACGGGATCTCGCAATTCTCGAAGATCAGCTCGCCCGTGTTCGAGCCGCGCATCCCCAGCTTGTCGAAATGCGGCGACGTCGAGAAGCCGGCCATGCCGCGCTCGACGATGAACGCGGTGATGCCCTTGCTGCCCGCTTCGGGGTCGGTCTTGGCGTAGACCACCAGCGTGTGCGCATCCGGAGCGTTGGTGATCCAGTACTTGTTGCCGTTCAGAACGAAACGGTCGTTCTTCTTCTCGGCCCGAAGCTTCATCGAGACGACATCGCTGCCGGCCCCTTCCTCGGACATGGCAAGGGCCCCGACCGCCTTGCCGCTGCACAGGTCCGGCAGGTATTTCGCGCGCTGTGCGTCGGTGCCGTTCAGCTTGATCTGGTTCACGCACAGATTCGAGTGCGCACCATAGGACAGGCTGACGCTGGCCGAGGCGCGGGCCAGTTCCTCGATCGCGACGACATGGGCCAGATAGCCCATGCCGGCGCCGCCGAACTCCTCGGGGACGGTAATGCCCAGCAGGCCCAGCTCGCCCATCTCGGACCACAATTCATTGGGAAATTCGTTGTCGCGATCCACCGCCGCCGCCAGCGGCTTGAGCCGCTCTTGCGCCCAACGATGCACCATGTCGCGAAGGGCGTTCACATCCTCGCCCAGTTCGAACTGCATGCCCTGCGTGAACATCGACAAACCCCCTCCCGGTTTATTGAACGGTCGTTCATTTAATGCCTTTTAAGGCATCGCCGCTTCACCCGTCAAGCAAAGCCTGCGCCGGATCGCGGAACGCGTCAACATGGACCGCCTGCCCTTGTCCGAGGCGCGCATCCGCACATGCCGGATCTCGGCAACGCGCGCGTCCTGCGCCCGGCGTTGTCGATGATGGCCGGCCGTGGTGCCCTGGCCTTTCCGGCCGATTCGGTCAAACTGACCGCGCCCGGCAGGGTTACGGCGCAGAGTGTGGGCCGCGATCGGCTTTCGCGTCAGACAGAGATCGAACGGACGCGCACCGTCTGGATCCGAAGCTCGGCACCGCTCATGGTGGTCATGAAAGCCACGTCGGTCGCGTCGCGCCCGACCGCGATCAGCGCCATGGTATCGGCCTGGGCCATGCCGGTCGGATCGACAAGCCACCAGCCGCCCTGCAGATAGACCTCGACCACGGCGTGGAAATCGGGCGGCTGGACCGACGGGGCATAGGCGCTGGCGATCCGCGCCGGAATCTGGGCGGCGCGGCACAGCGCGATCATGAGATGCGCATAGTCGCGGCAGACCCCCTGGCGTTCCAGGAACGTGTCGGCGGCGGTGGTGGCGGGGGTACTGACCCCCCAGACATAGTCCAGCCGGTCCTCGACCCAGTCGCGGATCGCGGCGACCTTGGCCCCGCCTTCCAGTTGCGCGAAATGGCGCTGGACGTAGGGCGTGAAGCGTTCCGCCTGGCAATAGCGCGAAGGCAGCAGATAGCGCAGCGCGTCGCCCGGCATATCGTCGATCTGGTCGGCCGACAGCCGCGCGAGATCGGGACAGCGGCGGGTTACGGTAACCTCGGCGGAATACCGGCAGGACACGCGATTCGCGGAGCGCAGGATGATCCGCTCGCCGATGCCCTCCTCAGCGGGAACGCGGGCGAACCGATCGACCTGGCCGAAATCGATCGAGGTCCGGTGCAGTTCCTGCCCGCTGGCGCCGGCCGCCTCGAGCACCAGAAGCACGGGGCCAGGCTCGGCCAGCCCATAGTCCAGTTCGACATCGATGCTCATCCGCATGACTGACCCCTGCTTGTGCGAGAACAGATCGGCTGATCGCAGAGGAAGGCGGGCCATGCAACCGGCAACTGGCCCGTGACCTGCTCACCCGTCAGGGACGAAGCCCTGCCGCCCCCATCGAAGGGGCGGCAGGGCTGCGACGGGCGTCGCCCGCCGCGCCGCACGACCGTCAGCGTCACGGCTTCGCCGGCGCCAGGGGCGCCCCCACCACCAGCGCCGCAGCCATGCGCGACAGACCCGGCGCAAGCGCAAGGAGATCGGCCTGCAGCGCATGATAGATGTCGGGCTTGCCCGAGAACTGGCTGGACCCCGGCTGCCTGCCCCGCCTCGCCTCCGGGAACCAACCGCCCGCCTGATGGTCGATCAGGTGCCTGTCGGCATGGACCCAGAGGCGCCGATACCATGTCTCGTCCCCGGCCTGCCGCGACAGCTTGATCAGCGCGGCGAGGGCGCCGATGGCCTCGGTCACCGGCCACCAGTAGCGCGCAGCGTTGTCGATGCCGCCATCGGGATTCAGCGTATAGGCCAGACCGCCATCGCCGGCACTCCAGGCATCGGACAGAGCGGTTTCGACCAACTGCCGGGCCTGCACCGGCGCGCCCCCCCCGGGCCGGCCGGCAAGATCCCACCATTGCAGCAACAGCCGCGCCATCTCGAAGGAATGGCCGGGCGTGGTCCCGGCAGGCCGGAACATCGGATTTCCCGCATAGGCGTGATCCGGGCGCCAGTCGCCGGTGTAGTGTTCAGGAATTCGCCAGCCATGCGCAGAGGCCTGGCCGGCGATGAAGAACGCGAGGATTCGCCCCGCGCGCGACAGGTATTCGGCCTCGCCGGTGGCCTCGTGCGCGGCGAGCAGCGCCTCGACACCGTGCATGTTGGCATTCATGCCCCGATAGGTCGAGAATGGCTGCCAGTCGCGCGTGAACTCGTCCCGCAAAAGCCCGCGCGCCTCATCCCAGTAATACTGGTCCAGCACTCCGGCGATGTCTGTCAGCAGGCGATCGGCATCGGGATGCCCGGCCTGCCTTGCGGTGGCGGCCGCAAGCATCACGAAGACATGGCCATAGGCCAGCTTGGTGCCGTCGGCGACCGCAGCGCCATCCAGAGACCAGACATAGCCGCCATGCCGTGGGTCCCGGTGACGGCGCCACAGATAATCCATCCCCTGATCGATGATGCCGGCGCCGTCGGGCCGGCCCGCCATTCGCGCCAGCGCATAGGAATGGACCAGGCGCGTCGTCGTGTGCAGTTCCTGAACCCCGGAAGGCAGCGGATTTCCGGCCGCATCCAGCGTATGGAAACCGCCACGGGCGCGCGGGCTGGCATCGAAGAAGTCCAGCGCGCGGTGGGCGTCGCGGATCAGGAAGGCGCGATGCGCCGGGTCGTCCATCCAGATGCCGGCGGCGTCGCGCCTGCCGGGTCCCTCGGTCCTGTTCATATCGCCTTCACCGCTTGCGCATCGCATCCAACAGGGCGGCGCCGAACGCCCCCTGCCCGGGGTCCCCGGCGCCGGTCCGGCCACCATTCTGGCCGCCGTTCTGGCCACCGTTCCGGACCGGCGATGCAGATTTCGCGCCCTTTGGCCCGACCTTTCCGCCCGCTCCGGCGCCCGCTCCGGCGCGTGCGGGATGGTCGGTCTGCCCCCCGCCATCCTTGCGCATCGAAAGCCCGATACGCTTGCGCGGGATGTCCACCTCGGTCACCCGAACCTTGACGACATCGCCGACCTTCACGACCTCGGTCGGGTCTTTCACGAAACGGTCGGCCAACTGGCTGATATGCACCAGGCCGTCCTGATGCACGCCGATATCGACGAAGGCGCCGAAGGCCGCCACATTCGTCACGGTACCTTCCAGCGACATGCCGGGCTTGAGATCCCGGATGTCCTCTATTCCGTCCGCGAAGGCGGCCGTCACGAAACCCGGGCGCGGATCACGGCCGGGTTTTTCCAGTTCGGACAGGATATCGCGGATCGTCGGAAGGCCGAAATCGTCACCCACGAACTGCTCGGCCCGGATCCCCCTCAGCGCGGTCCCGTCGCCCATGATCGCCCTGAGATCGCGACCGCAAGCCTGCACGATCCGGCGCGCGACCTTGTAGGCCTCGGGGTGGACGGATGTGGCGTCCAGCGGTTCGTCGCCGTCACGGATCCGCAGGAAGCCCGCACATTGCAGGAAAGCGCGCGGACCAAGGCCGGTCACCTTCTTCAGCGCGGCGCGCGACCGGAACGCGCCTTCGGCGTCCCGGTGGGTGACGATGCTCTGCGCCAGCGAAGGCCCCAGCCCCGCAACATGGGACAGCAGCGGCGCCGAGGCGGTGTTCAGATCAACGCCGACCGCGTTGACCGCATCCTCGACCACCGCTTCAAGCGTTCTGGCAAGCTGGCGCTGGTCCACATCGTGCTGGTACTGGCCCACGCCGATCGATTCGGGCGGGACCTTCACCAGTTCGGCCAGCGGATCCTGAAGGCGCCGGGCGATCGACACCGCGCCGCGCAGCGACACGTCAAGGTCGGGAAACTCCCGGGCGGCCAGTTCCGATGCGGAATAGACCGACGCCCCGGCTTCGGACACGACGACCCTTGTGGGCGTCCTTGCGCCCTTGGGCAGCCGCTTCAGCATGTCGGCCACCAGCCGTTCGGTTTCCCGGCTGGCGGTGCCGTTGCCGATGGCGATCAGGCCGGCGCCATGTTTCGCGATCAGCGCCTTCAGTGTGGCCTCGGACCCGCGCAGATCGTTCTTGGGCTGAAACGGATAGATGGTCGCGGTATCGACCAACTTGCCCGTCGCGTCGATCACCGCAACCTTGACGCCTGTGCGGATGCCGGGGTCCAGACCGATCGTCGTCTTCGCCCCCGCCGGGGCGGCCAGCAACAGATCCCTGAGGTTGCGCGCGAAAACGCGGATCGCCTCGTCATGGGCGCGTTTGCGCAGCTCGGACAGCAGGTCGACATACATCGTGTTCGACAGCCGCACCCGCCATGTCCAGCCCGCCACCTGCCGCAGCCACCGATCGCCGGGCTGATCGCCCAGCCGACCGATCGCCTGAACCACGATGCCCTCGGCTCGCGCGGCGCCGGTTTCGGGATCGGGCGAGATGTCGATGGTCACGACCTCTTCCCTGGCGGCCCGCAGGATCGCCAGCGCCCGATGCGAAGGGATGCTTGCCCATTTCTCGCGATGGTCGAAATAGTCGCTGAACTTTGCGCCGGCCTCGTGCCGGCCCGCGATCACCCTTGCCGCGATGAAAGCCTCGGCGCGCATGAAGTCGCGCAACGCGCCCAGCAGCCCGGCCTTCTCGGAAAGCTGCTCGACCAGGATGTCGCGGGCGCCATCCAGCGCGGTCTTCACGTCGGGAACGGCCTCGGTCAGATAGGCCTGCGCCAGCGTCGCGGGATCGGCGGCGCGATCGTCCTGGATCGCGCGCAGCAGCGGCTCCAGCCCGCGCTCGCGCGCGATCATGGCCTTGGTGCGGCGCTTGGGCTTGAACGGCAGGTAGATATCCTCAAGCGCCGCCTTGGTTTCGGCCGCGTCAATGGCGCGCGCCAGATCGTCGGTCAGCTTGTCCTGATCGCGGATCGAGCCCAGGATGGCGGCTCGGCGGGCCTCCATCTCGCGCAGATAGGTCAGCCGGTCGGCCAATGTCCGCAATTGCGTGTCGTCAAGCCCGCCCGTCGCCTCCTTGCGATATCGAGCCACGAAGGGAACCGTCGCGCCGCCATCCAGCAGCGCGGTCGTGGCGGTGACCTGCGCGGGGCTGGCGCTGATTTCGGTCGCGATGATGCGGGCGATGCGGGCGGCTGCGTCCATGCGGTCCTCTCGGGTGTCGGGATCGCAGTTCTAGCCTCGCCCGGCTCTCGCGCCAAGCGGTCAGTCGACCGCCAGTTCCGGCAGCCGCGAGACCTCTTCGGCGATCGCCCTTGCCGAGACGCTGTCGCGCACCGCCTGGCGCAGCACGCCCGAGCGTTTCAGCGCCCTGCGGAAATCGGACTCGTCCAGCACCAGCAGGCTGGTCGGTGTGATCGCCGTCACCTCGACCCGGCGCGGCTTCCTGGTCAGGACTCCGATCTGGCCGAACATCTCGCCCCGTCCAAGCCGCGTCGTCTGGCCGGCGACCTCCTGCTCGACCGCGCCCGAGGCCACGAAGAACACCCGGCGCGACTGGCTGTCCTTGCGGACGATCACGCGGCCCGCGTTGACATAGCGGGTCCGCAACGCGCGTGCCAGCCGGCGAAGTTCGACCGCCTCGAGATCCGCAAACAGCGGAAACTGGCGGACCAGTTCTTCCTTGCGGAGGGCAAGATCGAGACGCGGACGACCCTCGGCCTCGTGCCGCCGGCGCCTGATGTCGGCCATCAGCGACGTGTACAGTTCCGCCCCAATCAACCCGTCCTCGCGCATGGCATTGTATTCGCGTTCCTCCAGCCGCAATGCCGTGCGGCGGATGAAGCGGCGCTCCAGCTTTTCGGCATAGCCGGGATATTGCAGCCGCAACCCCTGCAATGCGGATTCAACCGCCTCCTGCCGCCGGGTCAGCAATTCGTGCAGCAGGTCGCCGACGCGGCGCCCGTGAATTCGCCGGATCCTGCTGTCCAGAAAGCCATGCAGGTCGCGCAAGATGAGTCTCTTGGCCAGCAGAACCTCGAACCGGTCCGCGGTCATGCGCGCCAGCGGGCCCGCGATTCTGAGCCGGTTGCGCAGGAAGGACGCCAGCCGGAACGCCGGGCCATAGCGCAAGCCGCGCCGCGCCATGCGCTGATAAGGGGTGCGCCCGCCCGTGCGCGCGGCCTCGATCAGCCGATCGGCGTCGGTCAGCATGGTTTCGGACAGGCGCGCGCTGATCGCCCGCTCGCGAAAACGCTGGAGGATGGTCTCGCGCTCGTGCCCGGCCAGCGCGATCAGCCCCAGCGTGATCCGGTCACGGTCGAGAATCTGGGTATTGTCCTCGGCCTCGGCCCGTTCGACCGCCTGGTCCAGCCGTTCCGCGAAACGCTTTGCCTCGGACCTGACAGTGTCGCGCGTCAACTCGTAGCTTTCGGCGTTGTTGGCGACCTCCTCGCGGACCGTCTGCAAGGCGACCGCGACGACCTGGTTGGACAGCGCCTCGTCCAGCGGCGACAGCTTGTCCAGCCCCAGCCGGCCGATCAGCCAGCGCAGCGTGGTGCCCTGCACGATCAGCGTGAACAGCGTGAAACCTGTCGCCAGGATGCCGACAAGCCGCTTGGTTTCGGCCGGGACACTCAGGCTTTCGGTCACCGCCAGCGCCAGCGCCAGTGTCACCGCGCCACGCAGCCCTCCCCACAGGATCGCGACGCGATAGGGGTTCTCGACGGCCGGGGACAGCTTCAGCAGCGACAGGACCGGCATCAGGGCGAACAGGACGACCGCGCGCGCGAATGTCGCCGCCAGGATCAACACCAGGATCAGCGCAAGATCCCCCGGCCGCACCTCGCCCAGCAGCCGCGGGATCAGCAGTGCCGCAAGGATGAAGATCAGCGCTCCCGCCCAGTGCGCCAGCAGGTCCCAGACCTCGCGCAGATTGGCCCAGAACGCCGGTGACAGCCGAGCCGGCCCCATCAGGTTCAGCGTCAGGCCGGCGCCCACCACGCCGATCACCCCCGAGGCGCCCAGCAGCTGTTCGGTCCCGATATAGGCCAGATAGGGCACCGCGACCGACACCGAGACCTGCGCCAGCTCGTAGCGTGCAAACCACTGCATCAGCAGCAGCGCCGCCCGCGCGGTCAGCCAGCCCCCAAGCCCGCCACCGGCCAGCAGCCAGGGGAACCCGCCGATCGCTTCGCCGAAGCTGGGATCGGGGACGCCCAGCATCACAAATCCCATGAACAGCCCGAACAGCGCGATCGCCGCGGCGTCGTTCAACAGGCTCTCGCCCTCGATGATCCGGGCGAGGCGCCGCGGCGCGGACAGGGACCGGAAGATGCCCACCACCGCCGAGGGATCCGTGGTCGAGACAATCGACCCGATCAGCAGGCAGACCACCAGCGGCAGCCCGCTGACCCAGGCCAGCGCATAGCCGATGGTCAGCGTGGCCACGATCACGGCGACCACGGCAAGGACCAGGATCGGCACCCAGTCATCGGCCATCCGCCGGACATTCATCCCCAGCGTGGCCTGAAAGATCAGGGTCGGCAGGAACACGTAGAGGAACACGTTGGACCGGATCGGCAGGGCAAGGATCGATTCGGCCACCGGATTCAGTGCGTCGGTCAGATCGGTGCGCAGGAAGAAGGTCGCCCCGGCCCCGATCATGATGCCCAGCAACGCCAGAATCACGCTGTAGGGCAGCGACAGCCGTGCCGCCAACGGCTCGGCCATGCCGATCAGCAGGAACAGCAACGCGACGATGGTGGTGAGCAGAGCGATGTCCATGGCCCTGCGATACGCAATAATTCGAGCCCGGGGAATATGCCGGTGGCCAATCCGGCTACGCTTTCTCGTGAAGCGGGCGCCAAGGCGCGCGGCCGACGGTCCGCGCTGTTGCGGATGCTGCTTCCGCGGATGTTGTGTCGGTTGCGGCCGGTGGACGGGTTCTTGACCCCGTCCGCACCCCGTTGCGTGGCCCGGAACACATTGTCACGTGCATCTTGCGGCGACGCGCTGACGGCCGAATCGTCGCCGAAGGCGTTGATCCCGGGCAGAGCCTTTCTGCCGACCGCCCACGGCTCGATGTCCGGGCGGTTGACGTCGCCCGGGTTGATGGCGCGGCCCAAAGAGCACCGCCGGGACGGAAAACGGCGCGCGCAGGACGGCCTGCGCGCGCCAACGGCATGCCTCACCGGTCGGATTCTAACGATCGCCGCGGCTCGGCGGATCGATCCGGCCGCTGGAAGGAAAGACGGTGATCGAAATCACGTCGTCGGCCTTCAGCCCTAGCCGCGCAAGTGCCGCGCCGTTGTGGATACTGCCCGCAGCGACGGACTTCTCCATGACGTCATGGACGACGGACTTGTAGGTATCGGGACGCTCGTGCTGGTAATAGGCGGCAGCGGGCAAGGCGGTGGCCAGCGTCAGCGCAAGCGCAGTCAAAGTCGAAAAATTCGAGATCATGGTCGCATCCTTTTGATTCATAATCAGACCTTCAAGGGGTCCTGATTGCGGATACGGATCGGAAGCGGCGTTCATTACACCGATCGCGGCGTCGTGACGGGGTGAGAGGTTTTCGTGTCGCCGGCCGCATCGACGTGAAAAAGGGCGCCGGATGGCGCCCTTTCGATCTGGTGGACCCAGTCCCCCGAAGGATCAGCAGCTGTAATACATCTGGTATTCGACCGGATGGGGGGTGTGTTCGTAGGCGTACACTTCTTCCCATTTCAGCGCCATGTATCCCTCCAGCTGGTCGCGGGTGAACACATCCCCCGCAAGCAGGAAGTCCATGTCCTTTTCCAGCTCTTCCAAGGCCTCGCGCAGGCTGCCGCAGACGGTCGGGATCTCGGCCAACTCCTCGGGCGGCAGATCGTAGAGATCCTTGTCGGAGGCGGAACCCGGATCGATCTTGTTCTTGATGCCGTCAAGACCTGCCATCAGCAGCGCGGCAAAGCACAGATAGGGGTTGGCCGAGGGATCGGGGAACCGCGCCTCGACGCGCTTGGCCTTGGGCGATTCCGTCCACGGAATGCGGACACAGCCCGACCGGTTGCGGGCCGAATAGGCGCGCAGGACCGGGGCCTCGAAGCCCGGGATCAGGCGCTTGTAGCTGTTGGTCGCCGGGTTGGTCAGCGCGTTCAGCGCCTTGGCATGCTTGAGGATGCCGCCGATGAAATACAGCGCCTCCTGCGACAGATCGGCGTATTTGTCGCCGGCGAACAGCGGCTTGCCGTCTTTCCAGATCGACATGTTGACATGCATCCCCGACCCGTTGTCGCCCTTCATCGGCTTGGGCATGAACGTGACCGACTTGCCATAGGCGGCGGCAACGTTGTGGATGACATATTTGTATTTCTGGATGTTGTCCGCCTGCTCGGTCAGCGACCCGAAGATCAGTCCCAGCTCGTGCTGCGCGCTGGCGACCTCGTGGTGGTGCTTGTCGACCTTCATGCCCATGCGCTTCATGGTGGTCAGCATCTCGCCGCGGATGTCCTGGGACGCATCGACGGGGTTGACCGGAAAGTAGCCGCCCTTGTGGCCGGCGCGGTGGGCCTGGTTGCCCATCTCGTATTCCGTGTCGGTGTTCCAGGCGGCATCGACGGCATCGATCTGATAGGCCACCTTCTGCGGGGTCACCGAATAGCGAACGTCATCGAAGATGAAGAACTCGGCCTCGGGCCCGAAATAGGCCGCATCGCCGATCCCCGACGATTTCAGATAGGCCTCGGCCTTGACGGCGGTGCCGCGCGGATCGCGGCTATAGGCTTCGCCGGTGTCGGGCTCGACCACGTTGCAATGCACGCACAGCGTCTTTTCGGCATAGAACGGGTCGATATAGGTCGAGGCCGGGTCCGGAATCAGCTTCATGTCGGACTGGTCGATCGACTTCCAGCCCGCGATCGAGCTGCCGTCGAACATGAAGCCTTCCTCGAAGAACTCCTCATCCACCAGATCGACATCCAGTGTCACATGCTGAAGCCTGCCCTTTGGATCGGTAAACCGGACATCGACATAGGCGACATCCTCTTCCTTCATGAGATTCAAGACGTCCTTGATTTCCATCTCTTCCCTTTCTTCGTAAATGCTGCCCGGCTGCTGCGGCTGCCGGGCGCGGAAGTTTCTCGATTGATTCCGGCGCCGGTTACAGCGCGTCGTCGCCCGTTTCGCCGGTGCGAATCCGGATCGACTGCTCGACGGACGATACGAAGATCTTTCCGTCGCCGATCTTCTCGGTCCGCGCCGCGCCCACGATGGCGTCGATGGCGGCCTCGACCTGATCGTCGGGCAGCACCATCTCGATCTTCACCTTGGGCAGGAAGTCGACCACATATTCCGCGCCGCGATAAAGTTCGGTATGACCCTTCTGGCGACCGAAGCCCTTGACCTCGGTCACCGACAGTCCCTGCACGCCCACTTCCTGAAGCGCCTCTTTCACATCGTCCAGCTTGAACGGCTTGATGATCGCCTCGATCTTTTTCATCGCTATAGATCCTTCCTCGCGGCTTGCCTGACGTCTGATTGGCGGGTTTCATGGGCGGGGTAAATGAAGCACGCGGCGGATCGGGCAACCAGCCCCGCCTGCTGCAGGATTATGCACAAGTTTCGCCCATGTTGACCAATAATCAGGCATAACTCATGTTCAACGGCACGGAAATTCTGACGACCGCCCAAATGCGCGCCATCGAATCCGCCGCGATGGACAGCCCAGAGGTGACAGGATTGCAACTGATGGAGCGCGCGGGCGCCGCCGTCGCCGACCAGATTCGGCTGCACTGGCCCCGTCCGGGACGCGCGACCGTGCTGTGCGGACCGGGCAACAATGGCGGCGACGGCTACGTGATCGCGTGGCATCTGCAGCGGGCGCGCTGGCAGGTCCGCGTTCTGGGCATGCAGAACACGCCCGGCCCGGACGCGGCCGAAATGAAGCGGCGCTGGCGCGAGGCCGGACCGATCCTTCCGCTGACCGAGGCCGAGCTGCGGCGCGATGAAAGCGATCTCTATGTCGATGCGATCTTCGGCACCGGGCTGACGCGCCCGGTCGAGGGCGAAATCGCTGCGATCCTGCGCCATCTGGGCGGTCATGGCGGCGACGGCGCGTTCTATCGGGCAAGGCTTGTCGCGGTCGACTGCCCCAGCGGCTTGTGCATGGACAGCGGCGCCGTTCTCGGTCAACCGCGCCAGCCCGGCCGGCCCGACCTGCGCGCCGCCCTGACCGTTTCCTTCGACAGCCCCAAACCGGGCCACCTTCTGGAACGTGGCCCCGATTGCTGTGGCGCGCTGGTGATCGCCGATATCGGATTGCAGGCCTGGCGCATCCGGCAAC
Organism: Paracoccus salsus; assembly: GCF_021556615.1. GTDB lineage: Bacteria > Pseudomonadota > Alphaproteobacteria > Rhodobacterales > Rhodobacteraceae > Paracoccus > Paracoccus salsus. The sequence continues at coordinate 107,757 of NZ_JAKGGD010000001.1, forward strand.
CTGCCCCGCGCCGCGGACTGCGCCCCGCAAGCCTGACCGCGATCTGGCCCCGGTTCGACATCGACGATCCCCGCCATCCGGTGGGCGAGAATGGCCGGCGCGCCGGCTGGCTGGTCAAGAGGGACGGCGCGGGCAGCCACAAATTCGCCCACGGCCACGCGCTGACCGTGGCCGGCGGGCTTGGCCAAGGCGGCGCGGCGCGGTTGGCGGCGCGGGCGGCACTGCGGATCGGGGCGGGGCTGGTCACGATCGGCCCGCCGAAATCCGCGCTGATCGAGCATCTGGGGCCGCCCGACGCGCTGATGCGGCGTGGCGTGGACGACGGCGCCAGCTTGAACGGACTGTTGCAGGACAGGCGGATCACCGGGCTTTGCCTTGGCCCCGGCTGCGGCATCGATCGCGCAGAAGCGTTGTTGCCGGCACTGCTGGCCTCGGGGCGGGCCTGTGTGCTGGATGCCGATGCTCTGACGGCCCTGGCGGCGCGTGGCACCGAGGGGCTTCATGACCGCTGCGTCCTGACCCCCCATGCCGGCGAATTCGCCCGGCTGTTTCCCGACCTGGCAAGGCGGCTGGACGCGGACCCAGACCGCGGCCCGGCCTTTTCGAGGGTCGATGCCGTTCGCGACGCTGCCGCGCGCAGCGGCGCGGTCGTCCTGCTGAAGGGGCCAGACACGGTGATCGCGGAACCGCCGCGCGACGACCCCGACCTGCCGGGCCGGGCCGTCGTCCACTCCGCATTCGACATCCCGTGGCTTGCGACCGCGGGCGCGGGCGACGTGCTGGCCGGGATCATCACCGGGCTTCTGGCCCGGGGCCTGCCGCCGCTGGAGGCGGCCAGCCTTGGCGTGCTGCTGCATGCCGGCGCCGCGCGCCGTTTTGGCCCGGGCCTGATCGCAGACGATCTGCCCGACCAGATGCCGGACGTCCTTGGCGATATGGAATGCTAAGAATTCCCTCGCGCCCCTGACACGGCTTTGCTAGAAGCGCGTCCGTTGCGGGTGTGGCGGAATTGGTAGACGCACCAGATTTAGGTTCTGGCGCCTTTGGCGTGGGGGTTCGAGTCCCTTCACCCGCACCACCCCGAAAATGAACCGGCCGGCGCGACCTACGCTCCGGCGGCCCGCCGAGACGGTGACGGGTGGAATCGGCCGCGAACACGCAGCCAGGCGCCGATCCACGCAGAGAGCACCGACCCGTCGCCCTTCAGGCCGGATGCGGGCGCCAGCACCGTCATCGGTCAAGCCCGTTGTCATCGGGGTTCCGGGCCTGACGGCACAGGACCGGCGCCCGCGACGCGGTCGCGCCGCAAGCGGTGCCCACACAGACCCGCGAAGAAGGGCATTGTTGAAGCCGCGTCATGCTGGTCATATCACACCTGATTCGAGATCCGCCGGAAAGGACAGCTTATGCAGCATATCAATCGCCTGACGCTTGCCGTCAGCCCCGTCCGCGCCATCGGTCTGACGCTGGCCGCGGCGGCGCTGATCACCCTGAGCGCCAAGACGCAGGTGCCCTTCTGGCCGGTGCCGATGACGCTGCAGACAATGGCCGTGCTGCTGATCGCGACCGTGCTGGGCCCCCGGGTGGGCGCGGCCGCGATGCTGACCTATCTGGCCGCGGGCATGGCCGGCATGCCGGTCTTCGCCGGCTCGCCCGAGCGCGGCATCGGGCTTGCCTATCTGGCTGGGCCGACCGGCGGCTTTCTGGTCGGGATGCTGCTGGCGATGATCGTGACCGGCTGGCTCGCGCAGGGTCGCGACATGCCGGGGCGCGTGCTGGCGATGCTGGCCGGCCTCGCCGCCATCTATCTGCCGGGCCTTGCATGGTTGTCGGGTTTCGTGCCCGGCGACAAGCTGCTTGCGGCGGGTTTCGCCCCGTTCATCCTTGGCGACCTGTTCAAGATCGCCATTGCCGCCCTGCTGATCGAGGGCGGTCTGCGCTTGCGCGCCGCGCGGCGCTGACCGTCGCCCGCGTCAGGCCCTGACCCGCGCGGGCCGGCCACCGGCCCGCGCCTTGCACAAAGCCGCGGGCGGGCATCATCGATCGCCCCGTGCTGCCGATCGGATCGCGACGTCCGGGCCCGCTGTTCGGCAGACATGGCTTCCGGTGATTTCCGTGACCTTGCGTCATGGCAACGGCTCCGGGCTTTCGCGGAGCCGACCCCGAGGCCAGACTGGGCGCGGATGCAGGGAGGTCACGCGATGCCGATCGGATCAGAACTGGATGAGGCAGTCCTGCGGCGGGTCCGGGACAGCTTCGACCGTCAGGGACTGATGGCGCATCTGGGCGCATCCGTGTCCGAAATTCGCAGAGGCCTGGTCACGCTGACCCTGCCCTTTCGTCCTGAACTGACCCAGCAGCACGGCTATTTTCATGCGGGCGGCACGTCGGCGATCGCGGATTCGGCGGGCGGATATGCCGGTTTCACGCTGTTCCCCGATGAAAGTTCGGTCCTGACGGTCGAATTCAAGCTGAACCTGATCAACCCCGCCAGAGGAGACCGGCTGGAGGCCACCGGCAGGGTGATCAAGCCGGGCCGGACGCTGACGATCTGCCAGCTGGATGTCTGGGCTGTCCACGGAGAAGTCCGCAGCCATTGCGCCACCGGCCTGCAGACGCTGATGCGCGTCGCAGGCACCGTGTGACGCCAGCTTGACCGCTGGATCAGGCACCCGGCCACGCGGATCCAGAGTGAGGCTCGGCCTTCAGGGCGCCCCGGCCGTTCTGGCGCGTGGGCGAACGATGCGGATATCACCGGCGGCGAGAACCGGCGAGGCGTCGATCTCGCCCGCGTTCAGCAATGCGGCCACGCGTTCGAGAGTGGCGATCATCATCGCCTGCTCCCAGTCGGCCATCGCACCGAAGCCCTGCACGAATTGTTGTTGCAGCGCATTCGGGGCGTTGTTCATCGCCCTCGCCCCGGCCTGGGTCACGACCACATCGGTCTGGCGCCGGTCGGACGCGGAACGGTGACGCGCTGCATAGCCACGCTTGACCAGCTGATCCACCAACGCCGTCACCGTCGCCTGGCTGACCCCCATCTGTTGCGCCAAAGCTGTCGGCGTGGCGCCATTGCGGTCCCGTGCTGCCAGCAATTGCAGCACGCGCAGCTTGGCGGGCGTCAAGCCGACCGATTGAGCCAGATCGCGCTCATATTGCTCGGTCGCGCGCAGAATGCGTCGCAGCGCGATCAGCGCGTCATCGATACGGTCAGGGTCGGGTCCGGTCATCGCCAGATCATGCCCGCGGGCGCGAACGAGCGCAATCCGGGGTGCTTCTCATGCAAATATTTTGCTTGACTAAGTGATTTAAGCCACTCAGCGACGAAAAAACCTGCCAAAACCCCATTATTCATAGCCATTTAGCTGTTTTCAGACAAAAATCCGGGATTCTGTTGCAACATCAGCGCGTCCTTATTACTTAGTAACGCGAAGCAAATGAGGATCAGATCGCATGCCCAAGGACATGTCTGACATTGAGACCCCGCGTCCGCGGACGGTGACCCTGCGCACCCCCGAAAGCACCGATGGCAGCGCCATCTGGGAGCTGGTGCGCGAATGCAAGCCACTGGACGAGAACTCCATGTATTGCAACCTGGTGCAGGCAGAGCATTTCAGCGAAACCTGTGTCGTTGCCGAAATGGACGGCGATATCGTGGGCTGGGTTTCCGGTCACATGATTCCCAACGAGGATGCGCTGTTTGTCTGGCAGGTTGCCGTCAGCCCCAAGGCCCGTGGTCTTGGGCTGGGCAGCAAGATGCTGGAACATCTGATCGGACGTGAAGCCTGCGCGGAAGCTTCGCAGTTGAACACCACGATAACCAAGGACAACGAGGCCTCCTGGGCGCTGTTCCGCAGCTTCGCGGACCGTGTTGGCGGAGATCTGTCGGACGAGGCGCATTACAAGCGCGAGACGCATTTCGACGGCATGCACGCGACCGAACACAAGGTCACGATCACGCTGCCCGAAGAAGACTCGCCCGACAGCGCCGACGCCGTCTGAATCTGATTCTCATGAACAGAAATTCTGAAACGCACATGGTGCGGAAGGACTTTTCATGCCGAAAGACATGCCTGCTATGACGACCGACATCTTCTCCCGACGCGAAAGCGAAGCCCGCTCGTATTGCCGCAGCATCCCTGCGGTCTTCAGCAGCGCTCGGGGTTCCATCATGACCAGCGAGGACGGTCGCGACTATATCGACTTCCTCGCCGGATGCTCATCGCTGAACTACGGTCACAACGATCCGGACATGAAGGCGGCGCTGATCGAACACATCTCGGCCGACGGGATCGCGCACGGGCTGGACCTGCACACCACGACCAAGGCCAGGTTCCTTGAAGCCTTCGAGCGTCACATCCTCGCCCCGCGCGGAATGGACCATCGCGTGATGTTCACCGGCCCGACCGGAGCGAACGCCGTCGAGGCGGCGATGAAGATCGCGCGCAAATCGACCGGCCGCACCAACATCATCGCCTTCACCAACGGCTTTCACGGCGTGACCATGGGCGCCCTTGCGGCGACCGGGAACAGCTATCACCGCGGCGGCGCCGGCATGGATACGCAGGGTATCACCCGCATGCCCTATGACGGATTTGCCGAAGGCGTCGACGGCGCCGCGCTGCTGGATCAGATGCTGTCCGATGCCTCGGGCGGGATCGACGCCCCGGCAGCCATCATGCTGGAGACGATCCAGGGCGAAGGCGGGCTGAATGCCGCCTCGGGCGAATTCGTGCGCAAGATCGCCGAGATTGCCAAGAAGCATGGCGCGCTGCTGATCATCGACGACATTCAGGCCGGCTGCGGCCGTGCCGGCACGTTCTTCTCGTTCGAGGAGATGGGCGTGGTGCCCGATCTGGTGCCGATGGCGAAATCGATCGCGGGCTTCGGGCTGCCGCTTGCGCTGGTTCTGGTGCGCCCCGAACATGACGTCTTCGGGCCTGCCGAACATAACGGCACGTTCCGGGGCAACACCCATGCCTTCGTGACCGCGCGCGTCGCGATCGAGAAATTCTGGGCTGACGATTCGTTCAAGACCGAACTGGCCGAAAAGGCCAAGCTGATCGAATCGCGTCTGGGCGAACTGGTGACGATGATCCCCGGCGCCTATCTGAAGGGTCGCGGCCTGATGCGCGGCGTCGATGTCGGCTCGGGTGAACTGGCCGGAAAGATCTGCGCCCGCGCCTACGAGAAGGGTCTCATCATCGAGACCTCGGGCAGCGAGGATCAGGTGGTCAAGGTGCTTGCAGCGCTGACGACGCCGGTGGAAATCTTCCAGAAGGGATTCGACATCCTGATGGAATCCGCCCGCGAGATCCTTGAAACGACCCATATTGCTGCGGAGTGACCGATATGATTGTTCGTGATTTCAACGAGCTCAAGGACACCGATCGCTCGGTGTCGGATGCCCAATGGAATTCGGTGCGCATGCTGCTGGCCGACGATGGAATGGGCTTTTCGTTCCACATCACCACGCTGAAGGCCGGCTCGGAGCACAGCTTCCACTACAAGCATCATTTCGAGAGCGTGTACTGCATGTCGGGGCGCGGCTCGATCACCGACCTGGCGACCGGCCAGACGCATGAGATCAAGCCCGGCGTGATGTATGCGCTGAACCTGCATGACAAGCACACCTTGCGGGCCGACGAAGAGCTGGTGATGGCCTGCTGCTTCAACCCGCCCGTGACCGGAAACGAAGTGCACCGCGAGGACGGCTCTTACGCCCCGGCGCAGGAAACGGCCTGAGCCATGTCGGACACACCGAAGCATCATACGGTCGAGAAAATCGGCGGCACGTCGATGTCTCGGGTGCACGAGTTGCGTGAAACCCTGCTGATCGGCGGCCGCACGGGTGCCGATCTGTACAACCGCATCATCGTGGTCTCGGCCTTCGGCGGCATCACAGACCTGCTGCTTGAACACAAGAAATCCGGCGAGGCGGGCGTCTACGCGGCGTTTGCAAGCGCCGAGGGTGATCACGGATGGCACGAGGCGCTGGACCGCGCCGAGACCGCGATGGTCAAGGCGCACGAAGCCGTGCTGGATCATGCCGGCGATATCGAGCGTGCGACAGCCTTTGTCAGCGATCGGGTGCTGGGCGCGCGCAACTGCCTGATCGATCTGCAACGCCTGTGCTCCTACGGGCATTTCCGTCTGGCCGAGCACATGTTGCAGATACGCGAATTGCTGTCAGGCCTGGGCGAGGCGCATTCGGCCTTTGTCACCTCGCTGATGCTGCAACGCGCCGGCGTCAACGCCCGCTTCGTCGATCTTTCGGGTTGGCGCGACGAGGGCGATGTCAGCCTGGACGAGCGGATCGAAGGCGCCATGAAGGACGTCGATCCGGCGGCCGAAATGCCGATCGTGACCGGTTACGCGCAATGCGCCGAAGGCTTGATGCGTGAATTCGACCGCGGTTATTCCGAGGTGACGTTCTCGCGGCTGGCGGCGCTGACCGGGGCACGCGAAGCGATCATCCACAAGGAATTCCACCTCAGTTCGGCCGATCCCAAGCTTGTCGGTGCGGATGCCGTCCGCAAGCTGGGGCGCACGAATTACGATGTGGCGGACCAGTTGTCCAACCTTGGGATGGAGGCCATCCACCCGAAAGCCGCCAAGACCCTGCGCCAATCCGGTGTGCCGCTGCGCGTGACCAACGCCTTCGAGCCGGACGATCCCGGCACGCTGATCGACGACCAGCCCGCCGAAAGCCCGGCGGTCGAGATCGTCACGGGGCTGGACCTGTTCGCGCTGGAGGTGTTCGAGCAGGACATGGTCGGCGTCAAGGGCTACGACGCGACAATCATCGCGATCCTGACGCGCCACGACGTGCGAATCGTATCCAAGGTGTCGAACGCGAACACGATCACCCATTACGTCGACAGCAGCCTGAAGGTGCTGCGGCGGGTCGAAAAGGACCTGATGGCGAAATACCCGTCGGCCGTGGTGACGTCGCGCGCGATATCGATGGTGGCGGCGGTCGGTCGCGATCTGAATACCCTCTCGGTTCTCAGCCGTGGCCTGAACGCTCTGGCCGATAACGGGCTTGAGGCGATCGGAGCCACCCAGGGGCCTCGACAGGTGGATGTGCAGTTCATCGTCGAGCGCGAGGTGATGAAACCCGCGATCAAGGCGCTGCACGCGGCACTCATCGAATCGGATCAGTCGGCCATCGACAAGGCGGCCTGAACACCACGCCCCCGGGAACGCAACGAAAAGCCCCGACAACGGGGCTTTTTCACGTGACCCGCACCGCCAGCGCGGAAAGGCCCTCGATCTCGACCCGGATCGTCTCGCCGCGCGCCACGGCACCGACGCCGGACGGTGTGCCCGTATAGATCAGATCACCGGGTGCAAGTGCCACCAGTCGCGACAGATGGGCGATCACCTCGGGCACCGACCAGATCATCTGCGCGAGATCACCCTGCTGGCGCAGGTCACCATCGACCTCCAGACGGATGGCGCCGCGCGTCGGCACGCCGGTTTGGGCGACCGGGTTCAGCGCGCCGCAGGCTGCCGATCCGTCGAAACCCTTGGCCATGTCCCACGGTCGGCCAAGCCGCTTGGCTTCGGCCTGCAGGTCGCGGCGGGTGAAATCGACGCCGGCGGCGCAGCCCCAGACATGCGACAGGGCTTCGCCGGGCGCGATGCCGGTGCCTCCCTGCCCGATGGCAATGACCATTTCCGCCTCGAAATGCAGGTCCGCGGTCAGCGGAGGGTAGGCCAGTTCGGCGCCGTCGGTCAGCAGCGCATCGGTGGGCTTGGAGAAGAAGAAGGGCGGTTCCCGGTCGGGGTCGTGGCCCATTTCGCGGGCATGCTCGGCGTAATTGCGACCGACGCAGAAGATTCGCCGGACGGCAAAACGCGCCTGGTTTCCCGCGACCGGCACCGAAGGCTGCGCAGGCGGTGGCAGGACATATCCGCTCATGATGCGAACAGCCCGTCGAAATCACGGAACCCCTTGATCTCGATCGGATTGCCTGACGGATCGAAAAAGAACATCGTCCGCTGCTCGCCGGGCTGGCCCTCGAAACGGATGACCGGCGGGATGTCGAACGCGACGCCCCTGGCGCGCAACCGCTCGGCCAGCGCAAGCCAGCCATCCAGGGGCAGCACGACGCCCAGATGCGGCATCATCACCCTATGGTCGCCGACCTTGCCCGTGCGGCTGGTCGCGAAAGGACGTCCGAGATGCAGCGACAGCTGGTGCCCGAAGAAGTCGAAATCGACCCAGGTCTCGGCCGAACGTCCTTCGGCGCATCCCAGCACATCGCCGTAAAAGCGCCGCGCCGCGTCCAGATCGGTGACATGGATGGCAAGGTGAAACAACGATCGCATGACGTCCTCCTGCCGGTCCGGTTAACGGCTCGATGTCCGGCCCGCCAGCGAAAAGCTTGATTCAGGCGCCGCGATCTGCGGAGATGCGAGCGTGGAACAGGGAGGAACAGGAATGCGCGTGATCAGAAAGATTGCCCTTGCGGCCGCTGCGATATGGGCCATTGCGGGCCCGCCGGCCGCCGCCCAGAGCGGATACGAACCGCAAAAGGTCGTCTATCACATCAACGAAAGCGGCGGCGAAGACGGCAGCGGCTACAAGGGCGCGCTCAACAACATGCGCAACCACATCAACGCGGTCGGCAAGACCAATCTGGAGCTGCGGGTCGTCATGCATGGCAACGGCCTTGAGCTGGTGGCGAAGGCGACGGACAATCAGCAATTGCAAGGCCTGATCGCCGGGCTCAAGAACGACGGTGTGCGCTTTCAGGTCTGCAACAACACGCTGACGTCGCGGGACATAGACCCGGATGCGGATCTGTTCGATGTCTGGCCCGAGGATATCGTGCCTTCCGGCGTCGCCGAGCTTGCCAAGCTGCAGACTGAGGGTTTTGTCTATCTCAAGCCGTGACCACGGCTTGCAGCGTGACGACCCGGACCCTATATTGGTCTTGTCCGGTGCAAGCCGGACTATGGACATAAACGCGCTCGTAATACGCGGATCGGACCCGGGGGCGGTACCCGGCGGCTCCACCAGATCACCCTCGTTGGGGGACCATGGGGCCGAAACAGGATCGACGAACGTCTAAAGGGGTTTGCTTTGTCCCGGTGAGCTACCACCGTCATCGGTGCAAATTGTACAGTTGCCAACGACAACCGTGCTCCGGTCGCTCTGGCTGCGTAAGCAGCTCGGGTAACCGAAACCTAACTCCTTGCGCTTAGCGGCGTAAGGCGGGGCCCGCAGGAGCCTGGCAACAGAATCCTGCACTTTCCCCTCTCCTTACCTTACGGCAGCGACCCGGCGCCCTGCGTCGCAGATTCGGCCCTTTTGCCGCAGGCCGCCCCTTTTCATCGCCCCGCATATGCCTATGCTGGCCTTCAGCAGGCAGGGGTGACAGCATGGCGCGGTCCGGAATCGATTATGGCGGAATGATGCATCGCGCGATGCAGGGACTCATCGCGAACGTGCTTCAGGGCGTGGCCCGCGACGGACTGCCGGGCGACCATCATTTCTTCATCACCTTCGATACGCGCGACGAGGGCGTCGAGATGGCCGACTGGCTGCGCGAGCGCTACCCCGAAGAGATGACCATCGTCATCCAGAGCTGGTTCGAAAACCTGTCGATCGACGACGAGGGCTTCACCATCACGCTGAATTTCGGCAATTCTCCGGAACCTCTCCGGATCCCCTTCGACGCGCTTCGCACATTCGTCGATCCCTCGGTCGAGTTCGGCCTGCGATTCGAAACGCAGGACAGCGACGACGAGGACGAGGGCGAGATCCAGGTCGAGGATGAGGGCAACGGCGACGACAGCCCCGAGGGCGCGGCGCCGGGCAAGGGCGAGGTCGTGCAACTCGACCGCTGGCGCAAATAGCGCCGCCGCGCAGAAACGGGCCGAAGCGGCCGGCTCGGCCAGCCGACAGGACGCCGGCATGACAGTCTTTCACGGCATATCCGCCTTTCCGATCACCCCGACCAGTCCCCAGGGGCAGGTCCGGCAAGCGGCGCTGGAGGGCCTGCTGGACAGGCTCGTCCGGTCCGGGGTGGATGCGATCGGGGTGTTGGGCAGCACTGGCGGCTATGCCTATCTGACCCTCGCCGAGCGGCAACGCGTCCTGGAACTCGCGGTGGCGCGGACGCGGGGCAAGGTGGCGCTGATGTGCGGCGTGGGTGCGCTGCGCACGGATGATGCCATCCTGCTGGCCCGGCACGCGGCAGGCGCGGGCGCGGACGGGCTGTTGCTGGCCCCGGTCAGCTATACCCCGCTGACCGAGGACGAGGTCTTCGCGCATTTCGCCGCTGTGGCCGAGGCCACGCCGGTGCCGCTGTGCATCTACAACAACCCCTCGACCACGCATTTCACGGTCTCGCAGTCGTTGCTGGCGCGACTGGCCACGCTGCCGACGGTCTGCGCGGTCAAGATGCCCCTGCCCGCCGATGATGACCCCGCGGCCGAGATCGCCCGGCTGCGGGCCGCCCTGCCCGCCGGTTTCGTGATCGGCTACAGCGGCGACTGGGGCGCGATGGCATCGCTGCTGGCCGGTGCCGACAGCTTCTTCAGCGTCGCGGCCGGGTTGCTGCCCGACCCGTTCCTGCGTCTTGGCCGCGCGGCGATCGCGGGCGACGCGGACGGGTCCGCAAGGCTGAACGCCGATTTCGCACCTCTGTGGGACCTTTTTCGCGAATTCGGCAGCCTGCGCGTGATCTACGCCGCAGCCCGGCTGATGCGGCTCACGGATGCGCTGCCGCCCAGACCCCTGCTTGCGCTGCCCGAGTCCTATCAGCCCCGCGTCAGGCTGGCACTGGAGGCGCTTGGGGTATCTCCGGATTGATCGCATACCGTCGCATACGAATTGCAAATTCAGGTCGCGAGAGATAAACGTCCCACAAAACCGTGAGGGAACCACCGCCATGACCACCACCCGCACCGAAACCGACAGCTTTGGCCCGTTGGAGGTTGACGCCAGCAAATACTGGGGCGCCCAGACCCAGCGTTCGATCATGAATTTTCCGATCGGCTGGGAACGCCAGCCGGTCGCGATCATCCGCGCGCTGGGGGCCATCAAGCTGGCGGCGGCCCGCATCAACATGGCCGAAGGCGATCTTGACGAAAAGATCGGCCGCGCCATGGAGCAGGCAGCGATCGAGGTGTTCGAGGGCAGGTTCGACGACAATTTTCCGCTGGTCGTGTGGCAGACCGGGTCCGGAACACAGTCCAACATGAATGCAAACGAGGTCATCAGCAACCGCGCGATCGAGATCTTGGGAGGGCAGCTCGGCAGCAAGGACCCGGTTCATCCGAACGACCATGTGAACATGGGCCAGTCCTCGAACGACACGTTTCCGACCGCGATGCATGTCGGCATCGGGATGATGGCGCGCGACGTGCTGATCCCCGGCCTGCAGAAGCTGCATGATGCGCTGGCCGCCAAGGCCGACGAATTCAAGGACATCATCAAGATCGGCCGCACCCATACCCAGGACGCCACGCCGCTGACGCTGGGGCAGGAATTCGGCGGCTATGCCCATCAGGTCAAGATGGGAATCGAGCGGGTCAATCTGTGCCTGCCGCAGATCTACGAACTGGCGCAGGGCGGCACCGCCGTCGGCACCGGGCTGAACACGAAAAAGGGCTGGGACACCGCGATCGCAGCCGAAATCGCCAATATCACCGGCCTGCCCTTCGTCACCGCCCCCAACAAGTTCGAGGCGCTGGCCGCGCATGACGCCATGGTGTTCTTCTCGGGCGCACTGAAGACCGTCGCCGCCTCGCTGTTCAAGATCGCCAACGACATGCGGCTGCTGGGGTCCGGCCCGCGCTCGGGCCTGGGTGAGTTGATCCTGCCCGAGAACGAGCCGGGCAGTTCGATCATGCCCGGCAAGGTCAACCCGACGCAGGCCGAGGCCCTGACCATGGTCTGCGCGCATGTCATGGGCAACGACGCCGCCGTCGGATTCGCCGGCTCGCAGGGTCATTTCGAACTGAATGTCTACAACCCGATGATGTCCTACAACGTCATCCAGTCGATGCAGCTTCTGGGTGACGCGGCCTCCAGCTTTACCGACAACATGGTCGTCGGCACCAGGGCGAATATCGAGCGGATCGAAAAGCTGATGAAGGAATCGCTGATGCTGGTGACGGCTCTGGCGCCGACAATCGGCTATGACAACGCCACCAAAGTTGCCAAGACCGCGCACAAGAACGGCACCACACTGCGCGAGGAGGCGATTGCCCTCGGCTTCGTGGATGGCGACACATTTGACCGGATCGTCCGCCCCGAGGAGATGATCGGCCCACGGGATTGATCGCGACGATCCCGCATTTCATCTTGCCGGGCGCGGTTGCCGATGCCGTCGCGCTCTGGTCCCGGGCCTTTCCCGACATGACCGTCGAGCCGTCGGACGACGGCGATCCGCCAGCGTGTCTGCGGGTGATCGTGGCTGGCCAACCGGTCATCCTCTGCGACGGCCCGCCGGTCCAGCCTGTCGGGTTCGATCCCTCCGACTCGTTGCTGATCTCGTGCGAACGGGCGTCCGACGTGGACCGGATCGCAAGGATCCTGGCACGCGACGGGCTGGTTTTCATGCCGCCGGGCGACTATCCTTTCGCACGGCGCTATACTTGGTTCGCCGACCGGTTCGGCGTCAACTGGCAGGTCATGCTGTCGACAGGGAAAGAACCATGACCAGGATCATCAATCTGCGGCAGGCCCGCAAGCAGCGACAGCGTGCCGACAAGCGCGCCGAGGCCGACAGCAACGCCGCGAGATTCGGCGAGCCCAGGATGGCCCGCGAGGCCCGCGAGGCCGAATCCGAACGCGCCGACCGCACGCATCAGTCCCATCGGCGCGATGACCGCTGACCTGCCGCTGATGACGCCGCCGATGAAGCGGTCTGTCACGATCGACGGGCACCGCACCTCTGTCTCGCTCGAGGACCCGTTCTGGTCTGCCCTGGGCCAGGCCGCGCGTGCCCGGCATGTGACGCGCGCGGTCCTGATCGGCAAGATCGACCATGCCCGCCCGCCCGAGGTCGGCCTTGCCACCGCCATCCGGCTTTTCGTGCTGGCCGATCTGCAGAAGGCCGCGCGCAGCGGGCAGATCGGCTGAGCCGGCATCGGATCGCGTGAACGACGGCGCCCACGACGCGGCCGACCGTGGCGGGCCTGCGGGACCTGGCAGCGGTGCGGCGGGGCTTTTCCGGCCTGGGTCGTGCGCCTAGACTGCGCGTGAATGATGGAGGGACCGATGAACGAACGAAAGCCGCCGGGAACACGCGCGGATTATGCCGTGTTCCAGCCCATGCAGACCCGCTGGAACGACAACGACCAGTTCGGCCACCTCTACAACGCCACCTATACCGAGTTGTTCGACGAGGCGATGAACATGACGCTGCTGGAAAGGGGGTTTCTGGACCATCGCGGCGGTGGCTCCATCCAGGTCGTCGTCGAAAACGGCTGCCTCTACTTCCGCGAGGTCGCGCACCCCGACAGGCTGGAGATCGGCTTGCGGCTGACGGGTCTGGGCCGCACGTCGTTCCGCCTGGAGATGGGCATGTTCCGCCAGGGCGACGCGACCGAATCCGCACGGGCGCATTTCGCCCTCGTGAACGTGGACCATGCCACGCGGCGACCCTTGCCCCTGTCCGACGCGCAACGAAGCGCCTTGCAGGATCTGGGACCCGGCCTGCTGGCCGAGCAAGGCGGCTTGGCGCCTTCCACAACACGAGGTGACGGATGAGCACGAAGCCCGCCGCGAAGACCATGGCCAAGGCCGCCGGGTTGGACCCGCGCACCAGCGGGCTTGATGCGTTTCGCCGATTGCTGCGCGAAGGCGCGGCCGTCCATGACGCACGCAGCACCGCGATCCTGACCTCGGACGATCCGGAGCATGTCCACCAGGCCCGGGTCGCGGTGCGGCGCATGCGGTCGCTGGTGCGGGGTTTCTCTGACATGCTGACCCGCAAGACCACCGAACGCCTGACCGCGATGCTGGTGGACAGGTTTCGGCTGCTGGGTCCGTTGCGCGACGCCGATGTGCGCGCGCTGGCGCTGGCTGGCACCGAGGACGAGAACAGGGCGTCATCCGAAGCCGCCGCCCGGCGAGAGACGCTTCGCGGACAGCTGACCGCCGGCAAGCCGCTTTCACTGCGGATCGAGATCGAGGCGCTGCTGCATGACCCCTCCTGCGCCGTGCGCGGGCCGCGCAGGCAACGTCTGGCGGCGGCGCCCGTCGGCGTGCCGGCGTCGCGCGCCTTGCAGACCGCCTGGACCGAACTTCTGGCATTCGGTCCCGACCTTCACGCGCTGTCGCCGGGCGAACGGCATGATTTCCGAAAGCGGGCCAAGGATCTGCGCTACCTGTCCGAGTTCTTCGCGCCGCTGTTCGACCATGACCCGAAAAAGATGCTGAAGCGCATTTCGAAGATTCAGGATGCGCTTGGCGTCGTGAACGACATCGACAACATGCGCGCAGCGCAGGCAACGCAGAACGCCACCGGTCTGCCGCCGGACGCCGACAGCATCGAGAAAAAGCAGCTGAAGACCGCGCAAAAAGCCTGGTCTCGGCTTCGCGACGCGAACCCCTGGTGGTGCAGGCCGCCCTGGCGCGGCTAGTCTTCGGCCGGTTCGGGCGGGACGTGATTCTTGAAGCGCTGGCGCAGGGTCCGCTTGCTGATCTTGCCGGTCGCGGTCATCGGCATCTCGTCGACGAAGACCAGATCGTCCGGAAACTGCCATCTCGCCAGATGCGGGGCAAGGATCTCGCAGATCTCGTCCAGCGTGGGCCTGTCGTCCGGCGTTGCGGGCGTCACGACCATCAGCGGCCGCTCTCCCCATTTGGGATGAGGCATGGCGATCACCGCGCATTGCGCGACCTTGTCATGGGCGAGGGCGAAATTCTCGACATCGATCGAACTGATCCACTCGCCACCCGACTTGATCAGGTCCTTGGCCCGGTCGCGCAGGGTCAGATAGCCGTCGGGGCTGATCGAGGCGATGTCGCCGGTCATGAACCACCCCTCGTCGTCGATCACCTTCCGACTGGCTTCCTCGTTGTCGAAATACCCGTCGGCGATGGTGTTTCCGCGCACGTAAAGCCCTCCCATGGCGGTCCCGTCATGCGGCTGGCGCTGGCCGTTCTCGTCCACGATCTTCATCTCGACGCCGAACACACGCCTTCCCTGCGTGGCCTTCAGCGCCATGCGTTCGGCAAACGGCAACCTGCGCTTGTCAGTGGGCAGCGATCCGTGGCTGCCAAGCGGCGAGGTCTCGGTCATCCCCCAGGCGTGGTTGACGTCGATGCCCAGCTTCTCGAATCCCTCGGTCAGGCTGCGCGGCATGGCGCTGCCGCCGACGACGATGTGACGCAGAGCGCCGGGCTTGGCGTCACGCTTTCTGATTTCGGTATAAAGACCCTGCCAGATGGTCGGCACGCCCCATGCGCTTTCGACGCCTTCGTCCTCGCAAAGCTGCCACAGGCTTTCGCCGTCCAGATGCGGTCCCGGCATGATCAGGCTGGCCCCCATCAGCGGGCCGGCAAAGGGCAGGCCCCATGCGTTCACATGGAACAGCGGCACCACCGGCAGGATGCGCGGCTGAGGTCCCAGATCGGGGCCGAGGCAGACCGCGATGCTCATCGCGTGCAGCACGTTCGAGCGATGCGAATAAAGCGTGCCCTTGGGGTCGCCGGTGGTCCCCGAGGTATAGCACAGCCCCGAGGCCGTGGTTTCGGGGAATTGCGGCCAGTCGCGATCCGTGGCACGCCCGTCCAGCAGGTCTTCATAGCACAGCGCGTCGAGGCCGTTTTCGGGCATATGCGCCCTGTCGGTCATCAGGACATACCGCATCGCCGGCAGATGCGCCTTCAGCGTCTCGACCGCCGGCAGGAAGGTCAGGTCCAGAAAGAGAGCCTTGTCGCCGGCATGATGGGCGATGAAGATCAGCTGTTCCGCCGACAGGCGCGGGTTGATCGTATGGCAGACCGCACCGATGTTCGGGACCGCGTAATACAGTTCCAGGTGCCGGTGGCCGTTCCACGCCAGGGTCGCCACCCGGTCTTCCGGGCCGATGCCCATCTCCTCCAGCGCCAGGGACAGCTGCACCGCACGCGCACGGGTCTGGCCATAGCTCTGACGATGGGTGTCGCCCTCGACCCGGCGCGACACGATCTGCGCCGAGGCGAAGCTGTCGGCAGCATAGTCCAGCAGCCCGGCTTGCAGCAGCGGGCGATTCATCATCAAGCCATCCATCACGTTCGCTCCTCTGTCGGTGCGGTCCGGATTGCGGGTCTGTCCGCACCGGATCAAGCATCACGTGCCCTCGCGCGCACTGACATGGGTCGAGGTCAGGTCCAGCAACAGCGCCCCATCGTCATCCGTCACCTGTGTGCGGACGGTCGAGATCCGCCGCCCGCGCCTGAGCCATCTGGACCGGGCCAGCAAACGACCCTGCTGGCGGTTGGTCAGAAGCTGGGCCGAAAGGTTCACGGCAACCGGGAAGCTGTCCATCCCCTCGGTGATCGGCTCGCCACCCAGCACCAGATTGGTGGCGACAACATCCGCGAACCAGACCAGAGCCCCGGCATGGACCTTGCCGAACGGGTTCAGCATGGCGGACGTCACCTGCATCTCGCCCTCGGCCTCGTTTTCGCTGACGGCTGTTATGTCAAGTTCGATCTGCCCGGTCAGTGTCCGATTGGACATCGAGAAACTCCCCCGAATTGCCTGTCAGGTCTCTGCGCCCGTCACCGGGTCGCGGGCCCATTTCGAAATCGGACAAGGTTCACCCTCACCCCTGTTCATGTCGGGCGAGCCCCCGCCCGGATAGGCCCCGACGACCCGAAAATCATCCGAGCCCTCCCGTCGCTTGTGGGCCAGTCCCGCCGGTATCACGACGACGTCCCCAGCCTCGATCCGGTGGGTCTCACCCCGCTCGCCACCCAGCTGGATGTCGGCCCAGCCAGCGTAGCAGCCCAAGACCTCATGGGTGGTCCTGTGATAGTGATGCCAGTCGAAAACGCCGTTGCGCCATGTTCCCGTCCAGCCATTCGCGGCGAACCGGTCCTCGAACCATTCCGGAACGAGATCGGCGGAGACCGCACGGTGCAGGACCGGCCTCACCGCGTCAGCCGCGCGATCAGGGACGAGGTGTCCCACCGCCCGCCGCCCATGGTCTGGACTTCCTTGTAGAACTGATCGACCAGCGCGGTGACCGGCAGCGGCGCGCCGACCTCGTCGGCGGCGGCAAGGCAGATGGCCAGATCCTTGCGCATCCAGTTCACGGCGAAGCCATGCTCGAACTGGCCCGCCGCCATGGTCTTGTGGCGGTTGACCATCTGCCAGCTGCCGGCGGCACCCTGACTGATCACCTCGACGACCTTCTCGACGTCCAGCCCGGCCTTCTGCGCGAAGGCCAGCGATTCCGAAAGTCCCTGAACAAGTCCCGCGATGGCGATCTGGTTGCACATCTTGGTCATCTGCCCGGCGCCAACGCCGCCCATCAGGCGGCATATCTTGGCATAGGCGTCGATGACCGGCGCGGCGCGATCGAAATCGGCCTGATCGCCGCCGCACATCACCGACAGCGCTCCCGCCTCGGCGCCGGCCTGCCCGCCCGAGATCGGGGCATCGACATAGCCGATGCCGGCCGCGCGCGCCGTCGCGGCCAGTTCGCGCGTGACGGCGGCCGAGACCGTGGTGTGGTCGACGAAGACCGCCGCCTCTGCCATGCCGGCAAAGGCACCGTCCTCACCCAGGCAGACCTGCCTCAGATCGTCGTCGTTGCCGACGCAGGCGAGGACGAATTCCGCACCCTCGGACGCCGCCCGCGGCGTCGGGGCATGCGCACCGGCATGCTGGTCCGCCCAGGACCTGGCCTTCGATCCGGTGCGGTTGTAGACGGTCACCTCATGTCCCGCCGCCCGCAGATGGCCGGCCATCGGAAAGCCCATCACCCCAAGTCCCAGAAACGCCAGCTTCGCCATCTCTATTCCCTTACTGTTGCCGCGCCCCGACAGTCGCGACGGTTCGTTGCCGGACCTGTGCGCACGCGTTGATCTGGCAGCCCGGCTGTCCTATGCAGCATCCCAACACCCAAGCGCGCCATGGTCAAGCTCCATGCGCCCCCTCAAGACCCGGCGCCAGCCCATGGACGATATGCTCTCATGCTGACCCTGTTTCGCTGGCTGCTGCGGCTGACCACCGCCCTGATCGTCCTGCTTGTTCTGGCGGCGGTGCTGGTCTGGTATTTCGCCGTCCGTTCGATCCCCGACTACGGCGCCACCTATCAGGTCGAGGGGTTGTCCGCGCCGGTCGAGATCGTGCGCTCGACCGAGAACGTGCCGCATATCTTCGGGCAGAGCGACGCCGACATGTTCTTCGCGCTTGGCGTCGCCCACGCTCAGGACCGGCTGTTCCAGATGACGATGCTGCGCCGGGCCGCGCAGGGCCGGCTGGCCGAAATCATGGGCGCGCGCGCCTTCGCCAGCGACGATCTGGCCCGACGGCTGGAGCTTTACCGCAATGCCTCGGCCTCGCTCGAGGCGCAGGATACCGACACCCGTGCCGCGCTGACCGCCTATGCCAGCGGCGTCAACCAGTGGATCGCCGAGGTGAACGAGAACGCGCTTGGTCGCGGCGCGCCGGAATTCTTCCTGTTTTCCGGACAGATCTCGTATTGGCAACCCGCCGATTCGCTGGCCATCCTCAAGCTGATGGCCGCCGCGACAAGCCATGCCGCCTCCGAGGAGGTCCTGCGCGCACGCCTGTCGCTGATCTGGCCCGAACACGGCATCGACCTGCTGGGCACGGTTCCGGGTGGGGGCGCCCTGCCCGCCTATGCCGAACTGTTTCCCGGCGCGAGGCTGGGGGCGCCGACAAGCCGGCTCGACCCCGCCGCGGCGCGCGATCCGATGCGCTTCCTGGTTCCCGGAAGCGGGCTTGGCGGAAACGGTTTCGGGGCTGCGGCCGACCGCACCGCGGCGGGCGGGGCGCTTCTGGCGAATGATCCGCATGTCATGCTGACGGCGCCCTCGCTTTATTATCTCGCCCGGTTGCAGCTGTCCTCGGGCGGGGTCATCGGTGCCACCATTCCGGGCGTCCCGGCGATCCTGTCGGGCCGCAACCCGCGCCTGGCCTGGGGCACGGTGCCTGCCCCTCTGGACGACGCCGACATCGCGATCGAAGAGATCCAGCCCGGAAACTCGGACCGCTACCGAGGCCGCAATGGCTGGACTGTCTTCCAGACCCGGCGCGAGGTGATCCGGATCCTGGACGGCGCGGATCGCGCAATCACGCTGCGCCGGACCGAGAACGGTCCGCTTGTTCCCGGGCTTGACCCCGGGCTTGTGGAAATCACCCCGCCCGGCCATGTCGCAGCGCTGCGCTGGACCGGAATGTCCGATCGCGACAGCACCCTGTCGGCGCTGATCGGGCTGATGCGGGCACCCGATACCGACAGCGCGGCCGCCGCGCTGGCCAAGCTTGTCGCCCCGGCCATGACCGTGACCCTGGCCGACGCCGACGGCGTGCGCCAGCTGACAGCGGGCAGCAGCCCGCAGCGCGCCCCCGACAACCCGACCCGAGGCGCCATGCCGACGCCCGGCTGGCTGGACACGGCGCGCTGGTCAGGCGCGCCCATCAAGGTCGAGGACGAGGCGCCCCGCGACGGCATCCTGATCACCACCGAAGAGGCCGGGACGGGTGGCTTGCGCCGCAGCCGCCTGAACCGGCTGTTGCAGGATCGCGAGGTGCACTCGCGCGAAAGCTTCATCGCCGCGCAATCGGACAGCGTCAGCCCGGCCGCGCGCGCCCTGCTGCCGCTGGTCGGCGCGGATCTGTGGTTCACCGAGGAACCCGCGGCCCCCGGCACGGCCGAGCGCCAACGTCAGGATGCGCTTGGTTTGCTGGCCGAATGGGACGGTGGCATGAACGAGCATCTGCCCGAGCCGCTGATCTATGCGGCGTGGATGCGGGCGTTGCAGGACCGGCTGATCCGGGACGAGCTGGGGCCGCTGGCCGACGACATCACGGCGCTGCAACCGCACTTCATCGACGCGGTGTTCCGCAACACCGGCGGGGCTGCGCGGTGGTGCGACATCGTGCAGAGCGCGCCGGTCGAGGACTGCACCACCATCGCCCGCCAGTCGCTGGACCGGGCCATTCTGGAGCTGACCGAGCGCTATGGCCCGAATGTCACAAGCTGGCGCTGGGGAGACGCGCACCAGGCGCGGCACCTGCATCCGGGGTTGGGCGACCTGCCGGCGCTGGGCTGGATCGTCAACCTGACCCAGTCGCTTTCGGGCGGGGATTTCACCATTGCGCTCAGTGGCTTGCTGGGCGGTGGCGGCAATCCCCACGAGGCCGCCACGGGGGCGGGCTATCGCGGCGTCTATGACCTTGCGGACCCGGACAGTTCGGTCTTCATCACCTCGACCGGGCAATCGGGGCATCCGTTCTCGCGCCATTACGACGATCTGGCGGGGCTTTGGCGGCGGGGCGAATATATCGGCATGTCGCTGGACCCCGACCTGGCCCGCGCCGCCGCACTTGGCGTCACGCGACTGCTGCCTGCCGAGGACTAGCGCGCGCAACACCCGGCGCAACATTGCGTGCGTTGCGTGAGGCCACGGCCGCGGGACCGTGCGAGTTCCGGCCTGCAAATGCTGGGATTTCGGGGGCACAGGGCGTGCACCGCGCGTGCACAGCCTGTGCACAGGGTGTACACCGCTTGCGAACGGTGGGTGTTGCTTGGGTGGGAGGAGATGTGAGATCTACTCCGCTACTGCAAATTCTTATGCCGCGCCGCTTCTCGCAAACCAGATCACGACTTGGCATAGCTGAGCGATCGCTAAAGAGCCTGCGGCCAATGCGCCCCAAAGTGCGCCCCGACCGTTCAACTTCGACTGTAACATCAGAGTATCAATTGCCTCTATTGCTTCGCCGTCCGCCCCGTGAGTTATGATCGCTGCATCAAACCAACCGTCCGGGCTTGGTCTGTCTTTAGGAATTACCTTCGCCCGAGAAGCGTTCAGCCAGAAATAGGCAGCTAGAACTCCAAACATAGCTGCGGCGGCGTTCGCTATTAGTGAAACTGACAAAAGAAAATGCGCCATTTCTATAAGCTCCCGGCAACAGATGAAGGTACTTCAATCAACCACTACTTACCACGCCTGCCACTCGCGCCCCTCGGAAAGCGCGATCGTTTTTTCGTTGATGGGAAGACCGCCAGATTCGAAATCTTCCGCAAGTTTCTCCAGCAATTTTAAATCCTCTTCATCAAAAATAACGTCCACATCAAAGTTTTCCTTCAGTTCTGATTGAACCGATTTTCCCCAGCAGAGAACATGCCGTGCCACGTTCTTTCCTTGCAACGCCATTTCAAAAAGATTCCCTGGGTCCTCTGAAATTTTTGCTAAGTTCGCGGCACTTCGCGCACGTGCATCACCCTGCGTTGCCGGCATTTTTTCAGACGAACTTTGAACGCGCAGTTCTCCGATCGCATCTGAAATTTTCCCTCTAACGCCACCATATCTTCTTACCACTATGTCAAAAAGAAATATCGATTCCAGTCTTCGCTTGAGGCCAGAGAAATCTATTTCTTGCCCAAGCTCGGTGTGCCGTTCCACCAGCTCATTGTAAACCCTCCAATGATCTGCCCAGCCATCTCCGCCGCCCCCGTAGCGCCCTCGGAGAACTTTGTTTAGCATTAACTCGCGTGTGTATACACTAACTACTGACTTTAGTCTTTGTATTAGGTCTTCTGCTTCTTTTTGTTTTTGTTCCCAGAGCTCTGCCTCGAATCCCCATCCCTTAATTTTCTTAAATCGCGTTAAATCGGAGTAGAAGAAGCTCAAAAATGCCATCGCGAAGGTCGCTACGGCACCTTTCAAATTAGAGGTTATGAAAAAGTGAAAAGTGAACGCCAAAAAAGCGAGCCCAACTAGGAAGAAGAGCGCTCTCGGTATGTTCTCTTTCATGAACTTCATATTAACCTCATACAAAAACCGGTCCCTCTCGAGACCGGTCCTCCATGCCTCGCGCTCCGCCCCCTCAAAAATGGATCGCGCGCCCATAGGCGTCCAGCACCGACTCGTGCATCATCTCGGACAGGGTCGGGTGCGGGAAGACGGTGTTCATCAGGTCCTGCTCGGTGGTTTCAAGCTGGCGGCCGATGACATAGCCCTGGATCAGTTCGGTCACCTCGGCGCCGACCATGTGGGCGCCCAGCAACTCGCCGGTCTTGGCGTCGAAGATGGTCTTGATCATGCCCTCGGGCTCGCCCAGGGCGATGGCCTTGCCGTTGCCGATGAAGGGGAACTTGCCGACCTTGACCTGGTAGCCCTCTTCCCTGGCCTTCGCCTCGGTCAGGCCGACGGACGCGACCTGCGGGTGGCAATAGGTGCAGCCGGCGATCGAGGACGGCTTGACCGGGTGCGGATGGCCGCCATTGATGAGTTCGGCGATCATCACGCCCTCGTGGCTGGCCTTGTGCGCCAGCCAGGGCGCGCCCGCGACGTCGCCGATGGCATAGAGCCCCTCGACCCCGGTGCGGCAGTATTCGTCGGTGACGACATGGCTGCGGTCGATCTTGACGCCCGCTTCCTCGAGGCCCAGCCCCTCGACATTGCCGACGATGCCCACGGCCGAGATCACGGTGTCGAAGTCCATCGTCTGGGTCTTGCCGCCCGACTCGATATGGGCGGTGACGGTGCTGCCCTTGCGGTCGAGTTTCTTGACCGAGGCCTTTTCCAGGATCTTCATGCCCTGCTTGACGAAGGCTTTCTTGGCGAAGGCCGAGATCTCGGCGTCCTCGACCGGCAGCACGCGGTCCATCACCTCGACCACCGTGGTGTCGGCGCCGAGCGTGTTGAAGAAGCTGGCGAACTCGATGCCGATCGCGCCCGAGCCGATGACCAGCAGCTTTTTCGGCATATGCGGGGGTTTCAGCGCGTGCCGGTAGTTCCAGACCAGCTTGCCGTCGGGTTCCAGCCCCGGCAGTTCGCGGGCCCGCGCGCCGGTGGCGATGACGATGTTCTTCGCCGTCAGTTCCTCGCTGCCCTTGTCGGTCTTGACGGTGACCTTGCCCTTTCCGGCCAGCTTTGCCTCGCCCATGATCGTGGTGACCTTGTTCTTCTTGAACAGGTGCCCGATGCCGCCCGAAAGCTGCTTGGCGACGCCGCGCGAGCGGTCCACGACCTTGTCGAGGTCATAGCCGATCTTGTCGGCCGACAGACCGAAATCCTTGGCCCGCTCCATCAGGTGGAAGACCTCGGCCGAGCGCAGCATCGCCTTGGTCGGGATGCAGCCCCAGTTGAGGCAGATGCCGCCCAGATTCTCACGCTCGATACAGGCCACTTTCAGGCCCAGCTGCGCCCCCCGGATCGCGGCGACGTAACCGCCGGGTCCGGCGCCAATCACCACCATGTCGAAATTCTGGGCCATCGCGTCCCCCGCTTGCTGAAGATAGTTCAGCGTTAAACGATTTGGCTGGGGTCAGCAAGCAGGGGCCGGCGGGCGCGGATCAGCCCTGCGCGGCCGGCGGATTGGCGTCGCCGGAGGTCTGTGCCTCGTCCAGCGCGGCCTCGACCGCAAGCCCGGTCGCGCTGGGGTTGATGACCGCGTAGTTGCCCTGTTCGGCCGCGGGAAGCGCCGAGCGGCGGGTCATCCGCCAGCCGGCATAGGCGCTGAGCGCGGCCAGCAGCACACCCATATAGACCCAGAACCCGTCCGGCCCGATCAGTCCCATCAGCCAGCCGGTGATCAGGGGCCCGGCCATCGAGCCCAGACCGTTGATGAACAGCAGGCCCGCCGAGGCGGCGGCCATGTCGGACTGGTCGAGATAGTCGTTCGTATAGGCCAGCAGCAGGCCATAGACCGGGTTGGCAACGCCGCCGATCATGGCGCCGGCGACGGTCAGCCACAGGATGCCCGGCTGCAGCGCCACGGTTGCCACCACCACCAGAACCCCGAAGATCGACAGACCCAGCACCAGCTTGCGGCGGTCCATGCGGTCCGACAGCCAGCCGATCGGGAATTGCAGCATCAGCCCGCCCACATACATCGCCGCGACGAACATCGAGATGTCGCGCACCGAAAGCCCCTTGGCCGCCCCCCAGACCGAGGACATGCCGAACATCGCCGAGAACACGCCGCCCATCAGGAAGATCCCGATGCAGCCCAGGGGCGAAGCCCGGTAGAGCCGTCCGAACGACATCCGCTTGATGGTGGCGAAGGCCGGCGCAGGCTGCGCGGAGAGCAGGATCGGCGTGAAGGCCAGCGAGACCAGCACCGAGGGAATGATGAACAGCACGAAGCCGGCCGGATCGCCGGTATTCAGCAGCAACTGGGCCACGATGATGCCCAGCATCTGGACAATCATGTAGGCTGCCAGCGCACGGCCGCGGTTCTCGTTGGTGGCGCCCGCGTTCAGCCAGCTTTCGGCGGTGATGTAGACACCGCAGAACGCGAAGCCGATCATCAGCCGCAGGACCGACCAGATGATCCAGTCCGGCGCCGCCGCATAAAGGATCAGCGTGGCCGAGATCATCGACCCCAGCGCGGCAAACACGCGGACATGGCCGACGCTCTGGATCATCCGCGGCGCGATCAGGCTGCCCAGCATGAAGCCGGCGAAATAGGCCGACATCACCACCGACATGCGCGAGGTCGAGATGCCCTCGATTCCGCCCCGGATACCCAGCAGCGTTCCCTGCATGCCGTTGCCGACCATCAGCAACAGCACCCCCAGAAGCAGCGGCCAAGTGCTGCGCATCACCGAAGCCATTCCGAACCCCGTTCACGTCATCGTCGTCTGATTGGTCAGACAATCTGCCCTTAATCCGGCCAGCGGCCCGACGCCAGACGGAATCAGCCTTTACCGTAGCAGAAGAGACGCGTCGCCATAACTGAAGAAACGATACTTGCGATCAACCGCATGGGCATAGATTCGCTTGATATTTTCCTGTCCCATCAGCGCAGAGACCAGCATCAGAAGCGTCGATCTGGGCAGGTGGAAATTGGTCATCAGCCCGTCGGTCACCCGGAAGTGATAACCGGGATAGATGAAGATGTCGGTCGTGCCCGCGAAGGCCTGCACGAGGCCATCCCCGGCGGCGGCCGACTCGATCAGGCGCAGCGCGGTGGTGCCGACCGGAATCACCCGTCGCGCCTCGGCCTTGGCGGCGTTGATGCGCGCGGCGGCCTCGGGCGTGACCTCGCCCCATTCGGCATGCATCCGGTGCGTGGCGACGTCATCGACCTTGACCGGCAGGAACGTGCCGGCGCCGACATGCAGCGTGACATGCACGAATTCCACGCCGCGCTCGCGCAGCGCCGCCAGCAGATCGGTGTCGAAATGCAGGCTGGCGGTGGGCGCGGCGACGGCTCCCTGCCGGTTGGCCCAGACCGTCTGATAGTCCTCGAGGTCGTGGGCGTCGGGTGGCCGCAGGCTGGCGATATAGGGCGGCAGCGGCATCGCGCCGACCTGCCGCAGCGCCGCGTCGAACGCATCCCCCGTCGCGTCGAAGCGCAGGCGCAGGTCGCCGTCGCCGATCTCGGCCACCTCGGCCGACAGGGCGGTGCCGAAGCGGATCACCTCGCCCGGACGCAGCTTGCGCAGCGGCTTTGCCAGCGCCCGCCAGCCGTCGGAGGCGGGTTCCAGCAGCGTGACCTCGATCCTGGCGATAGCCTCGCCCTGCCCGGTCTGGCGGCTGCGCGTCCCGGTCAGCCGAGCGGGAATCACCTTCGTGTCGTTCAGCACCAGGAGGTCGCCCGGCCGCAGGATGGCGGGCAGATCCGACACGCGCCGGTCCTGCATGCGCGCTCCCTCGGCCAGCAACAGGCGTGCCGAACTGCGCGGCCGCGCGGGGCGGGTCGCGATCAGGGCCTCGGGCAGGTCGAAATCGAAATCGGACAGCTTCATGGCCGGGCTTCTGGCCAAGCCCGCGGCCGCCGTCAAGCGCGGCCGTGATGACCAGGTCAGCAGCACCCGGTCGAAAAGCCGACCGATGGCACGATGCGCGCCCGCCCCTGCCCGATTGGCAGCTCGCACCGGGGCGGGACGCGACCGTTATGCAGGCGACGGCCTCACGCCCCCCGCGGCACGACTGTTATCCATGCCGGGTTAACGAATCCTTAACGGCCGGGCCACACGCGGCTTCTCGTTGCGAAAAGGTTCCGGGTCGGCGCCGCGCCCCGGCACGCCGGTCCACGTCATCGCAACCAGCGCCGGGCCAGATCGGGCAGTTCGTCGAAATGGCCGATCAGCGCGTCGGGCGCCAGCCGCGAGATCGCCTCGCCCTCGGGTCCGAACGCGACCAGCGCGACCTTGACGCCGGCCGCCGAAGCGGTGCGGCGGTCGGTTTCGGTATCCCCGAGCAGGAAGGATGCGGCCAGCTGGCCGCCCGCGGCCTCGACGGCGGCCTTGTAGGGCCGGGGGTCGGGCTTTCGCACCGGCAGCGTGTCGGCCCCCACCAGCGCCGCGAACAGATCGCGGATTCCCAGCTCGCGCAGCAGCGTCTCGGCCAGGGATTCAGGCTTGTTGGTGCAGACCGCCAGCCGGAACCCGTCCCCGGCAAGCCCGCGAAGCGCCGCGCCGACGCCCGGATACAGCGTTGTGTGGACGGCGATATTCTGTCCGTAATGGTCCAGAAGGCGCCGATAATCCTCGTCCTCGGCGCCTGGCGGCAACAGCGTGTCGGGGCCCATGCGGCCATAGCCCGCCCGCAGCATCGCGCGCCCGCCATGAAAGGCGATCAGCGAGTCCGCGACCGGGTCGAGCAGAAGCCCCAGACCCCGCGCCGCGAAACAGGCATTGGCGGCCGCGACCAGATCGCCCGAGGTATCGGCCAGCGTCCCGTCCAGGTCGAAGACCACCGTGCCTTGCATGTCTCTCGCCATCTGCCGCCCTTTCGCGTCACGATCCGTAAACAAAGGTGAACGCGCCGGACCCGACGGGGCCTTTCCAGCACGCCCCGCCCCGATTAGAACGCCGAACAAGGAAATTGAACAGGCGATGAGGGCAGTCATGACGGAAAACGCCGCAGCGGTCGTGATTCTGGCAGCCGGACAGGGCAGCCGGATGCAGTCGGACCTGCCCAAGGTGCTGCACCGGCTGGGGGGGGTGCCGCTGATCGGGCACGCCCTGGCCGCCGCGCGCAGTCTCGAGCCCGAGCAGGTCATCGTCGTGGCCGGTCATGGCGGCGATGCGGTCGCCGAGGCCGTCGCCCGGCTGGAGCCGGACGCGCGGATCGTGATGCAGGCTGAGCAGCTTGGTACCGGCCATGCCGTCCGCCAGACCCTGACCGAGCTGGAGGGCTTCGAGGGCAAGGTGATCGTGCTGTACGGCGACACGCCCTTCATCGGGCAGGATACGCTGGCCGCGCTGGCCAGCCATCCCGCCGATGTGGTGGTGCTGGGCTTCGAGGCCGAGGACCCGGGCCGCTATGGCCGGCTGATCGTGACCGATCGCGGGCTGGAACGCATCGTCGAGTTCAAGGACGCCGATCCCGCCACGCGCCGCATCGCGCTGTGCAATTCCGGGGTGATGGCGCTGGATGCGGCGCTGCTGCGGCAACTGATCGTGCGGGTCGACAACGAGAACGCGGCCGGCGAATACTATCTGACCGATCTGGTCGGGCTGGCCCGCGCCGAGGGCCGGCGCGCCGATGTCGTGACCTGCGACGAGGACGAGACGCTGGGGATCAACACCCGCGCCGAACTGGCCGCCGCCGAGGCTGCCTTCCAGGCCCGCGCGCGGTCCGAGGCGCTGTCGAACGGCGTCACCCTGTCGGACCCCGCGACCGTGTGGTTCGCGCTGGACACCTGTATCGGCCGCGATGCGATCATCGGCCAGAACGTCGTCTTCGGCCCCGGCGTCACCGTCGAATCCGGCGCCGAGATCCTGCCCTTCTGCCATCTCGAGGGCTGCCATGTCAGCGCCGGCGCGACCGTCGGGCCCTTCGCACGGCTGCGCCCGGGCGCCGAACTGGGCAGCTTCGTGCATGTCGGCAATTTCGTCGAGATCAAGAACTCGGTGCTGGACGAGGGCGTGAAGGTCGGCCACCTGACCTATCTCGGCGACGCCCGGGTCGGCGAGCACTGCAATATCGGCGCAGGGACGGTGACCTGCAACTATGACGGCGTTTCCAAGCACCGCACCGAGATCGGCGCACGCGCCTTCATCGGCAGCGACACGATGCTGGTCGCGCCGGTGCGTGTCGGCGCCGACGCGCTGACCGGATCGGGGACGGTCATCACCCAGGACGTGCCCGACGGGGCGCTGGCGGTGGGCCGCGCCCGACAGACCAACAAGCCCGGCCTGGCGATCCGCCTGATGGCCAGCCTGCGCGCCAGCAAGGTCAACAAATAATGTGCGGTATCATTGGCATACTCGGCAATCATGAGGTTTCGCCGCAACTGGTCGACGCGCTGAGGCGGCTGGAATACCGCGGCTATGACAGCGCCGGCGTGGCGACCGTGGACGATCGCGGGCGGCTGGACCGGCGGCGCGCGGTCGGCAAGCTGGTCAATCTGTCCGACCGGCTGGTCCACGAACCGCTTCGCGGTCACGCCGGGATCGGCCACACCCGTTGGGCGACCCACGGCGCGGCGACCGAGGCAAACGCCCATCCCCACCGCCATGGTCGGGTCGCGGTAGTCCATAACGGCATCATCGAGAATTTCCGCGAATTGCGCGACGAACTGATCGCGGCGGGCATCCGGCCCCAGTCCCAGACCGACACGGAAACCGTCGCCCTGCTGACCGGGCAGCACATGGACGCCGGCCTGCCCCCGGTCGAGGCCGCGCGCACCGCACTGGCGCGCCTGCAGGGGGCGTTCGCGCTGGCGTTCCTGTTCGAGGGCGAGACCGATCTGATGGTGGTCGCCCGCAAGGGCAGTCCGCTGGCGATCGGCCATGGCGACGGCGAGATGTTCGTGGGCTCGGACGCGGTTGCGCTGGCCCCCTTTACCGACCGGATCACCTATCTGGAGGATGGCGATCATGCGGTCCTGACGCGGGCCGGCGCGCTTATCTATGACCGGGACGGCCATCAGGTCGGCCGCCCGCAGAACCGCATCGACGTGGGCGCGACGGCCATCGACAAGGGCGGCTATCGCCACTTCATGGCCAAGGAGATCGCCGAGCAGCCGGTGGTGATCGGCGATGTGCTGAACCATTACATCAAGGGCGACCGGATCGTGCTGCCGGAGGGGCTGGACTTCACCTCGGTGGACCGCATCTCGCTGGTCGGCTGCGGCACCGCGCATCTGGCCGGCCATGTGGCGAAATACTGGTTCGAGCAGCTGGCCGGGCTGCCTTGCGACATCGATGTCGCGTCCGAGTTCCGCTATCGCGAGCCGCCGCTGTCGCCCGAAAGCTGGTTCATCGCCATCAGCCAGTCGGGCGAGACGGCGGATACGCTGGCCGCGCTGGACTATGCCAGGGCCCATGTCGCGCGGACCGTGGGGCTGGTGAATGTGGGAACCTCGGCCATTGCCCGCGACGCGGACATCGCGCTGCCGACGCTGGCGGGGATCGAGGTCAGCGTCGCCTCGTCCAAGGCCTTCACCTGCCAGTTGACGGTGCTGGCGATCCTGGCGCTGAAAGCCGCCCATGACCGCGGTCGCCTGGACGACGCGGCGCTGGCCGGCCATCTGGCCGATCTGCGCAGCATTCCCGGGCTGCTGCAACAGGCGCTCAACCTGTCGGAAGACTGCCGGGCGCTGTCGGAATGGCTGAGCCAGGCGCAGGATGTGCTGTATCTGGGCCGCGGAGCGCTGTTTCCGGTGGCCCTGGAAGGCGCGCTGAAACTGAAGGAACTCAGCTATATCCATGCGGAAGGTTATGCATCGGGTGAACTGAAGCACGGACCCATCGCGCTGATCGACCGGGACGTGCCGGTGATCGTGCTGGCGCCGCATGACGGCTTGTTCGACAAGACCATCTCGAACATGCAGGAGGTCATGGCGCGGCACGGGCAGATCCTGCTGCTGTCGGACCCCGAGGGCATCGCGTCAGGCAGCGACGGGGTGCATGCAACGCTGCGGATGCCCGCCGGCGGCGGATTGTTCCAGCCGATCCTGTACGCGATCCCGATGCAGTATCTGGCCTATCACACGGCCGTCGCAAAGGGCACCGACGTGGACCAGCCGCGAAATCTGGCGAAATCCGTCACGGTCGAATGACCCGAACCGGGCGACGGAGAGGCGCCGGCGCCGGTCAGCCGGCTTCGCGCGCACGCTCGACCGTCCCGATGGCGGTGGCGACCGCCTGATCGATCGCCATGTCGCTGGTGTCGATCACCACCGCGTCCGGCGCGGGCCGCAGCGGCGCGGTGGCGCGTTCGCTGTCGCGGCGGTCGCGGTCCTGCAATTCGGTCAGCATCCTGGCCGGATCGGCGCCCAGCTCGGCCGCGCGGCGGGCGGCGCGGACCCGGTCCGAGGCCACGACATACAGCTTGACCTGTGCGTCGGGGCAGATGACGGTGCCGATGTCGCGCCCGTCCAGCACCGCGCCCGGCTCCTGCGCCGCGAAGCGGTGCTGGAAATCCACCAGCGCCGCGCGCACCTCGGGAATGGCGGCGACCCGGCTGGCGGCCTGCCCGGCCTCGGCGCTGCGCAGATCGGGGCGTGCCAGGTCGTCGGCCGACAATGTGCGTGCCGCGATGACCGGATCGCCGCCCCTGACGCCGGTGGCGCGATAAAGCAGCCCGGTATCGAGATGATGAAAGCCGAAATGTCCGGCAAGCGCGCGGGCGATGGTGCCCTTGCCCGAGGCGGCGGGACCGTCGATGGCGATGATGAAGGGCATGGCGTGGAACCGGTTTCAGGTGCGGAAGCGTGACTGGCCCTCATTTGCACGTCACGGCCGGGAAGGTCCAGACACCGCGCGCGGCCTGACGGATCACGCCGCCGCGCAACGCAAAACGCCGGCCATCGGGGGCCGGCGTTTCGCGTGGCGGTCGTCACGGGCGCCGCGCGCATCGCGGCGCATGCGGCAGGGGATCAGGCGCCGCCCAGGGTCTTGGCGACCTCGGCTGCGAAATCCTCTTCCTTCTTCTCGATGCCTTCACCCACGGCGACGCGGGCAAAGCCGGTGATCGTCGCGCCCTGTTCCTGGGCCGCCTCGGCCACGGTGACGTCGGGATTGATGACGAATTTCTGCCCGGTCAGCGTGACTTCCTCGAAGAATTTCTTCATCCGGCCTTCGATCATCTTCTCGATCACGGCTTCGGGCTTGCCCGATTCCCGCGCCTGCTCGGTCAGAACCTGCTTTTCACGGTCGACCAGTGCCGGGTCGAGATCGCCCTGCCCCAGCGAGGCGGGCGAGGTCGCGGCGACATGCATCGCGATCTGGCGGCCGATATCCTCGTTGCCGCCTTCCATGCCGACCAGAACGCCGATCTTGCCCATGCCGTCGGCGGCCGCGTTGTGGACATAGGACACGACCAGGGGCGCCTCGACCTTGACCATCCGGCGCAGCGTCATGTTCTCGCCGATCTTGGCGATGGCATCGGTCAGGACCTCGGACACCGGCTTGCCGTTCACGGTCGCCGATTTCAGGGCCTCGACGCTGTCCACGTCGAGCGCCGCCTTGGCGATCGCACGGACCATGTTCTGGAATTCTTCGTTCTTGGCGACGAAATCGGTTTCCGAGTTCACCTCGACCGCCACGCCCTTGCCGTCCTTGACCGCAACGGCGACCAGGCCCTCGGCGGCGACGCGGCCGGATTTCTTCGCGGCCTTGGCAAGGCCCTTGGTCCGCAGCCAGTCCACGGCGGCGTCCATGTTGCCGTCGTTCTCGGTCAACGCCTTCTTGGCATCCATCATCCCTGCGCCGGTGGTTTCGCGCAGCTCTTTCACCATCGCGGCGGTGATAGCCATGATCCGTCTCCTTTGTTGAACACGTCAGGCGGGGCATATCCCCGCCTGACGACAGTTCCGTAAATCCGGGGTAAACTCCCGTCCGTGGCCGATCAGGCGTCGGCCGTGGACTGCTCGACCGCTTTCGCTTCGGCTTCGCTTTCGTCCAGCGTCTCTTCGACGTTTTCAGCCAGAGCACCGACATCGACGCCGGCGGCGCCCATCTGGGCGGTCATGCCGTCCAGGGCCGCGCGGCTGGCCAGGTCACAGTAAAGCGAGATGGCGCGAACGGCGTCATCGTTGCCCGGGATGATGTAATCGACGCCGTCTGGCGAACAGTTGGTGTCGACCACGGCGACGACCGGGATCCCCAGCTTCTTGGCTTCCAGGATCGCGAGGTCTTCCTTGTTGACGTCAACCACGAACAGCAGGTCGGGCAGACCGCCCATGTCGCGGATCCCGCCCAGGGAAGCCTGCAGCTTGGTCTGTTCCCGTTCCAGGCCCAGACGCTCTTTCTTGGTCATGCCCTCGGCACCGCCCGCCATCGTCTCGTCGATGGATTTCAGGCGGTTGATCGACTGGCTGACGGTCTTCCAGTTGGTCAGCGTGCCGCCCAGCCAGCGATGATTCATGAAGAACTGCGCCGAACGCTCGGCCGCGTCCGAGATCGGCTTCTGCGCCTGGCGCTTGGTGCCGACGAACAGCACCCGGCCGCCCTTGGCGACGGTGTCGCGCACGACCTGCAAAGCCGCGTCCAGCATCTGGACGGTCTGGGTCAGATCGACGATGTGGATGCCGTTGCGCTCGCCATAGATGAATTCCGCCATGCGCGGATTCCAGCGTTGCGTCTGGTGACCATAGTGAACGCCAGCTTCCAAAAGCTGACGCAGGGTAAATTCGGGAAGCGCCATATCCATGTCCTTTCCGGTTTGCGCCCTGGCAGGGGTCTTGAAGGCGAATGCCTCAACCGGTGGACCGTTGCAGGATGTCTCCCTGCGCGGCCCGCCCCTGCCTGTGAAGTGAGCGCGCAGTAGACCCTGCGCGCGCGGTTTGCAAGGGCTTTCGCGCCCGGCGGCCTACATGAACGCGTCGGGAACGGCGGCCTTCTTGCGCGCCACATGATCGGCCAGCGCCTCGGCGATGCCCGGATCGAGGTCCGGCGCCTGGTATTCGCCCAGCATCTTGCCGACCTTGGCCGCGGCCAGGGTGGCGGTATCGCGCGCGCCCTCTTCGTCCCAGGTCTCGAACGGCTTGTAGTCCAGCAAGCCGCTGCGCCAGAAGGCGTCCTTGTAGTTCGCCCGGGTGTGGTCGCAGCCAAGATAGTGGCCGCCCGGACCGACCTCGCGGATGGCGTCCATGGCCTGGCCGTTCTCGGACATGTCGATGCCCTTCGCCAGACTGTGCAGGATGCCAAGCTGGTCGGCGTCCATGATGTATTTCTCGTAGGACGACACCAGCCCGCCTTCCAGCCAGCCGCAGGAGTGCAGCATGAAGTTCACGCCCGAAAGAAGCCCGATATTCAGCGTGTTGGCGGTTTCATAGGCGGCCTGGGCGTCCGGCAGCTTGGACCCGCAGAACGACCCGGCGCTGCGATAGGGCAATCCCAGCCGACGCGCCAGCTGGCCCGCGCCAAGGGTGATCTGGGCGGCCTCGGGCGTGCCGAAGGTGGGGGCGCCGCTGTTCATGTCGATCGAGGTGACGAAGGCACCGAAGATCACCGGCGCGCCCGGACGGATCAGCTGCGAATAGGCGACGCCGGCCATCACCTCGGCCAGGACCTGGGTCAGCGTGCCGGCGACCGTGACCGGCGCCATCGCGCCGCCGACGATGAAGGGGCTGATGATGCAGGCCTGGCCGGCGCGGGCATAGACCTCGAGCGCGCCCATCATCACCGAATCGAAGGTCAACGGAGAGTTGATGTTGATGAGGCTGGTCATCACCGTGTTCTGATCGACGAAATCCGCGCCGAACAGGATCTTCGACATCTCGACCGAATCCGCCGCCCGCTCGGGCAGGGTGACCGATCCCATATAGGGCTTGTCCGACAGGGTCATATGCGCGTGCAGCATGTCCAGATGGCGCTTGTTCACCGCCACGTCGGTCGGTTCGCAAACCGTACCGCCGCTGTGGTGCAGCCATTTTGTCATCTGCCCCAGCTTCACGAAGTTGCGGAAATCCTCGATCGTGGCATAGCGACGCCCGCCGGCCTGATCGCGCACGAAGGGCGGGCCGTAGACCGGCGCCAGGACCAGGTTCCGGCCGCCGATCTCGACATTGCGTTCGGGATTGCGGGCGTGCTGGGTGAAGGTTCGGGGCGCAGTCGCGCAAAGCTTGCGTGCCAGCCCGCGCGGCAGGCGCACACGTTCGCCGTCAATCTCGGCGCCCGCGTCCCGCCACAATTCGAGGGCCGCGGGACTGTCGACGAAGTTCACGCCGACCTCGTGAAGAAGCGTCTCTGCGTTCGCCTCGATGATCTCGAGCGCCTCGGCGTTCAGGATCTCGAAGTCCGGGACGTTGCGGGTTATGTAGCGCGCAAACTCGATGCGGGTCGCGGTCCGTTCGGCCCGGCGCGCGACTCCGCCACCTCCTCTGCGTCCGCGGCGATCGGCAACGGTGTCCTCGGTCATCGCATGGTCTCCTGATCCCTGAGTTCATCCTGAATAGCGCGGCTGGCCGGGCCGCACCGCATGTTTGCGTCGGTCCCGCGCCGCAAAGCGACATCGTCGCCACGGAACGCGACCCGCATCCGGACCGGGCCGGGTTTGACCAAAAGAACGAATTGATCCGGACGGGCTTTGCCGCCATGATGGGGCCATGTGTTCTTCGGTTTCAGGGGTTAGGCGGCAATGACCAGCCATTTTCATTTCGGCAGGGACCGCGATTTCCACGAGTTGCTGGCGGACGGAATCGTCCACATCATCGGGGTCGTCCTGGCACTGATCGGCGTGACAGCGCTGATCTATCACGCGACCGCCCTGCACAATCCCGGCGCGCTGGCCGCCGCATCGATCTACGGGCTTGGGCTGATCGGCGCGCTTGTGGTTTCGTTCACCTACAACATGCTGCGACCCTCGCGCCTGAAATGGATCATGCGGCGACTGGATCACTCGGCCATATTCGTCCTGATCGCCGCGACCTACACGCCGTTCCTGCAGCCCGGAACCAAGGACCCGCTGATCTTCGGGCTGTTGCTGGCGATCTGGGCGATGGCAGGGTTTGGCGTGGTGCTGAAATGCGCCCTGCCCGGCCGCTATGACCGGCTTGCGATCGTGCTGTATCTGCTGATGGGGTGGAGCGGGCTTGTCGCGATCGGGCCGATCGCCCAGCTTCTGCCGCCGCTGTCCGTCATCCTGATCGTGGTTGGCGGGATCATCTATACCGCCGGGGTGGTCTTTCATGTGTGGGAGCGGCTGCGGTTCCAGAACGCGATCTGGCATGGGTTCGTGGTCGCGGCGGCAGCCGCGCATTACGCCGCCGTCCTGACCGCATTCCGGCAGGCGGCGATCTGAGCGAGACTGTTGCGCCCGCGCCGATAGCGATAACAAACACCACGCACTGACGGCGCGATGCGGCCAATCTGCTTGCATCGCCGCGAAGCTGGGGTCAGGTTGCGCGGGACATTCAGGACAGAGGCAACGGCCATGACGCCCCGGCAGCAATCACAGAAAACACGCGCCCTTTGCCAACTCGCCCCGGTGATCCCGGTGATCGTGATCCGCGACGCCGGAACGGCCGGGGACATGGCGCGCGCGCTGGTGGCGGGTGGGTTGCCGGTGCTCGAGGTGACGCTGCGCTCGGACGCGGCGCTGGACGCGATTCGCGCCATGGCCGATGTCGAGGGGGGACATGTCGGCGCCGGCACGGTGCTGACGCCTGACGATGCGCGGCGGGCCAAGGATGCGGGTGCGGCCTTCGCCGTCTCGCCCGGCCTGACCGACCGGCTGATCGCCGCCTGTGAGGAGCTTGCGTTGCCGCTGCTGCCCGGCGCCGTCACCGCCTCCGAGGTGATGCGCGCGGCGGATGCGGGTTTCGACATGCTGAAATTCTTTCCGGCCGAGGCGGCGGGCGGCGCAGCGGCGCTGAAATCGCTGGCCGGACCGCTGCCGAAGATCAGCTTCTGCCCCACGGGCGGCGTCTCTCCCGACAATGCGCGCAGCTATCTGTCGCTGCCCAATGTCGTGTGCGTGGGCGGCAGCTGGATCGTGACCGACGCCGATGTGTCGGCGGGGAACTGGCCCAATATCGAGGACCGTGCCCGGTCCGCCGCCGCGCTGCGCCAGGGCTGAAAGGGCCGCCGGCATGGACAGGGCGCATCGAAATGTCGCGGTGCTGGTCGCGGCGCAGGCCATCCTTGGCGCGCAGATGCCGGTCAACTTCATCATTGGCGGGCTTGCAGGCCAGATTCTGGCGCCCAATCCCTGTCTTGCGACGCTGCCGATCTCGATGATCGTTCTGGGCTCGGCCCTGACCGCGCGCCCTCTGGCGCGCTTCATGCAGAACCATGGCCGGCGCGCGGGATTCCTGCTGTCGGTCGCCGCCGGCGGCGCGGGGGCTGGCGTCTCGGCCGCGGGGCTGTGGCATGGATCTTTCCTGATGTTGATGCTGGGCTCTCTGCTGACCGGCATCTACATGTCGGCGCAGGGCTTCTACCGGTTCGCGGCGACCGATACCGCGTCAGAGGATTTCGCGCCGCGCGCAATCTCCTGGGTCATGGCGGGCGGGCTTGCCTCGGCGATCGTCGGCCCGGCGATCGTGCGGGCCACGGATGACCTGACCGCGGTGCCGTTCATGGCCACCTATGTGGCCCTGATCGGGCTGAACCTGACCGGGCCGCTGCTGTTCGCCTTTCTCGACATCCCAAAGCCGCCCCGCCCCGACGCCGGCGCCAGCGCCGGCAGGCCCATGGCCGAGTTGCTGCGCACACCCCGGATCGCCGTCGCGATGATCTGCGGCATGGTGTCCTATGCGCTGATGAACCTGGTGATGACCTCGACGCCACTGGCCGTCGTCGGCTGCGGCTTCGCGCCGTCGAATGCCGCAGATATCGTCAGTGCGCATGTGCTGGCGATGTTCGCGCCCAGCTTCTTCACCGGCGCGCTGATCGCGCGGTTCGGGGCCGAGCGGATCGTCGGGCTGGGGCTGGTTATTCTGGCCTGCGCCGGCGCGGTCGCCCTTTCGGGGGTCGAGCTGACGCATTTCTTCGGCGCACTGGTCCTGCTTGGGATCGGCTGGAATTTCGGCTATATCGGCGCGACCACGATGCTGACGCTTGCGCATCGCCCCGAAGAGCGCGGCCGCGTGCAGGGTGTCAACGACCTGTTCGTGTTTGGCGGCGTGTTCCTGGCCTCGCTGTCGTCGGGCGGCCTGATGAACTGCATGGGCGGATCGGTTCAGGCGGGCTGGAACGCCGTCAACCTGGCGATGCTGCCGTTTCTGGTGCTCGCCGGCGCGGCGCTGATCTGGCTGGTGATGCGTCCGAAAGAAGCCTGAGCCACGCGCCTAGAACAGCGTCTTCTGTTCGGGCGGCTTGCGTTTGCGCGCGGGTCTGGGCGGGCTGGTCTCGGGCAGTGCCGCCATGCGCCCATCGGAGAATTCGATCTCGAACCGCGGCGCGCTGCGCGCCTGGGCGGCGCTGGTCAGCAGCCCGTCGGCGCCGTGAACGACGGCAAAGCCGCGCTTCAGCGTCTCGCCATAACCCAGTGTCTGGCGCGTGCGATCCAGCCTGTGCAGCGCCTCGCGGCGCCGCGTTGTCATGCGGGGTCCGGCATTGGCCAGCCGCAGCGAGGCCTGCTGCAACCGGTCCCGCTGTTCTGCCAGCGCCTTGCGCGAGGTGCCAGCCGCCCGCGAAAGCGAGGCGTCCAGCCGTTCCTGCAAGGCGGCCAGTCGATCGCGCCGGCGATCCAGCCTGCGTTCATGGACACTGCCAAGACGCAGCGTCGCCCGTTCCAGCCCGTGACGCTTGGCGGCCATGAACTGGCGCAGCGTGGCGGCGGGCATCGGTCGCGAGGCAAGGTGCTGCCGGCGGGCGCGCACCAGGCCTTGCAGCCCCGGCTCCAGCCGCGCGCCCCAGACGTCCAGCCTCTGGCGCGCGCCCTCGGTCAGCGCGGTCGGGCGACCCATCGCCCGGCCCAGATCGTGCAGGCGCTGGCGCGGCCGGTCGATGCGCTGCGCGCTGGCGCGGGTCATGCGCGCACCGGCCTCGGCCAGCCGCGCGGCCAGTTCGGCGCGCACCGGCACAGCGATTTCTGCGGCGGCGGTCGGCGTGGGCGCCCGCATGTCGGCGGCGAAATCGATCAGCGTCGTGTCGGTTTCGTGGCCGACCGCCGAGATCAGCGGAATAACGCTTTCCGCAGCGGCCCGGACCACTTCTTCCTCGTTGAACCCCCACAGATCCTCGAGGCTGCCGCCACCGCGCGCCACGATGATCAGATCCGGCCGGGGCAGCAGGCCGCCCTCGGCCAGGTCGTTGAAGCCCCGGATCGCGGCCGCAACCTGCGGCGCGCAGGCCTGGCCCTGCACCGCGACGGGCCAGATCAGCACATGGGTCGGAAAGCGGTCGCGCAGCCTGTGCAGGATGTCGCGGATGACCGCGCCCGAAGGCGAGGTGACGACCCCGATCACCCGGGGCAGGAAGGGCAGCGGGCGCTTGCGATCCTGATCGAACAGGCCTTCGGCGGCCAGCGCCTTGCGGCGCTTTTCCAGCATCGCCATCAGCGCGCCGGCCCCGGCGGGCTCGATCTGGTCGACGATCAGCTGGTATTTCGACTGGCCCGGAAAAGTCGTCATCCGGCCGGTCGCGACGACCTCCATCCCCTCTTCGGGGCGTTGCGCCAATCGCGCGGCCTGGCCCTTCCAGGTCACCGCCGCCAGCACCGACCGATCGTCCTTCAGGTCGAAATACAGATGACCCGAGGATGGACGCGACACCCGCCCCACTTCACCGCGCACCCGGACGCGGCCGAACTGGTCCTCGATGCTGCGCTTGACCGCGCCCGACAGTTCGGAAACCGTGAATTCATGGGCGTTGCTGCCCGGCTCGTCTTCCAGAAGATCCATGCGGCTTGTTCCCTTTCGCGGGCCAGACTAGAACGCCGGCAAGTCAAGCGAAAGGGCGGCCGATGAACATCCTGATCCTGGGCGGCGGGGGACGCGAACATGCGCTGGCATGGGCGATCCGCCAGAACCCGAAATGCGACCGACTGATCGTTGCCCCAGGGAATGCCGGCGTTGCCGATATCGCACGCGGGGCCGCGATCGACATCTGCTCACGCAGCGACGTCATCGACTTTGCCGAGGAAAACGCCATCGACTTCGTCGTGATCGGACCCGAGGCCCCGCTTGCGGCAGGTGTGTCCGACGCGCTGCGCCAGGCGGGATTTCTGGTGTTCGGACCATCGCAGGCTGCCGCTCAGCTGGAGGCCTCGAAAAGCTTCACCAAGGAAATCTGCGATGCCTGCCGCGCCCCCACCGCCGCCTGGGCCCGGTTCGCGGACGCCGCCGCCGCGCGTGCCCACGTGACCAAGCACGGCGCGCCGATCGTCATCAAGGCCGACGGGCTGGCGGCGGGCAAGGGCGTCACCGTCGCGGAAACGGTCGCGCAGGCCCATGCGGCCATCGACCTGATCTTCGAGGGCGAATTCGGCGACACCTCGGTCGTGATCGAAGAGTTCATGCAGGGCGAGGAAGCCAGCTTCTTCGTGCTGTGCGACGGCACCGACTGCCTGCCCATAGGGACCGCGCAGGACCACAAGCGCGTCGGCGAAGGCGACACCGGGCCGAATACCGGCGGCATGGGCGCCTACAGCCCCGCTCCGGTGCTGACAGCCGAACTGCAAGAGCAGGTCATGGCCCGCATCATCCGTCCAACGGTCGCCGAAATGGCCAGGAAAGACATGCCGTTCCAGGGGGTTCTTTATGCTGGGCTGATGATCGCGGACGGGCAGGCCAGGCTGGTGGAATACAATGTCCGCTTTGGCGATCCGGAATGTCAGGTGCTGATGATGCGGCTTGGCGCGCAGGTGCTTGACCTGCTGCTGGCCTGCGCCGAAGAACGGCTTTCCGAGATCGAGGCAAGCTGGGCGGACGACCATGCGCTCGGCGTCGTCATGGCCGCCCGGGGCTATCCCGGGGACTACGAAAAAGGAAGCCGCATCAATGGCTTGTCTGCCATATCCGAAAGCGGCTTCGAGATGGTGTTCCACGCCGGCACGGCCGAGCGCGATGGCCAGATCATCGCCAGTGGCGGACGGGTCCTGACCTGCACCGGCCGCGGCGCGACCCTCGCCGAGGCCCATGACCGCGCCTATGCGCTGGTCGACCGGATCGACTGGCCCGAAGGCTTCTGCCGCCGCGACATCGGCTGGCGCGCCTTGTGACCCGAGGCCGGGCAGGCTCCACATGCCGGTCGTGGGCTTTGCCGGATACAACCGCGTTCAGGCAGAGGTATAAAGCCCCTCATAGATCGGCAGCAGGGTGTCGGTCTCGAACAGGCTGCTGACCGACGTGCCGTTCCAGATGTTCAGGATTGCCTGGGTGAACATCGGCGCCGTCGGGACGATGCGGATGTTCGGCGCGGCTTTCACCGCCTCGGTCGGCTGGATCGAGTCGGTGATGACCAGCGATTTCATCACCGACTTGCTGACCCGCTCGACCGCCGGGCCCGACAGTACGCCGTGGGTGATATAGGCATGCACTTCCTTCGCGCCCTGATCGATCAGCAATTGCGCGGCCTTCACCAGAGTGCCGGCCGTGTCGCAGATGTCGTCCACGATGATGCAGACCTTGTCGGCGACCTCGCCGATCACGGTCATTTCGGCGATCTCGCCGGCCTTCTCGCGGCGCTTGTCCACGATCGACAGCGGGGCGCCGATCCGCGCGGCCAGCTCGCGCGCACGGGCCACGCCGCCGACATCGGGCGAGACGACCATCAGATCGTCCATGCGCCCCCTGAAGTGGTGCTGCGCGTCGAGGGCAAAGACCGGCGCGGCATAAAGATTGTCCACCGGAATGTCGAAGAAGCCCTGGATCTGCACGGCGTGCAGATCCATCGTCAGCACCCGGTCCACACCGGCCTGGGTCAGAAGATTCGCAACCAGCTTGGCGCTGATCGGCGTGCGGGCCTTCGCGCGGCGATCCTGCCGGGCATAGCCGAAATAGGGGATCACCGCAGTGATCCGGGCAGCCGACGACCGCTTCAGCGCGTCGGTCATGATCAGCAATTCCATCAGGTTGTCGTTTGCCGGGTTCGATGTCGGCTGGATGATGTACATGTCTTCGCCGCGGACATTCTCGAACACCTCGACAAAGATCTCCTGGTCGTTGAACCGCTCGACCCGGGCATCGCAAAGGCTCACATTCATGCCGCGATGCATCGACATGCGCCGGGCGATCGCCGCCGCAAGCGGCTGGTTGGCGTTTCCGGAAATGAGCTTGGGTTCGGTCATGACGGGCATGGGGGGCTGGCCTTTGGCGAGGATTCGTCAGATTGCAGACGCCTTAGCACCGCGCTAGCCTGCGGGCAAACCGGGAAGGACCGTCTTTATGGCCAGTATCGACTATTATCTTGGGACCATCAGCCCGTATTGCTATCTGGCGGGCGACCGGCTGGAACAGATCGCCCGGAAACACGGCGCAACCGTCACCTACAAGCCGGTGGACCTGCTTCAGCTTTTCGACCGGACGGGGGGCATCCGGCCAGCGGACCGCCATCCCAGCCGGATGGAATACCGGGCGCAGGAACTGGTCCGCTGGTCCGAATTCCTGGACATGCCGTTCAACCTGAAGCCCGCACACTGGCCGGTCAACATGGCACCGTCGTCCTATGCCGTGATCGCCGCGCAGCAGGCCGGGGGCGGCGATCCGGGCGGGCTTGTCCACGGATTCACCCGCGCGGTCTGGGCCGAACAGCGCGACATCAGCGACAATGACGTGATCCGCGACATCCTGGGCGACCACGGCTTTGATCCGGACCTTGCCGACAGGGGCTTGTTCGTGGGGGCCGAAACCTATGGCCGCAACCTGGAACAGGCTGTCGAGGCCGGTGCCTTCGGCGCGCCCTTCTATGTCGTGCGCGAAACCGGGCAGCGCTTCTGGGGACAGGATCGGCTGGCGTTTCTGGACCGTCACCTGGCAAGCCTGTGAGCGGCATCTTCGAGCGCCGCTGGCCGGGCGACCCCGCGCGCCCGGCCCTTGCCCTGCACTGCATGCTGGCCAGCGGCAGCTATTGGGGCCCGATCGCGCAGCGCCTTGGCGGGCGCATCGACCTGCGCGGCTTCGACATGCCCGGACACGGACGCAGCGACGCCTGGACGCCGGGCCCCGAGGATCCGGACTATCACACCGCGGTCACACGGATCGCTGCCAGTTTCATCAGCCGCCCGCTGGACCTGATCGGGCACAGCATGGGTGCAACGGTGGCGCTGCGGATTGCGGTCGCCGCGCCCGAAGCGGTCCGCAGCCTGACACTGATAGAGCCGGTGCTGTTCGCCGCAGCGGGCGATTCCGAACAGGCCCGGCGGGATCAGCGGATGAACGACCTGCTGGCCGAGGGTCGCACCGAAGAGGCCACGCGCGCCTTCCTGGCCCAGTGGGGCGCGCAGGGCCTTGACGA
Organism: Paracoccus salsus; assembly: GCF_021556615.1. GTDB lineage: Bacteria > Pseudomonadota > Alphaproteobacteria > Rhodobacterales > Rhodobacteraceae > Paracoccus > Paracoccus salsus. The sequence goes on from NZ_JAKGGD010000001.1 coordinate 150,222, forward strand.
GTTGCCCGCAGTCATGCGGCAAGAGATGCAGGACAGGATCGCGCTGGTGTCCGCGACCGGACCGACCCTGTCCGACGATCGCGCACGGATCCTGCGCCCCGGCGGGCTTGAGGCGATCGCCGCGCCGGTGCTGCTGATCTCGGGGACGGACTCGCCCTCGGTCATCCATGCCATTGCCGACCAGCTGGCTTCACGGCTGCCGGATGTGGGGCGGGCAAATGTGCCGGATGCCGGGCACATGCTGCCGCTCACCCATCCCGACAAGGTCGCGGGGCTGATCTCGGTCAACCTGGACCGCGCCTGAGCGTTGCCGTCAGGCCGGGGGCGCGGCGGTTCGATTTGCGGATCGTCACAGCGCGAAATCGTCGTCGTGGCACACCGCGCCGATTGCCAGCCATTCAGCCCTGATCCGCGCCACCCTGGTATCGCCCCAGGTGCGGAACACGATCTCGAACCCGTCCTCGGTCACCTTGTCGACCGAGATGTCGGCGCGCTGGTTACTATTGCCGTCGATGTCCCACATGCCGATCGCGACCTGAACAACGGGCGGAAGCAGAAAGGCAGAGGGAAACGAGACGCGCTTGCGTTCGACACGCGGCCCGTCGCCCGACCACATCGGCCCGTTATCCTCGAACGCCGAGAAAAGCATCGCGGCTCCCCGCGCGACGCCCACGGCGCTGTGGCTGATACGCTGCATTCCGGTCCTCCTGCTCCATCGACATTACAATGGGCTGGCGAACAAGAGAAAGCCCCGGCATGGATGCCGGGGCCTGCCTATAAGGTCAGTTTTTAGTAAGATTTACGGGCGTGATCAGTCGGGCGCGCTCGCCTGGTTCGGGTCCAGACCGATATGCGTGCCCAGGGCCTCCATGTCGGCCAGCAGCTTGACGGCGGCGGTCACGAAATCTTCGCCGGCCGAACTCTTCTCGGCCTTTGCCAGCGCGGCTTTCTTCTTGCGCTGCGCCTCTGTCATCATCTCGTTGAAGATCTCTTGGGTGATCTCTTGCCGGGGATGTCCGCGTTCGGCCAGAAGGCTGACGGACTCGCCGTTGATCTCGGCGAAACCGCCGGTCACCGCGAAATCCGACTGCGTTCCCTCGCCCGAGACGACAGTCACCAGACCGGGCCTCAGCGAGACGATCGTGGGCGCGTGGCCGGGCATGGCGGTCAGATCGCCATCGCTGCCCGGAAGGCGCACCTCGCGCACCGGAACAGAGACGAGTCTCCGTTCCGGCGAGACGAGGTCGAACTGCATGGTATCGGCCATCTTGCCCCCTTTACGCGGCTTCGGCGGCGAGACGCTCGGCTTTCGCCTTCACGTCGTCGATGTCGCCAACCATGTAGAAGGCGCCTTCCGGCAGGTGGTCGAATTCACCGGCCACGACCGCCTTGAACGACGCGATGGTCTTTTCCAGCGGCACCTGAACGCCGTCCGAACCGGTGAACACCTTCGCCACGTCGAAGGGCTGGGACAGGAAGCGCTGGATCTTGCGGGCCCGAGTCACGGTCAGCTTGTCCTCTTCGGACAGTTCGTCCATGCCCAGAATGGCAATGATGTCCTGCAGCGACTTGTATTTCTGCAGGATGCCCTGCACGTCGCGGGCCACCTGATAATGCTCTTCGCCGACAACCGCCGGATCGAGAATACGCGAGTTCGAGTCCAGCGGGTCCACGGCCGGGTAGATGCCCAGTTCCGAGATCGCGCGCGACAGAACGGTCGTCGCGTCGAGGTGGGCAAAGGTCGTGGCAGGCGCCGGGTCGGTCAGGTCGTCGGCCGGAACATAGACGGCCTGGATCGAGGTGATCGAGCCGTTCTTGGTCGAGGTGATCCGTTCCTGCATCGCGCCCATGTCGGTGGCCAGCGTCGGCTGATAACCCACGGCGGAAGGGATGCGGCCCAGCAGCGCCGACACCTCGGAGCCCGCCTGGGTAAAGCGGAAGATGTTGTCCACGAAGAACAGAACGTCGCTGCCGGTCGAGTCGCGGAACTGTTCCGCCACGGTCAGGCCGGTCAGCGCGACGCGCATGCGGGCGCCCGGAGGCTCGTTCATCTGGCCATAGACCAGCGCCACCTGCGATTCCTTCAGATTGTCCGGCTTGATGACGCCGGATTCGACCATCTCGTGGTAGAGGTCGTTGCCCTCGCGGGTCCGCTCGCCGACGCCTGCGAACACCGAATAGCCCGAGTGCACCTTGGCGATGTTGTTGATCAACTCCATGATCAGAACGGTCTTGCCGACGCCTGCGCCGCCGAACAGGCCGATCTTTCCACCCTTGGAGTAAGGCGCCAGCAGGTCGATGACCTTGATGCCGGTCACGAGGATTTCCGAGCTGGTCGCCTGCGCGGCGAAGTCGGGCGCGGGCTGGTGGATGGCGCGGGTTTCCGTGGCCTCGATCGGGCTGCCTTCGTCGACGGGTTCGCCGACAACGTTGATGATCCGACCCAGCGTCACCTCGCCGACCGGCACCATGATCGGGCCGCCGGTGTCGGTCACCGGCTCGCCGCGGACCAGACCCTCGGTCGCGTCCATGGCGATGGTCCGGACGGTGTTCTCGCCCAGGTGCTGCGCCACTTCCAGCACCAGCTTCTTGCCATTGTTGCTTGTTATCAGCGCGTTCAGGATCGACGGCAGGTCATCTTCAAACTGCACGTCAACGACGGCGCCGATCACCTGCGTGATTTTGCCCTTGGCCTCTGCCATGTTGTCACCTCTGCGTTACGGTCAGAGCGCCTCGGCGCCCGAAATGATTTCGATGAGTTCCTTGGTGATCGCGGCCTGACGCGAGCGGTTGTACTCGGTCGTCAGACGATCGATCATGTCGCCTGCGTTGCGCGTGGCGTTGTCCATGGCCGTCATCCGCGCGCCCTGTTCGGACGCCGCATTTTCCAGAAGCGCCGCGAAGATCTGCGTCGCGACCGAGCGCGGCAGAAGCTCTGCCAGAATGGCGTCCTCGCCCGGCTCGTAATCATACGCGAACGAAGCACCGCCCGCGTCTGCGTCCTCGGGCACTTCCGCCGGGATGATCTGGCGGGCGGTCGGCACCTGGCTGATCACCGACTCGAACCGGCTGTAGAAGATCGTGGCGACGTCGAAATCGCCCGATTCGAACCGGTCCAGCACGTCATCCGAGATCGTGCGGGCATTTTCATAGCCCACGCGCTTCACGTCGGACAGATCGACATGGTTCACGAACTGCTTGGCGTATTCGCGCTTCAGCTGCTCGCGGCCCTTCTTGCCGACGGTCAGGATGGCGACCTGCTTGCCGTCGCCGCGCAGCCTCTCGGCATGTTGCCGGGCAAGCTTGACGATCGCGCTGTTGAAGCCGCCTGCCAGGCCGCGTTCCGAGGTCATCACGACAAGCAGGTGCCGCTTGTCCGAGCCGGTGCCCGACAGCAGCCGCGGTGCGGTATCCGAGCCCGCGGAATTTGCGGTCAGCCCGGCCATCACCGCGGCCATGCGATCGGCATAGGGTCGCGCGGCCTCCGCCGCCTCTTGCGCGCGGCGCAGCTTGGCGGCGGCGACCATCTGCATCGCCTTCGTGATCTTCCGCGTGTTCTTGACGCTTCCGATCCGGTTCTTGAGATCCTTGAGACTGGGCATCTATTCCCCCTCTCAGGCGCGAGTGCTGTTGTATTCGTCCAGCGCCGCCTTGATCGCGTCTTCCAGATCACCGGCGACCTTGCGGTCGTTGCGGGTGATGTCGTCGAGCAACTCCGACTTCTGGTTGCGCAGGAACTGCAGCAGGCCCTGTTCCCAGGCCACGACTTCGCGCGTCGGCACCTTGTCGATATAGCCCTTGGTGCCCGCATAGATCACGATCACGATCTCGGCGTTGGTCAGCGGCGCGTATTGCGGCTGCTTCATCAGCTCGGTCAGTCGCGCGCCACGGTTCAGAAGGCGCTGGGTGGCCGCGTCAAGGTCCGAACCGAACTGTGCGAAGGCCGCCATCTCGCGATACTGCGCCAGCTCCAGCTTGACCGGACCGGCGACGGATTTCATCGCCTTGGTCTGGGCGGCCGAGCCCACGCGGCTGACCGACAGGCCGGTGTTCACGGCAGGGCGGACGCCCTGGAAGAACAGGTCGGTTTCCAGGAAGATCTGGCCATCGGTGATCGAGATCACGTTGGTCGGAATATAGGCAGACACGTCGCCCGCCTGCGTCTCGATGATCGGCAGCGCCGTCAGCGAGCCGCCGCCATTGTCTTCATTCAGCTTGGCCGAACGCTCGAGCAGGCGCGAGTGCAGGTAGAACACGTCGCCCGGATAGGCTTCGCGGCCGGGCGGACGGCGCAGCAGCAGCGACATCTGCCGATACGCGACGGCCTGCTTGGACAGGTCGTCATAGATGATCAGCGCGTCCATGCCGTTGTCGCGGAAATACTCGCCCATCGCGGTCGCCGAATAGGGCGCCAGGAACTGCATCGGCGCAGGGTCCGAAGCGGTCGCGGCGACGACGGTGGTGTAGGCCATCGCGCCGGTTTCTTCCAGTTTCTTCACCAGCTGCGCAACGGTCGAACGCTTCTGGCCGACGGCGACATAGACGCAGTGCAGCGTCTTCATGCCGTCGCCTTCGCGGCCGTTGTAGTTCAACTGGTTCAGGATCGTGTCCAGCGCGATCGCGGTCTTGCCGGTCTGGCGGTCACCGATGATCAGTTCGCGCTGTCCGCGGCCGACGGGAATCATCGCGTCCACGGCCTTGAGGCCGGTCGCCATCGGCTCGTGCACGGATTTGCGCGGCATGATGCCGGGCGCCTTGACATCCGCCACACGGCGTTCCTCGGCCTCGATCGGGCCCTTTCCGTCGATCGGGTTGCCCAGTCCGTCCACGACCCGACCCAGCAGCGCCTTGCCGACCGGAACGTCCACGATCGAGCGGGTGCGCTTGACGGTGTCGCCTTCCTTGATCTCGCGGTCATCGCCGAAGATCACGACGCCGACATTGTCGGTCTCGAGGTTCAGAACCATACCCCGGACGCCGCCCGGAAATTCCACCATCTCGCCGGCCTGAACCTTGTCGAGGCCGTAGATGCGCGCGATGCCGTCACCGACGGACAGCACCTGGCCAACCTCGGCCACCTCGGCCTCCTGACCGAAATTCTTGATCTGATCCTTGAGGATGGCCGAAATCTCGGCTGCCTGGATTCCCATTATCCGACCTCTTTCATAGCATTCTGGAGGGAGGCGAGCTTCGAGCGGACCGACGAGTCGATCATCTGCGAGCCCAGCTTGACAATCATGCCGCCGATGAGACCCTCATCGACGCGTGTGTTCAGTTTGACCTTCTTGCCGGACTTGTCGGCCAGCGTGCTGGTCAGGCGCTGCTGCTGTTCATCGGTCAACGCGATGGCGCTGGTGACCTCGGCGGTCACCTCGCCGCGCTCGTCGGCGATCCGCGCCTGCAATTGACGAACCAGTTGAGGCAGCACGAAAAGACGGCGGTTCGAGGCCATGAGCTTCAGCGTGTTCGCCAGCGTCGCGGACAGCCCCATCTTCTCGGCCAGCGCGGAAATGGCACGGGACTGCTGGTCGCGCGAATACAGCGGCGAGGCCAGCAGGCTGCGAAGTTCGGCGCTGTCGTGCAGCGCCGCGTCAAGATCGGCGGTCTGCTGGGCCAGCGCGTCCACCCCCCCGTCTTCCTTCACGATATCGAAGACTGCCTGCGCATAGCGTCCGGCGATGCTCTGGGACATGGAGACCGAGTTTGCCACGTTCATCCTTTACGGTTTGCGCAAACCCCGCCGGCGGGCCGGACATCCGTCAGGTCAGTCGCGGGGTGCGGGTCGCGGTCGCACGGCTTTTGGAGGGCCGTCCTGAAATCTGCGGCGTCTCTAGCAGGTGATTTCACGGGCGGCAACAGGCAAGCACACGTAAACGAGAGGAATTGCGCCCCCGCATCACGCCCGCCCGGCTTCGAATGCGCGGCACAGGGGCGGCTGCGTCAGGCTGTCGCAGCCAGCCCGAACGACAGCGCCGCGACCACCGAAGCGGTCGCGGCGCGATGCCGAGGCTAAGGCCCGCAGCCGGACTAGAACCCGGACGAGAGGTCCCTGCTCAGCTGCGTTCTGGCAAATCCGCGCAGTCGCTGCGCGGCACCGTGCGACAGGCTTGCCGGCGACAGATCGCGCCAGCCCGCGCCGCGCCCACGCTCTGCCGGGACTTCCTGCACGGGCTCGCGCGGGATCGCGTCAGCCAGCCAGTCTGGCGCCTCGACCAGCCGCGGGCGGCTGACCAGCGTATCCAGCCTTGCGACATCCCGAGGCCATTCCGCAGCAGCGGAATCGCGTGCATCGCGAGACGCGCCGGCCGCCTCCAGCAATTGCCTGGCACCGCGCCGCGACAGGGAATAGCCCGCCGAAAGCCCCGTGCAGGCAGCCAGTGGCCGCAATCTGACGCCCGGAGACGCGTCGCAGCCTCCCCAGCGCCAGACACGTGCACGACCATAGCAGAACTGGGTCAGATCGGCGTGCAGATAGCCGCCCGACTCGATGAAATCGACAAAGCCCGGCACCAGCCGGGCTCCGTCCTCGATCAGGATCGCGCCCGCCAGATCCTCGTCACGGATCCGCCGCCAGGCGCGCCGATGCAACGCTGATCTCCAACCGACAAAAGAACCGCCCCGGGGCGTTTCAAGAACCTGAAACGGCAACCGGCAGGACCTCAGCGTTTCGGTCAGTTGACCTTCTCGACGCTGCACTCCCGCACCACAGAGAACGAAGATCGGCCAGCCTTCAAGAGCCGACGATACACAAACAGCACACATGACATCACACCGCCTAACAAACTTACCACCTGGTCAATATAGGCGATTTTCCGCTTATGCGACACCTCACCTTATGGACAGGTCTCAGGCGTCCCGCGGCCCGACGCGGGCGGCGGGCGCACGACCGGGGCGCGGAAGTCCGACACCGTCCAGAATCTCCATCGGGCTGGGCACATGGACCTTGACGCCAGGCCCCGCGGGCGCGCGCGTCTGCTTGGACAGTTCGACCAGCACGACGCCCGCGATCAGCACCCGGCTGATCCGGGCCCCGGTCCGTTCCCACATCTGCGCGCTGCCCAGCCAGAAGCGCCGGTCAGAGGGCGGGATATACACCGCCGAGCCATGCCATTCCGCCACGAACCCGGCCGCGCGTGTCTGGCTTTCAAGCTGCCCGGTCGTGTAGCTGCGGCCCAGCCCGAATGGCGTGCTCTCGGACGCAGCCCACAAACCTGCCCGATTTGGCGCCATCACGATCATCCGTCCGCCCGGCCCCAGCGTCCGCCATGCTTCCGACAGCAGAGCGGCCGGGTGATCGCTTGTCTCGAGCCCGTGCAGTATCACCAGGCGATCGATGCTGCCGGTCTCGATCGGCCAGGCGGTCTCGTCGCAAAGCACGCTGTGATTGGGCATGCCCGCGGGCCACCCCATCACACCCTGCGGCCCCGGCATCAGCGCGGTGACGCGGCGCGCCGCCGTCAGATAGGGGCGCAACATCGGCGCCGCGAAGCCGAAGCCGGCAATGGTCATGCCGGTCGAAACCTCGGGCCGCCAGCGTGCCGTCAGCCGGTCGCGCAAGATACGCTGCACCACGCGCCCCAGCGACCGCTGGTAGTAAAAGTTCCGAAGCTCGTCGATATCGTGATGCATTGCACCCGGACCACGCTTTTGTAAGTCTAGACCACAGCACAGAGGAAAGGATTTGCCAATGCCGCTGGATCTGGTGACGCTGCGCTGCCTGAAGGACAACTATGCCTATCTTCTGCATGGCGATTCGGGAACCGCGCTGATCGACGCACCCGAGGCGATGCCGGTCCTGACCGAGCTTGAGGCTCGCGGCTGGACGCTGGACGCGATCTTGCTGACGCATCATCACGCCGACCATGTCGATGGCGTGGCCGAGATCGTGGCAGCCACCGGCGCGAAGGTGATCGGCGCCAAGGCCGACGCCAGCCGTCTGCCGGCGCTGGATGTCAGCGTGCGCCCTGGCGAACCACTGGAAATGCTGGACGAACCGGTCGAGGTGATCGACGTGTCGGGCCACACGGTCGGCCATGTCGCCTTCCATTTTCCGCGATCGGGCTATGCGTTCACGGCAGACAGCCTGATGGCCATGGGCTGCGGACGGCTGTTCGAGGGCGACGCCGCGATGATGTGGGCCAGCCTGTCGCGTCTCAACGCCCTTCCCGAGGACACGCTGATCTGCTCGGGCCACGATTATTGCGCGGCAAACGGCGCGTTCGCCCTGTCGGTCGACCCCGACAACGAAGCGCTGAAGACGCGCATCAAGGAGGTTGCGGATGCCCACCAGCCTTGCGCGCCCGCAACCCTTGCCGAGGAACGCGCAACCAACCCGTTCCTTCGCGTGAACGACCTGCGCGCCTCACTGGGAATGCAGGGCGCTGCGGATGCCGAGGTCTTCGCGCGGCTGCGAAGGATGAAGGATGATTTCTGACGCCCGGCGCCGGTGCGCCGCGCGACGTCACCAGCGCCGGTGCAACGGGTTGAAATCCGCCCGTCGCGTCATCACATCTGCCTTATTCGTGGGAAAAACGTGCCGGATTGGCGAAAAAACACTTGATGCCGGGCGCAATCCACCAAATCTTAACTGTATCATGACAGTCTGGGCAGGTGGGCCGCAAAATATGCCCATACCGCCAGCCGACTGACAGGAGACGACCGTGCCAAGTTTCTCGACCTCTCTGGAACAGGCCATTCACCAGGCGCTTGCGCTGGCGAACGAACATCGACACGAGCTTGCGACGCTCGAACATCTGCTTCTGGCACTGACCGACGAGCCAGACGCGGTTCGGGTCATGCGGGCCTGCAATGTCGATCTGGACGAGTTGCGAAAGCTGCTTGTCGACTTCATAGACGATGATCTTTCGACCTTGATCACCGACGTCGAGGGCTCGGAAGCGGTTCCGACCGCCGCGTTCCAGCGCGTCATCCAGCGTGCGGCGATTCATGTCCAGAGTTCGGGCCGGCAAGAGGTCACCGGCGCCAATGTCCTGGTCGCGATCTTCGCCGAACGCGAATCGAACGCTGCGTTCTTCCTGCAGGAAATGGACATGACCCGTTACGACGCGGTCAACTTCATCGCCCACGGGGTAGCCAAGAATCCTTCCTTCAGCGAAAGCCGCAAGGTCGTCGGCTCCGACGAGCCGTCCGAAGCAAAGCAGGCCGAGCACACGCAGGAGGCCAAGGAAGAAACCGCGTTGTCGAAATACTGCATCGACCTGAACGCCAAGTCAAAGAAGGGAGACGTCGATCCGCTGATCGGCCGCGAGGACGAAGTCGAACGCTGCATCCAGGTGCTGTGCCGGCGGCGCAAGAACAATCCGCTGCTGGTGGGCGATCCCGGTGTCGGCAAGACCGCCATCGCCGAGGGGCTGGCCAAGAAGATCGTCGAGGGCCAGACCCCCGAAGTGCTGGCGAAAGCCACCATCTTCTCGCTGGACATGGGCGCGCTGCTGGCCGGCACCCGCTATCGCGGCGACTTCGAGGAACGCCTGAAAGCGGTCGTCAAGGAACTGGAAAATCACGACGACGCGATCATGTTCATCGACGAGATTCATACCGTGATCGGCGCCGGCGCGACCTCGGGAGGGGCCATGGATGCCTCGAACTTGCTGAAACCGGCGCTGTCCGGCGGCAAGCTGCGCTGCATGGGTTCAACGACCTACAAGGAATATCGCCAGCATTTCGAAAAGGATCGCGCGCTGAGCCGCCGCTTTCAGAAGATCGATGTGAACGAACCCTCGGTCCCCGATACGGTCAAGATCCTGATGGGTCTCAAGCCGCATTTCGAAAAGCATCACGAGCTGCGCTACACCAACGACGCCATCAAGGCGGCGGTCGAGCTGGCCAGTCGCTATATCAACGACCGCAAGCTGCCTGACAGCGCGATCGACGTGATCGACGAAGCCGGCGCGGCGCAGCATCTGGTCGCCGAAAGCAAGCGGCGCAAGACCATCAGCCCCAGGGAGATCGAGGCCGTGGTCGCCAAGATCGCGCGCATCCCTCCCAAGAATGTCAGCAAGGACGACGCCGCAGTGCTGCGTGATCTGGAAACCACGCTCAAGCGTGTGGTCTTTGGCCAGGACGCGGCGATCAGCGCGTTGTCGTCGGCGATCAAGCTGGCGCGAGCGGGACTTCGCGAACCCGAGAAACCGATCGGCAACTACCTGTTCGCGGGCCCGACCGGCGTCGGCAAGACCGAGGTCGCCAAACAGCTTGCATCCACACTCGGCGTCGAATTGCTCCGCTTCGACATGTCTGAATACATGGAGAAACATGCCGTCAGTCGTCTGATCGGCGCGCCTCCGGGCTATGTCGGGTTCGATCAGGGCGGGCTTCTGACCGATGGCGTCGATCAGCATCCCCATTGCGTGCTGCTGCTGGACGAGATCGAGAAGGCCCATCCCGACGTCTTCAACATCCTGTTGCAGGTCATGGATCACGGCAAGCTGACCGACCATAATGGCCGGCAGGTCGATTTCCGCAACGTGATCCTCATCATGACCTCGAATGCCGGGGCTTCGGACATGCAGAAAGCCGCGATAGGGTTCGGTCGCGACAAGCGTGAGGGCGAGGATACGGCCGCGATCGAGCGCACCTTCACGCCGGAATTCCGGAACCGTCTGGACGCCGTCATCAGCTTTGCCGCCCTGTCGCGCGAGGTCGTCGTTCACGTGGTCGAGAAATTCGTCCTGCAACTGGAAGCCCAGCTCATGGATCGAAATGTCCACATCGAACTGACGCCGGAAGCGGCCGACTGGTTGGCCGAAAAGGGCTATGATGACCGGATGGGCGCGCGTCCCCTGGGACGGGTCATCCAGGAAAACATCAAGAAGCCGCTTGCCGAGGAGTTGCTGTTCGGACGCCTGACCAAGGGCGGCGTGGTGCGGGTGAAGATCGAAGACGACAAACCCGTTTTCGACATCACTGGTCCCGAGACGCCGCGCATCGGCAAATCCAAGACGCCGCTTCTGACCGCCGAATAGCGTCCTTCATCCGCTGATCATCCGCCCCGCCGTGCAGCCGCCCGGCGGGGCGTTCTTGTCTGGACATGCGCCGGACGGATGAGATCTGCTCGGCTGGATCCACCAACCGGAACGCCTCGGCAGGCGCGCGTCCGGAAAACGCCGGATCCGGTCGCCTGTGCGGTACACCGGCACGGCAGAACAGCCAGGCTAACATGCGGCGGAAGATCGCTGATCCATGGCGCCCCGGTCTGGCCGATCGCGCCAGCGCCGTCAGGTGATCGACAAGCCCGACAAGGTGGTATGTCGGTGGTCTCGCTTGTCGGCGTTCCATTCGACGCCTGGAGAGTCCCATGCGGATGTCTGGCCGGGCCCCATGCGCCGCCCGCCGCGGGTCGATCCGGCACAGCTGCCCCGGATGATCGCGCATGCAAGCGCGGCGAACGGGAGGACTGTTTTTGAACCATGCGACGTCTGGTTCGCAGCCGTTGCAACGTCAGCGATCCTTCACGTTTCCCGACCATCCCAGGTGCTGCGCAGCCGGGAAAGCAGCCCCTGCAAGACACCCTGTGGCATGGGCCAATCGATTTGGGCTGGAGGCGGACCGCGACCCTCGATGACGATTCCCACTCGTCTGTGACACGGTCGCCGGGCTGGAAAGCGCGCGGCAATCCCTCATGGGGTCCCCCCGGAACAGGCCTGGAATTTCTCAGCCTTCGCAGGCGGGGCGAAGTGGCCCTCAGCGCAGCGCATCGGCGCAGGATATTGTCGAAGCCAGCCGCCAGCGTGCGCGGGTCGACAGCGCAGAGCCGTCGCGGGCGTTTTCGACCGGAACGGTCCTGTCACGGGAAACGGCAACCGCTGGAACAGAGCGAACCACACGAGGCCCGTCCATTCGGCGGACGCGCGAGACAAAGCCCCGAAAACCCGAGCGATCCATGGCCATTGACCATCCGAACGGTGCCGCGGGCAGGTCGGCGGACGGACCGGCGCGTGTCGGCCGTGAAATTCTGGCGGACATGGCTTGTCTCAACCCGCCCGCGCATCCTGCAAGACCGCCGCCAACACCTCGGTCGGGACATCGTCGCAGACGAAGGCCTCACCGATTCCTCGCGCCAACACAAATCGCAGCCGGCCATCCATGACCTTCTTGTCCTGTCCCATCAGCGCAATCAGCGCCGCGTCGTCCGGCAGGTCGCCCGGAATATCGGCCAGGCTGGCGGGCAGCCCCAGCCTTCGCAGATGCGCCAGCACTCGCGACGGCGACTCCTGGCTGCACAGCCCCATCCGCGCCGACAGGTCGAAGGCCAGGGCACAGCCGATCGCCACCCCCTCGCCATGCAGCAGCCGGCCGGAATAGCCGGTCGCCGCTTCGAGCGCATGGCCGAATGTGTGCCCGAGATTCAGCAAGGCGCGCTCGCCCTGCTCGGTCTCGTCGCGGGTGACGATCCCGGCTTTCATGCCGACCGAATGCGCCACGGCGCGCTGCCGCAGCACCGGATCGTCGCGCAGCCTGTCGGCGTTTTGCTCCAGCCAGCCAAAGAACGCCGCGTCTCCCAGAAAGCCGTATTTCGCGACCTCGCCATAGCCGGCCAGGAAATCGCGCCGGTCCAGCGTCTCCAGCACCGCGATGTCGGCCAGCACCAGCGACGGCTGATGGAACGCCCCGATCAGATTCTTGCCCTGCGGGGCGTTGATGCCGGTCTTCCCGCCCACGCTGCTGTCCACCTGCGCCAGCAACGAGGTGGGCAACTGGACGAACCGTACGCCGCGCCGAAGAATCGCCGCCGCAAAGCCGACCAGATCGCCGATCACGCCGCCCCCAAGGGCCAGGACGACATCGCGCCGCTCTATCTTGTGTTCCAGCAGCCATTCGACTGTCGCGATCAGATGCGGCCAGGTCTTGGTCGCCTCGCCTGCGGGCAATGACATCGCCTCGGAGGCGATCCCCGCCGCCGAAAGCGACGCCTGCAACCGCGGCAGATGCAGCGCGGCGACCGTTTCATCCGTGACGATCGCCACGCGCGGCCGACGCAGCAGCGGCGCGATCTCCGTGCCTGCCCGGTCGATCAGGCCAACACCGATGCGGACGTCATAGGCGCGCGCCCCCAGCGGCACATGGACGGTTACGGGTTCGATCATCTTGCCTCCAGAAGGTCGGGATGGGCCGCGCTGATGGCGGCGATCAGCCGCGTCGCGGCCGCCTCGACACTATCGCCGGGCCGCGCATCGAAGGTCAGTTCGGCCTCGGCATAAAGGGGGTAGCGCTGCGCGATCAGCGTGGCCAGCGTGGCCTTGGGGTCAGGCGTCTTCAGCAGCGGCCGGGTGCTGCGCTGTCGCACGCGATGCCACAGCGTCTCGAGATCGCAATTCAGCCAGACCGACAGCGCCCGCCCGCGGATCAGCGCGCGATTCTCGGCGCGCATCCACGCACCTCCGCCCGTCGAGACGACACCCGGAGGTCCGTCGAGAATCCGCGCCAGAACCTGGGTCTCGCGCTCGCGAAAGAACGCTTCACCGTCGCGCGCGAAGATCTCGCTGATGGACATGGCGGCGGCGGTTTCGATTTCTGCGTCGGAATCGGTGAAGGGCACCTGCAGCCGGCGGGCGATCTCGGTCCCGATGGCGGTCTTGCCCGCCCCCATCATGCCGATCAGCACGATATGCCGCCTTATCCGCTGCCTCATCCGGCCCTCCCCTTCATCGGCTGTCTGAATGGCGTGATCTTTCGCAGATTGCCATATATATTCGGTCCGAACCGACGCATGAAGCGGCGGCAGAAGATGAAACAAGAGACGAACGAGGCGAATTCGATGCGGTTTATAAAGCTTCTGGTGGTGCTGATTCTGGCCGGCGCAATCGGCATTGTGGCGTATGCCTATCTGGGTGACATGGACCCGGTGCGACAAGAGGTTCGCAGCCCGGTCGCGTTGGGAGGGTCGGGTGACTGATCCCTTACGGATCTTCGCGCGCGCCGCGCTGGCCGCGATTCTTTCCTTCTTGCCCCCGATGACGGCGCCGTCTCTGGCGCAGCAGAAACCCTTGTCGGCCAGCGACTGGCTGTCCGGCAGCGTGCGCGGCCCGGTGCGCGAAAGTTCGGCCTGGCGGCCCGGGCAGCGCCCGCCACCGCCGCGTGACCGGTCGCAGCCGGTGGCTTCCAGCGGTTCGGTCGGGATGGTGCGGGTCACGCGGCTGGATGGGGGAAATCCCGACGCCGCCGGCACGATCACCGCGCGCAAGGCCGGGCTGCCGGCGGATCTGTGGCAAGGCAGCGAGCCGCAGACGCTGGCACAGTTGCTGCGACAGACGCCGGCCAGGCTTGCGTCGATGAACGATCTGCTGCGGCGCGTGCTGCTGGCGCAACTGACCCCGCCCTCGGCCGGATCGTCTGACCCGCGCGATCCCGGCGACACCGGCCTGCTTTTCCTGGCCCGGGCGGACCGCCTTCTGGACATGGGCGCGCTCGACCCGGCGCAGGCCTTGCTGCTGACCGCCGGACCAGGCGATTCCGAGGTGTTTCGGCGGCTTTTCGACATCGCGCTGCTGCAGGGCGATGAAGGCCGGGCCTGCCGGATCATGGACACGACGCCGGGCGTCGCGCCCAGCTTTTCGGCGCGCATCTTCTGCCTGGCCCAGACCGGCGACTGGGCGGCGGCGGCGATCAGCCTGCAGGGTGCCGAGGCGCTGGGGCTGATCGACACGCATCAGGCCGTGCTGCTCACCCATTTCCTCGACGACGCATTCGTCGATAACGGTCAGGCGATCCAGCCATCCGACAGGATCACGCCGCTGGAGTTCCGCATCCACGAGGCGATCGGCCAGCCGCTGCCGACCGTGTCGCTGCCGCTTGCATTCGCGCAGTCGGACCTGCGGCTGAACAATGGCTGGAAGGCCCGGCTGGAGGCGGCCGAGCGTCTGGCCCGTGTCGGCGCGATCCCCGCCGCAACTCTTCGAGAGATCTATGCCGAACAGAAACCCGCCGCGTCGGGCGGGGTCTGGGAACGTGCCGGCGCGATGCGCACCCTCGAGGCGGCGATCGCTTCGGGCAATCCACTGGCGGCGTTGCCTCGCGCCTTCGATGAATTCAGCAGGGCCGACATGGCCGATGTGCTGGCCGCCATGGTCGCGTCGGACCTGCCCCGGCCCCGGCAGGCGGATGCCGGGTCGGATGCGGCGCAGGTCGCGCGCTGGCTGCTGCAATGGCAGGGCCAGCCGGTCGATCCGCCCCTGACAGTCCTGCCCGATCTGGTTGCCGGCACACCACCCCCGCCCCGGGACCGGAAGGGCGAGGCGATGCTGGCTGCCATGGCCGATATCGACGCCGGCATCGAGGGCGATCTCGCGCGGGCCGCGCGCGGCCTTGCGATGCTGCGCGCGCTGGGGCTCGAGGCGGATGCGGATCTGGCCGCTGCGCAGTTGACCCTGAGACCGCATTTCACCGGGATGCAATGATGGGCACACCCGCCGATCACCGCGCCATTTCGGCCTTTCTGGACGCCCAGGCCGCCGAGGCGGGCGCGGCGCAAAACACGCTGCTGGCCTATGGTCGCGACCTGCGCGACCTGTCGGACTGGCTGTCCGGTCGTCGGGAAGCGCTGGCCGGGCTGACACGCGAGATGGTCGAGGACTATCTGTCGCATTGCGACGCGCAGGGGCTGGCGCGGGCGACCCGCGCCCGTCGGCTGGCCTCGATCCGGCAATTCACCCGCTTCGCGCTGGAAGAAGGCTGGCGCGAGGACGATCCCGCGATCAGGATCGCAGGGCCCGGCCGGGCGCAACGGCTGCCCAGAACGCTTGGCCGTCACGAGGTCGAGGGCCTCCTGGACGCTGCGCCCCGGATGGGCCGCAGCCAGACCGAGCGCATCCGCAACCTGTGTCTGATCGAGCTTCTCTATGCGACCGGGATGCGGGTCAGCGAGCTGGTGGCGCTGCCGGTCGCCGCGTGTCGCGGAGACCCCGCGCTGCTGCTGATCCGCGGCAAGGGCGGCAAGGACCGGATGGTGCCCCTGACCGGCCCCGCCCGCCGCGCCCTGTCCGGCTGGCTGCACCTGCGCGACCACGCGCCCCACGACAGCCCGCTTGGTCGGCTGATCGCCGGAAAGGCAGGTCGCTGGCTGTTTCCCGCGCCCGGCGCGGCGGGTCACATGCCGCGGCAAAGCCTTGGCAGGCTTCTGAAAGACATCGCGGTGCTTGCGGGGATTGACCCGGCGCGTGTCACGCCGCATGTCATCCGTCACGCTTTTGCCACGCATCTGCTGGAAGGCGGCGCCGACCTGCGCAGCATCCAGACCCTTCTGGGTCACGCCGATCTGGGCACGACCGAGATCTATACCCATGTGCTGGATGCGCGGATGCGCGATCTGGTGCTCAACCATCACCCTCTGGCCCGCCTTGCCGGCGCGCCAGGGCCTGAAGACCACAGCCCGGATTTCAAGGATCGATAAGGACCCATGGACGACCCCAACACTATGCTTGACGCCGCCTTCTGGATGACGATCGCATCGATTCTGGTGCTTTTGATGCTGTCGGGCTTCTTTTCCGGTTCGGAAACCGCGCTGACCGCAGCCAGCCGGTCAAAGCTGCGTTCGCGCGCGGACAAGGGCGATCCGGGCGCCCAGGCCGCGCTGGCGGTCACCGAGGACAGCGAAAGGCTGATCGGCGCCATCCTGCTGGGCAACAATGTCGTCAACATCCTGTCGGCCAGCCTGGCGACGGCGCTTTTCACCCGGCTTTTCGGGGCCAGCGGGGTCGCCATGGCGACGCTGGTGATGACCGTTCTGGTGCTGATCTTTTCCGAGGTGATGCCGAAGACCTATGCCATCTCGGCGCCCGAGACCGTGGCAAGCCGGGTGGCCCGTCCGATCCGCTGGGTCACGCGGCTGCTTTCGCCGATCGTGGCGGTTGTGCGGTTCATCGTGCGCGGCATCCTGGGCGTGTTCGGCCTCAAGACCGACCCGGAAACGCACATGTTCTCGGTGCAGGAGGAAATCGCCGGAGCGCTGTCGATCGGGCATGCCGCCGGTGCGGTCCACAAGGAGGATCGTGACCGGCTGCTTGGCGCGCTGGACCTGGGCAACCGCACCGTGGAAGAGATCATGCGCCACCGCTCTGGCATCCAGATGATCGACGCGGCCCGCCCGCCGGCCGAAATCCTCGACGCGGTGCTGGCCAGCCCGCATACCCGCCTGCCCGTCTATCGCGATGAACGCGAGAATGTCGTCGGCGTGATCCACGCCAAGGACCTTCTGCGCGCTGTCAACAAGGCCATCCGCGACAGCGGCGATCCCGGCGCCTTGCAGACCTTCGACGTGATGGCGGTTGCGATGAAGCCCTATTTCGTCCCCGAAACCACCGCGCTGGACGAACAGATGCGCGAATTCCTGAAACGCCGGACCCATTTCGCGCTGGTCGTGGACGAATACGGGACATTGCGCGGGCTGATCACGCTTGAGGACATCCTGGAAGAGATCGTCGGCGAGATTGCCGACGAGCACGATACCGAGGCCGACCAGACCCTGACGCCGAATGCCCAGGGCGACTACACCGTCGATGGTGGCATGACGATCCGCGACCTGAACCGCCAGCTGGACTGGAACCTGCCCGACGATGAGGCCAATACCGCGGCGGGGCTGGTCATCCACATGGCACAGTCGATTCCCGACCAGGGGCAGGTCTTCTCATTCCACGGCTACCGTTTCGAGGTTGTCGCACGACGCGAGAACCGGATCACCAGGCTGCGGATCCGTCCGCTGGCGCCGGTCCCTCTCGTAGACGACTAGCGCCGCGCCGCAAGGCGATTGCGGAGCTGGTCCGCAAGCAGGCTGACGATCCGGCTTCCGGACCATATCAGCCCGGCATGTCTGTGGGCGTCCCAGGCCCGCCTGGCGTCGCCCTGATCGGCCGCCCGGCAGGCCAGCGACAGATGCAGCAGCGGGTTGTCGGGCCGCGACCGCAGCGCGGCCTGCAACTGTGCGTGCCCCTCCTCTGCCCTGTCCAGGCGGAACATGACGTCCGCCAGACGCTTCCGGGTCAGCGGATCGTCCGGGCGCTGGCGGACCAGCCATTTCAGCAGTCGCAGCGCACGGGCGTGACGTCCGTGCAGGGACAGGGCGGCGGCTGCAAGCCCCAACCTGTCCAGCGTCTCGCCCGGCTGCGGCGAAGCGAGCGCATGGCCGGACACCAAGGCCTGCTCGACCTCGGCCAGTTCGGGACCAAGCATCGCCAGCTTGGCGTGCAGTGGCGGGCGGTCGCGCATCGGCCGGCACGCAGCCTCGTCCGGCAGCAATTCCTGCCAGTCGAGACGACAGGCCCAGACCGCCAGTGCCGGGCGCCCGTCCGAAACTGCCGGGTGACTGCGCGCGGCAAGCACCCCGACCGGAAACATCAGGGTCCGCGCCATGGCGCCGTCACGGCCCAGATGCAGGTCTGCAAGCCTGTCCCGCGTCGGACTTTCGACCGCAGGATCCGTCAGCAAGGCGACCAGAAAGCCGTCCTGGCTTGCGGGGTCCCGGGGATCGTCCTGCCCCGCGATCAGGTCCAGCACCTGCCGGCACTGCATGGTGGCATGATGGTTCAGCACGGATTCGGCCAGCCCGCGACCTGCCTCGACCCGCGCCAGCGCCTCGTCCCCGCCTGCCAGCGCAGATGCGGCGATGACATGCCGCAGAAACGGCCGTGCCCGCGTCCATACCCCCTGTTCGCACAGCGCTCGCGCCAGCCGCATACCCTGGCCCGCGGTCTGGGCGGCGATGGCGGCCTGTTCGGCCGAGCGGACCAGATCGGGCAGATCAAGGAAACTGGCGGGGTCGTTGACGATCCGGTCGATCAGCGCGCTGGCGGCCTGGTGGCGTTCCCCGGGCGACAGGAATTCGGGCAGCGGGCAGAAGCGGCGGCCACCAAGCGCCGCCGCCGCCCTGGCGGTCAGGCTGGCGGAGGCGCCACCGATCCGCGCGCAGCGGGACATCAGCAGGATGTCCAGAACCTTGCGCCTTGCCGGTTCCGGGCCGAGGTCGCCCGCCCACAACCCGCCGGCCGCTATCAGGCCGGGATCGGCGCGGGCGACATGGGCCTCGGCCTGGGGACAGTCCGCGAACAGCAAGACGGCGGCGGTCTGCCGCGCCGCCCACGAACGGGCGAATTCGTCCGCGACATGGTCCGGTGACGGGCCGGGCGACCCGCCGCCCCGACACAGATGCAGGGCGACGGCCTGCGACATGTCCTCGCCTCCCCAGGCCTCGATGCAGCCTACCGCCTCGGACAGCGCCGCACCGATCTCGGGGATGAAAGGCAACTCTGCGGCGATCCCGGCGACCTCGCGCCGTACCTGATCCTCGCCCTCGTCCATCAGCGACAGGATCCCGGGCGGACGGTCGATCACGAACCGTTCGCCCGACGCGATCCGGCCAGCCAGATGCGCCTCGCTGAGATCGGGGAGCAGCATGACAAGGTCCGGGCGACCGGACAGCTCCACTTGCTTTGTCAACGCAGCCGTCCATCGCGACACGAAGCCGGGTTCAAGCAGCATGTGCAGATCGGCGGCGCCGGCGGTCTGCCCGGCTGTGTGGAACAGCACCGCATGGGCGCCGAACTTGCGCCCCAGCCGAATCACGTTCAGCAGGCCAATCAGCTGCGCCGCAATCCCCCGGTCGCACATGCCGACGATGGCAGCGGCGGTGTTCGTCAACTCTCGGCCCCTCGAATGACGCTGAGCGACCCTAGTCAGCCCGGCTGCGGCTTGCAACCGGCCCGCATCGCCCCTAACAGAAACGGCAAACAACCTAGCCCGAAGGGACCGCCATGGACATCGACGCTCGCCGCAAGGCCGACCCCGAGCACTGGAAGCTGGCCAGCGCCATTCGCGTTCTGGCGATGGATGCCGTCGAGGCCGCGAATTCCGGCCATCCCGGCATGCCCATGGGCATGGCCGACGTGGCCACGGTGCTGTTTCGCAACCATCTGAAATTCGACGCCTCGGCGCCGCACTGGTTCGACCGTGATCGGTTCGTGCTGTCGGCCGGCCACGGCTCGATGCTGATCTATGCGCTGCTGCATCTGACCGGATACCAGCAGATGACGATCGCGCAGATCAGGAATTTCCGCCAGCTTGGCTACATCACCGCCGGGCATCCCGAATACGGCCATGTCGAGGGCGTCGAGACGACCACCGGCCCGCTGGGTCAGGGCATCGCCAACGCCGTCGGCATGGCCATGGCCGAAGAGGCGATGCGGGCCGAATTCGGGTCCGAGCTGTGCGACCACCGGACATGGGTGATCGCCGGCGATGGCTGCCTGATGGAGGGCATCAGCCAGGAGGCGATCGGCCTCGCCGGGGCGCAGAAGCTGGGCCGCCTGATCGTGCTGTGGGACAACAACGACATCACCATCGACGGCCGCGTCAGCCTGTCGGACAGGACCGACCAGCGTGCCCGCCTTGCGGCGTCGGGCTGGCGCGTACTGTCCTGCGACGGCCACGACGCAGCCGATATCGATCGCGCGCTGAAAGAGGCCGCGCAGGATGACGGCCGGCCCGTGCTGGTCGATTGCAAGACGATCATCGGCTTCGGCGCGCCCACGAAATCAGACAGCGCCAAGGCCCACGGCTCGCCGCTTGGCGCCGACGAAATCGCGGCGGTGCGCGACGCCCTGGGCTGGGACGCCCCGCCCTTCGAGATCCCCGACGCGATCGCCTCGGACTGGCGCAAGATCGGTGCGCGTGGCAGCGAACCCCGCCAGGGCTGGCAAAAGCGCGTCGACGCGCTGTCTTCGGACATGCGCGACGAATTCGCCCGCCGAATCGACAACCGTGCCAACCCGCATCTGGAACCGACCGTGCGCGCGCTGAAGGCCCAGACCACCGAGGGCAAGCCGAAGGTCGCCACCCGCAAGGCCAGCGAGAACGTACTGGAGGTGCTGAACCCCCACATGCCCGAGAACTTTGGCGGTTCCGCCGATCTGACCGGTTCGAACAACACCAAGACCGGCGACATGGGTGTCTTTTCAGCCGAGGATCGGCTGGGCCGCTATATCCATTACGGGATCCGCGAACACGCCATGGCGGCCGCGATGAACGGCATCTGGCTGCATGGGGGCTTTCGCCCCTATGGCGGAACATTCCTGACTTTCACCGATTACGCCCGCGGCGCGATCAGGCTGTCGGCGCTGATGGGACTGCCGGTCGTCTATGTGATGACCCATGACAGCATCGGCCTGGGCGAGGACGGCCCGACCCACCAGCCGGTCGAGCATCTGGCGATCGCGCGCGCCACGCCGAACATCCTGACCCTGCGTCCCTGCGATCAGGTCGAGACCGCCGAGGCATGGGAAATCGCCCTGTCCCAGACGGATCGTCCCTCGATCATGGCGCTGTCGCGCCAGAACCTGCCCACCCTGCGGACGACTCACCACGATGAGAACCGGTCCGCCAGGGGCGCCTATACGCTGCGCGAAGCATCCGGTGGCAAGCCGCAGGTGGTGCTGATGGCGACCGGCTCGGAGGTCGAGATCGCGGTGGCTGCGCGCGATGCGCTGGAGGCCGACGGCACGCCGACGCGCGTCGTCTCGGTCCCGTCGATGGAGCTGTTCCGCGCGCAACCCGCCGAATGGCGCGCGCAGGTCCTGCCGGGCGACACGGTCCGGGTCGCGATCGAGGCGGCCGTGCGCCAGCCCTGGGACTGGCTGCTTCTGGGTGAGCGCGGCCGCGAAGAGAAATCCGCCTTTGTCGGAATGCAGGGCTTTGGCGCATCGGCGCCCGCCCCGGCGCTTTACAAGGAGTTCGGGATCACCGCCGAAGCCGTCATCGAACGCGTCAAGGCGATGCTTTGACAAGGCTATCCGCCTCTGGCGGAGTTATGACAACAAGGAAGCGGCCGGATGATTGTCCGGCCGTTTCCGTCGTGCGGCGCTGATGCGGGCCCTGTCGCGCGCCTTTGCGCTGATGGGGCTGGAACGCGCCGGGCTGCGCCATCCCGGCAACGATCAGGCCACCGGGATCGCGCTGATCTGCGCGGCGGTGCTGTGTTTCACCTTGATGGACGCGACAGCCAAACATCTGACACAGGATTACAACGCCGCCCAGATCGTCTGGGCACGGTTCATGGTGAACCTGGCCGTGCTTGCGCTGATCTTCCGTGACCGCGTGCCGACCCTGGCGCGCAGCCGGCGGCCGGGCATGCAATTCGCGCGCGCCTTGACGCAGCTGGCCTCGGTGGGGCTGTTCTTCACATCGCTTCAGTTCATCGGGCTTGCCGAGGCGACAGCGATCATGGACACCAATCCGGTGCTGATCACGCTTGGCGCGGCGCTGTTCCTGGGCGAACGGATCGGGATGCGCCGGGTGCTGGGGATCGCGGCCGCGCTGGTTGGCGCGCTGATCATCATCCGCCCCGGCATGGGGGTGTTCCAGCCCGCCGCATTGCTGCCGCTGATCGGCGCGTTCACCTATGCTGCGGGTGCGCTGCTGACCCGGGTGGTTCGCGACGATTCGACCGCCACCTCGGTGCTGTGGTCGGCGATCACGGGCGCTGTGCTGACCTCGGCGGTCGTCCCGTTCTTCTGGCAGCCAATCGATCCGGGCGATCTGTGGGCCTTTGTCGCGCTGGGTCTGTTCGGCACGATCAGCCAGACCCTGCTGATCCGCGCCTTCGCCATCGCCGAGGCCGGCGTCCTGGCGCCGTTCGGCTATACCGGCCTGGTCTGGGCCGGGATGTGGGGCTGGATGTTCTTCGGGCAGTTGCCTGATCTCTGGACCATCACGGGCGCGCTGATTATCGTCGGAGCCGGGCTTTATGTCTGGTCGCGAGAGGCCCGCGCGGCACGGTATGGCGGATGAGTGACGACGGCGCGCCCAGTTTGACCGAGCGGCTTGCGAACGGTGCCTTCGTGGCGGTGATGGCGCTGGCGCGGCGGTTGCCCTATCCGCGCAGGATCGCCCTCATGGGCTGGATCTTCGCGCGGATCCTCGGCCCGATCGCGGGCTGGCGGCGGCGAATTCGCGACAATCTGGCCCTCGCCTGTCCGGAACTGTCCCGCGACGAGGTCGAGGCGCTGACGCGCGCCGTTCCGGAGAATGCCGGCCGGGCCCTCGCCGAGATCTATTCCGGCGAGGAATTCACCAGCCGCATTCGCGCCGCCGATCCGCTGGAGGGTCCGGGTCTTGCGGATCTGAAGGCAGCCCATGCCGCGCGGCGGCCGGTGATCGTCGCCTGCGCGCATTTCGGCAATTACGACGCGATGCGGGCAGCACTCTCGGCGCAAGGCTGGCCTCTGGGCGCGCTGTATCGGCCGATGAACAACGATGCGTTCAATCGCCACTACATCCCGGCCATCACCGCCATCGCCGAGCCGCTTTTTCCGCGCGGGCGGACCGGGCTGACGGCGATGCTGCGATTCCTGAAAGCCGGCGGATGGCTTGCGCTTGGCTTTGACCAGCATGATCGTCACGCGCCGGAATTGCACTTCTTCGGCCTGCCCAGCAGGACCGTGCTGACCCCGGCGGAACTGGCCATCCGCTATGACGCACTGATCCTGCCGATCCACGCCATCCGCCAACCGGACGGGCTGAGCTTTCGCGTCCATGTCGGGCGCCCCGTGGCCCACACCAATCCCGCCGAGATGATGCAGGCGCTGAACGACGACCTCGAGGCGCTTGTCCGGCGCCATATGGAGCAGTGGTTCTGGGTCCATCGGCGCTGGAAGTGACGCAGGACCTTGCCCGATGATCAGCCAGCTGTTGCGGCTGAGGCCTCATTCCATTCGACGCGACCCGTATCATGCCAGATGCGAATCCGATCCTGAAGCACTGCCGTCCTGCGCGCATGGGTCAGCCACTGCGCGGCGTATTCGGCGGCAGCCTTGCCCATCCGGTCCGCAAGGGCCGGATCGTCAAGCAATCGCTGCATCGCTTCGCGGACCGCAGGAACATCAGCTAGGGGAACGGCAAGAGCATGTTCGTCCGGCACAAAATAGTCCAGCGCCGTCTCGACCCGCGAGATGATCTGCGGACGCGCGCAATGCATGGCCGTGACAAGGGTGATATGGCCTGCACCGCGATCCGCATCCCGGACCAGGATCACATTGGCAACCGAACCGCGAATGCAGTCGATGCAGTCCGCGAAGGGGATCTCGACATGGTTGCGGACATTGGCCGGCAGCGTGAAGTCGGGTGGCGAATGCGAGATGATGACGCCCTCGGCCTCCAGACCCTCCAGCGCCGCACAGAAGGTCCGCTGATCGCGATTGTTGCGACCGATCAGACAGAAATAGGGCCGCTCGGGTCGGCTGAAATGGCCCGGATCCTGCGGCAGATCATAGGCCCAGTGCACGAACGCAAATCGGTCACGCGGAATGTCATGGATGCGGCTGAAGATGTCAGCCTCGGGCTTGGATGCCACCACGGCCATATCGACGCGACCGAAAAACAGCCAGTTGATCGCGCGATTCAGCGGTTTCGAGCGTGTGGACAACGTCCTGTTGCCCGAAATGTTCAGGCCCAGCACGACGTGCCGGGCGCGTGATCCCGTCAATCGCAAGCCGGCGGAGACGAGGGCCGTGCTGAAATACTCGGTGTTGACGACCAGATCGGCGCCCCACAAGCGCGGTGCGAGACGTGCGATTTGCAGCAGGCGCTTGGCCGGATGCGCCCATTTCAACTGGATATCCTGGCATTCGTATCCGCGCTCTTCCAGGAACTGCAAGCAATCCGGGAATCGTCCGCTTTCGCGGTAACTGTCGCTGACCGACAGGCTGATGACGCGCTTTTTCCGTTCACGCATGCCCCGTTCCTTCGATATCCGGCATCACGCCACAGCCTGCAGATCGGTGCCACCAGGTCTGGTGGCGCGATTTCCTTCCTGGGGACGGGCGAGGGCGGCGCGAACCCTTGCGCCCGCCCGATGCCGTCAAACCGCCTTGGCACCCCGCGCCGGCGCGGCGGCCTCGCGCCGCGCACGCAGTTCCTCGGCCACCAGGAACGCCAGTTCCAGCGACTGGCTGGCATTCAGGCGCGGATCGCAGGCCGTGTGGTAGCGATCAGACAAATCCTCGTCGGTGACGGCGCGAACACCGCCGGTGCACTCGGTCACGTCCTTTCCGGTCATCTCGAAATGGACACCGCCGGGGATCGTGCCTTCGGCATTGTGGATCGCAAAGAACTCTCGGACCTCGCGCAGGATCGAATCGAAAGGCCGCGTCTTGTAGCCGGTCGACGATTTGATGACGTTCCCGTGCATCGGATCGCAGGACCAGACGACATTCGCGCCGTGTTCCTGGACGGTCCGGACCAGCCGCGGCAGGTGGTCGCCCACCTTGCCGGCACCGAAACGCGCGATCAGCGTCAGCCGGCCGGCCTCGTTCGCCGGGTTCAGCTTGTCCAGCAGCAGCTTGAGGTCGTCCGCCGTCGTCGTCGGGCCGCATTTCAGCCCGATCGGGTTCTGCACCCCGCGGCAGAACTCGACATGCGCGCCGTCTGGTTGGCGCGTGCGGTCGCCGATCCAGATCATGTGGCCCGAACCGGCGACCGGCAGGCCGGTGGTCGAATCCGTGCGGGCCAGCGCCTCTTCGTATTCCAGCAGCAGCGCCTCGTGACTGGTGTAGAAATCGACCTTGCCCAGTTGATGAGCGGTGTCGGAATTGACGCCCGCCGCCTGCATGAAGGCCATCGCGTCGCGGATGCGGTCGGCGATGTCGCGATACTTGGCGGCCTCTGGTCCGCCCACGAAATCGGCGATCCAGCTTTGAACGCGGTGCATGTCGGCGAAACCGCCGGTCGAGAAGGCGCGCAGCAGGTTCAGCGACGCCGCCGCCTGGGTGTAGGCCGCCAGCATCCGGTTCGGGTCGGGGATTCGCGCCTCGGGCGTGAAATCGAACCCGTTGACGATGTCGCCGCGATAGCTGGGCAGTTCCACGCCATCGACGGTTTCGGTCGGCGCGCTGCGCGGCTTGGCGAACTGGCCCGCCATCCGTCCGACCTTCACGACAGGCAGTTGCGCGCCCCATGTCAGCACGACCGCCATCTGAAGCAGCAGCTTGAACGTGTCGCGGATATTGTCGGCGCTGAACTCGCCGAAACTTTCGGCGCAATCGCCGCCCTGCAGAAGGAAACTGCGGCCGGCGGCGACATCGGCCAGCTGTTCGCGCAGCCGCCGCGCCTCGCCTGCAAAGACCAGCGGCGGGTAACGGCGCAATTGTGCCTCGACCGCCTGCAGCGCGGCCTGATCGGTGTAATCGGGCATCTGGACGCGCGGATAGGCGCGCCAGCCAGCCTTGTCCCAGCTTGGGGCGGCGTTCTTGCGGGTATCCTGCTGCGTCATGGTACGCACTCCTTGGAAAAACTGTCGCGCAGGTATAGACTTTCGGCACGGTCAGCGAAAGGCGCATGAAGCGGGAAAAAATGATCCGACCTAGGTTGCATGCTGATTTTCTTCTCTTGCGGGTGGCCCTGTTCCCTGATGAGAGGTGCCAGTCCCAATCGTGTTGAGGCAGCATGATGTCATCGAACAAGCCGCGACGCTTTACCTTCCTGCTGGTCAACCGCTTCACCCTGACGCCCTTTGCAGCAGCCATCGAGCCGCTTCGTCTGGCCAATCGCGCCGCTGACAAGCAGTTGTTCGAATGGCGCCTGGTCGGTCCGACAGGCGATGTGGCAACCTGTTCCAACGGCACGCGCGTGTTGGTGGATTCTGGGCTGGACGGCCACCTGCCGGTCGGGCGCGACGATGTGGTGATCGTCTGCGGCGGCACCCAGATCGCGCGCGAGGCCAGCAAGCCTGTCCTGACCTGGCTGCGCAAGCAAGCGCGCGCCGGTGCCGCGATGGGCGCGGTCTGCACCGGCGCCTGGGTCCTGGCCGAGGCCGGGCTGCTGGACGGCCGCAAGGCGACGATCCACTGGGAAAACCACGACGGCTTCGCCGAGGCCTTCCCCAATGTCGATCTGTTCCGGTCGGTCTTCGTGCATGACGGCAACCGGCTGACCGCTGCCGGCGGCACCTCTTCGATCGACCTGATCCTGCATATGATCGCGGAAACGCATGGCGACGCCCTGACGGCCGAGGTCGCCGACCAGATGCTGCATACCACCATCCGCACCGACCAGGACCGCCAGCGACTGTCGATTCCCACCCGCATCGGTGTCCGCCATCCGCGCCTTGCCGCGGTGATCGCGCGGATGGAGGCGAATCTTGAGGACCCGATCAGCCCGGCGCAGCTTGCCGCCGATGCCGGGATGTCCACGCGACAGCTGGAGCGGCTTTTCCGGCGCTATCTGAACCGCAGCCCGAAACGCTATTACATGGAGACGCGCCTGTCGCGGGCGCGCAACCTGCTGATGCAGACCGAAATGTCGATCATCGAGGTGGCTCTGGCCTCGGGCTTTTCCAGCCCGTCGCATTTCTCGAAATGCTATCGGGCGCTTTACGGCAGCACCCCCTATCGCGAGCGCGGCACGGGCGGTGCGGTCAACACCGATGGCGGCATCTGAACGGACAACTTATACGCGATTTATTAAAATCTGATTAAATCCTTTCGTGCGTTAACCGTTCGTTAACCTTCCCTCGATACTCAGGCTGAAAGGGAGCGCGATCCACGCGCCCGACCCTGAACAATCCGGGCCAACCGGGGATTTTCCACAGGACCTGCTTCGAGGCGACGGGCAACCATGGACTATCAGATCACGATGCTGACGGTCAGTCAGGCGATCCCGCGAGGGACCGGGGCAACCACCAAATTCGCGCCGTGGTCCAACAGTTACAATCCGATCACGTTTCAGGATCCGGTGCTGACCAGCATCTCGATCACCGACGACGACGAGAACTTCAACAGCGGCTACTATACCCCGAACGAAACCCAGCAAACCCTAACGAACGCCACGACCTTCGGATATGGCGCGGAGGCGCAGACGCTGCCGGCGGGAACGAAGCTGGAAAACTGGTTCGGTTCGACATTGGTGGACATCAACGACCCGTCCAACACGTTCGTGGTGATGTTTCCTTACGGCTTCAGCACCGGAACCACGCCTCCGACCTACGGAAGCTACCAGTCGGTTCTGATCTTTCCGCAGCCCAAGGTCGTCAATGGCGAGACCGTGTATCCGACGTTCGACCTTTCAGCCAGCTATCGCTTCAAGGAAATCGAGAACGTCACAAAGAGTTCGGAGGGTCAGGCGTATCCGCCGCAAAGCACCGTTCCCTGTTTCGTGTCGGGCACGATGATCGAGACGATGTTCGGGCCGCGCGCGATCGAAAGCCTGACGGTCGGCGACCTGATCCGCACGCGCGACAACGGCATGCGCTGGCTGTCGTGGATCGGCTCGACCTATCTCTCGCCCGCGCAGCTGGATCTGCAGCCCAACCTGCGCCCGATCCGCATCTGCGCCCACGCGCTGGCTCCGGGCGTTCCGGCACGCAATCTGATCGTGTCGCCGCAGCATCGCGTGCTGGTGCGATCGACCATCGCGCAGCGCATGTTCGACGAGAATGAGATCCTCGTGGCCGCCAAGCATCTGGTCGGCCTGCCGGGGATCGAGGCGATCAGCCCCCAGCAGGGCGTCACCTATTGGCACATGCTGTTCGACGGGCACGAGATCGTGCTGTCCAACGGCGCATGGAGCGAGAGCCTGTTCACCGGGACCCAGGCGATGGAGGCCGTCGGCCCTCAGGCGCGCCGCGAGATCCTGACGCTTTTCCCGCAGCTGGCCGACCCGGGTTTTCGTCCGGTCGGGGCGCGGCGGCTGCTGAACGGGCGCGAGGGTCGCCGGCTGGCCGAACGCCACGCCCGCAACAAGAGGCAACTGGTCGAACCCGGCTAGTCCAGCTTCAGCAAGACGACCGCGCGACGGACAGTTTGCACGAGCATCCGCAGCGGCGGGCTTTTTCCGCCAGCGGCACGGCTCATCAGGCCAACCGGCCCCTCGGTCAGCCCGGTGCCGATCGGCGGCCGCACCAGCTGCCCCTCGGCCATCGCGCGCGACCACCCCTGCCGAGATGAACCGCACCACATCGCTTTCCCGTGTATGGGCCCGTGTGTGGGCGCGACCGAAGGCACCCGACACGGTCTCCAGCCGCTGCGGTGGCAACGCCACGCCATTCGCGATCGGCAATCGCGATTCGGGCGCAAGCCGTGCGATCTGTTTGACGAGTTCGGGCATCAGCCGCGCCGCAACAGAGGGCAAGGCTCCGATCCGCAGCGGCATGGCGCCTTCGCGGGCCGCATCGTCGATCCCGGCCCGGCCCTGTTCCAGCCCAGAGAGTCTGGTCAGCGCATAGCCATGAAAGAACGCGCACTACGGGCACGATCTCGGTCAGGGCCTGCACCTGTCCGATCAGGATGCGCCGTCCATGCGTTCCCGACCGGGCAAGTATCCTGCCGAGTCGCTCATTTTGCTTTTTCCCTCTGTGATCCTGATCGCGAGACAAGGGATGTCTTCACACAGGTCGCGATCGTCCGCGGCGGCCCTTCGGGCTGTGGCTGGGGCGATTGCTGCACAAGCGGGGCATCGACGCGGTCGTTCTTGAACGCTGATCGCGCGCCTGAACCTGAACGCGATGATCCCGCTGGATTCCATCGCCTATAAGTTCGACATTGTCCTGAAGGGGTCGCCGCTCGACGATGTTCGAAAACCGGCTGGAGGGGAACTGACCATGCCACAGAGGCTGACCTATCTGCGCGAATCCGCCTCGCAAACGGCCGGCCCATATGTCCCTATCGGGCTGTCGCCAGGGGCCGCAGGGTTTGATATCTGTCGCCAGGAACCTGGCCATGACATCGCCGGGCCGAACACCATGGGACAGCGCATCAGGATCGAGGGGCTGATGATCGACGGCATGGGAAGTCCCGTCAAGGATGTGCTGATCGCGATGTGGCCGGCCAGCGCCCGGGACCGCTATGCCCATCCCGACGGCGCCGGCGAGGTCGAAGAGGGCATTCGCGGCCGGTGCCGCGACATCAGCGATTTCGAAACCGGCGAATGGGGCTTCGACACCGTCGCGCCAGGTCCCGTGCCAGGCCGTCACGGCCGCCTGATGGCGCCGCATCTGGACGTGTGGATCGTGGCCCGGGGCATCAAGGTCGGTCTGAACACGCGGATCCATTTCGACGATGAGGCCAGCGCGAACGCCGCCGATCCGGTCATCAACCGGATCGAATGGGAACGCCGCCGCGCCACGCTGATCGCGAAACGACAGGACCGCGACGGCGCCCCCGTCTGTCGTTTCGACATCCGCCTGCACGGCGACGACGAAACCGTAATCTTCGATATCTGAGGCAAGCCATGACAAAACCCTGCATCATCTGCGTCGCGATCACCGGATCGGTCCCGACCAAGCACGACAACCCTGCCCTGCCCGTGACGGTCCCCGAACAGATCGAATCGACCCATGAGGCGTTCGAGGCGGGCGCGGCCATCGCGCATTGCCATGTCCGCGACGACGAGGGCAAGCCGACCAGCGATCCCGACCGCTTTGCCGCCCTCAAGGAGGGCATCGAGAAGCACTGCCCCGGCATGATCATCCAGCTTTCGACCGGGGGACGTTCGGGCGCCGGCGCCGCCCGGGGCGGGATGCTGCCGCTTCGGCCCGACATGGCCAGCCTGTCGGTGGGCTCGAACAACTTCCCGACGCGGGTCTATGAAAATCCGCCCGATCTGGTGGACTGGCTGGCCTCCGAGATGATCGCCCACGACGTCAAGCCCGAGATCGAGGCCTTCGACCTGTCGCATATCTTCCAGGCCGCGAAGATGTGGAACGACGGGCGAATCAAGGACATCCCCTATGTGCAGTTCGTGATGGGGGTGAAGAACGCCATGCCGGTCGACCGCGAGGTGTTCGATTTCTACATTCGCACGGTGAAGCGGCTGTTTGGCGAGGATGTCGCATGGTGCGCGGCGGGGGTCGGCCCGAACCAGATCGTCGTGAACGAATGGGCGATCGCCGAGGGCGGGCACGCCCGCACCGGACTGGAGGACAATATCCGGCTGGACAGGGACCGGCTGGCACCCTCGAACGCTGCGCTGGTCGCCCGCACCGTCAATATCTGCGCGCGATACGACCGTCCGGTCGCGGACTGCCGGCAGGCGCGGCAGATCCTGGGACTGCGTCCTTCATGATGCTGACCGATGGCCCCTTCGGCGACGCCGAGCTGGGGGACGCCATGGACGCGCCGGCCCTGCTGGCCGCGATGCTGCGGGCCGAGGCCGCGCTGGCTCATGCCCAGGGCAGGCTGGGCATCATTCCCGCCGACGCGGCGACCGCCATCGCGCGGACGGCAGAAGCGATGCGCCCCGATCCGCAAACCCTTGTCGCGGCCAGCGAAACCGGAACGCTTGCCGGCGCGCTGACACGCCCGCAACCGGACCATGACTGGGCGCGCATCCTGGCGCCCGGGACCCATGCCGGCGACGCCGAGACAATCGCGCGCCACGATCCACACCAAGGGAGGAACGCATGATCAAGACATTCCTGCTGGCAGGGGCCGCGTTTGCGGCATTGACCGGCGCGTCCGTCGCGCAGGAGGTCACGCTGCGCCTGCACCATTTCCTGTCTGCGGACGCTCCGGTTCACACGGGCTTGTTCGAACCCTGGGAAAAGGCCGTCGAGGAGCAGTCGGATGGCCGGATCGACGTCCAGCTTTATCCATCCATGCAACTGGGCGGCAAGCCGCCGCAGCTGTTCGATCAGGCCCGGGATGGCGTCGTGGACATCGCCTGGACGCTGCTGGGCTATACGCCGGGTCGCTTT
The DNA here is from genome assembly GCF_021556615.1 of Paracoccus salsus. Classification (GTDB taxonomy): domain Bacteria; phylum Pseudomonadota; class Alphaproteobacteria; order Rhodobacterales; family Rhodobacteraceae; genus Paracoccus; species Paracoccus salsus. Next base: position 181,909 of record NZ_JAKGGD010000001.1, read on the forward strand.
CCGGTCTCCGAGGTTTTCGAGTTGCCCTTCCTGTCTGGCACGGCCACCGAAACGACCATGGCCATTCAGGATTACCAGCGGAAATACCTCGGCGACGAGTTGAAGGACGTTCATCCGCTGGTTCTGCACGCCCCGGCTGCCTACAAGTTCCACACCAAGGGCAAGCCGATCGCCAGCATGGCCGACCTCGGCGGGCTGAAGATCCGGGCGCCGTCGCGCACCATGACGGACGGGCTGAACGCGCTTGGCGCGACCGCCCTGGGCATGCCGGTGCCAGAGGTCGCGCAGGCCCTGACCACCGGGGTCATCGACGGAGCCGTCCTTCCGTGGGAGGTGTTCGGCTCGCTGCGGATCGAAGGCGTGACCCGGCAGCATACGGAATTCGGCAGCGAAAACGGCGGCCTGGCCACCTCGGTGATGGCGCTGCTCATGAACCGGGCGAAATACGACGCTCTGCCCGACGATCTGCAGAAGGTGATCGACGACAATTCCGGCGCCGCGCTGGCCGCCATCGCGGGTGAAGTCCTCGACAAGGCCGAAAGCGAAGAGCGGCAGAAAGCCATTGATGCCGGCAACGAGATCATCGTCATTGCTCAGAGCGGGCTGGCCGAGTGGAAAGAGGCCAGCCAGCCGGTCATCGACAGCTGGGTGGCGTCCATGAACGACGCGGGCCACGACGGACAGGCGATGCTGGACGAGGCACGCGCCCTGCTGGCCAAGGCGCAAGGCAACTGACGGCAAGGAGGGCGGCATGGTCGAACAGCCGACCGAACATGCCCATCCGGTCCCGCTGCCCGGATGGCTGACCGCCCTCTGTCGCATCTTTGCCGGCATCGGCGGCATGGTGTTGCTGGCGATGATGTTGATGACCGTCACCAGCGTCGCCAGGCGCAGCCTGCTTGGCGCCCCGATCCCGGGCGATTTCGAGCTGGTCGAGATCGGCACCGCCATCGCGATCTTCTGCTTCCTGCCCTGGTGCCAGTCGACGGGCGGCAATGTGCTGGTGGATTTCTTCACGCAGACGGCTCGGCCGCGCAGCAACCACCTGCTCGAGGCCCTGGGAGACCTGATCTATCTGCTGATCGCGGCCCTGCTTCTGTGGCGGATGGTCCAGGGCGGGATGGAGATGCGCCAGTATGGCGAACAATCCATGGTGCTGCGAATCCCGGTCTGGTGGAGCTTTCTGCTCATCCTTCCGGCCATGGCCCTGCTTGTCGTGACCACGGGGGCCACGCTGGCCGGCCATCTGCGGATGGCGAGGGCATGAGCGGGATCGCCGCCGGGCTCACCGGGTTCGCGGTGCTCTTGTCGCTGATGGCCATCCGCATTCCCATCGGGGTCGCGATGCTGGCCGTGGGCATCGGGGGGTATGGCCTGTGGACGGGAACCGCGCCGCTTCTGGCGTTCCTCAAGACCTCGACCTATTACCAGTTCTCGACCTATTCGCTGTCGGTTATTCCGCTGTTCGTGCTGATGGGCGAATTCGCCACCAGGGCCGGGATGAGCCGGGCGCTGTATCGCACCGCCGCCGCGTTTCTCGGCCATCGCAAGGGCGGGCTGGCAATGGCCTCGATCGGCGGCTGCGCCGCGTTCGGCGCGATTTGCGGATCGTCACTGGCCACCGCCGCCACGATGGGCCAGGTCGCCCTGCCCGAAATGAGGCGCTACAACTACAGCGGTGCGCTGGCCACCGGGTCCCTGGCGGCAGGGGGCACGCTTGGCATCCTGATCCCGCCATCGGTCATTCTTGTGCTTTACGCGCTGATGGCCGAACAAAGCATCGCCAGAATGTTCGTTGCAGCCCTGGTGCCGGGCGTCCTGGCCGCACTGGGCTACATGGCCGCGGTCGCGATCTTCGTGCGCCGCAACCCCGAGGACGGACCCGCCGGCCCCCGGGCTACCTGGTCAGAAAGGCTGGGCGCGTTGCGCGAGACCTGGACGCTGATCCTGATCTTTGCGCTGGTCATCGTAGGCATGTATCGCGGCTGGTTCACGCCCACCGAGGCGGCCGCTGTCGGCGCCTTCGGCACCGGGATCCTGGCGGTGCTGCATGGCGGGATGCGGCTGTCGGGGATCGCCGACTGCCTGCGCGGGACGGCGACGACATCGGCGATGATCTTTCTGATCCTGCTGGGTGCGGAAAGCTTCAACGCCTTCCTCGCTCAGACCCGGACGCCGATGCTGCTGGCCGACGCGATCCGGAATTCGGGATTGGCACCGATGCTGGTGCTGCTGGCGATGCTGCTGCTGTATCTGCTTCTGGGCTGCGTGATGGATTCGATGTCGATGCTGCTGCTGACGATCCCGATCTTCTATCCGATCATCGGCGGGCTGGATTTCGGCATGCCGCGCGAAGAGACGCTGATCTGGTTCGGCATCCTGGCCGTGGTGGTGGTCGAGGTCGGGCTGATCACCCCGCCGGTGGGCATGAATGTCTTCGTCATCAACGGCATGGCGAAGGACGTGCCGATGATCGAAAGCTTCCGGGGCGTGCTGCCGTTTCTCGTCAGCGATATCGTCCGCATCGCCGCGCTGGTGGCGTTTCCCTTCATCACGCTGGGGCTGGTGCGATTCCTGGGCTGAAAATTCCCCCAAGAACTGACTTGGCCGAACGCCGTCCTGGCCCTAGGCTGGTTCGATCTGAGGTCGATGCGAAAGGAGAGAATGCGCGATGCCTGTTTATCTGATTGCGGATGTCACGGTGACGGATGACGCCTGGGTGCCGGGCTACGCCGCCAAGGTCCACGAGATCGCGGCCAAGCATGGCGGTCGCTACCTTTCGCGCAGCGGCAATATCCAGACCATCGAAGGCGCGCCGCTTGGCAGCACCCTGATCGCGCTGATCGAGTTTCCGACGCGCGAGGCGGTCACGGCCTTCGCCAATGACCCGGAATACGCGCCCTTCGCCGAAGGACGAAAGAAGGGCAGCGTAAGCAATTTCCACGTGATCGACGATACCGACCTGGCGGGCGGCATCCCCTATCTTCCCAAGGGGTAAGCGCCAGGATCGGCTTGTCGAAGCCCGACTCAGCTGGCCGTCAGCATGTGCGACATCCCGACAAAGGTGATCGCCAGCCCCATGACCGCAAACAGCGCATCATGCAGCGGGTCCCAGGCCCGGTGCTTGATCGCCAGCCGGATGATGAACACATGCAGGAACCAGCCGGCCAGCATCTGCCCGACAATCGCACCGGTCAGCCCGCCCAGCTCGGCCCCGATCAGGAATGCGCCGATCTGCACGCCGGCGCGCAGCATGTTCAGCAGTGACGGAGACCGTGAATCGCCCGCCGCCAGGGCCGCCTGCGGATAGGTCATGCCCAGCACGACCGGGACCTGCGCGCAGGCGATCAGCGACACGATCGGACCCGCGCCCTGATAGCGGAAGTCATAGAGCAGATCGATGATCCACGGACCGCCCACCGCCATCACCGCGATCATCGACAGCACAATGCCCGTAAGGCCCATTCGCATCCGGCGCACCGTGGCGAAGTTCTGCGGCGATTCATGGGGCGGACTGTCGCGATAGACCGGGATGATGGTGCGTCCGGTGATGTTCTCGGCCAGCGCCATCGGGAAGGAGGCAAGGAAGAAGCCGATATTGTAGACGCCCAGCTGTTCGAGGCTGAGATACTTGCCCAGCACCGCCTTGTCGCCCTGCGACAGCACGAAACCGCAAGCCGAGCTGAGCGTGATCCACTTGCCGAAATGGATCAGTTCCCGCACCGCGTCGCGGTCCCATTCAAAGCGCGTCGCCGGCCCTTTGAAGTAGTATCGGGTCAACAGGACCTTGACGCCGGTGCCGGCGAACTGGCCGAAGACCAGCGCCCAGACTGATCGCGTCAACAGCGCAAAGGCGATCATCGCGACGACCGAAGCGGCCTGCGTGGCCAGTTCGATCTTGGTCACGGTCCCCAACCGGATGTGGCGCTGTGCATGTTCGATATTGGGCGACACCAGGCCGCCGATCAGCAGGCTGGCGGCGACGGCCGGCATAAGCTGGACCAGCATCGGCGCGTCATAGAACTGCGCGGCAGGCCATGCCAGCAGGCAGATCACCACGAAATAGAAGCTGTGCAGCATCATCTTCACCGACCAGGCGGTGTTGAGGAATTTCGGATCGTCGCCGCGCTTGCTTTGCATGATCGACGGCGTCAGCCCGACATCGGTCACCATCACGACGCCCAGCACGAACATCGTCACCAGCGCCATCAGGCCAAACGCATCCGGAAACAGCAGCCGGGTCAGGATCAGGTTGCTGGCAAGCCGCAGCCCCTGGGCGAAGAAGTAGCCCATGCCGGATATGGCCGAGCCGCGCAACACCCTCTGGGTGATGCTGGTGCCCGACAGATAGGTCATGACTCGTCTCATCGGCGGATGGCTTTCTCGATCAGGCGGGCCAGTTTTCCGGCCTCGCGGTCAATGTCGTGGCGTTGCAGGACACGTGCCCGCCCGGCCCGGCCCATATCCGCCAGCCCGTCGGCAGAGCACGCGGCGGCCAGAGCGATCCCGTCGGCCAGCGCGCCGGCATCGCCCGCCGGCACCAGCCAGCCGGTTTCGCCCGGCAGGACCAGTTCGGGATTGCCGGCGATATGGGTCGCGATCACGGCACGACCGGCGGCCATCGCTTCCATGACCACCATCGGCAGACCCTCGGCAAAGCTGGGCAGGATCAGGGCGTGGCTCTCGGCCAGCACGCGACGCACTCCGGCCTCGTCAAGCCATCCCGTCAGCGTCACGGCGTCTTCGACACCATGTGCGGCGATCGCGGCCTCGATCCGGGAACGCATCGGGCCGTCACCGACCAGTGTCAGATGGACCTGTGCACCCTGCCCGCGCGCGATCGCCAGCGCCTCGGGCAAAAGCAGCTGACCCTTCTGTTCCGCGAACCTGCCGATGTTGACCAGCCGCAGCGGCCCGTCAGGCGGGCCGGGCGGCATCGGGCCGGGCTTGGGAAAGCGGCCGGGCTCGATGCCGCAATGGACCACGTGGATGCGCGGCCAGTCGTCGTAACCCGCCCACCGGCATAGCTGGCTGCGACCATGAGACGAGATTGCCACCGCAAAGCTTGACGCCGCCACCTTGTCGCCAAGGCTCAGCCCCTGCGGGCTGTCAAACTCCTCGGGGCCGTGAACCGTGAAGCTGAAGCCGGGCCCGCCCAGATCGCTGACGAGGCAGGCAACGGTGGTCGAATTCGTTCCGAAATGCGCGTGCAGATGTTCCAGCCCCAGCGACTCGGCCCGGCGCGCGACATGGGCCGCCTCGATCAGATAGATCATGTGCCGCAACCTGCCCTGCGCGGACCGCCCGCCCATCCGCCACGCAGACCCCAGGGCCCGACCGAACCGCGCCGGCCTCGAGGCGGCCAGCCACACGGCATCCGCAAGCAGACGCGCTCCGCCAGCCTTCAGGACAAGCTCGGTCCGATCATATTCCTCGATGTCGGCGGGGTCCACCAGGCCGGCGCGATCGCTGCGCATTGCGAAACGGTGCACCTCGATCCCGCGCCGTTCCAACGCCCGGATCTCGCGCCGCACAAAGGTCACGCTGGGTTGGGGGTAGGTGTTCAACAGATAACCGATACGCAAGACAGACCTCGCCTCACACCAAGGCCGCGACAGGCGGCACGTCCGGCCTAGCGCATTCCATGCTGCCGCGAAAGCGGGGCTTGCCTGCCATTAGAGACAATCTCACCGCCCGCGCGTCCAGTCGGCCGCCCCGTGCCGCCCGATCCGGACAGCAACCGACACCGAGGCGTAGACGGCGAAACCCACCGGATCGCGCAACGCCAGACGCGCCGCGCCACCTGCCCCAAGCCTGGCCTTGCCCTCGTTTTCCAGGATCTCGGGCCAGCGTTGGGCGATCTGCGTGACGCCGGCATCCTGACGTCGGCGGACACGCACCAGTCGCGACCAGCCCTCGACCATCGGCCAGCGATAGGTGGCGGCAAGGCCGATCCGCTCGTCCGGGGAAAATTGCAGCCGCACGAAGGTGTCGTCCGAGATGATGTCGGGAAATTCCCCCCAGCGCGCCCGCCCGGCGGCATTGACGGCGAACAGCCCGTAACCCGGCGCATCGCCTTGCGCGAAAGGCAGCCGTTGCCAGAGCCGGGCATAGGCCCGGGTGATGCGGCTGCCCGGCGTCGGGATGATCGCGGTCCCGCTGGCATAGCCGGGTCCGTCCCGTGCCATCAGCGCGCGCGTCAGGTCGGCCATCAGCGGCGGGCTGACGATCACGTCGGCGTCCAGATAGGCACGCAGCTTGCCGCGTGCGGCAGCGTCGCCCGCATTCAGCGCGCCTGTCTTGCCCCCCTCGGCCCGTTCGATCACCCGCAACGCCCAACCTGCCGCCAGCGCCTGATCGGCATGGCCGCGCGCCACGTCGGCGGTGCTGTCCCGGCAGCCATTCGCGACGATGATGACCTCGGCCCCGCCTGGCACCGGATCGCCGGCCAGCAGAGCGGTCAGGCAGTCGCCCAGATAGGCTTCTTCGTTGCTGGCGGGCAGGATCACGCTCAGTGCCGGATTGTCGCTCATTCCTCGGGCCCCGCGACAACGTCCCATCGCGGATTGACGTCGTCGAGATGGCGCAGCACCCCCCAGCTGCCATATTGGCTGGGACCGCCGATCGCGGTGTAGAAGTTGAACGGCTGATCGCTGTAGCGACGCCAGCCTTCAAGCAGCCGGCGGTACAGGTCCCCCATTCCGGGCGCATAATTCAGCGCGATCAGGAAGTCGGTCAGCTCCTCGTCATTCGCCGCGGCACCCGAGGCGACGACGTGGCTGCCGCCCTCATACATGACCATCTCCAGACCGAAGCGGGCGGCGGCGCGCCGATGATGGCTGAACAACCTGTCCACCACCCATTCCACACTGCCTTCGCGAGATCCGCTCAGGCCGCCATCGCGCAGCTCGATCAGGGCCTTCTCGATCGCCGAGTCGAAGCGGTGGTCATGGACAAAGCCGTCACGCGCCTCCCCCGCGAGCCCCTGGTCTGCCGCCCGCCTCTCGGCCTCGGCGCGGCTGTCCTGCAGGGCTCGCCGCAGTCGCGCCAGCCGTTCGGGATCTTCCAGATTCGCGGAAAAATAGCCGGTGATGGCATAGGCGTCGAAATGCTCGGCCAAGGGACTCCAGCCATCCGGATCAGCAGCCTTCCACGCCGGCGCCTCGAGCATCTCGTCCTCGGCCCCCGGCCAGCCGGTGAAGGTGCCGATGACGCGCACCAGCCTGCCATTGGCCGACGGCGCGAATTCCTCGGCCCAGATATCGGCGACCTGCGCGGCACGGTGGGCGCCGTACTGGATACCGGCCCCCTCCGCCCCCCACAGCGCCAGCGCCTGCCGATCCGCCCATTGGCGCTGGTCGAAAGCCAGGTTCCACATTTCGTTGGAATATTCGATCCAGGCGCGCCGGCCCGATTCAAGATTGTCGCGGACCCGCCTTGCATAGCTGCGAACCAGATCGTCATCGGCCAGATGCGGCAAGGTGAACCATGGATCCACGTCCAGCTCATTGGCCAGCGCGACCATCACCTCGGGCGGAACGCCGCGTTCCGTGCTCCAGACATAGTCGCGCATCGTGGGCAGGTCGGATTTTTCTGCGAGGCTGGAATTGTTGGTCCGCATCCAGTCCATGAAGCGCAGGACCTCGGCGCCGCGCAAGCGCGCCAGAAAGTCGGGATTGAAGATCTGCCCCGCATCGGCCAGTGCCAGCCGGTCCTGCCGCACGACCGTGATGTCCCGGATGGGATCATCGGCGTCGATCCGGCGCAGATGGATCGTGACGCTGCCCGCGCCCGGCCGGTAATCGAAGGCGATCCGGCCCTCGTCGTGGCTGATATTGCGTGCCCGTCCCCCGAGTTCGATCCGGCCGGTGCCCCGGTAACGCAGAACATAGCGTCCCGCCGCCGAGATCATGTCCTTGTCCAGGCCGGTGAGGATCAGCGTGCTGAGATGGGTGACCTCGGCCGGCATCCGAAGCGGCCAGCCCGAAACGTCCAGATAGCCGGCCTCGCGCAGCTTCGGCGCGTCGAAGCCGCCCCATTGTCCGGGCAGGTGACCGATCCAGGGACGCGCTGTCTTGAACACGTCCAGGAACGGCTGCTCTGGGGACCAGTCGTTGACCCCGGTCAGGTTGAATGCCACGCCCCGGCGCTGGATACCGCCGAGATGGGAATCGCTGGGGTCGCCCCAGGCCACGAAACCGTCGTCCGGCGAAATCGTGCTGTCGACAAGCAATTCGGCCTTGCGCAGGATCGCCCGGCTGAATCCGGCACCGCGTTCCGACGACCGGGTGAAGGCCCAGGCGATGCGCTGCATCGCCTCGGCCATCGGCGCCGTGACGGCGTCCTCCAGGGTCGCCGGCCGGTTGCGTCCCAGCCAGACCGGCAGGCCCATCGGATCGCTTTCGCTCAGTGCGGCATGCAGCAGCATCACGGCGAAATAGGTCCCGCGATTGTTCAGCACGCGATCGTCAAGAAATATCTCGCGCAGATCGGTCAGGCCGGGCACGTCGCCCGCCGTGATGGCGTCGTCCAGGGCCAGCAGGCCCCGGGCCAGCGGGACAAGCCGCATCGGCGGGCTATCCGGCCCCCCCCCGCGGGCCTGTCTGTTGATCGCATCCACGACGGCCTGCCAGAGGGGGGCGGCCGCGGTCACCTCTTCGCGCCAGGCGCCGCGCTCGCCGCGCGGAAGCGGCGGCCAGCTTTCGTAGAGATAGCATTCGGCCTGCGGATTGGCGCGCGTTGCCAGTTCCATGAAGCGGCGGCCATACTCGACGCTATCATGGTCCTGCAATGTCCTGACAAGCGGCAGCGCCTCGGACATCAGCACCTGATCCACCCGTCCCGAGGCCAGCGCGGCGCGCGGGTCCACGCCCGGCCCGGCCGCTGCGTTCAGCCAATGATAGTCCAGCGGCCCTTCCGGCGCGGTACGGCTCTCGACCACCGTCTCGGCGTTGTTCATCCGGCCTGCGGCCTCCAGCATCTGCGGCAGTTCCGCGCCGAAAAGCCCGGTGCCGATGACCAGGATCTCGGTCAGGATGGTGAAACCGATCATCGCGACACGCCTGTCAGCGGGTCGGCGGTCACCACCTGCCAGACCAGCTGCTGCACCCTGTCCGCAGCCTCAGGCGCGAAAGCCTGGGCGGCATTGCCATCGGCGCGGTTGAGCTGCGCGGGCAGGCCCTCGGGGCTGCGGTGATAGAGCACCGCGTAATGGGTCAGGGCGATGACGTAGTTCCCCAGATCGCCCAGGTGGATCGTGTCCAGCGCGCCCTCGGGGGTTCGGGCAAAGAAATCCTCGCGTCCGCCGATGCCGGGCAAGGCGCCGGATTCGGCGGCGCGGGCGACCGTCGCCAGCACGGTTCCGCCCGGAACCCGATAGATCCGGCCTACACCCTCGGCGCCCATCGCCCGGCGCATCAGCTCGTCCTGCCACAAGCCTGTCGCGTCGCTTTCGATCCGCTCGATCCAGCCAGCCTCGTCGTCGAGATGGTGCCATGTCTCATACAGATACAGCCGGACATCCGGGCGCGCCAGGCGGGCGAAACGTGCCCATTCCGCCAGATAAAGGCTGCTGCCATGCCAGCGGATGGCGTCGCGCAGCTCGACCATCTCGGTCAGGATGACCGCGTCGTAATCGCCGCTTTCGATGGCCTGGCGGGCAGGCCGGTGGGCCTCGTGGGCGTTTTCCTGGGCAAAGCCCGGTACTTCGTCCGGCCCCATCCAGTGCGACCGCAGCGTCGCCCCCCACCCCAGCTGCGAGGCATGGTCGTGCCCCTCCGGCGCAAGCTGCGCCAGCATCGCGGGCATGTCACGCCCGACAAGGCTGTGACCCAGGTGATAGACCCGCAGCGGTCCGGTCGGCGGCGGCAGAGCCACGTGGGCGGCAGCGAAATCCGCGGCCGGCATCTGCGGAAGCGGCGCGGGTCCCGAGGAGCGCCGCCGGCGGACCGCCAGCCCCACCGCGCCAAGCCCGGCAAGACCCAGCGCGGCCAGTCCTCCGATCAATCCCATACGCCTGTTCATCTTCCCCCCTGCTCTGCGGTCATCCTACTCGGCGGCGCGAATGAAGCCAGCGATGATCGCCCCACCCGTGCGCACATAGCGTCCGTGCAGGACCGCGCCATTCGCGAAAGGCGCGATCTCGCGCTTGAACCCCGCCACCAGCGAGCCGGCGTCGGGGTCGACACGCACCTGCATCACCTCGAAGCCGAAGATCGTCCGGCTGGCCGGATACTGGCATTTGAAGGCCGCCTCCTTGGCGACAAAGATCAGCCGGGCCCATCGCAGCGGTTCCCGCTGGCTCGCGATCCAGCTGCATTCCTCATCGTCGCAGATATCGGAAAGCACGTCGTCGGGCAGTGGCAGGTCCGGCTCGACGTCCAGACCCAGACCCGATACCAGCGTCAGCGGCGCGGCCACCGCCAGAGCGACGTCCCGGGCATGCGTGATGCTGCCGGTGACGCCCTGCGGCCAGACAGGCGAGCGATCCTCGGCGACCGGGATCGCGCCCGCCGACAGCCCCGCAGCCACCATCGCGGCGCGCGCGGCGGCACGGCCGGCTGCGAATTCCTGCTGGCGATGCGGGACAGCGCGTGCAACGGCGTCGGCCTCGCCCGGCCAGAGCGCGGGCGCGGCACCGATGGCCACGGCCGCAGCCCCGACAAAGTCGGGAAAGAGACCGGCAACCTCACGCTGCAGGTCGCTCAAGGGATCAGCCCTGCCCGCGGCCGGCGCGCAGCGCCCGGCGTCGCGCCATCGCATCAGCCCGCGCGGCGGCGCGATCCTCGGCCAAGACGTCCGCACCGGCAGCCGCCTGGGCGGGTTCGGACGCGTTGTTGGCCGCGTCCCCCTCGCCCAGATGCCCCGCCAATCCTTCGAGCGTCGGAAACTGGAAGATGTCGGTGATCGACAGCTTGACCCCGCCACCAAGCGCCTGCCGGATCTCGCGGTGGGCCTGAACCGCAAGCAACGAATGTCCGCCCATCGCGAAGAAATTGTCCCTGGCGCCGATCTGCGGGCGGTTCAGGATTCGCGACCAGACCTCCGCGATCGTGGCCTGCACCCCGACAGCGGGCGCCACGAATTCCTCGCTCGCGGGCGCGCTGGCGTCCGCCGGAGCCGGCAGCGCCTTGCGATCGACCTTGCGGTTCGGCGTCAGCGGGAATTCCGGCACCTTGACGACATGCGCGGGCACCATATGCGCAGGCAGGACCTGTGCCAGATGCTGTTGCAGCGTCTCGGTCGAAAGCCAGCTGTCGCCGGTGACATAGGCGACCAGACGCATGTCGCCGGGCCGATCCTCGCGCGCCATGACCACGGCCTGGCGGACACCGGCCACGCCCTCGGCCACGGCCTCGATCTCGCCAAGCTCGATCCGGTAGCCGCGCATCTTCACCTGATGATCGGCGCGGCCCAGGAATTCCAGCCGGCCATCGGCCATCCAGCGCACCAGATCGCCGGTGCGGTACATCCGGCCCTGATGAAACGGGTTCGGCTTGAAGCGTTCGTCGGTCAGATCGTCGCGTTGCCAATACCCCCGCGCGACCCCTGCCCCGCCGATCCACAACTCGCCCGGCAGGCCGACCGGCACCGGCCGCAGCGCCTCGTCCAGAACATAGACCCGGGTGTTCGCGATCGGCGTGCCGATGCTGGCGTTGGCTTCCGAAGCATCGGCCGTGGCGGTGGTGGACCAGATGGTCGTCTCGGTCGGGCCATACATGTTCTCGATCCCGGCAGGGCTGGCCGCGTTGAGATCGGCGACCAGCGATCCCGACAGCGCCTCGCCGCCGATCATCAGATGCCGCACCCGCGCCAGAGCCGCGCGCGCATCGTCGTTCATCGCGATCATCCGCGCCATCGAGGGCGTGCATTGCAGATGCGTCACGCCATGGCGGCGGATCTGCGCCGCGATCGAGAAATCATCATGCGCGGGGACGCTGCCCGCGTTCGCCCGTGCCAGCAGATCAGCCAGCGGCTTCAGCCCCTCAAGGACCTGCTCACGCGCGATTCCGTAATCGATCAGCGCGGCGATTTCCGTCACCCCGATCTGCTTGAGATGCTCGACCCGGGGCAGCATTTCCTCGACCGTGCCGAACAGGCCCGAATCCTCGAAATAGCGGTGGAAGGCGAAATCGAGGATCGCTTCGTTTTCCTCGTCGCTGAGGGTGCCGAGATCGATCTCCATCGGGTTGCTGATGCCCTGCGGCTTCTTGAAGGCCGGGAAGGCCCAGGCATATTGCTTGACCAGCGCGGCGGCCGAGGCGAGGTAGGATTTCATCGGCCCGCGTGCCACCTCGCGCGCGGTTTCGCGATCGTCGGCCAGATAGCTGTGCAGCATCAGCGTGACGCGATAGTGCGACGGGTCGCGTCCGCTGTCGCGCAGCGCCTTGTGATAGATCTTGATCTTCTCGGCGACCTCTTCGATCGTCTGGCCCAGCAGATGCGTCAGAACATGCGCGCCCAGTTCGCCGGCCTCGCGCCACGTCGCGGGATTGCCCGCCGTCGTGACCCAGATATTGATCTCGTCCGAGACCGGGCGCGGCTGCGTCAGGACATCGACCATCTTGCCGCCGGCCATCGGAAAGGCGACCTTCTCGCCGCGCCACAGCTTTCGCAGGATCTCGATATCCTCGTACATCGCCGGTTTGTTCGCGGGGGGCGAGTTCTCGGGGCGCAGAACGAAATCCTCGGGATGCCAGCCTGACGCGATGGCCAGCCCGGTGCGGCCATTGGTCAAATTGTCGATCACGGCCCATTCCTCGGCGATCCGGATCGGATGGTGCAAGGGCGCGACGCAAGAGCCGGCGCGGACCTCGAGGTTCCTGGTCACCGCCGCGACCGCCGCGCCGGTGACCGACGGGTTCGGGTAAGGGCCGCCGAAGGCGTGGAAATGCCGTTCCGGCGTCCACACCGCGCAGAACCCGTGCTGATCCGCGAATTTCGCGCCCTCCAGCAGAAGATGGTATTTCTCGCGCCCGACACCGTCGTCATTGCCCCAGTAGAACAGGCTGAAATCCATCGGTCTGTCGCTGATCGCCGTTCCACCCGACACCAGCCCGCGTTCGGCATCGCCCATCAGCACGATGCGGAAACCGCGCGCCAGCGTGTAGAACAGTTCCAGCACCGAGATGTCGAACGACAGCGAGGTCACGGCCAGCCAGACACCCGCCGGATCGTGCTGGATGCGGTCGTCCATGCCGGTGAAGAAATTGGCGACGTTGCGATGTTCCAGCATCACGCCCTTTGGCCGTCCGGTCGAGCCCGAGGTATAGATCAGGTAAGCGAGGTCGCCGGTCGTCACGCCGCTGTCGGGATTGTCGGTGGCGGCATCCGCGATCCGGCTGTCGCGGTCCAGCACCAGCAACTGCGCGCCATGCGCCGGCAGGCCATCCGACAGCGCAGCCTCGGTGACGATGACGGGGCAGCCGCTGTCCTCGATGTAAAGCGCGATCCGGTCGGCCGGATAGGCGGGGTCCAGGGGCACATAGGCGCCGCCGGCCTTCATGATTGCCAGCGTGCCGACCAGCAGATTCTCGGATCGGCCGGTGTGAAGACCGACAAGCGTGCCCGGGCGTACGCCCATCTCGCGCAGCACATGGGCGGCGCGGTTGGCGCGGTCGTTCAACTCGGCATAGGTCATGCTGCGGTCCTCGACCGTCAGCGCGATGGCGTCGGGCGTCCGCGACACCTGCGCCTCGAAGGCCTGGTGAACACACATGTCGGCGAAATCGGCCTCGGTCCGGTTCCATCCGTTGACGACCTGATCGCGTTCCGCATCCGGCATGGGCGGCATGTCGGCCAGTGGCCGATCCTGTGCCGCAGCCCCCGCAAGATGCGACAGGCGGGCCGCCAGAAGCTGCGCCGAGACCAGGTCGATCCGCGAGGCGTCGTAATGCAGCCGCCCGCTTTCGGGTGAAACCGTGATCACCGTGCCCGCGACCGGCGCGTCCCCCGCCGCCGCGACGCCGATCTGCGGACGCTGCGGCGTCTCGATCGCCGGATCGCGCAGCGGCAGATCCAGCGGGAAGGCCGGATATTGCCGCGCCCGTTCCAGCAGCGCCGCCATCTGGTCACGCAGCGCGTGCGTCGTGATGGCAGGATCGGCATGGGCGCGCAGCGGCACCCAGTCCGACAGATATCCCGGCGCCCGCGGCGCGGCCGGATCATGCAATGCCAGATCGACCGGCTCGCCGCCTGCCAGCGTGCTGGCCAGCATCGCCGCACCGGCCAGCAGTTCGGGCGCCGAACCATCGACGGAAAGCGCCCGCCAGTCGCCCTCAGCGCTTGCGCCCCTTGCCAGCGGAACCGAAGCAGCCAGGAAGGATTTCAATGCCTTGCGCCAGTATCCTTCACCAGCAACAACGGCAGACATGGCATCGGTCAGCTCCGACACATCGCCAGGCGAATCCAGCAGCCTGCCGTTCAGGGTCGCGGGGTCGAACTCGGCGCCGTCCAGTGCCCTCAACCCGGTCAGACGCAGCGCGCCGTCGGCAAACATCACCGTGGCACCCTCGGCACAGGCTTCGATCACCTGGCCCGGCGCGCCGGTCGCCTCGGCCGGTTCGACATGCGCCACCGCGATCACCCGGCCTTCGGTCTCGAATTTCGCCAAAGCCAGCGGGTTCGGGTAATCACCGTGGTCCAGCCCGCGGATCAGCCTTGATGCCGCCTCTCGCGAACCGGCAAAGTTCAAGCGCGCCGCGCCCTCGGGCCGGTCGGCACGGGCGTGATAGCCGCGCTTCGACAGATCCTGTTCCTTGCGCTGCAATCCGTTTTCGATCTGACCGATGACCGCGCCGAAACTGTCGATGGCGGCCTCGAAGGCGCGGGCGTTGAGCGTCAGGGTCGTGTCGTCGGGCGCAATCTCGAACAGACGCTGTTCGAGGATGTCACCCTCGTCGATGTCGCCGGTGATCAGATGCCAGGTAATGCCGTGCTGGCTGTCGCCCTGCATGATCGCCCAGGCCGGGGTGTTCAGCCCCGCCCGGCGCGGCAGCGGCCCGTCATGGAAGTTGATGGCGCCTTTCGACGCCCGGCTCAGCAGCGCATCGGGCACCAGCGACAGATTCGCTACGCTGAACAGCCAGTCATAGGTCAGGTCACCCGGCTGGCGGGTGTCGGACTGCGGCAGAACGCGAATGCCCTGACCCACGGCCCAGTCGCGAATGGCATCGTCTCGCGTCACGATCGCCGCGATGGCGTGCCCACGGTCGCGCCACTGGCCTGCACACTGGATCAGCAGGGATTCGTTGCCGATGAATAGGGCGGATTGCGTCATGTCGTCCTCTTGGTGACGGAAGCTGCGTCGGGATGAATGGCAGCGGGCCGGATACCGGTCGCAAGCGCGCGGATGTCGTGAGCCAGCAGGTCACGCATGAAATGGGGGCCGCCGCTGCGCCGCGACGATCCCAACGCGACCCGAAGCCGGTTGATCGTCAGTCCTGCGAGTTGCGCCAGTGTCGCGGCCACCGCCGTCCCCAAGCCGTGATTCTTGCGGAAATAGCGCCACCGGCTGTCGAACCAGTAAGCCGGCGTCCGCGCCCATTCCTTCATGCCCGTCGAGACCGAGCCGATATGCGCCACCCGGCTGGCAGGAACGTAATCCGTCCGCCAGCCCGCCCGCGCCGCGCGCAGGCAGAGATCGGTTTCCTCGTAATAGAGGAAATATCCCTCGTCGAAGGCGCCGATTTCATCCAGCATGTCCTGGCGCATCATCACGCTGGCGCCGGCCACCCAGTCCATCGGCGTGGTCTGGCTGGGAATGGGCTGCGGGATGACCGCGTGACGCATCAGCTTGCTGATCGGGCCGGTCTGCGCGCCGCCCTCGAATTCCGAGGCGACCGAGGGAAAGCGGAAGCCGGTCACGTGGGGCACGTCGTCGGTGCCGTGGATAAAGCTGCCGGCCAGCCCGGTCCTGGGGTGCTGCTCCATGTGGTCCAGCAGGTTGCGGATCGCATCGGCGGCGGGAAAGGCGTCCGAGTTCAGCAGATAGACATGGTCGGGGCGCCCCCCTGCCCCCAGTCCGGCACGAATTCCGACATTGTTGCCCGCGCCGAATCCGCCGTTCCGGCCCGACTGGATCACCCGCACCCGGTCCCAGCCGCGTTCCGCGACCGCGGCGCGCAACATCGCCTCGGACCCGTCGCCACTGTCGTTGTCCACGATGACGATGCCGCCCTCGATCCCCGTCATCGCCGCGATAGCCGCCTCGGCCGAACGGATGGTCATGTCGGGCGTGCGCCAGTTCAGGATGACAGTCAGGACACTGGCCATGATCTACTCCGCGGCCTGCGCCATGGGCTGCGCGATCGCGGCCTCGGCCTTGCCGATCACCTCGCGCAGGCGCGCGGCCATCACCCGAACATTCGGTTCCAGCACCATGCTGTCATGATCGCCCGGAACCTCGACCACCTGCAGCGAGGGCGCAAAGCGGGTCAGGTCGTTGTCGGGAACCACATATTCCTTGGCCGAGCTGACCCATCGGCCGCCCGAGACCCGCCAGTGCCGGTCCAGCGGCGGGCGGAAAAGCACCACGCGCCCGTCGCGCGGCTGCATGTCGTAGCCAGGCAAGGCAGCACGGAAGGCGGACTCGATGGCGCTGTTGTGAAACTGGTTCGCGGTTTC
Source organism: Paracoccus salsus (assembly GCF_021556615.1). Taxonomy (GTDB): domain Bacteria; phylum Pseudomonadota; class Alphaproteobacteria; order Rhodobacterales; family Rhodobacteraceae; genus Paracoccus; species Paracoccus salsus. Next base: position 198,532 of record NZ_JAKGGD010000001.1, read on the forward strand.
GGGTGCCGCATTCGCCCGTTCCTGCTGCTGGCGTTTCCAATCGGCCCGGGCCTTCATCCATTCGACCAGATAGCCCGGTCCCTTGCGACGCAACTCGGCCAGCTTGATGAGGACCTTGTCCTGGCGGCTGAGCCAGGGCCGTATCGGCAGCGGCGTGTCCAGCAGCACCGTCAGGGCGACCTCCTCGCCCTCGGCCTCCAGTTGGCGCGCCATCTCCCACGCGATCAGACCGCCGCCCGAGAAGCCGCCCAGAAGATAGGGTCCGACCGGTTGAACCTGCTTCAATTCCGCGATGTAATCCCTTGCGGCATCGACGAAATTGTCATGCGGCTTGTCCTCGCCGAACAGCCCCCGCGCCTGCAGCCCGTAGAAAGGCCGGTCGCCGCCCAGAAGCTGCGCCAGATGCCGCAGGTTGAGCACGTTGCCGAACATGCCGGCGACGAGGAAGAACGGTCGCTTCGACCCGCCCTCACCCTGGTGCATCGGCACCAGATGCGTGAACCGCCGGGCGGGCGCCTTCCTGGGCGCGTCGGTCGTCTCGCCTTCCTGCGGTCCGATCCGGTCCTCGATCATCGCCGCGCAGGCCGCGATCGTCGGTGCCTCGAAGAGGACAGAGATCGGGAAGTCGACCGAATAGGTCTTGCGGATCATCGCGAACAGCCGGACCGCGATCAGCGAGTGTCCGCCCAGATCGAAGAAACTGTCCTCGACGCCGACCTGGCTGACACCCAGCAGTTCCTGCCAGAACCCGACCAGAGTCCGTTCGATGCCGTTGCGCGGCTCGACATAGTCGCTGTCAAGCTGCGGACGCTCGAAGCCCTGACGCTCCTCGGTTTCGGTCCCGCCATGTCCGGCCTGTTCGATGAGCGTGTCCAGCGGCATGGACGACACGATGACCTGCGCCTTGCCGGCCGCCAGCGCGCGAAGAAAGCCCTCGGCCCCTTCGTCGGGCCGGATGCCCTGCGACAGGTTATGCTGAAGACGCTCTTCAGCCGGCGAAAGCTTGCGGTCGGCCTTTCCGCCATCTGGAAAGATCACGTCGCGCTTGCCGGTCGTCGCGGCAAAATCCAGCGCGCCGTCAAGGCGATGGATGGTGAACCCCGAGATCTCGATCAGCACCTTCCCGTGCGGGTCGGTCAGGGTGATGTCGAAGCGCGCGAAGGGATTTTCACTGCGATTGTCGCCCGCATTGCGGACCCAGCTGCGTATTTCGGGCGTCAGCGGCGCATGCACCTTGATCGACGCGTAGTTGACGGGCACCCAGAGATGGTCGGGCTGATAGCCAGCGATGAGCCCCATCGCCCAACCGGTCGCAAGATCCATCAGAGCGGGGTGGATCGGATATCCCTGCGCGGGCTCTGCCCTGAAGGCATCCGGCAGCGCCAGTTCGGCCAGACCCTCGCCCTCGCCATAGGCGCGGCGGCGCAGGACGCGCCAGCGCGGTCCGAACCGCAGATGGGCCTCCTGAGGGCTGACCAGCCCCCTCGGGTCCGCCTCGGCATCGCGCGAACAGCGGGCGGAAATCGCCGCCAGATCGATCGCGTCGGCGGCGGTAACGCCAAAGCCGATCTGGGCCTGGGCGTTCAGCTCGTATCCCTTGCGGCCGTCGGACATCGCATCGCTGCGGATCTGGACCGCGTAGCCCTCGTCGTTGCGGGCCAGGGACAGCCGCATCTCGCGCGTGGTGCCATCGTCCACGGCCAGCGGACGGAAAAAATACAGGTCCCGGATCTCGAACGGTCCGGTTTCGCCGTTTTCCCGCAACGCCTCGGCGATCAGGTCCAGATAGCCGGTGCCCGGGATCAGCGCCTGACCAGCCCGTGTCCTGTGGCCATCCAGCAGCCATTGCCGCGTGGTGAATTCGGCGGTGAAGATGCGGTTGCCTTCGGCGTCGAAACTGGCCTTGTCCAGCAACGGCGTCGCGGCCTTGGTCACCGGCGCGGGTTCGGGCGTCGCAAAGGCCTCGGCCGCCATGCCCACCTCGGCCCAGATTCCCCAGTTGATGGCGGTGACGGCGGTCTTGCCGCCCGCCCGTGACTTGGCCCATGCATTGAGGAACTCGTTCGCGGCGACATAGTCGACCTGGCCGGCAGGCGCGATCACGGTCGAGGTCGAGCTGAAGACCACGATCCGGTCGACCGAGCCGTCGGGGAAGACCTTGTCCAGAACCTCGGTGCCGTGGACCTTGGGGGCAAAGACATTCTCGACGCTTCCCGGTGTCTTGGCCAGGATCGGCGCGTCATCGACGACGCCCGCGCCATGGATCACCGCGTCGATGCGGCCGAAGCGTTTCACGGTCGTGTCGCGTGCCGCCTGCATGTCCTGAATGTTGCAGACATCGGCCGTCAGGCAGATCACCTCGGCCCCGGCGGCTTCCAGCGCCCTGACCCCCTGAATTCGGGTGGCGATCGGGTCGCCGGGCGCGGCGGTGCGCAGCACGCGGTCCCACTGATCCCGCCCCGGCAAGGCCCGCCGCCCGACCAGCGCGATCCTGGCGCCGTGATCGCGCGCCAGGCGTTCGGCCACGGTCAGGCCGATCCCGCCATAGCCGCCGGTCAGCAGCACCACCGCGCCTTGCCGCAGCCCGTCGGTGGCCTGCGTCAGCGGCAGGTGTCGCCAGCCCAGCTCATAGCGGCGGTCACCGCGCAGGGCGGCCGAGAGATTTGCCGGTTCGGCCAGCATTTCCTCGAGCACGCGGTCGGTCAGCGCGTCCCAGGCGCTCTCGTTTCGCCGCCCCTGCGGCAGCACCAGGTCCAGCGCCGCGCAGGTCACACCCGGCAATTCGCGCGGAATCACCCGGAGCGGCCCGGCCATCGTCGCCTTTTCGGGATAGGGAAGCGCTTCTGATCGCACCTGCGCCGCACCGTTGGTCACCGCCAGAACGTGGATCGGTCGGGGCAGGTTTTCCTCGGCGATGGCCTGCGCCAGGAACATCAGGCTGTAAAAACCCTGCTCCTGGTTGCGATGGAAGAAGCTGGATCCGGGACGAAAGCTCTCGGTCGCCGTCACCAGCCAGAAATGCGCGATGCGCTGCGGCGCCAGCCCTGCCGCGACAAGATCATGGATGAGCCGGTCGTAATCCTCGCGACCGCGTTCGGGCGAGATCGTGAAGCGGTCCTCGCCCGTCTGGGCGAAAATGTCGCCCGCGCGCACCTCGATCACCCGGTGTCCGGCCTGACGCAGACGCGCGATGGCGCGTCCCGCCACGCCACCCTCATCGGCAAATACCAGCCAGCTGCGCGGTTCGGACAGTTCCAGCTCGTCCGCCTCGACCTCGGTTTCCGGCGCTCGCGGTCGCCAATGCGGCTGCCAGCCCCAGTTCTCGATCCCTTCGACGCGCTCTGCCCACTCTTCCTCGGGCAGGCTTTCGGCCCGGCCGGGTTCAATGAAATAGCTGTTTCGCTGGAACGGATAGGTCGGCAGCGGCACCCGGTTCCGGCGAGCCTCGCCCCAGATCGGGGTCCAGTCCACCGGCACGCCAAGCGCCCAGAGCCGGCCCACCGTGGCGATGAAGAATTCGTCATCGGGGACCTCCTGCTGGGGGTGGCGCAGGGCCGGCACGACCTGGTTGGCGGGAATGCCGTTGGCCTGCACCAGCGAGGACAGCGCCCGGCCGGGACCCATCTCGATATAGACGCGGCATTTGCGGTCCATCAGATGTGCGACACCGTCGGCGAAGTTCACCGTGTTGCGAAGATGCGCGACCCAGTAGTCGGGACTGGTCGCCTCGGAGGCGGTCAGCGCCTTGCCCGTCCGGTTCGAGATGACGGGAATCCGCGGCGCATTCAGGCTGATCGCCCGCAGATAGTCACCGAACCGCGCGAGGATCGGCTCCAGCATCCGGCTGTGCGCCGCGATGTCGATCTGGATGCGCTGCGCCTCGATCTCGTCTGTGGCCAGCCGGGCCTCCAACGCGTCCAGCGCGGCTTGCGGCCCCGAGACGACACACAGGTCGGGGGCGTTGATCGACGCCATGTCCAGATCGTCGGCCCAGTAGTCTTTCAGCGCCTCTTGCGACAAGGGCACCGACAGCATGCCGCCCGGCGCGATCGTGTCGAAAAGCTGGCCGCGCAGATGCACCAGCCCGATGCAGTCCTCGAACGAGATCACGCCGGCCAGACAGGCGGCGGTGTTCTCGCCCATCGAATGGCCGATCAGCGCCGCCGGCCGGACGCCCCAACTCAGCCAAAGCTGCGCCAGCGCATATTCCGTGATCATGATCAGCGGCAGCTGGACCGACGGTTTCTTCAACTGTTCGACGGCGTTCGCCATGCCCTGCGGCTCGGGCAACCAGAGCGCCCGCAGATCATAGTCAAGGCTGGGGACAAGGTGATCCAGCCCCTTGTCCATCCATTCGCGGAACACCGGCTCGGTCTCGTAAAGGTCGCGCGCCATGCCGGCAAACTGGGCGCCGCCGCCGGGGAACATGAAGATGCTTTGGGGACGGTCCGGCAGTTCCTGATGGGTGAAAACCTCGCGGGGGTCGGCCTCCTCCAGCTTGCGTGCGGCCTCTTCGTGGCTGTCCGCGACGACGATCCGACGATGCTCGAACGCGCGGCGGCCTTCCTTGAGGGTCCAGGCGACATCGGCAAGATCCTGTTCGGGATGCGCGCGCAGATGCGCGGCAAGGTTCTTGCCGGCCTGATCCAGCGCCGCCTTGCTGCGCGCGGACAGGACCAGCAACTGGAAGGGCCAGTCGCTTGTCTCGGAGGCGGCGCGTTCCGGCGCTTCTTCGACAACCGCATGGGCGTTGGTGCCGCCGACGCCAAGGCTGTTCACCCCGGCCCGCCGCGGCGCGCCCTTGAGGCGCGGGAACGGGTTCAGCCGATCATTCACCTTGAAGGGAGAATGCTCGAAATCGATGGCGGGGTTCGGCGCCTCGTAGCCCAGCGACGGCGGGATCTGGCCGTGATACAGGGCCATGCTGACCTTGATCAGGCTGGCGACGCCTGCGGCGGTGTCGGTGTGGCCGATATTGGTCTTGACGCTGCCGATGCCGCAGAAGCCGCGCTCCTGCGTGGTTTCCTCGAAGGCCTGGGTCAGCGCCGCGACCTCGATCGGGTCGCCCAGATAGGTGCCCGTGCCGTGGCATTCGATATAGCCGATCGTGTCGGCGCTGACGCCCGCCACGCCATGCGCCTCGGCCACGGCCCGCGACTGTCCCTCGACCGACGGCGCAAGGTAACCCGCCTTGGCCGCGCCGTCATTGTTGATCGCCGTACCGCGGACGACCGCCCAGATATGGTCGCCATCGGCAATCGCATCCTCGAGCCTGCGCAGCACAACGCAGCCCGCGCCCGATCCGAAGACGGTCCCCTGCGCGCGGTGGTCGAAAGCATGGCAGTGGCCATCCGGCGACAGGATCTCGCCCTCTTCGAACAGATATCCCCGTGCATGGGGCAGTTCGATGGTCACGCCGCCGGCCAGCGCCATGTCGCACTCGCCGTTCAGCAGCGACTGCGCCGCCAGATGCACGGCCACCAGCGAGGTCGAACATGCCGTCTGGATCGACAGGCTGGGACCTTTCAGGTCGAAGATGTGGCTGACGCGCGTGGACAGGAAATCCTTGTCGTTTCCGGTGTGGCGCAGCAGGAACATGCCGGTGTTCTTCACCAGGTCCGGGTTCGAGCAGATATTGAAATAGAAATAGCTGCCCATCCCGCAACCGGCATAGACGCCGATCGGACCATCGAACTCCTCGGGCGTGTGGCCCGAATCCTCCAGCGCCTCCCAGGCGCATTCCAGGAACTGACGGTGCTGCGGGTCCATGATCGCCGCTTCCTTGGGCGACAGGCCGAAGAACTCGGCGTCGAAGCGCTCCAGCCCCTCGAGGATCGAAGCGGCGGGCACATAGTTCTTCTGACGCATCCGCGCGGGGCTTTCGCCGTTGGCGATCAGCTCCTCGACCGACAGGTGGCGGATCGATTCAATACCGTCGCGCAGGTTCGTCCAGAACCGCGAAACGTTCGGCGCGCCCGGCAGATGCGCGGCCATTCCCGTGATGGCGATTGCCCCTTCGGGGATTTGCACCGAAGCGTTCTGACCAGTCATCGCGCCACCCATTTCAATTGATCTTTCGGTAACAGCGCCGGATTGTAATACCGAATCGACCAGAGCATTTCATGCCCCGCCACATGACCTGCACCAGCAGAAGGCGCCTGAAAATGCGGCATTTTCACCGAGCGCAACCGATATGCGGCCGAAGCCGGGTTCGTCATCATTTCTTATGCACCAACGCAACCTTGAAAACAGACATAACAGGTAAATCGCAACTCCCGCCGATTAAACCTGCCGCTTTGGACAGGTCGGATCACATGCGCCGTGGCCCCAGTCGCGCGATCCTAACATGAACAGACCTTCCCGATCGAATGAAACCGGGCCCGAGGGTTAACACGCCCCGTCCCCTACAGCAGCGTGCGCGGCCCCATCGCGGGGCGGCCCACCAGCCCCGAGAACGCCTTGCCCCGCGCCGGCGATGCCGGGGACGAGGCCGGCAATGCCGCGTCCAGCGTATCCTCGCCGCGTCGCAGCCGCTCCAGATAGCCAAGCATCGCGCCCGAGAACAGCCACGTGAGCGGCGTGATCGTCGCGTTCGGAAGCAGGTCGATCAGATTGGCGGCCAGGACCACCGCCACGCCGCCCGCCAGCACCGACACCTCACGGCCCGCCGCGCGGTGCGCCCGCCCCAGCAGAAGGATCGGCAAGGCCAGCAGCCCGAACTGCCCGATGAAACCTGCAAAACCGGCATAGCCAATCGCGATCACCCACAACCCGTCGGCGGTCGAGATCGGCTCGCCCGTGGCCGCGTCGTGAATGGTGCTGCGTCCCCAGCCCCCCCAGCCGAACAAGGGTCGCTGCATCGCGTGACGGAGGAGGGCGTCCTCGTTGTCGAAGCGGAACTTCAGCGATTGCGCGCGCTCGTCCGAGATCCTGCCCGCCATCTCGACCAGACGATCGGTCGGTATCACGTCGAACGTGCGCAGCACCGGATAGCTCATGACCAGGAACGCCAGCAGCATCGCGATCTGCGCCAGCCTGCGCCCGCTTGCAAACAGCAGTGCCGGGATCAGCAGCAGCGCGTAGAGCAGCGCCGCCATGCTCTTGCACAATACCAGGACGATCAGCAGATAGATCGCCGCGCCGTACCAGCGGTTCTTCATGTCGGGCCCGGCCTCGCGCGCCAGCACGACCGCCAGCATGGCCGACATCGAGGTCAGGATGGCGATCCACAGCCCGTGTTCCAGAAACACGATCGGCCGGAAGCCACCCTGCCGCATCATTTGCAGGAAGTCGTGCTGGAAGAAGCCGTAGATGAGGATATGCAACTGCGGCGACATCCGCACCTCGTACAGCATGGGCAGCGAATACCACAGGAACGAGATCACAAGCGCCGTCGCCAGGTGCCGGACCGCGTTCCGGTCGTTCAGGAACTCGCGCGCCAAAGCCCAGATGCACAGGAAACCCAGTTGCCCGATCATCACCGAGGCCGCATCATAGGGACGCAGCGCCGGCAGTGTCGTCTGGCTGTTGATCAGGATCGGGTCGCCATTCGTGGCCACGGTCAGCAGCGGGCCGAGCAGCACCAGCCAAGCCAGGATGCGACCGGACGTGGTTTTCGGCATCAGCGGAACCAGTCGACCCAGCAAAGCACTGGCGAAGATATAGCCGAACAGCGGCGGAATGCTGTATTTGCTGAGGCCCGGAAGACCCGGCAGGTCCAGCACCGTCGCCGCCGGAAGCAGCAGGTAGCCTGCGAGGATCGACCAGATCACCGCCGCGCTGGTCGGCATCCGCAGATACATGGCCAGCGTCACGAAGGGCCAGATGGACATCATCAGGATGGCAAGACTGTTGGGCATCTGCGGATCTTTTGCACGCAACTCGAACTGGCAACCGGGCCTGATTAGCACAAAGCGCGCCAGGCACAAAGCGTCGGCGATTGCCCCGCGCCCTCAAAAGTGGAAGATAACGCAAAGAATGCGGCCGATCCGTCGGTCGCACGGCGGATCGGGACAGGTTTCTGAATGAACTTCACCTATGACGGTCACACGATCCGTGTGAATATTCCGGACCAGGCAGCGCTGATGGCGGCGCTGACCCGCCGGTTCCGGGAAGGCCGCGGCTTTGCGCTTGCCACCATCAATCTGGACCATCTTGTCAAGCTGCGCTCGGACGCCGCGTTCCGCGATGCCTACGCGGCGCAGGATCTTGTCGTCGCCGACGGGAACCCGATCGTCTGGCTGTCGCGACTTGCCCATCGCCCGGTCACGCTGGTTCCCGGGTCCGATCTGGTCCTGCCCCTGTCGCGGCTTGCCGCGGCCGAAGACATCCCGATCGCGCTGATCGGGACGACAGAGGCGGCGCTTGACGCCGCCGCGCGGCATATCGAGGAACAGGCGCCGGGTGCTTCCGTCGTGCTGAAGATCGCGCCCCCGATGGGGTTCGATCCCGACTCGGATGCCGCCGTCGCAATGCTGCGCCAGATCGAGGCCAGTACCGCACGGCTGTGCTTCATCGCCATGGGCGCACCGCGCCAGGAACGGCTTGCGGCGCGCGGCCGGCTTGAGGTTCCGTCGGTCGGCTTCGCCTCGGTGGGCGCGGGGCTGGACTTTCTGGCCGGCAACCAGCAGCGCGCCCCGGTCTGGGTACGGCGCATCGCGATGGAATGGGTCTGGCGGATGCTTTCGGCGCCCCAGCGGCTTGTACCGCGCTATGCCAGATGTGCCGCCATCCTGCCTGCCGAGGCGGTCAACGCGATCCGTCAGCGCCGCGACGAATAGCCGTCACTTGTATTCGATCAGCCCGGCCCGGCGGCCGCGCCATCGGTTCAGCCAGTAGGACAGCACACCCTGCGCCTCGGCAAACTTGCCCAGCACGGTGAAGGTTGCCATTTCCCAGGACCGCCTCCGCGACAGGCCACGCCGCGCGGCCAGCCGCAGAATCTGGGCCGGATAGGCCATCGCCAGAAGCAGCGCCAGCGCGGGCGAAAGGAACAGCAGCAGCAGCACGATGACCAGCGGCAGACAGGCGCCCCAGACCACCGCGCGCCGAGTCTCGGCCACCCAATGCCGGTCCGGCGGCGCGCCGTGCAGGGACGCGCCCTCGGCGAAGGCGTGACCCGCCCGTCTGGTCCGCCGCCACCACTGCGAAAAGCGCGTCATGGCCGCATCGTGCAATGTCATATCGGCGTCCAGCCGCCAGACCTGCCCGCCTGCGCGGCGCAGCCGAAGACACAGTTCGGGCTCCTCGCCGGCGATCAGATCCTCGCGATAGCCGCCCGCCATCCGCAGCGCCGAAACACGCATCAGCGCGTCGCCACCGCAGGCCATCGCCTCGCCGACCGGAGTGTTCCATTCGGCGTCGCACAGGCGGTTATAGACCGACGCATGCGGAAAACGCTCTCGCCGTCGCCCGCACACCACGACCGCCCGGGGGTTCCCTGCCAGAAACTGGCGGGCCCGTGGCAGCCAGCCGGATGCCAGGATGCAGTCCCCGTCGATGAAATGAAGATATTCGGGGGGATCGTCCATGGACAGGATGTCGTGCAGGCCGGCGTTCCGCGCCCGCGCAGCGGTAAAGGGCCGGTCCATCGTCAGGGCCACGACGCGCGCACCGCTGGCCTCGGCCGCCAGCACGCTGCCATCGGTCGAGCCGCTGTCCACATAGACGATCCGCCGGACACCGGCCCGCCGCAGCGAGGCGAGGCATTCGACCAGCCGCCGCCCCTCGTTCCGCCCGATCGCGACGGCATCCACCACGCCGTTCCCAATCATGTGTGCATCCGCGCCTTTCCTCATCGCCACAACCCGCTTACCCTTCAACCGTCCCGGCGAGAACCGGGAATTCTGACACAGACACATGTTCTAATGTATAAATTGATTCCCACACAGCATCTGTTACGCAGACCCAGTATAGGTCAGACTGCGTCACACGGTAACGGTCAGGTAACGAGTCATGAACTCTGAGACGCCGCAACATGCGCAACGAACGGTGTCTGCGTCGCAGACACCCGCCAAGGTTGCGCGTCTGCGTCTGGATCGTGGCAACCGGGTCGAGGAATCCGGCCCCGAGAGCGCCAGGGAGTCACAATCCTGGAGGGAATTGCGGGCGTTGCCGCGGGATGCCGACACGATGCGCCGGCATCGCCTGTTCGTCGACAACAGCGACGACGACATCACGCGGCGTTTCGATCTGCTTCGAACGCTGCTGTCGGACACGATCGAGGAACATGGCATCACGCGGCTTGGTGTGACCGCCCCTACCGCGGGGTCGGGCACCTCCTTTGTTGCCGCCAATCTTGCGCTGGCGATGGCGCGCCGCCCCAGTGCGCGGGTGCTTCTGGCAGACATGAACCTGCGGCGTCCGGCTCTGGCGCGGATGTTCGGGGCGACGGCACCGACCCCTGTCGCCGACCTGCTGACCGGGCAGAATGCGGCCGACCAGCATCTGCGCCTGTTCGGAAGCAATCTCGCCCTGCTGCTGAATTCGCAGACCGTCGGAAGCAGCGCCGAAATGCTGCACGACCCCGCCGCGGCCGAGGCGCTGCGCGAGATGCGCCAGCGTTTCGATGCGACGCTGGAGATCTATGACCTGCCGCCGGTGCTGGGGCGCGACGACGTCCTGTCCTTCCTGCCGCAGCTGGACGGCGTGCTGATGGTTGTTGACGGGACGCGCAACACGGCCGCGCAGCTGCGCGCGGCAGAGGAGTTGCTGACCGGACGCACCCGACTGGTCGCAGTGGTTCTGAACCGCGGCGAGATCCGCCGCTCGCTTTACGAAATCATCCAGAGCATACGCAGCCGCTTTCAGCGCGGTCGCAACAAGGAATAGAGGTCATGGGCAGCCTTGGTTCGGTAAGCGATATTGTGGCGATGCTCTGGCGTCGTCGCTGGATCATGGGAACGACCATCCTCGCGGGTGCGGCGATCAGCTACCAGGTCGCGATGAGTCAGCCGCACAGCTATGCGGCCTCGGCGATCCTGCAGATCGAGACACCTCGTTCGCTGTCCGAAGGACCGCGCGGTTCCGGGGGCGGAATCGCGGCGGGATACTGGTTGCAGTTGGTGCAGGCCCGGCTGATGGTGCGCGAGAACATCGAGACGCTGATCCGGAAATACGATCTGTTCGCCGACACGCCGCAGATGTCCGACGCGTTGCAGGTCGACATTGTCCGGCGCGCCTTCCGGATCGAACCGATGACGGGCGGACAGTACTATGCCAATGCCGAACAATGGCCCGGCGTGCTGCGCGTCACCGCGACCATGTCGACGCCGGAACTGGCCGCCAGCATGGCCAATGAGATGGCTCAGAGCGTGCTGGACCTGAACGCGAACACCCAGTCCGAACGGACGCGCGAGACGCTGGAATTCTACAGCCGAGAAGAGGCGCGGATCGCCAGACAGATCGACGCGGTCGAGACCGAGATGGCCACGTTCCGCAACGAAAACCTCGAGATCCTGCCGACGACCACGCTGGACAACCGACCGGACGAGATGCGGACGATCGACCTGGAACTGAACGAAATCAGCGGCGACCTGCTTGAAGCACGCAGCAAGCTGGCAGAACTGACCTCACGCGGCAACCTCGCGACGGTCGAGCAGCGCGACGCCCGCCAGCTGGAAAGCCGCATCGAACTGCTGTCGGCCCGTCAGCAGCAGCTTCAGGAACGCATGGACGATATCCGAGCCTCGGGCCGTCGCAGCGTGAATGCCCAGGCGCAGATGGATGCCTATCAGCGTCGCCTGGAGCAACTGCGCGAGCTGCAGGCCGAGATGGGTGGACGCCGCGCTGCCGCCGAAACCGCACAGCGCCTGAACGCCGAGCAGGAGGGCGAGCAGTTCATTCTGCTGGAGCCGGCAATCGAACCGGACTATCCACTGTCCTCCGGTCGCAAGAAGATCATGGTCTTCGGTCTTGCCGGGTCAATGGGTCTGGCCCTGGCCTTGGCCCTGTTGCTGGAACTCCTGAAGCCGGTCTTGCGCTCGGCAAGCCAGATGGAGCGATCTTCCGGCCTGCGCCCGGTCATGACCATCCCCAACATTCCGGACAAGAAGCGCGGCTGACCAGGCCCCGACCGGCCGGCCGAACCGCGTCCCCGAACCGGCCGTCGGCAGGTTCTCAGGGAAGCTGACACCACAGACGCCCGTGCCGAACATGAAAAACCGGTCGCCTCTCGAAGACGACCGGTCACAACCTTGGGCAGAATTGTCCTGCGCGGCGGCGAGCTAGCAACCCGTTGCGCGCATCACGACGCCGAAGGTGCGCACCAGGATTCCGACATCGCTTGAAAGCGACAGGTCACACTCGTAACGGTCGTCGTACCAGGCGCGTGCCGAGAACGAGGACTTGTTGCGGGCGGCGGTCTGCCAGAAACCCGTGATGCCCGGCCGCAGCTCGAAATAGCCTGAGCCATCATACATCGACTTCTGTTCGGGCAGCATCGGACGGGGTCCGACAAGGCTCATATCGCCTTTCAGAACGTTCCACAGCTGCGGCAACTCATCCAGCGAACTGCGGCGAAGCAACCGGCCGAACCGCGTCACGCGCGGGTCGTTCTGCAATTTCTGCGTCTGGTTCCACTCTTCGCGCGCTTCCGGATTCTGCTCGAGATAAGCAGAAAGCCGCTGATCTGCGTCAACAACCATGCTGCGCAGCTTCCACATGCGATACAGCTTTCCGTTCCGGCCAACTCTTGCCTGCGAGTAGAACGGCATGCCGCCTTCACGCAAAACGAGAAGCGCAAGAATAAACACAATCGGAATGATCAGCGGCGCGGCCAGCAAAACCAGCAAAATGTCCAGAGGACGCTTGAACAGCGTACGGTACAACCACGGCCTGCAGGGTTTGGAGGAATTTACGCCCGTCCCGGGAACAACGGCAACCATTTGATTTTCCACTGTCATATCGCCCATACTGTTACACATGACAGTCCCAGGCCCCGGTGCAGGGGCTACACATCGCCCCTCGCGTTTCCAATGGCCTACCCCGCCAGGCTTGCCAACCTTGGCGCCCTTTTCGCACGGAGCTGGGATGTCTTTTACTAGACGGACAATAACATCTCGGCACGTTTCCGCCCATCCGTAAAACTTTAATAAAGTCTGAAATGACCTGCCTTTTGGGACAGGTCGGCCAGAGCCGGACACTTGAAAGTGCGTGGAACGATATGGAATTCAGCTTAAGGTTGTGCCGTGCGTCTTATTGTATTGCGATCGCAATCAATCAGGCTTTTCCACGATTCGTCGTCGCGGCAACACGCCATATCCTGACCGTTTTGCGGCTGGGCGCGGCGAAGACGATCTGCCCGCCGCCAGATCGCCGCAACGCCATCAGCGTGCGGGGGCCGATGATGCGGATGCACAAGGACCGCGAGCCGTCACCCCGCCATCAGGCGAGGACAGGCAAAGCCTTGGCTGCAATTCGCGGTTGTTCCGTCAGTCGGGTCCGGATCCGATGGGTCGGTCGAACGCGGTCAGATCTGGCGTTCCGGCATCTGGACGACAAGCCCATCCAGATCTTCGCTGACCTTGATCTGGCAGGTCAGGCGCGATCTTTCAGGATCGGGTTCATAGGCGAAATCCAGCATGTCCTCTTCCATCGGATCGCGCGGCGGCAACTTGTCGATCCAGGCGGGGTCCACATAGACATGACAGGTCGAACAGGCGCAGGCTCCGCCGCAATCGGCCTCGATACCCGGGATTCCGTTGTCCCGGGCGCCCTCCATGACCGTCATTCCGGGCTTCACCTCGACGTCGTGCCGGGTGCCGTTGTGCTCGATATAGGTGATCTTCGCCATCGCTCATCTTTCCCTTGCTGCGCGCCAGATAGGCGATCAAGGCGCCAATGAAAAGGGGCGCGTGCCCGACGCGCCCCGATCCGATATCCGCCTGGTGAAGCGCGGCTATTCGGCCGCGTCGATCGGCAGCGCGACGAAACGCGGTTCACCGGCGCGCCGGATCAGCACCAGCAACGACTTGCGGCCAGCCTCGCGCGCTTCGTCGATGCGTGCGGACAGGTCCGCCAGGGTGGTGACCGGTTGCTGGCCCGCCTCGGTGATGATGTCGCCTGCGGCAAGACCCTTGTCGGCCGCGTCGCCCTCGGGATCGACGGCCTTGACCACCAGCCCCTTCATGTCGCGCGCGACGCCCAGCTCGGCCGCCAGTTCCGGCGTCAGCGTGGCCAGCGTCATGCCCAGCATCTCGGTTTCGCCGGGGGTCTGCGGGCTCGGGTCGGCCGGGCGGCCCTCGGCCAGTTCACGCCGCCCCAGCGTCACGCTGAGCGTCTGCGGGCGGCCATCGCGCTGCACGATCACCTCGACCGCCTCGCCGGCCGGCGCTTCGGCGACCCGGCGGACAAGTCCGCGCGTATCCTCGACCTCGGCACCGTCAAAGCTGGTGATGACATCGCCCGCCTGCATCCCCGCGTCCTTCGCGGGGCCCTCGGGAACATCGGTAATCATCGCGCCGCCCTCACTGGCCAGACCCAGCGCCTCGGCCATGTCCGGGGTCACGTCCTGGATCTTGACCCCCAGCCAGCCACGGCGGGTCTCTCCGTATTCGGTCAGTTGCTCGACGACCTTGCTGACGACATTGGATGCCATCGAGAACCCGATGCCGATCGATCCGCCATTGGGCGACAGGATCGCGGTGTTCACGCCGATCACCTCACCGCTCATGTTGAACAGCGGGCCGCCCGAGTTGCCGCGGTTGATGGCCGCGTCGGTCTGCAGATAGTCATCATAGGTGCCCGACAATTCGCGGTTGCGGGCCGATACGATGCCGGTACTGGCGGAAAAGCCCTGACCCAGCGGGTTGCCAAGCGCCATCACCCAGTCGCCGACCCGTGCGCCATCGGAATCGCCGAAGGTCACGAACGGAACCGGCTCATCGCTTGTCACCTTCAGCAGCGCGACATCGGTGTTGGGATCGGTGCCCACCACCTCGGCCGGAAGCGTCGTGCCGGAATAGAACTCGATCTCGATCTCGTCTGCGCCTTCGATCACGTGGTTGTTCGTGACGATGAAGCCGTCGGCCGAGATCACGAAGCCCGAGCCAAGCGCGTTCGACCGCTGCGGCATCTGGCGACGCGGCTGACCATCGGGGGCGGGCATGCCGGGAAAGCCGAAATCGCGGAACAGGTCCGAAAACGGGCTGCCCTCGGGGAATATCGGGCCCGGCCCGCCAGTGGGCTGGGTTACCACAGAGGTCGTGGTGATGTTGACCACGGCCGGTGAAACCTTTTCGACCAGGTCAGCGAAACTGCCGGGCATCACCTCCGCCGCGCGGTCATCGGTGACATTCTTTCCCAGAGGCTGGTTGCTGTTCGCTGCCTCCTGCGCCTGCTGGCTGGCTTCGGGAGACACGCCGGTCGTCGCCTGCTGCGCGGCTGCAAAGCCAAGGCCAACCGTCACGGCAAGCGCCGACGCGGTCAGGAGGTGCCGAGGAGAGAGCGTTTTCATGCTGGTTGTCCTCATCTTTCGAAAGTCGTCACGGCGCCGACAGGGTCCGGCCGCGATGGGTTGGATATGAAGGGGATTTAGTCACTCATTGCAAATAAACCACGCTCTCGGACGGTGAACTGATCGTGACTTGATGCCCTGGCGCACAGGTCGACCCCGTGCGGCCAAGCCTGTCCCATGCCCATGTGCCATCTCGTTCCCTTGCCACGATCACAGCGCGGCGCATGCGGTGGCCGGCCTTATGGGCGCGCCGGGGCGGTCACGCAGTCGCGACCGCCCCAAGCTGTCAGTTCCCGGCCGGGGCCGTGGAGTCATCCGTGGTGCCATCGGCAGAAGCCGCGTCGTCCTGCCCCTCGTCCTGAGCGTTGCCACCATCCGCCGCGTCGGTCCCGGCACCGTCAAGCGATGCCGCCGGGGCCACGACCTCGGAGGATTCCTGCGGCGGTGTCGTCAGACTTTCCGGAACCGGCGTCAGCTTGACCCCGGCGGATTCGCCAAGCGGATTGCCCTCGCGATCGGTGACGGTCGGCGTGACCAGGTTCTCGTCCGAATCCGGCTGCGAACTTTGGTCAGACGCCGGCCGGCTGCTTTCGACAGGCACGGCGACCGGCGAGGGGTTGGCACGGCTGGCGCCATCGTCGCGCAGATAGCTGAAGAATTCGCCATCCGGTTGCAGCACCATCGAGCTGTTCTCGCCCTTCAGCGCCCGGCCATAGGACGTCATCGACCGGGTGAACGCGAAGAATTCCGGGTCGCGCCCGAACGCGTCGGCATAGATGGCGTTGCGTTCGGCATCGGCCTCACCGCGAACGATCTCGCCCCGTTTCTGCGCTTCGGACGTCAGCTCGACCACGGTCCGGTCGGCAGCGGCGCGAACGCGCTGCGCGGCCTCGCCACCGCGAGCGATCTCGTCGGCCGCCTCGCGCTGGCGCTCGGCCCGCATTCGCGCATAGGTCGCGTTCAGGTTCTGCTCGGGCAGGTCGGTGCGCGTCAGCCGCACATCGATGATCTCGACGCCCAGACCGGCCGAATTGCTGCGCGCCTCGTCGCGGATCTGGTTCATCAGCGCGGTCCGGTCATCCGACAGCACCATCGTCGACGGCACCGAACCCAGCACCTCGCGGATGGCGGCATTCACGATCGGCTCCAGCCTCCCCTGGGCAACCTGGATGCCGCCGGTACCCACCGCCTGGCGGAAGCGCACCGGATCCGTGATCCGCCAGCGCGCGAACGCGTCCACGACCAGTCGCCGGTCGTCCAGGGGGGTCACCTCAAGCGGGCTGGTCGGCAGGCCGAGGATGCGGTCATCATATTTCACGACATTGTCGAGGAACGGGACCTTCACGCCCAGACCGGGCTCTTCCTTGACAGCGATGACCCGGCCAATCCGCAGCACCAGGCCTTTTTCACGCTCGTCGACGATGAAGATCGAGGCCATTCCGACCACGACCACCACGATAACGGCCGGGATCGCAATGGCTGCGAGGGTAAGTCTGCGGGCCATCAGTTCGTCCCTCCACTGGTCATGTTGCCGCGATTGCCGCTATTGGCCGCATCATTGCCGGAGCTGCTGCCTGGTCCCGACGAGGAACGGCGCAACTGGTCCAGCGGCAGATAGGGCACGATACCCGATCCGCCCTGCCCCGACATGCCTTCGCCGATGATGATCTTGTCGACGTCGCCCAGAACCTGTTCCATCGTTTCCAGATACATGCGGCGACGCGTGACTTCGGGCGCCTTCACATATTCCTCGTAGATGGAGTTGAAGCGCGCGGCCTCACCCTGGGCATTGTTCACCGCCTCGGCGCGATACCCCTCGGCCTGTTCCACCATCTGCGCCGCGTCACCGCGGGCCTGGGCCAGAACACGGTTGGCATAGGCATCGGCCTCTTTCTCAAGCCGGTCGCGCTCCTGCTGGGCCGCCTGGACCTCGCGGAACGCATCGATGACCTCGCCTGGCGGGTCGGCACGGTCAAGGTTCACACGCACGACGTTGATGCCCGACTGATAGGCGTCCAGCGTCCGCTGCACCGCCTCGCGCAGATCGGTGGCGATCGAACCACGATCCCGGTTCAGGATCGGCGCCAGCTCGGACCGCGCGATGATGTCGCGCATCGCGGATTCGGCCACGGCGCGCATCGTGTCGGCCGGATCGGCAAGATTGAACAGGTATTTCTCGGGGTCCGAGATGTTCCAGACCACCTGATATTCCATGTCGACGATGTTCTGGTCGCGGGTCAGCATCAGACCGCTGTCCATCGGGCCGGAGCGTCCGGTGCCGATCTCGGTCACGCGCTCGTTGGTCACCGGCACCACCTCGGCGGTCACGACGGGCCAGGGCGCGAAATTCAGACCTTCGCTGCCGACCGAAACCGCACGCCCGAACAGGAACTCCACGCTCTTTTCGTTGGTCTGGACACGGTAGAAGCTGGAAAAGGCCCACAGCGCAAGAACCGCAAGCCCGGCGACGGCAAGCGTCGAACGGTTCATGTTGAAGCCCGGCCCCGACGGGCGTCCGCCGCCGCCACCCGAACCGTTGCCGCCGCGCCCACCCATCAGCACGCGAAGCCGCTCCTGGCCCTTCTTCATCAGTTCCTCGATCTCGGGCATCTGTTCGCCCTGGCCGGGCCGACGTGGCCCCTTGGGGGGTTCCTGACCGCCCCAGGGACGATTCGACGGACGCTTGCCCTGATCGTCGCCATCCTCTCCATCGCCATTGCCGCCGCCGCCCCAAGGGCCCTGATTTGCCATCCGTTCGACCTTCTTTCCCTGTCAGTTCTGCCTGTCGCAAACTGGGGTCACATGACCAAATGTCAACCCTGCGGACCCCGTTCGGCCACCATATTCGGCTGCGGCAGTCGGCCGCGCTAGACCGCGCCGGGGTCCGTTTCCTCCCGGATCCGGCGGACCGGATGCCGCATCGTGACCAGTTCTTCGGCGGCCGTCGGATGCACCGCCATCGTGGCGTCGAAATCGGCCTTGGTCGCGCCCATCGTGATGGGGATGGCGGCAAGCTGTATCATCTCGCCGGCATCGGGGCCAAAGATGTGGCAGCCCAGCACCTTGTCGGTCTCGGGATCGACCAGCAGCTTCATCAGGGTCCGCGCATCCAGCCCCGCGAACATCGACCGCATCGGCCGGAAAACCGCCGAATAGACATCGGCCGCGCCGCGCAGCCTTGCCTGTTCCTCGGTCAGCCCGATTGTGGCCAGTTCGTGGGGGCGCAGATAGACCGCGCTGGCGATCAGGCTGTGATCGACCTTGCGGGCCCGGCCGCCGAAGACGGTGTCGGCGAAGGCATGGCCCTCGCGGATCGCCACCGGCGTCAGGTTCACCCGGTTGGTGACATCCCCCACCGCGAAGATCGACGGAACCGAGCTCTGCGACCATTCGTCCACCTCGATCGCGCCGCTTTCCTTGCGATGCACGCCGGTATTTTCCAGACCGAGATCCCAGCTGTAGGGCTGGCGACCGGTGGCAAAGAACACCGCATCGAAATGCTCGACCGTTCCATCGTCGAAATGGGTCGCGATCCGCCCGGCGTCCTTCTCAAGCCGGGTCGGCGACAGGCCAAGGCGCAGATCGACGCCAAGTTGCTGGATCTGCAGGCTGGCCATCTCGCGCATCTCGCGGTCGAAGCCGCGCAGCACGGCATCGCCCCGATAGGCCTGCATGGTGTCCACGCCAAGCCCGTTCAGGATCGTTGCGAACTCGCAGGCGATGAAGCCGCCGCCGACCAGAAGCGCGCGCCGGGGCAGGTCTTCCAGCAGGAACAGATCGTCAGAGATCAGGCCCAGCTCTTCCCCCGGAATACCGATTCTGGCGGGACGGCCGCCCACCGCGATAAGGATGTGCTTGGCCGTCTTGCGGCTGCCGTCGGCCAGCTCGACAGTATGATGATCCACCAGACGGGCGCGCTGGTGATGGATCTCGACCCCGCTTTTCTCGGCGTTGTGAGTATAGGCACGTTCCAGGCGGTTCAGCTCCTCGTCAAGCTTCTCGCGGAAGAAGTGCCAGTCGAAAGGGCCGGTTTCGGCGTGACACCAGCCATAGCCGCGCATCTCGTCGGCCATCTGTGCGGCCTGCGCGGCAAAGATCATCAGCTTCTTGGGCACGCAGCCGCGTATCACGCAGGTTCCGCCCATGCGGCTTTCCTCGGCAAGCCCGACCCGGGCGCCGTGCTCACCGGCCGCGATGCGCGCCGCGCGCACCCCGCCCGAGCCACCGCCGATGACGAACAGGTCATAATCGAATGTCATGACTGCCAGCCCCTTTCGCCGGCAAGCAGATCGGCGTCCACGCCCTCCTCGCGGTCGAGTTCGACCACGCTGCCATCCGCCTTGCCGATGATGGTCAGATCGCACATGCCCAGGAACAGGCCATGCTCGACAACGCCCGGGATCGCCGACAGCGCACGGGCCAGCGCCGGCGCATCGGGGATCACCTCCAGATGCAGATCAAGGATGAAGTTGCCCTCGTCGGTGATCCAGGGATCACCGCCCCGCAGGCGCTGCATCACCGCGCGATCGCCCAGATCAAGGCCTTCAAGCGCGCGGCGGATCAGCGTCCGGGTGGTCTCGAATCCGAATTGCAGCACCTCGACCGGCAGCGGGAACGCGCCGAGCTGCTCGACCACCTTGCCGGGATCGGCGATCACCACCATCCGGTCGCTGGCGGCGGCGACGATCTTTTCGCGCAGATGTGCGCCGCCGCCGCCCTTGATCAGATGCAGGTCCGGATCAACCTCGTCCGCGCCGTCGATGGTCATGTCCAGCCAGCCGATCTGGTCGAGCGTGGCGATCCTGATTCCAAGGCTTTCCGCCAGGTCCGCCGTCGCCTGCGACGTCGCGGCGCAGCGAAGCGACAGGCCTTCGTCGCGAACGCGGGCGGCCAGTTCGCGCACCATGATGCTGGCGGTCGAGCCGGTACCCAGCCCCAGTTTCATGCCGTCCCGCACCAGCGCCACGGCGGCGCGTGCGGCAGCCAGCTTGGCGGGATCGACCGGCGACGATTGAGACATGAAACGCTCCTCCATCTCGGTTTCGGGACCTTATAGGCGATGCCTGTCGAAAGGGCGAGAGGCCGTCGTTCACGCGCGCGGCTCACGCGCGCGTCAGAGTCTCGGGCAGGATCACGGTGAAGCAGCTGCCCTCTGGTTTGCGGCTTTCGATCTTCAGCCGCCCGCGGTGGCGGTTGACGATATGCTTGACGATCGCCAGCCCCAGGCCGGTGCCACCCTGCGCGCGCGATCGGTGGGTATCGACGCGGTAGAACCGTTCGGTCAGCCGTGGCAGGTGCAGCTCGTCGATGCCGTCGCCACGATCGCGGATATCGACTGCCCATGCCGGCCCGCGCAGCAACGGCTCGTAGTCGATCCGCCGCAGGCTGACCCCCAGATAGCCGCCCGCGCCACCGTATTTCAGGGCGTTCTCGATCAGGTTCTGGAACACCTGCACCAGCTGGTCGGGATCCCCGGGCAGGCGCTGGCTGCCCTCCAGCCCGGACGTCTCGACGGTGACGCCCGCCGCCTGGCTCGCCGGCGCCAGGGTTGCCAGCACGCTGCGCAGCAACATCGGCAGATCGACGTCGCTTGACGGCCGGCGACGCTCTTCGGCCTGAACCCGGCTGAGCGACAGCAGATCGCTGACCAGCCGGTTCATGCGGTTCGCCTCGCGTTCCATGATGTCGAGGAACCTGTCGCGCGCCTTCTCGTCGTCGCGGGCAGGACCGCGCAGCGTCTCGATGAAACCGATCATCGCGGTCAGCGGGGTCTTCAGTTCATGGCTGACATTGGCAACGAAATCGCGGCGCATCTGTTCGGCCTCGTCCGCGACCGACCGGTCGATGATCACCACGGTCGCGCCGCGCCCCATCGCGGCCGGCATGGGCGCGACGGTGATGTCGGCCGCGATGTCGCGACCATCCGCGGCGATCTGGGCGCGCAGGCTGACGCCGCCATCGGGCGGTGCGGGCAGCGCCGGATCGGGTGGCGGGGCCGGATGGCGGTCGGGCATCAGGACCCAGTCCAACGCCTCGACAACGGCAGGGTGACGCAGGATCGTCACGAAGGGCCGGTCCAGAAGATCCGTCCCGAACAGCGACTCGGCCGCAGGGTTCGCGGCGATGGTCCGCGCCCGGATATCGACCGCCAGCATCGGCACCGGCACCGCGCCCAGAAACCCCGCCGCGCAGCGACCCGCCTCGCGGTTCATTCGACCCGCCGCAGGCCGGCACGATAGCGCGCAGCATTGTCGCGATAGCGTTCGGCCGATCCGCGCAGGGCGGCTTGCGCGTCGTCGTCCAGCATCCGCACCACCTTGCCCGGCGCCCCCATGACCAGCGCGCCCGGCGGGATCTGCTTGCCCTCGGCGATCAGGGCGCCCGCGCCGATCAACGCCCCTGCGCCGATCCTCGCGCCGTTCAGGATCGTCGCCCCCATGCCGATAAGCGCGCCGTCCTCGATCCGGCATCCGTGCAGGATCGCCCGGTGCCCGATCGTGCAGTCGGCCCCGATCTGCAGGGGGTAGCCCGGATCGGTGTGCAGCACGCAAAGGTCCTGGATATTGCTGCCGCGCCCGACGCGGATTTCCTCGTTGTCGCCGCGCAGCACGGCTCCCCACCAGACAGACGAGCGGTCCTCAAGGACGACGCGGCCGATGATCCGGGCATCGGGGGCGATCCATGACGTTGCGGCGACAACCGGCTCGAAGCCGTCCAGCTCCCAGATCATGCGCTTTCCTCGTCCATGAGATGCTTGACAAAGGCGCCCAGGCCGGCCTGCCGGTCGCGGCGCAGGCGTTCAGCCGTCAGGATGGCGCGCAGCCTGCGCTCGGTCGCGTCCAGATCGTCATTGACCAGCACATAGTCGTATTCGGCCCAGTGGCTTATCTCGGCCCGGCTTTTCAGCATCCGGCCCGCGATGACCTCGTCGCTGTCCTGGCCACGGTCGCGCAGCCTTCGTTCCAGTTCCGGCAGGGACGGCGGAAGCACGAAGATCGACACCACATGCCCGCCAAGGGCCGAGGCCCGGATCTGCTGGCCACCCTGCCAGTCCACGTCGAACAGCGTGTCGCGGCCTTCGCGCATGGCGGCCTCGACCGGGCCGCGCGGGCTTCCGTACAGATTTCCGAACACCTCGGCATGTTCCAGCATGTGGCCGGCGGCGGTCATCGCCAGGAAGTCCTGCCTGGAGGTGAAGAAATAGTGCTGGCCGTCGATCTCGCCCGCGCGCGGCGCGCGCGTCGTCGCCGAGACCGAGAAGCGCAGGCTTGGATCCCAGTCCATCAGGCGCCGCGCCAGCGTCGATTTGCCGGCACCCGAGGGCGATGACAGGATGATCAGCAGCCCCGTGCGGTCCATCGGCGTTCTCCTTGCTGTCGGCTTCGCAGGTGGGATGGACCAGCGACGGCAAGCGGTCAAGTCCCCGGCAACGTGAGCAATCGCGCCTATTTCCATCGCGACCGGGATATCTTAACCATTCGTTAGGAAACGACTCGGCGCAAGACGCCGCTGTCGCGTATGCTGCGAAGGCACAGAGGGAATTTCGGTTCCCGTGCCAACGCGTATCTATGAAACGAGGTTTCGGACGTGTCCGACAGTCGGAACAAGGACGATCAGCCGGACCAGGCCGACGCAACGCGTTCGGCGCAGCTTCTGCGGATCGCGGATTTCGACCGGACCCAGCCCGCCCGCGTGCTGATCGAGATGCGCGAATACTGGCAGGGACTGCGCCGGGGCCGGTCGGTTCCCGCCCGATCCGATATCGAGCCGCGCGGCATCCACCGCGCTCTGGATTATGCCTTCATTCTGGAACGCATCGCGCCGGGCGCGGCGCGGTTCCGACTGGCGGGGCGCCATCTGATCGACCTGATGGGCATGGAGGTGCGGGGCATGCCGCTCTGTGCCTTTCTGAACCCCGGCTCGCGCGGACGGCTGTCCGACGTGCTGGAAAGCGTCTTCAAGGCCCCGCAGATCGCCGAACTGCGCCTGCACGGCAAGGCCGAATACGCGCGACCGGAACTGACGGCCCGGATGCTGCTGCTGCCGCTGCGTTCGGATCTTGGCGATGTGACGCGCGCCCTGGGCTGCCTGATCGCCGAGGGCGAAACCGGCGTGCAGCCACGACGATTTGACCTGACCAGCGATGACGTCATGCCGATCATCGAAGGTGGCCAGACGCTGGCGCCGTCGCCCTCGACCGCCGGGTTCGCCGAGGACGGTCCTTTGTTTCGCCGTCTTGACAGGAAGAAGCCGAGGCGCGGCGACACGGGCCCCGAGGACGACCCGCTGCCGCCTTCGCCACCCGGCACCGCCAAGGACGTGCCGCCAGACGACAGCCCCGCATCGCGACGCGCCATGTTCCGCGTGATTTCGAACGCCGACCGCTAAAGCCGCGATCGCCTGTTCCAGCGATACAATGCGGCGGGCGCCGGCGCATCGCGCCCCATCGAGGTCATCACCTCGTCCTCGCCCCGCTGGAATCCCAGATTCTTGAGCAGCCTGCGCGAAGCGGCATTGTCCAGAAACACGTCCGCAAGCAATCCCTGCGGATCGAAGCGGTCCACGACCTCGTCAAGGAACGCGCTGACCATTTCCTGCCCCAGCCCCTGCCCGATCAGGCCGGGGTCGAGAAAACAGAAGATCCGCGCGGGCCGGCCCGCGCTGAGCCCGATCGAACCCGCCACCTGGCCCCGATGCCGGACCGTCGGCCGCAGCGGCGGCAGCAGGGCCTGTTCGTCAAGGATCGCTGCGGTGTCGTCAAGGCTCATGCCGGGGTGAAAGCGCAGCAACATCCGGGCGACCTGCGGGGCCGAGGCGATCCGATGCAGCGATTCCAGGTCGGCGGGCCGATAGGCGTCGATCACCAGCCGCGACGTGACCAGCGAGATCCCGTGTCTTGCCGTGACAGCCGCAGCGACACCCCCGGCAGATGCTTCTGCCGGGGGTGCGACCACAGCGTGACGGCGCCGGTCGGCCGGAAACCCAGCCGTTCCAGCAGCACCGCCACGCGATGGTTTTCTTCCAGATGGGTCACATCCACAGCCGCGGCGCCGGCCAGGAACCGACGCGACAGAGCCAGTATGGCGGCCCGCAACGCGATGCCCTGCCGCTGATGGCCCGACGCGATCCAGATGCCGAAACTCTGTCCCGCACGCACCATGCCAACCAGACGGTCGCACAGCCGGACGGGATATTCGTCCAGCCCCGCGCTGTCGACAAACGCCGCCGCTTCGGCCGCGCCGTAGGGCCATGGTGCCGCTGTCAGCCAACGCGTCACCTGCTACTGCGACATGACCGCCGCGATCGTCGCGGTATCGTCGGGCCAGGGGCGGGTCAGTCTGACGTGCTGGCTCACGGCCGGGTCATGATGCCGGAACGACGCGCACCGCACCCCCGCGCGCGGAAAGGGCGATCTCGCCCGTGGCCAGGCGCAGCGCGTCGTTGCCAAAGACCTCGGCGCGCCAGCCATGCAGCGCGGGCAGGTCGCGTTCACCGGTCGCGATCGCGTCCAGTTCGGCGGATGACGCAATCAGCTTGGGCGCCACACCTGCCGCGTCCGCCTTTGCCTTCAGCAGCACGCGCAGCAGGTCGGACAGGGCGGCGTTTCCGGGCCTGCCGGGTTCCTCTTTCCTGGGCTGCGGCAGATCCTTCGTATCCAGCCCGGTCCGCACCGCCGCCAGGATGCCCGCCGCGATCTCGCCCTTGCGCGCCTCGCGCAGCAGCAGGCGCGAGCGGCCCAGATCGGCCTCGGTCGCAGGCTTCGTCGAGGCGATCTCGATCATCGCATCGTCCTTGAACACGCGGCTGCGGGGAATGTCGCGTTCCTGTGCATAGGCTTCGCGGAACCGCGCCAGTTCGCGCAGGATGGCAAGGAAGCGCGGCGAATTGGTGCGTGTCCGGACCTTCAGCCAGGCCTCTTCGGGGCGGTTGATATAGGTCTCGGGGTCCTCGAGCACCCCGACCTCCTCGACCAGCCAGCTTTCGCGATCGTTTTTCTTCAGCTCGGCATCCAGGAATTCGTAGATCGCGCGCAGATGCGTGACGTCGGCCAGCGCATAGGATTTCTGGGCATCCGACAGCGGCCGGCGCGACCAGTCGGTAAAGCGCGAGGACTTGTCCAGATTGGCCTTGGCGATCTTGCGGACCAGCGTCTCGTAGCCGACCTGCTCGCCGAACCCGCAGACCATTGCCGCCACCTGGGTGTCGAACAGCGGAACGGGGAAAACCCCGGCATCGTGATAGAAGATCTCGAGGTCCTGCCGCGCGGCATGGAAGACCTTCACGGTCGCCTCGTGGCGGAACAGGTCGTAAAGCGGTTCCAGCGAAAGACCCTCGGCCAGCGGATCGACCAGAACCGCGTCCCCGCCATCGTCATGGGCGGTCGAGGCTGGCGGAATCGCCATCTGGATGAGGCAAAGCCGTGACCAGTAGGTCCGCTCGCGCAGGAACTCGGTATCCACGGTGACATAGGGGGCGGTCTTGGCGGCCGCGCAGAAGCGGGCGAGATCCTCGGTCCGCGTGATCGTGATGATGTCCTGGGTCATTCAGCTCTTTCCGGCTTGGGCGGTTCGTCCGCCGATCAGGACGCAATAAGGCCAAGCCGGGCGGATGGGAAGGGTCCACCCCACGCTGACCGCCCCGGACCGGGGTTTCGTCGAGAAGCGCTAGAGTGCGGGGATGTCACCCTCGGCGCGCAAGGCGTGGAACCCGGCCACGCGGGCATCAAGCCGCCCTCTGGCGATGGCTTCGCGCAGCTCCGCCATCAGATCCTGATAATATTGCAGGTTGTGCCAGGTCAGCAGCATGCCGCTGATCATCTCGCCGGCGCGGAAAACATGGTGCAGATAGGCCCGGGAATAGCACCGGCAGGCCGGGCAGGTGCAATCCGCGTCAAGCGGTCGCGGATCGTCCTGGTGGCGGGCGTTCTTGATGTTGACCTGTCCGCGCCGCGTCCAGGCCTGCCCGGTCCGGCCCGAGCGCGAGGGGAGCACGCAATCCATCATGTCCACCCCCCGCTGCACGGCGCCGACCATGTCGTCGGGCTTGCCGACGCCCATCAGATAGCGCGGCTTGTCGGCGGGCAGGAAATCGGTTGCATAGTCCAGCACACCGAACATCGCCGCCTGGCCCTCGCCCACGGCGAGGCCGCCGATGGCGTAGCCGTCGAACCCGATCGCGGTCAACGCGCTGGCCGATTCCTCGCGCAGCGCGCGGGTCACGCCGCCTTGCATGATGCCGAACAGCGCGTGGCCGGGACGGTCGCCAAACGCGTCGCGGGACCGTTCGGCCCATCGCATCGACAGGCGCATGGATTTCGCCACGTCGTCCTCGGTGGCGGGCAGCGCGGGACATTCGTCGAAGGCCATCACGATGTCGCTGCCCAGAAGACGCTGGATCTCCATGCTGCGTTCGGGCGTGAGGTGATGTTTCGAGCCATCGATATGGCTGGCGAAGGTGACCCCCTCCTCGGTCAGCCTGCGAAGCGGGCCAAGGCTCATGACCTGAAACCCGCCCGAGTCGGTCAGGATCGGACGATCCCAGTTCATGAACTTGTGAAGCCCGCCCAGACGCTGGACCCGCTCGGCCCCGGGGCGCAGCATCAGATGGTAGGTGTTGCCCAGCAGGATGTCGGCGCCCGTATCGCGCACCGATTCCGGCAGCATCGCCTTGACCGTAGCCGCGGTTCCCACCGGCATGAAGGCCGGAGTCCGGATCTCTCCGCGCGGGGTTCGGATCACGCCGCTGCGGGCGCGGCCATCCGTGGCTTTGAGGGTAAACGAGAAGTGGTCGGTCATCGGGGCGCCTGCTGCGAAACCACCGGTGCTTATCCGCTTTGTCGGGCAACCGCAACGCGGCGCCGGGCTGGACCCGAACCGGGTGGTGCCCTATATAAATAGTCGGAATTGACAGGAACACAGCATGACGGAACCCATGATGGAAGGCGCGCCGCTGATCGCGCCCTCAAGCACCGACCATCCGCTCTACGAATCCGTGGTCGAGGCCTGCAAGTCGGTTTACGATCCCGAGATCCCGGTGAACATCTACGATCTCGGGCTGATCTACACGATCGACATCAACGCCGCGAACGAGGTGCGGGTGATCATGACGCTGACCGCGCCGGGCTGTCCGGTGGCCGGTGAGATGCCCGGATGGGTCGCGGACGCGGTCGAACCGCTGGCGGGCGTCAAGCAGGTCGATGTCGAGATGACCTTCCAGCCGCAGTGGGGCATGGACATGATGTCTGACGAGGCGCGGTTGGAACTGGGCTTCATGTAACGCACCACCCCGCCCTCGCTGGCGGCGGTTGGACCGGGCCGGCTGCGCGCCGATCAGGCCGGGTCGCGGCGCCGGCGCGGGAAGATCGCGCGTGCCGGGGTTGAGACGTGTTGCCTTCGCCCTTATCTTTGAACGGAAGAAATCGAAAGGGCTTCGTCATGTTCGGCATCCCGGGCGCATCCCCTGTGACCATCACCCCCTCGGCCGAGCGCCAGATCGCGCGGCTGATGGCGGGCAAGAACGCCTTCGGGCTGCGAATCGGCCTGAAAAAGGGCGGTTGCGCCGGCATGGAATACACGATGGAGATGGCGGAAACGCCGAACCCCAATGAAGAGGTGGTCGAGCAGGGCGAGGCACGGGTGGTGATCGCGCCGATGGCGCAGATGTTCCTGTTCGGCACCGAGATCGACTATGAGACCGGCCTTCTCGAGTCCGGCTTCCGGTTCCGCAATCCGAATGTCACCGACGCCTGCGGCTGCGGCGAATCGGTCCGGTTCGAGCCTCTGGAAGGCAGCCGCGCCGCAACCGACTAGGCTCTGACGCCGCCCCGATGGGTCGGCGTCGGGCGGGTTCATGATTGCGCCGACCCTCCTGTGCGCTTAATCGGGTTGAAAAGCGCAGGAGGACAAGATGGCACGACGCAAGCTGGCCGCTGGAAACTGGAAGATGAACGGAGATCTGGCCACCCTCGCCGAGATCGACGCCTTGTGCGCAGAGCATCCCGAACCCGGCTGCGAGGTTCTGATCTGCCCGCCAGCCGTCCTGATCCATGCCATGAAGGCGCGCACCGCAGACTGCCCGATCGCGATCGGCGGGCAGGATTGTCACCACGCGGTCTCGGGGGCGCATACCGGCGACATTTCGGCGCATCAACTGAAGGATGCGGGTGCCTCATACGTGATCCTTGGCCATTCCGAACGCCGCGCCCATCACGGCGAAACCGATGCGGATGTGGCGGCGAAGGCCGCGGCGGCGCATGAGGCGGGTCTGATCGCGATCATCTGCGTCGGCGAAACCGAGGCGCAGCGCGACGCAGGCGAGACTTTGGATATCATCGCCTCGCAGATGGCGGGCTCGATTCCCGAACAGGCCACCGCCCGCAACACCGTGATCGCGTATGAACCGGTCTGGGCGATCGGCACCGGCCGCACCCCGACAAACGACCAGATCGCCGAGGTCCATGCGCTGATGCGCGATCGGTTGCAGGCCCGTGTCGCCGACGCGGCCGACGTCCGGCTGCTGTATGGGGGCAGCGTCAAGCCCGGCAATGCGACCGAGATCTTCGCGATCGCGCATGTCGACGGCGCGCTTGTCGGCGGCGCAAGCCTGAAGGCCAGCGATTTCGGCGGCATCGTGGCTGCGCTGCAAGCGTCCGGGTAAACGTCGCAAGCGTTCAAAGGCGGTCCGCAGGACGCCTCACGCGCCCCGGTCAGGCCGGTGGCAGCGGCGCCGGGTCGGGCAGCGGATCGTCGATTTCCAGCGGCGGGACGGCCGTTTCGCCGCCGAATCCCGCCCACCGATAATCCTGCAACACGCGCCAGGCCAGTTCCTCCATCTCGGGGAAAAGCGTCGGATCGGGCACCCGCGTCTTGGTAAAGAACTGATAGGTCAGATAGGCCAGTCCGGTCGGCACGGGACCGTTCGGACGCAGATGGACCGGATCGACGAACAGCTGCTCGTCGGCATGGCGATCGCGGACCGCGCGCACGAATAACCCGGCCGGAATCACCCACACCGCCTGGCCTGTCCTTGCCTCCAGCCATTGGCGTTCGAAATGGATGACCGGCAGGCCGTCCCTGTCGAGATCCGCGGTCACGGGCGACCAGGGCATGTAAAGCACTGGACGGGCCTTCTGTGCGATGGCGGTCATGGCGAACCAGTAGAGATGCTGCAGGTTCTGCCGACCCTCGGGTGAAGCAGGGTGCGGCAGCCCCGTCTTCAGATCGCCCAGATCCGTCATCACCAGCTGGTCATAGCGACCCGTCCGCGCATATCCCTTCGCCCGCCACCGCCTGGCGTTCGAGGACCAGCCAAGAAAATCGAAATGAGTCTCGCCCTGCCACAAGGACGGGAAATCCACGCCATCATTATGGGCCCGGTTGTCGTTGGGAAAGATCGCGGCCAGCATCGAATGGCCCGTGAAGGCGATGGTCGCGTCGGTCGGAACCGCCTCGCTCAGCAAGGGGGACGGCAGCGCCGCCATTGCGAATGCGGGGTGCAGCGCCCAGGCCCCCAGCGGGGCCAGGATGCCGCGCAAGGCGGCGCGTCTGCCGATCAAACGTTCATCCATCCTGTCGTCCTATCGCGGTTTTCCGGTTTCGTCGCGCATCTTTCGACGCTGGCGGCGACCCATGCGACAGGCATTTTCAGCGCACGCGATCCCGCGCAGGCAATTCCCTGTCGCTGGCCCTGTCGCTGGCGGATTGCAGATGGTCGGGGCGAGAGGATTCGAACCTCCGACCTACGGTACCCAAAACCGTCGCGCTACCAGGCTGCGCTACGCCCCGACACACAGGCTTCTAGCCGATGATCCTGGCAGGGGGAAGAGGGCGTCAGCGGCATGGCCAGGCGGCCTGCCCGCGGTCAAGACGCGGATAGGCCATGGCCTGACCCGGCGCCAGACCCAGCCGCGCGGCCTCGCCTCCGGCGATTTCCAGGACCATCAGCCGCTCGGGCTGCGAATCACCGTCGGCAGCGCCCGGGATCGGCGTTTCGTCCAGCGGTGTCGCCATCGGGTGGATGTGCCGGATGACGCCGCGCGAATCCATGAAGATCAGGTCCAGCGGAATCAGCGTGTTGCGCATCCAGAACGAGACCTTGCGCGGCGTGTCGTAGATGAACAGCATCCCCTGCCCCGCAGCCAGGTCGCGCCGGAACATCAACCCGCGGGCGCGCTCATCGGCGTCATCGGCCACCTCGACCGTGAACGGCACGATGCCCGTCGCGGTCATGAAGATTGCGCGATCAACCGCGCAGTCTGCCGTCTGCGTCCCGGCCGCGGCCGACGCAAGCGGAAAGACCGCCAGGGCGGAGCACAGCACTGCGACAAGAGCAAAGACGCCGCGGCCGCTATTCCGCGACATGGGCCATGTAGTCGTTCCGGTCCGTGTCGTCCTCGTCAGCGAGGTCGGGGGACATGTCGAACTCCGGGGACATGGCGAGGTCCGCTTTTTCGTCGCCACGATCCCAGCTGGTGATCTGGGCGGCCATCAGCCCGCGCGGTCCCTCGACAACGCGGATGCCGATCGCTTCGCCGATCACCAGATCCGAAAAACCGGAATGGCGCAGAACCTCGACATGGATGAACACATCGTCGGGATGACCAAAGATATTCGCAAAGCCGAAGCCCTTGCCCTTGTCGAACCATTTCACCCGCGCCGGACGCAGGGGCAACGATTCGAGATGTTCGATGACCGTGCTGTTGAGATCGGCGATCGGCGGTGTCCCGTCGGACGCCGGCGGCCTGATCTCGGTGACTTCGGTGGCTTGCAGGCCGCGATTCGTCGGCTGGACCCAGGCGGTCACGCGCGACTGGTCGGCGACCGAACTGCGGCCGAAATTGCGCAGCACATTGGCGTGCAACAGAATATCGGGGCCACCATCGGCATTCAGGATGAACCCATAGCCCTTTGTCGGGTCAAACCACTTGACCTCGCCCGAGATGAGTTTCACGCCGGTTTCGTCAGTCATCTTCCCACCACACATCGCGCAACGAACACTGCGCCTCCTGCGAGATTACGCGTTCCTCTCATTTCATTCAAATGAATTGATTACGCAGAATCATAGCAGACAGGGCTGATATCCCAAGCCTTTCGGCACACAACATGACGTGATGGTCGACCACATGCCCGGGTCGGTCAACCCTCATGGAGACAAACGGCACACCTTCCAGCCAAGGTCGGACTGTTTCTGCCAGACGAAACGATCATGCAAGCGGAACGCACCGTCACTCCAGAATTCAATCTGCTGAGGGGAAATCCGAAACCCGCCCCAGAAGGGCGGACGCTTCGGGCGCGTCCCGTGGATCAGGCCCTGACGTGCCGCGGCCGCCAGCAGCGTCCCGCGACTGTCCAGAGGGCGTGACTGGGCCGAGGCCCACGCCCCGATCCGGCTTTGCAGCGAGCGGCTGTCGTAATAGGCGTCGGCGCGCGGGCCCTCCTCGCGAGTCACCGTCCCACGCACGCGGATCTGACGCCGCAGCGATTTCCAGTGCATCACGAAGGCCGCCTTGCCGGTCGCTTCGATCTGCCGGCCCTTGGCGCTTTCGTAGTTGGTGTAGAAGACAAAGCCGCCCTCGGTGCCCTCGCCCTCGATCTCTTTCAACAGCACCATCCGCACATCTGGCAGGCCGTCGGCATCGACCGTCGCCAGCGCGATCGCGTTGGGATCGTTCGGTTCGGTCGCTTCGGCCTCGGCCAGCCAGGCGCGGGCGATCGCGAACGGGTCGTCACCCGCGAATATTCCGGTCCGGTCGCTCATCATCGTCCCCTTGTGCTTGATACGACTGTATAGTTGCCCTAATCACGTTACAAAGGGTTGAAAGCGCGAGGGGCGGCACATGTCAAGCGAGCAAGGTACAGGCCTGATGGCCGGCAAGCGCGGTCTCATCATGGGGCTCGCGAATGAGAAGTCGATCGCGTGGGGCATCGCGAAGGCGCTGGCGGGCGCCGGCGCCGAGCTTGCGTTCTCGTATCAGGGCGAGGCGTTGAAGAAGCGGGTCGATCCGCTGGCGGCACAGCTTGGATCGTCGCTGGTTCTGCCCTGCGATGTGGGCGACGAAAGTTCGGTCGAAAGGCTGTTCGACCGCCTCGGGGAAGAATGGGGCAGGATGGACTTCCTCGTCCACGCCATCGGCTTTTCCGACAAGGATCAGTTGCGCGGACGTTATGCCGAAACCACGCGCGACAACTTTCTCAAGACGATGGACATCTCGGTGTTCTCGTTCACCACCGTTGCCAAGCGTGCCGCGGCGATGATGCCCGATGGCGGCAGCCTGCTGACCCTGACCTATTACGGGGCCGAGCGCGTGATGCCGCACTACAACGTCATGGGCGTCGCCAAGGCCGCGCTTGAGGCCAGCGTCCGCTATCTGGCCGAGGATTTCGGCAAGGACGGCATTCGCGTCAACGCCATCAGCGCCGGCCCGATCCGGACGCTGGCCGCCAGCGGGATCGGCGATTTCCGCTACATCATGAAATGGAACGAACTGAACTCGCCCCTTCGCCGCAATGTCACACAAGAGGATGTCGGCAATTCGGCGTTGTACCTGCTGTCGCGCCTGGGCGCTGGCGTCACCGGCGAGACCCATCACGTCGATGCCGGCTATCATGTGGTCGGCATGAAGGCCGTGGACGCGCCCGACATCGCAACCGTGGTCAAGGAATGATCCAGCCGGATCGTCACCATCCGGGCCGCGACGACGCAGCATGATGCAGATCACGGCAGAGCAGCTGTCCCTGTTCGTGGGCACGCTGGCGCTGGCAATCCTGTCGCCCGGCCCCGGCATCATCGCGGTCAGCCAGTCGGCCTTCGCGATGGGTCGCGCCCGCGCCCTGCCCTATGGCTGGGGCCTGGCGATGGGCGCGTCGGCTTGGTGCCTGGCCGCGTTGCTGGGACTGACGGTGATGTTCCGGCTGTTCCCCTGGACCTATGTGGCACTGAAGTTCGCGGGTGGGACCTATCTGGTCTGGATTGCGTGGAAAATGTGGCACCACGCCGCCGATCCGCTGCCCGATCCGGCCGAATCGCGTCTGGGGATGACATTCTGGGGCGGCATGGTCCTGAACCTGTCCAACCCCAAGCCTGCGCTGTTCTACTCGGCGGTGCTGTTGTCGATCTTCCCGTCGGCGCTGTTCCTGGCCGACAAGGCGGCGATCTATCTCACCGCCCTGACCGTCGAGATCGGTTTTTATACCGCGCTGGCCTGCCTGATGGCTTTGCCTTTGCTGCGGCGACGCTATTATGCGGCGAAATTCTGGATCGACAGGGGGGCGGCCATGGCCATCGGCCTGCTGGGCGTCTCGCTGATCCTGCGCCAATGAAGGAGACTGCGATGACGGACCGCCTGCCCCACGAGAAGGGTTTTCACGTCAGCTGGGATCAATTGCATCGCGATGCGCGTGCGCTGGCATGGCGGTTGGACGGGACGGCGTGGCGGGCCGTCGTGGCGGTGACGCGCGGCGGGCTGGTGCCCGCCATGATCGTTGCGCGCGAACTGGACATCCGCACGATCGACACGATCTCGATCCGATCCTACAAGGGCGTCGGCAACGAGGCCGGACAAGGCCAGCTGGAGGTTCTGAAACGCCCCGATGCCACATTGATGGGCGATGGCGACGGCATCCTGGTGGTCGATGATCTGGTCGATTCCGGTCGCACGCTGGAACTGATCCGCCAGATGTATCCCAAGGCGCATTTCGCGACGGTCTATGCCAAGCCAAAGGGCAAGCCCATGGTCCAGAGCTGGATCACCGAGGTCAGCCAGGACACCTGGATCTTCTTTCCCTGGGACATGGCGCTGCAATATGTCCAGCCCTACCGCGGCGAGGACTGAGCGAGGGCGATCGCCCGGAACCGGCAGGCAAGCCGCCGCCAGAGCCGAAATCCGTTACGACACCATCTGATACCGCAGACCGAATTCATCCGGCCCGGTCCCGGATTCTGCGTGCTGTCGATGATCCGATGGCGAAAATCCGCGGGCATGTGTCGGTTTGCCGGAACCGCGGGCCGGGCCCCCACGTTGTCTTTTCGAAGTCTGATGAAAGCGAGACACCGGCGCATACCGGTGTAACGCACTCACGATATGGAGGACAATATGCGCAAGATTCTCATGACGACCGCCCTGGTGCTGCCCCTCTCGCTTGTTCCTGCGTTCGCGCAGGACGAGAACGCGGCCAGCGAAGATCCGGCGATGACCACCCAGGAGGCGGATGGCGAAACGATGCCGTTGGCGACCGAACCGGCCGAAGGCGAATTGGCCACGGACCCGGCAGAAGGCGAGATGGCCGCCGATGCGGACGCCGCCGCGGCCGATGAAGAGGCGATGAAGGCCGAACTGGCATCCAGCGGAAAGATCGCTCAGCAGCAGGCCGCCAACGAGATTCGGCTGGAATGGATCACCGATGCGACCGTGATGTCGCCCGAGGGTGCTGCGATCGGTGACATCAATGACCTGATCGTGGATGGCGAGACAAGCGAGATGATTGCGGCCATCATCGGCGTCGGCGGCTTTCTTGGCATTGGCGAAAAGCAGATTGCCGTCCCGTGGGATCGGCTGACCGTCAACCACGACGCGCAAGAGATCATCACCGAACTGACCAAGGAAGAAGCCGAAGCGGCCCCCCAATACGTCTTCCGCGAGCGTGCGGAAGTGCCCAGAGTCGGCCCCGCAGCCGACGCGGTGGCGCCTGAGGACGAAAGCGCACCGGCGGACGGCGCGATGGCCCCGGAGGATGACACCATGGCGCCAGCCGATGACATGATGGCCCCGATGGATGACACCATGGCACCGGCCGACGGCACCATGGCCCCGATGGATGACACGATGTCGCCCGCCGACGGCACCATGGCCCCCGCGGATGGGCAGATGATGGACGACGAGGCGGCCCCGTCGGAGATGGAGCCGATGGAAGATGACGCGGAGGCCGAGCAGCCGGCCAGCAACTGATCAGTTGCGCAAACAGCAAAAAGGGCGGTCCTTCGGGCCGCCCTCTTTTCATCCCTGCCGCTCAGCCCGTCGATGAGGCTGCACAGCCGGCTCAGGTGTTCCCGCGCACGAATCGCGCCGCGCCCTCGGCCGCGCGCTGCAACGCGCGGCTCTTGTTCACGGTTTCCTCGAACTCCGCCTCGGGGTCGCTGTCATAGACCACGCCGCCGCCGGCCTGGATATACAGCGTCTGGTCCTTGATGACGCCGGTCCGCAGGGCGATGCACATGTCCATCTCGCCGTTGGCGGCGAAATAGCCGACAGCGCCCGCGTAGACCCCGCGCTTTTCGGGTTCCAGCTCGTCGATGATCTGCATCGCGCGCACCTTTGGCGCGCCCGATACGGTTCCGGCGGGCAACCCCGCCAGCAGAGCCGACAAGGCATCCTCGCCCTCGCGCAGTTCACCCACGACATTCGACACGATATGCATCACATGGCTGTAGCGTTCGATGGTGAATTGCTCGGTCGGACGCACCGTGCCGGGACGCGCCACGCGGCCCACATCGTTTCGACCCAGATCCAGCAGCATCAGATGCTCGGCCAGCTCCTTCTGGTCACCCAGAAGGTCGGCCTCGAGCGCGCGATCCTCGGCCTCGTCGGCGCCGCGCGGGCGCGTGCCCGCGATCGGCCGGATCGTCACCTCGCCATCACGCAGCCGCACCAGGATTTCGGGGCTGGCCCCGACGATCTGGAACCCGCCCATGTTCAGAAAGAACATGAAGGGCGACGGGTTGGTGCGCCGCAGGCTGCGATACAGCGCAAAGGGCGGCAACGGAAAATCCATGCGCCAGCGTTGCGACGGCACGACCTGAAAGATGTCGCCGGCGCGGATATAATCCTTGGCCTTCTCGACGGCGGCCAGATAGTCCGCCTTGCTGAAGTTCGAAACCGGCTCGCCGATCCGGGCGTCCTGGCCAAGCGCCCGCGGTTCCGAAGGCTGCCGGTCCAGCGACCGCAGCGCGTCCATCACCCGTTCCGCGGCGCGGGCATAGGCGGCGCGCGCATTGTCCGATCCGTCATGCCAGGCGGGGGCACACAGTGTCACCTCGCCCTTCACACCATCCAGCACGGCCACCACCGAGGGGCGCATCAGCATCGCATCCGGCAAGTCCAGCGGGTCGGGATTCACGTCCGGCAGATATTCGACCAGACGGATCATGTCATAGCCGAGATAGCCGAACAGACCCGCGGCGACCGGCGGGACACCATCCGGCAGGGTCTTGATCGCGCTCTCGGCGATCAGGGCGCGCAGGCTGTCCAGCGCGGGGCGCTCGTCGGGCAGGAACTCGTCCGAGAACCGCGCCTGACGGTTGATGCGCGCCTTGCCGTCGCGACAGTCCCAGATCAGGTCCGGCTTCATGCCGACGACCGAATAGCGACCACGCAGCTCGCCACCCGTCACCGATTCCAGCATGAAACTTTGCGGCGCCGCCTCGGCCAGCTTCAGCATCAGGCTGACCGGAGTGTCCAGATCGGCGGCCAGCCGGATCGTCACAAGCTGGTTCTGTCCCGCCGTCCAGCCAGCCTCGAAGGTCGGAAAATCCGGCGTCAGCTCCATCATTGGACCTGCGCGTCGATCGCATTGATGGCAGACTGGTTCAGCTGCAATCCGCCCAGCCGCTGCGCCGCGCGGGCATAATAATCAAACAGATCGGCCTGAAGTGTCTGGCTCAGGCGTGCCGTCACCGCATCCATCACCCTCAGGGCATCCTCGCTGGTCAGATCCGCCTCGCCGATCGCGTCGAGCCGCACCAGGAACACCCGGTTCCCGGCATCGACGACCTCGATCTCGCCGGTCTGGTCGATGGAAAAGGCCCGCGCGATGATCTCGGCCGGAACGCTCTCGATCCAGCCATCGCGTGTCACATCCGTTTCGGACCGCCAGGCGAGGGTCTGGGCGGGCGACGCCTGGCCGGTACCGGCACCGGAATCCGCGGCCGGGTCTTCGCCCGCCGCATCCGGCCGCGGCGCATCTTCGGGCGCCTCGGGCGTTGCCACGCGTGAGGTGCCGGCGTCGGGCGAGGGCGACACGTCCGGGCCGGGCGACGCGGCGGCGGCGGAGGCCTGGACCCGCATTTCCTCGGCACGCGCCAGAAGCTGCCGGTGAATCTCGGCGGCACGCCAGTCATCGGCCACCGCGTCACGGACTTCGTCAAAGGGCTTCAGCGTCGGCGGGACGATCTGATCGACGCGCAGCGCGAACACCCCGCCATCTGCCAGCCGCGTCAGCTGCGGGAAATCGGCTTCCGTCGCCTGCGCGGCCTGCTCGCGGAACGCTTCATAACCCGCGATGCTGCCTTCTTCGGCCGGCTCGCCCGCGATCCAGTCGATCTGGCCCAGCTGCATCGGTGTCTCGTCGGCCACCTCTTCCAGCGTCGCCCCCCCGGCCAGCAGATCCTCGAACTCGCCGCTGCGGTCGTCGATGATGCGGGCGGCACGATCCAGGGCCGCCTCCTGGCGCAGATCGGCCCGGGCCTTTTCGAACGGGATGTCGACCGGTTCGAGAATCGCGTTCATCGAGAACAGCGCCGGCCCCAGGTCGGTGTCCACCGGGCCCACCACGCCCGGCTGCTCAAGGGCGAACACGGCATCGCCGGCCGCGCCCAGATCCTGCCGGGTCATCTCGCCCAGATCGACATCGTCCAGCGTCAGCCCGCGCTGCAGCACGAAGGCCTCGAACGGCTGTTCACCGGCGTCGATGCTGGCCTTCGCGGCCTCGGCCTCGTCACGGCTGGAAAACACCAGACGGCCCACGATCCTGCGTTCGGGCTGGCGATACTGGTCGATGCTGGCCTCGTACAGGTCGCGCAG
Source organism: Paracoccus salsus (assembly GCF_021556615.1). GTDB lineage: Bacteria > Pseudomonadota > Alphaproteobacteria > Rhodobacterales > Rhodobacteraceae > Paracoccus > Paracoccus salsus. The sequence goes on from NZ_JAKGGD010000001.1 coordinate 236,778, forward strand.
GGCTTTCTCGTCCAGATCGACCTCGCCGGCCAGCGCCTCGGGTGTCAGCCAGACATAGGTCAGCTTGCGGATCTCGGCAGCGGTGAACCGGGCCGCATTGGCCTGGTGCCAGGATTTCAGGGTCTCTTCGTCCGGGCTGGTGCCCGAAGCCGATACATCGTCCTCGGTCAGTTCGCGCCAGGACAGATCGCGCGTCTCCAGCAACCACTTCGTCGTTTGATGAACCATCGCCTCGGGCACCGTGACCCCGCCGACCACCGCGCGCTGGATCAGCATCCGCGCCTCGTCGGTGCGGACGGCGGCTTCGAATTCGGCCTCGGACATCCGCTCGCGACGCAGAATCTCGGCATAGGCGACGCGATCGAAATTGCCGTTCGGTCCGGTGAAGGCGTCCGCTTCAAGGATCGTCTGGCGGACGCGTTCATCGCCGACCGACACGCCGATCCGCCGCGCCTGTTCTTCAAGCGCCGCGCCGGTGAACAACTGCGCCTGAACGGCCTGCGGCAGACCGATCGCCTGCGCCTGAGCCATCGAGAAGGGCTGACCGGTCTGGCGCGAATAGGAATTGATCTCGTTCTGCAGACTGCGTGCGTATTCGTCAGCCGTCACCTTCGTGTCGCCGACCGAGCCTATCTCGACCGAGCCGCCCGAAAAGCTGGTCACCCCGAATCCGCCAAGACCCAGAACCAGCAGGCCCATCAGGATCCAGACGATGAGCGATTTTCCTTGCGTACGCAGGTTTTTCATCACGCAGCCTTCCTTGGAAACGTCGTGCCGCCGTCTTTATGACGGCCACCGCCCCGCCACAAGCCTTCAGGCCCGGAACCGGCCAAGCCTTCGCGCCAGTTCCGCCATGTCGTCCGCCCCGACATTCGCGAAGGCCAGCCGGAAATGGTCGGCGCCCTGCGGATCGTTGCCGGGGGTGAACATCGTGCCCGGCAGCGTCAGCACGCCGATCTCGCTGACCATGCGCGGCGCCAGTTCCGCCGATGAGCGATCGAAGGGGTGGCGGACCCACGCGAAATAGGCGCCCGCACTGCGCGTTTCCCAGCCCGGCAAGCCGTCCAGCGCGGCAAGGGTCGCGGCGCGCCTGGCAAGGATCCCGGCCCGTTCGCCGGCCAGCCAGTCGCGCAGATGCACCATGCCCCAAAGCGCGCCGATCTGACCAAGCTGCGACGTCGAGATGGCGACGGTATCCAGAAATTTCTCGACCTCCGCCATCCGCTCGACCGAGGCGATCATGGCGCCGACGCGATGTCCGGTCAGGCGATAGGCCTTCGAGAAACTGTAAAGCTGGATGACCGTCCGATCCCAGTCCGGACGGGTCAGCAGGTCGTGGGGCGCGCCGTCGCGACTGTCGAAGTCGCGATAGGTCTCGTCAAGGATCAGCGCGATTCCATGACGCTGCGCCAGATCGTGAAAAGCGGCCACCAGCGCGGCGGGATATTCGGCGCCAGAGGGATTGTTGGGCGTGACCAGCACGATCGCGCGGGTGCGCGGCCCGATCAGGGTCTGTGCCCGCTCCGGGTCCGGCAGCATGTCCGGTCCGCAGCCCAGAGGCCGGGCGGTGATGCCCTGCATGTCCAGCCACATCTTGTGATTGAAATACCACGGCACCGGCAGGATCACCTCATCGCCCGCGCCGGCCAGGGTCGTGATGGCAGCGCAAAAGGCCTGATTGCAGCCCTGAGTGATCGCGACTTGCCCCGCCGCGACCGTCCCGCCATAGGCCCGGCTGAATTCGGCCGCGACGGCATCGCGCAGATCCGGGTTGCCCAGCACAGGGCCGTAGAGATGTGCGTCGGGCCGTGTCAGGGCGGCCTCGGCGATGGCCTGTCGAAGCGCTTCGGGGGGCGGATCGACCGGCGCGGCCTGACTGACATTCAGCAGCGGACGGTCGGCCGGAAAATCGACCCCCTGCAACCAGCGCCGCGCGGCCATCACCGGGGGCGCAAGGCTTGCGGCGATGGCCGGGTTGATGGCTGCCATGTCAGTCTTCCCTCCGCAGGCGCAGGTCAGACAGGTCAGGGGGCAGTGTCAGATCCAGCGCAGGCGCAGGCATGGCGGGGGCCCGCATCGCATCGCCCGTGTCTGCCGCCGGCGCGGTCTCGTCCCCGGGTTGCGCCGCCTCGGCGTCGGGGTCCGCGGCGACCGGCTGCGGCGTGGCCGGGCCCGGCGCCGCAGGGCTGCGGTCTGCCTCGCCCGAAAGCGCCATGTCCGGGACGGAACGCCGCAGCGGACTGTCCAGCGGCTGCGGGCGCTCGAAGGCGGGGGCCGTCTCGCCCGCCGCAGGCAGGTCCTGCGCGGGTTGCGCCGCGTCGCCGGGCACCTCGGGTCGTGCATTGCTGCCGGTGATCGCCACCGGCGCCGGTTCCGCCGCGGGCGCGCTGACCGCCGGAGCGTCGCTCTGGTCCAGCCGGTCGGCGGGCGCGCGCAGCTGGGCCGGCAAGCGCGGCGCGATATCGCCCCCACGCCCGAATTCCGAACCGACGGGCAGCCCCACCGCCTCGGCGTCGGGTTGTCCGCGGGGCTCGGCAGGTGACGTGATCGGCCGTGTTTCGGGCGGCGGGGCATCGGCGGCCTCGGGCTGCGCCGGTGCGGCCTCGAGGGGGTCCGAAGCGGCATCCTGCGGCATTCCAGGCGCAGTCTCAGGCGCAGTCATGGGCATCCGGTCCGCCGCTGGCGCAGCCTCGTCCGGATTCGCCAGACGACCGTCGTCGCCGGGTGCCCTTGGCACCGGCAACGGCGACAGCAGCGACACCACCACCAGGACAGCCGCGCTCAGCGCGGCCCCATGTGTCAAACCCGTCCAGAATCCGCGTGCCATGCGCCTCTTCTTCCCCCGGCCGGGCTTGACCCCCCGGCGCGCTTTGCCCCATCTATAGCGAACCGTTTTCCGGGGGGAAACCGCCCCCAAGCCGCCACCACAGATCAAGGCGCCCAAGATGATCCTTCTGATCGACAATTACGACAGCTTCACCTGGAACCTTGTGCATTACCTGGGCGAGGCTGGGGCAGAGGTGAGCGTGCGCCGCAACGATCAGATCACCGTCCCGGAGGCGCTGGCCACCAGCCCTGACGGCATCGTGATCTCGCCGGGACCCTGCGATCCGGCACAGGCGGGGATCTGCCTCGATCTGATCCGCGCCGCCGCGGACCGCGCCATTCCGCTGTTCGGTGTCTGCCTTGGACATCAGGCCATCGGCGAGGCGTTCGGCGGCAAGGTCGTGCGCGCCAATCGGATCCTGCACGGCAAGGTTGACGCCATCAGCCATGACGGCAGCGGCGTGTTCAGCGGCCTGCCCTCGCCCCTGAACGCGACGCGCTATCATTCGCTGACCGTCCAGCCCGAGAGCCTGCCCGATTGCCTGCGGGTCACCGCGACCTCGGATGACGGGACGATCATGGGGCTGGTCCACACCAGCCTGCCGGTCGAGGGTGTGCAGTTCCACCCGGAATCGATCGCCTCGGAATACGGCCACGAGATGATCCGGAATTTTCTGAGCCGCTGCCGCAAGGACGAAGCCGCCGCATGATTACCGATATCCGCCCGCTGATCGGCATTGCCGCCGTTCGCCCGCTGACCGGACCCGAGGCCGAATCGGCCTTTTCGGCGCTGTTCGACGGCGCGGCGACCCCCGCCCAGATCGGTGGTATCCTCATGGCGCTGCGGGTGCGGGGCGAGACCGTTGACGAAATCGCCGCCGCCGCCCGCGCGATGCGTGCGCGGATGAATCGGGTCCACGCGCCTTCCGGCGCGATGGACATCGTCGGCACCGGTGGCGATGGCAAGGGCACGCTGAACATCTCGACCGCGACCGCTTTCGTGGTGGCGGGCGCGGGCGTGCCTGTCGCCAAGCACGGCAATCGCAACCTCAGTTCGAAATCGGGCGCGGCGGATGCGCTGACACAGATGGGCATCAACGTCATGGGCGGGCCCGCCGTCGCGCAGCGGGCCATCGACCGTGCGGGCATCTGCTTCATGATGGCGCCGATGCACCACCCGGCGATGCGCCATGTCGGGCCGCCACGCGCCGAACTGGGCACGCGCACCGTCTTCAACCTGCTGGGGCCGCTGACCAACCCGGCCTCGGTCCGCCGCCAGTTGACCGGCGCATTCTCGGCCGACTGGATCCGCCCGATGGCCGAGGTGCTGCGCGATCTGGGCAGCGACGCAGCCTGGCTGGTCCATGGCAGCGACGGCACCGATGAGATCAGCATTGCCGGCGATACCGCGGTCGCCGCCCTGAAGCAGGGCGAGATCACAGAATTCACCGTGACGCCCGAGGATGCGGGCCTGTCGCGACACCCGTTCGAGGCGATCCTTGGCGGCGAGCCATCGCAAAACGCCGCGGCATTCCGCGCGCTGCTGGATGGCGAGGCCGGCGCCTATCGCGACGCGGTGCTGCTGAACGCCGCCGCCGCCCTGCTGGTCGCCGAGAAGGCCCGCGATCTGCGCGAAGGAGTCGCGATCGCGGTCGAGTCGCTCGACAGCGGCGCCGCGAAGGCACGGCTGACGCAATTGGCCGAGGTCACCGGCCCGCCCGAGACGTGACGCCGCCCGCCGCCTGGGCCGATCTGCCCTTCTTTCGAGAGGATTGGCCGGCGATCCGCGCCCGGCTGGACGGTCTGGCCGGGCCGGACTGGATTCCCGGCGAGGATCGGCTCTTTGCGGCGCTCGAGGCCACCACACCGCAACAGGTCCGTGTCGTCGTCCTGGGCCAGGATCCCTACCCGACACCGGGCCATGCCAACGGTCTTGCCTTTTCAGTGGCTTCGCACATCGCCTTGCCGCGATCGCTGAGCAACATCTTCACCGAACTGCGAGACGATCTTGGCAGTGCCCCCGTCACGGGCGATCTGTCGCCCTGGGCGCGGCAGGGCGTTCTGCTGTTGAACACGTCGCTTTCGGTGACGCCGGGATGCGCCGGGGCCCACGCAGGCTGGGGATGGGACAGGCTTGCGCGTCAAGCCGTCGCCACAAGCCAGGCACACGGTCCGGTCGCGTTTCTCCTGTGGGGCGCGCAGGCACGCAAAGCCGTCGCCGGGCTGCCACGCCCGCAGGACCTCGTGATCGCGACCGCTCATCCATCGCCGCTATCGGCCCGACGCGGGTTTTTTGGCAGCCGCCCGTTCAGCCGGATCAATGACTGGTTGTCCGCGCGCGGAGACCGGCCCATCGACTGGACGGGCCAGGGCGATCACGCCCCGTGAAGGCGCGGAAGGTGACGCCGCCCCCTTTCCACACCGGATGCGCGGCGCTAGAAACAAGCCATGGATATTCTCGACAAGATCAAGGCCTACAAGCTGGACGAAGTCGCCGCCGCAAGGCGCGCGCGTCCGCTGGCCGATATCGAGGCCGCAGCGCGCACAGCCTCGGCGCCGCGCGGCTTTGCCCGCGCCCTGACCGAAACGGCGCGGACCGGACCGGCCCTGATCGCCGAGATCAAGAAGGCCAGCCCCTCCAAGGGCGTCATCCGTCCCGATTTCGATCCGCCGGCGCTGGCCCGCGCCTATCAGGACGGCGGCGCGGCCTGCCTGTCGGTCCTGACCGACGGACCCAGCTTTCAGGGCGCGCCGGAATTCCTGACCGCCGCGCGCGATGCCTGCGACCTGCCCGCGCTGCGAAAGGACTTCCTTTACGACAGCTATCAGGTGGCCGAGGCGCGCGCCTGGGGGGCCGACTGCATCCTCATCATCATGGCCTCGGTCGATGACGCCCTGGCGGCCGAACTGGAGGATGCCGCCATTCATTGGGGCATGGATGCGCTGATCGAGGTTCATGACGCGGCCGAACTGGATCGGGCCTTGCGCCTGAAATCCCCGCTGATCGGAATAAACAATCGAAATCTCAAGACCTTCGAGGTCACTCTTGATGTGACGCGCACATTGGCTCCGCGCATTCCGCCGGATCGCGACATCGTCTGCGAAAGCGGCCTTTTCACGCCCGGCGACCTGAGGCGGATGATGCAGGTCGGCGCGCGTCGCTTCCTGATCGGAGAAAGCCTGATGCGGCAGGACGACGTGGCCGCCGCGACACGCGGCATTCTTGACGTCGCCCCGGCAGGCGCGGCATGAGCCTGACGCATTTCGACAGCGCCGGTCAGGCGCACATGGTCGACGTCTCGGACAAGTCCGAGACAACGCGCGAAGCCACGGCCGAGGGCTGCGTCATCATGTCCGCCGACACTCTGGAACTGGCCCGTGGCGGCGCGAAGAAGGGGGACGTGCTGGGGGTGGCGCGACTGGCCGGCATCATGGGGGCGAAACGCACCGCCGACCTCATCCCGCTTTGCCATCCGCTGCCGATCTCCAGGGTCTCGCTTGACCTGAACCCCGATGACCAACTGCCCGGCATCCGCGTCACCGCCACCGTCCGCACCACCGGCCGCACCGGGGTCGAGATGGAGGCGCTGACCGCCGTCTCGACCGCGTGTCTCACGATCTACGACATGTTGAAGGCCGCGCAGAAATCGATGTCCATCGAAGGGATCCGTCTGGTTTCAAAAAGCGGTGGAAAATCAGGCGACTACAGGGCAGATCGATGATTTCGGTCGCGGAAGCGCTGAGCCGCGTTCTGGCGCTGGCTTCCACGCCGGAAGGCGAAACCGTGGCCTTGGCGCAGGCCGCGGGCCGCGCCCTGCTGGAACCGGCGATCGCGCAACTCACACAGCCGCCTTTCGATTCGGCGGCCATGGACGGGTATGCGATGCGGAATGCCGATCTGGCCGGTCCGCTTCGGGTGGTCGGCGAGGCTGCGGCGGGCCATCCCTGGCATGGGCAACCCTCGCCCGGAACGGCCATCCGCATCTTCACCGGCGCACCGGTTCCGAAGGGATATGACCGCGTCGTGATGCAGGAGGAGGCGCGCCGCGACGGCGACCTGCTGACCGTCACGACCCGCGGCGACGCGAGGCATATCCGCGCCCGCGGCGGCGATTTCTCGACTGGCGACGCGCTGGCGCCGGGACGCCGGCTCAGCGCCGCCGATATCGGCCTGCTGGCGGCGATGAATGTCCCGCATGTGACCGTCGCGCGCCGCCCCCTGGTCGCGGTGCTGGCCGGAGGAGACGAGTTGATTCGGCCCGGCGAAACGCCCCGCGAAGGACAGATCATCAGCTCCAACGATCTGGCAATTGCCGCGCAGGTGACCGACGCGGGAGGCGAGGCGCGGATCCTGCCGATTGCGCGCGACACCGAACAAAGCCTGCGCGAAAGCTTCGCCGCAGCCGCGGATGCGGACCTGATCGTGACCATCGGCGGCGCGTCGGTCGGCGACCACGACCTGATTGGCAAGGTCGCAGGCGATCTTGGAATGCAGCGCGCCTTCTACAAGATCGCGATGCGCCCCGGCAAGCCGCTGATGGCCGGGCGCATTGCCGGCACAGCCATGATCGGCCTTCCTGGAAACCCTGTTTCTGCAATGATTTGCGGCATGTTATTCATGCAGCCTCTCATTCGCGGGATGCAGGGTTTGCCGGATGGGCTTCGGCATCGGCGCGCAAGGCTGGCCGAGGACATGCCCCCCGAGGGAGGGCGTCAACACTATTTGCGCGCGGGGCTGGAGGATGGTGCCGACCTGCCGTCGATCCGGGCCTTTCCGGACCAGGACTCGGCCCGCCTCTCTCTGATGGCGCAGGCGGATGCGCTGCTGATCCGCCCGGCGGGCGATATCGCCCGCAAGGCCGGCGAGATCATGCAGTTCCTGCCGCTTCACCGCTGAGCCTTAATCGTTTTTTCACCGCATCCTGTTCTGTTTGTTGACGTGATTCGCCCCTTGGGCTAGAACATTCATGGAACATTTGAGGCGGGGTGGGGCCGATGCTGACGAAGAAGCAGATTCAACTGCTGGAGTTCATCCAGAAGCGCATGGCGCGCGATGGCGTCCCGCCCTCGTTCGACGAGATGAAGGATGCGCTGGATCTCCGCTCCAAGTCCGGCATTCACCGGCTGGTGACTGCGTTGGAAGAGCGCGGTTTCATCCGCCGCCTGCCGCATCGTGCCCGCGCCTTGGAAATCGTGCGCCTGCCAGAAGCTCTGGCGGGTCTGGCCGCAGTGGCGACCAGGCCCGAGGCGTCGACAGACACAGGGTTCTCGTTGCGCGTCATCAACAATGAACGCCCCGGCCGGCCGCGCGGCGCACTGAGCATCGCGGACAGCGCATCGGTCGAACTGCCTCTGATGGGGCGAATTGCCGCAGGCGTTCCGATCGAGGCGATTTCCGAGGTTTCGCACCACATTTCGGTTCCCGGAACCATGCTTTCGGGACGCGAGCATCATTACGCGCTGGAGGTGAAGGGCGATTCGATGATCGAGGCCGGAATCAACGACGGCGATGTGGTGGTCATCCGGGAACAGGATACGGCCGACAACGGCGACATCATCGTCGCGCTGGTCGAAGGGCACGAGGCGACGCTGAAGAGATATCGCCGCCGCGGCTCGATGATCGCACTCGAGGCTGCCAATCCGGCCTACGAGACACGCATCCTGCCTGAAGAAAGCGTCCGCGTGCAGGGCCGGCTGGTCGGGCTGATCCGCAGCTACTGACCGGCAAGGGCGCGACAACGCCGGTTGGCCGGGAATTCGGCCTCTGCGGCGCTGTGCGGCGGCGTGACGGTCCGACTGGCGATCACAGATGATCGAAAAACCCTGGTCCCGCCTGGGACAGCAACTCCTCGGCCAGATCACGACCCATCGCCGCGCCGTCCGCGATCTCGCCCTCACGGCGTCCATCGATGGCGATCGACCCGTCGGGCATCAGGATTTCGCCGCGCAGGACAAGCCGGCCGTCGATCAGTTCGGCAAGGCCACCGATCGGTGTTTCGCAGGACCCGTCAAGCCGGGCCAGAAACGCCCTTTCGGCCGTGATCCGCTGGGTCGTCGCGACATCGTTGATCGGATGCAGCAAGGCAGCGACAGCCTCGTCGTCCGTCCTGCGCTCGATGCCGATCGCCCCCTGCGCCACGGCCGGCAGCATTTCCGCCGGGTCGATGGCGCTGCGGGCGACATGCAGCATGTCCAGCCGCCGCAATCCCGCCATCGCCAGGAACGTCGCCATCGCGACGCCGTCCTCGAGCTTTTTCAAACGGGTCTGCACATTCCCGCGAAACTCGACCAGCTTCAGGTCGGGCCGACGATGGGCCAGCTGGGCACGGCGTCTCAGGCTGGATGATCCGACCACCGCGCCTTCGGGCAGATCCGCGATCGCGGAGACATGCGGACTGACAAAGGCGTCGCGCACATCCTCGCGCGGCAGAAGGCAGTCGATCAAAAGTCCGGCCGGTTGCAGCGTGGGCATGTCCTTCATCGAATGCACGGCGATATCGATCCCGCCCTGCCCCAGCGCCTCTTCGATCTCCTTGGTGAACAGGCCCTTGCCACCGATGTCCTTGAGGGGCCGGTCCGTGATCCGGTCGCCGGTCGTCTTGATGACCACGATCTCGAACGCCTCGGCGGGCAGGTCATGGGCGGCCATCAGACGGGCGCGGGTCTCATGCGCCTGCGCCAGCGCCAGCACCGAGCCGCGGGTGCCGATCTTAAGCGGGTTCTTCGTGTCGATCGTCTGTCTCATGGGCATGCCATAGCTGCCGGGCGTGCGCTTGACAACGCCCGCCGCCTCGACTTGATGGGGCGCAAGGAGGCACCATGACCAAACTTCTGCTGCGCGCACTGGCGGGTGAGACGCTGCCGACGCCGCCAATCTGGATGATGCGCCAGGCCGGTCGCTATCTGCCGGAATACCGCGCGACCCGGGCACAGGCGGGCGATTTCCTGTCGCTGTGCTACAATCCCGAACTCGCCGCCGAGGTGACGCTGCAGCCGATTCGCCGCTTCGGGTTCGACGCGGCGATCCTGTTCGCAGACATCCTGCTTGTGCCACAGGCGCTGGGGGCAGATCTGTGGTTCGTGCAGGGCGAAGGGCCCAGGCTCTCGACCATCACCAGCGCGGCCGATCTGTCCGCGCTCAAGCCGGCCGACGATGTCCACGAGACGCTGTCTCCGATCTATGAAACCGTTCGCATCCTGGCCGGCGAGTTGCCGCCGCAAACCGCGCTGATCGGGTTCGCGGGGGCGCCCTGGACCGTAGCGACCTACATGATCGCGGGGCGCGGCACGCCCGATCAGGGGCCGGCGCACGCATTCAAGGCCGCCGACCGTAGCGCGTTCGCCGCGCTGATCGACCGCATCACCGAGGCCACGATCCTGTATCTTTCCGCCCAGATCGAAGCCGGCGCGGAAGTCGTGAAACTGTTCGACAGTTGGGCAGGCAGCCTTGCCGGCGACGATTTCGACGCGTTCGCGGTCGCGCCCGCAAGGCGGATCATCGCAGCGCTCAAGACGCGCCATCCGGGTATTCCGGTCATCGCCTTTCCGCGTGAGGCGGGCGATCGCTATGTCGGATTTGCAAGGGCGACCGGGGCCGATTGCGTGGCGCTGGACAACTCGGTCGATGCGGAATGGGCGGCCCGGAACGTGCAGGTCGATGGCTGTGTGCAGGGCAATCTGGCCCCCCACCACATGGTCACGGGCGGACCCGATCTGAAGGCCGAGGCGCAGCGCATCACGCGGGCGCTGCGCGGCGGTCCGCATGTGTTCAACCTCGGCCACGGGATCACCCCAGACGCCGATCCCGACAATGTTGCCAGGATGATCGAGGCCGTCCGCAGCGCATGATCTGGGTCGCGGCCACGCTGATCGCGGCGCTGGCGCAGACAGGGCGCAACGCGGCGCAAGCGGGGCTTTCCGGCCGCATAGGCACCATTGGCGCGACAGCGGTTCGATTTGTCTTCGGTCTGCCCTTCGCGCTGATAGTGCTGCTGCTGTTGGCGCCGGTCATGCCGGTCCCGCCTGTCGGACCGCAGACGCTGGCCTTCACCGCGATGGGCGCAGCCGCGCAGATCGCCGCGACCGTGTTCATGCTGCTGACCATGCGCGGCCAGGGCTTTGGGATCGCGACCGCGCTGCTGAAAACCGAGCCGGTCAGCCTTGCAATCATCGGCGCGCTGGTTCTGGCCGAACCGCTGGGGCCGGCCCGACTGGGCGCGATTGCACTGGCGACGCTGGGGGTGATGCTGGCATCCGGGGCTAGATGGTCCCGCGCTGGTCTTCGCCCGATCCTGACGGGCGTGACCGCGGGCGGGCTTTTCGGCCTGTCGGCCATCGGCTTCCGCGGCGCGTTGCTGACCATGCCCGCGGGCGGCTTTTTCATCCATGCGCTGACAGTGCTGGTTCTGACACTGGCGATGCAGTCCGCCGTCATGCTGCTCTGGCTGGGCCTGGCCGATCGCGCATCCCTGCGCGGGATCGTGACCGAATGGCGCGTCTCGCTGGCGGCGGGCGCACTTGGCGCCTTTGCGTCGCTATTCTGGTTCATCGGCTTCGCACTGACGCCAGCGGCCAATGTGAGGACACTGGCGCTGGTCGAGGTGGTCTTCGCGCAGGCCGTCTCTGGCAGGGTGTTGCGCGAGAAGACCGGCCGGATGCAACGGGCCGGGATGGCGCTGATCGTCATCGGCGTCGGGTGGCTGCTGGCCGTGACAGTCCAGCGCCCCTGATCTGCGTGGCAACGGCTCGCACAGGGCCGCCGCCCGTGACCCGGGCGCGGCGGACCCGGAACACGGACCGGCGGAGCGCGCGGGTTTGACACGCTGCCGCAGCTATGGAACCATCAGCCATCTGTCGGTCATGCGTGTACGCCATGCGTCGTCTGTTCCCTGCCCTGGTCGTCCTTCTGTCGGCAAACCCCGTCGCGGCCGAGGTCTGGGAATATGGCGACCGCGAGTGCCGCGAGTTGTGGTTCATGCGAAACCTGATCATGGACCGGGCGGGCTATTGCTTCGGTTCGGCCCTGGGCAGGGCGCTGTTCGACAACCGGGACTGCAGCGGTGCCGACATCGATCCCGGGCCGGACCAACGCCGGCAGGTCAGCAAAATCCAGGCGCTCGAGAGCCGGATCGGCTGCCGGGTCGACACCACGGCAACGGAACTGGGTGGTGTCGACATGCAGGGCCTGCGGCGACTGCGCGACATGCCGCTGCCGGACAATGGCGGCAGCGCCTGCGTGTCGTGGCGCGGCAAGACCGTGCCGCTGCATGATGGGTATGGTCCCGGATCGAGGGTCATCGGCCAGCTGCGGCCTGGCGATCGGGTGGATTTCGGCTTCATTGGCGAGGGCGACTGGAACGTGATCTCGGTCGCATCCGGGGCGGAGGACGGCAGGCTTGGCTGGCTCAACATGTCCGATGTCGATTGGTCGGCCTCTTGCACGGACTGGGTCGGCTGACGGCGGGTCACGCCTGGACCTTGTTCGGCCCATGCGTGATTTCCATCAGGATCGGGGCCAGAAGAAAACCCCACAAGGCGGTGCGCCGGACACGGCCGGAATCTGCGTCAGATCCATTTCGCAACGGGCGGCAGGCTCATCAGCACGGCATCGGCGTTGTGCCCGGTTTCAAGACCGAATTTCGTGCCGCGGTCATAGACGAGGTTGTATTCCGCATAAAGCCCGCGATGAACCAGCTGCGCATCCTTGTCGGCCTCGTCCCAGGTCTGGCTCATCCGGGCTTCAGCCAGCGGCAGGAAGGCGGGCAGGAAAGCTTCGCCCACCGCTTTCGTGAAGTCGAAATCGGCCTGCCAGTCGCCGCTGTTCAGATCGTCGTAGAAGATACCGCCGACGCCCCGGGCGCGTCCCCGGTGCGGGATGAAGAAATATTCGTCCGCCCAGGCCTTGTAGCGGTCGTAAAGTTCGTTGCCATGCGGTGCACAGGCCGCGCGCAGTGTGTCGTGGAAATGGGCCGTGTCCTCGGGATATTCGAGGCACGGGTTCAGATCGCTGCCGCCACCGAACCACCATGCGCCCGGCGTCCAGAACATCCGGGTGTTCATGTGGACGGCCGGCGCGTGCGGGTTCTGCATATGCGCGACAAGGCTGATGCCCGATGCCCAGAAACGCGGGTCCTTGTCCATGCCCGGCACGCCACGCGCCGCCATCGCCGCCTGCGCCCGGGGGGCCAGGGTTCCGTGCACCTCGGACCAGTTCACGCCGACCTTCTCGAACACGCGGCCGCCGCGCATGACCGACATCAGGCCGCCGCCGCCATCCTCGCCGCGCTGCGTCGGGGTGACCACGAACCGGCCCACCGGGGCCTCGCCGGGGCCACGATCCTCAAGTGCCTCGAACGCCATCACGATGCGGTCGCGCAATTCGCGGAACCAATCCGCTGCCTGGCGGCGTTGATCGTCCATGTGACCCCCATTCGTGAATTGCCAAGCGAGCGCCCCGGCGGATAGCATTTCACAAACCGCTGTAATGAGACAGGCCATGCCCCGCAACACCGCCCTTGCCCTGATGGTCCTTCCGCTGCTGATGGCGGCCTGCGCGACCCCGCAGGAACGGTGCATCAGCCGCCACACCGGGGAATTCCGAACCGTCAGCCGCCTGCTGGCCGAGGTCGAGGCCAATCTTGCCAGGGGTTACGCCTGGGAAGAAAGGCAGGTGGTGCGCGACCGCTACACCCAGTGCCGCACGGTCGAACGCGACAGGCAGGGCGAGGTCATCGGCGTCACCACCCGGGGCTGCTGGCGCGACTATGTGGATACCGAACGCTTTCGCGTTCCCATCGACCCCGCAGCCGAATCGCGCAAGCGCGAAAACCTTGCCGCGCGAAAGGCCGCCCTGGCCGATCGCGCGCTCGCATCGGTGGCGGCGTGCAAATCGGCATTTCCCGAGCCGCAGAAATAGCACCGCGGCGCTAGAGGTCCTGAGCGGTCACCGGATCGGCAAGGCTGCGCCCGCCATCGACGGTCACGATCTGACCGGTCATGAAGCGCGCGCCCTCGCTTGCCAGGTAATGGACCGTCTCGGACAGTTCGTCGGCCGAGGCGATCCGCCCCAGCGGCGTTCCCGCGATGATCTGGTCTCGGATCTCGGAATTCTCGCGCAGCGCGCATTTCAGTTCGTGCGACATCACGCTGCTGAACCGCACACCGTTGACGCGAATGCGATGCGGGGCCAGCGCCAGCGCAAGCCCGCGGGTCGCCTGCTCCTGCGCCGCGCAGGCGATGGAATAACCCAGCATGGCGGGAACCGGCTTGACCGATGCCAGCGTCGAGATATTCACGATCGCGCCGGCCTGGATCACGTCGGTCTGGCCCTCGGCCTGCTTGATCATTCGCTTTGCGACCATCTGCGACAGGCGAAGCCCGGCGGTCATGTTCTGACGCATCATCTCGTCCAGCACGCCCGTGTCGGTGTCAAGCGGGTCGGAACCCTTGACGAAACGATGTGCGTTCACCAGCACATCGACCCGATCAAACGCATCCAGCGTGGCCGAAAGCAGATTGGCCATCGCCAGCTTCTGCGAGATGTCGCCGGCGAATTTCACAAGATGTGCGTTTTCCTTGACGTGGTCCGACATGGCCTGATCCAGCGCCTCCTCGTCGCTGTCGGCAAACACGACGTTGGCGCCCCGTTCGACGAAGTGCCTGGCGATTGCCAGCCCGATGCCGCGCGAGGCGCCGGTGACGATTGCAGTCTTGCCCTGGATCGACAGGCTCATGGGCGGCCTCCCCTGTTCCCCGCCTGGCGCCCTGCGCCGGTGGCCTCGATGATCTTGTAGCGACTGTCGCCGCCGATTTCCGTGACCTTGGCGAAATGCCCGGCAAGGACGTTTTCATAGGGCAGATGCCGGTTCGACACCATCCAGAGCCTGCCGGCCCCGGTCAACAGCCGTGCCGCGGTCGCGATGAAGGCAGCCCCCAGTTTCGGTTCGGGCTGGCGCCCCTCGTGAAAGGGCGGATTCATGATCACGCCGTTCACCGGTTCGGGCAGGGTGAAATCACGCGCATCCGCCCAGTGAAACTGCGCGCGCGGGTCGCTGATATTGTCGCGGGCGGATTGCAGCGCGGCGTGATCAGCCTCGACCAGATGGATGATCTCGAGGCCAGGACGGGCCAGCGCCTGCGCGGCCAGCCACCCCCATCCCGCGCCCAGGTCCACGACGCGTGTCGGCAGGCGATCGGGCAGATGCTGCGCCAGCAAGGCCGAACCGGGATCGATCCCGTCGGCAGAAAAGACCCCGGGACGCGTGACAAAGCCGGGTGCGACCTCGGAGGGCCGGGATCGCCACTCCGGCGGCAACCCGTTTTCGACGGGCAGAGTCACCCGAAAGATCTTGCCATGCGCCTTGCTGTGAACCTCGTCGATATCGGCAAGCCGACGCAATTCCTTCAGGATCGAATCGACGCCATCGGTCTTTTGCCCGTCGATCCACAAAGGCGCCCCGGGAACCAGCCTTGCGGCAGCGTCCGCGATGCGCGCCCGTGCCTGCTGCTTCGAGCGTGGCAGGACCACAAGGGCGCCGTCGAAATCTCCGTCGATCGCGACGGACACGTGATAACCGCGCGCGGCAAGGGCCTGATGATCGGGGAAATACCCCTGCTGTATCCGGGTCGCGTTCACGTCAAGCGGCGACAGGTCATCATCGCCGCGCGCGCCGACGACCAGAAAACGCCCTGCCGGGTGACCATCCGGAAAGGCCAGCATTAATCTGCTTGCTGTCACGTTCTACTCTTTTTCCATGGTGCATTGCAGCGGGTGCTGCTGCCGGCGCGCAAGTTCCATGACCTGCGCGACCTTCGTTTCGGCGACCTCATGGGAGAAGACACCGACCACGGCGACGCCGCGGCGATGGACCGTCAGCATGATCTCGATCGCCTGGGCGTGGGTCATGTTGAAAAGCCGCTCCAGCACATGGACAACGAATTCCATGGGTGTGAAATCATCATTCAGCATCATGACCTTGTACATCGGCGGACGCTGCGGCTTGGTCCGCGGCTTCACGGCCAGTTCGGACTGGCCGTCGGGTTTGTCGCTGTCGGTCATCCAGTGCGTCATCAGGTCACGTTCCGGCCATTGCAGGCCTTGTATGAAATCTTGGCCCGCCGTTCCGGCAGCCCGTCCGAAACGGAAATATAGTCAATTCTGCGGTGGATGAAAGCCCCGCGCGGGTCGTTGCCCCGGTGCGGGGAGAAGGGACCAAATAAGTCAAATGCCCGGTTTCAAGCACAATATACTCGTGCTATTGTGACTTTGTTAATGACGGGTGTGCAACAAAAGAAACGCCCGCACGAGGCAGAGAGACCGCGACAGTGACCCGATTTTCCCTGAAGGCCCGGTTGTGGGCTTATATCATGTTGGCTGTTCTGGCCCCGGCGACGCTTTCGGCGGCTCCCTTCGCCGCCTATGTGATGGACGCGCGAACCGGGCAGCCGATCTACAAACAGAACGCCGACACCAGGCTTCATCCCGCGTCCCTGACGAAGATGATGACGCTCTACCTGGCATTCACCGCGGTCGAACGCGGGCAGGTGCGACTGGATTCGCAGTTCACGATCTCATCGAACGCGGCGGCGGAGCCACCGTCCAAGCTGGGCTTGCGGGCCGGACAGAAGATCGAACTCCGCTATCTGTTGCGCGCGGCCGCGATCAAGTCCGCCAATGATGCAGCCACCGCGATCGGCGAGGGACTGGCCGGTTCGGAGGCTGCCTTCGGCCAGCAGATGACGGCAATGGCGCGCGCCCTGGGGATGCAGAACACCCAGTTCCGCAATGCCAACGGACTGACCCAGGACGGCCATTTTTCCACCGCGCATGACATGACCATCCTCGGGCGTCACCTGTTCTATGATTTCCCGCAATACTACAATCTTTTCTCGCGGCGCTCGGCCGATGCGGGGATCAGCAAGGTATCCTCCACCAACAAGCGGTTCTTGGACGGCTATTCCGGCGCGGACGGCATCAAGACCGGCTACACGCGCGCAGCCGGCTTCAACCTGACCGCATCGGCACAGCGCGGCAACAAGCGGCTGATCGCCACCGTGTTCGGCGGCACCTCGACCGCGCAGCGCAATCAGGTGATGGGAGAGTTGCTGGATTCGTCCTTCACCCGCATCCCGGACCGCGTGCGCGAGACGCGCCCCTCTCCGCCCCGTTTCGCGGCGCAGCAGAAGATCGTGCGCCGTGCCCAGGTTGCGCCGACGGTCGCGGCGACCGCCCCCGAACCGCAACAGCTTGTGCTGTCCGCTTCTGAGCCTCCGGCGCGGGTCCGCCGTCCCACGGCCTCGACCGCGGCGATTGCGGTCGCTGATCCGCTGGCGGAGGCGGTGAGGCAGGCGACACGGGCCCCGATCACCGCAAAGAGCCTGAACCTGGCCGCCAGCACACGGCCGCCCTTGCGTCCCCTCGCGCAGCGCGCAGCGGTGGCCGACGCGCTTGCGACCGCGGTCGCTGCGGCTGAAAGCGCGACACCCAGTGCGCAGTCGCCCAGCCTCGCGGCACCAGTCCTCGAGGCGTCCGACCGCCCCGTCCCCGCCCCGCGTTCGCGCACCGGCAACGGCCAGGCCAGCACCGCCGCAGTCGCGCAGCCCGACAGCGGTCAGGCCGATGCCGTGGCGCAGGCGGTGGCCGAAGCCTCGGCGGAAAGCGCCGGAACGATGTCGCTTCTGGCCTCACCCGCGCCCAAACCGCGTTCGGAAACGGTGATCCTTGCCGCCATGGGCGAGGGCGACATCTCAGAGCCGGCGGCGCTGGAAATCGTCTCGCGCCCCTCGGGCAGCGGGCGCAGCTGGGGCATCGCGCTGGGTCGCTTCGGCTCGCAGGTCGAGGCTGAAAAACTGCTTCTGCGCACCGCGTTGCAGGATGGCACGGCCCTTGAGGGCGCGGACCGGCGCATCGCCGATACGGCGCGCGGCTTCGAGGCGGCCTTCGTCAACCTGTCGAAGGCCGACGCCCATCTGGCCTGCGAAAGGCTGAAAGCCCGATCGCAGGAATGCCGCGTCACCGGCCCCTGAGCCGGATTGCGCCGGGGCATGGAACCTGACAAGGGCGGGGCTGACAGCCTCGCCCTTTCTCGTTGTCGCAAGCCTGCTCTCCGCTCGGCCAGGCGCGCCCAAGAGGGCCATCCGCTCGACTGGATGTGATCCCTCCTTCCCCACAGGGCGCACAGCATCGCAGCAGCGGATCGTGGTTTCAGTCCGGCCGCGGCCGGTCGTCCCAGGCATCGCTCAGGATCCGCTCGGCGTCGCCCTTCGGATCCTCGAACTGTCGAGATCGCAGCGCCCAGATGAAGGCGGCAAGCCCGACACCGCCAAGGCCAAGCGAAACGGGGATCAGGATCGCAAGGATTTCCATATCGTCCTCCGTTCAGCGCCGCAGACGCAGCGCGTTCAGTGTCACGGTAATCGAACTGGCCGACATTGCCAACGCGGCGATCAGCGGCGTTGCAAAACCGGCAATCGCCACCGGCACCGCGACGATGTTGTAGATGATCGAGATCGCGAAGTTTTCGCGGATGCGGGCCGTGGCGCGGCGCGCGGTCAGCAGGGCATCGGCGACCGGGCTCAGATCCTGTCCGGTCAGCACCATGTCGCTGGCCACCCGGGCCGCGTCCAGCGCCGATGCCGGAGAGATCGAGGCATGCGCCCGCGCCAGCGCCGCGGTGTCGTTCAAGCCGTCCCCCACCATCAGGACATGCGCGCCCTCGGCGGCGAGAGCCTCGATCAGGTCGGCCTTGCCCATCGGGTCGATGCCGGCATGAAACTGCTCGATCCCAAGCGTCGCCGCCAGTTCGGCGACAGCGGCCGGCCGGTCACCCGAGAGCAGGATCAGGCGCTGCCCGTCCGCGCGCAGCCTGGCCACGCATTCCCGGGCGCCGGGGCGCAGGCTGTCAGCGAATTCCAGACGGATCGGAGCCTCGCCCGCGACCGAGAACCAGGCCGCGCTGCCGGGCCGCGCGGCCTCGTCATCGGTCACGCCCAGCCAGTCCGCGCGACCCAGACGGACCTCGCGCCCTTGCCAGCAGGCCGAGCTGCCCCGGCCGGGATGTTCCTGCTGGTCCTCGATGACGGCCGCCGTCTCGGCGGACAGCGCCTCGGCCAGCGCGCGGGACAGCGGATGGGCAGACCCACGGGCCAGGGCCAGGGCGACCGGGCGCAGCGACGCGGGCAACGGATCGGCCGACACCAGCCACGGCCGCCCCATCGTCAGCGTGCCGGTCTTGTCGAAGACGACCGTGTCGATCTGGGCCAGACGCTCAAGCGCCGTGCCGTCCTTGATCAGCAGGCCGCGCCGGAACAACCGGCCCGAGGCCGCGGTCGCGACGGCGGGCACCGCCAGCCCCAGCGCACAGGGGCAGGTTATGATCAGGACCGCGGCCGCGATATTGACCGCCAGTCGCAGATCCCCCGTCGCCCAGACCCAGCCGGCAAAGCTGGCCAGAGCCATCAGATGGACCAGCGGCGAGTAGGCGCGCGCCGCGCGCTCGGCCAGCGATGTATAGCGGCCGCGGGCGGATTCGGCCGCCTCGACCAGCGCGGTCAGTCGGGCCAGAGAGCTGTCGCGTCCGGCCGCCGTGACCCGCATGACCAACGGCCCGGTCAGGTTGACCTCGCCGGCCGACAGCATCAGCCCCGGCGCGGCGGCGACCGGCAATGTCTCGCCGGTCAGCAGGGCGCGGTCGATCTCGCTGCGTCCGGCGACGATCTCGCCATCGGCGGGGATTCGGTTTCCGGGCCGGATCCGGATCAGGTCGCCCGCGGCCAGGCTTGCCACCGGCACCACCTCCTCGGCCGCGTCGGCGATCGAGGCGCCGGTCACCGCACTCGGGCGAAGCAAGGTCGCGCGCGGAACCTCGAGCGCGGTCAGCTCGGCCGCCGCCGAACGGGCAATGGCGCGGGTGCGGTGGTCCAGATAGCGGCCGACCAGCAGGAAGAAGCACAGCATCACGGCCGCGTCGAAATAGGCGTGATGACCGGATTGCGAGGTCTCGTAGACCGAGATGGCGGTGGCAAGAACCAGCGCCAGCGAGATCGGAACATCCATCCCCAGCCTGCCGGCCTTCAGCGCGGCAAGCGCACTGGCAAAGAATGGTTGGCCGGCAAAGGCGATGGTCGGCAGGGCGATGGCCGCGCTGATCCAGTGAAACATGTCGCGGGTGGCGGTCTCGGCGCCCGACCAGACCGCGACGGACAGGATCATGATGTTCATCATGGCGAACCCGGCGATCCCGATCCGCATCAGCAGGTCGCGACCCTGACGATCGGCGGTCGTCGAGGACAGCGCCTCGGGGTCCAGCTCGTGCGCCTCGTATCCGATGCGCTCCAGCGTCGGGATCAGGTCGCCTGCGGTCAACCCCGGAGCATCGACGGTAACCCGGCGCAGCGTCAAATTGACCCGCGCCCCGCGCACCCCCGGCACGGCATTCAACGCACGCTCGACATCGGTGATGCAGACCGCGCAATGGGCGGTCGGAAGCGACAGGATCACGTCGCCAACCGGGGCGGTCACCGCGCCTTGCTCGGCCATGCGCTGCGCCAGAGGGGCGGCATCGCAGGCCGGGCAGGCACTGATCCTTGGGGCGCCGAGATCGGTCATCCTATTTCACCATGGCGCCCGCGAAATGGTCCAGCCGCTGACGAAGCTGGGTTCCATCCGGCGCGGTGGCCACGACGTGAATGTTCCAGATTCCGGGTTCAAGCTCCAATTGCGCCGTGTAAAGCCCGCCCTCATAGCGGAATTCGGGCACCCGGTCGGCCCGCTTGTGGGTCGGTCGCCCGATCGTCGCCGCAAGACGTTCCACCGGCGCGGGCAGGCCCTGGGCGTCGGTGATGGCAAGCGTCAGCTGTTGCCCGTCATAGGATGGCGTGACCGTCCATCCAAGCGCCGCCTGGGCGTTGCGTTCCCTGTCGAAGCTCTGCGAGGCGACGTAGGAATTCGGCACCTCCAGCCCCGGGAACGTGTTCACCGCCTTGAAGGCCAGAAACAGGTTGACGGCGATGATGACGCCAAAGGCTGAGACGGTGATGGCCAGCACATGCCGGCCGGTCAGTTCTCGACGCATTATCGGCTCCTTCCGTGGAATACGGTCTCGACCGCCGTGCTGCCTTCGCCGTCCACCTCGTCGACGACCAGCTGCAAAGATGTGCTTGCGCTGAACGTCAGCGGCGATCCGGCTGGCGCGGTCAGGTAAAGCCGCGCGCTGAGGGTTGCGTCGGAGGCGACCTCGACAGCCTTGCCGGTGACACCTTCGATGGCCAGGGACAGGTCCTCTGCCCCCTCGCCTTCGACGCTGAAGGCATAGCTGGTCGCGTCATGCTGCTTGTTGCGCAAGCGCAATTCGTAGGTGTTGCGGACCGCACCGTCGGACATGGTGACGAAAAGCGGATTGCGGACGGGCGAGACGTTCAGATCCACCGATGAGCGCATGATAAGCGCCACCGCCAGCAGCACGCCGATCCCCGACCAGAGCGTGAAATACATGATCGTGCGGGGCCGCAGGATGTGCTTGAGCAACGGCTTGGGCGCGGCGCCGGTGCGCTCGGCGGTCTCGTCCTTCAGCGCCATGTAGTCGATCAGCCCGCGCGGCTTGCCGATCTTTTCCATGATATCGTCGCACGCGTCGATGCACAGCGCGCAGGTGATGCATTCCAGTTGCTGGCCATCGCGGATATCGATGCCCATCGGGCAGACATTGACGCAGGCCATGCAGTCGATGCAGTCGCCATGCGCGCTGTCGGCCGGCGCCGCGGATTTCAGCTGCGGCGCCTCGGCAACCAGGGCGCCGGGGGCGGCGGCCGCCGGGTCGCCGACGACGCCCGCGGCACCCTGCCCCTTGGGTTGCCTGCGGTCGTGCCCGGATTTGCCGCGCGGCTCGCCCCGCCATTCACGATAGGCGACAGTCAGCGTGTCCTCGTCCATCATGGCCGCCTGGATGCGTGGCCACGGGCAGGCATAGATGCAGATCTGCTCGCGGGCGAAACCGCCGAACAGGAACGTCGTCGCGGTCAGGATGGCGATCGTGATATAGGCGACGGGCCGCGCCTGCGCGGTCAGCAGGTCCGCAAGCAGGGTCGGAGCGTCGGTAAAGTAGAACACCCACGCCCCGCCCGTCAGCAGGGCGATCAGCAGCCAGACCGTGAACTTGATCGCCCGCAACCGGATCTTCTGGCCGTTCCAGTTCTGGCGGTGCAGGCGGATGCGGGCGTTCCGGTCCCCCTCGATCCAGCGCTCGACCAGCATGAAGAGGTCGGTCCAGACGGTCTGCGGGCAGGAATAGCCGCACCAGACCCGACCCAGCGCCGAGGTGAACAGGAAAAGCCCCAGCCCCGCCATCACCAGAAGACCCGCCACGAAGTAGAATTCATGCGGCCAGATCTCGATCCAGAAGAAGAAGAAGCGCCGATTCGCCAGGTCCACCAGCACCGCCTGATCGGGCATGCTCGGGCCGCGATCCCAGCGGATCCACGGCGTGACATAGTAGATCGCCAGCGTCACTGCCATGATGATCCATTTGAGATTCCGGAAACGGCCCTTGACGCGCTTGGGGAAAATCGGCTCGCGCGCAGCGTAGAGGCTGGGCGGGTCCATCTGGGGTGTGGACATGGTCTGAATCGCTCCTGTTTCGCGCCTCGGGTCTTAGGGCCGGAGCCAATGAGCTGCATTGACCTGCATCAACCCCCGTGGCGACATGTATTCCCTAGCATGAATTCGGGAAGCCCGGCAGGTTGTCGCAGCCGAAAAGGACGGTCAGACCATCAGCCCGGCGGCGACGAGGGCGATCAGCATCCCGGCGGCCACCTGCATGATCCCGGGCAGCCAGCGCGCCAGGGCAGCCAGCGGCCCGCTTGCCGGCAGCATCGCCATGCTGCCTTGGCGCGCCCAGACCGAAAGCAGCGCCACGACCAGCGAGACCGAGGCCGTGCCCAATCCCATCGCCAGCGCGCCGGCGACGCCGGTTCCGAAAATGCCCATCCGCCAGGTCAGGATCAGCAGGAACAGCGCGCCCGTGCAGGGTCGCACCGCAATACCACCGATCAGCACCAGCGCATCGCGCAGGGACCGGGTCTGGGCGACCTCGGACGCGGTCGGGCCGTGCGCGTGGCCGCAGCCGTGATCCTCGTCATGATGATGATCTGCGCGCGACGCGTCCCGTTCAGGTGCGCCGCGCGCCGTCCGCAACACCTGCCGCAGGCCGCGCCAGGCCAGCCATAACCCGACCAGACCGATCATGCCGGCGCTGAGTTGGGCCATGGCATCCTCGGTCAGGTCGGTCAGCGTCTGGCGCGACAGGTCCAGAAGCGCGATCCCGCCCCACACCAGCACCACCGCCGTCAGCGCCTGCGCCAGCGACGCCAGCACCGCCAGCACCGCCAGGCGTTGCAGCGGCACCTGCGTGCCGTAGCCATAGCCGCCGATCAGCAACTTGCCGTGGCCGGGCCCGACCGCATGGACGAATCCATAGCCAAAGCAGATCGACAGCAGCGCCGCGGTGGCCCCGGGCTCGCCCGCCCGCAGGCCGCGCAGCGCCCCGGCCATCAGGGTCTGCGCCTCGCGCTGCCGTTCCGCCGCCCAGCCCTCGATCCCGGCAAGACCGCCGCCTTGCCAGACCAGCACCAGCAGCACCGCGACAGCCAGTCCGCTGAGCGCCAGCGCGCGCGCCGCGACATGGCGTGGCGTGGCGGCCATCCTCAACTGCCCTGCCCCGTGCCGCAGATCACCTCCATCTCGCCCGCGCCGACGGCGCCGATATCCACCGTCACCATCTCGGCCTCGGAATCATCGGTGGCGCCGTCCAGCGCGTCCTCAAGCGCCCGCCGATAGGCCTCACGCGTGGCGTCGGGGTCGCCCTCGGTCAGCCTGGCGCTGCAATCGTCGCGGCCCAGCATCCGCGGCTGCGCCAGCAGGTTGAAATCCACATAGAATTCGGGGTCATAGACCTGGAAACGCGCCGGCTCCTCGCCGGCCAGCGGCGTGGCCAGCGGGCGCAGATGGCGCGAGATGATGCGCCCGTCGCGATAGGTGGCGGTGAAATCGGCGGGGGCCAGCAAGCTGACCGGCCCGGCGTCGCTGGCAAGATAAAGCCGGCCGTCGAAACCAGGCTCCCAGTCGGCGTCAAAGCCCTGCAACGCGGCGTTTTCCTCGGGCGTCAGAACCCCGTCGCCATCGGGATCCAGTCCCAGATCCTCGACGATCAGCAGCGAGTAAAGCTCGTCATAGGACCATCCCACCTCGACCGCGCTCAATCGCCCGGCATCGTCATAGACCAGCCCCAGCGCCGCATCGATATAGACATGCGGATGCGCGGACGCGGCCTGCGCAGACAGGGCAAGGGCAAGGGACAGGCAAAGGCGGCGCAATGTCACGGGGGGCGATCCTATCGAGCGGCTGTTCACCCCCCCCATTAGTGCGCCCGACGCCTCAGCGCAAATGCGACTTGCGGCGGCGCCGGGCACGAAGTAGCGGCGGGCCATGACATTCATGCGAGGTCGCGGCTTTGGCGCGCACGGGAACCGCAGTCCCGCCGTGACTGTTCATGGTATTGGCGCGACAGGAGCGGGAACGACATGGCAGGATTGAAACCGGGACTCGCGGCGCTGGTGCTGCTGGCTGTTTCCGTGGCCGGATGTGCGGCCATCGTCGAGGATCGCGCCGACGCCCGCGAGCAGCAGGCCGAGCGGGCCTATCCGCCGACCGGCCGGCTTTTGCAGGTGAACGGACACAGGGTGCATGCCCATGTCGAGGGCAGCGGTCCGGATCTGGTTCTGATCCACGGCGCCAGCGGCAACACCCGCGATTTCAGTTTCGATCTGATCGGCCGGTTGCGTGACGATTATCGCGTCATCGCCTTCGACAGGCCGGGGCTGGGCTGGACCGACAATATCGGCGCGCAGAACGACAACCCGATCGCCCAGGCCGAGTTGCTGCGGGCGGCCGCCGACCAGCTGGGCATCCGCCGCCCGATCCTGCTGGGCCACAGCTACGGCGGCGCGGTGGCGATGGCCTGGGCGTTGCGCGACCCCGGCGGCCCGGCCGCGATCGTCCTGCTGTCGGGCGCGACCCATCCCTGGCCCGACGAGGCGGATCTGGGCGCGTTCTACCCATTCGTCACAAGTGCCATCGGCCGGAACCTGGCCATCCCGCTGATCTCGGCCTTCGCGCCGGAAAGCCGGGCCGATGATGTCGTTGCGCGCATCTTCGCGCCCAACCCGGTGCCGGACGGCTATCTCGATCATGTCGGCATCGGGCTGTCGCTGCGCCGGGACAGCTTTCTGGCCAATGCCAGGCAGGTCGACAACCTCAAGCCCTATCTGGCGCAGATGGCGCCGCGCTATCCCGGCCTGCCGCAGCCCATCGAGATCGTGCATGGCGACCGCGACAGGACCGTCGGGCTGGATTATCACTCGCGCAGGATGGCCGCCGAAATGCCAAGATCCCGCCTGACCGTGCTGCCCGGCGTCGGCCACATGCCGCATCACGCCGCCCCGCAGGAGGTGGTGGACGCCATCGACCGTGCCGCCAACCGCGCCGGACTGCGCTAGCCAGGCTTGCCTGCGGCCGTCTTCCGTGTGTCGGGATGCAGCGCGGTGCCAAGGATGTGTTCGGCGCTGTGAACGACATGGCCGGCATGCCCGACGATCAGCGGGTCGGGCGGAACCACGATGTCGTGGTCCTTGTCGGGATAATCGACGGTCGACAGGAAGTGCCGCATGCAGTTCAGCCGGGCGCGCTTCTTGTCGTCGGACTTGACGATCGTCCAGGGCGCATCGGCCGTATTGGTATAGAAGAACATCGCCTCCTTCGCCTCGGTGTAATCGTCCCATCGGTCGAGACTTGCCTTGTC
Organism: Paracoccus salsus; assembly: GCF_021556615.1. Classification (GTDB taxonomy): domain Bacteria; phylum Pseudomonadota; class Alphaproteobacteria; order Rhodobacterales; family Rhodobacteraceae; genus Paracoccus; species Paracoccus salsus. Next base: position 262,454 of record NZ_JAKGGD010000001.1, read on the forward strand.
GATCGGCGACAGTTTCCAACGCTTGAGCGGGTCGGTTTCGCGCTGGACAAAGCGGCGGGCCTGCTCGGCCCGCGTGACCGAGAACCAGAACTTGTAGAGACGGACCCCCGACCGGACCAGCATCCTTTCGAATTCGGGCGCCTGCCGCATGAACTCGAGATACTCGTTCGGCGTGCAGAACCCCATGACCCGTTCGACGCCTGCCCGATTGTACCAGCTGCGGTCGAAGAACACCATTTCGCCCGACGTCGGCAGATGCTGGACATAGCGCTGAAAGAACCACTGGCCGCGTTCCTCGTCGGTCGGCTTGTTCAGCGCCACGACGCGGGCGCTGCGCGGGTTCAGATGTTCGTTGAAACGCTTGATCGTGCCGCCCTTGCCGGCGGCGTCGCGGCCCTCGAACAGGATCACGAACTTTTCCCCCTGATCCAGCGCCCACAGCTGAAGCTTCAGAAGTTCGGCCTGAAGCCGCGCCTTTTCGACCTCGTATTGGCGGCGTCCCATCTTGCGCGCATAGGGATAACGCCCGCTCTCGAAGGCGGCCCGGACGGCGTCGGGCGTCGCGATGGGAAACCCCGCGCGCAGGGCAGGCTTTCGTCTGACGGCGGCCGGCTTCGTCGCGGGCGCCGGACTTGCGACCGGGTCGCGGCCAGCATCGGCGCGCTGCGGGTCGTCGGCTTCCGGTGCCGGGGTCACATCGTCGGTCATGCAAGGATCTCCAAAGGCAGAATGGCGCTGAACTGACATCATTCTGTCACATTTTCGCGATGCGCGCCTTGAGCGGGATCAAATCATGCGACTTCCCGTCATCCAGGCTTGCGACTAGCGTGGCGCCGCAAGACAGCACAACCGAAGGAGCCCGCCCATGCTGACCATCCACGGCGTCACGCGATCGCGCGCGTCGCGCATCATCTGGCTGTGCCATGAAATCGGCCTTCCCTTCCAGCAGGTTCCGGTGATCCAGGCCTATCGCCTGCCCGATCCCCACGCCCCCGGCGCGCCGCTGAACACCCGCTCGCCATCGTTCCTGAAGATGTCGCCCGCCGGGTCGATCCCGGTGATCGAGGATGACGGGCTGTGCCTCAGCGAGTCTCTGGCCTGCACGCTGTATCTGGCACGCAAGTTCGGGCAGCCCTTCGGTCCTGCCGACACCGGCGAGGACGCGCTGATGCTGCAATGGAGCTTTTACGCGGCCACCACGATCGAGGCCGATGCCCTGACAATTCTGTTCCTGAACGCGCCGGGCAAGGCGCTGGCCGGAGCCGAGGCGGCCGCGGTCGCCACGGCGGCCGAACGTCTGCTCCGTCCGTTGCAGGTGGTCGAGGATCACCTGGCGCGTCAGGGCCACATGGTCAGCCGCCGCTTCACCGTGGCCGACATCAACATGGCCGAGGTCCTGCGCTACGCGCAGCCCCATGCGCCGCTGATGGACCATTTTCCCGCGATCCGCGCCTGGCTGCAGGATTGTCAGGCGCGCCCCGCCTTTCGCAAGATGTGGGAATCGCGGCTGGCCGAGCCGGAATGATCCCGCCGCGGGCGCCGGTCCACGCGCAACCGATTGCGGCAGTGAATGCCCCGCGCCACAACCCCTTGCCGCTGCCACCCCGCGCATGAGATAGTCCTCAAAAGCCCGCAAGAAACGAGCAGACCCGATGGCCGACGACCTTCTCTCCGCCGCCGACGCGGCCGCTGACAGCTATTCCGCCTCGTCCATCGAGGTGCTCGAGGGGCTGGAACCGGTCCGCAAGCGGCCCGGCATGTATATCGGCGGCACCGACGAGCGCGCGCTGCACCATCTGGTCGCCGAAATCCTCGACAACTCGATGGATGAGGCCGTCGCCGGCCATGCCACCCGGATCGAGGTGGAACTGCTGGCCGATTTCAGCGTCGTGGTGCGCGACAACGGGCGCGGCATTCCGATCGACCCGCATCCGAAATTTCCCGGCAAGTCGGCGCTCGAGGTGATCCTCTGCACGCTGCACGCGGGCGGCAAGTTCTCGGGCGACGCCTACGAGACGTCGGGCGGCCTGCACGGGGTCGGCGCATCGGTGGTGAACGCGCTGTCCGACAGCCTGATCGTCCAGGTCGCACGCAACAAGGATCTGTTCGAGCAACGGTTCTCGCGCGGGGTGCCCGAGGGTCCGGTACAGAGGATCGGCGCCGCCCCGAACCGCCGCGGCACCACGGTGACCTTCCACGCGGACGAACAGATCTTCGGCCATCACCGCTTCAAGCCGGCGCGGATGCTGAAGATGGTGAAATCCAAGGCCTATCTGTTCTCGGGCGTCGAGATCCGCTGGAAATCCGCGATCGATGACGGCGAAACGCCGGTCGAGGCGACGTTCCATTTTCCGGGCGGGCTGGCCGACTATCTGTCGGAAACCCTGTCGGGCGCCTCGACCTATGCCGAACGTCCCTTCGCCGGCAGCGTCGATTTCAAGCGTTTCAACGCGCCGGGCAAGGTGGACTGGGCGATCAACTGGACGCCCTCGCGCGACGGCTTCATCCAGTCCTATTGCAACACCGTCCCCACGCCCGAGGGCGGCACCCACGAGGCCGGGTTCTGGGCGGCGATCCTGAAGGGCGTGCGCGCCTATGGCGAACGCGTCAGCAACAAGAAGGCCGCCCAGATCACCCGCGAGGATCTGCTGGCCGGGGGCTGCGCGCTGGTCAGCTGCTTCATCCGCGAACCGGAATTCGTGGGCCAGACCAAGGACCGGCTGGCCACCACCGAGGCCGCGCGCCTGGTCGAGAACGCCGTGCGCGACCATTTCGACAACTGGCTGGCAGCCGACACGAAATCGGCGGGCGCGATCCTCGATTTTCTGGTGCTGCGGGCCGAGGAACGCCTGCGCCGCCGGCAGGAAAAGGAAACCGCCCGCAAGTCGGCCACGAAAAAGCTGCGCCTGCCCGGCAAGCTGGTCGATTGTTCGAACAATGCGCGCGAAGGGACCGAGCTGTTCATCGTCGAGGGGGATTCGGCCGGCGGCAGCGCCAAGGCCGCCCGCGAACGCCAGACCCAGGCGCTGCTGCCGCTGCGCGGCAAGATCCTGAACGTGCTGGGGGCCGCGTCGTCCAAGATGGGCGCCAACCAGGAGATCAACGACCTCTGCCAGGCGCTTGGCGTGGGCATGGGCAGCAGGTTCAGCATCGATGACCTGCGCTATGACAAGATCATCATCATGACCGACGCCGACGTGGACGGCGCCCATATCGCATCGCTGCTGATGACCTTCTTCTTCACCCAGATGCGGCCGCTGATCGACCGCGGGCATCTGTATCTGGCCTGCCCGCCGCTGTACCGGCTGACCCAGGGCGCGCAGCGCATCTATGTCGCCGACGACGCCGAGAAAGAGCGGATGATGGCCAAGGGCCTGGGCGGCAAGGGCAAGATCGACGTCCAGCGATTCAAGGGCCTGGGCGAGATGGACGCCAAGGACCTGAAGGAAACCACGATGAACCCCCGCTCGCGCAAGCTGATCCGGGTCAGCATCGACGACGACGAGGGCGGCGAGACCGGCGATCTGGTCGAACGGCTGATGGGCAAGAAGCCGGAACTGCGCTTTGAGTACATTCAGGAGAACGCGCGGTTCGTCGAGGAACTGGATGTCTGACGTTCAGTCGTGCCGTGGTGGCGGCCGATAGTTCAGCCATTCCGGTTTCTCATGTAGTTCGCGCAAGGCCCTGATCTCGGGCGGCGTTCGTCTTGAATCGGCAGGCAGCGCCACCATCGACAATGCCTCCACCTCAATGGCCGCCAATCGTTCCCTGCCGTGATAAATTGTTCTAAGAAAGGCCACTTCGTCATCGTTGTGGCCCGACACAAGCTCTGTCGATATTTGCGTGTTGAAGACTGCGGAATAGACGACAACAAGCGTGGACCGCGCTACTTCGATGCAGGCTTCCACGTCGCTCCGTGAGACTCCTCCCATCTGCGTTTCGGAGAATGTGGCCTCGCGGTCTGAATGCGCAACGTGCCAGTTTCGACGATCCCTGAGGGGTCGGCAGAGACCTTGAAACACTTTGATCCGCCCAGAAAGGTCTTTCTTGAATGGCACGTCGTCCAGAAATGACAACAGGCTTGCAAAGCTGTTGTTGCTTTTGCCTGCTGATCTCGCGGCGTCAGCGGAACGACACAGGCTGAGGATCACATCGTCATAGAGCGCATCCTGAATTATACCGGCGGTTGTGCCAGACACACCATTCAGCAGCTCAACGCGCTCGTTGTTCGTGCCGTAGAAAGCACGGTAAACACGCCATTTAAGGCGGGTATGGACCAGTTCATTCACCAGGAACTCGACCAGTCGCTCGAGCGCGTCCACATTTTCTTGGCGGATGGCAAGGTGCCCGTCACGTTCAATCCCGGTCATCCAGCCACCTTGGAGGCTGCGGACGCGCTGTTCAAGGCATAGGTATGCTCTGTTATTCCTGCATCCCTTCCACATATTCCATCAGCGCCACCAGCCGCCAGGGCGTCGGCGTCTCGATGCCGTCGCCGGTATCGTAAAGCACCGTGCGCCCTTCCAGCAGGTCGCCGAATTGCGGCATCGGGCTTTCGCTGCGGCCCATCGTGTAGCCGTAGATATGGCTCATCACGCGGTTCTTGGGAAACACGCCGTCATTGTTGCGCGCAACCCGGGTGATGTCGGTGGGCCGAGGCTCCATGCCGGCGGCCGCCGGGCCGTCGCCCTTCCCGGTCGGGCCGTGGCAGTCCACGCACAGGTTCATGTAGTCGCTGCGGCCGGTCGTCACCTGCGTCTCGGGCGCGCAGGCTGCGATCAGTCCCGCCATCGCCACGGCGCCGATCCCGGCCAAATATACTGCCTTCATTGCTGCCCCCTCTGGTTTCTTTGCGCCGACTCTGCCCCGCCTGACTGTCTCAGGCAACCGTTTCGTTCAGCCGGATCACCCTGTCCATCCGCCTGGCCAGTGCGTGATTATGCGTGGCGATCAACGCCGACAGCCCGGTTTCGCGCACCAGCGCCATCAGCACCGCGAAAACCCGGTCCGAGGTTTCGGGGTCCAGGTTGCCGGTCGGTTCGTCGGCCAGCAGCAGCGAGGGCGCGTTGGCCAGCGCACGGCAGAACGCGACCCGCTGCTGTTCGCCGCCCGACAGCTCGGCCGGCCGGTGATCGGCGCGGTGGGCAAGGCCGACCCGGTCCAGCAGGTCGGCCGCGCGATCGGCGGCGGCGCGCGCGCGGGTTCCGTTCGCAAGCTGCGGCAGGATGATGTTCTCGGCCGCGGTGAATTCGGGCAGAAGATGATGGAACTGATAGACAAAGCCCAGCTCGCGACGCCGGGCCTCGGTGCGCGCCCTGTCCCCCAGCCCGGTCATGTCGCGGCCCTTGAGCAGCACCCGCCCGGCATCGGGCGTGTCCAGCAGCCCCGCGATATGCAGCAGCGTGGACTTGCCGGCCCCAGAGGGCGCGACCAGCGCGACCACCTCGCCACGCGCCACCGTCAGGTCCAGCCCGCGCAGCACCTCGACGGGCGCCGGTCCGGTCCGGCCATAGGTCTTGCCGACCGCCTCCAGCCGCAGCACCTCACTCATAGCGCAGCGCCTCGACGGGGTTCATGCGCGCGGCCCGGCGCGCGGGAAAGATCGTCACGATGAAGGACAGCGTCAGCGACAGCCCGACGGCGCGCAGGATGTCCCAGGCGCGCAATTCGGCGGGCAGACGATAGATGCCACGCACCTCGGGCTGCCACGCCCCGCCGCCGGTCAGCGCGTTGATGGCCGCCATGATGCTGTCCACGTTCAGCGCCAGAAGCACGCCCAGCACGACCCCGGCCAGCGTGCCAAGCACCCCGGTGAAGGCGCCGCACAGGAAGAACACCCGCAGCACCGCGCCCTCGGTCAGCCCCATCGTCCGCAGGATGCCGATATCGCGCCCCTTGTTCTTGACCAGCATGATCAGCCCCGAGGTGATGTTCATCGACGCGATCAGCACCAGAACCGACAGGATCACGAACATCACGTCGTCTTCCATGTCCAGCGCCGCGAGGAACGACCCCGAGGCGTCGCGCCAGGTCCAGACCTGCGCGCCCGGCCCCGCCGCCTGCAACAGCGGCAGGGTCCAGTCGCCGACCTTTTCGGGATCATCGACGAAGACTTCGATCTCGTCGGCCACGCCCTCGCGGTTGAAATAGCCCTGCGCCTCGGCGATCGGCATGTAGATGCGGGTGCGGTCGATGTCATAGCGCCCGGCGCTGAAGACATAGGTCACCTCATAGGCCTTGACGCGCGGCGTTGTGCCGATGGGTGTGCGCGCGCCTTCGGGCGCGATCAGCCGGACCTTGTCGCCGATCCCGACGGCCAACTCGCGCGCGATCCCCGACCCGATCGCGATACCGCCGCCGAAATTTTCCACATCGCCGACCGACGTCGCCGGATCGACGATTCGCGGCATCGCGGCCAGATCACCGGCGGACACGCCGAACACCTCGGCGACATTGGAACTGTCATTCGCGGTCGCCATCACCTGCCCGCGGATGATCGGCGCCGTCCGCACCACACCGGGAATCCCGGCCAGCGTGGCCGCCATCGCGTCATAGTCGCGGATCCGCCCCGGCACGACATAGACATCGTCGGTGAACGCGTTCTCGACGCGCTCGGGCGCCATGTAGACCGTGCTGTGGGCGTTCGCCCCCAGGATCGTGTCCACGAATTCCGCCCGGAAACCGGCCCGCACCGACAGCGTGGCGATCAGCGCCATTACCCCCAGCGCGATCCCGATCAGGCTGATCCACGTCATCACGCTGACCCCGCCCTCGGCACGGCGCGCGCGCAGATAGCGCCAGGCGATCAAGAACTCGTAGCGGGAAAAGGGCGCTGGACTGGACATGGGCGGACCTTGCGGAAATCGCGCAGACCCTGACCGCGCGGCAGGCAAAGATCAAGCCGACAAAGCCGTGAGCGCGCCGCAGCAAGGCAATACTCATGTTGCGGGCTGGGCCCCCAGATGCCACAACATGTGGCATGGTCAAACCCGTCTCTGCCTTCACCTGTTCGGAATGCGGCGCCGCACACAAGAAATGGTCCGGGCGTTGCGACGCCTGCGGCGCCTGGAACAGCATCGTCGAAGAGGCGCCTCTGTCGCAGGGTCCCGGTCGCGGACTGGGCGCCGCCAAGGGCCGCAGGGTGGCCTTGTCCGCGCTTGCCACCGATGAGCCGCCACCACCCCGCCGGCAGTCGGGCCTGGCAGAGCTTGACCGGGTGCTGGGCGGCGGCCTGGTGCATGGCTCGGCGGTGCTGGTCGGCGGCGATCCCGGCATCGGCAAGTCGACCCTGCTGCTGCAGGGCGCGGCAGCCTTCGCCCGCAAGGGGCTGAGCGCCATCTATATCAGCGGCGAAGAGGCCAGCGCCCAGGTTCGCATGCGCGCCCAGCGGCTGGGGCTTGCCGACGCACCCGTCAGGCTGGGCGCCGAGACCAATCTGCGCGACATCCTGACCACGCTGGACACCGAACGCCCGGACCTTGCGATCATCGACTCGGTCCAGACGCTGTGGTCCGACACGGTCGACGCCGCGCCGGGCAGCGTGGCCCAGGTCCGCGCCGCCGCGCACGAGCTGGTGACCTTCGCCAAGCGCCGTGGCGTCGCGGTGGTGCTGGTCGGCCACGTCACGAAGGACGGCCAGATCGCCGGCCCGCGCGTGGTCGAGCACATGGTCGATACCGTGCTGTATTTCGAGGGCGAGCGTGGCCATCAGTTCCGCATCCTGCGCAGCGTCAAGAACCGCTTCGGACCCGCCGACGAGATCGGCGTGTTCGAGATGACCGGCGCCGGACTGGCCGAGGTCGCCAATCCTTCGGCGCTGTTTCTCAGCGAACGCGGGCAGCCCTCGCCCGGCAGCGCGGTCTTTGCGGGCATCGAGGGCACGCGCCCGGTGCTGACCGAGGTGCAGGCGCTGGTCGCGCCCTCGACGCTGGCCTCGCCGCGCCGCACGGTCGTCGGACTGGACAGCGGCCGGGTCAGCACCATCCTGGCCGTCCTCGAGGCGCGCTGCGGCATTCCGTTCGCCGGTCTCGACGTGTTCCTGAACGTGGCGGGCGGGATGCGGGTCAACGAACCGGCCGCCGATCTTGCGATCGCCGGGGCGCTGCTCTCGGCGCGCGAGGACAGTGCCCTGCCGCCCGAAGCCGTGCTTTTCGGCGAAATCAGCCTGTCCGGCGCGCTCCGTCCCGTCGCACAGGCCGAAAACAGGTTGAAAGAGGCACAGAAACTTGGTTTTTCACAGGCGATTTTGCCCGAAGGCCAGAAGGTCGAGGGCACGGGAAACAGTCGCGGCGGCATGAGCACACGGCGCATTGCCGATCTGACGGGATTTGTGGGTGAGGTTTTCGGCGCCGGCTGAACCACCTGAATTTCAACGATATCCGGCGCAGGGGCAGAACATGGACGGATTCACGATCATTGACGCGGTGGTGGCCGCAGTCATCATTCTTTCGGCGATCCTGGCCTGGTCGCGGGGATTCGTGCGCGAATCGCTGGCCATCCTGGGCTGGATCGCGGCCGCCGTCCTGGCCTTCCTGTTCGCCGCCACCGCGCGCCCCATGATCGCGCAATTGCCGGTTCTGGACCGTTTCCTGGGCGACAGTTGCGAACTCGCCACGATCGCCGGATTCGCGGTGGTGTTCGCGCTGGCGCTGGTGGTGTTCTCGATCGTCACGCCGCTGTTCTCGTCGGTGGTGCAAAGATCGGCACTGGGCGGCATCGATCAGGGCATGGGCTTCCTGTTCGGGGTGGTGCGGGGCATCCTGCTGGTCGCCATCGCCTTCATCGTCTACGACCGCGTGATGACCAGCCAGCAGGTGCCGATGGTCGAGAATTCCCGCTCGGCGCAGGTCTTCGAGCGGATGCGCGGCCAGATGGACGAGCAGATCCCCGATGACGCGCCGGGCTGGATCGTCAGCCGCTACGAACAGATGGTGCGCGGCTGCAACGCGACGGAAACCGTTTCTCCCGACGCCACCCCGCAGCCGGATGCGCCGGAATCGAACTGATCCCCGCCCGCATCCTGGCCGGGAGGTGACCGTTTCGTGACGAAAAACCGCCCCCGTTCTTGCGCGGGGGCGTGACTTTGCACTCCACGGGCCCTACATAGCTCTCGACAGCCCAAAGCCATTCAGGATGCCGCGATGCAACCATTCCTGGCCCATCCGTTCGATTCGGACCGCCTGCATGAAGAATGCGGGATCTTCGGTGCGACCGGCGTGGCCGACGCCTCAAGCTTTGTCGCCCTTGGGCTGCACGCCCTGCAGCATCGCGGACAGGAAGCGGGCGGCATCGTGGCCCACGACCCCGAGCATGGCTTCAACAGCGCCCACCGCTTTGGCTATGTGCGCGACAACTTCACCAAGGCCGATGTGATGGGCACGCTGCCGGGGCCGCTGGCCATCGGCCATGTGCGCTATTCGACCGCCGGCACCAAGGCCGCCACCGCGATCCGCGACGTGCAGCCGTTTTTCGGCGAGTTTCACATGGGCGGCTGCGCGATCGCGCATAACGGCAACATCACCAATGCCGCCGCCCTGCGCCGCGAACTGATCGAGCGCGGCTCGATCTTCCAGTCCTCGTCGGACAGCGAATGCATCATCCACCTGATGGCGCGCTCGATCCAGCGCAACATCCCCGAACGGATGAAGGACGCGCTGCGCCGCATCGAGGGGGCGTTCAGCGTGATCGCGATGACCCGCACCAAGCTGATCGGCGTGCGCGACCCGCTTGGCGTGCGGCCGCTGGTGCTGGGCAAGGTCGGCGATGACGGCTTCGTGCTGGCGTCCGAGACCTGCGCGCTGGACATCATCGGCGCCGAGTTCCTGCGAGAGATCGAGCCGGGCGAGATGGTCGTGATCTCGCGCGGCAAGATCGAGACCTCGCGCCCCTTCGGACCCTCCACGGGCCGGTTCTGCATCTTCGAGCATGTCTATTTCTCGCGCCCCGATTCGATCATCGGCGGGCGGTCGGTCTATGAAACCCGTCGCCAGATCGGCGTGGAACTGGCCCGCGAGGCACCGGTCGAGGCCGATCTGGTCTGCCCCGTCCCCGACAGTGGCACCCCCGCCGCCATCGGCTATGCCCAGGAATCGGGCATCCCCTACGGCATGGGGATCATCCGCAACCAGTATATGGGCCGCACCTTCATCGAGCCGAGCGAGCAGATCCGCAACATGGGCGTCCGGCTGAAGCTGAACGTGAACCGGGCGCTGATCCGCGGCAAGCGCGTGGTGCTGGTCGATGACAGCGTGGTGCGCGGCACCACCAGCCGCAAGATCAAGGACATGATCGTCGAGGCCGGCGCCGCCGAGGTGCATTTCCGAATCGCCTCGCCGCCGACCGCGTGGCCATGTTTTTACGGTGTGGACACGCCGGATCGCGACAAGCTGCTGGCGGCGCAGATGTCGACCGAGGAAATGCGGAACTGGATCGGGGTGGACAGCCTGGCCTTCGTGTCGCTGGATGGGCTGTACCGGGCCGTCGGCGAGGCCAAGGGCCGCGACACGAAATGCCCGCAATATTGCGACGCCTGTTTTTCGGGCGATTACCCGGTCGCGCCCTTCGACCAGCTTGAGCGCGGCTTTCGCATGAAGCCCGGATCCGAGACGGCGGTGACCGAGGCGGCCGAATAGGCTTGCCCCCCGCCCTCCCCCGGATTGCCCGACGAGATATCGGCATCCTGGCCGGACCGGATCAGGGAACGATCGGCTCAAGCGGGTCGTAATGCGCCGCGCCGTTTCCCCAGACCGCACCGGCCAGCCCATCGGGTTTGTGGCGCAGCCCGGCCAACCCGCGGCGCGACACCCAGCGAAAGCGGTTCACGACGCAATCGGGGTCATCGAGGGCGATCGCATCGCTGCCTGCGAGGGTGGCGCGGAAATGCAGCTCGACCTGGTGAAAGCCGCTCTGGGGGTCGTGGAACTCGTTCACCAGGATCGGGACGCCGACCCGGATCACCAGGCCGGTTTCCTCGGCGACCTCGCGGATCAGGTTCTGGTGCAGCGACTGGCCGGGTTCGACGCCGCCACCGGGCAGGCACCACAGGTCGCTGCGGGACCCCGGATAGGCGTTGACCATCAGCAGCCGGTCGCGATGCAGGATCGCCGCGCGCACCGCCAGCCGAGGCCGCTCCGGCCTCATGGCGCGATCAGGTTGACATGCCCCATCTTGCGGCCGGGACGCGCGGCGCCCTTGCCATAGAGATGCAGCTGCGCGCCCGGCATCGCCAGCAGTTCGGGCACACGGTCGATCTCGTCGCCGATCAGGTTTTCCATCACCACGTCGACATGCCGCCTGCCATCACCCAAGGTCAGGCCGGCGATGGCGCGGATATGCTGTTCGAACTGGTCCACAGCGCAGCCGGCCTGGGTCCAGTGGCCCGAATTATGCACCCGCGGGGCGATCTCGTTCACGATCAGCCCCGCGCCGGTCACGAACAGCTCGACCCCCATCACCCCGACATAGTCGAGCGCGTTGACGATCCGGCCGGCGATCAGCACGGCGTCGGTCGTCAGCCCCGCCGGCAGCCCGCATGGCACGGTGGTGGTCCGCAGGATCCCGCCGCGATGCACGTTCAGCCCGGGATCGAAGGCGGCCACCCGGCCATCGGCGCCACGCGCGACGATCACGCTGATCTCGGCCGAGAAATCCACGAAGCCCTCGAGCACCGAGGGCGCGCCCGGCCATTCGACCGGCCCGCCGCCGTCCTCGATCCGGACCTGCCCCTTGCCGTCATAGCCCATGCGCCGTGTCTTGAGGATCGCGGGCCGGCCGATCCGGTCGATCGCCGCATCCAGATCGGCCTGGTCCGGCACGTCGGCGAAGGGCGCGGTCAGCAGGCCGATCCCGTTCAGGAAGGTCTTTTCGGTCAGCCGGTCCTGCGACACCGCCAGAGCGTGCCGGTTCGGGCGGATCGGACGGATCGATTCCAGCAGATCCAGCGCCGAGGTCGGCACGTTCTCGAATTCATAGGTGATGACATCGACCGAATCGGCAAATTGCCGCAGCGCCGCGACGTCCTCGTAGGGCGCGGTCGTCAGCGCATGGGCCACATCGCCGGCCGGTGCCGCCCCCGGCTCATAGACATGGCAGCGCAGCCCAAGCCGGCTGGCCGCGACCGACAGCATCCGGCCCAGCTGGCCGCCGCCCAGGATCCCGATGCTGCGGATCTCAGTCATCGGACGGCTCCTCGGGGATCGAGGCCGAAAGCGCCGCGCGCCAGTCATCGAGCCGCCGCGCCAGCGCCGGATCGCCCAGGGCCAGGATCCCGGCGGCCATCAGCCCGGCATTGGCGGCTCCCGCCGCGCCGATCGCCATGGTCGCGACCGGAAAGCCACGGGGCATCTGCACGATCGAGTAAAGCGAATCGACCCCCGACAGCGCGCGCGTCTGGACCGGCACGCCGATCACCGGCACGCGGGTCTTTGAGGCCATCATGCCGGGCAGATGGGCCGCGCCGCCCGCCCCCGCGATGATCACCTTCAATCCGCGCTCGACGGCGGTCCTGCCATAGTCCCACAGCCGGTCCGGCGTCCGATGGGCGCTGACGATCCGCGCCTCATGGGCCACGCCCAGCTCGTCCAGCACGGCCGCCGCCTCGCGCATGGTCGGCCAGTCGGACTGGCTGCCCATGATGATTCCCACCGGCTTTTCCATGTGGCCCGTCCCCCTTGCTGTCTTGCCGCACGCCATAGCGCGCAGGCGCTGTCATCGCAATCAGGCGATGATGTCCGGGGTCAGTTCGTCCTCGATCCGGGCGATCTTGTCCTTCAGCACCAGCTTTTGTTTCTTCAGCCGCTGCAAGGCCAGCGACGAGGTCAGCTGTTTCGAGGCCAGCGCCGCGATCGCCTCGTCCAGATCGCGATGCTCGCAGCGCAGCGCGACCAGCTTGGCGCGGATGATTTCCTCATGGGACATTTCATGGTGCACGTTCATCTGGCGATCTGCCTGTTGGCGCTTGGACGCTGTTTTTCAGCTTATAGCCTTTCGGAACGGCACTGTTAACTGAATCCTTCAATTGCCGGGCATCGCGGGGCCGACCTGTCTATTCGGCGCGGTTGCGTGATGAGGCCGCAAGCGCGACACTGCGAGTCACCGGGATCGGCAGCAGGGGACGATCAGATGAAGGCGATCAGGGTACTGGCCATACTCGCCGCGGTGACCATGCCGCTGGCCGCGCAGGCCCAGATGGACGAGGACGAGATGCAGCGCTGTGTCTGGCGCTGCCTGGCCGATTCGCCGGGCGCGGCAAGCCAGCAATACGATGCCTGCGTGCAGCGGATGTGCGTGAACCCGGCCCCGCCCCGCGCGCAGCCCTCGGGATGGGGCAATACCGGCGATGCCTCGGGTGGCGGGCAGATGGCCTCGATCACCGTCGGGCTCAGCACGCTGGCCTATTCCTGCCAGCCCGGCAAACCCGCCGTGCTGGGCATCGACGGGCTGCCGGGGCCGTCCGACGGAATCATCGTGACCGTCGACGGGCGCGAGTTCCGGCCCCGCTTCGCGCGACAGAACACGGTGCATTACACCGTGCTGCCGCCCGGTTCCGACCTGCTGGCGGCGCTGCTGGCGGGCCGTTCGGCGCAGCTGCGCAACCCGGCCGGCAAAAGCGTCTCGGGCTTTCCGCTGGCCGGCTCGGCGCGGGCGATCGGCGTCGCGATGGCGCGCTGCGGGATCAGCCGCTGACCAGACCCCGGCGCCGCGGGATCTTGTTTCGCGGCGGTATGATGCACATATTTGCTGTCGAAGCGGATCGCCGTCACGGGGTCCGCAATGACCAGTCGCTTGAACGGAGAGGGCTGAGATGACAAAGATTTCTCTGGGGGCGCATCCCTATCTGCTGGGTTTCGACCAGCTCGAGCGTCTGGCCGAACGTGCCGCGAAGGGCGCCGAGGGCTATCCCCCCTACAATATCGAGCATATCGCCCCTGACGGGTTCCGCATCACGCTGGCCGTGGCCGGATTCGCCGAGGACGATCTGTCCGTCACCACCGAGGACCGTCAACTGGTCATCCGCGGCCGCATGGCCGAACCGGACGATCAGCGGGTCTTCCTGCATCGCGGCATCGCCGCGCGGGCCTTCCAGCGCAGCTTCGTGCTGGCCGATGGCGTCGAAGTCGAGTCCGCCCGCATGGAAAACGGCCTGCTGCATATCGACCTCAAGCGCCGGACCACGCAGCAGTTGGTGCAGACAATTCCGATCAGCCGCAGATAAGGGGATCACCATGGATACAGAATTCGATTTCGGCGATACCGAAGACCAGAACATTGTCTATATCCGCCGGGTTGCGACCAGCACCCTGCCGGACGAGATCCAGCAACAGCTGCCCGGCGTGGACAGCATGTATGCCGTGCACGACACCGATGGAGAGCGTCTTGCGCTGGTGCGCGAACGCGCGATGGCCTTCATGCTGGCCCGCCAGAACGAACTGACGCCGGTCAGCGTCCACTGACCCGCGCAGGGTTCGCGCCCCTGTCGGCGCGCAGCGGCACCGCCTCGGGCGCATAGCGCATGAAGGCGAAAGCCTGTCCGTCGGGCGACCAGCAGGGCACGTTAAGCGAGCCCTGGCCTCCGAACAGATCCACGATCCGGCGCCGCCGGCTGCCATCCGGCGCCATCAGCCACAGCGACACGTCGCGATCGCGCGGATGGCCCTCGGTGCCGGGCGGATAGGCCAGGTAGACCACATGGTTCCCATCGGGCGAAGGATGGGGAAACCAGTTCACGTTGGCGTCGCGAAAGACCGGCGCGGCATCCCCGCCATCGACCCCGACCCGCCACAGCTGGGCGTGCCCCGTCGCGTCCGAATTGAACCACACGAACCGTCCGCAGGCCGAGAAGTCCGGCCCGTCGTGATGGCCCGGCTGTGGCGTCAGCACCTGTTCCGTGCCGCGATCCAGGTCCAGCACCGCGATCCGCACCACCCGGTCGCGGCGCGCGCAGGCATAGGCGATCCGCCGGCCATGCGCCCCATGCCACCAGCTTGGCCGCGCCAGTGCCAGCTCGCGCGGGCCATCGGCCTCCAGCAGGTAGATGCCGGCGCCGCTCTCGTCGTGGCACGAGAATGCGATCCGCCCATCCGGCAGGACGCCGTGATCGTTGTTGCAGCGCGCCAGCCCGCCCGTGTCGATCGGCGTCAGCCCCGACGGATCGGCGCGCCACAGCCGCCCTTCGGCGTTGACGAGGAACCATCCTTCGGGATGCCAGTTGGGCGCCTCGATCAGCCGCGGGCTGCGCAGCACCACACGAATCCCGCCGGTCGCGATGTCGAAGACTTCAAGCGAGGATCTCCATCCGCTCATGTCGCGCCCGCCCCGATCATCGGCGCCTGCACGTGCGCCCCGAAGCGCCCGGCAAGATCGCTGCCCGCCATCGACCCCGGCGCAGACGGCGCGGTCGCCAGCCCGTAATCCGCGTCGCGGCCTGTCATCTGGTCTCCTTTCCTGGACGGGTCGGACCGGTCGCCGCGGCCGCATCCTGCCCCCAAACGCATGCGGCCCCGCCCGGAACAGGGCGGGGCCGCGATCCGGTCATGGCGCCTGCCGGTTCAGTTCAGGCCGATCAGCCCCATCCCTTCCAGTTTCAGCAGCACCTGATGGGCGCAGTTGTCCACCTCGATATCCTGCGTGTCGACGCGCAGTTCCGGCTGCCTGGGCTCTTCGTAGGGGTCCGAGATGCCGGTGAACTCCTTGATCTTGCCCTCGCGCGCCAGCTTGTACAGGCCCTTGCGGTCGCGGCGCTCGCATTCCTCGAGGCTGGTCGCGACATGCACCTCGACGAAGGCGCCATATTGTTCGATCATCTCGCGCACGGCACGGCGGGTCGCGGTGTAGGGCGCGATCGGCGCGCAGATCGCGATGCCGCCGTTCTTGGTGATCTCGGACGCGACATAGCCGATGCGCTTGATGTTGATGTCGCGATGTTCCTTGGAAAAGCCCAGCTCGCTCGACAGGTGCTTGCGGACCACGTCGCCGTCCAGCAGCGTGACGGGCCGGCCGCCCATTTCCATCAGCTTGACCATCAGCGCATTGGCGATCGTCGACTTGCCACTGCCCGAAAGCCCGGTGAAGAACACCGTGAAGCCCTGATGCGCGCGCGGCGGCGAGGTGCGGCGCAATTGCTGGACCACTTCGGGAAAGCTGAACCACTCCGGAATTTCCAGGCCTTCGCGCAGCCGGCGGCGCAGTTCGGTGCCGCTGATGTTCAGCACGGTGACGCCCGGTTCGATCTCGTCGGCGGGTTCGTACTGGGCGCGCTCCTGCACATAGACCATGTGCTTGAAATCAACCATCTCGACGCCGATCTCGTCCTGGTGCTGGCGATACAGGTCCTGCGCGTCATAGGGACCGTAGAAATCCTCGCCGGCGCTGTTCTTGCCCGGTCCGGCGTGGTCGCGGCCGACGATGAAATGCGTCGCGCCGTGGTTCTTGCGGATCAGCCCGTGCCAGACCGCCTCGCGCGGGCCGGCCATCCGCATCGCCAGGTTCAGCAGCGACAGCGTGGTGGTGGCCGAAGGGTATTTGTCCAGCACCGCCTCGTAGCAGCGCACGCGCGTGAAGTGATCCACGTCGCCCGGCTTGGTCATGCCGACGACCGGATGGATCATCAGGTTGGCCTGCGCCTCGCGCGCGGCGCGGAAGGTCAGTTCCTGATGCGCGCGGTGCAGCGGGTTGCGGGTCTGGAACACCACGACGCGGCGCCAGCCCAGCTTCTTGAACTGCGCGCGCAGTTCGTTCGGCGTGTTGCGGCGACCGCGGAAATCGTAATGCGTCGGCGTCTGCAATCCCTTGACCGGGCCGCCCAGATAGACCGGACCGGCCACATTGTGCAGATAGTTCACGGCCGGATGGGCCAGGTCGTCCGCGCCATAGACATGTTCGGCCTCGAGCGCCTTGTTCGGCACCCATTTGTCGGTGACCGACATGATCGCCAGGATCACGCCTTCCTGGTCGCGCAGCGCGATGTCGGTGCCCGGCGCCACGCCTTCGGCGAATTTCTCGCTGACATCCAGATTGATCGGCATCGGCCACAGCGCGCCCGATGACAGCCGCATGTCCTTCACGACGCCATCGTAATCGGCTTCGGTCAGGAACCCCCTCAGCGGCGTGAAGCCGCCATTCATCAGCAGTTCCAGATCGCAGATCTGGCGCGGGGTCAGATCCCAGCTGGGCATCCTGCCCGCTTCGTCCTTCAGCGCGGCGGCGGCCTCTTCAGAGACGTAAAGTTCGGGAATCGGCGTCTGGTTCGGATGGGTCATGTCGAATGCTCGGCTGTTCGGTATACGGAATGGCGCCGCGTCTGCGCAGGGCGGTTCGCGCCGTCGGCACGCCCATAGACCCGCCGTTGCGGACATACAACCATGCGCCCGTCGTGTCCGCGCCGATTTCCGCGCGATGCTGCCCGAACGCCGCGGAGACGCGCGGAACGCCCCTGCGTCGCGGGCGCATGCCGCACGAACAGCGGTCCCGGCGGACAGGCCGGTGCGGAACATCCGTTCAGCCGCCGGCATCGCGGCAGCAATTCCGTTCGTTTCCGCACCCCGAGACCCGAAAGCCACAGCCCGGAGGACGCGCCTCTATTGCGCCGTCGCCGCCTCGGGCAGCTCGGCGGCGGCCGGATCGGGCATGCCGGCCTCGTCATGCTCGGCAAGCCACGCCTCGGCGTCCAGCGCCGCCATGCAGCCCATCCCCGCGCTGGTCACCGCCTGCCGATAGATATGATCGGTCAGGTCGCCCGCCGCGAACACGCCGGGGATCGAACTCCGCGTCGATCCCGCCTCGACCTTCACATAGCCGCCATTGTGCAGCTCAAGCTGGCCCTTGACCAGTTCGCTGGCCGGCGCATGGCCGATCGCCACGAAGACGCCGTCGGCCGCGACCGCGCGCGTGCTGCCATCCTTGGTCGATTTCAGCACCGCCCCGGTCACGCCCAACGGATCGTCGGCACCCGTGACCTCGGCCAGCTCGTGGTCCCAGACGATCTCGACCTTGGGGTTCCGGAACAGCCGGTGCTGCAGGATCTTCTCGGCGCGCAGGCTGTCGCGGCGGTGAACCAGCGTCACCTTGCTGGCGAACTTGGTCAGGAACAGCGCCTCCTCGACCGCGGTGTTGCCGCCGCCGATCACCAGCACCTCGCGGTTGCGATAGAAGAAGCCGTCGCAGGTCGCGCAGGCGCTGACCCCGAAACCCTTGAACTTCTCCTCGCTCGGCAGGCCCAGCCAGCGCGCCTGCGCGCCGGTCGCCAGGATCACCGCATCGGCGGTCACCCGCCGGCCGCTGTCGCATTCCGCCACGAAGGGCCGCTGCGCCAGATCCAGCCGGGTCACGACGTCGGTGACGATCTCGGCGCCCATGGCCTTCGCGTGCGCCTCCATCTTCACCATCAACTCCGGCCCCTGGATCTCGACCTCGCCGGGCCAGTTCTCGACCTCGGTGGTGATGGTCAGCTGGCCGCCCGGCTGCATGCCCTGGATCAGCATCGGCTCCAGCATCGCGCGGGCGCCATAGACGGCCGCGGTATAGCCCGCCGGCCCCGAGCCGACGATCAGAAGTTTCACGTGCGTGCGTTCAGTCATCTTGCGCCTCATCAGCCATTTGATGCACAGCTAACCCTTGGGCGCGGCTTCTGCAACGCGACCCCGCATCCCGCCTTGCCCCCGAAAGAATGTTGCGCGCACCCGGCCCGCATTGTAGTTTCCCGAAACGCCGCAATCCAATCCAAGAAAGAGCAGCATGGCTGGCGCGAAACTGGACGACATCGACCGCAAGATCCTGGCCGAGCTGCAGGCCGACGGTCGGATGACGAATGTCGAGCTTGCGCGCCGCGTCGGCATCTCGGCCCCGCCCTGCCTGCGCCGCGTCCGCACGCTGGAAGAGCTGGGCTTCATCCGCGGCTATCACGCCGATATCGACGCCCGCGAGCTGGGCTTCGAGGTGCAGGTCTTCGCGATGGTCCGTCTGGCCTCGCAATCCGAACGCGACCTGTCCGCCTTCGAGGATCTGGTGCGCCGCTGGCCGCTGGTGCGCGAATGCCACATGCTGAACGGCGAGATCGACTTCATCCTCAAATGCGTCTCGCCCGACCTGTCCAGCTTCCAGCGCTTCCTGACCGAAAACCTCACCGCCGCCCCCAACGTCGCCAGCGTCAAGACCTCGCTGGTCATCCGCGCCGCCAAGGACGAACCCTCGGTGCCGTTCGAGGTGGTCGAGAAGAGGGTGCGGGAGGCGGGGTGATTTTCCCCATGATCCCCGAGGCGTCCGGTCTCTACTTCGTCGGGATTTCTGGCGACGACCTTGTTCCGATCGATCACAACCCCTCGCGGCGCGATGTCTGCATCAGGGTCAACAGGCTGAACAGCAAGTTCGGACAGGCGCGAAATCTGAAACAGCGATACAGAAGCTACCAGCGCAGCTTCGGCGCAGCGCGGGTCGATTTTCAGGTCCTGCTGCTGACCCGGGACACAGAGGCCGTCGAGCGAGACATGAAAAACAGCTTCGGCGCCTTCCGGATGAGGGGACGCACTGGCCGGCTCCACGAATGGCTGCACGGCATCGACCCTCGCGATGCGTTGCGCATCGCGCATGAGGTCTGTGCCCGGCACGGTGCCACGGATCGCGCCTCAGACGCTCTGGGCGCCGAAGCCCTGACCCGGCCTTCGCGCGAAAGGCAGAGGCGGACAGAATTCGACGTCGGGCCGGTCGACGGAGCGGAAATCGTCAAGGCGCTGGACTATCTGCACCGCGTGTCGTTGCCCAAAGAACTGATTGTTCGGCTGCATCATTCGGAAAAGCCGTCAGAGACGGTCAGCGCGGCGCTCACCTATTTCACGAAGCACAGGAACGCGCGGTTTGGCGCAAGGAACAGGCTATACGGCCATCGACTGATCTTCGTGGCCAGCCAGCATGGTCTTGGTCGGGGCACTCTCCACGACCTGTGCAAGCGCGCGATCCAGAATTTTCCCGCCTGAACCTGTCACCACCCGTTAACCCACCGTGCGTTGTCGGTGTACAGCCTGTGCACGCGCGGTGCAGCCCTGGTGCACGCTCTGTGCGGGCCCAAACCCAGCACCCGCTGACCCGGATCCCCTTCCCGCGCCCCAGAAGTCCTCACGCAACGCACGCTGCCGTTGCGCGCATGTTGCGCGGCGCCTCCGCTCGCTGCCCGCAGGTCGGACAGGCCGTCCACACCATGCCCTCCGAGGCGGCTTGCCGGATGGACCGCTCCGCGCTGCGCAAGGCCATTGCCAAGGACCGGGGGGCCGGCCTGCACCCGCCCTGCGTTATCGCCATCTCCGGAACCGTCAACGCCGGCTGCCGAACGCCGCATTGGACAGGACCCTGCAAACGCAGCGAATGGCAGGTCTGGTGATGCTGCGAGGCCTTGATGATGTGTCCGCCACCCCCCCCCCGGGGGGGCGGGGAGACGGCATCGCTGTGCCAGGGTGGGTCTGATCGGGGCTCGTCAGTCGATGAATGGTGACGGCTCGATCGCAACGGGCAGACGCCCAGAACCGGACGGAAACGGTTCGCAGCGGCGCGGCGTTTCCTTGCCGAGGCGTAAGCCGGCGTTCAAATCTGGTGCATGCCTATCTCGGATTTCCTCCATGACGCCGGATCATGACGAAAGGAGATGGCGCCGTGCCTGGGGCAAGACGGCGCCGCGGGGCTCGAGACACATCATCTTGGACATCACCCGGCAGATGGTGCTGCCGTGTTGCTTTGCCCTTTGGAGGAACCGGCATGGCGGAAGCACGCCGAGGCTGCGCAGCGCCTCCATCGACCGGACGGACGTCCCTTCGGTGACGATGCCCCTGGCAGCATTGATCTTGATCGCAGCGCGGATCGCCGCCATCTGCACGATCTTGCCCATCGCAAGGCACGGCCGCCGAGACCTGCTGGCCGGCTGTGCAATCATCGAGCAGGGTGATATGATTTCTGATCGGCAAATGGCGGTCGGGGTCACGGACCGTCCGCTTGGCCGCACACGGTTTGCGCCAGCGTCCCCGCATCCCGGACAGAGCCAGGGGACCACGGCTATCGTTCCAACGCGCGCGTCGTGTCCTTCCCTCATCCACGGCGCGTCGGCCACATTGCCAGGAGACAGCCATGCCAGCCAGATCGAAAGCACAGCAAAAGGCGGCCGGGGCCGCCCTCGCCGTCAAGCGGGGCGAGGCCGACAAGTCCAGCCTGAAAGGCGCGTCGAAAGAGATGTTCGACACCATGACGGAAGAGGAACTTGAAGACTTCGCCGCCACCTCGCACGAAAATCTGCCCGACAAGGTTGACGAAGACGACTGACCGGCTGGGATACGAAGGCCAGGTTCGCATTTTCCGCTGCGACCGGGCAGTGCGCCGACATGGGCAATATGCGCGCAAGGCCCACGCTCATGATGAAGCTTGACCAGGCGGTGGTGATGGCGGGGTGGGAAAATTCCGAGAACGCCTTGGCCCGGGTCACAAGCCCGCCAGGCGCCAGCGCCGACAGTCCCAGCAGCGCCACGAGGTCCATCCGGACCCATCGGGTCACGACGAAAGCCGGCGCGACCAGCCGAGTTGCAGGAACCAGTCCGATCTCGGCTGTCTGCGGCCCCTTACAATGGCCAGACGATCAGCAACAGCGGGATGCTGACCGCGACCACAAGCACCTCGAGCGGCAGGCCAAGTCTCCAGTAGTCGCCGAAGCCGAAGCCGCCGGGACCGAGGATCAGGGTGTTGTTCTGGTGGCCGATGGGGGTGAGGAAGGCGCAAGAGGCGCCGATGGCCACGGCCATCAGGAAGCTGTCGGGATTGACACCCAATGTGGCGGCGATGCCGATGGCGACGGGGCAGAGCACTGCGGCGGTGGCGGCGTTGTTCATCACGTCCGACAGGAACATGGTGGTGACCAGCACCACCGCCAGCGCGGCGACGGGGTTGCCCTGCGCGATGGTCTCAACCAGAAACCGCGCCAGCAGGTCGGCGGTACCCGTGACTTGCATCGCCCCCGCGACCGGGATCAGGGCCGCCAGAAGCACGATCACCGGCCAGTCGATCGCGGCATAGACCTGCCGCGGGGGAAGCGTGCGCAACAGCATCGACGCGATCACCCCAAGCGTGAAGGCCGCCGCTGCCGGCAGCAAGCCGGCGGTGACGATACCCACCGATCCCAGCATGATCGCACCCGCGATGACTGCCATGCGCTTGTCGGGAATGCGCAATTCGCGCTCGCCAAGCGGCACGCAGCCGGTGTCGTTGACGAACTCCGAGATCACCTCGGCGGGACCCTGCATCAGCAGCAGGTCGCCCGATTTCAGCTTGAGCGTGCGCAGCCGTGTCTTCGGTGGCTGCCCCTTGCGCGACACCGCCAGAAGATTCAGCCCGTAGCGTGTGCGCAACCGCAGGTCGCTGGCCGAACTTCCCACGATGCTGGAACCGGGGAGCACGGCCAGTTCGCGAAGCACGATGCTGTCGTCAGGCTTGCTGTCATCGTCTTCCGCGTCATCCTGTGCCTCGCTGGATGTTTTCCCGTCCTTCCCGGCGTTGGCTGATTCTGCTTCTGTCCTGTCGTCGTCTTTCGAGGACGCCTCCTCTTCTTCCAGCTTGATCCCAAAGACCGACAGCGCCTTGGCCAGGGTCTCGACATCGGCCTCCAGGATCAGGATGTCTCCTTCGCGGATGCGGCGGCCGCCAGACGGTGCGGTCATCCGCACCTCGTTGCGCACCAGGCCCACGATCTGCGCCTCGCTGTCCTCGATCTTGCTCTCGAACTGGCGCAGGGTCAGGCCAACGGCCTTGCTGTCCTCCGGCACGCAGACTTCGGTCAGATAGGAGCCTGTCTCGAACCCTTCTGCCCTGGCCGCCTTGCGTATCGGCACCAGACGCCAGCCGACCAGCGCCACGAAGGCCGCGCCCAGAACCGCCACCGCCGCGCCCACCGGGGCAAAGTCGAACATGCCGAAATCGCCCAGCCCCGCCTCGGCGCGAAACCCCGAGACGATCAGGTTTGGCGGCGTGCCGATCAGTGTGGTCATGCCGCCCAGGATGGTGCCGAAGGACAGCGGCATCAGCACCTGTCCCGGGGTCAGCTCCAGCCGATCCGACAGTTGCACCGCAACCGGCATCAACAGCGCCATGGCGCCGACGTTGTTCATGAACCCGGACAAGAGCACGCCCAGCCCCATCAGCGTGGCCATGCTCGTCAATCGCCCGGCCTTCTGCGGCAGCACGGTCCGCGCCAGCCAATCGACGGCGCCAGTGTTCTTCAGGCCCTGGCTCAATATCAGGACGCAGGCCACGGTGATCACCGCCGGATGACCGAAGCCCGCAAAGGCGTCCGCCGCCGGCACCAACCCGGTGACCACGCAGGCCATCAGCGCCATCAGCGCCACGATGTCGTGTCGGAACCGGCCCCACAGGAACAGGCCCATCGTCGCGATGAGGATGGCAAGGATCAGCATCTGCGGGGTGGTCATCTGAAGGGCTCGCGTCTCTGCATAGCCCCGACAAGATCAGAGCCGCCGTTCTTGCGCAAAAGGGAATTGCCGCCTCTGTCTTTTCCAGACTCCGACCCGGGTGACACGGTCAGCGGCAGGGTCCAGGGCATATTCCGCGCGACGTGTCGGCGGCATCCCGGCGCTGCAACGATGCAGCGCCGGGACGTCTTGTGTCAGCGCGGTTCGTTCAGCAGCCCGCGCACGACCGCGTAGCAGGCGGCCAGCAGGACCACTGTGAACGGCAGGCCGGTGGACACCGCCATCGCCTGCAACGCTGCCAGCCCGCCGCCAAGGAGAAGCGCAATCGCGACCACGCCCTCGAAGCTGGCCCAGAACACGCGCTGGAACACCGGTGCGTTGGTCTTGCCCCCTGCGGCGATCGTGTCGACCACCAGCGAGCCGGAGTCCGACGAGGTGATGAAGAACACCACCACCAGAACGATCCCGATGAAGGAGGTGATCGCCGTCAGCGGCAGCTGGGTCAGCATCTGGAACAGCTTCAGCTCCAGCGCGGCATCCTGAACGGCCGTGTAGCCATCGTTCACCACCTGCCCGATGGCCGTCCCGCCCAACGCGGTCATCCACAGCACCGACAGCACCGTCGGCACGATCAGCACGGCGATCAGGAACTCGCGCACCGTCCGGCCCCGGCTGACGCGGGCGATGAACATGCCCACGAACGGTGACCAGCTGATCCACCAGGCCCAGTAGAAGGCCGTCCAGCCGCTGGCGAAGTTGCTGTCCTCGCGCCCGAAGGGCATCGACAGCGCCGGCAGGTGCCGGCCATAGGCGACCAGGTTGTCGAAGAACCCGGTCAGGATGGCCATGGTCGGCCCGGCCAGGATCACGAAGGCCAGCAGCAGCGCCGCAAGACCCATGTTGACCTCGGACAGCACCTTGACCCCGCCTTCAAGCCCGCGGATGATCGAAACGATGGCGATCAGCGTGATCACGATGATCAGCAGGATCAGCATCGAATTGCCGGTTCCCATACCGAACAGGAAGTTCAGCCCTGCCGCCGCCTGCTGCGCGCCGATCCCCAGCGAGGTGGCCAGCCCGAAAATCGTGGCGAGCACGGCCAGGATGTCGATGATGTGGCCCGGCCAACCCCAGACACGTTCGCCGAAGATCGGATAGAAGCACGACCGCAACGTCAGCGGCAGGCCCTTGTTGTAGCTGAACAGCGCCAGCGACAGCGCGACCACGGCATAGATCGCCCAGGGGTGCAGACCCCAGTGGAAGATCGTCGCCGCCATGCCCAGCCGCCGCGACTCGACTTCGTTTCCTTCGGCGCCGCCCAGGGGCGCCCAGTCGGTGCGCAACCCGTCCTCGCCGACGGTGATGCCGCCCATCGCGGACGAGTAATGCGACATCGGCTCGGACACGCCATAGAACATCAGCCCGATGCCCATGCCCGCCGCGAACAGCATCGAGAACCAGCCCATATAGCTGAAATCCGGCGTGGCTTCGGTCCCGCCAAGGCGCACCTTGCCCAGAGGCGAGATGATCAGTCCCAGACAGACGAGGACGAAGATGTTGCCCGACAGCAGGAAGAACCAGTCCAGATTGCCCGTGAGCCAATCGCGCAGGCCGACGAACAATGGCTCGACTTCAGTCTGGAAAGCCATCGTCAGAAAGACGAAAAGCATGATGCTGACCGCGGAGACCGAAAAGACGATCTTGTGGATGTCCCAGTCGAGCGCGACGGTGCCGCTGAAATTGTCCTGGCCGATGTCGTAATTGGTCTGAATGATCTCGGTTTCGCCTTCAGGTTCGGGGATCGCCTCGACCTCCGGCTGTTCGACCTGTGGATCCTGTTCGTTTTCGTTCATCTTGTCCCTCCTCGTGTGTGCAATTCTTTCGCTGGTCGCTTCAGCGTATGACGAAAACCGAGATCTCTGCATGCTCGGCGACATGCCCGCCATGCGACGGCAGGATCCAGTCCAGCATCCGGGGCGGGTGGCTCGCCATCACCACCAGATCGGCGCCGGTATCCTTCACGGCCTTCAGGATCAGCTTGTTGATCTCGGCCGCCGGATCGGTGCTGACGACCGCCAGCCCCTCGGCCGTGATGCCATGTGCTTTGGCCTGCTCGGCGGCAAAGTCCGCAAGCTTGGCTTCGTATTCCTTCGGGTTGTGGGCAACGGCGCCCGGCGTCTCTTCGGTCACGCCCATATAGACAACGCTTGCCGCATGATGCCCGGCCTCGGCGGCGGCGACAGCCAATGCCTTCTGCAATCGGTCCAGATGGCCCAGATCGACCGGGACCAGAATTTTCTTGAACATGACGTTTCCTCCTCACTGTTTTGGTTCGGCCCGATCAGCCGTGCAGCCGGTTCACAAAAGCTGGCGCGGACGGCCTTTCTTACGCCATGGCGTCCCAGATGACCGTGACAAAACGACACAGCTGGCTGATATGCGACGCCGACCTTACACGATTTTCAGCGCAATTGTAAAAGGCTAAGGATAGAACACATTGATGTCTATAGCCGTTTTTACGCTCAAGTGGATCTTTTGGGTCTTCCACCCGCAGCAAGCGCGAGATGGAAGCCGAGCGGCGAGGCGCCCGAACAGAATTCGACCGATCAGTCAGGCACCCGTCGCGCGCAGTTGAATGCGCTGTGCCATGGCCGGTCACGGGCCGTGCTGCGGTTCCGTCCGGGCTTGCCGGGCTTCGATCTGACGATCATCGGCAACTGAATCGTGTTCGCGCGCGACAGGATAGCTCCAGGTGCCGTACTCGGCCGGGACGGAGCCGTTCGCCGTGGCCGACATTCTGCGCCAGCGCGGGCGCGATGCGGGTCATGGGTCACGGGTCATGGCGGCCGGCCTGATCAGGTGACGCGGGGCCGCCCGCCCGTCGTCAGTTCGCGATCGCGTGCGCGGGCTGAGTTGCTCTATCCTCTCGGGGAGGATAGCGTCCTTCCATGACAAGGCCGCATGTGCACGCAACCCATCCCGCCCTGATCGCCCGGCTGAAACGTGCCGACGGCCACCTGCGCGCCGTGATCGGCATGATCGAGGCGGGCAAGCCCTGCCTCGAGATCGCGCAGCAGCTTCAGGCGGTCGAGAAGGCGGTGGTGAACGCCAAGCGGGCGCTGATCCACGACCACGTGGACCATTGCCTGGATGCCGATCACTCGCTCGCGGACCGCGATGAACTGAAAACCATCTCCCGTTACCTTTGAGGCCCCCGTGCTGGAAGTCCTTGCCGACCGGACCTATCGCCATCTCTTCGCCGCGCAGGTCGTGGCGCTTCTGGGCACGGGTCTTGCCACTGTCGCGCTCGGGCTTCTGGCCTACGATTTGGCGGGCGATAACGCGGCGATGGTGCTGGGCACGGTCTTCACCATCAAGATGGTGGCCTATGTCGGCATCGCCCCGATCGCCGGCGCGTTCGCGAACCGGGTGAACCGTCGGGCGCTTCTGGTTGCGCTGGATCTGGTTCGGGCGGGTGTCGCGCTGTGCCTGCCTTTCGTGACCGAGGTCTGGCAGGTCTACGTGCTGATCTTCCTGCTGCAATCGGCGTCTGCCGCCTTCACGCCGACCTTCCAGGCGACCATCCCGGACGTGCTGCCCGACGAGGCGCGCTACACGCGGGCGCTGTCGCTGTCGCGGCTGGCCTATGACCTCGAGAACATCGTCAGCCCGATGCTGGCCGGGCTCCTGCTGGCGGTGGTGAGCTACAACTCCCTCTTCCTTGGAACGGTGGTGGGGTTTGCGGCTTCGGCGGCGCTGGTCGTCTCGGTCCTGCTGCCTTCGCCGAAACCAGCCGAGCCGCGCGGCATCTACGACCGCACGACGCGCGGCATCCGCATCTACCTCGCGACACCACGCCTGCGCGGCCTGCTGGCGCTGAATCTCGCCGCCGCCGCTGCGGGTGCGATGGTGCTGGTGAACTCGGTGGTGCTGGTGCGCAGCACGCTGGGGCTGGACGCATCCGCGCTGGCATGGACGCTGTTCGCCTTCGGCGCGGGCTCGATGTTGGCAGCCCTTGCGCTGCCGAAGCTGCTCGACCGCGTGCCGGACCGGCCGGTGATGGTCGCCGGGGCCGCGCTCATGGTCCTGACGCTCCTCGGTCTCGCCGGAGAGGTCGCCGCCCTTGGGCTGAACTGGCCCGTCCTCCTTGGCGCGTGGCTGTTGGTGGGCCTGGGGTATTCGGCGGTGCTCACACCCTCAGGCCGCCTGCTGCGACGGTCCGCCCATGCGGAGGATCGCCCCGCGCTCTTCGCCGCCCAATTCGCGCTCAGCCATGCCTGCTGGCTTGTGACCTATCCGCTTTCCGGCTGGCTGATGACGCAGTTCGGACCGGTCGCGGCCCTCGGGACGCTTGCGGCGCTGGCAGGCGTCGGCGCGCTATCGGCTCTGCGCCTCTGGCCAAAGGAGGATCCAGAGATCCTCGAGCACAGCCATGACAACCTGCCGCTCGACCACCCCCATCTCAAGGGTGCGCGGCGTCACGCGCATCCGTTCGTCGTGGACGACCAGCATCCCCGCTGGTCGTCACAGCTCTGAGAGGCCGCCAAGGCGCGACCCGGAATGCCATGCAAATCTCAGGCCGCCTGATAGCTTGAAAATGTCTCTGCCGTGCCGTCACGACGGATCAGATAGACGACATAGGCTTCTCGCTGCGACTCCGGACCCATGCCGGGCGAGCCATAGGGCATGCCGGGCACTGCGAGACCGACTGCGTCCGGACGCTCGTCCAGCAGACGGCGTATGTCGGCAACGGGCACGTGGCCCTCGATCATGTAGCCATCTACGCGACCCGTATGGCAGGAGACCATCTCCTGCGGGATGCCGTTGTCCAGCTTGTAGCGCATCAGGAGCGTTCCCCCGCTCGCCTCGGTCGTGACTGCGAAACCGTCGTTTTCGAGGATCTCGATCCAGGCCGAGCAGCAGCCGCAGTTCGGGTCCTTCATCACGTGGATTGCCGGACCGGCGCCTTGTGCCAGGGTCCTCAAGGGCGACGCAGCCATTAGCGCAGCAGCGCTGATCAGAAGGGTGCGGCGGGAGAACGTGTGTCGGGTCATCTGATCTTCCTTTCGAGATTGCATGGGTGGACTGACAGGTCAGAGATCGACCCGCCTGAGCCGTAGAGCGTTGGTGATCACCGAGACCGACGACAGGCTCATCGCCGCCGCCGCGATCATCGGCGAGAGTAGAAGGCCGGTCACGGGGTAGAGCAGTCCTGCTGCGATGGGGACGCCGAGAGCGTTATAGGCGAATGCGAAGAACAGGTTCTGCTTGATGTTGCGCAGGGTGGCACGGGCCAGTTTGCGCGCCCGCACGATGCCCATCAGGTCGCCGCCCAGGAGGGTGATGCCTGCGCTTTCCATTGCCACATCCGCGCCGGTGCCCATGGCGATGCCCACGTCGGCAGCAGCCAGCGCGGGCGCGTCGTTCACCCCGTCGCCCGCCATTGCGATCTTGTGGCCCTCTCGGCGAAGCTGGTCGATGAGATCCTTCTTTGCCTCGGGCAGGATGCCGGCGCGCACCTCGTCGATGCCGAGCCTTCCCGCGACCGCCTGCGCCGTGCGCTCATTGTCGCCCGTCGCCATGATGACCCGCAGTCCCTGGGCGTGCAGTTCTTTGATGGCCTGCGCGCTACTCTGCTTGATCGGGTCGGCGACCGCCACAATGCCGACGAGCGCGCCATCGAGCGCGATGAACATCGCCGTCTTGCCCTCGGCGCGCAGGGTGTCGGCCTTTGCCTCGGCCTGCGTGGAGTCGAGCCCCATCTCCCGCATCATTGCCGCATTGCCAAGCGCCACGGCACGGCCGCCAACCTTGCCACGCACACCCTTGCCGGTGACCGCCTCGAAGTCTGTGGCTTCCTTCCGTTGCGCCCCTTGTGCTTCTGCCCCCTCGACGATGGCTTCGGCCAGCGGGTGTTCCGAGCCGCGCTCCAGCGCCGCAGCCAGCGACAGCAGGTCAGCCTCGGGAACGTCCGCCAGCGCCACGGTATCCGTCAGCGTCGGCTTGCCCTCGGTCAGCGTGCCGGTCTTGTCCACGATCAGAGTATCGACACCCGCCATGCGCTCCAGCGCCTCGGCGTCCTTGATCAGCACGCCCGCCTGTGCGCCGCGCCCCGCGGCCGTGGTGATCGAGATCGGTGTCGCAAGCCCCAGCGCGCAGGGGCAGGCGATGATGAGGACCGAAACGGCGGATGCTATGGCGAAGACCAGCGCGGGCTCCGGGCCGAAGATCATCCAGACCACGAAGGCAAATATCGCAATGGCGACCACGGTTGGCACGAATACCGCCGAGACCCGGTCGGCCAGACCCTGGATCGGCGCGCGGGACCGGCGCGCGTTCGACACCATGGCGACGATCTGCGCCAGCACGGTATCGGACCCGACCTTGCCCGCCTCGATCACCAGAGAGCCGTTCTTGTTGATCGTCGCCCCGGTCACCGCATCGCCCGGGCCCTTTTCGACCGGCATCGACTCGCCGGTCAGCATGCTTTCGTCCAGAGACGAGCGTCCCTCGATCACTGTCCCATCGACGGGGACCGCATCGCCGGGGCGCACGCGCAACCGGTCGCCTTCCATGATGTTTTCCAACGGTGCATCGTATTCGGTTCCATCCGGCAGGATGCGCCGCGCGGTCTTGGGGGCGAGGTCCAGAAGCGCCCGAATCGCGTCTCCGGTGCGTTCGCGCGCCCGCAACTCCAGCACCTGGCCCACGAAGACCAGCGTCACGATCACCACAGCGGCTTCGAAATAGGTGCCGACACCGTGGCCCATCCGGTATTGCTGCGGGAACAGCCCCGGCAGGAACGTCGCGACGATCGAATAGAGATAGGCCGCCGCCACGCCGAGGCTGATCAGGGTCCACATGTTC
Organism: Paracoccus salsus; assembly: GCF_021556615.1. Classification (GTDB taxonomy): domain Bacteria; phylum Pseudomonadota; class Alphaproteobacteria; order Rhodobacterales; family Rhodobacteraceae; genus Paracoccus; species Paracoccus salsus. The sequence goes on from NZ_JAKGGD010000001.1 coordinate 292,768, forward strand.
GGGCTGCGGTTCACGACCGAATCCCGGCCGCGCCGGAAGAATGGCAAGGCCGCCCAGAGGATGATCGGCGTGGCCAGCACGAATTCCAGATAGCTTGCGGTCTGATGCCCGATCGAGTCGCGCACCGGCAGCGCGACCATCTCGCCCATCGTCAGGATGACAAGCGGCACCGCGGCGGCGGCCGAAATCCACATCCGGCGTGTAAAGTCGGTCAGTTCCTCGCTTGGCTCGTCCGAAGGGACCATCGGCTCCAGCGCCATGCCGCAGATCGGGCAGGCCCCAGGCGCATCCCGGACGATCTCGGGATGCATCGGGCAGGTATACTGGACGTCCGCCGGGGCCGCTTTCGGGCGCGCTGCGGCCCGGCCCGTAGCGTAGAACCAGGGATCCGCCTTGAATTTCGCGAGGCATTTCTCCGAACAGAAATGAAAGGTCTCTCCCTGGAACCCGGCGTGACGCCCGTCCGTCTTGACCGCGACCGTCATCCCGCAGACCGGGTCTTTCGCCGTCTCGGTCCCCGCCGGGATCTCGGGCGACGCGTGATGGTGATCGTGCTCCATGGTCTGTCGGCCTTTCAATCGCTTGTTTCAGCTTGCGGCGTCCAGAAACTGGAAGCTCAAGCCCTTGTTGTTGCTCGTCGTGAGCGCTTTCCCAGACAGGATTGCGCCAGGAATACTCCGACGAACTGGAACGCCACCGCCAAGCAGACCCCGCCGATCACGACGATTAGCGGATCAGCGCCCCGATCCCGGCACCGGTCACGACCTGCCTTGTCCCCCGTGGATGCAGGCAGGCCGCCCCGGCCGCCAGCGCGATGGGCGCGCCGGGGATGGGGCTCGCCACGACAGTGACGGTCATGAGCGTGACGCTCACGACCGGCCCCCAGAGACCAGCGCGCGCGACCGGCGCTTCGAGACGCTTGCCGTCCATCAGTCCGCATGCCTCGATGAGCACCGAAGGCGCCAACAGCCAGACGCCGAGCAGGACCAGCGCAAGGATCACCACGGCCACGAAGATGATGTCGGGCCGGCTCATCTCAGATCGCCGCGACGGCCTTGGCCAGAGAGTCCCTCACCTCAGCCGCGAGGGCCGTCAGGTCGGCGTTCTCGATCGCCTGCATCGACGCCACCGGGTCGACGGCGCTGACCTCCACACCGCCCTCGACCTCGCGCAGGATGACGTTGCAGGGCAGCATCGCGCCGACCCTGGGCTCGATCCCGATCGCCCGATGCGCCATCCGGGGGTCGCAGGCGCCAAGGATGCGATAGGCCGGCATCTCGACATCCAGTTTCGTCTTCATCGTCGCCTTGACGTCGATCTCGGTCAGAACTCCGAAGCCGTGATCCGCAAGCGCCTTTCGCGCGCGGGCGTCGACGTCGTCGATCCCGGCATCAGGGATCGTGCGATTGATTGTATAAGCCATCGAGACGTCCTTTCTCTCATTTCCGAAGATATTTGATCAGCGCAGCTATGGCCAAAACCACAAGGGCAAGGATCAGCAGCCCGAACAGCCATCCAAACCCCATTCCGAAACCCATTCCGTGGCCCATTTCGTTCCAGTTCATGATCTCGTCCTCCTGTTCTTACAGCGGAAGGCTGTGCCTTGTGACCCGCCCTTGCGACCTCATGGGAGCGGGACAGTACGGCACATGGTCGGTATCGGGGCGACGGGTCCGAACGCCCCGCCCCGATCAGGCCGATGCGTCGACCGCGAACTCGGTCATCATGCCGCTCGCAAGATGCGGCATGTGGTGACAATGCAGCATCCAGCGCGCGGTTTCGCCGGCATCAAGCGCGATATCGACCATCGACATCGGCGGCACATGAACCGTGTCGCGCATCGCGCCCGCGACGGCGCGGCCATTCAGCCCGACGACCTGGAACACATGGCCGTGCAGATGCATCGGGTGGGCCATCATCGACATGTTGTGGAAGGACAGCACGACCCGTTCGCCGCTTCGCGCGGTGATCGGCTGGTGCCGGCCCCAGACGGCCCCGTTGATCGTCCAGACATAGGGCTGCATCGTGCCGCCCAGCATCAGCATCTGGCGGCGGTCCACCGGCCGGTCCGGCAGGGCGTCGCGGGCGATCAGGCGCGCCTCCTGCGCAAGATCGGTGTCGAACGCGGGCGCTTCGGACTCTGCCAGGGCATCGAGGCGCCGGACCTCGGCACCCTGCGTGGCGAGGATCAGGCCGGTGCGTTCCCGCGCACCTTCGCGCAATGCGAGGATCGGCCAGGCGCCGCCTTCGTTCGGCAGGTCGATCTCGATGTCCAGCCGCTGGCCCATCGCCAGGCCGAACCGCGCACCCGAGAGAGGCTGGACGGGATGTCCGTCCACCGCAACCAGTCTGGCCTGCGCCAAGCCGGTGTCGATCCAGAACACGGTCGCCGCGGCGGCGTTGATCACCCGCAAGCGGACGCGGCCGCCGCGCTCGACCTGCACCACTTCGGGGTCCGAAAGCGTCCGGTCATTGGCGAGATAGGCATCCCAGTCATGGTCGTTCAGGTCCATGGCCATGCCGCCCGTCTGGCCGCCCATGCCCATCATCCCGCCCATTCCGGGCATGTTGCCCATCGGCACGCCGCCCATTGCGCCATGGCCCATGGCGCCATGATCCATGCCCTGCGTCGCGCCCATGCCACCGATTGGCGCTCCTTGATCGGGCTGCGCACCTGTCCCGTGGCCAGCGCCGTGTCCAACGCCATGACCAGCGCCGATTTCGGCGAGAACCTCCTCGGGAGACTTGAACGAGAAGTCATGCAGGAACATCACGATGTCCTGCCGGTCGGCGGCAAGATCATCCTGCGAACGAACGATCAATGGCGCCGCGAGCAACCGCATCTCCTGGATCGGCACATGACTGTGCATCCAGTGGGTGCCCGGCCGCGCCTCGAAATCGTAGCTCCTCGTCTCTCCCGGCGCGAGAAGGGGCATCGGCAGGTCCGGCACGCCGTCCTGCGCGTTGGGCGCGATCTGGCCATGCCAGTGGATGATCGTTCCGACGTCGAGATCGTTTGTCAGGTCGACCCGGAACCTCTGGCCGGGGTCGAGCACCAGCCCCTGGCCGCCGGGACCGGCAAGGCCGAACACGGTGGCCGCGCGCCCGTCGATATCGAGGGTCCGTTTCGCGGCGGCGAGGCTGATCGGCACCACCCCTTGCGCGAAGGCGATCCGGGGCATGTGTGCCATGCCAAAGGCGGCAGCACTTGCGGCCAGAAAGCCGCGTCGTGAAAGCATGTTCATGGTCGTCTCCTCGGGACATGCCGTCCCGTTCATCAAGGCCGATGGGACGCCGCGGGCATCGGCCCGGGCGCGCGCTCAGAGGAGACGGAGCTTTGGGGGTCGTTCGTTCAGTCCCGGCGCATGGCAGACGTGGATTGCCTCGGACGGGAGGTCATGACTGGCGCTGCCGAAGACATGCCCGCATTCCCCGCCTGGCGAGGTCAGGATGGCCGAAAGGCCCGCGCAGACGAACTCGCACATCGCGGCATCGGTCGATCCGCAACGCGGTCCGGTGTCACACGAGCGTTCGCCGCCGTCGGCACCATGCATCATCTCGCCGACCGGGACAGCGTGGGCCGGCTCGCCATTCATGCGCGCAGCATGCCCTGACACCGTCGTCGTGAGGACGGTGATTGCAACGATGGCCAACAGGGCGATGACACGCGTGAGCATGGCGCAAAGATAGGCATCGCTCACCGGGATGTCCATGTAGAAGGCGGCAGATATGCCGCGCCTGTCGTCCGCGCGGCGGGGTGCCGGTTCACTTTCGGGTGTTCGCAACCTCTGTCGGCAACGTGACGGACGCCTGGTACCCGGACCGAGCGCCAGGGCCTGGCGAACGCGCAACCAGCGGGCTGTCGATACGATCCGCAATGGCGACGACCATCGCGAGGCCAACTCCGCTGCCGTCGCTGTCAGCGCCCGCGCGCTCGAAGCGGGCGGCCAGACGGGCCAGCGTTTCAGGCGGCACGATCGGACCTTCATTTGCAATGCTGAAACGCCCATCCGGCATCAGCGTCACCTCGACAGGCAGGCCCGCCGCGCCGTGACGCAGGGCGCTCTGCACAAGGTTCCGGCGCAGGATTCCGAACGCGACGGGACCCGGATCCGACATCGCTGGCCCCTCTGGCAGCGTCGGCGCGACCCGACCGGCAACCTCGTTTCGTGCAAGATCGTCGACCATGACGCGCGCCACGGCACTCAGATCGGTGGCACGATCAAGGCGACGCTGCCCGTCCTCGGCCCGTGCAGGCTGCATGAAGCGTTCCGACACGCGCGCAAGCCGCTTGAGCGTCGCCTCGATATCGGCTGGCCGTGCCAAGGCGGCCGGTTCGCGGGTTTCCGACGGCAACCGCTGCGCCTGCGCGATTGCGCCGGCAAGCGACTGAAGCAGGACGCGCCCATCCGCGTCGCGGACGATGTATGAGAGGAACGCGTCATGTGCGCGGACCGCGCCAAGCCGCTGGGTGACGCCATCGTCCTCTCGTCCCACGATAGCCACCACCGCCAGCGGCAAGAGACGCGGCGCGGTTTCCTGCAGGGCCGAGTCGAAGACCTCGTCCATCTCGTGCCGCAGCAGGAGGGCGGTCACGGAAGCGGCAGCGATCCGAAGCAGGCTCAGCAAGACGCCGAGCGACAGCGCCAGCCGCGCCTGAAGGCTGCGCGGAGACCTCATGGCCTGCCCAGCCGATAGCCGATGCCGCGCTCGGTTTCGATGACCTGCGCGCCCGGTTTCTTGCGCAGGCGGCTGACATGGACCTCGATGGTGTTGCCCTCGACCTTTGCGTTGAAAGCGTAGAGCTTTTCCTGCAGTTGCGGCTTCGACAACAGCCGACCCGGCCGTGTGCGGAAGGCGTCCAGCAGCGCCCATTCTCATGCGGTCAAGCTGGATCAGATCTTAGGACCTGCCGCGCACCGCGTGGCCTGCCGTGTCGAGGCGCGTGACCCGGTAAACCGACTGGCCATCGGCCCCGATCTGATCGCGCACGGCGGCCCCGAGAGTCGTGTCGTCCTCGATCAGCAGGATGCGCATGGTGGTTCCCGTTCCTTTTCCCGATGACCCGTCATGATCCGCCTGGCTTGCGCCACACTGACGCCGGCGTGCGCACCCCCTTCAGGCTGCCGTCAGCTTCGCGGCGCATGAATTGCCTCAAGATGGCCCTGCCAAGGAGTTTGGCCCATGAAGACGACCGTGACGATTCTCGGCTTTCTCGCCGTCTTCCCGGCCGGGTTCGCGCTGGCGGACGACGACTGCTTCTCACCGATGGCCGATTGGCAGCCGCGTGATTCCATCGTCCGGCTGGCCGAAGAAAACGGCTGGACCGTGGGCCGCATCAAGATCGACGACGGCTGCTACGAGATCGACGGCCGCGACGCCGAGGGGCGCCGGATCGAGGTAAAGGTCCATCCGGCCACGCTTCAGGTGATCGAGTTCGAATACGAGGACGACGATGAGGACGACGATGCGCGCCCGCAAGGGGATCGCGAAGCGGACGGCGATGACTGATGCCACCGCGCAGGACACAGCGCAGATCAACATCGGGAGGCCGGGCAAGGTCCGGGAACTGGTCCCGCTGCTGCGTCCTCCACGACAGACGGAAATCCCGGGGCCGACGTTCCGTCGGCCTCTACCCGGCCCGCTGTCACAGGCGGGGCCCTGTTCTTCGTGACGACAAGCGGAAGCGGAAGTCGCTTCGCCGTGTGGAAGCCCCCAGGTCGGCTCGCCAGATCGTCCCGAGCAGACGCAAGGAGGCCCTGCCATGAACACGATCCTGACACTTCTTGTCGCGTCCACGGCGCTGACCGCCGCCATCGGCGTCGCGGCCCGCAGCGCGAGGATGGCCCCCGCCGGCGGCGGCCTTCCACCTTTCGCCGCGCTCTTCCAAGAGGGCTCGCACGCGATGCTGCTGGCTCTTGCCCGTGACGATGACGATCGCGGCTGGCGCGAAGGCGCGCGGCGCGGTCACGACGGTGATGACGATTGTCGTGGCGGCGCTCGCAATCCCGTACCGGCAGGTACTGCCGCACCGCCGCAGAACGGGCACTTCGGTCATGGCGCTCCGCCGCAGGTTCAGGTGAACTGATCCGCTCCTTGGAACCTCTCCCAACGAGGATTCATCCGATGAAATCGCTTCTTGCAACGCTTGCGCTGACCACCGCGCTGACGCTGCCCGGCCTCGCCGTGGCAAGGCCGGTGACGCTGACAACGACCCTCAACGACCCTGGCGGCGACGGCGCCTCTCTCGCGCTTCGGGACGCCGCGGTGGCGACCTCGGGCGACTACCGTCACGGGGTCGAACTGCGGGGCCGTCGCCTTTCGCACAGCATGGATCCGAAGCGCAGCGCTGATCGCTTCGCCGGCCTCGGTCACGGTCGTGGCCCGCAGCGGTGCCCAGGCCGATGCCCGGGCGACCGCGCTCATGGTTCTTGGCGTTGACAAGGGGGCCGCACTGGCAAGACAACGCGGCCTCGACGCGCTGTTCCTGCTGCGCGATGATGAAGGTCGCACAAGCGGTGTCAGCGTCGGACGGCTTTCTTGCCAGAAGCCAGCGGCAACACCCTTTGCCGAGGAAGGATGAGCCCCGTGGAGCAGACTGGCACCGATCGCTTCAAGACCGCAATCCTGCTGCTGGCCGCGATCGGCCTGATGGCGGGTCTTGCATTCCGCGTCGCAGGCCAGGCCGACATCGCCAACCTCTTCTGGATCGCCGGGGTCGTTCCCGCGCTCGCCGCGCTTCTTTTCGAGATCCTGCGCAGCATCGGTCGGGGCGAGGTCGGGCTGGACATCGTTGCGGCGCTGTCCATGACCGCGGCGCTGGTCTTCGGTGAAACGCTTGCGGCGGCGGTTGTCGCGGTGATGTATTCCGGAGGCAGCTTCCTCGAAAGCTTCGCGGAAGGCCGCGCCCGGCGGGAGATGCACGACCTGCTGTCGCGCGTGCCCCGGACGGCAACGCGCCATCTCGACGGCGGGCTCGAGGAGGTGCCTCTTGACGAGATCGCGCCGGGCGACCGTCTTCTGATCCGGCAGGGCGACGTCGTGCCCGTGGACGGCACCGTGGCCTCGGACAAGGCCTTCCTCGATACCTCGGCGCTGACCGGCGAATCGCTGCCCGCGCGGCTGGAACGCGGGGCCGAGGCCATGAGTGGCTCGACGAATGCTGGCGAGGCGTTCGACCTGACCGCGACGCACCGCGCGAAGGAAAGCACCTATGCCGGGATTGTCCGGCTGGTCGAGGAAGCGCAGCGGTCGAAGGCGCCAATGTCCCGGCTGGCCGACCGCTGGTCCCTTGGCTTTCTCGCCGTCACGGTCGTCATCGCCCTTGCCGCCTGGTGGTTCACCGGTGATCCGATCAGGGCCGTCGCCGTGCTGGTCGTCGCCACCCCGTGCCCGCTGATCCTCGCCGTGCCCGTGGCGCTGGTCGCGGGCCTCTCGCGCGCGGCCCATTTCGGCGTGCTGATCAAGGGTGCTGGCCCGCTTGAGGCGATGGCGCGCATCCGCACCCTGATTCTCGACAAGACCGGCACGCTCACCGAAGGCCGCCCCGAGATCGTGTCGATCGACCGTCACGACGGCATGGACGAGGGCGACATCCTGCGCCTCGCCGCCGCACTCGATCAGGCATCCAAGCATCCTGTGGCGCAAGCCGTCGTCGCAGCCGCGAAGGCGCGGGGCCTCGCGCTGCCCGTCCCTTCGGAGGTGGCGGAGTTTCCCGGCGAAGGCGTCGAGGGTCGCGTCGAAGGCCGCAAGGTCGTTGTGGGCGGCGACGGCTTCGTCGCGAAGCGCGTGGGGCGCAAGGGGAGCGAGGACCATACAGCCATCGAGGCAGGATCCGTCCTCGTCGCCGTGGCGGTCGACGGCCAGATGGCGGGACGTCTCGTGATGGCCGATCCGCTGCGTGATGGCATTGCCGCCATGCTTGCCGGATTTCGCCGCGAAGGGATCGCGCGCATTCTTCTGGCGACCGGCGACCGCGCCGCGGTGGCAGAGCGCGTGACCGAGGGGCTCGGACTGGACGGACTGCGCAGCGGGCTCACGCCCGATCAGAAGGTCATGCTTGTCCTTTCCGAGCGCAAGCACGGGCCCGTCATGATGGTGGGCGACGGTGTGAACGATGCCCCCGCTCTGGCGGCGGCCGATGTCGGCGTCGCCATGGGAGCGCGCGGGGCCGCCGCCTCGGCCGAGGCCGCCGACGTGGTGCTGCTGGTCGATCGGATCGACCGGCTCGGGCCGGGGATCGAGATCGCGCGGGCCTCGCGTCGGATCGCCGTCGAAAGCGTCGTCGCCGGCATTGGACTTTCGGTCCTCGGCATGATCGCCGCCGCCTTCGGCTATCTCACGCCGGTGCAGGGGGCATTGTTGCAGGAGGTGATCGACGTCGCCGTGATCCTGAACGCGCTGCGTGCCCTGAGGATCGCACCCCACGAGCCTGCCACAGCGAACCCCCTCGAGATGTCCGGCAGGCCGGCCGAGATGCTCGCAGAGACCAGTCCGTGATCGTGCCGGACATGTCCGGGACAATCCTGCGATCCCGGGCTTCTTCTCGTCGCTGAAAACCGGGCGAACGGGTCAAGAGATCTGCCGGATGCGCGACAGAGCCGCGCCGATCTGCCTGGCTGCCTCAGGCTCTCAAAGGTTGGCCGATGCGGTTGCTCGCGGCCTGCGTCCCCAAAACGAGATGCGGATCTGCCTCAGGGCGAAACAGCCGCGCATCTGCGGTTGAAGGACCCGCGTGGGACTGCTGTCGCGCTACGATCGGATCCGGGCGAGGGTCTGTCGCAGATCTGCGCCGCGCGTGGCCACCGGCTGCGATCCCGCAGGCGCATCCTGAAACGGGATCTTGCCATGACGCCCGCCTTGTGGCGGGACGCGATCATGGCCTTGAAAGCAGCCCGGACATGCGGTCTGCAACCGAACCGGATGGGGCCGATCAGCACTGCCGAAAAAGCATTGAAATCAATAGGATGAATGGCGGACCCGGAGCGATTCGAACGCCCGACCCCCAGATTCGTAGTCTGGTGCTCTATCCAGCTGAGCTACGGGTCCGTCGTAGGGGGCTGATCTATCGCTGTGGTTCGGGGGATGCAAGGGGGCAGCGCGAAAAAGTTGGCCTGGCTCTCAGCGCGCGGAACCGGCCTGTCGCAGGGCCTCCATGCCCGCGTCGCGCGGCACATGGATCAGGAATTCGCTGCCTTCGGCATCGCTGCGGATCAGGTCCAGCCGGCCCCCATGTCCGCGCACAAGCTCCGCCGCGATGGTCAGCCCCAACCCCGTCCCGCCCTTGCGCGCACTGCCCGTGAAGGGCTTGAACAGGAACTCGCGCGCCTTTTCCGGCAGGCCCGGCCCTGAATCGCCCACCCTGATCCACCATTCGGCGTCGGTCTCGCCCGCGCCGATCTCGACAATGCCGGGCTTTGAACTGCCCTCGATGGCCTGGCGGGCGTTGCGGACCAGATTGGTCAGCACTCGGTACAGCTGATCGCGGTCTGCGCGGATCATCAGGCTGGCAGGAATATCGCTGAGAAACTCGACCCGGCCCTCGGCCTGCCCGGCCAGCGACTCGGCTTCGACCATCTCGGCAACCAGCTGCGAGAGGTTGAAGCGCGACAGGGTCGGCGGCGGCTCTTCGGCCTTGCCGAACGCCAGGGTGGTTTCGCACAGGTGCACGGCGCGGGTGATCGAGTTGACCAGCTTGGGCGCGGCGCGCCTGACCTTGGGATCGGCGCTGTCCTCCAGACGGTCCGCGAAGATCTGGGCCGTGGTCAGGATGTTGCGCAGGTCGTGGCTGATCTTGGCCACGGCCTGTCCCAGCAACGCCATGCGTTCCTTCTGCTTCAGCGACGATGTGACGGTCTTCTGCATCGCCTCGAGCGCGGTCTCGGCCTCGCGCAGCTCCGCCAGACGCGCATCGGGACGGATGATGTGACGCGGATCCTCGGGCGCGCCGGCATAGGCGGACAGGTTGCTGATCACGCGGCGGATCGGGACCAGGATCAGCCGCTGCGCGGCCAGGTTCAGCAGAACCGCGGTCAGGATCGAAAAGGCCGCCGACACGGCAAGAAGCCGCAGCCCGTAATCGACCATCGCGGTACGCAGCGGCGCGGTCGGCATGGTGATCTCGATCAGCTGCCCGGCCTGGTTGACCGGTGCGCCGATCACGCGGACCACCCGGTCCTTGGCGTCCAGCAGCGTTGCCACGCCGTCGAGCATGGCCTCAAGAAGATTCACGTCCCGCAGGTCGTAGGTCGCGAAGACGGGCCCCGGTATCGGCGAGGACAGCACCAGTTGCCTGATATCGTTACGCCGCAGCACGACGTTGAAGACCCCGGCATTCTGCAGCAATTCGGATTCCAGATCGAGGGCAAGCGATTCGTCGGTCGCAAGCAGCGCAAGGCTGGCGATCTGCGCCCGCTCGAGCCGCGATTCGACATAGTCCAGCCGAAAGCCGGCAAGGGCCGGCAACAGGATGAACAGCTCGGCCAACACGACGAAGATCATCGTCAAGGCAGCAAATCGGCCAGATATGGTGTTCAGTCGCATCTTTTCCGGGTCGTGGGATCGTGGCGTCCGCTTTTGCCGGGCATGTCGGCGATTGCACATCAAACGAATGTGATCGCGCCCAGGTTCCGCAGGACGACGATTTCACAGGCGTCATAAACGCAGGTCTTGGCGGTTGACGCCACCCCCACCTTGCACTATCCAGCGGGCTTCGAACAACCGGCATGTCTGCGTGCGGGTCCGTGGCTTTTTGTCATGCCCCACTGGACCGCCAACCGCAAGCACCGACCCGGAGACCTGACCATGAAGCGCACCTTCCAACCTTCGAACCTCGTTCGTGCGCGCCGTCACGGCTTTCGCGCCCGCATGGCCACCAAAGGCGGCCGCCGCGTGCTGAATGCCCGCCGCGCCAAAGGCCGCAAGCGCCTGTCGGCCTGACAGTGTCCGGCGGGTTTCGAACCCGCCGACGAAAGGCCTTGGACATGCCGCCCTTGCCCGATCCCCACGCTGAAATTCGGCCAGTGGATGACGGCACGGCGGCATTTCGCATGTCCGGGTCGCGGCTTTCGATGCCGCCCGTCCTGACCAAACGTGCCGATTTCCTGGCCGCAGCAAGGTCGCTGCGGCAGGGCATGCCGGGTTTTCTGCTGCAGGCCCGCGATCGCGGCGATGACGGACCGGCGCGTGTCGGGTTCACCTGCTCGAAGAAACTCGGCAACGCCGTGATGCGCAATCGGGCCAAGCGTCGCCTGCGCGAGGTCGCTCGCCTGCGGTTGTCCCGGCTTGCGCGGCCTGGATGGGACTATGTGCTGGTCGGCCGACCGGACGTGACCGCCAGCCGCGACTTTGCGGCGCTTTGCGACGATCTGTGCCGCGCGCTGCGGAAAATGCACCGATGAGCCCACTGGCCCATATGCTTGCGCTGCCGGTGCGGGCCTACCGTCTGGTCGCCTCGCCCTGGGTGGGGCATGGCTGCCGGTTCCAGCCGACCTGCTCGGCCTATGCGCTGAACGCGTTGCGGCGTCACGGAGCGATCCGGGGAAGCTGGCTGGCCGTTCGGCGCATTGCGCGCTGTCACCCTTGGGGCGGGCGTGGGTATGACCCGGTCCCGGGCGATGATCCCGCCCATGAAAGACATTCCGATGCTGGATGATGCCGACGACGCCGAGATCCATCCGCTGTTCGCGGGCGCCCCGTCCTCGACCGAGTTCCGCAAGCTGCGCAAGCGACTGGTCCGAGAGACCCGGGCGGCGATCGAGGATTACGGGATGGTCCGTCCCGGCGACCGCTGGCTGATCTGCCTGTCCGGAGGCAAGGACAGCTATACGTTGCTGGCGGTCCTCCACGAGCTGAAATGGCGCGGATTGCTGCCGGTCGATCTGCTGGCCTGCAATCTGGATCAGGGGCAGCCGGGCTTTCCGGCGACTGTCCTGCCCCAATTCCTGACCGAGCGCGGCGTCGCGCATCGCATCGAATACCGGGACACCTATTCGATCGTCATGGAAAAGGTTCCGCAGGGGCGCACCTACTGCGCGCTGTGTTCGCGGCTGCGGCGCGGCAATCTGTACCGGATCGCGCGCGAAGAGGGGTGTTCCGCCGTTGTGCTGGGCCATCATCGCGACGACATCCTCGAGACCTTCTTCATGAACCTGTTCCACGGCGGGCGGCTGGCCGCCATGCCTGCCAAGCTTCTGAACGAAGAGGGGGACCTGACCGTGCTGCGTCCGCTGGCCTATGTGGCCGAGGCGGATTGCGACCGATTCGCGCGTTCGATGGGATATCCGATCATCCCCTGCGACCTGTGCGGCAGCCAGGAGGGTCTGCAGCGTGTCCAGGTCAAGAAATTGCTGGATGAATGGGAGGCACGCTCGCCCGGCCGCCGGCAGGTCATGTTCCGATCGCTGATGAATGTCCGCCCCTCCCACCTGCTTGATCCACAACTGTTTGATTTCGTTTCATTGTTACCCAAAGATTCAAATCCAAGCTAAATTTGCGGAAGGCGCCTCAGGACCATTAACGGGACACAAATCTTTCTTGCCTAGACCGGGTCCTGAAGTTTCCTGGAAGGGGCCGCGATGTTGGCGAGGCTGATCAGAACCGGGCAGAGGCTGTGGCAGCGATCGCGATCGTTACGGCCCGCGTCGGCGGCGCCGGGTGCAAGAAGCCTGCTGCTTCTGCGGCTGGAAAACATGGACACGCTGTCGGCGCATCTGGGCAAGGCGGGGTTCGGACATCTGCTGGTCAGCCTGTCGGTTCGGCTGAACCGTGCGATCCGACCCGAAGACCCCGTCAAGATCCCCGAAACCGGAATATTCGCCATCGTGCTGACCGACCGCAGCGAGGCCGAAGCGATGCGGGTCGCGCAGCGTCTGCAAGGGCGCGCACAACAGCCGCTTGCGGTTTCCGGCCTCTCCATCACCCCGGTCCTGACCGGCGTCCTCATACATGCCGAAGGCGCCAGGCAAGCCGATCTGGACGAAACGATCCGGAATGCGCGTTGCCGTCTGGCGCAACTGGGCGTGGATCGACTGGGTGGCGTAAGCCTGTTCGAACACGATCCGGCCCTTGAAGGCGGCGACCTGCCCGCGACGGTGGCCGAGGCCGCCGGGACAGGCCAGATCGTCGCCTATTTCCAGCCGCAGATCTGCTGCGATTCAGGCCGCGTCACAGGCTTCGAAGCTCTGGCCCGCTGGAACCATCCCACCCGCGGGCTGCTGCTGCCCGCCGCGTTCATGTCGCGCATGGTCGATGCCGATCACAAGGCCCTGACCCGACGCATGATCCGCCAGTCGATCGAGGCGCTGAAATTCTGGGATTCCCAGGGCTGCCAGGTCCCGACCGTCTCGGTCAACATATCGAACAGCGAGCTGTCGGATCCGGACTTTGCCAACAGCCTGCTGTGGGAACTCGACCGGCAGGATGTCCGTCCGGACCGGGTGGTGCTGGAGGTTCTGGAAAGCGTCGCTCCGGTCACCAGCGGCTCTGAGGCCCGTCAGAATCTGTCCCTGCTGACCAAGGCAGGTTGCCGCGTGGATCTGGACGATTTCGGCACCGGCTATGCCAGTCTGGACGCGATCCGTCAGTTCGGCGTCAACCGGATCAAGATAGACCGCAGCTTCGTGATGGGCTGCGATATCGACCCCGGCCAGCAGCGCATGATCCTGGCCATTCTGGCGCTGGCCGAACGGCTGAACATCTCGGCGCTGGCCGAGGGCGTTGAAACGCGTGAAGAGCATGGCTTCCTGGCGCAGATGGGGTGTGACGAGGTCCAGGGCTATGCGGTGGCGCGGCCGATGCCGCTGCCCGAGACACTGCAATTCCTGGCAAATCAGGAACGGAATGCGGGCGAATTGCCCGGCATGCCGCGCCGCAGCGCCGGCTGAGCCAGCCGCCGATGACGATCCACGGCGGTGAAGGACCGGCCCTCGGCGCCCCGTTCAACATCATGCGCCAGGGTCCACACTCACGGCTCCGCGGTGCCCAAGCCGGGGTTCTCCGTCACCCGGAAAGCCCGATCCGACCGGATCTGCCCTGAATTTCTTGGCCTTGTTCCCCGCTTCGCGGCAAATGCGCTTGACCTTTGACCCCCCCTTCTGTTGAACCGGCGCGACTGACGCGATGACAGTGGTGACCTGATGGAAGACAACAACCGAAATCTGATCCTGGCGACGGTCCTGTCGTTTCTGGTGATCCTGATCTGGTACACCGTCTTCGCGCCAGAGCCACCGGCCGAACAGAGCGGCGGGCAGCCGGTCACCGAACAGGGCCAGACCGTCGCCCCAGCGACGCCGACCGCCCCTTCGGCCACGACGACCGCCGATCTGGGCGGTGACGCCGCCGCGGGCGCCGAGGCCAGCGTCGGTCGCGTCCTCATCAAGTCGCCATCGCTGGAAGGCTCGATCTCGCTGGCCGGCGGGCGGGTCGACGACCTGCTTCTGACCCAGTACCAGGAGACGCTTGACCCGAATTCCTCGAATGTCAGGCTGCTGGCCCCCTCCTCGGCCACCGCCGATCCGGCGCTCGATACCGCAGGCGCAAAACCCTATTACGCCGTCTACGGCTGGACGGCGTCGGCCGGCACAGACCCGGGTCTGGTGCCCGGCCCCTCGACCGTCTGGTCAGTGGAATCCGGCGAGACGCTGGCACCCGGCCAGCCGGTCACGCTGGTCTGGGACAACGGCGCAGGTCAGGTTTTCCGCCGCGTGTTCGAACTGGACGAGAATTATCTCTTCACCGTGTCGCAACGTCTGGAGAACAATGGCGACGCAGCCTTCAGCGCGGCGCCCTATGGCATCATCGCCCGTCACGGCCGTCCCGACACCCAGAACTTCTTCGTGCTGCACGAGGGTGCCGTGGGGATGCATGATGGCGAACTGGTAGAGCTGAAATACAAGAAGATCGTCGATCTTGACCCGCTTGAACGCGAAGGCCGCGCCGATCTCATTCCGGTGAACGAGAATGGCTGGATCGGCTTCACCGACAAATACTGGATGACCACGCTTGCGCCCGCCCCGGGCCAGGCCTTCACCGCCGTCATCAAATACGCCGAAGCTGCCGACATCTACCAGACCGAGGCGCGCTATCCGATGCAGACGGTCCAGCCGGGGACCCAGCTGACCTCGACCGGCTATCTGTTCGCCGGCGCCAAGGTGACCGAGATCATCCGCGATTACGAGGAAACGCCGGGCATCCAGCGATTTGTCGACTCGATCGACTGGGGTTGGTTCTATTTCCTGACCAAACCCATCTTCAGCCTGCTGCACTGGCTGAACACGCATATCGGAAACATGGGCTGGTCGATCATCGCCCTGACCTTCATCCTCAAGCTGCTGGTCTTCCCTCTGGCGCGCAAATCCTACATCTCGATGGCCAAGATGAAGGAATTGCAACCGCAGATGGAGGCGATCAAGGAGCGGACCGGCGACGACCGGATGAAGTATCAGAAAGAGGTGATGGAGCTTTACAAGACCCAGAAGGTGAACCCGGCCGCCGGCTGCCTTCCGGTGCTGTTGCAGATCCCGATCTTCTTCGCGCTCTACAAGGTGATCTTCGTCACCATCGAATTGCGCCACGCTCCGTGGATCGGCTGGATCCGCGACCTTGCCGCGCCCGATCCGTCCAGCCTGCTGAACCTGTTCGGCCTGTTGCCCTTCTCGCCGCCGGCACAAGGCACGCTGCTGCACTCGCTGTCGCTGCCGGTCCTGGCGATAGCGCTGGGGGTCAGCATGTGGATGCAGCAGCGCCTGAACCCGACACCGACCGATCCCGCGCAGAAGATGATCTTCGCCTGGATGCCGTGGATCTTCATGTTCATGCTGGGCGGATTTGCCTCGGGGCTGGTGCTGTACTGGATCACCAACAACGTCATCACCATCATGCAGCAGTATTCGATCATGTCGATGCATGGCCACCGGCCCGATCTGTTCGGCAACATCAAGGCCGCAATACCCAAGCGCTCACGGGCCGATGGTGGTGCGACCAAGGACGGAAAGCCCGAGGGAAAAGGCAAGGGCAAGTGACGGCCCGGCTGGCCCATATCCGTCGGCATCCGATCAAGTCGATCGGCGCAGAGGGGCTGGACAATGTCATGTTGAGACCCGCGCGGCGGCTGCCCGGTGACCGCGAATACGCGGTCCTGACCGAAACGGGCGAGCGAAACGCAAGGGCCAGCGAGACCGATGGCGCGCCCGATCGCTGGCTGCCGAAATCCTGCTTTGTCCGCGGCGTGTCCTCGGCACAGGTCCAGGCCATCGACGGCGGCTGGCAGCAGGGGCGGATCGCCTTGCGCCATCCGACCCGGGCTGAGCTGATCTTCGACCCGGAAACCGAGGCAGCCCGGCTGATCGACTGGCTTCGGCCGCTATGGCCCGCCGATGCGGCGCCCCCCTCGCGGCTGGTCAAGGGCGCAGCCATCTGGACCGACAGCAAATGGCCGTGGATCTCGATCCTGTCGCTGGACAGCCTGGCCGAGCTGGAGCGATGGGTCGGGCGGCGGCTTGGCATCCATCGCTGGCGTGGGAACCTGTGGATCAAGGGCTGGACGGGTTTTGCGGAACGTGACCTGGTCGGCAGGATCATCCGCATCGGCGAAGTCGAGCTGCGCGTCACCGATCATATCGGCCGCTGCGACGCGACCAGCGCCGATACCGAGAGCGGCGAACGCGATATCGACATGGTCGATTCACTGCAACGGCTTTTCGGTCATACCGAATTCGGCGTCTTCGCCGAGGTCGTGACGGGCGGGCGCATCGCATCGGAAGACGAGGTGACCGCATGAAGGTTGCATTTCCGGTCGCCGGCGAACCCGAACCCGAAACAGCCGAGAGCGCGCGGCAACTGTTCGCCGGCCCCGTCGAATTCCTCAAGGGGGTGGTCGCCATGGACGGGCTGCCGCCGGCCGACCGACCCGAAGTCTGCTTCGCCGGCCGCAGCAATGTCGGCAAGTCCAGCCTTATCAATGCGCTCACAGGGCGCAAGGGCATTGCACGGGCATCGAACACGCCCGGCCGGACACAGGAAATCAACTATTTCACTCTGGGCGAGCGCAGCTACCTGGTGGACCTGCCGGGCTATGGCTTCGCCAAGGCGCCGGTTGCGGTCGTGGCAAAATGGCAGGGGCTGCTGAAATCCTATCTGTCGGGCCGCCCCACGCTGCGCCGCGCCTTCTGCCTGATCGACTCGCGTCACGGCGTCAAGCCCGTGGATCACGAGATCATGACCCTGCTCGACAGGTCGGCGGTTCCGTTCCAGGTCGTTCTCACCAAGGCCGACAAGCTGGGTCCGAACGCCATCAAGCCGGTCCTGGCGCAGGTCGGGGAAGAACTGCAGAAGCATCCCGCCGCGTTTCCGCAGCTTGTCCTGACCTCGTCGGAAAAGGCCGACGGGATCGCGACGCTTCGCGCGATCATCGCCGGTCTGGACTGACCGCGCCCGGCGTCCTAGGGTCCGTGTCGTCGCATAGGGGCCGCAAGGATGAGAACACAGAAAATGAACCGGGACTGGATCGCCACTGCTCGCACGCTGTCCGAGGCACTGCCCTATCTGCAACGATATTCGGGGGCGGTCGTCGTCGTGAAGTTCGGCGGGAATGCCATGGGCGACGATCAGGCGATGGGCGATTTCGCCCGCGACATCGTGTTGATGAAGCAGGTCGGAATGAACCCGATTGTCTGTCATGGCGGCGGCCCGATGATCAATCAGCTGCTGGAGAAGCTGGGCATCGAAAGCCGCTTCGTGAGGGGCAAGCGCGTCAGCACCAAGGAGACCGTCGAGGTCGTCGAAATGGTGCTGTCGGGCCTTGTGAACAAGCGCATCGTGCAGGCGATCAACGACGCCGGCGGGCGCGCCGTGGGCATCAGCGGAAAGGACGACGACATGATGGTCTGCGAGGCGGACGACCCCGAGTTGGGCTTCGTCGGCCGCCCGGTCGAAATGAACGTCCAGATCATCCGCGATCTCTACACCGCCGGGATGATCCCGGTCATCGCGCCGGTCGCCACCGGCATGGAGGACAACGAGACGTTCAACGTCAACGCCGACACCGCCGCCGGGGCGATCGCAGGGGCTCTGCGGGCCGACCGGTTGCTGCTGCTGACGGATGTGGCCGGCGTCAAGGACGCCTCTGGCCAGGTGGTGACACAGCTTCACCCCGATCAGGTCCGCAGCATGATCGCCGACGGGCAGATCGCGGGCGGGATGATCCCCAAGACCGAAACCGCGCTGAAGGCTATCGAAGAGGGGGTGCGCGCCGTCGTGATCCTGGATGGGCGCGTGCCGAACGCGTGCCTGCTGGAATTGTTCACCGAGCACGGTGCAGGTTCGCTGATCCGTTCGACCGAACCGCTCGTCAAGCCACGCGGGCTGCGGCAGGGCGAGGATGGATTGTGAGGTGCGGCTGAAGCCGCCTGACGGATTGACGGTCGCCGGGCTGGCGCCGCTGGACGGACGCACCCTCGCCCTGATCGCCCCTGACGAGCCGCGCTTCTGGGGCGTTTTCACGGCCGCCCCCGAATTCGCCGATCATGCGCCGGACCCGCTGGATCGCTGGTCGCGACGGGTGATCGGAGGGTGGGCGGCAGGCCTCGGCGCCGAGGCGGTTTTTCCCTCGGACGGACCGCCCTATGCGCCCTTCACGGACTGGGCCCTGGCCACCGGTCGCTGCCGATCCTCGCCCGTGGCCATGCTGGTCCATGAGCGGATGGGACTTTTCATCAGCTTTCGGGGGGCGATCATCCTTCCCGAAGAGGCGACGCGAACCACATCATTCCCGGATCCCTGCGCGCACTGCGATCGCCCCTGCCTGACGGCCTGTCCGGCCTCTGCCTTCGCCGAGGGCTATGACGTGAACGCATGTCATGCGTGGCTGGACGGAAAAGACGGCCTGGATTGCATGAATTCGGGTTGCCGTGTCAGACGCGCTTGCCCGATCAGCAAGGGCTGTGGCAGGCTGCCTGAACAATCGGCATGGCATATGAGGCAGTTCCACACATGATCCCCTCTGGACACAGACGCCTGATCCTGACCCGCCACGCGAAATCGGCCTGGGACGATCCGACCCTGTCCGATCACGACCGCCCCCTGAACGAGCGTGGGCGGCGCTCTGCCAGGGCGCTTGGAGACTGGATGGCCAGCCGTGGCTACGAGCCCGAGGAAGTGTTGTGTTCCTCGGCCAAGCGCACGCAGGAAACCTGGGCGATGATCGCCGGTGCTCCGCTTGAGGTGCGTCCGCTGATTCGCCTTGAGCCGGGCTTGTACCACGCCGGACCGGACAAGATGCTGACGATCCTGCGCACTGCCAGCCATCCCACCGTGATGATGCTCGGCCACAATCCGGGCATCTCGGAATTTGCAGCCCTGCTGCCGGCCCGACCCCCTCTGGACCCCGATTTCCGGCGCTACCCGACGGGGGCAACGCTGGTTGTGGATTTCCAGATCGAAAGCTGGTCCGACTTGCAGCCCGGCGAGGGGAGCGTGATGGATTTCGTGCGCCTTGACGGTCGGGCCTGAGGACCGAGGCTTCCCCGCTGCGCTGGCGCGCGGGTCGCAGGTCTGGGGCCGGCCAGCGCCGGGGCGGCGTTTGCGCCCCCGCTCAGGCCCGGCCCGGTATCGCGGGACTCACCTGAATGGCGGCGCGTAAAGCAGCCCGCCTTGCGTCCATTGCGCGTTCAGCCCGCGCGCAAGACCGATCGGCGTCTGTTCCCCGATATTGGCGGCAAAGATCTCGCCATAATTGCCGCCGGCCTGGATGGCGCGCCTGGCCCAGGCGGCGTCGAGGCCGATCATCGCCCCAAGATTGTCGCTGACGCCCAGAAGCCGCTGCACCTCGGGGTTTCCGGATGACTTGACCAGTTCCTCGATATTCTTCGACGTTACGCCGTATTCCTCGGCAGCGATCAAGGCAAACAGGACCCAGCGCACGACATCCGCCCATTCTCCTTCATCCTGACGGACAACCGGCCCCAGCGGCTCTTTCGAGATGATCTCGGGCAGCACGATGTGGTTCTGGGGATCGGCGAACGCCGCGCGGGTCGCGGCCAGCGCGGATGCGTCGGTGGTATAGGCCTGACAGTCGCCGGCACTGTAGCGCCGCTCGCCCTCGGCGTCGCTTTCGACATCCACCTGCGCCAGGGTCATGCCGTGGGTGCGAAAGTAATCCGCCAGATTCTGCGCGCTCGTGGAACCCCGCTGCACGCAGATCGAAACGTTTTCCAGTTCCTTGACCGAGGTCAGGCCCAGTTCCTTGCGGACCATGAAGCCCTGGCCGTCATAGTAGTTCAGTCCGGTAAATTCCAGCTTCAGCGCCGTATCGCGTGAGAAGGTCCAGGTCGAGTTGCGGACCAGCAGGTCGACCTGGCCTTCATTCAGAATCTGAAAGCGGCTTTCCAGATCGGTTGGCACGAACCTGACCTTGGAAGGATCGCTGAGCACCGCCGCGGCGACCGCCTTGCAGAACGCCACGTCGAACCCGGACCAATTGCCGTTGGCATCGGGCGCGGCAAAGCCGGCAAGTCCGGGATTCACGCCGCACAGCAACTCGTCGCGTGCCTTGACATCCGCCAGCACGTCCGCGGACGCCGCCCCTGCGGCCAGCCCGATGGCGGTCATAGCGCCCAGTATCGTCCATGCAATCATAACCGCCCCTCTTTTCGGACCCTGGATGCGCGCCAAGACGCCGTGTTCGCACCTCTTGTCGTGAGGGAAACAGCCGACCTTCACGAACTTTCCCAGTCGGCATCATTGTGCCGATACCGTCTGGCAGGTCAACCCGACCATTTAGGTCATGTCGCTGTCATCGCGGCCGTGACAACTCCCACAATCGCGCGGCCGAGAGGATGCTGCGCCGTCGGTTTTCGGCAGCCGCCATCGCCTCTTCGTCCTCGCCCCACTGGCGTGCCTGGTAGGTCTCGTCGATGCGCGACAGGCGGTGGGCATGGTCCGCGTCGATGCGACCCCGAAGCACCGCCAATCCGATGATCAACGATCCGGGCAGGGTCACAAGATCGTGCAGCGCCGTAAGCCCGAAACTGTCCAGTGCCTCGACTTCGTCCCGCAGCCTTTTCAGAACCTCGGGATCCTGTGCGACGGGGATCACCCCGTGGGTGATGCGCAACGGAGCCCGCAATTCGGTCGCAGCCCAGTCGATCAGGGGATCCCAGCCCTCGGCCTGCATGCGGATCAACATCTCGGGCTGATCGGCACGATAGGACAGAAGGTCGGTGCCCCCATAGTCGGCCAGCATCGCGGCGATGGCGGAAAATTGCGGCGCCACCTTTTCGATGGCGGAATTTGCGGCGCGTGTCAGCGGCATGCTGTAAGGGTCGATGACATCGACCTGGGCATCCCACTCGTCGGCGATGGCCTGCGCCAGGGGCAGCGTGGGCAGGATCAGCGGGTGCTTTCCCGGCGTCCGGACCGGGCGGTCGTCCAGCGCCACCTCCCAGCCTTCCTGCAGGTCGCGGACGCTGGCGGACTGCCAGAACCGACGTGCCTTCCATTCGCTCATGCAGCCCACTCCTCGATGGCGGCGGTCAGCGCGGAAAAATCGGGGGCCACATGGACCGCACCCGCCGCGCGCAGGGCCCCGGCCGTCTCATACCCCCAGCCGACCCCGAAGCCGGCGACCCGGGCGGACTGCGCCATGGTCATGTCGGCGCCGGAATCGCCGATCATCAGGGCGTTCGCGGCATCGACGCCGGTCTCGGACAGGGCCGCCAGCAGCATCGCGGGATCCGGCTTCGAGGCGTGGTCATCGGCCGTTTGCAGGCTGACAAACCGGCCCTCGAGACCCTGTTCCGCGATTGTCGCGTTCAGTCCGCGCCGGGACATCCCGGTCGCGACGGCAAGCAGCATGTCCGGGCGCGCAGCCAGGCGATCCAGACATTCGAGAGCGCCGAGATAGAGCGGCGCCGTGTGGGCCATCTGCCCATACCTGTAGGCCGAGCGATACCCCGACGCGATCCGGCGCCGCGCCGTCCCATCTGCGTCAGGAGCCAGTTCGGCCACCGCCTGATCCAGCGAAAGTCCCACACAGGACAGGATGCGCTCGCGGTGCGGCACTTCAAGTCCGACACCGGCGAAGCCCCGATCCATCGACGCGCAGATCAGATGCTGGCTGTCGACCAGCGTGCCGTCCACATCGAAGACGACAAGCCTCATGCATCCTCCGCGAAGGGGTCGTCGGGCACGTCCGCCTCGTTCCAGCCAAGCGTCTTCCAGGTGCGTTTCATGTGATCGGGCAAGGGCGCGGTCAGGGTGATGCGTTTCCTGGTGATCGGATGATCGAAGGACAGGCTGCGAGCGTGCAGGTGCAGCTTACGGCTGATCTCGCCGCCAAGCTGTGCGCCCCAACCGTCGCCCAGGTTTTCCTGTCCCGAACCGCCATATTTGCCGTCGCCCACGATCGGGTGGCCAAGCTCGGCCATGTGGGCGCGCAGCTGATGGGTCCGCCCGGTGATCGGCACCAGCGCGCACCAGCTGGCGCGGGTTCCCAATGCCTCCAGCACGGCATAGTCGGTGGTGGCGCGCTTGGCGCCCTCGGTGCTGTCGATGTCGCGCGGGTGAACCGCGACCATCTTCTCGCCCTCCCCCCCCCTTCCGTGCCCGGGGGCCTTGACCAGGCCATAGCGGATCGTGCCCATGCGCGGGGTCGGCACGCCGGCAACCACCGCCCAGTAGATCTTGCGCGTCTCGCGAGACCGGAACGCCTCGGACAGGGCGCGGGCGACGCGGTCGGTCCGGGCCAGCAGCAGGACACCCGATGTGTCCTTGTCCAGCCGGTGGACCAGCTTGGGCCGGTCCTTGTATCCGAACATCAACGCCCGGGTCAGGCCGTCCACATGCCGGCTGCCCTGCCCACTGCCCCCCTGGGACGGCAGGCCCGGAGGCTTGTTCAGCGCGATGATGTGCTCGTCCTTCCACAGCACCGCGTCCTGTATCATCGCCTGATCGCTGTCGGCAAGGCGCGGTGCGACAGCCCTGATCGGTGCCGGCTGCATGTCGGGCAGCGGCGGGATGCGCACCTCCTGCCCGGCCTCGATGCGGCTTGCGGCCTTGACACGTCCGCCGTCGACACGCAGCTGACCGGTCCGGCACATCTTCTCGACGGCGCCCTGGGTCAACTGCGGAAATTTCTTCTTCAGCCAGCGGTCGAGGCGCTGATCGCCCTCGTCGCTGCCCACCCGCAGGGTCTGGACGCCGCTCATGCCCACAGCCCCCGCCCCAGCGCCAGGCCGGCGATCACCGCCGCCAGCGACAGCACGACCGAACCGACCACATAGATCAGCGCACCCCAGGGTTGCCCGCGTTCCCACAGCGTCAGCGCGTCCAGCGAAAAGGCCGAAAACGTCGTGAATCCGCCCAGCACCCCGGACAGCAGCAGCGGGGCGTAGTGATTGTTCCAGCGATGCGCCATGAACGCCGCCAGCAGCCCCATGATCAGGCTTCCGACGGCGTTCACCACGCCGGTGGCGACGGGAAATCCCGGCCCGTGCCACGGCATGGCGCGATAGACGGAATAGCGCGCGGTGGCGCCGATCGCGCCTCCGATGGCGACCTGAAGGAACGGATTCATCATGGCGTGGTCCTGTGCCGGAAGCGGCGCAAAGTCAACCTCCGCGCTTCAGCCGCTGGCCGACAAACCAGTCGAGCCGTTTCTTCAGCTCGCGCTCGAAGCCGCGCTCGACGGGCGTGTAGAGGACCGGACGTTTCATGCCGTCGGGAAAGTAGTTCTGGCCGCTGAACCCATCCTCCGCATCGTGGTCATAGGCGTAGCCCGCGCCGTAGCCCTGGTCCTTCATCATCCTGGTGGGCGCGTTCAGGATATGGGCGGGCGGCATCAGGCTGCCTGTGCGCCGCGCCTCGGCCCGGGCCGCCTTGTAGGCTGCGTAGCCCGCGTTGGATTTCGGCGCCAGCGCCAGGTAGATGACGGCCTGACCCAGTGCCAGCTCGCCCTCGGGGCTGCCAAGACGCTCATACATGGCCCAGGCGTCAAGGCAGTGCCGGGCGGCGGCGGGGTCCGCCAGCCCGATATCCTCGACCGCCATGCGCGTGATGCGGCGGGCCAGGTAGCGCGGATCCTCGCCGCCCTCGAGCATCCGCGCCAGCCAGTACAGCGCGGCATCCGGGTCGCTGCCGCGCACGGATTTGTGCAGAGCCGAAATCAGGTTGAAATGCTCGTCCCCGGACTTGTCGTATTTCGCGGCCCGCCGCATCAGGCGCTGCGCCATGGCCGGGACATCGACGGGCTGATCGGTCTTCCACGCCGCCACCTGCTCGATCAGGTTCAGCGCGGCGCGTCCGTCGCCGTCGGCCATCTCCAGCAGCGCCTCGCGCGCATGCGGCGTCAGCGGCAGCTTGCGGCCCAGTTCCTTCTCGGCGCGTTGGGCCAGCCGCTCGAGATCGGCAAGGCTCAGGCGTTCCAGGACGATCACCTGGGCGCGCGACATCAGGGCGGCGTTCAGTTCGAATGAGGGGTTTTCGGTGGTGGCACCGACCAGGAGGATCGTGCCGTCCTCCATGTGCGGCAGGAAGCTGTCCTGCTGCGCCTTGTTGAAACGGTGGATCTCGTCGACGAACAGCAACGTGCCGCGACCCTGGTCGCGGCGCAGCCTGGCGGCCTCGAACACCTTGCGCAGGTCGGGCACGCCGGTGAAGATCGCGCTGATCTGAACGAAGACCAGATCCGTCTCGTCGGCCAGAAGCCGGGCGATGGTGGTCTTGCCGACACCCGGCGGTCCCCACAGGATCAGCGAGGACAGGCTGCCGGCCAGCAGCATCGACCCCAGCGGCCCGTCTGGCCCGAGGATCATGCGCTGCCCGATCACATCCGCCATGCGCATAGGGCGGATGCGATCAGCAAGGGGTCTCACCGCAGAAGACGGCGAGGGGTCGGTGGACGGGGCGGTGTCGAAAAGATCGGCCATGGCGATGCCATACTAGGCGCGAGGCCGGGGGCCGGCCAGCCCCCTTCCCACACCCCGCCAGATCAGTGCATCTTGCCGGCCAGATTGATCGAGACGCACTGGAAATCGCCGTCGTCGATCCACATCCGGCGCCCGATCGCCTCGGCCTCGAGACCGCACCGGCCATACCAGCGCGGCCAGTTCGATCCGGTCAGCGCGATCAGCCGGGTCGCCCCCAGTTCGCGGGCAGAGCCGGTCATCGCCTCGACCATCTTGAAGTGCACCTTCCGGCGATACATCTGCGGAATCGAATGGCTGACGAAGACCCTCGAACATTCCCAGGTCTGCGGATCCACCGGCGCTTCGGCATAGAGCAGGTCCTGCGGGATCGAGCCACCCAGGATGCCCTTCTGAGCATCGCGGATCATGTAGCTGTAGATTCCGCAGCGCGCCGTCGTGGGCGTCAAGCGAATGCCGGCCAGCACCTCGCCCATGTCATGGATCGCGATCCAGCGGCTTTGCGGCGTGTCATACTGGTCGAACTCCATGTCCTCTGCCTCTGGCAGGTCCCAGTTCTTCTGGATGATGAAGCTTTGCTTGCGCGCGCGAAACAGGTTCGCGAACAGTTCTCCGTGGTTGTGGAGATTCGAGAATGAAAGGGTCGTCGTCTGCATTTCTTACGTACTCCTGGGGTGTGAGGTACCCCTCACCGCCGCACGGATCCCCTGGGCGAACGCCTACAACAGACGGTATTCCTTGGCCCTCTGCAGCGCCTCGGCAGTGGTACGCGCCTTCAGTCTTTCCCGGACCGAAATCAACCTTGCCTTGAACGCGCTTTCGGTAATGCCAAGTTTGGCAGCCGCTGCTGCGTGACGGTCGCCCTCCGCGATGCAACGAAGGGCTTCTTTTTGAGCCTTTGTCAGGCTCGCCGGCGGCTCCGTGATGTCGTGAAGCCGTCGTACAGTCGCCGAGATCTCAGCGATCTCGTCATCCGTGAATTCGCGGTCATCGCGGGCAAAGCTGGCGATGGTGCGAGAAGCGATTGGCCCGTGAGATACCGTCAGCCCGAAAGTCAGCCCGTGATCGGCCGCGTCCTGAAGGATGTTGAACGGGTCCGGGATCGGCAGGCTGGACCAGCGGCAAGCGCCGGTCGTCGAGAAGCCCCAGGCGATCGTCGGGTCCCTGAGGGCGTAGCCGTTCTGGGAATAGAATTCCGACCATGCCTCGGGGTAGGTCTGGAATTGCATCAGGGGTGCCGCAAAACGGATGTGCAGGCCAACAAAATAGCCTGAGGGGGCAAACTTGCCCAGCTTCCGCAATCCGGCGTTTATATCTGCGCGTGATGACATGACTTTTTAGACAAATTGAGTTCGTTACCGTCAACGTACAAAGTAAGCATGGAACAAATTAGTTGCTAGTCAGTTAATTGTCTGGGGTACAACGCATGGCCACTTCGGATCGACCGCTATACCTGCCTGCCGGTTTGCGTCAGCAATTGCTTGCATTCGAAACGGCCGGCCTTCTGGACTCAGTGGAAACCCACGAGGTGGGCGTGGCACTTATGCAGCAGTTGATTTTCGTCAACCCACCGTCAAGCCAAGAAAAAACCCCGCTACTTGTGCAGCAGCGGGGCTTGTGATTCGTGAAGGTCGCGCCCCCCGGGGGGCCGACCCCGGATTGATCAGTCCTCGGCCTCGATCTCGGCATCCAGACGCGCACGGTCAGCGGCGCCCTTGGCTGCCGGATCACGATCGACCAGCTCGATGATCGCCATCGGCGCCATGTCGCCATAGCGGAAACCGGCCTTGAGGACGCGCACATAGCCGCCCTGACGATCCTTGTAGCGGCCACCCAGCTCGTCAAACAGCTTCGCGACATGCATGTCCTGCTTCAGCTGCGAGGCGGCCTGGCGGCGCGCATGCAGGTCGCCGCGCTTGGCCAGCGTGATCAGCTTCTCGATGATCGGGCGCAGTTCCTTGGCCTTGGGCAGGGTCGTCTTGATCTGCTCGTGCTCGATCAACGAGCCGGCCATGTTGGCGAACAGCGCCTTGCGATGTTCGTGGGTGCGGTTGAGGCGGCGATAGCCGCGAGCGTGACGCATGATTTTCTCCTACAGCGTGTTTTGCTTTGTCCGGCGGCCCATGCGTGGCGGGCCACTCTCCTTGGGGCGTGGAGCCCATGTTGGCGGGGCGCTGACGCGCCCTGCCCTGCTCTTAGAACTGATCGTCGAAACGCTTGGCCAGGTCCTCGATGTTCTCTGGCGGCCAATCGACCACGTCCATGCCCAGATGCAGTCCCATGCCCGACAACACTTCCTTGATCTCGTTCAGGGACTTGCGGCCGAAATTCGGGGTCCGAAGCATCTCGGCCTCGGTTTTCTGGATCAGATCGCCGATATAGACGATGTTGTCGTTCTTCAGGCAGTTGGCCGAGCGGACAGACAATTCCAGCTCGTCCACCTTCTTCAGCAGGCGCGGATCGAATTCCAGCCCGTCGTCGCTGTCCTGGCGATTGGCCGATTCCGGCTCGTCGAAGTTCACGAACACCGAAAGCTGATCCTGGACGATGCGCGCGGCGTAGGCCACGGCGTCTTCGGGGGTCAGCGACCCGTCCGTCTCGATCTTCATGGTCAGCTTGTCATAGTCCAGAACCTGGCCCTCACGGGTCGGGGTGACTTCATAGCTGACGCGCTTGACCGGCGAGAAGATCGCGTCGATCGGGATCAGACCGATGGGCGCGTCGTCGGGACGGTTCTTGTCGGCGGCGACATAGCCCTTGCCCGTCTGAACGGTCAGTTCCATGTTCAGTTCGGCACCGTCGTCCAGATGGCAGATGACGTGATCGCGGTTCAGCACCGTGATGCCGGCGGTTTCCTGGATGGCGCTGGCCTTGACCTCGCCCGGGCCCTTGGCGGACAGGGTCAGGCGCTTGGGACCATCGACATCCATCTTCAGCGTGACGCCCTTGAGGTTCAGCACGATGTCGGTCACGTCCTCGCGGACGCCGGGCACGCTGCTGAACTCATGCAGGACGTTGTCGATCTGCACCGAGGTGATCGCCCCACCCTGCAGCGACGACAGCAGCACGCGGCGCAATGCGTTGCCAAGCGTCAGGCCGAAGCCCCGCTCCAGCGGCTCGGCGATCAGTGTCGCGGTGCGCGTGGCGTCCGCGCCCGGCTTGACGACAAGCTGCGTCGGCTTGATCAATTCGGCCCAGTTCTTGTGGATCATGGATTTTCCTCCATACTTGTTTCCGGCCCATGACCAAGGCCGGAAACGCCCGAGGTGAAATGCGAAAAGTCCGAACCGCGCGGATTACACGCGGTCCGGTTCGTAATGATCCAGGATCAGACGCGACGGCGCTTGGGCGGACGGCAACCGTTATGGGCGATCGGCGTCACGTCGCGGATGGCGGTGATGTTGAAGCCGACTGCGGCCAGCGCACGCAGCGCCGATTCGCGGCCCGAGCCGGGGCCCTGAACTTCGACTTCCAGCGTCTTGACGCCATGTTCCTGAGCCTTGCGGCCAGCGTCTTCGGCGGCCATCTGCGCGGCATAGGGGGTCGATTTGCGCGACCCCTTGAAGCCCATCGTGCCAGCCGACGACCACGCGATCGCGTTGCCCTGCACATCCGAGATCAGGATCTTGGTGTTGTTGAAGCTGGAATTCACATGCGCCACTCCGGTGGCGATGTTCTTGCGCTCTTTGCGCTTCATGCGAGTCTTTTCGCGTGCCATGTCCGTTACCCCTTACTTCTTCTTGCCGGCGATCGGCTTCGCCGGGCCCTTGCGGGTGCGGGCATTGGTGTGGGTGCGCTGACCGCGGACCGGCAGGCCACGACGGTGACGAAGGCCGCGATAGGAACCCAAGTCCATCATGCGCTTGATGTTCATCTGCGCTTCGCGGCGCAGGTCGCCTTCGACGGTCAGGTTCGCGTCGATATATTCGCGGATCTGAAGAACCTCGGCATCCGAAAGCTCGTTCACGCGGCGGGCCGGGTCGATGCCGACGGCCTCGCAGATCTGATTGGCGAACATCGTGCCAATGCCGTGGATATAGGTCAGGGCGATGGGGACACGCTTCCCCGTCGGAATGTTGACGCCAGCAATACGAGCCACGCGTTATCCTTTTCGGTTGCGGTTCCGTAGCGCCGGAACCTTTTTTCACAACTTAAAGCCCGAAAGCCATGCCTTCGGGCCAGTCTATGGTCCACCCGGACGGACCGGATGATTCTCTTGCGAGATGCCGTGATCTAAAGCGTGACCCACGCCCCGTCAAGGGCGTGGGTCGAAAACACTTGACATGCCGCAGGAACCTTGCAGCGCCGATCTATTTTCCGTCCAGCACGGCTGAGATCTGGCGTGCGACCTCGTCGATCTCGGCCAATCCATCGACGGGCGCCAGCTTGTCCTTGGCATAGTAGTAGCCGATGAGCGGCGATGTCTTCTTGTAATATTCCAGCAGCCGGGTCTTCAGGCTGTCCTCGTTGTCATCGGCGCGGCGCTTCAGATCGTCCGAACCGCAGACATCGCAAATGCCCGGTTTCGCCGTCGGCTTGGTGTCGTCGTGATAGACCTCGCCACAATTGCCGCAGGTAAAGCGGCCGGTGATCCGGCGGACCAGCGCCTCGTCGTCCACGCGCATCTCGATCACCGAGTCCAGCGTCATGCCGGTTTCGTCCAGAAGCGCGCCAAGCGCATCGGCCTGCGCCAGCGTGCGCGGAAAGCCGTCGAAGATGAAGCCGTTGCCGCCTTCGGCCAGCTTTTCGCGGATCAGGCCGATGACGATCTCGTCGGTGACAAGCTCGCCGCGGTCCATGACCTCTGCGACGCGCTGGCCCATCTCGGTGCCCGATGTGCGCGCCGCGCGCAGCATGTCACCGGTGGACAACTGCATCAGCCCGCGCCCCTCCTCAAGCTTGCGAGCCTGCGTTCCCTTGCCGGCACCCGGAGGCCCCAAAAGAATGATGTTGGTCGTCATGAAAGCCTGTCCCCCTCGGCTGGCTGCGGTTCAGTCAGTCTCAGCGCCGCGAAGGCGCGCGGCGCGGTTTCGCGGTTCCCGACTTCCGTTTACCACGCAGCTGGGATTTCTCAATCAAACCTTCATACTGATGCGCCAGCAAGTGACTTTGCACCTGGTTGATCGTGTCCATCGTCACCGACACCACGATCAGCACCGACGTGCCGCCGAAATAGAACGGCACCGACCACTGGTGACGCAGGATCTCGGGCAGCAGACAGACCGCCGCCAGATAGCCCGAGCCGATGACCAGCAGGCGGTTGACGACGTAGTCCAGATATTCCTCGGTCCGCTTGCCGGGCCGGATGCCCGGAATGAAGCCGCCCTGGTTCTTCAGGTTGTCGGCGACGTCGTCCGACTTGAAGCTGACATTCTGGGTGTAGAAATATGTGAAGAACACGATCATCGCGGCGAAGAAGACCAGGTAAAGCGGCTGCCCGGGGCCGAAATAGGCCAGAACAGTGGACATGATCGGGCCGGTCTGGTTGCCCGAAAAGGTCGAGATCGTGATCGGCAGCAGCAGCAGCGAACTGGCGAAGATCGCCGGAATGACGCCTGCGGGGTTCACCTTGATCGGCAGGTGGCTGGACTGGCCGTCATACATCTTCATGCCGACCTGGCGCCGCGGATACTGGATGCGAAGCTTTCGCAGCGCGCGTTCCATGAACACCACGAAGGCAATCACCGCGATGACCATCGCCACGACGCCCAGGATGACCGGGGTCGAGATCGCACCCGAACGGCCCTGCGCAAAGAAATTCGCCAGCGCAGCCGGAATTTCCGCGACGATGCCCACGAAGATGATCAGAGAGATGCCGTTGCCGATGCCCCTGGCGGTGATCTGTTCGCCCAGCCACATCAGGAACATCGTGCCGCCGACCAGCGTGATGACGACCGATGCCTGGAAGAACAGGCCCGGCGTGTGGGCCAGGCCGCCTGCCTCCAGGCTGCGCGCCAGCCCGTAGGCCTGGAACAGCGCCAGCAGCACGGTGCCGTAGCGCGTGTACTGGTTGATCTTCTTGCGGCCCTGCTCGCCCTCTTTCTTGATCTGCTCGAGCGCCGGCACCATCGAGGCCAGCAGCTGCACGATGATCGAGGCGCTGATATAGGGCATGATCCCCAGCGCGAATACACCCATCCGCCCCAGCGCACCGCCGGTGAACATCGACAGGATGCCACCGATGCCCGACTGCGCCTGTTCCATGAAGTTGCGCAATTCGGCGCCATCGATGCCCGGAACCGGGATGTAGGTGCCCACGCGATAGATGATCAGCAGTCCGATCGTGAACCAGATGCGCTGGCGAAGTTCCGTGGCCTTGCCGAATGCACCCCAAGAAAGGTTCGCGGCCATCTGTTCTGCGGCTGACGCCATGTTTTTTACGTCCCGTGTCATGACAGCGCCGCCGGCCCGTTTCCGGGGACCGGCGGCGCCTGGAAAACCTGTCCGCTATCTATGGGGCGCGAACGCCCCATACAACAGCTTATTCCGCCGCCGCCGGTTCGGCCGGAAGCGAAACCTTGCCGCCCGCCTTCTCGACCGCCTCGACGGCGGATTTCGACGCGCCGGTGACCGCGATGGTCAGGCCGACCTTCAACTCGCCCTTGGCCAGCAGGCGGATTCCGTCCAGCCTGCGACGCACCAGACCCGACGCGACCAGCGCGTCTTCGGTCAGTTCCGCCTTGGGGTCGATCTTGCCGGCGTCGATGAAGCCCTGAATCTGGCCCAGATTGACGACCGCAAAGGATTTCGCATTCGGCTTGGTGAAGCCGCGCTTCGGCAGGCGCCGATAGAGCGGCATCTGGCCGCCCTCATAGCCGCCGATGGCAACGCCCGAGCGCGATTTCTGGCCCTTGATACCACGGCCGGCCGTCTTGCCCTTGCCCGAACCGGGGCCACGCGCCACGCGCTTCTTGGACTGGTTCGCGCCTTCGTTGTCGCGAATTTCGTGCAGTTTCATGTCGCTTCTCCTAAGCCGGACACATCCCCGAAGCGATACAGGACGGACACGGCGTTTCTTGCTGCGTTGAGTCGGTACCCGATCCGGGCACCGCGCGCTGATACCGAAGCCGGGCGGCCCGGTCAAGCCAACGCCCGCATCAGCCCTGCCCGCCGCGATCACATGTCTTTCAGGTTCCGGCGAAACGCGCCCGGGCTTTGTCCCGTCCATGACCTGAACGCCCGATGAAAGGCGCCCGGCTCGCTGTAGCCAAGGCGGACCGCCACATCGGCCACGCCCTGCCCGGTCTCGCGCAGCAGGCGCTGCGCCATGGCAAGACGCAGCTCGTCCTTGATCGCCATGAAGCTCTGTCCATCCGATTTCAGCCGGCGCCGCAGGGTCGCGGGCGCGACGCCCATCTCGCCGGCAAGGGCGAGGAAGTCCGGCCAGTCGCCAGGCTCGCGTGCCGCCAGACGGGCACGCAGCTGTGCCGCCAGCCCGCCGTCGTGGCGATAGCGCATCAGGATGTTGCCCGGCGCCGCGCTCAGAAAGCTCTTCAGCGCGGCCTCGGACCGGATCGTGGGAAGGCGCAGATGTTCGGCGTCGAACTGCAGGCAGCTTTGCGGCTGATCGAACCGGACCGGGGCGCCGAAGAACTGCCGGTAATCCTGGCGAAGGGGCGGTGCGTTGCAGGTGAAATCCAGTCGCCGCAGGGGGATCCTGCGCCCGACCAGCCAGCACGCCAGCCCCATGAGGATCAGCCAATATGTCCGATAGGCAAAGGCGCCACGCTCGGTATCGGGATCCTCGAGCAGGATCACCGCCTCGCCGGCCCGCGTATCCAGCCGGCCACGCGGGTATTCCAGAACGACATTCAGAAATCGCAGCGCCCGCCGCAAACCCCTCTCCAGCGTGCCGGCGTGCAGCACCGCATGACCCATCAGCGCGAAGCTGCCCGGACGCATGGGTCTCGCGCCAAGGCCGAGGAACTCGTCCTGCATGGCGGCGGCGATCGCCAGCCAGAGGCGACTGTAGCACTGCGGCGACACAGGTCCTGCCAAGGGCCCGATCCCCGCCGCCGCAATCACCGGGGCCGGATCGCGACCGCTGGCGCGCAGGCAGGCCAGAGCGTCCTCGACAAATCCTGCGGCGATGCCATTGTGTTCCATGCGATCACCGCATGGCATTTTCGATCAGGTTGCAAGACCGCCAGCGTCATTGAATGCCACATCGTTCGGATTAAGATCCGCATCGACCCTGCCGGTCGCCGGGATCGCGCAGTCAGACGGAGGACAGGATGCAGATCGAAGGCAAGAGCTTCATTGTCACGGGTGCAGGATCGGGACTGGGCGCGGCGGTGGCGCGGCGCCTTGCATCGCTTGGCGGCAGGGTGCTGCTGGCCGACATCAACGAGGCGGCTGGCAGCGCCGTGGCCGTGGAACTGGGCGAGACGGCACGCTTTCGGCGCACCGATGTCACCAGCGATGCCGATGGAACGGCCGCGGTCGCCGCCGCGCTCGAAGCCTTCGGGCAACTGGATGGGCTGGTCAATTGCGCCGGCGTCGCGCCGGGCGAGAAGATCGTCGGACGCGACGGCCCGCACGGCCTGGACAGCTTTGCGCGCGCCGTCTCGATCAACCTGATCGGCACGTTCAACATGCTGCGCCTGGCGGCTGACGCCATGTCGCGACAGCAGCCGGGCCCGGACGGAGAGCGGGGCGTGATCGTCAACACCGCGTCGATCGCCGCCCAGGATGGGCAGATCGGCCAGGCAGCCTATGCCGCGTCGAAGGGCGGTGTCGCGGCGCTGACCCTGCCCGCCGCGCGCGAACTGGCGCGGCACGGCATTCGCGTCGTCACCATCGCGCCCGGCATCTTCGCGACGCCGATGATGGCCGGGCTGCCACAGGATGTGCAGGATGCGCTGGGGGCCAGCGTGCCGTTTCCCGCGCGGCTCGGAGACCCGGCGGAATACGCCGCGCTGGTCGAGCACATCATCGGCAACCGCATGCTGAACGGCGAAGTGATCCGGCTTGACGGCGCGTTGCGGATGCCGCCGCGCTGAGCCCGAAACCAGGGGAGAGATGGAAGAATGAGCATGGATGATCCGATCGTGATCGCGGGCATGGCCCGCACGCCGATGGGCGGTTTTCAGGGCGATCTGGCCGGCGCGACCGCCAGCGCGCTTGGCGCGGCGGCGATTTCCGCCGCGGTCGCGCGCACCGGCTTGCAGCCCGATGCCGTGGACGAGGTGGTGTTCGGCTGCGTTCTGCCCGCCGGTCAGGGTCAGGCCCCGGCACGTCAGGCCGGTCTTGCCGCCGGACTGCCAGTGTCGACGGGCGCGACGACGGTGAACAAGATGTGCGGGTCGGGGATGAAGGCCGCGATGCTGGCGCATGACCTGCTGATCGCCGGCAGCGCCGGCGTGGCCGTGGCGGGCGGCATGGAGAGCATGTCGAATGCGCCCTATCTGCTTCCCAAGGCGCGCGGCGGCTATCGGATGGGCCACGGCCAGGTTCTGGACCACATGTTCCTTGACGGGCTGGAAGACGCCTATGACAAGGGCCGCCTGATGGGCACCTTCGCCGAGGATTGCGCGCAAGAGCTTTCTCTGAGCCGCGAGGACCAGGATGCCTATGCCATCGCCTCGCTGGAACGGGCACAGGCGGCGATATCGGGGGGCCGGTTCGCGGCCGAGATAACGCCGGTCACCATCGCGACCCGCGCGGGCGACCATCGCGTCGATACCGACGAACAGCCCGGCAAGGCACGTCCCGACAAGATACCCGGCCTCAAGCCCGCCTTTCGCGCGGGCGGGACGGTGACGGCGGCGAATTCCAGCTCGATCTCGGACGGGGCCGCCGCGCTTGTCCTGATGCGCCGGTCGCGGGCCGAACGCGAGGGGCTGACGCCGCTGGCGATCATCCGTGGCCATGTGACGCACGCCGACAAGCCCAGCCTGTTCCCGACCGCACCCGTCGGCGCGCTGCGCGGGCTGGCGGATCGAACCGGCTGGAACCTTGCGGATGTCGACCTGTTCGAGATCAACGAGGCCTTCGCGGTCGTGGCGATGGCCGCGATGAAAAAGCTGGACCTGCCGCATGACAAGGTGAACATCCACGGCGGCGCCTGCGCGCTGGGGCATCCGATCGGCGCCTCGGGCGCGCGCATCATGGTCACGCTGCTGGCGGCCCTGCAGACGCACGGCCTGACGCGCGGCATGGCGAGCCTGTGCATCGGCGGGGGCGAGGCCACCGCGCTTGCGATCGAGCGGGTCGGCTGATCGCGAGGAGGGACCGCGCCGGCCGGTTCTGCACGGCCCCGGGGGGGCAAGGCAGAGGTCGGGTGGGTGGCCCGGCCCACGGCGCCCGGACGCGCTGTCCTGGCTGTGGCCATGGTCGTCCGCGGCAATGCCCCGTCCGGCATGCAAGGTGGTCCGGGCGTGTCTCGCCACAGCGCTATCACATCGCGAAAGGGGCCAGATCGTGACGCGCAACCTGATCCTGTGCATCGGCGAAGCGATGGTCGAGCTGTCAGGGGCGGACGGTCCCGGCCTTTGGCGGATGGGCTTTGCCGGTGACACGCTGAACACCGCCTGGTACCTGCGCAGGCTGCTGGGCCATCAATGGCGGGTGGGCTATTTCAGCCGCGTCGGAAACGGCGAG
This sequence comes from Paracoccus salsus, assembly GCF_021556615.1. GTDB lineage: Bacteria > Pseudomonadota > Alphaproteobacteria > Rhodobacterales > Rhodobacteraceae > Paracoccus > Paracoccus salsus. Next base: position 328,287 of record NZ_JAKGGD010000001.1, read on the forward strand.
TTCTCGCGGGAACTTCTGGATTTCATGCAGACCGAAGGCATCGAGACCGATCTGGTCAGCCGCGATCCCCTGCGCGAGGTCGGGCTTTATGCGATTTCGCTGAAGGATGGTGAACGCAGCTTCTCGTATTGGCGCGACAGTTCCGCCGCCCGGGGTCTGGCGGATGATCCCGACAGTCTGGATGCCGCGCTTGCCGCCTGTGGCACCGCCTATTTCTCGGGTATCACGATGGCGATCCTGCCCGATGCCGGCCGCCGGAACCTGCTGAAGGCGCTTGACCGTGCGCGCGCATCGCAATGCCGCATCGTTTTCGATCCCAATCTGCGCCCGCGGCTCTGGACCGACGCCGCGCCGATGCGCCGCTGGGTCGAGGACGCAGCGGCACGGGCCGACCTTGTCCTGCCAAGCCTCGAAGACGAGATGACGCATTTCGGGGATGCGGATGCGCACGTCACCGCCGAACGCTATCTGCGTCTGGGCGCCGGGCAGGTGATCATCAAGAACGGCGATGGTCCGGTCAGTTTCGCGGGGGCGGCCGGGGCCGGGGTGATCTGCGATCTGCCCAGGGTGACGCCGGTCGATACGACATCGGCCGGCGACAGCTTCAACGCCGGCTATCTGGCGGCGGCACTGAACGGCGCCGATCCGGCCACGGCAATCCGCAAGGCCCATGATCTGAGCCGCCGGGTCATCCTGCACCACGGCGCTCTTGTCCGCGAGGCGGTGAGGTCCGCCTGACCCGCCAAGGACAGGCGCCTGCCTGCCCGCGCGATCATCCCGCCAGCAAGGCTCGGGCGGCATGTGTGGCGGCATCCGTGATGCGGTCGCCGGACAGCATGCGGGCGATCTCATCCACGCGCGCGGATTCGTCCAGGGCCGTGACGGTCGAGGTCGTCATGCCACCGCTGACGGATTTCGCGACCCGGAAATGGTGGCAGCCTTGCGCTGCGACCTGCGGTGAGTGGGTGACGACCAGAACCTGAGAATCCTCGGCCAGCCGTCTCAGGCGCCGGCCCACCGCGTCGGCGGTCGCGCCGCCGACGCCGCGGTCGATCTCGTCGAAGATCAGGACCAGCGCCTCGTTCCCGCGCGCCAGGCAGACCTTCAAGGCCAGCAGGAACCGGGACAGCTCGCCCCCCGACGCGATCTTGTCCAGCGGCCCGGCCGGCGCGCCGGGATTTGTCGCCACGGTAAAGGCCACGGCGTCCCGACCCTCGGGGCCGGGATCCGCGGGACCGAGGCGGGTTTCAAACACCGCGCGCTCCATCTTCAGCGGGGCAAGTTCGGACGACACGGCCTTGTCCAGCTGCGCGGCCGCGGCAACCCGCATCGCGGTCAGGTCCGAGGCGGCTTTCTCATAGGCCGCATCCGCCTGGTCGGCGGCGGCTTGCAGGTCAGCCATGGCGGCATCGCCCGCATCAATGCGGTCAAGCCGGTCACGCAGCTGATCCGCCAGCCCGGCCAGGTCGTCGGCCAGAACACCATGCTTGCGCGCCAGGGCGCGCAGCGCGAAAAGCCGCTCTTCCGTGTTCTCCAGCGCCGAGGGGTCGAAATCCATCGCGGACAAGGCATCTTCCACGCCGGCATGGGCCTCGCCCAGTTCGATCAGCGCCCGGGACACTGCGGCGATCGGCATGTCCAGACGCCCGTCCGCCCCCTCGGCCGAGGTTTCCAGCCAGCGGGTCGCGTCCAGCATCGTGCCCTCGGCACCCGCCGGACCAAGCATCTCAAGCGCGCGCCGGACGTCGCCGCGTATCCGTTCCGCGGCCTGCATGGCGCGGCGATCGGTATCCAGCGATGCTTCTTCGCCTTCCTGCGGGGCCAGGTCGTCAAGCTCCTTCACCGCGTGGCGCAGGTAATCCTCTTCCTCGCGTGCCGCCGACAGCGCCTTGCGCGCGGCCTCCAGCGCCTTGCCCGCCTCGCGCCGTGCAGCCCAGGCCTGCCGGACACGGGCCGTGTCCAGCGCGCCGAACGCATCCAGCAGCGCCCGGTGGCCGCGGGGGTTCAGAAGGCCGCGATCATCATGCTGACCATGCAGTTCGACAAGAGCGCCCGACAGCAGCCGCAGCACGTCGCCCGACACCCGGCGATCATTCACGAAGCCGGTCTTGCGCCCGTCCCCGCCGTTCACGCGGCGCAGGATCAGTTCGTCATCCTCGGCGCTGATGCCGGCCTCGGCCAGCACCGCGCGCGCGGGATGTCCGTCGGCCAGGTCGAACACCGCCGTCACCTCGCCCTGGGACGCACCCTGGCGCACCAGATCGGCGCGCCCGCGCCAGCCCAGCACGAAACCGAGACAATCCAGCAGGATCGACTTGCCGGCGCCTGTCTCGCCGGTCAGCACGTTGAGACCCGGGCCGAAGGCAAGCTCCAGCCGGTCGATCAGCAGCATGTCGCGGATGTCCAGCGATCGCAGCATGGTCCTAGCCGCTGGCCGCGCTCGACCTCGCCCGGGTGGACGTCACAACCATCGGCCCTGGATCATCTGGCGATAGATGTTGGTCAGCCAGCTTTCGCCGCGCGCCTCCAGCGCCAGATTCCGACCGCGCAACTGCCGATAGGCATCGTCATAGAAGGGAGAGGACTGGAAATTGTAGCCCAGGATCGCGCCCGCCGTCTGCGCCTCGTCATTCAGGCCAAGCGCCAGATAAGCCTCGACCAGCCGCAGCAGGGCTTCGGGTGTCAGGGTGGTCGTCTGGAATTCCTCGACCACGACCCTGAAGCGATTGATCGCGGCGGTGTAATGCCCGCGCTTCAGGTAGTAGCGACCGATCTCCATTTCCTTGGCGGCCAGGTGGTCGAAGGCCAGGTCGAATTTCAGGATCGCGCTGCGGGCATACTCGCTGTCCGGATATTGCTCGATCACGGCACGCAGCGCCTGAAGCGCCTGGAAGGTCAGCCCCTGATCGCGGCCCACCTCGTCAATCTGGTCGTAATAGGACAGAGCCAGCAGATACTGGGCATAGGCTGCGTCCTCATCGCCGGGATAGGTGTCGATGAAACGCTGCGCCGCCCCCCGCGCCTCTTCATAGTTCCGGGCGCGGTGATTGGCGTAGGCCTGCATGATCAGCGCGCGCTTGGCCCATTCGGAATACGGATAAAGCCGCTCGACCTCGCTGAAATAGAAGACCGCGTCCTTGGGCTTCCTGCTGTTCTCAAGCTCGTATTCGCCACGCTTGTAGATCTGCTCGGCCGTGAAACGTTCCAGGTTGCGCTTGTCATCGTCGCCCGAACCGAACGAGGAACACGCGGCCAGCGTCATGGACGCAAGCACCGCAGCCATCAAGGAAGCCGAGATTTTCGAGCGCGCCATCTTTACCCTGCCCTGCGATTCTGCCGTGCGACCGCCCGTTTCAGGCCGGGCTGCCGGCACGTCCTAGCACAGAACATCAGAGGGCGCAAAATGGCAATCCATTGAATTCGGCGCGTGATTTTTCTGCTGGCCGGCGAGGTCCGATTGATCGCAGCCGGCACGCGCGACTCAGCTGCGGTGTCGGTCCCCTAAAGCGCGACCGCCTGGGTCCCGGCCAGATCGCCATAGGCCGCGACGCCGGCGCCGGGCAGTCGATCCTCCAGCGCCGGAGAACAGGTTTCCCAGACCCACGCGGAAGGGTCCGCGAACAGCGCACGCAACAGACGGTTGGTCATGGCATGGCCCGCGCGGTGGCCGGTATAGCGTGCCAGCAGCGGCGCGCCGGCCAGCGCCAGGTCTCCCATCGCGTCCAGCATCTTGTGGCGCACGGCCTCGTCCGCATGGCGCAGGCCACCAGGCGACAGCACTTGCGCGCCATCGACGACAACGGCGTTGGTATAGGTGCCACCCAAAGCCAGCCCGTTCTTGCGCATCGCGTCCACATCGGCCTGACGGCAGAAGGTACGACTGTCCGCCAGTTCGCGCAGGAACGCACCGTTGGCCATGTCGAGGCGCTTTTCCTGATGGCCGATCGCGGCGTCGACGAAGTCGATCTGGAATTCGATCTCGAGGTGATCGGCCGGCGCCAGCCGCGCGAACGACAGGCCATCGCGAACTTCGATCGGCCGCAGGACGCGGATCGCCCGAAGTTCGACCGGCTGCATGGCGATGCCCGCCCGCAGGATTCCGCGAACGAACGGCGCGGCCGAGCCGTCGAGGATCGGCACTTCGGGCCCGTCCACCGCAACCAGCGCGTTATGGATGCCCGTCCCGGCCAGCGCGGCCATCACATGTTCGACCGTCGAGACCGTGACGCCGGAACCATTGTCCAGCAGCGTGCACAGTTTCGAGGGCGTCACATTGTCCCAACGCGCCGGGATGTCGACGCTCTGGTCAAGATCGGTCCGGCGAAACAGGATGCCATGCCCTGCCGGAGCGGGGTGAAGCACCAATCGCGCGGGGGAACCGGAGTGAAGACCCACCCCGGAGAAAGTCGCCATCTTTCCAAGCGTCGCCTGCATGACCTGTCTGCCTCAAATATTTCGGCCAGAATCCATCGCTCTGGTACAGGTCCAGCTAGGCTCACCCGTACAGGCGTTCAATTAACGAATTGTAACGGCATGAAACATTCCGGCGCGGGCACGCCACACGCCTAGGGTGTGGACCGCCAAGGCGTTGTTAAAAATAATAAAAGGGCCGCTTGAAGCGGCCCTCAGGGTCAGTCTTTCTGACAGATATGTGATCGCTTCAGTTTGCCTGGCGGCGCAGGAAAGCGGGGATCTCGACATTGTCCTGGCCGTGGTCCGGGTTGGCCAGATCGTCGAAATCGGCGTCCTGCTGGCGTGCGCGGGCGGCCACACGGTCGCTGACACGCTCGGCGATCGACGACGCAGAGGCCTTCTGGGCCGCCTGGCCATCGTGGTCGGTCCCGTGACCTGCCATCCGCTCGAGCATGCGACCGATGCCGCTCATCCGGCCATGCTGGTTGCTTCTGGCGTCGGCGGCAGGCTGCGGGGTTTGCGCGGCGCGGGCTGCGGGCTGGGCGGTGGCGCGGCCTTCGCCGTGATGTTCGACCGCGCGGCGCAGACGCTCCATCACCTCGGGTGCCGGCTGGCCCCGGCCACCGGCCGGAGCGCGGGGCGCGACAAAGTCGGATGCATCGTCGTCGATCTGCACGGCTGCCGGACGCGACAGGTCCTTGGGCTTGTAGGCCGGTTGCGGCATGTCCTCCTCAGGCCGCGCCGCCGAGGCCGGCGCGGCTGCGGGACGCGTCTCCGCTGCGGGCACACGGCGCGGCGGAACCGGCATTTCGTCATCCGCCGAGGCCGGCACGTCCTTGCGGGCAACCGACGGGGTCTGGGTCAGGGGCTCGGCCATGCTGCGGCGTGGGGCCGGAGCATCCTCTGCGGCAGCGCTGGCGTCGATGCCGGTGGCAACGACCGACACGCGGATATTGCCATCCATGTCGGGGTCCAGGGTCGAACCGACGATGATGTTGGCATCGCTGTCCACCTTGTCGCGGATCACGTTGGCGGCCTCGTCCAGCTCGAACAGGGTCATGTCGTAGCCACCGGTGATGTTGATCAGCACGCCGCGGGCACCGTTCAGGCTGATCTCGTCCAGAAGCGGGTTGGCGATGGCGCGCTCGGCGGCCTCTTGCGCACGGTTGTCGCCCGACGCCTCGCCGGTGCCCATCATCGCCTTGCCCATCTCGTCCATGACCGCGCGCACGTCGGCGAAGTCAAGATTGATCAGGCCGGGGCGCACCATCAGGTCGGTCACGCCCTTGACGCCCTGGTACAGCACGTCATCGGCCATCGCGAAGGCTTCGGTAAAGGTGGTCTTTTCGTTGGCCAGCCGGAACAGGTTCTGGTTGGGAATGATGATCAGCGTGTCCACGACCTTCTGCAGCGCCTCGACGCCCTCTTCGGCCTGCCGCATCCGCTTGGTGCCCTCGAACTGGAAGGGCTTGGTCACGACGCCGACGGTCAGGATGCCCATCTCGCGGGCGGCCTGAGCGATGATCGGGGCGGCGCCGGTGCCGGTGCCGCCACCCATGCCGGCGGTGATGAAGCACATGTGAGCGCCCATCAGGTGATCGACGATGTCCTCGATGGTTTCCTCGGCGGCCTTGGCGCCGATCGAGGGCTTGGCGCCCGCGCCCAGGCCCTCGGTAACCTTCGGGCCCATCTGCACGCGGTTCGTCGCGCGCGACCCGGCCAGCGCCTGCGCGTCGGTGTTGGCGACCACGAACTCGACGCCGTCGAGCTGTTTCTCGATCATGTTGTTGACCGCGTTGCCACCGGCACCGCCGACACCGAACACGGTGATGCGCGGCTTCAGCTCGTCTTCGTCGTTCATCATCAGATTGAGATTCATGGTTTCCGCCTGTTTTGTCTTAAGTTCGCCGCGAGCGTGGACCGCCCGTTCGAATCCCCCGAATTAACTGTAATCGTAGCGGCTCAGAGGCCCCGCGTCACTCGAAAAACAGTCCTTCACCGCAAAATCTGGCAGTCATGCCAGGAGGGATCGGCGGTATCTTGCCAAGCCCCCTGAATATGGTGGCTGGGCGACCCTGCCCCCATAGCCAAAGTTTCCTGCAATCACCAGTTGTTGCGGAACCAGCGATAGGCGCGTCGCAGGCTGCGGGCCGGATAGGCCTCGGCCGGCATCTCGAAGTCCCACCACTCGTCCTGCGGATGGGCCGCGAACAGCGCCAGACCGACCGCGCTGGAAAAGCTGGGATCGGTCAGTTGATGGGCGAGGCCATCGATTCGCAGCGGACGCCCGCAGCGGATATTCGGCCCCAGGATCCGCGCCGCCAGCCCGTCGAGGCCGGGCACCTGGCTGCCACCGCCCGTCAGCACGATCTGCTGGCTGGGCATGAAGTCGAAGCCCGCCGCATCAAGCACTTGCCGGACATTCTCGAGAATCTCCTCGATGCGGGGTCGCATCACGCCGATGATGTCGGCGCGGCTCACGGTACGACGATCCGATTCCCAGTCGCCGGTCTCGCCACCGACCTCGATCATCTCGCGGTCGTCTCGCCCGGTGGCCTCGACGCCGCCATTCAGGGTCTTCAACCGCTCGGCCACCGGCAGCGGCACCCGCAATCCCTGCGCGATATCCTGCGTGACCAGATTGCCGCCGATTCGAACATTATCGGCAAAGATCATGTGTTTCTTGATGAAAATGGAAACGGCCGTGCCGCCGCCACCAAAGTCGATACAGGCGGCGCCCAGTTCCTGCTCGTCCTCGACCAGGCTGGCGCGTGCGGATGCGTAAGAGGCCGAGGCAATCCCCGCCAGTTCGAGGTCGCAGCGGCGGATGCACTGCACGACATTGGCGACCACGTCGCCGTCCACGGTCAGCACATGCATGTCGCAGGCCAGCCGGTTGCCCACATGGTCGCGCGGATCGGCAAGGCCGCTGCGATTGTCCACGGCAAAGTTGACCGGCTGGGCGTGAATGACTTCGCGGCCGCGCCCGAAATCAGGCGCATCGCAGGCGGCCAGAACCGAGGCGACATCGTGTTCGGCGACCTTGCCCGATTCAAGAACGATCTCGCCCGCCAGACCATAAGAGGCGGGCCGGCCACCGGACAGGCAGGCGATGACGTGGTCAACCCGCACGCCGGCGACCTTCTGCGCGGCCGTCACGACGGTGCGGATGGCGCGCTCGGTTTCGGCCATGGTCTCGATTTCGCCGCAGCGCAGACCACGCGAACGGGTCGAGGCGGCGCCGATAACGCGGAAATTGGCCTGTCCGGCCATCGGGCCGACGCCGTCGGTTTCGCGAAACGTGCCGGTCCCGTCGAATTTCAGCACCAGACACGAGATCTTCGAGGTGCCGATATCCAGGATGCCGATCACCCCGCGCTGCAAGGCCGCGCGCCGGATGTTCCGCATCGCCCGTTGCGTCTGATACAGTTCCGTCATCGCCTCAGCCTCCCTTCTGCTCGTCTTCGAGGATCGTTCCGTCGGGCCCCAGAAGCGGTTCGCCCCGCGCCTGCCGGATCGTGTTGCGCGCATCGATTCCCAGACGCAGCAGCGGCCGCGAGGGATCGCGCAGATCGACGGCACTGATGTCGCGGCCCAGCATGTCCTGCGCGCGATGCAGCGCGATCGCGGCCTCCAGCGCGATCACCGCGTTTGATTCGGGCAGCATGATCCGCTGACCGTGATCCAGAACCACGTCCCATCGCCGTTCGCCGCGGCGCACCAGCCCGCGCAGCCGGGGCAGGATCGGACCCGCCGCATCGATCAGTTCCAGCGCCTCGGCGGTGGCCAGGTCCGCGCCCTCGCCGGCGACCAGCGGCAGGTCGGGCCGGACCTCGCGCGAGGTGACGCTGGCAACGCGATGGCCGGTCCGGTCGAGGATCTCGATCCCGCGCGCGTGGCGCCACAGCAAGGCCGGCTGACGTTCCGTGACCACGGCCGACAGGATCCCGCCAGGCTTGATCCGGAGGTCGATCGCCTCGATCACATCCAGCTGTATCACCTGCAGGCGCAACGCCGTCAGGTCGATGGCGAAACTGGATGCAGGCAGATCGACAGGCAGCATCGCCCGCAGCGCCTTGTCCACGACGGGCGAGGCGCCTTCGACAGTCATCATCCGGACCTGGAATTCCTCGCGGCTCTGGACCCGGTCGACCAGCGCAGTCACGCCGCCGGTGAGGGCACCGCGGCGGTCCGCATCCGACAGCCACAGACCCGCCGTCAGTGCGATCAGGAACGCCGGCACGCCGACACGGACCATCCGCCGATACAGCGGCGTCAGCCACATGCGTTGCAGACGATATTTCAGACGCGAGGGCGCCGGGTCGCGCCTTGGGCGCGGCTGACCGGGCCGTTCAGGCTGCCGCGGGGGGCGATGATCGATCACGACCGGCACAGCGCGTCCTCGACCATCCAGCGCATCAGCGCGGGGAAATCGATGCCGGCATGGGCGGCCTGCTCGGGCGCCAGCGAGGTCGGGGTCATGCCGGGCTGGGTGTTGACCTCAAGCAGGATCAGCCCCGCCAGCCCGCGCGCCTCGTCCCAGCGGAAATCGGTGCGCGTCAGCCCGCGGCAGCCAAGCGCGTCGTGGGCGCGCACGGCGTAGTCGAGGCAGGCCCGTGTGATCTGATCGGGGATGTCCGCGGGGATCACGTGACGCGATCCGCCCGCCTTGTACTTGGCGTCGTAGTCATACCAGCCATCGGTCAGGATCTCGGTCACGCCAAGCGCACGATCGCCCAGCACCGTCGTGGTCAGTTCGCGACCGGGCGCATACGCCTCGACCATGACGCGGGCGGGCATGGACTGCGACAATTGCGGCGGCTGATTGGCCCCGTCGTGGACGATATAGACCCCGACGCTGGAGCCCTCGTCATTCGGCTTGACCACGTAGGGAGGCACCATGACGTGACGCCGGCAGACCTCGGCCGCGTCGGCGATCAGGCTTTCGACGACAGGCAGCCCGGCATCGCGGAAGGCCCGCTTGGCGACCGTCTTGTCCATCGCCATGGCCGACGCCAGAACCCCGGAATGGGTATAGGGCAGGCCCAGCCATTCCAGCACGCCTTGCACGCAGCCATCCTCGCCCCAGCGGCCGTGCAAGGCATTGAAGACGATGTCTGGCCGGGCATCGACCAGGCGCGCGGCGATATCGCCGCCCCGGTCCTTGCCCAGTTCGATCTCGACCACATCATAGCCCGCCACCCGCAGCGCATCCGCGCATTCGCGCCCCGAGGACAGGGACACCTCGCGCTCGGCCGAGGGTCCGCCCATCAGAACGGCTACGGTGTGGGCTGTCCTGCTCGACCTGCCCGCCACGTTTTCGCCTCATCGCCCAGTTTCCCCGGGCTTCATCGGTTGTTGCGCGGCCGGGTTCGTCCCGATCCTGCGCCCTGTCCGGCAAGGATAGCCGCAAAGCGGGAATCGCAAAAGAGCATTTTTGCCTGCACGCGCAGAATGTTGGCCTAGTGCTGCGGGTCCTTGTCGGACAGCGGTTCGCCGACGCGGATCACCTCCCATTGCAGGTCATGGCCGCTGTCCTCCAGCACGCGACGGCGCACCAGTTCGCCCAGCTCCTCCAGCTCGGTCGCGGTCGCGCCGCCGGTATTGACCAGAAAGTTGGGATGTTTTTCAGACATTTGCGCGCTGCCCCAGCTATGGCCGCGCAGGCCGGCGCGGTCGATCAGAGACCACGCCTTCAGGTCGTGGCTGTCGTCCTCGCGGCCGGTCGAGCTGTGGCCGGCGGGGTTGCGGAAGGTCGAGCCGGCGCTGCGGTCCCGGGTGGGCTGGGTGTCGTCGCGTCTGGCCAGCTGTTGCGCCATCTTGAGGTGCAGGGCGTCGGGGTCGCCGCGTTCGGCGCGGAACACGGCCTCGGTGATGATGCAGCCGTCGGGCAGGTCGGAATGGCGATAGGCGAAGTTCAGATCCTGCGGCGTCAGGGTGATCCGGCGACCGTCGCGGGTGACCGCGCGGGCCTCGACCAGATGATCGGAGACATAGCTGCCATAGCAGCCGGCATTCATCCGCACCGCCCCGCCGATACTGCCTGGAATGGTGCGCAGGAAGGTCAGGTCCAGCCCCGCCTCGGCGGCCCGCCGGGCCACGTGCCCGTCCAGCGCGGCGGCCCCGGCGGTGACGGTTTCACCTGTGATTTCAATGCCGTTGAAGGCGCGTCCCAGGCGGATCACGACGCCCCTGATGCCGCCGTCGCGGACGATCAGGTTGCTGCCCACACCGATCGGAAAGACCGGCACGGACGGGGCCAGCGCGGCCAGGAAACCGGCCAGATCATCGCCGTCGGCGGGCTGGAACAGCCAGTCGGCGGGGCCTCCGACGCGCAGCCATGTCAGGCTGTCGAGAGGCCGGTTCGCGGTCAGCGTGCCGCGGGGCGTGGGAAGATCGAGGGTCATGCGATGCTGGTATCCACAGCCGCGCAAGGCGTCAACATGGCGGGTGTTGCGCGGGGTGCGCAACAGGGCGCGCGTTGCGGGGTGACGCACTGCGGGCGGCGACGGCGGCAGAGCCAGCAATTGCTGGATTTTTCATGGCACAGGGCGTGCACCGGGGAGGCACAGCGCGTGCACAGGCTGTACACCGCTTGCGGACCGGGCGTTAAGGGATGGTTAGGGAATGAGGGATCGGCCTACAGCCCGAAAAAGCGATAGATCGCGGCAAATGCTGCCTTGACAGCCGGCAACGTCGCAAAGAACTCGATCGCTTGAAGATATTTCGCACCGCGCAGCAGCGCGGCATTTACGGCGACGATCCCCTTGCGCACATCAGCCGCGAATGGCAGCGCCCGTTCGATCCGCAGAAGACGCCCCGCCAGACGAAAGGACGCCGCGGCGCGGTCTTCGGGGTTTGCGTCCGGGTCGCTGGCCGTCTGTGCGTCCAGCGGCAGGGTATCGGCAAGCCTGCCCTCCAGCACCGGCGCAACCGTCGCGACCGTTTCCTCGATGACCTGCCGGGCGTCGATCAGGGAACGGTCGCCCTCAATAGCGGCGCGTCGTGCCAGCACCTTTTGCGCCTCGGGGTCCGAGGCAAGGATATCCGCGCCCGCCTCGCGCAGGCGGGACTGATAATCTGCGATCAACGGGTCTTGTGTCGCAGACGGACAGTCACCGTTGTCGATCCTGATGGCCAAACGACGAGTGGCGGAGGCACAGGCGTCCAGAAGTTCGAGCGGCAGATTTCCCGCATCCGCGACCGCGCGGCGCAGCATGGCCAGATCGGGGGCCAGCGCGCCATAGGCCTGCCCGGTGTAGTCATCAAAGACCTCGGTGGCCTTGCTGATCTTGCGTCGCGCATAGGCGGCAATCTCTTGGGGCAGCTGCGAGTCGGGGACGAGGCGCAGGCGTCCCGTGTCCGGGTTCGGCTCGATGCGTTCCGCGTTGGCGGTTGCAGCCAAGCCATGCTGACGACGCAGAGTGGTGATCGCCGTGTCCAGCGCCTCGCCGCCCTGTTCCCACAGCGCATTGTCGATCAGCGCCACGTCGCGCAGCAGCGGCAAATTCTGCGGGCGGCCGTCGAGGGCGCGTTGATACCAGCCGAACCAGAAATCGCCGCCCGGCGCGGCCTGCAGGATCGGGATCGACTGTTGCCAAAGATCAGCCAGAAAATTGCCGTTTATCCACAGAGCGGCGTCGGGAAGGCTCTCGCCTTCGATCAGGGCATGGACATCCGCCTGGACTGTCTTCCAAAGGAGGGTACCCCAGCCTGCCCGATTCATGAAATCGTCCAGGGTAGCGCCCGAAAGGAGATTTGAAGTTGGACCGCCGTCCGCGGCGAGGGCAGCGTAGGCGGCGGCGGCGGCTGCGTCGGCGACGAGAGCCGCTAGAGCAGAGTAGGCGACATAATCAACTGCAGGGTCCGAGCTATCAAAATCGTCGAAGTTTCCGGCAACCTTTCTGACGTCAAAGCACTTCTCTTTGCGCGCAACCTCAGATGCTATGTTGACCCGCAAGACGGACAGCGCGGACGAACTCCAATCGGGTGCCAAGCCTTCACTCAGCGAGGCGAGCAGGATTGGCAGAACACGCATCGCCGCGCGATGTGCGACAAGCGCGGCATCTACAGAAGGGCGGGTGTCGAGCCACACCTGCAGGTTCTCTTCACTGTCGATTATGGGCAGATCGCTCATCCGGGCAGGATTGACGGTCCACGGCCATCACCGCAAGTCCGTTCTGCCGCTACAACAGCAGCGTCCACCCCGCCGCGCCGCCCGCGACGGCCAGTCCCAGCAGCGTCAGCGCCCCGGGCGGGCTGCGCCAGTCGAACCGGCGGGTGCGGGTTCCGGCGGCGATCAGGCCGGCGGCCAGTCCGGCCAGTGCGGGGATGACGGTGAAACCTGTGGCGCGGAAGGCGGCGAGGTCGTGAAAGCCGTTCTGGCCGCGCGCGGCGAGGAACAGTTGCGTGGCGATGGCGGCCAGCAGGATGGACAGGGCGGCCAGCGGCCAGCGCAGGCGCAGCCAGATGGCGGTGAGGGTGATGAAGCCCGCGCCGAGAAAACACGCCGCCGCGACCAGCCAGACCGACATCGGCTGGCCCTAGTCCAGCGGCGGCAGGGCGCGGCGGCGCGATTGCTGCCGGCGGGGCGGCCAGAACAGCGCCGCCAGTCCCATGGCAAAGCCCGCTACGCCGGCCACCGGACCCCAGTTCAGCGTCAGCCAGCCCAGCACCGGCACGCCGATGGCGACCAGCGCCCAGAGGGCGCGCGGCCGCTGCTGCGCGCGCAGCATGGGCAGCATGCAGGCCAGGGCCAGCCAGCCGCCCGAGACGGCGAGCGTGATCAGGAAAGCGGGGCTCACGCGGCCTTTCCTTGCAGCCGGGCGGGCAGCGCGTTGGCCCAGGTCGAGATGGTGCCGGCGCCCAGGCACACGACCATGTCGCCGGGCCTTGCCTGTTCGCGCACCAGGCGTTCGAGGTCGTCCTCGGACAGGATCGCGCGGGCGTGGCGGTGGCCGTGGGCGATCAGCCCGGCGACCAGATCGTCGCGCGAGGCGCCCGGGATCGGGTCCTCGCCGGCGGAATAGACCTCGGCGATGGCGACCACGTCGGCCTCGTTGAAGCAGGTGCAGAAATCGTCGAACAGCGAGGAGAGGCGCGAATAGCGGTGCGGCTGGTGGACGGCGATGACGCGGCCATTGGTGGACTGCCTCGCGGCCCTGAGCACGGCGGCGATTTCCACCGGGTGATGGCCGTAATCGTCGATGATGGTGACGCCGTCCACCTCGCCCACGCGGGTGAAGCGGCGGCCGACGCCGCCGAACCGGGCCAGCGCCTCGCGGATCTCGGCCTTCTTCACGCCCAGGTGGCGGGCGACGGCCACGGCGGCGAGGCAGTTCGAGACGTTGTGATCGCCGGGCATCGGCAGGGTGCAGCCCTCGATCATCTCAAGCTCGCCGCTGTCGGCGGGGCTCTCGCCCTGCAGCGCGATGTCGAAATGCGCGATGCCCTTGTCATAGGTCAGGTTCATGGCGCGCACATCGGCCTGGGCGTTGAAGCCGAAGGTGACGACGCGGCGTTCGGTCAGCTTGCCCACCAGCGCCTGCACCTCGGGGTGGTCGGTGCAGCAGACCGCCAGGCCGTAGAACGGGATCGAGGAGGCGAAATTGTAGAAACCCTGCCGCAGCGCGTCGAAATCGCCCCAGTGCTCCATATGCTCGGGGTCGATATTGGTGATGATGGCGATGTCGGTGGGCAGGCGGTTGAAGCTGCCGTCGGATTCGTCGGCCTCGACCACCATCCATTCGCCCTCGCCAGCCCGGGCGTTGCTGCCATAGGCGTGGATGACGCCGCCATTGATGACGGTGGCGTCGAGGTTGCCGGCGTCCAGCAACGTGGCGACCATGGTGGTGGTGGTGGTCTTGCCGTGCGTGCCGGCGACGCAGATATTGGATTTCATCCGCATCAGTTCGGCCAGCATCTCGGCGCGGCGGACGACGGGCATGCCGCGGCGACGCGCCTCTTGCAGTTCGGGGTTGTCCTTCTTGATGGCGGTCGAGATCACCACCACGCCCGCCGCGCCGATGTTCTCGGCGCGCTGGCCCTCGAACACGGTCGCGCCCAGGGATTCGAGGCGGTCGGTGATCTTGCTGCGCTTGAGGTCGCTGCCCTGGACCTGGTAGCCCAGGGTCAGCAGCACCTCGGCGATGCCAGACATGCCGATGCCGCCGATGCCGATGAAGTGGATCGGGCCAAGCTCTCCGGGCAGTTTGGTGGCGGCGTTCATGGCACTATCTCCGTGACGAGGTCGAACAGGCGACGGGCCGCGTCAGGGCGGCCGAGTTTCAGGGCTGCGGCGGCCATGCCGGTCGCACGCGCGGGGTCTGTGAGGATCGCGCGGATGTCGCGCGCCAGGCTTTCGGCGTCCAGCCCGGATTCCGGGCGCAGCAAGGCGGCACCGGATCGGGCAAGAGCCTGCGCATTGGCGGTCTGATGATCGCCGGTGGCGGCGGCATAGGGGATCAGGATCGACGGGCGGCCGATCACCGTGATGTCGGCGATCGACGAGGCGCCCGAGCGGCTGACGACGATCTGGGCCTGGGCAAGGCGGTCCGGCACATCGGTGAAGAAGGCCTGGACATCGGCCGTGACGCCGGCTTCGGCATAGGCGCGGGTGACACGTTCGCCGTCCTCGGCACGGGCCTGATGGCTGACGCGCAGCCGGGCGCGAAGTTCGGCGGGCAGCGCGGCGATGGCCGCGGGCACGACATCCGACAACACGCGCGCGCCCTGGCTGCCGCCGATCACCAGCAGGTGCAGATCGCCCTGCCCCGGCGCGACATAGGGCGCGCCCGCGCGCGTCAGCACCGCCGCGCGAACCGGGTTGCCGGTGTGGATGCCATCGACCCCCGCGGGCAGGGTCGTGGGCCATGTTCCGCAGGCCACGCGGTCCACGCGCGGGGCGAAGATCCGGTTGACGCGGCCCATCACGCCGTTCTGTTCGTGGATCATGCGCGGCAGGCGCATCGTCCGCGCTGCCGACAGGGCCGGAATGGTCGGATAGCCGCCAAAGCCGATCACGACGGAAGGGCGGTCGCGCCGGAAATCGGCGCGCGCGGCAAGGACACCCGCGGCAATCTTGAGGGGCGCGGTCAGCTTTCCCAGCAGGCCGCCCCGCGCGGTGGTCGCGGACCGCACCACCGCGCGCTGCACCGCGTCGGGAAAACCGCCCGCATAGCGCGCGCCGCGGTCGTCGGTCGACAGCGTGACCCGCCAGCCTTCCGACAGCAGCAGCTCGGCCAGCGCCTGGGCGGGAAACATGTGACCGCCGGTTCCACCGGCCGCGATCAGGGCAAGCGGCGCCGCCATCAGCGCGCCCGCCGCAGGATCTCGGCCATCTCGCCCTGCGGACGGGTCCGGGTCAGCGCCAGCAGCATTCCCAAGGCGATGCCCGAGGCGATCACCGAACTGCCGCCATAGCTGACGAAGGGCAGCGTCATCCCTTTGGCGGGCAGCAACCGCACCGCCACGCCCATGTTGATCAGCGCCTGCACGCCGAAGGCACAGGCCAGCCCGGTGGCCGCGATCCGGGTGAAGGGATCGCGTTCCTTCAGCAGTCGCAGCAGCGAACGCAGCACGATGGTGCAGTAAAGCGCGATGATCGCCAGCACCAGGATGGTGCCGTATTCCTCGGCCGCGACGGCGATGATGAAGTCGGTATGCGCGTCCGGCAGCGACCATTTCACCGTGCCCTCGCCGACGCCCACGCCGAAGAAGCCGCCCTCCTGGATGGCGTTGGTGGCATAGCCGATCTGGGTGCGCGGATCGACATCGGGATTGAGAAAGCCGTTGATGCGCCGGGCGAAATGCTCGGACGCGCCATAGGCGAAGACGCCGCCCGCCACGGCAAGGCCGGCGACCACCATCAGCAGGATGAAGGGGGCGCCGGCGACGAAATACATCACCAGCCAGGAAAACAGCACCAGCGAGGCCTGCCCGAAATCGGGCTGCAGGGCCAGCAGGACCACGATCACCAGCGCCGCGACAAACGAGTACATCCGCCCCGGCGGACCGCCGACCTCTTGCGCCGAGGCCATGAACCACGCGCACAGCGCCACGAAGCCGGGCTTGAGGAATTCGGATGGCTGGATCGACAGGAAACCCAGCGACAGCCAGCGGGTCGCGCCCTTGCCGAAATCGGTGCCGATGAAGGGCAGCGCAAGGATCAGCACGAAGGCGGCCAGAAAGCCCAGCACGCCGATCCTGCGGATCTGGCGTGGCGTCAGCATCGACATCACCAGCAGGACGCACAGCGCCACCCCGCCGAAAAGCGCCTGACGCTGGACATAGTAGAAGCGCGGCAGGTTGTTCTTTTCCGCCAGCGGCACCGAGGCGGCCAGCCCAAGCAGCAATCCGATCGCGAACAGCCCCAGGACGCAGGCCAGCGACCATTTGTCCAGGGTTCGCCACCAGCGTGGAAGAATCGGGTCGCCCGCCCGAACGGGCGTGGCGCCAAAGACCATCTCGGTCATGGAAATACCGCCGTCACTGCCTCTGCCTTGTCCGGTTGGTCCGGATCTGCGGGACAGGATAGCGCGATTTTTCCCGCCAGGCTACAGCGGAATCGGGCTTGCGGCGCCTGAATCGCCGGGGCCGGTCGGGATCCGCGGCGCGGCCGCTGCAAGGCGCGTCTAGAGCGGCCAGACGATCAGCAGCATCGGGATCGACACGGACAGCACGATGATCTCGAGCGGCAGGCCCATCCGCCAGTAATCCCCGAAGCGATAATCGCCCGGCCCCAGGATCAGCGTGTTGTTCTGGTGGCCGATCGGGGTCAGGAAGGCGCAGGCGGCCGACACCGCGACGCCCATCAGGAACGCATCCGGCTGCACCTCCAGCTGCTGGGCCAGGCGGATGCTGACCGGGGCGGCGATGATCGTGGTGGCGTTGTTGTTCAGCACATCGGACAGGAACATCGTCGCCGCCATCAGCAGCAGCAGCGCGACCCAGGCCGGATAGCCCTCGGTGGCACCGGCCAGCAGCCCGGCGATCAGCGCCGTCCCGCCACTGCTGTCCAGCGCAACGCCGAGCGGAATCATCGAGCCCAGAAGCACGACCACCGGCCAGTCCACGTGCCGGTAGATCTCGTTGATCGACAGCACCCCGAACAGCACATAGGCGACGACGACGCAGCCAAGCGCGATCGGCATGCTGATCCAGCCCAGGCTGGTGGCCAGCAGCGCCGCCGCGAACAGGACGATGGCGGCGCGCATGTGCCCCTCGCGCTGCACCGGCACGCTGCCGCCATCCAGGCGCAGCACGCCCGACGCGGCCAGCACGTCGTTGGCCCGGCTTTCGGGCACCAGCATCAGCAGCATGTCGCCGGCCGCGATCTCCTGCCGGGGCAGCGACTCGCGCAGGGCGATGCCGCGGCGACGCATGCCGATCAGCACGCTGTCATAGCGGTTCACGAGGCCGAAGGACTGGGCGTTCTGGCCGATGATCCCCGCGCCTGCCGGAACCAGACATTCGATCAGGCTCTGGCCCTCGGCGTCCTTGCGGGCGCGCGGCTCGACCCGGCCATCGGGAAAGGCCAGCTTTTCCGTCGAGCGGTATTCGTCCAGCGTGGCGGGGTCGGCGCGCAGCATCAGCACATCGCCCTGTTCAAGCGCCTGTTCGGCCGGCTTGGTTTCAAGCGGGTGGCCGTGGCGCATGACGCCGATCAGCCGCAGACCGGCCTTCAGCGCGGCGTCGCGCGCCTGGGCAAGGTTCTCGCCGTCCAGCGCGCTTGCCTTGGTCACGACCAGACGGGCCAGGTAGCGGCGGCGCTGTTCGCCGCTGACGCTGTCGGGTTGACGCCGCACCGGGATCAGCCGCCAGCCGATCAGCGCGACAAAGGCGATGCCCGCGGCGCCGACCGCAGCGCCGACGGGCAGAAAGTCGAACATCTGGTAGGGCTCGCCCAGAACCTCGGCGCGAACGCCCGAGACGATCAGGTTCGGCGGCGTGCCGATCAGCGTCAGCATCCCGCCCAGGATCGTCGCGAAGGCCAGCGGCATCAGCGTCAGGCCGGCGGCGCGGCCCGCCTTGCGCGCGGCCTGCAGATCGACCGGCATCAGCACCGCAAGGGCGGCGATGTTGTTCATGAAGCCCGAAAGCAGGCCGCCCACGCCGCCGAACAGCAGGATGTGGCCGGTCAGCGAGCGTCCGTCATGGGCCAGCACCCGGGTCAGGCGCGAGACCGCGCCCGACCGTGTCAAGCCGGCCGTCGCGATCAGCACCAGCGCCACGACCATGGTTGCGGGATTGCCAAAGCCCGAGAAGGCCTGATCCGCCGGCACCAGCCCGATCAGGACCGACAGCATCAGCGCGCCAAAGGCCACCAGGTCATGCCGCCAGCGCCCCCAGAACATCAGCACCATCATCAGCGCGAAGATCGTGAACAGCGTGATCTGGTCGAGTGTCATCGTCTTCCCTCATGGTCGCGACGCATCGCGCCAGACGCCAACGCGGAGGTGGGAGTTCGGGTTCGTCTTGCGATGGCCCGTCGGGCTGGACTAAAAGCGCCCGAATCCGGATTTCAAGACATCGAAGGACGACCGATCATGGCAGGTCATTCCAAATGGGCCAATATCCAGCATCGCAAGGGGCGGCAGGACGCCGCCCGCTCGAAGCTGTTCTCCAAGCTTTCCAAGGAGATCACGGTCGCGGCGAAGATGGGCGATCCCGACCCCGACAAGAACCCGCGCCTGCGGCTGGCGGTCAAGGAGGCCAAGTCGAACTCGGTTCCCAAGGACGTGATCGACCGGGCGATCAAGAAATCGCAGGGCGGCGACGCCGAGAGCTACGAAGAGATCCGCTACGAAGGCTATGGCCCGAACGGCATCGCGCTGGTCGTCGAGGCGATGACCGACAATCGCAACCGCACGGCATCGAATGTGCGCAGCTATTTCACCAAGTCGGGCGGTGATCTGGGCCAGACCGGATCGGTCAGCTTCATGTTCGACCGGGTGGGCGAGATCGTCTATCCGGCCTCGGCAGGGGACGCCGACACGGTCATGCTGGCCGCGATCGAGGCCGGGGCCAGCGATGTCGAAAGCGACGCGGACGGGCACTGGATCTATTGCGCGGATACCGATCTGAACGAGGTCTCGACCGCGCTCGAGGCAAGCCTCGGCGAGTCGGAAGCGGCCCGGCTGATCTGGAAGCCGCAGGCGCCGACCGAGATCACCGACCTCGACACCGCGCAAAAGCTGATGAAGCTGATCGACACGCTCGAGGACGACGACGACGTGCAGAACGTCACGGGCAATTTCGACCTGTCCGAGGCCGTGGCCGCGCAACTCTGAACCGCCCGGCGAGACGCCACCCGAAGCCGGTATCACGCAGCCGGCTGCGCCGCCGCCCGGCTCCGGCGCCGGACCCGGCACCGACCGCGCGCGCAGCGCGCCCCCGGCCCAGCGGCAGCGACCGGGGCGGGCCCTGCCCGCACCGCGCCCCTCGCCCGCGCCCCGCGCCCCGCGCCTTCACAGCAGCGCCGCTCGGGCCGCCGCGATGATCCTGTCGGTCAGGTCGCGGATGCCCGCCGCGGTCGTCCGGCTGACCTGCCAGCACAGCGTCACGTCAAGCGGCAGGTCCGGACCAAGATCGACCAGCCGCCCGGCAGCCAGATCGGCGGCCACCATCGACTCGGGGTTCACACCCCAGCCCAGCCCCAGCCGGGTTGCCTCGGCAAAGGCCTGCGACGATCCGATGCGATGGAACGGCAGCGCGATCCGGCAACCGGTCCGGGCCATCACCCAGCGGTCCTGAAGCCCGTCCTTGTCGTTGAAGCGCAGCGACGGCGCGCGCGACAGGCTGTCCGCGTCCACGCCGGCCGCGAAATGCCGCGCCGCAAGCCCCGGGCTGGCTGTCGCCCGATAACGCATCCGGCCCAGCGCGATGCTGTCGCAGCCGGTGACGGGGCGGGCGTCGCCGGTCAGCGCCGCCACGACGTGACCGGTCTTCAGCCAGTGCTGCGCGTGATCCTGATCGTCGATGACCAGATCCAGAAGCCCGGGCACCGCGGCCAGCGGCGGCATCGCCCAGGTGGCGAGGCTGTCGGCGTTGACGGCAACCCGGATCACCGGCGGCGCGTCGCCCGTGGTCGCTGCGCCAAGCGTGGCTTCCAGCAGCCGCACGCGGTCCAGATGCGCGGCCAGACGCACCCCCTCGGCCGTGCCCCGCAGTGGCGGGCCCCGGTCGATCAGCACCGCTCCGCAGCGATCCTCCAGCGCGCGGATGCGCTGCGAGACCGCCGAGGGCGTGACCGACAGCGCATGCGCCGCCGCCTCGAACGATCCGCGCCGCAGGATCTCTGCCAACGCCGCCAGGGCGCGATAGTCCAGCATCAGTTCCGCTTCATCCGCGTCAGTTCATTTCACTTTCCTTAAATCGCGACGCCTGCCATCAGCAAGCCCGGAGGTGCGCCATGACGTCATATCTTGCGGGTCTGGGAACAGGCTTGTCGCTGATCCTGGCGATCGGGGCGCAGAACGCCTTCGTCCTGAAGCAGGGTTTGATGCGTCGGCATGTGCTGGCGGTCTGCCTGTTCTGCGCGTTCTCGGACGCGCTGCTGATCGCCCTGGGCGTGGGCGGCATGGCGGCGGCCGGCGCGCGGCTGCCCTGGCTGATGCCGGCGATGCGCTGGGGCGGCGTGGCGTTCCTGATATGGTATGGCGCCCGATCCTTCCGCGCCGCGTGGCGCGGCGGCGAGGCGCTGCGGCCCGCGGGGCCGGGCGACGGGCTGAGAGCGACGCTTCTGACCATCGCCGCGCTGACCTGGCTCAACCCGCATGTCTGGCTGGACACGGTCGTGCTGCTGGGCGCGATCTCGGCGCAATGGCCTGACCGGGTCGGTTTCGCGGCCGGCGCGATCAGCGGGTCGTTCGTCTTCTTCTTCGGCCTCGGCTATGGCGCACGGATGCTGGCGCCGGTCTTCGCGCGGCCGCGCGCCTGGCAATGGCTTGAGGTCGGCGTGGGCAGCGTGATGTGGGCGATCGCCGCGCGGCTTGCGCTTGGCTGAGAGGGCTTGCGGCGGGGGGTGAAACGCGGCATTTGCAGTTCATGCAAATCGAGATGGACACCCGCCGCGACCTGATCGGCATCGGATGGATGCTGGCGACCGGCCTGTGCTTCGTCGCGGTGAACGGCATCGTCCGCGGGCTGGAGGGTGCGCTGCCCGCGCCGCAGGCCGCGTTCATCCGTTTCCTGTTCGGCCTTGCCTTCCTGATGCCGGTGCTGATGCCTGCCCTGCGCCGCGGATTCCCGGCGCGGATCTGGGCGCTGTTCGCGATGCGCGGCGCCCTGCATGTGGTGGCCGTCGTCGCGTGGTTCTATGCGATGTCGCGGATCACCGTGGCCGAGGTCACCGCCATCGGCTTTCTCAACCCGATCGTGGTGACGGTCGGCGCCGCGCTGTTCCTGGGCGAGAAACTGGCCGCCCGCCGGGTCGCGGCCATCGGCGCGGCCTTGCTGGGGGCGCTGATCGTGCTGCGCCCCGGCCTGCGACCGCTGGACCCCGGCCACCTGTCGCAGATCGCCGCCGCGCTGGCCTTCGGCGCCTCCTATCTGATGGCCAAGCGGCTGTCCGGCCTGGTGCCCGCCTCGGTCGTCGTCGCGATGATGTCGCTGACCGTCGCCATCGGCCTGGCGCCGCTGGCATGGGCGGCGTGGATACCGCCGACGCTGGCCCAGACGGGGTGGCTGGGTCTGGTGGCGCTGTTCGCGACGCTGGGGCATTACACGATGACGCGGGCCTTCTCGGCCGCGCCGCTGACCGTCACCCAGCCGGTGACCTTCCTGCAACTGATCTGGGCCAGCATGCTGGGCGTGTTCGTGTTCCACGAGCCGCTGGATGGATGGGTCATTCTTGGCGGCGGGCTGATGATCGGGGCGATCACCTACATCACCTGGCGCGAGGCGCAGAAGCGTGTCGCCACCCCGACCCCGCCGGTCAGCGCCACCAAGGCCTGAGACGACATGCAACAGGGGGCCGCGACGCCCCCCGGTCCTGTTCCCGCAGTCCTGTCCGCAGTCCTGTCCGCAGTCCTGTCCGCAGTCCTGTCCGCAGTCCTGTCCGCAGTCCTGTCCGCAGTCCTGTCCGCTGTGGCGAGGCCGCTATTTCGCCTCGTCGACCACCTGGCGGCGGGCTTCGGTCATCATCTCGGCCATCTTCTTGCGGATGGTCGCCGCGTCGGCGACGCCTTCCAGATCGCCTGCCAGCTTGCGATACACGTCCTCGTCGCCCGGCTCCTCGAAATCCGAGGTCACGACGGTCATCGCATAGGTGCGAGCGGCCTCGCCGGTCTTGCCCAGCAATCCGGCCGCCCATTCGCCCAGCAGGCGGTTGCGCCGGGCTTCGGCCCGGAAGCGCAGATCGGCGTCATGGGCGAATTTTGCTTCGTAAGCGCGTTCGCGGTCGTCAAAGGTGGACATGCATCGCCTCCTGTTGCAGTTGCATTTCGGTATGCCCATTGCGCGGCTTTGCCGCAACCCTGTATTGCCCAGTAACACGGTTCTGCGATATGTCGCGGGACAGTCAGATGCGAAAGGACGGCCCCCACATGGCTCCGCGGCGCAAGAAGGTTTACGAAGGCAAGGCGAAGATCCTGTATGAAGGCACCGAGCCGGGGACGCTGGTCCAGTACTTCAAGGACGACGCCACCGCGTTCAATGCCCAGAAGAAGGCGACCATCGAAGGCAAGGGCGTGCTGAACAACCGGCTGTCCGAGTTCTTCATGAACGGGCTGACGAATATCGGCGTGCCGAACCACTTCATCCGCCGCATCAACATGCGCGAGCAGCTGATCCGCCAGGTCGAGATCATCCCGCTGGAAGTGATCGTGCGGAACTTTGCCGCCGGCTCGCTTTCCAAGCGGCTGGGGCTGGAGGAAGGCACGCTGCTGCCGCGCCCGATCGTGGAATACAGCTTCAAGAACGACGAGCTGGGCGACCCGATGGTGAGCGAGGAATACATCATCGCCTTCGGCTGGGCCACGCAGCAGGATCTGGACGACATCATCAGCCTTGCGCTGCGCGTCAACGACTTCCTGTCGGGCGTGTTCTATGGCGCCGGCATCAAGCTGATCGATTTCAAGATCGAGGTCGGCCGGGTCTGGGACAACGACTTCATGCGCCTGATCGTGGCTGACGAGATCAGCCCCGACAGCTGCCGCCTGTGGGACGTGAAGACCGGGCAGAAGCTTGACAAGGACGTGTTCCGCCGCGATCTGGGCAACCTGACCGATGCCTATACCGAGGTCGCGCGCCGCCTGGGATTGATGCCCGCCAACACCACCAGCCTCAAGCCGACCGCGATCAACTGAAAGGACGCCCCGCCATGAAAGCCCGAGTCACCATCATGCTGAAGGACGGCGTTCTGGACCCGCAAGGCGAGGCGATCCGCCACGCGCTTGGCGGGTTGGGCCATACCGGCGTCGCGGGTGTCCGGCAGGGCAAGCTGATCGAGCTGGAACTGGCCGCCACCGATCCCGAGGCCGCCAAGGCCCAGGTCACCCGGATGTGCGAAGGTCTGCTGGCCAACACGGTGATTGAAAAATACTCGATCGAGATCGCCTGACGCCGGGTCAGCGCGGCGTTGCGGCGCGGACATGTCGCGAACCCGTTGCAATCGTCGCGCAATTGTCGCCCAATGCCGCGATGGAAAGCCAGAACCACACCATTTCGGACACGCGCCCCGATCCGGCTGACGGCCGCGGCAACGCGGAACCGGTCATCCGGATCACCGGGCTGTACAAGGCCTATGGCCAGCTTGAGGTGCTGAAGGGCGTGTCGCTGACCGCGCCGCGCGGTCACGTCGTCAGCCTGATCGGTTCGTCGGGGTCGGGCAAGTCCACCTTGCTGCGCTGCTGCAACCTGCTGGAAAACAGCCAGCAGGGCGAGATCGTGTTCGACGGCGAACCGGTGCGCTGGAAAGGCAAGGGGGCGAACCGCGTGCCGGCCGACCGCGCCCAGGTCACCCGGTTCCGCACCAACCTGTCCATGGTCTTCCAGCAGTTCAACCTGTGGGCCCACATGACGATCCTGCAGAACGTGATGGAAGCCCCGCTCACCGTGCTGGGAGAGAACCGCGCCGAGGTCGAGTCCCGCGCCCGCGCGCTGCTGGACAAGGTCGGCATCGGCGACAAATGCGACGCCTGGCCGGCGCAGCTTTCCGGCGGCCAGCAGCAGCGGGCGGCGATCGCCAGGGCGCTGTGCATGCAGCCGCGCGCGCTGCTGTTCGACGAACCGACCAGCGCGCTGGACCCCGAATTGCAGCAGGAGGTGGTCAAGGTCATCAAGGACCTGGCAGGCGAGCACCGCACGATGCTGCTCGTCACCCACGACATGCGGCTGGCGGCCGATGTCAGCGATCACGTCGTGTTCCTGCATCAGGGCCTGGTCTGCGAGGAAGGCCCGCCCGACAGCCTGTTCGGCGCGCCGCAGACCGATCGCCTGCGCCAGTTCCTCAGCGCCACGATGGCGGCATGACACAAACGATCAAGACGACCAACAGGAGAAGATCATCATGAAGAAACTGATTCTGACCGCGGCCGTGCTGGCCTTCGGCATGGGCATGGCCAGCGCGCAGACCATTCGGCTGGGCACCGAGGGCGCCTATCCTCCCTACAATTTCATCAACGATTCGGGCGAGGTTGACGGGTTCGAGCGCGAGCTGGGCGACGAGATGTGCAGGCGCGCCGAGCTGGACTGTGCCTGGGTCACGACCGACTGGGATTCGATCATCCCCAACCTGGTATCGGGCAACTACGATACGATCATGGCCGGAATGAGCATCACGCCCGAGCGTGAGCAGGTGATCGCGTTCACCCAGAACTACCTTCCGCCCGTGCCTTCGGCCTATATCGGCCTGTCCGAGGAGGTCGAGCTTGAGGGCGGCATCGTCGCCGCGCAGACCGGCACCATCCATGCCGGGCATGTCGCGCAAACTGGCGCGACGCTGCTGGAATACGCGACCCCGGACGAGACCATCGCCGCCGTCCGCAACGGCGAGGCCGACGCGGCGCTGGCCGACAAGGACTTCCTGGCACCGTTCGTCGCCGAGTCGGGCGGTGAACTGGTCTGGGTCGGCGAGGACGTGGTGCTGGGCGAGGGCATCGGCGTCGGGCTGCGGCAATCCGACACCGAGCTGCGCGAGACGCTGGACGGGGTCATCACCGCCATGAAGGAAGATGGCAGCCTGAACGCGATGATCAGGAAATGGTTCGGCGAGGAAGCGCAGACCTACGAATGATCTGAAACCCGGCCGCGCGCCCGCCAGAGGGCGGGCGGCCGCCAGAGGGTGCCGCCGATGTTTGCGCAATGCGCCGATCCCGCCTCGCTGGAGGGGCTTGCATGGCTGATGTGTTACCTCACATCCGGCAAGCACATGCTGTTCTATGCCAGCTTCGGCACGGTGCTGCTGCTGCTGGCGATCACCGCGCCGATCGCCCTGCTGTTCGGCTTTGGCGGCGCGCTGGCCTCGCGGTCGCGGATCGCGCCGCTGCGCTGGTTCGGCAAGCTCTACACCTCGATGGTGCGCGGCGTGCCCGACATCATCTTCTTCCTGTTCGTGCCGATCGCGCTGGATCAGGGCCTGGAATGGCTGCGCCATCAGGTTCTGTGCGACACCGATGCGCCGGTCCGGCAGGGCAATGATTTCGTGGTCTGCGCGGCCGCCAAGCTGCCCCTCTCGTCCAGTCCGCCCTGGGTGCACGACGTCTATGGCTTCACGCTGGCGGTGGTGGCCTTCTCGGTGGTCTTCGGCGCCTTCGCCGCGAATGTCCTGCATGGCGCGATGCAGGCGGTGCCGCGCGCCCAGCTTGAAACCGCGGAAGCCTTCGGGATGAGCCCGCGTCAGGTCAGCCGCCGGGTGCTGATCCCGCAGATGTGGACCTATGCGGTTCCCGGGCTTTCCAATCTGTGGATGATCCTGATCAAGGCCACACCGCTGCTGTTTCTTCTGGGGGTCGAGGACATCGTCTACTGGGCCCGCGAACTGGGCGGCACCAAGACCAGTGCCTTCACCTACCCGCATCCAGACTGGCGGCTTTACTATTTCCTGGCCATCCTGGTGTTCTATCTGCTGATGACCTGGGTCTCGGAACGCATCCTCGGGCGGCTGACGCGGCGCCTGTCCGCGGGTCAGGCCACGATGGGCGGCGAAGCCCTGCGAAAGGGCCCCGCATGAGTTGCGCGCAGACAATCACGGACTATGCGCTGCGATCCATCGGGATCGGAGAAAGGCTGCTGCCGCGGACCGATTTCGATCTGTGCAAGCAGATCACGCTGATCGGCTCGGGTCTGATCTGGAACCTGTATTTCGCCTTCTTCGCGCTGCTCGTCGGGTTCTTCCTGGCGACCGCGCTGGCGATGGCCAAGACCAGTGGCAATCCCTGGCTGCGAAAGCCCGCGGATGGCTTTGTCTTCCTGTTTCGCGGCAGTCCGCTGTTCATCCAGTTCTTCCTCGCCTACGAGACGCTGGTGCTGCTGCCGCGCGCGGGAATCGAGATCTTCGGCTTCACCGTCGAAACCAGCTGGCTGACCAAGGCCTGGGCCGGCGCGCTGATCGTTCTGATCCTGAACACCACCGCCTATTCCGCGCAGATCTTTCACGGCGCGCTGCAATCGGTGCCCAAGGGCGATATCGAGGCCGCCGACGCCTATGGCCTGACCGGCTGGCACAAGTTCCGGCGGGTGATGTGGCCCACGATGCTGCGGCTGGCATGGCCGTCCTACACCAACGAGGCGATCTTCCTGTTCCACGCCACCACGCTGGTCTATTTCTCGGGTTTCCCGGCCTTCCAGCAGCGCGGCGACGCCCTGTATTACGCAACCTACTTCGCCGACCGGACCTTCAACCCGTTCGTCGCCTACCCGATCGTCGCGACCTATTTCATCATATGCACATTGATCCTGATCGGACTGTTCGGCATGGTGAACCGTCGCCTGAACCGGCATCTGCCGGGTGCCGTCACGCGGCTGAAATACCGACCAGAACTGGTGAGATAGATGGACTGGCTGAGAGAGCATCCCGAGGTCAAGACGATCCGCGTTGCGGCCGCCGACCTGAACGGCGTCGCCCGCGGCAAGCGGGTTCCCGCGCGCTTCGCCTACAAGCTGATCGAGGAGGGCACCAAGTTCCCGTTCTCGGTCATGAACCTGGACATCTGGGGCGAGGATATCGAGGACAGCCCGCTGGTGTTCGAATCCGGCGATCCCGACGGGCTGCTGATGCCGACCGAGCGTGGTTTCCTGCCGATGCCGTGGCTGGAGGCGCCGACCGGGCTGCTGCCGCTGTGGATGTTCCATCCCGATGGCCGTCCCTATGAGGGCGATCCGCGCCAGGCCCTGGCCCATGTGGTGAACCGCTACAAGGCGGCCGGGCTGGTCCCTGTCGTGGCGACCGAGCTGGAGTTCTTCCTGATCGACGATTCCGGCCGGACCTTGCGCGTGCCGCCCAGCCCGCGTTCGGGCAAGCGCCGCACCGGCGGCGAGGTGCTGAGCCTGCGCGCGCTGGACGCGTTCGACCAGTTCTTCACGACGCTTTACGACGCCTGCGAGATGATGGACATCCCGGCCGATACCTCGATCTCGGAAGCCGGCCCCGGCCAGTTCGAGATCAACCTGATGCATCAGGCCGATCCGATGAAGGCGGCCGACGACACCTGGCTGTTCAAGATGCTGGTCAAGGGCGTGGCGCGCAGCTATGGCTTTGCCGCCAGCTTCATGGCCAAGCCCTACGAGACATGGCCCGGCAACGGCATGCACATGCATTTCTCGATCCTGACGCAGCAAGGCGTCAACATCTTCGACAATGGCGGCGAAGAGGGCACCGAGGCGCTGCGCCACGCGGTCGGTGGCTGCCTGCGGGCGATGCCAGGATCGACGCTGCTGTTCGCCCCGCACGAGAACTCCTATGACCGGCTGGTCCCGAACGCGCATGCGCCCACGGGGATCGGCTGGGCCTATGAAAACCGCACCGCGGCGATTCGCATCCCCTCGTCCGGTCCCAAGGCGCGCCGGATCGAGCATCGGGTCGCCGGGGGCGACGTGAACCCCTATCTGACCGTCGCAGCCATCCTGGGCGCGGCGCTTGACGGCATCGAGGACCGGCTGGAGCCGCCTGCCCCGTTCAAGGGCAACGCCTATGACCAGAACCTTGCCCAGTTGCCGGGCGACTGGGGCGCGGCCATCGAGGCGTTCGACACCTGCCCCGAGATCCGCCGGATCTTTCCCGATCACCTGATCGCCAACTACCTGATGACCAAGCGACAGGAGCTGCACTACATGGCCGAACTGTCCGACGAGGAAACGGTCGAGCTGTATCTGGATACCGTGTAGACGCCCGGAATCCGCCGCAACGGATCACGAGATCAGCATCGACGGCGCGATCCGTCGCGACCGGGGCGGCGCTGGACGCCCTGTGTCATCCGGCGGGCTCAGCCGAGCCTTTCCAGGGTCCGCGGACAGGGGCGGCCGTCGAAGAATTGCGTCAGGATCCGGTCGAACACGGCCGAGGAGCCGCCGGCGGCCGCGAAAAGCGTGGCCGACGAGCGCAGCTTGCCGGCATCGACCTTGCCCAGGATCGAATCGGCCGGGACGCCCTCATGGGCAAGCACCGCCTCGGCACAGGTCACCAGCCGGGGCCTCAGAACCCGATGCGCAAGATAGCGGCGGGCCTCGTCAAGATCGACGATCCCGTAATGCCGGGACGCCGGCGACTGGCCGAGACCGCGCAGCTGCGGAAAGATGAACCACATCCAGTGGCTCTGCTTGCGGCCCTGCCTCAGTTCGGACAGCGCCGTATCGTAGATGTCGGCCTGGGCCGAAACAAAGCGTTCCAGCATGCCGGATTCGTCGGACAGGGTCACACGAGACATCGCGGCGGCTTTCCTTCGGCCCCGCGCCGGATTGCGGGGCAGGTGAACGCCTGCCTGCCGCCTTCCACGCGCGGCCCCAGCCTGTCCGGCAAGCGGGTCGTCACAGCCCGTATTGTTCGCGCGCGTAATCGCCAAGCCCGACCGCGTCCAGCTTTGCCAGCGGTGCGAGAAAGGTGACCTGAATCACGCCCGGCGCGCGGCCGATCTCGATCGCGCCGTTGATGGTGGCGCGATTGCGGACCTCGGCCACCGTCATGTCAAGCAGCCTGGCGGCGCGCTCCAGCCCGTTCTCGATCGCGGCATTGAGATTGGCGGCCGTTCCGATCACCGAAACCGGCGCCAAGGACTCGACCATCGCGACGCCCCATCGGGAGGCAAGCCTGCGTCCCTTCGCCCTCTCGACCTCGGTAAAGGGCTTCGCCAGCGGCGGCAGGTCTTCCTCCAGCGGGAACAGGACCGGGCCGTCGATCGGATAGTTCCTGACCACCTCGACCTGCAGCGTGACGCTGCCCGCGACATCCATGGTGTGGCCGGCGATCTCGCCATCGCCCTGACCGGCATGCATGTCGCCAAGATAGATCCCCGCCCCCGCACCTTCACCGGCACGACCAGGATCGAGCCCGCGCGGACCGCGTCGATGTCCATGTGGCCATCGGTCTTGTGCTGCAAGAGCTGCTCGGCGGTGATTGCATACTCATGCGGGGCGCCGACCAGGAAGGCGCCGAAATCGCCGGCGTTGTGGCTGTCGGGCATCGCCATCGAGGGACAGCTGCCAAGCTGGCCCATGAACGGCCGCATCCGGACCAGCGTGCCCGGCATGTCGGAGGGCGCGAAGTTCAGGATCGAATGCTGGCGGCTTCGATCGGGCAGCGCCGAAAAGTGATCCGCGTCGCGCGCAATGGTTTCGGCCGCATCCCTTGGCAGGGTCAGGCCGACGGCGCGAGTGTCGTCGAAGGTGACCGTATAGCCGTGAACGATCTCGAAGGGCGTGACGGCGTTCCCGCATCTGTCGCACTTGACCGCATCCTGTCCGATGCCCTCGACATGCGTTTCCGGCCAGACCGTATCGCAGACCGGGCAGCGGGCAGCCACATACGGATCGCCAAGGCAGTAACCCTCGGGCGAGCTGTCATGCCCCGATGCGGTGGCCATCGAGGTGACGGTGATGTCGCGGATCCGGATCGCGACAGCGTCGCCGATCTCGGCCCCCTCGACGAAAACCGGCGTCGTGACCTCGTGCCCGCCGCGCAGCCGCGGAGTGATCATCGGGCCCCAGCAGCCCGGCGCCGTGTTCGCGATGATGGTCCCGCCATTCTCGACCGGGCCCAGCATCGGCATGTCGGGATCCAGAACGCTGTTTGTGAACTCGGACACCACCACGCTGCGGCGCGACGGCGCGTTGCTTCCATCCGGCATGACCTTTCTCCCTCGCGATCTGACCTGATGGGTCGAGAGTAGATCGCACAGGCCAATCCGCAAGCATTAACCCCATGCGCCCGAACCGCGCGGGGGCTTGCGGCCGAGATCGGCCGATCGGCTGGTTTCCGCCAGGGTCAGGTCACCGGCTGCCCGCTCTGCGCCGTCCGCGGAGGACAGATGGTCAGGCGCGCGCCCTGCGTGACGGGATTGCAGCCACTGTCCCGATGCCGGCGGCTTGCCCGAACGCCTAGAGCGGCCAGAAGATCGGAATGACCAGCGATGCCACCACGGCCATCAGGAAATTCAACGGCAGGCCCACCCGAATGAAGTCCGAGAACCGGTATCCCCCCGGCCCGTAGACCAGCGTGTTTGTCTGATATCCGATCGGTGTGGCGAAGCTGGCCGAAGCCCCCATCATCACCGCGATCACCAGCGGCCGCGGCTCGACCCCAAGCTGCAGCGCAAGCGAGATGGCGACCGGCGTGACGATGACCGCGACGGCGTTGTTCGTCACTGTCTCGGTCAAGGCCGTTGCCAGCAGATAGACCGCCAGAACAAGGCCCCAGGCCGGAAGCTCGGCCAGGTATGGCGCGACATACTGCACGATCAACTGGACTGCGCCGGAATTCTCCAGCCCTGCGCCGACCGCGAGCATCGCGAAGATCAGCGCCATCAGACGGCCATCGACGAAGCCCAGCGCCTCGTCTGCATCGATGCAGCGCGTCCCCAGCACGACGCCCACGCCAAGAAAGGCCAGCAGCTGGATCGGTGCGATATGGAATGCGGACAGGATCACCACGCCGGCAAGCGCCCCCACCACGATCGGCGCATGCTTGCGGCGATAGGCGCGGTCCGATGGCGCGTTGACCTCGACCATCTCCATGTCGCTGGCCAGCCGCTGGATGTCGCCAGACGCCCCCTCCAGCAGCAAGGTGTCGCCCACCCGGACCACCAGATCGTCAAGCTGCCGGCCGATATTCTGGTTCTTGCGATGCGCCGCCAGCACATAGACGCCATAGCGCCGCCGCAAGCGCATCGAGCCCAGGCTACGGCCGACCATGTGGCAGCCCGGCGTGATCAGCACCTCGACCGTCGAGGTCTGAACCGAGCTGAGCTTGTCGACCATCCGCAGGTCCTTGTGGCCTTGCAGGCCCAGCACTTCGGACATCGGCGTCCGCAGCACGACGCGATCGCCGGCCTCCAGCCGCACCGACGGCAGGTCGCGCCGCAGCGAGGCATCGCCGCGCAGCACGTCGATCACCCGGGCGCTGTCGCGGGCGAAGATATCCACCTCGTCCAGTGCCCTGCCGATGAGGGCGGATTCCTCGGGTATGGCGACCTCGGTGAAGAATTTCATCTTCGAGCGGCTGGACATCAGCTGCGACATCGAATCCCGGTCCGGCAGCAGCTTCGGCGCGAGGAGCAGCAGATAGATGATGCCCACGATCGCCATCGGCAGCCCGACCTTCGTGATCTCGAAGATGCCGAAGGGCGCAAGCCCGGCACCGCGCGCCACCCCGTCCACCAGCAGGTTGGTCGAGGTGCCGATCATCGTCATCGTGCCGCCCATGATCGACAGATAGGACAGCGGGATCAGCAGCTTGGACGGCGAACTGCCCATCTCTTTCGCAAGCTGCATGAAGATCGGCATCATGACCACGACCAGCGGCGTGTTGTTGACAAAGGCAGACATCGCGCACACCACCAGCGACACCAGCCCCAGCGTCAGCAGTGGGCGCGCACCTGCATGGCGGGTCGCGCGCTGGCCGATCCAGTCCAGCGCGCCGGTGCGGACCAGCCCGCCGACGATGATGAACATGAAGGCAATCGTCCAGGGCGCCGGGTTCGACAGCACGCCCGCGATATGATCGACATCGAGGATCCCCAGGCCCAGCAAGACCATCGCGCCGAGGATGGCGGTGACTTCGGGCGGATAGGTTTCGCGGATGAACAGCGTCAGCATGCCGATGACGATGAAGATCGTGGTGACCGCGGACAGAGAGCCGGTCAGTTCAATTCCGAACATTCAAATCTCGCCGTTGCGGCCGGTTCCACGCGCCATCGCGCGCATCTTGCGCCGATTTCGGGACATGCTGCAAGGCGTCAAGACGACATCCCGCAGTCAGCCGCCGGCCGGGTGGCTGGGGGTCAGCCGGCCGCCTTCGCGGACCGGCTCGATCCGGCGGGCAAGTCCGCTGCGGTCGTCGGTCTCGACCAGCACGCCGGCCAGCGTGGCGTCGCCCTCGGCCGGGGTGAAGCGATCCCGCGCCATGCCGGTGACGAAACGGCGCAGCGGTTCGGCCTTGTCCATGCCGATGACGCTGTCGTAATCGCCGCACATCCCCGCGTCCGACAGATAGGCCGTGCCGCGCGTCAGGATCTGGGCATCGGCGGTGGGAACATGGGTGTGGGTCCCGACCACGAGGCTGGACCGGCCGTCGCAGAAATGCCCGGTCGCCATCTTCTCGCTGGTCGCCTCGGCGTGGATATCCACCACGGCGGCCTGCACCATCCCGCCGGGCGGATGGGCACGCAGCACGGCGTCCAGCGCCGAGAACGGGTCGTCATAGGGCCGTGACATGAACACCTGCCCCAGCGCCTGGGTCACCAGGATCTTGCGGCCGCGCGGATCGCTGAACACCCCCGCGCCGCGCCCGGGCGCATCCTTGGCGAAGTTCAGCGGCCGGATGATGCGCGGCTCGCGGTCGATGAAGGCCAGCATGTCCTTCTGGTCGAAGGCATGATCCCCCAGCGTCAGGCAGTCGGCGCCCGATTCCAGCAGCAGTTGCGCGTGGCCAGCCGTGATCCCGCGCCCGCCGCTGGCGTTCTCGGCGTTGACGATCACGAAGTCGGCCTTCAGCCGGATTC
This sequence comes from Paracoccus salsus, assembly GCF_021556615.1. GTDB lineage: Bacteria > Pseudomonadota > Alphaproteobacteria > Rhodobacterales > Rhodobacteraceae > Paracoccus > Paracoccus salsus. The sequence continues at coordinate 361,850 of NZ_JAKGGD010000001.1, forward strand.
GAAGCGTGGCCAGCCTTTCGGTGATCGCCCGCCGCCCGGCCCGGCCCATTACATCGCCCAGAAACAGAATACGCATGGCGGCAGGACTATGACAAAGCCATGACGCGCTCAAGCGGGATCGGAGTCGTTCTGCCCGAGAAAAGCGCAGGATGCGAAGGAAGGGGCGGACGGGTCGTCGTATCCGGTTGCCGCGTGCCCCCAGACGGGATCGAACCGCCGACCTTCGGTTTACAAAACCGCTGCTCTACCAGCTGAGCTATGGGGGCCACGCGCGACGTTCTCTAGCAGGCCGCCCGCGGCTGGGCAAGCATCCGAACATTCCGCGCCGCCCGTTCCGGGCTCAGAGTGCGGCGGCCGGGCCGATGCTGCGCGCTGCGGTCTTGCGCCGGCCCAGATTGGTCCGCGCCAGCAGCGCGACCGCCAGGATGCCGACCGCCATCACCAGAATCGCGGCCGGGGCGGCATTGCCCAGATCCTCGAGGCTTGCCTTTTCATGCACCCGGGTCGCCAGCGTTTCATAGTTGAAGGGTCGCAGCAGCAGCGTGGCTGGCAACTCCTTGCAGCAATCGACGAACACCAGCAGCAGCGCCGAACCGACCGATCCGCGCATCAGCGGCAGGAAGACATCGCGCAGCACACCCGCGTTGTCGCGCCCCAGCGACCGCGCCGCCATCGGCAGCGAGGGCGGAACGCGCGTGAAGGCGCCGTCGATCGCACCCTGGCCGATCGCGAAGAAGCGCACCACATAGGCAAAGACGATCGCCGCGCCGCTGCCGGTCAGGATCATCCCCGGATCGCTGCCCGTCAGCGCCTGCCAGCCATCCGCGACCCGATGATCCAGCGCGGCGAGCGGGATCAGGATGCCGACCGCCAGCACCGCGCCCGGGGCGGCATAGCCAACCGTCGTCACCGGCATCAGCAGGCGTGGCAACGCCCGTCCCGACAGGCGCACCCCGTAGACCATGACCAGTGCCAGGACGACCGTCGCGATGGCCGCCAGCCCGCCCAGGCTGACCGTGTGCCATGCGGCGCTGGCAAGTCCCGGCGTGATCCAGCCTTGCGGATAGGCCAGCGCGTAGTTCAGGATCACCGCGACCGGCAGGACAAAGCCCAACGCAAAGGGCAGGGCGCAGGCAAATGCCGCCGCCAGCCCGGAAATTCCGCCGAGGCGCTGTCGCACGATCGGTCGCGGCTGGCGGGCGCTTTGATGATAGCGGGCGTTGCGCCGGCCAAATCGCTCCCACAAGGCCAGCACGACCACCACCAGCAGGATGACACAGGCGATCTGCGCGGCGCCGCCAGCGTTGCGCCGTTCCAGCCATGTGGTGAAGATTCCGGTGTTCAGGGTCTGGACGCCGAAATAGCTGACCACCCCGTAATCCGCGACCGCCTCCATCATCGCGATGGCCGAGCCGGCGACGATTGCGGGCCGGGCCAGCGGCAGCCCCACCCGGCGGAACAGCCCCCAAGGGCCTGTTCCCAGGGCGCGCGCGACCTCGTAGGCGCTGCCCGATTGTTCGTGCAGCGCGGCCCGGGTCAGCAGATAGACATAGGGATACAGCGCCGAGGCCAGCACCAGGATCGCCGCCTCGATCGAACGGATGTCGGGAAACCAGTAGTCACGGGAATCGGCGAACCCGAACCATCCGCGCAGCGCGGTCTGCACCGGCCCGCTGTAGTCCAGGAAATCGGCCAGCGCATAGGCGCCGATATAGGCCGGCACCGCCAGCGGCAGCAGCAGCAGCCACTCAAGCGCACGGCGGCCGCGGAAATCATACATGCTGACCAGCCACGCCGAGCCCGCACCCATCGCCGCCGCCAGCGCGCCGGTGCCAGCCGACAGGATCACGGTATTCAGGACATAGCGTGGCATCACCGTGGCCAGCAGATGCGGCCAGATATTCTCGGTCGGGTTCAGCGCCAGCCACGCCACCGCCGCGACCGGCATCAGCACCAGCGCCGCAATCACCACCGCCGCGATCGACCAGCCCCGACCGCCGCCCTGCCGGAGGGCGTGGTCGTGACTGCGGCGGCGCGGCGGAACGGTGTCGGGAACGCTCATGTCCCGGGCGATACTGCAAAGCGGTTTGACTGTCCACGAATGCTGGTTAATCTGCGCGCGCCACACCTAAGAGTTGCAAGAAGAAACGACGGGGCAGCACAGATGCAGATGGTTTTCCACCTCGGGGTGCACGGCACCGACGGCGACAGGCTGCTGAAGACGCTGCTGAACAACCGCGCCTGGCTGTTGCGCAACCGGACCGAGGTGATCTCGCCGGCCCGCCATCGCGGCCTGTTCGAAGAGGCGATTATGGCGCTGAATGGCGGCCCGGCAACGCCCGGGATGCAGCAGATCATGCTGGACGCGATGCTGGAAAGCGATGCGCCGCAGCGGGTGGTGATGTCCAGCCCGACCCTGCTGGGCACGCCCGGACGCGCGATCGGTCCCGAAGGGCTCTATCCCCATATCGGCAACCGCGCCGCCGCGCTGGCCAATCTGTTCCCGCAGGCGCAAAGCGAGTTCTTTGTCGCGATCCGCAACCCCGCCGTGCTTCTGCCCAAGCTGATGCATCTGACATCGGGGGACTACGAATCGCTGATGCAGGGCTGCGCGCCGGGCAATCTTCGCTGGCGCGACACGATCCGCCGGCTGGCCTCGGCTGCGCAGGGCCGGAGGGTGGTCGTCTGGTGCCACGAGGATGTTCCGCTGATCTGGCCCGAGCTGGTGCGGCTGGCAGGCGACATGCCGCCCGAGTCGCCCCTGTCGGGTGCGCTGCTTTACATGCACGAGCTTCTTGGGGACGACGGCCTGGACAAGCTGCGCACCGCGCTTGGGGGCCACGATCAGTTGACGATCCGGCAGCGCCGCCAGATCTGCGCCGAGATCCTGCAAACCGACATTCTGCCCGATATCGCCGAGGAAGATGTCAACCTGCCCGGCTGGACGCAGGAACTGGTGGACGAAACCACCGAAACCTTCCGCGCCGACGTGGCCGAGATCGCGGTCCTGCCGGGCGTCGAGTTCGTCCTGCCCTGACGGACACGCGGCACCGTCATGGCGCTGCCACGGGCGGGGTGCTGCCGCAGGCGGGTGCTGCCGCGCGCGCCAGGCCCTGCCGGCGGCGCGGCAGCAGCGGCGGCTTGCGGCGTCACACCATGCCCAGCGCCTTCTTGTACATGTCGAGGATCGCCTCTTCCTCGGCCAGATCATCGCGGTCGCGCTTGCGCATGGCGACGATCTTTTTCATCACCTTGGTGTCGTAGCCGCGCGCCTTCGCCTCGGCCATGATCTCCTTCTGTCGCTCGGCGACATCCTTCTTTTCGGCCTCGAGCTGTTCGAACTGCTCGATGAACTGGCGCAGCTCATCGGCGGCGACGCCGTAGGCTTGATCGTCCTGCATGCGGATATGTCCTTCCTGTCCTGCCTCGGGGTTGCCGCGTTCGGCCCCGCCCTGGGGCCAGACTGTTAGGCCCTCTTGTTCCGGGGTGCAATCGCCGCTAGGGCGGCATCCGCGCGATGTCAGCGCATCGCTCGCAAGCGCGGGCCGAGCACGGGGAAGGACGATCATGGACATCTTCGAAGTCATCATCTGGACAGGCGCGGCACTGACGCTGGCGGGGCTTGCGGCACTGATCTGGTGCATCGTGACGGTGGCCCGAGCGCGCCGGGCAGGGCTGGACGACGCCGCGCTTCGGACGAAGATGCGCGGCGTCATCGCGGTGAACATGGGCGCGCTGGCCGCGTCCAGTATCGGACTGATGATGGTGGTCCTGGGCATCTTCCTGGGCCGGTGACCCGGAAGAAGCGCTTGAAACATTCCGTGCATGGAATATATCACCGCCACAACGAAACGCGGAGCGGATGATGAACCCTGACTGGATAGCCGGGCTGATCGGCGGGATGATGATCGGCGGCGCTGCGGCGCTGTATCTTCTGGGCAATGGCCGGATCATGGGGGCCAGCGGGCTGCTGGGCGGGCTGGTCGATGGCACCGGCCGGTCCAACTGGACCGAGCGCGCGGCCTTCATCGGCGGACTTGTTCTTCTGCCAGCGCTGCTGGTGGCGGGTGGGGTCGCCGAACGCTCGGCCCCGATCGCGGGCAGCGGGGTTCTGGTGCTGGCCGGCCTGATGGTCGGGTTCGGCACGCGGCTGGGGAACGGCTGCACCTCGGGACATGGCGTGTGCGGCATCTCGCGCCTGTCGCGTCGCGGGATCGTGGCGACGGTGGTCTATCTGCTGGCGGGCGGCATCGCCGTGGTGCTGTCGCGGGCGCTGGGGTGGACGGCATGAAGCGGCTGATGATCGCGGCGCTGTCGGGTGCGCTGTTCGGAGCGGGGCTGCTGATTTCGGGGATGACCAACCCGGCAAAGGTGCAGGGCTGGCTGGACGTGTTCGGTCGGTGGGACCCGACGCTCGGCTTCGTGCTGACCGGCGCCATCCTTCCGATGCTGGTCGCCTGGCGCGTCGCCGCCCGCCGCCGCACGGCGCTGACCGGGACGCAAATGCCGCCGCCACCGCCGCAGATGATCGACGCCCGGCTGATCGCCGGCGCGGCGCTGTTCGGGCTTGGCTGGGGCTTTGCCGGGCTTTGCCCCGGTCCCGCAATGGCCTCGATCGGCTTTGGCGGCACGCCTTTCCTGATCTTCTTCGCGGCGATGGTCGCCGGGATGTGGCTGTTTGCCGTCTGGAACCGCCGGGCATGAGGGCGCTGGTCCAGCGCGTCAGCGAAGCCTCGGTCGAGGTCGAGGGCCGGATCGTCGGCGAGACCGGGCCGGGGCTGCTGGTGCTGGTCTGCGCGATGCAGGACGATGATGCGACGGCGGCCGACAAGCTGGCGGCGCGGGTCGCCAAGCTGCGGATATTCCAGGATGACCGTGGCAAGATGAACAGATCGCTGCTGGATGTCTCGGGCGGTGCGCTGGTCGTCAGCCAGTTCACGCTGGCCGCCGACACGCGCACCGGCAACCGGCCCGGCTTTTCGGCCGCCGCGGCGCCCGAAGACGGGCGGCGGCTTTACGAAACCTTCGCCGCCAGCCTGCGCGGGCACGGCGTGGCGGTCGAAACCGGCGTGTTCGGCGCGGACATGAAGCTGCGGCTTTTGAACGACGGGCCGGTGACGATATGGCTGGACAGCGCAGACCGCGCTTGACTTCTCGCCCGCCCTGCCCCATCTGTCCCCAGTCGCCGCCCGCTGCCGCGTGAGCAGCCGCGATCCATTCGCTTGACGGCACGACAAGAAATCCAGTTTCCCATTCACGCGGGGAGGCTTGCAGGCATCCTCGTATCGCGCCTGCACCCCTGCTGAAGCCTCGCCCTGATGGCGTGGCCCCTGCCTTGCGTCCGATACGGGGGATGCAGGGACGAAAGTAATTCATGGAACAGAACAACGACCGTCGCCGCCCCCTTCGTGGCGGCAAGGCCAAGACCCGCACCGCACCGCCGCACGCCGCCTCGAACGAGGGCCGACGCGCCCCGTCACGCGAGCCGCTGGCCACCGGCGCCTTCGCCGAGATGGGCATCGATCACCGCATCAACGCCAATATCGCGGCGATGGGGCTGACCCAGCCGACCCCGATCCAGGCGCAGGGCATTCCTGCAGTGGTCGAGGGTCGCGACGTGCTGGGCCTCGCCCAGACCGGCACCGGCAAGACGGCGGCCTTCGGCCTGCCGATGCTGACCCGGCTCATCAGGTTCGGCAAGAAGCCGGACCCCAGGACCTGCCGCGCCCTGATCCTGGCGCCGACGCGCGAACTGGCCACCCAGATCGCAGCCCATATCGATTCCTATGCCGAAGGCACCCCGATCCGCAGCTTTCGCGTGGTCGGCGGCGCGTCGATCAACGTCCAGGTCGAGCGCATGTCGCGCGGCGTCGACGTCCTGATCGCCACGCCGGGCCGCCTGATGGACCTGATCGAGCGTCGCGCCATCGACCTGTCGGCCACCACTTACCTGGTGCTGGACGAGGCCGACCAGATGCTGGATATCGGCTTCATCCACACGCTGCGCAAGATCGCGCGCATGCTGCCCAAGGAACGGCAGACGCTGCTGTTCTCGGCCACCATGCCGAAGCTGATGTCGGAGCTGGCGGACACCTATCTGACCGATCCTGTCAAGGTCGCCGTCAACCCGCCCGGCAAGGCCGCCGACAAGATCGAACAGGGTGTGCATTTCGTCACCCAGGGCGACAAGGCGACGCTGCTGGCCGAATATCTGGCCAAGCATCCGGGAGAGTTGTCGATGGTCTTTGGCCGCACCAAGCATGGCTGCGAAAAGCTGTCCAAGCTGCTGGAGAAATGGGGCTTCTCGGTCGCCGCGATCCACGGCAACAAGTCGCAGGGCCAGCGCGAGCGCGCCCTTGCCGCATTCCGCAAGGGTGACACGCAGGTGCTGGTCGCGACCGATGTGGCCGCGCGCGGGCTTGATATCCCCGAGGTGGCGCATGTCTACAACTATGACCTGCCGAACGTGCCGGAAAACTATGTGCACCGGATCGGTCGCACCGCCCGCGCCGGCCGTGACGGCCGTGCCGTGGCGCTGTGCGCGCCGGCCGAACTGGGCGAACTGCAGGCCATCGAACGCGCGATGAAATCCTCGATCCCGGTGATCGGCGGCGAGGTTCCGGCGGCGCCGCCGCCCTCGGCGCGCGGTGGCCAGCGTGGACGCGGCAAGCCGATGATGGCGGGCAAGCCCGCTGCCGGTGGGCAGAAGCGCCCGTCGCGCCGCCCGTCGCGACAGCCCAGAAGCCATCAAGCCAAAGGCTGAGCGACGCGCTGCCCGGTCAGGGCAGGCGAAGATCAGGGAAGCCGCAGGACCCAGGGTCCGGCGGCTTCTTTCATGCAGGATGTGCAGTCGTGCCGGCGCGGTCACGAACGGCCCGGTCCGCGCGAATACCGTCACGCGGTTCGGCAACCGGATCGTGCCGCCAGGCGACGCGGCCGCAAGACGAGGCCGCAAGACGAGGCCGCAAGACGAGGCCGCAAGACGAGGCGCTCGGCGACCCTGCCCCGACAGCGGCGCTGTCCGACATGCCGCCGCAGTAACGCTTGCCGAAACCATCCTGCGCTGCCACTCTGGCAGGCAGGGAGAAAACGGATGGACGGGAACGCGCAACCCCGCAAGAATCTGGATGCGGCCGAGATGGGCGTCCTGGCGCATCTCTATCGTGGCGAAGTCTATCGCTCGACCATCTGGCGGACGCGACTGGACACGACGACCAACTGGGCAGTGGTGACGCTGGGGGTCGCGCTGTCGATCACCTATGCCTCGCCTCAGGCGTCCCCCCTGCCGCTGGTGCTGGTCGGGATCCTGATCATCTTCTTCCTGATGCTGGAAGCGCGGCGCTATCGCTATTTCAATGTCTGGCGCGCGCGGTGCCGGTGGCTTGAGCTGCATTTCCTGTCGCCGATGCTGAAGGATGGCGACCTGCATCTTGAGGAACACTGGCAGGACCGGCTGGCCGACGACTATCTGCACCCGAAATACCATGTCAGCATGTGGACCGCGATCGGGCGGCGCATCCGGCGCAACTATTTCTGGATCCTGCTGATCCAGGCCGTCGCCTATATGGGGAAGCTGATCGTGCACCCGACCCCGCTGGAATCGACCGCGCAGCTTCTGGAACGCTCGGCAATCGGACCGTTGCCGGGCTGGCTGATCCTGTCTGTGGGTGGCTGCTACTGCGTCAGCTGGGGCCTGATCGCCTATATCAGCGAAAGGCAGGACGCGGAACGCGCCAGGAAGCGGCGCGATCCGCTGGGGATGGGTTAGCGGCCCGTCTCATGCAACCCTGACGATCAAAATTCGGGGGTCGGGCAGCGCGCGCGCGTTGCGGGGCGGTCGGGCTTGATGTAACCATCATGCCCAAACAGGCAAAGGAATTCCCATGCGCGCATTTCTGCTGAGGCTTGCCGCCTTGGTCTTGCTGGCTGCCCCGGTGCAGGCCTTCGACACCAACGCGCAGACGGCCTGGGTCTATGACGTGGCCACCGGCACCGTGTTGATGGAAAAGAACGCCGACCAGTTGGTGCCGCCCGCCTCGATGTCCAAGCTGATGACCGTCTACATGCTGTTTGAGGCCCTGCAGGAAGGGCGGGTGCAGATGGACACGCAGCTGCCGGTCTCGACCAAGGCGCGGCAGATGACCGGCTCGACCATGTTTCTGAACGAACTGGACCGGCCGACCGTCGATGAACTGATCAAGGGGATCATCGTGCTGTCGGGCAACGACGCCTGCGTCGTCGTGGCCGAGGGTCTGTCGGGCACCGAAGAGGCATTCTCACGGCAGATGACGGAACGGGGAAAAGAGCTGGGGCTGACCAACTCGACCTTCGCCAACGCTTCGGGCTGGCCGGACCCGCGCCACCGGATGACCGCCCATGACCTGGGAATCCTGTCGCTGCATCTGATCGAGGATTTCCCGGAGCTCTACAAGAATTTCGCCATGACCGAGTTTCGCTTCGACGATCGCGCGCCGGCCAACCGGTTCAACCGCAATCCGCTGCTGAGCCTGGGTATCGGCGCCGACGGGCTGAAGACCGGCCACACCGAGGAGGCGGGCTACGGTCTGGCTGGCTCGGCCGTGCAGGACGGGCGGCGGGTGATCTTTGTCATCACTGGCCTGCCCTCTTCCACCGCACGCGCGGAAGAGGCCGAACGCCTCGTCAGCTGGGCGTTTCGTCAGTTCACGATGGAGACCCTGGTGCCGGCCGGCCAGACCGTCGTCGAAGTGCCCGTCTGGCTGGGAGCCCAGTCTCGGATCGGGCTGACCACGAGGGACGGCGCGAACGTGCTGATCCCAGCCGGCGGCCGGGATCAGGTCAAGGCCGAGGCGGTCTATGATTCGCCGGTTTCCGCACCGATCGCCAAGGGCGACAGGCTGGGGCACCTGGTGGTGACGGTGCCTGGCGTCAAGGACGCCGTGACGCCGCTGATCGCCGCGCAGGACGTGCCGGAGGCCGGCTTCGCCGGTCGCATGAAAAGCGCGGTGATGCGGCTTGGCCAGAAGGCGATCGCAGCTTCGGGGCTGTGATGTTCATCAGCTTCGAGGGCATCGATGGCTGCGGCAAGTCCACCCAGGCCGGGCTTCTGGCCGAGGCCCTGCGGTCCGCGGGCCATGATGTCGTCCTGACCCGCGAGCCCGGCGGAAGTCAGGGCGCCGAAGAGATCCGGCGACTTCTGGTCGAGGGCCACGGCGAACGCTGGTCGGCGGAAACGGAATGTCTGCTGTTCACCGCCGCCCGCCGCGACCACCTCGAGCGCACCATTCGTCCCGCCCTTGCCCGCGGCGGCACCGTCGTGACCGACCGTTTCGCGGATTCCACGCGCGTCTATCAGGGCGCGGCCCGCGGCGACCTGCGGGACATGGTGGACCGCCTGCACGCGCTGATGATCGCGACCGAGCCCGACCGGACCTTCGTCATCGATCTCGACGCGGCCACGGCACTTGCGCGGGGCCATGCGCGGGGCGGGGTCGAGGACCGGTTCGAAAGCCTGGGGCTGGGCTTTCAGGAACGGCTTGCGCGGGGATTTCGCGCACTGGCCCTGGAATATCCCGACCGTGTGCGGCTGATCGACGGCAACGGCGCGCCCGAGGATGTCGCAGCAAGGGTAAAGGCCGCCTTGTGAAGACCGCGCTCGACGACATTCCCGAACCCGACCGGGTTCCCGGCGCGCCGCATCCCCGGATGACGCCGCGTGTGATCGGGCAGGACGCCGCGATCCGGGAGTTCGTCGATGCCGCACGTAGCCATCGGCTGCATCACGCGTGGATGCTGACCGGCCCGCGCGGCGTCGGCAAGGCGACGCTGGCATGGTCCATCGCCCGCTGGCTGCTGTCCGGCGCGGCCAGCGACGATCTGTCCGTCGCTGCCGACGACCCTGCGGCCCGTCGTCTGGCGGCGCTGTCCGATCCCGGCCTGCAATTGATCCGCAGGCCCTGGGACGACAAGGCAGGACGGTTGCGTGCCGAAATCACCGTGGACGAGATCCGCCGCCTGCTGTCCTTCTTTCACCTCTCGGCAGCCGAAGGCGGGCGGCGGATCGTCATCATCGACGCCGCCGACGAGATGAACATCCCCGCCTCGAACGCGCTGCTGAAGATCCTCGAGGAACCGCCGAAGGATGGCCTGATCCTTTTGGTGGCGCATCAACCCGCACGGCTTCTCCCGACCATCCGCTCGCGCTGCCGGACGCTGCGGCTGAGCCCGCTGGATCCCGAACTGATGGCGCAGGCGCTGGCCGGCCTCGGCGTCAACGAGGATGCCGAGGCCCTGGCCGCGCTGTCGGACGGATCGGTCGGCGAGGCGCTGCGTCTGTCCGGACAGGACGGGCTGGCACGGTATCAGCAGATCGTGAACCTGTTTGCGACCCTGCCCCGCCTCGACCGCATGGCCGCGGCCAAACTGTCGGAGGCGGCTGCCGGGCGCGCGAATGCCGATGGCGATCCCTTCGATCTGACCGTCACGCTGCTGGACCGTTTCCTGACCCGCACCGCACGCGCGGGGCTTGTCGGCGCGCCCTTGCCGCAGGCCGCGCGAGGCGAGGGCGCGCTGCTGGCCCGACTGTCGCCCGACGACCGCGCCGCCCGCGACTGGGCCGGCGCCCAGGCCCGGCTGTCGGCCCGCGCCCGGACAGGGCGGGCCGTCAACCTTGACCCTGCGGCGCTGGTGATGGATATGCTGACCGAACTGGCGCATCTGCCGCCGGCGCAATCCGCCCTGCCAGCCAAGAGTTGACCCATGACCCAAGCGGCCACCACGCCGATTGTCGACAGCCATTGCCACCTGGACTTCCCCGATTTCGATGGCGAACACGATGCGCTGATCGCCCGGGCACGCGAGGCCGGGGTGACGCGAATGGTCACGATCTGCACCAAGCTGCGCCTCGAACCGCGGGTGCGCGCGCTGGCCGAGGCACACGCGGGTGTCTTCTACGCGGCCGGGACCCACCCGATGAGCGTCGCCAGCGAACCGATGGCCGGCCTCGATGAGCTGACGGCGCTGGCCGATCACCCGAAATTCGTGGGCATTGGCGAGACCGGCCTCGACTATCATTACACCGCCGACAGCGCGGCAGCGCAGCAGGAAAGCCTGCGTGTCCATATCGAGGCGGCGCGGCGCACGGGGCTGCCGCTGATCATCCACGCCCGCGACGCCGATGACGACATGGCGCGCATCCTGACCGACGAACACCGTGCGGGCGGCTATTCCTGCGTGATGCATTGTTTCAGTTCCGGCGCAGGGCTGGCGGGTGCCGCGCTGGATCTGGGCTTTTACCTGTCGATGTCGGGGATCGCGGCCTTTCCACGTTCGACCGCGTTGCGCGAGATCTTCGCGGCCGCCCCGATCGACCGCATCCTCGTCGAGACCGACAGCCCGTATCTCGCCCCGCCCCCGCATCGCGGGCGGCGAAACGAGCCTGCCTATGTCACCGGGACGGCGGCGGTCGGGGCCCGGCTTTTCGACATGGACTATGCCGAATTCGCCCGCCAGACCTCGGCCAATTTCGACCGCCTGTTCTGGAAGGCCGCAGGAGAGCGGGCGTGATCCGCGCCACGATCCTCGGATGCGGCTCGTCGGGTGGCGTTCCCAGACTGGGCGGCCGCTGGGGGGCATGCGACCCCGCCAATCCCCGCAACCGCCGCCGGCGCTGCGCCCTGCTGGTCGAACGGGACGGGGCGGATGGCACGACGCAGGTGCTGATCGACACCGGTCCCGACATGGTGCCGCAGCTTCTGGATGCCGGTGTCGCCACGCTGGATGCGGTCATCTATTCGCACGCCCATGCCGATCACGTCCACGGAATCGATGATCTGCGCCAGCTGGTCTACAATTCACGGCGCAAGATCCCGGTCTGGGCGGACGCGCCGACCGCCGCCGCGCTGGTCGAACGCTTCGCCTATATCTTCGACACGCCTCCCGGCAGTTTTTATCCTCCGGTCGCCGAACTTCATCCGCTTGTCGGGCCGGTCACGATCGAGGGGCCGGGCGGCGCGATCATTTTCCATCCGTTTCGCGTCGCGCATGGCGAGATCACCGCACTTGGGTTTCGAATCGGCGGGCTGGTCTATCTGCCCGACGTATCGCAGATCCCCGACCTGGCCTGGCCGCTGATCGAGGGCGCCGAGATCTTCATATGCGACGCGCTGCGTCCCGAGCCGCATCCAAGCCACGCCCATCTGGCGCAGGCGCTGGAATGGCTGGCACGCGCCGGGACCCCGCGCGGCGTGCTGACCAACATGCATATTGACATGGACTATGACGAGGTGCTGGCCCAAACACCCGACCATATCGTTCCGGCCCATGACGGGATGGTGGTCGAAGTCACGCCGGACGGCCCGCCCGCGGTTGCGGCGCCGCCGATTTGAGCGCGCTTTTCACGATCATCCTGCCGGTCTTTCTGGTGATCGGATTTGGCTATTTCGTCAGCTGGCGCGGCTGGTTTTCCGAGGGCGCCGTTGACGGGCTGATGCGCTTTGCCCAGAACTTCGCCGTGCCGACGTTGCTGTTCGCATCGATGGCGCGGCTGGATCTGGGCACCGAGTTCCGGCCGACCCTGCTGGTCGCCTTCTACAGTGGCGCAATGGCCAGCTATGCGGTCGGCTGGGCGGGTGCGCGTTTCCTCTTCGACCGCCCGCCCGCCGACTGCGTGGCGATCGGGTTTGTCTGCCTGTTCTCCAACACCCTCCTGCTGGGCGTGCCGATCACCGAACGCGCCTTCGGGTCTGCCGCGCTGGACGGCAACTGGGCCATCATCGCGCTGCATTCCCCGGCGCTTTACACCTTCGGCATCACGGCCATGGAATTCACCCGCGCGCGTGGCAGCGGCCTTGCGGTGGGGCATGTCACGCTGCGGGCCCTGTCGGGAGTTCTGCGCACACCTCTGGTCATCGGCATCGCGCTCGGGCTGGCGATGAACCTGTCGATGCTGGCCGGGCTTGTCATGCCCGAGGGGTTCTGGGCGGCGGTGGACATGATCGCGCGGTCGGCCCTGCCCGCCGCGCTGTTCGGTCTGGGCGGCGTGCTCTACCGCTATCGCCCGGAGGGCGACATGGCGACCATCGCGATGTGTTGCGCCTGCTCGCTGCTCCTGCACCCGGCGATCACCTTCGGCATGGCGCACCTGCTGTCGCTGGACGTGGCGGGCACACGATCGGCGGTCGTGACCGCCGCGATGGCGCCAGGCATCAACGCCTATGTCTTTGCCAGTATCTACGGCACGGCACGGCGTGTGGCGGCCTCGTCGGTCCTGATCGGGACCGCGGCTTCGGTGCTGAGCACATGGTTATGGCTGGCGGTCCTGCCCTGACGGCGAAACCGGGTGTTCAGGCCAATGCGTCCCACGCCGCGATGACCGCGCGGGCCTTGTCAGCCACCACCGCCGCCGTGTCGCCCGGCTTGTAAAGCGCGGAACCGATCCCGAATCCGGTCGCCCCCGCCGCGCACCACTCGGCCATGTTCCCGGTCGAGACCCCGCCCACCGCGTAAAGCGGCAGATGCGGCGGCAGCACGGCGCGCATCGCGCGCAGGCCCGCCGGCCCGACCAGTTCACCCGGGAACAGCTTCAGCGCGTCGGCCCCGGCGGCAATGGCGGCGAACGCCTCGGTGGGGGTCATGACGCCGGGAAAGCTGAGCAAGCCTGCCGCCTTGCTGGCGCCGATGACGGCGGCATCGCAGTTCGGTGACACGATGAGACATGCGCCGGTCCGGGCCACCGCCTGCACCTGGTCCACCCTCAGCACGGTGCCCGCACCGATCCGGGCGATGCCACCAAATCGCGCCTGCAAGGCCGCGATGCTGTCCAGCGCATCGGGCGAGTTCAGCGGCACCTCGATCATCGTGACGCCCGCCTCGACCAGCGCCACACCGATCGCGGGCGCTTGGGCAGGGGTGATGCCGCGCAGGATGGCGACGATGTTCCTGTTCATGGCGTTTCCCTGATGCTTTGCCAGGCGCGATGCAGCCCGGCGAGGGTCGAGGCCTCGCCATCGGCCTGGTGCACGGTGACCCCCTGCGCGGCCAGCGCGCGGGCGTAGAGGGCAGACAACGCCTCTGCCCCGACGATGGCGATCTCTTGCCCCAGCCAATAGGCCTTGGCGCCGGCCAGCTCGCATCCGATCAGCAGGCCCGACAGCCGCGAGGCGGCGTTGTCCGGGTCCTGATCGCCGACCAGCGCGGCGGCACGCAACTGGAACAGGCGGCCATAGGCGCGGTGCGGCTGGGACAAGGCCTCGGCCACCGCCTCGTCGAACGCGGCATTCCCCGAAGCCGTGCCAAGCGTGTGGCGCAGGACCGATTTCTGCGACAGCAACGCGAACAACTCGCCGGTCATGAAGCTTTGAAAATGACACAGTTCGCCAGCCGAGATCCGGGCCCATTTCGTGTGGGTGCCGGGCATGCAGGCCACGCCGTCGAAATCGGGCCGCGCCGCCAGCAACCCCGCAATCTGGGTTTCTTCGCCGCGCATCACATCGGGCGGCTCCTGCTGACGGATCCCGCAGGCGATCCAGACGCGCTGGCCCGGAACCCTGACAAGTCGCGGCACCGCCTGGGTCGGAACGGCCGCATAGGGCGCCTCGACCCACCCCTCGCGAGAGCCGACCATGCCGCAGGCAACCACCGGCAGTTCGCCCCAGCCCTGCGTCGCCTGCGCAAGCACGCTGGCGAAATCGTCACGACATAGCCCGCCCTGGCGCGATTCGCGACGCGCCTGCATCCGGGCGCCGTGCATCGCCCACAGGCGCAGATTGGTCGTACCCCAGTCGATCGCGATCCAGTCGGCCGCGATCCGGTCCGCGGCGATCCGCTCGGGTCCTTTCATGGCGTTCTTCCTTCGATCATCCGGATTCTTGGTGTAAAGCTGCATCGCAATCGCGACCCCGGCACGGCGTTGAAGCTTGCCCCGATCGCTGCTCAGCCCGTGCGGCGAAACGTGACGTAATGCGGTACGCGTCCCTCGCGCAGGGCCTTCTGCTCGTAGCGCGTGCTGATCCAGTCCTGCCATGGCTGGTCCGTGTCGGCGACGGTCTCGAACCCGGCCGACGGCACCTCTTCGCGTGTCTGGCGGATGTAGTCGGGGATATCACTTGCGACACGAAACTCGCCGCCGGGCCGCATGACCCGCGCCAGAGGCAGCAGATGCTCGGGCGTCACGAAGCGGCGCCGGTGGTGCCGTGCCTTCGGCCAGGGGTCCGGATACATCAGGAACGCACGCTCGATGCTGGCATCGGGCAGCACATCCATCAGATCGCGCGCATCGCCGGGGTGGACGCTGACATTGCCGATCCCGGCGGTCCTGATCTTGCCCAGCAGCATCGCCACGCCATTGATGAAAGGCTCGCAGCCGATGATCCCGATCCCGGGATATCTGGCGGCCATGTGGACCATGTGCTCGCCCCCGCCAAAGCCGATTTCCAGCCACACCGGGCGGGCGTCGCCGAAGATCCGGGCCGGGTCGACCGGCGCGCGACCGGGGTTTTCCTGGACGCTGATCCCGCGCGGACGCAGATCGCCAAGATCCTCGCTCAGATAGCCCTTCTGGCTGGGGCGCAAGGTCTTGCCGTGCCGCCTTCCATAGAAATTGCGGCGCGGCGGATGGGGATCGAAGGCGGGTCTTTGCGGGTCACTCATGGCGTGGGATTGCCGCATCGCCAGTTTCAGGTCAAGACCGCAAGACCTGTCCTTGCCTGCCTGCCGTCGAAGATCGTCGTTGCCATCGCCACATATCCCTGCGGGGGGGGTCCGGGGGGCTGGCCCCCCGGCCGTCGCGGGACGCAGGGAGGCCCTCCCGCCGTCTCAGTCGGCCATCAACCGGCTGATGATGACCGTCACCTCCGGCTTCTTGCCGATCTCCTCCATCGAGACCTGGCGCGTGATCTTGCGGATCGCCTCGTCCATCTTCTTGTCGTTGCGGACGGTCCGGTCGTCGGCGCCCTCCAGGAACTCCGCCAGTTCGCCCTCGATATGACGGGCAAGATCGTCGCCGCCACGGGTGCGTGCCGGCAGGCCCAGCAGTTCGACCCAGGCATCCGGCAGGACCTTGTCCTCCTCGTCCACGATCACGCTGACCAGGGCATGGCCGTTCAGCGCCATCCGGATGCGGTCGCGCACGATCCCGTCCATGGCGCCGACAAGCACGGTGCCATCCAGATAGAGGCGCCCGGTCTCGACCTGGTCGACGACCCTTGGCGCGTCGCCGGTCAGGTCCAGCATGGTGCCGTTGGGCGCGATGTCCGAGGCGATGCCCTTGCTCCGCGCCAGCAGCATGTGCTCGCGCAGATGCAGATGCTCGCCATGCATCGGGATCACGATCTCGGGCTTCAGCAAGTCGTGCAGCGCCTCGATGTCGGGACGGTTGGCGTGACCCGAAACGTGAAACAGACCGTCGTCGGCGTCGAACACATCCACGCCGATCTCGCTCAGCGCGTTCATGATCCGGCCGACCGATCGTTCGTTGCCGGGGATCGTTTTCGAACTGAACAGGAAACTGTCGCCCTCTTTCAGCGACAGGCCCAGATACCGGCCGCGCGACAACTGCGCGCTGGCGGCACGCCGTTCGCCCTGGCTGCCTGTCACAAGCAGCATCACCTTGCCACGCGGCAGGCTCGCCGCCTCGTCGGGCCCGATCGTGTCAGGGAAATCGGTCAGCACCCCGGTCTCCAGACCGACACCGACCATCCGCCGCATCGCCCGGCCCAGCAGGCAGACCTTGCGGCCGGACGCGATCGCGGCGTCGGACAGCGTCTTCAGCCGGGCGACATTGCTGGCGAAGGTTGTGGCCACGACCATGTTCTTCTGCGCCATGACCCATTCCAGGATCGGGTTCGCCAGCAACGCCTCGGACCGGCCCGGATGGGTCGTGAAGACATTGGTCGAATCGCAGGCCAGAACCTTGATGCCACGCCCCTCGCTGGCGATGTCGTGCCACATGATCGCGTCGAAGGCATCGCCCACCACGGGCGTTCCATCCAGCTTGAAATCGCCGGTGTGGACGATCCGCCCGCCGGGCGTGTCGATGATCAGTGCGGCGCTTTCGGGAATCGAGTGACTGACTGGAACGAACTGCACATTGAACGGTCCAAGCTGCGTCACCTCGGGGCGCGGTCCGGTGATCCGTACCGTGTCGGCGGGATGGCCCTGCTCATCCAGCTTGAGGCGGCACAGCGTGCCGGTGAACTGCCGCGCATAGATCGGCACGCGAAGCCGGGAATACAGATGCCCGACGGCGCCCAGATGATCCTCGTGGCCATGGGTGATGAAGATCCCCTCAAGCCGATCACGGTTCTGCTCCAGCCAGGTGATGTCGGGCAGGATCAGATCGATGCCCGGGCTGCCGTCCATGTCGCCGAAGGTCACCCCCAGATCCACGAGAATCAGCCGCTCCCTGCCCGGCGGGCCATATCCGTAGACATAGGCGTTCATGCCGATTTCGCCCGCGCCTCCAAGCGGCAGATATATCAGGCGGTCAGCCATTGCCCATCTCCTTGTTGTAATCGTGAATCAAGCGTAGTCCGTGAACCGTCAGATCGTCTTCTATCGCGTCGAACAGGTCAAACCCCTGATCGAACAAAGGCGCAAGCCCGCCCGTCGCGATCACCTTCATCGGGCGGCCGCGTTCCGCCCTTATCTGCGTCACCACCCCCTGGACAAGCCCGATATAGCCCCAGAAGATCCCGGACTGGATACAGGCAACCGTGTTCGTCCCGATCACCTTGGCCGGCATCGTCACATCGACATGCGGCAGGCTGGCCGCGCCCATGTGCAACGCCTCGAGCGACAGGTTCACGCCAGGCGCGATCGCGCCGCCAATATAGGCGCCGTCGATATCGACCACGTCGAAGGTCGTGGCGGTGCCGAAATCGACCACGATCAGATCGGGACCGTGACGATCGAAGCCCGCCAGGGTATTGACCAGTCGGTCCGGACCGACGGTCGTTCCGGTGTCGACCCGCGGCGGCACCGGCAGCAGGCAGTCCGGCTTGCCCACCACCAGCGGCCGTGTGTTGAAATAGCGGCTGCACAGGACGCGCAGGTTGAACATCACCCGCGGCGCGGTCGCGCTGATGATGCAGGCGTCGATCTGAAGATCGAATTTCTGCACCTCGATCAGCGTGCTGAGCCAGACGAAATACTCGTCCGCGGTCCGGCGATGATCCGTCGAGATACGCCAATGCGCCAGGAACTTCGCCCCGTCCCAGATCGAGAACACGGTATTCGTGTTGCCGGTATCGATGCACAGCAGCATGGGCGCTATCCCCCGCTGAAATAGATGTCGGCGGCCGGGATGGCCTGCCTGCCGCGCGCCGTGACCAGAAGCAGCGCGCCGGTCTCGTCGATGCCCTCGAATCGGCCGGTCGTTTCCACCGCGCCAGCGCGGGCCGTGATCGTTTCGCCCAGCCTCGCGGCCCGGGCAAGCCAGGCGGCCCGGATCGGTGCAAACCCATAGGCGCGCGTCTGGCGCCACCAATGATCGAAGGACCGGGCCAGCGCGTCCAGCACATCGTCGGGAGTGACGATCAGCCCGGTCTCGCCTCGAAGGCTGACCGGGCGCATCGCGCCCGGTTCCAGCAGGTCGGGGCTGGGCGCAGCCTCGAGGTTGACGCCGATGCCGATCGCAAGCGCCGTCACCTCCCCGCCGGAGCCGACGCTTTCCAGCAGGATCCCGGCCAGCTTGCCGCCATTCAGCAGAACGTCATTGGGCCATTTCAGCGCCAGGTTCAGATGCGGTCCGCACAGATGCACCAGCGCGTCGTGCATCGCCAGCGCGGCGACAAAGGAAAGCCGCGCCGCGTCAGCGGGGCTGCCGCCGGGCCGCAGGACCAGCGTCGCGGCAAAGTTCCCGGGCGGATCGGTCCAGCCCCGGCCGCGACGGCCGCGCCCGGCCTCTTGCCGGCGTGCCATGATCCAGGTGGGCCCGCCCAGCCGGGGCACCATCCGTATGGCCTCGGCGTTCGTGCTGTCCACACGATCCAGGACGTGCCGCGCGAAACCTTCGGGCCAGGTCAGCGCCCTGCGGTCACTCAACGACGGTCTCGGCCGGTGCCACGCCCGAGACCTCCGGACCGGCACCCTCGACTCCGGCATCGGACAAGGTCGCCTCGGGGCCGACCAGGGATTGCGCAGCGGTGGCCGCGGCATCATCGATGCCCAGCATGGTCACGGCACCCAGAAGCAGCGCCGCGGCGGGAACGACCAGAGCCAGATATTGCGCCAGCCCCATGCGGCTTTCGACGCCATCGGATTCGGCACCGAAGAACATGTAGTAGACGATGCGAAGATAGTAGAAGGCGCCGATGACCGAGGCGACGACGCCGGCGACCGCAAGCCAGCTCATCCCGGCCTGAACGGCAGCGGACAGCACACCGAACTTGGCGAAGAAGCCCAGAAACGGCGGCACCCCCGCAAGACTGAACATCAGGAACAGCACGGCAAAGGATTTCAGCGGCTCGGTCGTGGAAAAGCGGTTCAGGCTGTCCAGGTCGGTGACCGGACGACCGTCGCGTTCCATCGACAGGATGAAGGCGAAGGTGCCGACATTCATCACCGCATAGATCGCCATGTAAAGCAGCATCGCCTGAACGCCATAGGCCGTCCCGGCGGCCAGCCCGACCAGCGCGAAGCCCATATGGGCGATCGATGAATAGGCCATCAGCCGCTTGATGTTGCGCTGCCCGATCCCGGCGATGGAACCCAGGAACATCGACAGCACCGCAAGCGCCGCGATGATCTGGCCCCAGTCGCCCGGCACATTCCCGAACGCGTCGAACATCAGACGCGCGATCAGCGCCATCGCCGCAACCTTGGGCGCGGTGGCCAGGAAGGCCGTCACCGGGGTCGGCGCGCCTTCATAGACATCGGGTGTCCACATGTGGAAGGGCACGGCCGAAACCTTGAAGGCCAGACCGACAAGCAGGAAGACAAGCCCGAACAGCAGCCCCAGCGGCATCTGCCCGCCACCGATGGTCGAGAAGATGCCCTCGAAATTCGTGGTCCCGGCAAAGCCATAGACCAACGACGCGCCATAAAGCAGCATCCCCGACGACAGCGCACCCAGCACGAAGTATTTCAGCCCGGCTTCCGCGGACTTGGCGCTTTCCCGGCGCATCGCGGCGATGACGTAGAGCGAAAGCGATTGCAGTTCCAGACCCATGTAAAGGCTCAGCAGGTCGCCGGCCGATACCATCATCATCATTCCGATAGAGGCCAGCGCGATCAGGATGGGATATTCGAACCGCATCAGCCCCTGGCGGTCCATGTAGTCGGCGCTCATCGCGAGGACTGCGGCGGCCGAGACCAGGATCGTCACTTTCGCGAAGCGCGCGAAGGCGTCGTCATTGAACATGCCGAAGAAGGCCGTCTGATCCGGTCGGTCCGCAAAACCCACATACATCCCGCCGATCAGCAGGATCGCCACGGTTGCCCACAGGATCGGCTTGGCGATGCCGTCCTTGCCGAAATACGCGCCGGCCATCAGCGCGGCCATCGCGTAGACGGCCAGCAGAAGCTCGGGCAGGATCGTCGAGAAATCGAGCGCGGTCATCTGGCTTTCCTCAATGGCTGTCTTCGGCGGTGTCGGCAGAGGCGGTGACGGCAAGTCCGTCCGCGGGCTCGTGCGGCAACGCGTCGTTATAGCTGACCAGCAGCGCCTGAACGGCGGGGCCGGTGATGTCGGTGACCAGCCGCGGATAGACGCCCAGCAGCAGCGTCATCGCGATCAGTGGCGCGAAGACCCACTTCTCACGCGGGGTCATGTCGGAGATGGTCTTCAGGCTTTCCTTGATCAGTGCGCCGAAGGTGACGCGGCGATACAGCCACAGCGCATAGCCCGCCGACAGGATCACCCCGCTCGCGGCCACGACGGCGACCCAGGTATTGGCCTTGAACGTCCCCATCAGAGTCAGGAACTCGCCCACGAAGCCGGATGTGCCGGGCAGGCCGACATTGGCCAGGGTGAAGAACATGAAGACCAGCGCATAGACCGGCATCCGGTTCACCAGCCCGCCATAGGCGTCGATCTCGCGCGTGTGCATGCGGTCATAGATGACGCCCACGCACAGGAACAGCGCACCCGAGATGAAGCCGTGCGACAGCATCTGGAAGATCGCCCCGTCCAGACCCTGCTGATTGGCGGCGAAGATCCCCAATGTGACATAGCCCATATGCGCGACCGAGGAATACGCGATCAGCTTCTTCATGTCGGTCTGCGCCAGCGCCACCAGCGAGGTATAGACGATCGCAATGGCCGACATCCAGAAGACCAGCCCCTGCAACATGTCGCTGGCCACCGGGAACATCGGCAGCGAGAACCGCAGGAAACCATAGCCGCCCATCTTCAGCAGCACGGCGGCCAGCACGACCGAACCGGCGGTCGGGGCCTGAACGTGGGCATCGGGCAGCCAGGTATGGACCGGCCACATCGGCATCTTGACCGCGAAGCTGGCGAAGAACGCAAGGAACAGCAGCGTCTGCATGCCGCCGACGATGGTGAAGCCCAGCAGGCGCATCGTTTCGGAGGGGAAATCGAATTGCAGCAGCTGCGCGATGTCGGTCGTGCCCGCAGTCCGCGCCATGGCGATCATCGCCACCAGCATCAGAACCGAGCCAAGGAAGGTGTAGAGAAAGAACTTGAAGGCCGCATAGATGCGGTTCGCGCCGCCCCAGATTCCGATGATCAGGAACATCGGGATCAGGCCGGCCTCGAAGAACAGGTAGAACAGGATCAGGTCAAGCGCCGTGAAGACGCCGATCATCAGCCCCTCCAGCACGAGGAACGCGATCATGTATTCCTTGACACGGGTCGAGATGTCCCAGGTCGAGAGGATGGTCAGCGGCATCAGGAACGTGGTCAGCAGCACGAACAGGATCGAGATTCCATCAACGCCCATCTTGTAGCGCAGGCCCATGATCCAGGCGTGATCCTCGACAAACTGGAAGTTCGTATCGGCCGGATTGAAGCCGGCCAGAAGGAACAGCGAGATCAGGAAGGTCGCGCTGGTGGCGATCAGCGCCAGCCATTTCGCGTTCTTCTGCGCCGCGACATCATCGCCGCGCAGGAACAGCGCGAGGATCGCAGCCGCGACGATCGGCAGGAAGGTGATGATCGAAAGAAGGTTCGTCATGTTATTGCGCGCCCCGCATCATCACCCAGATCAGCAAGCCCACGATGCCCAGAACCATCGCGAACGCGTAGTGGAACAGGTAACCCGACTGCACCCGACCGGCGAAGCGCGTCAGGCGCGGGATGATTCCCATCGCGATCCCGTTGATCGCGCCGTCGATAATCGCTCCGTCGCCGCCCGTCCACAGCTTGCGGCCGAACCATCGGGCCGGGCGAACGAAAACGACGTCGTAGATCTCGTCGAAATACCACTTGTTCAGAAGGAACTGGTAAAGCGCGGGTTGGCTTTCGGCCAGCTTGCGCGGCGCATCCGGGCTGCGGATGTAGAAGATCCATGCGAGCAGAAGTCCGCCCAGCATCGCAAGGAAGGGCGAGACCTTGACCCAGGTCGGGACGTGGTGCGCCTCGTCGAGAACGTGGTTGTCGGGGTGCATGTAGATCGCTCCTCCGACCGGTGGGGGAACATCGGTTCTGACGCCATGCGCCTCGCCGCCTGCGGCCGCGTCCTCGCCATGCTCGCCCTCGGCGCTGGCAACGGCCTCGCCGTGGCCGATGTGGAAATACTCCGCGACCTTGTCATGGCTGCCGAAGAACGGACCGTACCAGACCATTCCTGCGAAGACCGCGCCGACCGCCAGCACGCCCAGGGGCACCGTCATGACGCGCGGGCTTTCATGCGCATGATCATGCGCATGGTGATCGCCGCGCGGCTTGCCCCAGAAGGTCATGAACATCAGCCGCCAGCTGTAGAAGCTGGTGAAGGCAGCCGACACGACCAGCAGCCAGAACGCATAGCTGTTCCCCGCATAGGCGCTTTCGATCACGGCGTCCTTCGACAGGAAACCCGCGAAGCCGATATGCGTCAGCGGAATGCCCACCCCGGTGATCGCCAGCGTGCCGATCAGCATGGCCCAGAAGGTCAGCGGGATCTTGTCCTTCAGCCCGCCATAGTTCCGCATGTCCTGCTCGTGATGCATCGCGTGGATGACCGAACCGGCGCCAAGGAACAGCATCGCCTTGAAGAACGCGTGGGTCAGCAGATGGAACATCGCGACCGAATAGACGCCGACGCCGGCGGCCACGAACATGTAGCCAAGCTGCGAACAGGTCGAATAGGCGATCACGCGCTTGATGTCGTTCTGCACCAGACCCACCGTCGCGGCAAAGAACGCGGTGCTGGCCCCCACGACCGTCACGAACAGCTTGGCGTCGGGCGCGAATTCGAACAGCGGCGACATCCGGCAGACCAGGAAGACACCGGCGGTCACCATCGTCGCGGCATGGATCAGGGCCGAGACCGGGGTCGGGCCCTCCATCGCGTCGGGCAGCCAGGTATGCAGGAACAGCTGCGCGGACTTGCCCATCGCGCCGATGAACAGCAGCACCGCCAGAACCTCGACGGTGGACCAGTCACGCCAGAGGAAATGCATCTGAGTCTGGGCCAGATCAGGCATCTGTTCGAAGATCGCGTCGAACTGGATCGTGCCGGTCATCCAGAACAGCCCGAAGATCCCCAGCAGGAAGCCGAAATCGCCGACCCGGTTCACGATGAAGGCCTTCATCGCGGCGGCGCCTGCCGACTGCTTCCTGTAATAGAAGCCGATCAGCAGGTAGGAGGCGACGCCCACCCCTTCCCAGCCGAAGAACATCTGCAACAGGTTGTCGGCCGTCACCAGCATCAGCATCGCAAAGGTGAAGAACGACAGGTAGGCGAAGAACCGCGCCTTGTAGTGCTGGTCGTGACCGAAATTCTCGTCATGGGCCATGTAGCCCACCGAATAGAGGTGAACCAGGGCCGAAACCGTGGTGACAACGATCAGCATGATCGCTGTCAGCCGGTCGACGCGGATCGACCACTCGCTGACGAAGTCGCCTGACACGATCCAGTCCAGGACCGGGACGACATAGGTCTCGCCGTCGAAGGTCAGGAAAATGATCCAGCTGAAGAAACAGGCGGCGAAGAGAACGCCGGTCGTCAGGTATTGCGCGGCCTGCTCGCCGATCACGCGCCAGCCGAAGCCGGCGATGATGGCAGCCAGAAGCGGGGCAAAGAGGATGAATTGCGCCATGATCCCTTACCCCTTCATCACGTTGACGTCTTCGACCGCGATCGAGCCACGGTTGCGGAAGAACACCACCAGGATCGCAAGCCCGATCGCGGCCTCGGCCGCGGCGACGGTCAGGACGAACATCGTGAATACCTGCCCCGCCAGATCGCCCAGATAAGCAGAGAAGGCGACGAAGTTGATGTTCACCGCAAGCAGCATCAGTTCGATCGACATCAGGATGACGATGACATTCTTGCGGTTCACGAAGATGCCGAAGATGCCGGCGACGAACAATATCGCCCCCACGACCAGGAAATGTGTCAATCCGATCATCGTTTCTGTCCCTCCGGGCCGTTCACCCGTTGAAAATCTTTTGGCGTCACCCCCGCGAAGCGGAGTGTGCGCGTTCTAGAGGCCCTGCCCCGGCTTGACGTCACGCAATTCCATCGCCTTGGCCGGGTCGCGGTGCATCTGCGCGACGACGTCCTGACGCTTGATGTCGCGACGGTGCCGCATGGTCAGCGTGATCGCACCGATCATGGCAACCAGCAGGATCAGGCCGGCCAGCTGAAATGGCAGGATGTAGCGATCGTAAAGCACCAGCCCGATCATGTTGGTGTTCTGGGCCGCGTCGGTGATCGGCGCGGCGCGCAGCGCCTCGGCCTGATCCGAGGTCTGCCAGGCCCCGAACCCGATCGCCAGCTGCGCGAGGAGCACCAGCGCGATCAACCCGCCAAGCGGCAGGTAGCGGGCGAATTCGCCTTTCAGCTCGGCGAAGTCCACGTCCAGCATCATCACGACGAAAAGGAACAGCACCGCGACCGCGCCGACATAGACGATGACCAGCAGCATGGCCACGAACTCGGCGCCCAGCAGAACGAACAGCCCCGCCGCCGACAGGAACGCCAGGATCAGCCACAACACCGAATGGACGGGGTTGCGCGCCAGCACCACCATGAAGCCGGCAATGCAGACCGAGATCGCGAACAGGTAGAATGCAAAGGTGATCATTCGGTCTGGCTCCCTTCGGATTCGGAAAACACGCCCTGAGCGATTTCCAGCGCCTTCTGCATGGCCGGAATACCGCCGAACATCCCCATCTGATAGATCACTTCGGCGATTTCGCGCGGGGTGGCGCCGGCCTGGACCGCGTGGCGGATGGTCAGCCGCAGCTGCGGCTCGGCGTGTGCGCCCTGCACCGTCATGGCGGCGACCGTCACCAGAAGCCGCGTGCGCGCGTCAAGGCCATCGCGGTTGAAGGTCTTTCCGAACCACATTTCCAGCATGTCCGACGACATGGTCGGGAACAGCTTTTCGTAGGCTTGCGTGTCCATGTGCTCAAGCGCGGGATTGAAGGCACGCGCCATTTCCTGCCCGGACTGCAGCATCTGCTGGAACATCTTCTGGAAGGCGTCGGTCATCGGTAGGGCGCGTCGATGGCGAGGTTGCGGGCGATCTCGGCCTCCCAACGGGCGCCGTTATCCAGAAGCTTCTGCTTGTCGTAGAACAGTTCCTCGCGGGTTTCGGTCGAGAATTCGAAATTCGGGCCCTCGACGATGGCATCGACCGGGCAGGCCTCCTGGCAGAAGCCGCAATAGATGCATTTCGTCATGTCGATGTCATAGCGCGTGGTGCGCCGGCTGCCATCCTCGCGCGGTTCGGCGTCGATGGTGATAGCCTGCGCGGGACAGATCGCCTCGCACAGCTTGCAGGCGATGCAGCGCTCTTCGCCGTTGGGATAGCGCCGCAAGGCGTGCTCGCCACGAAACCGCGGCGAAAGCGGGCCCTTTTCATGCGGATAGTTCAGCGTCGCCTTGGGGGCGAAGAAGTACTTCATCCCCAGACCAAAGCCCTTGATGAAGTCCATCATCAGGAAATACTTGGTGGCGCGCGCGATGTCGAATGCCATGTCTTATACTCCTGCCCACCGGGCCCAGAAGGTCCCGAAGACTTCGAATTTCGCAAGGAATGCCACGACCACGACCCAGCCAAGCGACAGCGGCAGGAACACCTTCCAGCCGATGCGCATCAGCTGATCATAGCGATAGCGCGGCACGATCGCCTTCACCATGGCGAACATGAAGAACCAGAAGACCATCTTCAGGAACATCCACAGCGCCCCGTCCGGGATGCCGGGGATCGGCGACAGCCAGCCGCCGAAGAACAGCAGGCTGATCAGCGCGCACATCAACCACATGGCGATGTACTCGCCGGCCATGAACAGCAGATACGGGGTCGAGGAATATTCGACCATGAACCCCGCGACCAGTTCCGACTCGGCCTCTGGCAGGTCGAAGGGCGGGCGGTTCGTTTCGGCCAGGCAGCTCACGAAGAACAGAACCAGCATCGGCAGGTGCGGCAACCAGAACCACGACAGCAGCCCTGCCCCGCTCTGCGCCTCGACGATGGCGGTCAGGTTCATCGATCCGGCCGAGATGATGATGCCGATGATGATCAGGCCCAGGCTCACCTCATACGAGATCATCTGCGCCGCGGAACGCAGCGAGCCCAGGAAAGGGTATTTCGAGTTCGAGGCCCAGCCTCCCATGATGACGCCGTATACCTCAAGCGACGAGACGGCAAAGATGAACAGGATGCCGACATTGATGTCGGCCATCACCCAGCCCGGCGCGAACGGAATCGCGACGAAGGCGGTCAGCGCCAGCGTCATCGACAGGAACGGCGCCAGGAAGAACACGAACTTGTCCGCGCCGGCAGGCACGACGATTTCCTTGACGACGTATTTCAGCGCGTCCGCAAAGGTCTGCAACAGGCCCCACGGTCCGACGACGTTCGGTCCGCGCCGCATCTGCACGGCCGCCCAGACCTTGCGATCGCCATAGACGAGATAGATCAGCGACAGCATCACGAAGGCAATCAGCGCAAGACCCTGCGCCAGCAGGATGATCGCGATGCCCAGAGTGGATCCCCAGAATTCAGACATGTCGCCCGTCCCTTCTACGCCGCGGGAATGCCGCGTGCCTTGCATTCGCGCAAGGTCTCATTCGTTTCCATCACCCGCAAACCCAGCGGCTTGTCGTCCGAGATCGTGAACGCCGCACCGACCAGCAACTTGCCGTTACGCTCTTGTTGCAGCGTACGGATGTGGCGACCATATCGCGCGCCCTCGGCCTTGGCCCAACCGGCCAACGCGCATGTGGCATACGAAAAGGCGATATCGCCGTCCACCCCTTCGCGCAGATTCGCCGTCACCTCGACCAGATCGCCCTTGCCACCCTTGTTCAGCGTCACCACCCGCGTGCCGATGAACAGGGCGGGATCGATCACGGCGCCGTTCTTCCATTCGGGCAGCGCGGGCTGCGTCCGCTTGGCGAACTCCTCGATGGCTTTTTCCTGCGCGGTCTTCGTGCGCGGCAGGTTCCTGGCCACCAACCCACCCAGATTCAGATCCAGATTCGCGTTCAACGCCGCAAGATCCGCCTCGGTCAGGGCAAAGGCGTCGCGGCCTTCGGCGCTGTCCAGCTCCATCGTGGTGACGCTGCCATCGGGTTCCAGAATCAGGATTTCCCCCGACTTGGTCGAGATCCGCGCCGATGTCAGCCTGGCCTCGCCCGTGCCACGATCGGGCGTGGCGATCTTCGCAGTCATCTGGGCGGGCTTGGACCTTGGCCGGCCATCATCCTTGCTGTCGGCAAGGCAGCCAGCCAGCGCCGTGACCGCCACAGCCGCGACACCGATCATCAGGGGCTTGCGAAGAACGGCTCGCATGGCGCTACTCTGCCGCCATGGCGGGCGCCCTGCGCGCCATGGCCATGCGCGACAACTCGGCCATCAGGGGCGAGCTGCGCGCGATGGGGTTGGTGAGGTAGAAATCCTTCACCGGATAGACGAAGCCGGCCTTGCCAAGATCCGCCATCGCCACTTGCTGCCATTCGTTGTCCGGCACCACGTCGATCTTGCCAAGATGCGGCACGGCCTCGATCAGCGCGCGGCGCAACTGCGCCAGGCTGTCCCAGGGCAGTTGCTGGCCCAGCTCCGCCGACAATGCACGCAGGATCGCCCAGTTTTCCTTGGCCTCGCCCGGCGCGAAATTCGCGCGCATGGCAAGCTGCGGGCGGCCCTCGGTGTTCACGAACAGGCCGTTTTCCTCGGTGTAGCAGGCGGCCGGCAGGATGATGTCGGCGCGATGGGCACCACGGTCGCCGTGGCTGCCCTGATAGATGACGAAGGCGCCATCCGCGATTTCGACCTCATCGGCACCCAGATTGAAGATCACCTCGGCCCCGTCGATCGCGGCGGCCAGTCCGCCCTCGGTCACCGCGCCGACATCCATGGCACCCACACGCGCGGCCGCCATATGCAGGATCAGCAGCTTCGCGTTCGAATTCTCGGCCAGCTTCATCGCATGGGCCAGCACGGCTTCGCCATCGGCCTCGCGGATCGCACCCTGTCCGACGATCACCAGCGAGGGCGTCTCGCGCGTCTCGTCGCTGACCGTCTTCGAGCACAGGCTTTCCAGCGCCGCGCGGTCATTGCCGAGATGGTGGTAGTCATAGGTCAGGTCGACCGCCTCGCCGATCAGCCCGATCTGCGCGCCATGCGCCCAGGCCTTGCGGATGCGCGCATTCAGCACCGGCGCCTCGTCGCGCGGGTTGGTGCCGATCAGCTGGATCATCCGGGCGCTGTCGATATCCTCGATCCGGGCGGTGCCCACATAGGCCGAGCGGTTGCCGGCCGGCAACCGCGCGCCGTCGGTGCGGCATTCCACATTGCCACCCAGCCCCTCGACCAGCGTCTTCAGGCTGAAGACCGCTTCGACCGGGGCCAGATCGCCGACCAGGGCGGCCAACTTCTTGCCGGTCATCGCGCGGGCGGTGGCGGACAGCGCCTCGGGCCAGCTTGCCGGGCGCAACTTCCCGTTCTCGCGGATATAGGGCCGGTCAAGCCGCTGGCGGCGCAGACCGTCCCAGACAAACCGGGTCTTGTCGCTGATCCATTCCTCGTTCACCCCGTCATGATTGCGAGGCAGGATCCGCATGACCTCGCGGCCCTTGGTATCGACGCGAATATTGCTGCACAGCGCGTCCATCACGTCGATGGTTTCGGTCTTGGTCAGTTCCCAGGGCCGCGCGGTGAACGCATAGGGCTTGCTGACCAGAGCGCCGACCGGGCACAGATCGATGATGTTTCCCTGAATGTTCGAGGCCAGCGTCTGGTTCAGATAGCTGGTGATCTCGCTGTCTTCGCCGCGCCCGGTCTGGCCCATCTGGCTGATGCCGGCGACCTCGGTGGTGAACCGGACACAGCGCGTGCACGAGATGCAGCGCGTCATGTGGGTTTCGACCAGCGGACCCAGATCCAGTTCCTCCGAGGCCCGCTTGGGTTCCCGGTAGCGGCTGAAATCCACGCCATAGGCCATGGCCTGATCCTGCAGATCGCATTCACCGCCCTGGTCGCAGATCGGGCAATCCAGCGGGTGGTTGATCAGCAAGAACTCCATCACGCCCTCGCGGGCCTTCTTGACCATCGGGCTGTTCGTGCGGATCTCGGACGGTGCGCCCTCGGGCCCCGGCCGCAGATCCTTGACCTGCATCGCACACGAGGCGGCCGGCTTGGGCGGGCCGCCCACGACCTCGACCAGACACATCCGGCAGTTGCCGGCGATCGACAGGCGTTCGTGATAGCAGAAGCGCGGAATTTCGACCCCGGCCTGCTCGCAGGCCTGGATGAGCGTCAGGTTGGGATCGACCTCGATTTCCTTGCCGTCGATCTTGATTGTCCGCAATTCGGCCATCATTCCATCCTTACTTGGCACTCAGAAGCGATCCGGTGACCGTATTCCGTGCGATTTCGTCCCGCCCGAGGCGGCAATAGCTTTCGGCGTCGCCCGCCACGACGCCCTTGCCGGCCATGTATTTCTCGGCCACGGCATAGATGCGGTCCTTGTCGGCGCGGCTGTCCAGGAACGCCTCGATCTCGGCCTCGGAATAGCCCTTGCCGCGGGCATAGGACTTCAATTCACGGGCCTGCATGAAGGCATAGACGATCCGCCCGTCGATCGTGGGACATTCGCGCCGTATCCGGTCCGCGATCCGCGCCGCGACCAGACGGTCGTTGATGTATCTTTCCTGGGCCAGCGGTTCCAGCGCGGCGGCCGGCGTCGCGGCCAGGGTCATGGTCGCGGCCAGCGCGGCCACCATGCGGTTGCGGGCGACGTGAGTCGGTCGGGTCATCACATGTCTCTCTGTTCTGCCATGACGCCAGTCATAACAGCCCCGGCCATGCATGGCCCCACACGACCCCGTGCGCGCGTTGCCGGCGATGTTGCGCCCCGCCGTCATTCAGCCGCCAATGCCCCCGTGCGTCCGGTGCGCTTCGCCTTGATGCGATCCTCGATTTCCTCGCGGAAATTGCGGATCAGCCCCTGGATCGGCCAGGCCGCCGCATCACCCAGCGCACAGATCGTGTGACCCTCGACCTGCTTCGTGACGTCCAGAAGCATGTCGATCTCTTCGATCTCGGCCTCGCCCGTGACCAGGCGCTGCATCACACGCATCATCCAGCCGGTGCCCTCGCGACATGGCGTACACTGCCCGCAGCTTTCATGCTTGAAGAATTTCGACAGCCGCCAGACCGCCTTGATGACATCGGTATCCTTGTCCATCACGATCATGCAGGCGGTGCCGAAACTGGATTTCACCTCGCGCATGCCATCGTAATCCATGATCGCCGATTCGGCCTGTTCGGCCGTGATGACCGGGCAGGACGCGCCACCGGGAATCACCGCCTTGAGGTTTTTCCAGCCGCCGCGCACGCCGCCGCCATGCTTCTCGATCAGTTCCTTCAGCGGGATCGACATGGCCTCTTCGACCACACAGGGATTGGCGACATGACCGGTCAGGCCATACAGCTTGATGCCGGCATTGTTGGGTCGCCCGAAGCCTGCGAACCACTCGGCACCGCGGCGCAGGATCGTCGGCACCACAGCGATCGATTCGACGTTGTTCACCGTGGTCGGGCAGCCATAGAGGCCCGCCCCCGCCGGGAACGGAGGCTTCATCCGCGGCATGCCCTTCTTGCCCTCGAGGCTTTCCAGCAGGGCGGTTTCCTCGCCGCAGATATAAGCGCCGGCGCCGTGATGCAGGTAAAGGTCGAAATCCCAGCCGGAACCGGCCGCGTTCGCGCCCAGAAGGCCCGCGTCATAGCATTCGTCGATGGCGGCCTGAAGCTCCTCGCGCTCGCGGATATATTCGCCGCGCAGGTAGATATAGCAGGCATGGGCGTTCATCGCGAAACTGGCGATCAGCGCACCTTCGATCAGCGTGTGCGGATCGTGGCGCATGATCTCGCGATCCTTGCAGGTCGCGGGTTCGGATTCGTCGGCATTGATGACCAGATAGGCCGGTCGTCCATCGGATTCCTTGGGCATGAAGGACCATTTGAGGCCGGTCGGAAAGCCCGCCCCGCCCCGCCCGCGCAATCCGGACGCCTTCATCTCGTCGATGATCTTGTCGCGGCCGCGCGCGATGATGGCGGCCGTGCCGTCCCAGTGGCCGCGCTTCTTGGCGCCATTCAGGCTGCGGTCGCCCATGCCGTATAGGTTGGTGAAAATGCGATCCTGGTCTTTCAGCATCTAACTTACGATCCTTATCATCCGGGCGTTACGCATTGTTTCTGCGCCGCCAGATACGCCAGGTCACGACGAGCGACCAGACAAAAGCGCCGATGGCGGCAAGATCGGCCAGATAGGCCCATTTCGACGCCAGGCCATAATGGCTGCCAAGCCACTGCACCGCGATCCACGTGACCATCGCGACCGCGATGACCACGGCCGCAAGCCGCATCTGCCCTGAATCGTGGTCTCGCGGTCCTGCCATCAGTAGACCTTGCCCTCTTCGACGCGCCTTGGAAATCCCGTCGTGCCGCGCTCGGCCAGCATGCGGGCCTGCGCGACCCAGTCCTCACTGCGTATGCGCCCGGCCGAGCGTCCCAGCAATTCGCCCATGCGGTCGATCTCGGCCTCGTCCCAGTCGGCGATCTGGGCGAACCCGGTGACCCCGTGCTGGTGCAGCGCCTCTTCGATCTTGTCGCCTATACCCTTGATTTCCTTCAGATCATCCGGGCTTGAGCTGCTCCCGCCGACGGCGACCGCACCCCTGTCGCCAGAGCTTTGGTCGTCAGGCCGTGTCCTGGATGTCGCACCATAGATGTCGTTGCGATCCGATCCCGCAGGCGCATGACGGACCGAAGGCGCCTGTGCATCGCCCGATGGCGCGACGGGATCTTCCTGATCGCCCTCGGGCGAACCTAGGAAACCGCCCGCCGCCTCGGATGCGACGCCGCGCGGGCGCATGGGCTGATCCTGTCCGGCTGTCGTCGGGTGATCTTCGGGAGACCAGTCCGCGCTATCGATCGCGGCGACGCCCCGACACAGGAACCAGATCAGGAACACGCCGAACAGCCCGACGGTCAACAGGCCCAGAAAAAGCCCCTCGAACCACCGCAGCGGGCCGATCCCGGATGTGAAGATCCAGACCAGAAGCCCAAGCCCGGCTCCGGCGATCCAGCAGGTTCTGGTACAGTTCGCGGTCGACATGATCCTATCCCCGTTCAGAAGCCCCCTCGGGCGCGCCTCGCGTCACTCCTCGCCTTCGGTGCGGCCATCCTCGGCCGCAGCCTGCGCCGATTCGCCATCGCCGCCCCGGACAAGGGCCGACGCCTGCCCGACCCAGTCGTCGCGGGTGGCCCGTCCCTTGAATCCTTCCAGGTTGGAGTCGACCCAGGCAAGCTCTTCGTGATCCCAGGCCGCGATCTGGCTGAAATGCCAGAAGCCCATCTCGTTCAGCAGCGCCTCGAGCTTGGGTGCCACGCCCCGGATCTGCTTCAGGTCATCGGCGCTGCCGCCCCTCGGGGCATCGAGCCCCTCGGGCCGGCGGCCCGCGTCGTCGGCAGCATCGGTGGCGACGCCGGCCTCGCGGGCCCCGCTCCCCGATGCGTCAGACACATCCGCCTCCTGACCACGCACTCCGGCCGGTTCGCGGTCCGATCGCGGGCGCGCGGCCGAGGCGGCCTGCGCCTGCTGTCGCGTCACGCCGGTCTTGTCGCTCAACTCTCCATCCGAGGGGAGCGGTTCGATCTGGGGCGCTGTATCCACGCCGCTCTGATCGTCGGCCGCGGCCTCGGGGCGCTCGCGACGCAACCATTTGGTCAGGATCGGCACCTCGGTCCCGTCGATGCGCTTGACCGTCTCGCCATGCCGACGCGCCAGCGCGGCGCTGGCATTCAGCTCACTGCCCTTCTGATCCGTCAGGCTGGTCAGTCCGGCCATCGGCTCGGAGGAGAAGCGGCCATTCTGCGGCCCCGGCAGCGGAACCTGCCCGGCCGAGAACGCATCGATCAGCGATTCCAGCTTCTGCGGCGTCAGGTCCTCGTAATAGTCCTTGCCGATCTGGGCCATGGGCGCATTGGCACAGGCGCCGAGGCATTCCACCTCTTCCCAACTGAACTTGCCATCGGCCGAGACGGTGTGCGGCGAAGGCGCAATCTTGCGCTTGCAAACCTCGATCAGGTCCTCGGCGCCGCAGATCATGCAGCTCGTGGTGCCGCATATCTGGATATTTGCCACGCTGCCAACGGGTTGCAGCTGGAACATGAAGTAGAATGTCGCAACTTCCAGGGCCCGGATATAGGCCATGCCCAGCAAGGTCGCGCAATATTCGATGGCCGGCCGAGACAGCCAGCCCTCCTGTTCCTGCGCGCGCCACAGCACCGGAATGATCGCCGATTGCTGGCGACCCTCGGGATACTTGCTTATCTGGGCCTTGGCCCAGTCCAGATTGGCGGGCGTGAATTCGAAGCTGTCGGGCTGAACGGGGGAAAGGCGGCGCAGCATGAAGTCCTCAGCTCTTGACGATCAGGGCCAGCAGCGCACCGACCAGTGCGATGCCTCCAGCGAACAGGTGAAGCCGGAACGGATGACCGACCCGACGGTAAATATAGGCGTCGCCAAATCCGATCACCGCGAAGGCAAGCAGGATGGCGAACAGGACGGTCGGCAGGCCCAGCCAGGCAGCGATCGCGGCCAGCAGCGTCATGCCGCCATAGCGGACCAGCATGGCCTGCGGCAGCATCTCGACCCGATGCCCGATCATCCGCAGCCCCGACTTCCGGTTTGTCGCCAGAAGCAGCGTGACAAGGCCCAGGCCGATCGCCGCGACCCAGCCGATGATCTGAACCAGCCCCTGCAGCATCAGCGATCGACCTCACCGAAGACGATATCCATGGTCCCGATGATCGCCGAGACATCGGCCAGCATGTGCCCCTTGGCCATCCAGTCGATCGACTGAAGATGCAGGAAACCGGGTGCGCGGATCTTGGCGCGATAAGGCCTGTTGGTGCCGTCGCTGACCAGATAGACGCCGAATTCGCCCTTCGGCGCCTCGACCGCCGCATAAACCTCGCCAGCCGGGACGCGAAATCCCTCGGTGTACAGCTTGAAGTGGTGGATCAGGCTTTCCATGTCGCGCTTCATCTCGCCCCGCTTGGGCGGGGACAGCTTGCCACGGGTCACAACGTCGCCCTGCCCGTCAGGCTCGCGCAGCTTGGTGATGGCCTGTCGCATGATGAGGACGGACTGCCGCATCTCTTCCATGCGGCACAGGTAACGGTCGTAACAATCGCCGTTCTTGCCGACGGGGATCTGGAATTCGAATTCGTCATAGCACTCGTAGGGCTGGCTGCGGCGCAGATCCCATGCCATGCCCGAGCCGCGGACCATGACGCCGGAATAGCCCCAGTCCAGCGCATCCTGCTGCTGCACGACACCGATATCGACATTGCGCTGCTTGAAGATCCGGTTCTCGGTCAACAGCCCGTCCAGATCATCCAGCACCGAGATAAACGGATCGCACCAGGCCTCGATATCGTCGAGCAGTTCGGGCGGCAGGTCCTGGTGGACGCCTCCGGGACGGAAATAGGCGCTGTGCAGCCGCGCCCCGCAGGCGCGCTCATAGAACACCATCAGCTTCTCGCGTTCCTCGAAGCCCCACAGGGGCGGGGTCAGCGCGCCCACATCCATGGCCTGCGTGGTGACGTTCAGCAGATGGCTGAGGATGCGGCCGATCTCGGAATAGAGGACCCGGATCAGGCTGCCGCGGCGCGGCACCTCGGTTCCCGTCAGCCGTTCGATGGCCAGGCACCAGGCGTGTTCCTGGTTCATCGGCGCGACGTAATCGAGCCGGTCGAAATAGGGCAGGTTCTGAAGATAGGTCCGGCTTTCCATCAGCTTCTCGGTGCCGCGATGCAGCAGGCCGATATGCGGATCGCAGCGTTCGACCACCTCGCCGTCCAGTTCCAGGACGAGCCTCAACACGCCATGCGCGGCGGGGTGCTGCGGACCGAAATTGATGTTGAAGTTGCGGATGCGCTGCTCGCCGGTCAGTAGATCCTGGCTGCCATCGTCGTAGCTGTTGGTGCGGATGTCGCCGTCCATCATTTCGTCCCCTGCTTCTCGTCGCCCGGCAGCACGTATTTCGCGCCCTCCCAGGGCGAGAGGAAATCGAACTGCCGGTACTCCTGAACAAGGTTCACCGGCTCATAGACAACGCGCTTTTCGGCGTCGTCATAGCGCACCTCGACATAGCCGGTCGTCGGGAAATCCTTGCGCAGCGGATGACCGCGAAAGCCGTAATCGGTCAGGATGCGGCGCAGATCGGGATGGCCCGAGAACAGGATGCCGTACATGTCGAAGATCTCGCGCTCGAACCAGTTGGCCGAGGGGTGGATCTTGATCAGCGACGGCACGATCTCGTCCTCGCGGATCGCGACCTTCAGGCGCACGCGGTGGTTCTGATACATCGACAGGAAATGCCAGACCACGTCGAAGCGCTGCGACCTCTGCGGGTAATCGACCGCGGTGATGTCCACCAGGGTCGAGAAACGGCAGCTTGAATCCGTGCGAAGGAACTCGACCAGGTCGACGATTCCGCTGACGGTCGAGGTGACGGTCAGTTCGTCGAAGGCGACATGCGCGTTCAGCACCTCGGCGCTGCGCCGCATCTTGATGTGTTCGCCCAACTGTTCAAGCGCGACGAGATCAGGATAGACTGACATGGCTTACCTCACCAGCGTGCCGGTACGGCGGATCCGGCGCTGAAGTTGCAGGATGCCGTATAGCAACGCCTCGGCGGTGGGCGGGCAGCCGGGCACATAGATGTCCACCGGCACGATCCGGTCGCAACCACGCACCACGGAATAGCTGTAGTGATAGTAGCCGCCGCCATTGGCGCAGCTGCCCATCGAGATCACATAGCGCGGCTCGGGCATCTGGTCATAGACCTTGCGCAGCGCCGGCGCCATCTTGTTGGTCAACGTGCCCGCCACGATCATCAGGTCCGACTGGCGCGGCGAGGCGCGCGGCGCGGTGCCGAAGCGCTCCACGTCATAGCGCGGCATCGACGCCTGCATCATCTCGACCGCGCAGCAGGCCAGGCCAAAGGTCATCCAGTGAAGGCTGCCGTTTCGGGCCCAGTTTATGATGTCCTCGGTCGTGGTCAGCAGGAAACCCTTGTCCTGCAATTGCGAATTCAGCGCCTTGGTGGCGAATTCGCGGTCCGCGCCCGCGGTGTTGGCCCCGGCCATCACGCCCATTCCAGTGCCCCCTTCTTCCATTCATAGGCAAAGCCAACCGTCAGCACGCCAAGGAAGACCATCATCGACCAGAAGGCCGCGTCGCTGAGCCCGGCGAAGCTGGTCGCCCACGGGAACAGGAAGGCCACTTCCAGGTCGAAGATGATGAACAGGATCGACACCAGGTAGAACCGGACGTCGAATTTCATCCGCGCATCGTCGAAAGCGTTGAACCCGCACTCATAGGCGCTGACCTTTTCAGGGTCCGGATTGCGGATCGCGATCACCAGCGCGGCCAGGATCAGCACCAAGGCAAGCGCGCCGGCCATTGCCGCGAAGACAAGAATGGGCAGATATTCCTGCAGCAGAGTTTCCACGGGCAAGATCCCCTTGTGGGTCGCGGGGGTCAGTGGCTGCCCGCGACGGGTTGGCTAGGGTCGGTTTAGACCCGACGGCCAGCCGGGTCAACGGTCGGCAGATCGGCACAAGCCCTCGAAAGGCAGGGCTTAATGCCCGATGCACGCGGTTTGCGGCAGCGCACGCAGCTTCAAGCGATGCGGGGCGCGACGCCGTGCCGCGCCGCGACGGCGATCCCCAGCCCCGTCAGCAACAGACTGGCACCCATCGCCACGCATCGGATCGTGTTCCAGATCTGCCAGCGCGGCGAATACGCGGCCCAGATGCGTGCCGCCTCGACCTCGGGCAGCGGCAGGGCGATCCGCGCCAATGCCTCATTCATCGGCACGTTGACCGCCATCGTCGGCAGAAACGCCCCCAGAAGGCAGATCAGCCCTGCCGCGGCGAAGAACAGCGCAGCCCGCCCGTCCTGCGCCGCCGCGAACAGCGCGGCGGTGACCAGCAGCGCCGGGCCGGTGCCAAAGAAGGCTGGCGCAAAGACGGCGTTGCGCACCGACTCGTTCATCGCCTGCATGGCCGCGATCGCCACGCCGGGGGTGGCGTTGTCCAAGCCCCACATCGTCGAACACACCCACGCATAAAAAAACCCGAACAACGCCCCCGCCAGCAGCAGGGACAGGAAAGCGCAGCACCACTGAATCCCGATCATCTCACCGCCTCCGCATCCGTAATTATCGTTACGCTTGCGGCCATCCGTAATGCCAGTTACGGATTCGGTCAAGCTGTTCAGGAGGCACCCGATGGACGACGAAAGGCGCGGCAGGCGGCAGGAGCAGATCGAATTGGCCGCGTATCGGGTCCTGGAACGCAAGGGGTTTGCCGGCGCCACCGTCCAGGCGATCGCCCGCGAGGCCAGGGCCTCGAACGAGACGCTTTACAACTGGTATGGCGACAAGACCGGGTTGTTTCATTCGCTGGTGGCGCGCAACGCTCAGGCCGTGCGCGAGGCGCTGCAGACCCGCATCGCGTTGCAGGCGCCGCCGCTGGAGGCACTGGCGGCGGTCGGGCCGGACCTGCTGGCCTTGCTGACCCATCCCCGCGCCGTCGCCCTGAACCGCGCAGCCGCGGCCGACCCGGGCGGCGAACTGGCGCAAGCCATCGCCCAGGCCGGACGCCAGACGGTCGGACCCCTGATCGCACAGCTTCTGCTGGAGGCGCGCAACCGGGGCGAACTGGATTTCGACGACGCCGAAGCGGCATTGGCGCTGTATCTGGACCTGCTGGCCGGGGACCTGCAGCATCGCCGCGTGATCGGGTTGATCCCCGCGCCCGGCGCACAGAGTTGCCGATCCCGCGCAACCCTGGCGCTGGCGCGTCTGCATGCGCTCTGCGCCGATCCGGCCACACGCCCGTGACCGCATGAAAGGACGCCGCCCGCGAACGGGCGGCGCCGGACCCTTCGGCCGCCCCGCAGGGCGCGCCAGGTCACTCGAATTCGACCATCAGTTCCTTGGCGTCGATCTGCTGACCGGCCGCGACATGGACCGCCTTGATCGTGCCGTCGCGGTCGGCGTGAATGCCGGTTTCCATCTTCATCGCCTCGATGGTCAGAAGCATGTCGCCCTGCTTGACCGCCTGCCCCTGACTGACCGCGACCGAGGCCACGACGCCGGGCATCGGCGCGCCGACATGGCGCTCGTTCCCCGGATCGGCCTTGGGACGTGCCGCCGCCGTCGCCGCAACCTTGCGGTTCGGCACGCGGATGCTGCGCGGCTGACCGTTCAGTTCGAAAAAGACCTTCACCTCGCCCTTCTCGTCGGTCTCGCTGAGCGCCTGCAGGCGGATCTCGAGGATCTTGCCGGGGTCGATCTCTGCCGTGATCTCCTGCCCCGGTTCCATGCCATAGAAAAAGTTGCGCGTCGGCAGCGTGCGGACCGGACCATAGATGCGGTGGCGGCCCATGTAATCGAGGAAAACCTTGGGATACATCAGATACCCGTTCAGGTCCTCGTCATCGACCGCCTTGCCCTCAAGCTGTTTCTGCAGATCGGCGCGGGCTTGCGCCAGATCGACGGGCTCCAGATGCGCGCCGGGCCTGTCGGTGATCGGCGTCTCGCCCTTCAGGACCTTCTTCTGGATCGCGTCGGGCCAGCCACCGGGGGGCTGTCCCAGATTGCCGCGCATCATGTCCACAACCGAATCCGGGAACGACATCTCCTTGTCGGGATTCATGACATCTTCGGGCGTCAGGTTCTGCGACACCATCATCAGCGCCATGTCGCCCACCACCTTGGAGGACGGTGTGACCTTCACGATATCGCCGAACATCTGGTTCACATCGGCATAGGCCTGCGCGACCTCGTGCCAGCGATCCTCAAGGCCCATGCTGCGGGCCTGCGATTTCAGGTTGGTGAACTGCCCGCCCGGCATTTCGTGCAGATAGACCTCGGATGCCGGCGATTGCAGGCCGGATTCGAACGCCGCGTAGTTTTCGCGGACGCGTTCCCAGTAATTGCTGATCGCCCGGATCGCGGCGATATCCAGACCGGTCGCGCGGTCGGTCTGGGCCAGCGCCTCGACCACGCTGCCCATCGTCGGCTGCGAGGTGTTCCCCGACAGCGCATCCATCGCGCAATCGACCGCATCGACGCCCGCCGCGGCGGCGGCAAGGATCGTCGCGCCGCCCATGCCGCTGGTGTCGTGGGTGTGGAAATGGACGGGAAGCCCGACCTCTTCCTTCAGCGCCCTGATCAGGATCAAGGCGGCGGCGGGCTTCAACAGCCCCGCCATGTCCTTCAGCCCCAGCACATGGGCACCGGCGGCTTTCAGATCCTGCGCCGTCCGGACATAATAGTTCAGGTCGTACTTGGACCGATCCGGATCCAGCATGTTGCCGGTATAGCAGACCGTGCCCTCGCAGATCTTGCCCGATTCGATCACCGCGTCCATCGCGACGCGCATGTTCTCGACCCAGTTGAGACTGTCGAAGACCCGGAACACATCGACGCCCGATGCCGCGGCCTGCCCCACGAAGGACTGCACCACGTTGTCGGGATAGTTGGTGTAGCCAACACCGTTGCTGGCCCGCAGCAGCATCTGCGTCATCAGGTTCGGCATCTTGGCACGGATGTCGCGCAGGCGCTGCCATGGGCATTCCTGCAAGAACCGGTAGGCGACGTCGAAGGTCGCCCCGCCCCAGCATTCGACGCTGAACAGCTGCGGAAGATTCGCGGCATAGCTGGGCGCAACCCGGATCATGTCGATCGACCGCATCCGCGTGGCCAGCAAGGACTGGTGCCCGTCGCGCATCGTCGTGTCGGTGATCAGCAATTGCTTCTGCGCGGCCATCCAGTCGGCCACCGCCTGCGCGCCCTTCTCTTCCAGCATCTGCCTTGTGCCAGGGGCCGGGTCGGCCTTCGGTCTGGGCGGCACCGGCGGCCGGGCCTGTGCCGGCGGCAGCGGCCGGCCCGCCGTCTCGGGATGACCGTTCACGGAGATGTCGGCCAGATAGGTCAGGATCTTGGTGGCCCGGTCGCGCCGCTTCCTGAAGGTGAACAGGTCGTCCGTCGTGTCGATGAACTTGGTCGTGTAGGTGTCGTTCAGGAAGGTGGGGTGTTTCAGCAGGTTGATGACGAAGTCGATATTCGTGCTGACCCCGCGCACCCGGAACTCGCGCAGCGCCCGGTCCATCCGCTTGATCGCCTGATCGGGCGTCTGCGCCCAGGCGGTGACCTTGACCAGCAGCGAATCGTAGTAGCGGGTGATGACGCCGCCCGCATAGGCCGTGCCCCCATCGAGGCGGATCCCCATGCCGGTCGCGCTGCGATAGGCGGTGATCCGGCCATAATCCGGAATGAAGTTGTTCTGCGGATCCTCGGTCGTGACCCGGCATTGCAGCGCGTGCCCCGACAGGGTGATCTCGGCCTGGCTGGGGGCGCCGGTCGCCTGCGCCAGCGTCGCGCCCTCGGCAATCCTGATCTGGGCCTGCACGATGTCGATGCCCGTCACCTCTTCGGTCACGGTATGTTCGACCTGCACACGCGGATTGACCTCGATGAAATAGAACTGGTCGTCGTCCATATCCATCAGGAACTCGACGGTGCCGGCGTTCTGATAGCCGACCGCCTGCCCGATCTTCAGCGCCAGCGCACAGACCTCGGCCCGCTGTTCCTCGGTCAGGTAGGGGGCGGGCGCGCGCTCGACGACCTTCTGGTTGCGGCGCTGCACGGTGCAGTCGCGTTCATAGAGGTGATACAGCCCGCCATGCGTGTCGCCCAGCAACTGCACCTCGACATGGCGTGCACGCAGGATCATCTTTTCCAGATAGCCCTCGCCATTGCCGAACGCGGCCTCGGCCTCGCGCCGACCTTCGCGCACCTTCTCGACCAGTTCGGATTCAGAGTTGATCGGACGCATGCCGCGCCCGCCGCCGCCCCAGCTGGCCTTCAGCATCAGCGGATAGCCGATCTCGGCGGCCTCTTTCTTGATGGCGTCGAAATCCTCGCCCATGACCTCTGTCGCCGGAATGACCGGCACGCCGGCGGCGATCGCCACCTGCCGCGCGCTGGCCTTGTCACCCAGGGCGCGCATCGTCTCGGCCTTGGGACCGATGAAGGTGATCCCGGCACGGGTGCAGGCATCGACGAAATCCGGATTCTCGGACAGCAGGCCATAGCCCGGATGGATCGCGTCGGCGCCGCATTCCCTGGCCACGCGAATGATCTCGGGGATCGACAGATAGGCCGCCACCGGGCCCAGCCCCTCGCCGATCCGGTAGGCCTCGTCGGCCTTGAACCGGTGAAGGCCCAGCTTGTCCTCCTCGGCAAACACCGCAACGGTTCGTTTGCCCAACTCGTTGGCCGCCCGCATCACACGGATCGCGATCTCGCCACGGTTCGCCACAAGGATCTTCTTGAACATGCTGGTCCCCCTAATTCCGCCTGCCGCATCCTAGCCATGCCGCATCGCAGCGCAAGCGCTAGCAAATTGCGCGCCGCGTCCTGTCGCGCGGGACGATACAGGATGTCTAGCCGAAGACGAGCCCCGAAAAAGGCGAATTCGCGGCATTCGTGCCGCGCGCTGCGACGCGGCCGCAGACTGGCTGGCGCCGTCGAACGCCATCGGCGACGGGGCGGGCGCGTCGCGAAGCCGCGGTCGTGGCGAGCCGGGCGGAATCGGCGCGGATCGACTTTACCCCGCTCGCTTGCCGGTCGGTTCTGTTTCCGTTCCTATTCAGCGGTTGCTTTTCCACCCGGCCTGACTATGTGATGCCCTTGGTCGGTCAAGGGCTCGCTCATGGAACAGAAGTTCATCGAGGTTCGCGGCGCGCGCGAGCACAATCTGAAAAGCGTGGACATGGACATTCCGCGCGACAGTCTGGTCGTCATCACCGGCCTGTCGGGCAGCGGCAAGTCCAGCCTGGCCTTCGACACGATCTATGCCGAGGGCCAGCGTCGCTATGTCGAAAGCCTGTCGGCCTATGCGCGCCAGTTCCTTGACATGATGGGCAAGCCCGACGTCGACCACATCAGCGGCCTGTCGCCGGCCATCAGCATCGAACAGAAGACGACGTCGAAGAATCCCCGTTCGACCGTCGGAACCGTCACGGAAATCTACGATTACCTGCGACTGCTTTTCGCCCGCGCCGGCACCCCCTACAGTCCCGCCACCGGCCTGCCGATCGAGGCGCAGCAGGTGCAGGACATGGTCGACCGGATCATGGCCATGGAGGAGGGCAGCCGCGCCTATCTGCTGGCCCCCATCGTCCGCGACCGCAAGGGCGAATACCGCAAGGAGTTCCTCGAGCTGCGGAAGCAGGGATTCCAGCGCATCAAGGTGAACGGCGTATTCCACGACCTGGACGAGCCGCCGACCCTGGACAAGAAGTTCCGCCACAATATCGACGTGGTCGTGGACCGCATCGTGGTCCGCGAAGGGCTGGAGACGCGACTGGCCGACAGTCTGCGCACCGCACTGGATCTGGCCGACGGTATCGCCGTGCTGGAAACCGCGCCGGCCGAAGGCGATCCCGAGCGCATCACCTTCAGCGAGAACTTCGCCTGCCCGGTCAGCGGTTTCACCATACCCGAAATCGAGCCGCGGCTGTTTTCGTTCAACGCGCCCTTCGGGGCCTGCCCGGTCTGCGACGGGCTGGGCGTCGAGCTGTTCTTCGACGAACGCCTTGTGGTGCCTGACGCCGCGCTGTCGGTGGACAAGGGCGCGATCCTGCCCTGGGCCAAGTCCAAGTCGGCCTATATGACCCAGACCGTCAACGCGCTGGCCAGGCATTACGGCTTTGACAAGAAGACCCCGTGGAAGGACCTGCCGGACCATGTCCGGCAGATGTTCCTGCGCGGGTCGGGCACGGACGAGATCAGGTTCCGCTTCGATGATGCCGGCCGCGTCTACGAGATCAGCCGCGTCTTCGAGGGCGTGATCCCCAACATGGAACGCCGGCTGCGCGAATCCGACAGCCAGTGGGTCCGCGAGGAATTCGAAAGATACCAGAACAACCGTCCCTGCGGTGCCTGCGCCGGCTACCGCCTGAAACCCGAGGCGCTGGCCGTCCGGATCGCCGGGAACCACGTGGGCCAGGTCGTGCAACTGTCCATCCAGGACGCGCTTGACTGGGTCAAGGATGCCCCCAACCACCTGTCGAGGCAAAAGAACGAAATCGCCGTCGCGATTCTGAAGGAGATCCGAGAACGCCTTGGTTTCCTTGTGAATGTCGGCCTGAACTACCTGACGCTCAGCCGGGCG
Organism: Paracoccus salsus; assembly: GCF_021556615.1. Lineage (GTDB taxonomy): Bacteria > Pseudomonadota > Alphaproteobacteria > Rhodobacterales > Rhodobacteraceae > Paracoccus > Paracoccus salsus. Next base: position 405,716 of record NZ_JAKGGD010000001.1, read on the forward strand.
GCAGGGACGTTGTCGGGTGGCGAAAGCCAGCGCATCCGGCTGGCAAGCCAGATCGGCAGCGGCTTGACCGGCGTCCTTTATGTGCTGGACGAACCCTCGATCGGGCTGCACCAGCGCGACAATGACCGGCTTCTGCGAACGCTGATGAACCTGCGCGATCAGGGCAATTCGGTCATCGTGGTCGAACATGACGAGGACGCGATCCGCCACGCCGACTATGTCTTTGACATGGGGCCCGGCGCGGGCGTCCATGGCGGCACGGTGGTCAGCCAGGGCACGCCCGACCAGATTGCCGCCGATCCCGCCAGCCTGACTGGGCAGTACCTGTCGGGCCTGCGCCAGATCCCGGTGCCGGCCGAACGCCGCAAGGGCAGCGGCAAGTCGGTCAGCGTGGTCAAGGCGACCGGAAACAACCTCAAGGACGTCACCGCCGATTTCCCGCTGGGGAAATTCGTCTGCGTCACCGGCGTCTCGGGCGGCGGCAAGTCCACCCTGACCATCGAGACGCTGTTCAAGACCGCGTCCCTGCGCCTGAACGGCGCCCGCCAGACGCCCGCGCCCTGCGAGACGATCAAGGGGCTGGAACATCTGGACAAGGTCATCGACATCGACCAGCGCCCGATCGGCCGCACGCCGCGCAGCAACCCCGCGACCTATACCGGCGCCTTCACGCCGATCCGCGACTGGTTCGCCGGCCTGCCCGAGGCGAAGGCGCGCGGCTACAAGCCCGGGCGCTTCAGCTTCAACGTCAAGGGCGGGCGCTGCGAGGCCTGCCAGGGCGACGGCGTCATCAAGATCGAGATGCATTTCCTTCCGGACGTCTATGTCGAATGCGAGACCTGCAAGGGCAAGCGCTACAATCGCGAAACGCTCGAGATCAGGTTCAAGGGCAAATCCATCGCCGACGTGCTGGACATGACGGTCGAGGATGCGCAGACCTTCTTCGCCGCCGTGCCTTCGATCCGCGAAAAGATGGACGCGCTCATGCAGGTGGGGCTTGGCTACATCAAGGTCGGCCAGCAGGCCACCACGCTGTCGGGCGGCGAGGCGCAGCGGGTCAAGCTGTCCAAGGAATTGTCGCGCCGCGCCACCGGGCGCACCCTGTATATCTTGGACGAGCCGACCACCGGGCTGCATTTCGAGGATGTGCGCAAGCTGCTCGAGGTGCTGCACAGCCTGGTCGATCAGGGCAACACGGTCGTGGTCATCGAACACAACCTCGATGTCATCAAGACCGCCGACTGGATCATCGACATCGGTCCCGAAGGCGGCGACGGCGGCGGCCGGATCGTCGCCACCGGCACCCCGGAACAGGTCGCCAGGATCGAGGACAGCCATACCGGCCACTACCTGGCCGACATGCTGCAACCCGCCCGCCTGCGCGCTGCCGAATGAACCCCGTGCTGTGGCAGCGGATCGAGGGTGCGCTGGTCTTCGCCGGCGCAATCGCGCTGACCGGCGTTACCCAGCCGGGCTGGCCGCTCTGGGTCTGGCCGCTGGCGCTGCTGGCGCCCGATATCTCGATGCTGGGCTATCTGGGCGGAGCCCGGATCGGCGCCGTGATCTACAATGCCGCGCATCTTTATGCCAACGGGCTGATCCTGGCGCTGCTGGGCCTGCTGACGGGCCAGCCGACACTGATCGCCGCCGGCGGCATCTGGATGGCGCATGTCGGCTTCGACCGGGCGCTTGGCTATGGGCTGAAAACCAGCGCCGGATTTCGCGTCACCCATCTGGGCCGCATCGGCCCCGACTGAGCCACGCCCCGGGGTTTCTCGGAGACAAAAAATCTGCGCTGACACAAGAATCCCCCTTGCACCCTCCGGCCCGGTCCCATAAATCACCGCTCACCGAAGGCGCAGTTCTTCGGGATCGGATGCGGGCGTAGCTCAGGGGTAGAGCATAACCTTGCCAAGGTTAGGGTCGTGAGTTCGAATCTCATCGCCCGCTCCAGATACAAAAAGGCCGGACCCTTGCGTCCGGCCTTTTGCGTTGCGTTCCCGATTGCAGACCAGACCGGACGGATTAGCGAATCCGTCGCAAGGCGCAAGCGGCCTGCCGGGACAGCCGCGAACATCCGCACCCTGCCAGGCGCCCGGACGACGTGGCAAGACAGGACCGATGTCTGGCGAGATCATGATCCCGGTCGATCTGGCGCATCGGGACCATCTGTTCCGCGCGCCTGAATCGGCCGAGCCGTCGGGTCGCGCGATCCGGCGACCGATCTGTCCGACGCGCCGGTTGCGGCCGCGTAGCGAGAGGCGCTGGTCGCCATGGCCAGCCACATGCCGACGTGGTGGATCGGGTCTTTTCTTCGCATGGCGCCCACGTTGCGCGCCATGCGAAAATGTCCGTCTTGCTGATCCGCGGGGCTCTAGCCGTCGACCCGGATGCGGGCGTTCTGCGGATCATAGGGGCTGTCCTCGGTCACCTCGGCGTCCCACAATTCACGGAACATCCGCAGCTCCAGCCTGGTGCCGGGCTCGGTCAGGTCAGGGCGGACATAGCCCATGCCGATCTGCTTGCCGAAGGCGACGGAATAGCCGCCCGAGGTCAGCCGCCCGACCTTCTCGCCGTCCAGGAACAGCGCCTCGCGGCCCCAGGGATCGGCATCCGCCGGCCCGTCGATCAGCAGGGTGACGCATTTGCTGCGGATGCCGGTCGCTTCCATCGCGGCCTTGCCCCGGAAGTCCTTGGAGAGGTCCACGAAACGGTCCAGCCCGGCCTCCAGCGGCGTCGCATCGCGGCCCAGCTCGGTGCCGAAGGCGCGATAGGATTTCTCCTGCCGCAACCAGTTCTGCGCGCGACCGCCGACCAGCTTCATGCCCAGCGGCTCGCCGGCCTCCATCAGCCGGTCGAACAGGTGGTTCTGCATCTCGATCGGGTGGTGCAGTTCCCAACCCAGCTCGCCGGTATAGGCGACGCGGATCGCGTTCACCGGCACCATCCCCAGCTCGATCCGGCGCGCCGACAACCACGGGAAGCGCTTGTTCGACAGGGCCGTTTCGGGCTGCGCGTCGCGGATCAGGCCCGCCAGGATCTCGCGCGATTTCGGTCCGGCAAGGGCGAAGACGCCCCATTGCGTGGTGACGTTCTGGATCGCGACATAGGCCCCGCCCGCAGCCATGAAATCCTCGGCCGACTTGATCAGGTTGTCGGCGTCGTAATCCTCCCACGCGCCAGCCGAGACGAGGTAGTATCTGTCCTCCTCCAGCCGCACGATCGTGTATTCCGTGCGCGTCGTGCCGGTTTCTGTCAGCGCGTAGGTCAGGTTGATGCGCCCGACCTTGGGCAGCTTGTTGGTGGTCAGCCAGTCGAGGAACGCCGTCGCGCCCGGTCCGGTCACCATGTGCTTGGCAAAGGCCGTGGCGTCGATCAGCCCGGCGGCGTTGCGGATCGCATCGGCCTCGGCCTTGGCATATTGCCACCAGCCGCCGCGCCGGAAGCTGCGCGCGTTGTGGTCGAAATCGGCAGGCGCATCGACCGGGCCGTAATAGTTCGGGCGATCCCAGCCGTTGACATGGCCGAACTGCGCGCCCCGTGCCTTCTGCCGGTCATAGGCCGGCGAGGTCCGCAGCGGCCGGGCCGCCTCGCGCTCTTCGTCGGGGTGATGCAGCACGAAGACGTGGGCGTAGCTTTCCTCGTTCTTCTTGACCGCATATTCGGTCGTCATCCAGGACCCGTAACGGCGCGGATCAAGGCTGGCCATATCGATCTCGGCCTCGCCCTGGGTCATCATCTGGGTCAGGTAGTGGCCCACGCCGCCCGCGGCCGTGATGCCGAAGCTGAAGCCCTCGGCCAGCCACATGTTGCGCAGACCGGGCGCCGGGCCGACCAGCGGGTTGCCGTCGGGCGTATAGCAGATCGGGCCGTTGAAGTCGTCCTTCAGACCGACCTCTTCGGTGGTCGGCAGCCGATGGATCATCGACATGTATTCCTCTTCGATCCGCTCCAGGTCCAGCGGGAACAGATCGGCGCGGAAACTGTCGGGAACCTCATAGGGGAACCGCGCGGGCGCGCCTTCCTCGTAGGGTCCAAGGATCCAGCCGCCGCGCTCTTCGCGGACATACCACTTGGCGTCGGCGTCACGCAGCACCGGGTGTTCCGGGTTGCCCTCGGCGCGCCATTTCAGCAGCGCGGGATCGGGCTCGGTCACGATGAACTGATGCTCGACCGGGATCGCCGGGATCTTGATGCCCAGCAGCCGCGCGGTGCGCTGCGCGTGGTTTCCGGTCGCGGTCACCACATGCTCGGCCCGGATCTCGAAGGTCTCGCCCGAAGGGATCAGGTTGCCGCCCCTCTCGGTCATCTTCTCGCAGGTGACGATCCATTCCGACCCGGTCCAGGCATAACCGTTGACCTGCACCTTGCGTTCGATCGAGCAGCCGGCCATGCGCGCGCCCTTGGCCATCGCCTGGGTCACGTCGGCGGGGTTGATATAGCCGTCGGTCGGGTGGAACAGCGCCCCTTTCAGCCCGTCGATATTGACCAGCGGCCAGCGGTCCTTGATCTGCTGCGGGGTGAGGAACTCGTGCTCGATCCCGATCGTCTCGGCGGTGGCGGAATACAGCATGTATTCGTCCATTCGCGCATCGGTCTGCGCCATGCGCAGGTTGCCGCAGCGCGTGAACCCGGCGTTCAGCCCGGTCTCGGCCTCAAGTCCGGCATACAGTCTGACCGAATAATCGTGGATATGGCTGGTCGCATAACCCATGTTGAACAGCGGCAGCAGCCCGGCCGCATGCCAGGTCGAGCCCGCGGTCAGCTCGTCGCGTTCGACCAGCAACGTTTCCCATCCCGCCTTCGCCAGATGATAGGCGATGCCACATCCGACCGCGCCACCCCCGACGACAAGTACCTTCACATGCGTTTTCATTCCCGGGCGACTCCTCTGGCCTGTTCCAGCCCCGTATCTGACAGAGCCACCGCGCGCCGGTCCCATCGCCCCGACCTTTGGCGGCGAAAAACGACATGCTGCAACGCAGCGCTTGTGCGAATCCGCGCGAGCCCTGTAACTTGCGCCTCACCCAAAGGGCGGAGGAGGACGACTCGATGCAGATCTGCCGCAGCACGCAGACGATCCGGGACTGCGTTGCCGCATGGCGGGCCGACGGCCAGCGCGTGGCTCTGGTGGCCACGATGGGCGCGCTGCATGAAGGGCATCTGCATCTGCTGGCGCAGGCCCGCGACTGGCTGGACGCGCATGGCGGTGGCCGCATCGTCACCTCGATCTTCGTCAACCCGATGCAGTTCAACCAGCCGGCCGACCTCGAGACATATCCGCGGGACGAGGAAACCGACCTGGCCATGCTGCGCCGGGCGGGCTGTGACGCGGCCTTCCTGCCAGGCGTCCGAGACATCTACCGGCCCGGCGCCCAGACCGTGGTCGAGGTCACCGGCCTGTCGCGCATCCTGATGGGCCGGCTGCGGCCGGGCCATTTCCGCGGCATGACGACAATCGTCACCAAGCTGCTGAACATCGTCGGGCCCGACGCCACGGCCTTCGGCGAGAAGGATTATCAACAGCTGACCATCGTGCGGCGGCTGGTGGCGGATCTGGACATTCCGGTACGGGTCATCGCCGTGCCCACGGTGCGCGAACCCGACGGTCTTGCGATGTCCTCGCGCAACCGCCGCCTGACACCCGCGGACCGCGCCGCCGCGCCGGTGCTGAACAAGGCGCTGGATCACGGCCAGCAACTGGTCGCCCGGGGCGCCACCCCCGCCGCCGTCCGGACCGCGATCCGGCGCATCCTGCGGGCCGAACCGCGTGCCACCATCGGCTCGATCGACGTTCGCGATGCCGACGACCTGTCCCGCATAGCCGCCATCGTCCGGCCGGTCGTCATACTGCTGGCCGTCCGCTTCGGCGACGTGTTGCTGATCGACCAGCGCGTCGCCCATCCATAGGAGCCGCCGATGTCCGCACAGGCCCCGATCACCCGCATCACCGCGCCGCGGATTGCCGCGCGAAAGGGCGGCACGCCGATCGTGGCACTGACCGCCTATACCGCCCCGATGGCCGCGATGGTCGATGCCCACGCAGACCTTATCCTGGTCGGCGACAGCCTCGGCATGGTGGTCCACGGCCTGCCATCCACCATCGGCGTCACGCTGGACATGATGATCCTGCACGGGCAGGCAGTGATGCGCGGCAGCGCCCGCGCGATGGTCGTGATCGACATGCCCTTCGGCAGCTACGAGGAAAGCCCCCGGCAGGCTTTTCACAACGCAGCCCGGCTCATGGCCGAAACCGGCTGCGGCGCGGTCAAGCTGGAAGGCGGGGCGCGGATGGCCGAAACCATCCGCTTCCTCGTCGAACGCGGCATCCCGGTCATGGGTCATGTCGGCCTGACGCCCCAGGCGACCAACACCATGGGCGGCTTCAAGACCCAGGGCCGCGATCAGGCCAGCTGGCCGGCCCATATCGGCGATGCGCAGGCGGTGGCCAGTGCCGGGGCCTTCAGCCTGGTGGTCGAGGGGGTGATGGAGGGACTCGCCGACCAGATCACCGAAGCCGTGGCGATCCCGACCATCGGCATCGGCGCCTCGGCGGGCTGCGACGGTCAGATCCTGGTGCTGGACGACATGCTGGGCCTGTCCGGCCGCGTCCCGCGCTTCGTCAGGAAGTTCGGCGATCTCGGCCCGCGCGCCGAAGACGCCATCGCAGCCTACGCCGCCGCTGTCCGCGACCGCAGCTTTCCGGCGCCCGACCAGACCTATCGCTGAGACATCCCCGAAAACCATCGCCTGAAGCCTTCAAGGCGACCAGGCCGCAGCATTCCCACAGACGCCTTTCTTGACCTGCCGGTTGACGGGATCACCTCGCATTTCGGTACGCCGTGTTCGACTCTGCCCTCTTTCGCCCCGCCGCGGATCACGCCGTGGGCCTGGTGTCTCCGCTCTCATGATCGCCCGTCTCGCGGGCATCGAATCGCTGGTTTCGGGACTGGTCGCCGACCGGATGATTGCGGGACGGCATCGCCCGAAGGCGCAACCGGCTGCCCAGCGCGTCGCGCATATCGGTTCGGCACGGTTTGCGGGGCGGCCGGCGGCCGGCGCCATCGCCCGGACCGCCACCCATCTTCGCGCCGACGGCGATATCCCGTGACGGGCCCCGTCCACGCCGCGGCCGGGCGATGTTGCTGCGACCCCGGCCCTGACGGTTCGGATCGCCCTCGCCGTCGCGACCGGGGTCGGCGCCGGCGTCGGCCTTGCGCTGCGCCTCAGACGGGGCTCGGGGTCGGGGCGCCCTCCTTCTCGAAATCGGCCGAACCCACCAGCGGGGCCAGCAGAAGCGGCACCGCCAGCAGCACCGCAAGACCCAGATAGATGGAGGCAAAGCTGGTTCTCTCGGCCATCCAGCCGATCGTTCCCGGGGCCAGCAGGATGCCCGAATAGCCCATCGTGGTCACGACCGACAGGCCGATGCCCCGCGCCATGCCCGGCAGGTTCCCGGCCGCCGAAAAGGCGATCGGCACCAGGTTGGCGATCCCCAGTCCGGCCAGCGCGAATCCCGCGATCGCCAGCGCCGGCCCCGTCGCCAGCCCCGCCAGGATCAGCCCGGCCATAGCGATCAGCGCACTGAAACGCAGCGTCCGCACAGCGCCCCAGCGCCGGCGCAGAAGGTCGCCCAGAAAGCGCATCACCGCCATCGTGCCCGCGCAGGCCGCAAAGCCCCACCCGGCCAGCGACAGCGACACGCCCATCTCGCGTCGCAGATAGACGGCGGCCCAGTCGAGGATCGCGCCCTCGGGCACCATGCAGCACAGCGCCATCAGGCCGATCACATAAGGCAGGGGTGATCGCGGCAGCCGCAGGCGGACGGCCGCCGGCTCGGTGGGCGATGGCGCGTCCCGCAGCACCCTGGGCAGCGCCAGCGCCAACGCGCCCGCCAGCAGCAGCGTCACCACCAGCGCATGGCCGACATCGCCCAGCCAGGTGATCGCGATCCCTCCGGCGCCCGCCCCGGCCAGCCCGCCCAGGCTCCAGAAGCCGTGGCAGGACGACATGATCGCGCGCTGCCTTGCCCGCTCGACCGCGACCGCGTTGGCGTTCATCGCGATGTCCATCCCGCCGATCATGCCGCCGAACAGGAACACCGCCCCGATCACCGTCGGCAGGGTCGGAGCCAGCGAGATCAGCGCCAGCGTGGGTGTCGCAAGCATGGCCGCCAACCGCAAAGCCCAGGCCGAGCCTCGGCTGGCCGTCAGCGCGCCGAAGACCGGCATGATCGTGATCGCGCCAAGCCCGAGCATCAGCACGATCACCCCGGCCACGGCTTCGGAAATCTCGAGCCGCTGCATCAGCACCGGCAGCTTGGGCGCCCAGCTTCCGACCATCAGACCGTTCAGGAAGAACAGGCCCGAAACGGCAAGCCGCGCCGGCGTTCGTGGCACCATGGCTGCCTACAGCATTGACGGCACGACAAGATCGGGGGGCCGGTGTCCGTCGGCAAAGGTCTTGATGTTGATGATGACCTTCTCACCCATTTCGGTCCGCCCCTCGACCGTTGCGCTGCTCATATGCGGCAGCAGCACGACATTGGGCAGTTCGCGCAAGCGCGGGTTGATCTCGTGCCCGTGCTCGAACACATCCAGCCCCGCGCCCGAGATCTCGCCCGCGCGCAGCATCCGGGTCAGCGCGTTCTCGTCGATCACCTCGCCCCGCGAGGTATTCACGACCACCGCCGACGGTTTCAGCAGCTTCAGCCGCCGCGCGTTCAGCAGGTGAAAGGTCGATGGCGTGTGGGGCGCGTTGACGCTGATCACATCCATTCGTGCCAGCATCTGGTCAAGGCTTTCCCAATAGGTCGCGTGCAATTCTTCCTCGACCTCGGGGCGCAGCCGCTTGCGGTTGTGGTAGTGGACCTGCATGCCGAAGGCGTTCGCACGCCGCGCCACGGCCTGCCCGATCCGGCCCATACCCAGGATGCCCAGCCGGCGGCCCCCGACCCGACCGCCCAGATGCGCCGTCGGGGCCCACCCGCCCCAGCGACCGGCCTGCATCTCGGCAAGGCCCTCGGGGATCTTTCGGGTCACCGCCAGGATCAGCGCGATGGTCATGTCGGCGGTGTCCTCGGTCACGACGCCGGGCGTGTTCGATACCAGCACCCCGCGCTGGCGTGCCGAAAGCACATCGATATGATCCACACCGGCACCGTAATTCGCGATCAGCTTCAGCCGCTCGCCCGCCTGCGCCAGCATGTTGGCGTCGATATGGTCGGTGAGTGTCGGGACCAGCACATCACTGCCCTGCATGGCGGACACCAGTTCCTCGCGCGACATCTTGCGGTCATCCTCGCGCAGCACGACGTCGAACAACTCCTTCATGCGGGTCTCGACAGGCTCGGGCAGGCGGCGGGTGACCGAAACGCGCAACTTCTGGCGCGAAGGCTGGGTGCTGTGCATGGGAACCTCACTTTCTCGAAGTCGTGTGGGTGGCACACTTCCATTGCCGGGCGGCTTTTGGCAAACTGCCCGCGATATGGGGCAGGCACAAGACCCCACACGGGCGCGTCCGGCAAACGGCTACCGATATGGCGGCATGCCCGGATCCGCGTCTGCTGAATGGATGTGGGGCAAGTCGGGCAACCGGCCAGGCAGGAACGGACGGCATATGGACAGACGGGCGCTTGGCAGACTCCATGCGATGATCGTGGCGGCGGTTGCTTTGCTCATTCTCGGGATGTCGCCGCCCGCTGCTGCCGGGGCGGCGGGACGTGATGGCGGCGATTCGGCTGGCGCGGTCGTCACACTGACGCCGATGGGACCTTCGGCGAATGCGCGGGTGGTGCGTGTCCAGGCCAGCGATGATGACCAAATGCGCGGGCCGGTCACCAATCTGCCGCTGCCGCGCTATGTCAGCCTGAAGGGCAACGAGGGCAATGCCCGGCGCGGTCCCAGCCTGTCGCACCGGATCGACTGGGTGTTCCGCCATGCCGGTATGCCGCTGCGCGTCGTCGCCGAATTCGGCCATTGGCGGCGGGTCGAGGACAAGGACGGCGCAGGCGGATGGGTGCATTACGCGCTGCTGTCGGGCGTCCGCACCGCGCTGGTGACGCAGGACATGACGGAATTGCGCACCCGGCCCAGTGAGGATGCGGATGTGGCCGCCGTGGCCGAATCCGGCGCGATCGTCCGGCTGGGAGAGTGCAATCGCGACTGGTGTCGCATCTCCGGCGGCGGTCAGCGCGGCTGGGTGCCGAAATCCGCGATCTGGGGCGTCGACCGTATCGAAATCCGCGATTGACCCGGCCGCTGGCGCGGCCGTTCGCCATTTCCCCGTGCGGTCATCCCAGTCCGCGACCTTTCAGCAAGGCATCGACGCCGGGCATCCGCTGCCGGAACGCCATCCACAATTCCTCCGCCGGAGCCGAGCCTCCGCGCGACAGGATGGTCCGTTCCAGCCGCCGCGCGGTGGCGGGGTCGAAGATGTCGCCGGTTTCCTCGAAGGCCGCGAAGGCGTCGGCGTCCATCACCTCGGACCACATGTAGCTGTAATACCCGCTGGCATAGCTGTCGCCGGCGAAGACATGGGCGAAATGCGGCGTCGCGTGCCGCATCGGGATGGCTCGCGGGGCGCCCAGCTGCTCCAGGATCTCGGCCTGCAGCGCGATCGGATCGGCAGGCGGCACGCGGCGATGAAATTCCAGATCGACCAGCGCGCTTTCAAGATATTCGGTGGTCGCGAAGCCCGCATCCGCCTTTCCCGCCGCGATCACCCGGTCCCGCAGATCGGCGGGCATCGGCGCGCCGGTGTGGACATGCCGGGCATGGGCGTCCAGCACCTGCGGCTGTTCCAGCCAGTGTTCGTAAAGCTGGCTGGGAAGTTCCACGAAATCCTGCGCCACCGATGTCCCCGAGATCGAGGGCCATGTCACATCCGACAGGATATGATGGGTCGCATGCCCGAATTCGTGAAACAGCGTATGCGCGTCGTCCCATGACAGGAAGGCGGGCTGGCCGGGCGCTTCGGGAGGGGTGAAGTTGCAGACATTGACGACGATCGCGCGCTGCCCCTGGCCGATCTTGTGCTGCACCTGAAGCGACGAGCACCATGCCCCCGAACGCTTTGACGGGCGCGCGAAGAAATCGCCCAGAAAGATGGCCATCAGCCGGCCGTCCCGCGTCACCTTCCACGCCCTGACATCGGGCGACCAAAGGGGTGCGCTCAGCGGCTGGAACTCCAGCCCGAACAGGCGTTGTGCCACGTCGAACACCGCGCCCAGCATCGCATCCAGCGTCAGATACGGCTTCACCGCCGAGGGATCGACCTCGTGTTCGCGCCGACGCAGGCGTTCCGCGTAAAGTCGCCAGTCCCAGGCTTCCAGCGCGCCGTTCACACCATCCTCGCGGGCCATCGCGGTCAGACTGGCCTCGTCCTCGGCCGCGCGTGTCGTGGCGGGTCCCCAGACCTTCCCCAGCAATTGCTGCACGCGGTCGGCATTGCCCGCCATCTCGGGTTCCAGCTTCCAGGCTGCGAAATCCTGGTATCCCAGCAGCCGCGCGCGCTCATGGCGCAGCGACAGGATCTCGGCCACGATCGGCAGGTTGTCGCTGTCCGCGCCGCCCGCGCCCTCGCCCGAGCCCCGCGCCGCCCACGCCCTGAAGGCCACCTCGCGCAGGGCCCGGTCGCCGGCATGTTCCAGGAACGGCACGATCAGCGACCGGTTCAGCGTCAGCACCTGCCCGTCCCGTCCGCGTTCCCGCGCCGCGGTCCGCATCGACGCGATCAGCCAGTCGGGCAGGCCATCAAGCCGGTCATCCGGCACCGGCAGCACGTATTCGCGTTCGTCCGTCAGCACGTTCTGGGCGAATTCGGTTGTCAGCACCGCCATCCGGCTGCGGATCTCGCCCATCCGCCGGCGCGCCTCGCCCTCCAGCCCGGCGCCGGCGCGCGTCAGGTCGCGCAGCGCCAGTTCGGTGATGCGGCGATCCTCGGGCGCCAGCGACGCGGCCCCTTCGGCGACGGTCTTCACACGCGCGTAAAGGCGCGGGTCCATGCTGGTCCTGCTTCCGTAATCGGCCAGGCGCGGCGCGAAGTCGCGTTGAAGGGCCTGCCGGACCGGATTCGAATCCACCGCAGCGAGCGTGTAGAAGATCGACAGCACCCGGTTCAGCCGGACCTCGGCCGTCTCGATCGCGGCCACGGTGTTGCGAAAGGTTGCGGGCTCGGGGCTGGCCGCGATCGCCTCCATCGCCGCCTCGGCATCCGCAAGCCAGTGATCGAAGCCGGGTGCGAAATCCTCGTCCGAGATCAGGTCGAAACGGGGCAGCCCCTCGGGGCCGGTCCACTCGGTGAGTTCGGGATTCATCGCAAACCTCCTGTCGTTGAGGCTGACCCTATGCCGCGACCCTGCCAGTTTCCAGACCCGGCCGGAATCCACAGCCGAAGCGGCGTCGCGAAGATGCAGTCACCCATCGACCAGGCCAGCACGGGCCCCGGCCTGCGCCGCCGCGCCGGCAATTCCAAGCCAGGTCTCAACTGCCCGGCGCCATGGCGGCAGCCGACGGCTGGCCACAGACATCGCAGCCTTCACGCCGCGCGGTCCGGATCATCCTGGTTTCGCCATGGAGGCCGTCGAAGATCAGCATCCGCCCGCGAAGCCCCTGCCCTGCGCCGGTCAGGTGCTTGATCGCCTCAAGCGCCATCAGGCTGCCGACGACGCCCGGCAATGCGCCCACCACGCCGGCCTCGGCGCAGGCCGGCGCCAGCCCCGGCGCAGGCGCGAGGGGGAACAGACAGGACAGGCAAGGCCCGCCTTGAGCCGGGTCGTAAAGGGTGACCTGGCCTTCCCACTGGGCGATGGCCCCCGCAATCAGCGGCACCCCCGCCGTGACGCATGCCCGGTTGATCGCCTCGCGCGCGGCAAAGCTGTCGGTGCCGTCGATGACCAGATCGTGGTCCCCGATCAGCGCGACATCCGCCGCATCGATCCGGCGCAGGATCGGCCTTACCGTCACATGCGGATTCAACGCGTCCAGGGCCTGCGCGGCCGCAAGCGCCTTCGCCTCGCCCCGCTGGTCGGCCCGAAAGATGACCTGACGCTGCAAGTTCGACAAGCTGACGACATCATCATCGGCCAGCGTGATCCGCCCGACCCCCGCCGCCGCCAGATAGAGGCAGACCGGGGCGCCCAACCCGCCGGCACCCGCGACCAGCACGCGCGCGCCGCGCAGGCGCATCTGGCCCGGTCCGCCGATCTCGCGCAGGACAAGATGGCGGGCATAGCGGTCCAGTTCGGCATCCGACATCGCCATATCGTTGCCCCGCGGATCCGGACGCGGCGCTGGCCCGACCGGCTGTGGCGCGCGCAGACGCAGGCGGGACAGGATCCCGCGATAGGCAAGGATCAGCGCGACGACGCCTCCGGCCACCAGCCACTGGGCGGCGCTTCCGCCGATGGCCCGGGCCAACTCCGACTGCGGCAGCGTGGCAAGCAGCAACACATAGATCAGCCAGAGACATCCCAGGATCAGCAGGATCAGCCGCCTTGGCTGGCGCAGCACCAGCGCCAGCAAGACGAGGCCGGCCATGAGCCACAAGCCCAGCATCAGACGGTCCCGGTCGAGCCGAAGCCGCCCGAACCGCGCGCGGTCCCGGTGACGGCTTCGACCTCGGCGAATTCCGCCCGAGGGGCCGGTGCCGCGACGATCTGGGCGATGCGATCACCATGCGCGACGCGATACGGTTGCTGGCCCAGATTGATCAGGATCACCCCAAGCGGACCGCGATAGTCGCTGTCGATCGTGCCCGGCGCATTGGTCACCGTCACGCCGTGCTTGAGTGCAAGCCCCGACCGTGGCCGGACCTGCACCTCCCAGCCAGGCGGGATCGCCAGCACAAGCCCGGTCGGGATCAGGGCGCGCTGGCCGGGCGCAATCTCGACCCCGTCGCGCTGTCCGGCGGGAAAATTGGCCCGCAGATCCGCGCCGGCGGCACCGGCCGTCGCATAGCACGGCAGCGCGATCCCCGCATCCGCGTCGCCGGTCCGCTTCATCCCGATCACGGGTGCCTGCGTCGTCATCCCGGTCCCCTCAAGAAAAAGGCCGCGCGGCGATGCCTGCGCGGCCCGGTATCGATTGTCCCGCACGCGGTCAGCGTGGCGCGATCATCATCACCATCTGGCGGCCTTCCAGCTTCGGCATCGCCTCGACCTTGCCGGCCTCGCCGACATCGTCGCGGACACGGTTCAGCAGGTCCAGCCCAAGATCCTGGTGGGCCATCTCGCGACCCCGAAACCGCAAGGTGACCTTCACCTTGTCGCCACCTTCCAGGAACTTCATCACGTTGCGCATCTTGACGTCGTAATCATGGGTGTCGGTTCCGGGACGGAACTTCACCTCCTTGATGTCGATGACCTTCTGCTTCTTGCGCGCTTCGGCCTCGCGCTTCTGCTGTTCGTACTTGAACTTGCCAAGGTCCATGACCTTGCAGACCGGCGGCGTCGCGTTGGGCGAGATCTCGACCAGGTCCAGCCCGCTGTCCCTTGCCATATCAAGGCCGACCGAAGGCGGCACGACGCCGACATTTTCGCCCTCGGGGCCGATCAGGCGGATCTCGGACACACGGATCCGTTCATTGATGCGGGGTCCGGTATCGCGGGTGGGCGGTGCGTTATGAGGTCGACGAGCTATGGCGGAACTCCTTTTATGGCCATGGCGGAATGGATGGAAAATAAGCCCACGGACGCGGCGATTCAACCGGATTTGAACGGCCAGGCCGCGCTTATGACGGCTTGAGGCGGGAAATCGGCGGCTTTCGCGGACCGCTGATGGCTTTTCGGCGTTTTCACCCTGTGCGATAAGCGCCCTCAACGCGGCTTCGGCCGGGCGAAAGGACAACTCTGCCATGCGAACGCTCTTGCCCCTGATCCTGATTCTCTTTGTGGCGCTTGGCGGCTGGTGGTGGTGGTCCGCGAGCCATCAGGTTCCGGACGTCCCGCAGGCTGACCGGCAGCAATCCGACCTGACCACGCCCGACACGGCGGCCGGCGAGGCGGCCGGGATTGCCGGGATCACCGCCCGCGAAACCCAGGCGACGGCCGACGCGGTCTCGGAGACGGTCGCACGGGTTCCGGGCGGCAAACCGGTGCCCGCAGACGAGGTCGGCGATGCCGCGGACGCGGCGGCGGACGCGGCGGCCATCGCGGCGGACGCGGCAGCCGAGGCCGTCCGCGCCTCTCAGGACGCACGCGTCCCCTCGGCCGGCGCCGCCGCGACCGAGGCCGAGGCCGCGGCCGAGGCTGCGATCGCCGCCGCCGCCCGGGCCGCCGATGCCGCCGCGGACGCGGCCACCGGCACGATTGCGGAACAGGATGCTGCCGCCGAAACCGCCGACGCCGCCGAGGATGCCGCCGAGGCCACCGCAAGGGCTGCCGACGCGACCGCGGCCGCGGCCCAGATCGAGGCGCTGCTGACGCCCGAAGGATTTGATGCCGCACAGGTCACGAGGATCATCAACGACGCCCAGATCAGCGAACCGCAAAAGGCGACACTGCGCCGGCTGGTCGAGACGGCGGCGACGAATCCCGAACTGCTGCGCGCGGCTCTGGATCAGGTCAAGGCGGTGATGAAGTGACGCCCGCGTTTCCGGCGTTGAAGGATTTTCTTCGCCGCATGCCCGAAGCGATCGGAGCTGGCCCTCTTGCGATCATCCTCATCGAGGACGAAGCCGCGATCCGCGAGACGTTGCAGCACCATCTTGAGCTTGGTTTCCGCCATATCCTGGCGCTTTCGCCCGAGCCCATCATCCTGCCCGAGGATGGCGCGGGCCGAATCACCAATCTGGGCTGGGACACGCGCCAGCCGGCGGCCCATCTCGAGGCCGTCAACGCGGTGATCGGCGCGGTGCCGGTCGGCACATGGCTCTATTACTGCTTCAACGCCGAATTCCTGTTCTTTCCGTTCTGTGAACATCGGCGGATCGGGGAAATGCTGGCATTCCACGGCGAGGAACGTCGCGATGCGATGCTGAGCTATGTGATCGATCTCTATACTCCCGATCTGGAAAGATGCCCCGACTCGGTCGATCTGCAAGAGCCGATGTTCGACCGCACCGGTTATTACGCGCTTGGCCTGTCCGGACCCGATGGTCGGCCCCTCGATCGCCAGCTTGCCTTTCACGGCGGGTTGCGCTGGCGGTTCGAGGAACATCTGCCCGCTGACCGACGTCGGATCGACCGCATCGCGCTGTTCCGGGCCCGGAAGGGGCTGACAATCGGTGCGGATCATCATTTCAACATCCCAGAATACAATACCTATTCCTGCCCCTGGCACCACAACCCGACATCGGCCATCGCCTCGTTCCGGGTCGCCAAGGCGCTGGCGACGAATCCCGGATCGCGCGATTCGATCCGCAGCTTCACCTGGCGCAATTCCCACCGGTTCGACTGGAGCGCGCAGCAATTCATGGATCTTGGCCTGATGGAGCCGGGCCAGTGGTTCTGAGCCCCGCGTTGCGCCCGGGACCGCGGCGCTGTAGCAGCGCCCGTGCCAGCTGGCCGGATCCCCCCGCGACCAGGCTGGCAACGGGGGCGGGACAATGACCGGTGACGACGACTATATCTACGACGAGGCGACCGGCGAATGGCGACCGGCCGCGGCCACCGATGCCCAACCGGCCGCTGCGGTCGAGGTGCGGGACGCCGCCGGCAACTTTCTGGCGGACGGCGACGCGGTCGTGCTGATCAAGGACCTGAAGGTCAAGGGCGCAGGCCAGACGCTGAAACAGGGAACCGTCATCAAGTCGATCCGGCTGACCGACGATCCGCGCCACATCGAGGGCCGCCACGACTCGATCCGGGGGCTGGTGCTGCGGGCAGAGTTCGTCCGCAAACGCTGAGGGACCCGGCGGCGGGCCCGCATCGCTTTGACTTGCACGGGCTTTGCGGCGAATGATAGACCAACCTGAACTTGGAAACGGGACGGCACTGTGCCCGGATGGAAGGCAAGACTGCATGGCAATGACCCAGACCAGCTTTGACCGCGACGATCTGCTTGCCTGCGCGCGCGGCGAGCTGTTCGGAGAAGGCAACGCCCAACTGCCCGAGCCGCCCATGCTGATGATGGACCGCATCACCGAGATTTCCGGCGACGGCGGGCCGCACGGCAAGGGCCATGTCGTCGCCGAGTTCGACATAAAGCCCGATCTGTGGTTCTTCGCATGCCATTTCCCCGGCAATCCCATCATGCCGGGCTGTCTTGGTCTGGACGGGCTGTGGCAGCTGACCGGCTTCAACCTGGGCTGGCGTGGCTGGCAGGGGCGCGGCTATGCGCTTGGCGTGGGTGAGGTCAAGCTGACCGGCATGGTCCGCCCGGACCGCACGCTGCTTCGCTACTTCGTCGATTTCACCAAGGCCGTTCAGACCCGCCGGCTGACGATGGGCGTTGCCGACGGCCGGGTCGAGGCCGATGGCGAGATCATCTATCAGGTCAAGGACATGAAGGTCGCGCTGTCGGCCAATTGACATTTTTTGGAGGAGGCCTTCCCATGCGACGCGTCGTCATCACCGGGCTCGGCATCGTTTCGCCCATCGGCAACAACGCAGCCGAGGTAACCGACAGCCTGCGCACCGGACGCTCGGGCATCGTCTTTGCGCCCGAATATGCCGAACACGGCTTCCGCAGCCAGATCCACGGCATGCCGCAGATCGTGCTCGAGGATCATATCGACAAGCGCAACCTGCGCTTCATGGGGCCGGGTGCGGCCTACAACTTCATCGCCATGGAACAGGCGATCAAGGATAGCGGGCTCGAGGACAGCGACGTGTCGAACCCGCGCAGCGGGCTGATCATGGGATCGGGCGGACCCTCCACGTCGAACTTCTTCGAAGCCCATCAGATCGTCATCGAAAAGGGCGCGCCCAAGCGCATGGGCCCGTTCATGGTCACGCGCTGCATGTCCTCGACCAACTCGGCCTGCCTGGCCACGCCGTTCAAGATCAAGGGCGTGAACTATTCGATCACCTCGGCCTGTTCGACCAGCGCGCATTGCATCGGCAACGGCGTCGAGCAGATCCAGATGGGCAAGCAGGACATCGTCTTTGCCGGCGGCGGCGAGGAGCTGGACTGGACCCTGTCCTGCCTGTTCGACGCGATGGGTGCGATGTCGTCGAAATACAACGATACGCCCGAAACAGCCTCGCGCCCCTATGACGCGACCCGCGACGGGTTCGTGATCGCGGGCGGCGGCGGTGTCGTCGTGCTGGAAGAACTGGAACACGCCAAGGCGCGCGGCGCCAAGATCTATGCCGAGGTGACCGGCTACGGCGCCACCAGCGACGGCTATGACATGGTCGCGCCGTCCGGCGAGGGTGGCGAACGGTCGATGCGGGTCGCGCTGGCGACGCTGCCCGAGGGGCGCAAGGTCAGCTATGTCAACGCCCACGGCACCTCGACCCCGGTCGGCGATCTGGGCGAGATCAAGGCCCTGCGCCGCGTCTTTGGCGAAGGAAGCACGCCGCCGGTCAGTTCCACCAAATCGCTGACCGGTCACAGCCTTGGCGCGACCGGCGTCCACGAGGCGATCTATTGCCTGCTGATGTTGCAGCATGACTTCATCGCCGCCTCGGCGAATGTGCAGACACTGGACCCCGAGTTGCAGCCAAGCGAGATTGCCACCAGCCGGGTGGACGACGCGGGTCTGGATTCGGTGCTGTCGAACAGCTTTGGCTTCGGTGGCACCAACGCCACGCTGTTGATGTCCAGATATCTGGAATAACATAATAAAACGACGCAGAGGGCAGAACATGGGCGATCTTCTGAAGAACAAGCGCGGGCTTGTGATGGGGGTCGCCAATGAGCGCTCCATCGCGTGGGGCATCGCACGGGCCGCCGCCGCCGAGGGTGCGGAATTGGCCTTCAGCTATCAGGGCGAGGCCTTCGGCAAGCGGGTAGAGCCTCTGGCTGCTTCGGTCGGATCGGATCTGCTTGTCGATGTGGATGTCGGCGACGACGCCTCGCTGGACGCCGCGTTCGCAACCATCGCCAAGCGCTGGGGCCGGCTGGATTTCCTGATCCATGCCATCGCCTTTTCCAGCAAGGATGAGCTGACGGGCCGGTTCATGAACACCAGCCGCGCCAACTTCAAGCGCAGCCTGGACATCAGCTGCTATTCGCTGATCGAAGTCGCGCGGCGCGCACATCCGATGATGACCGCCAACGATCAGGGGGGCGGATCGATCATCACGCTGACCTATGGCGGGTCGAACCGGGTAACACCTTTCTACAACGTCATGGGCGTGGCCAAGGCGGCCCTTGAATCCAGCGTCCGCTATCTGGCCAATGATCTGGGTCCCGACGGCATCCGCGTCAATGCGATCTCTCCGGGCCCAATGAAGACGCTGGCCGGCGCAGCGATCGGCGGCGCGCGCAAGACGTTTCGCCATACCGAGGCGAACGCGCCACTGCGCGCCAACGCCACGCTCGAGGCGATCGGCGGTACCGCCTGCTGGCTGCTTTCTGACTGGGGCGCCTGCACCACCGGCGAGATCGTGACGGTCGATGGCGGCTACCACGTGCTGGGCATGCCGCAAAGCGAGAACCTGTAACCTCCCGACCGTCGCTTGGAGTTCGCCATCGAAACGCTGTCCGCCGCCGCGATGAGGAACCGGCCCGGGCTGGCCGAGACGCTGCTGTCGGCCGGGCTGGCCCATGCCCCGTTGATCCTGTTGCCGCGGGTCAGTGGCAGGCGGACACTGTCCCGACGGCAAGTCTTCGACGTTGTCGTGACGGTCGCCATCGGCTCGTTCCTGGCGTCGCTTTCCCTGTCCGTCAGCGCAACGCTGGCGCACAGTGCAAGACCGGGGATCAGCGAGGTCCCACAGGCTGCCGAAACAGAACCGCCGCGCAATCCAGGGAGAGTTTCATGACACGGTTCTTCACCACCGAGGATGGCGCACGCATCGCCTATCGCGACCAGGGCGCAGGCCTGCCCGTGCTGTGCCTGGCCGGTCTGACGCGCAACATGGCGGATTTCGACTATCTCGCCCCGCATCTGCCCGATCTGCGTTTGATCCGCATGGATTATCGTGGGCGCGGGCAGTCGGACTGGACCGGCCCCGACACCTACAACGTCCCTCAGGAAGGGCGCGACGCGCTGGCCCTGCTGGATCATCTGGGGATCGGCCAGGCCGCGGTGCTGGGCACATCGCGCGGCGGACTGATCGGGCTTCTGCTGGCGGCGGTGGCTCATGACCGCCTGCTGGGGTTGTGCCTCAACGATGTCGGTCCGGTGATCGATCGCGGCGGGCTTGAGCGGATCATGGACTATGTCGGCCGCAATCCGAAAGCGGCGACGCATGCAGAGCTGGCCGCGAAACTGCCCGCTGCGATGCCGGGCTTTGCCGATGTGCCGGAAGGCCGCTGGCTGGCCGACGCACAGAGGCACTATGCCGAAACGCCCGACGGGCTGCGGATCCGCTATGATCCCGCCCTGCGCGAGGCATTCCTTGCCGCATTCGCGGACGAGTCCCCCGATCTCTGGCCACTCTGGGACGCCACGGCCGGCCTGCCGGTCGCGCTGATCCGCGGCGCGAATTCCGACCTGCTGTCGCCAGAGGTCGCGCTCGAGATGCAGCGCCGCCGCCCGGACCTGATCCATGCCGAGATCCCGGGCCGCGCCCATGTGCCCTGGCTGGACGAGCCGGAAAGCCTGGCGGCGTTGCGAAGCTGGCTCGCTGCGCTGTCCGCACCGCAGGGCTGAGGCGCGCATGCGCGACCCGACGATCGGCCCGCGGCGATTGACAATCCGCCCGTCCCGGCCCTGAATGCCCTCGGCACGGCCCAGGCAGGAAAGGCTCATCGCATGAGCATCTTCGACATTCTCGGCGGCGAGTTCATCGAGATCATCGAATGGACAGATGACAGCCGCGACACGATGGTCTACCGCTTCCCCACCGTCGGCAAGGCGATCAAATATGGCGCCAAGCTGACCGTCCGCGAAGGACAGGCTGCCGTCTTCGTCCATGAGGGACAACTGGCGGATGTGTTCGGCCCCGGCCTCTATCTGCTGGAAACCAACAACATGCCGATCCTGACGCGGCTGCAGCACTGGGATCACGGGTTCCGCAGCCCGTTCAAGTCGGAAATCTACTACGTCAACACGACGCGATTCACCGACCTGAAATGGGGCACCAAGAACCCGGTGATCGCGCGCGACCCTGAATTCGGTCCCGTCCGCCTGCGCGCCTTCGGAACCTATTCGATGCGCGTGACCCAGCCGGCGCGGTTCATGTCCGAAATTGTCGGCACCGACGGCGAATTCACCCGCGACGAGATCAGTTTCCAAATCCGCAACGTGATCACGCAGGAATTCTCGCGCATGATCGCGGGGTCCGGCATCCCGGTGCTGGACATGGCGGCGAACACCGACCAGTTGGGCAGGATGGTCGCCAAGGCGATCGAGCCGGTGATCGCCGCATACGGGCTGACGATCCCCGAATTCTATATCGAGAATATCAGCATGCCCGAAGCGGTCGAGAAGGCGCTGGACAAGCGGACCTCCATGGGGATCATCGGCGATCTTGACCGCTTCGGCCAATACGCCGCCAGCGAAGCGATGTTGAACGCCAGCCAGAACACCGGCGGCGCCGGGGCCGGCATGGGCGCGGCGATGGGGGCCGCGATGGGCATGGGCATGGCGCGCCCCGGCCCCTGGGGTCCCCAGGCTGTTTCCCAGGGCCAGCCCGCAACGGTCACGGCCGGGGCGCCGCCCCCCTTGCCCGGCAAGCAGGTCGAGACGGTCTGGCATGTCGCGCTGGACGGCGCGGCACAGGGGCCTTACGGTCGCGGACATCTGGGCCGCATGGCGACCGAGGGCAGGTTCGCGCGCGAGACGCTGGTCTGGACGCCAGGTCAGGACGGCTGGATGCAGGCGGATGACGTCCCGGAGCTGGCGCAGTTGTTCACCACCATGCCGCCGCCCTTGCCCGGCTGACCATGAGCTCGCCGCCGACCGAGTACCGCTACCCCTGCGAGAACTGTGGGGCCAGCCTGCGTTTCCGCCCGGGTCAGCAGGCGCTGATCTGCGACTATTGCGGACATCGGCAGCGCATCGGCGAGGGCGCGGTCGGCGATGCGGCGATCGTCATCGCCCCCCCGGCGGGACGGGCGCTGCAATGGGACGCCGGGCACAAATCGCCGGAACTGGTCGAATTGCCGCTGGAACAGGGCTTGCATCTGGATTCCACATCCGATCTGGCCGAGGAAACGCGCAGCCTCGCCTGCCCCAATTGCGGCGCGCGCATCCAGATGGCGGGTGCCAGCCACGCCAGCGCCTGCCCCTTCTGCGCCACGCCCGTCGTCGCCGACACCGGGGCCGCGCGACGCATCAAGCCGCAAGGCCTGCTGCCATTCCTGCTGAGCGAGGCGCAGGCTCATGCGGCGATGGAGGACTGGCTGGGTCGGCTATGGTTTGCGCCATCCGGCCTCGTTGCCTATGCACGGCGCGGGCGCAAGATGCGCGGCATCTATACGCCTTACTGGACGTTCGACGCGCGAACGCGATCGGCGTATTCAGGCCAGCGCGGCGATGCGTATCACGAAACCGTCTACGTGACGCGGCAGGTCAACGGCCGCAGCCAGCGTGTCGCACAGCAGGTGCGCCGGATTCGCTGGCGCGCAGCATCGGGCCATGTCGCGCGTGACTTCAATGATGTCCTGGTGCTGGCGTCTGCCTCGCTGCCGCGACGTTTCTCCGATGGTCTGACGCCGTGGGACCTGTCGCATCTGCGCCCCTATCGTCCCGGCTATCTGTCCGGGTTCGAGGCCGAGGGCTACACCATCCCGCTCTCTGACGGTCATGGCACCGCGCGCCAGCATATGGCAGCCGTGATCCACAACGACGCGCGCCGCGATATCGGCGGCGACGAACAGCGCGTCGCGCAGATCCGCACGGAATACAGCAACGAAACCTTCAAGCATGTTCTTCTGCCCGTCTGGACGGCCGCATATCGCTATAACGGGAAAAGCTATCGCTTCCTGGTCAACGGACAGTCCGGGCGCGTGCTGGGCGATCGTCCGTGGTCTGTCTGGAAAATCGCGGCCGCGATTGCCGTGGCGCTGGTTGCGCTAGCGGTTTTCCTGTATTTCGCCCATGCAGCGGGTTACATCCAGCTGGACGCTGGCGTGCCACCGGGCGCGGGCATACCGGGCGCGGACCATGTGATCCAGGGCTATTAGGGTGAAAGGGACGAGTCATGATCCTGTGCGCGGGCGAATCGCTGATCGACATGGTGCCGTCAGATGGCATGTTCCGGCCCCTTGCGGGCGGCGCGGTCTATAACACGACCGTCGCGCTGGGGCGCCTGGGCGAACCGACGGCCTATTTGTGGCCGATCAGCCGCGATGCCTTTGGCGATGTCTTGCTGGAACCGCTCGTCGAGGCTGGCGTCGACACCAGCCTTTGCCCGCGCTCGGATCGGTTGACCACGCTGGCGGTGGTGACGCTCAACGACGGTGACGCACGCTATTCCTTCTACGACGAGGGGTCCGCCGGCCGGATGCTGTCGCCCGAGGATCTGCCCCCGTTGCCCGACGACATCGAAGCGCTGTTCATCGGGGGGATCAGCCTTGTGCCCGATCCGTGCGGCGCGGCGATCGAAGCGCTGACCGCGCAGAACCGCGAACGGCTGCCGGTGATGATCGACCCCAACATCCGGCCGTTCTTCATCACGGACGCCGACGCCTTTCGCGCCCGGCTTGATCGCCTGCTGCCGATGACCGACATCGTCAAGCTGTCGGGGGACGATCTGGACTGGCTCTATCCGGACCTGGCCCATGACGAGGCCGCGAAGAGGCTGCATGAGGCCGGGCCGAAACTCGTCCTCCAGACCGGCGGGGCGTCGGGCGCGCGCGCATACTGGTCCGGAGAGACAGTCATCGCCCCCGCCGTCAGAACCAGCGTGGCCGACACGATCGGGGCGGGCGATACCTTCAATGCGGGCGTGCTGGCCAGCCTGCGCCGCCAGGGCGTGCTGTCAAAGGACGGGCTCGGCGCGATCACCGCTGATCAGATCCGTGCCGCCTTGACGCTTGGCGCACAGGCCGCCGCAATCACGGTCTCGCGGCCCGGCGCCAACCCGCCCTGGGCGCATGAAATGCCTGCCTAGGCCGGTTTTTTCACGATCACGTCGATCAGGGCTGCAAGCCCGGCATGGCCCTGCCCCTCATCCAGAATCGCGTCATGGTCTTCGGCGCGGATCACCTGCCAGCCGGGAAACGACGCAAGGATCATCGGCACGGTCCACAACTGGGCCTCGACCCTGGGCCCTCCCGAACTGTTGGCCATTTGTCGCGTGCTGAAGCCGTGCAGAAACACCTGCCCCCCGGGCCGCACGGAACGGCCCAGGCCGACGAGAATACGCGCCCTGAATTCGGGCCCGGCGAACTGGAAGAAGCAACCAAGAGCGGCGTCGAAGGCTTCGTCCGGCCAGGCAAATTCGGCCAGGTCCTCTGCCCGCCACTCGATCGACACAGCGTGCCGCGCAGCCAGGTCCAGCGCCTTCCTGCGGCCTGCCTCTGTCGGTTCGACAGCCGTCACCCGATAGCCCTGGGCGGCCAGCCAGACGGCGTTGCGCCCCTCTCCCTCGGCGATGGTCAGCACCCGCGCCGCGTCGCCCAGATGCCTCATATGGGTTTTTACGAACGTCGCCGGGGCTTCGCCGTAATGATAGCTTTCGTCGCCGAACCTCTCGTTCCAGTCCATGCCTTGCCAGCCTTTGCGTTGCGCCACATATCCCGGAACCGGTTCCCGGGGAGGCCGTCAGTCTTCGGGCTGCTCCAGTGCCTCGAAGCCCGCCTGCTGCCGCGCCGTCCAGTTCAGGTGCAGGACCAGCCCGTTTTCCCCCGCCTCCTCGCGCTCGACCACGCCGGCCTCGTGAAGCCAGGCGCGACGGCGCCCGTCCGCGAAATCAAGGGTCACGGCGGCCGCATGTCGCGGCTCGTCGAGGGCTCTGGACAGATGCGCGTCGATGGCCCGGACAAGATCCTCCATGCCCTCGCCCGTCAGGGCGCTGACGGCCTGGACGCCTTCGGTACGGGCATCGGTGCGGCGCAAGGCGGCCCGGGTGTCGGCGCTCAGCGCGTCGATCTTGTTCCAGACCTCGATCAGTTCGACGTCTTCATCCACGCCCAGGCTGTCCAGGATCTCGGCCACGTCGGCCGCCTGTTCCTCGGTTTCCGGGTGGCTGATGTCGCGCACATGCAGGATCAGGTCGGCCTCGAGAACTTCCTCAAGCGTGGCGCGGAACGCCGCGACCAGTTCGGTCGGCAGGTCGCTGATGAAGCCGACGGTATCGGAAAGAATGATCTTGCGACCGCCGCCGCCGCCACCGGCATCGGGCAGGCGCACGGCGCGCATGGTCGGGTCCAGGGTCGCGAACAGCATGTCCTTGGCCATCACCTCGGCGCCGGTCATGCGGTTGAACAGCGTCGACTTGCCTGCGTTGGTATATCCGACCAGTGCCACGATCGGGTAAGGAACCCGGGCGCGGGCGGCACGGTGCAGCGTGCGCGTCTTGACCACTCGCTCAAGCTGCCGCCGCAGTCGCGTCATCTGGTCGTCGATAGCCCGGCGGTCGGCCTCGATCTGCGTCTCGCCGGGTCCGCCAACGAAGCCCAACCCGCCGCGCTGGCGTTCAAGATGGGTCCACGCGCGAACCAGCCTCGTGCGCTGATAGGACAGCGCGGCCAGTTCGACCTGCAACACACCTTCGCGGGTGCGCGCCCTGTCGGCGAAGATCTCGAGGATCAGGCCGGTCCGGTCCAGAAGCTTGACGTCCCAGTCCTTCTCCAGATTGCGCTGCTGAACGGGCGTGACGGGACCATCGACCAGCACAAGCTCGGCCTCTGCATCGCGCAGCCTGTCACCGATCTCGGCCAGCTTGCCCTTGCCGAACAGCGTGCCAGGATTGGGATCGCGCAGCCGTGCGACCTCGGCGCCGACGATCTCGGTTCCCGGCAGCGCCCGAGCCAGGGCAACGGCTTCGTCCAGCGCGTTTTCGGGCAGCCGTCGCTGGGTGCGGGAATGACCCAGATCGGGATGGATCACGAAGGCGCGCGTGGGACGCGCCTCGGTCGCGGTCGGTTCGGCCAATCAGTCCTCGCTTTCGTAAAGCGAAATCGGCTGGCCCGGCATGATCGTGCTGATCGCGTGCTTGTAGACCAGCTGCGACTGGCCGTCCCGACGCAGAAGGACGCAGAAATTGTCGAACCAGGTGATCACGCCCTGAAGCTTGACGCCATTTATAAGGAAAATCGTCACCGGCACTTTCGCCTTGCGGACGTGGTTCAGAAAGGCATCCTGCAAATTCTGCTTGTCATTGGCCATACGCACTGTCCTGCTGGTGGTTTCCTGAGGCTTTCCCAACATCTATGTCAGCCAACGGGGCCATGCAAGATCGGGCGGACCAGGGAAAAATCAATCGCACGGGCCCGGCTGCGGCTGTCGCTGAAAGTGCCGTGCCGTATCGCGCCCGGAACAGGATCCCCGTCGACGCAGCCTAGCGGCGCCAGAAATCCGGCGAGAACAGCGCGATGATGGCCAGCGTTTCCAGCCGCCCCACGATCATCGCGAAGGCCAGGATCGTCTTGGTCATCGCCGGCAGGCCCGACCAGCCCTGCCACGGCGCCGAGGCGATTCCGGCGGTGCCGTCAAAGGCCGGAGTCAGCGGGATCGCGGCGGCAAGCGGGCCGGTATTGGTCAGCGCGGCGATCGACAGGATCGTCGCCGTTTCGAACTCGATCTGCTTGATCGACACCAGCGCGACGGTGACCGCGATGGACATGGCAAACAGCATGAAGAAGATGAACGCCAGATAAGCGCCTTCGCGGCGCAGCCGACGCGCAATCCGCCCGCCGCCTGCGACCGAACTGGGATGGATGATCCGCTCCATCTCGCGCTCTCCGTGCCGGGCCAGCGCATAGACCCGCAGCAGCTTGACGCCGCCCGCGGTGGTGGCGACCCCGCCGCCCATCATCGCCAGCCCCGCCAGGATCAGGCCGGGAGAGGTCAGCCCGGACCATGCGCGCGAACCCTGCCAATCCACCGAGTTCCAGCCCGTCGTGGTCAGATAGCTGAGGGCATTGAAAAGCCCGCCCCAGAAAGCCGACAGCGCGTTCCGCAGATCGGCCATGATGAGGGGCGCGGCCGGACCCTCGCCGGCAGCCTCGATCGCGCCCAGGAAATGCCGCATGAACAGCACGAGGGTGACCAGCGTCACCAGTCCGGCCGCCATCTTCAGTTCGGGATCCTCGATCATGCGCTCGGTCGCGCGCAGTTCTCCGCCGCCCGGCCAGAAGCGTCGCGACAGGGCCGGGATCAGGAACAGGAACACCACCATCTCGCCGGCCACACCCGAGCTTTCGCCGGCCGGCCCGATGACCGGCGAAATCCCGCTGGTCGCCAGCGTGCCCATCGCGCGGCACAGCGCCACCAGCGAGTCGTCGCCAAGCAGCAGCAGGACAAGCCACATCAGCAGGGTCAGACCGGCATAGACGGGCAGCACTTTCTGGGCGCTGCGCAGCAGTCGAAAGGCGGGATCGTTCAGTTCGGTGCGGAATTCCGGCGCGGACAGATGCGGCTGCAACGCGCGCGGGTCGGACGATTCGGGAAGCTTCTGGAACCGCTCATCGCGACCATAGGGACTGGACATGATCTCGAACCCGCCCACCCGAAGAGGCGCGAGGACGGCAATGGCCGACACCAGCATGAAGAACCCGCCCATCCAGCCGACCAGCGCGCGCCACAGATGCAGCGGCGCGGGCAGCAGATCTGCGGAATACAGCGACGCGCCGGTGGTGGTCAGCGACGACACCATCTCCCACCAGGCGTTGAACATCCCGGTATCGGGCAGACTTTCGGCAAAGGGCACCGCAAGGATCAGCGGCAGCAACGCCATGGCCGCCAGCATGCTCAGCAACGTGTCGCGGGCCCGGCCGCGGCGCGGATTGGCAATCGTCGCCAGCCCGATCATCCCCGAGAGGATCAGGATCATCAGCGCCGAATAGAAGAAATGGCGCGCGATCGCGTTCTCGTTCACCACCGAGGCATAGGCTGCGGGAACCAGCATCGACAGCGCCGCGATGACGGACAGCTGGACCAGGAAGGGTTGGCGCATGAGCGGCGACAACGGCGCGGCCTCAGAAGAAGTCGATCGAGACCTGCAGAAGGCGCTCGACCTCCGGCACGTCCTTGGTCAGCGCGAAGATCAGCACGAGATCGCCCTCTTCGATGCGGGTGTCGGACGACGGCTTGATGATGCGGTCGCCCTTCTGCACCGCGCCGATCAGCACGCCCTCGGGAAACTCGATATCGCGGATCGCCCGCCCCGACATCGGCGAGGTCGACAGCACCTGCGCCTCCATCACCTCGGCCTCGGCGTCCCCGATCGAGTAGATGTCGCGCACGCGGCCATGCCGGATATGGCGCAGAATGGTCGAAACCGTGGTGGCGCGCGGATTGATGTAGGCATCGATATCCAGCGCCCCCATCAGTGGCACCAGCGTCGGGTCGTTGATGAGCGAGATGGCCATCTTGGCGCCGGCCTGCTTGGCCCGGACCGCTGCAAGGATATTCGTCTTGTCGTCGTCGGTCACGGCAAGCACCGCATCGGCGCTAGGCACGGCGGCCTCTTCCAGCAGTTCCGCCGACAATCCGTCACCGTTCAGCACGATGGTCCGTTCCAGCCGGTCGGCGGCGTATTCTGCGCGCGCCCTGTCGCGTTCGATCAGCTTGGCCCGGATCCGGTCAGCCCGAGCTTCCAGCGTCCGCGCAACGGCCAGGCCCACATTGCCTGCACCGATAATGACCACGCGTTCCTGTTTTTGCGGCGGCTTGCCGAAGATCTCGAGCGTCCGGTTCACATCCTCGGCATGACTGAAGATATAGATCTGGTCGCCCGCGAACAACTGATCGCCCGCCTCGGGTGCGAACAGCCGCCGGTCGCGCCGCACGCCCGTCACGATCGCGCGCAGGCTGGAGAAAATCTCGTTCAGTTGCCGCAGCGGGGTGTTCAGCGCCGGGCAATCCTCTTCCAGCAGGATGCCCAGCAGATGCATCTTGCCGCCCAGAAACGTCTCGACATCGAAGGTCGAGGGGGCTGACAGGCGTTGCAGCGCGGCCTTGGCGACCTCGCGTTCGGGGCTGATGACCACGTCGATAGGCAGGTGATCGGTGCGGTAGAGATCGGAATAGATCGCGTCCAGATAGGCGCTGCTGCGCAGTCGGGCGATCTTGCGGGGGATCTGGAAGACCGAATGCGCGACCTGGCAGGTGACCATGTTCACCTCATCCGAATAGGTCGCGGCGATGATCAGGTCCGCGTCGCGCGCCCCGGCCCTGTCCAGCACGTCTGGATGGCTGGCAAATCCGGTGACTCCCTGCACATCCAGAGCATCGGTCGCCCGGCGGACCAGCTCGCTGTTGTTGTCGATGACCGTCACGTCGTTTCGTTCGCCTGACAGATGCCGGGCGATCTGCCAGCCGACCTGTCCCGTCCCGCAGATGATGATCTTCATCCCAGCCCTCGTGCCGATGCGGCGAACCGCCTTGATCCTTGCCTAAGGCGCGCCGTCGTCTCGCGCAACCATCCTCGCATGCACCGCCACGGCCACGCAGCGGTCACGACCGAGCATCATGGCGTCCGCTCTGCGACCCTTGAAACGTGACCAGCTAGCGCTTAATAGTTAACCATGGGTAAACTTGACCCAAGCCAGAAAGAGATGAGGCAGACGACCGAATGCGAATGCCGATATCCTGTCCGCCAGATCGCACAGATGCATCCGGTCACGCGCGATCCTGATATCAGGCAATCCGCGCCGCTTCGTCTCGACCGCATGTCGAGTCCTTGCCGCTTAAAACAACCCGGGCCAAGACAGCCGTCAGAACGGAGATGGAGAATGCCAAGGGTGACCGGCCGCGGTTTCGTCTGCTCCCGCCGCCGTTCACCGCCTAGCATCATGTTTGTTTCCCCCGAACGCCGTCACCAGTCAGGCTGGCTTGGGCGTGGTCGGCGGCGCTAGATTGGCAGTGCGTCGCCGACCACGTTCGATTTTCCCCGTCCGATACGCGTCGCCTTGACGCCGGAAGCGGCCCCGTCACTTGCCGGTCAACATCTCCTCGTCAGTGCGCAGGCCGCCGACGACCCCAAGCGACTTGAGCTTGCGATGCAGGGCGCTGCGTTCCATTCCCACGAACTGGGCCGTTCGGCTGATATTTCCGCCGAAGCGGTTTATCTGAGCCAGCAGGTATTCGCGCTCGAACATCTCGCGCGCCTCGCGCAGCGCCATTGCCGTGATCTGCGGCCCCAGACTCAGCGTGTCGCCATTCTCGGGCGTCGTCCCCTGCGGCTCCAGCTCGGTCGGCTGGATCGGGCCGCTTTCCTCGGCCAGGATCAGGACCCGCTCGATCACGTTGCGAAGCTGCCGCACATTGCCCGGCCATCGCATCGCCTGCAGCGCGGCGACGCTTTCCTCGGGCAGCTCGCGCGCCGGCAGGCCCTGGGTGCTGTTGAACTGTTCGATGAAGTGCCGGGCCAGCAGCGCGATGTCCTCACGCCGCTCGGCCAGCGAGGGCACCGCGACCGGCACGACGTTCAGCCTGTCATACAGTTCCTGCCGGAACCGGCCGGCCGCGATCTCGGCCGTCAGGATCCGGTTGGTGGATGAGATCACCCGCAGATCCACCCGCACCTTGTCGCTGCCTCCGGCGCGGCTGAACTGCTGTTCGGTCAGCACCCGCAGGATCTTGGGCTGGGTCCCCAGCGGCATGTCGCCGACCTCGTCGAAATAGATCACCCCGCCATGCGCCTGTTCCAGCAGGCCAGGCTCGATGCCACGCTCGGCGCTTTCGCGTCCGAACAGCACCTCTTCCATGCGCTCGGGTTCGATGCTGGCGCAGGGCACGGTGATGAAGGCCGCCGAGGCACGCGGGCTGTGCGCGTGGATATAGCGCGCTGCCAGTTCCTTGCCTGATCCGGGCTCGCCGGTCAGCATCACCCGGCCATTCGACTTGGCCACCTTGTCAAGATTGTCGCGCAGCCGCTTGAACGCGGCCGACTGGCCCAGCATTTCGGTCGCTCGGTCCCCGCCACGACGCAAGCTGCTGTTCTCGCGTCGCAGGCGGCTGGTCTCCATCGCACGGTTCACCACCACCATCAGCTGGTCGATGTTGAAAGGCTTCTCGATGAAGTCATAGGCACCCTGCCGGATCGCGGCGACCGCGATCTCTATGTTGCCGTGACCCGAGATGATGATCACCGGCACATCCGGATTGTTGCGCTTGACCTGCTTGAGGATGTCGATGCCGTCCATCCGGCTGTCCTTCAGCCAGATATCCAGCACCATGAGGGCCGGTTCCTTCTCGTTCAGCGCCGCCACGGCCTCGTCGGAATTGGACGCCAGCCGGATATCGAACCCCTCGTCCTTCAGGATGTCCGCGATCAGTTCGCGGATGTCGCGCTCGTCATCGACGATCAGAATGTCGTTCATGTCGTTCCCGCCTCGTCTTTTTCTTGTCTGGTCCTGCGTGTGGCGCCGCGCACCGGGTGGCGCTCGCGCGGCAATCGGATCTCGGCCATGGCGCCGTCACGGCCGGGCGCGTCGGTCAGCGACAGGCTGCCGCCGTGTTCCTCGACGATCTTCTTGACGATGGGCAGCCCAAGCCCGGTGCCCTGGGACTTCAGGGTCACATAGGGCTCGAACAGGCGTGACCGGTCGGCCGGCAGCCCCGCTCCGTTATCGGTGATGCGGATGGTCACGCTGTCATGGTCGGCGGCCAGCTCGACCTGGATATGCGGCACCCAGCCCTCGGGACTGTCCTGTGCGCGTTCCTCGACCGCCTCGCCGGCGTTCTTGATGAGGTTGGTGAATGCCTGCCGCAGCATTCCGGCGTCGCAATCCACGATCACCGGCTGATCGGGGATGCGCGCGTCGAGGGCGCCTTTCAGCGCGTCCTGCTGCAGCAGCACTGTCTCGTGCAGCAGGGCGGCAAGATCGGTTTCGGCCCGGTCCGGCTCCGGCATGCGCGCAAAGCGGCTGAACTCGTCGACGATCCTGCGCAGATCGCTGGTCTGGCGGATGATCACATCGACATACTGATCCAGCGAAGCCTTGTCCTCGGGCCCGGCCAGCGGGCCGAATTTCCGGCGCAGTCTTTCCGCCGAAAGCTGGATCGGCGTCAGCGGATTCTTGATCTCGTGCGCGACCCTGCGGGCGACGTCGCCCCACGCGGCCATGCGCTGCGCGCTGACCAGTTCGGTCACGTCGTCGAAGGCCACGACATAGCCTTCCAGACCGCCGGCGGCACCGCGCCGCACTGCCATGCGGACCAGCAGGCTTTCGACCCGCCCTTCGCGCGACAATCGCACCTCGTCCTGCACCGCTTCGGCGACCGAAGCCGACAACTTCTCGAAAAGCGGGGCGAATTCCGGCACGACTTCGGACAGCAGCGCGTCGATGTCGCTTTTGGGGTCCAGCCCCAGCAGCCGGGTCGCGGAACGGTTGACAAAGTCGATCTCGCCCGCCGCATCCAGTCCGATCACGCCGGAGGTGACCGAGGTCAGCACGTTGACGAACAGACGGCGCTGCTCGTCGCTGGCGCGATAGCTTTCGATCAGTTCCTCGCGCTGCGCCTTCAACTGCCGGGTCATGCGGTTGAAGCTTTCGCCAAGCGTCTGGATCTCGTCGCCGGTGTCCGGTTCGGGGACCTGGACATCCAGATCGCCGCGACCGACCTGCTCGCTGGCCACCGCCAGCGCGCCGATCGGCCGGGACAGTCGCGACGCGAACCACAGACCCAGCCAGACGGCGGCCGCGACCAGCAGCAGGGCAAATCCCAGATAGACCAGCGAGAACTCGAACAGGACCTGGCCTCGGGTTTCCTCGAGCCGCCGGTAGTCGCCGACCGTTGCGCGCGTATCGTCCAGCAACCCCAGCAGATTTCCATCCACATCGCGGGTGACGTACAGGTAGCGGTCAGCCAGTGGCGGCAACGCGACCAAGGCGCGGAATTCGTTGTTCTGCCAGTCCTCGATCAGCACCAGCCCGTCGGTTTGCGCCTCGTCGAACTGATCGCTTGCCGGCGCCTCGTACCAGAACAGGTAGCTGCGTTCGCCGCGCGCCCGGATCTGTCCGGCACCGTTGATGATATAGGCCTCGCGCAGGCCACGCTGGATCAGCGCCTGCCCCTGCACCAGAAGCTGTCGCATTTCGCCATCGTCGATCATCGGGTTGGCGCGGCCTGCCTGCGTCAGCACGCCCGCAAGGGCGCGGGCATCCTCGGTCAGGTCGTGGCGATGCTCTTCCTGATAGGCTTCCGCGGCGGCCTGCGATGTCATGACGACCTGCTGGACCCGGTCCGAGAACCAGCCTTCCAGGCCGATATTGACCAGAAGCCCCGCGAACAATGCCACCAGGACGGTTGGCACCAGCGCCAGGCCGACAAAGACGGTGACCAGCCGGGCGTGCAGGCGCGACCCCGCCGCCGAGGCTCGACGCGCCGTTATCAGCCGCGCCATCCGCGCGACCACAAGACCGATCAGGCAGATCAGATAAAGAAGGTCCAACAGCAGGATCAGCCGCAGCATGCGGCTTTCCACGCCGTGGCTGAGCGGCCC
This sequence comes from Paracoccus salsus, assembly GCF_021556615.1. GTDB lineage: Bacteria > Pseudomonadota > Alphaproteobacteria > Rhodobacterales > Rhodobacteraceae > Paracoccus > Paracoccus salsus. Next base: position 439,332 of record NZ_JAKGGD010000001.1, read on the forward strand.
CAGCACCGTCATGGTCGCGGCGACCAGGATAGCGCCGATGACCAGCACGCCCCAGGCCAGGACGCCCCGCCATCGCCGTGGCAGCCTGATGCGTGCCAGCCTGTCCCAGCTCAGCCCTGATGCGGACGCTGCCATATTCCCCACTCGCCGTCTTGCGCGGCTTTGCTGTTGCAGCGCCGTAACTCCGGCCCTGCCACCTGTGGCGGTTTTACATCAGTTTGCGGCGGCGTGTCACCTCGATATTCAGCTCGGTCAGCTTTTTGCGCAGGGTATTGCGGTTTATCCCCAGCAAATCGGCGCAACGCAGCTGATTCCCGCCGGTTGCGTCCAGCGCGACCTGCAACAACGGGCGTTCGACCTCGCGCAGGATCCGGTCGTAGAGGCCCGGCGGCGGCAGCGCGTCGCCGTGCAGGTCGAAATAGCGTTGCAGATGGGCCTCGACCGAATCGGACAGCCGGCCATGGCCCGACGCCAGAGGCGTGGTGCCTGCGGCGCCGGTATCGACCGGCGCCGCAGGCACCGAGGACAATGCCGGGGCGTGCGGCACCGACTGCTGGCTCAGCGCCTCGCGCATCTCGGCAGCGGTAATGACCTGGCCGCTTGCGGTCAGGGCCAGACGGCGCATCATGTTTTCCAGTTCGCGGACATTGCCCGGAAAGGGATGGGCGCGCAGCAGGGCCGACGCCTCGTCAGCAAGGCTTCGGTCCGGAAGGCCTTGTGCCACGGCGCGTGCCAGCAGATGCGAGGCCAGCGGCAGGATGTCATCGACGCGGGCCCGCAGCGGCGGCACCGCCACCGTCACCCCGGCCAGCCGGTAATAAAGATCCGAGCGCAGGCGCCCGGACGACACATCGGCCTGCGGATCGGGACCGGTCGTCGCCACGATGCGCGGCGCGCTGGTCCGTTCAGGGCTTGATTCCATCGCCTCGATCAGACCGATCAGCCGCGCCTGGGCAGCCGTGTCGAACCCGGCCGGGTTCTCGATCACCAGGGTCCCGGCACGCGCCTTCTCGGCGGCACGGCTGACGGCGTCCTCGCCGGCATCGGCCGAGGTCAGGAACGCCAGACCCGCCTCGCGCCGATCCGACAATTCGTGGAAAGACCGCGCGATGGTGGACTTGCCGACCCCCGGTTCGCCGGCGATCAGAACCGGCAGGTCGGCGTTCAGCACCCGGGCGACCATCCGGAACAGCGCCTGCATCGCCGGCGCATGTCCGATCAGCGGCATCGCGGGATCGGCGGCGACGCGCGGGGCCGGCGCGGCGTCCGGGACAGGATCGGACTTGCGCGGCTTGCGCGACAGGGCCTGATTGGCCTTGCTCATCAGGTCGGGCAGGTCGAAGGGCTTGGGCAGGTATTCGAACGCCTCTGCCTCGGTCGCGCGGATGGCGGTGACGATGGTGTTCTGGGCCGAGATCACGATCACCGGCAGATCGGGCCGCGCCTCTCGGATGGCGGGGATACGATCGATGCCGTTGCCGTCGGGCATCATCACGTCGGTGATGACCAGATCGCCGCGCCCCTCCTCCACCCATTTCGACAGCTGCGCCAGGCTGCCTGTCGCGTGGACCCGGCAACCGGCACGCGTCAGCGCCTGTGTCAGCACGGTGCGGATGGTGCGATCATCGTCAGCGATCAGAACGGTTCCGTCCATGGTCTGGGTCCTTATGCCTTGGGCAGGGAAATGCGAAATGCGGTGCGTCCCGGTCGGCTGTCCACCCGGATCAGCGCCCCGTGGTCGGTGATGATCTTGCTGACCAGAGCAAGCCCCAGCCCGGTGCCGTTCTCGCGCCCCGACACGAAAGGTTCGAAGATCTGGTCTGCGATCGCCGGGGGCAGCCCGGGGCCGTTATCCTCGATCACGATCTGCAAGGGCAACGGCCGGCCGCCCGGATCGCCGTCCTCCGGTGGCAGGCGCAGCGTGTGGTCATATGCGCTGTGCAGCCGGATGGTCGGCCTTGCGACGCCTGCCAGCGCCTCGGCCGCATTCTTCACAAGGTTCAGGCAGACCTGTGTCAGCTGGTCGGGATCGGCCAGGGCGGGCGGCAGCGAGGGGTCGTAATCGGCCAGGATCCGGACGCGCTTGGCAAATCCGACCTGCGCCGAACGGCGGACCTTCTCCAGAACGTCGTGGATATTGACCGGCACCAGCCTGGGCGCCGAGGTGTCCCCGAATCGTTCCACCTGCTCCAGCAGAGTCACGATGCGGCGCGTTTCGCTGACGATCATCTCGGCCATCTCGCGGTCGTCGGGCGAGGCGTTCATGGCCATCACCTGCGCGGCGCCGCGGATGCCCGCCAGCGGGTTCTTGATCTCATGTGCCAGCATTTCGGCCATGCCGATGGCGCTGCGGGCCGCGGTCCGGACGGCGCGGCTTTGATGGTGCAGCCCGGCATCCTCCAGAGGCACCAGAAGCAAGATCACCGCGCCTCCGGAATCGCCCGCCGGTCCCGCATGGACGGCGGCGTGCCGGTCCTGGTGGCCACCCGCACGGTCGCCGATCTCGAAGCGGACATCGGCCTGATACAGGGCCTCGTCGCTGCTCAGGACCCGGCCGATCAGCGGGCGAAGCGAGGGGCTGACCCTCAGCCGCTTGGCGATGGGGTCCCCCTCGAACGCCTTGCCGATGGTCGAATTGCGCGAGAGGTTCAGCCAGATCTCGGCCGCATCGTTCATGGCCGCGACGCGCCCCTTCTGGTCAAGGATCAGCGTCGGCAGCGGCAGCGCCTCCCAGCCGGGACCGGGGCGAGCCTCGCGGAAATCGGCCGGCCGCGGGCAGGTCATGCCGCCATCCCCCCGGCATCTGCGAATCCCCGCCGGATCAGCGCGATCGCCGCCGCGGGGCTGTCGGCGCGCAGCATCTCGGCGCGCAAGGGGGCGCCGTTGGCTTCGGCATACCAGCCAAGATGCTTGCGGGCGACGCGCAGCCCAAGCTGGGCGCCATAGAAAGCGAGGATATCCTCGTAATGCTCCTGGACCGCATCGGCCAAGGCCGCGCCGGTGGGAATGTCGGGTGCCGGCGTGCCCCAGATCTGGTGGGCGATCCTCGCCAGCCGCCAGGGCGCACCCTGCGCGCCCCGCCCCACCATGACCGCTTCGGCGCCCGAGGCAGCGATTGCCGCCAGCGCCGCCTGCGCGTCCACGATATCGCCGTTGGCGACCAGCGGCGGTCGGTTGGGAATATTCGCGACCTCGGCAATCCGCGACCAGTCGGCGCGACCCTTGTAGAACTGCGCGCGCGTCCGGCCATGGACGGTCAGCATCCGCACCCCGGCGTCGGTCGCGCGCCGCGCCAGTTCGGGAGCGTTCAGGCTGTCATCGTCCCAGCCAAGCCGCATCTTCAGCGTCACCGGTACGCTGACCGCGCCGACCACCGCGTCGATCAGACCAAGCGCATGGTCCAGATCGCGCATCAGCGCCGCCCCCGACAAGCCGCCGGTCACCTTCCTGGCCGGGCAGCCCATGTTGATGTCGATGATCCGCGCGCCCATTGCCTCGACGATGCGCGCGGTCTCGGCCATGGCCCCGGCCTCGCGGCCGGCGATCTGGACACTGACGGGCAGGGCGCCCTCGGTCAGGGCCTTGGCGCGCACCGAAGCCCGCGTCGAGGGTCGGTGCGTCACGATCTCGGTCGAGGTGACCATTTCGCTGACCATCAATCCGGCCCCATGGCGCGCCACGGCCCGCCGGAACGGCAGGTCGGTAATCCCCGCCATCGGTGCCAGAAACACCGGCGGTCCCAGTCGCGTGTCGCCAAGGATGATCGGGGCGGGCAAATGCATGATATGTTCCTTCACCCTGGCTCGGCCGCGCCGCAAGGACCGCACCCCGGCCCCGGCCCCGGCCGCCTGCGGCCCGACCGCTATTGCACATTAATTAGACAGTTAGCAACTTTTTCAGGCAGTGGCGAGCCCTCGCCCATGTCGCAACTATCCCGTGCAAGCGTCGCATCCGTGGTGGTATCGCCGCCCCGCTGCTGATTAGATGCCAGCGAAGTCGCAAGGGGGCCGCATGTTTCTGTCGGTGTTTGATCTGTTCAAGGTGGGCGTCGGTCCGTCGTCTTCCCACACCATGGGGCCGATGGTCGCGGGAGCGCGGTTTCTGGACGCGCTTCGCCAGCAGCCGTTCCGGGCCCACGGGCTGAAGGCCAGCCTGCACGGCAGCCTTGCCTTTACCGGAAAGGGACACGCCACCGACCGCGCGACCATTCTCGGTCTTGCGGGATTCGTGCCCGACAGCATGGATGCCGAGGCCGCCGAGGCCGCGCTGGCCGCCAATCGCGAGACGCATCTGCTGACCCCCGAAGGCCTGGGCCCGATGCAGTTCGACCCCGACACCGACCTGCGCTTCGACTATGACCACGCGCTGCCCGGTCACGCGAACGGCATGACGCTTTCGGCGACCGACGCGCAGGGCGACGTGATCTTTCGTCAGGTCTATTATTCGGTCGGCGGTGGCTTCGTGCTGACCGAAGAGGAACTGGCCCGCAAGGGTGACGAGGACCGCAGCGATGCGTCGTCCAGCGTTCCCTACCCGTTCGCCAGCGCCGAAGAGATGCTGGCGATGGCTGAAAGATCGGGCCTGTCCATCGCCCAGATGAAGCGCGCCAACGAGCTGGTCTTCCGCAGCGAGGCCGAGCTGCGCGACGGGATTGCGCGGATCTGGCAAGTGATGCGCGACTGCATGGATCGCGGGCTGACGACCGGCGGCACCCTGCCCGGCGGTCTGAACGTGCGTCGGCGTGCCCGCGCGATCCACGAAAAGCTGATGGCAGAGCGCGGCATGAACCTGACGGCTCCGCACGTCATCAACGACTGGATGTCGACCTATGCGATGGCCGTCAACGAGGAGAATGCCGCCGGCGGCCAGGTCGTGACCGCCCCGACCAATGGCGCCGCCGGCACCCTTCCGTCCGTCATCCGCTACTGGCTGGACCATGTGCCCGGCGCGACCGAGCGCGAATTGCCGGACTTCCTGCTGACGGCAGCGGCCGTCGGCGGGCTCATCAAGCACAACGCCTCGATCTCGGGCGCGGAATGCGGCTGTCAGGCCGAGGTGGGCAGTGCGGCCGCCATGGCCGCGGCCGGACTGGCCGCGGTGCTGGGGGGCACGCCCCAGCAGGTCGAGAACGCAGCAGAGATCGCGCTGGAGCACCATCTGGGAATGACCTGCGATCCGGTGAGGGGCCTGGTGCAGGTGCCGTGCATCGAACGCAACGGACTGGGCGCCATCAAGGCTGTCAGCGCGGCCAGCCTGGCCATGCGCGGCGACGGCACGCATTTCGTGCCGCTGGACGCCGCGATCGAGACGATGCGCCAGACCGGCCGCGACATGAGCGAGAAGTACAAGGAAACCTCACTTGGCGGGCTTGCGGTGAACGTACCGAACTGCTGAGCCCGGTTGCGGCGATCTGTCGCCATTGTCAGGGCGCGGCGCTTGCCCCTGAGACCGGCGGTTGCTAACGCTTGGCGAACAGTGATCCATACCGAAAAGGCCGCCCGATGTCCTCGCGTCTTGCACTCATTGCCCTTCTGACCCTGTCCGTCGCCGCCTGCGAAGGCACCGGCCTTCCCGGACTGGGCCAACAGGAAGAGCCCCAGGCCGAAGGCCACAAGGGACCACCGGGCGTGTCGCCTCTGGACCAGCCGATCGAGACCGGCGCCGAAGCACGGCCTCTCTCGACGGCAGAGGCCATGACCTACAACACCGCGGCCTTCAGCGCCCGTGGCAACGAGCCGTTCTGGGCGGTGGATGCCGCAGGCAGCACGGCGATCTACAAGACACCCGACAACCAGCGGGGGCGCGCGGTGCGTGTCTCGCGCCTGGCCTTCGCCGAAGGCGTCGAATATATTGGCGTGCTGAATGGTCGGCCCTTTGCCCTCACGGTTCGCGGCACCCCCTGCCAGGACAGCATGTCCGGCGAGCGATTCCCGATGTCGGCCGAACTGAAGGTTTCGGGCCGCACCAATCGCGGCTGCGCGGGTCCGGCTTCGGCCGAGGTCGCGGCGGCCGTTTCGGCGACGACGGCGCCCGCCCCGGCCGCGCCGCGCACGACCCGCACAGCCGCGCCGAAACCGGCCGCCACCCGCCCGACCGCCGCACCGGTGCCGACCTCTGCACCCGCCGAAACCCCGGCCCCCGAAGCACCCGCCGTGACCGCACCCGACAGCACGACCGGGCCGGCCAGCACGGCACCGGCGACCGGAACCAGCGCGCCCGCGACGGATGGCGGCATGACGCCCCTGCCGGACCTTCCGATGCGGCTGCCCTCGACCCCGCCGACCATTCCGGCCCAGCCGTCGGCGCCGGCGGAGGCCGAGACGACGGACGAATGATGGCGTTGCAACCCATGCGGCGCAGATGACGCACTCTGCCGGCCAAGATACGCCGGCGGGCTGCATCGGCCGGGCTTTGCGACTATGATGCTGACAAACGCTGAACGAGGATATCCGATGCGCCGATCCCTTCTTGTCAGACGCCTGATGGCAACGGTTCTTCCCGCCGCGATGCTTGCTGGCTCGGTATCCTCTGTCGCAGTCGCCGACCCGATGCTTGGGCGCAACATGTCGACCTATGGCCTGCCAGGCGGCATCGACACCCCCACCGCCGAAACGCTGCCCGACGGGACGCTTGGCGCGACCGTGTCGTGGTCCGATTACGGTCGGCGGGGCAATGTCACCTTCCAGGCACTGCCCGGTCTGACCACCGTGCTTCGCTATTCCCGGATCGACGGCATCAACGACTTTCGACGCGAAGGCTATATCTCGGATCGCTCGCTCGACCTGCGCTACCAGATCGTGGATGAGCAGGGCTGGCGACCGGCGGTCGCGGTCGGGCTGCGCGACTTTCTCGGGACCGGCGTCTATTCGGGCGAGTATATTGTCGCGACCCGGAACATCACGCCGACCGTCCGCGCCTCGGCCGGGCTGGGCTGGGGCACTCTGGCCGGCAGGAACCGGACCATCGACGTGAACGATGAGGGCGGGACACCGAACCTGGATCAACTGTTCACGGGCGGTGCCAAGCCGTTCGGCTCGATCAGCTGGCAGGTCAATGACAGGCTCAGCCTGGTGGCCGAATACTCCAACGACAACTACGTCGCCACCTACAGCAATGGCCGGGAATTCCAGCAAGGCGAGGCGCCGGACAGCAACGTCAACCTCGCGGCCTATTACCGCCCGGGCCGCAATTACGAGCTGGGCCTTTACACCATTGGCGGCAAGACGTTCGGGGCGCAGTTCTCGGTTCTGCTGAATCCGCGCGATGCTCCGTACCCGTCAGGGCTGGAGAAGGCGCCGGCGCCCGTGCGTCCGAGGCCGTCACCCGCAGCCGATCCCGAAGGATGGTCGGGCCAATGGTCCCAGGACCCGACGGCCCAGCCCGCGATCCAGAAGGCGCTTGGCGATGCGCTGGCCAAGGAAGGTCAGATCCTGCAGTCCATGGCGCTGTCCGCGAACCGCGCCGAGGTTCGGATCCGCAACCAGCGCTATATCAACCAGGCCGAGGCGGTGGGCCGCACCGCGCGGCTGATGACCCGCGCGCTGCCAGCCTCGGTCGAGACGCTGGTGATCACATCGACCTCGGATGGGGTGCCGACCTCGTCGGTCACGCTGCGCCGATCGGATGTCGAACGGCTTGAGAATACCGAGGCGGGTCGGATCGCGGCCGCCTCGGCCGTCACCGACGCGGACCCCTTTCCGGGCGATCTGGTCCGCAGCGAGGGCGTGTATCCGCGTTTCCGCTGGAGCCTGAAACCCTATCTGGACCTGGGCATCTTCAGCGCCGAGGACGGACTGACCTACGAAGTCGGCGGCGAGGCCCGCGCCAGCTACGAGATCTTGCCGGGGCTGGTGGCAACCGGCGCCCTGCGCCAGCGCGCTTTCGGCAATATCGACCAGCGCGGGCCCGCCATCGGGCTGCCCGGCACGCGTGGCCAGTATTACACGCCCGAAGAGTATCTCGCCGATCCCGCCCTCGAGACCACGCCCGAGGGCGTGCCGCGCGTCCGCTCGGACACGCGGATGTATACCGGCAACAGCGATCCGGTGATCCCGGAACTGACCCTGGCCTGGTATGCCAAGCCTGCGAGAAACATCTACACCCGGGTGACCGGCGGCCTGCTGGAGCGCGCCTATGGCGGCGTCTCGGCCGAGGTGTTGTGGAAGCCCGCCGACTCGCCGCTGGCGTTCGGGGCCGAGGTCAACCGGGTCCGCAAGCGTGACTTCGATCAGCTGGTGGACTTCCGCGACTACGAGGTGACGATGGGCCATGTCTCGGCCTACTACGAATTGACCCAAGGGTTCACGGCGCAGCTTGATCTTGGCAAGTATCTGGCCGGCGACAAGGGGGCCACGCTGACGCTGACCCGCGAGTTCGCGAATGGCTGGCAGATCGGGGCCTTCGTGACCAAGACCGACCTTTCGGCCGAGGAATTCGGCGAGGGCAGCTTCGACAAGGGCATAACCCTGTCGATCCCGCTGAGCTGGGCCACCGGACAGCCCTCGCGTGAGCGCACGACGACCACGCTGAGATCCCTGTCGCGCGACGGTGGCGCGCAGTTGAACGTGAACGGCCGCCTCTATGACCGCGTGCGCGACAGCCATTCCGTCAAACTTTATGAAGGCTGGGGGAGGTTCTGGCGATGAAACCTGCACGCAAGATGACGCTGGCGGCGGTTGCGCTGGCCTCGCTGTCCGCCTGCGGCAACGGCAGTGAGGACGAAACCGGCTCCGGCCCCCTTGGCGTTCTGGCACAGACCGCGCAGCAGGCGGTTGCCGCGCGCCGGGCGTCCGGCCAGCCGACCGCGCCCGAAAAGTCCCCGGATGAGCGCGCAGCCGAGGCGCTGCGCGTGAATCCCGGCCCGCTGATCCTGGCCGGCTTTGAATCGCTTGGAAAGACCCAGATCATGGCGATGACCGGGCAGAACGGTGGAACGCGCACCTACATGACGCCGGCGGAAGAGGCGTTGATCCTGCGCGGCGGCATGCTGGTCGGCACGCGAGGACTGGGCAACGACCTTTCGGTGGCCGAACCGGAAACCGAAGCTCTGATCCGGTCGGGCGCGTCGGGCAACGGCCAGCGCGTGATGCGCTATTTCAGCGGCGACGGGCTGGAACGCCCGTTGCAATTCAACTGCACGGTGGGTGCGGGCGGCAAGCCAGGCGTGATCGTCGAAAGCTGCCGGGGACATGGCGCCGATTTCCAGAACAGCTATCTGGTGCAGGGCGGACAGATCGTCGTCTCGCGCCAGTGGATCGGACCCGCGCTTGGCTATGTGACGGTACAGACCCTGCGACCCTGAGAAAGCCCCGGTCGTTGCATCCAGGAAAGAACCGGCCCCGTCGAGGGCCGGTTCTTTCATCTGGGCCCGGTTTCCCGTCATGCGCGGTCGCCGGTGGCACGCAGCGGCCCGGGCGTCAGAGGCAAAGAAAAGGGGGCCGACCCGAAGGTCAGCCCCCTTGAACAGATCGGAAGATCCGATCGGTTCAGAAATCAGCTGTCGTCGTCATCCGAGGCGATGGCGGCGATCACGCCCAGCAGAAGCAGGGCGGGAACAACCAGGCCTGCGTTCGACGAGGCGGCCTGTTCTTCCACCACGACGGGCTCGACGTCGACGATCGGGGCAACGTAGCCACCGGCCAGAGCCGAAGTTGCGGTCAGGCCGAGTGCGGCAGCGAATGTAGCGAATTTGGTCATGATCATGCTCCGTTTCGTTGAAAGCTGCCGTCTCCGGCAACATCGATGAGACAGTTACACAATACCGGACGGTTGAAAAGCAGCATTAAATCAATTCCACCACCGGCTTGGGTCCACTGTTGCATATTGGCCAGCACATCGGCGACGGTTCGGCTTCACCTGCGTGTGACGCTGCGTAAACCTGCGTCAGCATTGCACTAATTGCGACGAAAAACTGTCCGGGGACGAAAGATAGCGCCGCGGCGGTGACGATGGACGAGCCCGCCGGACTGTCCAGATACAGGCTTGCCGCCAGCCCTCCAGGCACGGATGCCGACGCGATCGCGGCGGCAACGACCGCCATTCTTTCGGGCGTCGGCGCAAATCCGCGCGCGGCCGCCGCGGGCACGATCAGCATCGCCGAAATCGGCAGGGATCCGACCACGCGAATCGACCGCGCGACCACCACCGCAAGGGCGACCGACAGGACCAGTCGCTGCGGCCGGTGCGCCAGACCATACTGGACCCGAAAATCAAACGCCCGACAGGCGACGTGCGGCTGCCACCCGAAACCTTCGGCCGCCAGTCGGTCCAGCATCTCGCAGGCCCGCATCGCCCGGTGCGCCTCCAGAAGGATTTCCAACGTGCGGCGGCGCACGGGTGTCAGCCTTGCGCCCTGTGCGGCCAAGCGCTCCTCGGCGGCATCAAGAGCATGGGACTGGCAGGCAAGGGGTCACCCGGCACGGCAGGCTGCGGCCAGCGATCGCGGTCTCACTGGAGATGCGACCACCCCCTCGGCGGCACGGCTGAACCTGGTCCGGGAAAAGATCGCGCGGCCTGGGCCCCGTTGCGCCTTTCCCGAACATGCTCACGATCCCCGGCTGATTGCGACGGCGATCGAGGGCACGGATGCCGCGACCGGGGCAACGCTGAACCCGGGCCCCGACCTCTACCGCGATACGCGGCAGGCGCTTGCCGACGCGCTGACAGATTGCCTTTCCAGGAGTTGAGCGATCGGGTTGCGGCGCGGCGCGGCGAAAATCCCGACTATTTTACTTTGACATTTCTGACGGTATTTGTCAGCTTTCGGGTGTTGCTGTCCGACATTCAAGAGAGGCTGACCATGACCGCCGCCCGCCCTGCCGATTTCTCACCCTCCGCGACCAGCGCCTTGGCGCGCCTCCCCCAGCATGACGCGAATCAACTGACGCGCGGCGGCAATCAGGCCCTGATCGTGCTGGAGGATCAGATCTATCAGCTCAGGATCACGCGCGCCGGAAAACTGATCCTGACGAAATGAAGACCGGGCGCAAAGGCGCCCGGTGCAGACAGAGGGCCAGACCGCATCCGCGTCACGAACGCGGGCTGCGCGGCTTTCCCGTGGGGCGACCGCCGGGCTTGCCGGCCGGATTCGTCCCCGGGCGGCCCGATCGCTTGAACCCTCCCGGCCGCCCCGCCGGCTTGGGTCCGGCAGTGCGCGACGTGTCGTCGCCCTGACCCGCAGGGCGCGGCCCCTTGAACGCCGGCTTGCCGCCCTCGGGGCGCCGGCCCGGCTTGGCAAAGCCGCTGCCACCTGTCCCGGGCTTGCCTGCCGGTTTGCCTGCCGGTTTGCCTGCCGGCTTGTCATAGCGCGGCGCCGCACGCTCGTCGCCCTGCCCACCGCCCGTGCGCGCGGCAAAGCTGCGGCGCGGACGCTCGGCCTGGTCGCCGGTCTCGGCACGCGGGCCACGCGGGCGATCCGCCTTTTCCCAGGGCTTGCCGCCGCGCGGCTCTTCGCCTGCGGGCTTGGCCCCGCCGCGGAAACTGCGCGGCTTCTGGCCATCCCGGTCATCGCGGCGCGGGCCGCGCGGCGCATCGCCATCCTTGCTCCAGCGGGGCGCACGATCCGGCCTCGGGCCGGCCGGGCGTCCGCCAGCATCATCATGGCGGCGCGGCCGCTCTGCTCCGTCTTCCGACTTGCGGAAGGGCTGACGCGGCCCGCCGCGCTCGTCGCCGGCCCCGCGGGGTTTGCGGGCCCCCTCGGCGCCATGCGGACGCAGCTCGCGGTCCTTCTCGGTCACCTCGCCGGTCAGCAGCCCGCCCAGCTGGTCACGCAAGACGCGGCGCTTGACCTCGGAAACCTGATTCTTTTCCAGCCCGGTCAGCTTGAAGGGACCGTAGCCGATGCGGATGAGCCGGTTCACCTGCAGCCCCACATGCGTCATCGCGCGCCGGATCTCTCGGTTCCGGCCCTCGCGGATGCCGACGGTCAGCCAGGCGTTCGCCCCCTGCTGGCTGTCCAGCTTGATCTCCATCGGTGCGAAATCCTCGCCATCGATGGCTACGCCACGGCGCAAGGGCGCGAAGGTCATGTCGCTGGGGTTGCCGTTCACACGCACGCGATAGCGACGCAACCAGCCGGTCGCGGGCAGTTCCAGCCGCCGCTTCAGATCGCCATCGTTGGTCAGCAGCAGCAGCCCCTCGGAGGTCAGGTCAAGCCGGCCGACCGTCATCACCCGCGGCAGGTCGCGCGGCAAGGCGTCAAAGATCGTCTGGCGCCCCTTCTCGTCAGATTCGGTCGTCACCAGTCCGACCGGCTTGTAATACAGCCAGAGGCGGGTTTCCTGCTTTTCATCCAGCTGCTTGCCGTCAACCGTGATGCGGTCCGCGGGCAGCACATCCAGCGCCGGGCTGTCGATCTTGCGGCCGTTGACCGTCACGCGTCCCTCGACGATCATGCGCTCGGCCTCGCGGCGGCTGGCGACGCCGGCGCGCGCGATGACCTTGGCGATCCGGTCGGCCTCGGCGGGCTTGTCCGAGTTCGCGGGTGTGTCGGAATTCCGGGGTGTGTCGGTCATGGCGACAATCTCCTTCGCATCTCTGCGGTGGCAAAGGCGCTTTACTAGAGGTTTGCCCGGCGCGGGGGAAGGATTCTTTTGCCGGCTTGCGTGCCGGTCACGCGCTTGCGACAAGCGGGAATGGCGTTCACCTCGCATATGGCGCAGGCTCTGGCCGAGGCGCGTGCGGCCGCGGATCGCGGCGAGGTTCCGGTGGGCGCGGTCCTGGTATCCCCCGAGGGTCGCATAGCCGCAGCGGCGGGAAACCGCACGCGCGAGTTGTCGGACCCCACCGCCCATGCCGAAATCCTTGCGATTCGCACCGCCTGCGCCGCCGCAGGATCGGAACGCCTGCCCGGTCATGCGCTGTGGGTGACGCTGGAACCCTGCCCGATGTGCGCCGCCGCCATTTCGGCCGCCCGGATCGAGACGCTGTATTACGGTGCCGCCGACATCCGCATGGGCGGCGTTGCGCATGGCGCGCGAGTCTTCGATCACCCCCAATGCCACCACCGTCCGCAGGTCTATGACGGGATCTGCGCCGATCAGTCGCGCGCGCTGCTGCAAGGATTTTTTGCGCGTCGCCGCTAGGCTGCGCCGGGTCCGATCTGCGCCCCGGGACCACGCAGACGGCATCGGACAGCTTGCAGCCCGGCGCCGTCCCGCCTATAGATGGGGCACGCGGGTGTAGCTCAATGGTAGAGCAGCAGCCTTCCAAGCTGAATACGTGGGTTCGATTCCCATCACCCGCTCCATCATCCCCCGTGTATCATCCTGGCGGCCAGATCGCAGGGATGGGCCGCTGTGAACGGCATCGATCGATCGACGGCAGACCCGTCCGGCGCAGGTCGGGCAGGCGGTCATTCGCCATCACCCCAGCGGCAGGGAGCGGACCGCATCCGCCACGCGTCACGAAGCCTGACGACCGGTTCCGCATGTCACCAGGCAGCATAGCGCCGATCCCGAAGACGCAGGCGTGCCCGATGGCGCGGCCTCGACGCCCCATCCCTGTGTGGTCAGGCGCGCAGCGTGCCGCCGGTGGCCTTCTCGACCTTGTCGATGATCTTCCGGCTCACCGCCTCGATCTCGGCATCGGTCAGCGTCTTGCCGCGCGGCTGAAGCCGGGCGGTGATGGCAATCGACTTTCGGCCATCGTCAAGCCCGGTGAACTGATCGAAGACCGACACGCTCTGGATCAGCGCCTTGTCGGCACCTTGCGCGGCGTTGACAAGCGTCATCGCCTCGACCTGGGCATCGACGACGAAGGCAAAGTCACGCTCGACCGATTGCAGTTCCAGCAGCTCCAGCGCCGGGCGCGATGCGGTGCGGGCCTTCGGGAAGGGGATGCTGGCGATGTGGATCGTGAAGCCCACTGCCGGACCCTTCACGTCGACGGCGCGCAAGACCCTGGGATGGATCTCTCCGAACGTGGCCAGCACGTTCGGCCCCAGCGCGATATTGCCGGCGCGGCCCGGGTGCCACCATCCATCCAGCTTGCGGTTGACCTGCGCCCTCGCGGGCGCGCCGATGGCGGCCAGCACCGCCTCGGCATCCGCCCTGGCATCATAGATATCCACCTTGCGGCGGCTGCCGAACGGATCGCGCGGCGCGCTGGCGCCGACCAGCAGACCGCTCAGTTGCGTGGCCTGTTCGCCCGGCTCGCCGCCGGTGAACACCGGGCCGATCTCGAACAGGGCAAGATCCGCAAAGCCGCGTGCCTGGTTGCGCGAGGCCGCGGCCAGCAGGCCGGGCAGCAGGTCGGGGCGCAGATGGGTCATCTCGCTGCTGATCGGATTGTCGACGCGTAGCGCGTCGCCGCCACCGCCGAACAGCGTCGCCGCCGCCTCGTCGATGAAACTGTAGGTGACGCATTCGTTGTAACCCAGCGCCGCCGCCTGACGCCGCGCGGCCTTCTCGCGCATCTGCAAGGGCGTCAGGACGGGCCTCGGAACGCCGGGCTGCGGACGCGGCATCGGCTTGCCCTCGAGCCTGGTCAGGCTGGCGATGCGGGCGATCTCTTCGACCAGATCGGCCTCGCCCAGCACGTCGGGGCGCCACGAGGGCACATGCGCCATGTCACCCTCCAGCCGAAAGCCGAGCGCGCTCAGCGTCGCGCGCTGGGTGACGGCCGGAATGTCGAGGCCGACCAGACTGGTCGTGCGCGCCGGGTCCAGGCGGTAGGCGCGGTCGCTGTCGGGAATGGCGCCGGCAGTCACCACCTCGGAGGCTTCGCCCCCGCACAGATCGATCACCATTTGCGTCGCCAGATCAAGGCCATGCAGCGTGAAATTCGGATCGATTCCACGTTCGAACCGATAGCGTGCGTCCGAGTTGATCTTCAGCGCACGACCGGTCGCAGCGGTGCTGATCGGGTCGAAATACGCAGCTTCGATAAAGACATCGGTGGTCTCGTCACTGGCACCCGACACGGCCCCGCCCATGACGCCGGCGATGCTTTCCGGCCCGTTCCGGTCGCAGATCACCACGCAACCTTCAGGCAGGCTGTAGGTCTTGTCATCAAGCGCGACGACCTGCTCGCCGGGACGGGCCGCGCGCAGGGTCAGGTCGCCTTCGATCTTCGCGGCGTCAAAGACGTGCAAGGGACGGTTCAGGTCGTAGGTGTAGAAATTGGTGATATCGACCAGGGCATTGATGGGCCGCAAACCGATCGCGCGAAGGCGCTTTTGCAGCCATTCCGGGCTGGGACCGTTGCGCAGGCCGCGCACCACGCGACCGCTGAAAAACGGCGCCTTGTCAGACACATCGGCGTCGATACTGACCTTGATCGGGCACGGGAATGCAGGCAGGATCCGGGTCTCGCGGACGGGCTTGAGAACGCCCAGCCCCCGCGCGGCAAGATCGCGCGCGATGCCGTGGACACCCAGCGCATCGGGGCGGTTCGGGGTGATCTTGATGTAGATCATCGGGTCGATCTTTTCGGGCGCGTTGGCGGCCAGCCAGTCGGTGAATTTCTGCCCGACCTCGCCCGAGGCAAGTTCGATGATGCCGGTGTGTTCGTCCGACAGTTCCAGTTCGCGCTCGGACGCCATCATGCCGTGGCTTTCGACGCCGCGGATCCTGCCGATAGCCAGCGTGGTGTCGATCCCGGGGACGTAATCGCCCGGCTTCGCGAGCACGACGGTGATGCCCTCGCGGGCATTGGGAGCCCCGCAGACGATCTGTTTCTCGCCCTCGTCCGTCAGCACGCGACAGACGCGCAGACGGTCCGCATCTGGATGAGGTGTCGCCTCCAAGACCTTGGCAAGGGTGAAGGAATTCAACTTTGCCGCCGGATCGGAAACCTCTTCGACCTCAAGGCCCAGATCGGTCAGCGCCTCGGTGATCTCGCCGAGGGTCGCGCGGGTATCGAGATGCTCTTTGAGCCAGGAGAAGGTAAATTTCATGTCGCAGACTTCCGTTCGGCCCCCCGGTTCGGGGTTTGGACCGGTTCCTAACCCAAGGCGGCGGCGAATGGTAGGGGCCCGCGCAGCGTTGGCCCCGACGCGGCGCGGGGTTTTCCAGGCGATCGCGATGATGCCGGCAGACGACCCGGTTTTCATCGCGCCGGGCGCGGACCGGACAGGCACAGGAGGAGGCACGGCACCAGGCACTGGCCCGTGCACGGAGCATGCACGAGGCGTGCACCGGCCGTGCACAGGCTGTACACCGCTTGCGCGCGCTGTTGCGCGGAATGGCGCAACAGCATCGTTTGCGTCCCGCGACGCCCGGGGGCTGTCTGCCCCCGGACCCCCGAGGATATGTCCCGACCAAGGCAGGGCGCGGCCGCGCGGCGGCCCTGGTCCCGGGCGCGCGGCCTTGCGCGGCAGCGATCCTGCCCTATCTCTTGCGCGTGGGCGGCGGTTTCCGCCCGAGACCTGCAGGGACACGAGGCTGATGGGTGTGGAACGGGAATTGCTGATCGAGCAACGCGTGGCGAACGAGGCGAGATCGCCCTTCGTGGCCTATCTGCTGGCGATCCTGCTGTGGGGGTTCGGCGCGCATCGGTTCTATCTGGGCCGCTACATGAGCGGCGCGCTGATGCTGCTGTTGTGGGGCATCGGCTGGCTGACCGCGCCGATCCTGATCGGCTGGCTGCCCATCGCCCTGGTCAGCATCTGGGCGCTGGTCGATCTGTTCCTGATCCCCGGCATGATCCGCGAGGATCAGGCGATGATCCGGCAGCGGCTGACGGCGGAGGCGGTCGGGTATCGATGAACCGCGGGCGGCGGGCCGCTTGTCACCGGTTGAGCCCGCCCGCCACGCTTGGCACGTCGCCCGGCATGAAGCCGAAATGGCGCAGCCAGCGCAGGTCGGATTCGAAGAAGGCGCGCAGGTCGGGGATGCCGTATTTCAGCATCGCCATGCGATCGATGCCCATGCCGAAGGCGAAGCCCTGCCATGCGTCGGGGTCGATGCCGCCCGAGCGCAGCACATGCGGATGGACCATCCCCGAACCCAGCACCTCGAGCCAGCCCTCGCCCTCGCCCAGCTTCAGCGTGCCGCCTTCCCACGAGCACTGGATATCGACCTCGGCCGAGGGTTCGGTGAAGGGAAAATGGCTGGCGCGAAAGCGGGTCTTCACGCGGGTGCCGAAGAAGGCCGAAAAGAATTCCTCAAGCGTCCATTTCAGCTGCGCCATGGAGATGTCGCGGTCGATGGCCAGCCCCTCGATCTGGTGGAACATCGGCGTGTGCGTCTGGTCCATGTCCATGCGGTAGACGCGGCCCGGCGCGATCACGCGGATCGGCGCACCCTGATCCTGCATGGCGCGGATCTGGACCGGCGAGGTATGCGTGCGCAGCACATGCGGCGGGCGGTCGTCGCCCGGCGCGCGGTGCATGAAGAACGTGTCGTGTTCCTGGCGCGCCGGGTGTTCGGGCGCGATGTTCAGCGCGTCGAAATTGTACCAGTCGGTCTCGACCTGCGGGCCCTCGGCCACGGCAAAGCCCATATCGGCGAAGATCGCGGTCACCTCGTCCATGACCTGGCTGACCGGGTGGATCGTGCCTTGCGGGCGCGGCCGGCCGGGCAGTGTCACGTCCAGCCATTCGCCGGCCAGCCGTGCCTCCAGCGCGGCATCGTCCAGCGCGGCCTTGCGGGCGCGCAGCGCGGTGTCGATCTCGTCGCGCAGGGCGTTGAGCGCCTTGCCGGTGGTCTGGCGTTGCTCGGGGCTCATCCGGCCCAGTTCGCGCATCTTCAGGCTGATCTCGCCCTTCTTGCCAAGCGCGGCGAGGCGGACATCCTCGATCGCCGCGGGGTCTGCGGCGGATTTGATGCGGTCAAGCCATTGCTGGCGCAGGGGGGTCAGATCATCCATCGTCTTGCCTTCGCGTCGCGTGTCGGCGCCTGCGTTAGCATTTGTCGGCGGGCGGGGGAAGGCCGGGCACTAGACCGCCTTCGACTGGTTGACGCGCGCCGACAGGGCGGCGTGGCTTTCGACGCGTTCCGAGTAGCGGTCGGTCAGATGGTCGCGCAGGTCGCGGGTCAGCAGGGTGAACCGCATCAGCTCCTCCATCACGTCGACGATGCGGTTGTAATAGGGCGAGGGTTTCATCCGGCCCTGGTCGTCGAATTCGTCCCAGGCCCTGGCGACCGAGGACTGGTTGGGGATCGTCAGCAGCCGCATCCAGCGGCCGAGGATGCGAAGCTGGTTGACGGTGTTGAAGCTCTGGCTGCCGCCACAGACCTGCATCACCGCCAGCGTCTTGCCCTGGGTCGGGCGCACCCCACCAAGCGACAGCGGGATCCAGTCGATCTGGGCTTTCATCACGCCGGACATCGCGCCGTGGCGTTCGGGCGAGGACCAGACCATGCCCTCGCACCACCCGACCAACGCGCGCAGTTCGGCGACCTTGGGATGTTCGGCATCGGTCGCGTCGGGCAGCGGCAGGTCGCGTGGATCGAAGAGCCGCGTTTCGGCCCCGTATTCGGTCAGGATGCGGGCGGATTCCTCGGCCGCGAAGCGCGAGAAGCTGCGTTCGCGCAGCGAGCCGTATAGCAGCAGGATGCGCGGCTTGTGGGTGCTGGAGGTGGCGGGCTTCAGCCCCGCGGCGGTGATCGGGTCGAAGCAGTCGGGATTGACGTTCGGCAGGTCAGTCAAGGATCGTGCCCCCCTCATTCCGCATCCCTTGGCCGTCCTGGTTGCGAAGCGGGCCGGGCGGCAGGCTGTCCAGGAGGCCCAGCACGGCCTCTGAGGGGCGGCACAGGCGCACGCCCTTGCGCGAGGCGACGATGGGTCGATTGACCAGCACCGGATGGGCCAGCATCGCGTCGAGGATCGCGTCGTCGGATACGCCCTCATCCAGCAGGCCCAGATCCGCGGCCGGCGATTTCGTGGCCCGCAACGCCTGGCGCGGGGTCAGGTCGGCGGCGGCAAACAGCGCCAGCAGCTGCGGGCGGGTCCAGCCCTCGGCGAGGTAGTCGATCACGACGGGCCGGGCGCCAGAGGCGCGGATGATGTCCAGCACGTCGCGCGAGGTGCCGCAATCGGGGTTGTGGTGGATGACGATCATGTCCGGACCTCGGGGAAACGGTCTCGCGTGCGGTTGGCGAAGGCCACCAGCGACAGCATCACCGGCACCTCGACCAGCACGCCGACCACAGTCGCCAGCGCGGCGCCGGAATTCAGGCCGAACAGGCTGATCGCGACCGCGACGGCGAGTTCGAAGAAGTTCGACGTGCCGATCAGCGCGCAGGGCGCGGCGATCCGGTGCGGCACGCGCAAGGCATGGGCGGCGGCATAGGCCAGCGCGAAGATGCCATAGCTCTGGATCAGGATCGGCACGGCGATCATCGCGATCACGATGGGGCGGTCCAGGATCACCTGCCCCTGCAGCGCGAACAGGATGGCGACGGTCGCCAGCAGCCCGATCATCGAGAAGGGCTTGATCCGGGCGATGAAGGCGGCGGTTCGGTCGCCCATCGCGCGGCGGGTGATCTGGCCGGCGATCAGCGGCAGCACCACGTAAAGGACGGTCGCCAGCACCAGCGTCTGCCATGGCACCTGCACATCGGTCACGCCCAGCAGAAAGGCGACGATCGGCGCGAAGGCCACGACCATGATCAGGTCGTTCACCGAGACCTGCACCAGGGTGTAGGTCTCGTCCCCGCGGGTCAGCTGCGACCAGACGAAGACCATCGCGGTGCAGGGCGCGGCGCCCAGAAGGATGAGCCCGGCAATATACTGCGTGGCATCCTGCGGGTCGATCCAGGGCGCGAAGATGTATTCGAAGAACAGCACCGCCAGCGCGGCCATGGTGAACGGCTTGACCAGCCAGTTGACGGCCAGCGTGATCAGCAGGCCGCGCGGCTGTCGCGCGATCCCCGAGACGGCGCCGAAATCCACACCGATCATCATCGGATAGACCATCGCCCAGATCAGCACCGCGACCACGAGGTTGATCGAGGCGACCTCGGCCCCGGCGACGGCCTGCACCAGGCCGGGCGCGACCACGCCCAGCCCGATGCCGCCGATCATTGCGGCAAGCACCCACAGGCTGAGCCAGCGTTCGAATGTGCCAAGAGGCGCGGGTCCCGTGGCGGTCAGGTCGGTCATGTCAGCCTCGTGCGTCCGAAAGAGGGGTTTCATCCCGGCCGATCCTGTCGACCCGGGCCTGCAGCGAATTGCGTCCCAGCGATTCCAGCGGCAGGCTGGTGAAGGCCGAAAGCCGGGTCGCCAGCATCTTGTGGGTCGCGGCAAAAGCGGCGGCCTGTTGGGCATCGTTGCCAGAGACGGCGGCCGGATCGGGCACGCCCCAATGGGCGGTCACCGGATAGCCCGGCCAGACGGGACAGACCTCGCCGGCGGCGCTGTCGCAGACGGTAAAGACGAAATCCATGCGCGGCGCGTCCGGGCCGGCGAATTCATCCCAGCTTTTCGAGCGGATGCCCGACAGATCGTAGCCCAGCCGATCCAGCAGTTGCAGGGTCCGCGGGTTGGGCTGGCCCGCGGGATGGGAACCGGCCGAAAACGCGCGAAAGCGGCCCGAGGGGTCGGCATTCAGGATCGCCTCGGCGATCAGCGAGCGGGCAGAGTTGGCGGTGCACAGAAACAGCACGTTGAAGGGTTCGTCGCGCATCTTGGACTCCGTTGACAGATCGGGAACCGGGGCTGAGATAAGGGTATTGATGGCCGGGCGGCAGAGAGCCGGATTGCCGCCACAGCAATCGCTGAGCAGGTAATCGACCAGATGCCGCATGGTCGTCAGGTCGGCGAAATAGCGGATCGACCGGCCCTCGCGGCGCCGCAGCACCAGCCCGGCCTTGGCCAGCAGCGACAGGTTGGAGGACAGCGTGTTCTCGCGCGCGTTCAGCGCCTGGGCGATCTCTCCGGCGGCCATGCCGTTGGCACCTGCATGGACCAGCAGGCGAAAGACCGAAAGCCGCATCGGCTGACCGAGTGCGGCAAAGCAGTCGAGGGCGGCGTTCATTTCCATCTTTCCAGAATAATCGAAATGAAGCGCCGTGAAAAGGGGGCGTGATGCCCCCTTTCCAGGATGGTTATTTCCAGATCTCGCCATTGACGCCGGGCGCGATCTCGGGATGGTCCGCGATGTGGAAGCGCGGTTCCTGGCCCGCCTTGCGCTGGCGGACATAGTCGCGCGTCACATGCGCGATCGTACCGGACAGCAGCACGATCGCGATCAGGTTGATCGTCGCCATGAGGCCCATGCTGGCATCCGCGAAGTTGAACACCGTGCTGACCGCCTGCATCGCGCCCCAGATCACCATCGCCAGCGCCGCCACGCGCAGGACCATGATCCCGGTCGTGCCACCGCCCAGGAACACCACCGCGTTTTCGGCATAGGTGTAGTTGCCGATGATCGAGGTGAAGGCGAAGAAGAAGATCGCGATGGCCACGAAGATGCCGCCGAAGCCGCCGAAATGGTCGGTCAGCGCGGCCTGCGTCAGGTTCACCCCGGTCAGTTCTGCAGACGGGATGACGTCGGCCAGCAGGATCATCACCGCCGTCGCCGTGCAGATCAGCAGCGTGTCGATGAACACGCCAAGCGCCTGCACGAAGCCCTGCGAACTGGGGTGATGCGGGTCGGGCGTGGCGACGGCCGCGATGTTGGGGGCCGAGCCCATCCCCGCCTCGTTCGAGAACAGGCCGCGCTTGATGCCGTTCAGCGCCGCCGCCATGATCCCGCCGGCAACGCCGCCCACCGCCTCTTGCAGCCCGAAAGCCGATTTGACGATGCCGGCCAGGATGCCGGGCACCTCGCCGATATTCATCGCCAGCACGATGATCGCAGCCAGGAGATACAGCCCCGCCATTGCCGGCACGACCTTTTCGGCCACCCGCGCGATCTGCGGGATTCCGCCGAAGATGATGATCCCGGCAAGCCCCGCCAGCACCACGCCGACGATGGCCTTGTCGATCCCGAAGGACCGTTCGACCGCCTCGGCGATCGAGTTGGCCTGCACGGCGTTGAAGATCAGCCCGAAGGACGCGATCAGCGCCAGCGAGAACAGTGCCGCCAGCCATGGCTGCTTGAGCCCGCGGGCGATATAGAAGGCCGGGCCGCCGCGATACATGCCGCCGGGACCGTGGATCTTGTAAAGCTGCGCCAGCGTCGATTCGGCGTAGGCCGTGGCCATGCCGACCAGCGCGACCATCCACATCCAGAAGATCGCCCCCGGTCCGCCCAGTGTCAGCGCGACCGCTACGCCAGCGATGTTGCCGGTGCCGACACGGCTGGCGAGACTGATGGTCAGCGCCTGGAACGGGGTGATGCCGTCACGGTCGGTCTCGCCCGAGCCGACGACGCAGCGCCACATCTCGGCGAAGTGCCGGAACTGGATGAAGCCCAGCCGGATCGTGAAATAGAGGCCGACGGCCAGCAGGCCGTAGATCAGAACATAACCTCAGAAGATGGTGTTGAGAAAATCGATGATCGCGTTCATGCGAAAGCCTCCTGATTGCGCAGTGAGGCCAAGACTGTAACGAATTCGTGAGTATCGCAAGCCGCGACGCGTGTCGCTGCGCGATCAGCGGGGCGAGACACGCAGGCGCACGCCGCCATGCGGGCGCAGGGTCAGGATCAGGCGGGGTTCGGGCGCGACGCCGGGCAGCGCCTCGAAGCGGAACCGCGCCAGCAGCGTGGCCAGGATGATGGCCGCTTCCTGCAAGGCGAAGCTTGCGCCGATGCAGATCCGCGGACCGGCGCCGAAGGGCAGGAAGGCATAGCGGTCGGGGGCGGTCTGGAACCGGTCGGGATCGAAGGCGTCTGGCCGGTCCCACAGCAGGTGATGGCGGTGCAGCGCGTAGACCGGCAGCATCACCGTGTCGCCCGGCCGGACCTCGCGCCCGCAAAGCCGGTCGGGCATGCGGGCGGTGCGCGACAGGAACGCCGCCGGCGGATACAGCCGCAGCGTCTCGTTCACCACCTGCAGCGTATAGGGCAGCGCGCCCATGTCGTCGGCGGTCGCGGCCCGGTCACCGATCGCGGCCCGCGCCTCGGCGGCGGCCCGGTCCTGGACGGACGGGTCGAAGGCGCACAGATACAGCGCCCAGGCCAGCGTCAGCGCCGTCGTCTCGTGGCCCGCGACGATGAAGGTCAGCAGGTTGTCGCGCAGCTCGGTGCGGGTCATGCTGCGGCCGGTCTCGGGGTCCTTGGCGTCCAGCAGCAGATCGAGAAGGTCGGGCGCGCCCGCATGCCCCGCGGCGGCGCGCGACGCGATGGCCTCGTCCGCGATGCGCAGCATGCGCTTCAACTCTCCGCCCGAGAACAGCCGCCCCGGACGCGGCAGCCAGGCGGGCAGGCCCATCACGTCCAGAAGCGAGACCTTGGCCGTCTGCGCGATATAGCCGTTGATGGCATTATGGACCGCCGCGCGGTCGAACGCCGCGTCACCGGACAGCGTCACGTCCGAGATCACCTCGAATGTCGCCGCCACGGTTTCCTCGAACATGTCCACCGGTTCCTGCGCGGCGGCCAGGCGGCGGCTTGACGCCTCGGCCGCGGCGGTCATCACCGGCCCCAGCGCGGTGACGTGGCGATGGGCGAAGGCGGGCGCCAGCGCGCGCCGCTGCCAGCGCCACTGCGCGCCCTCGGCGATGAACAGGCTGTCGCCTATGGCGGGTTCCAGGATCAGCTTGGTCGTGACGGATTTCGGATAGTCCTCGACCCGGTCCTTGAGGATGTGGCGCAGGCTTTCGGGATCCATGACCATGTGCCAGCGGATGCCCGTGCGTCCCGACACGATCGGCTGGCGCAGGGCCAGTTCGGGAATGATGCTGAGAAGGTTGCGCCGCGCCGCCAGCACCGTGCCGATGATGCCCATCGGCTTGCGCGCCAGTTCCACCTTGACCGGCTCGTCCCGGTCAGGGGACGCCGCGGTCGGTCGGGAGGCGGAGGTCGAAAGCTCGCTCATCGGTCGAGAATAGGCCGCAACGGGCCCGGCGACAATGAGCCCGGCCTGCGACACGTCAGCCGGCTGTCGCTCGACCGAGAGGACGAATCGGTGTATGATGAAAGCCTGTGGCGCCATGCGGCCCCAGCCTCCTGGCGCGTTGCGCGACAAGCAGGAGGTGGCCATGGCCAGCCGACACCCCGACCCCGAAATCATGTGGAACGACGCCAACGATTACCAGGCGGCGGTGATCGCGGATCACAAGATCAGCGAATTCGTCAGGCTGGACCTGCCCGGTCTGCTTGCCCCCGCGACCGGCGCGATGCCGTGCCCCGTTCCCTTGCCCCCGCCCTGGCGTCTGGACAGGCTGAAGGAGGTCCGAAGCTTTTCGGACCTTCTGAAGGAGATCGCAAATCTCAAGGCCAAGATCGAGGCCGCCCTGAAGGTGATGCAGCCGCCCGGCCAGAACCTGCCGAACATGCCCATCATCCCGCCGCGCCCGCCGACGCCGGGCACCACCGCGCTGCGGCAGATACTGGAGGTTCTGACCGCGGCCGGGCGGATGGCCGAGGATGGCGAGCCCGAACAGGCCCGCGACAGCCTCAAGGAAGCCAAGGGGATGATGCATGACGAGGAAGTGAAGGCCGAGTTCAGGCGGATCCGGGATATCCGGCTGTGGTATGACATCCTGGAGGAACTGCGCGACGCGATCGGATACCTCGACAGCGTGTCGAAACCCTGACGGCGGGCCCCGGTCGGACGGCGAGAAGGTGACGGCTTTCGACAGCATGCGGCCCATGTGGCCAGCGACAGCCTCAGCGGGAACAGGGTCGTTCCCCCTGTCGAACGCGCCTGGAATCCGAATGGCGAGATTGAACTGTCGCGGCCCCTCACGCTGTCCGGGGGACGTTTGACGATCGGCGGCGCGCCGGGGACCGCGCCGGTGACGGGCGAACAGGTGATCTATCGGATGGCGTTCGTCAGGGCGTGATCGACGTCGTCACGGGGCGCAACGGGCCGGATTGCACCCCAGCGCAGTCGGTCAGTGCGACCCCGGCCCCGCCGAAAGGCAAAAAACGGCCCGTCCGGAAGGGCGGGCCGTCGAAATCTGCCGAAAGTGTTCGCTCAGGCCGCGGCTTTCGCCTTTTCGACGATCGCGCCGAACGCATCGGGCTCGTTCACGGCCAGATCGGCCAGAACCTTGCGATCCACCTCGATGCCGGCTTTCGACAGCAGGTTGATGAAGCGCGAATAGGTCATCTCGCCATCGACCAGCCGGACGGCGGCGTTGATCCGCTGGATCCACAGCGCGCGGAAATTGCGCTTGCGGTTCTTGCGGTCGCGCGTGGCGTACTGGTTCGCCTTGTCGACGGCCTGCGTGGCGGTGCGGAAGTTGCGCGAACGGTTGCCATAGTAACCTTTCGCCGCCTTCAGGATCTTCTTGTGGCGGGCGTGGGTAACCTTGCCGGATTTAACTCTTGCCATGTCTCGGTCCTCGAATCAGCGGTTATAGGGCATGTATTTCTTGACGATCTTGGCATCCGCATCCGACAGGATGGTGGTGCCGCGCGCGTCGCGAATGAACTTGGTCGAACGCTTGATCATGCCGTGGCGCTTGCCGGCCTGACCTGCCTTGACCTTGCCCGTGGCCGTCGTCGAGAACCGCTTCTTGGCGGCCGCTTTGGTCTTCATCTTCGGCATTTTCATCTCCTTCGTCAGAGTGAACGCGCAACTCGGCAATGCCATGTCGGCCGGCCGCGCGGATCGGAAGCGCGCCGTATAAGGGCGCGCGCGGGATTTGACAAGTGGCTGCGGCCCCGAGGGGCGCGGATCAGGGCGCGGTGCCCTGCGCCTCGGCAGAGACGCGGTCCCAGGCGGCAAGGACATCCTGCGGCGTGAACGGGCCGGGCTGCAGATAGGCCGCCGCAAAGATCGCGACGATGCCCAGCACCAGCAGGATGACCCCCGCGCGCGGCGGTCTTGTCTGAACAAGCTGGGCAACGGCGACCAGCACCGAGATCAGGCACAGCGCCACACCGGCAAGCAGCAGATAATCGGACATGAAGACACCCGTTCTTGTTATTGTCTGGCGGGTTTATTCCGGATCGGTCGCGTAAATCAACCGCTCGTCACAGGGCGCGATGCGCAGGATGTTGGTGGTGCCCGGCACGTTGAACGGCACGCCAGCCATGACAACAACCTGGCGCGTTTCGTCGGCAAAGCCGAAATCGCGCGCCGCGCGGGTCGCGTTGACGACGGCTTCCTTGAAGCGGCTCAACCGTGGGGTCTTCACGCAATGCGTGCCCCAGGTCAGGCACATGCGGCGCAGGACGGTATCCACCGGGCTCATCGCAAGGATCGGGACGCGCGGTCGTTCGCGCGCGACCAGACTGACGGTCGTGCCGGATTGCGAGAACGCGCAGATCGCGGCGATGTCGGTGGTTTCCGCGATCTCGCGCGCGGCGGTCACGATGGCGTCGGCGATGCTGTGCAGCTTGGCGGCGCGCGCGGCCTCGATGATGGCACGATAATTCGGATCGGCCTCGACCGATCGGGCGACGTTGTCCATCGTGGTCACCGCCTCGATGGGATACTGGCCGGCAGCGCTTTCGGCCGACAGCATCACCGCATCGGCGCCCTCGTAGATGGCATTGGCCACGTCGCTGACCTCGGCGCGGGTCGGCATCGGGCTTTCGATCATCGATTCCAGCATCTGGGTGGCGACGATCACCGGCTTGGCGGCGGCCCGGCACAAACGCACCAGCCTTTTCTGGATCGGCGGCACCGAATGGACCGGCAATTCGACCCCCAGATCGCCGCGCGCAACCATGATCCCGTCGGACGCCCTGAGGATCTCGTCGAAGGCGCGGACGGCCGAGGGTTTCTCGATCTTGGACAGCACCGCGGCACGACCCTGCGCCAGCCGCTTGGCCTCTTCGACATCCTCGGCGCGCTGCACGAAGGACAAGGCCAGCCAGTCCACGCCCAGCTCGCATGCAAATTCGAGGTCCGCGCGATCCTTGTCGGACAAGGCGGCCAGCGGCAGCACCACGTCGGGCACGTTCACGCCCTTGCGGTCGCTGATCGTGCCGCCCACCGTCACCGTGCATTCGGCAAAATCGGGACCGCAATCCCTGACCGTCAGACGGATCTTGCCATCATTGACCAGAAGTTCGCTGCCCTTCTCGAGCGCCGCGAAGATCTCGGGATGCGGCAACTGCACGCGGCGGCTATCGCCCGGCGCGTCGTCCAGATCGAAACGGAAGCTGTCGCCCTCTTCCATGTCATGGGCGCCGGCCGTGAACGGACCCACGCGCAGCTTGGGGCCCTGCAGATCGGCAAGGATCGCGATCGGCCTTCCGGTCTCGGCCTCGATCTCGCGGATCGTCGCGTGCCGGGCGCGGTGGTCGTCGTGACTGCCATGGCTCATGTTCAGACGAAACACATCCGCACCGGCGTCAAACAGCGCCCGGATCATCTTCTTGCTGCTGGATGCCGGTCCCAACGTGGCCACGATCTTCACATTGCGATGTCGTCTCATCGTCCCGCCCTTCCTGACTTTAGCGCTACCAATGGCACAATCGCCGCTCAGCGGCAACTGGCGTCTGTCGCTTTAGTGGCATAGACAGCCGGCGATATGAAGGATCACGACTCGATGACAGAGCGGGCGTTCTGGACGGATGGCGAAGACCGGCCCTCGCGCTGGCTGATCACCTGCGATCATGCCACGAATCGCGTGCCCGACTGGGTGAACGGCGGGGATCTGGGCATCGCCCAGGCCGACATGGGGCGCCATATCGCCTTCGACGTGGGGGCCGCGGGGCTGGCGGCGCGGCTGGCCGCCCTGCTGGACGCCCCCGCGATCTTTTCGGATTTCTCGCGCCTGGTGATAGACCCGAATCGCGGCGAGGATGATCCGACGCTGCTGATGCGGCTTTATGACGGCACGGTGATCCCGGCGAACAAGCAGGCGGGAGCGGCCGAGCGCGAGCGCCGCCTCGAGCGGCTGCACCGGCCCTATCACGCCGCACTTCAGGCTCTGGCGGCCCGCCATCCGGCGCGCTGCATCTGCGCGATCCACAGCTTTACGCCGCAATTGCGGGGCCGGCCGCCACGCCCATGGCAAATCGGCATCCTGTATTCGCATCGTGATTCGCGGCTTGGTCCCGCGATGGTGCAGGCCTGCCGCGACGAGGGCTGGATCACCGGCGAGAACCAGCCCTATAGCGGTCATCTGGATGGCGATTCCGTCGATCGCCATGCGCTGTCCCATGGCCGGCCGAACATGCTGATCGAACTTCGCAACGACCTGATCCGCAGTCAGGCAGGCCAGGCCGAATGGGCCGCGCGCCTGGCCCCGGTCATCACGCGCGTGCTGGCGACCACCGGTCTCTAGTTTCGCAAGGCGTTCCGCAAGGCGCGCATGGCGACGCGGCGGCACGATCCAGGCGGGGCAAGCCGCATGCCCGGGCCTGGACGCAGGCAGGTGGCGCAGATTTGCAGGCCGGAGGTCCCCGCCGACGCGGATGACAGCTGACCCATGCCTCTTGTGCCCCGGCCCCTGCCGGTGCATTCCCTCGGGACCATGAGCGAGATCGACGATATTGCCGACATGAATGCCTTGCGCGCCCGGATCGACGCGCTGGACGCCGAGCTGATCGCCCTGTTTGCGCGGCGCAGCGCGCTGATCGACCGCGCTGCGCGCATCAAGGCCGCCGAGGGCTTGCCCGCGCGGATCGACTGGAGAGTGGACGAAGTCGTCGCAAATGCGCGCCGCAATGCCGCTGCCGCCGGGCTGGACGGCGCGCTTTTCGAGGCAATCTGGCGCCAGCTGGTCGATGCCGCGATCGCTCAGGAAAACAGACATCTGAAGGGAGATCGCCCATGACTGCCACATTGATTGACGGCAAGGCCTTCGCCGCGCGCCTGCGCGAGCGGCTTGCGAAGGAAGTCGCCGCGATGAAGGCCCGCGACATCACGCCGGGGCTGGCGGTGGTGCTGGTGGGCGAGGACCCGGCCAGCCAGGTCTATGTCCGCTCGAAAGGCAAACAGACGCGCGAGATCGGCATGAACTCGTTCGAACACAGGCTGCCCGCGGACACACCCGAGACCGCTCTGCTGGAGCTGGTCGCCAGCCTGAACGCCGATCCGGCGGTCAACGGTATCCTGGTGCAGCTGCCGCTGCCTGCGCACATGGACGAGGCCGCCGTGATCAACGCGATCGACCCGGACAAGGATGTGGACGGGTTTCACATCCTGAATGTCGGCAGGCTGGCCACCGGTCAGAAGGCGATGGTGCCCTGCACGCCGCTGGGGTGCCTGATGCTGCTGCGTGACCAGCTTGGCAGCCTGTCGGGCAAGCGCGCCGTGGTGATCGGCCGGTCCAATATCGTCGGCAAGCCGATGGCGCAGCTTCTGCTGCGCGACAGCGCCACGGTCACGATCGCGCATTCGCGCACGACGGACCTGCCCGACCTGTGCCGTCAGGCCGATATCGTGATCGCGGCCGTCGGCCGGGCCCATTTCGTGAAAGGCGACTGGCTAAAGCCGGGCGCCACCGTCATCGATGTCGGGATCAACCGCACCGAGGATGGGCTTGTCGGGGATGTCGATTTCGCCGCCGCATCGCAGGTCGCGGGGGCGATCACGCCGGTGCCCGGGGGCGTTGGACCGATGACCATTGCCTGCCTTCTGGCCAACACCCTGACCGCGACCGCGCGCAGCAATGGGCTGCCCGACCCCGAGGGCCTGACGCCCTGAGGCACCCGCCGGGGGTTTCCCGCAACCGAACCCAGGCTGGATAGGTGAAGACCAAGGCCGGCCGATCAGCACTTTCTTCAGGCTTCACCTCGATCGAGGACCCTGCGGTGCAGGCGGGGACGCCGCTGAGCGCGACCGAGGCAGGCGCCTCATCCCGTGGCGGGATGGGGCGTTATCCGGTGCCTGCTCTGGTCCCGAAATATCCGGGGGGATCGCCCCAGGCAACGCGGGCAGCGCCCCCTTTTTCCGGCCGGCTGCCACCGATCAGCTCTCGAAAAGCCTGGCCTGGCCCGGCGTGACCGGCGCGGCCAGACCCAGATGCCGCCAGGCCCGCGCGGCGAGTTGCCGCCCGCGTGGCGTCCGGGCGATCAGGCCCTGCTGGAGCAGATAGGGTTCGATCACCTCCTCGATCGCATCGCGGCTTTCGGACAACGCGGCCGAAAGCGTTTCGACGCCAACCGGCCCGCCGCCGTAATGCTGCGCCATCAGCGTCAGGTATCGCAGGTCGGCCCCGTCGAGGCCCAGATCGTCCACGCCCAGCCGGACCAGCGCGGAATCCGCAATGCCGCGGGTCAGACGGCCATCGCCCTCGACCAGCGCAAAATCGATGACGCGGCGAAGAAGCCGCCCCGCGATCCTTGGGGTTCCGCGCGCCCGGCGGGCGATTTCGCGCGTGCCATCGGGATCGGCGTCGATTCCCAGCAGGCGCGCGCCCCGCTGGACGATCAGGTCAAGCTCGTCGATCTCGTAGAACTGCAGCCGGGTCGGGATGCCGAAGCGGTCGCGCAGTGGCGTGGTCAGCAAGCCCAGGCGCGTGGTCGCGCCGACCAGCGTGAAGGGCTGCAACTCGATCCGGACGGTCCGGGCGGCCGGACCCTCGCCGATGACCAGGTCCAGCTCGAAATCCTCCATAGCCGGATAGAGAACCTCCTCGACGGCCGGATTCATGCGGTGGATCTCGTCGATGAACAGCACGTCGCGCGCCTCGAGATTGGTCAGGATCGCCGCCAGGTCGCCCGCCCGGGCCAGAACCGGTCCCGAGGTCATCCGGAAGTTCACGCCCAGTTCGCGGGCCATGATCTGGGCGAGCGTGGTCTTGCCTAGGCCTGGTGGCCCGAAGAACAGCGTGTGGTCCATCGCCTTGCCGCGCATCCTGGCGCTGTCGATGAAGACGCGCAGATTTGCGCGCGCCTCGGCCTGACCCACGAAATCGGTCAGGGCCTGGGGGCGCAGGGCGCGATCCTCGAACTCTCCGTCCAGCGGTTCGGGCCGCAGCATCGGGTCGGACTGGGTCATCGGCCGGCCATCGCCTGCAACCGCGCGATGCGCTGCTCGGTCGGTGGGTGGGTGGCGAACATGCGATCCATCCGCAATCCGTGCAACGGGTTGATGACGAACAGCGCCGCCGAGGCCGGGTTGCGTTCGGCCGGCATGTTCAGGCTGCGGCCCGCCATCTGCGCGATGCGCCCCAGGGCAGAGGCCAGCGCCAGCGGCTGGCCGCAGATCCGGGCGCCCTCGCGATCGGCCTCGAACTCGCGCGCGCGCGAGATCGCCATCTGGACCATCATCGCCGCGATGGGCGCAAGGATCATCGCCAGGATGGCGCCCAGACCGCCGCCCCGATCGCTGCGCCCGCCCGTGAACAGCAGCATGTTGCCCATCATCGCGATCGCCCCGGCCATGGTCGCGGTCAGCGTCATGGTCAGCGTGTCGCGGTTGCGGATATGCGCCAGCTCATGGGCGATGACGCCCGCCAGTTCGTCGCGGTCCAGGCCGCGCAGCAATCCCCGGGTGACCGCCACGGCGGAATTCTGCGGATTGCGGCCGGTCGCAAAGGCATTGGGCTGCTCGGTCGGCAGCAGATAGACCTTGGGCATGGGCAAATCGGCGCGGCTGGCCAGTTCGGCGACCAGCGCATGAAGATCCCCGCCCTGCTGCGGGCCCAGCTCGACCGCGCCGTGCTGGCGCAGCACCATCTTGTCGCTGTTCCACCATGCATAGAGGTTGCCGCCCCCCGCGAGGATCAGCGCCAGCAGCGCCCCGCCCCGCCCGCCCAGCATCCAGCCAAGCGCCATGACCAGCGCGGTCATGGAAGCCATCAGAAGAAAGGTACGCGCGTTTCCCATCATCTACCCCTTGGGTGCCAGCGACCTCAGCGCCGCGCGGATCAACGCCGCAGTGTCCGCATCCGGCTCCTGCGCCTGCACACCAAACACGGCGGCTGCGGCCTCGGACTGGGCATAGCCCAGATTGGTCAGCGCCGACAGCGCATCGCCGGCCGATCGTGCCGAAGGCGCAGGTCCCGAGGACGCGCGCGCCGAGGCGGACGCCTCGGCGGCGGCCGGGCCGTGCTCGATGCCCGGCCCGGCCGCATCGCCGCCACCCAGGGCACCGGCATCCACGGTCAGATCCCCACCCAGCGCCATGATGCCCGGCGCCTTGTCCTTCAGTTCCAGAACCACGCGCTGCGCGAGTTTCGGCCCCACCCCCTGCGCCTTGCGAACCGAAGCCCAGTCGCCAAGCGTGATCGCCCGCGACAGGCCTTCCGCACCCAATGTGCCCAGGATCGCCAGCGACACCTTCGCCCCGACCCCCTGAACGCTGGTCAGAAGCCTGTGCCATTCCTTCTCCAGCATCGTCGGGAACCCGAACAGCTGCAACAGATCCTCGCGCACCAGCAGGTCGGTATACAGCGCCACCGCCTGGCCCGCCGGAGGCAGGCCGGCCGCCGTGCGTTCGCTGACATGCACGATATAACCCACGCCGCGCACGTCGATCAGCACCTGGTCGCGGGCGCGATGCAGGATGATCCCGGCAATCCGCCCGATCATGCCACGCCCCGGCGCGACGCCACGGCGCGGATGGCGCGACCTTGCAGATGATGGGCGTGGCAGATCGCGATCGCCAGCGCGTCGGCCGCGTCGGGACCGGCGAAGAGGACGCCGGGCAGCTGGACGCGCACCATGTGCTGCACCTGTTCCTTGCCCGCATGGCCAACGCCCACCACGGTCTTCTTGACCGCGTTGGGCGCATATTCCCCGACGGTCAGCCCCGCCTCGGCCGGCGCGAGCAGCGCGATCCCGCGCGCCTGCCCCAGTTTCAGCGTCCCGAAGGCGTCCTTGTTCACGAAGGTCTGCTCGACCGCCGCCGCGTCCGGTCGATGCTCGACGATCACGGCGCAGAGGCCGCGGAACAGCAGCGACAGACGTGCGCCCAGATCCTCGCCGCTGCCATCGGCCGGCGATCGGATCACGCCGTTCGCCACATGCCGCAGCCGCGGACCGTCCACCGCAATCACCCCCCAGCCCATATTCCTCAAGCCGGGATCGATCCCCAGAACCCGCATCGCTGCCCCTTCTCTTTTTCCAAAGGGTTAGCACGAAAGCAGAACATCGACTAGGGGAAACGCAATCACGCCCGGCATCGGCTTGACTCCCCCCCCGCGATTGGAAACACAAAGGGAAAAACAAAGAACAACAGGAACGAGGACCCATGTCGCCAGCCCTCATCGCCCTGCTGCCCTTTCTCGGGGCGCTGCTGCCCGGTCTGCTGATCCGTTCCGGCCGTACCGTCGCCGCCACGGCATGCGGCACGACGACATTCGTGGCGTTGCTGGGGCTGCTGCTGCACATCCCCGCCATCATGCGCGGCGAGGTCATCACCGCGCGTTTCGAATGGCTGCCGCTGATCCAGCTGAATGCGAATTTCCGCATCGATGGATTGGCCCTGCTGTTCGGAATCCTGATCCTCGGCATCGGGCTTCTGATCATCACCTATGCCCGTTTCTACCTGTCGCGACAGGATTCGATCGGCAAGTTCTACACCTATCTGATGCTGTTCCAGGGCGCGATGATCGGCATCGTGCTGTCCGACAACATCCTGCTTCTGCTGATCTTCTGGGAACTGACCTCGCTGTCGTCGTTCCTGTTGATCGGTTACTGGCGGCACTTGCCGGCGGGCCGTCAGGGTGCCCGGATGGCGCTGGCCGTCACCGGCATGGGCGGGCTTGCGATGATTGCGGGCATGCTGATCCTGGGCCAGATCGCTGGCAGCTACGACATCAGCGACATCCTGAACGCCAGGGAGGCGATCCAGTCCAGCCCCCATTACACGACGGCGCTGATCCTGATCCTGATCGGCGCCTTCACCAAGTCGGCGCAGTTTCCCTTCCATTTCTGGCTGCCGCACGCGATGGCCGCACCCACTCCGGTCAGCGCCTATCTGCACAGCGCCACGATGGTGAAGGCCGGCCTGTTCCTGATGGCGCGGCTGTGGCCGGTGCTGTCGGGAACGCCGGAATGGTTCTGGATCGTGGCGACCACCGGCCTCGTCACCATGCTGCTGGGCGCGCTGATCGCAACCTTCAAGGACGATCTCAAGGCGCTGCTGGCCTTCTCGACCGTCAGCCATCTGGGGCTGATCACCATGCTGCTGGGCTTTGGCACCCACGAGGCAGCCATCGCCGCGGTCTTCCACATCATCAACCACGCGACCTTCAAGGCCGCGCTGTTCATGACCGCCGGGATCATCGACCACGGGACGCATACAAGGTCGATCGCGCGTCTTGGCGGGCTGCGCAAGCTGATGCCGGTCACCTTCCTGATCGGCACCGTGGCGGCGCTGTCGATGGCCGGCATTCCGCCTCTGAACGGCTTCCTGTCCAAGGAGATGATGCTCTACGAGGTCGATCATCTGGACATGGCACGGCAGGGATTCATGGTCGTGGCAACCATAGCGGCGCTGTTCTCGGTCTGCTATTCGCTGCGCTTCATCGTGCATGTCTTCCTTGGGCCGCAGCGCGACGACTATCCCCATCATCCGCATGATCCGGGCTTCGGGTTGTGGGCCGGCCCGGCCCTGCTGGTGGTGCTGGTCATCCTGATCGGGTTGTTTCCGAACACCATGGCCGGCTGGCTGGTCGATGCTTCGGCAAGCGCCGTGACCGGGCAGGTGACCGAGTCGGACATCTATCTGTGGCACGGCGTCAACAACGCACTGATCATGTCGATCCTCGCGATCGCCGGCGGCGCGGTGCTGCTGTCCATGCACAGGCCGGTGCTGGCCCTGTGGGATCGCACGCCGCGCCCGGATGCCAAGACCATCTTTGACTGGCTGGTGCTGCGGGTGGTGTTCATGGGGCGCGCGCTGACCGACGCGCTGACCAACGGCTCGATGCCGCGCGCGCTGGCGGCGTTCACGCTGGCCTCGCTGTTCGCGGGCGGGATCGCCTGGTATACCGGGTCCGCGGGACCGGTCACGCGGCCGATGCTGCCGATCGAGCCAATTGCGTTCATCGGCTGGCTGATGGCGATCGCGGCGACCGGGTGCATGGTGTTCTTCCACCGCATCCGCGTGCTGGCGCTGGTGCTGGTCGGCATCGTCGGTCTGGTCGTGTCGATCTTCTTCGCGTATTTCTCGGCCCCCGACCTGGCGCTGACGCAAATCTCGGTCGAGGTGGTGACGGTCATCCTGCTGCTGCTGGCACTGAACTTCCTGCCAAAGCGGACGCTGACCGAAACCTCCTCGCTGCATCGGGGCTGGGACGCCTTCATCGCCACGCTGGCAGGGCTTGGCTTTGGCGGGCTGACCTATGCGGTCCTGCGCCGCGACTTCGCCTTCCCGACGATCTCGGACTATCACCTCGCCAACAGCTACAAGCTGGGCGGGGGCGACAACGTGGTGAACGTGATCCTGGTGGATTTCCGCGGCTACGACACATTCGGCGAGATCACCGTGCTGGGCATCGCCGCGCTGGCCATCTTCGCGCTGACCCAGACCCTGCTTCAGGGTCGCTCGTCCAAGCGGCTGCTGAACTGGGTCCACGACCATCGCCGCGCGGGCGACCGCCATCCGCTGATGCTGGTGATCGCGACGCGGGTCATCCTGCCGATCTCGCTGGTGGTGGGTATCTACATCTTCCTGCGCGGCCACAACCTGCCCGGCGGCGGCTTCATCGCGGGCCTGGTGGTCGCGGTCGCGCTGCTGATGCAATACATGGCATCGGGCTATGCCTGGGCGCAGGACCGGCAGGGGCTGCCCTATCACGCGCTGATCGGCGCTGGCGTGGTGGCAGCCGGCGTGACCGGGATCGGTGCCTGGTTCAACGGCAAGCCGTTCCTCACCTCGGCCTATGGCTATTTCAAGCTGCCGTTCCTCGAGGAGTTCGAGCTGGCGACGGCGATGGGCTTTGACCTCGGTGTGTTCCTGTGTGTTGTCGGCGCGGTCATGCTTGCCCTGAATTCGCTGTCCCGGATCGCGCGCAAGGCGGGCGTGACGGTGAACACGAGGCCGATGGATATCGACCTCAGCGACGAAGACCAGCCGAAGGAGGCGAACTGATGGAAATCCTTGTCGCGTCGGCGATCGGCGCGATCACGGCGGCGGGCGTCTATCTGATCCTGCGGCTGCGGACCTTCGCCGTGGTCCTTGGCATGACCATGCTGACCTATGCGATCAACGCCTTCCTTTTCACCTCCGGACGTCTGGTCGTGGACCTGCCGCCCATCCTGTTGTCCCATGATGTGGACAGCAACCACGTCTATACCGACCCGTTGCCGCAGGCGCTGGTGCTGACCGCGATCGTGATCTCGTTCGGGATGACGGCGGTCGTGGTGATGATGGCGCTTGGCGCCTTTATCGAGGGCGGGGACGACCACATCAACATGCCCGACGAAGATCGCCTGATGCCGCCGCTGAAGACCATCGACGACGCCAAGCAGATCGAGGACGAGACCGCATGAACCACTGGCTGATCGCTCCGGTCCTTCTTCCCGCGTTGCTGGGTCCGCTGATGATCCTGTGGATGCGGCACGACCTGCTGCAACAGCGCGTCTTCGGCGTCATCGGCAGCCTGCTGACGCTTGCGGTGGCGCTGAAGCTGCACGTCATGGCGGCGGGTGGCGAGGTCATCGTCTATCGCCTCGGCAACTGGCCGGCGCCCTTCGGGATCGTCCTGATGCTGGATCGCCTGGCGGCGCTGATGCTGGTCCTGACGGCGGTGCTGGCGCTGGTCGTCCAGCTTTACGGCATCGGCTCTGGCTGGGATCGCAAGGGCTGGCATTTCCATTCGCTGTGGCTGTTCCAGCTGATGGGGCTGAACGGCGCGTTCCTGACCGGCGACGCCTTCAACCTGTTCGTGTTCTTCGAGGTTCTGCTGATTGCCAGCTACGGGCTGATGATCCATGGCGGCGGTCCGATGCGGCTGCGCGCGGGCGTGCAGTATATCAGCTACAACCTGGCCGGATCGGCGCTGTTCCTGGCCGCGCTGGGGACGCTCTATGCCGTCACGGGCACGCTGAACATGGCCGACATGGCCGAGCGCGTCGCCCAGATGCCGGCCGAGGATTCCGCCCTGCTGCGGACCGGGGCGGTGCTGCTGCTGCTGGTCTTCGCGATCAAGGCCGCCATCGTGCCGCTGCATTTCTGGCTGCCCTCGACCTATGCCAACGCGCCCGGCCCCGTCGCGGCATTGTTCGCGATCATGTCGAAAGTCGGCGTCTACGCGATCATCCGCTTCTTCACCCTGGTCTTTCCCGCGGATTCCGTCATCGAGACCATCGCCACCGACCTGATCCTGCCCGCCGCGCTGATCACCCTGGCGCTGGGGCAGATCGGTGTCCTGGGCACCCGCAGCCTGACACGGCTTGCCGCCTTCGCCGCGATCGCCTCGATCGGCACGCTGATGATCGCGGTGGCCCGCTTCGACGCGCAGGGGCTGACGGCGGGTCTTTACTACATGATCCACTCGACGCTGGCGGGCGCGGCGCTGTTCCTGGTCGTGGACATGATCGCGGCCCGCCGCGGCGGCGATTTCTGGCTGCGCCTGCGGCCTGCGATCCGGAACACCGG
The DNA here is from genome assembly GCF_021556615.1 of Paracoccus salsus. Lineage (GTDB taxonomy): Bacteria > Pseudomonadota > Alphaproteobacteria > Rhodobacterales > Rhodobacteraceae > Paracoccus > Paracoccus salsus. The sequence goes on from NZ_JAKGGD010000001.1 coordinate 476,786, forward strand.
GCTGATCTCTGCCCTGTTCTTCCTGACCGGCATCGCGGTGGTCGGGCTTCCGCCGCTGTCGGGCTTCCTGGGCAAGCTGATGATCCTCGACGCCACCGCCGACGACCCGTGGCAGACCTGGATCTGGGGCACGATTCTGGTCACCTCGCTGATCGCGCTGGTGGGGTTCGCGCGCGCGGGTTCGATCCTGTTCTGGAAGACCCACGAGATGGACCCCGAGCCGGGCAACGACACCGACGAGGGCGAAGCGCCCGTCCGTGGCGCGATCCCGCCCAAGCTGGAGACCGACGAGCCGATCCAGGACGTGGACGATTCGGCCGCGCCATGGCTGTCCTTCGTGTCGACGGGCATGCTGCTTGCCGGCGCGGTGGCGCTGACGCTGTTCGCGGGACCGCTGACCCGCTATCTTCAGGCTACCGCCGACCAGCTTGCCAATCCCCAGCTCTATTATGAATCGGTGCTGCGCCAGCAGGAGGGTTCGAAATGATCCGCCGCCTGTTTCCCCACCCCTATCTGTCGGCGGTTCTGGTGCTTGTCTGGATGCTGCTGGTCAACCGGTTCGCGTGGGGTTCGCTGGTCTTCGCGGTGCTGCTGAGCATCGCGATCCCGGCCCTGACCGCGCCGTACTGGCCGGACCGGGCGCGGTTGCGCAACCCGGTCAAGATCGCCGCCTACATGCTGCTGGTGCTGATGGACATCGTCATCGCCAATGTGCAGGTGGCGATGATCGTGCTGTTCAAGCCGAACCGCAAGTTGCAGCCGGCCTGGATCACCATACCGCTTGACCTGCACTCGCCCGAGGCGATCACGGTGCTGGCTGGCACGATCACGCTGACGCCGGGAACCGTCAGCTCGGACCTGTCGCAGGATGGCCACGCGCTGCTGGTGCATTGCCTGCATGCGCCCGACCCCGAATCCGTCATCCTCGACATCAAGAACCGCTACGAGGCCCGGCTGAAGGAGATCTTCGAATGATCCAGTACGCGCTTTATTTCGCTTTCGGCGCCTTCGGCATGGGGCAGTTGTTCTGCCTCTACAGGGTGGTCTTCGCGCCCGGCGTCGGTGATCGGATCCTGGCGCTGGACACGCTGGCCATCAACATGATCGCGCTGATCGCGCTGTTCGGCATCCTGCACAACACGACGATGTATTTCGAGATCATGATGCTGTTCGCGATGGTCGGCTTTGTCTCGACCGTGGCCTATGCCAAGTTTCTGCTGCGCGGCGACGTGATCGAGTAAGGAGAGATGACCGTGGAACTTCTTGGGGAAATCATCGTGGCGGCGATGTTGGTCATATCCGGCATCTTCGGATTCGTCGGCTCGTACGGACTGGTCAAGCTGCCCGACCAGATGACACGTCTGCACGCGCCGACCAAGGCGGCCACGCTGGGGGTCGGCGGCGTGCTGCTGGCCTCGCTTGCCTGGTTCTTCTTCTTCGGGGACCATCCCAGCTGGCACGAACTGATGATCACGCTGTTCCTGTTCCTGACCGCGCCGATCACCGGCCTGATGATCGCCAAGACCAACATGCACCTGACATGGAACCCCGAAGAACTGCCCGATCCGGGCGAGGACCGCAACTGGGCCACGTTCGGCGATTCAGCCGATAGCAGCCTGATGGATGCCGATCCCGAAATCGGACAGGACGAACGCGAGCATCGCGAATAGGCGCGGGCTCCAGCCGCGTCAGCCCGCCCTATTCCTCGACGACATCCAGAACGCCCGGAATCGCCCGCAGCGCCTGGCGCGCGGGCGTTGTCAGCGGCGCATCGTTGGCGATCTCGATCTCGATCAGTTCGTCGCCCTCGCGCAGCCGCAGCAGCACCGGCCCGCGCGAGCGTGAAGGGACCCGGATTTCGGTCTGGATGCGTCCCAACACCTCGGCCAGGCGCGGGATCGTGTCGGCGCCCTGCATCTCGACCGCCAGACAGCCCGCACCGGCATCCGCCACCGCGTCTTCCAGCCGGGTCACGGAATTGGCCAGCAGCTTCACCTGGTCGCCCGAGGGTTCGACCTTGACCTGCAGGACGACGTTCTCGCCCGGCTCAAGCCGGTCGCGCGCCGCGTTCAGCAGGTCCGAAAACACGGTCACCTCGTAAAGACCGGTCGGATCGGACAGGCTGACAAAGGCGTATTGCGTGCCCTTGGCCGATTTCCGCTCCATGCGCGCGGCCACGGTTCCCGCGATCGACGTGACCAGCGGTCCGCCTGCCGCCTCGATGCTGATCTCGGCCAGGGTCTGGACCTTCTTGCGTTTCAGCGCCGGCAGATAGTCGTCCAGCGGATGACCGGACAGGTAGAAGCCGATCGCCTTGTGTTCTTCACCCAGCTTCTCGGCCGGCAGCCAGACCTGCGCCAGCGCCGGTCGCGGTGGCGGCAGATCCTCGCCGCCGCCGAACAGCGAGGTTTGCGACGAGGCCGCCTGCTGCTGCACCGCCGCGGACCAGGCGACCAGCCCGTCCAGCGATTTCAGCACCCGCGCCCGGTTGTCGTCCATCAGGTCGAATGCGCCGGCGCGGGCCAGCATCTCCAGCGGTCGCTTGCCCACGCGCCTCATGTCCACCCGGCGGGCGAAGTCGATCATGTCGCGGAAGGGCGCGCCGCCACCCTCGCCCGCCCCTCGGGCCTCGTGGACCAGTCGCATCGCCTCGACGCCCACGCCTTTCAGCGCCCCCAGCGCGTAATGGATGCGACCGTCACGGACCGTGAAGGTCGGGGCCGAGCGGCTGACGCAGGGCGGAACGATCTCGATCCCCATCCGGTCGCATTCGCGTTTGTAGATCGCCAGCTTGTCCGTCAGGTGGATATCGCAGTTCATCACCGCGGCCATGAACTCGACCGGGTGGTTCGCCTTCAGCCAGGCGGTCTGGTAGCTGACCACCGCATAGGCCGCAGCGTGGGATTTGTTGAAGCCGTAATTGGCGAATTTTTCCAGCAGGTCGAAGACCTCGCCGGCCTTTTTCTCGGGCACGCCGTTCTCGATGCTGCCCTTGACGAATTTGGGGCGTTCCCTGGCCATCTCGGCGGCGATCTTCTTGCCCATCGCGCGGCGCAGCAGGTCGGCACCGCCAAGGCTGTAACCCGCCATCACCTGCGCGATCTGCATCACCTGTTCCTGATAGACGATGATGCCCTGCGTCTCGGCCAGGATGTGGTCGATGCTGGGATGGATCGATTCCAGCGCGCGGGCACCGTTCTTCACGTCGCAATAGGTCGGGATGTTCTCCATCGGGCCGGGGCGATACAGCGCCACCAGCGCGACGATATCCTCGATACAGGTGGGTTTCATGCGCCGCAGCGCGTCCATCATGCCGCTGCTTTCGACCTGGAACACCGCCACGGTCCGCGCGCTGGCGAACAGGTCATAGCTGGCCTTGTCGTCCAGCGGGATGGTGTTGATCTGGTTCTCGGTTCCCTCGGGCGGGTCGTAGAGCCTGCGCCCGTCCGCGGCAAGATGCAGCGGCCGACCGCCACCATTGATCAGATCGACGGCGTTCTGGATCACCGTCAGGGTCTTCAGCCCCAGGAAGTCGAACTTCACCAGCCCGGCCTGCTCGACCCATTTCATGTTGAACTGCGTGGCCGGCATGTCGGATGCCGGGTCCCTGTAAAGCGGCACAAGCCGGTCCAGCGGGCGGTCCCCGATCACCACCCCCGCGGCGTGGGTGGAGGCGTTCCGGTAAAGCCCCTCGATCTTTTCGGCATAGTCCAGCAGCCGCCCGACCACCTCTTCCTTCGCGGCCTCGCGCAGGCGCGGCTCCTCGGCGCGGGCCTTGGCGATGCTGACCGGCTTCACCCCCTCGACCGGGATCATCTTCGACAGCCGGTCCACCTGCCCGAAGGGCAGCTGCAGCACCCTGCCCACATCGCGGACGGCGGCCTTGGACAGCAGCGCGCCGAAGGTGATGATCTGGCCGACCTTTTCCTTGCCGTATTTCTCCTGAACGTAGCGGATCACCTCTTCGCGCCGATCCATGCAGAAATCGATGTCGAAATCCGGCATCGAGACGCGTTCGGGGTTCAGGAACCGCTCGAACAGCAGTGAATAGCGCAACGGATCGAGGTCGGTGATCGTCAGCGCATAGGCCACGAGGCTGCCCGCGCCCGAACCCCGTCCCGGCCCGACCGGGATGTCGTGTTCCTTGGCCCACCGGATGAAATCCGCCACGATCAGGAAGTAGCCGGGAAAGCCCATCTGCTCGATGATGCCCAGCTCGAACTCCAGCCGCGCCTGATAGTCCTCGACCGGGACGGCATGCGGGATGACCTTCAGCCGCGCCTCGAGGCCTGTCTTGGCCTGCCGCCGCAACTCGGCCACCTCGTCATCGGCAAAGCGGGGCAGGATCGGCTTGTGCCGGCTGACGGCAAAGGCGCAGCGACGGGCGATCTCGACCGTGTTGTCCAGCGCCTCGGGCAGGTCGGCGAAAAGCACCGCCATCTCTTCGGGAGACTTGAAGTAATGCTGCGGCGTCAGGCGGCGACGCGGCTGCGACTGGTCCACATAGGCCTTTTCCGCGATGCAGATCAGTGCGTCATGCGCCTCGTAGAGGTCGGGTTTCGGGAAGTAGACGTCATTCGTTGCGACAAGCGGCAATTCCCGCGCATAGGCCAGGTCGATCAGCCCCGCCTCGCTGGCAGCCTCGGCCGGCATCAACTGGCCGTTTTCGCCCGGATGGCGCTGAAGTTCGATATAAAGCCGCGTCGGAAAGGCCACGGCCAGCCGCTCGGCCAGCGCACGGGCCTTGTCCGTCTGGCCCTGCGCGATCAGAAGGCCGACGGGCCCGGTCGCACCGCCGGTCAGGCAGATCAGCCCTTCGGCGTGGTCGCAAAGCTCGTCCAGCGAGGCATGCGGCAGCGCACCGCCCTCGCGCAGATAAAGGCAGGACGACAGCGCCATCAGATTCAGCCAGCCCTCGTGGTTCTGCGCCAGGAGCACGACGGGTCCGGTCGCCTCGGCCGCCAGAGTGATCTGGCAGCCGACGATCGGCTGCACACCCTTTTCCACCGCCTTCACGCTGAACTCCAGCGCCGCGAACATGACATTGGTGTCGGTCAGCGCCACGGCGGGCATGCCGCCATCCGCCGCAAGGCCGGGCAGCTTGCCCACGGGAATGGCGCCTTCCAGCAGGGAATGCTCGGAATGGGTCCGCAGATGGATGAATCGGGGATATGCTGTCACCATGGGCGGGACGTTATCGCAGCCTGACCAAACAGCGCAATTGCCCAAAGCCGGTGCGGCGCGCTATGCATGACAAGGTTTTGACCGGAGGGACAAATTTGGTGGCAGATGCGGTGTTCCGCGCCGAGGGCATCGGCAAGTCCTATCCGGGCGTTCGCGCGAACGACGACGTGTCCTTCCACGTCGCGCCGGGCGAGATCCACGCGCTGCTGGGCGAGAACGGTGCCGGCAAGTCCACGCTGGTCAAGATGATCTATGGTCTGGTGCAACCCGATGACGGACAGATGTTCCTCAACGGCGAGTCCCATCGACCGGGCGATCCGCGCGCCGCACGTGCGGCCGGCGTGGCGATGGTATTCCAGCATTTCTCGCTGTTCGATGCGATGACGGTGGCCGAGAACATCGCACTGGGGATGGAGAACCCGCCGCCCCGCCGCGCGCTGTCGGCCCGCATCACCAAGGTCAGCCACGATTTCGGCCTGCCCCTCGATCCCGCGCGACGCGTCGTCACCCTGTCGGCGGGCGAACGCCAGAGGGTCGAGATCATTCGCTGCCTGTTGCAGGATCCGCGACTTCTGATCATGGACGAGCCGACCAGCGTGCTGACCCCGCAAGAGGCCGAATTGCTGTTCGAGACGCTGCGCAAGCTGGCCGACCGCGGCACCGCGATCCTTTATATCAGCCACAAGCTCGAGGAAATCCGCAGCCATTGCGACAGCGCCACGATCCTGCGCCATGGTTGCGTGGTGGACAGCTGCGATCCCCGCGCCCACAGCGCGCGCGAACTGGCCGCGATGATGGTCGGCGGCGAGATGCGCCGGATCGACCGCAGCGGCCGACGGACGGGCCCGGTCCTGCTGGAGGTCAGCGGCCTGTCCCTGCCCGCCCCGAACGCCGAAGGCACCGCGCTCAAATCCGTGAACCTGACCCTGCGCGCCGGCGAGATCCTGGGCATCGGCGGGGTCGCCGGGAACGGCCAGGACGAATTGCTGGCCGCCCTGTCCGGCGAGATGCGCAGCCAGCCCGGTGCGATCACGCTGGAAGGACGCGACCTGTCCGCGGCCAGCCCGCAGGCCCGGCGCGTCGCCGGACTGCTGGCCGCGCCCGAGGATCGGCTGGGCCATGCCGCGGTGCCGGATTTCAGCCTGACCGAGAACACATTGCTCACCGCAGGGCGCCGCAAGTCGCTGGTCAGGCGCGGGCTGATCGACCGGGGGGCCGCGCGCGCCTATGCCGAAGAGATCATCCGCGTCTTTGACGTCCGCACACCCGGCCCCGGAACCGCCGCGCGGGCGCTGTCGGGCGGCAACCTGCAGAAATTCGTCATCGGCCGCGAGGTCCTGCAGTCGCCGCGCGTGCTGGTCGTCAACCAGCCCACCTGGGGCGTCGATGCCGGTGCCGCGACCGCGGTCCGCCAGTCGCTGCTCGATCTGGCACGCCAGGGCGCGGGCATCATCGTCATCAGTCAGGATCTGGACGAGCTGCTGGAACTGTCGGACCGTTTCTGCGCCCTGAACGAGGGGCGGCTGTCCGATCCACGCCCGACCGAAAATCTCGGCATCGACGAAATCGGCCTGCTGCTGGGCGGCGCGCATGGCATGGAGGTGGCGCAGATATGATCCGTCTGGTTCCGCGTACCGAGAACTCGGCCGCATGGCAGCTGGCGACCCCACTGCTGGCGGTGCTGGCCACGATGGTCGCAGGCGGCACGCTGTTTGCAATCATGGGCCACGACCCGTTCGCCGCGATCCGCACGATCTTCTGGGACCCGATCTTCGGTGCGGCCTCGGGCTATTCGCGGCCGCAACTGCTGGTGAAGGCCGCGCCGCTGATCCTCATCGCTTCGGGCCTGGCCATCGGCTTTCGGGCCGGGATCTGGAATATCGGCGCCGAGGGGCAATACATCATCGGCGGCGTCACCGGTGCGGCCGTCGCGCTGGCCGCCTATCCGGCCGAAGGCATGTGGATCTTTCCGGCGATGGTCCTGGCCGGCGCGCTGGGGGGCTGGGCCTGGGGGATGGTGCCGGCGCTGCTGAGAAACTGGTTCGGGGCCTCCGAGATCCTCGTCTCGCTGATGCTGGTCTATGTCGCGCAGAAGGTCGCCGCCTGGATGGCCTTCGGGCCGATGAAAAACCCCGAAGGCTTCGGCTTTCCCGGCTCGCGCAATCTTCAGCAATACCCGGCGGCAGCGAACCCGGAACTGGTCGCGGGCACCGGCGCGCACTGGGGCGTGGTCGCTGCGGCGGTCGCGGTTCTGGCGACATGGTTCCTGATGAGCCGCCATATCCGCGGCTTTCACATCCGCGCGGCGGGCCTTGCACCGCGTGCGGCCCGCTTCGCCGGCGTCCGGCCGCAGACGCTGGTCGCCTTCTGCCTTGGCCTGTCCGGCGCGCTCGCGGGCATGGCGGGCCTGTTCGAGGCCGCAGGCCCGGCAGGACAGATCACCGACAAGTTCGGCACCGGCTACGGATTCACCGCGATCATCGTGGCCTTCCTGGGGCGGCTGCATCCGGTCGGCATCCTGCTGGCCGGACTGTTGCTGGCGCTGACCTATATCGGTGGCGAACTGGCGCAGTTGACACTGCAACTGCCGGCGGCGACGGTGCAGGTCTTTCAGGGGATGCTGCTGTTCTTTCTGCTCGGCTTCGATCTGCTGACCCGCTTCCGCATCGCCCGGAGGATCACCGCATGATCGATCCGCTCTCGGTCTTCCTGCTGCTTGTGGCCGCCGCCACGCCGATCCTGTTCGCGGCCCTGGGCGAGTTGGTCGTCGAACGCGCGGGCGTTCTGAACCTGGGCGTCGAAGGGATGATGATCGCCGGGGCATTGTCCGGCTTCGCAGCCGCCCATGCGACGGGCAATCCGTTTGTGGGTTTCCTGGCAGCGGCTGTCGGCGGGGCCGCGATCTCGCTGCTGTTCGCGCTGCTGACGCAGGTGCTGCTGGCAAACCAGGTGGCATCGGGACTGGCGCTGACGCTGTTCGGGCTGGGGCTTGCCGCCTTGTTCGGCAAGCCGCTGGAGGGGATCAAGGCCCCCTCGATGACCGCCGGCCCGCTGGGGATCAGCTGGATCGTCTGGCTGGGGCTGGCGATGGTGCCGCTGATCTGGTGGTTCCTCAACCGCTCGCGCGCCGGGCTGATCCTGCGCGGCGTGGGCGAGAACCATGACGCCGCCCATGCCCTGGGCTATCCGGTGCATCTGGTCCGCGGCGCGGCGATCGCCTTCGGCGGAGCGATGGCCGGCGTCGGGGGCGCTTTCATCTCGATCGCCACGGTGCTGCAATGGACCGAGGGCATGACCGCCGGTGCCGGCTGGATCGCGCTTGCGATCGTGGTGTTTTCCAACTGGACGGCGGTTGGCGTCCTGGCCGGGGCCTGGCTTTTCGGCGGGGTTACCGTGCTGCAACTGCGCCTGCAGGCTGCGGGAATCAAGGTGCCCGTCCAGCTTCTGTCGATGGCGCCCTATCTTGCCACGATCATCGTGCTGGTGCTGATATCGGCCCGGCAGAAATTCAGCCGCCGCGCGGGTGGGGCAGCACCCGGTTCGCTCGGCCAGAACTTCCACGCCCTGCGCTGAACGCAGGGCGCCAACAGAGAGGAAAAACATGAACCGCAGAGACCTTGTTACCAGTGTCGCCGCCATGATGGCGATCAGCCTCGCCGCACCGGCATTCGCGCAGGACGAACCGCTGAAGGTAGGATTCATCTATGTCGGTCCGGTGGGCGACGGCGGCTGGACCTATCAGCATGATCTGGGCCGCCAGGCGATCGAGGCAGAATATGGCGACCGGGTGGAAACCACCTTCATCGAAAGCGTGCCGGAAGGCGCCGACGCCGAACGCGCATTGACCCAGCTGGCGCTGGCCGGCAACACGCTGATCTTCGCGACCAGCTTCGGCTTCATGGACCCGGTGATGAATGTCGCCGCCAAGTTCCCGGACGTCAAATTCGAGCATGCCACCGGCTACAAGCGCGCCGATAATGTTGCGACCTATGACGCGCGCTTCTACGAAGGACGCGCGGTCATGGGCACCATCGCCGGCCGGATGACGGAATCGAACAAGATCGGCTATATCGGGTCGTTCCCCATCCCCGAAGTGATCCAGGGCATCAATTCCAGCTTCATCCACGCTCGAAAGGTCAACCCCGAGGTCGAGATGAAGGTCGTCTGGGCCTATAGCTGGTTCGACCCCGCGAAAGAGGCTGACGCCGCCTCGGCGCTGCTGGCCGAAGGGGTGGACGTGATCCTGCAACACACCGATTCGACCGCTCCGCTGGCGAAGGCGCAAGAGGCCGGTGCGATCGGCTTTGGCCAGGCCAGCGACATGGCTGCCTTCAAGCCCTCGCCGCGGGTCTCGTCGATCATCGACAACTGGGCGCCCTATTACATCGAGCGCGTCGGAGCGATGCTGGACGGCAGCTGGACATCCAAGGCCACCTGGGCCGGCATTGCCGAGGGCGAGGTCGAGATCGGCGAGATCACCGACGCCGTGCCCGCAGAGGTCAAGCAAGAGGCGCTGGCGCTGAAGGACCAGATCGCCTCGGGGGAATACCATCCCTTCACCGGACCGCTGAACAAGGCCGACGGCAGCGCCTGGCTGGCCGAAGGTCAGGTTGCGACCGATGAAGAACTGTCCGGCATGAACTTCTACGTCGAAGGCATCACGGCCGAAATTCCGCAATAGGAAAGAAGCGGGGGCGCCGTCCGCATCCCTTCGGGGCGCCCCCGGGATGCTTTGACCGGCACAAGGCCGACCGACGCCCCGTTTCCGCACGGAAACGGGGCGTTTTGCGCCGAACGGTCAGCTTCCTTGCCCGCCTGTCCCGAAAGACCTGGACTGCCAGGTGACCGTCGAGACGCGTTCAAGGAATTTGCCTTGGCGGACATGTCCTGCGAGGGACGGCGCATGGCGCGCGCGGCCGGGGGCGCAACGCCCCCCACCGCCGAAACCGACCCGCGACGCGGCCGCGGCCGCGGCAGGGATCATCCCATCCGTTCGCTGACGTAGCTGCCGGGCGAGGCCGGGAAGACCACGGTCTTCGCGCTGTTCAGAAACACACGGCCATGGATATGCGCGTGAACCGCACGCGACAGCACCTGGCTTTCCACGTCGCGACCCAGCGAGACGTAATCGCCGGGGCTTTGCGCATGCGTCACCCGGACGGTGTCCTGTTCGATGATCGGCCCCTCGTCCAGATCGGCCGTGACATAATGGGACGTCGCGCCGATCAGCTTGACCCCGCGCTCATAGGCCTGCTTGTAGGGATTGGCGCCCTTGAAGCTGGGCAGGAAGGAATGGTGGATGTTGATGATCCGGCCGGACATCTTCTGGCACATCTGGTCCGAGAGAACCTGCATATAGCGCGCCAGCACGATCAGTTCCGCCCCGGTCTCCTCGATCAGGTCCATCTGCCGTGCCTCGGCCGCGGGCTTGTTCTCGGGGGTGACCCGGATCATGTGGAACGGAATGTCGTGGTTCACGACAACCTTCTGATATTCGTGGTGGTTCGAGATCACACCGACGATGTCGATGGGCAGCGCGCCGATGCGCCAGCGGTACAGAAGGTCGTTCAGGCAGTGCCCGAAACGCGAGACCATGATGAGAACCTTCTTCTTCACCGCATCATCGGTGATCTCGACCTCCATCCCGAATTTCTCGGCGACCGGCTTGAACGCCGCCTGAAGATCGGCCAGCTTCGCATCGCCCTCGGACCGAAAGCTCATCCGCATGAAAAAGCGGCCGGTCTCGGAATCGTCAAACTGCGCGCTGTCGGTGATGTTGCAATCCTGGGCCGCAACCAGGCCCGAAATCGCTGCCACGATGCCGCGGGTCGAGGCGCAGGTGACGCGCAGAGTATAGCTTTTCATGTCAGGTTCCGTTCAATGTGTCGGGGCCTTGCGCCGCGCCGGCCCGGCTGTGTCACATCTCGGACGAATGGCGCGGAACGGCCATCGCGTTTCCGACACCGCCGGGTCATCTGCGACATTGCCGCCGATGACCCGGCGATGCGGGTTCAGGCAGCGGGCATCCGGGCTTCGACCATGCCCGCGTACCAGCTGGCACCCGCCGGGATCGCATCGTCGTTGAAATTGTAGGACGGGTGGTGGACCATCGCGCTGTCGCCGTTGCCCACGAAGATATAGGCGCCGGGGCGTTGGTTCAGCATGTAGCTGAAATCCTCGCCGCCCATCATCGGCTGCATCTCCAGATCGACATCCCCGGCGATCTGCCGCGCGACATCCGCAGCCCAGATGGTCGCCTGCTCGTCATTCATCGTTACCGGGTAGCCGCGCTCATAGACCACCTCGGCGCGGGCGCCCATCGCCGCGGCGACATGTGTGGCCACGCGGGTAATCCCCTCTTCAAGCTGGTCGCGGACCTCCGGAGCCAGGCTGCGAGCGGTGCCCTTCAGCTTGACCACCTGCGGGATGACGTTATGCGCGGTCGAGTCGGTCGAGACGACGCAGACCGAGATCACGGCGTTCTTGAGCGGGTCGATATTGCGCGCGACGATCGATTGCAGCGCGACGGTGATCTGGGCAGCCGTCAGCATGGTGTCGATGCATTCATGCGGCTTGGCGGCGTGCCCGCCCTTCCCGGTCACGGTGATGTCGAACTGGTCGGCGGCCGCCATCATCGCGCCCGGCTTGATCGCGAAACTGCCGGTCGGAATGCCCGGCATGTTGTGCATGCCATAGACCTCTTCGATCTTCCAGCGGTTGATCAGCCCGTCCCGGACCATCGCGTCTCCGCCGCCGCCGCCCTCTTCGGCGGGCTGGAAGATCATCACCGCGGTGCCGTCGAAATTGCGGGTCTCGGCCAGGTATTTGGCCGCCCCCAGCAGCATGGCGGTGTGGCCGTCATGGCCGCAGGCATGCATCTTGCCGGGCGTCTTCGAGGCGTATTCGGCCCCGGTCTGCTCGGTGATCGGCAGGGCGTCCATGTCCGCGCGCAATCCGATCACCCGCCCCCGGCTGTCGGTCCGGCCGCGGATGACGCCGACCACCCCGGTCCGCCCGACCCCTTCGGTCACCTCGTCGCAGCCGAAATCCCGCAACAGCTGGGCCACCTTCCCCGCCGTGCGATGCACGTCATAAAGCAGTTCGGGATGTTCGTGAAAGTCGTGGCGCCAGGCGGTGATTTCGGGCAGCAGTTCGGCAAAGCGGTTCTTGACGGGCATGTTCGGTCTCCTTCGCGCCACAGGATGGAACCTTCGTGCAGAGTCTGCAAGTGGCCGCGCGCGCATGTGACGGGCGATTTCTGCACGAGACTGCCGAGGAGGCCGCGCGGCTAGAGATCGGGTCCAAGCCTGATGGCCGAGCCGTCCAGGAACCGCCGATACCGGAAACGCGACAAATCGTGGCCGGTATCGCCGTCCTGGATCATGTCCGCCATCACTCGGCCGATGCCGGGCCCGATGCCGAAACCATGGCCGGAAAGCCCGGTGGCAACGAAGAAGCCCGGCAGCGTGGTCTGGTCCAGGACCGGGACCTGGTCCGGCAGCGTGTCGATCATGCCGGCCCATGCGGCGCGGATCCTGGGGCGGCCGATCCGGGGGAAGGCGGCGGCAAAGTCGTCCTGCAACCTGCTGATCCGTACCGGGTTCGGGTCCGGCGACAGGACACGCATCGCCTCGAACGGCGACGGTCGGTCGGCGGACCAGCGCCGCGGCGTGGTCCAGGCATCGGGATAGCCGCGCGGCGCGGCGGGTTGCAGGCGGGTCAGGCGCAGGTCGCGGCGCATCATCGGCAGATAGGCGCGCAGATGGCGGAATGCGGCCGGACCGATCCAGAAATCATGGGCCATGCCCGGCGCCAGCGTATAGCCGCCATCGGCGCGGCGACGGAAGGCCAGGCCGGAATCGGCGGCGGCCCCCGGCCAGAATTCCTCCATCGGCTCGGTTGCGGCAACAGTGGCGCGGACCGACAGCTGCGGCAGGTTCAGCCCAGCATTGGCGGCGAAGAGCCCGGACCATGCGCCGCCAGCCAGCAAGACCCTGTCTGCGCGAAGCCGCCCCGCCTCGGTGATGACGCCCGCGACCCGTCCGGCCGCCACGTCCAGCGCGCGGACCGCGCAATGTTCGCGGATGATGACGCCTTCTGACGCGGCGAGCCGCGCGATGGCAGGGACAGCGGTTGCGGGCTCGGCCCGCATGTCCGAAGGCGTCGTCAGCGCCCCCGGCCAACCGGCCGCGTTCGGCAGCGCATCACGCAGCTCGGCCCGCCCCATCAGGCGGCTGTCGAGACCATGGGCGTGGGCGATCGCCAGCCAGGCCGCATAGCGGTCCATGCCGGCCTGATCGCTGGCAAGATAGGTGACCCCACAGGTCCGCAAGCCCAGCACGTCACCCAGATCCTGCGCAAGCGCCTGCCACAACCGGCGCGCCCGCAACATGATGGGGATCTCGGCCTCGTCGCGGCCCTGCGCGCGCACCCATCCCCAGTTGCGCGAGGATTGCTCGCCCGCGACCAGGCCCTTTTCGCACAGCACCACCGACAGCCCGTCCCGCGCCAGATACAGCGCGGCGGTCACGCCGGCGATGCCGCCGCCGATGATGACGACGTCGGCAGCATCGGGCAGATTCGCCTGGAACCCGGGCGCGCTGTCTGGCGCGATCGGCGGGGCAGGCTTCACGAATGGGTCACGGGATCGACCAGCACGCGGTGGCCCGGCGCGACCTCGTGATAGACCGAGGGCATGGACACATGGTCGACCGGATGAATCGGCGACGGGATCGGCTTGAAGTTCAGATCCTCGCTGATCTTCTTCTGCCGTGGATCAGCGACCGGCACCGCCAGCATGAGCTGCTTGGTATAGCTGTGCTGGGGGTTCTCGAAGACCTGCGCACGGCTGCCCATCTCGACGATGCGGCCCAGATACATGACGCCGACCTGATGACTGACGCGTTCGACGACCGCCATGTCATGGCTGATGAACAGCATCGAGATGCCCAGATCCTGCTGCAACTCCATCAGCAGGTTCAGCACCTGCGCCTGCACCGAGACATCCAGCGCAGACACGGCCTCGTCCGCGACGATCAGTTTCGGGTTCAGCGCCAGCGCGCGGGCGATCGCGATACGCTGGCGCTGGCCGCCCGACATCTCGTGGGGAAAGCGGCGCATGAAGCTGCGCGGCAGTTCGACCCGGTCGAACAATGCGGCAACACGGTCCTGCCGTTCCGCGCGGTCGCCGATGCCGTAATTCTGCATCGGTTCGGCGACCTGGTCATACAGCTTCATGTGCGGATCGAGGCTGGCGAACGGATCCTGAAAGATCATCTGCATGTCGCGCCGGGCCTTGCGAAGATCGGACGGCGAAAGCGCCAGGATATCGGTGCCACCGATGTCGACCTTGCCCGATTCCGGTTCCACCAGACGCAGGATAGACCGGCCGCAGGTCGATTTGCCGCAGCCCGATTCCCCGACGAGGGACATGGTTTCGCCGCCATTGATCGTGAACGACACGTCCTCGACCGCGTGGACCTTGGCGACCGTGCGTCGCAAAAGGCCACCCTTGACCGCAAAGCGCGTCACCAGATTCTCGACGGTCAGAAGCGGTTTCGGGTCCTTGACGATGATCGGCTCGGCATCGCCCATCGTGCCGTCGCCCATCAGCCGCAGCCGTTCCGGCGCGGGCTTGCCGGTCATTTCGCCCAGTCGCGGCACGGCGGCCAGCAGCATCTTGGTGTAATCCTTGCGCGGCGCCTCGAAGATCTGTTCGACCGGACCCTCCTCGACCTTGTCGCCGCGATACATCACGACAACGCGGTCGGCCATCTGCGCGACCACCGCCATGTCATGGGTGATGAACAGCACGGCGATCCGCTTTTCGCGCTTCAACCGGTCGATCAGCGCCAGGATCTCGGCCTGGATGGTCACGTCCAGCGCCGTCGTGGGCTCATCGCAGATCAGCAGCCGGGGCTCGCATGCCATGGCGATCGCGATCACCACGCGCTGGCGCATGCCGCCCGACAATTCGTGCGGATACTGGTCCAGCCGGCGTTCCGGTTCGGGGATGCGGACCTGCTTCAGGATCTCCAGCGCGCGGGCGCGGGCCTGCGCCCTGGACAGCCCGCGATGTTCGATCAGGCCTTCGGTCAGCTGGTCGCCGACGGTGAAAACCGGATTGAGCGCGGTCATCGGCTCTTGAAAGATCATGCCGATCTTGTTGCCGCGAATATCGCGCATGGTCGGCGAGGATTGAAGGGCAAGGTCGATGACGTTTCCGTCGCCCTGGTCGAACATCAGCCTGCCGTTGGTGATGGTGCCGCCGCCGAACTCGACCAGCCGCATCAGTGACAGCGAACTGACCGATTTCCCGGACCCGCTTTCGCCAACCACGCAAACGCATTCGCCCGGCTTGATATCGAAGCTGACATCCTTGACGCCCACGACCACGCCATCGTTCGTTTCGAATTCAACGCGAAGTTCCTCAATGGAAACAAGCGGTTTCTCGTCCAGCATGTCGCGCCCTCTGTCCGGTTCACCGCCAGAGGCTAGCCTCACGGCACGAAATGTCAAAGACGAAACCTGCGGTCGGCCGCGATGCGATTGGTCTTGATTTCCAAATGGCCTTCGTTTGAAACTGACGCCAGTCCGCAGGGATGACGGTCGATAGAACAACACCCGGAAAAGACGGGAAGAAAACTGACAAAAATCAAGGCCGGGCAAAGGCTTGAGTGATCTGTACGCCCACATCCCGCGGTCAATGACACCCAACAGGAGCGAGTCATGAAACTGAAAACCTTGTTGATGGGCGCGGCAGCGACGCTGACGCTGGCCCCGGCGGCTTTCGCCGAACGCGGTGCGGACGGCCAGGTGAACATCATCATGTGGCAGGCGCCCTCGACGATGAACCTGTATCTGTCCAGTGGCACCAAGGACATCATCGCGGCCAGCATGGTGCTGGAACCGCTGGCCAACTTCACCCCGGACGGCCTGCTGTCGCCGCGCCTCGCGGCAGAGCTGCCCTCGATCGAGAATGGCGGGATCTCCGAGGATCTGAAGACCGTCACCTGGACGCTGAAGGAAGGCATCAAGTGGTCCGACGGCTCGGACCTTACGGCCGATGACGTGGTCTTTACCGCCAATTACTGCATGGACCCCGAGGGCGGCTGCGCGCAACTGGCCAAGTTCGAGGGGATCGAGACTGTCGAGGCCGTCGATCCGCTGACGGTGAAGGTGACATTCACCGAGCCGCATCCCGATCCGTTCTCGGCCTTCGTGGGCGGCCAGTCGCCGATCCTGCAGAAGGCGCAGTTCGAGAACTGCCTGGGCGCGGCGGCCCCGACCTGCACCGACCAGAACTTCAACCCGATCGGGACCGGCCCCTTCAAGGTGGTCGAGTTCAGGACCAATGACGTCATCACCTTCGAGGCGAACCCGGAATACCGCGAGCCCGACAAGCCGGCCTTCGCGACCCTGACCATGAAGGGCGGCGGCGATGCGGCGGCGGCGGCGCGATCGGTGCTGGAAACCGGCGAGTTCGACTATGCCTGGAACACCCAGCTGGCGCCCGAGGTCCTGCAGGGCATGGAAGCCAGCGGCAAGGGCCATGTCGAGGCTGCCTTCGGAAGCCTGGTCGAACGCATCCACATCAACCTGACCGACCCCTCGCCCTCGCTTCCCGAGGGAGAGCGGTCAACCACCAAGCACCCGCATCCGTTCCTGACCGACCCGGCCGTGCGTCAGGCGCTGTCGATGGCAATCGACCGCAACCTGCTGACCGAGATCGGCTATGGCCAGGCCGGCCAGCCGACCTGCAACCTTGTGCCGGCGCCGGCAGCCTGGGCATCCGACAACACCGAGTGCCTGACGCAGGACATCGAGGGCGCCAAGAAGCTGCTTGACGATGCCGGCTGGGTGCCGGGCGGCGACGGCGTGCGCGAAAAGGACGGTGTGCGGCTGTCGATGGTCTATCAGACCTCGGTCAACGCGGTGCGTCAGGACTTCCAGGCGCTGATCAAGCAGTGGTGGTCCGAGATCGGGATCGAGACCGAGCTGAAGACGATCGACGCCTCGGTGTTCTTCGGCAGCGACGCGGGCTCACCCGACACGTTGCAGAAGTTCTATGCCGATGTCGAAATGTATGCCAACAACTTCGAGGGCAACAACCCCGAGCCCTATCTGGCCAAGATGACCTGCGACAAGGCGCCGGGCCCGGAAAACCAGTGGCAAGGCGAAAACACCAGCCGCTATTGCGATCCCGAATACGACAAGCTGGTCGCGGAACTGGGCAAGACGGTCGATCTGGAGGCGCGCGGAGAGCTGGGCAAGAAGATGAACGACATGGTGACCAAGGAAAGCAACTCGCTCATTCCGCTGGTCTATCGCGGCACCGCCTCGGCGGTCAGCAACACCCTTGGCGGTGTGCAGCTGAACGCCTGGGACACCGAAATCTGGAATGTCGCCGACTGGCACCGGATCAAGGAATGACATGACCGCGACCGTCCCGCCTTGCGCGGGGCGGTCCTTCCTGCGTCGCCGCGAACCGCCCGGCGCCGGTGCAAGTGACACTGCCGATGGCGATCAGACCAAGGACCCGTAAGGAGAGGCCATGCTGAACTTCACCATCCGCCGCCTGCTGCTTGCCATCCCGACCCTGCTGTTCATCTCGCTGGTGATCTTCCTGCTTCTCGAGGCCTCGCCCGGCGATCCTCTGGGCGACGTGCCGCTGACCGTGCCGCCCGAGGTGAAGGAAAAGATGCGCGAGGCGCTGGGGCTGGGCCAGGCGTGGTATATCCGCTATGTTCTCTGGCTGAAGCAGTTCTTCTGGGTCGAGCCGCTGCATTGGTTCGACCAGATCTTCGGCACCGATTTCAGCCAGGGCGCGCAGCGCATCATCAGCTTTCAGTCGCGCAGCCCGGTCTTCGACGTGATTGCACAGCGGGTGCCGCAGACGCTGACCGTGGTGGGCATGTCCTATGTCGTCGGCGTGATGATCGCGATTCCGATCGGCATCATCTCGGCCTACCGGCAATACAGCTGGTTCGACCAGATCGGGACCTTCGTGTCGATGATCGGCTTTTCGATGCCGACCTTCTTTACCGGCGTGGTGATGATCATCGTCTTCGGCGTCAAGCTGCAATGGTTTCCCTCGGTCTATGACACCACCCTTGTCGTGCGGGACTGGGACAGTTTCCTGGCGCAGGCCCGGCAGATGGTGATGCCGGTGACGGTTCTGGCGCTGTACAACGCCGCACAGGTCAGCCGTTTCATGCGCGCCTCGATGCTGGACAATCTGGGGCAGGACTATGTGCGGACCGCCCGCGCCAAGGGCCTGAGTGAGCGCGCCGTCGTCCTGAAGCACGTGCTGCGCAACAGCCTGATCCCGGTCATCACCGTGATCGCACTGGGCCTGCCCACCGTATTCGGCGGAGCCCTGATCACCGAGCAGGTCTTCAAGATCAACGGCATCGGCCAGCTGCTGATCACCGCGATCTATGCCAACGACCTGCCGATGGTGCTGACCGTGACATTCCTGTTCGCGATCCTGATCGTCATGTTCACGCTGATTGCCGATATCCTCTACGGCATTCTCGACCCGAGGATCCGCTATGACTGACCGCGAACGTCAAAGAGCCCTGGATGTCGCCGAACAGGTCGCTGAAACGGCCGGCCCCGCCCCCGTGACCGGCGAACTGCCGCCGGACGATCCGGTCACCGCCGGCGGTGAAAGCCGCAGCCAGTGGCGTGACGTGTGGCGCCAGTTCCGCAACCACACCGGCGCGATGGTCGCGCTGCTGCTGTTCGTCGGCGTGCTGCTGTTCGTGTCGGTGGGGCCGTATCTGTGGACGCTCGACCCGACCTATGTGGACATCCGTGCCCGCAACTCGGGCTTTTCGCTGGCCCATCCCCTGGGAACCGACCAGCTGGGCCGCGACATGCTGGCACGGCTGATGGCGGGCGGGCGGGTGTCGATCGCGGTCGGACTGACGGCGATGATCATCGCGATCACGCTTGGCAGCTTCATCGGCGTGATGGCCGGCTATTTCCGGCGCCTCGACGCCCCGCTGATGCGCATGACCGAACTGTTCCTGGCGCTGCCCCTGCTGCCGCTGTTGCTGCTGATGGTCACGCTGTTCCGCGAGCCTTTGTCGCAGAATTTCGGACCGGCGATGGGGATCTTCATCCTGATCGTCTCGGCCATCGGGGCCACCAGCTGGATGCAGGCCGCACGGATCGTGCGCGGCGACGTGCTGGGCCTGAAGGAGCGAGAGTTCATCCTGGCCGCGAAATCCATCGGCACTCCGCCCCGGCGGATGATCCTGCGTCATATCCTGCCCAACGTGATGTCGCCGATCATGGTGGCCGCGACGCTGGGGATCGCGACGGCAATCATCACCGAAAGCGCGCTCAGCTTCCTGGGACTGGGCTTCCCGCCCGATTTTCCGACCTGGGGTCGGCTGCTGTTTGACGCGGTGGACCAGATGGTGCTGTATCCCAGCCGGGTGATCCTGCCGGGCATCTTCATCTCGCTGACCGTGTTGTGCGTGAATTATATCGGCGACGGCCTGCGCGACGCGATGGACCCGCGCATTCGCGGACGCTGACGCGGGCGCAGCCCTTCTGCGTTGCGGGGGATCTTCGGCGCGCAGGGGCCCCCGTGCAGAACGCCCTGTCCCGCGCGCAGGCCGCCGCCTGATCGCAGGGGACCGGGCCACGCGCGGCGGCTACGGCGCGCCGGCCGGTCAATAGGCGGCGCTGCCCGATCCCGCCGGCAAGGCACCATAGGGGAGCCAGACCGTCTTCCACTGCGTGGCGTGGCGCAGAAACACCGCGCCCTGGGCATCGTCCTTGGTCCAGTCGCGGTTCGCGGGCGACCAGACCGGTTTCAGGTTGCCGCCGGCCGCATGTTCCACCGCCGCGAGTCCGTCCGTGTCCCCGACATGCCACATCGCGGCGACCGCATCATGGGCGGCGGCCGTCCGCGCCAGTTCCCCCCTGACACCCGTCACGATGTTCACCACCCCACCCGGCAGGTCCGAGGTGTCGAACACCTGGTACAGATCGGCCAGAACCAGCGGATCGTCCTGCGCAGCGATCGCGACCACGCTGTTGCCCATCGCGATGGCCGGCATGACCAGCGACATGAACGCGGCCAGCGGCTGGGTGTTGGGGCAGGCGATCGCCATGACTCCGAACGGTTCGGGGATCACGTTCACCAGATGACCCGGCCTGGCCTGCACATTCGCGCCGTCGAACTTGTCCGCCCAGGCGGCATAGTGGAAGGCGCGTGCGATGGCCGCGTCGGCTTCCTGCCGGCTGGTGCGCCGGGCGAACTCCTCGGCCCGCGCCGCCAGATTCTCGGCGATGTAATACAGCACCTGCGCGCGGGCGTGACCGCCCATGGCGGCCCATCTGCCGGCCTTCGCCGCCGCCTCGACCGCGTTGCGGATGTCCTTGCGGCTGCCCAGTGGCGCAAGCCCGCCCGGGACCCGATACATCGCCCCGCCATCCGGGCGCTTCTGCGCGCCGCCGATATACAGCTTCATGGTCCGGTCGATCTCACCGCCCTTGCCCTCTGTCCGGTCCAGCAGGACAGGCTGGCTTGCAGGCGGTTCCTTGGCCGGCTTCGCCTTCGGTTCGACCAGATAGTCCCGCATGCCCGCCCGGCCGCCCTCGCGACCGAATCCGCTTTCGCGATAACCGCCGAACGGTGCGGCGGCGTCGAACATGTTGGCGCAATTGATCCAGATGACGCCCGCCTTGATACGCGCCGCGATGTCAGTGGCGACGGTCGCGCTTTCAGACCAGACAGAGCCCGCCAGCCCGTAGCGGGTGTTGTTGGCAAGTTCGATCGCCTCATCCGCCGTGCGGAAGGTCGAGAGGGTTGCGATCGGGCCAAAGATTTCCTGCTCCATCCCCGGATTGGCCGGCGCGATATTTCTCAGATAGCCAGGCGCGACAAAGCAGCCCTCGCCCGATTCCCCGCCGACCAGTTCGGCCCCCGCGGCGGTCGCGGCGGCGCAGATCGCCAGGATGCGATGCTTCTGGACAGGATCGACGATCGCGCCGATATCGGTCGACTTGTCCAGCGGCGCGCCGACGCGCAACCGCGCCATCCGGGCGCGCAGCAGATCCTCGAAACGCGAGGCCACGGCCTCGGCCACGAGGATTCGCGAACCCGCGCAACAAACCTGGCCCTGGTTGAACCAGATCGAATCCACGACCCCTTCCACGGCGGCGTCCAGATCGGCGTCCGGCATCACGACAAAAGGCGACTTGCCCCCCAGTTCCAGCGTCAGCGGGGTGCCGCTGCCGGCCAGCCTGTCGGCAATCTGCCGGCCGACCTCGGTCGAGCCGGTAAAGGCGATCTTGTCGAGCTTTGCCTCGACCAGCGCCGCACCGGTCTGGCCGTCCCCGGTGACGATGTTGACCACGCCCGGCGGCAGCCCGACCTCATGGCATATCTCGGCAAAGGCAAGCGCGGTCAGCGGCGTGTATTCGGCGGGTTTCAGCACGACGGTATTCCCGGCCGCCAGCGCCGGCGCGATCTTCCACGCCAGCATCAGCAGCGGAAAGTTCCACGGGATGATCTGGCCGCAGACGCCAAGCGGGGCCTGGCCCGGGAATTCGCTGTCGCGCAGTTCGGCCCAGCCGGCATGGTGATAGAAATGCCGGGCGACCAGCGGGATGTCGATGTCGCGCGATTCGCGGAGCGGCTTGCCGTTGTCCAGCGTCTCGAGCACCGACAGGAACCGTTCGCGTTTCTGCACATGCCGCGCGATGGCATAAAGATGGCGGCCGCGTTCGCTGCCCGACAGCGCAGCCCATGTCTTCTGCGCCTTGCGGGCGGCCTCGACGGCGCGGGCGATGTCGGCGGGCGATCCTTGCGACACGTCCGCCAGCGCCTCGCCGGTCGATGGATCGCGGCTGGTGAAGATGTTGCCGGCCGTCGTGAACCGGCCGCCGATGAAATGCCCGAAAGGCGCATATTGGCGCAGCCAGGCGCGAACGGCGCCGCTGTCTTCGACCGAAGGGCCGTATTCCAGGCTTTCCATGATTTCGCTCACACGGCTCATTTCTTCCTCAGGCGACAGCTTGGCGATGGGCAGCGGCATAGCGGCCCGTCACGTGGTGGCTGATCTGGCGCTCGATATCGCCAAGCAGAGAGCTTGCGCCGATCCGGAACAGGCAAGGCGCAAGCCAGTCGCGCCCCAGCTCCTCGCGCATCAGCACCTGCCAGGCGATCGCATCCCTGGCCGTCCGCAGCCCGCCGGCGGGCTTGAACCCGACCTTGTGGCCGGTCTGCGCGTGATGATCGCGAATGGCGCGGCACATGACCAGAGAGACGGGAAGGGTCGCGTTGACGCTCTCTTTTCCGGTCGAGGTCTTGATCCAGTCGCTGCCGGCCTGCATCGCGACATGACTGGCGCGCGCGACGTTTTCCAGTGACTTCAGATCGCCGGTCGCCAGGATCGCCTTCATCTTCGCCGCGCCGCTGGCCTCGCGCATCGCGCGGATCTCGTCATACAGCGCCGACCACTCGGCCCTCAGCACATGAGCGCGAGTGATGACGATATCGATCTCGTCGGCCCCCTGATCGACCGCATAGCGGATCTCGGCCAGTCTCAGGTCGAGTGGCATCAGCCCGGCGGGAAAGCCGGTCGCCACGCTGGCTACGGGAATGCCGCAGTCGCCAAGCGCGCGCTTCGCCGCCGCGACCATCGTCGGATAGACGCAGACGGCCCCCGTGGTCAGTCCTTCGACCCCCATCGCCTGCAACAGGTCGGGCGCGACTGGCTGGCGCGCCTTGGCGCATAGCCGGGCGACCCGGTCCTCGGTATCGTCACCCGCGAGGGTGGTCAGGTCGATGCAACGGACCGCGTTCAGCAGCCATGCTGCCTGCCATTCCCTTTTCAGGCTGCGCCGAGCCGGCAGCGTGGCCGCGCGGCGTTCGACCGCCGGGGTGTTGATCCGGATGTCCGAGAAGAACGCCGTGTCCAGCGCGGTGCCGGGATTTCGCCTCATTTGCGGGGCTTCCCCTTCCAGCTGTTCCACCACCCGCGCACGTGACCGCGCGCCTCGGCCGCCTCGGAGGAGACGCGGTCGGTCGCACGGTCCCAGCCGTCATCGACAGACCTTATTGCCGGGTCGATGGTGCGCTCGCGGAACTGCGCCCACATCCGCCACAGCAGGATCAGGAACAGCAGCAGCAAAGCGCAGATGATGAGCGCACCCCAGTTGCGCGGCCGTTCGTTCGGCGAGGCCAGCGTGTCGATCGCGATGGCGTTGGGATAGGCGGTCAGCCACGGAAGCCGCCAGCCATAGGCGGTCACGCTGACCCAGGTCGGCGCCGCCGCGGTTGATTTCAGATTGGTCGCCTCGGCGTGCAGGTTGGCGCTGTCATACTTGAAATAGGGAGGCCAGATCCAGCCTGTGTCCTCGTTGCGATAGACGAAGACCTTGCCGTTGGGGCGCACGGTCTCGATGAACCGCACGTCGCGCTGACCGGCCGCATTCTCGACCGTCCCGGTGTCCTCGGAGGCATAGAAGATCGCGTTCGACGAGGTGACGGCCGTCAGCCGGTTATAGGTGTTGGTGATCCGCACCGTGTTCTGCGACGGCAGCGCATAATCGAGGAACAGGAAGATCACGACCCCCAGCATGACCCCCAGAACGACCTTGACGTAGTACATAAGCGCCGGCCCCTTATTGCCAGTTGACCCAGTAGACGATCGCCATGATCGCCAGCGTCGGAATGATGAAGACCAGCCACAACAGCCGCGATTTCAGCGTCCTGTCAAAGCCGACCATCGACTTGCGGACGAACTCGTCGCGCAGCGCGTTGTCGCCCGCCATGTCGGGATGGCGCTCGTCCCATTTCTCTTCCAGCGTCTCGCGCCGCAGTGACCGGATATAGATCCGCAGCAGCAGATAGAACATCGCCTCAAGCAGCAGGACCAGCACGATCAGTCGAAACAGCGCGATCACCCCAGACCTCCTGTCGCGCTGCCCCATGGTCCGGATGGACGCGGCAGCCCCGCCTCGGTCAGGCTAACACGTGCCGGGCCCCAGGGACCAGCCGGCGCAGGGCGTCGCGTGGCGTCAGCCTCGGACATTCCCGGCTCGGGCCCGAACAGTGCATCGCGCGTGCCCTGCTTGTCGATGAGGTATTCGCGCGCCAGCATGTCGGCCACATAGGCGCGCTTTTCGTCGGGCCAGCTTTGGTAGAGTTGGTAGAAAAGCGGCTTGTGGGTGATGAAAAGCTGTCGCAGATCGTGGGGCGCCAGTTCGGCAAGCAGCCGGTTGATCAGATCGCGCGCCGGGACCGGCGTGGCGCGGATGGCATAGAAATAGGCCGGGTCGCCGCTGTCGATCACCGGCCAGTCGCCACCCTGTTCGGCATAGCGCTGCAAGGCGGACAGCCCCCTGATCTCGGGCGGCAGGTCGCTGCCCATCCGCCCCGCCGCGCGGCGTAGCGCCGTACGGCCCCCGTCGCCGGCGCCCAGTCCCAGCCGGATCGCGGCGTCGGCCAGCACGAAATCGATCTTCTGGCGCAGGATCGGGGCCGCGTCGGCACCGCGCGCGTTGATGATCGGCTCGGCCAGCGCATTGCGGGCCAGCCATGCGGCGATCGGGTGGCGATCCTTCAGGGTCAGGGTCAGGAAGCCCTGCACCTCGGTCCTCTGCGAGGGATCCGCGAAGATCATCGCCGGTTCCTTCGCTGAGCGTATCAGATACACGCCGCCGAAATCCGCTGTCCAGAAATCGGGGACGTCGAAATCGGTGTGCTTCAGCCGGATCGGATTGCGCAGCACGTCGCCGGATTTCTGCGCCTGCCGGATCATCTGCGCGATCAGCACATCGTCCCACCACGCGTCGGGTTTGCTGCGGAACGTGTCGATCATCGCGGCCAGTCTGTCGGCCTCGGCGACATGGTTGCCGGTGGTGTCGGCGCTGACCTTCAGGCGGCGGATACCGGGCAGATCGGCAGGTCCGGACAGCGTCCAGACCTGATCCTCGACCTGGCCCAGCACAGCATCGCGGGCGGTCAGGCTGAACAGCTGGCTTTCGTTCTCCGCGATGAACCGCCGCATCACCTCGCGCAGCACCGAGAGATCCGCATTGAGCATCGGGGCGGACTTCTGCTCGGTCGTCAGCAGGATGAACTGCCGCTCGCCCCCCTTGAGCGACAGATAGTCCATGTCGCCCAACTCGTCCCCGACCTCGGGGGAATAGCCGCTGATGTCGATGTGGAATTCGGAAAGCCGGGTCTGCTGCCCGATGGCCTTGGCGAGGGCACGGTTGTAAAGCGCCACCCAGGCGGTCGAATCCACCCGGATGAGATTGCCGAACATCAGGCCTTTCTCGATGAGGCGCTTCACGGCCCGGCGCTCCTCATCAGGCATCCCGCGATCAAGCCCGACAGCGCCGGACCAAGGCCGAAGGCCCATCCTGCAGTCAGGATCAGAACCAGATTGTCCGGCATCATGCCTCCCCTTCGAACCGCCGCCTGGCTTCGGCCAGCCGTTCCATGTTCCGCACCGCCGCCGCGATGGCATTCTCGTCGGCGCTGTCGGAATAGCGCCATTCGCTGTCGGCGTATCGGTTGATTTCCTGCACCACCATTTCCGTGGTGATGGGGCGGCGCAGTTCCTCGATCATCTGGATCTTGCGGACATAGGGCTGTTGCAGGAACGGCTCGGGCGTCTGGAACCATTCGTCGGGCATGTCGAAATCCATGGCACGGGCCTTCACCGCGTCGGTGATGCTTTTCACCGCGCGGCCGGTAAAGCGCGGCTCGGCCTGGGCGATGGCGAACAGGTAACTGCCCAGCTCGGCAAGGTTGTCGAGCGGGCCATGTTGCGCCGCGACCGCGTCAAAGACCTTCTGGAGCCCGGCCTCTTGCGGCCGCAAATGGCTTTCATAGCTTTCGGCCACGGCACGCTGCATCGCCTGTGCACGCATCAGGTCGTGTTCGCCCACCGGGATGCCGTGGCGGCGGCCCAGCAGCAGGGCGAGGATGTCGATATAGTCGGCGCGCGTCTTGGGCCCGTCGATCAGGAAACGCGCGCTCGCCCGCTGGCGCAGGGCGTCGTCGATATTCTCGGCATGGTTCGAGAACATTCCGAAGGTCGCATTGCCGCGCACGACCGTCGAGGCCCCCGCGAAAGCCTCCATCAGCACGGCGGTGATCTCTTGCTGGCCCGATGATGACTGCCGATCGCCGCGTCGGCCGGCGATCTGGTCGATATCGTCGATCGTGCCGAAACCGATCACCTTGGGGTCGATGATCGCGTTGATGAAGGCGCGCGCGTTCTGGCCCGACTTGCCCTGGTAGCTGTCGACATTGTCCACCGACAGGTTGCGATAGCGGAACGGATAGCCCGCCACCGCGCAGTAGTCGTGGATCAGACCGGCCATCATCTGGATCAGCGTGGTCTTGCCGGTTCCCGGACGGCCATCTCCGAGGAAGGTGAAGGTGAAGCCGCCCAGTTCCACGAACGGGTTCATCATGCGATCGAAATCATAGGCGACCATCATGCGGGCCAGCCGCATCGCCTGATGCTTGGCCAGCGCGTTGCCGATCACCTCGTCGGGGCGCTTGTAGTCCATGGCGACGGGGCCGCCCCTGGCCTTGGTGGCGGGCGCGAAGCCGGCGATGGGCAGATCGTCCTCGGCCACCCGCCAGGCGGCGCCGGTGAAGGCACGGACGCGGGGGGCACTCTCGCCCCGCGCGGCGACCGCCGCCGAAAGCGCCTCGGCCCAAGCCAGGGCGGTTGCAATCAGGCTGTCGTCCGTCCTGGCCTCGCGTGCGAGATTCTGGTCCAGTTCCCACAGCGCCCCCTTCAGCGCGGCCAGCGGGTTGTCGGTCAGCACCTCGTCGGCGGTGACGCCCTCGGTCGTCTCTTCGCCGGCATGTTCGGCCAGAAGAAAGGTCGTCGCGTTGGCAAGCACCGCCAGCGCGGCCAGCGATTCCACCGCCAGCAGCTCGGCGAACTCGCGGTGTCGGTCGGCGGGCAAGCGGCTTTCCAGGTTGATGCGCTTGAGTTCCGCGGCTCCGGATCGCGCCGCCACCTCGTCCGCGACGGTCAGGGCGATGGCGATGGCCCGGCGCATCACGCGCGCCATCGTCGCGGCAGCGGGGGTCAGCAGGTCGTCGCCGCCGGCATCCTCGATGCGCTCGAGAAGCCGCACCCCGTCAGGCCGGGCGACCGGACGCCCGACGAGGCCGGGCGTGGTCGGGCGGAACCGGCCGCCCGCCGGAATGCCGGGCGAGCGTTCCGGCATGGCCTGCGGTGCAGCCCGCCCCAGACGCGGCGCATGTTCAAACCCGGTCAGCAAGGAAAGAGCTTGCGGGTAGCGCCGCCGGATCTCGTCCTCGGGCAGTTCCATCTCGTTGCGGGCGTCCATTCAGTCCTCTTGCGTCCAGAATCCCGGAAAATCGGTCACCAGGCCGTGTCGGTTCACCGTCAATGTCGTGCCAGAGCCGCCTTCGGCGGCGCGGTAATCCCACCGCCCGCCATCGGTCCGGCGATAGGTTCGGTGCAGCGGCCTCAGCCGCCAGTCGGCCTCGTCCAGCCAAGCTGCCGCACTGTCGCCTCCGCCTGACAGCTTGAGACGGTTCAGCGCCAGCGCATGGGTGGCCGCCGTGAAGGCCAGATCAAGATCCGTCAGACCGTGGCTGCCCGGCACCTCATCGCCATTCACGCGCCACTCACCCCCCGCGCCGCGGCGGATGGACAGGCTCAGCCCCTGGCCACCGACCCGGCCCTGGATGCGCGCGGAGCGGCTGTGCCAATCCTCGCCGCAGATCACCTCATAGACCAGATGTGCCGGCCCCGCCCGGCCGCGCCACGCCGCCGCGCCGTCGAGATGCCACTGGCCCGAATCGAAACGCAGGTTGCAGGCATCGTGGCCGGGGACGTCCAGCCTGCGCCACAGGATCAGCGCACCGGCCATCAGCGATACCCCGCGACCCGGCCATCCGGGCCGGGCACGTATTTGCGGATGTCGCGAAATCCGGCCGGGTCCAGCGCCGCCAGCGCCTGATAGGGCCGCTGCGGCAGGATCAGCGCGCGCGTGACAGCCGTCGTCCCCTGCCCTGCTCCGTGCCGGTTCAGCGGGTCCAGCCGGAACACCTGCCGCTCGACGACGCTGAACAGCCCGCTGTGCTCGATGGTCGCGCGCTCTGCCTGCAGGTCCTCGATGGTCATAGCGACCGCCCAATCCTCGTCCGCGGGGGCGGCGGCGTTTTCCAGAACCTGCCGGATCGGCCCTTCCTGCACGGTGAAGCCCTGCGAATAGACCGGTCCCAGCACGATCCGCCGCAGCCGCATCGGGTGCAGCGTATCGAAATCGCGATCGCAACCCCGTGCGATGGTCAGCAGCTGCAACGACGTCACCGACTGCGCCAGCAGATGGGCGCGCAGTTCCGGCCAGCGCTTCGCATCCTCGACCAGCGGCCGGCGGCCACTGTCGTCAGTGTCCATCAGATAGATCACCGGCACGTTCAGCTGACTGTCATAGACCGCCCAGTGCAGCAGCCAGCGACGACGCTGACGGTCATCGCCCGACAGCCAGTAGCCTTGCGGGTGCATCTGCGGCCAGAACAGCCCGCCTTTGGCCAGCGCCTCGTAATAGAGCCGCTGCGACAGCGCGTATTGCAGCCGCGTCGGGATCACCAGATCGCCGACGATCTGCCGGATCATGTCGTCCTTGATCGCCTGCGGATCGGGGGTGCGGGCCAGTTCCTCGCCCGCCTGTGCGGCATCGGCGGCGGTCTGGGCGATCTCGGACCAGACCGGAAAGCCGGATTCGTGGATGTCGATGGTGACGTGCCGGCGCAGCGGCCCCTCGATCCGCCCCGAGACCAGGTATTTCATCGACAGTGCGTCCAGGCTTGTCCGCAGCGCGGCCAGGTAACCGCCAATCACTTCGGTCTCGATCCGCGTGAACACGCCGTCGCGAACCATCTCGGCCAGCGCTGCGGGCAGCACGCCGGCGATCCGCCGGGTCTGGTCGAAGAACGCACGCGCGGTCAGGTCGTCGTCAAGCCGGCGGTGATCGGCGTCCAGATTGCCCGTCTCGGCCACGGGTCAGCCGCCATACAGGTTGCTGTCGTGTTTTTTCACGATCTCGGCGAAGCGGCGTGCAAAGCGTTCGTCGGCCCGGGCCTTTTCCTCAAGGACCTTGCGGGCAAAGATCATGTGGTCGCCGTGGACCTCCAGCATGTCGGCCATGCGGTCGTTGGTGGCGGTGCCGATGGCGGCCATGGCGGCCTGCGCCTCCTGGTCGGTCCTGACGCCGATCTCGTTGATGCGATGGGCGACGTCCTGCTGTTGCGCGGTCTTCAGGGACTTGGTCAAGGCGTCATAC
Source organism: Paracoccus salsus (assembly GCF_021556615.1). Classification (GTDB taxonomy): domain Bacteria; phylum Pseudomonadota; class Alphaproteobacteria; order Rhodobacterales; family Rhodobacteraceae; genus Paracoccus; species Paracoccus salsus. Next base: position 506,291 of record NZ_JAKGGD010000001.1, read on the forward strand.
AGCACCACCCGCTGGCGGGTATCGGTCTGCAGCTTGTTGATCAGCACCATCTGCGTGGCGGCCTGGTTCTGCAGGCTGTCCACCCAGGTCTTGCCGGCCTCGATATAGCGTTCCAGCGTCTGCGACTTGGCCAGCGCCACCTGTTCGTCCTGCACCAGCGCGTTGTGTTCCCTGTTGGCGTTGGCCAGTTCGGTTTCCAGCCGCGTGCGGTCGGTCGCATCGGTGGTCGAGGCGACCCTGTTCTCAAGTTCGATCAGCTGCGGGTCCATCGCCCTGATCCGGTCGCGCAGGCTTTCCATCGTGGCGACGGTTTCCTCGCGTTCTGCAAGGGTCTGACTCAGGTTGGTCTCGACCTTCTGCTTCTGGTCGTTCAGCAGTTCAAGCTGGCCCTGCAACAGCCGGGTGATGCTGTCGGACTTGGCGAGAAGATCCTGCAACTTGTCGTCGATGCTGGCGGCACGCAACCGTTCCTGGCGCATCGCCTCGGACTTGCCGCGGGCGAAGATGCCGACAAGACTTTCCCAGCCGGTCTTGCTGCGCAACTCCTCGAAATCCTTCGAAAAGCCCGCCGTCACGTCGTCCAGCCCCATGATCAGTTCCGCGATATTGGCGTTCATCGCCTCGGTATGCGCGTGGACATCGGCCAGTGTGGCATTGGCCACATCCACGGGCAGTTCCGCCGTCTCGGCGCGCGCGGCGACACGATCCAGCGCGGCCGTCATCTCGGCGATCTTGCCCTGCGCGGTCGCCACCTGCTTCTTGCTGTCGTCGATCTGCTTCTCCAGCGATGCCATCGCGGTTCCCCCTGACTGTTTGACGGGATGTTAGGGCGCTAGCCCGGCGGCGCAAGGGGCGCAACGGTCTTCGGGCGGGACAATGCCCGTTGTCAGCAACGCGGCGCCCGCATAGCCTTGGCACCATGACCCGCCTCAAGGACGCCATCGACGACCGCCGCGAGCAGCTGATCGCGCTGACGCAGGACCTGATCCGGATACCGACCCTGAACCCGCCGGGACGCCATTATCTGGACATATGCGAGTATCTTCAGGCCCGCATGTCCCGCCAGGGCTGGAAATGCGACCTGATCCGCGCGACCGGCACACCGGGCGACAGCGACCGGTATCCGCGCTGGAACCTCGTCGCGCGCCGGGCCGGGGCACGGCGTGGCGACTGCGTCCACTTCAACAGCCATCACGACGTGGTCGAGGTCGGCCATGGCTGGAGCCGCGACCCGTTCGGGGCGGAACTGGTCGACGGCCGCATCTATGGACGCGGTTCCTGCGACATGAAGGGCGGGCTGGCCGCCAGCATCATCGCCGCCGAGGCCTTCGTCGCGACCTGGCCAGACCATGCCGGCAGCATCGAGATCAGCGCAACGGCGGACGAGGAATCGGGCGGCTATGGCGGCGTCGCGTATCTGGCCGAACACGGGGCCTTCGCCCATGTCGATCACGTCATCATCCCCGAACCGCTGCACAAGGACAGGATCTGCCTGGGCCATCGTGGCGTGTGGTGGGCCGAGATCGAGACCCAGGGCCGCATCGCCCACGGCTCGATGCCGTTCCTGGGCGACTGCGCGGTCCGTCACATGGGCGCCGTGCTGGCCGAGATGGAGGCAAGCTTGTGGCCGCTGCTGGCCGGCAAGAGGACCGAGATGCCGGTGATCCCCGAAGGCGCCCGATCCTCGACCTTGAACATCAACGCCATCCACGGCGGCGCGGCCGAACATGACGCCGACTATACCGGCCTGCCCGCCCCCTGCGTGCCCGACCGCTGCCGCATCGTCATCGACCGGCGCTTCCTGATGGAAGAGGATCTGGCCGAGGTGAAGGCCGAGGTTACGGCGCTGCTGGACCGCGTGAAGGCACAGCGCCCCAGCTTCCGCTACGAGTTGCGCGACCTGTTCGAGGTGGTTCCCTCGATGACCGACCGGGATGCGCCGGTGGTGCGCACGACCGCGCAGGCCATCCAGCGCGTGCTTGGCCACGAGGCGGCCTATGTCGTCAGCCCCGGCACCTATGACCAGAAACATATCGACCGCATCGGCAAGCTGAAGAACTGCATCGCCTACGGGCCCGGCATCCTGGATCTGGCCCATCAGCCCGACGAATGGATCGGTGTTCAGGACATGGTCGACAGCGCCAAGGTCATGGCCCTGGTGCTGGAGGATCTGCTGACCCTCAAGGGCTGACCCATTCGCGGCCGCGCCCGAATGGAACTCCATTCGAATTTCCTTGCCCTATGATAGTATTAACGCCGGTCCTGTTTTCAGGCGGGGTTTTCATGGTGCAACGCAATCTGGTTCTGGTCGTTCATGGCATCGGCGAGCAGGCGGCGGGACAGACCATCGACGCGCTGGTCGGCGGTGCCATCCGCGAGCTGGGTCTGCCCGGTCCGGTCGAAAGCCGCACCGAGATGATCGCCGAGGTCACCTCCGACGCGCGACGGCTGCGACTCTTTCCCTGCCCGATCCGCCAGACGGTCCTGCCCGCCGGCCGCCACGGTTTCACCAAGGACCAGCAGGTGCTGGCCGGCGAGGTGTGCTGGTCCGACCTCTCGCCGGCCCCGCGCGGCGCGATCGCCACCGGCTTTGACCTGCTGCGCACGGTTCTGACGCTTGGATACCTGGCGCTGGACAATGTCTCGCAAAGCCACGAACCCGCGCATCGCTGGATCCGCGCGCTTGTGCATGTGTTCGTGTGGATCTTCTACGCCCTCATCGCCCCCATGAACGCGCTGTTGCTGATGGGCTCGATCCTGATGCTGACCGACAGTTTCATCATCCCGCTTGGTCCCGAGACGCTGCATGGCGCGACCCTCATGGCGATTCTGGGCGCGGTCGCGGTGGTTGGCCATCTTGCCTGGAGGTCCCGGCTGCGGCGCCCCGAAAGCTCGTATCTGGAACGCTGCTTCATGTCGGGCTTCGGCGCGCTGGGGGCGGCGACGCTGGTCGCAGGCCTTGTCGTGCGGATGTCGCTGCCCGACGTTCCCGAACTGGCGGTGATCGACATGAACAATCCGCAGGCCTATGTCCCGGCGCTGCCGCGCGAACCGCCCTTCTGGCTGGAATGGCTGCGCCGGGCATCCTGCAACTCGGTCGAACTCAGCGCCTGCTGGGACCCGGCCTATCAGGACATCGCGGCGCTGCTGTGGGCGTTCACGATGCTGATGGCGCTGACCTGGCTGGTCGCGGTCGCGGTGCTTCTGGCCATATTCATGATGTCCGCGATCACCGATGTCGGCCTTTGGCGGACCGCCGCGCTGGCCGGGGTGCCGCTGGTCGTCATTCTTGCGATCCAGCTTGCCTCCGACCTGCCGAAGCTGGTTCTGCTGCTGGCCCTGCTGGCCGTGGCCGGGGCCGCCTTCGCGCGCTGGGTGGCGCGGCAGGGCGGCGAGGCGCTTGGCCGGATGACCCGGCTGTTCGGCCGCCGCGCCCGGATCTATCTGCCGATCTGCAACGCGATGCTGTTCCTGTGGATGCTGATCTCGGCGGCGATCTGGTCGATCTTTGCCGAGCTGATCAAGAAGATCGACAGCCCCAAAGGCGGGCAGACCCTGCTGGGCCAGCTTTACAGCGACTATTCCGGCCTCGCGACCAGCACCATGTCCTACATCGTCTTCGGACTGGCCGGGCTGATCGTGGCGGGCGTCGTTCCGCTGCTGATCCGGCAGCGCCGGAAAGAGGCGCTGGCGCTGGATCCCGAAAGCTGGCTGGACGTCTGGTGCGGGCGGGTGATCCTGAACCCGGTGCTGAACCTGCTGTTGATGCTGCTGGTCCTGTGGATCGCCTTCGGCGGCGCGCTGCAGGCGGTCCGCACGGCGTTCGACGTGCTGGGGGTCAACTACCGGCCATGGAACAGCGACACGCTGATCGGCGGGCTGATCCGTTTTCACGACCAGGTCGCCGCCTACAACCCCATGGCCATCGCCCTGGTCGGCATGGCTGGCATCGCCGCCTATCGTGCGGCGGATTTCGTCTCGGCGGCGCTGGGGGTGGCGCGCGACATCTCGATCTATTCGGCGCGCACGCTGGCCTACAGCCCCGATACCCCAGGCGGGCGCAGCGCCTATGCCGTGCGGGAACGCATCAAGGCGCGCTTCCGGTCCGTGCGCGACCATCTGGCGCGGCAATATCCCCATGACCGGCTGATCGTGATCGCCCATTCGCAGGGCACCGTCATCGCCGCACAATGTCTTCAAGAGGCCGGTCCCGGCGACACGCCGATCTTCCTCGTCACCATGGGCAGCCCGCTGACCCATATCTATGGCCAGTATTTCGCCAGGGGCTTTGACATGGCCGATCTGCCGCCACAGCTGGAACGCTGGATCAACATCTATCGCTGCGACGATTTCGTCGGCACCGACGTCACGCTGGAGGGCGGCGCGGTCATGAATCACCGCGTCGCGCCGGGCGGGCATACCGGCTACTGGACGGACCGCCATGTATGGCAGGCCGTGCGCGACGTGCTGGCGGGGCGGATGTCCTAATCGTCCTTGACGGGGCCTGCGGCGTCCGGCTTCGTCGCCGCTTTGCGGGCCCTGGGATTTCGCGTCGCAGCCGCCGGTTTCGCCGGCTTGTCGGTCCGGGTTGCCTGCTTTCGCGCCGCGGGTCTGGTGTCGGTCCTTGCGGCGGGCCGGGGCTCGGCCTCGGTCAACGGCTCGGCATCCGCCGAGGCCGCCTGTGCGGGCGTCGGGTCTGGAGTCGGGTCTGGAACCGGGTCTGGCGCAGCGTCGGTTCCCGGGTCGGGCGTCGCAGTGGACAGGCCCTCGGCAATCCACGATCTTGCCGCGTCCATGGCGTCGCTGGGGAACACCGCCACCTCGCCCGGCATCAGCGGCGCGAACATCTTCACCCCGCGCGCGATCCAGCCGATATCGCTGACAACCGCGACGCGCTCGAAGCTGCGCCAATGGGTCAGGCCAAGCCGCGCGTCATCCCACATCGCGCCTGCGGTATAGCGTTCGAAATCCGGCCCCACCTGCATCAGAAGCCGCACCCGTCCATGTCGGCTTTCCATCTTGCGGACCAGCGGAATCAGCCGGTCCTCGTAATCGCGCGACGTCACCTCGCCGATCGCGCGGATCGCGATCACGGCATCCGGAAACCCGTCCAGCAGCACGTAACCTTCGGGCTCCTTCTCCGGAGAACCGGCCCAGGCGACCGCCGCGTCTTCCTGCCGGACATCGAAATGCCGAACCCGTGCCCGTACGAAGATGTCCGCCAGGTTGGGCAGCATCCACAAGCCCCTTGCATCGGTGACGATCGCCACGCGCGGCAGCACCAGGCCATGCTTGCGAACCACCTCGAAATGAGCCCTCATCGCGGACAGGCCCTGCCAGTGGGGCAGTCCCTTCAGATGGACCACCAGACCCGGCATCCGGTCATGCGCGTTGATGTAATCGTCGATGGCGCGGCCCATCGCCTCGAAATCCGCGGCCGGGAGCGGCCCATCGGGCCGCGCCGTGATCACGTTGCTGGCGCTGTCGACCTCGATGTTCAGCATCTGCTGTCTCCGTTGCTGCGGACGCCCCGACTGTCAGAACGGCACGTCGTGATCCTCGCCTGCCGGCCTGACATAGCCGGCCTTGATGGTCCTGAACCCGGTTGCGAACTGCACGGTCAGCGTGTCCTCGGCGATGCCCATGATCTGACCCTCGCCGAACTTCGCGTGCACGATCCTGTCGCCGACCGTGAACGTCGTGGACGGCGCGGCGTCGATGGTCACGGGCGCACGGTGGACCGGCGGTTTGCGCTCGGATGCGCGCGCCTGCATCCGCTTCCATCCGGGGGAATTGTAGACATCGGCCTTCGAGGCCCGGTCATGCATGTCAGTCCCGGCATTGGCGCCGGCAAAGGCCATCGCAGCCCCATACCCGCCGCCATACAGTCCGGGCGGCGTCAGCACCTCGACATGCTGCTCGGGCAGTTCATCGACAAAGCGCGAGGGCATGCTGGACTGCCACTGGCCGTAAAGCCGCCGGTTGCCGGCAAAGCTGATCGTCGCCAGGCGCTCGGCCCGGGTGATGCCGACATAGGCCAGCCGGCGTTCCTCCTCCAGCCCCTTGGTGCCCTGCTCGTCCATCGCGCGCTGGTTGGGAAACAGCCCGTCCTCCCAGCCGGGCAGGAAGACGACCGGGAATTCCAGCCCCTTGGCGGCATGCAGCGTCATGATGCTGACCTGATCGACCGTCTCGCCCTCGTCACGGTCCATGACCAGCGCGACATGTTCAAGGAAACCCTGCAGATTGTCGAACTCCTCCAGTGCCTTGACCAGCTCCTTCAGGTTGTCCAGGCGCCCCGGCGCATCCGGCGTCTTCTCGTTCTGCCACATCGCGGTATAGCCGGATTCGTCGAGCAGCCGTTCGGCCAGCTCGACATGGCTGACGGTGCTGTCGATGGCATCTGCGTGCCAGCGTCCCACGCCCTGGACGAGGTCGCGCAGATTGGCGAGTCCCTTGCCGCCCAGATTGCCGTCCTCGACCGCGATCCGCGCCCCTTCCAGCAGCGGGACGCCATTCTGTCGCGCCACGGTCTGGATCGTCTGCACCGCCTTGTCGCCGAGGCCGCGCTTGGGCGTGTTCACAATCCGTTCGAACGCCAGGTCGTCCTCGGGGCTGACCACAAGCCGGAAATAGGCCATCGCGTCCCGGATCTCCTGCCGCTCGTAAAACCGCGGCCCGCCGATCACCCGGTAGGGCAAGCCGATGGTCATGAAACGATCCTCGAAGGCCCGCATCTGGTGGGATGCCCGCACCAGGATGGCGATGTCGTTCAGCCCCACCCGGCCAAGCGCGGCGCGATGCCCGCCCTGCAACGCCTCGATCTCTTCGCCGATCCAGCGCGCCTCGGCCTCGCTGTCCCAATGGCCGATCAGCCGGACCCTCTCGCCCTCCTCCGCGTCGGTCCACAGCGTCTTGCCCAGCCGGCCCTGGTTGGCCGAGATCAGGCCCGACGCCGCCGCCAGGATCTGCGGCGTGGACCGGTAGTTCTGCTCCAGACGGATGACCTGCGCACCGGGGAACTCCTTCTCGAAACGCAGGATGTTGCCGACCTCGGCGCCCCGCCAGCCATAGATCGACTGATCGTCGTCGCCCACGCAGCAGATGTTGCGATGCCCCTGAGCCAGCAGCCGCAGCCACATATACTGCGCGACGTTGGTGTCCTGATACTCGTCCACAAGAATATAGCGAAAACGATCCTGCCACTGACGCAGCACGTCGGGATGGGCCTGGAACAGGGTGACGCAATGCATCAGCAGATCGCCGAAATCGACCGCGTTCAAGGTCAGCAGACGGTTCTGATAGGCTTGGTACAGCCGCCCGCCCAACCCGTCGAACGCGGTCGCCTCGCCCTTGGGAAGATTCGCCGGGGTCAGGCAGCGGTTCTTCCAGCCGTCGATCAGATGCGCCAGCTGCCGTGCGGGCCAGCGCTTCTCGTCCAGATTCTCGGCCTGGATCAGCTGCTTCATCAGCCGGATCTGGTCGTCGGTATCGAGGATCGTGAAGCTGGGCTTCAGATGCCGTTCGCCATTGCCGATCAGCTCGGCGTGGCGGCGCAGGATCTTGACGCTGATGGAATGAAACGTCCCCAGCCAGGGCATGCCCTCGACCGTCTCGCCCAGCAGCCGCACGATCCGCGCCTTCATCTCGCGCGCTGCCTTGTTCGTGAAGGTCACCGCCAGGATCTGCCCCGGGCGGGCATGCCCCAGCATCAGCAGATGCGCGATCCGCGTGGTCAGCGCGCGGGTCTTGCCGGTCCCGGCGCCCGCCAGCAGCAGGACCGGCCCGGCCAGAGCCTCGACGGCAGCGCGCTGCGCGGGGTTCAGCCCGTCCAGATAGGGCGACGGCCGTGCCGCCATCGCGCGCCGCGATAGCGGAACGCCGTCGAAATCATCGGAATCGTCCAGAATTTCCATCGCTGCAGCATACGCAGCGCGGGGCGACAAGGGAAGCCCGCGTTCCCGCTTCGTTCCGTCCTCGCGCTGCTTTGGTCCGGAAATATCCTCGGGGGGTCCGGGGGGCGAAGCGCCCCCGGCCGTCGCGGGACGCAGGGCTCAGGCCTGCAAACCGGCGAACGTCATCGGATCCAGCGACGCCTGCGCGAAGGTCGGACCATCGACCAGCAGGCTGACCGCATCATGCGAATGCAGCGATTCCTGATGGCTGGCCAAGACGCGAAAGTCGCCGATCCGGGCATCGGCCTGCAATTCCTTGGCGAAGGCCCGCACCGCATCCTCCACAAAGATCGGATTCGAGGCGTTCAGCTCTGCAAAGGCCTGCTCGTCCTCGCGCTTGACCATGACCTGCGTCTCGGTCGGGACGGCCCGTCGGCACAGCTCGACCATGTCCTCGAACCAGATCTTCTCGGGGCCGCCCATCACCGCCGAGATCCGCGCCACCGACCGCTGCGAATGCGGGGTCGCCAGCCGCGACCGGCTCTCGCGGGCATGTTCCGCCAGTTCCAGCGAACAGGGGCAGGTCGAGGAATAGACATAATCGAAATGCATGATCCGCAGCCTCTGGCCGCGATGTTCCACGACCTCCTGCGCGACGTCGTAATACTGCCAGCCCGACAGTCCCGAACGCAGCGAATCGACCCGAATCGGATAGGAAAACCGCATCTGGATGCGCGCATCGAACGCGTCCAGATCCGCCTTGTAGTCGTCCAGCGCGGCCTCCAGCACATTCAGGCTGAACAGATGGTCGGAATGGGCATAGAACGACCGCATGATCCGGCTCATGTTGATGCCCTTGCGGTCGGCGTCCAGGCTGACCGTCCCGGTCACGCTCGTCTCCAGCGTGATCTCTCCGCCGCCCGTCGCGCAAGCCGGGCGCGTCTGGTAGCGGATCGGCAACCTGAAATTCGAGATCCCGACATGCTGGATCGGCGCCCGCGCGCCGACGATCAGGCTGGCCGGTCCATTCTGCAGGTCGGGCAGCGCGGACCGGTAGCTCTCGTCGGCCCGGAATGTCGCGTCATAGTCGCGAATCAGCGCGGGATAGGCCGGCACAATCGGACGGGCGTCGGTCATCAGCGGTCATCCTCCAAAAACGACTGTGGCCGCCAATATGGGGGCATCGGGCCGGTTTCTAAAGGCGAACGCCTCACAAATCACCCCTGAAACCGGCAGAATGTTCCCGTTTCGCGGCCTGCTAACCCTCAAGAGCCTGTCGAAGATCCTCGATCAGATCCTGCGCGTGCTCAAGTCCGACCGATATCCGCAGCAGTCCGGGCGTGATGCCCAGATGCGCCTTGGCATCGTCGGACAGGCGCTGATGGGTGGTCGTGGCGGGATGCGTCGCGATCGACTTGGCATCGCCCAGATTGTTCGAGATGCGGATGATCCGCAGCCGGTTGAGCGCCGCGAAGGCCGCGTCCCTGCCACCGGCGACCTCGACGGCGATCATCGTGCCGCCCGATCCCATCTGCGCCATCGCCAGATCATGCTGGGGGTGGTCGGGCAGGCCCGGATAGATCACCCGCGTCAATCCCGCATGGCCCTGCAGGGCCGTGGCGATGGCGGCCGCGCTGTCGGCCTGGGCGCGCACGCGCAGATCCATCGTCGCGAGGCCATTCAGCATGATCCAGCTGTGGAACGGGCTGATCGCGCCACCGGTATGTTTCAGATAGGGCTCGACGGTGTTGCGGATATAGTCGCGGCTGCCACAGATCACGCCGGCCAGCGCCCGTCCGCCGCCATCGATATGCTTGGTCGCGGAATAGACCACGACATCCGCGCCCAGTTCGACCGCGCGCGAAAAGACCGGGGTGGCGAAGACGTTGTCGGCCACCACCACGGCGCCGGCCGCGTGGGCCAGATCGGCGACGGCCTTCATGTCGATCACCTCGAGGCCGGGATTCGAGATCGTCTCGAAGAACACCGCCCGGGTGCCCGGGCGGATCGCATCCCTCCACTGGTCCAGATCGGTGCCATCGACATAGCTGACCTCGACCCCGAACCGGGCCAGCAGGTCCAGCACATAAAGACATGATCCGAACAGCGCGCGCGCTGCGACGACGTGATCGCCTGGAGCGCACATCGAGAACATCGCACCGTTGACGGCCGCCATGCCGCTGGCGGTCGCGAATGCGTCCTCGGTTCCTTCCAGCGCGGCGATGCGATCCTCGAACATCCGGCTGGTCGGATTGCCATAGCGGGCATAGATGAACTCGTCCGGCCCGCTGGCCTGGAACCGCGCCTCGGCCTGTTCGGCACTGTCATAGACGAAACCCTGGGTCAGGAAGATGGCCTCGGCCATCTCGCCATACTGGCTGCGGCGGATGCCATGATGCACGGCCTGCGTGCGCGGATGAAGATCCTTTCGGGGCGTCTTGCTCATGACCAGTGCCTTTGTGCTGTCGCGCCGGGTTAACGCCGCGGCGTCGCGCAGGCAAGACCATGAGCACGGGTCAGCCACGCCAGTTCGCCGCCGCCACGGGCAAGCGTGGCCAGTCAGGTTCACCGGACACGGTCTGAAAGCGATGCCGGGGACCGGAATGACGGCCATGAGGCCCGGCCTCGATGCTTCTCGACCTCCCTGAATCGGGTCCGCCCATGTCCGTCCTGGCGCGCGCTTTCATCCGGCAGGCCGAGGCCGAGGCGGGTCGATCATTTCGTCTTCATGTGACTGAGCGCCACGCGACCGGCACTGAAAACGATGGGAAACTTCCCCCCATTTGCGGTCCTCTCTTGGCGTGCCATCGTGCTGCGACGCCTGCGGACAGTCTCCACGCAAGGGTTGCATCTTCGCCAGCGCCTCGCGCAGCCAGCCGGCGTGGCGACCCGGCCGCCGGGGTGACCCCTGGACCGCGTTCAGCCCGCGGTCGCCTGCAGTGGTCCTGGCGTCACCCCGCACACGAACAGCCGCCGGGATCGGATGCGAATCAGCATGGTCGGCCCGGCGCCCTCCGCAACCTTTGGGTATAAAAAATAAAGCCTTATACACTTTAAGGATGTATTTCTGAACCGGAACGTCCCCTTGCCAGCCACAAATCCAGACGATGCGAAATAAATTTGCAAGATAATACAATATATTGCCCGGTGCAGGCGAAAACCCGCCGAAGAATCCATGTTCCTGCCGACGGCTCACGGACTACTCTCAACCTTGTGAACACCTGCCTTTTTTGTGCTGACGGAGTGAAAGACGATGGTAACGGAAACGAACCTTGGCGAGTGCGTGACTTGGACCCTGACATCAGGGGATGTGGTCATCAGTGTTTCTGCCAGGCTTGATGGCAATGGAAACGTGACCTTCGAATACAATCTTGTCAGCGGCGTGGCCGATCTGAACGGGTTCTATCTCGACATAGCGAATGACGGCGGCGACATCAGCCGGCTTGACGGCGGCAACAACATGAAAGGCTCGGACAGCGACGGCGACAAGCTTGACGGCTTCGATTACGCCACGGAACTGGGCTCGGTCGGCGGCAACGACGCCGACCACACGTCGGGCAGCATCACCGTGTCGCTGGCCGATCTTGGCATCAGCTCGCTGGCCGAACTGGCCGAAAGCGAGGTCGGCTTCCGTGCGACCAGCGTGGGCGAGGACCGCGAAGACAGCCTCAAGCTGGCCGCGACCGGCGAGCTTTGCGAGGACGATGAAGACGACGACAGTGGCTGCGGGACGTTGCCCGGCGGCGAGATCAACCTGCATTATCCGACGACCGAGGGTGGCGCCGCGACCCTGACCGTCGTGTTCGCCGCCTACTTTGATCAGGACGAAGGCTGGCTTCCGCCGCATGGCGATGCCAATGACGACTGGCTCTATGCGATCGAACTGAATGCCGGATGCGAGCTGCCAACCGACCTCGATACCTATATCGACAAGCTGCTGTCCGAACTCAGCGAGATCAACCCGAACATCACGCCGGAATCGATACTGAAGGGCGTCTTCATCGAGACCGCCGATGGCGTGACCGATTTCTATGCCTCGCATTACAACGCGAATGGCGAACTGCCCGACGACTTCCCTGGCGACTTCACCCTGGATCCCGAGACGGGCAAACTGTCGCCGCCCGAACTGATCGAGATCAGCTATGACCTCGGCATCGCCGCCGATAGCTTCGAGTTCACCGAACTGACATCAGACCTGATCGTCTGACACCACGTCACCATTCGGAAGCAGGAAGTGGGCGCGGGGATTTCCGCGCCCATTTGCATGGCCGGCGCCGATGCCGGGCTTACAGATAATCGCTGCGCGACAACTGGTATTTCGCCATCTTCTCGTTCAGCGTCCGGCGCGGCAGGCACAGCTCTTCCATGACGCCGGCGATGCTGCCCTTGTGGCGGCGCATGGTGTTGTCGATCAGCATCTTCTCGAAGCTCTCGACATATTCCTTGAGCGGCTTTCCCTCGGTGGTGGTGGCCTGCTGGTTATCGTCGCCATCGGCCATCAGCAGCGATGCGATGCTGCCCGACCCGCGACGGTTCTGCAGAACCGCGCGTTCCGCCACGTTGATAAGCTGGCGGATGTTGCCGGGCCAAGGCGCCTGCAGAAGCTGCGCGGCCTCCTGCGCGCTGACCTGCGGCGGCTCGCAGCCGTATTCCTCTGAAAACTGTTCGATATGGCGGGTGAACAGCAACAGGATGTCCTCGCCGCGGGCGCGCAGGGGCGGCAGCGTGATCTTCAGCGCGGACAGCCGGTAGAACAGGTCCGGGCGCAGCGAATCCTCGGCCTTGCGGCCTTCGCCCCGGGCATTCGAGATGGCAATGATCCGGGTCTCGGCCGGGCTGCCCTGGTCGCTGATGAAGGCCAGCAGCCGGGCCTGCAACGCCTCGGACAGGGCCTCGACATCCTCAAGGCACAGCGTCCCGCCGCGCGCCTGCTCGACCGCCGGCAGACCGTCCTCGATCGGCCCGAAAAGCCGCGCGGACAGCGCCTCGTCATTATAGGCCGCGCAGGACACCGGCACGAATCTCTTGGAGGCGCGCGGACCCACCGCATGCAGCGCATGGGCGACGAGTGTCTTGCCGGTGCCGGTCTCGCCGTCGATCAGCACATGGCCGTCGGCCTGTCCCAGGTCCAGGATATCCTCGCGCAGCCGGTCCATGACCGGGCTGGCGCCGATCAGCTTGGACATGACCTGCTGGCCCTCGGACAGGTCGCGGCGCAGCGCGCGGTTGTCCAGCGTCATCCGCCGCGCCTGCGTGGCCTTCTTGGCAAGCGCGGTCATCTTGTCGGGGTTGAACGGCTTTTCCATGAAGTCCATCGCGCCCAGCCGCATGGCCTCGACCGCCATCGGCACGTCGCCATGACCGGTGATGAGGATCACCGGCAGACCCGAATCGATGCCCATCAGCCGCTTGAGAAAGGCGATGCCATCCATGCCGGGCATGCGGATATCCGACACCACTACTCCCGGCCAGTCGGCGCCGATCACCTTCAGCGCATCTTCGGCACTGGCAAAGGTTTCGGTCTCGAACCCGGACAGCACCAGCCACTGGCTGATTGATTCCCGCATGTCCGGTTCGTCGTCAACGATCGCAATCTTCAATTTGCGGGACATCGCATTACCTCTCTCGATGCGTCATTCTGCGGCCAGCGCGTCGCGGGGTTCGCCCGGCCGGTACAGCGGCAGGGCCACCTCGAAGACGGCCCCTCCCTCGGTTGCGTTATGTGCGGTCAGACGCCCCCCGAAATCCGCCACGATGGTGGACGAGATGGCCAGACCCAGCCCGGTGCCCTCACCCGGCTTCTTGGTTGTCCAGAAGGGTTCAAACAGTTTTTCCAGGTCCGAGACACCCGGCCCGTTGTCCCTGACGGACACATGGGCGTGAGCGCCCGCCTCGACCGTGATCTCGATTGCCGCGTCGCGCCGCCCCTTCACCGCATCGACCGCATTGCGCAGCAGGTTGATGATGACCTGCTCCAGCCGGATGCGGTCGGCCATCACCATGACCTTGCCACGCGGCGCGTGGCGGGTCACCAGGATCGTGCCGGTCCGCAGTTGCGGCTCCATCATGGTCAGGGCGGAACTGACCGCGGCGCGCAGATCGACGGGCTCGACCGCGTCACCGCCCTTGCGGGCATAGGATTTCAGTTGCCGGGTTATCGCGCCCATGCGTTCGATCAGATCGTCGATGCGCTGAAAGCTGGACAACGCCTCTTCGCTTCGGCCGCGCTGCAACAGCAGCCTCGCGCCGGCAAGATAGGTCTTCATCGCTGCCAGCGGCTGGTTCAGTTCGTGGCTGACACCGGCCGACATCTCGCCCAGTGCCGCCAGTTTCGAGGATTGCTGCACGGTCTGCTCGGCCACCCGCAGCTCTTTCTGGACGCGCTCGCGCTCGGCGATCTCGCGGGTCAGCCGGGCGTTCAGCGCCCGCAGATCGGCTGATTCGCGCATATAGGCCGCCGACTGCATCCGGGCGCGGCGCGACAGCAGCCAGAAGGTCACCGCCAGCAGGATGGCAAAGCCCATGATCTCCAGCGCCAGGACCGCATTCACCCGCTCGCGCGTGGATGCATAGGTGGTGAAGCTGATCATCCGCCAGCCGCGAAAGGCGATGCGCTGTTCGCTGCGCATCACCGCACGCCCCTGCAGATACGCGTCGGCCGGCGGCGCGGCCCAGTCCGCGGTCACCTGGAAGGCGCGCTGGATGGCCGAAGGGGCGGAACGCACTTGCAGCGCCTCGGACAGGCTGCGGCCGCGCCAGCGCGGCTCGGTGGCCAGGATGATCGACCCTTCGCTGTCGATCACCGCGACCGCATCCGCGATGCCTGCCCATGACCTTTCCAGCGCGCTCAGATCGGCGCCGACGACGATCACCCCCAGCGTCTTTCCGTCCGCGACGATGGCGCGGGAATGGTTGAATTCATAGGCGCCGCTTTCGGTCGTCGAGACGGTGAAGACGGTATCGCGCGACCGCAGCGCCTCGACGTAATAGGGTGTCGTGCTGCTGTTCGCCCCGATCTGATAGCGATCGGTCGAGCCCACGGTGCGACCCGAGGCATCCAGCAGCCGGATCGAGGCCGCGCGGATTTCCTTCTGCGCCGCGATCAGTCGGGCCGAGGTGCCCGAGAAATCATTGCTGCTCAGCGCAGTGATCAATGACGGATCGCGGGCCAGCAGCAGAGGAACGAACTCGTTGCGATTCAATTCCGACATCAGGTTGCCGGTATAAAGTTCCAGCCGCAGTTCCGCGCGCATGCGGGTGTTCTCTGCGAATCGCTCGGTCAGCCAGGCGTTTGTGGCCCAGATTGCGACCAGCGCGGCCAGAAAGATCAGCGCGATGGCGGATCTGAGCCACCAGGGATTGGCAGGCTGCGGGCCTTCCGGCTCGGCCTGACCGCCCGGCCTTCGGGCCGTGCCTTGACTTGCTTGCTGTTCACTCACCGCGTCATTCCGACGAAAATCGCTAACTGAGGCAATCTATGCCCAGAAGACCGTCGGCTCAAGTCAGGCGTGCTGAAGCCCCTTGACCAGCGCGGAAAACAGGGCCCGGCCGTCGGTGCCGCCAAGCACCGCGTCGGCGGCCCGTTCGGGGTGGGGCATCATCCCCAGAACCCGGCGATTGGCCGAGAGGATTCCGGCGATATCGGCGACCGAGCCGTTGATCGCGGGCGCATAGGTGAAGGCGATGCGATCCTGGTCGCGCAACGCGGCCAGTCCTTCGGCGCCGATCTGGTAGTTGCCTTCGTGATGGGCCACGGGAATCGAGATTCGCTGGCCGGCCTCGTAGCCGCGCGTGAAGTCGCTGTCGGCGGTCGCGACTTTAAGGACGGCAGGCCGGCAGATGAAGGTCAGCCCCTGATTGCGCATCAGCGCGCCGGGCAGCAGGCCCAGCTCGGTCAGGACCTGGAATCCGTTGCAGATCCCCAGCATATATCCGCCCCGCGCGGCGTGATCGCGCAGCGCGGCGGCGATCGGAGAATGCGCCGCGATGGCACCGCAGCGAAGATAATCGCCATACGAGAACCCGCCCGGCACCGCCACAAGGTCGGTGCCCGAGGGCAGCGCCTGATCCTTGTGCCAGACGCGGGCGACCCGGGCGCCTGCCTGTTCCAGCGCGACCGCCAGGTCGCGATCGCAGTTGGATCCGGGAAAGGTGATGACGGCGGCCTTCATCGACGACTCCTGCTCAGCTTGCTGCGCGACTGATAGCCCAGCCCGCGCCCGCGCGAAAGCGTTCACGGCACGATCCGTCCCCAGCCGATGCGCTGCCACAGCCGTTCATATCCCAGATAGAGGACAAGCCCCAGCCCGGCATTGACCAGCGCCAGCCCGCCACCCAGCCGCGCCGACCCGGTCAGGGCAAGCCCCACCAGGGTCATGACCACCAGCCCCAGCAACTGCCACAACACGGCCTTGGTCAGTGATCTGGCGCGGGTTTCCATCGAGGGTTTCTCTCTGTGCGGCGGCGACAGACCGAAACTAGCACGGTCCCGGGTCGTGCAGAATTCAGAACATCGTTAGCATTTAGAGGCATTTGGTGATATTCAACAACAGATGGAGACGATATGCGACAAGCGCGATCTGGCCGCGGTGCTGCGCGCGCGGCTGGTCCGGATCATGGCCGAAAGCGGCGAAACCCAGTCGGGGCTGGCCCGCGCCATTGGCGTGGACCGTTCCACCATCTCGCAGGTCCTGACCGATTCGGGCGGCCGCGTGCCGGGCGCGCATGTGGTGGCGGCTGCGGCGCGGCATTTCGGGATCAGCGCCGACTGGCTTCTGGGCCTCAGCGAACACCAGCAGATGGCCAGCGACCTCGTGGACGCCTCGCTGCAGGTCACGGCGGCCACGCGCGCACTGATAGACGACCAGCTTTTCGAATGGCACCAGCAGGCGGCCGGCTACAAGATCCGCCATGTGCCGACCGGCCTGCCCGACATGCTGAAGACCCATCAGGTGCTGCGCTGGGAGTATGCCCGCCACCGCACCCGCAGCACCACCCAGGCGATCGACGCGTCCGAACGCCGGCTGGACTGGATGCGCCAGACCAGTTCGGACCTGGAAATCGCCCTGCCCCGGCAAGAGATCGAGCTTCTGGCGCGGGGCGAGGGCTATTACCGCGATCTGCCGCAAACGCTGCGCCACGCGCAGCTGGACCATTTCGGCCGCGTGACCGAGCAGCTTTATCCGGCGCTGCGGGTCTGCCTCTACGACGCGCGGGAACTGTTCTCGGCGCCTTTGACGGTCTTTGGCCCACTGATGGCGGCAATCTATATCGGCCAGAATTACCTGGTGTTCCGCGACAGCAACCGCGTCCGGATCCTGACCGCGCATTTCGACCAGCTGGTTCGGAACGCCGAAACCGGAGCCCGCGACCTTCCTGCGCTGCTGGCCAGCCTGCGGAACGAAAAAAAGCCGCGCTGATGCCGCGCGGCTTTGTCTTCGTCGGGATATCCGGACCGGAAAGGATTCGGTCCGGCCTGCCTCAGGCCAGTGCCTTGTTCAGGTATTCATCGACCTTTTCCAGGTAACCCATTGTCGTCAGCCATTTCTGGTCAGGCCCGACCAGCAGCGCCAGGTCCTTGGTCATGAACCCGTCCTCGACCGCCTCGACGGTGACCCGCTCCAGCGTCGTGGCAAAGGTCATCAGCGCGTCGTTGCCGTCCAGCTTGGCGCGGTGCTTGAGCCCCCCGGTCCAGGCAAAGATCGAGGCGATCGAGTTGGTCGAGGTCGCGTTGCCCTTCTGGTGCTCGCGGTAATGGCGCGTCACGGTGCCGTGGGCGGCCTCGGATTCCACGATCTGTCCATCCGGCGTCATCAGCACGCTGGTCATCAGGCCAAGCGAGCCAAAGCCCTGGGCGACGGTGTCGGACTGAACGTCGCCGTCATAGTTCTTGCAGGCCCAGACATAACCGCCCGACCATTTCATCGCGCTGGCCACCATGTCGTCGATCAGGCGATGTTCGTAGGTGATCCCGGCCTTCTTGAACTGGTCCGCGAACTCCTCGTCGAAGACCTCCTGGAACAGGTCCTTGAAGCGGCCGTCATAGGCCTTGAGGATCGTGTTCTTGGTGGACAGATAGACCGGCACGCCGCGGTTGAGGCCATAATTCAGGCTGGCCCGGGCGAAATCGCGGATGGAATCATCCAGGTTGTACATCGCCATCGCGACGCCGGGACCGGGCGACTGGAACACCTCGTGCTCGATCGTCTCGCCGTCCTCGCCCACGAACTTGATCGTCACCTTGCCCTTGCCGGGGAACCTGAAATCGGTTGCCCGATACTGGTCACCGAACGCATGGCGGCCGACGATGATGGGCCGGGTCCAGCCCGGCACCAGCCGCGGCACGTTCTTGCAGATGATCGGTTCGCGGAAGATCACCCCGCCCAGGATGTTGCGGATCGTGCCGTTGGGCGAGCGCCACATCTTCTTCAGGCCGAATTCCTCGACGCGGGCCTCGTCGGGGGTGATGGTCGCGCATTTCACGCCGACCCCGTATTGCTTGATCGCCTCGGCGGCATCCACCGTGATCTGGTCGTCGGTGCGATCGCGTTCCTCGATGCCCAGGTCGTAATATTTCAGGTCGATGTCCAGATAGGGCAGGATCAGTTTCTGCTTGATGAAGTCCCAGATGATCCGGGTCATCTCGTCGCCGTCAAGTTCGACGACGGGGTTCTCTACCTTTATCTTCGACATGGTTGGTCCCCTTGTTGGCGTCACGCTCGACCGCCTCATAGACTGAAAACCTGCGCTTGAAAAGACGGTATGCGATTGTATGCCGTTTTTCCTCCGCCGTAGGCATGGGCAGAGGCGCGGCCATCCGACTAAAGTTTATGCTTTTGTTTAAGGGCATTGGGTTGGAAATCGAAGGTCATTTCGGGCTACGGACAGGCGACAACCCGTCTGGCGGAGTTTGCGTCATGCCCAGCTACACCATGATCTATCTCGGCAATTTCCCGGATATGGACCCCGATGAGTCGTCGATCAATTCCGAACTGGCAACCACATTCGCCGCGAACGGCAGCATCGGCGACAGCGGAACCCCGCTTTACGCGCGTGTGCTTGATGTCTCGCTGAATGATTCGAATAATGACGGGCGGATCTATCACGACAACTATTGTGGCACGCAGGAAACCATCAGCTACCAGCTTGGCGATCCCCCGGTCACACATCACCATCAGCTGGACGGCGCCTTTGTCGCCTCGAATGTCGAGGTGACGCGACTGCTTCCCGATGGCAGCACCGATACCGTCCTGACAACGGTCCGGGTTTTCCAGGACACGTCCGGCAACGCCTTCATGATTCCGCCGCCCGTGAACGGCGGCGCCCCGGGCGAGGTCGACGCGGTCACGACCTATCCTCTCGTCGGACTCAGCTTTCCGTCGGCGTCCCACTTCACCACGAATCTCGGCATCGCCAGCGCGGACCGGTACAATCTCAAGGGGTTCGTCAAACCCACCGCGCCCTGCTTTACCGCCGGCACGCTGATCCTGACGGATCGGGGGGGCCGGCCGGTCGAGGATCTGGCGCCCGGTGATCTGGTCTGGACACGCGACAACGGCTTCCAGCCGATCCGCTGGAGCGGTCAGCGCTCGCTGTCGCCGGCCGAGCTTGGCGCCAATCCACGCCTGCGTCCGATCCGCATCCGCGCTGGCGCGCTTGGCCCGTCGCGGCCCGATACCGACCTCATCGTGTCGCCCCAGCACCGCGTTCTGGTCCGGTCGCGCATCGCACAGCGGATGTTCGGCGCCCCCGAATTGCTGGTCGCGGCAAAACAGCTCGTGGGGATCGCAGGGGTCGAGGAACTGTACGATTGCGCAAGCGTCACCTATGTCCATCTGCTGTTCGACCGGCACGAGGTGCTGATGTCGAATGGCGCCGAAACCGAGTCCCTGTTTCCCGGCGTGCAGGCTCTGGCGGCCCTCGGTGACGCCGCCGAAGAAATCCGTGCCCTGTTTCCGCAACTGCGCGACGATGGCGACGCTTTCCAGGGCGCGCGGCTGTTCGCGGCAGGCAAGCGGGCGCGCCACCTTGCGCAGCGCCACGCGGCCAATGGCCAGCCGCTGGTGTCCTGACGGCGGCCACCGAGGCCTGCGCCGGACGAAAAGTGCCGGGCGGGGCCGCCCGGCACTTCTGCATTTCATCGCGACCGCAAAACGCGTCGCGACCGCTGGTCAGCGTGCGGCGCGATCAGAATCCGGCAGCCTCGCATTCGGCCAAGGTGATCTGTTGCAGATTCACCGACAGCGTAGTGGTTTCTGCTTCGGGGTTGCCGGCGTTTGCGTCCGGGGCCAATTCGTCCGTGGCCGGCGCTGCTGCGGCGTTCATGTTATCGGCCGCGTCGGCGTTCCCGGTATTGCCCGGCACGACGTCCTCGTTCTCGTCGCTGCCGAATTCCGTGGCCTCGGGGCTCTCTTCCAGCCCGGTCGTACCCGGATTGCCGGTGTTGCCCGGCTCGACATCGGCCGTGGCGCTGCCCTGCGCCAGCATGGCGCAATGGGCCGTGACGGCCGCCAGATCGCCCGCCGACACTTCCTGATCACCGATCATCGTCTGACCGAAAGCGGCGCCACCCAGAACGAGTGCGGTTGCGGTCGTTGCGGCAAAAAACCTGAATTTCATGATCTCTCCTTCCCTAGATTGTCAGATCGAAGGTACCGCCCAACCCACTCCGCCACCGCATCGTTCCCCGCTCACGGATGGTTGATCGCACCGTGCCCGGGAATTCGGGTCAGTGGAAGAACCGTTGCAGTTCCCGATCCAGCCACGCCCACAGCGTCGGGGCGCCCGGCACGATGCGTGCGCCCACCCGGGTCACGATGTCGTCGTAGCCGACACCGTATTCGCGCCACACGGCCCCGCCGGATTTCAGGTTCTGGATCGCAGGCTGACAGCGATCCAGCGCCTTGGCGAAGATCGCGTCCGCCGACCGGGCCGCCTCGAACTCAAGCCACAGCGCCAGAAAATCCGCCGCCTGCCGCTCGGGCAGCAGGCCGAAGATCCGTCGCGCCGCGGCCGCTTCGGCAGCCTGGACCACGACCGAACCATGCGCCTGACCCTGCGCCGAGTGCAGCGGCACGTCGCCCACGTCGATCTCGACAAGATCATGGATCAGCAGCATCCGGATCACCCGGCCGATATCGACCCCGGGCGCGGCCAGATCGGCCAGCGCAAGCGCATAGACCGCCAGATGCCAGCTATGCTCGGCGCTGTTTTCCCGCCGCGACCCGTCAATCAGGCTGTTCGCCCGGCAGACCGATTTCAGCGCATCCGCCTCGGCCAGAAACCGCAGCTGCGCCGCGAGGTCGCCCGACAGCGATCCGCCATCCAGCAAGCGCTGCGCCGCGTCCATTGCCTCGGCCCATTCGACGCGCAGCCGGGCGGCCCGCCCCGCCGACAGGTTGTCGCGGACGATCCGCAGATGCGCGTCCAGGGGGGCGGGTGCCATCAGGACCTGAAACAGCGGCTGGCAGTGATCCATCCGCTTGGCCATCACCGCGTCGTCCGTGCGCGCGGCCTCGAATTCAAGCCATGTTGCCAGCAGCGCGTTCCCATCGGGTGCAAGCCCGAAGATGCGCGCCGCTGCCCGCCCCTCGTCAAGCGCCAGCGCCTTGGCGTCATGCGGCAGGTGGATCGGGTGGTCGCCCACATCGATCTCGACCAGATCGTGGACCAGCAGCATGGCGATCGCGCTGTCCGAGGCTCCGAATACCATCGCCCACAGCGCCACGTGCCAGCTATGCTCGGCGCTGTTCTCGGGCCGCGACAGATCCATCAGCACATTCGCCCGGAGGACCGATTTCAGCCGGTCAACCTCACACAGAAACGCGATCTGGCGCCCGATGCGGTCGGCCATCGCCTAGCGGGTGTTTTCGGTCAGCCGCCGCCGCACATAAGCCTGCACCATGTCGATCATCGGCTTCATATGGGCCTCATCGTCGCGGAAGAAATGATCCGCGCCCTCGATTTCCTCGTGGGTGATCGTGATGCCCTTCTGCTCGCGCAGCTTGCCGACCAGCGTGTGGGTGTCCTTGGGCGGCGCAACCCGATCGGCGGTGCCGTTCACGATCAGCCCGGACGACGGGCACGGCGCCAGGAAGCTGAAATCATACATGTTCGCCGGAGGCGCCACGCTGATGAATCCGGTGATCTCGGGGCGGCGCATCAGCAGCTGCATGCCGATCCAGGCGCCAAAGCTGAACCCCGCGACCCAGCAATGCTTGCTGTTGGGGTTCATCGCCTGCAGATAGTCCAGCGCCGAGGCCGCGTCGGACAATTCGCCGATGCCCTGGTCGAACTCGCCCTGGCTGCGCCCGACGCCGCGGAAATTGAACCGCATCACCGTGAACCCCATCCTGTGAAAGGCGTAGTGCAGGTTATAGACGACCCGGTTGTTCATCGTGCCGCCGTATTGCGGGTGCGGATGCAGGACGATCGCGATGGGGGCAGCGGGCTTGCCGGGCTGGGGATGGTAACGGCCTTCAAGACGGCCTTCGGGACCGGGAAAAATAAGCTCTGGCATCATCGTCCTTTGCGGCGTGTTGGTTCCTTGACGCTTTCGCGCCCGGCTTCTAGACGATATCATCTGGGAAGTCGGCGCCTCTGGCGCAAGAAACGGGCTTTCGGGGCATAACGCAGCCGCGCGCCACCCGTCAATGCGGCGCCAGCCACGCAAGGGGGGCCACGCGATGAAACTGTCCACAAAGGGACGTTACGCGATCATCGCACTGACCGACCTGGCGGTTGCCGATCAGCACGAGTTGACCTCGCTGGCCGAGATATCGAAACGCCAGGACATCTCGCTGCCCTATCTGGAACAACTGTTCGTGCGTCTGCGCCGCGCCGGGCTGGTGGCATCGGTGCGCGGCCCCGGCGGCGGCTATCGACTGGCCCGCACGCCCGAGACGATCCGCATCGCCGAGATCCTGGAGGCCGTGGACGAGACCGTCAGCGCCATGCATGTGGGTGCCGGCGCATCCGGCGGCGTGTCGGGTTCACGCGCTCAGACCCTGTCGAACCGGCTATGGGAAAGCCTGTCGGCCCATGTCTATGTCTTCCTGCACAACCACACGCTGGCGGACGTGGCCCGCAACCAGCTTCTGCCCTGCCCCGCGCTGCCGAAGATCCTGAACGTCGTGGACGAGTAGACGTCGCGCTGCCGTTGCGCCGACACGAGGCGCAACGCCCGCAAGCGGTGTACGCGCCGTGCACATCCGGTGCCTGCCCGGTGCACGCATCGCGCGCCGGAAAACCCTGGTCCTGCCGGGCGACATGGCCAGGGGCTTACGCGCGCAGCGCACCCGTCAGGAATATCTCCTGCTGACAGGCGCAACCCGGCACATGACACTTTCGTGACGGGACCGACCGCCACCGGCGCTTGCCAGAGACAGGCGGTGGCAACGCGCCTGACCATGAAGAAGGCCAAGGATGAGAGGCCCGGGAAGCCGGGCGTATCGAAGGCTGTCGAGACCATGTTCCGCAAGGCCTACCAGGCGGAACGGGATACCATCGCGCTGGCGGCGACCAAGGACACCATCATGATTTCGCTGAGCGGTTTCATCATCTCGGCGCGGATGATCTCGGGCGCGTTCGTCTTTTCGTCCTCACCCGGCCTCCTGCTGCCGGCGGGCATGTTCATGGTGACCGCCGCCGCGTCGATCCTCTTCGCGCGGCGGTCGGCCTCGCCGGAACGCGCCGATCTGTTCACGTCGATCTGGCATGGGGCGCTGCGATGCGGCGGGTCAGGGTATGGGCAGCGCGCTGGTGGCCTTGATCTCCTCCATCGACAGCAGCGCGGTGACGTTGTGGATCCTGACCTCCCCGATCAGCGACTGGTAGAAACGATCATACGCCCGCGCGTTCCTGACATGCACCTTCAGGATATAGTCGATATCGCCCGCCAGCCGGTGCGCCTCGACCACCTCGGGCCGGTCGCGCAACGCCTTCAGGAACCGGTGCGCCCAGTCCTTGTCATGCTCGCTGGTGCGGATGAGCACGAAGAAACAGGCCTCAAGCCCCAGCGCCTCGGGGTCGAGAATGGCCACCTGACGGCGGATGACGCCGGCCTCGCGCAGTTTTCGGATCCGGTTCCAGACCGGGGTCTTCGAGGCCCCGACTCGCTCGGCGATCTGGTCCAGCGACAGGCTGGCATCCAGCTGTAGCAGGGACAGGATTTTGCGGTCCACCTCATCCAGACGGACGGGCGTTTGCGCCCCGCCCACTTCATTGGAACCTGGTTCCGACATGGTGCTCCTCACTGCCTGTTCGTCCTTATTTTCCTGACCGTATCGCAAATTACCAGAACAAAATTCTATATTGAGGCAATAACGAAAAGGTCCGAATCCATGAGCAAAGCCTTCACCCCGAGCGCCGCGAAGCCGGGCGTCATCACCGCGAACGATCTGCGCGAAGGCCATAACGTCTGGATGTGCGAGGGCGGCTGGACCCCCGATCCCGGGCGCGCGACGCTGTTCGAGGACGAGGCGATTGCAGACCTGGCGTTGCTGAAGGCCATCGGCCAGTCGAACATCGTCGTCGGCCCCTACCTGGTCGAGGCGCGGCGCGGCCCCAACGGCCCCGAGCCCGTGCATTTCCGCGAGGCGTTCCGCCAGACCGGTCCTTCAAACTATTTCCACGGCATCCAGACGCAGAAATCCGAGGCGACCCATGTTTGACGTCCGCCCTGTCGATACCGACTATGTCCGCCACCGTGCGGCCCAATTCCGCGCACAGGTCGCCCGGCGGCTGGACGGCAGCCTGACGGAAGACGAATTCCGGCCCCTGCGCCTGATGAACGGCGTCTATCTGCAACTGCACGCCTACATGCTGCGCGTGGCCATTCCGTATGGCACGATCAGCCCCGACCAGATGCGGATGCTGGCCCATCTGGCGCAGCATTACGACAAGGGCTACGGCCACTGGACCACCCGCCAGAACATCCAGTTCAACTGGCCCAGGCTGGTGGACATCCCCGACATGCTGGACTTGCTGGCCTCGGTCGGAATGCACGCGATCCAGACCTCGGGCAACACGATCCGCAACGTCACCACCGATGCCTTCGCGGGCGCCGCGGCCGACGAATTCGCAGATCCGCGCCCCTATGCGGAATTGCTGCGCAGCTGGTCCACCGACCATGCGGAATTCCAGTTCCTGCCGCGCAAGTTCAAGATCGCGATCACCGGCGCGGCGCGCGACCGGGCGCTGGTGGCCGCCCATGACATCGGGCTGCGACTGATCCGGCACGAGGGCCGGACCGGCTTCGAGGTCTGGGTCGGCGGCGGGTTGGGCCGGACACCGATGCTGGGCCAGGTGATCCGCGACTTCCTGCCCGAAGAGGACCTGCTGCCCTATATCGAGGCGATCATCGAGACCTACAACCTGTCGGGCCGTCGCGACAACAAGTACAAGGCCCGCATCAAGATCACCGTGTCCGAGCGGGGCCTGGATGCCTTCAGGGCCGATACCGAGGAGGAGTTCCTGCGTCGCCGCGGCCACTTCCACGGCGCCGACCGCGACGCTCTGGCGCAGTTCCGCGACCGTTTCGCCGCCCCTGAGTTCCGCAAGGCCCCGGTCGCGGGCTACGAGGCCGAACGTCAGGCCAATCCGGCCTTCCGCAGTTGGACCGACACGAACCTGCACCCGCATCGCGTCGACGGCTATGCCAGCGTGATCGTGACCTTCAAGGCGCCCGGCGCCACGCCCGGCGATGCCAGCGCGGACCAGATGCGCCTGCTGGCGGATCTGGCCGAGAAATACGGCCACAGCGATCTGCGCATCATCCACGATCAGAACGTGGCGCTGCCGCATGTGCACAAGTCGGACCTGCCGGCGCTGTATCTGGCGCTGCGCGGGGCCGGGCTGGCCACCGCCAATGCCGGGCTGACCAGCGACATCATCGCCTGCCCGGGCATGGATTACTGCACGCTGGCCACCGCGCGGTCGATCCCGATCGCACAGGAGATCGCCGAACATTTCCGGGCCCAGGGGCTGGAAGAGGAAATCGGCAAGCTGAACATCCGCATTTCAGGCTGCATCAACGCCTGCGGCCACCATCATCTGGGCCATATCGGCATTCTGGGCCTGGATCGCGCAGGGGTCGAGAACTACCAGATCACGCTGGGGGGCGATGGCTACGACATCCCCGCGATCGGCCAGCGCGCCGGTGCAGGGTTCCCCGCCGAAGACGTGGTGCCGGCGATCGACCGGCTGTTGCGCGCCTATCTGGATCTGCGCGAAGACGCTTCAGAGCGGTTCATCGACGCCTATCGCCGGCTTGGTCCCGCGCCGTTCAAGGCCGCGCTGTATCCCGAGGTCGTCAATGCTTGACGGCAATCTGGACAGCCGCGCCGACCGGCTGAACGACCGCTATCGCCACCATGCGGCGATCGACGTGCTGCGCCGGGCGGTCAGCGACCCGGATCTGGGCCGCGTCGCGCTGGTGTCGTCCTTCGGAGCGGAATCGGTGGTGCTGCTGCACATGGTCAGCGTCGTGGCGCCCGGCCTGCCCGTGCTGTTCATCGACACGCAGATGCTGTTTCCCGAAACGCTGCGGTATCAGCGCGAGGTCTCGGCCAGGCTTGGCCTGACGGATGTGCGGGTCATCGGCGCCGGCGACGATTCGGTCGCGCGCCACGATCCCGACGGCACGCTGCACAAGTTCAGTCCCGACGCCTGCTGCGACCTGCGCAAGACGGTCCCGCTGGAGGCCGCGCTGTCCGGTTTTGACGCATGGATCACGGGACGCAAGCGTTTCCAGGGCGGCCAGCGCCTGAGCCTCGACTTCTTCGAGCCGGAACCGCCCGCGCGGCTGCGCGTGAATCCGCTGGCGCACTGGCGGGCCGAGGACGTGCAGGACTACATGATCGAGAACCGCCTGCCCCGCCATCCGCTGGTCGCCATGGGCTATCCGTCGATCGGCTGCGCGCCCTGCACCTCGCCGGTCAAGCCGGGCGAGGACCCGCGCGCCGGCCGCTGGCGGGGCAGCGACAAGACCGAATGCGGAATCCACTTCATTGGCGGACGCATCGTCCGCGGAAAGGTCCCGGCATGAGCCCGCAGTTGAACAGCGAACAGATCATCGTCCGCGACGACGGATTTCACGCGATGGACGGCGAGGCGCGCATCACGCTGGCGCCCGACACCGATCCCGCCACCTTGGCCGATCATCTGGACCGCGATCTGGTCGCCATCGACTTTCCGGCCTTCACCGACGGACGCGGCTTCAGCCTGGCCCGCCGCCTGCGCGAACTGGGCTACAAGGGTCGGCTTCGCGCGACGGGCCGGCTGATTGCCGATCAATACGCGATGGCCCGACGCGTGGGCTTTGACGAGGTCGCGATCACGCCCGACATCGCCGCAAGGCAACCCGCTGAGCAATGGCTGGCCCGTGCCGACTGGCGCGATTGGGACCATCGGTCGCGGCTTGCCGGACAGGCGGGGCTTTAAACGCTTCGCCAGATCGCCTAAGACATTCGGGAATCAAGACATGACGCTGGACCTTACCGTGGCCGACGCCGCTGCAAAACCTGCCAAGACCCTGCCGGACGCGCAGACCGTGACGTCGGTTCGTCACTGGACCGACACGCTGTTCTCGTTCCGCGTCACGCGGCCGGCCAGCTTGCGCTTCCGGTCGGGCGAGTTCGTGATGATCGGCTTGCCGGACGACAAGGGCAAGCCGATCCTGCGCGCCTATTCGATCGCCTCGCCGAACTGGGACGACGAACTGGAGTTCTATTCGATCAAGGTCCAGAACGGCCCGCTGACCTCGCGGCTGCAGCACATACAGCCGGGCGATCAGGTCATCCTGCGGCCCAAGCCCGTCGGAACGCTGGTCCTCGACGCCTTGCTGCCCGGCAAGCGGCTGTGGTTTCTGGCCACCGGCACCGGCATCGCGCCCTTCGCGTCGCTGATGCGCGATCCCGAGACCTATGAACGCTACGAGCAGGTCGTGATGATGCATACCTGCCGCACCGCCGACGAACTGGCCTATGGTCGCGAGCTGGTCGGGAATCTCGGGCATGATCCGCTTCTGGGTGAACTGTACGGCGAAGATTTCGCCAGCCGCCTTTTGTACTACCCGACCACCACACGCGAGGATTCCCCGCTGACCGGCCGGATCACCGACAACATGACATCGGGCAAGGTGTTCGAGGATCTGGGACTTGCGCCCATCTCGGCCGAAACCGACCGCGCCATGATCTGCGGCAGCCTGGCGTTCAACATCGATGTGAAGGCCGTGCTGGAAGGTTTCGGACTGCGCGAGGGCGCGAATTCCGATCCCAGGGAATTCGTCGTCGAGAAAGCCTTCGTCGGCGAAGGGATCTGAGCCGCCTCGCCGCGCGCCGGATCGCGCGGTCCCGATTCGACGGCTCAGACAGGAACGCGGGCGCGAGATCGAAGCCCGCGCATCCTTGCGCGACCATATCCGCCGTCGTGTCCGTGGTCATGCCGGCGCGTCACTCACGTCCCGCTCACGCGCTTGTTTGGAACCCCCCGCGTTCTGGCCTGTTAGAAGAGCAGCAGAAATCGGATTGACCACATAGAAGGAGCAGCCATGCGCCGCATCATCCACAACTCCACGGCCATCGCCGCCTGCCTGTCGCTGCTGGCGCCCCATCTCGCGGCGGCCCAGTCGGTCGGCCAGGTTGACCCCTCGCTGCGTCTTGCCCAGGCCGAAACCCAGGATCCGCAACAGCAGATCGAGGACGAGCTGCGCCGGAAGCTGGAAGAGGCCGAGCAGGCAGCCAGGGACGAGGCCGAGGCGGCAGGCGATCCCGAGCCGGCCGGCGCGGAGGGGGCGCAGCAGGAGGCTGACGAAGCCCCGGTCGACGCCGAGACAGTGGAGGAAGCCGAGAGCGTGGCGCAAGAGGCCGGTGAAGCGGATCCGGAGACCGTAGACGACGCTCAGCAGGCCGACGAACAGCCGCAAGACGAAGCCGCAAAGCCCGGCAAGACGCCGAAAGGCGAGGGCAAGCGCGCCAAGGACAGAGACGGCAAGAAGCCCAAGCAGAAGCCCGCCAACGCTCAGCAGGCGGATGACAAGCCGGATCAGGCAGCCGATGGTGACGGAAAACGGCGCCAGAAGCAGGACGAGCGGGCCGAGCGCAAGCAGAAAGACCGCCAGCAAGACGCCGAGGCGGCGAAGCAGAAAGCGGAACGGAAGGCCGAGAAGCGGCAGAAGAAAATCGAACAGCAGCAGGCCGAGAAGCCGCAGGAACAGGAAGACCAGCAGCAGCAAGCCGCCGAGGCCGACAGCGCGGACGCGCAAGGCGCCGCCGCGGACGCGACCCTCAGACTGGCCGAGGGCGAGACAGCCACGACCCGCGCGGGCAACATGAGCCGCCTGCACGCCGTCCTGAAGCAGGAGGTCGCATCCGGCCTGACCGAACGCGATCTTTCCTGCCTCTCCGGCGCAGCGTTCCCCTGTGGAGACAGCGAGCGTCTCATCACGCCGCGCGGCGTCGTGCTGGAACGGAACCCTGCCGGGCGATTCCTTCTCGCACCGGGCAATGCACAGATGTACCGGGTGACCGAGTCTGGCGACCTTGTCGCCCGAGCCGCCGAGGAAGATACCGTCAAGACCGCTGCATCCGAAGAGGCGGCGCGCGAAACCGGGACAAGCGGCGCAGCCGCCTTGGATGACACGTCCACGCGTGGCGACGTTCGCGAACAGCGGGTAACCGAGGCCAACCGCCGCTCGTCATCCGAGGATTTCGCGACCAGTCTGCGCGATGCGCTGACGCAAACCGATCCGCAGCAGGCAGAAGCACGGGCCGCGGACGACGGCGACAGCAGCGATCTGCTCAAGGCGCTTGCGCTGGGGCTGGGCGCGGTCGCGGTCGGATCGATGCTGAGCAACAACCGCCAGGTTGCGCTGAGCGCCCCGGATCGGGTCGTCCTGACGCGGCCGGATGGCAGCCAGGAGGTCGTCAAGGACGAGGTCGCGCTTCTGCGCCAGCCGGGTTCGACCGTGACCACCGAGAACTTTGACGACGGCTCGTCGCGGTCCATCGTGACCCGCGCCGACGGCAGCAAGGTCGTGACCATTCGCGACGCCAATCTGAGGGTGCTGCGGCGGACTCTGGTTTCGGCCGATGGAACCACGACCCGACTGATCGACGACACGGAACAGGTCGAGCCCGTCGACATCGCCAGCCTGCCGGCACCCGCACCGGTGACCAATGAGGGCACCTCGCTTGACGAGGGCGCACTGCGCGCGGCCTTGCAGAGGGAAAGCAATATCGACCGCCGCTTCACCCTGGGACAAATCCGCAACATCCCCGAGGTTCGGGCGCTGGTGGCACCGGTCAATATCGACGCCATCACATTCGACACCGGATCTGCGGCGATCAGCCCCGACCAGGCGCGGCAATTGTCGTCGCTTGGCCAGGTGATCAGCGAGGCGATCACCCGAAACCCGCGCGAGATCTTTCTGATCGAGGGCCACACGGACACCGTAGGTGCGGACGCGATGAACCTTGCGCTGTCCGACCGCCGGGCTGAATCGGTGGCACTGGCGCTGACCGAGTATTTCGACGTTCCGCCCGAAAACCTGGTCGTGCAGGGCTATGGCGAGCAGTTTCTGAAGATCCGTGGCGAAGGCGACATCCGGCAGAATCGCCGTGCCTCGGTGCGCAGGATTACCGAGCTGCTGCAAACCGCAGAGGCGAACTGATCCCTTCTGCTGCCGCAAGAGGAAAAGGCCCCGGAGCGCTCCGGGGCCTTTTTCGACGACACGCGCCGCGTCGCGCTAGAGATGGCGTGGGAATTCGATCTTGGGGCAGCGATCCTGGATCACGGTGACACCCCGCGCCCGTGCCTTGGCGGCGGCAGCATCGTCACGGACGCCCAACTGTGTCCAAATCACCCGCAGTTCCGGAAGATGGGCCAGGGCATTGTCGACGATCATCCCGACCGCATCCGACCGGCGGAAGATGTCGACCATCTGCACGCCCGCGTCATCCGGTATCTGCGCCAGTTCGGCATAGACATGTTCGCCAAGGATTTCGCCTCCCGCATGCCCGGGATTCACGGGAATCACGCGATAGCCCTGGGCCTGCAGATAGCGCGCCACCCCCCAGCTTGGTCGATCCTCGTTGGGCGACAGGCCGACGACGGCGATCACCCTTGTTTCACGGGCGATGCGCGCGATGTCCTCGTCGTCCTGAAGGTCAAGTTCCATGGTGGGCCTCCTACCTCATCCATAGGTCTTAGTACCCTGCCATAGAAAAGGCGCCCGGTCCAGAATATGGCCGGGCGCAAGTCGCGGAACGAGGGACAGTGATCCGAACATGACCGTTCCGGGGTCATGTTCTGAAAGGTAAATGTGCATCAGCCATGTAAAGTTCCACCCCATTCGCGAAGTCGTGATGCCTGACGGCGCGATCTGGCGGATGCTGCGCGCACTAGCGCAATCTGGCCCAACTCTGCTTTGCCTTCATCAGGATCTCGCGCGGTGCCTGCATGAACTGACGCTCGGCCGCCGCGGATCTTACGACGTAAAGCCGCTTGCCGATGATGACGAAATGCCGCGGATCGCCCTGCACGCGCTTCCCCTCGGACAGGGACACCGGACAAAAACCGTTGAAGCCGGGTGCAAAGATGCGTGGATCCGACTCGAAGCGGGCACGGTTCTCCTCGCTGGCAAAATGCCAGAGCTTGCCCTTCCACATGGTCACGATCTCGCTGCGGCCAGGCACGGGCCTGCCGCTTCGCTCATAGGCCACGGCGTCGTAACCGCCCAAGGCCCAATCCTGCGCCGCCGCCGGAAAGGCGGGCGCAGCAAGGATCATCAGGGACAGCAGCACAGATTTCATGGTCGATCACATCAGGGTCTGTCCCTACTAAGCAGGCAGAGCGCCGATTCTCAATGCAGCGATGACCGTGTCGCAAGGATGTGACTTCATGGGCGCGAGGCGGCGTAGAGCGCGACCGCAGCCGCGTTCGACACGTTCAGCGATCCGAAATCCGCGGCAAAGGGTATCCGCGCGACATGATCGCAGCTTTTCATCGTCAGATCGCGCATCCCCGGCCCCTCGGCCCCCATCACCAGGCAGATCGCGCGGTCGCCGAGGTCGGCCAGCAGATCGGGCAGCACCGCGTCGCTTGTGCCGTCAAGGCCGATCAGGATGAAGCCCATGCCCTTCAGCTGGATCAGCGCGTCGGCCAGGTTGGGGACCCGCAGATAGGGCTGCCGCTCCAGCGCGCCCGACGCCGTCTTGGCCAGCGCGCCGGTCTCGGGCGCGGAATGGCGTGCGGGGGCGATGACCGCACGCGCACCAAAGACCTCGGCCGAACGCAGCACCGCTCCGATATTATGCGGGTCGGTCACCCGGTCCAGCGCGATCATCACGGGGCGTTTCTCGCCCGGGGCCTGACGCAGCGCCACCTCGCTGAGGCTGCCCCATTTCAGTGGCTTCACCTCAAGCGCCGCGCCCTGATGGACGCTGTCGGGCGCCAGCGGGACGGTCTTGCCGAAAACCCGGGGATCGGTGATCTCGGGCGTCACACCATGCAGATCACCCAGCCTGTCCAGCGCGTTCCGGGTGACGATCAGGCGCAACTTCTCGCGCGCCGGATTTGCCAGCGCGTCGCGCACGGCGTGCAGGCCGAACAACCACACGGTTTCTGCGGCAGCCGCGCGACGCGCCCTTTCCTTGTCGATGACCCAGGTGGGCTTCTTGGGCTTTCCGGGATTTTCTGCCATCTGCATATCCTTCTTTCGATCACCTCTCTGCGCGCCGCGGCGCTTTCGTGCAAGCCCCGGAAATCCGCTTGACGACCCCTGGAGAGACGGCTAATCACGCCCCACGCCGAAGGCGATCGGCGGGCGACGTGCTGCAAGGTGCGGCAGCGGACTGTAACTCCGCCGGGGAGACCCACGCCTGGTTCGATTCCAGGGTCGCCCACCATTCACCTGCTCCTCAGATCACCGATCCGAAGCAAAGTGGCGGGCTTTTCCGTTCCCGCCGCGCCAACCAAGATCCGGAACGATCAAGGGACCTGCGAGATGACAGGCAAGAGACACGGCACACCTGGCAACCATCCCGACGCCAAGAATGGAAACGCAGGCGCGAACGTGCTGATCGTCGCGCAGGCCGGGCGGCTTGAGTTCGAAGCCCTGATCTTTGCGTCCAGCCTGCGCCAGCATGCCGGCGACTGGCAGGG
Organism: Paracoccus salsus; assembly: GCF_021556615.1. Lineage (GTDB taxonomy): Bacteria > Pseudomonadota > Alphaproteobacteria > Rhodobacterales > Rhodobacteraceae > Paracoccus > Paracoccus salsus. The sequence continues at coordinate 539,347 of NZ_JAKGGD010000001.1, forward strand.
CACGCTGTTCGTGGCAGAGCCGCAGCCCGAAGCTGCCTGGGACGGCCACGACACGCGTATCGCCGCCGAGACGCGCGAGGCGCTGGAGCAGCTGGGTGCAAGGATCGTGCCCTTCACGGCCCGGCATTTCGGAGCGTCCTATCCCTACGGCAACAAGATCGAGGCGCTGTCTGCGCTGCCTGCGGGCCAGCCGTTCCTGTTCTTCGATACCGACACGTTGATCCTGGGGCCGCTGCACGACATCGCATTCGACTTTTCACGTCCCGCCGCATCGATGCGGCGCGAGGGCACCTGGCCGATACCGCCGCTTTACGGTCCCGGCTATGGCGGGATCTGGCACTCGCTTTACGCGCGCTTCGGGCTGGATTTCGAAGGTTCGCTGGACCGCAGCCAACCCGACGAACACTGGGAACGCTATCTTTACTTCAACGCCGGATGGTTTCTTGGCGCGGACCCCGCCGCGTTCGGACGGCGCTTTCTGGACTGGGCCGTCGCGTTGCGCGACGAACCGGGCGACGAACTGGCCTGTCAAAGCCTCGACCCGTGGCTGGATCAGATCGTCCTGCCGCTGGTCATCCATTCTTTCGGAGGCGGGCGTCCCGGCCCGGAACTGGCCGGGCTGGACGGCGCGGTCAGCTGCCATTATCGCAACCTGCCGCTGCTTTACGCGCGCGAGGACGAGGCGGTGGTCAGCGCTCTGGAACAGGCTGCCGCGCCGAACCGGATCAAGCGCAGGCTGCGCGAATGGCAGCCGGCGAAAAAACTGATCTATCAGGGAAAGGGCCGCGACAAGGTGCGCCCGCTCTTCGACCGCGACAACCTGCCCTCGAAGGAACAGCCGATCCGCAACCTCCTGAAGAACCGGGGCTGGTGGCTGGTCTAGCCGTCAGTCCTCGCCCGCGCCTTCCGACGACCGAGCCCAGATATTCACGTCGCCGGACGCCGAAAGCTCGTCGATCCGGGCAAGCTCGTCTGTCGTGAAATCGGTGTTGGCCAGCGCACCGACGCAATCCTCGACCTGCCCGGGGTGCGAGGCCCCGATCAGCGCGCTGGTGACGCGGCCGCCGCGCAGCGTCCACGCCACCGCCATCTGCGCCAGCGTCTGTCCGCGTTCCGCCGCAAGGTCGTTCAGCCCGTTCAGCCGCGCGATCATGTCCTCGCTCAGCCACTCGGCGGCCAGCGACTTGCCCTGCGCCGCGCGGCTGTCCTGCGGGATGCCGTTGAGGTATTTCCCGGTCAGCATGCCCTGGGCCAGAGGGGTGAACACGATGCTGCCGATGCCCAGCTCGTCGAGGACGTCCAGCAGCCCGTCATTCTCGACCCAGCGGTTCAGCATGTTGTAGCTGGGCTGGTGGATGACGCACGGAGTGCCCAGATCCTTGAGGATCGCCACCGCCTCGGCGGTGCGCTGGCTGTTATAGCTGCTGATCCCCGCATAGAGCGCGCGGCCCGAACGGACGATCTGATCCAGTGCGCCCATCGTCTCTTCCAATGGCGTGTCGGGATCGAAGCGGTGCGAATAGAAGATATCGACATAGTCGACACCCATCCGTTTCAACGACTGGTCGCATGACGCGATCAGGTATTTCCGGCTGCCCCATTCGCCATAGGGGCCGACCCACATGTCGTAGCCGGCCTTGCTGCTGATGATCAGCTGATCGCGATAGCCTGCAAAATCGTTCTTCAGGATCTGCCCGAGGGCCTCTTCAGCGCTGCCCGGGGGCGGGCCGTAATTGTTGGCCAGGTCGAAATGGGTGATGCCCAGGTCGAAGGCCTTGCGACAGATGTCGCGCCCGGTCTGATGCGGCGTGTCGTGACCGAAATTGTGCCAAAGCCCCAGGCTGATCGCCGGCAGCTTCAGCCCCGACCGCCCGCAGCGGCGATAGGTCATGCGGTCATAGCGGTCACCCGCCGGCTGGTAGCGCAATTCCTCAACCATGGCTCAATACCTTGTCACAGCGGGCGCAGACGCCCTGGTGGTCATGGCTGCCCACATCGGGCAGGATCTTCCAGCAGCGCTGACATTTCTGCCCCTCGGCCAGTTCGAAGACGACCCCGATTCCGGGCGCCTCGGCCATCCGGAACGCCTCGTTCGGAGCCGGATCTCCGGTCAGCGACAGGTCCGAAACGATGCACATATCGGTGAAGTTCACCGATTTCAGCGCCGCCAGCATTTCGGTATCCTCGACATGCACGACCGGGGCGGCCTCGAGGCTGGCGCCGATCGTCTTGTCGGCCCGCTTGACCTCCAGCGCCGCCGTCACGACCCGGCGGGCGCGGCGGACATGGTCCCATTTTGCCGCCAGCGGCGCGTTCAGCCAGTCTGCCGGCGTCACCGGGAAGTCGTGCAGATGCACGCTTTCCGCGTCTGACGGAAAACGCGACAGCCAGACATCTTCCATCGTGAAGGGCAGGATCGGGGCAAGCCACGTCACCAGCCGGTGATAGAGGACGTCCAGCACCGTCCTGACGGCGCGGCGGCGCAGGCTGTCGGGCGCGTCGCAATACAGTGCGTCCTTGCGGATGTCGAAGTAGAAGGCCGACAGATCGACGGTGCAGAACTGGAACAGCGTCTGGAAGACGCCCTGGAAGTCATAGGCGTCATAGCCCTTGCGGACGACATGATCCAGCTGCGCCAGCCGGTGCAGGACCCATTGCTCCAGTTCGGGCATCCGGGCGGGTTCGACCTTCTCGGCGTCCGAGAAGCCGGCCAGTGCGCCCAGCAGGAAGCGCAACGTGTTGCGCAGCCGGCGATAGCTGTCGGCGGTGCCCTTGAGGATCTCCTTGCCGATCCGCGAATCGGCCGTGTAATCGACCTGCGCCACCCACAGCCGCAGGATGTCGGCGCCGTATTGTTCCACCACCTCGGCCGGCAGCACGGTATTGCCAAGCGACTTGGACATCTTCATGCCCTTCTCGTCCAGCGTGAAACCATGCGTCAGCACGCCCTTGTAGGGCGCGCGGCCCTTTGTGGCACTGGCCTGCAGCAGCGAGGACTGAAACCAGCCGCGATGCTGGTCGGTGCCTTCCAGATACAGGTCCGCGATCCCGTCCGGGTTGCCATCCGCGCGGTCGCGGATCACGAAGGCATGGGTCGAGCCGCTGTCGAACCACACATCCAGCACGTCCATGATCTGATCGTAGTCGTCGGGGTCCGCGACGCCGTCCAGCATCTGCGCCTTGAAGCCGTCGCGATACCAGGCATCGGCGCCGTCACCCTCGAACGCGGCGATGATACGGTCGTTCACGCGCGCGTCGCGCAGCAGGAAATCGGCGTCATCGGGCTTGGCGCCCTTGCGCACGAAGCAGGTCAGCGGCACGCCCCAGGCCCGCTGGCGCGACAACACCCAGTCGGGCCGGTTCTCGACCATCGAACGGATGCGGTTGCGGCCGGTCTGCGGCGTCCACGTGACCAGCTTGTCGATCGAGGTCAGCGCGCGGGACCGGATCGTGTCGCCATATTCGCCCATGCCGTCGTCCAGGGGCCTGTCGATCGCGGCGAACCATTGCGGCGTATTGCGATAGATCAGCGGCGCCTTGGACCGCCAGCTATGCGGGTAGGAATGCTTGACCTTGCCCTTGGCCAGCAGCGCGCCGGCCCATGCCAGGTTCTTGATGACGCTGACATTCGCGGGACCATCCTTGCCGTCGGGCTGAATGATCGCCTCGCCGCCAAAGATCGGCAGATCCTTGCGATAGGTGCCGTCGGGTTCGACGTTATAGGTCATCGTCAGGCCGTGCTTCAGCCCAAGCTGATAATCGTCATCGCCATGGCTGGGCGCGGTGTGGACGAAACCGGTGCCCGCCTCGTCGGTGACGTGATCGCCGGGCAGCATGGGAACGTCATAATCCCACTCGCCATCAGCACCCTCGACACCGCGAAGGGGGTGGGCGAGCGTCAGGCCGGACAACTCGTCGGCCGTCACATCGCGCAGCCGGCCATGGCTTGCGACCTTCGCGGCCTGCATCACGTTCTCTGCCAGCGCGTCCGCCAGCACCAGCTTCTCGCCGGGCTGCGCGGTTGCGTTTTCGGCAACCTCGCCGACCTCATAGAGGCCATAGGCAATGTCGGGGCTGTAGGCGACGGCACGGTTCTGCGGGATCGTCCAAGGGGTCGTGGTCCAGATCACGACCGAAGCCTCAAGTAGGTCAGCTCGCATCGCTTCGGGGTTCAGAAGGCTCGTAACATCCTGGTCGTTGATTAGCGCCGAAACCGGCCTAAACCGCACCCAGATCGTGTGGCTGGTGTGGTCGTGATATTCGACCTCGGCCTCGGCCAGCGCGGTTTTCTCGACCGGCGACCACATCACCGGCTTGCTGCCCTGATACAGGCTGCCATTCATCAACAGCTTCATGAATTCGGCCGCGATCACCGCCTCGGCGTGATAATTCATGGTCAGGTAGGGATCGTCCCACTTGCCGGTGACGCCCAGGCGCTTGAACTCCTCGCGCTGCACGTCGATCCAGTGATCGGCGAAGCGGCGGCATTCCTGCCGGAACTCGACGAGATCGACCGCGTCCTTGTCCAGGCCCTTCTGGCGATACTGTTCCTCGATCTTCCATTCGATCGGCAGGCCGTGGCAGTCCCAGCCCGGCACGTAGCGCGCATCGCGACCCATCATCTGCTGGCTGCGGACGATGAAGTCCTTCAGGACCTTGTTCAGCGCGTGGCCGATATGCAGATTGCCGTTCGCATAGGGCGGGCCGTCATGCAGGATGAACGGCGTCCGCCCCCCGGCGCGCTCGCGCAGCGTGTCATAGATGCCGATCCGCGCCCACCGGGCCAGCCATTCCGGCTCGCGCGCGGGCAGGCCGGCACGCATCGGGAAATCGGTCTGCGGCAGGAAAACGGAGTCGCGGTAGTCGGGGCTGTCGGCGCGGGTATCGGCGCTCATCGGGGCGTTCCTTCGTCAATCATTCGGACAAGACGGGCCCGGCAGCGCAAGACCTCACGCCACCGGGCCGCTAATTCGATGTCCGAACGCCGGAAATTCCATGGCTGTCTCTATAGGAAGGCGTCACAGCGCCTGCAAGCGCCCGCCCGGTGTTCAGGGCGCAAATATCCCCGAAGTCGTGCCGGCGTCACCGCGACGCCTTGTGGGCGGCGGCGGATCGCGCGAACCTGTCGGCACCATGCTGGCCAGATTCGACATCACACCGGAACAGATCGACCAGGTCGTCACGGTCTTCTACGCGGCCATCCGCCGGCACGAGGTCCTGGGACCGGTCTTCGGCAACCATGTCACGGACTGGCCCGCGCACGAGGAAAAGATCGCCAGGTTCTGGAAGAAGGCGATCCTCTATCGGCCCGTCTATGACGGCAACCCGATGCGGGTGCACATGGCGGCCGGAGATGTCCGTGCCGAGCATTTTCCGCTGTGGCTGGCGCTGTTTGACGAGACCTTGCGGCGCACCCTGCCGCCCGAGACCGCAGCCGGCTGGTCGGGTCTGGCCCACCGGATCGGGCGCGGCTTGCGGTTGGGGGTCGAGGACCTGCGCGAGGGCGCGCCCGCCCCGGACGCGGGGCCGCCGCGGCTGCGCTAGCCCCGCGTCCGGGGCGGGCGCGGCCTGTAGACCGGCAGTTTCCAGCCCCATGCCAGACTGCCGGCGCGCAGGACCCACACGACGGCGGCACAGGCGATCAACGAGACGCCCCTCTGGAAACCCAGCCACTCCAGCAGCACCGCAGTCACCGCGCCGCCGAACGCCGCGGTCAGGTAGAGCTGGCCCTGCTTCAGGCCAAGCGGAACCTCGTTGCCAACCACGTCGCGCATCAGCCCGCCGAACGTGCCGGTCACCACCCCCATGATGACCACGATCACCGGGCCGAAGCCGGCGTCCATCGCCACGCCGGCGCCGGCCGCGGCCGCGACCGCCAGGGCGACGCTGTCAAGCCACAGCAACAGCCCGTAGCGGCTTTCGAACAGATGGGCCGTCCAGAACACCAGCAGCGCAGCGGCGGCGGCGATCAGGACATAGGCAGGCTGGGCAACCCAGAACACCGCATCCCGGCCCAGGATAAGGTCGCGCAACGTCCCCCCGCCCACCGCCGTCAGCGTCGCCATGAAGATGAACCCCACCGGGTCCAGCTGCGCGCGGCTGGCGACCAGCGCCCCGGTCAGCGCAAACACCAGAACCGCGCCGTAATCCAGCATCGCGATCAGTGTCTCGAAGCTCATTTGAACGGCGCCATGCCCGCGCGCGCCAGTTCGTCGGCACGCTCGTTTTCGGCGTGACCGGCATGGCCCTTGATCCAGCGCCACTCGACCTTGTGGCGTGCCTGGGCCTCATCCAGCCGCTGCCACAATTCGACATTCTTGACCGGCTTCCTGTCCGCGGTCCGCCAGCCGTTCTTCTTCCAGCCATGGATCCACTGGCTGACACCGTTCTTCACATAGGCGCTGTCGGTGACGATGACGATCTCACTGGGCCGGGTCAGCGCCTCAAGCGCCGAGATCGCGGCCATCAGCTCCATGCGGTTGTTGGTCGTCGCCGCCTCGCCGCCATGCAGTTCCCGTTCCCGAAGGACCGTCTCGCCGTCGATGGCGCGCATCAGCACGCCCCAGCCTCCGGGGCCGGGGTTGCCGCTGCAGGCGCCATCGGTCCAGGCCATCAGGGCGACCATCAGGATGCCCCGCCCGTCAGCATGATCGCGACCAGGCAGGCGATCACCACCGCCGACAGGGGCAGCCGCAGCCGCATCCACCAGCCGGGCGCCACACCGCGCCGCCAGAACAGCCAGTCGATCGGCAGCAGCCCGGCGAAACCCAGGATCAGGGCCATGTTCAGCGACATGACCCCCGGCACCACCAGCGCGATCAGCACCAGCACCGGCGCGACCGCCACCCCATAATCCAGCGCCCGCCCGGATCGCGCGGCAAAGGGCCAGAAACAGCCCGCCATGTAGCTGAAGATCATCAGCCCATACCCCATGGCCGCCGCCCGGGGCGGTGCGCCGGGCAGCGCGAATTGCCCGGTCTGCAACACGATCACCGCCCACAGGAAGGGCAGCAGGCCGGCCGCCCCCAAAAGGGCCGCGGCGACAGGAACCGATGATCCGGACTCGCGCATGCCGCCCCCTCAACCTGACAGCGGGACATGGCCAGGCAGGGTTTCGACCCGCGCCAGCCAGGAATTGATTGCGTCAAAGTGGCCCATCTCGAAGCCGCCACGCGGCCCTGCGCTGTGGGTATAGGCGTAAAGGCACAGATCGGCGAGGCTGGGCTGATCGCCCACCAGCCAGTCGCGGCCCGACAGCGCCTCCTCTATCACCTGCAACAGCGCATGTCCGCGCTCCAGCAACTCCGCAAGTCGCTGCGGCGTGGCCTCGGCCGCGCGATGCGGATAACTGATCAGGGCCTGCCGCACGGCGATCACGGGCTCGTGGTTGTATTGTTCCCAGAACATCCAGCCCAGCATCTGCGCGCGTTCAACCGGATCCTCGGGAACGAACCGCGTCCCCTCACCCAGATACCACAGGATCGCGTTCGATTCGGCCAGCACGCGACCGTCATCCAGAACCAGCGTCGGCACCTTGCCATAAGGCAGTGCGCCTTGTTGCCTGGCCTGCGACAAGGCCCGGGAACCGTATTCGCAATCCACGATGCGGGCAGCTTGCCCGGTCATGGCAAGGATCAGCCTGACCTTGTAGCTGTTGCCCGAGGAAGGCATCGAATAAAGCCGCATCTTCAGCACCTTGGCCTTGGTCCAGATATCCCGGGCGGTTCGCCGGCACGGCGATGGAGGCGGCGCCCCCGGCCTCAGGCGGGTCCGCGCAGCACGCGCGGCACCTTGAATTCCACGTTTTCCTGCGCGGTCTCGACCACGTCAAGCGTCACGGCGTAGCGGGCGCGGAACGCCTCGATCACTTCGTCCACCAGCACCTCGGGGGCGCTGGCCCCGGCGGTGAGCCCGACGGCCCGCGCCCCCTCGATCGCCCGCCAGTCGATCTGGTCTGCGCGCAGGACAAGCTGCGAATAGCGGCAGCCCGCCGCCCGGCCGACCTCGACCAATCGCTTGGAGTTACTTGAATTTTCCGCGCCGATCACCAACAATGCGTCGATGCTGGGCGCCACCGCCTTGACGGCCGCCTGGCGGTTGGTGGTGGCATAGCAGATGTCTTCCTTGGCCGGGCCGACGATGGACGGGAACCGGGCCTTCAGCGCCGCGACGATGCCTGCGGTATCGTCCACCGACAGCGTCGTCTGGGTGATGAAGGCAAGACGGTCGGCGTCGCGCGGGCGGATCTTGGACACGTCCGCGACCGTTTCCACCAGGATGACCTCTCCCTCGGGTAATTGTCCCATGGTTCCAAGGACTTCCGGGTGTCCCTCGTGGCCGATCATGACCATCTGCAAGCCGCCGGCATGGTGCCGCTCGGCCTCGACATGGACCTTGCTGACCAGCGGGCAGGTCGCGTCGACGAAGACCATCTCGCGCCGCCGCGCTTCGGCGGGGACCGATTTGGGGACGCCATGGGCCGAGAAGATCACCGGCCTGTCATCGGGGCACTCATCCAGCTCCTCGACAAAGATCGCGCCTTTTTCGCGCAGAGAATCAACGACATACTTGTTGTGCACGATCTCGTGCCGGACATAGACCGGGGCGCCCCATTTCTGCAGCGCCATCTCGACGATCTTGATCGCGCGGTCCACGCCGGCGCAGAATCCACGCGGCGCGGCCAGATAGAGGGTCAAAGGCGGCTTTCTCTGTTCCATGCCGATGACCTAGCGTGGCACGCCCGCCTCGTCCAGCGAAAGCCCGGTCACGAAACGTCCACCGGGGGCGCACAGGGCGTGCACAGGGCGTGCACAGGATGGACACCGCTTGCGGGCGTTGCATGGGCCTAGCGCGCAACGGCCAGCAGGCCGGTCACGTCCAGATGCGCCTCGAGATGGTCGGCCAGATCGTCCAGCGCCCGGTCCACCCCGGCCTCGTAGCCGGGTCGCGAGGACGCGCCCAGCCGGGCCAGCCATGCCGCGCGAAAACCGTCATCCGAGAACAACCCGTGCAGATAGGTGCCCGCGATCCGGCCATCGGCGCTGGTCGCGCCGTCGGGTGCCGGCACATGCGCGAAGGGGCGCGCGCAGTCGGGACCGTGGCTTCGGCCCATGTGAATCTCGTATCCGCTGACCGGATGGCCCAGGGCGGTGCCCGATACCCGTTCCAGCCGCTTGTCGGCGGCCATCTCGGTCGCGATGTCCAGAAGGCCGAGGCCGGGCGTCTCGCCCGCCGGCCCGTCATGACCCATCGGGTCGCGGATGACCCGGCCCAGCATCTGATAGCCGCCGCAGACCCCCAGCACATGCCCGCCGCGGCGGACATGCGCCGCGATGTCGATGTCCCAGCCCTGCGCGCGCAGAAAGGCCAGATCGCCAAGCGTCGATTTCGTGCCCGGGATCACCACCAGATCGGCGTCGCCGGGCACCGGCCGTCCCGGTCCAAGCATGGTCAGGCGCACGCCGGGCTCTGCCGCCAGCGGATCGAGATCGTCGAAATTGGCGATCCGCGACAGGGTCAGGCAGACGACATGCAGCCCCTGCCCGGTCGAGGCGCGCAGATCGACCGCATCCTCGGCCGGCAGGCGGTGGGCGTCCGCGAACCACGGCACCACGCCAAAGCCTTGCCAGCCGGTGCGGTCCCGGATGAAGGCGTAACCATCGTCGAACAGGCGCGGATCGCCACGGAACTTGTTGACCAGAAAGCCCCGGATCATCGCGGCGTCGGCCGCATCGATCACCGCCTGCGTGCCGACGATCTGGGCGATCACCCCGCCGCGGTCGATGTCCCCGGCCAGCACGACCGGCACGCCCGCCGCGCGCGCAAAACCCATGTTGGCGATGTCGCGGGGCCGCAGGTTCACCTCGGCCGGACTGCCGGCGCCCTCGACAATGACAAGGTCATGGGCGGCGCCGAGGCGCTGGAAACTGTCCAGCACCCCGGCCAGAAGGCGCGTCCCGAGCGCCGCATAATCGCGCGCCTCGGCCCGGCCGATGACGCGCCCCTGCAACACCACCTGCGCGCCGGTGTCGGTTTCGGGTTTCAGCAGGACCGGGTTCATGTCCGTGACCGGATGAAGTCCGCAGGCGCGCGCCTGCAAGGCCTGTGCGCGCCCGATCTCGCCCCCGCCTGCGGCGACGGCGGCGTTGTTGGACATGTTCTGCGGCTTGAACGGGGCGACCGCGATGCCGCGGCGCAAGGCGGCGCGGCACAGCCCGGCGACCAGCATCGATTTTCCGACATTCGAACCGGTGCCCTGAATCATCACTGCCGGCATCACGGACACTCTGCTTGCCATCACCTGCCTGCGTGACTAGATAGGCGCGTCCGCAAATGAAAGGCCGAAATCCGTGCAGAACGTCGTGCTGACCATCCACCTGATCCTGGCGGTCCTTCTGACCGGGGTCGTGCTGCTGCAACGGTCCGAGGGCGGCGGCCTTGGCATGGGCGGCGGCGGCGGAGGCGGCGTCATGAGCGGGCGTCAGGCGGCCAATGCGATGACCCGGCTGACATGGATCTTCGGGATCGCGATCTTCTGCACCTCGCTGGCGCTGACCGTGATTGCGGCGCGCGAAAGTTCGAATGCGTCGATCATGGATCAGATGGGTGTGCCCGAGCAGCGGCAGCAGCCCGAATCCAGCCTGCCGCAGCTGCCGGCCTACACGCCGCCCCCGTCCAGCGGCGGCGACCCGCTGACCCCGCCTTCACCCGACGCGCCCGCGACCGGCAGCGTCGCGCCTCAGGCGCCCGCAGCCCGTGCCGTCACGCCCGCCGCCGAGTCGCCGGCGGCCGAGCCCGTGACCCCGCCGGCCGCCGAGGCGCCCGCGACGCAAGCGCCCGCCGCAGAGCCGCAGCCTGCAACGGAGCCGGAACCGTCGAACTGAGGCAACACAACAGATAGGGGCGGGAAAAAACCGCTCTACATGAACTTGCGGTCCGTTGCGACCCTGGGGCGAATCGTCTATATCTTTAGTCCCGTGATGCTGGCCGTTCCGCGGCCCGCAAAACATCGAATTCTTGCACATCACGGGGGCCTCATGGCGCGTTACATCTTCATCACCGGCGGCGTCGTTTCGTCCCTTGGCAAGGGGTTGGCCTCGGCGGCGCTGGGGGCGCTTTTGCAGGCACGCGGCTTCACCGTCAGGCTGCGCAAGCTGGACCCTTATCTGAACGTCGATCCGGGCACGATGAGCCCGTTCGAGCATGGCGAGGTCTTTGTGACCGATGATGGCGCCGAGACCGATCTGGATCTGGGGCATTACGAACGCTTCACCGGCGTCAGCGCCCGCCGGACCGACAGCGTGTCCTCGGGGCGGATCTATTCCAACGTGCTGGAAAAGGAACGGCGCGGCGAATATCTGGGCAAGACGATCCAGGTGATTCCGCATGTCACGAACGAAATCAAGGACTTCCTGGCCATAGGCGACGATGAGGTCGATTTCATGCTGTGCGAGATCGGCGGCACGGTTGGCGATATCGAGGGCCTGCCCTTCTTCGAGGCGATCCGGCAATTCATCCATGAACGCCCGCGCGGCCAGTGCATCCTGATGCATCTGACGCTGCTGCCCTATCTGGCGGCCAGTGGCGAGTTGAAGACCAAGCCCACCCAGCACAGCGTCAAGGAACTGCAGTCCATCGGTCTGGCCCCGGATGTGCTGGTCTGCCGCTCGGAACACCCGATCCCGGAAAAGGAACGCGCCAAGATCGCGCTGTTCTGCAATGTCCGCCCCGATGCCGTCATCCCCGCCTATGACCTGCAGACAATCTACGAGGCGCCGCTGGCCTATCACCGGGCCGGCCTCGACCGGGCGGTTCTGGATGCGTTCGCGATCAGCCCCGCGCCGCGCCCGGATCTGTCGAAATGGGAGGACGTGATGGACCGGCTGGACAATGCCGAGGGCCAGGTCAACATCGCGGTGGTCGGAAAATACACCCAGCTTGAGGATGCCTACAAATCCATCGCCGAGGCGCTGACGCATGGCGGCATGGCCAATCGCGTGCGCGTCAGGGCCGACTGGGTGGACAGCGAGAAGCTGGAGGGCGAGGGCGCGCATCTGCTGGACGGCTATCACGGCATCATCGTGCCCGGCGGTTTCGGAGAGCGCGGCACCGAGGGCATGATCGCGGCGGCAAAATACGCGCGCGAAAAGGACGTGCCCTATCTGGGCATCTGTCTGGGCATGCAGATGGCGGTGATCGAGGCGGCGCGGAACCTCGCCGGCATGCCGGATGCGGGATCAGAGGAATTCGACCACGAGGCCGGCAAGACGCGCTTTACCCCGGTCGTCTATCACCTGAAGGAATGGGTGCAGGGCAACTACACCGTGCAGCGCAAGGTCGGCGACGACAAGGGCGGCACGATGCGGCTGGGCGCCTATACGGCGGTTCTGGCCGCAGGGTCGCGGATCAGCGACATCTATGGCGGCGCGCTGGAGATGGAGGACCGCCACCGCCACCGCTACGAGGTGGATGCGAAATACCGCGAGGCGCTGGAGAAGGCCGGGCTTGTGTTCTCGGGCATGTCGCCGGACGGCAAGCTGCCCGAGGTCATCGAATACCCCGGGCATCCCTGGTTCATCGGCGTCCAGTCGCATCCCGAGCTGAAATCGAAGCCCTTCGCGCCGGCGCCGCTGTTCGCGGGCTTTGTCCGCGCGGCGATGGATGAAGGGCGGCTGGTCTGAGCAGCCACCGGCAAGGACGAGGCCCGGACGCGATCCGCCGGGCCTGCGGAGGCTGACTGGCCACAGCGGCGGCACGGCTCTGCCTGATGCCCGCCGGGCAGCGTGGCGCGCGCCAATCCCGGCGACGCCGTCGTGATCGACCGCCCGGTCCTTGCGGAATTCGGGCAACAAGCGGCCCCGCGACCGGCGCGGCCAGGGCCGCTAGGCGCTGCCCAGTGCCGTGCCCGCCGCGTGCGCCGACGCCCAGGCCCACTGGAAGTTGTAACCGCCAAGCCAGCCCGTGACATCGACGCACTCGCCGATGAAATACAGCCCCGGCACGTTGCGGGCCTGCATCGTGCGCGCGTCCAGGTCGCGGGTATCGATGCCGCCAAGCGTGACCTCGGCCGTGCGGTAGCCCTCGGTCCCGACGGGCCGCAACTGCCAGCGGTTGATCCGGGCGCCAAGACGCTCGAGGGCCGGGTTGGCCTGATCGGCAAGCCGCTTCCCGGCAAGCCCGGCCTCGGTGACAACCGCATCGGCCAGCCGCTGCGGCAGCCAGTGCCCCAGCGCGGTGCCCAGCAGGACACGACCTGCCTGACCGCGCAGCCGCTTGAGTTCCGCAGCCGCGTCGATGCCCGGCGCAAGGTCGATCTCGAGCATCTCTCCGGGATGCCAGAAACTGGAAATCTGCAGGATGACCGGACCGCTGAGACCGCGATGTGTGAACAGCAGCGCATCGCGGAAATCGCCCCCGTTGTGGCGGATCCGCGCCTCGACCGACACGCCGGCCAGGGGTCGGCACAGGGCCAGATCCTGGTCGGCGAAGGTCAGGGGGACCAGACCCGGCCGCTGTTCGACACAGCGCAGCCCGAAATCTCGCGCCACGTCGTAACCAAAACCCGTCGCGCCCATCTTGGGGATCGACTTGCCCCCGGTCGCGACCACCACCCGCGCCGCCGAGACCGCGCCGCGTCCGGTCTGCAACTCGAAGCGGTCGCCGCGATGACGCAACGCGCCAAGCGTCGTGTCCAGCCACAATTCCGCACCGCGCATCCGGGCCAGCAGCATGTCGGTGATCTGCGTGGCCTTGCCGTCGCAGAACAACTGCCCCTGCGTCTTTTCATGCCAGGCGATGCCCGCATGATCGACCAGTTCCACGAAGGCCTGCGCGGGGTAGCGCGACAGGGCGCTGGCGGCGAATCGCGGGTTGCCGGACAGGAAGCGATCGCGGGCCGCGGCGAGGTTGGTGAAATTGCAGCGCCCCCCGCCCGAGATGCGGATCTTTTCGGCCGGCCTGGCGGCATGATCGATCACGACGACGCGGCGCCCCTGGGCGAGCGCCGAACCCGCGCAGAACAGGCCGGCCGCCCCGGCACCCAGTATGGCAAGATCGACATGCTCCATGCGCCCGCCTTAACGTGAGGTCACAGGCAGGGCAAGTTTCGCCAATTTTCGACTTGAACCCCCCGGAGCGAATGGCTATTCACCCCCGCAAGTTGGGGCGTAGCCAAGTGGTAAGGCGTCGGTTTTTGGTACCGTGTACCGTAGGTTCGAATCCTACCGCCCCAGCCAGTCACGCGTCACATTTGCGGTCTCCAGCGCGAATTGGAACCGATGCAGCCGTTTGACGGGCTGCCGAAAGAGGCCGGTCTCGACGCGGTTTCGACACGATGATTCACCATCGGCACGGCAGCGGCGGTCAGGGTGACAATGCGCGGGACGGACGAGGCAGCGGGATCGCTGTTCAGCGATGTCGATCTTGAGGAGCGCGTTCCGGCGCGGCATCCGCTGCGTTTGATCCGCCCGATCGTCAACGACGCGCTTGCGAGCCTCGAGGCCGAGTTCGACGCGCTCCACACCGCTTTCGGTCGCCCTTCCATCGCGCCGGAGCGGCTGATCCGGGCGGGCCTGCTGCAAGTCTTGTTTTCGATCCGGTCTGGGTCCCCACGGCGTTCACGCAGAACCGCGACCGGCGGCTGACGACCGACATGTCGCGCAAGGTGATGGCCGCGATCCTGGCACATCCCGATGTCCGACCGCGGCTCTCGGACGCGCACGTCTCGGTGGACGGCACGCTGCTCACCGCGGCCACGACAGGGCCTGCGCGCAGTTCACGATGACAATCGCGGCCTGCACTCTGGCCAGGCTACCGAAACGCCTGGCAGCTTGACAAACAGGGCACCCCACACCCGGCGTCCGCCGCCGATGCCGCAGAGCAGCGCCTTCCAGTCGTGGCGGCATGGTTCACATTCCCGTCGTTCCTGCGGATCGCGGATTGAAGCGGGCGTCTTCAGGGAACAAAATTCGGCGGAACAGGGACCGGAACAGGCGGTAGCAGGGATCGCCGGCTGGCGGGCGGCACACTGCCAGCGCCGAGTCTCGCGCGAAGTCGTTGACGATGACCTGCTTCGGTTGCCCCTGGCCCGGGTTGCCAAGGCACGACCGGCAGGCGTCCACCGCGCCCGCGCCGCGTCCGCCAGGACGTGGACCCGCGCGACGGCCGTCAGCTATTCGACCAGAGCGACGACGACACTTGTTTCTATTTCCCGGATGTTGTCCTCGAGGCAGCTTGACCGCAGGGTGGAGTTGCCCGTGAACTCGACCGTGTAGCCGATGATCTGCGTGCAACCGTTCGAGGTGTTCGAGTTTCCGGTGAACCGGACGTCCGAACTGGGAAAGTAGATCGCCCCTTGCGTGGTGGAACCCGAGTTTCCCAGCACCTTGTGCGTGAGGCCCGTCTGAGTCCGGCTGCCGAAGAACAGGATGCCCGCATAAGGTCCGGATGACGGTGCCCGCATGCTGAATTTCCCGTTGCCGCTGAGACTGAGAGCCGCGTCACCTGCGAGATAGAAGGTCACGCCCTCACCGGACATCGATGCTTCATCCAGCGCCACATCGCCGTTGGCGTTCAGCGACAGCTCTCCGCCGTCGATGATATACAGGCCCGGAGCGAAACTTGCATGGCTCTTGATGTCCAGACCGCCGCAGATCCGCAGCGCCGGCACCCCGCTGGAATGGATGAAGTTCGGTGCAAAGCTGGTGGTCTTCTTGCCCTTCTGGGAAAGGCAGGTGCCCTCGATGGCGGGCTCGACGACATCGGCATAGGGATCGCGAACCACCGGAGCCAGCTCCTCGGCCTGGGCACAGTTGCGCATCGTGAGTCCCGCGCCGGTGACGGCCCCGCCAACCGATCGCACGCAGCCGACGGTCAGCTTGGCCGCCTTGTTCTGCATGTAGAACGCATCGCTGGCGTTCGAGTTCGTGACGACGTCGCAATTCTCGATCTCGACGGTGGTAGAGCCGGTGACGGTGACCGCCTGCGGGGCTGTCGGTGCCAGTGCAAGCACGCAGGCGCGGGTCGTTGACCGCCGCACATTTGCGACGGCGCGGGCGCTGATGCGGACGGGTTCATCCGTGAAGATCGCGGAAAAGAACCGGGGCTGAGCAAGACGAAGCTGCACCTCGACGCTGCTTGTGCTGCCCTGGAAGGCGCCGCTGACAGGCGGCGTGAAGGCGAAGAACGTCTCATCCGAGGCATCGAAACCGGACTGGACGGCCGCGCGCCTCGCAGCCGCCGTCACCGCATCGGCCGCGTCTCCGGCACGGACGCGGACCGCGCCGGCATGGGCGGCCATGTCGGCCGCCTGCTGCATGTTGCGCTGCAACAGGAAATGGAATCCGGCCTCGGCCCCGAAGCCCATCCCGCCCGCGATCAGTGGCAGGCACAATGCCACGATCACGGCGGTGGCGCCCCGCTGATCTTCGATGATCGGCAACAGGTCGAGTATCCGCCTTACCCTGCCAGACGTCATGATGGCCTCCTCCCTCCGGGTTTCAATTGCCAAGGATCTGTATGACCGCCGGCGTGATGATGACGGCGAAAAGGACCGGCAGGAAAAAGACGATCATCGGCACCGTCAGTTTCGGTGACAGGGACGCCGCCTTCTTCTCGGCCAGGCTCATCCGCATGTTCCGGCTCTCCTGCGCCAGCACGCGAAGGGTCGTGCCGAGGGACGTGCCATGCTGCTCGGACTGCATCAGGCCGGTGACAACCGATTTCACCCCATCCAGATCGGTCCGGCGGCCAAGATTCTCGTAGGCTGTGCGGCGGTCCGGCAGGTAGGAGAGTTCGGCAGTCGTCAAGGCAAGCTCTTCGGCCAGCTCCCTGGACTGGCCGCTGATCTCATCGGCGACCTTGCGGAACGCGTGCTCGATGCTCACCCCGGACTCGACGCAGATCATCAGCAGGTCAAGCGCATTGGGCCAGGCCCTGACAACGCTTTTCTGACGCTTCGCGATCCGGTTCCTCACGAAGAGGGCGGGCAGGTAATAGCCCAAGCCGGCGCTGGCGACGCAGATCGCGGCTTTCAGCAGAAACTGGATCTCGGGCTTGATCACGGCGAAGATGTAGAAGGCGCTGAACCCGAGCATCGTCAGCGGCATGAGCACCCGCATCGCCAGGAAGGTGATGACCGGCGCCCGCCCCCGGAACCCGGCCATCTGCAGGATCTGCAGCGTCGCCCCGTTCTTGAGATGACGCGCCAGATTGAGCCGCCGGACGATGACCGCATACAAGCGCTTCGGCTTGCTTGTCAGCAGCGAGCGCTTCGGCCGCTCTGCCGGCTGGACAAGGCCGCTCTGCCGCTGCGACTGCCATGCCCGATCCAGATGACGCATCCGTGCACCCAGCACGTCCGGGACCAGGTGAGGCCATGCAAGGCCGATCATCCCGCAGAACACGGCAAGGCCCGTCATGACCATCATGATCAGATCTCGGTGGGTCTGGACGGTTTCGTACATGACGGCCCCTCAGAAATCGAAGTTGATCATGGCGCGCATGGCCAGCACGCCCATGGACATCCACACGGCGCAACCAGCAAGAACGGCTTGCCCCAGCGGCTCGGTGAACAGAAGCGAGATGTATTGCGGGCTGGTCAGATACAGCCCCCCCGCCACGACGGGCGGCAGCGCCGCGATAATCGCGGCTGAGGCCTTTGCCTCTGCACTCATCGCCTTGATCTTGGAACGCATCTTCTTTCGCTCGCGAAGAACATTCGAAAGGTTGGCGAGGGCCTCTGTCAGGTTTCCCCCCGACTGGCTTTGCACGGCGACGACGGTCGCGAGGAAGTTGACCTCGGGAACGGGGACGCGATCAGCAAGGCGAAGCATGGCGTCCTGCAAAGGCACACCCAATGTCTGATGATCGACGATCACCCTGAATTCGCTGCGCACCGGGTCCTGCCCCTCGGCTGCGATGATCCTCAGACAGTCGCCAAGAGGAAGGCCGGACCGGACGCCGCGCACGATCACGTCAACCGCATTGGGGAACTCGTCGACAAAGGCAATGAAGCGACGGCTTCTCTTGAAGCCGACGTAGAGACGCGGCACGAGCAAGCCGCTGATGAGGCTGAGGCCAGCGGCGGCCAGCAGATGAACGCCGGCCGCGAATGCGATCAGGACGTAGCTCAGCAATCCTGCAGCCGCACACATGATGAGGTAGTGGGAGCGGCTCCAGCCAAGCCCGCTCTGCCGAAGCCGCTCGCTCAGCGAGGGATTCGCGCCGCGCCGCGAGCGTTGCTTCTGCTTGTCGGCCATCTCCTTGAGGGTTTCGTCGATCGATCTCTTTCTGGAGCTGGCGGCGCTGGCTGCATCGCCTGATTCCTTTCTCCGCCCGCCAGCCACGGAACGCATCCGCTGCTTCACTCGCGCCTCGTGGTTGAAACGCGGCTCGAGCAGGCTGTAGAGCAGGCCCCCGGCGCTGAAGCCCGCGAGCAGGAATATCAGAACGAGGACGCTGGCAGGGGTCATCGCGGCTGCTGGGATCCATGCAGGGGTCATGTGGCTCGACCGTTCGCTGCTTCGAGGGCGGCCATCAGGCGCTTCTCCTCTCCATAATACCTGGCACGGTCCGAGAAGACCGGGCGCATGACACCGGTGGATCGATGCCGACCGATAATCTTGCCCTTGTCGTCTTCGCCGCTCATTTCGAAGACGAACAGGTCCTGCAGGATTGGAACCTCGCCCTCCAGCCCGACCACCTCGGTGATATGGGTGATCCGGCGCGAGCCGTCGCGCAACCGTGCGGCCTGCACGATGATGTCGATCGACGACACGGCCATCTCGCGGATCGTCTTGGACGGCAGGGTGAAGCCCCCCATCGTCACCATGGCTTCCAGGCGTGACAGGGCCTCGCGCGGGGTGTTCGCGTGCAGCGTTCCCATCGACCCGTCATGGCCCGTGTTCATGGCCTGAAGAAGATCGAAAGCCTCGGGACCGCGCACCTCGCCGACGATGATCCGCTCGGGCCGCATCCGGAGGCAGTTCTTGACCAGTTGCCGCATCGTGATCTCGCCAATGCCCTCGATGTTCGGAGGACGAGTCTCGAGGCGAACGACATGCGGTTGCTGAAGCTGAAGTTCCGCCGAGTCCTCGCAGGTGATGATGCGTTCCTCGGGATCGACGTAGCCGGTCAGGCAATTGAGAAGTGTCGTCTTGCCCGACCCTGTCCCGCCCGAGATGAGCACATTGCAGCGCACGCGCCCGATTATCTTGAGCAGCTCCGCCCCTTCTGGCGTGATCGAGCCAAACTGCACGAGCTGGTCCAGTGTCAGCTTGTCCTTCTTGAACCTGCGGATCGTCAGTGTCGGCCCGTTCAGCGCAAGCGGCGGCACGATGACGTTGACCCGGCTGCCGTCCGGCAGGCGCGCATCGCACATGGGGCTGGATTCGTCGACGCGGCGCCCGACCTGGCTGACGATACGCTGGCAGACATTGAGAAGATGCGTGTTGTCCCGGAACCGGATGTCGGTCTGGATCATCCTGCCACCGACCTCGATGTAGATCGGATCTTTGCCATTCACCATGATGTCGGCGATGTCATCGCGTGCCAGCAGCGGCTCGAGCGGCCCGTAACCCAGCACGTCGTTGCAGATCTGCTCGACGATCTTGTTCTGAGCGCTGGCAGAGACCGCCGTCGGCTTGGCCGCGATGATGTCCACGGCGATGCTGCGGATTTCCTGCCGTGCCTCTTCGGGCTGCATCAGCGCAAGCTGGGTGACGTCGATCGCCTCGAGAAGGGCCGCGAATATTTCATTCTTCAGGTCGTAGAAGACGGCGGATCCCTGTGGCAGCGGCTTGCGCCGCTCCTCGGGCGACGCCACCTCCGGCTTGGCGGGCGCGACCGGAGGCTGCGTGGCCTGGCTGACAGGCTCGACAGGCGCCGTTATGTCAAACTTCAGCCGGTCTCTCTTGCCGAACACGCCACGATCCTCCCTGTCCCTGCCTCGCCCCGGTTGCCCCGTGTCTGTCGGTCATCACGACGCCCCGCGACCTCACCTTGCGCTGCGCCACTTCAGGAACGACCGCGCCGGTCGAGCCGGCGCCGTGCCACCAAGCGACTGCGCGATCTGGAGGAACGGGCGGCCAGCTGCCGCAGACAACTCGGCCAGCATCTGGCCGCCGTTCGCTGACTTGCTGAACAGCCTTGGCGCATACCCGACCTGCACATCCAGAGGCACGCCAAGCGCCGCGGCGAAGTCAACCGGCCTGATCTCCTCGCGCCTTGGCACGCGAACCTTGTTGAGAACCAGCACCGGTTCGACGTCATTCGGCCGGGCCTCTTTCAGAAGATCGAACAGCATCCGTGCATTCCGCAGATTGGCGAGGTCCGGTTCCGCCGTGACGATCACCTCATCGACCGAGAGAAGCGCCTGGCGCACCCAGGGCGACCACTCATGCGGAAGATCGAGCAGGACCAGCGGAAAGGTGCTTCTTGCGCGATCAAGAAGCCGATCCAGGGCCTCGAGTGACGGGGCAACCACGCTGCGGGACGCAGTGGCGCCGGCAAGCACGCTCAGGTTCGGCGCCGGCTTGTGCAGAAGTCGCTCGAAGGAGGCATCGTCCAGCCGGTCTGCGCCGTCGAGCTGGTCGGCGAACCCTATCGGAGCATTGATGTTGTAGTTCAGTGCCGCCGTGCCGAACTGCAGGTCCAGATCCGCGAGCAAGACCTTGGTTCGGTTTCGCGCCAGCGCCCATGCGGTGTTCTGCGCGACCGTGGATGACCCTGCGCCGCCCTTGCCGCCAATGAACGCCACGACCTTGCCGAACTGTGCAGCTTCGTGCTGCGGAAACAGGTTCACGAAGACCGAGATGAGCCGCGAGGGATCAACCGGCGCGACCAGATACTCGGTGATGCCGCGTTCCACCAGACGGCGGTAGAGCAGGACGTCGTTGACGCTGCCGACGACGACGACGCGTGTCTTGGCGTCACATACCTCGGCCAAGGTTTCGAGTTCCTGGAAGAAATCGTCGCTTTGCGCGTCGGCCTCGATCACCAGAAGATCGGGTGTCGGTTGCGTTGCGAAGAACTGCACCGCGCCGCGCAGCCCGCCGGGGCTTGCATCGAACTCTGCGCGGGACAGCCGCCTGTCCCCGGCGGCTTGCTTCAGCGTGGCAATGAACTCGGGCGTTTCGCAGAAGGCTCTCAGGGTGATGTAAGGGATCCGTCCCAGAGGCTGACCGCCATCTTCGCTCGGACCCGCCCGGTCTGCCAGCGCGCCCTGCGCGGCATCGTCCAGGCGACCGGCGCCCGGCTCATGGCGCGAGCCGGGCGAAACTCTGCTCGGGCCTTCCCGTTCGGTTGCGTTCATCATCTGCGCACCTGAACCATTTCCTGCTGGATGCCACGGAACACGCGGATCGCCTTCATCTCGTCCGCCTGCGCCAGCGTCGCCTCTGCGGCAGCCGGTTCGGGATCGTCCGCCTCGTCGGCATCGCCGACGGAGCGCAGGGCAAGCGAGATGATTCCGTCGGCCTCAGCCGAAACCACGGTTTCAACGTCTTCGGGGCGCAGCTCCAGCGTCGCCGTCTTGCCGACAACCGACCCCGTGTCCGCGTCGATCATCTGATCGATCGCCAGCACCCTGACCTTGCGCAGGATCGCCCGACTGCTCGCGTCACTCTGACCGTCCGCACCCTGGCGCAGCTGTGTGTGAAGCACATCGACCCGATCGTTCGGCAGGATGAAGCCGCCTGCGCTCGTGTCGGCGCTGATCCTCACGGCGACCGCGCGGCTTCCCCGCGACAGCATCACCGACAGCAGGCCGGACCCACTTGGTGCCAGCTTGCCCAGATGAACCGGCTCGCCGTTCATGATCGGGCTTCGCACCGCCATCCCTGCGATCTCGTCCGCCGCTGCGGGTTTCGCAGCCTGCGTGATGTAACTGTCATTCAACGCGTCCTTCGGCCAAGGCTGCCAGCGCAGTTCAGCTGCCTCGATCCGGCTGCCGGGCACGATGTCCGCCGCGGCCACAAGGACTTGCTCCAGCGGAGCGGCGGCTTGCGGCACCTGATTGCTGCCCTCGGCCCGGGGAAGCCCGGAAATCCAGGCTGCGGCCCCGCCGCTCATCAGCGCCAGGATGAAAATCGCCTTTCGCAGCATCGAGGGTTTCTCCTTTCGCAGTGTCGGCCCGGGCGACGGCAACGCAGGCCCGCCGTTTTTACAGCCATGCGGCAACCCCCGGCATGTCCATGTAGATCGTGATGCCTGCGGCCGCGATTGCGACCCCGTAGGGAACCCCCGCATCGCGCTGGTGAAGCCGGGCGATCCAGTCCCGCCGCCGCCACGATTCCGGCAGGCGGCCCCGCCGAAAGACCATCAGCAGGATCGTCAGCATGGCGCCGAAGAGCGACGTGTAGAGGATGAACGGGGCGAGGTTGTCCGCACCAAGCCAGAGCGCGGCGACGGTCAGCAGCTTCACGTCGCCCCCACCCATCCAGCGATGACAAAAGCCCCAGAAACCTGCGGCGAAGGCGACCGAGGCCGCTGCAATCGACCAGATGATGTCCTGCAGCGTCAGGCCGACCAGGGGGATGGCCACGAAGTAGCCAGCGAACAAGATCAGGATCAGGTGGTTGGGGATCCTCATGGTCCTCAGGTCACCGACCCCTGCGTGGATCAGCATGACAGGAAAGAACAGCAGCAGAAGCGTGGAAAAACTCATGTCAGCCGGACCGTCGCTGGCCGTGTCCGAGGTTGCCGGCAGGCGGTTCCCTGCCGGCGATCGCGGAGGAGGATCAGGGGGTGAGAGCGGTCGTAATTGCGGCGAAGGTTGCCTGCAGCTGCGGGCGCATCAACGTCAGCGATCCGACAACCACAACGGCGACGAGCGCGGCGATCAGCCCATACTCGATGGCGGTGGCACCAGAATCGTCCTTTACGAGGCGGCGAAGGCGATTTTTCATGACAAGGCTCCTGTCTTTTGCTGTGCAAGCACCGGCCGACGCCGGCGCCGCTGGGTGAGGTCAGACGACCGGGACGCGTAAAGCATGTTGTCGAAAGCTTTCACGGCGATCATCTTCAGGCTGTATGTGCGACTGGGCTACAGCGCACCGTAGTTCCTTATTGATACGCCATAGGCCCGAGCGCGCAAATCGAACTGTGTCTAAAACTTTATTATAAATATGTTAATGAATGGTCCTCATGGTTTCACCCTGGCCTCGCGCCGTGGCGATTCTGGCTGGAGCCTACAGCCTCAGATTGTCTTGCCGCATGGCCATTCCGAAGGAATAATGCAACCACGAGGGGAATATGCTTTCAGATCGATCTGGACAGGACTTGCCCCTCATGCCACTACTATCGACCAATAGAAGGGGCAGGTCTGAACATGGCACTGACACCGCGGCCGCGGGATTCCCGTCGCGCCTCGCGCAGCCGGGCGCTTGTTTTGATGGTGGGCATCGTTGCGGCCACGGGCTGCACCGAGGGCAATGTTGCCAGTCCGCGCCAATCGATTCCCGCAACCGTGCCAAGCGTGCCCAAGGGAAGTGAGCTGGCAACAGCCCGAACCAGCTATGATGCCGGCAATTTCGGCTTCGCCGCACGCTATTTCGAGATGGCGCTGAAGGCTTCGCCGGCCGACATGGAGGCTTGCCTCGGCCTTGCGGGATCCTACGACTGGCTGCACCGCTTCGACCTTGCGGACCGCACCTATGCCAAATGCCGCCGGATCGGTGGCGAAACCTTCGCCTATCACAACAATATCGGCTTCTCGTATTACCTTCGGGGCGACTACGGGCTGGCGGCAGTCAGCCTGGCTCAGGCACGACGGTTGCAGCCCGGCCACCCGGTGATCGAGACAAATCTCAGGATCCTTCGCGATGCCTCCTCTGGTTGAAGCCGTTCTGGCGCGTCTCGCCCTTGTATTGTTGCTGATATGGCCGGTCGCGCTCCCGGCCGCGGCGCAGGACAGCGTGGGCCTCACGCTCAGCACCCGTCGCGCGGCACAGGTGCAGGTTCCGGTCGGCGAGTCGCAGGTGTTCACGACCACCCAGGACATCGACCAGCTGGTGATCGGAAACCCCGCGGTCGCCGATGTGGTCGTGATTTCGCCGCGATCCTTCTACATTCTCGGGCAAAGCCTCGGACAGACGAACCTGCAGATCTTTGCCGGAGGGGAGGCGCTTGTCGGCCTCGTGGATCTTGAAGTGACCGTGGACACGGGCGATCTGGCCTCCGTGATCCGCAGTGTCGCTCCGGGGGCGAGTGTCCGGGTCGCGTCGGTGAACGGCAGGCTGCGGCTTTCGGGAACAGTGCAGGATGCGGTGACGATGACGCGCATTCTTGATGTTGCCGAGCAATATGGGTCGGACGAGGTGATCAACGCGATCCAGATCACGGACCCGCAGCAGGTATTCCTGAAGGTCCGGATGATCGAGGCGTCGCGGGAAGCCGGTCGGGCCATCGGCCTGGGCGTCAGCGGCAGCGGCAACTCGGGCACCATCCGGCTTGGCACCGGACGGATCGCCAACCCTGTCCCCTTCGGCAGCTTTCTTGCCACCATGGTCGAGAACGGCGTGTCGGTATCGCTTCTGATCGAGGCGCTGGAGGAACGGGGGCTCGTCCGCAACCTTGCCGAACCGACCCTTGCGGCCCTGTCGGGAGAAACCGCCAGCTTTCTTGCCGGCGGCGAAGTCCCCATTCCCGTCGCGCAGAACGACAGCGAGGTGACGGTCCAATACAAGGAGTTCGGCGTCCGTCTCACCTTCACGCCGGTTGTGCTTGGCAACGGGCTGATCAACCTGAAACTGGAGCCCGAGGTCAGCCAGCTCGATCTGAACAGGACCTACAACACCGGGACCATCGAACTGCCAAGCTTCTCGACACGCCGAGCCAGCACCACCATCGAACTCCGCGCCGGTCAGAGCTTTGTCATCGCGGGCCTGCTTCAGCGCAACAACGCACGACGTCAGTCGCAAGTACCCTGGCTGGGCAGCGTCCCGATCCTTGGGACACTGTTCCGGTCTGCGTCCTGGCAGAAGGATGAGACGGACCTGGTCATCATCGTGACGCCCTACCTCAACAGGCCCGAAGGCATGTCGGCAACCGTCGCGACACCGCTCGACAGTTCCATCCTCACGACGGAACAGGAGTTCTTCCTGCGCGGCAAGCAGGAGATCACCAGAGGCGAACTTGAACGCCGGTTGCGCCAGCGCGCCATCGACGGCCCGTTCGGACATATCCTGGGCAGTTCGAATGGTTAAGTTCCTGCCGGCCCTGTCCCTGATGCTCGTCTCGGGCTGCACGGACCCCATGTCCTCCTCGGACGGCATCTGGCCTGCGGCGGGAGTAGCACAGGCGACCAACTTGAACAATCAGACGACCGGCACGACCCCGATCCATGACTGGCGCGCCAGCCCGGGCGGTTCCGGCCCGCGTGCTGCCCGGGTTCTGCAGGATTACCAGACCAGCCCAGGTCAAGCCATCGCGCCGGGGGCCGCATCTCCGGACTAGCCGCGGGTGTTGGCGACCCGGATGCCAGGCCGCAGCTTCGGCACTCTCAGGTTCAACGCCCCCATCCGCGTCCCCGGCTCGCGGTCACGACACAGCGCCAACAAGGCGAGGATTTGCACCCCGTCCCCTGACACGACCCCGGTCCGTGACAACTGGCTTCCTCATCAGTCCGTTTGGCAGAACAGGGAACCCGCTCGTTCAAGGCGCGCGAGGATTCCCCGTGCCCGGGAAGACAGTCGTGCCGAAGGGGATGCCAGAACGATATGCGGAAACCCTTTAAATCTTTACATAATCTCCGCCCAGCTTGACCGCATTGCGCGTTGATCGGCCCGCACATGACCGTTATCTGTTTTCAAAGACCCTCCGCCACGAGCATGAGGCTCTGCGACATGATGGCATTTCTCCGCAAACCCGCATTTCGAAGGCTGGCCGCGATCGTCCCGGCGCAACGCGGCGCCTCTGCCGTCGAGTTCGCGCTTCTGGCTCCGGTCCTCACGCTCGCGCTTCTGTTGACGGTGGATGTGGGGCGTGCCCTGACGGAACAGATGACGATAGGCTCTGTGCTGCGGACCGGCGCGCAAAGCGCAATTGCCGGCGGCGACGCAGCAACCATCGGCCTAAGCCTGAATGGCTCCACGGCTGACGAGGCCCTGGCGGTCGCTGTCGCCCGCATCTGCTCCTGCCCCGAGAATCCGCAAGTCCGGTTGGATTGCTCGGCGACCTGCGCCGGGTCCGCGCCGACGGACATCTACTACATCCTCAGCGCCAACAAGGTCTTCTCGGGACTCCTTCTTCCAAGCCTGTCACTGTCCCGGTCGCTTCAGGTTCAGGTCCGGTGAGCATCCGCGCTCCGTTCCGTCGGCTGGCCAGCTGCAGGTCCGGAGCGGCGGCCGTCGAATTTGCCATGGTGGGCCTTCTCGTTGTTGGTCTCATCCTCGGCATTTCCGAGTTCGGGCGCGCCCTCTATCTTCTTAACCAACTCGCATTCGCTGCGGATATCGCAACGCGCCGCGTCCTGATCGACCCGCCGGAAACGGTCGGCGACCTTGAAGATCTCGAGGAGGCGATCCTCGATGCGGTGACGTTCGACCGAGATGCGTTCCGTGTCGAACTTGGCCTTCCCGCCGCGGACGGCGCCATGCCGATCACGCTCAGCCACCCGCTGACGCTGCTGGTTCCCGGCGTGAACCAGGGAAGCTTCGTGCTGCGCGTGCAGCGCCGTATTCAGGTGCCGTGACAGCCATCGCCATCCCCACCCTGGCCGGTCGCTTCGGCTTCAGACGCATGAGCAAGGCCGGCGCGCTCAGCGTGGTCCTGCGGGCATTGGTGGTCCTATCAGATCCGGCGGATAAAGGATCCTGCCCGTATGCACGTTCATGCAGCCGGTCTCTGCATTGTCGCGCAGGCTTTCGAGAAACAACCGGCACGCCCGCTCGTTCAACAGATGCACCGTCGAGAAGCCTCGCCTGATGTTGAAAGGAGTCCAGTTGGCCTGGCCCCGGATGATCGTCCGAGGGCCCGGAGGTTCGATGACGGAAGGCTTGTCCAGGAAATACGACTCGTCGACGATATCCAGTTCATCCTCGAAGTCACCGGGCTCGGGCTGAGCCTGGGCCGCCCCTGCGACCAGAAGCAGCGCGCAGAAGGCGATGCGGGTGATGCGGCTCACGTTTGGGATTCTCCTCGTTCGACCTGTCCAAGCGCCATCGCGACGGCGCGGGATCCTGTGTCTCGATACGACATCATGGCGCGGCGCCCAAGGCGAAATGGCTCTCGGGCGTCGAAACGCCCGTTGACCATTATGGCCCGCTGATGACGGGCCGCAACCCGTTCGCGGACGGCGCGTCCGCCCTGCTTGCGATTGCCGATGGCGAGGTGGATTGGCGTCGTCGCGGCCCTCGCGGTCGGGAACGGGCCCCTGGTTTTCAGCGTATTCCGCAGCACCCGGTTCAGCGATTCCACGGCATTCGTGGTGCAGATGATCCTCCCGATCAGGGCACCGAAGGCAAAGAACGGGTTCGCGTTGAACGGACCGAACAGGCGGCAAGCTGCCATCGGAAATCCGAACCGGCTCGACGATACTCCCGGGCGGCAAGAACCCCGCCGGCACGCGCATTTCGCGCCGCCGCCTAATCCGGATCAGGTCGTGACCGGCGCGGCGCGTGCGCCGTTCCGGGTCGTTGGTCGCGATGCGGCTGTCGCGAACGGCCGAGCCTCACGACAGCGCCCAGCCCGGTCAGCCCGCCCAGCACCGACAGAAGCGAGACGAACGGATCCTTGACGATGAGGTCGGTCCAGAGCGGCACCAGCCGCAGGGGCTCTGTTCCGACATATTGCAGGATCGCGCCCGTCGGCCCCGGCACGTTCACCGCCTGCACATCGAAATGACGCCTCGCAGCGTCCGCGATGATCTGGACGTTCATCGGGCTGGGCTCATCCTCTTTCAGGTCGCGGAAGGTGACAAATCCGCCAACCGGAATCCGGTCCTCGCGCAGAAGCAGGTTCGGCGGGTTGCCGAACCAGTTGGTCAGCATCGCACGGGCACGGAACGCGATCTCGCCGGACTGGACGTAGCCGCGCTGCGATATGCCGGGCGGTGTGCCAAGTTCCAGTTCGGCCCGCACAAGATAGCGCCCCCGCCCCGCGAAATCCGCCGTCTTCATGATCAGACGAGCGTCCCTGACCAGGCCCGGGCCCAATTCGGCACGCTCGGGCAGCCCCGCGATGCGGATCTCGACATGGTCGCCGACGATCTCGAATTCCATCCTGGTGCCGGGTGGCGGGTCCAGCACGAAGGCGGCGGGCCAGCCTGCCCCTTCCGGCCAGTCCGCGTCCACCACCTCGGCCGCGGGGGGCAATGCCTCGCCACCCGCCACCGCAATCCACCCGCCCTGCTCGCAGGTCATGATCGACGGGTAGTCGCGGGGCCGTCGCGGCATGTCCCGAGGCAGGCAAAGAAGCACGTCGCCAAGGCTCAGCGGGGCCTGCTCCTCCAGGATGGTCGTGGCAAGGCGCGTGGTCTGGGCGCTGGCGAACACGGTGCGCGTCTGCCGCGTCTCGACCAGCCACGAGAACAGCAAAGACAGAAGCATCGCGGCCGCCGGCAGCACGACGAGGATGAGGACAAGCCGCACGATGACCTGCGGCCTCGGACTTGGGTCAGTCGCCGGCAAGGACGACCTCGACTTCGTAGGTCTCGACGACGCGGTTGCGGGTGACGTCGAGGTGGATGGTGACAGGCTGTTCTCGCGGCAGGCCGGCCGGATCGACCGGGCAGGCGGCCGAATACTTGATCCCGCCGGTTTCCTCGACCTGGGCGCAGCGGGCGACGACCTCGCCATCCGCGGTGTCATAGGCCACGATGGTATCCGCGCCGGCCGTGTTGACATAGATTACCAGGCCCGGCTGCCCTGGCTGGCCGGCATCGCTCCAGACGACCGGGATGACGGGACCTTCCCGGTCGCAACCGCCCAGATTCATGCGCGCGACGGTGGGCGCGCTGCCAAGCACATCCGGGTATCGCGTCGGGTAGTCGAATGTCAGCGTTTCGCGCCGGGCAGCATCGCCGATGCTGTATGTGTTGACGGATTCGTAGGTGCCATCACGGCTGGTCACCCGCACGCACACGGTGTCGACCGCATCGTCGCCGGCCGGAAGGGTGGCCGTCAGCAGGGGGCTGGCCCTTGGGACATCGTCAGCCGTGAACATCGCGCCGACGACAAGGCCGCCCGATACCTTCGCGCGTTCATGGCGCTGTTCGTCAAATGGTATGTTTGGCGAAAGCGGTTCCTGTGCCAGACTGGGTCCCGCGAACAGCGCGACCGCAGTTGCGAAGATGACCTTTTTCATTTCGGGACCCCGGA
This sequence comes from Paracoccus salsus, assembly GCF_021556615.1. GTDB lineage: Bacteria > Pseudomonadota > Alphaproteobacteria > Rhodobacterales > Rhodobacteraceae > Paracoccus > Paracoccus salsus. The sequence continues at coordinate 568,662 of NZ_JAKGGD010000001.1, forward strand.
AATCCATGCGTCTCCTTTCGAAGCTTATCCAGAGTCTGGCCCTCGCGCTACCGGTAGCTGTCTTTCCGGCACTGACCGATGCACGTCCGGTATGGGTCGAGGACGGTTCGGGAAACGGGTTCCTGTTCCGGAACCGTGGCGTCTGCTACGTGATCCTGCCCACGCATGTGCATGGCCGCGGCGCCTTTCGCCTGTCGGCGCGGAACCCTTCGGGGCTGGGGACAGGGCGGATCATTCACAAGGCCGATGCCGCGCTGGATCTGTCGCTTGGCGTGGTATCGGGCACGCTCGAGAAGGATTGCGGGCAGGACTGGGCCGATCTTCCGCAACGCGTCGCTCCGGTGGTGGGGCAGACGGTGACCGCGGTGCGCTATGAGCAGGGGTCGGTCGAGACGATCCGCTCGATGATCACCACGGTGACCTTCACGCATCTGGAAATCGCCCCGCTGCCCGACGAGACCCGGTTCTTCGCCGCCCGCACATCGGGCGCGTTCGTGCTGGATGGCACGCGGCCCTTGGGCATGATTGTCGAGGCCGAAGACCGCCAGAGCGGCTATGTGCTGCGTTGGGACGAGATATACGACCGCCTGCGCCGCGTCGTCGAGGACTGGTACGAAGAGGACGGCTGCACCGACCCCGCCGGTTGCGACAACCCGGTCCCGGACCCTGCCCCCGCCACGCTGTCGGGTTTTCGGCTTGCCAGCTGGAAGCCGCATGGGATCAGCGGCGAGCACGGGGCCGAGGCGATGGTGGCCGGGCTGGGCCCCTATGTCGCGCCGATCTCGCGGACCGAACCCGTCATCCTGACATTCGAGGCCGACACGATCCGCGAGGTTTCGCGCGTGGTCCTCAGATCGGACGCGGACAACGAAACAAGCGTCTCGCCCAAGCTGGTGATGGTCCGGGTGGATACGTCATCGGACGGGGTCGAGCGCTGGCGGGATTTCCGCAGCCCGCAGGACATGGTGCCGGGCGAGGCGCTGGACCTCAGGCGCGGCGCGACCCACGCGCGGCGCCTGAGGATAGAGATCCGCTCAGGCTGGGGCGACGGGCCGGTGCGGCTGGACAGCGTGGCCATCGAATAGGCGTCGCGGGCGCTATTCGGCCAGCGGAACCGTCATCATCACCGCGGTCTGCGAGAAATTCGCGGGACCTGCGAGGTTGCCCTCCTTGTCAAGCGTCAGCTGCGCCCAGCTGTCGACGTAGAAGCTGACCACGTCGGCGTTCAGCGTGACCCAGCAATCCTTGTTCCGGCTGTTGAGCCAGCATTGCCGGTCGGCGTCCCATTTCCCGATCTTGCGGACGATGCTGGCCGTCATGTCGGGCTTGAGCGTGCCGTTCAATTGGGCGACCGTGCGGCCGTAATACTGGTTCACCTCTTCGCCGACCGGTTCGATGTTCACGATCAGGTTGGGCTCGCTGTTCAGGATCGCCCGCAGCACCGTGGACCGGATCGCCAGATCGGTCGAATACAGCCCCGAGCGGATGGCCAGCCGCCGCTGGTCCGGGTCGCCCTTCTCGATCATGATCTGCATCGCGGCCAGCGCCCGGCGCGGATCCGGGTCGGCCAGGGCATCCTCGAATGTCGAAAGCGTACTGACCCGCGCATCGACCTCGGCTTTCAGGTCATCAAGGGTTACCTGCGCCGCAGCGGGGACGGCGAGGGCCAGCAGAAAGATCAGGGAACGCAGCATCGGTCGTCCTCAGCGAAGGGTTATCGTGGCGGGGTAATCGAACGGAAGGCCCTCGAGGGACGCGATCTTGCCGTGCAGCACCCCATCGGCGCCCAGCACGAAGGCGCCCTTCAGGCCCATATGCGGACCACCGGTGTACGTGTTCCGGATATCCATCTTCAAGCCCGAGACCGAGATGTGCCGGTCTGGATCGCAGCTGCCGCTTGACGCGACGAGGCTGATGCATTGGGTTTCGGGATGCGCTTGCACCAGCGGCCATGTCTGCATCGGGCCAAGCCACGCGTTCATGTGGGCGATCGCATCTTCGTTGTCGCCGATCGCCTCGGTGTCGATCTCGATCACGATGCTGTCGCGCCGGGACAGAACCTCCCACAATGCGCGGCTGCGCAGGCGCATATCCGCCGCGGCCAGGGCGCTGCCGAGGGCGATTTCGGCCAGCGTCTTGTCGCCGCTTTCCATCATCACGTCGAAAGCCGCCAGAGACGCATTGCCGTCGGCGCCCTCGAGGATTTCGACCAGTTCGCCGTAGGTCCCGGCGCGGTCCCCGATCCTTGCCTTCAGCGCTTCGATATCGACGGTCTGAGCCGTCGCCATCGCGCCGACGAGACAGAAGAGCAGCATCGCCAGAGTTCGAAATGCCATCCAGTCCCCCCTGCTGTTCGACCCGGGCCGGGTTGCCCCGTCAGTCCGCCTGCCCGCCGACCGCCCTTGCGGTGCCGCGCCTATCCCTCACTGTCCTTCAGGTGGCATGCGAATTGCAAGTCCGGCCTTGGCTGCAAGGCCCGCGGACGCAGCCGCGCTGCCCGCAGCGGGACCCGCATGACGCGCGGTCCCGTTCAGCCGCGGCTTTCCTGGTAGCCGATCAGAAACGATGCAAGATTGTCGCCAAGCGCGTCGCAGAGATAGCCCCCCTCCTGAACGAAAACCGATGGCAGGCCCAGCCCGGCGATCGCTGAGCCTATCCTGCCAAACCCGGCGGTGCTGACCGCAAGACCCCTGAACGGATCGTCGACGAAGGCATCCAGCCCCAGCGCGACGACAATCACATCCGCGCCAAAGGCCCTGATCCTTTGCAGCGCCACGTCCAGCGTGGCCAGGTAGGCGTCGTCTTCTGTGCCGCGCGCAAGCGGCAGGTTCAGGTTGTAGCCCAACCCCTCACCCGCCCCCCTTTCATGCGCCTGCCCCCAGAAGAACGGATAGAAGCGTTCGGGGTCCGCATGGATCGAAACCGTCAGCACATCGCTGCGATGATAGAAGATGCCTTGCGTTCCGTTTCCGTGATGCACGTCGACATCCAGGATTGCCGGGCGCAAGCCGTGATTTCGCAACCGCTCGGCAGCGATGCCCGAATTGTTCAGAAAACAGAAGCCGCCGGCCAGGTCGCCGAATGCGTGGTGCCCCGGCGGTCGCGACAGCGCATAGCCCGATGCCTCGCCCGCAAGGATCAGGTCAGCAGCCGCGATCGCGGTCTGGGCGGACCAGTATGCGGCTTCCCAGGTACCCTTGGCGATCGGGCAGGCGGTGTCGGCCTGATGGTAGCCTGCCTGACCGACCGCGGATTTCGGATAGCTGTCGCTGCGCGTGGCCGGGTGGATATTGGGAATGACCTCTTCGCCGGCCCCTTCGATGCGTTGCCAGCGGGTATGGATGTTCTCGAGAAAGGTCAGATATTCGGGGGAATGCAGCGCGGCGATGGGCCCCATGCCTTCATCATGCGGCGCTTCGACACTGCACCCCGCGGCGCGGGCACCTGTCAGCAGCCGGTCGATCCGCTCTGCCTGTTCCGGGTTGGGCAGCAGGGCGCCGTTGGCCATGAAGTGACGCGGTTGATGCAACCACTGCCGGTCGTCGAAGATGGCTTTCATGTCGTTCTTCCCGTGATGTCTGGGGCGACGGGGCAAGCCGGCGCCAGGGCGATACAGTGCATGTCTCAGATCGCAGTCCGGTCGGCGCCCTTCAGGTGCAGCATCGCGCGCGCGTCGTCCGCAGAGGCGATCGAGCGGCCGAGCTCCTCGACGATCCGGCGGATCTTGGCGACCTGTTCGGCGTTGTCGCGCGCCAGCACGCCTTGCGAGATCATCAGGCTGTCCTCGAGGCCGACCCGGACATGGCCACCCAGGATCGCCGACATGGTGACCAGCGGCATCTGGTGCCGCCCGGCCGCCAGGACCGAAAAGCTGTAGCCATCGCCAAACAGCCTGTCGGCGATCATTTTCATGTGGGTGAGGTTCTCGGGGTCGGGACCAATGCCGCCCAGCACGCCGAACACGAACTGGATGAACAACGGGCCCTGCACCAGCCCACGGTCGACGAAATGCTTCAGCATGTAGAGATGGCCGACATCGTAGCACTCGAACTCGAACCGCGCGCCGCGCTTTTCGCCCAGCTCATGCAGGATCATCGCGATGTCGCGTGGCGTGTTCTTGAAGACGAGTTCGTCCGAGCCTTCCAGAAACGGCTTTTCCCAGTCGAATTTCCACTCTGCGATGCGCGCGGCGGCCGGATAGAGCGCAAAGTTCATCGAGCCCATGTTGAGAGAGCACATCTCGGGCTGGGCATGTTTCGGCGCGGCGAGACGGTCGTCCAGCGTCATCGTTGCGCTGCCGCCGGTCGAGATGTTCAGAACCGCGTCGCAACGCTGCTTGATCTGCGGAAGGAACGCCATGAAATGCGCCGGGTCGGCCGAGGGCCGGCCGTTTGCGGGATCGCGCGCATGCAGGTGCAGGATCGCAGCCCCTGCCTCTGCGGCTCCGATCGCATTTTCGGTGATCTGCTGGGCTGTCACTGGCAGATTGGGCGACATGGACGGGGTGTGGATCGAGCCGGTGATGGCACAGGTGATGATGATCTTTGACATGCCTGCCCCTTACGCCGCGCCGGAAAGCTGCGGAATTTCGGCCATATAGCGTGCAAGCGACTGGTCCAGCCTTTCCACGATGTCGTCGATCTGCGTCTCGTCCACGATCATCGGAGGACAAACAAGGAAGTGGTCGCCCGACATCCCGCCCCGGGTGCGGCGGGAATAGATGATGAGACCATTGTCATAAGCGATGTCGACCAGCCTGGCATGCGCGTTGAGATTCGCCGGAAGCGGGGACTTGGTCTGCCTGTCCGCCATCAACTCGAACGCCATCAGCAGACCCTTGCCCCGGACATCCCCGATCAGCGGATAGCGCTGCATCAGACCATCCAGACGTGAAGCCAGCATGTCTCCCATCCGCGCGGCGTTGCCGACAAGGTCGTGCTCTTCGATCTGCTCCAGCACCGCGCAGCCCGCCGCGCAGGCCAGCGGATTGCCGGCATAGGTGAAACCGTGGATGAACCCTCCCGCCGTCATCACCGCATCGACGATGTCGTCTCGGGCAATCATCGCCCCCAGCGGGACATAGCCGCCGCCAAACCCTTTCGAGATGGCGATGAGGTCGGGCGTCACGTCCCAATGCTCGGCGCCGAAGAAGCGTCCGGTGCGACCGCCGCCGGTCATGACCTCGTCATGGATCAACAGCACACCGTACCGGGTGCAGATCTCGCGGATGCGCTGCATGTAGCCGGAAGGGGGAACCAGCGCCCCGGTCGAGGCCCCGCCCACAGGCTCGACGATGAAGGCCAGGACGGTGTCGGGACCCTCTTCGAGGATCCTGGCCTCAAGCATGTCGGCGTAGTGCAGCCCCGATGCAGGGTCATCCGCATCCAGCCCGTCCAGATACGCGCGTGGCGCCGGGATCCTGGGCATCCTCTGCATCATCGGGTCAAAGGGTGCCGTCATCGGTGTGTAGCCGGTGATCGCCAGCGCGCCCAACGTGCATCCGTGATAGCTTGGATGGCGCGAGATCACCTTGAAACGCTGCGACTGGCCCTGGGTCAGCGCATACTGGCGCGCCATTTTCAGCGTGCTTTCGACCGCTTCCGAGCCGCCAGAAACGAAGAAGACCTTGTTGAGACCGTCCGGTGCCAGTGCCGCCGTCCTTGCCGCCAGCATCTCGGAGCTTTCGGTCTGGAAATGCAGCCGGTAGCCGAAGGTCGACCGGTCCATCTGGGCGCGCATCGCCGCAAGCACGGCCGGATTGGAATGGCCGATATTGCTGACCATCGCACCGCTGGAGCCGTCGATATAGCGCCTGCCGTTCGTGTCCCACATGTAGATCCCCTCGGCGCGCTCGAGCATCGGGCGGGGCGACTTGGTCTGATAGAAAAGATTGCTCATCCGGATTACACCTTCAGCGGCTGAGATGCTTGCGCAGGAAATTGCGCGTGCGTTCTTCCTTCGGGTCATGAAAGATCACCGAGGGTGGCCCCTCTTCGACCACCACGCCCTGATCCATGAACAGCACCCGGTCGCAGACAGACGCCGCGAAATCCATTTCATGCGTCACGATGATCATGGTCATGTGCTCTTCGGCGAGCTGCTTCATCACCAGGTTCACCTCTTCGACCAGTTCGGGGTCCAGCGCGGACGTCGCCTCGTCGAACAGCATCACCTTGGGCTTCATCGCCAGGGCCCGCGCGATCGCCACGCGCTGTTTCTGCCCACCGGAAAGCCGCGAGGGATATTCGTCGATCTTTTCCGAAAGACCGACCTTGGCCAACTGCTCTTCTGCAAGCTTGTCGGCATCGGCCTCGGACAGGCCCTTGAGCATCCGCGGCGCCAGGGTGATGTTGCCGCGCACGGTCAGATGCGGAAACAGGTTGAAATGCTGGAACACCATGCCGATGTCCTGACGCACCTGGTTCACATGCGCCTCGTACTGGCGATGCGGCAGCTTCTTGTTGATCTGCACGTCCTCCAGCCAGACCTCGCCTGACGTCAGCGGGTCCAGCTCGTTGATGGCCCGCAACAGCGTGGACTTTCCAGACCCGGAAGGGCCGATGATCGCGACGATCTGACCGCGGTTGACGGTCAGGTTGATGTCCTTGAGGACTTCGAGCGCGCCATAGCTCTTGGCCGCATTCCTGATGGTGACAAAGGCCTGATCGGTCATGGACAGCTTCCTTCTCAGCGCGACGCGGCGATGCGGCGTTCCAGCCGGCGCAGGCCCGCTTCCAGCGCGAGGTTGACGATGTAGTAGCAAAAGGCTGCCGCCAGGTAGAACTCGAACGGGCGGTAGGTGCGGCTGATGGCCTGCTGCGCAGCCAGTGTCAGTTCCATCACGCCGATGACGGAAACCAGCGCGGAATCCTTGAGCAGCGCGATCATGTTGTTGCCCATCGGCGGGACCACCGCGCGAACCGCCTGCGGGATGACGACCTTGCGCAGCGTCTGACCGCGTGACAGCCCGAGGGTGCGGGCGCCCTCATACTGGCCCTTGTCCACGGCAAGGATCGACGCCTGGATCAGCTCGGAATTATAGACCGCGAAATGCAGCCCCAGCCCGATCACCCCGGCGACGAACGCAGGCAGATCGATGCCGATCTGGATCAGCCCGAAATAGATCAGGAACAACTGCAACAGCAGCGGCGTCCCCATGAAGAGAAACGCAAATCCGCGAAAAGGCAGGCGCAGCGACCAATGACCGTAAAGCGCGATGACCGCGAAGACGATGCCGCCGAAGAAGCTGAGAAGCCCGGCGCAGATGGTGATCGCGATGGTCCAGCCCGCGCCCATCAGAAGCACGCCGAAATAGCTTGGCACCACGGTGAAATCAAGCCCCATGCCGACCTCCTGTCATTCGGATGCCGCCGCTCATACGATGCGCGCCCTGCGGTCGAGCCAGTTTATGCCATGCCCCACGGCGTAGATGATCGCCATGTAGAGGACCCCGGCGACCAGGAACATTTCGAACGGCTTGTAGGTCGAGCCGATGAACCGCTGCGCGGTATAGGTCAGCTCGACCACGGAAATCGGCGCGACCAGGGCAGTGCCCTTGATGAGCGCGTTGATGTTGACCCCCAGAGGCCGGATCATGAGACGCGCCGCCTGCGGCAGAACCACCTTGCGCATCGTCTGCCAGCGGCTCAGGCCCAGCGTGCGCGCCGCCTCGGCCTGACCCCGGTCCACGGACACGATGGCACCGCGGATGGTTTCGGTCATGTAGGCGCCGATATTCACGCCCAGCGCGATTGTCCCGGCGGCAAAGCTGTCCAGCTGGATGCCGATCTGCGGACCGCCGAAATACAGGATGAAAACCTGGATCAGCGCCGGCGTGCCGCGCCACAGGCTGACATAGACCGCGCCGATCCAGCGAAACACGGCCAGACGCGAGAGCCGTGCGGCAGCGCCCAGCGCACCGCAGCCCAGGCCCAGCAGCGCCGTCAGCACCGAAAGCTGGATTGTCACCCAGGCCGCCTCCAGGAAGAACGGCGCGACGCGCAAGATCAGTTCCGTGTCCAAGAGGGCCGCCTTTCAGTGGTGATCGCGACGAGGCAGGATGGGCAGAGCCCGGATTTCACGGACCAGGGCGGTGGTTTCCTCGATCGCCGCCTCAAGGAACCGTCGACCCGTTTCAGCGTCGGCGACGGTCGGGTCCCCCATCGTGCCGTCCGGTGAAACCGCGGACCACCATTGCATCAGCATGGCGCCGCCACCGCCGCCCGCGAGGTCAAGATTGAAGAACCTGCTGTCGGGATCGTGGAGGTTCCGGGGCGACGACCGTTCGATATTCACGCGCTCGGGATGCAGATGCATGTACATCGCCGCCTCGAACTCTCCGGCATGGGCAATACCGCCGATCCCGGACTTCCGCAGTTCGTTGATGCGCGCCGGCATCAGGTTCCAGTAAGAGGCCGACACGCAGATGATGCCGGTCTCGATCACCGTCTTGCGCGCGGCGAGGTCCAGACAGGGATGGTTCGACCCGTGCGAATTCAGCAGCAGGATGCGGCGGAAGCCGTGATGCGCGAGCGACCTGGTGATGTCGGTGACAAAGGCGATCAGGGTTTCCGGCTGGATCCAGATGACACCCGGGAAATCCTTGTGATGTTCGTTGAACCCGTAAGGCAGCGGGGGCATCACGAAAACCGCGTCCGGAACAGCCTTGGCCACACCGATCGCCACGGCCATGCCCAGCACGGTATCGGTGTCCAGCGGCATGTGCGGGCCGTGATCCTCGGTCGCGGACACGTTCAGGATCACGACCCTGTCCTTGTCTGCGTCGCGCACCTCTTCCCATGTCAGGTGGCCGTAATTCGTTGTCATGTGGCTTCCCGCGGCAAGCGAGCCTGCCGGGGGTTTCCCGGCAGGCGACGGTGATCAGCGGATATCGCCACCAACCCATTCTTCGGCGATCTCGAGATAAGTGCCATCGTCCATCATCGCGTCCAGCGCCTCTTGCATGGCGGCGGCCAGTTCCGGGTTGCCTTCCCGGATCGCGATGCCGGCACCGATCTGTTCGGCCTCCGGGTCGTCGATCATCGCCAGATCGTACTGGCCGGATTTCATGGCCACCATCACCGGGATCGAATCGTTCACGATGGCGTCGACGCGACCGCTGTCGAGTTCCAGCAGCAACTCGGGCAGGCCCTTGTAGGTGTTGATCCTGTATCCCTGAGCCCTTGCCCATTCCTCATGCGTTTCGCCCAGGGTCACGCCGACCTTCGCATCGTCCAGTTGCGCGATGCTGGTGATGTCGGAACCGGACTTGGTGAAGACCGCCCGCTTGGTGTTGTAATAGGGCCCGACGAAATCGATCACCTTGTCACGCTCTTCGGTGATCGACATGGAGCCCACCACGGCGTCGTATTTGTTGGCCAGCAGACCGCCGATGATCCCGTCCCACGCGGTCGTGATGATTTCGACCTCGAGTCCCATCCGACTGGCCAGCTCGGTGCCGATGGCCGGATCGAATCCCACGACCTCGTTCTGCTCGTTCACGAAGTTGAAGGGCGGATACTGCCCGCTCATCGCGATGCGCAGCACGCCGCGCTCCTTGATGTCCGCGAGTTCGTCGGCTGCGGCGGTCATCGGTGCAAAGCCGATTCCCATCAGCGCCACGGCACCCAACAGGACACCGCGGCGCCCGAGAATCATTGATTTCATCATGTCGTTTTCCCTGTCGTTATCGGTTCTTGTTCATGTGCGCATGCCAAGGCGCAGCCCAAAGACACAGCAAAATCAGGATTGCATCGCGACATGCCATAGGGCAAATAGATAATAAGAATTCTTAAAATAGTTCTGGCCTATGCTTAAACCGTATGAACAGCGCTTTCCCTGGAATCTGGACTGGAACCTCTTGCGCAGCTTCATGGTCATCGTGGACCAGGGCGGCATCACACCGGCTGCGCATTTCCTTGGCCTGAAGCAGCCGACGATCAGTGCCGCGCTGAAACGGCTTGAGGACATCACCGGTCATCGGCTGATCAATCGCTCGCCAAAGCATTTCAGCGTCACTTCAAGAGGAAAGCTTCTTTACGGTGAAGCCAGCGCGATCTTCGGCGCAGTGGCGCAGTTGCCCGATCTGTTGAGCGGTCTGGAAGACCAGGTGACTGGCCAGATCAGCATCGCGGTGGCCAGTCACGTCGTCTCGGCTCATTTCGATGCGGTTCTGGAACGATTCAACGCGGCGTATCCCGCCGTGACCTACACGATATCGACGATGGACAGCGCCGAGGTCATCACGCATCTGTTGCAGAACCGGGTCACTCTGGGCGTCTGCCTGGTGCATCACCGGCCCGCCGAACTGACCGCACGTGTCCTCTACCGCGAGTTCTTCGGGTTCTTCTGCGGACCCTCGCATCGGTTGTACCGCCGTGAAGGCATCGACCCCGCCGAGTTGAGGGACGAGGATACGGTTTCGTTCCAGACCGACGAGATCGACGGCCCCCTGTCCGGCGTGGCACGTCTTCGCCGGCAGTTCGGCATGCGGGCCGAGCCCAAGGGATTGTCGTCCAATCTGCCCGAGATCCGTCGCATGATCGTCGCGAATATCGGCATCGGAGCCCTGCCGATGCATGTCGCGCGCAAGGACATGCAGTCGGGTCTGTTGTGGCAGGTGCCACCTTACAGATCCCTTCCGGCGGTGGACATCCAGATGCTGACAAACCCGAGGCGCAGCATGAATCGCGCCGAGAAGGCCTTGCTCGGGATGCTCAATGCCGAGTTGGACAGCGTTCCATTGGCAACGCGAACCTACAGCGCCTAGATCGTCGCTCAGGGACCTGGCGGGCCAGAACAGGATGGCTTGCGGGGATGCATGTTCTCGGCGCGTCGCCCGTTGAACTTCAGCCCGGTCAGACCTACCTGCCGAAGATGGAAAAAAGTCCCAAGACCTCGGTTCTTTACAACGCCAGCTGCCCTGTCTGCAATTTCGAGATCCAGCATTATGCGCGCCATGCGGCCGAGGCGGACCTGCCGATCCGGTTCGACGATCTGAACTCGGACGCGCGCGCGAAGTGGGGTCTGGATGCCGATACTGCGGCCCGGCGGCTGTATGTTCTGCATGACGGCACGCTGACATCGGGAATACCGGCCTTTCTGGTCCTCTGGACGCAAATGCCACGCTATCGATGGCTGGCGCGGGTCGTTGGGCTGCCGGGGATCAGGCAGTTCGCCTCGGTGGCCTATGATTTCGCCCTGGCCCCCGCCATCTACCGCTGGCACCGGCGCCGGATACGCAAGCAGGCCGCCCGCGCGGCCAACTGATGACGGAGCCAGCCTTGCCGAACGACAACGACGACAGCGGCGCGAATGTGCCTACGGGACGAACGGCGCGGCTGTTGCGCTTTGGCGGCATGGCGTCGGGCATTGCGGGCAGCGTGGCGGCCGGTGGCCTGCGCGCGCTGGCGGGCGGCAAGCGGCCCGGTCTGGCGCAACTGCTGATGACACCTGCGAACACCTTGCGGCTGACAGACGGGCTGTCGCATCTGCGCGGGGCGGCGTTGAAGCTGGGGCAGATGCTGTCGATGGATACCGGGCTTGTGCTGCCCGATGAGCTGACCGCGATTCTGGCCCGGATGCGCGACGATGCTCGCCACATGCCCCCGAAACAGTTGCAAGCCGTGCTGAATGCCGAATGGGGTCCGGGCTGGTATGGCCGCTTTGCCCGGTTCGACGTGCGCCCCTTTGCGGCCGCCTCGATCGGGCAGGTCCACCGCGCGGTGACGCATGACGGTCGCGACCTGGCGATCAAGGTTCAGTATCCCGGCGTGCGCGCCAGCATCGACAGCGATGTGGACAATGTGGCCACGCTCTTGCGCCTGCCGGGGCTGTTGCCGCGCGGGATGGACCTGTCGCCGCTTTTGGCCGAGGCCAAGCGCCAACTGCATGCCGAGGCCGACTATCAGGCCGAAGCGCAGCATCTGGCCCGCTTCGGCGCGTTGCTGAACGGGTCCGACCTGTTCGTGCTGCCCACGCTGCACGGTGAGCTTTGCACCCCGCACGTCCTGGCGATGACCTATGTGGAAGGCGCCCCGCTTGACAGTCTGATCGATGCCCCGCAAGCGCTGCGCGACCGGGTTGCAGAGGCCCTGATCGGCCTGGTGCTGCGCGAACTGTTCGTGTTCGGCGCCATGCAGACCGACCCGAACCTTGCCAATTATCGCTATGATCCCAGGACAGGCCGCGTCGTGCTGCTGGATTTCGGCGCGGTGCAATCCATCGCCACGGAGCTTGCGGCCGACTTTCGCGCGCTTGCACGGGTGGCGCTGGATGGAGGGGGGGATGAAACGCGCGCTGCCATGCTGCGGATCGGCTATTTCGGCCCGTCCACGGCGCCGCACCATCGCGATCTGATCCAGTCCATGTTCAACACCGCGATGGGCCCGCTGCGGCAGGACACGCCATTCGATTTCGGCCGCAGCGATCTGCTGGAACGTCTGCGCGACATGGGCCTTGCGATCGGCAATGACCGCGAGCTTGGCCATGTCCCTCCCGCCGCAACGCTGTTCCTGCACCGCAAGATCGGTGGCATGTATCTGATGGCGGCCAGGCTGCGGGCGCGTGTCGCCCTGCGCCCGATGGTCGAATCCCATTGCCGCGAACCAGATATGCCCTGAGATTTCGGCGGACCCTGGAACCCTTGCCCTGCCGGCCACTTGATCGGACCGGTGACACCGGATCGCACCCCGCGCCCAGGGCCTTCATCGCGCCGTTCAAAGCCATCCTGCGCGATGAAATGTCGAACGAGCAGGTCTGCGGCACCCCGCAAGACGCTCTTCGCAAGATCGCTGTCGTGGCAGGCCTGGTCCCGCGCGACCCCGGACCCCATCTGCCACAACAGGACACGCGGCTGCGTCGCCGGCCGGCTTCAGCGCTGCCGGCCCTCTTGCTGCGCCTGATCCCTTGAGACATGGCTGCGAAGAACCTGCGCGGTGTCCACGCCCGCAAGCACCAGCGTGAACAGCAGCACGCCGCCAAGATCCAGCCGTGGCACGTGCCAGAGCAGTATCCCGAGGAAACAAAGCAATACCAGATAGGCGACGATCGCCATGATCTTGTCGGTCACTGGCCTTTCCTTTCGTCATTCGCCGGATCGGTTCCAAGTCGCTGCATCAGCCAGCCCGCAATACGCAGCAGGCGTGCATCCTCGCCCCGCCGCCCGACCAGCTGCACCCCCATCGGCAGGCCGGTCTCGTCTGCCAGCAGCGGCAGCGTGATCGCCGGCACCCCACACAGCGTCCACGGGCCGTTCATGGCAGGAGATCCGGTGCTGCCAGCGGCGCGTTCGGGCGCGGGCCCGGTCGCGGCGGGGCAAAGGATCGCATCACAGCGGGTCAGCAATTCCTCGAGCCCGGCGTTCAGCACCTGGCGCCAGTCGAGCGCGGCAAGGTAATCACGCGCGAGGATGGCCTTGCCCTCGTCCAGGGCATCGCGCACGCACGGCGACATCAGCTCCCTGCCCCGCCTTTCGAACGGGTAGTAGCATCTGGCAAGCTCGGCCAGGTTGATGCGGCGGCGGATCGCGTCGGCCTCGGCGAACCCGGGCGGCAGATCGACGCGATGGGCGCGGTCGGCCAGTTCGCGCGTCAGTTCCGCCAGCGCATGATCCATGACCGGTTGGGCGCCAGGCAGCGAGGCGACCGCCAGCAAGGGCGGCAGAGGCGGTGCCTGCATCGCCGCCTCGGCAAGTCGCGGGACCGGTGCCAACTCGGTCGCATGGTCAAGCGGATCATGTCCGGCCATCGCTTCGACCAGCAGGGCGGCATCCTCGACCGACCGGGCGAACGCACCGACGGTATCGAGGAATGGCGATTGCGGCAGGACGCCGGTGCGACCGACCAGGCCGTAGCTGGGCTTGAACCCGACCACGCCGCAATACGAGGCGGGGCGGATCACCGATCCTCCGGTCTGCGTGCCCACGGCCAGCGGCACCTGCCCGGAGGCGACAGCGACCGCCGAACCGGAAGACGAACCGCCAGGGCTGCGCGACAGGTCATGCGGGTTTAGCGTCCCGGACGGATCCATGAAGGCCAGTTCCGTTGTCACGGTCTTTCCGACGATGACCGCCCCGGCGGCGCGCAGGCGGGCGACCAGATGGGCATCCCGGGTCGGCACGCGGCCTTGGGCGATCGGTGTCCCGTATTCGGTCGGCATGCGCGCGGTGTCGATCACGTCCTTGATCCCCACCGGAACGCCGTGCAACGCACCGATCGCCGCCCCGGATTTCCGGCGGGAATCCAGCGCCCGCGCCTGCGCCATGGCGTTCTCGCCATCGACATAGGCCCAGGCGTGAAGCTGCGGCTCCGACTCCGCGATGCGTTTCAGGCAGGCGGCGGTCGCCGCCTCGGCTGAAAGCGCGCCCGAGGAGATCAGGTCTCGCAGCGCCACGGCGCCGAGGGATGCGGGATCACGAGCCATAGATCATGTTCGGCAGCCAATAGACGATGTCGGGATAGATATACAGGATCGCCATGGCGATGAAGACCATCAGCAGAAACGGCAGGACCCCGGCGAAGATGTCGGTCAGCTTGACCTCGGGTGGCGCGATGCCCTTCAGATAATAGGCCGACATCGCCATCGGCGGTGTCAGGAACGAGGTCTGCAGGTTCAGCGCCACGAGAATGCCGAAAAACAGCGGGTCGACCCCGAACATCGGCAGCAGCGGCAGGAAGATCGGCACGAAGATGATGATGATCTCGGACCATTCCAGCGGCCAGCCGAGCAGGAAGATGATCAACTGCGCCAGCAGCAGGAACTGCAAGGGCGTCAGGTTCATCCCCGCCACGAATTCCGAGATGACCTGCTCGCCACCCAGATACGAGAAGACCGACGAAAAGGTGTAGGACCCGACGAACAGCCAGCAGACCATCGCCGTGGTCCGCACCGTCAGATACACGGATTCTCGCAACCGCTGGAAGGTCATGGCGCGGTACACGATCGCCAGAACCATGCCGCCAAGGGCGCCGATGGCGGCGGCCTCGGTCGGCGTCGCCAGACCGAACAGGATCGAGCCCAGCACCGCCATGATCAGGAACGCCAGCGGAAAGAACGACGTCGCAAGCATCAGCAACAGCTTGACGGTCGGGACGGATGGCACCTCGTCCTCGGTGGGGCGCGGCGCCACGGAAGGTTGCAGGATCGACCGCCCGACGACATAGACAAGATAAAGTCCGACAAGCACAAGCCCGGGCAGCATGGCCCCGGCATAGAGCCGGACGATCGAAACCCCCGAGGCGGCAGCATAGACGATCAACATGATCGACGGCGGGATAAGGATGCCAAGCGTACCGCCCGCGCAGATGATTCCGCTGGCAAAGCGCGGGTCGTAGCGCGCCTTCAGCATCGCCGGCAGGGCCAGAAGCCCCATCAGCGTGACAACCGCACCGACGATGCCGGTCGCGGTCGCGAACAGCGCACAGGTGATCAATGCCGCGACCCCCATCGAGCCGGGCATCCGGCGCGAGGCGACCGCCAGCGTGGAAAACAGCCTGTCGACGATGTTCGCCCGCTCGACCACATAGCCCATGAACAGGAACAGCGGCACGGCCGTCAGAACCTCGTTCGACATCACCGTGTAGGTCTGGTTGATGAACAGGTCGAAGATCCGGTTGTTGTACAGCCCCTCGAGCCAGGTCCATTTCTGGGTCAGCCACCCGGTATCCTCAGGCAGCCGGTCATAGGAACGCCACATGCGACTGGCATCGAAATAGGCGTAATAGCCGAAGGCGATACCCAAAGCCATCAGTGTGAAGGCGATGGGAAACCCCAGGAACACCAGAAGGATGAAGATGCCCAGCATCATCAGCGCAGTCTGCGGATCGGTCACTTTGTTTTCTCCGCCATGCTGGCTGATGGGCTGTCGGGGCCTGTCACATCAATCGACATGCACGCCCGCCTTTGATGCCTGCTCACGCAGCAAAAGTGCCTCGGTTTCCTCGACATCCTCGTCGGCAGGGATCCAGACGCCGTCACGGATCGCAATGACGCTGCGCAGCAACTGGGCGATGCCCTGAATGAACAGCAGGATGCCGGCGACGACCACGACCGACTTGAACTGGTAGATGGGGATGCCCGCAGGGCTGTTCACGCTGACCTCGCCATATTGCCAAGACCGGCTTGCATATTTCCATCCCGACAGCACCAGCGCGGTGACGCCCGGAAAGAAGAACAGCAGATAAAGCACGAAATCGACCGCGCCCTGCACGCGCACCGGCCAGAGCCGATAGAGAAAGTCGCCGCGGACATGGCCACCGCGCGACAGCGTGTAGGCGCCGCCCATCATGAACAAGGTCCCGTACATGATGAACGACACATCGAGAGACCACGAGGTCGGACTGCGCAACACGTAGCGCACGAAGACCTCGTAGCTGACGCCGATGGTCATCAGCATGATCAGCCAGCCAAAAGTCTTGCCGAACCAGCTCGACAGGCTGTCGGCAAATCGAATGAAGGACAGCATCGTTGTCTCCGCGATCGGAGCCCGCCCCCCCCCCGAATGGGGGGGGCGGGCAAACCTTCCTACGCTTTCAGTTCGCCCGGGAAGAAATGTTCGTAGGCCAGTGCGTAATCGGGCTTGTTCATCAGCTCGTAATACGTCGTGCGCCGGACCCATTCGCGCTGGCTGTCCAGCACCTTCTTGATGAAGGGATCGCTTTCCAGCGTGCCGATCATCTCGGACCATGCCTCGAGTTGCGCCGCAAGGATGCTGTCGGGCGTCTTGTGGATCGTGACGCCGCTTTCATCGCGAAGCTTGATCAGGTCGGCGGAATAGTTGTCCAGCGCATAGGCCGTATTGTAGGTCGAAACGGCCTCGACCGCGTGTTCGAGGATCGCCCGCAGGTCCGGCTCGATATCTTCCATGATCGCGCGGTTGAACAGGAACTCGAACGCCTCCGACGCCTGGTGATAGGAACCCAGGTAATAGTTCTTGGCGACGTCCTGCGCGCCGAAACGCCGGTCCGAGGACGGGTTGTTGAACTCGAACGCGTCGATCACGCCACGCTCCATGGCCGGGACGATCTCGCCGCCCGGCAGCTGCGCGACGGACATGCCCATCGATTGCAGCAGATCCGCTGCAAGCCCGACGGTCCGGTATTTCATGCCGCTGATGTCCTCGACGCCGTCGATCGGATTCTTGAACCAGCCGAACGGTTGTGCGGGCATCGGGAACGCCAGCAGCCCGACCACATTCAGCCCCATGGTGTCCTGGGTCAGCTCGCGATACAGTTCGCGACCGCCGCCCTGGTAGAACCAGCTCAGCATGTTGGTCGGATCGCCGCCGAACACCGGGCCTGTCCCGAACAGCGACGCGGCCTTGTTCTTGCCATACCAGTAGGCCGAGACCGAATGGGCGATGTCGATCAACCCGTCGCTGACGCCGTCCATGACCTGAAACGCGCTGACAACCGCGCCCGCCGGCAGCAGGTCGATCTTGATGCGGCCGCCCGACATGGCCTCGACCCGTTCGACATATTGTTGCGCCATGGTCTGCCAGATGTCGGATGCGGGCCAGCTGGTCTGCATCTTCAGAACCATGGGCGATTGCGCCAGAACAGCAGGTGCCGCCAGCAGCGTGGTCGCAGCCGCGCCGCCGGCTACGGTCCCGGTCCGACGCAGGAACGAACGGCGTGATACAGCCGTGGGGCTGTCGATGTCTTTGGTCATTCTGTTCTCCTCCCAATGCGGCCACAGCCTTTTCCTGACGCTTCCCGGCCGCAGGTTCCATCCTGCCTTC
The DNA here is from genome assembly GCF_021556615.1 of Paracoccus salsus. Lineage (GTDB taxonomy): Bacteria > Pseudomonadota > Alphaproteobacteria > Rhodobacterales > Rhodobacteraceae > Paracoccus > Paracoccus salsus. The sequence continues at coordinate 586,399 of NZ_JAKGGD010000001.1, forward strand.
GTAAAGTCCGATCTGACAAGCCCCATACTACAGGCACTTACTTTCGGATGATGCGCGCGACGCAGCGCCTGCGCCAGATGGGCGACGGCAGCAGCGGACCTCGTCTCGATTCCGAGCCTGCCGACGCCGATCCTGACGCGATCGGATGAGACATTTCCTTTCCGGAACGTCAACGATCGCAAGCCAGCCTTTCGCTGTCGGCAAAGGACGGCGATCGGCCACGCAGCCTGCCCCTCAACGGGCTGCGAGATCACAGGATGGCCGTGAATCCTTGACATATTCCCGATTGCGAATATCGTATAGGGACTGAAAATGGCGCAGCGTGCACGGCATCGGTCCTGGGGCGCCACACAGAAACCTGACGAAAGGAAAACCGGATGCAGGGTCAACCCAAGCCGTACTGGCCGCCGCTTCTCGCCGGGTTGGGTCTCGGCCTCACCCTTCTGATGACATTCGTGATCACCGGCCACGGGCTTGGCTCAAGCGGCTTCTTCACGCGTGCCGCGGCAGCGGCGGGCGGCTGGCTCATGCCCGAGGCGACAGCGGACAACGCGTATCTTAGCCGTTATCTCGGCGCCGGCGCACCGCTTCTGGCCTGGATAACATGGGAGGTGGTCGGCCTGTTCGTCGGCGCGCTGCTGGGCAGCTACGCCGCCGGACGCTTTCGCCCCTCGATCGAGCGCGGCCCCGGAACCGGCGCGGGCCTGCGGCTGGCTCTGGCGCTGGGCGGCGGCGTGGTCACGGGGTTTGGCGCGCGTCTGGCCAGGGGCTGCACGTCCGGGCTGGGGCTGTCGGGCGGTGCGACACTGGCAGTGGCGGGATTCGTCTTCCTGATCGCCTTCTTCATCGGGGGCTTCCTGTTCTCCAAGCTGACACGAAAGGTCTGGGAATGATGGAACAACCACTTTACGATTCTGGCGTCGCTGCGGGGCTGCTTGCCGGGGTGCTGTTCGGTTATTTCCTCGAGGCTGCGGGTTTCGGCAGCCCGCGCAAGTTGACAGCGCAGTTCCGGCTGCAGGACTGGGCGGTGTTCAAGGTGATGTTTACCGCCGTCATCGTGGCGGCAACGGGACTGTGGCTGCTGGACGTGTTCGGCGTGTTCGGCCCCGACAAGATCTATGTGCCGACGAGCTTCTTCTGGGCCATCGCCCTGGGCGGGCTTCTGATCGGCGCGGGCTTCGCAATCGGCGGCTATTGTCCGGGCACCTCGGTCGCAGGGTTGGCCTCGGGTCGGCTGGACGCGCTGGTCTTCATGGTCGGCATGGTTCTTGGCGTCTGGGTCTTCGCCTGGGCCTACGAGCCGTTGGAGTGGATCTACTTCGCCGCCGAAGGTCCCCAGGGCCAGAGCCTGTCGCAGCTTTTCGGCGTGCCGACCTGGGTGATCCTTCTCGCCCTTCTGGCCATCGCCGTCGCGGGTTTCCGGATCGGCAGTCGGCTGGAGCGCCGTCTAGGCGGGCCGCTCGGCCCGGCTGGCGCCGAAGACAGTGCCTGATACGCCTCGAGAACCATCAGTGAATTCAAACCGAAAGGAAACACCATGAGCAAACGCAGATCCCTGCTCGCCCTGCTGCCAGCGGCCGCCGTGGCCGCCGTGGCGGCGGGGGGCGCCGCGACCACCGGCTACCTGCCGCACGTCATCCCGGCCGCCCACGCCCAGAGCAACCCGTGCGGAATCGCCAACCCATGCGGCGTGGCCAACCCCTGCGCCGTGGCCAACCCCTGCGGAGTGGCCGCCGACGCGGGCGACAAGGGCGAAACGGACGCGCCGAAATACAGCCCGACCGCCGAGACGCCCGCCGACAACCCGTTCGACGTGCCAGCCGGCTATACCCAGGCGGCCTATGGGGACACCATGCCGGACGTGGTCGAGAACTACCTGCGCGCCGCGCCCTATGTCGGCACTGGCGGCGTGGTGGCCGACGGAGGCTATGCCATGGTGAAGGCCGTCGGCTTCAAGACGGTGCTGAGCCTGAACACCGCCGAAGAGGGTGTCGCCGACGAGCGCGAGCAGGCCGAGGCCGCCGGGCTGACCTATCTCAACGTGCCGGTCTCCGAAGAGGCGCCGGTGGCCGATCAGGTCGCCCGCATCGCCGAGATCGTGAACGACCCGGCGAACTATCCGATCCTGATGAACTGCCAGTCCTCGAACCGGGTCGGTGCGGCCTGGGCGCTCTACCGCGCCGACGCCGGCGTGCCCGAGAAGATTGCCGTGCAGGAGGGGCGTACCGTCGGCCTCGCGCCAAGCCGCGAATGGAAGGTGCGCGAGATCCTCGGCATGGACCCGCTGCCCGAACAGCAGTGAAGGGCATCACCAGATCGTGCCAATCGCGGAGGCGGCGCGCCTGATGGATGCGCCGTTTCCGCCTTTGTGACAGGAGGGCCACGATGACACGCGACGCCGATATGCCACCCCTCGCCAAGCGACCGCGCGACGAGTTGGAGGCCATGCATGCCTCCGCCGAGCGCGCGCTGCTTGCGGCGCAGGCCCTGAGCGCGGCAGGGGAAACCGTGGTTTCAGCGCTGATGCCCGGTGCCGACAGCATCGAGGCCTGGGCGCACTACCCCGAACATGACATCCGGGACCGGCAGCACCGCGTGCAGTTCTACTATCACGCCCATCCCGAAGAGCACCGAGGCAACGGCGAGCATGGACATTTCCACGTCTTCGCCTACCCGGCCACGCCCGGGACGACGACGGCGCAAGGCGGCGGGCACGGCTGTTCGCACGCGCCCGAGGACGCGCTCGGCCGGCGACCTTGCCACCTGATCGGCATCTCGATGGACGCGCTGAGCCGGCCTGTCGCGCTGTTCACGACCAACCGCTGGGTGACCGGCGAAGACTGGCGCAACGCCGACGAGGTGACGGCGATGATCCGCTCCTTCGACCTCGCACCCGAGTCCCCCTATCGACACACGCGCGACTGGCTGGCGGGAATGATCGGACTCTTCCGGCCCCGGATCGAGCGACTGATTGCGGAACGCGATGTCGGCATCGCGGCGTGGCGCGCGGCCCGCGGCGGCGACGTCTTCGAGGATCGCGACCTCTACCGCGTGTCGGTCTGCGAAATCGACCTTCTGCAAGAGGTCGTCGATCTGGAGGAGGCGCTGGAGATCTCGCCCGACGCGAACCCCGGAAGCGCGGATTAGTTCGTCAGGCGCGGGGGAATCGCGCTGTCCTGCATGACGCTTGCCTGTGTCTGACGCGGATCGGGCAGGCCGATTGGCTTGAGCGGGTCATCGTCCGATAACGCGGCGCAAGTCTGGCATGGCTTCCCGCACCAGCTCCGCAAGCCGCTCGCCGTCGATCAGCGTCAGCGCGGGCCGATTTGGGGGCGCTGTTCTCGAAGGCTTTGGCCTCGTTCGACCGTGGGGATGCCTGAACCGGCTTTCGGCATGGGTACGCGATCGCAGCTCGGATGCTTTCCTCATATGGGCTTCTTCAGCGACCGAACGGACAAGTCGGGTGCTCGTCCACCGGTCTGCGTGCCGGCAGGGTGGGGTCGGAATGGGGTTGGTCAAACCAGAGGAAAGCGTCGCATTCAACAGGAAGCGACGTCCGGCTGTCGTGACTCCAGCGCCTGGCCTCGGGCTGGTCGATGACCTCGCTGTAGCGCGAGTCCAGAATTGGAAGGGTCCTGCCGGCAAAGCTGCCGGATGTTCGTTTCGCCGCGTCCGGAGCCATGTCGGCAACAGCGCGCGGCTTGGTCGACGCGGCCTGCGTTCCGAGCCTCGTCACGGAAAGGATCGCCGTCCCGATGCGCTTGCCTCGGTTGTTCTCTGACAGGATCGACGCGAGTACGGACCAGTGGCCCCTCGCACAGCGCAAAGCGCACAGGCCCTGGACAGGGACGCCCGACCAGCGGCCGAGAGTTCGCGCGACAAGGGCGCAAGACAGGCGTATCGCGCGGGCGCCACCTTCGCCGCCTCCGGATCGGCCCGGTCAAGATGTTCGAGACGGGCCACAATCGAGGCGTTGATGCTGCACGGATCGAGCCCGCAGAAGCCGGCCCGATCTTCACGTGACGCTTTTCCGCCTTTTTGGCGGCGCAGGAATCACACGAAATCATCGGCATCGCGATTGCGCCACCTCTAGGTCGGAAACCCGTTTGATGGCACGCCGCGCGACGCTCATGAGCGCCCAGCCGAACAGAGCGGTCTATTGACGCCGCTTCAGGCCAGTCGGCCTCCACCGCGACGATGGAGAGGCTGTGCCGCGCGATCAGGCGGCGGGGGATCGCGGCGCGAGCGCAACAGAAATCCCCGACGTGCCGTGAGAGGGCTTGCCCGGCCGTAGGAACCGGGCAGAGGCAAACGGTCGAAAGCCCGGGCGAGCCCTGAAACGCCCATCTCGGGAAGCGGCTCCACAGCGTCCCGCAGACGCGCGACCAGGGACGAGGGGCAGAGCCGCCGTCGGACACCGGAGCTTGGCGCGGCGCGGCGCGGTGCAGCCGGCGAGAGATCATGATGGAACCAGGCGCCCGCCACCTCGGACACCGTTTCGAGCGCTGCGGGTTATGCCAGAAGATGCGTGGCGTCTGGGACGATCCGCAGCGGCTTCTCGCAGGTCACGGCGGAAAGTCCCTGATGGCTGATTTCGATGACGTCGCAGCCCTCACCGCCGACGATCAGCAGCGTAGGGGCCTTGACCTCCGCGAGCCATGGTCCACTGCGATCGGGACGCCCGCCGCGCGAGGCTACCGCCGAAACCCGGCCGCGCAACTCGGCTGCGGCGAGCAGCGCGACGCCTGCGCCGAAGAGGCCCAGCGGCAACTCCGCCATCTCGGCCTGCCGCCTCGCCACAGCCTTGCCTGCCTGACGCCTTCCGCGAGCACGGGAATGTCGAAGTCCTTGCGGCCGTCGCGGGCCGCGGCTGGCTTCAGAAGATCAGGCAAGAGCGTGGCGAAGCCCTTGGCGATCAGCGCCTCCGCGACGGCGACATTGCGGGGGCTGGACCGACTCGCGCCGATGCGACGGGGGAAAAAATATGGTGGCGCACGGGTCTGGTGGTACGCGCAAGTCGCCCACGAATCCCTGCAGAGGCATATCGGACGCGCGCGTTGCCAAGGCTGCTGGTGGGCAATTCGCGGTTTCCATCCAGATCTCCCTGAGGATTCCGATGGTCTCCGCGTCGATCAACTGATGAAAATCGTCCCAAAAGCTGCGCACCCTGCGATATCGGCGCTCCGAGCGGAAGGAGACGACCATATCGGCCACGCCTTCGAGTTGCGCCGGCGCCTCGGCAGCTGCCATCGGGAAGGCTTTGACTGCATTCGCTGAGCCCGGCCGGCGGATCGCGATCCACACCGCCGTCATCGTCACTCCGGTCGCGAAGCCGTCATCCACGACGATGGCGGTGCGCCCGCGCGGGTCTACCTTTGAACCACTCGCCGAGATATCTCGTCCGGCGGCGCTTCAATTCCGTCCGCTCCGCGGCGCGGGCGCGTTCGAGCCCGGCGTCGTCGGCTTCGGACTGGCGGCGGACCTGCTCATCGAGAGGGGCTTGCCAGGACGAACGTGCCCCATCGTGCCTCCGTCCATTCCTGCGAAACGATCGCACCGGCAAAGCGGAGGATCAAACATCTGGGGCCGAAACCTTCCTTCGAGCGGAATATGGCGGTGCCGTCGAAGCCGCCTCGTGCTATTGAACGATCAATTCTGCATGAAGCGCGCCTGCGGCGTGGATGGACTTCAGAATATCGATCATGTCACGCGGGCGCACGCCCAGAGCGTTCAGTCCTTCGACCAGATCACTTAGCGATGTGTTGCCTGCAACCTCGGCGAAGCCGATGCCGGGTTCCTGGCGCACCTCCGCAAAGGTGCGCGGAACGGTGACGGTCTCGCCTTGCGCGAACGGATTTGGCTGCGAGACCACAGGAGCCTCACTGACCCGCAAAGTCAGGCCGCCCTGCGAGACCGCAACGCGCGATATGCGCACCGTCTCACCCATCACGATCGTCCCGGCCTTGTGGTCAATGACGACTTTTGCACGGTCTTCAGGCTCTATCATCAGGTTTTCGATACGACCAACGACGCGCGCAGGATTTACATCACCGAGGTCACGGAACTCGACGAGAACCGTGCCACTATCCTGCGTCACGGCCAGGCGCTTGCTGAAGTCGCGATTGATGGCATCCTCAATGCGTGTCGCCGTCGTGAAATCGGCGTTGCGCAGCGCTATGCGAATATTTTGAACCTCCGCAAAATCGAACTCGACCTCGCGCTCCACGCGCGCGCCGACCGGGATCATGCCGGCTGTCGGCACACCTTCGACCACACGCGAGGCCTCACCGGCAACCGAAACGCCACCCGCGATGATCGATCCCTGCGCAACCGCATAGATATTGCCATCCGCTGCTTTCAGCGGCGTCATGACCAGCGTCCCGCCGAGAAGGCTTTTCGCGTCGCCGATCGTCGAGACGCCAACATTGATGCGGCTGCCGGACCTTGCAAAAGGTGGCAAGGTCGCGGTTACGACGACAGCGGCGACGTTCTTCGACCGCAATGCGTCATCGGTGACATTCACGCCCAGACGCTCGAGCAGGCCTGCCAGCATCTCCTCGGTAAAGGGCGCATTGCGAAAACCGTCGCCAGTGCCGTCCAGGCCGACGACCAGACCGTAACCGACCAGGTCATTCCCACGAACACCATCGAAATCGGCCAGATCCTTGATCCTCACCGGTGCTGCTTCCAGCGCGACAGGCAGAAGCGTCAGAAGCAGAAGTGCCAGTATGTTCTTCACCGCAGGTAATCCACCAGTTTGAGGGACGACAGGCGCGCTGTGACCGCATAAAGGGATTCCAGTTGCGCCTCGACTTGCTTGAGCGCGCCTGCGGTTTCATAGGGATCGGCCGCGCGCAGTTCGTTCCGGACGATCTTCATGGTCGAGAGCGTGGCCGCGCTTTCGGATCGAGCCCGCTCGATCAGTTGCTGGCCCATACCGATCCTACCCATCTCGCTAAGCAGTTCCGGGGCGTTGTCCACCAGAACCCGTCCGCCAGTCTGCATGAGGTCCCTTCTCTGGCCATGTTGGCCGGCGAGTACGTTCCTGTCGACCAGCGCCGCGGTCGCAAGGCCTTTCAGGACATCGCGTAGGGCGGGTGTCGCAGCGGTCGTGACCAGGGCCAGCGTCTGATCTTCCCCGATCGTGACGTGCTGGGCCTGGCCGATCGTGCCGCGATAGGCCACGTCCAGGAAGCCGCCCATGCCGGGAGCAGCGTCGAACCAGTCCGAGACAGCTTGTGTAACATCCGCGGCCGTGGTCAGACCCGCGACAATCACCACGAGCGCGTCCAGAATCTCATTCGCCGGCGCCAGGGCGGGCGCATCGCTGTTCAACCCCGAGAAGAGAAAGCGATCCCCGACCGCGCGGTTGAAGCGGGCAACTGTCGTCTCGAATGCATCCGCGACCTCGCCGGCACGCATCGACAGCAGCGACTCTGTCTCGTTGAAGGGTTCGGCCAACAGCGACAGCCCCAATGCACCGACCTCGGAGCGCACGGACTCAAGGACGTCCTGCATGCCTTGGGTCAGTGTGGCCGCCTCTGCCGTGTTCCGGCCCAACTGTTCCATGAACAAGATGCGCGTTTCGATGCGGCTGAGGATCTGCGTGTTGCCGCCGAGGCGCTGCCCGATATCAGCCACCTCTCCGCTGGCCATTTCCTGGGTCAGCGTAGCCAGCGTGGTCTTGAGTCGATAGGATGCGGCCTGAAGTGCGAAGGCGCGCGCTTGGTCGCCAATGGAATGAACGGTCATCTTCAAAGCCTCAATATCTGATCCATCATCTCTTCGATCGCCTGTATCACCCGGGCATTCGCGGCGTAGGCCTGTTCATATTGCAGAAGCCGCTGCATCTCGGCGTCGCTATCCACGCCATCCGACATCAGACGGGACGCGATCGTGCCCGACCGACTGTTTCGAACTGAGCTGTCCGCTTCGGCGCTGACGCGGCGCGTCGCCACGCGGGCCTCGATCTCGGCAAAACGACTCACCAGCGAGCCATTGCCCTCGAAACCGCCAGCTGCAGTGGCGGGACGCACTTCGCTGAGCGCATCTGCCAGAGACAGCAGCAAGCCCGAATCTCCGACCGGTCCCTGCGCAAGCGCGCCAAGGCCGCTGCGAAGCCGCCACAGCGCGCCGCCGGCCTCTGGTTGGACAAGCTGGTTGACGCCGATACGCCCCGAAAGACCAGAGAGCGATGCAATGTCCGCCCGCAGACCAGAATCCGTGAGCAAGCCCGGGTCCGCAGCCCCGATGGTGGTGTCCACCGAAGGAGCGGCCAGCCGATCGTGCAGATCCAGGGCCAGAACATCCAGTTCGCGTTGCAGCTGCGGGGCCAGTTCGTCTCGGATCGCGAAATTCGCCGCGAGCGTGCCGCCCGCAAACAGTCTCATCTGGCCAGCAGTCAGTTCCGCGCCGTTCTGGACAAGCCGCATGACCGGCGGTGTGCCGACGGCAAGATCGTGGGTCATCTGCCCCACGGCGCTGAATTCGAAGCTGCTGGGCCGACTTCCGTCAAGCAGCACGGCGCCTTCTGCGGTGAACAGCGCGACCTTGCCATGTTCCCGCGCGACCTCCTGCAAGGGAACGATCTGCGCGATGCGATCGATCACGGACTGGCGTTCGTCCACCAGCGATGAGGCATCGGTTCCGTCGCTTTCGATGATCGAGATGCGCCGGTTCAGATAAGCCACCCTCTCGAGGCTTGCGTTCAGCGTCGCGACGTCGGCCGCGATGGCGCGATCTGCGGCGCCACGCGCCTCCTGTATGGCTTGCGACGCGGAGTTAAGCCGGGTCGCCAGACGTGCGGCAGTATCCACCACGGCCGACAGCCGCAATTCGTCGTCGGGGCGTGTCGCGGACGACTGCAGGGTGTTCGAGAAATCATCCAATGCTCGGCCGAGAGAGCCGGACTCTCCGGGCAGGCCGATCAGTTCTCCCATCCGCGTCAGAAACTCGAGCCGCGTGGAGGCCTCAGCACTTGCCGAAGACGCCAAGCGCGACTCGGCGACGAGACTGGCGTTGACGATGCGCGTGATGCCATCGATACGCACGCCCCCAGTGTTCCCGCCCAGGGTCTGCGCCGTCTGTGCGACCTCGCGCCGCGCATAGCCTGGCGTCATGATATTGGCGAGGTTCGAGGCGACCGTCTCGGTACCGCGCGCGTTTGCGGTCAGCCCCGAGACGGCATTGGTCAGCGCCCGTGTGATACTCATTTCAACTCTCCGACTTAGGCCAAGGCGATCTCGTCATCGCTTGATGTTCGTGGTTTCCTGAAGCATCTCGTCGACCGTCTGAATGATCTTGGCGTTCGAGGAATAGGCGCGCTGCGTCTGGATCAGGTGCGTCAGTTCCTCGGCGACATCGGTGGTTGAAGCCTCGCGAGCATAGCCCTGAACGGAACCGGTAGGACCGTCGCCCGCATCCCATAGAAAGAAGTTGCCCGAAGTCGGCGATATCTTGAATGCTTGGGAGTCGGTTGAGAGCAGTCCGTTAGGATTGGGCACGTCAACCAGAGGAATCTGGTAGAGTGTCCTGACGAAACCGGTGTCATACGTCGCCTTCAGAAAGCCATCCTGGTCGATTTCGACCGTTGTCAGATTGCCGACGGGCGAACCGTTCTTGGAAATATTTGTCGGCGAGAAGCTGGCGGAAAGCTGCCGCAGACCGGTCGCACCGGCCGGCGTGCCGATCATCAGGCTCATCGGCCCGCCGGCGACGGTCAGCGAGAGCGCCCCCGTCGCGGGATCATACGCCCCGCCGGTCAGAGTGGTGACAGATTGTATGCTGCCGCCATTCGCCTGCGTGTCGTCGAATACGACGCGGTAAGATCCGATCAGGTTCGCCGCCGGGTCGGAAGCGGAATCGCGGATTTCCATAACCCAGGTGTTGGACATCCCGGTCGGATCCGTCGTGTCGGGGATGAAGGTGATATCCAGCGACTCCGAGGTTCCAAGGTTGCCGAAATACTCGACCTTCAGTGCCAGCGGGTCTCCCGGTGCGGTCGGCAGCGTCTGTGTCGCGGGAAGGTTGACGCCCAGACTCACCCGGGTGGTGGGATCGCCCGCAGTCTGGTTGGCCGAGATGCGCACCGGCTGGAGCGTGCCCATCGTGTCACGCGGCATCACCGGCACCGACCCGTCCGCCTGGGCAGGCCACCCCAGAAGCACCAGCCCGGATTCCGTGCGAAGCACCCCTTCCGCATCGGTGCGGAACGATCCGGTGCGGGTCATCATCATGGGCAGTTGCTGGAAACCGTTGTCAAGATCAACCGCCGACGTGACCGGCAACATCCCGCGTCCGGCGATCGCGATGTCCAGGGGGTTCGCCGTCGGAACAAGCGCCCCGTATTCCTCGATCGCCCGATAGGTCGATGCGCGCACACCGCCGGCGGAATAAAGCCCCGCAGAACGATTCTGATTGAGCACGAATGCATCGAATTCGGTTTCCATGCGCTTGTAGCCATAGGTTCCCGAATTGGCGATGTTGTCGGAAATCGTCGCCAGACGCGTTGCATTCGCGACAAGGCCGACGACGCCGGCATTCAGCGCGGAGGACATGGACATGGACGGATACCCTTTTCAGATCAGCGTTGGGACCGACCATGCGGCAGACAGCTTAAGATTCGCCTAACCGTCGTGCCGCCTGTCCGGTCATCTGAGTAAAATCACCTCGATCCGGTTGTTCGCCGGATCCATCGGATTGTCCGAGCGGTTCTTGCGGTCGGCATAGCCCGTGACCCGCTGGATCCGCTTCGGATCCAGTTCCGCGCGTTCCAGCAGGTTGCGGACCGCATGGGCGCGGGCATCGGACAAGGCCCAGACGGGCGACGACACCAGCATCTCGGGATAGGCGCGGACATGGCCCGAAATCGCCAGTTCGTTCTTCACACGCGCCAGAACCCGGGACAGGATCCGCGCCAGCTCTGTGAGGGCCGGTTGCGGCTGCGCGGTATCGTCAACGAACAGTGGCTCGCCGGTCAGATCGGTCAATTCGATCACCAGCCCTTCATCGGTGACCCGGGTCACCACATGGCGCAGAATATTCGTCATCTGCATCGATTCGGCGCCGGTGCCGGTAAGCTGTTGCTGGACATGCGCGGCAAGCTGTTCGAAATCGGCCGCCATCTCGCTGTCGGGAACGTCCTGGAGTACGGCATGGCGAACGCCGGCCTCGATTCCGTCGCCAGCGGCGCCCGGTGTGTGCACGATCGTCGGGTTGAAATAATCGGCCAGACCTGTCCGCTGCTTTTCTGTGGTCGCATTCAGCAACCACATCAACAGGAAGAACGCCATCATGGCGGTCACGAAGTCTGCATAGGCGACCTTCCAGGCACCGCCGTGGTGACCCTCTTCAACCACTTCCGGGCCACGCTTGATAATGATCGTTGCTCCGGTGGAGCCCTTGTCCGCAGCCATGGTGATATCCGCCCTTGCAACATCTTTTCCGAATGTCGCCGCGAACAGGCTTTCAAACAAGTTAACGGATCAAATTGGCGCTATTCAGTCATAGCTGCGCCGATCCTCGATGACCTTGCCGTCATTGGGCAGACTGCCTGGCGCGACGATCTGGATAACGCCTCTGAGCTTCAGCGTATCCGCGACCGATGTGACGTAGGCGTCCACTGAATCGGCGGGCGATTCCAGCTGGACGGTCATCACATCCATCTCTCCATCGCGATCCGCTATGACCCGGGCGCGGGCAATTTCCGGATGACGCGCAACCAGCGCGGCAACCTGTTCGGGACGCACGAACATGCCTTTGATCTTGGTGGTCTGGTCCGCCCGTCCCATCCAGCCCTTGATGCGCATGTTGGTACGACCGCAAGGACTGGTGCCGGGCAGGACGGCAGACAGATCGCCAGTGGCAAAGCGGATCAGCGGGTAATCGGGGTTCAGGGTGGTAACCAGAACTTCGCCCACCTCGCCGTCGCCGACCGGATCGCCGGTGCCTGGGCGGACGATCTCGACGATCACCCCCTCATCGACGATCATGCCTTCCAGCGCCTCGCTTTCATAGGCGATATTGCCCAGATCGGCGGTCGCGTAGCATTGCCGCGTCACGATGCCCTGGTCCGCATAGGCCTGGCGAAGCGATGGGAACAGCGCACCGCCCCCGACGACGGCCTTGGTGAAGGACAGGGTCTCGCCCATCTCGGCCGCCCGATCCAGGATCACCTTCAGGAAATCCGGGGTTCCGGCATAGCAGGTTGTGCCGATATCGGCGGCGGCACGGACCTGCAGGTCGGTCTGGCCGGTGCCGGCAGGCAGCACCGCGGCGTCGACCGCCCTTGCCCCCGATTCAAACATCATGCCTGCGGGCGTCAGGTGATAGCCGAAGCAATTCTGGACGATATCGCCTCTTCCGACGCCGGACGCGTGCAGGAACCGACCCAACCGCCACCAGTCATTCTCGCGGCGGCCCGGTTCGTAAATGGGACCGGGGCTTTGAAAGACATGGTCGAACTCGTGCGCCTTCAGCGTCGTGAGCCCGCCGAACGGGGGCCGGATGCGCTGCGCCTCGGACAGTTCGGCCTTGCGGATCACCGGCAGATGGGCCAGCGCGGCGCGGTCGATGATCTGTTCCGGTTCGACCTGACGCAGAAGCCGGGCCAGAAACGGTGCCGTCTTCGCCCGTCGCACGGCCCGAGGCAGCGCTGTCGCAAGTGACTCGCCACGCTCGTCCTGACTGCGGACTTCAAGATCGTCATAATGTCCCATGATGGCTCCCTCAGGCCAGCCAGCGCTTGCGCCGGCGATAGCTGCGCACGTCGCGGAACGACTTGCGCCCCTCGTCCGACATGCCCAGATAGAATTCCTTTACATCCGGGTTCTCGCGCAGCTGAGCGGCCGGGCCATCCATGACCACCCGGCCATTCTCGAGGATATAGCCGTAATGGGCATATCGCAGGGCGACATTGGTGTTCTGCTCGGCCAGCAGGAAGGTGACGCCTTCGCCCTCGTTCACGGCCTTGACGATCTGGAAGATCTGCTCGACCAGCTGCGGCGCCAGGCCCATCGAAGGCTCGTCCAGAAGGATCGTCTCGGGCCGCGACATCAACGCGCGCCCCATCGCCACCATCTGCTGCTCTCCGCCCGAGGTATAGCCGGCCTGAGATTTCCGCCGCTCGCGCAGGCGAGGGAAATAGTCGTAGACCATTTCCAGATCGCGCTTGACCGCGGCCGCGCCGTCGCTGCGGGTATAGGCGCCGGTCAGCAGGTTCTCCTCGACGGTCAGATGCTCGAAGCAATGCCGACCTTCCATGACCTGGATCACGCCGCGCTTGACCAGTGCCGCCGGGTTCTGTCCGGCCACACGCTCGCCACGATAGATGATGCTGCCTTTCGTCACCTCGCCGCGCTCGCTGGCCAGCAGGTTCGAGATGGCCTTCAGCGTCGTCGTCTTGCCGGCACCATTGCCGCCCAGCAAAGCGGTGATGCCACCTTTCGGGACCGACAGGCTGACACCTTTAAGCACCAGGATGACGTGATTGTAGATCACCTCTATATTGTTGACTTCCAACAATTTCTCACTGTTCGCATCGTCGAGCATGGCAACCTCCGTGGCGTCAAGGACCCCGGCGGAAACCTCACCGCCGGGGCCAGGGATCAGTTGCAGCGTTCGGTGACGCCGGCCTCGGCGGCGTAGGCCGCGCTGTCCTCGGCGATCAGTGGCGCCAGCACCTCTTCATCGGGTTCGATGAAATCGGTGATCAGGGTCCATTTTTCCTCCGACGCGCTCCACTGCTGCAGCCGGGCCAGCCCGTCGCCGCCGTGGTTCTCGCAGGACAGCTTGACCGGCTGACCGAAATCCGGAAGGCCCAGCTCGTCCATCCGCTCGGCGGTGATGTCCAGCGCTTCAAAACCGTCGCGCAGCTGCGCGGCGCTGATCTGCGAGGTGCCGGCAACTTCTTGCCCCTTGCGGATCGCCTCGGCGATCACGAGAGCTGCGTAGGCGCCGCGCGAATACAGCACCGTGCCGACCTGATCGCCGGCCCCGGACGCCTTGCCGGCGTCAAGGACATGCGTCTTCATGTCGTCATAGAGCGGGTAATCCTGGCCGACACCGTGGAAGGTCAGCGCCTTGTAGCCATCGGCGCCTGCGCCTGCGGGCTTCACGTCGTTTTCGGACCCCGACCACCAGATGCCGATCATGTGGTCCATCGGAAAACGGATGTTCACCGCCTCCTGGATGGCGACCTGGTTCATCACACCCCAAGCATACATGATGACATAGTCCGGCTTGTCGCGGCGGATCTGCAGCCACTGGCTTTTCTGCTCCTGCCCCGGCGCGTCGACGGGCAGTTCCAGCAACTCGAAACCATGTTTCTCCGACAGTTCCTGCAAGGTCCGGATCGGCTCCTTGCCGTAGGCGCTGTTGTGATAGACCAGCGCGATCTTCTTGCCGTTCAGATCGCCGCCTTCCTGATCCAGGATATGCTTCACTGCGACCGACGCGCCATCCCAGTAGTTCGCGGGCGCGTTGAACACCCACTCGAACACCTTGCCATTCTTGGCCGAGGTCCGGCCATAGCCCGGCGTGTACAGCGGGATGCCGTCGAAGCCGACCTTCGGGATCAGCTGATAGGTGATGCCGGTGGACAGCGGGTTCATCACCAGCGGGTTCTGACCCTTCAGCGATTCATAGCATTCCACACCCTTCTCGGTGTTGTAGGCGGTCTCGCATTCGGGAACCTGGATCCTCTCGCCACCGATGCCGCCGTCGCGCTCGTTCAGCAGGGTGAAATAGTCATTGAACCCATCGGCATAAGGGATGCCGTTGGCAGCATAGGGTCCGGTGCGGTAGCTGAGATTGGGCACGACAAGATCGGCCATCGCGGGCGCGGCCGCCATCAGTCCGGCGGCGACAAGTGCAGTGAATTTCAGTGTCATTCGGGTCTCCTCCCCAAGGTGAACTTTGCCGGTTGCCCGGTCTTTCATGGTATCAGTGCGGGAACGGCCACAAGCGCAGCTTGTCCTTGGCCAGCGCCCACAGCCGGGCCAGTCCGTGCGGCTCGACGATCAGGAAGAACACGATCAGTGCGCCGACGATCATCAACTCCAGATGCGCGGCCAGATCCGTGGGCCATCCGAGGCTGCCGACCAGCAGGTTCTTCAACAGCACCGGCAGCAGGACCAGGAAGGCCGCGCCCGCAAAGCTGCCGAAGATGCTGCCCAGCCCGCCGATGATGATCATGAACAGCACCAGGAAGCTCTTGTTGATGCCGAATGCCTCGCCGACCTCGGCCGCGCCCAGATAGACGGCGAAGAGCAGCGCACCGGCTACTCCGATAAAGAAGCTGCTGATCGCGAAGGCGGACAGTTTCGCGCCAAGCGGGTTCACCCCGATGATCTCGGCGGCGATGTCCATGTCGCGGATTGCCATCCATTTGCGCCCCAGCATGCCGCGCGTCAGGTTCCGCGCCAACCAGGCCAGCACGAAGGCAAAGCCAAGGCAGATCAGATATTTCGCAGGGGCACTGCTGGCCGGTCCGGTAACCGCCTCGCCCAGAAAGGTGCGCTCGGGGGCAGTGATCTGACCGGACGCCGAATAGTTGTAGAACCATGGCACCTTGTTGAACAGCCAGACCAGAAAGAACTGCGCGGCCAGCGTTGCCACGGCGAGGTAGAACCCCTTGATCCGCAGGCTGGGCAGGCCGAACAGCATGCCCACGAAGGCGGTCACGAAACCGGCCAGAAGTATGTGGATGACGATATTGACATCAGGGAACGCGGTCATCAGCTTGTAGACCGCATAAGCGCCCACCGCCATGAAGCCACCGGTGCCCAGGCTGACCTGACCCGCATAACCGGTCAGGATGTTCAGACCCATCGCTGCGATCGCATAGATCAGGAACGGCACCAGCACCGCGCTGGCCCAGTAGTCGTTGATGACGAAGGGGATGATCCCGAACGCCACGGCCAGCACACCATAATAGGCCCAGCGATCCAGCTTGATCGGAAAGGTCTGTCCGTCTTCGCGGTATCCGGTCTTGAAGTCGCCCGCCTCACGATAGATCATTGAATCTCTCCCAGCATCGCCGTCACAGAGGGGGTCCAGCCCCCGTCGCCCTCAGTCTGCGTGTCGGTCCCGCACCGAAGACAGGGCGACCCGTCGCACGTCGTCGGTGCCCGGACATCCCGAACGGAGGCATTGAAATCGTTCATGGTCACACCCGCTCGATGATGCGCTCGCCGAACAGCCCCTGGGGGCGGAAGACGAGGAAGATCAGCGCCAGGACATAGGCGAACCAGTTCTCGGTGGCCCCGCCGATCATCGGGCCGATGAGGAATTCAAACAGCTTCTCACCCACGCCGATGATCAGCCCGCCGACAATCGCGCCGGGGATCGAGGTGAACCCTCCCAGCATCAGCACCGGCAGCGCCTTCAGCGCGATCAGCGACAGGCTGAACTGCACGCCCGATTTGGTGCCCCACATGATGCCCGCCACCA
Organism: Paracoccus salsus; assembly: GCF_021556615.1. GTDB lineage: Bacteria > Pseudomonadota > Alphaproteobacteria > Rhodobacterales > Rhodobacteraceae > Paracoccus > Paracoccus salsus. The sequence goes on from NZ_JAKGGD010000001.1 coordinate 602,848, forward strand.
GCGCCACGAAGCCGGCGATCGACCAGACCATCACCCAGATGAAGCGCAGGCTGATGCCGACCGACAGCGCCGCCTGATGGTCGTCGGCCACCGCCCGCATCGCCCGGCCCTGCTTGGTGTATTGCGCGAAGGCGACCAGCGCCGCGACCAGTGCCGCGGCGATCGCGGTGGCCCAGAGATCCAGCCGATCGATGAAGAACCCATAGCCGAACCAGTCGGCCGTCACCCCTTCGATCGTCTCCGAGATGCCTTGCGGCAGCCCGACATCCAGCGTCTTGATATCGGCCCCCCACATCACATCGCCCAGGCCTTCCAGGAAATAGGCCAGGCCGATCGTCGCCATGAACAGGATGATCGGCTCCTGCCCGACCAGATGCTGCAAGACAAGTTTCTCGATCAGGAAGGCCAGCACGACCATCACCATCGCCGTCAGCAGGATCGCCACCAGCGACGGCACGGTCCAGCCAAAGGTTTCAAGGTGGGTTCCGAACATCGCGTTGATCATGTGCGCGAAGGGGATCTGCCCCTGCTGGATGCCGACCAGCGTCAGCGCGGCAAACAGCGCCAGCACGCCCTGTGCATAGTTGAAGACGCCCGAAGCCTTGAAGATCAGCACGAATCCAAGGGCGACCAGCGCATACATCACCCCGGTCATCAGACCGTTCAGAAGGACCTCGGTGGCATAGATCAGCTGGTCCATTTCGCGCTCTCCTTGTACCGGTCAGTCATGGGCGACACCCAGATAGGCGTCGATGACTTCCTGATTTCCACGCACCTCGGCGGGGGTCCCGTCACCGATCTTGCGACCGTAATCCATCACGACCACCCGGTCGCTGATGTCCATCACCACGCCCATGTCGTGTTCGATCAGGGCGATGGTTGTCCCGAATTCGTCATTCACATCCAGGATGAAGCGGGACATGTCCTCCTTCTCCTCGACATTCATGCCGGCCATCGGCTCGTCCAGCAGCAGAAGCTGGGGCTCGGCGGCCAGCGCGCGGGCCAGTTCGACGCGCTTCTTCAGCCCGTAGGGCAGCCGGCCCACAGGAGTCTTGCGGATGTTCTGGATTTCCAGGAAGTCGATGATCTTCTCGACCTGGGCGCGGTTCTCGATCTCTTCGCGTTCGGCCGCACCCCACCACAGCGCCTGCGCGAGAAAGCCGGACCGCATCTTGTTCAGCCGGCCGGTCATGATGTTGTCGAGCACCGTCATTCCGTCGAACAGAGCGATGTTCTGGAATGTCCGCGCGATCCCCAGCCGGGCCACCTCGTAGGGCTTCATCGGCCCTCGGCGATAACCCTTGAACCAGACCTCGCCCTCTTGCGGGTTGTAGAAGCCCGAGATGACGTTCAGCATCGAGGACTTGCCCGCGCCGTTCGGGCCGATGATCGCGCGGATCTCGCCCTTGCGGATGTCAAAGCTGATATCCTTGACCGCGACCACCCCGCCAAAGCGCAGCGTGATGTTCTTCATCTCCATCAGCACACCACCGATCTGGCGGCCATCGGGCGTCACGACGCCCTCTTCTGGAACACTCGCCATTACGCCGGCTCCTCATTGGGTTTCTGTGCGATCCAAGCGATAGCGCCCGAGACGATGCCTCGCGGCAGGATCAGGTCGGATGGCTGCGGAAGGCGACGATTGCGCAGTGCCGCCTGAGCGGCTTTCGGCGCAAGATACCACGCATTCATGATCCGCCCGAGAAAGCTTAATGGCTTCGTCGCCTTGTTGCCCATCTGCATGATCGCAACGAAGCCGGACCATGCGGTTTCTGGCCAGATATAGAGCGGCTTCAGGCCGGCGAGGATCAGCGACATGTGAATGCCGAACGGGGTCATGTGGAAATAACTGGAATCGTGCCAGGGTTCGAGAAAAGAGGCCGAGCCAAGGTGATACCCGCCCGGACGCAGAACGCGCGCGGCCTCTTGGGCTGCCAGCTGAGGAAAGGCCAGATGCTCCCAGACCGCCGCGCTGTAGAGTACATCCGCCACCCCGTCACGAAACGGAAGCGCGTGGCTGTCACAGAGGATATCGGCCCCGCCATGGCGTTGCAGCCAGTCGTGAACCCGCCTCTTTGACACATCCGTGCCCAGATAGCGCAGACCCTGCCCCTCGACCCATTCGCGCATCTGCGCCCCTCCGCAACCCAGATCGATGACAAGGCTGTCCTTGCGCATGTCCGCCATGACATCGGCATGGGCGCGGTCGAGGTGATATGTGCCGCCACGCGGCTGGCCGTGCCTTTTCGGATAGCGGTAGAATGCGTCCACATCCAGCCGTGACGGATCGCAGGCACCAGCGGGCAGATCAAAGCTGACCCGCCGCGAACCCGTCGGAAACAGCATGGGCGTCCCATCCTCTTCGGCTTCAAAGCGCGCACCGCATCCCTGACATTCCGCCGCCGCGCTCAGCGCGGCGCGACAATCAGGGCAGGCCAGAAGGCCATCACAAAGCGCCGCTTCCTGCGCATCCCGAGAGGTCTTTGCCACGGGCTGAGTCATTGTGCCGCCACCTTGTGCCCCTGCGCGTCGCCGAAGACCTGCGCATCCTCGATCCTCAGCGTCGCGGTGATCTTGCCCTTGCGGCCGTCCTCGTAGGTGACCTCGGTTTCGGTATAGATGCTGTCCGACCCGTCATACAGCGCCGCCACCAGATCGGCGAACTTGTCGCTGATCACGGCACGGCGGACCTTGCGGGTGCGGGTCATCTCGCCGTCGTCGGGGTCCAGTTCCTTGTGCAGCACCAGGAAGCGGTGGATCTGGCAGCCCGACAGCATCGGATCGTCGGCAACCGATTTGTTGACCGTTTCGACATGGTCCTTGATCGTGGCGTAGACCTGTGGATGCCCGGCCAGCTCCTGATAGCTGCCGTAGGAGATATTGTTGCGTTCGGCCCAGTTGCCGACCGCGTTCAGGTCGATATTGATCATCGCCGTGCAGAAATCGCGCCCGTTGCCCAGCACCACGGCCTCGAGGATGTTGGGGTAGAATTTCAGCTTGTTCTCGACATATTTGGGCGCGAACATGCTGCCATCGGCCATCTTGCCGACATCCTTGGCGCGATCGATGATCCGCAGATGACCGGTGGCCTCCTCAAAGAAACCCGCATCGCCGGTGGCCACCCAGCCCTCGGAGTCCTTGGTGGACGCGGTGCTTTCGGGGTTCTTGAAGTATTCGACGAAGGTGCCGGGGCCGCGATAGAACACCTCGCCATTCTCGGCGATCTTCAGTTCCACCCCGGGGCTGGCCACGCCCACCGTGTCGGACCGCACCTGTCCGTCGGGCTGCTGGGTGATGAACACCGAGGCCTCTGTCTGGCCGTAAAGCTGCTTCAGGTTGATGCCGAGGCTGCGATAGAAATCGAAGATCTCGGGGCCGATCGCCTCGCCTGCGGTATAGCCGACGCGAACCCGCGACAGGCCAAGCGTGTTCTTCAGCGGCCCGTAAATCAGAAGATTGCCCAGCCCATAGGCCAGCCTGTCCCCAAAACCCACCGGCTTGTCGTCCAGAAGTGACGGCCCGACGCGCTGCGCGATCGCCATGAAACGCCGGAACATCCAGCGCTTGAGCGAGCTGGCGTCCTCCATCCGGATCATCACGGTGGTCAGCTGGCCCTCGAATACGCGCGGCGGGGCGAAGAAATAGGTCGGCCCGATCTCGCGCATGTCGGTCATCATCGTGTGCGCGCCCTCGGGGCAGTTGACGGTGAACCCCGCCCACAGCGCCTGCCCGACCGAGAAGATGAAATCGCCAACCCAGGCCATCGGAAGATAGGCCACGATCTCTTCGCGGTGCGTCAGCCGGTCGAAATCGGCCGAATTCTTCGCGGTCTCGATGATGTTTCGGTTGGACAGCACGACGCCCTTGGGCTTGCCGGTCGTCCCGCTGGTATACAGCATCACGCAGATGCTGTCGTAATCCAGCCGCGCGATGCGGGCGTCCAGTTCAGGCGCCAGCCGCGTGCTGCCGGCACGCCCCTCGGCCTGGACATCGGCCAGCGCGTTCATGCGGGTATGATCGTATTTCCGCATGCCGCGCCGGTCGGTATAGATGATCTGCTCAATCCCCTTGACGGTCTCCTCGACCTCAAGAACCTTGTCCACCTGCTCCTGGTCGCCGCACAGCACGAAACGGGCGCCGCAATGTTCCAGCACGTAGGCCATCTCTTCGGCCACCGCGTCCTGATACAGCGGCACCGGGACGGCTCCGCACATCTGCGCGGCGATCATGCCCCAGTAATGAGCCGGCCGGTTGCGTCCGATGATCGCGACGTGTTCGCCGGGCTTCAGCCCCAGTGCCAGCAGACCCAGCGCCATGGCACGGATCTCTTCGGCGGCCTCGGCCCAGGTCCAGCTTTGCCATATCCCGAATTCCTTTTCGCGATAGGCGGGCCGGTTGGCGTAACGGGCCGCATTCCGCGCCAAGAGCGCGGGAAGTGAATGCAATTCGCCTGACGGCGCCTGCTGGTCCGGCATGTTTCCTCCCCTGTCGCGCTTTCTTGCAGCGCGCTGCGGCGCGCCCCTCCGCACCCCGCATGGCCGATACTGTTGCCGCCAATCTTTGCCGCAGTTTTTCGAGAATCCAACAAAATGTTACAACACTTCCGCCCATGGCGGCGCAATGCTATCGAAGATCGGGCGAGCCAGGCGCGCCACGACACCCGGCCAGCCGCCGCCCGCGCGACATGACAGGGCAAGATCGATGACCCCGCACGAACTTTACGCCGACCTCACCCGCTCGGGCCTGAATCTCATCGGCCAGGCCTTGTCGATCTTTGACGCCGACCTGCGGCTTGCCGTCGCCAACCGCCAGTATCAGGCGATGTTCGACCTTCCCGCGGAGTTGACCCACCCCGGAACCCGTTTCGAGGACACGATCCGTTTCCTGGTCATGCGCGGCGAATACGGACCCCAGGACGATCCCGAGGCGGCGGTCGCCTTTCGCGTCGAACAGGCGCGCACGTTCCAGCCGCATTACTTCGAGCGCGAGCGCGCCAATGGCTGCTGCATCGCGGTCGAGGGCGCGCCGCTGGCGCAGGGCGGCTGGATCACCGTCTATACCGACATCACCGACATCAAGCGCCAGGAATCGCTGCTGCGCGCGCGGTCCGAGGAACTGTCCGGACAGGTCCTGGATCATGCCGAGAGGCTGGCGGCGGCGAACCGGGAACTTGCCGCCACCAACGCCGCCCTGCAAGAGGCGCAGCGCATCCTGACCCGGACCGAGGCCCGCACCCGGCAGGTGACCGAGATGGTCCCGGCCCATATCGCCCATGTCGATGGCGAATACCGCTACACGTTTTCAAATCGCCGGCTGCCATCGATCTTTCCGGGCGCGGCGGGCAACGTCATCGGCATGACCGTGGAACAAGCCCTGGGCGCGCCGACCTTCGACGCGATCAGGCCGTGGCTGGAATGCGCCCTGTCAGGCGAAGCGCAGGTGTTCGAAATCACCCACCCGACTTCGGGCCGGCGCATCCGCATCGCGTTGACTCCTGATAGCGCGAGCCACGGGGTCTATATCCTGTCCACCGATGTCAGTGCCGAGGTGCAGGCCCGCGAGGCGCTGTCGCACGCCTCCAAGCGCAGCCTCGCGGCACAGCTGACCTCGGGCATGGCCCATGATTTCGGCAATCTTCTCACCATCATTCTCGGGCTTCAGGGCCGGCTCGCGGCGCTGGACCTGCCCGGCCATGCCGCGCAGGATGTGCAGGCGACGCTGGCCGCGGCCCGGCGCGGCGCCACCCTGCTGGACCGTCTGGCCAGGATCAGCGGCCCGCGCGAGATGGCGTTGCAACCGGTCGATCTGGCCAGACTGCTGCGCGACGTCGCAACGCTGGCCCGCCCCTCGCTGGCCGAAGGGACGGTGCTCGACCTTGCCATCGACCTGCCCGATGGCCAGGTGCTGCTGGACGCCGGCGCCTTGCAGGATTCGCTTCTGAACCTGATCCTGAACGCCAACGCCGCCATTGCCGGGCCCGGTGTCATCGCGCTGGAGGCGCGCTTCAGCGGAGAGTGGATCGAACTGACCGTCACCGACACCGGCCCCGGCTTCACGCCCGAGGCGCTGGCGCGGGCAGCCGAACCGTTCTTCACGACCAAGAAGGGACAGGGCTCCGGTCTTGGCCTGTCGATGGTCTATGACCAGACCAAGCTGGTCGGCGGCACGATGCGGCTCGACAATACCCCGCGTGGCGGTCGCGTGAGGCTGCGCCTGCCGCTGCGCCCCATCGCCCGCCAGATGATCCTGCTCGTCGAGGACGACGACAGCGTCCGCATGCAGGTTCGCGGCCAGTTGACCGATCTGGGTCACGCCGTGCTCGAGGCCGGCAGCCTCGCCGAGGCGTGCGCCATGACCGACCTGCCCGGCCTGACCATGATGCTGTCCGACATCCAGCTTGGCGACGGGCTGGGCGTCGATCTGGACGCGTCCTTGCCGATGGTGCTGATGACCTCGCTGCCGCCGGGCGATCCGCTGCGCGCACGGGCGCAGGGGCCGGTGCTGACGAAACCGTTCACACAGGCCCGCCTTGCCGCGGCGCTGGCCGAAGCCGGAAAGAGGACATGACCGACGCCCCGCTGATCGCGATCCTCGACGACGAGCCGGAAATCCGCCGGCTGCTGTCGCAGGCCATGGAGGATGCGGGTTTCCGCAGCGTGGCCTTTGCCCGCGCCACCGAGTTCGAGGCCGCGCTGCGGCGAATCACCCCGGATGCCTGCCTGATCGACCTCGGCCTGCCCGACCGCGACGGGCTGGCGCTCGTGCACCGGCTGGCGACCGAATCGGGTGCTGCGATCATCATCATATCGGGCCGCGCGCAGGTCCAGGATCGCGTGACCGGCCTGGAACTGGGGGCCGACGATTACATCATCAAGCCCTTCGAACCGGCCGAGGTCGTTGCCCGGATCCGTGCAAGGCTGCGGCGCCCGGCCCAGCCCGCCGGGCGGGCCGGGTCGACCGTACGCTTTGCCGGCTGGACCGCCGATTTCGACCGGTACATGCTGATCGCGCCGGACGGCGCCGCCACCCCGCTCAGCCATGCCGAGGCCGAGGTGCTGCGCATGTTTACCGACATGCCGCGCCGCCTGATTACCCGCACCCAGATGCTGGAGACGCTGGGGGGGGCGGCCGGCGAAAGCTTTGACCGGGCCATGGATGTGCGGATTTCGCGGCTTCGCACCAAGCTTGGCGAGGACCCCAGGAACCCCCGCCTGATCAAGACCATCTACGGCGCGGGCTATATCTTCCTGGCCGAGATCGGATGACGGCGCCGGCGCGCGGCTTGCCCCGCCGCGCCGCGCCGCCCTAGCCGGCGATCCGGTCGAACATCTCGGCCGAGCTGCGGCGGGCCAGCGCTTCGAACGCCTCGACCCGCTCGGCCCAACCGGCCGGATAGGCGTCCAGCTGCCTGCGCGCCTGGTCCCAGAATTCCGCGTCCGACCCGAACTGCGCGTCCTCGATGAAGGCCCCGCCCATCCGCAATTCGTCCAGAAGCCGCGAGATCTTCGATGTGTTCGAGGCCGTCGCCACCACCTTCTGGCGATGACGCAACGCCAGGATCGTTCCGTGATACCTGCCGCTGATCCAGGCCGACATCCCCTTGAAATCGTCCAGCTCCAGAACCTTCGGCAGCCGCAGCGGGTCCTTGCCCTCAAGGATTTCCTGCTGGATCTCGTAAGAATGCCGCGCCATGACGAAATATGGCAGCGAGGTCCGGCGCGCCACCGCGGCAAGGCATCGCGAGGCGTCGCGAAGGACGTTGTCCTGAACCCCGATCAGGCCCTCGTCGCAGGCCTTGCCTGCGGTCGGCAGGTCATGGCTCCAGGACAGGTCCGGCGCATAGATTGCCGACACGCCCGCAGCCGACAGGGTTCGGGCGGAATCCTGATCCCGCACCGCGACCGACCTGAAATGCTGCAGCGGTTCCAGGAAGTGATCGGGGTTCTGTTCCCAGACCGCGTTGATCAGATGCACGTCCTTGCCCATGCCGGCCAGCGTCCTGCCCATCACCAGGATCTCGAAGGCCCTTGGCCTTCCGTGATGCAGCGTTCCTTCGCCATTGATAACCACCGCATCGAACCCCAGCCCCGGATCCATCGCGATGATCCTGTTCAGCCCTTCAAGACTGTTGGCCCACCCGGCGATCTCGATGCCCCTCGACGCAAGCTCCTTTTCGATCTGCTCGGACACGACCCGGCAGCCCAGATGCTGACCGTTGGGCGCAAGCCAGACCGTATGGTTGACGATCAGCGCCCGCCGCGCGCCGCCATCCGCCTGCATCGTGTAGGCGCCATGCGCGCCGAAGCGGTGGTCGAATTCTGCCATTCCCCTGGTGAAGTCGACGGGGTCGAGCACGCGGCTTGCAGCCTGCAAGGGCACAAGCCGGTGCCCCTTGCCGGGCTTCGGCACGATCACCCGCACGCCTGCGTCCTGATAGTCCTGCCGCTCGCCGGCAGCGATCTCGCCGTCCAGCAGCAGCCGCAGACTCTTGCCGATGTTGCGCGGCCTGAACCACAGCGACATTCTGGCCAGCTCGACCGAAAGCTCGACATCGCCCTCCTGGAACGCCGATTTCGAAAGCAGGGCCAGCAGCGACGATCGATCCGCCTGAAGGAAATCGAAGTCCTCCGGGATCATGTTGCGCAGGTTCGACTTCAGCCGCTGCGACGAGGGGCGGTAGGGCATCACCCCGCCTGCCTCATCGACGCAGAAAAGATCCGGGCACTGTTCGTAGAAACGCTGTTCGAACGCAAAGTCATGGCGAACGAACACCGCATGAGGATAGGCGCCGGTATAGCCCGCAAGGATGATCCGGTGCGGCGGCAGCCCGCATTCCTGGCGGATGCGGTTGACATGCAGCAGAAGCAGCACCGCGGTGAACCCGATCGAGGGGATGATCCGCTACGGAATATCGGCCGCCGCAGCCTTCAGAAGCGCATCATAATCGAGCAGGGCGAATCCCCGGTGATTTGCGCGCTCGACGGCATCCCGGGTCAGGAATCGCCCGCCATAGCAGGCCACGGCGACAGGATCATCATCCGCAGGCAGATCGCTGCCCAGACGGGCGGCGAGCGCCTCGCCGCCGATCACCTTGCCGCCGACCGGGCGCATGTGAAGCAGGTAGACATGATGCGCCTTCGCGCCCTCCAGCGCCTCGGAATGCCTGCAACTGTTGAACTGGATCATCACGTCGTCGGCGGCCGCGTCGCGCGCGATCCTGTCGGCGCAGTCCAACGGCCCGTTCGAGATCAGAAAGATCCTCCGGCCTTGCGGCGACCCGAGGCAATGGCCAAGTCGCTGCGGGACAAGCCCCTTGGCGGACAGGCGTTCAACCAGCGCGCGGTCCGCCCGATCGCCACGCATCCGGCGAACCCTGTCGAAAAGCCCCATCTTGATCCCTGCGACGACGTTTCCTGCCGTCCCTGACAGCTTGTCGAAAGCGACACCACATCTGCCGGTTGTCACATGTGCGATGCCAAGATGCAGCCATCGCCGCGAAGCCGGGTAAACAGACCGGATGCGGCGACCGAAGCCGCCGCCTGTCAGGCCCGGGTGCGGCCAGCGGCCATCAGCGGTCAGGGTCCCAGCCGCTGATGGCCTTGCTGTCCATGAACTCCTCGAGGCCCATCACGCCGCCCTCGCGCGCACGTCCCGACATCTTGACCCCGCCAAAGGCCGAACCGGCCCCGCGCGACACCCCGTTCATCTCGACCATGCCGGATTGCAGCTGCCGCGCCACGCGGTTGCGCCTGGCGCCGTCCTGGCTCTGGACATAGTTGGTCAGCCCGTAAGGCGTGTCGTTGGCGATCCGCACCGCCTCGTCCTCGCTGTCGAAGGGAATGATCGACAGGACCGGGCCGAAGATCTCTTGCCGGGCGATGGTCATGTCGTTGCTGACATCGGCAAACACCGTCGGCCGCACGAAATAGCCGCGATTCACGCCTTCGGGCAGGCCGGTGCCGCCGGCGACAAGCCGCGCGCCCTCGTCGATCCCGGCCTGGATCAGATCCTGGATCTTTTCCCATTGCTGTTTCGAGACCACCGGCCCGATATGCGCGCCCGGCTGATGCGCGGCGGCGACCGCCGTCTCGCTGGCCACCCTGGCTGCTGTCTCGACGGCGCGATCATAGATGGACCGCTCGACCAGCATCCGGGTGGGGGCGTTGCAGGACTGGCCGGTGTTGTAGAAACAATGCCGCGCCCCGCGTGTCACCGCCTTCTCGTCGGCATCCGCGAAGACGATGTTCGCGCCCTTCCCGCCCAGTTCCAGGACCACCTTCTTCAGGCTGTCCGCCGCCGCTTTGGTGATCGCGATGCCGGCTCGCGTCGATCCGGTAAAGCTGATCATCGCGACATCGGGATGGGTGGACAACTGCGTGCCGACGCCGGTGCCGTCGCCGTTGACCAGGTTGAATACACCCTTTGGCAGACCGGCCTCGTCGATGATCTCGGCAAACAGCATCGAGGACAGCGGCGCGATCTCGGACGGTTTCAGAATGCAGGTATCGCCCGCCAGAATCGCCGGAATGACCTTCAGCGTGACCTGGTTCATCGGCCAGTTCCAGGGCGTGATCAGCCCGACCACGCCCACCGGCTCCCAGGTGGTCACGCAGGAGGGCGCATGATCGCCAAGCGGACGGACGAACTCGAACCCCTTGAACGCGGTGATGAAGTTCCGGATATGCGAGCTGCCTGCCCCGACCTGGTCTTCCCGCGACATGTCCTGCGGCGCGCCCATTTCGTGGCTGATGGCCCAGGCCATGTCGTCGGCGCGCCGTTCATAGATCGCGAGGATGCGTTCGACATGGGCCAGTCGCTCGGCCGGCGCGGTCCGTGACCAGGCCGGAAAGGCGCGCTTGGCGGCGGCGACAGCCGCATCGGTATCGCCCTGACCGCCGAGGGATATCACTGCGACAGGCTCTTCGGTCGAGGGGTCGATCACCTCCATGTCGCGGCCCTCGACCGGGTCCGTCCACTGGCCGTCAACATAGAATTTGCGCTTGTCCAGAAGCGAGCCCATCGCATCCTCCTTTTTTGGCTTGTCGGGACGAAGGTGACACCGCCTCTTGCCACCTGCAAGGCCGGGAGTCGCGGCACTCTGCCCATGCACCGGTCATTTCGCCGGGCCGCTTCCTCTGGTAATCCGCGTCGGCCCGCTTATCTTGCGGGAAACGCAACCAATCCGAAAGGACAGCCCATGTCCCTGCGCATCAACGACATCGCCCCCGATTTCACCGCCGATTCGACCGAAGGCGAGATCCGCTTCCATGAATGGCTGGGCGACAGCTATGCAATCATTTTCAGCCATCCGCGCGACTTCACGCCGGTCTGCACGACCGAGTTCGGCGCCGTGGCCCAGCTGGCCGCGGAATTCGAGAAGCGCAACACCAAGGTCATCGGGGTCTCGGTCGACTCGGTCGAGGATCACAGGAAATGGAAGAACGACATCGCGCAGGTCGCGGGCGTTCCGGCTAATTTCGCGATCATCGACGACACCTCGCTGACCGTAGCCAAGGCGTATGACATGCTGCCGGCCGAATACTACCTGCCCGGCGAGGGGCGCAGTCCGGCGGATTCCGCCACCGTCCGTGCCGTCTTCATCATCGGCCCGGACAAGAAGGTCCGGCTGACCATGACCTATCCGATGTCGATCGGCCGCAACTTCGCCGAAATCCTGCGTGCGCTCGACGCGGTCCGCAAGACCGACGGCGTGCCGCTGGCCACCCCGGCCAACTGGGTGCCGGGCGAGGACGTGATCGTGGCGCTGTCGCTGGACGACAAGGCCGCCGCAGAGAAGTTCGGCCCCCTCGACATCCGCCTGCCCTATCTGCGCTACGCCAAGGACCCGGCGTAACACCGCGGCATGGCCCGCTCGGACCGGCCGCTGACGCGCAAGCTGATCCGCCTCGGCTTCCGGGTGCTGGGCCGGTCGCGTGCGCATCGACAGGACATCTGGCCCGGGCTGGCCATCGACCGATCCAGCGGCCGCGTCACATGGCGCGGCCGCTTCCTGTTGACCCTTTGCCCATCGGCGCGCTTCATCCCACGCGGCGTGCCGATGATCGCGGTGGTCGGCTCGGGACCCTCGCTGAAGGGACAGCGCATCGAGGACCTGGGCGACCATATCGCGATCCTGTGCAACGGGGCCGCGTCGCTGGCCCGACGCATCCGCCCGCTGGCCGTCGCGGTAGAGGATGAGCGCTTCGTCTTTCGCCACCATGCCATGCTGGCCACCCTGCCCCGCGACATCCCGCTGCTGCTGTCGCCCGCGGCGTTGCGCGCCTGGGCCGAACGCGGCACCGCCCCTCTGCAAGACCGCACGGTCGCGCTGATCGACAATCTGGAAAGGCCGGTCGGCGCGCCGCGCCGCGGCCTTTCCGACCCTGCGCTGCGCAGGATCGTGCTGCGCGGGCAGAAAGGCGCGCTGTCACTGGCGCCCGATGAGGGCGTGGTGATCACCGGCACCGTCGCCTTCTCGGCCCTGCAATTCGCGCTGCGCGCCCAGCCCGACCGCATCCTGCTGGCCGGCATCGACCTGACCAATGACAGCCAGCCGCGCTTCTACGAGGGCGGCGACACCATCGCCCCATCGGGGCTTGCATCAGGTCTGGACCGGATCCTGTCGGGGTTCGTGCTGGCAAGGCATTTCGCCGCCAAACGGGGCTTCGGCCTGACCTGCGCCTCTCCGGTCTCGGCGCTTCTGACGATCGGCTATCCGCTCGATGAAAGCCTGGCATGCAAGTCGTCATCCTGAACGACACACGCCCTGACCTGCATCATGGCTGCAGCCGGGTCATGCGCGTTCTGGAGCAGGGCCTGACAGCGCGCGGGCTGACGGTTTCGGCACGCAGCCCCCTGCGCCACGACTGGGCAAGCGATGACAGAGTCCTGTCGGCGATTGCCAAGGCTGACCTGATCGTCATCAATGGCGAAGGCACATTGCATCACGGCGCGCGCCACGGCGAAACCCTGCTGTCGGTGGTCGATCACCCTGCGGCCAGGGGCAGGCCCGTCGCGCTGGTCAACGCCCTGTATCAGGACAACCCGCCAGGATGGGGCGGCTTGCTGTCGCGCATGGCACTGGTCGCGGCGCGTGACTCACGCAGTGCCGCGCAGATGGGTCAGGCGATGGGAGCCGGCGCTGTCAGATGGGTGCCGGACCTGACACTGGCCGAGCCGATCGAGGAAGCGGGTGAAGCGGGTGAAGCGAACGACATCCTCTGGGGCGACAGCGTAAAGCCAGAGATCGCCGAAATCCTCGCCGCCCATGCGACCGCCCGAACCGAGCCGCTACTGCCCAGCCTGTCAAGCCTGAAGCGCCCCAAGGGCCGAACCATGCTGGGACGGGCATTGCGCGACATCTGGATCCGGCGCCACGCCAGCGCCTGTCGTCGTCGCCATCCGACACTGACCCTTGCGCCCGACGAGGCCGCTTACAGCCGCCGGATCGCCGCTGCGCGACTGCATGTCACAGGCCGCTTTCACGGCGTCTGCTACTCGATGGCGGCAGGACGCCCCTTTCTGGCGCTGGCATCCAACAGCTGGAAGATCGCCGCGCTGATCGAGGATGCCGGTCTGGCGCCATGGCGGATTTGCTCACCAGATCAGCTTGATCCCCTGATCGCCCGAGGGGCCGCGGCGCTGGACTATACTCAGGCCGAGCGCGCGGCGCTGCACCGCTTTCTGGATTGCGCGGTCAGGGAAAGCGGGCATTTGCTGGACGATCTGGCGCGGCTGGCCCGCCGGGTTGGTCCCGTCTAGCCCCCACGCAGACGCTTCAGCAGCCGCAAGGCAATCCGGGACCGCCGCGCCGCCGCCGTGATCTGGCGCAGCACGGGCAGCCGGTCCCAGAACCGCAATTCGGCAATGTCGCTGCGCGAGGATCGCTGGACGGCCAGCGGCTGCCGGCTGCCCAGCACCGTCAGGTCCGAAAAGGCCGCCCGCATCCAGCAATAGGCGCCATCGACATGCATCGGCCCGCCCTCGGGATCGCCGGGGCGGCGGGCCTTCATTGCCTCGAGATACGGCACCGCGCGTTCCGAAAACCGTGCGCTGAACCCCACGAAATGCGCCAGCGGGAACGTATGGTCGGGCGAAAGGCGCAGCAGATGGCGGCCGATCGCCTCGTCGCCGGGCCGGGGCTGCAAGGGCGATACCGAATACAGCAGGTCCCAGTCGATCCCTTTCAGCTCGTCGCGGATCGCCTGCATCAGCGGCCCGAAATCGGGCGCGAAATCGGCGTCATCCTCCAGCATCAGTGCGTGCGCCACGCCGTCCTTCAGGATCGCGCGATGCACACCCAACTGGCTCTCGAAGCAGCCGCGCGCGCCGCGGGTCGGAAAATCGCCCTGGTCTGGCGGGAAACTGGCGGGAAACAGCGTGACCGCCGGGTGGTCCAGGCTCAACCCGACGCGATTGAGTTCTGCCTGCATCTCGCGGCGGCGATCCTCGCGATGGGCGAGGTTGATGATGTAGATCCGGTCAAAGACCGACAGCACCGCATCTGGATCGTTTCGCACCGGAAAACACCCCCGTCACAGAAAGGCAGCCCCGAGCTTCCGGGGCTGCCTTGCTTCTTACAGGAATTTTCGAAACCGTCTAACCGATCACTCGGCGGTTTCTTCCTTCTTTTCCACGACTTCTTCGCCGGTCTCCTGGTCGACCATCTTCATGCCAAGGCGAACCTTGCCGCGATCGTCGAAGCCCAGCAGCTTGACCTTCACTTCCTGGCCTTCCTGCAGCAATTCGCTGGGGTGGCTCAGGCGGCGATTGGCGATCTGGCTGACATGCACCAGCCCGTCGCGCTTGCCGAAGAAGTTCACGAAGGCGCCGAAATCGACCAGCTTCACGACCTTGCCGGTATAGACCTTGCCCTCTTCCGGCTCGGCCACGATCGAATAGATCATGTCATGGGCCTTCTTGATCGAATCGGCATTGGCCGAGGCGATCTTGATCACGCCGTCATCGTTGATGTCGACCTTGGCGCCCGAGACCTCGACGATCTCGCGGATCACCTTGCCGCCCGAGCCGATCACTTCACGGATCTTGTCGGTCGGGATCTGCATGGTCTCGATGCGCGGGGCATGGGCGCTGAACTCGCGCCGGCCTTCGGCCAGGGCTTTCGACATCTCGCCCAGGATATGCATCCGGCCATCCCTGGCCTGCGCCAGGGCCTGTTTCATGATCTCGGGCGTGATGCCCGCGACCTTGATGTCCATCTGCAGCGAGGTGATGCCGTTTTCCGTACCGGCGACCTTGAAGTCCATGTCGCCCAGATGGTCCTCGTCGCCCAGGATGTCGGTCAGCACCGCATAGCGGCCGTCATTCTCGAGGATCAGGCCCATCGCCACACCCGCGACTGGCGACTTCAACGGAACGCCCGCATCCATCATCGACAACGAACCGCCGCAGACCGACGCCATCGAGCTGGATCCGTTGGATTCGGTGATCTCGCTGACGACCCGGATGGTGTAGGGAAAATCGGTCGCCGCCGGCAAGACCGCCTGAAGCGCACGCCAGGCAAGCTTGCCGTGGCCGATCTCGCGACGGCCCGGAGGTCCGACGCGACCCGCTTCACCGACCGAATAGGGCGGGAAGTTGTAGTGCAGCAGGAAATTCGACCGCGAATTGCCGTGCAGCGCATCGACGATCTGTTCGTCGTCGCCGGTGCCCAGCGTCGTGACGACCAGCGCCTGCGTCTCGCCACGCGTGAACAGTGCCGACCCGTGCGTGCGCGGCAGGATACCCACTTCGCTGTCGATGGCACGCACCGTCTTCGTGTCGCGGCCGTCGATCCGGGCGCCACCATTGATGATGTCGCCGCGCAGGATATCCGATTCCAGCTTTTTCAGGGCCGAACCCAGATTGGTGTCGGCCAGATCTTCCTCGGACAGGCTTTCCTTGACCTTCGCCTTCGCGGCGCCGACGGCGTCCTGACGGTCGGCCTTGTCCTTGATGGCATAGGCGGCGCGCATGTCGGCCTCGCCCAGCGATTTCACCCTTGCATACAGGTCGCTGTAATCGGGCGAGCTGAAGTCGAACGGCTCTTTCGCGGCGGTCTCGGCCAGTTCGATGATCAGATCGATCACCGGCTTGATCGCCTCGTGGCCGAATTTCACCGCACCCAGCATTTCCTCCTCGGACAGCTCATAGGCCTCGGACTCGACCATCATCACGGCATCTTTCGTGCCGGCAACGACCAGATCCAGACGCTGTTCGGGGTTGTCGCGCAGCTTGTCCATGTCCTGAACCTCGGGGTTCAGCACATATTCGCCGTTGGCGAAGCCGATGCGCGCACCCGCGATCGGGCCCATGAACGGCACGCCCGAGATGGTCAGCGCCGCGCTTGTCGCGATCATCGCCACCATGTCCGGATCGTTGACCAGATCGTGGCTCAGCACCGTGCACATCACCAGCGTCTCATGCCTGAAGCCGGGGGCGAAAAGCGGGCGGATCGGACGGTCGATCAGACGCGCGGTCAGCGTCTCTTTTTCCGACGGTCGCGCCTCACGCTTGAAGAAGCCGCCCGGCACCTTGCCGGCGGCATAGTACTTTTCCTGATAGTGGACCGTCAGCGGGAAAAAATCCAATCCCGGCTTCGGTTCCTTGGCGAAGGTCACGTTCGCCATGACGCTGGTCTCGCCCAGCGTGGCGATGACGCTGCCATCCGCCTGACGGGCAACCTTGCCCGTTTCCAGTGTCAGCGTTTCCTGCCCCCACTGGATCGATTTTCTCACTTCATCAAACATCTGATTTCCTCATAGGCGCGCCAGCCCTCTGGCCGCGCCTGGTCACGTGGCGGCCCCATTGCCGCCGCCCCGATCCTTAAGCGTCGCCCCGGGGCCGGGCGTCACGTCACAGATTGTGTGCGTTTACAGGAAAAGATGGCTGTTGGAAAGTGGCCCGCGACCGCCCTGAGACGGCCTCCCAATGGCCCCTGGGCGGCGGCGGCGGACGGCGCATGAACGGCCTCTGACCCCGCCGCGCGTCGGGCCGCAAGGTCGCGTGAAGACTGGCGTCCAGAGGCGCCGGAAAGCACAGGATGAATGGCAGGCCGCAATGTGAAACGCCATGTCGAGGACAGCGGCGGGCTTTCGCGTGATCGTCGGGGACCGGCGCGGCTTGCGCCATTCGGACAGGTTTGATGGCGGGTAGGACCGTGACAGGCTCCGCGACGATCCGGCCAAGCGGATCGCGGCCGCGCCGATGCCGCACTGATCGGTTGCGCAAGGCCTGAGCCATCCGGCATCACGCGATGCACGCAGCCGTTGCGCACAACGCAAGACGCCCGCCGCAATCGCGCCGGGCGTTTCCTGTCCGCAAGGCGGAAAATTCAGCGGCGGATGCCGAGGCGCTTGATCAGGTCCTGATAGCGGCCCTCGTCCTTCTTCCTCAGATAATCCAGCAACTTGCGGCGCTGCGCGACCAGCTTCAGAAGACCACGGCGCGAGTGGTTGTCTTTCTTGTGGGTCTTGAAGTGCTCGGTCAGCGTGGAGATGCGCGAGGTCAGGATCGCGACCTGCACGTCGGGAGAACCCGTGTCGCCTTCCTTGGCGCCGAATTCCTTGATGACCTTGGCCTTTTGCTCGACAGTAATCGACATCGGGGGCTCCTTTCGGATCAATGAGCTATGGCGCAGTCCGGGATGTCGTCCAGAACTGGCCCGTGGAGTCTGCCGCACGACCATGGCCGCGCGGATAGGCGCCTATAGGGCATGCCGTCCCGAATGGAAAGCCCCCGCGCACGGCCTGTCGCTTCAGGGTGTTGCAGGTCCGTCACCGGCGCGGACAATCAAGATGTCCTCGGCCCTCAGACCGCTCAGATGCAACAAACGCGCGACAGCTTCGCCATTCAGCGTGATCAGCGTGGTGCCGTCCAGGTCCTCGCGCAGGTCCACCACCGCGTCCCCGGCCATGTCGGCGGGAAGATGCAGGTGAATCACATCCTCGGCAGCACTGAAATCGGCGATGATGGGCACAACGCCCCCGTCGGGTTGCAGCACGAATCTGTCCTCGCCCGCCCCCCCCTCGGCGAAATCGCCCGATCCCGGCATCAGCGTGTCATTGCCCTCGCCGCCGTGCATCCAGACCGTCGCGGGATCGTTCGCCCCGATCAGCACGTCGTCGCCCCGACCGCCATCCAGATCGTCCGAACCGCCGCCCGAGATCAGCACGTCGTCGCCATCATTGCCGGAAAGCCAGTCGTCGCCCTCTCCACCATGCAGCGTATCGTTGCCTTCACCGCCGAATATCGTGTCATTGCCGGCCTCGCCGAAAATGAGGTCGTCTCCGCCCTGCCCCATCAGCAGGTCGTTGCCGTGGCCACCCAGAAGGACGTCGTTGCCGCCCGGGCCGTAATCGCCGTCGCCCTGCACCCAGTCATCGCCGTCGCCGCCGTAAATGGTATCCGCGCCCAGCCCGCCGCGCAGATCGTCGTCGCCGCCGTAGCCCATGATGAGGTCGTTGCCGGCACCGCCTTTCAGCAGGTCGACCAGGTCGCTGCCCACGATCCGCGTTCCGTCGAAAAACCCGGTGCTTGCGGGGTTCCCGCCAGTCAGACCGTCATGATCCGCGATACCGGCCCCGCCCGCCCCAGGAAGGCCGGTCGGGCCTTCCACCGAAGTATCCGGCTTGTCGGCGGGTGGCGGAGACGCCGGAGAGTCCGTTGTCGCGCCATCGCCGGAACGCGGATCGGGATAGTCGTCGGGATCCGGCATGACAGGGGGCAGGACATCGTCATCGCCAGTGTTCACTGGCATGTCGTCGTCGGGATCGCTCTCGGGCGTGTTGGATGTCAGGCTGGTCATGTCCACGGCCATTCCCGCGACAAGAAGCCCCATGAGCCCCGCAAGCATCAACATCACATGCAACCTTCGAAAAGGGACCGGGCGGTCCGACCGAGCACCAGAATACGCTTCAGCGCCAAGTTGACGAAATTCTTTCTTAAGAGACGGTTAACGCCATTCAGATGGCATGATCGAATGGCATGTGTAAATCGGGCACCGTGGCACGCCGGCACCAGTGACACCAGAATACCACAACTTTGATACCATATTACTCACGGCATTTTCAACCTTGAGAATTCTCCCGCCATGGGTCGCTGATGCGCCCGCAACCGCCTTCGTCCGTTGGGCAGCCTGGGACAGGATGCCGACCTTCCCGGCAAGGACCACCGGATGGGCTGCCGCCGTCAGCACGCGCTGATCTGTCCCCCGGACGAAAAGCAAGAAAAAACCCGCCTTCACGGGCGGGTTGTTTCGTCTTCTTCCGTGATCGCGCGCGGATCAGCCCTGGCGGGCCTTGAAGCGGCGGTTGGTCTTGTTGATCACGTAAACGCGGCCCTTGCGGCGCACGACCTGGCAGTCGCGGTGCCGGCTCTTGAGCGAGCGGAGCGAGTTGCGAACCTTCATCGGTCTTCTCCATCGTCGCGGCGCGTCGCAGCCGCTTGGAAAACGAAATGCCCCCGACGCCGTAGCCGGGGGCGGCGAAACAATGGTGGGCGGTACTGGGATCGAACCAGTGGCCACTACGATGTCAACGTAGTGCTCTACCGCTGAGCTAACCGCCCGTCACGTCGGTGATTCTGTCCTGATTCCGTTGCAAATCAGGGCCGAACCGCCTCGGTCCGCGTTCCTATATAGACCGCATGCGAGGTATTCAAGACCTATCGGCAAGGCAATCTTTAGGTCATAAATGAACCTATGTCCTCTTTGTCGGGGTCTGACCTTGTCCATGTCTGACTTGTCCGTTTCGCTTGTGCGCCCCGAGCATTGGGTCAGCGGGGTGATCTTTGCGTCGCCGCATTCCGGGTGCGTCTATCCGGACTGGTTCGTCAGGGATACCCGCCTGCCCATGACCGCGCTTCGGTCTTCGGAAGACGCGTTCGTGGATCGCCTGACTGCCTGCGCCCCCGGTTTTGGCGCCGTGACCCTGTCGGCGCAGGTTCCACGCTGCATCGTCGACCTGAATCGCGGCGCGGACGAGATCGACCCGCTGGTGGTGCGTGGCGTTCCCCGGCATCCGCTGAACCAGCGGACCCTGGCCGGACTGGGGGTGATTCCTCGTGTCGTCTCGCAGGGGCGCGCCATCCACGAGCGTCCCATCGACCGGGCCGAGGCCGAGCGCAGGATCGCCGCCTACTGGCGCCCCTATCATCAGACCCTTGGCGCGCTGATCGCCGAGGCGCGCGCACGATTCGGGCAGGCGATCCTGATCGACATGCACTCCATGCCGCACGATGCCCTCAATCACCTGCACGGGCCGCGTCCCGACATGGTTCTGGGCAATCGTCACGGGCTGTCGGCAGCCGCGCGCGTGTCCGACGCGGTGACCCAGGCGGTCGAGGCCGAGGGATGGCGCATCCGGCGCAATTCGCCCTTCTCCGGTGCGTATATCTGCTCGGCCTATGGCCGGCCGGGCCAGAACATCCATGTCGTTCAGCTGGAAATCGACCGTTCGCTCTACATGGACGAGGCCGCGATCAAGCCGCATGCGGGATTTGACGCGTTCGCCGTGCGGATGTCGCGCGTCATCGCGCGGCTGGCCGTGCTCGAGGCGGACGGCCCCGCCGAACGCATCGCCGCCGAATAACCGACAAAGGGGTGCTGAAAGGCTTGTCTCATGCAGGGTGCAACCGTGGAACTGGGTGATATTCTGGGCCAGAACCTTGCGCTGGTCGCGCTGGCCATCGTGGTCTTCCTGGCGGTCGCCTCGGCCGTGCGGATCGTACCGCAGTCGCAGAAATACGTGGTCGAGCGTTTTGGGCGTTTGCGGGCGGTGCTGGGTCCGGGCATCAACCTGATCATGCCCTTCCTTGACCGTGTGGCCCACAGGATCTCGGTCCTGGAGCGTCAGCTGCCGACCAGCAGCCAGGACGCGATCACCGCGGACAACGTGCTGGTCCAGGTCGAGACTTCGGTCTTCTACCGCATCATCGAGCCCGAAAAGACGGTCTACCGGATCCGCGACATCGACGCGGCCATCGCCACGACCGTCGCGGGCATCGTGCGGTCCGAGATCGGCACGATGGAGTTGGACCAGGTGCAGTCGAACCGCGCGCAACTGATCGCCCGCATCCGCGAATCACTGGCCAATGTGGTCGATGACTGGGGAATCGAGGTGACGCGCGCCGAGATTCTGGATGTCAATCTGGACGACGCGACCCGCGCCGCGATGCTGCAGCAACTCAACGCCGAACGCGCCCGGCGCGCGCAGGTCACCGAGGCCGAGGGCAAGCGCCGCGCCGTCGAACTGGCCGCCGATGGAGACCTTTACGCCGCCCAGCAACACGCCAAGGCCAAGCGGATTCTGGCCGAAGCCGAAGCCTTTGCGACATCGGCGATCGCGGAAGCCATCTCCAGAAACGGCCTGGAGGCCGCGCAATACCAGGTGGCGATGAAGCAGGTCGAGGCGCTTGCGCAGGTGGCGCAAGGTCAGGGAACGCAAACGGTGGTCGTTCCGGCCGCGGCCCTGGATGCCTTTGCCGATGCCTTCAAGCTGCTGAAGGGCAGATCCTCATGATGTGGCTGAACGGCTGGCTCTGGATCGTGGCGGCGCTTGTTCTGGCGGTGTTCGAGCTGCTGGCGCCGGGATGGGTCTTCATGGGGCTTGCGGCCTCGATCGGATTGATGGGGACTCTGTTGCTGACCGGGCTGTGGACGGCCGGACTGCCGGTCACGCTGGTCGTGACCGCAGTCATGTCCGGTCTGGTCTGGCTGATCCTGCGGCGGGTCGCAAAGGGCAGCAAGGGCAAGGCCCGCATCTGGGACCGCGACATCAACGACTGACGCATCAGCGGGCAGCGAGGTTTGGGTCAGTGGACGACGGCACGGCTGCATTTCACGGCGCGAAGCTGTACCTGACACGGGACGGGCGGCTGCTGACCTGTCTGCGTGACGATCTTGGCCATATTCCGTTTCCGGCCTATTGGGACCTTCCCGGCGGCGGACGCGAGGGCGGCGAGGCACCGGTGGAATGCGCCTTGCGCGAACTGCAAGAGGAGTTCGGGCTGCGCCTGTCAGCCGACCGCCTGCGCGGGGTCTGCTTTCCCTCGCACGAGCGGCCGGACATGATCTCGTGGCTTTTCAGCGGCGAATTGCGGCGCGACGAGATTGCGGCGATCCGGTTTGGCGACGAGGGACAGGAATGGCGCATGATGGCGCTGGCCGAATTCATGGCCCATCCCCGCGCGGTGCCGCACTTCAAGCGCTGGATCGCGTCGCTCTAATTCCCTGCAACGCTGCGGACCAGCGGCCGCAGCGCGTCACCCTTGACCATCCAGCTTGTGGCAAAGGCCAGGGTCGCGACGGTTTCAAGCCAGAAGACCGGGCGCAACCCGTCCAGCGCGTCGTCCAGACCGGTCAGAAACAGCACCCCGATCAGACCGATACTGCCCACGATCAGCCAACCGCAGATCCGGTAGATCCGGTTGGAGGCGCGCTTTTCCGGCCCGTCCACGTCGCCCTTGACGAACAGCACCAGGCAATAGACCGCCAGCGCCGCAAAGAACACCGTCGCGGCAGTCAGGTGGAGCGTCGCCGAAAGATTCGGCCCCAGCACGCATTGCAGAAGGGTGCAGTCGGCAGAGGATGCCTCGGGGGCCTTGGCCGGGCTTGTCGGTGACAACGCCACCAAAGCCACGGCGACAGCCGCCACGCGCGCGGTGGTCTTGTCGGTTATCAGGTCACCCGCATCCGGGCGGAACCCCTCGTAGCTCCACAGGAACACCGCCTGCGCGATCAGCGTGCCGACGAAGATCTCGCGCATCGGGCTGTAATAGGCGGCCGAGATGCTGGTCAGGATACCGCCCGTGAACAGGCCGTAGACGATCAGCGCGGCAGGAAGGAAATACCCCAGCGCCCCGATCGCGCGGCGCACCGCGAGGAAAGACAGAACCAGATCGTTATGTGCCTTCTGGCTGCTGCCGCGATCATCGGTCATGTCGTGCCCCCATCGGATCGGTAGTGGCAGGGTGGCGCGACAACGCCGTCAGGTCAACGCGTTGCGTGAACCGTCATTGGTCCGGGCGTTGCCGCTGTGGCACGTCGATCTCGGACAGGATTGCCTGCGCCGCCGCCCGGGGATCAGCGGATTTCCAGACCGGCCGTCCGACGACGATGTGATCCGCGCCGGCGGCAATCGCGCTGGCCGGGGTTTCGACCCGCTTCTGATCCCCCCGGTCGGCGCCAGCGGGCCGCACGCCCGGCGTTACGATCAGCCCCGATCCCGGCAGCGCGCGGATCGCGGCCGCCTCGCGCGGCGAGCAGATGACGCCGTCCGCGCCGGCCTCGAAGGCACGCGCGGCACGTTCGACCGTGATCTGGTGCAGATCGCCCGGCCGGATCATTCCCGCATCAAGATCCTCGCGCTCGAGCGAGGTCAGGATCGTCACGCCCAGGATCTTCAGGCCTGACCCCCCTGCGCCCTCCTTGGCGGCGCGGACCACATGCGGATCGCCATGCACGGTCAGGAAATCCAGATCGAACTGCGCGAGTCCGCGCACCGCGGCCTCGATCGTGGCGCCGATGTCGAACAGCTTCATGTCCAGGAAGACGCGCTTTCCGCGTTCCTGCTTCAGTTCGTTCGCCAGCGCCAGGCCGCCGCCGGTCAGCATGCCAAGGCCGATCTTGTAGAAGCCGACGGCATCGCCCAACCTGTCGGCCAGCTCCAGCCCCGCCAGCGCATTCGGCACATCAAGCGCCACGATCAGCCGGTCATCCATCTTCGCCCCCGTCAGCCGCGAAATCGCGGCGTTATGGCACAAGCGGAAGCCGCTTGAAAGCGCCGTGAAACACCCCAAATGATCGACGAGGACCCGGACAGGGGCGTGCCGCGCGAGGGCGTCCGCGAAACGGGGGCTAGTGAAAAGGAGAATTGCCGATGAACATGGAGAAGTTCACGGAGCGGTCTCGCGGTTTCCTGCAGGCCGCACAGACCATCGCGATCCGCGAGGAAAACCAGCGTGTCGTGCCAGAGCATCTGTTGAAGGCGATGCTGGATGACGATCAGGGCCTGGCGGCCAATCTGATCAACCGCGCCGGCGGGGATGCCAAGCGCGTCCAGCAGGCCGTCGATCAGGCCGTGGCCAAGCTTCCCAAGGT
Source organism: Paracoccus salsus (assembly GCF_021556615.1). Classification (GTDB taxonomy): domain Bacteria; phylum Pseudomonadota; class Alphaproteobacteria; order Rhodobacterales; family Rhodobacteraceae; genus Paracoccus; species Paracoccus salsus. The sequence goes on from NZ_JAKGGD010000001.1 coordinate 626,945, forward strand.
CAAGGGCTCGGGCAGCGGGCAGGTCTATGTCGATCCCTCGATGGTCCGGGTTCTGGACGAGGCCGAGAAGGTCGCCAAGAAGGCCGGCGACAGCTTCGTCCCTGCCGAGCGGATCCTCATGGCGCTGGCGATGGTCAACACCAACGCCAAGGACGCGATGGAGGCGGGTGCGGTCAATGCGCAGAACCTGAATGCCGCGATCAACGACATCCGCAAGGGACGCACCGCAGACAGCGCAAGCGCCGAAGACAGCTACGAGGCGCTTAAGAAATATGCGCGCGACCTGACCGAGGCCGCCGAACAGGGCAAGATCGACCCGATCATCGGCCGGGACGAGGAAATCCGCCGCGCCATGCAGGTGCTGTCGCGCCGGACCAAGAACAACCCTGTGCTGATCGGCGAACCCGGCGTCGGCAAGACGGCCATCGCCGAGGGCCTTGCGCTGCGGATCATCGACGGCGATGTGCCGGAATCCCTGCGTGACAAGCGGCTGATGGCTCTGGACATGGGCGCTCTGGTCGCGGGGTCCAAGTACCGCGGCGAATTCGAGGAACGGCTGAAGGCGATCCTGAAGGAGATCGAGGACGCTTCGGGTGAGATCGTGCTGTTCATCGACGAGTTGCATACCCTGGTCGGCGCCGGCAAGACCGACGGCGCGATGGATGCCGCCAACCTGATCAAGCCGGCGCTGGCGCGGGGTGAACTGCATTGCATCGGTGCGACGACCCTGGATGAATACCGCAAATATATCGAAAAGGATGCGGCGCTTGCCCGCCGATTCCAGCCGGTCCTGATCGAGGAACCGACCGTCGAGGACACGATCTCGATCCTGCGCGGCATCAAGGAGAAATACGAACTTCACCACGGGGTCCGCATCTCGGACGCGGCACTGGTCGCGGCGGCGCAGCTTTCGCACCGCTACATCACCGACCGCTTCCTGCCCGACAAGGCGATCGACCTGATGGACGAGGCCGCCAGCCGCCTGCGGATGGAAGTGGACAGCAAGCCGGAGGAGCTTGACCAGCTGGACCGCCAGATCCTGCAGATGCAGATCGAGGCCGAGGCCCTGAAGAAAGAGGATGACACGGCGTCCCGGGACCGGCTGGAACGGCTGGAGAAGGACCTTTCGGACCTGCAGGAACGCAGCGCCGAGATGACCGCGCGCTGGCAGGCCGAACGCGAACGGATGGAAGGCTCGCGCAATCTCAAGGAACAGCTGGACCGCGCCCGCGCCGAACTGGATCAGGCCAAGCGCGAGGGCAATCTGGCCCGCGCAGGAGAGCTGTCCTACGGCATCATCCCCGGCCTCGAGAAGCAGCTGGTGGGCACCGACGAGGCCGACGCGAACGGGCGGATGGTCGAAGAGGCCGTGCGCCCCGAGCAGATCGCCGAGGTTGTGGAACGCTGGACCGGCATCCCCAGCAGCAAGATGCTGCAGGGCGAGCGCGACAAGCTGCTGAAGATGGAAGAGCAGATCGGCCGGCGTGTCATCGGTCAGCAAGAGGCGGTCACCGCCGTTTCGAACGCGGTTCGTCGCGCCCGTGCCGGCCTGAATGACGAGAACCGCCCGCTGGGGTCGTTCCTGTTCCTTGGTCCGACGGGTGTCGGCAAGACCGAACTGACCAAGGCCCTGGCCGAATACATGTTCGACGACGATCAGGCGATGGTGCGGATCGACATGTCCGAGTTCATGGAAAAACATTCCGTGGCCCGGCTGATCGGCGCTCCGCCGGGCTATGTCGGCTATGACGAGGGCGGGGTGCTGACCGAGGCGGTGCGGCGCAGGCCGTATCAGGTGATCCTCTTCGACGAGGTCGAAAAGGCGCATCCCGACGTCTTCAACGTGCTTTTGCAGGTGCTGGACGACGGCGTGCTGACGGATGGTCAGGGCCGGACGGTGGACTTCAAGCAGACGCTGATCATCCTGACCTCAAATCTGGGATCGCAGGCGCTTTCGCTTCTGCCCGAAGACGCCGATTCCTCCGATGCCCGTCACCAGGTGATGGAGGCGGTCAGGGCGCATTTCCGGCCCGAGTTCCTGAACCGTCTGGACGAGATCATCATCTTCCGCCGCCTGTCGCGCGAGAACATGGACGGCATCGTGACGGTCCAGCTTGAACGGCTGAAGAATCGCCTGAGCAGCCGCAAGATCGTGCTGGAACTGGACGATGACGCCCGCAAATGGCTGGCCGACCAGGGCTATGACCCGGTCTTCGGTGCCCGTCCGCTCAAGCGCGTGATCCAGCGCGCCCTCCAGGATCCGCTGGCAGAACTGCTTCTGTCTGGCGAGGTGCTGGACGGTCAGACGGTCCATGTCGGCGCGACTGAGGCAGGTCTTCTCGTCGGCGACCGCGTCGGCAAGGCAGGTCCCCGGCTGGGCGCGATCGGCGAAGGGCCGAAACCGGACGCCACGCTGCACTGAGCAGCCTCGATGTCCGACTCTGTGATCCCGCCAGGCCCCCTGGCGGGATCTTTCCATTGTAAGGCCCGGACCGGTATCGTCACCCGAATCGTCATGCTGTCCACGGTCGCCGCGGATCGGGCCGCCGCGTCACACTTGCCCGCACGTCGCGCCGCGACCAGACTGCCGCAAACCACCAAGGGAGAACCCGATGCTGCCACCGATCCTGCAGAAGCTGCGAATCCCCGTTGTCGGCTCGCCGATGTTCATCGTTTCGGGGCCCGAACTGGTCATCGCGCAATGCAAGGCCGGGATCGTCGGCAGTTTTCCGGCGCTGAATGCGCGCGAGCCCGATGGAGAGCCGCCGCTGCTCGAGGCCTGGCTCACCCGCATCAACGAGGAGCTGGACCGCCACAACCAGGCCCATCCGGACCGGCCCGCCGCGCCGTTCGCAGTCAACCAGATCGTCCATCGCAGCAATGCGCGGCTGGAGCGGGACATCGAGATCTGCCACCGCCACAAGGTGCCGATCTGGATCACCTCGCTTGGCGCGCGGGTCGAGGTGAACGCGGCCGCCCATGATTGCGGGGGCATCGCTCTGCACGACATCATCAACAATGTCTTCGCCCGCAAGGCCATCGAGAAGGGCGCCGACGGCCTGATCGCGGTCGCAGCCGGCGCTGGCGGCCATGCGGGGCTGCAATCGCCCTTCGCGCTGGTGCAGGAAATCCGCGACTGGTTCGACGGCCCGCTGCTCTTGTCAGGTGCCATCGCGACCGGGCGCGCGGTGCTGGCCGCACAGGTCATGGGCGCGGATCTAGCCTATATCGGCAGCCCGTTCATCGCCACGACCGAAGCGAATGCCCAGCCGGAATACAAGCAGATGATCTGCGACAGCGGCGCGATGGACATCGTCACCTCGTCGCTGTTCACGGGTGTCTCGGGGAACTATCTGGCGCCCTCGATCCGCAAGGCCGGGCTGGATCCTGACAATCTGGCCGCGGCCGATGCCGCGTCGATGAACTTCGACAATTCCGCCTCCAAGGCCAAGGCGTGGAGCCAGGTCTGGGGCTCGGGCCAGGGCATCGGCGCGGTGCGCGAGATCGTGCCGGCAGGCGAGCGGATCGATCGGCTGGCCCGCGAATATGCCGAGGCGCGGCAGGAAACCGCACGTCTCTGACCTTTGCGAAACGGCTTGCCGATACCCATATAGGGCTGCGAACGGGACTGCTTGCGTGGAGGATGATTTGGCTTATCAGAGATCTCGGGAGGCGATCGACCGGCTGACGCCGGAACAGTATCGCGTGACCCAGGAAAACGGCACGGAGCGTGCTTTCACCGGCGAATACGATCACCATTTCGAAGCCGGCATCTATGTGGATGTGGTGTCGGGCGAACCGCTTTTCGCCAGTGCGGCGAAATACAAGTCCGGCTGTGGCTGGCCGGCCTTCACGAAGCCGATCTCGGGGAATGTGACGGAACATCGTGACGTCACGTTCGGCATGGTCCGGACCGAGGTGCGGTCGCGGCATGGTGACTGCCATCTGGGGCATGTCTTCCCCGACGGCCCGGCCGAAGCCGGAGGCCTTCGCTATTGCATCAACTCTGCCGCACTTCGCTTCGTGCCGAAGGACCGGATGGAAGCCGAAGGTTATGGCGAATGGCTGGATCAGGTCGAGGAGGCGTGAGATGAGCGATCGGGCAATACTGGCGGGAGGTTGCTTCTGGGGCGTCGAGGATCTGCTCCGGCGACTGCCCGGCGTGATCTCGACGCGGGTGGGCTATACCGGTGGCGACGTGCCGAATGCCACCTACCGCAATCACGGCAACCACGCCGAAGCCATCGAGATCATCTTCGATCCGACGATCCTCAGCTATCGCAGCCTGCTGGAATTCTTTTTCCAGATCCATGATCCGACCACCCCCAACCGGCAGGGAAACGATGTCGGGCCGAGCTATCGTTCGGCGATCTACCACACCGACGAACAGCAAAGACAGGTGGCGCTGGATACGATCGCGGATGTGAATGCGTCGGGCCTGTGGCCCGGACAGGTCGTCACGCAGGTCGAGCCGGCAGGCGATTTCTGGGAAGCCGAGCCCGAGCATCAGAATTACCTTGAGCGTTTTCCCAACGGCTATACCTGCCATTTCCCGCGCCCGAACTGGGTCCTGCCCAGGCGGAGCGCCGCCGAATAGGCGGCGCGACCCAAGGAGGCAACGCCCCGGCAGGGGCGTTTCATTCGGGTAGGCCAGCAAGCACCCAGGCCCAGGCGTCGCGAGGTTTTTGCGTCCCGCGATGGCGCCGCCAGCGGACAGATGTCTGATCGGCCGGCCCCGCGCGAGGCGGCGTGGCAGGCGAGACCGCGGCAAGACAGACGATCGCCGGATGTCGATTTGAAGCCGGGCGTCAGTTCCGCTCGGTCGCCGGCGGCCGGACCCCGAATACGACGCAATAAAGCGCCGGCACGAAGACCAGCGTGACCAGAGTGCCCGCGATGATCCCGCCCATCATCGCGAACGCCATCGGCCCCCAGAAGACCTGCCGCGAAATCGGGATCAGTGCCAGCGATGCCGCCGCGGCGGTCAGCAGGATGGGCCGCGCCCGGCTGTCCGAGGCCTCGAATACCGCCTGCCAGCGCGACCGGCCCTTTCGCAGCAATTCCTGGATCTCGTGTACCAGGATCACCGAATTTCGGATCAGGATGCCGATCAGCGCCAATATCCCCAGGATGGCCACGAACCCCATCGGGACACCGAACGGCACCAGCACCGCCACCACGCCGATCAGACCCAGCGGTGCCGCGGCGAAGACGATCAATGACAGCCTGAAACCTTGCATCTGTGCCATCACCAGCACGGCCATGATCAACAGCATGATCGGCACCACCGCGGCAATCGGTGCCTGACTGTCGCCCGAGCTTTCGACCGTTCCGCCGACCTCCACGGCGACCGAGGGCGGCAGCGTCGCCCGATAGGCGGCAACCTGCCCGGCCAGCGCCGCCACCAGCGTCGCTGGCTGGTCATCGCTGGCTATGCTGGCCTTCACCGTCACGGTCGGCAGGCCGTTGCGCTGCGCGATCAGCGGCTGTTCGGTCCCATACTCCAGACCGACCAGCGCCGTCAGCGGAATGCGCCGCCCATCGCCGGTCGTCAGCTGTACGTTGCGGATCGAATCGAGCGACTCACGGTCGGCGGCATCACCCCGGGCAAGGACATCGATCAGGAAGATGTCGTCACGCATCCGAGTGACCACGACCCCCGAGAACAGGGCGGAAAGCATGCCGGAGATGTCCTGACTGGTGACGCCAAGCTGCCGCGCCTGATCCTGATCCACTTTCAGCAGCACCACCCGCGCAGGTTCGTTCCAGTCCAGCGTGATGTCACGCAGGCGAGGCTCGGCAGCCAGAGCCGAGGCCAGGCCCCGCGCGGCATCGCGCGCTGCGTCGCTGTCCACGGCGCTCACCCTGTACTGCACCGGCTTGCCCACCGGGGGGCCGATCTCGAGGTTCTTGACATAGACATCGAGGCCCGCGAAGTCACGCGCGGCGACGTCGCGCAGCCGGGCCTTGACCCTGTCGCGGGCCGCCAGATCCGGCGTCTGGATGACGATCTGTCCCATATGCGGCCCGGGCGTCGGCACGTCCATCGACAGCACGAAGCGTGGGGCGCTGCGGCCGACATGGGATGTCCAGAAAAGCACGTCCGGATCATCCGCCAGGGTCTTTTCCAGCCGGTCCATGTCGTCACGCGTCCGCAGGATGGAGGCATTCTGGCGTTCCGAGATATCGACCAGCACCTCGGTTCGGTCCGAGGTCGGAAAGAACTGCTGCTCGACAAGGCGCATCCCGAAGACCGAGAGTCCGAATATCAGCAAGGTGATCGCAACCGTGGTCCACTTGAATCGCATGGCAAGCAGCAGGAGGCGATGAAAGCTGCGCCGCAGCGGGCCCGGGCCGCGTGCATGATGGGCGATCCGGGTGGTCAGGAATGTCACGCCCAGGATCGGCGCGAACAGCACGGCGACGACCCACGAGATCACCAGCGACACGGCAATCACGACAAACAGCGAGAATGTGAACTCGCCGGCAGCCGAGTTGTTCAGCCCGATCGGAATGAAACCGGCCACGGTCACCAGCGTGCCTGTCAGCATCGGGAACGCGATCGACGTCCAGGCATAGCTTGCCGCGTCAGCCAGCGACTCTCCGATCTCCAGGCGCGAGATCATGGTCTCGATGGCAATCATGGCGTCGTCGACCAGCAGCCCCAGCGCGATGATCAGCGCCCCCAGCGAGATGCGTTGCAGGGTGATGCCGTACACATCCAGGATCACGAAGGTGATCGCCAGAACAAGCGGGATCGTCAGCGTCACCACGAAGCCGGCGCGAAAGCCCAGGCTGATGAAGCTGACGACCAGCACGATCAGGACCGCCTCCGCCAGGGCTTTGACGAAGTGGCCGACGGCATTGTTGACGACGTCGGGCTGGTCGGCGACCTGGGCCATCTCGATGCCGATCGGCAGGTCGGCCGCGACCTGCCGCATCAGCGTGTCGAGTTCGGCACCGAATTCGAGAATGTTGTTGCCCTCGCGCATGCCGATCTGCAAGCCGATGGCGGGCTGGCCGCGATAGCGAAAAAGCGTCTGGGGCGGGTCTTGATAGGCGCGCGTGACGCTGGCCACGTCGGCCAGGTTGAAGAACCGCTCGCCCACGCGCAGATTGACATCGGCGATGGCGGAGGCATCGTCGAACTGTCCGCCGACCCTGACCATCACCCGTTCGGGTCCGGCCTGGATGACGCCCGCAGGGACGATCGCATTCTGCGTCGCAAGCGTTGCCATAACCTGTTGCTCGCTCAGCCCCAGCGCCGCCAGCCGGGCGGTCGAGAATTCCAGGTGGATGACCTCGTCCTGTTCGCCCAGAAGCTCGGTCTTGCCTGCCGCGTCCAGCGACGCGACGCGCTTTCGGATCAACTCGACGCGGTCGCGCAATTCGCGCTGGCTGAACCCGTCCGCGGTGAAGGCATAGATGTTTCCGAAGACATCGCCGAAATTGTCGTTGAACTGGAAGCCCGCGAATTCCTGCGGAAAATCGGGCCGGATGTCAGCCATCATCTGGCGGACCCGGTTCCAGATCTCGGGCACGGCCGGACCGCGCGTGGTGGGCTGCAATTCGAGATAGACGACCGCCTGCCCGGGCATCGTGATCGATCTAGTGAAGTCAAGCTCGTCCAGTTCTTCCAGCTTGGTCTCGATCCTCGTGGTGACCTGTTTCAGCGTCTCGTCGATGCTGGCGCCGGGCAACGCAGCCGCGATCAGCATGGTCTTGATGGTGAAGTCCGGATCCTCCTCACGGCCCAGATTCTCATAGCTGATGGCACCCGCGATCATCGAGACGACGAGCAGGAACCAGACGAAGCTGCGATGTTTCAGGGCCCAGTCCGAAAGGTTGAAACGCTTCACGGATCGACCCTCCGGCCCACGGCCTGTCCCTCTTTCAGCGAATGGATGCCGCGGGTGATCACTTCGTCCCCGGCCGCGATCCCGGACGCTATCAGAACCCGCCCCTGCAACTCGGGCCCGGTCTCGACCGGCACCGCATTGGCATGCGCTGTCTCGCCGTTGCGCGTCACACGCCAGACCCAGTCCTTGCCTTCGCGCCGAAAGATCGCCCCGGCCGGCACGGTCAGGGCAGGCTCGCTCGCCGTCCCAAGCCGCGCGCGGATCAGCGCACCCAGCCTGAACGGGGCGCTCTCGGGCAGCCTCAGATACAGCCGCCTTGTGCGTGTCGCGGTATCGGCCAGCGGCTCGATCCGGTCCAGCATGGCGGGCACCTCGTCTTCGGGCGCGATTCGCTGCCAGACCGTGAAGGCGGCATTCTCCGGCAGCCCCGCCAACGCCGATTCGGGCAGGTCGATGACCGCTTCGCGACGATCCTCGGCCGACAGCTGAAGGATCGGCGCGCCGGCGCTGACAACCGAGCCCGGCGCCTCGTAAACGGCGCTGACAACGCCCGCGAAAGGTGCAGTCATGCGGGCATATCCCTCGGCGTCCTGCGCCTGCAACAGTTCCGACCGCGCCCGTTCCGCCGCAGCCTCGGCGGCAGCCGCGCCCCGCAACGCCTCCTCAAGCTGCGCGTCCGAGGCGACGCCGCGCCCGGCCAGCGCCTGGGTTCGTTCCAGCGCGGTGCGGGCCGTGTTCAACTGCACCTCGGCGGCATCGACCGCCGCCTTCGCGGCGCGGGTGGTGGCCGCCATGTCCTCGGTCGCCAGTTCGGCCAGCACCTCGCCCTCCTGCACGCGATGACCCAGATCGACATGACGGATGACCATCCGGCCGATGATCTGAAACGCCATGGTGACCTGGGTCTGCGAGGCCACCGTGCCGGGCACCCAGCGCGAGGCCATGCCGCTGTCCTCGATGATTTCCGTCACCACGGGGCGCGGGGCGGTGCTGACCTGGGTCGGGGCGCTGAAATCCAGCCATTCGGGCAATTCCAGCGCCGCGGCCGGCGCGGCCGCCCCAAGCGCCAGCGCAAGCAACGCGCGCCCGATGCCAAGCCGGCGGATCACGGTCGCGCCTCGGCGGGCCGGACCTTGCGGCCGGGATACATCAACTGCGATCCCGCGCCCACCACCCGGTCCCCGGGTTCCACGCCCGCAGACAGGAACACGGCTCCATCCGCGAACTGGCCGATCCGGACCGGAACCAGCCGGACGCGGTCATCGTCGTCTATGAGCCACACCGCGGGCGCATCGCCCTGGCGCATCAGCACCGTCCAGGGCAGCTGCACCCCGGCGCCGGTCGAAATCCGCAGCGAGCCGCGAACCGCGGCGCCCAGCAGGGCGATGCTGTCCTCGACCGCTGCGATCTGCGCGCGCAGCGTGACCGTGCCGGTCCGGGGATCGACCAGCGGTGCGATCTCGCTGACCGTCCCGACCATCGTGGGGCGATCGATGTCGATGGTGTCCAGCTTCACCCGGCGTCCCATCGCCTCGCGCAAAAGCGGGTGGTCGGGCGCCTGAAAGACCGCATCCAGCCCGTGCGTCGTCGCCAGCGACAGCACCGGCTGCGCCGCCCCGACGATCTGGCCGGGCGCGACGTTGCGGGCGGTGACCACCGCCGCTTCCGGCGCGCGCAGGACGGTTTCGTCAACGGCGCGACGGGCCTGTTCGACCTGGCTTTCCGCGCGCTCGACCGCGCCCTCGGCCCCGGACAACGCCTGCATGGCCGCGTCGCGGGCCGCGCGCGTTCCCACGCCGCGCTCCAGCATCGCGCGGGCGCGATCGCTGGCCTGGCGCGCCTGTGCCTGGGCCGCGCGCGCCGCGGCAAGACTTGCCCGCGCGACGTTGAGCGCCTGATCCTGCTGGACCGAAGCCAGTCGCGCCATTGCCTGACCGGCGCTTACCTGATCGCCTTCCTCCGCCAGCACCTCGACCACACGGCCACTTTGACGGAAGCCCAGGTCAAGACTGTCCATAGCCTCGATCGTGCCGGACAACTGCAGCTCAAGATCATAGGGCTGTTGTGTCGCGGTGGCGAATTCCACGCGAATATCACCATCCTGCGCCGCCACAGCGGACGCGATCAGCACGACAGGAAGGAGCGAGGAAAGGCGCAGCAAGACCATGAAAAAAAGCACCATATGTATGCACCACTTGTGGTCCAGAAATGAGCGTTTGGGAAGCCCCCTGCCCTTACGTCACCGATGCTTGTTGATGAAATTGCTCGCGATTCCAGCTTTCGTCACGCAGGATGCGCGCAAGTGTCGCGACGGCCCTGTCGACGTCAGCCGCATCATTGTATAGCGGCGCGAAACCAAATCGCAGCACGTCCGGAGCGCGAAAATCCCCGATCACGCCCTCGGAGATCAGCGCCTGCATGACCGCATAGCCGTGCGGATGCCGGAAGCCGACCTGCGACCCGCGCATCGCGGGATCGCGCGGCGAGTTCAGCGTGACATCGGGGCAATCCGCCTCCACCCCGGCGATGAAGGCCTGCGTCAGCTCGATCGACCGGGCCCGCAGATCGGCAAGCGCGACACCCTCCCAGACATCCAGGGCCGCGTCCAGGACGGTCAGCGCGATGACCGGCGGCGTGCCCACGCGCATCCGTTCGATCCCCGCCGCGGGCCGATAATTCGGATCGAAGGCAAAAGGTGTTTCGTGCCCCATCCAGCCTTGCAGGATCGGCTGGGCGGCATCGGCGTGGCGCGGATGGGTCCAGATGAAGGCGGGCGAGCCGGGACCGCCATTCAGATACTTGTAAGTGCAGCCGACCGCGAAATCGGCGTCCGCCCCGGTCAGGTCCACATCGACCGCCCCGGCCGAATGGGCCAGATCCCAGACCGTCAGCGCGCCGGAAACATGGGCCTTCGCGGTCAGCGCCTGCATGTCGTGTCGGCGGCCGGTGCGGTAGTCGACCTCGGTAAGCATCAGGACCGCCAGATCATCGCCGATCGCATCGTCGACCTCATCGGGCGCAACGACCCGCAACTCGGCATCCACGGCCCGCGCCAGGCCCTGCGCGACATACAGGTCCGATGGAAAATTGCCGCTGTCCGACAGGATCACCCGACGATCGGGCCGCATCGCCCGCGCCGCGCTGACCGCCTGGAACACCTTGATCGAAAGCGTATCGCCCATCACGACCTCGCCCGGCCCGGCACCGATCAGCCGCGCGATCCGGTCGCCGACCTTGCGCGGCTGGACATACCAGCCTGCGCGGTTCCAGCCGGTGATCAGCATCTGCGACCACTCCTCGTCCAGCACCCTGACCGCCCGAGCCGTCGCGGCCAGCGGCATCGGCCCAAGCGAATTGCCGTCCAGATAGGTGACGCCCTCGGGCAGGTGAAAGGCCCGGCGCGTGGCTGCGAAATCCGTCATCTGTCTCTCCCTCTTGACCGCAGGCTAACAGCCGGCCCTATTGCGCGGAAGAGGAGGTCTTCATGCTGTATCAGGTCACCGACTGGGACGACGCCTATGCGAACGGCCCGCATATCCCGGATGGCGACGGTTATCCGCCGCGCTGGATGCAGCAGGCAGCCGATTTTCGGGCGACACATTTGCCGCAGGCTCTTGGGGTCGGCCATCTGTTCCACCCGGCAGGCGAAGCGCACGGGCTGGCCGTGTTCATCCACGGCGGCTACTGGATGAAGTTCGATCCTTCGGTCTGGTCGCATCTGGCCGCCGGCCCGCTGGCGGCGGGCTGGGCGGTCGCCATTCCGGCCTATACGCTGGCGCCCCAGGCAAGGATCGCGCGAATGACCGCGGAAATCGCCGCCGCCATCGTCGAGGCCGCGGCGCGCGTCCGCGGTCCGATCGCCATCACCGGCCATTCGGCGGGCGGTCATCTGGCCGCGCGGATGGTCTGCCGCGACGGCACCCTGCCGGATAGCGTCGCCGATCGGATCAGCGCCTGCGTGCCGATCTCGGCGCTGTCCGATCTGCGGCCGCTGATGCGGACCACCATGAACGCCACACTGTCCATCGACGCCGACGAGGCCGCCCTTGAAAGCCCGGCGCTGCTGCACCCGCGACGGGGGGTCCCGGTCACCGCGTGGGTCGGCAGCATGGAGCGGCCCGAATTCATTCGGCAGTCGCGGCTGCTGGCCGATATCTGGGCCGGTCTGGGCGCCGCGACCGATCTTGTCATCGACCCCGGCCGCCACCATTTCGACGTGATCGAGGCGCTGACCGATATGGACACGCCGCTGACCCGCACCCTGCTCAGCCGATAAAGCTGTCGGGGTCAGGCCCGTTGCGGCCGGCGCTGTCCAGCGCGTCGATCGAGGCGATGTCCGCATCGCTCAGATGCAGCGTCAGCGCGTCGAAATTCTGCTGCAACCGCTTGGGGTCCTGCGATTTGGGGATGACCGACAGCCCATGCGCCAGATGCCACGCGATGATGACCTGAGCGGGGCTGGCGCCGTGTCGTTTCGCCACGTCCCTGACCGGTGCCGCGTCGAAATCCGACGTCCGGCCCAACGGCGCCCAGCTTTGCGTGACGATCCCCAGACGCCTGTTGGCGGACCGCAACGCGGGCTGGGCAAAGGTCGGATGCAGCTCGATCTGGTTCAACGCGGGCGCGACCCCGGTTTCGGCGATCAGACGATCCAGATGCGACAGTTGGAAATTCGCGACCCCGATGGACCGGACCCGGCCCTGATCCCGCAGCTCGATCAGGGTCTTCCAGGTTTCGACATACAGATCCTGCTGTGGCGCGGGCCAGTGAATCAGATACAGGTCCAGCTGATCCAGTCCGATCCGCCCCATCGTCGCGTCGAACGCCTTCAGGGTCCGGTCACGGCCCTGCTGATCGTTCCACAGCTTGGAGGTCACGAAGACCTCTTCGCGCGGCAGGCCCGACTCGCGGACCGCCTGCCCCATCCCCGCCTCGTTGCCATACATCGCGGCCCCATCGATCAGGCGATAGCCGATGCTCAGGGCCGTGCGGATTGTCGCGGCGGTCCGGTCGGGCGGGATCTGCCAGATACCCAGTCCAAGTTGCGGCATCGTGTGGTGATCGTTCAGCGTCAGCATCGGCTGGGTCATAAAGGTCTCCTTGCATGGCCGTGGCGGGTTCGCTGACCCAACGATACCCGGCGCGGCCCGGTTCGATCTAGAATGTGAAATCCGCGACCACGGCGGCGGTGATCGCAAGCAGCCGGTCGGGCGCGATGGCGAAGATGTGACGGGGGGTGCCCGCTGCGGCCCAGACCGTGTCGAACTGCGACAGGCGCGGGTCGAACCAGGCGTCCACGGGCTTCAGATGTCCGATCGGAGCCACGCCGCCGATCGCGAAGCCGGTCTCGGCACGGATCAGCGCGGCGTCGGCCTTGCCAAGCGGTTGGCCGGCCAGTGCCGCCGCCTTCGCAGGATCGACCCGGTTGCCGCCAGCAGTCAGGAACAGCACGGCATGGCCGGTCGTCTCGCCCCGAAAGATGATCGACTTGGCGATCTGGTCCATCGCGCAACCCGCTGCCGCCGCGGCCTCGGCCGCCGTGCGGGTCGAGCCCGGCATTTCAAGCAACTGGACCGTCTCACCCGAAGCCTTCAAAGCCGCCCTGACCCGCGAAAGGCTCTTGCTCATCCCGTCCTCCCTCGCCGGATTGTTCCGTCTGCCCCGGATAAGGCTCCGGCACGGGTATGGGAACCTGAGTCGCGCGCCCGAGATCGGGATCGGGGACTTGCGCGCGACACGTCGCCGTGCTGTGCCTTCCTGCAGAAAGGAGCGCCTGCCATGGATGTCTATACCCTCGTGGTCGAACTTGGCCGAAAATCCGGTGATGGCCTGCCCGAGGGCGCCACCGGGGCGGCGCTGATCTGCTATGCCGCCGGTCGAAACGAGGCCGAGGCGGTGCGCGAAACCGTCGCAATCCTGAAAAAGGCCGACATGGCGCCGCTGGACGTGACCAGCTACGGCACAGCGTCCGAACGCTCGGAAGAGGGTCAGCAGATCGACGACGACGAACGCGCGCTGATGGACCGCGCCCTGGCCGAGGATTCCGTCATCATCGCGCATATGCAGCCTTTCTTCTCCGATGACGCGGATGCCGTCGGCGAAGACTGACCGGCCCCTGAGATCGCCTCAGAATGATCGCGGCCCTCCCTGTTCAAGCAGAATCGCCGCTGCTAGACTGCCTCACAACAAGAAGAGCAGCAGTCACGAACAGGCGAACACACGATGAATCCAACCCGCATCATTCTGTCCACCGCGCTGATCGGCGCGCTGGCATCCTGCGCCACGCCGATGAACCGCACACCAGGCGCGGCCGGCGCAGCCGCCGTCACTCCGGCCGCGATCCCCGCAGCGTCACCCGGCGACGAGGCCGGGCTTCAACGCTTCGTGCAATCCTTCCGACCGCGCGCCCTGTCGTCAGGCATTTCGTCCGACACCTATGACCGCGCCATGCGGATCGCGCGCTACAACCCCGACGTGATCCGGCTGGACCGCAAGCAGGCGGAATTCTCGCGCCCGGTCTGGCTGTATCTGGACAGCGCCGTGTCGGACGCCCGCATCGGCACCGGCCGCGAGAAATCTGCGCAGCTTTCGCGCACGCTGTCGGCCATCGAGGGGCGCTATGGCGTCCCGCGCGAGATCGTGCTGGCCGTGTGGGGCATGGAATCGAATTTCGGCGCCAATCGCGGCAAGATGCAGATCATCCCGTCGCTGGCGACGCTGGCCTATGACGGTCGCCGCGGCGAGATGTTCCAGAACCAGCTGATCGCGGCGCTGAAGATCATTCAGGCGGGCGATGTCGCCCCCGAAGGCATGCTGGGATCGTGGGCGGGGGCGATGGGGCATACGCAGTTCATGCCGACCTCGTATCTGCAATATGCGGTCGATTTCACCGGCGACGGTCGCCGCGATATCTGGTCCGAGGATCCGACCGACGCGCTGGCATCGACCGGGGCCTATCTGGCGCGCAACGGCTGGCAGCGGGGTCAGCCCTGGGGAGCCGAGGTCCAGCTGCCCGCGAACTTCAACATGGGGCTGATCGGCAAGGGCACACGCCGGTCCGATTGGGGTTCGATGGGCGTGAGAAGCTTCGGCGGCGGCGCGCTGCCGGGCGGCTCGGGCTCGATCATCATGCCGGCCGGCGCACGCGGCCCGGCCTTCCTGATCCTCGACAATTTCCGCTCGCTGCTCCGCTACAACAACTCGGACAATTACGCACTTGGCGTCGCCTTCCTGGCCGAACGGATCGCGGGCCGCGCCGGGATACAGGGCGCGTGGCCGCGTAACGACCGGCCGCTGTCCACCTCGGAACGGCAAGAGATCCAGCAACGCCTGCGCGCCAAGGGTTACTATGACGGAGAGATCGACGGCCTGTTCGGATCGGGCACTATGGAGGCCGTGGCCGCCTATCAGCGTTCGATCGGCACCACGCCCGACGGCTACCCCACCTCGATCCTGCTGGGCCAGTTGCGGCGCTGAACCGCCCCGAAAGACGCGAAAGGCGGCCCATCGGCCGCCTTTTTCATGCATGTCCCGTCGCTTGGAAAACCGCCAGCCCGTTGCGCCGGTCACGCCAGGCGGTGGCGAAATGCGTCGATGACCTGCTTATAGACATCGCGCTTGAACGGCACGATGCTGTCCAGCAACTGGTCGGCGCGCATCCAGCACCAGCGGTCGAACTCCGGATGGTCGGTCTGGATGCAGACATCGTCGTCCTGTCCGGTGAACCGCATCAGCACCCATTTCTGCCGCTGGCCGCCATAGCGGCCCTTCCAGACCTTGCCCAGCAGATCGGGCGGCAGGTCGTAGAAGACCCAGTCCTGAGCTTCCTCCAGCACCTCGACCTTGTCGGTGCCCACCCCGGTTTCCTCGACCAGCTCGCGCAGCGCCGCCTGTCGCGGCGACTCGCCCTCGTCGATCCCGCCCTGCGGCATCTGCCACGCATCAGGCCGGTCCAGGCGCTGGCCCGCAAAGACCAGCCCCTCGTGATTGATCAGCACGACGCCCGCGCAGGGTCGGTAAGGCAGGCCCGCCGGGCCGCGCCTATTCTCAGCCATTCCCGTTCGCGGCGCCGGCGTCCTGGCCACCAGAGCCTTCTCCGGTGTTGGCCGGCTTTGCTGACTTGCGCACCTGGTCCGCCTCGAAATCGACAGCGGCCAGCCCCTTGAGGATATCGACCGCGTAGGCCAGCTGATAATCCTCTTCGCGCAGCTTCGCCGTGGCCTCGACCTCGTCAGCCTCTTGCCGCATCTGATCCTTCTCGTCCTCACTGACCGAATCATTGTTCAGCGCGCCGCGCAGATCCGCCTCGGACCGGCCGAAATTCGACTGGCTGCGGGGTTCGTCCCCGTCCTCTTCGGTCGCGGCGGGCCGCGGCGGTTGCGCGACAAGGATATCGGGCTGGATCCCCAGCGACTGGATCGAGCGGCCCGAGGGCGTGTAGTAGCGCGCTGTGGTCAGCCGGATCGCGCTGTCCGAGGTGACCGGCATCACGGTCTGGACGCTGCCCTTGCCAAAGGATTTCTCGCCCACGACGATGGCGCGGCGGTGGTCCTGCAAGGCGCCGGTGACGATTTCGGACGCGCTGGCCGAACCGCCATTGATCAGCACGACCATCGGCTTGCCTTGCGCCAGATCGCCTGGTTCGGCATTCCAGCGCTCGCTTTCCTCGGCCTTGCGGCCGCGCGTGCTGACGATCTCGCCGGCGTCGAGGAAGGCATCGCTGACGCTGATCGCCTGGTTCAGCAGCCCGCCGGGATTGTTGCGCAGGTCCAGCACGAAGCCGGTCACCTTGTCGATGCCGCCCGCCTGCTTCACCGCCTTGTTCAGTTCGGCCTTCAGCGTGTCATAGGTCTCGTCGTTGAAGGTCGAGACGCGCAGCACGACCGATCGTCCCTCGATCCGGGTCTTGACCACCGTCAGCTTGATCGTGTCGCGGGTCATGGTCAGATCGAACGGCTCCTTCTCGCCGACGCGCAGGATCGTCACGGTGATTTCGGACCCGACCGGCCCACGCATCATCTCGACCGCGTCGTCCAGCGTCAGCCCCATCAACGATTCGCCGTTCACATGGGTGATGAAATCGCCCGATTCGACCCCCGCCAGCGCGGCTGGCGTCTCGTCTATGGGCGAGACGACCTTGACCAGCCCATCTTCCTGGCTGACCTCGATCCCCAGCCCGCCAAAGCTGCCGCGGGTCTGGGTCTGCATGTCCTCATAGTCGCTGGCCGCCAGGAAAGAGCTGTGCGGGTCAAGCGAGGTCAGCATGCCGTTGATCGCGGCCTCGATCAGCTTCTTGTCCTCGGGCGCCTCGACATAGTCCGAGCGGACCCGCTCGAACACGTTTCCAAACAGCTCGAGTTGCTCGTAGACCGAGGCGTTCTTTCCCGCCTCCTGCGCGACCAGCGGGCCGGCGATCTGGGTGGTGAACAGCGCGCCAGCCAGCACGCCACCAAACCCTGCGATCAGATAATGTTTCATGACGGCCTCTCCTGCCTCAGTCCTGTTAGGGCTCGACGATCGGATTCAGCACGAACCAATCGGCCGGGTCCAGCGTTTCCTTGTCCTTGCGCAGCTCCAGATACAGTGTCTCGGTGCGACCTGCATCCCCGCCACGCGCGGCGTGGGCGACAAACTGCGCCCCGAATTCCTGCGCAGGCGCCTCCGAGCCGCCCATCAGCCCGACCGGGTCCCCCGCCTGCAACACATCGCCGACTTCACCGAACAGCTGCGCCATGCCCGCGAATATCAGAAGATAGCCGCGCGCGGGCTCGGCGATCATCACATTGCCGTAATCAAGCAGCGGGCCGCGATAGCGGATGGTGGCGGGCCACGGGATCGTGACCAGCGCGGCAGGCGCGGTCGCGATCACCCAGCCCGGCCGCCTGACACCCGCGGCATCTTGTTCGTCATAGGGCCGCAGCACCGTGCCCACCACGGGCAAGGGAAGACTTCCCTGCGCGCCCTCGAAATCATCCATCGGCGGTCCGATATCGGTTTCCATCCGGTCGATGCCGCCGGCGAAGTCTTCCAGGCTCTGGGCGGCGTCGCGTAGTGCCTGCAATTCCTCGGGTGCCTCGCCGAACCGCACCGGCATGGTCGAGCGGTCGGTCACGGCGCTGGCCAGCAGGCGTCGCGCCTCTTGCACCGAGGCCAGTCCAGACCCCAGCATGTCGGCGGCCGCCGACTGCAGCGCACGCACGGTCGAGATCTCGTCCAGATCGTCCTGCAGCCGTTCTGCCTCGGCGCGCAGGCCCGGCGTCACGTCCGAAAGGATCATCCCGGTCCGCGTGTTGGCCAGCGCACCCGCGGGATGCAGAAGCAGCGTGGTCTCGGGCGATTGCCGCAACGCGCTCATCGCGCCCAGCACGCCGGCCAGCCGCGCTCTTTCGGCCTCGAAACGATCGTGCAGCTCGGCCTCGCGCGCGCTGGCCTGCCGCAGCCCCTCGCGCAGAGCGGCCAGGCCCTGCTCATAACCGCGGATCACCTCGGTCAAGGCCGTCACCTGATCGTCCGCGCTGACAGCCTCGGCCAGCTTTTCCATCGACCTGCGCAACTGCGCGGCGGCGTCCTGAGCCTCGGCCACCGCCTGGTTCGCCGGGGTGACCGCAGCCGAAGCCGAGCACCAGCCCAGCAGGGCCACGAAGGTGGCGGCAGCAAGCACAGAGGCGTGTTTCATGCGGCCTCGATCAGGCTTTCGCCGGTCATCTCGGCGGGTTTGTCGAGGCCCATCAGGTCCAGCACGGTCGGCGCGATATCGGCCAGACGACCGTCGCGCAGCCTGGCGTCGGACGGGCCGTTATAGACGATCACCGGGACCGGATTGGTGGTGTGCGCGGTATGCGGCCCGCCGCTGTCCGGGTCGATCATCGTCTCGCAATTGCCGTGATCGGCGATGACGACGGCGGCGCCGCCGACCCGGTCCAGCGCCTCAAGCATGCGGCCAAGCCCTGCATCGACCACGGCACAGGCGCGCTTGGCGGCCTCGAGACTGCCGGTATGGCCGACCATGTCGGGATTGGCGTAGTTGACCACGATCAGGTCATAGCGCTTGCCGATCGCATCGACCAGCGCATCGGTCACCTCGCCGGCAGCCATCTCGGGCGCCAGATCATAGGTCGCGACCTTGGGGCTTTGGGGCATGTGGCGGTCCTCGCCCGGCTCTGGCGTTTCCTTGCCGCCGTTGAGAAAGAACGTCACATGCGGGTATTTTTCGGTCTCGGCCAGCCGGAACTGCCGCAGTCCCTTGGCCGCGACCCACGCCCCCAACGTGTTGACCACCTGTTTCTTGGGATAGGCGCTGGTCATGAAATCATTGTGACGCTCGCTGTAGTCCACCATGCCCAGCATCGCGGCCCATTCGGGTCGGTCGCCGACGTCGAATTCTGCAAAGTCGGGATCGGCCAGCGCCGACAGTATCTCGCGCGCGCGATCGGCGCGGAAATTCAGGCAGAACACGGCATCGCCGTCCAGCGCGCCGTTGTAGCCGTCGATCACGAAGGGCTGGATGAACTCGTCCGTCTCGCCGCGCGCATAGGCCGTGGCGACCGCCTCCTCGGCGCTGGGGGCGGCTTCGCCCCGCCCGGCGACGATCGCGCCGAACGCACGTTCCACCCGGTCCCAGCGCCGGTCACGATCCATCGCGAAATAACGCCCGATCACGGTTCCGATCCGGCACCCCTCGGGCAGGCTGCCTTGCAGTTCGGCGACGAACCCCTTGGCCGATTGCGGCGGCACGTCGCGGCCGTCGGTGATCGCGTGAACGACCACCGGCACGCCGGCGTCCGACACGGCCTTCGCGGCGGCCAGCACATGACGGACATGACCATGCACCCCGCCACCGGACACAACGCCCATCAGATGCGCGGTGCCGCCGCTGTCCTTCAGCCGGGCGACGAATGCCGCCAGCGCCTCGTTGCGAAAGAAGCTGCCATCCTCGATGGCCAGGTCGATCTGCCCAAGATCCATCGCCACGACCCGTCCGGCGCCGATATTGGTATGCCCGACCTCGGAGTTGCCCATCTGCCCCGATGGCAGACCGACATCCGGACCGAACGTGGTCAGCGTGGCATGCGGGCAATCCCGCATCAGCCGGTCAAAATTGGGCGTTGCGGCCTGATCGGGCGCACTTTGCTCGGGCCGGTCCGAAATGCCCCAGCCGTCGAGAATGCAAAGGATCACGGGTCTTGTCATCTGGGCCTCGCCTTGATTTGCGCCTTGTTACGCCGCGACGCGCGATGCGACAACCGCGGAAGCCGGGAACCACCCCCCGAATCCCCTGGGCATGTGCCGAATGCCTGCGCGGACATCGTGGTCCTCGCCCGCCGCTACCCCGGCGCAAGGCCGGGGCGGACAGCCGCCCTTCGCGTGGCCTCGGCTGTCTTTCAGGCGCGGTGATAGGGGCTGCCTGCCAGAATCGTTGCCGCGCGATATAGCTGTTCGGCCAGCATGACCCGGACCAGCATATGGGGCCAGACCATGCGCCCAAAGCTGATCTGCCAGTCCGCGCGCGCACGAAATGCCGGTTCCAGGCCGTCAGCGCCGCCGATCACGAAGCACAGGTCGCGGGCCGAATCGCGAAACCCGGCCAGCCGGGCGGCGAATTCGGCCGAGCATGGCTGTTCGCCACGCTCGTCCAGCATCACCACCGCCGAGGCTGCGGGAATCGCGCGCGCCAGCATCTCGGCCTCGGCGACCATTCCGCTGGCGCGACGGTCCTCGACCTCGACCATGCCGACCGGGGGAAGTCCCAGGCGACGGCCGGTCCGGGCGAAACGCTCGAGATAGCCGGCGACCATCGCCGCCTCGGGGCCCTTCTTCAGCCGCCCCACGGCGGCAATGTCGATCCGCATCCGGTCAGTGGAGGGGCCGGACAGCCTCGCGCGTGCGGCTCAGCGCGTCGGCGGGCATCCACATCTTTTCCAGCTGGTAGAAATCGCGGACCTCGGGGCGGAAGACGTGAACGATCACGTCGTCGGTATCGACCAGCACCCAGTCTCCGGTCTCCTTGCCTTCGATCCGAGGGGTGCGGCCGGTCGCCTGCTTGACCCGTTCGGCCAGCTTTTCGGCGATGGAGCTCACCTGGCGCGCGCTGCGGCCCGATGCGATCACCATGTGATCGGCCATGGCCGAGCGCCCGCGAAGGTCGATCGTCACGATGTCCTCGGCCTTGTCGTCTTCCAGCGAGGACAGGATGCGGGCGAGACGCTGTTCGGCGCCTTCCTGATCGCCCGCGGCGGTCGCAGCCGGCCGTCCGGCCGAAGAAGCGTCTTGTGACAGGGTTATATCCTCCGGTCAGTGCGCCGATCGCCCCCGGCGCAGGGGTATTCCCAAGATAGCATCTTTTCGGCCCATCTCAATCATCGCTCACGACTTCGGGACCGGGCCGGCGAGGACCGGACCGGACCGCGCCCTGAGCCAGCGTGATCGCTTCGTTCAGGACCCGAACCTCGCGCTGCGGGAAGGGGATCGTGACACCATGTTCCTTGAACGCATCCCAAAGCGCCAGATAGACTTGTCCACGGACATTGGTCAGCCCACCCTCAGAATCGCCGATCCAGAAGCGCAGCACGTAATCGACCGAACTGTCGCCGAAGCCGGTCACCCAGCACACCGGCGTGCGATGGGCAAGAACGCGCTTGACCGACAGGGTGGCGTTGATGGCGATGCGGCTGACCTCGTGCGGCTCGTCGGCATAAGAGGCGCCGAATTTCACGTCCAGCCGCACGAAGTTGTTGGTATGCGACCAGTTCACCACCTGGCCAGTCACCAGGTCCTCGTTCGGGATCAGGTAATTCTTGCCATCGCGGGTGACCACGCTGACATAGCGCGCGCCCAGTTCGTCGATCCAGCCGAAGGTTTCGCCGAGGCTTATCACGTCGCCCGGCTTGATGGACTTGTCCAGCAGGATGATGACCCCTGAGACCAGGTTCGACACAACCTTCTGCAAGCCGAATCCCAGCCCCACGCCGACCGCGCCAGAGAACACCGCCAGACCGGTCAGATCGAAACCCACGGCCTTCATCCCGACGATGATGGCCAGGCTGAACAGCAGGACCTGCAGCAGTTTCGCCGTCAGGACCCGCATGCTGGGCGAGATGTCGTTGTTCATGGCCAGCCGGCCAGAGATCACCCGTGACAGAGCACGCGCGCCGGCGATCATCAGCCCGGTGATCGCCAGCGCCTTGATGACGGTCAGTGCCGACAGCCGGAACTCGCCAAGAACGATGGCGAGGCTGTCAAGGAAAGCCGCGGCGGGCTTGGTCAGCGACAGAAGATGCAGCGTAACCCAGATCCACGCTGCCCAACTGGCGATCCGGCGCAGAAAACGGTTCGCGATGACCCGCATCAGGAAGAAGATGCCGAGCCAGGCGCTTGCGATGGTGGCCGACAGCTCGATCAGCTGGCTGCGGAAGGAATAGGTAACCTCACGCATTACCAGCACCACCGCCCATGCCAGGATCGTGAACACGATCAGCGTCAGCCGCCGGTCGACCAGAAGCCCAAGCCGCAGCCGCCATTTCGGCCAGTTCGCGCGCGTCCGCAGCCAATGTGTCAGACGCGGCGACACCAGCCGCGCGATCAGCCATGCCAGCAGGACAAGCCCGGCAATGGCGGGCACCTGATACATCCTCGACGGGATCAGCAGCATGTCCACGAACAGCGAGATGCGATACCACAGCGTCTGCGCGGCATCGACAACCTCGGGATTCAGTGCTTCCATGCGGGCTCCTCCTCGCGGGACTACATAACCGACGCAGTCGGCCGGGCAAGCCCCGGCGATGTTGCGTCAGGGCCAAAACGCCCTTAAAAGAGCGCCATGTCCGGGTTCATCTATTTCGACATCCATGACCGTGCGCGGCTGCCCTCGCGCTTTTTCGGCGAGACGCTCTGCGTGACGGCGCGCGGCTGACCGATGGGCGGTTGATCCACCGCGCCCGCAGCCCCCATACTGACCGCATCACAGCCGAAAGCCACAGCCATGACCGATCCCGCTCCCGCGCCGCGGACCCTCTATGACAAGATCTGGGACACCCATGTCGTCGATCGTCAGGACGACGGCACGTGCCTTATCTATATCGACCGGCATCTGGTCCACGAGGTGACCAGCCCGCAGGCTTTCGAGGGGCTGAGGATGACCGGTCGCAAGGTCCGCGCCCCCGAACGCACGATCGCCGTGCCCGATCACAACGTGCCCACCACGCTGGACCGCGCAACGGGCATCAAGAACGAGGAATCGCGCATCCAGGTCGATGCGCTGGACCGCAATGCCCGCGAATTCGGGGTCAACTACTATCCGGTCAACGACATCCGCCAGGGGATCGTCCATATCGTGGGTCCGGAACAGGGCTGGACGCTGCCGGGCATGACCGTCGTCTGCGGGGACAGCCACACCGCGACGCATGGCGCCTTCGGCGCGCTGGCCCACGGCATCGGCACGTCCGAGGTCGAACATGTGCTGGCCACGCAGACGCTGATCCAGTCGAAATCCAGGAACATGAAGGTGGAGATCACCGGCCGCCTCGCGCCCGGCGTGACCGCAAAGGACGTCGTCCTGCGGATCATCGCGGAAACCGGCACGGCGGGCGGCACCGGCCATGTCATCGAATATTGCGGCGAGGCGATCCGCAACCTCTCGATGGAAGGCCGGATGACGATCTGCAACATGGCGATCGAGGGCGGCGCCCGCGCGGGCCTGATCGCGCCGGACGAAACGACCTTCAACTATGTCAAGGGCCGCGCCCATGCGCCCAAGGGCGCCCAGTGGGAGGCCGCGGTCTCCTGGTGGAGGACCCTGTTCAGCGATCCCGACGCGCAGTGGGACAAGATCGTCACCATCCGGGCCGAGGATATCGCGCCGACCGTCACGTGGGGCACCAGCCCCGAAGACGCGCTGCCGATCACCGCTTCCGTCCCCGCGCCCGAGGATTTCAGCGGCGGCAAGGTGGATGCCGCGCGCCGGTCACTCGACTATATGGGCCTGACCGCCGGCACCAAGCTGACCGACATCGCCATCGATGCGGTGTTCATCGGCTCGTGCACCAACGGCCGGATCGAGGATCTGCGGGCCGCAGCCGAGGTGGTCAGGGGCCGCAGGCTGGCCGAGGGCGTGCGCGGCATGGTCGTGCCCGGCTCGGGCCTGGTCCGCGCGCAAGCCGAGGAAGAGGGTCTGGACCAGATCTTCATCGATGCAGGCTTTGAATGGCGTCTGGCCGGCTGCTCGATGTGTCTGGGCATGAACCCCGACCAGTTGGCGCCGGGCGAGCGTTGCGCCGCAACCTCGAACCGCAATTTCGAGGGCCGCCAGGGCTACAAGGGCCGGACCCATCTGATGTCGCCCGCGATGGCGGCGGCGGCTGGGGTGACGGGCCGACTGACCGATGTGCGCGAATTGACGACCGAAGCGGTGTAGGGCGCGATGCCCGCCTTCTGGCCAGTGATGACCGGTGATCGCGGCGCAGCCTCAGCGGCGTCGCAGCAGCCAGATCGCGTTCAGCGCGATCAGCAACAGGCCCGCGTTTTCGAACAGGTAGTTGGTGCTGACGCCAAGATGCCGGAGGCCGATCAGCGCGTCCATTCCGTGGAACCCGACCGCGCGGACCGCAACGAAGGCGCACAGGATCGACAGCCCGGCCAGTGCGACACCGCTGTGCCGCAGACGCCCGCCAAGCGAATTCAGCCCGATCGCCAATCCCGCCAGCATGACCATCAGCAGAATCGCAATGAAGGCCAGCTGAACGGCGAATCGATTGTCGTACCAACCCTGCGCCTGCGCCATGCAGCGCCCCAGCGCCGTGATCGCGCTTTGCAGGTCCAGTTGCTTGTTGACCGCCAGGAACAGCATCAACAGCGCGACCAGCCCCCAGAATACCCGGCCGCGCTGCCCTTTCAGCCTGCGCCAGACCTGCACGGCCAGCACGCAGCACAGAAGATAGGCCAGCACCGTCAGCCAGCCGGTCGCGCCCGGATCGCCGATGCCGGGCTGCCACATCCCGGATACACAACTCAGCAAACTCATGCACATATCCGATTACCCGCAACAGCGTCACCCTAGCAGCCAGCCCGCGCGGCAGGCCAGCCCCGATCAACCAAGGACAAACATGGACAAGTTCACCACACTCACCGGCATCGCGGCGCCCATGCCGCTGGTCAATATCGACACCGACATGATCATCCCCAAGCAGTTCCTGAAGACGATCAAGCGGTCGGGGCTGGGCGTGAGCCTGTTCGACGAGATGCGCTACGATCGCGAAGGCAACGAGATTGCGGATTTCGTCCTGAACCAGCCCGCCTACCGCGACGCGCAGATCCTGATCGCGGGCGACAATTTCGGCTGCGGCTCCTCGCGCGAGCATGCGCCGTGGGCGCTGCTGGATTTCGGCATCCGCTGCGTGATCTCGACCAGTTTCGCCGATATCTTCTTCAACAACTGCTTCAAGAACGGCATCCTGCCGATCACCCTGCCGCAGGACGCCGTCGACATGCTGATGGAAGACGCGCGCAAAGGCGCCAATGCCCGCATGACCGTCGATCTGGAAAACCAGACCGTCAGCAGCGCCGACGGGCACGAATTCCGCTTCCAGATCGACTCGTTCCGCAAGCATTGCCTGCTGAACGGGCTGGACGATATCGGCCTGACAATGGAAAAGGCGCCGGCGATCGACGCCTACGAGGATCAGATGGCGCAGGCCCGGCCTTGGGTCTGAGGACCACCGCGCTCTTCTGCCTTCTGGCCGCGCCGGCGGCGGCCGATCCGATCCGTATCGCCACATGGGACCCCGGCCTGACGCGCAACGGACCGGGCCTCCTGTTGCGTGACATCGGTCGCGAGGACCCGCAGGTTCTGGCCGCCGCGCAGGTCATCGCCGCCGCCCGGCCGGATGTGATCCTGCTGACCGGAATCGACTGGGATCATGACGGCCGAGCCTTGGAAAGCTTTTCCGGAACGCTGCGCAAAGCCGGCCTCGACCTGTCCCACAGCTTCACGTCCCGCCCCAACAGCGGCATGGCGACCGGGCTCGACCTGAACGGCGACGGCCGTCTGGGCACGGCCGACGACGCCCAGGGCTGGGGCCAGTTCACCGGCCAGAACGCCATGGCGGTGCTGTCGCGGCTGCCGCTTGGCGCCGTCACCGACCATACCGGCGCGCTGTGGCGCGACCTGCCGGGCACTCTGATGCCCCCCGACACCGCGCCCGAGCTCGCGGCGATCCAGCGCCTGTCCTCGACGGCGCATTGGGACGTCCCGGTCGAGACGCCCGACGGAACGCTGCATCTGCTGGCCTGGGCCGCCACGCCGCCGGTCTTTGACGGACCCGAAGACCGCAACGGCCGCCGCAACCATGACGAGGCCGCCTTCTGGCTGGGCCACCTGCCCGACGCACCCTTTGTCCTGATCGGCAATTTCAACCTCGACCTGATCGACGGCGAGGGTCGGCCCGAGGCCCTGCACGCCCTGCTTGGCATGGCCCAGGACCCGGAGCCGCGCGGCGCGTGGCAACCACCGCAAGCCGGTGCGAATTCCCGCCACAAGGGCGACCCTGCGCTGGATACCGCCGATTTCGACGATGACGGGCCCGGCAATCTGCGCGTCGACTATATCCTCCCGGCAAGGGCGCTGACGGTCACCGCCGGCGGCGTCATCTGGCCCTCGCCCGACGATCCGCTGGCACCGGCGGTTCAGGCGGCGTCGGACCATCGCCTCGTCTGGGTCGATCTCGAGCTTCAGCCGTCGAACGCGGCAATGGCGGACCAGGCCAGATCCAGATCATCGGCGGTCACGCAATAAGGCGGCAGCACATACACGGTGTTCCCCAAGGGCCGCAGCAGCACCCCGCTGGCCAGAAAATGCGCCCGCATCCTCGGCCCGGTCTCGGCCAGATAGCCCGCATCGCGGACCTTCAGATCCATTGCAGCGATGGTGCCGCACTGGCGCAGGTTCTCGAACCGCGGATCGTCCGCGAACCCCGCCAGGCGTTCGGCCTGCATGGCCGACAGCGCGTCCAGCCGCGTCTGCATCGGGCTTGCCCGCCAAAGCCTGACCTGGGCCAGTGCCGCCGCGCAGGCGATCGGATTCGCCGTGTAGCTCGAGGAATGGTAGAATGTGCGCCGGCGGTCCTCCGAATAGTGGGCCCGGAAGATCCTCTCGCTCGCCAGTGTCGCCGCCAGCGGCACCACCCCGCCGGTCAACCCCTTGCTGGTGCACAGGATATCGGGCGCGATCCCGGCATGATCACAGGCCCACAGCCGACCCGTCCGACCCCAGCCCGTCATCACCTCGTCGGCGATCATCAGCACGTCATGCCGGTCGCAGATGCGGCGCAGCCCGGTCAGCACCTGCGGCGAATAGATCCGCATTCCGCCCGCACCCAGAACCAGGGGTTCGAGGATCAGCGCCGCCATCTGCCCGCTTGCCGCCAGATCCTCGAACGCGGTCAACGTGGCCGCCCCGTCGCCGTGCGGAAACGGCAGTCGGTCCACTGCAAACATCAGCGGATCATAGGCTGCGTTGAAGACGCCCCGCTCGCCCATGCTCATCGTGCCGATGGTGTCGCCGTGATAGCTGTCCTCGATCACCGCGATCCGGTGCCGCCCGTCGCCCTCGTGCCGCCAGTATCCCAACGCCATCTTCAGCGCGACCTCGACTGCGGTCGACCCGCTGTCGCTGTAGAAGACCCGGGTCAGCCCATGAGGCGCCATGTCGACCAGCGCCTCGGCCAGTTCCTCGCCCGGCGCATGGGTCAAGCCGGCGAAGATGACCTGATCCAGCCGCCCTGCCGTCTCCTCGATGGCGGACAGGATCTCGGGCCGACGGTGGCCATGCGTGACCACCCACCAGCTTGATATCCCGTCCAGGATGCGCCGACCGTCGGCCGTTTCCAGATACGCCCCTTCGGTTCTTGCGATCACCGGCGGCGCCGGTTCGATGGCGTGCTGCGTGAATGGATGCCAGACGGCGCTCATCGGAAATCCTCGGGGTCGAAATTGTCCCGCATCGCGGCGGCCAGCGTCGCGCGCTCCAGCGGTGCCAGCCGCGGCAGCCTGCCCAGAACCTTGACCGCGCCAAGCTGGCCGATGGTGGCCATGTTATCCTCGTTTTCTTCGCCGACGAAGGCGACACCGTGGACCGGCACGCTGCGCGCCCGCAGGCTCTCCAGCGCGGTCAGGCTGTGACTGATCGTGCCCAGCCCGGTCGAGGCGACCAGAACCACCGGTATCTGCCATTCGGCAAAGAGATCCGCAAACAGCACATGTCGGGTGACCGGCACCAGAACGCCGCCCGCGCCCTCGATCACCAGGCGATCGGCATCGGGCGGCGTCAGCGCGCCGGGATCGATCTCGATTCCCTCAAGTTCGGCGGCGCGATGCGGCGACAGCGGTTCGCGCAGCAGCCACGCCTCGGGGTGGAGCCGCGCCCCGGACAGACGCGCGATTTCCGCCGCATCCGTATCGGGCCGGGGCAGGTGTTGCGGCGCAACGCGCGCAGCGTGTGGACGCCCCGTATCCGCGTTGTGCACGTCCGGTAGATGCCCGGTGCGCCCCGGATTCGGAGTGTTTCCCGCCAGGCCTGACTGCACCGGCTTCCAGTAATCGGCCCCGACAAGCCCACACAGGCCGGCCGCGAAGACCGTCTTGCCGATATCGGTTCCCGTTCCTGTAATCACAAATCTGGCCACAACTCCTCCAGCGTTTCGGCCAGGCGCACCACATCCTCACGGGAGGCATTCAGCGTCAGCGAAACCCGCAGCCGCGAGGTTCCTTCTGGCACGGTCGGAGGCCGTATTCCCCTGACATCGAAGCCCCTGCCCTGGATGCGCGCGGCCAGTTCCATGGTTTCAGCATCCGGTCCGACGATCAGTGGCACGATCTGGCTGCCGCTTGTGGACAGGCGCGGCAAGCGCCGCGCCAACTCGGCCCCGAATATCTCGACATGGGACCGTAGTTGATCACGCCGCCACGGCTCGTCGCGCAGGATATCAAGCGCCTCGCTGCCCGCCGCCGCCATCAGGGGCGAGGGCGCGGTGGCGAAAATGAAAGGGCGGCAACGATTTATCATGAACTCGGTCAGACAGGCGGCGGCGCAGACCAGCGCCCCGGATCCCCCCAGCGCCTTCCCCAGCGTGTGCAGTGTCAGCACGTTTTCACGGCCTTCCAGCCGATGAGCAAGCCCGCGGCCCTCTGGACCGTGGACACCCGTGGCGTGGGCTTCATCCACGATCAGGAAACCGTGCTCGTCCGCCAGCGTCGCCAGTTCATCCAGCGGCGCGAGGTCGCCGTCCATGCTGTAAAGACTCTCGATCGCGATCCACACCGCGCCGGTGTGGCCGGCGCGCCGCCATGACGCGATCAGGTCGGCCGCATGGCCCACATCGCCATGCCGGAACCGCTGCATCTCGGCCCGCCCTGCGCGCGCACCTTCATGGGTGCTGGCATGGGACAATTCGTCCATCAGCAGCAGATCGCCGTGCTGAGGCAGCGTTGTGATCACAGCGAAGTTCGCGACATATCCGCCGCCGAATCCCAGTGCGGTCTCTGCCCCGAAAAATCGCGCCGCCTTCGTCTCGAACGCCGCCTGCGCCTCGCAATGCCCGCGCAGCAATCTGGAACCCGCCGCCCCGGTCGGCACGCCTGCGTCGAGGGCCGACCGGACCGCGTCGGCCAGTCTATGGCAGCCCGCCAGCCCGATGTAATCATTCGATGAAAAATCGACCCCGGCGCGCGGGACCAGCGTTCGAAGCCGCGAATGTCGCGCCAGATCGCCCAGTTGCCGTCGATAGATGGCCAGCCGATCCAAGCCGCGACCCCTTCCTTCGCGCGAAAACATCCTCGAGGGCCGGGGCGCGCCATCCCCGGCTTGCGTCAGCGAAGCACCGGAATCGCGGGGTCCGCAGCCAGCACCATCGCGCGACGCGCCTCGTCCGGATCCGGTTCTCGCGCATGCTCGTGCGCCACCATCGGTGACAGGCCCAGCCTGGCGAACAGCCGCATGTCCTGATCTTCGTCGGGGTTTTCCTTCGTCAGCAGCGTATCGCCCACGAAGATCGAATTCGCACCGGCAAAGAAGCACAGCGCCTGCATCTCGTCCGACATTCCGGTGCGACCGGCGGACAGTCGGACATGGCTTTCCGGCATCATGATCCGGGCAGTCGCGACGACTCTCACGAACTCGATCGGGTCGATCGGCGCGGCATCTTCCAGGGGCGTTCCCTCGACCGGGATCAGCATGTTGATCGGCACGCTTTCGGGCGGCTGGGGCAGGTTCGCCAGCGTCACCAGCATGTCGATCCGGTCCTGCGACCCTTCGCCCAGACCCAGTATGCCGCCCGAACACACCTTGATCCCGCTGTCACGCACATGCGCCAGAGTGTCGAGCCGGTCCGCGAAGCTCCGCGTCGTGATCACATTCGAATAATGCGCCTCGGATGTGTCGATGTTGTGATTATAGTAATCCAGTCCAGCTTTTTTCAGCGTCCGGGCCTGATCGCCGTCAAGCATCCCCAGCGTCATGCAGGTTTCCAGCCCCAAGGCTTTCACGCCTTCGATCATGGCCACGATCTGCGGCATGTCGCGCGGCTTGGGGCTGCGCCATGCGGCGCCCATGCAATAGCGGGTCGCGCCCGCATCGCGAGCCCGCTTCGCCTCTGCGATTACCCTCTCGACCTCCATCAACTTCGACGCTGACAGGCCGGAATCGTAGCGGGCCGACTGGCTGCAATAGGTACAATCCTCGGGACAGCCCCCGGTCTTGATCGACAGCAAACGACTCATCTGGACGCGGTTCGGATCGAAATGGCGACGGTGGACCGTCTGCGCCCGATACAACAGGTCCATGAACGGCAGGTCGAAGATCGCGCGTGCTGCCGGCCCGTCCCAGATCATCCGGCTTTCACTTGCGTTGATGCCCTGGCTGGTCTCGTGCATCTGCGTCCTCCTCGGCTGGCTGCGGCGTTCAGTATCAGCTTGTGCGGGCGCTGTCTAATCCGCGAACGCAAAGCCTCGCGCATCCACCGGCATCGAGACGGCATTCCGGCCGTCGATTCAGAACCTGATCTTTTCGGACGCGCGACGCTGGCGGTCCACAAGGCCCAGCAAGGCTTGGGCCCGGCCGAATTCGCGTGCCGCTTCCTGACGCGCAGCCTCATAGCGCGGGGTCATCCGCACCAGGTCCTGATCGGCACGGCGCAACTCGCGCGCTGCCCGGCCAGCTTGCGCGTTGGCGATCCGCGCCTCGGACACGCTCAGCGGCGCGACGCAGCGATAGCTTTGATCCAGCGCCGCCTGCATCGCCAGACGGCGCTGGCGGGCGGCTGCCATATGGGTATTGAAGGCGGCGAGCTTTTTCAGTTCCAGTTCGGCCTTCAGACGGGCGATCCGTTCCAGCGCGGCCAGTTTCGCGATCTGATCTACCATCCCGCGCGCGCCTTCTCGCGCATCTTTTCGGCAAAGCGGATGGCGGCGGCCACGGCTGCGAATTGGTCGCGCCTGATTTCCTGCCCTATATCGACGCTTGCGTGAATGGCGCGGGCGCAGGGCGGATCGGACCAGATCGGCACCTTGTTGTCGCGCGCCCTCTGACGAATTCTGGCAGCGACTTCGTCGGTTCCCTTTGCCAGGCAGACAGGTGCGCGCCCGCTGCCGCGTTTCCACTCCAGCGCCACCGCGTAATGGGTCGGGTTGACGATCACGACATCCGCCTTTGCAACCTCCGCCAGCATCTGCTTCATCGCGATGTCGACAGCCCGCTGCCGGCGCGCGGCCTTCAGATGTGGGTCACCCTCGGCGTCCTTGTGCTCGTCCTCCATCTCCTTGCGGGTCATCCGGTTCTTGCGGCGATGGTCATGCCATTTCCACAAGATGTCGAGCCCTGCGAAGATCAGCGAAATCGCGATGGCCATCAGCATCACCTGCCCCAGCAAGAGTGGCAGTCCGGTCACCCAGCGATTGCCGGTCATCGCGCTGCTGGCCAGCCTGTCCAGGAACGCCGCGAAAAGATACCAGCCGCCCACGCATACCAGCGCCGCCTTGCCGAACGAGATCGCGAACGTCATCAGCCCCGATATGCCGAATTTCTGCCCGGCATTCTTCAGGGGATTGATGCGTTTGAAATCGAAGGCCAGTTTCTGCGGCGCGAAGACAAGTCCACGCTGCACAATCAGTCCCACCAGGATGGTCACGCAGGGAACGATCGCCAGGATGACCAACGCGATGCTGGCATGGTGCCCGATCGAAGATGCCAACGCATAGGTACCGCCCAGAGGCCACCCGTCCGAGCCGATCGCGCGGCTGGCCATCGACAGCCATTGCCTGACTGCGAAGCCCGCGCCGATGGCGAACGCCAGCCAGGCCCCGATATACATGGCCGCCACGTTCAACTCGGTCGATCGGGGAACATCGCCCTTGTCGCGCGCCTTTCTCAGCTTCTGTTCGGTCGGCTCGAAGGGCTTTTCGTCATTCTCTTCGCTCATTCCGACCTCGGCAACGTAAAGCTGAGAACGGCGTCCGCCCAGATGCCGATCAGCAGCGGGCTAAGGAATGCCAGCGCCACAAGAGCCAGAAGAATCGAAGCGGGCGCCCCGATGAAGACCACCGGCAATGCCGGCATGACCCGATTGATGACGCCCGAGAGGGCCTGGAACAGAAACCCGCCCAGGGTGAATGGCGCGGCAAGCATCATCGCGAGGGCAAAGCTGTGGGCAACCACACCGATCGCGACGGGCGCCAGCGCATCGATCGAGGGCCATGCGGCAGGCGGCCAGATCGTGAAACTGTCGGCCAGCAGGCGCACCAGCATGATTGGCAAGCCCAGTGCCATCAACACGGCCATGCCGCCCAGATGCAGAAGGTTGCCTACCGGGTGGGGTGCGGCCTCGTTCTGGACCCCGATGATCTGGGACAGCGAGGCGGTGGCGGCGATGGCGGTGGTCGCGATATCCAGCGCGAGCGCCAGCAACCTCAGCAGGCCGCCGGCGACAAGGCCGATGATCATCTCTGTCGCGACCTGCGCCAACAGCGTCAGCGGCCCGTCAGGCTCGGGGACGCGGGCGACAAGCCCCGCCAGCAGAGGCGAAACGACCATGGCGGCGCCGACGCGGACGCGGACCGGGATCAGCCGTTCGCCCAGCCCCGGCAGGATCATCAGACACGCCTGCACCCGCACATAGACCAGCACCAGTCCCCAATCGAGACCGGGGATCCATTGTGCGATCTGCTGCCAGATCGTCATGCGGCCTCGATCGTGCCGACAAGTTGCAGATCGGCGGCCGGGTCGACCTCTTCCAGACCGAGCACCGGCACGGACATGCCGTTCGAACCAAGCACGGCACGAATCATCCGGCGCCGATGGTCCGGCGCGACAATGACCGTCTGCGCCCCCGCGCGAGAGGTCGCAAGGGCGCTGCGCGTGGCAGTCAGCAGCTTTTGCGACAGCGCTGGCGTCATGGCGCCACTGCCGCTGCGGCCAGTTTCGGCATCGGCGCGAACGAATTCCGCCTCCCATGCGGGATGCAATTGCAATGCGGCAACCCGGCCGGACTCGTCGGAATATTGCTGCGTGATCTGCCCGCGCAGTCTCTTGCGAACAAGCTCGTAGATGGTCTCGATCGATTCGACCGATCGGAATTCGAAGATCGCATCGATGATCAGCGGCATGTTGCGGATCGAAAGACGCTCGTCCAGCAAGGCACGCAAGATGGCAAGCAATGTCTCGGGGCTGACCTTCTCGGGGATCATGCTGTCCAGGTAGCGGCGGTTTCGTTCCGCGCGCGCGGGATCGGACAATGTCTTGAGTTCCTCGATCTGGCGCTGCATCGCCCCAAGGGTCAACAGCGATGAGAGGTTTGATTTCACGACCTCCATCAGATGTGTCGAGAGCACCTCCATAGGGGTGACAACCGTGGCGCCCATCGTGGCGGCGTCGTCCTGATCGTCGCGCGAGATCCAGCGCGCCGGGCTTGAATAGACCGGCTCGTTCACGCTGGACCCGTTCAACTGTTCCAGCAGGCGATCGGGGCCAAGCGCCAGAACCTCGCCCGGCCGCAGGCTTCCCCTGCCTCGTACGACGCCATGAACCCTGATCTGGTAGTCGCCGGGCTGCAGATCGTCGGTATCCGTGATCCGCACATCCGGCAGGATCAGCCCATAGCCGCGGGCAATGTGAACGCGCAGATTGGTGATCCTGCTGCCAAGTCCGCGGGCCTGATCAAGCGCGATCACGATCAGGTCCGAACCGATCTCGACGTTGATATCGTCGGTGTCCAGGACGTCGCCGATCCGGCTCGCTGGACGGGCGGCGGCCTCGTCCACCTCCGGCAGTTCGTGCATATCCGCTTCGCGCGCCTGGCGCCTGCCGAGGTAAAGCGCGCCACCGGCCATCGCCGCCGCCAGCGCGACGAACAACAGCCGTGGCATGCCGGGCACAAAGGACATCAGCAACATCGTTGCCGCAACGACCGCGGCGGGCTGCCAGCTTTTCACGAACTGATGCGAGATCAGCTGCGCGGTCGTGTCCGTGGCGCCGCCCCGCGACAGCAACAACGCCGCAGCCATCGAGGTGATCAGCGCCGGGATCTGGCTTACCAGCCCGTCGCCGATGGTCAGGTGCGAATAAGTCCCGATCGCCGCCGACGCGCTCATGCCATGGACGACGATTCCGACGGTCAGGCCGATGGTCAGGTTGATCAGCGTGATGACAATGCCAGCGACAGCGTCGCCCTTGACGAATTTCGCCGCGCCATCCAGCGAGCCAAAGAAGCTGATCTCGCGCTGCTCCTGGATACGGCGGCGCTTGGCCTCCTGGTGATCGATCGCGCCTGCGTTCAGGTCACCATCGATGGCCAGTTGCTTGCCGGGCAGCGAGTCCAGCGCAAAGCGCGCGGCGACCTCGGCCATACGGCCTGACCCCTTGGTGATGACCATGAAGTTCACGACCGAGATGACGGCGAAGACCGTCAGCCCGACCAGCAGCGAGCCACCGGCGACGAAGGCCGCAAAGCCGTTGATGACCTGCCCGGCTGCGTCAGGGCCGGTGTGCCCCTCGGTCAGTATCAACCGTGTCGAGGACACGTTGAGCGAAAGCCGGATGACGAGGCTGACCAGCAGCAGCACAGGGAAAGCCTGAAAGTCGGTGGGCTTCTCGACCAGCGACGCCATCACCAGGACCAGCGTCGCCGTGGCGATCGACAGCGCGAAACCGAAATCCAGCAGTCCGGGCGGCAGCGGGATGACCAGCGAAATGACGATCAGGACAAGTACGCCGGTGACCAGAAGCGGCGCGTCAAGAAGCCGGTGGGACTTGGAACTGACGGCGCCAACAGCTTTCATTTGTCCTGCTCCTGTGTGTCTGCCGCGGGCTTCAGGATGTCTTCAAGGGTCCAGGGATCGGCGGTGAGAAGTCCGATCCGCCTGAGAAACACGATCGCTTGCAGCCGTGCCGAGGGCTGCATCCGCAACAGGCGGATGCGATAGTCGCGAGGCAGCGTTTCGCCCTCCAGAAGCCAGCCCGTAGCCTCTTCGGCATATGCGGCGATGTCGGCGGGCAACGGCGTCACCGCCTCGCCCACCCCTGCCGCCAGGGCGAACAAAGCAGGCGTCAGCATCACGCCACCTTCTTCAGATCGCGCAATGCGGTCTCGAGCATGTCGAAGCTGGGGCGTACATGTTCGGGCACGGATTGCCGACCGACCTCGACGCACAGATTGGTGGCATGCTGGTGCAGCCCCGCGACCAGAACCGACTTGATCACATCGTAAAAGCCCAGATCATGCTTGATGACGCTTCCAAGACGGTGCGCCAGGGGCGCCACGAACCCATACGCAAGGAACACGCCAAGGAAGGTTCCGACCAGTGCGCCGCCGATCATCTTTCCAAGGACCTCGGGCGGCTGGTCGATCGAACTCATGGTCTTGATCACGCCCAGCACCGCCGCAACGATGCCAAGCGCAGGCAGTGCATCCGCCACGGTTTGCAACGCATGGGGGACATGCATCTCCTCTTCGCGCAGGATGGCGATGCGACGCGACAGCATTTCCTCTACCTGATAGGGATCGTCATAATTCAGGCTTGCAGAGCGCAGCGTGTCGGCGATCAGAGAAACGACGTTGTGGTCCGCCAGCAGGCGCGGATAGGCGGTAAAAATGGCCGATTCCGTCGGATTCTCGATATGCTGCTCCAGCGCGACCGGGTTTTCGCGGGAAACCTTCAGCAACTGGAACATCAGGCACAGGACGTCCTGGTGATCCTGTGCGGTCCAGTGGGGCACCTTGAAGGCGCGCTTCAGGCCGCCGGGTGTCGCCTTCAGCACATGGCTGTCATTCGACAGCAGGTACGACCCGATGGCCGCACCCATGATCATCATCATCTCAAAAGGCAGCGCATGGGTGATCACACCCATCTTGCCGCCCGCCAGGGTGTAGCCGCCGAACACCATCGCGACCGTCACGAACATCCCTACAAAGCCGAACATAGCGATCGATCCTTACTGTTTTCGGACGCTGCGCGCGCCCATCTGAGCGGTCAGAAGCGCCGCCTGACGGGGCTCGACCGAGGCGATGATCCGCGCGCCGGTCTCGGGACGGACGCGCATCAGTATTTCGGCCGCAAAATCGGCGGGAAGATTGGTCAGGACGGCCGCGGCCTCGGCCGGCTTCATCTGGTCGTAGACGGCAACCAAGCGATCAATGTCTTCGCGCACTGCTTCGGTTGCCAGATCACGCCGGGATTGCATTCCGCCTTTCCTGGCCTTCAACTCGGCGAGTCGCTGGCGCAGCGTCAGTTCGGCCTCGACCAGCGCGGCCTTCCGCGCGTCCACGCTTTCCATGTAGCGTTCGATCCGCAAGGCGCGGTCACGCAGCTCCTCCGCGAGAGCAACTGCCTCGGGCACATCACCACAGCCTTGCAGCAATCCGCTGGGTTCGGCGAATGCGGCGAATATCCGAGTCGCGTCCTGCGATTGCCAAAGGGCCGCGGCCGCGGGAATCGCGAATACGCTGGCCAGAAGCGGAAGAAGCGATCTACGCATCGGCCGCCTCCGGCCGCTTGCGCAGGCGACGCGGCGTTGTCTGGCGAGGTTCCGGCATCGCGGCCTCGCCGATGCGCTGACGCAGGTCCCACAAGGCGCGTTCCTTGCGGGCATGAGCAATCTCATCGGCCAGGCTTTCGCTGGCTTCCGTCGCCTCGGCCCGGGCCGCACGAATTGCCTTCTCAAGCCGGTCGACCTCTGCCGCCATGACGGCGATGGCGCCGCCCAGCCCGGATTCCAGATCGTTCAGCCTGCGCAAGCGGCGGGCGAGCAGCAGGCAGAACGCGGCCAGCCCAACAGAGGCTACGACGAGCGCTGCCTGAAGCATGTCTTCAATGGTCATTTGATGAGAAACTCCGTGATCAACAGGTCCTTCACGGGCTTTTCGCCCAGCACATAGCGGGTCCGCGTCACAAGTTCGGCGCGGATGATTTCCAGCACGCCGCGCTTGTCGTAGGCGGCAGGATCGATACCTGAAAGGAAGCTGTTGAACGCATCCGACACGCGCGGCATGAGATGTTCCACCTCGGCGTGGAACTCCGTATCGGTCTCGATCGATGCCGACAGGACAAGACTGCGACCCCGGCCGCCAGGGATGGTCATCTGGAACCTCGGTACGTCCACGAAAACGGCCGTCGGCACCGAGTCGGCGCCGTGATCGTCAACTGATTTCGAGATCAGCGCGGCAGGCGACCAGACGCCCATATAAGTCGATGCGAATCCGGCGCCGCCCAGAAGGGCCGTCGCCACGATCGGGATCAGAAAGCCTTTCTTCCTCGGGGTTTCCTCGGGCAGCGCTTCGACAGCTTCGGACATGGTGATTCTCCGTCGTGATGAAACGGATTTAGCACCTTGCGACTAACCAATTCTTAACATGACCCATGTCATCAAGGGCCTGACGAACAACTGACGCTGATTCGAAAGGGCCGGTTTTGCAAAAACTGCAGGACTATTGGAACGAGCGAAGCTCACAACAGAAAATCATTCTCGCGGCGGCATTCATGGCCACGTTTCTGGTCGTCGCGGGTTTCGCGGTGCTGGCCAGTCGGCCCAGCATGTCGATGCTTTATGGCGGGCTTGATCCGGCGCAATCCGGCGAGGTGATTTCTGGGATCGAACGCGCCGGTGTTGCCTATGAGGTACGCGGCGATGCGATCTGGGTCGATGCAGGCCAGCGCGACCGGCTGCGGATGGACCTGGCGGCCCAGGGCCTGCCCGCATCAGGAGGCGCTGGCTATGAGCTTCTGGACGGCATGTCCGGCTTTGGCACCACATCCCAGATGTTCGACGCGGCTTACTGGCGCGCCAAAGAGGGCGAGCTGGCGCGCACGATCCTCGCCCTGCCCAACGTCAAGGCCGCGCGCGTGCACCTGGCGGTCGAAAACGGCCGGGGCTACAGGCGAGACCTGACCGGCAGCGCGTCCGTGACGCTGACCACGAATGGCGCGCAGATCAGTCGCGAACAAGCCTCCGCACTGCGCTATCTGGTGTCGTCGGGCGTTCCCGGGATGCAGCCCGACAGCGTCACGGTCATCGATTCGCAACGGGGCGTCGTCTCTGCGACCGAAGACATCGGAGGACAGGATCGTGCCGCCGACATGAAGCGGAATGTCGAACGCATCCTGGAACCACATGTCGGCGTCGGGAACGCGATCGTCGAGTTGAATCTGGATCTTGTCACCGAAACCGAGCTTTTGACCGAGCGACGCTTCGACCCTGAACAACGCGCGCTCATCTCGCAGGTCACCGAGGAAACGACGGACGAAAGCAACAGTACCGGCTCGGGCGCGGTCACGGCTGCCTCGAACCTGCCGGACGCCTCGGAATCGGAAGGCGACAGCACGCAGGCCGCACGCTCCGAGAACCGATCGCAGGCCAACTATGAAGTCAGCCAAATGACGCGAGAAGTCTCGCGCCAGCCTGGTGCGACCAAAAGGCTGACGGTCGCCGTGCTGGTCAATGGCGTGGCGGGCACCGATGCCGAGGGCGAGGCCGAGCTTGTTCCGCGTACGGAAGCCGAACTGCAGGCACTGCGCGAATTGGTAGCCTCTGCGGTCGGTTTCGACGAGTCGCGGGGAGACCTGCTGACAGTCAAGTCCCTGCCATTCGCCAGCCTGGTCGAGAATGGCACCCTGGCGAAACCTTCCCTGCTGGACCGGCTGGAGCTTAATGGCCTGATCCGCATCGCTCTGATCGGCCTCTTCGCCCTGGCGGTGGTCTTTGCGGTCCTGCGGCCCATTCTGCGCGCCCGCGCTGGTCAGTCGGCCGCCTCGCCCGCCCTGCTCGACGACAGCACACCGCCCGCTCCGGCAGTCACCGGTACGATCGAAACCGGAGACTCCGAAGCGGCCACAGCAGCGCGGCTTCTGGCAGCCGAGCCGCAGCGACCCGAACAGCTTTCGCTTCCGCATGGTGATCCCGTTGCGCGGCTGCGCGGCATGATGCGCGATCGCCACGAGGAAAGCGTGAAAGTCCTGTCCGGCTGGATCGACAACAAGGAGAGCGCGCAGTGACATTGGCGATGTTCAAACTGGAATCCTTCACATCGGCTCTGGCCAGGCATGGCGCACAGGTCACCTATTACGAGGGGGATCTGCAACAGGCCTATGCCGATGGCGTGGCAGAAGGCCAGGCCCGTAGCGAGGACGAGCAGATGCGCAACCTGAAGGCCGGGCTGACCCGCCTGGCCAGCGCCCTGAGCGACGACGCGCAACGCCGCGACGCCTTGCGCCAGGAAGCGGTCGCGGCTCTCTCACCGATCATCGATGCCATCATCGAAGGGCTTGCGCCGGCTGCCGAATCGCAGCGGCTTGAAGAGGCGCTGCGGGGCGAACTTGTACGCCTTGCGCAAATGGCGACGCCACTGCGCGCCAGCATCGCCTGCAGCGACCGGTTGCAGGCGCTGGTCGAGCGCTGTCTGGCGGAAAGCGGCATCAAGGGCATCGACCTGACCATTTCGGACTCGGACAAGATCAGCCTGTCGCTGCAGGGCGGGCGGATCGAGTTCGCACCCGACAAGACCGCACAGGACATCCGCGCACTGATCGCCGAACTCAAGGAGGAGGATAAACCATGGACGCAGTGAAACATCTGATCGACACCGACAATATTCAGGTCGAGGTGACTGTTCGCCTGGGCAAGACCCGGCAGACGGTCGCACAGCTGTCGTCCTTGCGCGCGGGCGACGTCGTGATGCTGGACCAGACGATCGACGATGGCGTCGAGATCTGCGTGGGAGACAAGGTGATCGCACGCGGAGAGCTGACTGGTGACGGGTCCACCGAGGAACGACTCTGCGTGCGGATCGTCGGCGCGACGGAGGCGGTGTGATCCGTTTTCTGACCTTCGTCGGCATCGCTGTGGTGCTTTTCTCCGGCGCTGCGACAGCCCAGGACATGTCCGCGCTGGATCAGGCTGCGGGCGGTCTGGGGCAGAACGCCGTCCTGATCGTTCTGGCCCTGACAGCGCTTTCGCTGGCACCGGGCATCGCGATCATGGTGACCTGCTTTCCGTTCATCGTGACGGTCCTGTCCATCCTGCGTCAGGCGATTGGCCTTCAGCAATCACCGCCCAACATGCTGATCGTCAGCCTAGCCATGTTCCTGACCTGGTTCGTGATGGACCCGGTGCTGCGCGAGGCGTGGCAGACCGCCGGAGCGCCGCTTCGCGATGGCTCCATCGGAATCGCCGAGGCGTTTCAGCGCGGAATCATTCCGTTTCAGGGTTTCATGAGCGCCCGCACCGACCCCGACACCCTGCAGGGACTTGCCGAGATTGCCCCGGGCCCCGGCGGTCCGGCGGACCGGCTGTCGGTGCTGGTGCCCGCGTTCATGCTGTCCGAGATCCAGCGCGCGTTCGAAATCGGCTTCCTGATCGCGTTGCCGTTCCTGATCATCGACCTGGTGGTCTCGGCCGTGCTGATGTCGATGGGCATGATGATGGTGCCGCCAGTCGTCGTATCCCTGCCTTTCAAGCTGGCGTTCTTCGTGGTGGTGGATGGCTGGTCAATGATCGCCGGTGCACTTGTGCGCAGCTACCAGTAGCGCAGGTGAGCATCCGACATTAGATCGTCCGGCCCCATCCGCCGGGCGATCGCGAGGCGAAGATTTCAAGCCGATCCCGCGACAACGATCAGGCGCGTCGGTCGGCCAGCCGTTCGATCCCGAGAACGTCAAGCACCTTCGCCTCGATGTGGCAGGCGTTCAGGGCCGAGCTGTCATACATCGCGTAGGGCGCATCATGATCGACGAACCGGTCCGGCAGGACCATGGACCGGTATTTCAGGCCCTTGTCGAACACGCCTTCCTCGGCCAGAAGTTGCGCGACATGGCTGCCGAAGCCGCCGATCGAGCCTTCCTCCAAAGTGATCAGCACATCGTGGTCACGCGCCAGGCGCAGGATCAGCTCGCGGTCCAGCGGCTTGGCGAAGCGCGCATCCGCGACGGTGGGTGTGATGCCGCGTGCGGCCAGGGCCTCGCGCGCCTCAAGCGCCGAGGCAAGCCGCGTCCCGAAAGACAGCAGTGCGACGCCAGACCCGGGCGCAACGATCCGGCCGCGGCCGATGGGGAGCATCTCCCCCCGCTGGGGCAACTCGACACCGACGCCCTCACCGCGCGGAAAGCGGAATGCGATCGGTCCCGCGTCATGGCCGGCCGCAGTTGCCACCATATGCATCAGTTCGGCCTCGTCCGCGGCAGCCATCACGACCATCCCCGGCAGGTTCGCGAGGAACGCAATGTCAAAGGCGCCGGCATGGGTCGGGCCGTCCTGCCCCACAAGGCCGGCGCGATCGATGGCAAACCGCACTGGCAGGCCCTGAACGGCGACATCATGCACGATCTGGTCATAGCCGCGCTGCAAGAACGTTGAATAGATGGCGCAGAATGGCTTCATGCCGCCAGCCGCCAGACCCGCGGCGAAGGTCACCGCATGCTGTTCGGCGATCCCCACATCGAAGCTGCGACGGGGAAACCGCTCGGCAAACTGCTTGAGCCCGGTTCCGTCCGGCATGGCGGCGGTGATCCCGACGATGCGGTCGTCACGTTCCGCCTCGTCGATCAGCGCCCGGGCGAAGATCGCGGTATAGCTGGGCGCGTTCGACTTGGCCTTCGCCTGTGTGCCGGTAACCACATCGAACTTGCCGGTGGCGTGGCCACGATCGAGGGCGTTCTCGGCCGGGGCGTATCCCTTGCCCTTGCGCGTGACCGCATGAATCAGGATCGGCCCCGAGGCCCGTGCCTTGACGGTCCGCAACAGCGGCAGCAACTGGTCGATGTCGTGCCCGTCAACCGGGCCGATATAGGAAAAACCCAGCTCCTCGAACATGGTG
Organism: Paracoccus salsus; assembly: GCF_021556615.1. GTDB lineage: Bacteria > Pseudomonadota > Alphaproteobacteria > Rhodobacterales > Rhodobacteraceae > Paracoccus > Paracoccus salsus. Next base: position 669,144 of record NZ_JAKGGD010000001.1, read on the forward strand.
CCGCCTACGGTCATGCCCTTCAGCATTTCCTTGGCGCGCCGGGCACCCTCCTGCAGGGCCTCTGGCAGCATGCCGACCGCGCCTTTGGCAGCCGCCTTGAGTTCCTGGAAGGGACCGCCGGCGTAGAGCCGCGTCAGATACGACGACATCGCCCCAACCGGCGGCGCGATCGACATTTCGTTGTCGTTCAGGATCACAATGAGCCGCTTGCCGAGGTGGCCCGCGTTGTTCAGCGCCTCGTAGGCCATGCCGGCACTCATGGCACCATCGCCGATGACGGCGATCGCATCGCCCGGATCGCCGCCCAGATCGCGCGCGACCGCAAACCCCAGCGCGGCCGAAATCGATGTGGACGAGTGACCCGCCCCGAACGGGTCGTACACGCTTTCCGCACGCTTGGTGAACCCGGCCAGCCCGCCGCCGGTTCTCAGCGTGCGGATGCGGTCGCGGCGTCCGGTCAGGATCTTGTGGGGATAGCACTGGTGGCCGACATCCCAGATGATCTTGTCGCGTGGCGTGTCGAAAACGGCGTGAAGTGCCACGGTCAGTTCGACGACTCCCAGCCCCGCGCCCAGATGACCGCCGGTGACGCTGACCGCGCTGATCGTCTCGGCCCGCAGATCGTCGGCAAGCTGCCGCAACTCGCGGTCGGAGAGGGCTTTCAGGTCCGAGGGCAGGTTGACCCTGTCAAGCACGGGCGTCTTGGGGCGATCGGTCATGGCTGGCCCTCCGGGCGGGCTTTGTTCAAGTATCGCGCTCGATAACGAAACGTGCAAGCTCTCGCAAGTTTTCTGCCGCGTCACCATAGCCGTCCAGCGCCGATCGCGCCTCGTCGGCAAGGCGACCGGCCTCGTCGCGCGCACCCTCAAGGCCCAGAATCGACACGAAAGTCGCCTTGCCCGCGGCATCGTCCTTGCCGACCCGTTTGCCTGTCACGTTCTCGTCACCGGTGACGTCCAGGATGTCGTCCGTAATCTGAAAGGCCAGACCGAGAGCGGCAGCGTAGCGTTCCAGCGGTCCGGTCTCGTCGCCCGAAATCAGGGGGCCCGAGATGGCCGAAAAGCGGATCAGCGCACCGGTCTTGGCACCTTGCAACCGCTTGATGGCTTTCAGGTCCAGCGGTTCTGCCGCGTTTTCGGCGGCGATATCCAGCGCCTGCCCCCAGACCATCCCGCCTGCGCCGACCGCATCGGCAAAGGCGCGGACCAGCCGCAGACGCGCCTCGGCATCACCGATCTGGTCGCTGGCAAGCAGCCCGAAAGCCAAAGTCTGAAGCGCGTCGCCGGCGAGGATCGCGGTCGCCTCGGACCATTGCAGGTGGCAGGTGGGCATGCCGCGTCGCAGGTCGTCGTCGTCCATCGCCGGCAAATCGTCGTGGACGAGACTATAGGCGTGCAGCGCCTCGACCGCCGTCGCGACGGGCAGCGCTGCCTGATCCGCGACGCCATGCAGGCGGGCGGATTCCATCACCAGAAACGCACGCAGGCGCTTGCCGCCAACGGTTGCATAAGCCATCGCGTCAGCGAGCTCGCCCTTCGGAAACCCGGCCATCGCGGCGTCAAGCGCGATGCGGAGCTGTGCCTTCACATCATCCAGACGCGCCTGCATCACAGCCCCTCGGCCGGTTCCGTGCCCGCAGGCTGACCACTGGCCGTCAGGGTGATCTTCTCGACCCGCTCCTCGGCTTCGCGCAGGCGCTTTTCACAATGCGCGCGCAACCTGGCGCCGCGCTCGTACAGCGCAATGGATTCTTCCAGCGTCGCCTCGCCGGTTTCCAGCTTGCCAACCGTCGCCTCCAGTTCGCGCATTGCGTCTTCGAAGGACAGGCTCTCGATCTCGCTCATTTCCCGGTCTCCATCAGCACCTCGACATGGGCGCGCACTGACCGCCCCAAAGCCGGCAGATCATAGCCACCTTCAAGACAGGATACCACCGGGGCGCCGCAGCTGCCCGCCGCGTCAAGGATCATCCGCGTGATCTCGGCAAAATCATCCTCGCGCCAGTCAAGCTGCGCCAGGGGATCGTCCCGATGCGCGTCGAAGCCCGCCGAGATCAGCACAAGCTGCGGATGGAATTCCCGGCAGCGGTCCAGAATCGCCCGCCAGGCCGCACGAGCCTCGTCGCCCCCCGAGCCCGCCGCCAGAGGCACGTTCATGACCTGGCCGTGGGCGCCGGTTTCGGTGGCGGCTCCGCTGCCCGGAAACAACGGCATCTGGTGGCTCGACGCGAAGAAGGCTCTTTTCTCGTGCCACAGCAGGTCTTGTGTGCCGTTGCCGTGATGGACATCGAAATCCAGGGCCGCAACCCGTTCCAGACCGTGATGATCCAGTGCGCGGATGGCCGCGATGGCCACGGTGCCGAAAAGGCAGAAACCCATCGGCGTTTCCTTCTCGGCATGGTGCCCGGGGGGTCGCATGGCGACAAAGGCGCTGTCGGCCTGACCCGCGATGACCGCGTCGACTGCCGCGCAGGCCCCGCCGACGGCGCGCAGCGCGGCCTCGAGGCTGCCGGGCGACAGGTAGGTGTCACCATCCAGCATCCGGAGCCCCTCGGCCGGCGCGGCGGCGCGGATACGATCCAGATGGGATTGCGGGTGACAGCGCAGGATTTCGGCGTCGTCCGCCAGCGGGGCCTCTTGCCGAACGAGGTCCAGCCCCTCCAGTGCCGACATCACCGCGCCGTATCGTGCCACCTGTTCCGGGTGGCCCGACGGCATCAGATGCGCCGCTGCGGCGGGATGGGAATACAGTACCGTGGCCATCGCCGCGACCTCCTTTGGCTTTTCGCCACGCTAGGCAAGCAAATCCGCGGCCGCAAGGACCCGTTTCACCTGGGTTTTCAAGGGTCCGCACCGCGACTCATGTGCCAGCCAGACCCGTGCCGGTGGGCTGCATCAGGCCAGCAGCCTTTGCCCGTCCTGACCTTCGATCCGCCTCTCCAGCAACGCCCCCTCGGGCTGGTCGGCCCCGAAGCGGACTTCGGTGAACTGTTCGGTTCGCCCGACGCGCGGCCCTTCGGTCAGCACCCGGTGGGTCCGTCCGACCTGAGCATCAAGATGACGCGCCAGCGCCGCATCGCCCGCGGCACGCAGTCGGGCCGCGCGCTCGCGGATGACCTGGCCCTTGACGCAAGGCATGCGCGCCGCAGGCGTGCCCTTGCGCGCGGAGAACGGGAACACATGAAGAAAGGTCAGCCCGCAATCCGCGACCAACGCAACGCTGTTGGCAAACATCGCCTCGGTTTCGGTCGGAAAGCCCGCGATGATATCGGCGCCGAAAACGATCTCGGGGCGCAGCCGGCGCGCCTCTTCGCAGAAACGGATGGCGTCGTCGCGAAGATGCCGCCGCTTCATGCGTTTCAGGATCATGTCGTCGCCTGCCTGCAGCGAAAGATGCAGATGCGGCATCAGGCGGGGCTCGGTCCCAATGGCCAGCATCAGGTTGTCGTCCGCCTCGATCGAATCGATGCTGCTGATCCGCAGCCGGGGCAGATCGGGCACCAGCCGCAGGATCCGCATCACCAGATCGCCAAGCCGCGGCTCTCCCGGCAGGTCGTCGCCCCAGGAGGTCAGATCGACCCCTGTCAGGACCACCTCGTTGAAGCCGCGATCGACCAGCCTCTTGATCTGCTCGACCACGACACCGGCGGGAACGCTGCGCGAATTGCCCCGTCCGAAGGGTATGATGCAGAAGGTGCAGCGATGATCGCAGCCGTTCTGTACCTGCACATAGGCCCGGTGCCGGCCGAAGCCGTCGATCAGATGGCCCGCCGTAGCCCTGACCGACATGATGTCATCGACCCGAACCTTCTCGGTCTGGCCGATCAGGTCGGGCGCGCGCAGCGAGGCCCAGGTCGCGGGCTGCATCTTTTCATGGTTTCCGATGACCTTGCTGACCTCGGGCATCGCGGCGAAGGTCTCGGGCTCGGTCTGCGCCGCGCAACCCGTCACGATCAGCGGAGCGCCGGGATGCGCGCGCGAGAGACGACGGATTTCCTGCCGGGCCTTGCGCACCGCCTCGGCGGTGACCGCGCATGTGTTGACCACGACCGCCCCCGAAAGACCCGCCGATTCGGCCAACTCGCGCATCGCCTCGGTTTCATAGGCGTTCAGGCGACAGCCAAGCGTGGAGAACACCGGCGCGCTCATTCCAACAGCCATTGCGGCGTCAGGACACCCGAAAAGACATGCGAGGTCGGACCCTCCAGCCAGACGCCGTCATCGCGCCAATCGACCTGCAGGATTCCGCCCGGCACGTTCACCGTGACGCGCCGTTCGGTCAGGCCGCGCCGCACCGCCGCCACCGCCGCAGCACAGGAACAGGATCCCGACGCCAGCGTGACCCCGGTGCCGCGCTCCCAGATCCTCAGCGCGATCTCGTCGCGAGACAGGACCTGCACCACCTCGACATTCGTGCGTTCCGGGTAAAGGACGTGATGCTCGTGTTCTGGTCCGAAGCGCGCCAGATCGACCGCAGCCACGTCATCGACGAAGAATGTCATGTGCGGATTGCCCATGCCCGTCGCCACCGGGTCGCCGGGAACCGGCAGGTGATCGGTGTCGACATCCGCAGCCAGCGGAATCCGACGCCAGTCCAGCACCGGGCAACCCATGTTGACGCGTGTCAATCCGGCACCCGAATCCTCGGCCAGCAAGACGCCGTGCCCGGTGCGCAGGCTCAGCCGGTCCAAGCCGGTCTCGTCCATCACGAACCGCGCGATGCAACGCGTCGCGTTGCCGCAAGCGGCGCTTGTCGAGCCATCCGAGTTCCAGAAGAGCAACCGCACATCCGCCTGATCGTCATGCAGGATCGCTGCCAACTGATCAAAGCCCACGCCACGATGACGATCCGCGATGCGTGCGATCACGCCCGCGGATGGCGGCTCGCCGCCCGCGCGCAGGTCAATCACCACGAAGTCGTTGCCAAGCCCGTGCATCTTCAGGAACCGCAGGCCGGCGAAAGGAAATTCACTCATGCCGGCGCATATAGACCGCTTCTTTGAATTCCGCCAGTCGCGTGCTTTTTTGTGCTTGACGCTCTGGACCAGCCCACCTAGTACACGCCCGGTGTTGGGCCCGTAGCTCAGTTGGTAGAGCAACTGACTTTTAATCAGTGGGTCACAGGTTCGAATCCTGTCGGGCTCACCACTGAAATCCCCTGAAAACAATGCCTCCCGGCGAATGGCGGCTTCCGCCATCGCATTGCGCGCGGGCCGGCTATGCACTCTCGCGCGGCCAGCCCGAGGACCTTCAAACGGCGCAAGATAACGCTGCGACGTCGCGGAAAAATCGATTATTCGGTTCTGATCGCCCCCCTTCGCGACCGAAGGCGCTGTTCGGTAATGTCCGAGCACGTGGTGTAATTTCACCGGCTCGTTCGGTGTAATCTCAGGTGGCCATCGAGGTGTATGGTCGAGGTGGAGTTTGGCGACTTCAACCACGGACCACACGGAGACCCCGATGACCAAGACCAACATGGACCTGTCCGAGCTTCTGGCAAAGCACGATCAGGGTGATTTACTTCGCAGCATCGCCGAGGCTGTTCTTCAGCTGATCATGGAGGCCGATGTTGACGGCCTGATCGGTGCCGGACGCCATGAACGCAACGGCGACCGCACGACCTGGCGCAACGGGTATCGGGATCGCTCGCTCGATACCCGTCTGGGCACGCTGAACCTGCGGGTGCCGAAGCTGCGGCAGGGCAGCTACTTTCCCGGCTTCCTCGAAGCCCGGAAGACCTCGGAGCAGGCGCTCGTCGCCGTCATCCAGGAAGCCTGGATCAGCGGAGTTTCCACCCGCC
>NZ_JAKGGD010000020.1 GCF_021556615.1 Paracoccus salsus
AAGTCGCCAAACTCCACCTCGACCATACACCTCGATGGCCACCTGAGATTACACCGAACGAGCCGGTGAAATTACACCACGTGCTCGGACATTACCTTTCAGCGGATGGCCGAAGCGGCCAGTTTTTTCCATTTATGGTGGAGAAGGAACACTCCTGTTTCGTAGTCGGTGCGCAGCCTTCGATTTGACAGACACGCTTGACCGGGTACTTGGCACACCGCTCGGCTACTCGGTTTTCGGCATTTCCAGCAATAGTGCAGTCGATCGTATGTGGACCGAAGCTGAGCTTCGGCAACAAGAGGGCAACATTCGGTACGACCTGAGCTTCGACGGGTTCGATGTCGAAATCCAAAGAGTGAAGGGCGCGGGCCTAAGATGTTCGGGGGAAGCGCTTTGGGCGCTCATCGTTACGAGCGTCTGACCTCGAAAGAAGCAGTCGAACTGTTGGGTAAGGCGCCATAAGGTTTTCGAAGCCTCACTCTTTCCACGCCCCTAAGATCGCCCCCGGCAGGCGCGCCGTCGCGTCCCGTGCCAACCCATCAAGGTCCAGCTTCTTCGGCATCTTCACCTGCCGCAGCAGGAGGAACACCGGCACGGTTTGCGCCCCGGAGAGGATGCCATCCCGCCGCCGCCGACCGCCCTTTGCTGCGGCAAGCCCCCGGCTGTTAAGCCGCGCATCATCGGCGACGAGCATGCTCGGCCCGTTTCGACGATAGAAGAACCTCAGGCGCATGCCGGTGCGCTGTTCCCAGCGCCAGGGGGTGATGCGCTGGCGGCCGAGGCTGGTGAGGCCTGCTGCGGGCAGAGGGATCGCCAGCCAGAGTCCGTCCTTGCCGCGGATCAGCACGCCTCCGTCGAAGGCGTGCAGGATGTCGGGCGCCTTGGTCCAGACGAGGCTGGCCGCGCGAAGGGATGTCCCCGATCGCGGAAAGTCGGCCTGCCGGACGGAGTTGGCAAGACGGGTGCCGAGCCCCGATGCCCGAACCTGCCCGCGCCAGTCGTCGCGCAGACCCCGCCCGGCGGCAAAGACGCCGCGGGTGACGGCGGCCTCTGCCTCCTGCAGGATCTCGGTGGCGATCGCGTTCAGATCGCCGTCGATGCTGGCGCCGATCTTCATGCCTCCCGCCCCTCGGCCTTCCAGACGTGACGCTGGGCGTCGCGCACGGGCTCGCCCCGGACCTCGTAGATCACGCCGCCGATCTCGAACGTGTCGCCCGGGGCAAGGGCGCCCAGCGCGGCACACTCGACATCGATCATCACGCTGTCGGTGACAAACCGGCCTTCGCCAAAGCCCGTCACCGTATCCGGCCGCCGCATCATCACGCGGACGGCGACCGGCAAGCCAGCCCCGCCCGATCGCCATACCGCATCCTGCGCGAGGTTCGGATCGCGGAAGAGGGCGGCCGTGGCGTTGGCGAAGGCCGTCATCTCAGGTCGCGCCCCCATTCAGGCGCACGATCCCGGTCGTGTCGCCCGCGCCGCCCGCGACCGCCTGCGTGGCGATGCCGATCCGCGTGTTACCGGTCAGGACGTTGGTGGTTCGGCTGTTCGCCGCGTCCCAGTAGATCGTCTGCGCAGGTAGGTCTCAGCGGGACTCGCAGCGACACCCCCCAGACAAGCGATGATCTCGGCCACGGCCTTCTTGCTGTCCATGGTGCTTGGTGCCGCTGCCACTGTTTGGGTTGGTCGATGCTGAATTTCGCCGATCCAGTCGCGCGCCCAGCGCCGGGCCTCTGCATCGGACAGGCATTTGTGGTGCCGGATCAGCTCCAACCCATCGCCGCCGACGCCCGCCTCGTGGTCATACCAGCGCCCAGCGCGTGGGCCTGCGATCTCGATGGCGACGCTGCCCTTAGCGCCGTAGCGAAGCTGGCATTTTGTCGAGTAGCCCGGATTAGGATCGCCCAGCAGTGTCCGCGCCAGATCGGCCATGCGATAGTTGACGCGCGCAGCCAGGTCGGCGACCGTGGCTGGATTGCTGATCAAAGATCACGCTCCTGCGCCTCGATCCACTCGATCAGCTTGCTTTTGCGTGCGCAGATTACATTGCCGATCCTGAACACCGGCATCCGCACCTTGGCGTCGCTGGCGTAGTAATAGACCTTGCGGCGGTGGCGCACGTTGCCAAACACAAAGATCGCGATGGCTTCGGCACCATGCAGCAGGTCGTCAGCAAGCGTTGGGCAAGCGTCTGCAGTCGCAGGAGTGCCCCGCGTTTGAATATTCATGGCTGTCTCCGTTATGGCTGGGTGGTCAGTCGGCGCTGAGGGCTTTTGTGACCCGCCGCTCGATGTCGTTCAGGTTCACGACCGCAAAAGAGCGAACCTCTGGATCGGCCGCGATCTCGGGAAGACGTTGGGGCGAGATGATCTTCGACGCAGGGGCGGGAATATCCGAGTCCATGAAGGCCGCGTCCTCTTGTGACGAAAGCCGGATCGGGCCTTCGTAAATCACCAGAAGGGCGTCTCCATCGGCAACGCCGTGCAGATTGTTGATGTGCGGTGCGACCCGAGCGGGCTCAAACCCAAGACGTGCGAAGTCCACGATGGCACCGAGGGCGATGGCGTCCCGCATGGTGAAAATCCGGGCTTTGCCGCGTTCGCACTCGTTTTGCGGAACAAGGTAGCCGCGCGAAATCCAGGCATCGATTTGGTACCGACCAATATTGAAGGCGTCGGCCAGCTTCTGGATGGTAATGTCTTGTGCCACTTCACTATCCTTTGACAGTACGTTTGATGTGTGGATATATGGCATCTAACGTACTGTCAATACTAGTGGGAATGTTCGGCAAACGTCTGTCTTCCCGTGAGTTTGTCTTTTGGATGGGAGTGAGGAGAAGATGGCCACGATCCGCAAACGCACGCTGCCGTCGGGCTTGGTCCGATGGCAGGTGGACTTCACCGACCAAGCTGGCAAGCGCCGGTCAAAGCTGTTCCCGCGCCGCAAGGATGCTGATGTCTATCTGGTGAAGGTCCGCTCTCTGGTCGCCAACCACACCTATCTGGCCGACAGCGACAGCACGACGGTGGCCGGGGCAGCGAAAAGCTGGCTCGACCATTGCGAGGTGCGCTGCAAGACGGGACGGCGGATGGAACGCTCGACCCTGCGCGGTTACAGCGACTATGTGCGGCTGCACCTGACCGTGCCCGAGGTCGGGATCGGGGACAAGCTGATCGCCCAACTGACCCGCCGCCATGTCAACGAGCTGCGCGACCGGCTGCTGCTGAATGGCCGGTCCGAACACCTGACCCGCCGCGCACTGTCGGTGCTGAAGCTGATCCTCGACCATGCCATCGACAACGGCCAGTTGTTCACCAATGCAGCGCACGGCGTGCGGGTGATCAAATCCAGCCGGATCGAGCACAAGGCTCCAGTGCCGTCGAAGGAGGCGATCCGCGCCCTGATCGAGGCCGCCGATGAGGATTTCAAACCACACCTGATCGTCTCGGCGCTGGGCGGTCTGCGCGCGTCAGAACTGAGGGGCCTGCGTTGGCAGGACGTCGATTTCGAGAAGGGCTCCCAACGCCGCCCGCCATCCGCAGCGTCGAAGCCGCGAGCCCGCACGAGGCCGAGAAGGCGATGGAGGATGGTCCGCACGGGCGGCAGAATCGCCCGAAACGAGCCCTCAAGCTATTGGGAATGTTTGGGAAACGCGAAGGCCACAGGCTTCTCATCGATGATGCAGCGGTTCCCGAGTGATCCGCGTGCCTACAAGCCGCGGCAACTGCTGCAGCGCCGAACCTCAGTAGGTCAGGAGTAGGCGGTCGCGCACCTCTTCCGCTTCTAGCGTTTTTCCGCCCATCTGAAAGCGCCGAAGCATTGAGCGTCCAATGTTCACAAGCAGTTCGTTCTCGAAAAGACCCTGAGGGATCTTAATGTCACAATAGAATTCGCCCGACTTTTTTGTCCCATCAATGCTGAGAGCGACACGAACGCCGCGTTCTTTGCAGTCAGCAACTGCCGTGAACAGGTCCTCAAGCTTAAAGTCTTGCGCGCCGTAAAGGATCGCCTGCGAATAGGAGTAGGGTGGGTCGCAGTAGACCAAGTCTCCGGGTTGAGCGCGCGCCATCGCCTCTGCGTAGTCCATTCGCTCGAACTGGGCACCCTTCATCCGCTTGTGCCAGATATCGACGCGTTGGGAGAAAGACGTGGGATGAATTGGTTCGTGCGCGCCGCAGGGCGTGGACATGTAGCCGTCGCGCTTCCGAAACCGGGTCACGTCCGTCAAGGTGGTGTAAATTTCCAGATGGCCTGAGGTCATGATCAGGCGGCTTTCGTAGTTATGCTGAGAATGGGGTCGATCTCCTCCT
>NZ_JAKGGD010000021.1 GCF_021556615.1 Paracoccus salsus
TGCTTAACGTAATTCAACAGAAATTATATGATAATCATCGCAAGACCGGCAACAGGATTCAATCTTAAGAAACTTTATTGCCAAATGTTTGAACGATCGAGACCTCACACTTTGCGCTTCTTCTTCGGGCTGCCGCCGGAGCTGCCGCCGGACACCTTGCGCTTCTTCTTCGGCGACCCGCCGCCCCCGCTGCCGCCCCCGCCGCTGCCGCCGCCCCCAGAGCCCCCGCCGCCGCTCCCGCCCCCGCCTGAGCCCCCGCCCCCCCTATTCTGAGCGAAATTCAGCCACGTCTGGTTGTCAATGGCGAGCTTCACCTTGTTCAGGTCGTCGGAGTTCTTGAGCTCGTTGAGCAGCCACAGGCCCTTGAGGGCGATGTGGTAGGCGCCGTTCGCGTCGGCGTTCTGCGGCTGCGTGTCGTCCGCGAGGGCGGAGTTGAAGAACACGCCCTCGTCGTTCGCGACGGGGCTGAGGATGAAGTCCTCGTCGGAGCTCGCGTTGGAGTAGCGGAGGGCGAGCAGGGTCTTGAGCAGGCACATCAGGCTCTTGTGGAACTCCTTGTCGTTGTTCTGGCAGATGTCCATGACGAGGTTCGGCTGCTTGTCGTTGATGTGGTAGCGCGCGAAGAGGGACTTCAGCTCGTCGTTCACGTTGATGCCCTTGGCCGCGCCCTTGTTCTGGTTCGCCGTCTTGTCGTACACGTAGCGCTTGTCGCCGTGGCTGCAGATGGCCCACTTCTGCCTGGAGTTCTTGGCCTTGTCGGTGAACTTCGCGTAGTCGATGTGGAACTCGAAGTAGCCCTTGTCGGTGTTGTAGCAGATCTTGTCGAACTTGCCGAAGAACGCCTGGGACTGCGCGATGTTCTCGTAGCGCGGCTTGAGCAGGTCGACGAAGCCGGTTTCCGGGTCGATCTTGGAGGTGTTCCACGCCGGCACGTAGAACAGGAAGCCCGTCTGCTTGCCGATGGACTTGAGGTCCGTGAAGTTGTTGGTCAGCTGGAGCGCGTTCTTGTAGCTGCCGATCTCGTCGTCCGCCTTGTCCTTGAGGACCAGGTGGTTGAGCTTCTTGATCAGGGCGTTCTCGAAGTTCTGGTAGATCTGCTTCTCCACCTTGAAGCGGCCCCTCTTGAAGCCGAAGTTCAGGTCCTCGAGGACCACGATCGCGTTGTACTTCAGCATGAGCTGGTTGATCTGGTGCACGACGTGGCTGAGGTAGCCGGACTTGAGCTCCTTGATCGTTTCGATCTCGCCCCAGGCCTGGCGGGCGGCCACCCTCTCCTTCTCCCTGTTGTCCAGCTTCTTCTGGTAGTCGAACTGCTGGATGGTGTTCAGGCTGCGCTGCTCGAGGATCTCGCCCTTGGAGTTGATGACCGTCAGGTAGAGCAGGTGCCTCTCGCCGCGGTCGATGCCGATGACGTTCACCTCGTCGTACTGCTGGATGCTCTGGTTGACCTTCTTGTTGAACTCCTTGATGGTCATGCCCTGGACGCCGAAGTTCATGGTGATCGGGACGTGGAGCATGAACTTGTCCTGGGTGTACCTCTTGTCCTTGATGATGTCGTAGACGAACTGCCTCTTCTTCGGGTTGTCCGGGTTCTTGTTCTCCAGGACCTCGCCGGCCCTGTGGATGGTCGTTTCGTTCATGTCCAGGCTGGCCTTGCGGTAGAAGATCTGCGCCTCGCCGTTGAGCTTGTAGATCGGGTCGGCCAGGTTGTCCTCGCTGAAGAGGGCCTTGAAGTAGAGCGTGTGGAGGTTCGGCTTGCCGTGGGCCTTCGGGGAGAAGTCCTTGTTGTAGATCTGGAACAGGTAGAGCTTGCCCTGCTCGACGAGCTCGTCGATGTAGTCGGCGTTGATGTCGACGAACTTCACCTGGTAGCCCTGGGGCTCCACCTCGCGGTAGAAGTCGCTGAGGTCCCTGTAGCTGGAGGTCGGGCTGAACTTGAAGCCGAAGTGCTGCCACTCGGGGTGCTTGTTGATGCCCGCCTTGAAGAAGTCGATCAGCGCGTGGCAGTCCTTGAGGTTGAAGTTGTCGCCCTTCTTGTGCGTGCCCTTGGCGTACTTGTCCAGGAGCTCGGCGCTGGGGTTGTAGTAGTCGAGGTTGGACTTCGCGAAGAACACCTTCGGCAGCATCTTGTTGGGGCCGGGGAGCAGCTTGTACACCATCTTCTGGTACACGTTCTTGCCGGTGTTCGGGGCGTTGTCGAAGACCTTCTTGTGCGCCTTGTCCAGCAGGGCGAGGTAGTAGCAGCCGTCCTTCTGGAGGATCACGCCGAAGTTGTCCTTCTCCTTGTTGAGGTCCCAGCCGTTCAGGAGGGTCGGGTTGCCGAAGTTGAGCTTGTACTTCTCGGTGGAGAAGGGCTTCTGGCTCAGGTAGTCGCGGACCTTGTTGTACAGGGTCGGGATCTTCGCCAGCTCGTCGTACAGGACGCCGAACTCGCCGTAGAAGTTGCCGTCCTGGTTGTCCAGCGTGGTCTTGGTCGTGAGCAGCTTGGCGAAGTGCGCCACGTTGAGCGCGTTGTCGAGCAGCTCCTTCAGCTGCCTGAGCTGCGTCATCTCGGGGTTCTTGCCGGACTTGATCTTGGGGAGCGCGCGCTCGCCCGCCGGGCGCTCCCTCTCCAGGAAGCCCTTGATGGTGGAGTGGTTGTTGTGGATCTTCTGGATCGGGTTGTCGACGCCGGCCAGGCCGTGCTTGAAGTACTGGCCGAGCTTGCCGGCCTGCACGGACTCGTCGTCGTGGCGCGCGGTGTGGTGCTCGATCGCCTGCTCCAGGGACGCGAGGCTGTGGACGCCCTTGATGAACTTGTCCTTCTCCTTGGTGAGCTTGGCCTTCGCGTTGTCCGTCTTCGCCTTCGCGAAGCGCTCGTTGAACTCCGGGTTCACGACGTCCACGTAGTAGCCGTCCAGCACGCGGCCCAGGAGGGCGAAGTCGCCGAAGGCCTGCTTGGACAGCTCGTTCAGGTTCTTGTGCTCCACGTAGATGCCGTCCTTCTGGTGGTCGTCGAAGCCGTCGAACAGGGACTGCACCTTGGCGAACACGTCGGTGTAGTGCCTGTAGAACTCGTTCACGGCCTGGCACATCTCGGAGTCGTCGGCGAACTTGGACGGGAGGAAGCTCACGCCCATGCCGTCGCTGAGGATCTGCTTGTGCAGGGGCCTGAGCTTGGCGATCCTCTCGGACTTGTGGCAGATCTGGTTGTGCTTGTTGGTGTAGCCGTTCACCTCGCCGATGATGCGGTTGTAGGCGGTGATGCCCTCCTGGGTCAGGAGCTTGTGGTAGCCGTCGAGGTGGCTGGCGAGGGACACGTCGAGGCCGCTCGCGGTGAGCTCGTTGATGATCTGGTCGTACAGGGCGGAGTGCTTCTGCTTGATGGTCGTCAGGATCTGCAGGTTGTCGATGAAGCGGGGCAGGTTCTCGTGGATGAGGCGGTAGGCGATGGCCGTGTGCTTGTCCTCGTCGCTGTACATGTTCTTCCTGTTTCTGTGGAAGCCGGTGAAGTACGTGCTGAACTTCTCGAAGTGGGCCAGGTGGGCCAGCTTGGGGGAGCTCTCGCCCTCCTGCGCGATCACGAACTTCGCCAGGTCGCCGAGCTCCTTGCCGTCCTTGAACAGCTTGGCGCCGAACAGCCTGTCGTAGCCGGTCTTGTACTTGCCGCCGCTGCCGATGGGCTTGACGGACTCCTTCCTCAGGACGGCCTGCAGGTCCTTGAGCTGCTTCTGGAGGCCGTCGTCCTTCGGGTTCTTGCGGAACTTGAGGTAGACGTCGTAGAACTCGGCGAGCTTCGTCAGCTTCACCTCGCCCATCATGTCCGCGATGAAGTCCCTGTGGTAGTCGTCGAGGATGACCTTGACCTTCTGGTACATGTCGGCCATGGTTTCGTCCTGGCTGAGGAAGTTCTTCGCGTGGATGTGCTCCAGAGTCCGCCCAATAGGCTTGAGCTCGAACCGAACAGTCTTTGAGAGAGGGTACAGATGAGTGAAATCCTGGAACAGCATCGACCCGCCGCCCCCGCTGCCGCCCCCGCCGCTGCCGCCGCCCCCAGAGCCCCCGCCGCCGCTCCCGCCCCCGCCTGAGCCCCCGCCCCCGACCTTGCGCTTCTTCTTCGGCATCCCGGGAGCTGTCAAAACAAAAACAAAAATCGAAACATCAGAATCAACAAAAATACATCAACCATCAACTATACAACAACCAAAACGTCAACAA
>NZ_JAKGGD010000022.1 GCF_021556615.1 Paracoccus salsus
TTGTTGACGTTTTGGTTGTTGTATAGTTGATGGTTGATGTATTTTTGTTGATTCTGATGTTTCGATTTTTGTTTTTGTTTTGACAGCTCCCGGGATGCCAAAGAAGAAGAGAAAGGTTGGAGGTGGAGGTTCTGGAGGTGGAGGTTCTGGAGGTGGAGGATCTGGAGGTGGAGGTTCTGGAGGTGGAGGATCTGGAGGTGGAGGTAGTATGAGCAAGCTCGAGAAGTTTACCAACTGCTACAGCCTCTCTAAGACCCTCAGGTTCAAGGCTATCCCTGTGGGAAAGACCCAAGAGAATATCGACAACAAGAGGCTCCTCGTCGAGGATGAGAAGAGAGCTGAAGATTACAAGGGCGTGAAGAAGCTCCTCGACAGGTACTACCTCAGCTTCATCAACGATGTGCTCCACAGCATCAAGCTCAAGAACCTCAACAACTACATCAGCCTCTTCCGTAAGAAAACCAGGACCGAGAAAGAGAACAAAGAGCTTGAGAACCTCGAGATCAACCTCCGTAAAGAGATCGCCAAGGCTTTCAAGGGAAACGAGGGATACAAGAGCCTCTTCAAGAAGGATATTATCGAGACAATCCTGCCTGAGTTCCTGGACGATAAGGATGAGATCGCTCTCGTGAACAGCTTCAACGGATTCACTACTGCCTTCACCGGATTCTTCGACAACAGGGAAAACATGTTCAGCGAAGAGGCCAAGAGCACCTCTATCGCTTTCAGATGCATCAACGAGAACCTCACGCGTTACATCAGCAACATGGACATCTTCGAGAAGGTGGACGCCATCTTCGATAAGCACGAGGTGCAAGAAATCAAAGAGAAGATCCTCAACAGCGACTACGACGTCGAGGACTTTTTTGAAGGGGAGTTCTTCAACTTCGTTCTCACCCAAGAGGGCATCGACGTGTACAACGCTATTATCGGAGGATTCGTGACCGAGTCTGGGGAGAAGATTAAGGGACTCAACGAGTACATCAACCTGTACAACCAGAAAACGAAGCAGAAGCTCCCGAAGTTCAAGCCGCTCTACAAGCAGGTTCTCTCTGATCGTGAGAGCCTCTCATTTTACGGTGAGGGTTACACCTCTGACGAGGAAGTGCTTGAGGTTTTCCGTAACACCCTCAACAAGAACAGCGAGATCTTCTCGTCCATCAAGAAGTTGGAGAAGCTTTTCAAGAACTTCGACGAGTACAGCAGCGCTGGGATCTTCGTTAAGAACGGACCTGCTATCAGCACCATCAGCAAGGATATTTTCGGCGAGTGGAACGTGATCAGGGACAAGTGGAATGCTGAGTACGATGACATCCACCTCAAGAAGAAGGCTGTCGTCACTGAGAAGTACGAGGATGACAGGCGTAAGTCGTTCAAGAAGATCGGCTCTTTCAGCCTCGAGCAGCTTCAAGAATACGCTGATGCTGATCTCAGCGTGGTCGAGAAGCTCAAAGAGATCATCATCCAGAAGGTCGACGAGATCTACAAGGTGTACGGGTCCTCTGAGAAGTTGTTCGATGCTGATTTCGTCCTCGAGAAGAGTCTGAAGAAGAACGACGCTGTCGTCGCGATCATGAAGGATTTGCTCGACAGCGTGAAGTCCTTCGAGAACTATATCAAGGCCTTCTTCGGAGAGGGCAAAGAGACTAATAGGGACGAGTCTTTCTACGGGGATTTCGTGCTCGCTTACGATATCCTCCTCAAGGTGGACCATATCTACGACGCCATCAGAAACTACGTGACCCAGAAGCCTTACAGCAAGGACAAGTTCAAGTTGTACTTTCAGAACCCGCAGTTCATGGGCGGATGGGACAAAGACAAAGAGACAGATTACAGGGCCACCATCCTCAGGTACGGGTCTAAGTACTACCTGGCCATCATGGACAAGAAATACGCCAAGTGCCTCCAAAAGATCGACAAGGATGACGTGAACGGGAACTATGAGAAGATCAACTACAAGCTCCTTCCGGGACCGAACAAGATGCTTCCTAAGGTGTTCTTCAGCAAGAAATGGATGGCCTACTACAACCCGTCTGAGGACATCCAGAAAATCTACAAGAACGGGACCTTCAAGAAAGGCGACATGTTCAACCTCAACGACTGCCACAAGCTCATCGATTTCTTCAAGGACAGCATCTCGCGTTACCCGAAGTGGTCTAACGCTTACGACTTTAACTTCAGCGAGACAGAAAAGTACAAGGATATCGCCGGGTTCTACCGTGAGGTTGAGGAACAGGGTTACAAGGTTAGCTTCGAGAGCGCCTCCAAGAAAGAGGTTGACAAGTTGGTCGAAGAGGGCAAGCTCTACATGTTCCAGATCTATAACAAGGACTTCTCCGACAAGAGCCACGGAACTCCTAACCTCCATACGATGTACTTCAAGCTGCTTTTCGACGAGAACAACCACGGGCAGATCAGACTTTCTGGTGGTGCTGAACTCTTCATGCGTAGGGCCTCACTCAAGAAAGAAGAGTTGGTTGTTCACCCGGCCAACTCTCCAATCGCTAACAAGAATCCTGACAACCCGAAAAAGACCACCACGCTGTCTTACGACGTCTACAAGGACAAAAGGTTCAGCGAGGACCAGTACGAGCTTCATATCCCGATCGCTATCAACAAGTGCCCGAAGAACATCTTCAAGATCAATACCGAGGTGAGGGTGCTGCTCAAGCACGATGATAACCCTTACGTGATCGGAATCGATCGTGGTGAGAGAAACCTCCTCTACATCGTTGTGGTGGACGGAAAGGGAAACATCGTCGAGCAGTACAGCCTGAACGAGATTATCAACAATTTCAACGGCATCAGGATCAAGACCGACTACCACTCACTCCTCGATAAGAAAGAAAAAGAGCGTTTCGAGGCCAGGCAGAACTGGACTTCTATCGAAAACATCAAAGAGTTGAAGGCCGGCTACATCTCTCAGGTGGTGCATAAGATCTGCGAGCTGGTGGAAAAGTACGATGCTGTGATCGCTCTTGAGGACCTCAACTCTGGGTTCAAGAACAGTAGAGTGAAGGTTGAGAAGCAGGTCTACCAAAAGTTCGAGAAGATGCTCATCGACAAGCTCAACTACATGGTGGACAAAAAGAGCAACCCTAGCGCTACCGGTGGTGCTCTTAAGGGATACCAGATCACGAACAAGTTCGAGTCCTTCAAGAGCATGAGCACCCAGAACGGCTTCATCTTCTATATCCCTGCTTGGCTCACCAGCAAGATCGATCCTTCTACTGGTTTCGTGAACCTGCTCAAGACCAAGTACACCTCGATCGCCGACAGCAAGAAGTTCATCTCGTCTTTCGACAGGATCATGTACGTGCCGGAAGAGGATCTTTTCGAGTTCGCTCTCGACTATAAGAACTTCAGCAGGACCGACGCCGACTACATTAAGAAGTGGAAGCTCTACTCCTACGGGAACCGTATCAGGATCTTCCGAAATCCGAAGAAAAACAACGTGTTCGACTGGGAAGAAGTGTGCCTCACCTCTGCCTACAAAGAACTGTTCAACAAGTACGGCATCAACTACCAGCAGGGTGATATCAGGGCTCTTTTGTGCGAGCAGAGCGACAAGGCATTCTACAGCTCATTCATGGCCCTCATGTCTCTCATGCTCCAGATGAGGAACTCTATCACCGGAAGGACCGATGTGGACTTCCTTATCTCTCCGGTCAAGAACTCTGACGGGATCTTCTACGACAGCCGTAACTATGAGGCTCAAGAGAACGCTATCCTGCCGAAGAATGCTGATGCAAACGGGGCTTACAACATTGCGAGAAAGGTTCTCTGGGCTATCGGGCAGTTTAAGAAAGCGGAAGATGAGAAGCTGGACAAGGTGAAGATCGCCATCTCCAACAAAGAGTGGCTTGAGTACGCTCAGACCTCCGTTAAGCACGGATCTCCAAAGAAGAAGAGAAAGGTTTCTGGAGGATCTTCTGGAGGATCACCAAAGAAGAAGAGAAAAGTTTGACCTGCAGGATCGTTCAAACATTTGGCAATAAAGTTTCTTAAGATTGAATCCTGTTGCCGGTCTTGCGATGATTATCATATAATTTCT
>NZ_JAKGGD010000023.1 GCF_021556615.1 Paracoccus salsus
GCCGGCCGAACCTTGCCAGGCTGGCCGCCGGGACGGCCCGCCACGCGCGCGGGTCCGATCAGCCCGGCAAGGGTTCGAAATCGGCCTGATCGGTCTTTCCCGCCGCGAATTTCAGCACGGCCGCAATCGCGCGAACGGTTACTTTCCCGTCATACGACAGGCACGCCCCGGCAGCCTCTGCACCGGTGGTCCAACTAAGGATAGATGACATGTCTCAGCCAGGCGATTTCGGGTTTGGCACCCAGATCCGCAAATCCCCCTATTTCGACGCGACGGTTCGTTGGGGGGCGACGGGTTTTTCGGTTTACAACCACATGTACATTCCGCGGGATTTCGGGGATCCGGTTCAGAATTTCTGGAACCTGGTGAACGACGCGATCCTGTGCGACGTGGCGGTCGAGCGGCAGGTCGAGATCACCGGTCCGGACGCGGCCAGGTTCACCCAGATGCTGACCCCGCGCGATCTGTCGAAGATGGCGATCGGGCAGTGCAAATACGTGCTGATCACCAATGCCGAGGGCGGGATCCTGAACGACCCGATCCTGCTGCGCCTTGACGAGAACCATTTCTGGATCTCGCTGGCCGACAGCGACATCCTGCTGTGGGCGCAGGGCGTCGCCGTGCATGCGGGGCTGGACGTCACGATCCGCGAGCCCGATGTCTCGCCGCTGCAGCTGCAGGGACCCAAATCCGGCGAGGTGATGCGGGCGCTGTTCGGCGACAGCATCATGGACCTGAAATACTACTGGCTGCGCCGGGTCGAACTGGACGGCATCCCGCTGATCGTCTCGCGCACCGGCTGGTCCAGCGAGCTGGGCTACGAGCTTTACCTGCAGGACGAGACGCGCGGCGACGCGCTGTGGGAAAAGATCATGGCGGCCGGAGAGCCTTTCGGCCTGAAGCCCGGCCACACCTCGTCGATCCGCCGCATCGAGGGCGGCATGCTGTCCTATCACGCCGACGCGGACATCAACACCAACCCCTACGAGCTGGGGCTGGACCGGCTGGTGAACCTGGACATCGAGGCCGAGTTCATCGGCAAGGCCGCCCTGCGCCGGATCAGGGACGAGGGCGTCGCCCGCAAGCAGGTGGGGCTGGTCATCGAGGGGGCGCCGCTGAATGGCCCGAACACGTCCTACTGGCCGATCCGGAAGGACGGCAAGACCATCGGCAAGGTCACATCCGCGGTGTATTCGCCGCGCCTGAAGCAGAACATCGCCCTGGCGATGGTGGCGGCGGAGCATGCCGAGCTGGGCCTGGAGGTTGACGTCGTCAACAGGACCGGGCTTGTCAACGAACCCGGAACGGAACGCGCGATCATCGTCGAGCGGCCGTTCTACGATCCCAAGAAGACGATCGCCGCCTCCTGATCCTCACGCCCCAGAGAGGGACCCCAAGACATGTCCGAACTTTCCATCCGGCTGCACTGGCAGCGCAGCGCGCCTGATCTCAAGCCAGGCAAGTTCTCGAACGCCCATGTCGTGCAGTTCGGCGACCGCCACAGCCTGCCGGTCGACGCCGCCCCGGACTGGGGCGGAGACGCCAGCAACACCAACCCCGAACAGGCGTTGGCATCGGCGCTGTCCAGCTGCCACATGATGACCTTCCTGGCGCTGGCCGCCAAGGCCGGGTGGCCGGTGGCGAGCTACGAGGATCATGCCGTGGCCCATCTGGGCAAGAACCCCAGGGGTCAGATGTCGGTGACGCGCATCGACCTGCATCCGGTGGTGCGCTTCGACACCGGCTTCACGGTCGATGCGCAGAAGCTGGCCGAGATGCAGGATCGCGCGCATCGCTACTGCTTCGTCGCCAATTCGCTTGCCGACAGCGTCGAGATCACCATCCTGTAGGCAGCCGAGGAAAGGCCCGAGCCCATGAACGAGATCCTGCTGCGCGACCTGGACGGCGACGGCGTCCTGCGCCTGACCCTGAACGACGCCCGGCGGCGCAACGCGCTGTCCGAGGCGATGATGGCGGCGCTTGGCGCGGCCCTGGCCGAGGCCGGCTCCGATCCGGCGGTGCGGGTGGTGATCCTGGCCGCCGACGGCCCGGCCTTCTGCGCCGGCCACGATCTCAAGGAGATGACCGCCGGCCGCGCCGCGCCCGATCGCGGCCGCGCCTATTTCTCCAGGGTGATGAGCCTGTGCTCGGGCGTGATGCAGGCGATCGTCACCTGCCCGAAACCGGTGATCGCCGAGGTCACGGGGATCGCGACCGCGGCCGGCTGCCAGCTGGTCGCCAGCTGCGATCTGGCGCTGGCCGCCGAAACCGCGCAGTTCAGCACGCCGGGCGTGCATATCGGGCTGTTCTGCTCGACCCCGATGGTGGCGCTGTCGCGCAATGTGCACAGCAAGCACGCGATGGAGATGCTGCTGACCGGCGACATGATCCCGGCGGCCCGCGCCGCCGAGATCGGGCTGGTCAACCGGACCGTCGCGCCCGATGCGCTGCGCGAGGCCACGCTGGAGATGGCCCGCAGGATCGCGTCGAAATCCAGCATGACCCTGGCGACCGGCAAGCGCGCCTTCTACGCACAGCGCGAGATGACGCTGGCCGAGGCCTATGACTACGCCTCGAAGGTGATGGTCGAGAACATGCTCGCGCGCGACGCCGAAGAGGGCATCGGCGCCTTCATCGACAAGCGCGCCCCCCACTGGCAGGACAGGTGAACGTCATGACGCAGAACCCCTACAACACCGATCTCGACCGCAACCCCGCAAACTTCCAGCCCCTCACCCCCCTCAACTTCCTCGAACGCGCCGCAAACGTCTTCCCCG
>NZ_JAKGGD010000024.1 GCF_021556615.1 Paracoccus salsus
CTGCTCGGCAGGATTGCCCCTGAATGATCTCAGCACGGCGTCCAAAGGCGCGAATTCGGTGCGGATGATGCGCTCTGCCTGATCAGGCAGCCGGATGGCTGGAGGCACGTCGTGGCGTTCGGCGGGCGTGACCTGCCATCGTTCCCAGGCCAGATCCGTCAGATCCGGCTGAGCGCCGGCTATCCGACGCAACCGGTTCGTGAGTGGGCGCAGGGACGTCATTGCCGGTCATCCGAAGCGCTGTCAGCGATGCTGCGGAAATCCATGACGGTGTTTTAACGCAAAACCGGCTTCCCGACAACTCGACGCCGACCGCTGGCGCCAGGGCCGCAAGGAAAAACGGTCCGGCGATTGGCACGCGCGTCACCCCGGCAGCTATGCTGCATTCGGCGGCAAGGCCGTCCTCGCCCTGACCCCGCCGGGTCCGAGCCTGGGCTCCACCACCACCCCTCGGGCATCGTCCGGTTGAAGGGGCCGTGATCGCTCTGCGGGAAAGCGGAGATGCCATCGCGGGCGCGGCCAACCGGTTTGTGGCTGGCAAGGGATGCTGACGGCGCGAGAGCCGAACGAATGGTCTGAATCCGGGCGAATTGCGGCCCGAGCCGGCCGAACCTTGCCAGGCTGGCCGCCGGGACGGCCCGCCACGCGCGCGGGTCCGATCAGCCCGGCAAGGGTTCGAAATCGGCCTGATCGGTCTTTC
>NZ_JAKGGD010000025.1 GCF_021556615.1 Paracoccus salsus
GGCCGCCGCGAGATTATCGGCCTGGGGATCGGGCCATCGGAGGCTGAGACCTTCTGGACCGAGTTTCTGCGCTCGCTGAAGGCCCGAGGCCTCGATGGCGTGAAGTTGGTGATCAGCGATGCCCACACCGGCCTGAAAGGCGCCATCGCCCGTGTCTTCGAGGCGACCTGGCAGCGCTGCCGGGTCCACTGGATGCGCAATGCCCTGGCTCACGTGTCGAAGGGGCAGCACACGGTCGTGGCCGCGGCAATACGGCAGGCCTTTGAGCAACCTGACCGCAAACACGCCGGTGAGACCTGGCGGCACGTTGCGGAACAGCTCCGCACACGGTGGCCCAAGCTCGCAGACCTGATGGATGCCAGCGAACACGATGTGCTGGCCTACATGGCTTTCCCTCGCCAGCACCGAACAAAGCTGCATTCAACCAATCCGATTGAGCGCCTGAACAAGGAAGTGAAACGCCGCGCCGATGTCGTCGGCATCTTCCCGAACGAGGCCTCCATCATGCGCCTGATCGGTGCAGTGCTGTTCGAGCAGAACGACGAATGGCAGACCGCGAGCCGCTACATGATGGTCGAGGCCTTCGCCCAGATCGACAAGGAGGAGATCGACCCCATTCTCAGCATAACTACGAAAGCCGCCTGATCATGACCTCAGGCCATCTGGAAATTTACACCACCTTGACGGACGTG
>NZ_JAKGGD010000026.1 GCF_021556615.1 Paracoccus salsus
GGGCAGGGACCGGGTGGCCTCCTCCGAGAGCAGGACGTCGGCGACGCCGACGATGCGCAGGGTCTCCGCCTTCGCCCGGTTCTCCGGGGTGTCCGCCCCGTCCACCACCACGACGACGGCGCCCAGCTCGGCCAGGGTGTCCGCGGCGGCGAAGCCGCTCACCCCGAGGCCCGTGACCACGACCCGCAGGCCGCGCCAGCCGGCGTCGTCCCACGAGGACAGGTCACGGGTGCGGTCGGTGTCCGCGATCGGACGGGTCACGGGGGTCGGCGCGCCGCTCACGGGGTCACCCCCGCCAGACCGCCCTGGTGCAGCAGCCACTCGCCGTAGAAGAGCGAGAGGCCGGCGCTCACGCACAGCAGGGAGATGAGCCAGAACCGGACCACGACGGTGACCTCGGCCCACCCCTTGAGCTCGAAGTGGTGCTGCAGCGGCGCCATGAGGAACACCCGCCTGCCGCCGGAGACCTTGAAGTACCCCACCTGGATGATCACGGACAGCGTGATGGCCACCATGAGCCCGGCCAGGACGATCACCAGCATCTCGGTGCGGGTGAGGATCGCCAGGCCCGCGAGGGCGCCGCCCAGGCCGAGGGAGCC
>NZ_JAKGGD010000027.1 GCF_021556615.1 Paracoccus salsus
TCGACCTGGTACCCGGTGCCGGTGTCGGCGACCGTGGCCACATTGGCCAGGGCCACGCTCACCACGCCGGGCAGGGTGTCGGTGGCCGGGTCCGCGAGCGCGTCCGCCGCGTCCTCCGTCAGGTCGGCGGCGACGGCATCCACCGGGTCCACGGGGCACAGCAGCATCTCCAGCGGGGAGTGACGGTAGCCGATCACGTGGGGCAGGGAGCCGCCGGAGGGCTGGGCGTAGACCAGGTTGTAGTCGCCGTGGTTGAACACCCGCGCGTCGAACACGCCGCGCAGGCGCCGCTGGAGGGTGGGCGAGTCCATGGCCATGCCTCCAACGTACTGGCGGGCCCCGGCGGCTGTCAGGGGGCGCGCGGCCGCGGTCCGTCACGGTCCGTCGTCCCGGTCTCGGCGTGAGGACCGGTCACTAGACTGCGCCCCATGCAGACTCCCCCCGCTGACCGCTCCGCCCAGGACGCCACCACAGGACCCGACATGAAGCCGCGCTCGCGCGATGTCACCGACGGGATGGAGCGCACGGCCGCGCGCGGCATGCTGCGTGCCGTGGGCATGGGG
>NZ_JAKGGD010000028.1 GCF_021556615.1 Paracoccus salsus
CGACACATGATCCCCCGGAAGGAGATTTCCCATGGCCAAGCCGAACACCAAAGCCGCCCTCGACGACATCCAGAGCCTGTTCAACCCCAAGGGTGGCCAGGACGTGCTCAAGATGTGGGCCGGCATGACCGAGCGCATGACCGCGAATTTCGTCAAGGCCGGGACCACGTCGGTCGAGATCATGAGCAACGCGACGAAAGAGGCGCTTGCCAATCTCGACGCCGCCGCCCAGGTCCGCGATGACGTGTCGGGCTATGCCAAGGCCTATGGCGATCTGGCCCAGAAGCAGGTCGAGCTTCTCAAGCGCACCGCCCAGGAAGTCGGCGAGCTGGCCCAGAAGGCCGGCACCGAGGCGCAGGAACTGGCGTCCGACGCCGGCAAGGAGCTGAGCAGCAAGGTCGCCGCCGACGTCCAGGACGCCTCGGACAAGGTCGCGTCGCTGGGTAAAGAGGTCGCGGAAAAAGCCGGTTCGGCCGCCAAGACGGCCGCCTGAGACCACAGGCCCGACCCGCGACGACATGACGAAGGGCGGCCCCCGG
>NZ_JAKGGD010000002.1 GCF_021556615.1 Paracoccus salsus
CGAAACAGCAAAACCAAGTCCCGCTATCCCGTCCCTCACAGCGTCTCCCGCCGTTCGGTGAAGCGGTATTTACGGACCAGAACCAAAACCCGCAAGAGGAAAATTGGGCCATCTGGTCATTTTTCGCACAAGCACATGAACTGTATGTATAAATTTACGACACTCATGTGACGTGCTGCGTCGCTGTCTTCGCCGGCGGCGCGGGATTCGCGCCTCACCCGGGCCATGATCGACCGAATCCGGATGGAATCACGCCCTCTTCAATCCCGATTCCGGCACCACGCACGCTGATCCGGTGGCGTTCCGCCACCGCATGGGTGCGCCTTTCCATCCGGCGCCCCTTGCCCCTGGCCCCTCCTCAAGCCGGTATCGGTTCTGGTTCGACGACGCGCCATGCAAAAGGCGCGACCCAACGGGCCGCGCCTTCCACGAGAATCGACAAGCGCAGGGATCAGCGCTTCGAGAACTGGAAGCTGCGGCGCGCTTTCGCCCGGCCGTATTTCTTCCGCTCGACGACGCGGCTGTCGCGGGTCAGGAAACCGGCGGCCTTGAGCGCGGCCCGCAGGCTGGGCTCGTGCAGCTGAAGGGCCTGGCTGATGCCATGCTTGACCGCGCCGGCCTGACCCGACAGGCCGCCGCCCTTGACGGTCGCCTGCACGTCGTATTGTCCGGCGACGCCAGCCACGTCGAAGGGCTGCTTCAGGATCATCTGCAGCACCGGACGGGCGAAGTAATCGTTGATGTCCTTGCCGTTCACGGTGACCTTGCCAGAGCCTGGCTTGACCCAGACGCGGGCAACGGCGTCCTTGCGCTTGCCGGTCGCATAGGCGCGGCCGTGCTGGTCGCGCTGCGGCTCGCGGCTGATCGCGGCCTCGGGCGCTGCCGCCTCGATGCCCGGTACTGCCGACTTCAGGTCGTCGAGTGTTTTGATGTCTTCAGCCATAATCACGCGCTCCGGGTGTTCTTGGCGTTCAGGACCTTGACGTCCAGAACTTCGGGCTGCTGAGCCTCGTGCGGGTGTTCGGTGCCCGCATAGACGCGCAGATGGGTCATCTGCTGCTTGCCCAGCTTGTTGCGGGTGATCATGCGTTCGACCGCCTTGATCACCACGCGCTCGGGATGCGCGCCTTCCAGCACCTGACGCGCGGTGCGGTGCTTGATGCCGCCCGGATGGCCGGTGTGCCAGAAGTATTTCTTGTCATCGCGCTTGCTGCCGGTCATCTGCACCTTGTCGGCGTTGATGACGATCACATTGTCGCCCATGTCCATGTGCGGCGTGAACGTCGGCTTGTGCTTGCCGCGCAGGCGGTTGGCGACGATCGTGGCGAGGCGACCCAGAACGACGCCCTCGGCGTCGATCAGGATCCACTTCTTCTCGATCTCCGCCGGTTTCGCGGTATAGGTCTTCATCTTTCGTCCCTTCAGGGTCGGTTTGCTGTTCGAGATGAGGGTATATCGAAAATCGCGCGCGCCGGGTCAAGAGGTATCATCTCGATTTTTATAAATACAATCAGGTGCTTGACAAATAGGTATTAAGATACCCCCGCACAAGCCGCCGGAATTCCGTTATTTCGGCGGAATCGCGTAGGTCATCGAACAGCGCGCAACCGGTTCGGACGCCCCGTCCGAGCCGATCAGTGCTTCGGCCACGGCAAGGACCCTGCCCAGCTTCAGGACACGGCATCGGGCGATCAGGTCCTTGCCCGCTTGCGGCTTGCGCATGAAATCGATCGAGGCGTTCGTCGTCACCGCCAGCGCGACCGGTCCGATCCGCGCGAGGATCGCGCAATAGACCGCCAGATCGGCCAGCGCGAAGATTGATGGTCCGCTGACGGTACCGCCGGGCCGCAGATGGGATTCGTCCACGATCAGTCGCGCCTGCAATCCGTCCTCATCCACGCTATCGACACGGTACTGACCCGCCACCTGCGGAAAATCGCGGGCCAGAAAGGCGTTCAGTGCGTCGGCATCCATCGCGATCGTCATGTTTTTCCCCTGCTCAGTGGCGCCCCACGTTTCAGGCAAAGAGGGAGGAGATCAAGATGCAGCACAGTCTTACGCAGCGACAATGCGTTTGTCGGGAGGCAGAGCCCGGCACCGAAAAGACCGTCGAATCGGGCTGCGGGCGTCATCGTCATGCAGGCCCGCATGACGCACACCGCAACTTGCGCGGCATCGCAGCGACGTCCGGCAGCTTGAGGTCACGCAGCACCCGGACGAGGTCTGCGCGCGGATGAAAGCAGCGAAGTCCGGGCCCAACGCCCGCGCATCAACCTTGTGCCCCGTCGCGGGCTTGATGCCGCGATGGGCCCCTTCCCGGATCCGATAGCCGATCCGCAGGTCAAGCGTGGGATTGGGGAGTCTTCGCAAGACGGGCAGATCTGCCTGACCCGAGGGCCGTCCCGAGAAACATCAGGGAATTGCAGGGTGCGATGGTAGCGGAGGAGGGATTTGAACCCCCGACACAAGGATTATGATTCCTCTGCTCTAACCAACTGAGCTACTCCGCCACGAGTGCTGGGCGATTTAAGGGGTGGCGCCGGGGGCGTCAAGCGGTTTTCTTGACGCTCTGACCGCCAGCCTTCCGGCGAAGCGGAACACGAAGGAGTCGCGATGAAACTCGACATTCCCGCCTCTCGCGATCTGGTGCTGGTCGGCGGTGGCCACAGCCACGCGCTGCTGCTGCGCATGTGGGGGATGCAACCCCTGGCGGGCGCGCGCGTCACGCTGATAAACCCGCACCCGGTGGCCGAGTATTCGGGAATGCTGCCGGGCTTCGTGGCCGGACTTTATGATCGCGACCTGCTGACGATCGATCTCGTGAAGCTGGCGCGGCATGCCGGGGCGCGCCTGATCCTCGACCGTGCGACCGGCCTCGACACGGCTTCCGGCCAGGTGCAACTGGCCGGGCGCGGGCCGGTCGCATACGACATCGCGTCGCTGGACGTCGGCGTCGCGACGATTCCGCCGGATCTGCCGGGCTTTGCCCAGCACGCGCTGCCCCTCAAGCCCACTTCGCAATTCGTCGAACGCTGGCAGGATTTCGCGGCCTCGGGCGGCGGCAGGATCGTGATCATCGGCGGCGGCCTTGCGGGGGTCGAGATCGCCCTTGCCGCCAGGCGCCGCCTGCCCCACGCGCCCGTCACGGTCATCGAGGCCGACGCAACCCCCCTGCGCGAACTGTCCACGCCCGCACGTCGACATGTGCTGGTGCGCGCGGCTGCCGCGAGGATCGACCTGATCTGTGGAAGCCCCGTCACCGAAATCTCCGCGAGGTCCGTTCAGCTTGCCGACGGCCGGACGCTGCCCGCGCAGCTCATCGTGGGCGCTGCCGGAGGCTGGACTCCCGACTGGCTTGGCGCGACCGGGTTGAGGATGCAGGGCGACCGAATCCTCGTCGACGACAGGCTGGCGACCTCGGACGGGCAGGTCTTCGCGACCGGCGATTGCGCGATCCTGTCTGACGCTCCCAGGCCGCAGGCCGGCGTCTTTGCGGTCAGGCAGGCACCCGTGCTGGCCGCGAATCTGCGGGCCGCGCTGACGGGGCGAGGGCGGCAGCGCCGCTTCCGGCCCCAGAGGGACTGGCTGCGGCTGATCGCTGCCGGGGGGGACGCGGTCGCGGACAAGTGGGGACTGGGCGTTGGCGGAGGCTGGGTCTGGCACTGGAAGGACCGGATCGACCGTCGATTCATGGCCATGCTGCACGACCTGCCGAAAATGCCCCCTCCCGCCCTGCCCCGGCAGATGGCGCTCGGGGCGCGCGACGCCATGGGCGACAAGCCGCTCTGCGGAGGATGTGGCGCCAAGATGGGCCGGGCGGCGCTGCAGCGCGTTCTGCTTGCACAAGCCTCGCCGCGTCGGCACGACATCCTGACCGGTCCGGGCGACGACGCCGCAGTCATCCAGATGGGCGATCTGCGACAGGTGTTGACCACCGACCACCTGCGCGCCTTCGTCCTGGACCCTGCATTGATGGCCCGCATCGCGGCGCTGCATGCGCTGGGGGATATCCGGGCAATGGGTGCCCAGCCGCAATCGGCGCTGATCCAGGTGACACTGCCGCGCCTGTCCGAACCCTTGCAGGAGCGGACCCTGACGGAAATCATGGACGCAGCGGCGCAGGTGCTGGACGCGGCAGGCGCGCCGATCGTGGGTGGACACAGCTCGACCGGGGCCGAGATGACCATCGGCTTCTCGCTGACCGGAACGGCCCGCGACCCGATCGGCCAGACCGCAAGACCCGGCGACGTGCTCATCCTGACCAAGCCGATAGGAACCGGGGTGGTGCTCGCCGCCGAGATGATCGGGGCCGCACCCGGCAGGGCCGTCGCCGCGGCCTGGGACTGGATGTCGCGCGATCAGGCCCATGCGGCCCGCATCCTCGGCCAGGACCCGAGCGACCTGCGCGCCCGGGCGATGACCGATCTGACCGGCTTCGGGCTGGCCGGCCACCTGGCCGGCATCGCCGAGGCGTCCGGCGCGCGCATCACGATCGCGCTCGACCGGTTGCCGCTGATCGACGGGGCAGAGACATTGTCAGCGGCCGGACATCACAGCTCGCTTTACGCCGCCAACCGTTCCGCCACGCTTGGCCTGGTTCAGGTCCCCGCGACCGCGCGCGGCCGGCTGGTCTTCGACCCTCAGACCTCGGGCGGCCTTATTGCCGCCCTGCCGGCCGCGCGGGCCGAAGCGGCGCTTGCCGCAATTCACGCGGCAGGCGACGACGCCTGGATCGTCGGCGAGGTCGGGCACGGTCCCGCCGAAGTCCTGTTCCGCCAGCATGAACCTGACTGAAGACCGCATCACGGCCGTCCCACTGACCGCAGCCCGATGAAAGCCGGGCAATCGACCGCCCGGCCATGCCGCTCGTCTTCGGTCTGGAAATATCTCCGGAGGTCCGGGGGCGGGCAGCCCCCGGGGCGGCGCGGGACGCAAACCCGGCGCCTCGGCCGGCCGCGTCCGCTCAGCCGCGTGCCTTCACGACGCGCAGCAGCGGCATCAGCTCGGACATGTCCGGTCCGTGCGCCTGCCCGGTCACGGCCTTGCGCAAGGGCATGAACAGCGACTTGCCCTTCCGGCCGGTCGCCTGTTTCACCCGCCCGGTCCAGTCAGACCAGCTCGTGTCATCATAGGGCGGAGGCGGCAACAGGGTCATCGCCTCGGCAACGAAGCCGGCGTCCTCGGGGTCGATCTGCGGCTCGGCGCCCTCGCTGATGATCCTCCACCAGCCGGCGAGATCGTCCATGGTGGTGATGTTCCCCGACGCCACCCGCCAGAAACGCTCGGCCTGGTCCTGCGGCACGCCCAGGCCCGCGATCCTGTCGCGGACCGCCTCGAAGGGCTGGGACTGGTTCTGCTCGCGGGTCAGGGGCCACAGATCCTCGGCATCGAACTTCGTCGGCGAGGCACCGAACTGCGACAGCTCGAACCGGGCCGCCAATTCGTCAAGGCTGGCCAGCGTGACCGGCTGGCCCGACCCCAGGCGCGCCATCAGCGACAGCAGCGCCTCGGGCGCGACGCCGGCCTCGCGCAGGTCCTTGAGCGACAGCGCGCCGATGCGCTTCGACAGCTCTTCGCCCCTGGCGCCCGTCAGCAGGCTGTGATGCGCGAAGGCCGGAGGCGTGCCGCCGATCGCACGGATGATCTGGATCTGCGTCGCGGTGTTCGTGACATGGTCCGATCCGCGCACGATATCGGTCACGCCCATGTCGGTATCGTCGACGCTGCTGGCAAAGGTATAAAGAACCTGCCCGTCCGCGCGGATCAGCACCGGATCGCTGACCGAGGCCGCGTCGATCGAGATGTCGCCCAGGATGCCATCGACCCATTCGATCCGCTCGTGATCCAGCCGAAAGCGCCAGTAACCTTCGCGCCCCTCCGCCCGCAGCCGGTCGCGATCGGCATCGGACAGATGCAGCCCGGTGCGGTCATAGACCGGCGGCTTGCCCATGTTCAGCTGTTTCTTGCGCTTCAGGTCCAGTTCGGTCGGGGTCTCGAAGACCTCGTAAAGCCGGCCTGTCGCCTTCAGTTCGTCGGCCATCTCGGCATAGCGGTCGAGCCGCAGCGACTGCCGCTCGACCCGGTCCCAATGCAGGCCAAGCCAGTCCAGATCGCGCTTGATGCCGTCGACATATTCCTCTTTCGAGCGTTCCCGGTCGGTGTCGTCCAGCCGCAGAATGAACGTGCCGCCCGCCTTTCGCGCGATCAGGAAGTTGAACAGCGCAGTCCGAAGATTGCCGACATGGATATGTCCGGTGGGCGACGGGGCGAAACGGGTGGTGGTCATGGCGGATCTCCTGTTGCCGATGCTCTTTCACAGCCGGCGTTTTTTGTCCATATCGGGGTGGCAACCCCTGGGAGGTGCGGATGACGGACTGGGAAGGGCTTCGCGCCCCCGATGCCACCGAGATCGAGGTGATGGCACGCGCCGCGCTGGCGACGTTGCCGGCCCGGTTCGCCGGCCACGCGCATGACGTGGCGATCCGGGTCGCCGAATTCGCGTCCGAGGAGGTGCTGGACGAGTTGCAGATCGACGATCCGTTCGAACTGACCGGGCTTTATGACGGAATCCCGGTGACCGAGAAATCCGTCGGCGACCAGCCCGGCGGGCCCGACATCGTCTGGCTGTATCGTCGGCCGCTTCTGGATGAATGGGCCGCGCGCGGCGATGTCACGCTGGGGCAGCTTGTCGCGCATGTCGTCACGCATGAGCTGGCCCACCATTTCGGCTGGTCCGACGATGATATCGCGCGGATCGACAGGTGGTGGGAATGAGCCCCGACCCGGTCGCTGCGCAGGCGCCGATCCTGACCGTCACGCTCAACCCGGCCCTGGACCTTTCGACCGCCGCCGAGCAGGTGCGCCCCGGCCTGAAGCTGCGCTGCGACAAGCCGGTGGTCGATCCGGGCGGCGGCGGCATCAATGTCAGTCGCGCGATCAAGATCATGGGCGGGTCTTCGACCGCGATGGTGGCTCTGGGCGGCGCGACCGGCACCCGCATCGCCGAGATGCTGAAATCCGACGGCCTGTCGCTGGTGCGCCTGACCGCGCCGGGCGAGACCCGGCAATCGCTGGCCGTCACCGACCGCTCGACCGGCGAACAGTATCGCTTCGTGCTTCCGGGCCCGGAATGGCACACAACCCATGTCGCGGACATGATGTCGGCGATCACCGAAAAGGCGCGAGCCGGCGGCTGGGTCGTCGTGTCGGGATCGAACCCGCCCGGCGTTGCGCCGGGTTTTGAACAGATGCTGACGGTGCGCCTGAAGGACGGGCGCGCGAAGCTGTTGGTCGATACTTCGGGCGAGGCGCTGCGGCTGCTGGCCGGATCGTCGATTCCGGTGGACGTGCTGCGGATGGACAGCCACGAAGCCGAGGAGCTGGCGGGCCGCAGCCTGCCGCTGCGCAGTGACAGCGCAGCATTCGCGGCGGGCCTGGTCAAGGATGGCGCAGCGAAGTCGGTGATCGTGGCGCGCGGCGCCGATGGCTCGGTCATCGCCGGACCGGGGGGGGCCTGGCATGCCGAGGCGGCGCGGGTCCCGGTGGTCAGTGCCGTCGGCGCGGGCGACAGCTTCGTGGCGGGCTTCGTGCTGGCGATGGCCCGCGACTGGCCGGTACAGGAGGCCCTGGCGATGGGCGCTTCGGCGGCTGCGGCCGCAGTCATGACCCCGGCCACCGAACTGTGCCATGCCCATGACGTCGATCGCCTGTTCGCGGACCGGCTCATCACCCGGCTGTAACGTCGCGAAATCAGAAAGGCCGCCCCGAACGGGCGGCCTTGCAGCGCCTTGCGGCACGATCTGTCAGGCGGCTTCGGCTTCCTCGGCCTCGGCGGCCATGCGGCGTTCGCTTTCCTCGCGCGACAGCGCCACCGAGGTGCGTACGCCCTTGGACACGAAATCCATCAATCCCTTGACGACCCGTTCGTTCGGATCGATTCCGGCGCAGCTGAGAACCTCGCGGCCATCACGCGACCGCGCCCAGCGGGCGATCTGCTCGGGGCCGTTGCCGTATTTCTTGTCGTCGGCGATGGCATCGTCCAGCGCCGCCAGAACCACCGCAGCGAACAGCTTGCGGGCACGCTGGCCTTGTTCGAAGTTGAAAGCTGAGCCGTCTACAAAATCGCGCATTACATCCGTCCATATATTGGGCCCGGGAGTCGCCCGGGCCTTGCGGGGCTACATCGCCAGAACCCGCATCGTTTATTTCCGTTTCTCCGACGGTGCAGCCTGACTAGACCAGTTCGACACCGATTCGATATTGCCTCGACTGCATGGCTGCCATGCATAACCTGCATTACAGGAAAAACTCAGGTAAATTTTACCACTTCATCGTTGGTTCGTCGGGATTTGTCCTCGGCTCCCGCCTTGACAACGTGCAAAACCCGTTTCGGTTGCCTCTGTCCGCAGCCCCCGATATAGGGGCGCGGCAGCGTCGTTCAACGCCCGGACGGCCCGATTTCCCGAAACATCCCCAACGAGTTTTCCCCCATGCCCAAGATCAACGGCAACGAAATCCGCCCCGGCAACGTGCTGGAGCATGACGGTGGCCTGTGGGCCGCCGTCAAGGTCAACCACGTCAAGCCCGGCAAGGGTGGCGCCTTCGCCCAGGTCGAGATGAAGAACCTGCGCGATGGCCGCAAGCTGAACGAACGCTTCCGCAGCGAAGACAAGGTGGAACGGGTCCGACTGGACCAGAAGGACCAGCAATTCCTGTATGAAAGCGACGGCAAGCTGGTCTTCATGGACAGCGAGACCTTCGAGCAGACCGAGCTTGACGCCGAATTGCTGGGCGATCGCCGCCCGTTCCTGCAGGACGGCATGACCGCCACGATCGAGTATTACGGCGACGAGGCGCTGTCGGTGTCGATCCCGCAGAAAGTCACCTGCAAGGTCACCGAGACCGAGCCGGTGGTGAAGGGCCAGACGGCCGCCAACAGCTACAAGCCCGCCATCCTCGACAACGGCGTCCGCATCATGATCCCGCCCTTCGTGGGCGAGGGCGAGGATATCGTCGTCAACACCGAACTGTTCGAGTACAGCGAACGCGCCTGAGCGCCACTTGCGCGACAGAGGAACCCCCGCGGCCGCGTGTCGCGGGGTTCTTCATGTCGAAACGGGCGCCGCAACGGGCCGCGCGTTGCATCGGCTGTGCGCGCACCCCCCGGATCGCCCGGCTTTGCGATCTGGCCAGCAAATGCTGGCAAGAACCGGCGCACAAAGCGTGCACTGCGGATGCACCGGACAGGCACAGCCTGTACACCGCTTGCGGGCGTTGCGCGGCTGCCGTTGCATCGCCATTGACCCGATGCAGCCCCAAGGGCGATTCTGCAGGCAGGCAGGAGGGAGGACGCGATGATTCCGACATTGCGGGTGCTGATCCACATGGGCGCGCTGCAAAGGCTGGCGCCGTTCTTCATCGCCGGGCTGGTGCTGATGCTGTGGCATTTCGATGTCTGGCTGCTGCTGGCCGTGGCCTATGGCATCGTCGCGCAGTTCGGCGTCGAATACGCGATGCACCGGTTCCTGCTGCATCGGCCGCCGCCCGCCGAGCAAGGCCCCTTCAACGAGCTTTACCGCAGCCATATCGGCCATCACGAATTTCCCGCCGAGGCCGAGTTCTTCACCGGCGGCGACCACTGGTATGCGATCCGCTTCGGCCTGATCTCGGTCGGACTGCACATGCTGGTCCTGCTGCCCTTCGCGGGGCTGGGTGCGGCGTTCCTGTGGTCCTGGGTCGCGGTCTTCGTGGGGTCGGTCGCGGCCTTCGCCTTCTATGAATACTGCCACACGCTGGCGCATCTGGACGTGCCGAAGGAATGGTTCGGCAGGCAGGTGACCCATGCCCATCTGCGCCACCATTTCAACGACCACGAAACGAATTTCCACGTCAGCTTCGGCACCGGCTGGATCGACCGCCTGTTCGGCACCGCCTATGACAAGGACACCGCCCGGGCGCGGTTCGACCGCAAGACGATCCTGTCGATGGGCATGGACCCCGAGGACCTGCGGCTGGTCACCGCGCGCAAGGCCTATGGCCTGCCGCCGCGTCCCGCAGCCGGTCATGCCCGGCGATAGCGGCGCGCAGCGGATCAGCCGAACAGGTCCAGCTGCGCGTCGTCCCGGCGATCGTCATGGTCGAAGCCGGACAGGGTGATCCCCAGCAGGCGCGCACCACGCGGATCGGGCAGCACCGTCGCGGCAAGCGCGCGCGCGATGGCCAGCATCTCGGCCTCGCCGGCCACCGGCCGGTTCAGGGTCCGGGCGCGGGTGATCTGCTGAAAATCCGAGAACTTGACCTTGAGCGTGACCGTCCGGCCCTGCAATTCATGCTTGCCGACATGGCGCCAGACCTTGTCGGCCAGCGCCGCCAGCGCCTCGTCCGCCTGATCCAGGGTCATCAGGTCGGCGTGATAGGTGTTCTCGGCCCCGACCGATTTGCGGATCCGGTCGGGGCGCACCTGCCGGTGATCGATGCCGCGCGAGATGTTCCAGTAATAGCGCCCCGACTTGCCGAAGCGCCGGGTCAGGAAATCCAGGTCCTGGGCGCGCAGATCGGCGCCGGTCAGGATGCCCATGGCGTTCATCCTGGCCGCGGTCGCGGGACCGATGCCGTGGAACCGGCCGACCGGCAGCGTCAACACGAAGTCGGGCCCCCGGTCGGGGGTGATGACGCACAGCCCGTCGGGCTTGTTCTGGTCCGAGGCCAGCTTGGCCAGGAACTTGTTGTAGCTGACGCCGGCGCTGGCCGTCAGCCCGGTCGCCTGGCGGATGCGCGCGCGGATGTCGCGGGCGACCTGCGTCGCGGTCTGGCCGGGCCACAGATGGTCGGTGACATCCAGATAGGCCTCGTCCAGCGACAGCGGCTCGATCAGCGGCGTATAATCGGCGAAGATGTCGCGGATCTGGGCGCTGACGGCGCGATAGACGTCAAAACGGTGCCGCACGAAGATCAGGTCGGGGCACAGCCGCGAAGCGGTGACCGACGGCATCGCCGAGCGGACGCCGAAGACCCGCGCCTCGTAGCTGGCGGCCGCGACCACGCCGCGCAGGGACGAGCCGCCGACCGCGACCGGCTTGCCGCGCAGATCGGGATTGTCGCGCTGTTCGACCGAAGCATAGAACGCGTCCATGTCGATATGGATGATCTTGCGCAGCACCGGCTGCGCATCGGGGGCCATGTCGGCCCCTGCGCTCATTCGGTGAAGACGCGGGCCGGTCCGGCCTCCATCCCCTCGCCCAGCCGGTCGAAGCGGACATGGGCGATGCCCCGGCCGCCCGACTGGGTGTAGAGCACGCCGACATCGCGGCCCTCGCGGGTGATCTT
Source organism: Paracoccus salsus (assembly GCF_021556615.1). Classification (GTDB taxonomy): domain Bacteria; phylum Pseudomonadota; class Alphaproteobacteria; order Rhodobacterales; family Rhodobacteraceae; genus Paracoccus; species Paracoccus salsus. The sequence goes on from NZ_JAKGGD010000002.1 coordinate 11,326, forward strand.
CGTGCCGACCGGGGCCTCGCCGGTCACGCCCAGAACGGTCAGGCCCTTGCGCAGTTCGGTCTTGTGCTTCATCCGCGCCGTGACCTCTTGTCCGACATAACAGCCCTTGCGGAAATCGACGCCGTGCAGCCGTTCGAACCCGGTTTCAAGGATGAAGCTGTCGTTGGGGATCAGTTCGACCAGGGTTTCGGGGATGCAGTGTTCGACGCGGATCGCATCCCAGTCGCTGCCGTCATCGCCCGCCTGGCCGTAAAGCCGCCAGCCAAGGGCCGGATGGCGCGGGTCCGCGATCGCGCCGTCGGGGGCCGGGCCGGTCCCGCGCGCCACGGGCAGGTCGGTCGGATGCAGTTCGACCTTGGAACGCAGCTTGTACATCGACAGGCGCCGCAGCAGGTCGTCGGCCAGGCCGGCGTGGACATCCAGCAGCAGCGCGTCATCATCGGGCACGATCAGGAAATCGGCCAGATACTTGCCCTGCGGGGTCAGCATCGCGGCCCAGCAGGGTGCGCGGTTCACGTCGTTGGTGACCAGGCCTTGCAGGAATTCGACGCGGTCCTCGCCGCTGACGCGGATGATCTGGCGGGTCATGTCTGTTCTCCGAATTGCAGGTCGACGAGGCGGGCATAAGCCGCGCCGTTTGCCATCAACTGGTCATGGCTGCCCTGCTCGACAACCCTTCCGGCCTCGATCACCACGATCTTGTCGGCGTTGCGGATGGTCGACAGCCGGTGCGCGATCACCAGCGTGGTGCGACCTCGCGACAGCCGGTCCAGCGCCTGCTGCACCAGCCGTTCGCTGACCGTATCCAGCGCGCTGGTCGCCTCGTCCAGCAGCAGCACGGGCGCGTCGCGCAGGACCGCGCGGGCGATCGCGATCCGCTGACGCTGGCCGCCCGACAAGGACGAGCCGCGCGGCCCGGCGGCACTGTCCAGCCCGTTCGCCAGCCCGGCGAGGAATTCGCTGACATGGGCGGTTTCCAGCGCCTCTGCCAGTGCGGACGGGTCGGCGTCGGGGCGGCCCATGGTGATGTTGTCGCGCAGCGATTCGTCGAACAGCGCGGATTCCTGGGCGACGGTCGAGAACTGGTCGCGCAGCACCGCCAGATCGTATTCGGCCACCGGCACGCCGCCCATCAGGACCTGGCCGCGATCCGGATCGACCATCCGCGTCAGCAGGTTGAAGACCGTCGACTTGCCTGCCCCCGACGGTCCGACCAGCGCGGTGGTCCGCCCCGCCTCGGCCGTGAACTGCAAGCCGCGCAGCACCGGCTGGCCGTCATAGGACAGCCAGACATCGCGCAGCACGATCGAGGTGTCGGTCGGCGGCTCACGGCGCGGGCCGGACAGGATCGTGGGCTGCGTGTCGAATACCTCGTAGATCCGTTCGAGGCTGGCTGCGGCGGTCTGCCAGATGCCGGCCATGCTGCCCAGCCGCCGCATCGGCTGGAAGGCCAGCGCCAGCGCGGTGAAGAAGGACATGAAATCCCCGATGCTGCGCTCGCCCTGCATGACCTCGTTGCCGCCCAGCGCCAGCACGGCGACGAACCCGATCCCGGTCACGATGTCGGTCAGCGCCGGAATGACGCTGCTGGTCGCTGCGACCTTGACCTGGGCCTTGCGGATGTTTTCCACGATCGCGCCGAAGCGCCGTGTCTGGTCGGCCTCGGCGCGGTTCAGCCTGATCGAGACGATGCCGTGCAGCACCTCGTCAAGGCGGGTGGCGCGCTGGCTGGCGTTCAAGCGATTCTGGCGCATCTTGCGACGGATATAACGCTGCACCAGCGCGGCGGGCGCGATCAGCAGCGGCGCGCCGATCATCGCGCCCAGCGTCCAGACCGGATCGACGGTCAGCGCCACCCCGAACAGCATCACCAGCGAGATCGCGTCCCGCGTGGCGCCGGTCAGCAGGGTCGCCCAGATGCCCTGCACGGCGGCCGTGTCGCCCTGGATGCGCTCGATCAGCGCGCCGGGAGAGTTGTCGCGGAAGAACCGACCGTCCAGCGTCAGGATATGGGCCAGCAGATCGACCTGCATCCGCGTCGCGATCGACAGCGAGATCTTGGTCAGCAACGACCGGCTGGCGACCAGCGTGACGGCCCGCAACAGGAAGATCCCGAAGATCGCCCCGCCGACCCACCAGATCGCGCCCGGCTGCTTGCCGACGAACACCAGATCGAACAGCGGCTTCAACATCCACGAAATCAGCGCCAGCGTCGAACCTTCCAGCGCCATCAGCACGAAGGCCAGCATCATCGCCGCGCGATGACGGCGCAGGTAGTCCGACCACAGCCTGCGGAACAGCGAGGGCATGGGCGAGGGATCTGTCTGGGCCATGGCTGCGCTTGCCTCCTTGGGCGGATCGTCCTGACGCCCAGCCATAGCCCGTGCCGTCCATCGCGGGCAAGGCACCGGCAGCCCTGGGCGGGCGGCGACGGGCTGCCAGACCGATCGCGCGACCAGCGTGGCCGCGCATATCTCGCCGGTTCGCGCGGCGATGGCCGGGCACCCCGCGCTGCTGGTCGTGAACGCGATCGCGTCACCGGGATGCACGCCGATGATGATGGACGACCGGGGCCTCGACCAGCGGATCGCGGCCAGCCAGAAGGGCGGCGCGCCCGGGGGGCTATCGGGACGGCGCGTTGGTCGAAAGCCAGTCCTGCAGGAACCGGATTTCGGATTGCTGGGCCTCGATCACCTGTTCGGCCAGATGGCGGATCTGCGGATCGTCGCCGTGTTCCAGCACCTCGCGCGCCATGTCGATCGCGCCCTCGTGATGCGGGATCATGCCGCGGGCGAAATCCACGTCGGCATCGCCGCTGGGTTCGATCGCCATGCCGTGCCGCATGCGTGCCATCGCCTCGGACATGGCATGGGTCGCGGCGGTATCGGCGGCGTGATCGGCGGCGTGGTCGTGCTGGGCCGCCGAATCGGTGGCCTGCGCGGCCGGCGCATAGGCGCCGAAGGCAAGGGCGAACAGGATCGGGCTGAGACTTGCGGCGCTGCGGGTCGAACGGGTCATGGTTTTCTTCCGGATGGTTTCTGGCGAGGGTCGGGTGAGCCCAGATGTGACTGCACGGCCCGAAGCCGCAACCCAAGGCTGCCGCGCCGGTCATCACGATCCGGCGACGTCGCCCCGGCTCGGGTCAGTCCGCCGCCGGCATCCGCGCCAGGGTGACCACGCTGCCGCCGTAACGGCGCTGGTCGATCCGCACCAGCGGTGGCGGAACCGGGACGGGCTGGGCGTCCTCCCACACGATGATGGCGCCGGGCGCGACCCAGCCGCCGTCCAGCGCCGAGGCGACGGCACGCTGGCCCAGGCCCTTGCCGTAAGGCGGGTCGAGAAAGATCAGACCGTAGGGCGCGTCGCGGTTCGGACCCAGTCGCGTGGCGTCGCGCCGCCAGATATCGGTCGCTCCCATGGCCCGGGCGCGTTCGACATTGGCCCGGATCAGGGCCCGCGCCGTCACCCCGTCATCGACGAAGACCGCCCGCGCCGCGCCACGCGACAGCGCCTCGAGCCCCAGCGCGCCGGTGCCCGCGAACAGGTCCAGCACCCGGGCGCCCGGCACCGGATCGCCATGCGTGCCGTTGATCAGCAGGTTGAAGATCGCCTCGCGGACCCGGTCGGTGGTCGGGCGCAGATGCGCCGCCGCGTCGCCCGCGGCCAAGTCGGCGAGTTTCAGGCCGCGCAGGCTGCCGCCGACGATCCTCATGGATGCGTCCCGCGGCCGAGCGGGGCTGTCTGCCCCCCATCCGGCTGACGCCGGCTTCCCGCCAAGGATCGTTCCCGACCGAAGATCCTCACAGCAGCGCCTTGAGATCGGGTGTTTCGGCGAGGGTTTGCGGATCGGGCGAGCGGCCGGCCTCGATCAGGCGCTTGCCGATCATGTAGGCGCGGGCGTCGTTCAGCGCGTCCACGGCGATCAGCCGGTCGCGCCGATAATACCAGACCGAGCCGCCATGCCGGCCGTCGCCCGGTCGGGTGACGATGCGATCATGGCCGGCGCCCAGCCCGGCGATCTGCAACTTGGCGTCGAACTGGTCGGACCAGAACCACGGCTTCGCGACATAGGCACGATCCGCGCCGAGCATGTTGTCGGCCACGGTCTCGGCCATGTCGATGGCGCCGCCGACGCTTTCCAGCCGGATCCGCTCGCCCTCGAACGGAAAGCTGGCGCAGTCGCCGGCCGCCCAGATCGCCGGATCGGAGCTGCGACCCCGGTCATCGGTGAGGATGCCGTTATCGATGGCCAGCCCGGCCTCGTGCGCCAGCCGGGTCTCGGGCAGGACTCCGATGCCGGTCACGATCAGGTCGGCCGGCAATTCGCGCCCGTCCGCCAGCGCGACGCCGGTGGCGCGGTCGGTCCCGGTGATCCGTTGCAGGCTGGCCGATTCCATGATGGTCACGCCGTGCGCCTGATGCAGCGCGCGGATCATGTCGGCCGTTTCCGTGGCGGCGACGCGGCCAAGGATGCGCGGCGCGGATTCGAGCACCGTCACCTCGAGGTCCAGCTTGCGCGCGACCGCCGCGGCCTCCAGCCCGATATAGCCGCCGCCGATCACGATCAGCCGGCGGCCGGGTCGCATCGAAGGGGCCAGCGCATCGACATCGGCAAGGCTGCGGATCACATACACCCCGGAAAGATGTCCGCCCGCCGCCTCGGGCAGGCGGCGCGGGCGGGCCCCGAGCGTCAGCGCCAGCGCGTCATAGGCCAGGCTGCCACGATCGGTCGTGACCAGCCGGGACGCCGTGTCGATGGCGGTGGCCGTCTCGGACAGGCGCAGGTCTATCCGCTGGTCGGTCCACCATTCGGGGGCGCGCAGCAGCAGCCGCTCCAGCCCCATCTGCCCAAGCAGGTAGGCCTTGGACAGCGGCGGGCGCTGATAGGGCGCCACGGGCTCGGCCCCGACCACGGTCAGCGGGCCGTCATGCCCCCGGGCCCGCAGCCGCGCCGCCATCGAGGCCGCCGCCTGCCCTGCCCCTAGGATCACGATACGCATCAGCTGTTCCCGCCGCTGGCCTGTCTTCGGGACCCAGCCTATAGTCGCGGCGAATCCGTTGCAATTCATGGAGAACGCGCGATGAGCATCCAGGCTGGAGAGAGTTTCCCCGAAGGCAATCTGCTGCGGGCCGGCGAGAACGGCCCCGAGACCGTGCCGACCGCCGAACTGGCCACCGGCCGGGTGGCGATCTTCGGCCTGCCGGGCGCCTTTACCGGCACCTGCACCAACGCCCACATGCCCAGCTTTGTCCGCACCGCCTCGCAGTTTCGCGACAAGGGCATCAGCCGGATCGTCTGCCTGACCGTGAACGATCCCTTCGTCTGCGCGACCTGGGCGCAGTCCACCGGCGCGACCGAGGCCGGAATCGAGGTGCTGGCTGACGCCGATGGCAGTGTGACCCGCGCCCTGGGACTTGATTTCGACGCGCCTCCGGCCGGGCTTTTCGGCCGCTGCAAGCGCTTTGCCGCGCTGCTTCAGGACGGCAGGGTCGAAGTCATCGAGATCGAGGATTCGCCCGGCGCATGCAGCGTCAGTGCCGGCGAGGCGCTGCTGGAGAAAGCCTGAGGGCGGCGCGGCGGCTGGCGCGCCGATCCGCGCGGCCCGGTTTGCGGGCCGCGCGCTGTCCCGGTGACGCCGCCGCGGCTAGCCCAACCTGTAGTTGGGGCTTTCGCGCGTGATCTGCACGTCGTGGACATGGCTTTCCTTCAGCCCCGCACCGGTGATCCGGACGAACTGGCAGTCGCGCCGCATCTGGGCGATGGTGGCGCAGCCGGTATAGCCCATCGCGGCGCGCAGTCCGCCGACCAGCTGATGGATCACGGTTCCCGCCGGCCCCTTGTAAGGGACCTGACCCTCGATGCCTTCGGGCACCAGCTTGTCGGAGGCGGCGTCCTTCTGGAAGTAGCGGTCGGCGCTGCCGCGCGCCATGGCGCCCAGGCTGCCCATGCCGCGATAGGACTTGAAGCTGCGTCCCTGATACAGGATCACCTCGCCCGGGCTTTCGTCGGTGCCCGCGATCGCGCTGCCGACCATCGCGCAGCTTGCGCCCGCGGCAATCGCCTTGGCGAAATCGCCCGAAGACTTGATGCCGCCATCGGCGATGACCGGAACGTCGCCCGCTGCGCCTGCCGCATCCATGATCGCGGTCAGCTGCGGCACGCCCACGCCCGCGACGATCCGGGTCGTGCAGATGCTGCCGGGCCCGATGCCGACCTTCACCGCGTCCGCCCCGGCGTCGATCAAGGCCCGCGTGCCCTCGGCCGTCGCGACGTTGCCGGCCATCACCTGCACCTGGTTCGAGAAGGTCTTGACCCGCTCGACCGCGCGGGCGACGCCCTCGGAATGGCCGTGGGCGGTGTCGATCACCACCATGTCCACGCCGGCATCGATCAGCGCCCGGCTGCGTTCGAAACCCTCTTCGCCCACGGTCGAGGCGGCGGCGACGCGCAGCCGGCCCAGATCGTCCTTGCAGGCCATCGGGTTCAGAACCGCCTTTTCGGTGTCCTTCAGCGTCAGCAGGCCGGTCAGATGACCCTCGCCGTCGGTGATCAGCAGCTTTTCGATGCGGCGTTCCTTCATCAGGTCGATGGCCTGCTGCCGGTCGGCCGGCTCGGTCAGCATCGCCAGCCGCGACGAGGTCATCATCGCCCGAACCGGCGTCCTGTCGTCGCTGGCAAAGCGCATGTCGCGATTGGTGACGATCCCCATCACGCGACCGTCCTGGTCGACAACCGGAAAGCCGGTGACGCTGTAGCGCTCCTGCAGCGCCTTGGCGTCGGCCAGCGTCTGATCGGGGCGCAGCGTGATGGGCTTGTAGACGATGCCGCTTTCGAAACGCTTGACGCGGCGCACCTCGTCGGCCTGCTGGTCGATGGTCAGGTTGCGGTGGATGACCCCCATGCCGCCGGCCTGCGCCAGCGCGATGGCCATGCGGCTTTCGGTCACCGTATCCATGGCCGAAGACAGCAGCGGGATGTTCATCCGGATCGAGCGCGTCACCTGCGTGGTCACATCGGCGGTCGAGGGCAGGACTGCGGACGCGGCGGGAACCAGCAGCACGTCGTCGAAAGTAAGCGCCTCACGAATCTGCATGGGATAGGTCCTTGCGGCAATCTCGTTTGGCAGTTTCCCCTTTCACGCGTGCAGGGGATTGTCCAGACCGCAGACGCCGTTTTCGCGGCCCGCAAGGCCAGACCGCGGGCCGCCCGGGACGCAAGCGACCGGAACGCGTTGCGACAATGTCACGATGCCGCAGGGTCACGGCCGCGTTTTTGCCTACAACCTTACGCTGTGAATTGATTCGGTGCGGGCGCGGCGTAATCTGAACTCAAGGGTCAACCCCGGACCCGGGAGAGGGAGGATTTCCATGAAAAGAGTCATTACCGGTGCCGCGACCCTGCTGATCAGCACGTCGCCGCTGCTGGCCGGCGGGATCGAGCGCGCGCCGCAATCGCTGGCCGCGCTGTTCGAAGCGGGCAACTATGCCGAACTGAGCTTTGGCGGCGTCGACCCAACCGTCACAGGCACGGACAGCCGGGGCTTTCGGACCGGCGACGTGGCGCAGGGCTATGGCTTTGTCGGCCTCGCCTACAAGCAACAGTTCACCCCGGAATTCTCGGGCGTGCTGATCATCGAACAGCCCTTCGGCGCCGATATCCGCTATCCGACCCAGCCCGGGCCGGTGCCGAGCCCGGCCGAGGACGGATCGGTGCTGCTGGGCGGCACGGCCGCGCGTGTCGATTCGACCACCTTCAGCGCGCTGGGTCGCTACACGTTTCCCAACAACTTCTCGGCCCATGGCGGCATCCGCGGATCGCGTGCCGAGGGCAACGTGACGCTGAACGGCGCCGCCTACGGCCCGGTCGCGGGCTACAATGTCGATCTGGATTCGGCATTCGGCGTCGGCTGGGTCGCGGGCGTGGCCTGGGAAAGACCCGAGATCGCCGCCCGTGTTTCGCTGACCTACAACTCTGCGGTCGAACATGATTTCGATACGACCGAAACCGGTCCGCTGATCCCGACCCCGGTCGGCCCCCTGCCCCTGCTGGCGGGCGAGTCGACGACCACGGTCAAGACGCCGGAAAGCTGGAACCTCGAATTCCAGAGCGGCGTGGCCCCGGGAACGCTTGTCTTCGGCTCGATCCGTTGGGTGAACTGGTCCGAATTCAGGGTCGATCCCGATCGCTTCGTGGCGGTGACCGGCGGCGGACTGGTCGACCTGGAAGACACCACCACCTACACGTTGGGTGTCGGGCGCAAGTTCACCGAGAACTGGTCCGGCTCGGCGTCGTTCACCTATGAGAAGGCGGGCGACGATCTCGTCTCGCCGCTGGCGCCGACCAATGGCCGCAAGGGCATCACGCTGGCCGCGATCTATACCCGCGACAACATGAAGATCACCACCGGCGTGAACTACACCAAGCTGGGCGATGCCCGCCCGGAAACCGGAACACCGGACACCGAGCGCGCCCAGATGACCGACAGCGATGCGTGGGGCTTCGGCGTGAGGATCGGCTACAGCTTCTGAACCGATCGCGCGAGGACGTCAGCCAAGGCCCCGCCCTCGGGCGGGGCCTTGGCGCGCTGCGGACCGGTTCCGAAGGTCTTTCCTCTTGATGATCCGCGCATTACCTATGCGGCGGTCAGGAAGGGAAGCAAGATGATCTATCACAGCGGCAGCGCGTGGCGACATGCGGCGAACAAGCGCGTGGTGCTGTTCGGCATGTCCGGCCTTGGCAAGACCTACCTGTCCAACATGCTGCGGGCGGCCGGCGACTGGTTTCACTATTCCATCGATTACCGGATCGGCACCCGCTACATGGGCGAATACATCGCCGACAACTTCAAGCGCGAGGCGATGAAGGTTCCGCTGCTGCGCGAGTTGCTTCTGTCGGACAGCGTCTATATCGCCAGCAACATCACCTTTGAAAACCTTGCGCCGCTGTCCACCTATCTGGGCAAGCCCGGCAGCCCCTCGCGCGGGGGCCTGCCCTTCGACGAATACTGCCTGCGCCAGAACCGCCACAGGCGGGCCGAGATCGCCGCCCTTCTGGACACGCCCGATTTCATGAAACGCGCCATCGACATCTACGGCATCCCGCATTTCGTCTGCGACAGCGGCGGCTCGATCTGCGAGGTTGTCGATCCCGACGACCCCGATGACCCGGTGCTGTCCGCGCTGGAGCGCGACTTGCTGATGGTCTGGATCAAGGGGTCGGACATGCATACCGCCGAGCTGGTGCGGCGTTTCGACCGCGCCCCGAAGCCAATGTATTACCAGCCGGAATTCCTTGAAAAATCCTGGGTGGCCTATCGCGTCGAGAAGGGTTTGCAGGGCGATGAGGTCAATCCCGACGACTTCATCCGCTGGACCTATGCCCGCGCGCTGGCCCACCGGCAGCCGCGCTACGAGGCGATGGCCCGGCGCGGCGTCACCGTTCTGGCCGAGGAGGTCGCCGCGGTCAGTTCACCCTCCGACTTTACCGACCTGATCGCCCGCGCCATCGACCGCAAGGAAGGCTGACGATGCCCATTACCCTGAACGAGAACCTTCCCGCCTTCCGCATCCTGTCGGAAGAGGGCGTGATGGTGATGTCGCCGGGGCGCGCGGCCATGCAGGACATCCGGCCGTTGCGGATCGGGCTGCTGAACCTGATGCCCAAGAAGATCCAGACCGAGAACCAGTTCGCCCGGCTGATCGGCGCCACGCCGCTGCAGATCGATTTCCAGTTGATCCGCATGTCCGACCATGAAAGCCGCAACACCGCAGCCGACCACATGGAAAGCTTCTATCGTCCGTTCCGCGATGTCCATGCGACGGGCGAGAAATTCGACGGGCTGGTGATCACCGGGGCCCCGATCGAGCATCTTCCCTTCGAGCAGGTCACCTACTGGGACGAGCTGACCCGGGTCTTCGACTGGACCCGGACGCATGTCCATTCCACCCTCGGCGTGTGCTGGGGGGGGATGGCGATGGCGTGGCATCTGCACGGGTTGGAAAAGCACCTGCTGGATCGCAAGGCCTTCGGCTGCTTCCGCCACCAGAACCGGGTGCCGGCCTCGCCCTATCTGCGCGGCTTCTCGGACGACGTGCTGATCCCGGTAAGCCGCTGGACCGAGGTCCGGCAGCCCGAGGTGGATGCCCGCCCCGGCCTCGTCACGCTGCTGGCCAGCGACGAGGTCGGCCCCTGTCTTGTCGAGGACCCGGGCCACCGCGCGCTGTATATCTTCAACCATCTGGAATATGACAGCACGACGCTGAAGGAAGAATACGACCGCGATGTCGCGATGGGCAAGTCGATCAACGTGCCCCGCAACTACTATCCCGACGACGATCCCTCGCGCGCGCCGTCGAACCGCTGGCGCAGTCACGCGCATCTGCTTTATGGCAACTGGATCAACGAGATCTACCAGACCACCGAATATGACTTGACAAGGATCGGAAGCATCTGATGCCCAGGTCGAAACCCGCCATGCCGGAACTGCCGCTGGTCGGACGGATCACCGACTATCTCGACCACGGCGCCCCCGAGGAGATCCGCAGGATCATCGACAAGGCGCGCAAGGATGACATCCTCGATGCAGGTTTTCCCTATCGCGAGGAAATGGGCAAGGACGCCTACGAAAAGCATCTGGAACAACTGCAACTGCAACTGGTGCGGATGATGCATGACGTGGTCGCGACCGGCAAGCGGGTGGTGGTGCTGTTCGAGGGCCGCGACGCCGCCGGCAAGGGCGGCACGATCGAACGCATGCGCGAGAACCTGAACCCGCGATCCTGCTACATCGTCGCCCTGCCCAAGCCCACCGAGCGCGAGGCCACGCAATGGTATTTCCAGCGCTATGTGGACTGGCTGCCGGCCGCCGGCGAAATCGCCCTGTTCGACCGCAGCTGGTACAATCGCGGCGTGGTCGAGCGCGTGTTCGGGTTCTCGACCGTCGCGCAGCGAAACGCCTTCTTCCGCCAGTTGCCCGGCTTTGAACAGACGCTGGTCGATGATGGCATCGTGCTGGTCAAGCTGTGGCTGAATGTCGGCCGGGCCGAGCAGTTGAAGCGCTTCCTGGACCGCGAACAGGACCCGCTGAAGCAGTGGAAGCTGTCCTCGATCGATGTCGACGGGCTGGCCAGATGGGACGACTACACCGACGCGATCCACGACACGCTGAACCTGTCGCACTCGCCGATCGCGCCATGGACGGTAATCCGGTCGGACGACAAGCGGCGCGCGCGCATCGCCGCGATCCAGACGGTGCTGAGCGCGGTCGACTATGCCGGCCGGGACCGCAAGGCCATCGGCCAGATCGACCCCCTGATCGCGGGCGGCCCCGACCTGTTGCTGGCGTGATCCGCGTCGCGTTCCTGTGGCTGGCGCTTGCGCTGCCGCTGGCGGCGCAGGACCTGCCGGACTGGCAGCATACCAGCATCAACGATTTCGCCCGGATGCTGGGCAATGACGACACCCGCATTCTGGACCAGGCGCTGATCGCGCTGAATGAGCAAACGGGAATCGAGGGCACCGTCGTCACGCTGGAAGACCGCGCACGCCATGGCGGCAGCGACGGGCTGGAGCCGTTCGCGACGCGTTTGTTCAACGACTGGGGCTTGGGCGACCCGCGCCGCAACGACGGCTTCATGATCCTGGTCCTGAGGGATGACCGCGAGGCCCGGATCGAGCTTGGCGCGGGCTATCCCGGGACCGCTGATGCCGTTGCCCGCGACATCATGGACAGAACCATTCTGCCGCCTTTCCGCGACGGGCGCATGTCCGACGGCATCCGCGAGGGCACGCTGGCCGTGATCGACCGGATCGCGCGTCCCTTGGCCGAGGGGCGCGCGCCCGAGCGGTCACCGGACGACCTTGCCGGGCGGGTCCTGCCGCTGCTGGTCCTCGCTGTGTTCGGCCTTGTGCTGTTCCGGGTCCTTCGCAACCTGATCTCCCGCCTGCGGCACGCGCGTCGCCCCTGCCCGGCCTGCGGCGGCCGCGGACTGGTCGAGGAGATTGCCCCGGTCGAGGCGACCGATGTCGAAGGCCGGCCGCTGCCGCGCCAGTCGATCTGGACCCGTTGTCCACGCTGCGGCTGGAGCAGCCATTCCACCCGGCGGGAGCCGCGCGCCGGCACGCGGAAGCGCAGTGGCCGGTTCGGCGGCGGCAGGTCCTCGGGTGGCGGGTCGTCGGGGCGCTGGTGACCCGGGCATCCGGCGCCGGGGCCGCCGCATGGCGATCGCGTCACACTTGCACGCCTGCCGCAGCCGGGCTAGCGTTTCCCAAAACAGACCAACAGGAAGGCCCCAGAACCATGCGCTTGATGACAACCACCATGCTGGTATCCGCCCTCGCGGCGCCGGCCTTCGCCGCCGACCCGGAACTGACCGTGTTCGACTGGGCCGGGTTCGAGGAGCCATCCATCTTCCAGGCCTATATCGACAAGCACGGCACGGGACCGACCTACGCGTTCTTCGGCGACGACGACGAGGCGTTCCAGAAGGTTGCTTCGGGCTTCAAGGCCGACCTGGTGCATCCGTGCAGCCAGATGGTCAGCAAGTATCGCGACGCCGGCCTGATCGAGACCTGGGACACATCGAAGATCCCGAACTTCGACAAGATCGATCCCAAATTCCTCGACTCCGAGGTGTTCCAGGACGATCAGGGCGTCTGGTATATTCCCACCGACTGGGGCGCGACCGCGGTGGCCTACAACACCGAAACCGTCCCTGTGGAGGATGTCTCGACTCTGCAGGTGTTCGTCGATCCGAAATACCAGAACCGCACTTCGCTGCCGGACAGTTCGGACGATGTCTGGGCTCTTGCCTATCTTGCCACCGGAACCACCGACTGGACCGAAGTCACCGACGAGCAGTTCGACGCCGCAGCCGCGTGGCTGCGCAAGGCGCATCAGAACGTCGCGGCCTATTGGGCGGACCCGTCCGAACAGGCGCAGCTGATGGCCTCGGGTGCGGTCGATATCGCCTGGTCCTGGAACGACGGCGTTACCTATCTCAGGGACGACAACCATCCGGTCGGTTTCCAGCGGGCGGCGACCGAGGGGTCTTCGACCTTCTTCTGCGGCTTCGTCAACCTGAAGGACGGGCCGGGCAACGAGGACAAGGCCTATGACTTCATCAATGCCTGGCTGGAACCTTCGGCCGGCAAGGCGCTGCTGGACACGATCGGCTATGGCCACACCTCGACCGAGGCGATGGCCACGATCGAGGACGAGCCGGCCGTGAAGGAAGGCCTGGGCCCGGTCGATGTGCCGATCCTGGACCAGACCCCGAATTCGCCCGAACAGCGCGAGAAGCAACTGGCCGAGTTCGAGAAGATCAAGGCCGGTTTCTGACCGGACCACCGGGCCGGGGGGCGGGGCCCCTCGGCCAGCACCCGGTTCAGGCGCCCGGGCTCGGCGGCGTCACGACGCGATCCGCAGCATCCCGTCCACGACCGTCACCGGGACCGCATCAAGCCCGCAATCGGCACCGCTGACCACCGCCCCGGTGTGGATGTCGAACCGCGCCCCATGGCCCGTGCAGAGCAGCATCGTGCCATCCGCCGACAGCAGCCTGTCGCCGCGATAATTCAGCGGCAGATACTGATGCGGGCAGGCGTTGACATAGGCGCGGAAAATCCCGTCCGCGCGCAGCACGAGCAGCGGAAATTCGCCCTTCCCGGTGGTCACGCTCAGGGCATGGACGCCGGTCACCTCGTCGCTGTGGCAGATGACGGTCCCGGGTTCCGGCGCGGTCGAATAGTCGGTCCAGGCCATCGCTACGCCACCCGCACGGTCTGCGCGCGGCCGGCCGCGCGGCGGATCGCCTGTTTCCGAATGCTGCGCGGGAAAGAGTTCATGCGTCCTCCTGTCGGGCAAGGTTCGTGCGATAATCACTCTAGGCCTGCGCATGTTGCTTGCGAAGCTGGCGAGGCATCGCAGGATTGCTGCACGAAAGCGGCATCGTCGTCCACAGCGCCGCGCCGGAGATGCGTCGCGCAGCGCGATGGCAGCGGGCAACTGCGGGGGCTGGACCGATCCAGGGTCACGATTATCTAATTCACTCATGATCTTTTCGAATATTATGAATTTGCGGACGGCACGCGCTGTGCCTATGGTGCGGGCTTCGCGAGCAAGGACAGGATCATGACCGGCGCACTTCCCCCCTCTGCCGCCTTTGCGGTGCTGAACCGGCTGGCGGCCGAACGCATTCTGATCCTGGACGGCGCGATGGGCACGCAGATCCAGCAACTGGGCCTGGACGAGGCCGGCTATGGCGGTCACGGGTCGGGGCATGTCTGCCGCCACCACAGCGACCTGCCGCAAAAGGGCAACAACGACCTGCTGATCCTGACCCAGCCGCAGGCGGTCGAGGACATCCATTATCGCTATGCCCGGGCCGGGGCCGATATCGTCGAGACGAACACGTTTTCCGCCACGACCATCGCGCAAGCCGATTACGGGCTTCAAGCGGCTGTCCACGACCTGAATGTCGAGGGCGCGCGCGTCGTCCGCCGGGCACTGGACCGCGCCACCGCCGAGGACGGCCGTCCGCGCTTTGTCGCCGGCGCGCTTGGGCCGACGAACCGCACCGCCTCGATCAGTCCCGATGTGAACAACCCGGGCTATCGCGCCGTCAGCTTCGACGACCTGCGTGTCGCCTACCTGCAGCAGGCGAACGGGCTGATCGAGGGCGGCGCCGACATCCTGCTGATCGAAACCATCTTCGACACGCTGAACGCCAAGGCCGCGATCTTCGCCTGCCTGCAGGCCATGGAGGCGCATGGACTGCGCCTGCCGGTGATGATCTCGGGGACGATCACCGATGCGTCGGGGCGCACCCTGTCCGGGCAGACCCCGACCGCGTTCTGGCATTCGATCCGCCATGCGCGGCCATGGACCGTCGGCCTGAACTGCGCGCTGGGGGCCTCGGCGATGCGGCCCCATCTGGCCGAGCTTTCGGGCGTCGCGGACACGCTGATCTGCGCCTATCCGAATGCCGGATTGCCCAATGCCTTCGGCGCCTACGACGAGGGTCCGCAGGATACCGCCCGGCAGATCGCCGACTTCGCCCGCGAGGGGCTGGTGAATGTCGTCGGCGGGTGCTGCGGCACCACCCCCGACCATATCCGCGCCATCGCCGACGCGGTGGCCGAGTTCAGCCCGCGAAAGGTTCCCGAATATGCCTGAACGCCAGCTTCGCCTGTCCGGACTGGAGCCCTTTGTCCTGACGCCCGACATTCCTTTCGTGAATGTCGGCGAGCGCACGAATGTCACCGGCAGCGCCCGGTTCCGCAAGCTTGTCAAGGAACGCGATTACGCCACCGCGCTGGAGGTCGCGCGCGATCAGGTCGAGAACGGCGCCCAGATCATCGACATCAACATGGACGAGGGGCTTATCGATTCGAAGGCGGCCATGGTCGAATACCTGAACCTGCTGGCGGCCGAACCCGACATTGCCCGCGTGCCGGTCATGATCGACAGCTCCCGATGGGAGGTGATCGAGGCCGGGCTGCAATGCGTCCAGGGCAAGCCGATCGTCAACTCGATCAGCATGAAGGAGGGCGAGGACGCGTTCCGCCAGCAGGCGCGGCTGTGCCTGGCCTATGGCGCGGCGGTCGTCGTGATGGCCTTCGACGAACAGGGCCAGGCGGACAGTTGCGCCCGCAAGATCGAGATCTGCCAGCGTGCCTATCGCATCCTGGTGGACGAGGTGGACTTCCCGCCCGAGGACATCATCTTCGACCCCAACATCTTCGCGGTGGCCACGGGGATCGAGGAACACAACAATTACGGCGTTGATTTCATCGAGGCGACGCGCTGGATCAGGGCGAACCTGCCGCATGCCCATGTCTCGGGCGGGGTCTCGAATCTCAGCTTCAGCTTTCGCGGCAACGAACCGGTGCGCGAGGCGATGCATGCGGTGTTTCTGTATCACGCCATCCAGGCGGGCATGGACATGGGCATCGTCAATGCCGGACAGCTTGCGGTCCATGACCAGATCGATCCCGATCTGCGCGAGGCCTGCGAGGATGTCGTCCTGAACCGCCGCGACGACGCGACCGAACGGCTGCTGGACGTGGCCGAGCGCTATCGCGGAGAGGCTGGCGCGAAGGCGCGCGAAAAGGACCTGTCGTGGCGCGAGTGGACAATCGACAAGCGGCTTGAACATGCGCTGGTCAATGGCATCACCGAATATGTCGAGGCCGATACCGAAGAGGCAAGGCGACAGGCCGAACGCCCGCTGCATGTCATCGAAGGTCCGCTGATGGCCGGCATGAACGTGGTTGGCGACCTGTTCGGTGCGGGCAAGATGTTCCTGCCACAAGTGGTGAAATCCGCCCGCGTGATGAAGCAGGCGGTGGCTGTGCTGCTGCCCTACATGGAGGAAGAAAAGCGCCTGACAGGCGGGACCGACCGCGAAACCGCCGGCAAGATCCTGATGGCAACGGTCAAGGGGGATGTCCACGACATCGGCAAGAACATCGTCGGCGTCGTGCTGGCCTGCAACAATTACGAGGTGATCGACCTCGGCGTGATGGTGCCGACGCAAAAGATCCTGGATGTCGCCCGCAAGGAAAACGTCGATGTGATCGGGCTGTCGGGACTGATCACCCCGTCGCTGGACGAGATGGTGACCGTCGCCGCCGAGATGGAGCGCGAGGGGTTCCGGGTGCCGCTGCTGATCGGCGGGGCGACCACGTCCAAGATCCATACCGCCGTCAAGATCGCGCCCCGCTATCATCAGGGGCCGGCCGTCTATGTCACCGATGCCAGCCGCGCGGTCGGGGTCGTGTCCTCGCTGCTCAGCCCGGCGCAGCAGCAGGGCTATGTCGAGGCGATCCGCAGCGAATATGCCGCCGTCGCCGAACGGCACGAACGCTCGGAGGCCGCGAAAAGCCGGCTGCCGCTTGACAAGGCGCGCGGCAATGCGCTGCGGCTGGACTGGTCCGGCTACAGGGCCACCACGCCCGGCTTTACCGGAAGCCGGGTGATCGAGGACTGGGATCTGGCCCGGATCGCCGACTATATCGACTGGACCCCGTTCTTCCAGACATGGGAGTTGAAGGGCGTCTACCCACGCATCCTGGACGACGCGGCGCAGGGCGAGGCTGCACGCGGCCTGTTCGCCGAAGCGCAGGACATGCTGGCGCGCATCATCGAGGAGAAATGGTTCCGGCCCCGCGCCGTGTTGGGTTTCTGGCCCGCGAACGCGGTCGGGGACGATATCCGGCTGTTCACGTCCGAGGACCGGGACGAGGTTCTCGCGACACTGCATACGCTGCGCCAGCAGGTCACCAAGCGGAACGGCCGACCGAATGTCGCGCTGTCGGACTTTGTCGCGCCGGAAGGCCGGCCCGACTATGTCGGCGGCTTCGTCGTCACGGCGGGCCCCGAGGAGGCCGAGATCGCCGCCCGCTTCGAACGCGCCAATGACGATTACGCCGCCATCATGGTGAAGGCGCTGGCCGACCGGATCGCCGAGGCGATGGCCGAGATGTTGCACGAACGGGTTCGCAAGGAGTTTTGGGGTTATGCGCCGGACGAGGCGTACGACCCCGCCCAGCTGATCGGCGAACCCTATGATGGCATCCGCCCTGCCCCGGGCTATCCGGCCCAGCCCGATCACACCGAAAAGCTGACGCTGTTCAGGCTTATGGACGCCGAGGCCGCGACCGGCGTGACGCTGACCGAAAGCATGGCGATGTGGCCCGGAAGTTCGGTCTCGGGCCTCTATATCGGGCATCCCGACGCCTATTATTTCGGCGTCGCCAAGGTCGAGGAAGATCAGGTCCGCGACTATGCCGCCCGCAAGGGCATGTCGTTCGCGGATGCCGAACGGTGGTTGCAGCCGATCCTGAACTACACCCGGAAAGATCAGGCCGCCTGAGGCCGCACGTCCCGGCGGAAGGCGCGGGCCGGCCGGCTTGCGGCCGTGGCGTTCGCGGCCGTAGCCGTCGCAGCTTCAGTCCTTGCTGTCGCGGGCATAGACATCCTCATAGCGGATGATGTCGTCCTCGCCCAGATAGGACCCGGTCTGCACCTCGATCAGCACCATGGGGACCTTGCCGGGATTCTCCATCCGGTGGACCGCGCCCAGGGGCACGTAGATCGACTGGTTCTCGGTCACCAGCGTCACGCTGTCGTCCACCGTCACGCGCGCGGTGCCGCTGACCACGATCCAGTGTTCGGACCTGTGCACATGGCTTTGCAGGGACAGCGCGGCGCCGGGCTTGACCACGATGCGCTTGACCTGGAACCGGTCGGCGAGCGCCAGAGTCTCGAACCAGCCCCACGGGCGATGATCGCGCGGAAAGGCCACGGCCTGCTTGCGGTTCTTCTTTTTCAGCGCCGTGACGGCCTGGCGCACGTCCTGCGCGCGCGACTTGTCGGCAACCAGCACGGCATCGCCCGTGGCCACCACCATCACGTCATGCAGCCCGATGCCGACCACCTGCAGATCCTCGCTGTCGGAACGCAGCAGCACGTCATGGCAGTCGATCGCGGTCGAGTTCGGGTCCGCGACCACCCCGTCGCCGTTCGGGTGACGCCCCAGCTCTTCGCGCCAGACGGCATCCCATCCGCCCAGATCCGACCATCGCCCCGAGAACCGCACGACGGTCAGGTTGTCGGCTTTTTCCATGACCGCATAGTCGATGGAGTTGTCGGGCAGGCTTTCCCAGGGTTGGCGCGCCAGCCGCAGGAACCCGATATCGGTCCTGGCCTGCGCCAGCGATGCCTGAACCGGGTCCAGATATTCCGGTGCATGGCTGCGAAACGCCTGGATCATCGCCGCGGCGCTGAACAGGAAGATGCCGGCGTTCCAGAGGAAGTTAACCTGCGCCAGCATTTCCGCAGCACGCCCGGAATCGGGCTTCTCGATGAAGCGCGCCAGGGGCTGAGGCCCCTCTGCCCGGCCGGCCAGTTCCAAATAGCCATAGCCCGTCTCGGGACGGTCCGGTGTGATCCCGAAGGTCACGATCCGGCCTTCGCGCGCCGGCCCGCTGCCGGCCTCGACCGCGGCGTCAAACGCCTCGGCATCGGGAATGACATGATCCGAGGGCGCGACCAGAAGCAGCCTGTCGGGATCCTCGCTGGCCACCATCAGCGCCGCGGCCAGGATCGCCGGCGCCGTGTTGCGGCCCGCGGGTTCGATCGCGATGGCGCTGGCCTCGATGCCGATCTGTTCAAGCTGTTCGGCCACGATAAAGCGGAAATCGGCGTTCGTCATCACCACCGGGGCGGTGTAGCCTGGACCCGACAGCCGGCGCGCCGAGGCCTGGAACAATGTCTCATCGCCGATCAGCGGGGCGAACTGCTTGGGAAAGCTCTTGCGAGAGACCGGCCACAGCCGCGTGCCTGAACCGCCCGCCATCAGTACCGGTGTAATCATGCTCATCGCTGGACCCCAAGCTGCGGCGGACAGGCCGTCATGTCGCAAGGGCCACCGGCCCTCATTGTTCAAAGGGATAGCCGATGGGCCGCCATCCGCCAAGAGTCAGGCGTGCGGGATTTGACCTAAAGCGGCGCCTTCATCGGCCGCCCGGCGACATAAGTCTGCGCGATGGCGCGGTCGTCGCCCATGATCTGCAGGATGAACAGCTCTTCCGCCAGCGTCTCGGCCCGCTCGGCACGCAGCGCCATCGCGGGCGTGGCGCGCATGTCCAGCACCACCAGATCCGCGTCGCTGCCCGGCGCCAGCGTGCCGATCCGATCGGCCATTCCCAGCACAACGGCGTTGCCCCGCGTGGCCCAGTGGAAGGCGGTCAGCGGATGCAGCTTCTGGCCGCGCAGTTGCAGGATCTTGTAGCCCTCGTTCAGGGTCTGCAGCATCGAATAGCTGCTGCCGCCCCCGACATCCGTGGCGATGCCGCTGGTGACGCCCGCGGCGCGCAACCCGGCCTCGTCGAACAGCCCCGATCCCAGAAACAGGTTCGAGGTCGGGCAGAACACCGCGCGGCTGCCGGTCTCGGCCATCCGGGCGATCTCGCGATCGCGCAGATGGATGCAGTGGCCCAGCAGAAGCCGTTCGGACAAGAGCCCGTAGGTTTCGTAAACATCCAGGTAATCCCGCGCCCCCGGATACAGGCTCAGGGTAAATTCGATCTCGGCCAGGTTCTCGCTCAGATGGGTCTGGATGTGGCAGTCGGGATGTTCGCGCGCAAGCTGGCCGGTCGCCCGCATCTGCTCGGGCGTCGAGGTGATCGCAAAGCGCGGCGTGATCGCGTAGCGTTGCCGGCCGCGACCGTGCCAGGCGTCGATCAGCCGCTTGCTGTCGTCGTAGCCCTGCTGCGCGGTATCCTGGACCTCGGGGATGGCGTTGCGGTCCATCAGCACCTTGCCCGCCACCACCGCCATGCTGCGCGCCTCGGCGGCGGCGAACAGCGCCTCGACCGAGTTGGCATGAACCGAACAGAAGGCGACGGCGGTGGTCGTGCCATGCGCGGTCAACTGGTCGAGGAACAGCCCGGCCATGCGGGTGGCGTGATCGGGATCGGCGAAGCGCGCCTCTTCGGGGAAAGTATAGGTGTTCAGCCAGTCCAGCAGTTGCGCGCCCCAGCTGGCGATCACCTGCACTTGCGGGAAATGGATATGCGGGTCGATGAAGCCCGGCAGGATCAGGTGCGGACGGTGATCGATCACCGTCAGGTCCGGGCGCGCGAGGCGGGCGTAGTCATCCACCGCGACGATCCGGCCATCCTCGATCAGGATCGCCCCGTCCTCGATATGGCGGTGGTTGTCCTCGGTCAGGGCCGGATCGGCGTGAAAGTCGAGCACGCGGCCGCGGATCAGCTGTTGCATGGGGCTCTTTTCGATGACGAGGAGGTTGCGGTCAGCCGCGCGATCAGTTCGGCGGCGGTGGTCGCTGCGATCACGGCGGGACGCTTGTCTCGGGCAGGGCCCGCGCCGATCGGGCAGATCAGCGGCCCGGTATCGACACCACGCGCCTCTGCGAAGCGCAGGAACTGGGCGCGTTTGGTCCGGCTGCCGATCATCCCGACATAGGCAAGATCGCCGCGCGTCAGCGCCTCGGCCGCCAGCAGGAAGTCAAGCGCGTGGTCATGCGTGACGATGACCACGGCACTGCCTGGCCGGGCGGCGCGGATCAGGGCCTCGGGCAACGGGGTCAGGCGGGTCTTGACGCCCGGCGCCGCCTGAGCCAGTTCCTCGGGCCGGGAATCGATCAGCGCCGTGCGGACCGGCAACGGATGCAGCGCCAGCGCCAGCGCGCGGCCGACATGCCCGGCGCCGAAGATCAGCACATCGGGACGATCCTCGGGGGTCGGTCCCTTCCGGTCCAGATGCAGCCGCACCCGGCCGCCGCAGCATTGGCCGATCTCGGGGCCGAGGGGAATGTCCATGTCCGCCTCGGCCTCGTTCCGGGCCAGCATCTGCCGGGCGCGGTCGATCGCCATGTATTCCAGCTGGCCACCGCCGATCGTGCCGGTCACGCGATCGGGACCGACAAACATCTCGGCGCCCGCGTCGCGAGGGGTCGAGCCCTTCGCCGATATGACGCGGACCCGGATCATCCCCGCAGCCGGTTCACGGCCGCCAGAACCCGTTCGGGTGTGGCGGGTGCGTCCAGCCGTGCCGCCTCGCGATACCCGGCGACCGAGGCCACCGCCATGTTGATCGCCTCGAAGACCGAGATGCCCAGCATGAAAGGCGGCTCGCCCACGGCCTTGGACCGCTTGATGGTGCGCTCGCTGTTCTCGGACCAGTCGGCCAGCCGGACATTGAAGACGCGCGGCCTGTCCGAGGCCAGCGGGATCTTGTAGGTCGATGGCGCATGGGTCCGCAACCGGCCCTTGTCGTCCCACCACAGCTCTTCGCAGGTCAGCCATCCGGCACCCTGGACAAAGGCGCCCTCGATCTGACCCTTGTCGATTGCCGGGTTCAGCGAGCGGCCGACATCATGCAGCACATCGGTCCGGTCGATGATATATTCCCCGGTCAGCGTATCGACCGACACCTCGGAGACCGCCGCACCATAGGCGAAATAGTAGAACGGTCGGCCCTTGCCTGTCGCCCGATCCCAGTGGATCTTCGGCGTCTTGTAGAAACCCGCCGCAGACAGGTGGATCCGCGCCATGTAGGCCGCCGCGATCACCTGATCGAAGGGGATGTCCTGCCCGCCCGCCCGGACATGGCCGGGCACGAAGGACACTTCGTCACGCGGCGCCTGCCAGCGTTCGGCAACGAAATCGATCAGCCGGGCCTTGATCTGCTCGGCCGCGTCCAGCGCCGCCATGCCGTTCAGGTCGGTGCCCGATGACGCCGCCGTGGCCGAGGTGTTCGGCACCTTTTCGGTCGTCGTGCGGGTGATCTTGATGCGGCCGATGTCGCATTGGAACGCCTCGGCCACGACCTGCGCGACCTTGGTGTTCAGCCCCTGCCCCATCTCGGTTCCGCCATGGTTCAGCGCGATCGAGCCGTCGGAATAGATGTGGATCAACGATCCGGCCTGATTGTACCAGGTGGCGGTAAAGCTGATGCCGAATTTCACCGGCGTCAGCGCGATGCCCTTGCGGATCACGCCGCCTCTGGCGTTCCAGTCCAGCACCGCCTGACGGCGGGCGTGGTAATCGCTGCTGGCCTCGAGTTCCTCGAAGATGCGCGGCAGGATCTGGTCCTCGACCTGTTGGTGATAGGGGGTCAACTGGCCGTTCCGATACAGGTTCAGCTTGCGGATCTCCAGCGGATCGCGGCCAAGCGCATAGCCGATCTCCTCGACGATGCGTTCCGCCACGATCACCCCCTGCGGGCCGCCAAAGCCCCGAAAGGCGGTGTTGCTGACCGTGTTGGTGCGCATCGGATGGCTGCGCAGTTCGACATCGGGGTAGAAATAGGCGTTGTCGGCATGAAACAGCGCCCGGTCGGTGACAGGGCCAGAGAGGTCGGCGGAAAAGCCGCAGCGCGCAAACCAGTCGCCCGAAACGGCGAGGATGCGGCCTTCATCGTCAAAGCCGACCTCGTAATCGACAACGAAATCATGTCGCTTGCCGGTCGCGATCATGTCGTCGTCGCGGTCGGGGCGGATCTTGACGGCGCGGTTCCAGCGTTTCGCGGCGACGGCGGCCACGCAGGCGAACAGGTTCATCTGCGTTTCCTTGCCGCCGAATCCGCCGCCCATGCGCCGCACATTCACGACCACCGAATGGCTGGGCACGCCCAGCACATGGGCGACCATGTGCTGCACCTCGGTCGGATGCTGGGTCGAGACGTCGAGGACCACGTCCTCATCCTCGCCCGGCACCGCCACGGCGATCTGGCCTTCCAGATAGAAGTGGTCCTGACCGCCAATCTCGAAACGGCGCTTGATCCGGCGCGGTGCCCTGTCCATGGCCGAGGCCGGGTCGCCACGCCGCAAGGTCAGCGGATCGGTGACATAACCGTGTCCGGCATCGCGCGCGGCGACAGGGTCCAGGGCATGGGGCAGCGCCTCATAGTCGATCCTTGCCTTGTGCGCGCCCCTGCGGGCCTGGTCGCGGGTCTCGGCGATCACCGCGAAAACCGGCTGGCCCCAGAAATGCACCTCGTCCTCGGCAAAGACCGGGTCGTCATTCCTGCCGGCCGGTGAGACGTCGTTGACGCCCGGCAGGTCCCTGGCGGTCAACACCCCCAGCACGCCTGGCTGTGCCAGCGTGTCGGTGAAATCCATGGCCGTAATCCGGCCATGCGCGCATTGCGACAGGCCCAGACAGGCATGGATCAGGCCCGCTGGCTCGGACATGTCGTCGGTGTATTCGGCCCGTCCGGTGACATGCTTGATGGCGCTGTCATGGATCGTGTCACCATGGGCGAGGCCGCGGATGCTGGTATCGTCCTTCATGCTCATGCCTCCACCGCATGGCTCAGCCGGACCGGCAGCCCGGGTGCGGAATTCTCCAGCCAGAAGCGCCTGAACAGGTTCGCAGCGACCGCGCTGCGGTATTCGGCGCTGGCCCGCCAGTCGGAGAGCGGCTTGAAATCCTCGGCCACGGCGCGCGCGGCGGCATCAAAGCTTTCCGCCGCGAAGGGCTGGCCGTTCAGCGCGGCCTCGGCCCGGGCTGCCCGCTTCGGGGTCGCCGCCATGCCGCCAAAGGCGATGCGCGCATCGGTGATCCGGTCGCCCTCGACCGTCACGCAGAAGCCGGCCGCGACCGCCGAGATGTCGCTGTCGCGGCGCTTGCTGATCTTGTAGGCCGCGATCCGCGCGTCTTGCCGGACCGGCATGATGACCCGCTCGACGAATTCGCCCGGCGCGCGGTCCTGCTTGCCGTAATCGATGAAGAAATCCTCCAGCGCCACCTCGCGCCGCGCCTTGCCCTTGCGCAGCACGATCCGCGCGCCAAGCGCGATCAGCAGCGGCGGCGTGTCGCCTATGGGCGAGCCATTGGCGATATTGGCACCAATGGTTCCCATGTTGCGGACCTGCCAGCCGCCGATCCGCAACCAGTAGTCGAGGGCGGACGGAACATGTTCGGCGATCAGCGGCGCGGCCTCGCTGTAGGTGACGCCGGCGCCCAGGCGGATCTCGCCATCCCGGACCTCGACATCTTTCATCAGATGCCCGATGAACACCGCCGGAGAGATGTCGCGCATGAATTTCGTCACCCACAGACCGACATCGGTCGCGCCCGCGACGATGGTGGCACTGGGGTGGTCGGCCAGCAGCTCGGCCAGATCATCGACATCGGCCGGAATGATCGCGCGCTGGTCGCCCCGGGTCAGCTCGACCCGCTGGCCCTGCATGTCGCGCAGCCGCGCCGCGACGGTCTCGCGTTCGATCATCAGGGCATCGCGGGCCTGGCCGCCGGCGCGGCCCGCGGCCAGCGCGGCCTTGATGATCGGCTCGTATCCGGTGCAGCGGCACAGATTGCCCTGCAACGCCTCTTCGATCTGGGTCACGCCGGCATCGGGCCTGGTCATCCACAGCCCGTAGAGCGACATCACGATGCCGGGTGTGCAGAACCCGCACTGGCTGCCATGATGCTCGACCATCGCCGCCTGGACCGGATGCAGCCCGCCATCGGGATGCCGCAGATGCTCCACGGTGACGACATGACAGCCATGGCACGACGCCAGAAAGCGGATGCAGGCATTGATCGGTTCGTACACAAGCCCCCGGTCGGTCAGCCGGCCCATCAGGACGGTGCAGGCCCCGCAATCGCCCTCGGCACAGCCTTCCTTGGTGCCGGTCAGGCGGCGGGCAATGCGCAGATGATCCAGCAGCGTATCGGATGCGCCAACTTCGGTCAGGCGAATTTCCCGATCGTTCAGCAGAAACCGCAGCTCGGGCGTCATGGCAATCCTCCTGGCTGTGAACCCTTCCACACGTTAGGCTGGAAAAAGAGATTGCGAAATCGGTGACCACACGGAAGACTTTACACGAAGCATTGAAAGCGGCCCAGCAACATGTCCTATCTGGAAAGCCTGCGCGTCTTCGTGCGCGTCGTCGAACTGGGCTCGATCACGGCGGGCGGAAGGGATCTGCGGCTGTCGCCGGCCGTGGCCTCGAACCGTATCAAGGATCTTGAAAATCGCTTCGGCGTGCGGCTGTTGAACCGCACCACCCGCAAGCTGACCGCGACCGAGATCGGACGCGCCTTCTATGACCATGCGCGCCGCGTCATCGACACGCTGGACGAGGCCGAGGCGCTGGTCAGCAGCTTTTCGGGCAAGCCGCAGGGGGTAATCCGGCTGACCGCGCCGCTGGGGCTGGGTCGACGGCTGATCGCGCCTTTGATCCCGCCGTTCTGCGCGGCCAATCCCGGCGTGGACGTGCGCCTTCGCCTGTCGGATCGCAACGTGAATATCGTCGAGGATGCCATTGATCTGGCTTTCTTTCTGGGCGAACCGGCCGATTCCGCGCTGAAGTGGCGCAAGATCGCCGACGCGCCGCGCGTGCTGGTCGCCTCGCCCGGATATCTGGCCGCCCATGGCACGCCCAGGAAGCCCGACGATCTGACCGGCCACAACTGCCTGCTGCTGCGATACCCGCGCAGCCCCGAATATTTCTGGGTCCTGCAGACCGAGGAAGGGCACCAGAAGATGATGGTGACCGGACGCTATGATACCGATGACGGCGACGTGCTGCGAAGCTGGGCCCTTGGCGGACACGGGATCGCGAACCGGCCGCTTTACGAGGTGGCGGAGGATCTGCGCACCGGGCAGCTTGTGAATGTCCTGCCCGATAGCCCGCCGCTGCCGGCGCAGTTCGGTTGCCTGACGCCGCATCGCAGGTTGCAGGATCCCAAGGTCCGCATGTTCGCGGATTTCGCGGTTCGCGAGTTGAAGAAGGTGTTCTAGCCCTGGCCGGGGCGATGACCCCGGCCAGGGCTGGTATCAGCCGAAGGCGCGCTTGATTCCTGGCAGCCGCGACAGCAGCAGCAGATCGGCCAGCAGCACCACGGCCAGTGTCAGCCCCGCCATCGGGAAGGCCAGCGACACGACCAGCCCGACCGCCACGGCGCCTTTCCAGAACGGCATGTCGGCCGGCATCGGCGGCGCAACAAGGCGCACCTGACCGGCGGGGCGGCGCTTCCACCACATCACCATGCCCGACACGCAGAGAAAAATCACCGACAGGCAGAAGACCGTGTTGGCCAGCACGCTCCACAGCCCCAGCGTCCCCATGTGCAGGGCGATGCCCACGGCCATCGCCTTGCCCATCAGCGAATAATCCTGGTAGCGGATATCGGCGAGGATCCTGCCCGAATGACGGTCCACATGAACGACCCGGTCGCCGGTCGGATTTGAGCTGTCCGTGCTCATCGAATCGCGGCTCATCGTCCAGACGCCGGTGTCGGATTGCGGCAGGTTCAGCTGATAGCGGGCGTCATAGCCGATCCGCCGGGCCAGCGCGTCGACGCTGTCCAGATCCACCGGGCCCACGACGCCATCAAGCCCCGCCTCCGATCCCGATGCCGGCATCGGGGTCTGTTCCAGCGCCCAGGGCACTTCCTTGGCGCCATGGTTCATGGTCGCGTGCACGTCGTCGGACAGCGGAATGTTGTCGTATTTCCCCGCCGGAAAGCTGGACCAGGCCTGCACCAGCTTTTCGCCCCAGACGCCCGACCAGGAAAGCCCCGAGATCAGGAAGAACAGCAGAAAGACCGAGATCCAGACGCCGATCGTGGCGTGCAGAGACTTCCACAGCCCGCGCCCGCGCGCCGACAGCCGGGGCACGAAGGCCCGCAGAACGCCGCCCTCGCGTGGCCACCACAGATAGATCCCGGTGGCCAGCAGCACGACGCCAAGCGAGGCGGCGATCTCGATCATCCGGTCGCCGGTCACGCCCAGCATCAGGCTGCCATGAAAGTTGTCGGCCCAGTCATACCAGCCGCTGCGGCGCGGGAACTGGTCCAGAACGGTGGCGCGATAGGGATCGACCACGACCATCTGCGCTGCACCCTCGGCATCGTCGACGCGGAAGATCGCGGCCAGATCCACGGCGCGCGGGGCCACATACTGGATCAGCGTGCCACCCGGAACCGCCGCCAGCGCGGCCTCGGCCTGCGCCGAGACGGCCAGGGCCGATTCGGTCGGAACGACGGCGGTGCGTTCCCCGTCGCGCCCGTCGATCCAGGCGATCCACAGCATCATCATGCCGGTCACGGCAAGGATCAGGAAGAACGGGACGACGAAGATCCCCGCATAGAAATGCCAGCGCCAGGCGGCGCGATACAGTTTTGCGCCACGGCCCGGATCGACCGGGCGGGTGGCGTCGAAATTGCCGTCAGTGATGGCCATCGGGGCCTCCTGCGGCGACAGGTATTGCATGAAGGGTCATCGAAATTCTCCGGTTGCACCATCGACCGCGGCGCGCGGCAGGTGCGGGTTTCGCGTGTCGGTGACGGGACGCGGCCAAGGGCCGCGCGGTCAGGCGCGCGGTGGCGCGCGGGCGAAACGGGTCCGGGACGGGGTCTCGACATGCGCCATGGCGATGTCGGACGGCATGAATGCGGCATGGGCCAGGGCCAGCCAATGCGGCGATGGCGGGGCCAGCGCCCCATCCAGCGCATGGACCAGCAGGCAAAGCGGCTCGTCATGCGAGGGCGCGGGGGCATGATGCGGACCGTGACCGGGTTTCAGGTCAACCCGTTGCATCCCGTGCCCGGTGCAGATCAGCACACTGCGCGCGTTCGACAATCCCAGACCGGCAAGTGCCGCCGACGCTTTCGGCAGAACAACCCCAAGGATAACCCCAAGGACAACCAGCAATCTGAGGATGCGCGCGATCATCGCGAGTCTGTTACCGCGATCTGCGCCTTGCGTTAAGCAAAAAGAATCGTGGCTGGCGGTTACATGCCGGCCAGATCGGCGCCGCCCGCCTGCCGGAACCAGCGGATGACGCGGGCGCGTTCCTCGTCCTCCATGAAGCTGACATTGGCGGGCGGCATGGCGTCGGTCAGCCCCGACTGGACATAGATCTCGCGCGCGGCGCGGGCGATGTCGGCGGGGGTTTCGAGAAAGACCCCTTTCGGTGCGTGATGGATGCCCTCATAGACGGGTTCGCGCGCATGGCACATCGAACAGCGGCCCATGATGACGTCGCTGACATCCTCGAAACCCACGGCATCGGCATAGCGCTGTTCCACCGGCGACAGCGTGCGGGCCTCGGCCTCTTCATAGCGGTCCTGGTTGAGACCCATCGAACTGAGCCACATGATCAGGATGAACAGCACGGTGGTCACCGCCCAGGTCCACCACAGATTCCCCTCGCGGGCATGCATGGTGTTGAAGAAATGCCGGATGGTGACCCCCATCAGGAAGATCAGCGCGGCGATCAGCCAGTTGTATTCGCTGGCGAAGGCCAGCGGGTAATGGTTCGACAGCATCAGGAACACGACCGGCAGGGTCAGGTAGTTGTTATGCGTCGAGCGCAGCTTGGCGATCTTGCCGTATTTCGGATCCGGCGCGCGTCCGGCCTTGAGATCGGCGACCACGATGCGCTGGTTGGGCATGATGACCAGAAACACGTTGGCGGTCATGATCGTCGCGGTGAAGGCACCCAGATGCAGCAGCGCGGCACGGCCGGTGAAGACCTGGTCATAGCCCCAGCCCATGATGACCAGCGCCACGAACAGCAGCAGCATCAGGACGGTCGGCGTCTCGCCCAGCCCGGACTTGCACAGCGTGTCATAGATCAGCCAGCCGATCGCCAGCGAACCGCCCGAAATGACGATCGCCTGCCAGATGGCCAGATCCATCTTGGCCGGATCGATCAGATAGAGATTCGCGCCCGCCCAGTAGGTGACCATCAGCAGCGCGGCGC
Source organism: Paracoccus salsus (assembly GCF_021556615.1). GTDB lineage: Bacteria > Pseudomonadota > Alphaproteobacteria > Rhodobacterales > Rhodobacteraceae > Paracoccus > Paracoccus salsus. Next base: position 40,576 of record NZ_JAKGGD010000002.1, read on the forward strand.
CCGACAGCCAGGTGGCATAGCTTTCCCATTTGAACCAGGTCAGGTGCTCGGGCATGCGCTCGGGCGCGACCAGATATTTCTGGATGTGATAGAAGCCGCCACCATGGACCTGCCATTCCTCGCCATGCGCGCCCATGGGCATGTTCGGAGCCTTGGTCAGGCCCAGATCCAGCGCGACGAAATAGAAGGACGAGCCGATCCAGGCGATGGCGGTGATGACATGCAGCCAGCGGGTTGCAAAGGCCAGCCATTCCCAGATGACGACATAATCGGGGATCATCGCTCAACTCCCGCGATAGGTCGAGAATCCGAACGGCGAGATCAGCAGCGGCACGTGATAATGGTCCTGCTGCGACATGCCGAAGCGGATCGGGATGATGTCGAGGAAACGCGGGCTCTCGGCCGGCACGCCGCTGGCGTCCATCCAGGCGCCGGCGTGGAATTCCAGCTCGTAGGTGCCGGTCCGGAACTCTGCCTCGGGCAGGATCTGCCGGTCCGTGCGGCCGTCCGCGTTGGTGCGCAGTCGCGCAAGCTCGGTCCGCTGGCCCTCGTGCAACCTGAAAAGCACCACCTCCATGCCTTCGGCAGGTCGCCCACGCGCGGTGTCCAGAACATGTGTCGTCAGGTATCCTGGCATCCTCGATCCCTCCTGATTATCCCTGTTTCATTGATAACCGATCCTCGCGCGCACGCGAGAGGCGCGGATCGCAAGGCAGTCTCAAGCGGTGGTGTATAATCGGCCCTGTCACCGCGGAATGCCAAAGGGGGCAGCCGCGCTGCCCCCCCCCCCTTTCATGTCGTGATCGCCACGCAGGCCGCATCAATGCCGGGTTCCGCCTTCCCGCAATCCCGCGCCGTGCCCCTGAAGCCCGCCCGAGACTTCCTCGGTCGATTCCTCGGCCAGTGCTTCGGGCAGCACCAGGTTCAGGATGATGGCGATCAGCGCCGCCGGCAGGATGCCCGACGCACCCAGGATGCGCAGCGTATCGGGCAGATGCTGCAACGCGTCGGGTTGGCCCGCCCCGGTGCCCATCGCCTCAAGCTGAAGGCCCAGCCCGACCGACAGCGCGACCGCGAAGATGACCATGTTGCGCCGGTTCCAGATCACGTCCGACAGCATCGAGATGCCAGAAGCCACGACCATGCCGAACATCACGATGACACCGCCGCCCAGGACCTCGATCGGTATGGTGAGGATGACACCGCCGATCTTCGGCACGAGGCCGCAGACGATTAGGAAGGCGGCGCCGATCGTGACGACGTGACGGCTCATCACCCCGGTCATGGCGATCAGCCCGACATTCTGGCTGAACGATGTGTTGGGCAGACCCCCAAAGACACCGGCGATGGCCGTGCCGACCCCGTCGGCATAGGTCGCCCCGGTGATCTCCTTGTCGGTCGCCTCGCGGCCAGCGCCGCCCTTGGTGATCCCCGACACGTCGCCGACCGTCTCGACCGCCGACACGAAGGCCATCAGGCAGAAGCCGATCACGGCCGCCATGGTAAACTCGAACCCGTATTTGAAGGGCACGGGCAGGGCGAACGCCGCGGCATTCTCCCAGCTGCCGGTGATCGCCGCGACCGGCAGCTTTCCGACCGCCATGCAGTAGAAATAGCCGACCAGGATGCCGATCAGCACCGCCGAGATGGACAGCATGCCGCGCGCAAAGAATTTCAGCCCCAGCGTCACGAAGATCACCACAAGCGCCGCCGACCAGCTGGCAAGATCACCATAGGCGGCCGAGCCCTGCGCCTTCAGCGGCACGCCGCCCGCCGCATATTCGATGCCCACCTTGACCAGCGCCAGGCCGATCATCATCACCACAAGCCCGGTGACCAGCGGCGGCAGGGCGAAGCGGATCTTGCCGATCACCGTCCCCAGCGCGGCGTGGAAGATGCCCCCGATCAGCACGCCCGCGAACAGCGCGGCCAGGCCATCGACACCCTTGCCCGCAACCAGCGGGATCATGATCGGGATGAAGGCGAACGAGGTGCCCTGCACGATCGGCAGCTTGGCGCCAACCGGACCGATGGTCAGCGACTGGAAAAGCGTCGCGACGCCTGCAAAAAGCATCGACATCTGGATCAGATACAGCAGTTCCGGGAAATCAGGGCTGTTTGACCCGAAGCCGAATCCGGCCGCACCCGCAACGATGATGGCCGGCGTCACATTGGACACGAACATGGCCAGAACATGCTGGATCCCCAGCGGCACCGCCTTCCACAGCGGCGGCATGTAATCGGGATCACGCAGTTGTTCCGGCGTGCCGATGCTTGAAGAAGTCATCACCCTATCCTCCCCTTGGTGATATGCGCCCGCAGGCATCGCTCAGATCGGCACATCGATTGCGATTCCCGCCTCGATTGCCCGCTGAACGACGCTGCCGGCCACGGCGAGGTCCTGAAGACCGACGCCCGTGCCGTCAAAAATCGTGACTTCCGCATCGCCGCGTCCCTCGTGATCGCCGATGATAACCCGGCCTATCGCGATGACATCGCTTTCGGAAATCGCTTTCTGCGCCGCGGCATGCTGGAATTCACCGATGCTGACCGATTGGGCAACCTCATCGGTGAAAAGCCGGGCACGTCCGACCAGCGCCGGGTCAAGTTCCTGCTTGCCTCTGGTGTCGGTGCCCATCGCGGCGATATGGGTCCGACCGGTCACATGCCCGTCCATGAGCAGCGGCGAGAACGCCGAGGTGATCGAGATGATCACGTCGGCATCGGCCCCCAGCCGGTCCAGTTCGACCGCCTCGAAGGGCAGGTCCAGATCGGCGGCGGTCTCGGCCAGGCGGGTCAGCATCTCGGGATGCGGGTTCCAGCCGATGACCTTTTCAAAGCCTCCCAGCCGCGCGGCGGCGCGCATCTGGAAGGCGGATTGATGCCCCGCGCCGATCATGCCCAGCACCTTCGCGCCCCTGGGCGCCAGATGCCTGATCGAGACGGCGCTGGCGGCGGCCGTACGCAACGCCGTCAGCAGGTTGCCTCCGACCGCTGCCGCGAGACGCCCGGTATCGGGATCGAACAGGAAGACCGTGGACTGGTGATTGATCAGCCCGTGCTTCTGGTTGTTCGGCCAGTAGCCACCCGCCTTCAGCCCCAGATTCAGCGCCGCCTTGTCGAAACCGCCCTTGAAGCCATACAGCGCATCCTCGTATCCGATCGCCTCACGGACCACCGGGAAATTGCGGGCGTCGCCCTTGGCCATCGAGGCAAAGACCGCCTCGACCGCATCGAATGCCGCCTCGGGCGTCATAAGCCCGGCGATTTCCGTCTCGGGAACGACCCACATCAGTAGGCCTTCCCGCGCGCGCTGACCGGCCACAGCGTTTCGACCTTGCCGTTCCGCACGCCGACATACCAGTCATGGACATTGCAGGTCGGGTCGCAATGACCCGGCACCAGCCGCAGCTTGTCATTCACCTTCAGCACGCCCTGCGGGTCGTCGATGACGCCATGCTCGTCGCTGCACTTGACGTATTTCACGTCCTCGCGGCCATGGATGAACGGCAGGCCGCTATCGACCGACTGCGCCTTGAGGCCGGCGTCGCAAATCGCCTTGTCGGCTTTCGCGTGGCTCATGACCGAGGTCAGGATGAACAGCGCGTTTTCCCATTCGCCCTGGTCGATACGGTTGCCGTCCTTGTCCAGGATGCGCCCGTAATCGGCGTCCATGAAAGCGTAGCTGCCGCACTGCAATTCGTTGTAAACGCCCGAATTGCTTTCGAAATAGTAGCTGCCGGTGCCACCGCCCGAAACCAGTTCCGGCTCCAGTCCGGCCTCTTTCAGCGCGTCAACGGCCTCTTGAACCTGGGCGATGGCCGCGTCGAGTTTTGCCTTGCGGTCCTCATAGCTGTCCATGTGCTGCATGGCGCCCTGATAGGCCTGGATTCCGGTGAATTTCAGCCCCGGCGCCGCATCGGTGGCACGGGCGATCTCGACCACCGCCTCGGCGGTCTTGACGCCGCAGCGACCCGCGCCGCAGTCGATTTCGACGAAGACCTCAAGCTGGGTGCCGTGCTTTTCGGCGGCCGCCGACAGGTCGGCCACGTTCGCCACGTCGTCCACGCAGACGATGATGCGCGAGCCATGTTTGGGCAATTGCGCCAGACGGTCGATCTTCTTCGGGTCGCGGACCTGGTTGCTGACGAGCACGTCCTTGATGCCGCCGCGCACGAAGACCTCGGCCTCGCTGACCTTCTGACAGCAGACGCCGACCGCGCCGCCCAGGGATTCCTGCAATTTCTGCACATCGACCGATTTGTGCATCTTGCCGTGGCTGCGATGGCGCATCCCGTGGGCCCTGGCGTAATCGCCCATTTTCCTGATGTTGCGTTCCAGCGCATCCAGGTCGAGGATCAGGCACGGGGTCTGGATGTCCTTTTCGTCCATTCCCGGCAGCGCGGGCACGTCGAAGCCGACTTCCAGCCCTTCAAAGGTGGTCGGTGCGTTCATGATGCCTCTCCTCAGGTCCAGGGCAGCGTGTCGAGATCGACATTGCCGCCGGTGATGATGATGCCGACGCGCTTGCCGGCGAATGCGTCGCGGTTCTTCAGGATCGTGGCCAGAGGCACGGCGCTGCTGGGTTCCATCACCACGCGCAGATGCTTCCAGGTCAGTTTCATCGCGTCGATGATGTCCTGTTCCGTGGCGGTATAGATCTCGGACACGTGGTTGCTGACGAAATGCCAGGTCAGATCCTTCAGCGGCACCAGCAGCCCGTCCGCGATGGTTTTCGGGGCGTCGTCCGCGATGATGTGACCGGCCTTGAAGCTGCGATAGGCGTCATCGGCCTGCTCGGGTTCGGCCGCGATCACTTTGGTTTCGGGCGCCAGGGTGGACAGCGTCAGGCAGGTGCCCGAGATCATGCCGCCGCCGCCGATCGGGGCCACGACCATGTCCAGCCCGTCGGTCTGTTCGATGAACTCCCTGGCACAGGTGCCCTGCCCCGCGATCACGCGCGGATCATTGTAGGGGTGGACGAAATCGCCGCCGGTTTCGGCCTGCACCCTGGCGAAGGTCTCTTCGCGCGATGAGGTCGAGGGATCGCATTCGGTGATCTTGCCCCCATAGCGCGCGACCGTATCCTTCTTGGCTTGCGGGGCCGTGCGCGGCATCACCACGTTGCAGGGAATCCCGCGCCGCATGGCCGCATAGGACAGGCAGGACGCATGGTTGCCCGAGGAATGCGTCGCCACGCCCCTGGCCGCCTGCGCCTCGTCCAGCCCGAAGACCGCATTGCTGGCGCCGCGAACCTTGAACGCCCCCGGCTCCTGGAAATTCTCGCATTTGAAGAACAGCCGAGCGCCGGTCAGATCATCGAGATAATCCGAGGTGCGGATGGGTGTCCGCCGGATATGCGGCTTGATCCGCTTATGCGCGTCCAGCATGTCCTGGTAGGTCGGGATTTGCATCTGGGTGCCCTTCATCACGCGGCGGCCTGCTGGGCGCTGGCGGCGCTTTGGCGATAATGTTCCTGCGCGGCGGCGACACCGCTGCCAAGCGTGACGGGCAGGCCCAGATCGGCCATGACCATTTCCGCCGTGGCGATCCCCGACAGCGCCATCACGTCGGTCAGCATGCCCAGATGCCCGATGCGGAACACCTTGCCGGCGACATCGCCCAGCCCGGTGCCGAAGGCCACGTCATAGGTGTTCAGCGCGTGGCTGACGATCCTGTTGGCATCGAAACCCTCGGGCACCCGGATCGCGCTGACGCTGTCGGAATACAGCTCTGGCCGCCGCGCGCAAAGGCTGAGGCCCCAGGCGTCGACCGCCTTGCGCACGCCTTCGGCGATGCGTTTGTGACGGGCAAAGACGTTCTCGAGCCCCTCGTCCAGCAGCATCTGGCAGGCGACATTCAGCCCGTTCAGCAAGCCGACCGGCGGCGTGTAGGGAAAACCGTTTGCGGCATAGCCCCTGGCCATGTCGCGGATGTCGAAGAAGGTGCGCGGCAGGCTGGCGGTCTCGACCGCCGCCATCGCCTTCGGCGAGAAGCCGACAATGGCCAGACCGGGCGGCAACATGAAGCCCTTCTGGCTGCCGGTGACGGCGATATCGACGCCCCATTCGTCCATGCGGAAATCGTAGCAGGCGATCGAGCTGACGCCGTCCACGAACAGCAGCGCCGGGTGGCCGGCGGCGTCCAGCGCGCGACGGACGGCGCCGATGTCCGATTTTACCCCAGTCGCGGTCTCGTTATGCGTGGCCAGAACGACCTTGATCTCGTGTCCCTTGTCGGCGGCCAGGATTTCCTCGAAACGGTCGGCCGGAACGCCGTCGCCCCATGCCTGCATGACGACCTGCACATCCAGCCCGTGACGCTGGCACATGTCGATCCAGCGCTGGCTGAACATGCCGTTGCGCGTGGCCAGAACCTTGTCGCCCGCCGACAGCGTGTTGGTAATCGCGGTCTCCCAGCCGCCCGTGCCGGTCGAGGGGAACACGAAAACCTGCCCGTCGATGGTCTTCAGCACCTTCTTGACGCCGTCCAGCGCAGGATGAAGGATCTTGCCGAAGACAGGGCTGCGATGGTCGATAGTAGGCATGTCCACGGCCTTGCGCAGCACCTCGGGGATGTTGGTCGGGCCGGGGATGAAAACGGGGTTCTGGCTGGTCATGGCGACTCCTCCTGCGGGTTATTGACGAGATTACGCCCCGCGACACAATGACACAATTTTTCTGGAAACGTTTTCCGATAAGCGGACAGACTCTGGAAAACCGCGTCGAAACATGGGCTTGTGTTTTTCCACTTGCAGCCAGCAATTTTCGCTGGAATCAGGATGCATTGTTAACCGGGGGGATAAAATGGCTGAGCCGCAACGCAAGCGGGGGCGTCCGCGCAGCGCACCGGAAAACGCCGGAACCATTCAGGCGCTGGACAGGGCACTGGACATTCTGGACCTGCTGGCTGCCCATCCCGGCCTGACGCTGTCGGAAGTGGCCGAGAGGATGGAGCAGTCGCCCTCGACCGTGCATCGCGTCCTGCACACGCTGGCCTCACGCGGTGTCGCGGAAAGCGACCCGGCCACCCAGAGCTGGCATATCGGCCCTGCGACCTTCCGGCTGGGATCCGCCTTCATGCGCCGATCGGGTATCGTCGAGCGCGCGCGCCCGATCCTGCGGGCGCTGATGGAACATACCGGAGAGACGGCGAATCTTGGCATTCTGAATGGCGACGCGGTGCTTTTCGTCAGCCAGGCCGAGACACAGGAAACGATCCGCGCCTTCTTTCCGCCCGGCACAAGATCGCCGCTGCATTGCTCGGGGATCGGCAAGGCGCTTCTGGCGTTTGGACGGCCCGAAACGCTAGCCGCGCTGGTCGAGCACACGCCGCTGAAGCGGTTCACCGACAAGACCCTGACCACTGCCGAGGCGCTGAAAGAGGACCTTGCACGCATCCGTCACCGCGGCTTCGCCTTCGACGACGAGGAAAAATCCCGCGGCATGCGCTGCATTGCCGCGCCGGTCTTCGACCTGACGGGAGAAGCGGTCGCCGGCATCAGCGTCAGCGGCCCCAGCCATCGGATCGGACATGAACATGTCAAGACGCTGGGGGCCGTGGTCGCGGCGGCGGCCCAGGATCTGTCGCAGGCGATGGGGGCCTGATGGCCGAACGGGCAGGAACGGCGACGGCCGCCACTCGCGGCGGCTGTCGTCAGGCGTCGGCGCCTGCGCGCATCAATGCCCGCCAAGGAAGCCGAACTTGATCACGAACAGGCCGGCGACGATCCACGTGGCCAGATGCACCTGCCGTGCCTTGCCGGTCAGCAGCTTGATCAGTGCATAGCTGATGAACCCGAAGGCCAGGCCATTGGCGATCGAATAGGTGAACGGCATGGCCAGCGCGGTCAGCACGGCCGGCGCGCTTTCGGTCACGTCGCCCCATTCGATGTCTGCCATTTCGCGAAGCATCAGCGTGGCGACATACAGCAGCGCCGGCGCGGTCGCGTAGGCGGGAACCGATCCGGCCAGCGGCGCAAAGAACATCGCCAGCAGGAACAGCACGGCGACGACCAGCGCGGTCAGTCCGGTGCGCCCGCCCGCCTGCACACCCGACGCGCTTTCGACATAGGCGGTCGTGGACGAGGTGCCCAGCAGCGAACCCGCGGTGATCGCGGTCGAGTCCGCCAGCAAGGCGCGGCCAAGGCCCTTGTTCTTGTGCGCCGGACCTTCGGTCAGCAGGCCGGCGCGCTTGGCGACGCCGATCAATGTGCCGGTTGCATCGAAGACCTCGACCAGCACCATGACCAGGATCACCTGGAAGATGCCGTAGGTCAGCGCACGCGCCAGATCGAGCTGCAGGAAGGTCGGCGCGATCGAGGGCGGCATGGACATGACACCGCCGAACTCGCTGACCCCCAGAAGGATCGCGGCGACTGTGACGACCAGAATGCCGATCAGAATGGCCCCCGTCACCTTCATGGCGTCCAGCGCGATGATGATGAAGAAGCCGGCGATGGTCAGCAATGTGCCCGTTGCCGTCAGATCGCCAAGCGCGATCAGCGTGGCCGGGCTGTCAACCACCAGGCCCGAGCTTTGCATGGCAATGATCGCAAGGAACATGCCGATACCCGCGGCGATTCCGCTGCGCATCGAATGCGGGATGCCGGCGATCAGCCACCGCCGCAGGCCGGTCACCGTCATGATCAGGAAGATCACGCCCGAAATGAACACCGCGCCCAGTGCCTGTTGCCAGGTAAACCCCATCGCCCCGACCACGGTGAACGCGAAAAACGCGTTCAGCCCCATCCCCGGCGCCATGGCGATCGGCCAGTTCGCCCACAGCCCCATGATGGCCGAGCCGATGGCGGCGGCAAGGCAGGTCGCGACGAAGACGGCGTTGCGGTCCATGCCGGTGCTGGACAGGATCTCCGGGTTCACGAAGATGATATAGGCCATCGTCAGGAAGGTGGTGATGCCGGCGATGACCTCGGTCCGGACCGTGCTGCCATGGTCGGACAGCTTGAAGAAGCGTTCCATGAAATTCCTCCGCGCGGCTCTCCTCGGCCGCCATGCGGGAAGGTTAGCGGCGGCCGGTCGATCGCAACAATCAGGCAGAGGCCGGAAGTCTTTCAACGGGCAATTGAAACCGCCGGTGATCTTTGCCGATTCATTGATACAGAATTCTGCTATTCCCGGCTTGCCGGGCAGGCCGGCACGCGGTCTTCTGTTCCCGAACCAGCCACGCCGGAGGACAGGCACGATGCGCTACAGCCGCGACATGCGAGGATATGGCGAAACGACCCCCGACCCGCAATGGCCCGGCGGCGCCAGGATCGCCGTGCAGATCGTCGTGAACTACGAGGAAGGCGGCGAGAACAGCATCGAGCATGGCGACGCCGCCTCCGAGGCGTTCCTGTCCGAGATCATCGGCGCGCAGCCCTGGCCGGGCAAGCGGCATTGGAACATGGAATCGATCTATGATTATGGCGCGCGTTCGGGGTTCTGGCGCCTGCACCGGCTGCTGAAGGACGTCCCGGTGACGGTCTATGGCGTGGCGACGGCGCTCGAGCGCTGCCCCGAACAGGTCGCCGCGATGCAGCAGGCTGGCTGGGAAATCGCCACGCACGGGCTGAAATGGATCGACTACCGCGACATTCCGCGTGAGGTCGAGGCCGAGCATATCGCCCAGGCCATCGCACTGCACACGCGCGTGACCGGAGAGCGGCCCTACGGGTTCTACCAGGGCCGCACCTCGATGAACACGGTCGAGCTGGGCTGCGAGGAAGGCGGCTTTGCCTATCTGGCCGACACGATTGCGGACGAGCTTCCCTACTGGCATGTCCATCAGGGGCGCCCGCAACTGATGGTGCCCTATACGATGGACGCCAACGACATGCGGTTCTCCAGCGGACAGGGCTTCGGCACGGGCACTGACTTCTTCGACTATCTGCGCGACAGCTTCGACATGCTTTATGCCGAAGGACAGGCCGGCGCCCCGAAGATGATGTCGGTCGGACTGCATTGCCGCCTCGCCGGTCGCCCAGGCCGCGCGATGGCGATCCAGCGGTTCCTGGATCATGCGCGCGCGCATGAGGGCGTGTGGTTCGCCAGCCGACTCGACATCGCCCGCCACTGGGCACAGCATCACCCCCATGTCCCGACCGACCGGCCGTCGCAGATGGAGCGCGAGGCGTTCGTCAAACGGTTCGGCGGCATCTATGAACATTCGCCGTTCATCGCCGAACGGGTCTGGGACGCCGAGATGGGCGCCGTCCATGACAGCGCAGCCGGACTGGCAGGGCGCATGGCGCAGGTCTTTCGCAGCGCAAGCGACGCCGAGCGGCTCGGTATTCTGGTGGCGCATCCCGATCTGGCCGGCAAGCTGGCCGCCGCGAAAAGGCTGACGGCGGAAAGCACGCACGAACAGGCCAGTGCCGGCCTCGACGCGCTGACTGATGCCGAACGGGCCGAGTTCACGCGGCTGAACGACGCCTATACCGCCAAGCATGGTTTTCCCTTCATTATCGCCGTCCGCGATCACGACAAGGCCGGCATCCTCGCGGCCATGCAGGCTCGCGTCGAGAACGACACCGCCACCGAGCGCGCCGAGGCCGAACGCCAGGTGATGCGGATCGCCGAACTTCGCCTGAATGAGGTGCTCAAATGAACGACCTGCCCCCCGCCGGTGCCCCGACCGGCGATGTCGCCACCGTCAGGGATGGCCAATCGACCACCGGCCGCTATGCCGGTCCGGTCGCGGGCCTGCCGCCGCAGACCGGCCTGACCACCGACACGGCGGTGTTCACCGAAGCCTACGCCGTCGTGCCCCGAACCGTCATGCGCGACATCGTCACCTCTTACCTGCCCGGCTGGGAGGGCATGCGGATGTGGATGCTGGCCCGCCCCCTGTCCGGCTTCGCCGAGACCTTCAGCCAGTATATCGTCGAACTGGCGGAAGGTGGGGGCTGCGACACCCCGGACGAGGATCCCGAGATCGAACACGCCATGTTCGTTACCGGCGGCACGCTGCGCGTGACCATCGACGGCACCGATCACAGCCTGACGCCCGGCGGCTTCGCCTATGTTCCGCCCGGCATCGAATGGTCGCTGCGGAACGTGACGCCGGGCGAGGCCGGCTTTCACTGGTGGCGCAAGCGGTGGCAACCGGTCAAGGGCGTCAGCCGCCCCGATCCCATCGTCGCCCAGGAACAGGACATCTCGCCCTCGCCCATGCCCGACACCGACGGCGCCTGGGCGACGACGCGCTTCATGAATCCCGCAGATCTGCGCCACGACATGCACATCACCGTCGTGACCTTCAAACCGGGCGGATCGATCCCCTTTGCCGAAACCCATGTGATGGAGCACGGCCTGTTCGTGCTGGAAGGAAAGGCCGTCTACCGCCTCAACCGCGACTGGGTCGAGGTGGGGCCCGGAGACTTCATGTGGCTGCGCGCATTTTGCCCGCAAGCGTGTTATGCGGGCGGTCCCGGTCCGTTCCGCTACCTTCTCTACAAGGACGTCAATCGTCACGCCGCCCTCTGGCCAAATCGCTGAGCGCGGTTCGCATCGCCAGGCCCGTCCTGGCCTGGCGGGGGATCCTGTGTGCCCGCCTGACGGGCGGGCTGCGGATATGCCGGCCAAACCGGGCCCGATGCGCCGACATCAACCGCCGTCCGATGCGGCCGTGGTCTCTCTATCCGATCGCGTCATGGACTGGTTCAGGCGGACATCGCCGGCCTCGCGCATTCCGAACACGCCGGTCGCCCGGACCCTGCCCCGAAGCGGGGATACGTGCCTGAACTGCCCCGTTCTCGCCCCCCCGTCACAGGTCGTCGCCCTGCGTGATCGCCCTCGAAATTCGTGAAACCTGGGATCGTGAAACCTGCCTCGGGCGCAAGACAGGCCTGAAGCCTCGCCCCGCGCGAAGCCCCCAGCCGGCAGCACGACGAAGCGCCGGCCGGGGACGTTCGCGTCCGGCGTCATGCAGCCGGTTCCGAAAGAGACGCAACCGCGAGGTCACGTTATCTGCGGACAGGAGGCTGGCCGCCTTTCGAACTGGGTAGTGATCCCCAAACGTCGCCATGATCCTCGGAGTTCATGGCTGTCTGGGTCAGCAGCCGCGCGTCAGTGGCAAAGCAAGCCTGCAGCGTTTCGTCAAATGCCACGAGATCGTTCTGCCGCCGCCCGGTCGCTCCGGGACCGGCACGAACCGACTTTCGAAACCCGCCCTCGCGTTTCCAACGGCAAACCGTATCGGTCGGCACGCCATGGCGGGCTGCGCCCTCCTCGACTGTCCTGAATGTGGAGATGGAACCAGATACTTCGGTCAATCAATCGGCAGCAATATCATCGTCTCGGGTGAAACACCCGGTCAGCTCCGCAACCCGGTCCGAGCCAGTCCATTGAGCCAATGATCGGTTGGGGTGCTAGACTGTGTCGACCAAAGCTGGATCCTGGAGATCTTGGGTCCGCTTCCGTCAACAGCGGTCTGACCAAAGGCATCGGGCGAAGATCAGGTCCACATCGTGACAGAAGCGGGCGCGTACTGTAGCCCAGAAGTAGCCCAGATGCGTCCGAAACAGAGCCAAGCGCGGGATCAACCAGGCGCCCTGCACGTAAATTTTTCATTTTCAATGGCTTGTAAGTGGTGCCCGGAGACGGATTTGAACCGCCGACACGCGGATTTTCAATCCGCTGCTCTACCAACTGAGCTATCCGGGCGCCGGACGCGCCGGTCAGGCGCTGGCTGTGCGGTGGTTTCTACGGGCGGCGGCGCGACGTGTCCAGACCCAAAAACCGATTCTTCACTCGCCCTTGTCCTCATCCGAGGCGATGTCGTCCAGCGGCGGGCCGGGGATGACATAGTCTCCGCGCAGCCAGTGTGCCAGATCGACATCGGCGCAGCGTTTCGAACAGAAAGGTCGGTAATCGGACACACTCTCCTTGCCGCAGATCGGACAGGCCGCCATCACGCCCCCCCGGCATTCCGCAGACGCAGCAGCGGTATGCGATCGCGCTTGCGGCTGATCTCGTACAGGCCCATGGCGGTCCAGCCAATCAAGGTCGTCTCGGTGCCGTCACCCTTGAAAGCGGCGCGCAGCACCTGATCCAGCGTGGCGCGATCACGCTTGGGCATCGGCGCGAAATCAACCACGACCTGGCCACCGAAGCCGCGCAATCGCAACTGCCGGGGCAGGTCGCGGGCCAATGCGATATTGGCCTTCAGCGCGGCGGCGGGCGAAACATCGCGCCCCGTGTTCACGTCGATCGCGGTCAGCGCGCGGGTGTTTTCGATACAAGCGCTGGCACCTGCCGGCAGATCGATGCGCGGCGACAGAAGCGCGTCCACCGCATCGCTGACACCGCAGCGCTCAAAGCTGTCCTCGCCCTCCTCGATCGCGTCGGGCTCGGGCTCTGCCCAATCCAGCCAGGATTGCTCCCACGGATCGGGGGCGTCCAGAAGAAGCTCGGGCTCGCCCGTGGTTTCAGCCATGATCCGGTCGGCAAGTTCGATCAGCGGCCCCAGCTCGGCCGCAATGGCCTCGGCACCGGCGAACGCCGAGGCGCTACGCAGGATCAAGCCATGGTCGCGCCCGTCAAGCGCCGTCCGGCCAATCTCATCCAATGCTGCGCGCCGTTCGGAATCGCGGATCCGGCGCGAGACGTTCACTCCGGGAACACCCGGCGTCACGAGGCCGTAGCGGCCCCGGAACAGAAGCCGTGATGACAGCGGTATCGCCTTTCCCGCCTCGGCGACGCCGGCAATCTGCACCAGGATCGGCTGGCCCTCGCGCAGGCCGGTCCGGTCCCGCAGAAAGCCGCGTTCGCCGTCGGGAAGGCGCACAAACACGCCACCCTGCCCCTTCATCAGGCGATCGGTCACCCCGCGGCAGATCGCCCCCGGCGCCAGGGGTGCAAGCGCACTGGAATCGACGATCAGATCGACCAGTGCGCCATCGATCACAAGCGCCGCGGCCCGGGCATCAAACAAATGGCCAAGGACAATCTGACGACCCTTCATGCGACGCCTCCCTCATGCTGGCCATGAAGCCCGACCGCAGCCAGCATCGCGGCGGTTTCGGACAGGGGAAGTCCGACTACCGCGGAGAACGACCCCTGGATCCACGGTATATAGGCTGCGGCGGCACCCTGGATCGCATAGCCTCCAGCCTTGCCTTGCCAGTCGCCGGCGTCAAGATAGCGCTGCAATTCCGCCTCTGACAAGGGGCGCATCCTCACCTTCGTCTGGACAAGCCTGTGCCGTGTCCGGCCGTCATGGCGCAGTGCCACCGCCGTCAGGACAAGGTGACGCCGGCCCGACATGAGCCGCATGAATTGCGCGGCCTCGAGCCGATCCCGGGGCTTTCCCAGGATCCGACGACCCACCGCAACGGTCGTGTCGGCCGTCAGCAGGGCCTCGCCATCAGCCACGTGGACCGCCTTGGCCTTGTCCACCGCCATGCGGCGGACATAATCGCGCGGTGTTTCGGCCTTGCGGGGCGTCTCGTCGATATCGGCAGGCCGCAGCGCGGCCGGCACGATGCCGATCTGTGCCAGAAGTTCCAGCCTGCGCGGGCTGGCGGAACCCAGCACCAGCAAGGGTGGAGGACTGCTTGCCGTCACGCCGAGATGCGGCGCTGAGGGCGCCGGATCATTTGAAACGATAATTGATACGTCCCTTGGTCAGGTCGTAGGTGTTCATCTCGACCTGCACCTTGTCGCCAGCCAGAACCCGGATGCGGTTCTTGCGCATCTTGCCTGCCATATGCGCGATGATCTCATGGCCGTTTTCCAGCTCGACCCTGAACGTCGCATTCGGCAGGAGTTCCTTCACGACGCCGGGGAATTCGAGCATTTCTTCCTTGGCCATGGTCACTCCGTTGCAATCGCCCCGCAGGATTCGGGACGGACGTTAGATGCGACCAAGATGCGCCGATTTCAAGGGAAAAGCGCGCGTCAGGCGCCGCCGACCGCTTTTGACGGCGCGGAAGCGGCATCGGGCGCGACTTCCCGCGCTGGCATCTTGTCCGTTGCCACGTCCCGTCGGAAGGGATCGGGACCGTTCAAGTCGGCGATCGGGGGCTCGTTCCGTCCCTCCTGCGGCGCCGGCTCGGACAGAGGCGCTTCCGCGATCGCCCCCGGATCGCTGAGCCGGATTGCGTGACATCCTTCGGCTTCGCCGAACTTGCCCACCGCAAGAAGCTGACCATCGCGTGTTTCCAGGCGGGATTGGGTCAGGCTGACCTTTGGCAGATGCAGCAGCTTGCCCTCGCCCAGACCGCGCAATTCACCCAGTGTCATCCTGCGCCGGCACAATACGCCGACCATTTCGACGGGGGCATCGGCGACATGGGCCTGAAGCGTCGATGCCGCCGGCGCGCCAACGGGCTTCGCGCCGGCTGAGCCCGGCCCTGCCGCAGTTCTGCTTTTGGCCTGTGGGTCCTCACCTGCAGCCACGACCGACGACGCAGGCACTGAAGGTGCCGGTTTCTGCTTGCCCTCACCACGGGTCGGCAACGCCAGAAAGATGGTCGTGTCGCGCGTTTCTGCCCCGCCCAGCCGCACATTGAACGTGATGCTGCGATAAGGCTTGTCCTCCAGCATCAGCGACAAGGGCCGCGGATCATCCAGGTAGCTGGCATAGCGATAGCCCTTGATCCCCGCGAAACCTTCGACGTCGAGCATTTCGGTCGCCAGTTCGGCCATCAGCGCGTTGATGAAGTCAGCGCACATCATCGCATCGCTTCGCGTCGGCCGACGCGGTTCCGCCGTTCGCGCGGTGATGCGGCCAAGCGTCTGGACCTCGATCAGTGCGGTGACCGTCTCGGGGCACAGCGCCATCGCGCCGACCAGATCGCCCGGACCCTGCAGGATCGCCAGCAAGGCCGGCGCCGGCAGCAGTTCAGGCAGTTCGGCCAGCGTGAGCGCCCCGGGTGTCACCGAGATCGGCTGCACGCCGAGATGATACAGCCGGTCCGCGGCGCGACCGATCGCCGTGGCGGCGGCCCGCGACGCGGTCGGAGCTGCCGGTTGGGGAAGTTGCGGCGCGCGCCCCGCCCCCGACGCTGCCTGACTGCGCGCGGCAAGCAGGCGGCGCAGCACGCCCCCATCCGGTCCGTCCTGCCCGTCTTGCTGTTTCGCGACTGCTGTGCCGTCGTCTGCCATCGTCAATCCGAATCACCTTGTGCCCTCAGCCAATCTGGCAAGAACAGGTTGAGAAAGGGTTTATGGGACAGCGTCCTCCTGGGTCGGCACCGCACCCGACGGCGGCCTGCGCGGCACTGTGATGCGGAACGCCGCACCGTCCTGACCCGGCAGATAGTCGATTTCGCCCCCAAGGGCCGCCATGATCTCGCGGCAGATTGCCAGCCCCAGCCCCGCCCCGCCTGCCCGAGCCGGATCGTTGAGGCGCGCGAATTTCTCGAAGATGAGCTTCTGCCGAGAGCCGTCGATCCCGGACCCGTTGTCGATGATATCGATCGCGGCGCCGCCGGCGGCGGGTTGGCGCACCCTGATCTTGAGGACCGGCCGCGACGAGTCGCAGTATTTGCGCGAATTCGAGATCACGTTGATCAGCACCTGCAACAAGCGGTCCGCATCCGTGATGACGGCCACATGTTCGGATGGCATGTCGCGATCCACCGTGAACACGCGTTCCGACCGCGTCGCCGACGCGGCCTGCAATGCACGCGAGATCAGGTCATGCAGATTGCTGGCCGAGACGTTCAACTGGGCGCGCCCGCTTTCCAGCACCGACAAATCCAGCAGGTCGTCCAGAAGGCGGGTGAGCCGCGCGGCCTCGTCATGGATGATGCCCGCAAAGCGCGCCCGCTCTTCCTCAGACAGGTCGGGTGTCATCAGGATCTCGGAGAACGCCCTGACCGAGGTCATCGGAGTCCGCAATTCATGGCTGATCTGGCTCAGGAACGCGTCCTTCTGCACCGAGAGGGCGGTCAGCTTGTCGTTCGCCTCGCGCAGCTGCGTGGCGGTGCGGGCCAGCTCGTTCGTTGCGTTTTCAAGCCGCTGCGCCTCTTCCTTGGCGCGATGCGCCTCGTCCGCCACCTGCAGCAGGTCCGACACGGTCAGGGCAACGCCGCCAGCCACCCGGTCGATCATCGCATGCGCGGTTGCGGCGCCGATCGATCCGGCCAGCCGCCGCTCGAGCCGGGTCAGGAAATTCGGGGTCAGATCCGGCAGATAGCCGGTTTTTCCCTGTGCGGCCGCCTCGGCCTGAAAATAGCGCAGTGCGGAATCGGCGCCCCAGACCCGCCGCGTCATCGCCAGCAACGGTTCGGCCCGGTCCTCGCCCCGGGTCGTCCGGCTGTAACGGATCGGTTCGACCGCGCTGACAAAGGACAGACCCTGCAGCCGCTCGACAGGGTCGGGAAAGCCGAAGATCGAAACCCCGATGAACGCCAGCGTGTTGACGGTCAACGAACTGAAGATGCTGAACGCCAGCGGATCGACGCCCGAAGGCAGCACCGGCGGATGCCCGATCCCGACCGAGGGCATGAAGATCAGCCCAAGCCACAGCGCAAACCCGACCCCCACGCCGGCATAGGCCCCCCGCCGGTTGGCGCCGCGCCACAGAAGCCCACCCAGCATCGCGGGCAGCACCTGCGCCATGCCGGTAAACGCCACCAGCCCCATCGCGGCCAGCGCGGCCGCCCCGCCCGAGGCCTCGTGATAGACCCAGCCGGCCGCAACGACGGCCAGGATCGCCAGACGGCGCGCGTTCAAGACGAAACCCCTCAGGTCCTCGGTGTCCTCGCGTGCGGGGCGGCGGCGCAGCGCCAGCCAGCCAGGCACGATCCAGTGGTTCGAAATCATCGTTGCCAGCGCGATCGCACAGACCACGACCATCGACGTGGCGGCCGAGAACCCTCCCAGAAACACCAGGAACGCCAGCATGTTCTGGCCTGCAGCCGCCGGCAGGGTCAGGACGTACAGATCGGGGTTCGATCCGGCCGGCAGCAACTCGCGGCCCATCACGGCGATCGGCAGCACGAACAGTGACATCGCGAAGAGATAGGCGGGGAAAGCCCAGCCGGCCACGTGCAGGCGTTCCTCGTCCGCGGCCTCGACCACCATGACCTGAAACATCCGCGGCAGGGTCAGGATGGCCGCAGCCGAGACGACGATCAGCGCGGTCCAGCGATCGGGTCGCAGCACCCAGCCATCGGCGACGGCGGGGTCGCGGCCCGCCCGTGCGATCCGCGACATCATGTCGGCCGGCCCGTCTGCCAGCCCCCAGACCACGAAAACCCCAAGCGCGAGAAAGGCCAGCAGCTTGACCAGCGCCTCAAGGGCGATGGCGGTGACGACGCCGTGGTGACGCTCATCGGCGGCAAGGTTCCGGGTGCCGAACAGGATCGTGAACAGTGCCAACCCCGCCGCCACCCAGAGGCCGGTGCCACCTGTGGCGCCGTTCATGGCGGCGCCGGTGGGCGACTCGGTCGCGAACACCTCGAAGGACAGACGCACCGACTGCAACTGCAGCGCGATATAGGGTGTGGCGGCGATCACCGCGATCAGCGTGACCAGTGCCGCCAGCGGGTTCGACTTGCCGAACCGCGCCGAGATCAGGTCCGCGATCGAGGTGACGTGATGCATCCGTGCGACCCGCACCAGTCGCCGCAAGCCCCACCAGGCCGCCGTGAAGACGATGGTCGGTCCCAGATAGATCGTGACGAACTCAAGTCCCGAGCGGCTGGCATAGCCGACCGCCCCGTAGAACGTCCACGCCGAGCAATAGACCGACAGGGACAAGGTGTAGATCAACGGGTGGTCCAGCCAGCGCACCCGCCCGCGCGCGGCGGCGCGATCCGCCGCGAAGGCCACGCCGAACATCAGCACCACATAGGCCAGGCAACCCGCCACGAGGGTTTCAAAGGGCATGATCGTCGTCCCCCTGATCGGGGCGCGCCGGCGCGGCAGCAGCCGGCGGCGCGAGGCTCTCGGCGACCGCGGATTCGGCGCGCAATGTCGCCGCCTCGGCGCGCAGCAGCGCACGGTGCAGCGCCCATATGGCAAGGATCAGCACTGCCCACAGGCCGAAGAGCCATCCGGCACCAGCCGCGAAGCTGAGCTGCCGGGGAATCCACCAGACCGGCGCAAGCGCCGCGATCGCCGCGACCACGGGCAGGATCCGGGCGGCGTCGCCCAGCCTGCGGCGCCTGAACGATGCCCGTTCCAGAAACAGCGGACGTTCCGGCATCAGCGCCTCTCTTGAGGGGGCATGGTGATGGCGTTCATTCCAGCA
This sequence comes from Paracoccus salsus, assembly GCF_021556615.1. Taxonomy (GTDB): domain Bacteria; phylum Pseudomonadota; class Alphaproteobacteria; order Rhodobacterales; family Rhodobacteraceae; genus Paracoccus; species Paracoccus salsus. The sequence continues at coordinate 59,785 of NZ_JAKGGD010000002.1, forward strand.
TCCTGCGCACCAGATCGCGCAGATCCTGGTTGGCAAAGGGCTTGGCCAGCACCGCGTCCGCCTGCTCGGCGGCGGCCGCCGTCTCGCCCCGCGCCGTCAGCATCAGGACCGGGGTCGAGGCCAGAGCCGGATCCGGGTCGGACCGCAACTCGGCCAGAATTTCGGTGCCGGAGCGGTTGGGCAGCATCAGGTCGAGGATGACCAGCCGCGGTCGGTTCTCGCGGATTGCCTCGATGCCGCCCTCGCCATCCGGATGCAGCCGCAGGCGCCAACCGTCTCGGCCGAGGATGAAACGCACGGCCTCGGCGATGTTCCGCTCGTCCTCGATCATCAGGATGTCCAGCATCATCGGTTCTGACCGCCCCCCCCTCGCACACTGCGCCGATGATGTGACGGAAGCGCCACGGCTGTCAAAGCCGCATTGTGGGTCCCGCGGCGCACCAGGGGCCTAGCGGGCCAGAAGGATCGAGGGTTCGCGCCTGGCCGCACAATCGGCGCGAGGGCAGATCCGGCAGGAGGAACCGATCGGAATGGCAGCGGAGGCTGGCGACGCGGCCGCGCCATCGCCCGGCAGGATCAGCATCTGAGCGCGGCTGAGGACCGGCCCGCCAATCCCTGCGGGCTGGCTGCGGGTCGCGAAGCTGAGCGTCGAGAACCGCCGGTCCTCGGGCGTGACCACGACATGCGAGATCGCGGTCTGCGGCGCCCCCAGAGCCTGATAGAGCGGCCACAGGGGACAGGCATCGCCTGGCCGCGGCAGCGGAAAACCCGGCGCCGGGCGCCGCAGCGTCAACGCCCCCGAGCCGTCGCAGACCAGCAAACCGGCCCGCTCGAACCCCGGCGGGCGCAATGCCGCCAGCCGCCGCATGACAAGATCCAGCGGACAGCCCAGCCGCGCGGCGATGCGCAGGGGGTCCCCCTCCTCGCGGGCGGCCGGAGCCAGAACCGCGTCCGGCAGGGCCGCGGTTTCCTCGTCCAGACGCGCCAGATGCGTGCGGGCAAGAAGACGTCCCGCATCCGAGGCCAGATCGCGCGCCGCCTCGATCGAGGGAGTCCCCGCCGCCATCCAGGCCTCGACCTCTTCCTGCGGGGTAAAGATCGCGCCATCCGCCTCGAAGCTGTCGAGATAGGCGACCAGCGCCTGGGCGGTGTTGGACAGCCGCAGGCTGTCTTCGTCGAGATTGGCGCGAAAACGATGCCGCCATTCGTCGGGAACCTCGGATTCTTCCGCGAGGATCGAGGCGGTCGAGCGAACCGAGGTCACCGCCGACAGCACCTCATGCAGCGTGGTCAGAAGATAGGGATCCTGGGTCATGCGGTCGGACAGTGTGACCAGTTGACGCTCGAGCGCCTCGGAGCGGCGGGCGAGGGCGACGAGCGCAGCCGCCCAGCCCGGAAATCGCGCGAGGAACTCGGGCGCCTGGTCCAGTTCCGGTGCCGCATCAGGTCCGTCGTCAGCCAGCCGCGCGACGGCCTCGCGAAGCGTGGCGATCCGCGCCTCTTCGCGGCCCTCGGCAAGCTCGTCCGATGGCACCTCGAGAACCTTGGCCAGTCGTTGCACCAGCTCTGGCCCGACCGGGCGGCGGTTATGCTCGATCAGGTTCAGATAGGCAGGCGAGATCCCCGCCGCGCGGGCCACATCGGCCTGCCGACGCGACAGCGCCAGACGGCGTTCGCGGATGCGGGTTCCGGTCAGGACGTGGCTGAGGCTGCGACGGTTCATGACCGTGATGAAAGCGCGAGCACGGTGCCAGCGCAAGCGGATTGCGTGACATGACCCGGCACCTGGCGCCAGGCAGGGGGTGTGCCGACCGAAGGTCGGCGCGCTGCCGCCCGGCGGGTGCGCCGCTGATGCGGCGCGGTCACCGCCTTGCTCAGGGATGCAGCGACACGCCGTGGCGTCCGGCCAGATCGGTGAAGAACTGCCATGCCACCCGGCCGGAACGTCCGCCGCGCGTGGCCTGCCATTCGATCGCCTCGGCCCGCAGCGTCTGGGGCGCGATCGTCAGATCATAGGCGTCACAGTAACCCTGGACCATCGCCAGATACTCATCCTGCGAACAGGGATGAAAGCCCAGCCAAAGCCCGAACCGGTCCGACAGCGAGACCTTTTCCTCGACAGCCTCGCCCGGATGGATCGCGGTCGAACGTTCGTTGTCGATCATGTCACGCGGCATCAGGTGACGCCGGTTCGAGGTCGCATAGAGGAGCACGTTCCCGGGCCGCCCGCTGATGCCGCCATCCAGGACCGCCTTGAGAGACTTGTACTGGCTGTCATCGTGGCCGAACGACAGATCGTCCGCAAACAGCAGGAATCGTCGATCCGTGGCGCGACCGAGGATCGCCAGAAGCCGTCCGACGGAGGCCAGATCCTCGCGCGCGATCTCGACCAGCACCAGCGGCAGCCCCTGGGCCACGGCCTCGGCGTGGACGGCCTTGACCAGCGAGGACTTGCCCATGCCGCGGGCGCCCCAGAGAAGTGCATTGTTGGCCCCGTATCCGCGCGCGAACTGCAAGCTGTTGGCCAGCAGCGTCTGCTTGGCGCTTTCGATGCCGATCAGCTGCACCAGGTCGACACGGTCCACGGTCTGAACGGGCTCGAGCCGGTCGGGGTCGGGATGCCAGACATAGGCCGCGGCTTCGGTGAAGCGGGGCGCGTGGAACGGCGCCGGGGCCAGCCGCTCAAGCGCCGCCGCGATCCGCGTCAGCGCCTCGAGGCTGTCGCCCGGATCGCTCATGCCTTGCCCTCGTCCTCGTCCTCGTCCTCGACCCATAGCCCCTGGGCGCGCAGTTCCGCCTCGCGGCGCTTCTCGATGCGGCGAACGAGATAGATCGAGATCTCGTAGAGGCCGTAGACGACCGTGAACAGCACCACCTGGCTGACGACATCCGGTGGCGTCGCGACAGCGGCCAGCATCAGGATTGCCACGACGGCGTATTTGCGGACCGAGCCCAGCCCAACGGCGCTCACCAGCCCCGCCTTGCCCATCAGGGTCAGCAGGACCGGCAGCTGGAAACTGAGCCCGAAGGCGAGGATGAACTTGGTGGTCAGCGAAAGATATTCGTCGACCGAACCCTGAAAGACGATCGCGGCCATCGGGTTGTCCGCGATCGCCTCGGCGGCAGGTTCAGCGCCGGTTCCGTCGTCGGGCAAGGCCAGCGGTCCCTGCTGGAAGCCCAGGAAAAAGTCATAGGCCAAAGGCAGGATGATGTAGTAGGCGAACGAGGCGCCCAGAAAGAACATGACCGGCGACGCGACCAGGAAGGGCAGGAATGCCTGTTTCTCGTTGCGGTAAAGCCCCGGCGCCACGAAACGCCACATCTGGTAGGCGATGATCGGAAAGGCCAGCACGAATCCGCCCAGCAGCGATATGCGGATCGCCACGAAGAAGCCTTCCTGCAATTTCAGCAGGATCAGTCCACATTCCTGATCCCGCGCCTCGAGCGCGTGGCAGATTGGCTGGGTCAGGAAGTTGTAGATCGGGTTCCAGACCGTATAGCACAAGACCATCGCCGAGACGAAGGCCAGCAAGGACCAGATGATGCGGGTCCGCAGCTCGGCCAGATGTTCGATCAGCGGGGCCGAGCTGTCATCAAGCTCGTCGTCCTTATCAGTCTTGCTGGCCAATTCAGGTGTCTTTCATGTCGCTGCGGCGCACGGCGTGCAGACGGCGTACACCGGCGGCCGATGCCTCGGGCGGCTCGGCCGACCCGTCCTCGCCGGCCGCGTCACCGGGCGTGGCGCTGGCAGGCTTGGGGCCGGCGGGCGTCGCGCTGGCGGGCGTGGCACCTTCGCCTGCGGGCTTCGGGGTCTGGCCCGGATCGGGCGTCGCCTTCTTGCGGGCGTCCGGTGACTTCGGGTCCCATTTCTCGAAGCGTTCCGTCGCGCGGTCCAGCGCGTCCAGTCCGAGCGATTTCTTCGAGGCCAGCGATTTCAGGTCACGCAGGCTTCCGGTCGCCTCGTCGATTCCCGAATCCTTGGCGGCATCCTCCATCGCCGAGGTGAATTCCCGCGCCATGCTGCGCGCCTTGGCGGTGAACCGCCCCAGCGAATGGAAAAGATGCGGCAGATCCTTGGGACCGACCACGATCAGCGCCACGACGCCGATCAGCAACAGCTCGGTCCAGCCGATATCAAACATGGTGCGCCGGGCCTTCCCCGCTCAGCCGCGGTCGGTGGTGTGCGGCGTCACGTCACGCGCCTTTTCGCCCGGCACGTCGCTCTTGGTCGGGTCTGGCTCGTCGGCAGCGTGTTCGATCTCGTCGGTGCTGTCCTTGACGCCGCGCTTGAAGGCGGTGATGCCCTTGCCCACCTCGCCCATCAGCGACGATATCTTGCCGCGCCCGAACAGGACCAGCACGACGACTGCGATCAGAAGAAGGCCGGGAAGGCCGATATTGTTCAGCATGCGAAACTCCCTTGCCGGACGGTCTGACCGTCCGCGTGTCAGATTTATGCGCTCGGACTGCGGATTGCAAAGCCCGATTGCGCGATCACGCAAGCGTATGCGCGATCACGCAAGCGCAAGACCGCCGTTGAGGCTGCGCGGACGACTTGGCACGGCCGCAATGGCGGGCGATAAGCAGACATGGACCAGTCACTTTACATCACGGCCTTCGTCACCCTTTTCGTGGTGATCGACCCGGTCGGCCTGGCGCCGATCTTCATCGCCCTGACACCCGGCATGGACAGCGCACAGCGCCGCCGGATCGGGTTCCGCGCGCTGGTCATCGCGGCCGTTCTGCTGACCATGTTCGGACTTGCCGGCGAGGCGATCCTGTCGGGCATCGGCATCTCGATTTCGGCCTTCCGGATCGCCGGCGGACTGCTGCTGTTCCTGACCGCACTGGACATGCTGTTCGAGCGACGGACCGAGCGGCGCGAGGGTCAGGGCCATGCCGATCCGGCCGACCACGATCCTTCGGTCTTTCCCCTGGCGATGCCGCTTCTTGCAGGGCCTGGCGCGCTGGCCACGATGATCCTGCTGATCGGCCAGCAACCCGGCTGGGGCCATCTGGTGCTGGTCCATCTGGTCATGCTGGCGGTTCTTGGGATCGCCATGCTGCTGTTCCATCTGGCGACCCCGCTGGCCCGCGCGCTGGGTCGCACCGGCACGATGGTCGTCACCCGGCTTCTGGGAATGCTGCTGGCCGCACTCTCCGTGCAGTTCGTGATCGACGGGCTGAAAGGCTCGGGACTGGTTTGATGCAAGTCGAAGATGGCATGCAACTGGCCTACTACATCCTTCTGCTCATCGTGATCGGTGGGGCGATGCTGTTCGAATTGTCGGGCCGGGGCAGTCAGGCGGTGCGCCAGCTGGTGCTGTGGGTCGTGATCTTCGCCGGCGCGATCTTCGCGGCGAACTGGTGGATCGAGGGCGATGCTCCGCGCCAGCAGGTACTGGAGAACGGGCGGATCGAGATCCCGATCGGCAGGAACGGACATTTCCACCTCACCGCGCAGTTGAACGGCGTCGATGTCCGGTTCATCGTCGATACCGGCGCCTCGACCATCGCACTTGGCCCCGCGGATGCCCGCCGGATCGGCATCGACCCCGACGATCTGGCCTATGTCGGCACCGCGATGACCGCCAATGGCCGCGTTCAGACCGCGCCGGTCACCATCGATGAATTCGCTATCGGAGACATTCTGGACCGCAATGTCCGCGCCTGGGTCATCGGCGGCGATCTGGACGGCTCTCTTCTGGGCATGTCGTATCTCAGGACCTTCGCCCGGGTCAGCTTCGAGGACGATCTGCTGATCCTCGAACGCTGATTTGCAACCACCGCGCCGGGACTGCACTTTCGTCATTCCATCGCTCGGCGCCAGGATGCGGGGCCGACAGGCCGCGCCGGTCGGGGTCGCGGGTCGGCGGCGAAATCGTGCTGCTGGCAACCGGCTGAGCCCTGTCAGTCCAGCAGCATCGCGGGCGTCGAACCGCCGGTCTCACGATGCCGGACAGCCCGCCATGCGCCATTCTGGCGTTGCAGGGTCAGGAAGTTGCGTTCGGCCACGTATCGCTGGCGTTGGCGCGGAAGCGGGCCGATGCGGATGGGTTGACCGGACAACGGCGCCTCGCCCATCACCCGACGCCGGGTCCCTTCCGAACGCAGGTCAGGCGCTAAGTTCGCAAGCCCGGGCAGGTCCCGCCGCCAACCAGGATTGCCGCCCTGAAGCAGCAGGCCAAAGGGCGCAAGCCGGTGCTCTTCGGCCAGCCGCGCCCACATCAGGTTGCGTGCGCTGCCATCGCGCTGCAGATCGCAATCAAGGCGGGTCACGCGACCGGATGAACGACGTTTTCCAGTCGGTAGCCGTCGTCCTCCTGGCTCAGGCAGAACTCGAGCCTGCAGGCGGCCAGGCCCCCGACCACCGCGATCCGCCGAATCTCGTCGTGCGTTCGACCGCTTCGACAGGACCAGGGCAGCCATCCTCCAGAGGCCGGAGAAGGGCCACCGCCAAACGCGGGCGGCGGTCGTCATGGCCGTGCAAGTGCAGGATCGGCCCGGCGCCGAGTGTCTGGATCGGAACGTCCATCAACGGTTGCCTTTGGGGGTTCTGGCTCGCAGTCGCGCGAAGCGACGGGCGGTCATCGGGCCCAGCCGCGCTAACGTCGGCTGAGCCAGTCGCGCAACCCGCCCCAACCCCGAAACAAGCCCCGCTTTTCAATGGGTTCGAAAATCATCTCGGGACCTTCCGGATCAAGGATCTCGTTGTCCGCCAGCCATTCCTCGGCAGCGGCAAGCTCTGGCATTTGGTAGTCGGCCAAGGTCTTGCCCTGCCCGCTGGCCGCGCGCAACCGATCGATCGTCGCGATCAGGGACCCCGTCTGGCGCAGTGTCCCGGCGACCTCCTCCGCTTGAACGCCCAGATGCTCGGCCAACAGCCCGTTCCGGATGGTGGCGATGCCGTTCCGGATCGTCTCGTTTCCCGCCTCGTCCGCGCTGACGACCACATCGCATTCGCTATCGAGGCGCATGGAGCGGTTGTTGAAGTTTGACGAACCGACGCGCAGGATGCAGTCGTCCACGATCATGATCTTCGCATGGACGTAGATCTCGGCGCCGGCGTCGGTCAGCGGGTGCAGGAACCGCAGGCGATCGTGCCGGTCATGCTGGCGCAGCCCCTCGATCAGGCGCGCGCGCGCCGAATCCATCGCCGCGCTGCGCAGCCATCCCTCGGCGCTGACCGGATTGACGATGACGATTTCAGGACCGTCTGCCTCGAGCAACCGGCTGGCGATGGCCCGGGCGACATTCCGCGACGCGAAATACTGGCTTTCCGCATAGATCATCCGTTCTGCCCGCGCGATCAGGTCCAGATACATTGCCTCGACCTCGTGGACCGGTTCGCTGTCGGCCGTTTCGGGAAGGGTCCGCGCAATACCCAGCCGGACATCCTGGAAGGTCGCAGCCAGATTCTCGGGCCAGCAGCCGTCCTGACAGGTCACGGGCTTCAGCGTCTCGCCGGTCGCGATGCACCACCGTTCACGCGCCAGGTCACCCATCGCCCGGGCGGCCGGGCCATCGAACGCGCTTGTCGCGTCGTGCCAGGGCGGGTGCGGCTTGCCATCGGGACCGACGCGCCGGGGATCGTCGTCCAGATGCGCGGGCCGATCCCAGCGCCCGGCCGTCATGTCGATGCCACCACAGAACGCGATACTGTCGTCGATCACGACGATCTTCTGATGATGCGAGCCACCCACCGGATGCTGGCTGTCAAGGCAGAGCGTAACGCGGGGATGCATCTTCCAGCGCAGAACCGTCAGCAGCGTCTTGCCGCGAAGCAGCGTCTTCAACGCGCCCGTGTCCCAGCGAAGAACCCGGATTTCCAGCGACGGCGTCCGGCGCGCCAGCCAGATGATGAAGTCGCCAAGCCGCGCCGGACCCTCGTCGACATTGCCGATCTCGATGCGGGCATCGAAGTCCCAGCCGATCAGCATGATGCTGTGGCGGGCGGCGCGCATGGCCTGGCGGGCGGCGGCGAAATAGGCGTCGGCGTCCACGATCACGGTGAAGCGGCGGGCCTGTTCGACGCGCCAGCAATTATGCCCCGGCTGCAGCAGTTTTCCTGAATCGGCGGACATGAAACTCCCTGACTTCGCTGCGTTTCCAGCGCTTCCGGCCGCGGCATGGCGCGTATCGCCAACCCGCAAGCCGCGCCATAAGTTCCGCGAATCCTGCCCGCGAAACCCGTCAGACAGAGGCCGCATTGGGGGGCGCACAACGCATGCACGGCGGGTGCACCGGGCGTGCACAGCCTGTACACCGACAACGCACGGTGGTGTTGCGCACGGTCGGCAGACGAGCCGGTTGATCGCGCGCGGCGCTGAGGGCAGTCTGGCGGACGGGGTCGGTGGTTCGGAGGTGCGCGGATGAGCAATGCCGAGAAGGTCGCCGAACATGCAGCGGGCGGATGCGTCGGGGCACTGGCGTTGATGCTGGGAGATCCGACCGGCGGCACGGTTGCCGTCGCCGGGTCGCTTGCAGGGCTGGCGCTGCTGGCTCGCACGACATGGGGCCGCGAACGCGACGCCGTCGCCGCGCGGGCGGCCTTATCGGCGCGGGCGGCGGTCGCGGATTGCCGCGACTACGCGACAGCGGATCTGGGCCGCGTTGCGGTCCTGCTGAGCGAGGCCCAGATCGACCCGCTGACGCCCGAGGACCTGATCGCGGTCGTCCAGGGCAGCGAGACCTATCGCCTTGCAGCGCCGCTTGCGGGTGTCCTGCGTGCCCGCATCCGTTTCGACGGCGACAGCGCGGCGAATATCGCGTTGGTGCGGGTCGCGCTGGAATCGGCGATGTCTGCCTGCTGCGCCGACAGCACATTCAAGAACGACCTCCAAACCCTGCTGATGATGACGTCGGTCCGGCAGAACGATGCGGTGCTGGCGACCCTGACCGAAATGCGCGGCAGCCGCGAGGCCGCCGAACGCGAGTTGGGCCGCCGGGAAGGGCTTTTGATCGGGCTGGTTCGACCGATCGCGCAGGGCGTTGACGATTTCGATACGGCGATTCGCGAATTGGAGCGCGCCGTCGGAATCGCCGCCGATCTGGAGCGGCAGGCGATGATGCCGTCCAATCTGGGCGATCAGGTCAACGCCGTGCTGCGCCGGATGCAGGAGCAGAACCGGGCCGGCGATCTGGACGGGGCGGCGCAGACGGTGGATGACGCGCTTGGGGAACTGGAGGCGGAAAAGGCGCGGCTGCTGGATGCGGCGGTCGAACAGCAGATCCTGCGCCGCGATGCCGGGGCGGCGGCCACGCGGCTGTGGCAGCGGCGGCAGCTAGACCTGCCCGAGGGCGCCGACCGGTTCGAGGCGCTGCGCGGATTGCAGGATGAATGGTATGTTCGCGGCCGCGACAAGGGGCTGAATTTCGACCTGGAGGTCGCGATCAGGCTTGCCGGGATCAGCCGAAACGGCGCGCAGACCAGCGACCAGCGCGGAGCCGCGCTGAACGATCTGGGCAACGCGCTGCTTGCCATGGGCCGTCGCGAGACCGGCACCGACAGGCTGGAGGAAGCCGTAACCGCCTATCACGACGCGCTGCGGGAACGGACCCGCGCGCGGGTGCCGCTGGATTGGGCCATGACGCAGAACAATCTGGGCAACGCGCTGCGGACCCTCGGCGCGCGCGAGACCGGCACCGACCGGCTGGAAGAGGCCGTCGCCGCCTATCGCGACGCGCTGCGGGAATGGACCCGCGCGCGGGTGCCGCTGGACTGGGCCGCGACGCAGAACAATCTGGGCAACGCGCTGGCAACCCTCGGTGAGCGCGAGCCCGGCACTGACCGGCTGGAGGAGGCCGTCACCGCCTATGGCGAGGCGCTGCGGGAACGGACCCGCGAGCGGGTGCCGCTGGATTGGGCCATGACGCAGAGCAATCTGGCCCTTCTCGAGGTGGCGTTCTTCGACAAGACCGGCGAGGCGTCGCGGCTGGAGGCGGCGGAGGGGTCTTGTCGCGCGGCGCTGGAGGTGTTCGAGGCGGCCGGGGCAAGCCATTATGTGGGCATGGTCCGGGAGGCACAGGCCGCGATCGCAGAGCGGCGCGGGCGGCCGGGCCAGGTCTCAGATCGGGATGGCGTGGGCGCCTAGCGCGCCGTGAAGCTGGGTTTCCTCATAGCCGAAATGCGACTGGATCGCGCGGTTCAGGGTGTCGAAGGCGGTCGCGCAGGCGTCGAAGGCGGCGGGGCTGCGCTGGGCGGTCAGGGTGGTGGCGGCTTCGCGCAGATCGGCGATCAGCGCATGGATGACGCGGTGTTCGGCGATCAGGCGGTCGATGACGGCCTGCAAGGCCGGGTCGGCCCGTTCCGCGAGGGCCGGGAACATCCAGTGTTCCTCGATGTCGTGGTGGTTCTTCAGCAGCGCGCATTCGCGGCCGCAGACGGTGCCGAACAGCGCCAGGTTGCGCGCCAGGTCAAGCCCTTCGATCACCGGGACCAGCGTCGCGGGATCGGCGCGGGCGGCGCGTATCTCGGCCAGCAAGGCGGCGACGGCGGCCAGTTCGTCGCGATACATGTCGTGGATCTGCGCCAGCCGCCCGCCATGCGCGCGCTGCGCGGGCGAAAGGCCCGGAACGTCGGGCGCGCGGGGACGCCCGCCCTCGTCCTCGAGCTCTTCTGGCGTCATCAATGCGGGGTGATGCCGCGGATACGCTCGGACCGGCGGCGCAGCAGCTCGACCGTGGTCAGAAGCGCGATCGAGAAGATCACCAGCAGCGTGGCGACGGCCAGGATCGCCGGGCTGATCTGTTCGCGGATGCCGTTCCACATCTGCCGCGGGATGGTCTGCTGGTCGGGGCCGGCGATGAACAGCACCGCCACCACCTCGTCGAACGAGGTGACAAAGGCGAACAGCGCGCCCGAGATCACGCCCGGCAGGATCAGCGGCATGGTGATCCGGAAGAAGGTCGTGCGCGGGTTCGCCCCGAGGCTGGCCGCGGCGCGGTTCAGCGACTGGTCGAACCCCACCAGCGTCGCCGTCACGGTGATGATGACGAAGGGGATGCCAAGCGTGGCGTGCGCCAGGATGACGCCCAGATAGGTGCCCGCAAGGCGGCCGCAATCGGTGGGCAGGCCCACCAGGCCCAGCAGCTCGCACGGGTTCGAGTAGAAGAAGAACATGCCCGTGGCGGTGATGATCAGCGGCACGATCATCGGCGAGATGAGCGTCGCCATGATCGCGCGGCGGAACGGCATTTCCGGGCGCGACAGGCCAAGCGCGGCCAGCGTGCCGAGGCAGGTCGCGAGGATGGTCGCGAAGAAGCCGATGATGATCGAGTTCTTGGCCGCCTTCACCCATTTGGCGTTGGCCCAGGCGTCGGCCCACCAGGATGCGTCGCGCACCCCGTCCGGCGCGGCCATGCCGAAGGTCAGCAGGCTGTCATACCAGCGCATCGAATAGCCGTCCGCGTCGAACTCCAGCATCTGGTCGGTGAAGGTGAAGTAGGGCTCGGCGTTGAACGACAGCGGGATGATCACCACGATCGGCGCGATCAGGAAGAAGAAGATCATTCCGCACAGCACCAGATAGGCGTAATGCCAGGCGCGCTCGAGCGGGGTTGCATAGGTCGGGACTGCCATTCGCGATTACCCCAGCTTCAGGTTGTCGATGCCGACCATGCGGTCGTACAGCCAGTAAAGGATGAGGACCGAGGCCAGAAGCAGCGCCGCCAGCGCCGCGGCCATGGACCAGTTCAGCGTGTCGGTCATGTGCATCGCGATCATGTTCGAGATCAGCTGACCCGAAGAGCCGCCGACCAGGGCAGGCGTGATGTAGTAGCCCACGGCGAGGATGAAGACGAGCAGCGCCCCCGCCCCCAGACCCGGCAGGGTCTGCGGGAAGTAGATCCGGCGGAAGGCGGTCCAGCTCGTCGCGCCAAGGCTGCGCGCGGCGCGGACATAGGACGGATTGATCGTGCGCATCACCGAATACAGCGGCAGGATCATGAAGGGCAGCAGGATATGGGTCATGGCGATGATCGTGCCGGTCTGGTTGTAGATCATCTGCAACCGCTGGCCGCCGCCGATCACGCCCAGCCACACGAGAATGTCGTTGATGACGCCCTGCTGTTGCAGCAGCACCATCCACGACGTCGTCCTGACAAGCAGCGAGGTCCAGAAGGGCAGCAGCACCAGGATCATCAGAAGATTCGATTTCCGCATCGGCAATGTCGCCAGCAGATGCGCGACCGGAAAGCCCAGCACGAAGGTCAGCGCGGTGATCAGCAGGGACAGCCAGAAGGTCCGCATGAACAGCATGACATAGACGCGCTGGCGTTCATCGACCTGCTGGATGCTGCCGTCATCGGTGCGCGTCCGGTCCACGGAAGCCAGGTAGAAATTCGCCGTCACCGGTGTCGCGGCGTTTCGCATCGCGCTCCACAGCCGGGAGTCGCCCCATTCCTCGTCGATCTCGAGCAGCGCCTCGCGATAGGGCGGCTCGATCCCGCGCCGGACCTTGCGGCCGGTCGATGTGAACAGCGACCGCGTGCCGGGCACGTCGTAGTTGATGCGGGTTCCGACCACACCGATCGACCGATCCTCGGCCGAGGCGATCAGGTCGTTCGCCAGCGCCGTCCACGCGGCCTCGTCCGGCGGCGTTCCACGTTCGTTTTCGGCGAACCACTGGGATATCTGCGGCATGTTGGCCGAGAAGCCGTCATTGTAGAAGGACCGTTGCAGCATCTGCCCGATCGGGATCACGAAGGTGATCAGGATGAAAGCCAGCAGCGGCAGGACGAGCAGAAAAGCCCGTCGCTTGGCTTTCAGCTGCGACCGCTTGAGGGCCCAGGCCAGCGGCTTGCCGTCGGCGGTGGTCAGCTTTCCGTCCTCAGCGCCCGAGGCGGTGGTGACGATGGCGGCGTGAGGATCGAGGGCTTGGGCCATGATGTTCCCGGCTGTCGGTCATGAGGCCGCCGCCCCGCGCCTGAAGGCGGGGCGGCGGCGGGTTCGGATCAGGACGAGGCGAGCCAGCTGTTGAAGCGCTCGGTCAGTTCGGCGTCATGGTCGGCCCAGAACTCGGGGTCATCCATCACGGCGCTTTCCATATGGTCCGGGTTGGTGGGCATGTGCGGCGCCATTTCGGTCGTGCCGTCCTGATACAGGCCGACCAGCGCGGCCGAGGATTTGCGCGCCGGACCATAGGCGATGTATTTCGCCTGATCGGCCAGCCGCTGCGTGTCGGTGGCGAATTTCAGGTATTCCATCGCCGCCTCGGGATTGGGCGCGCCCTTCGGGATCACGAACATGTCGAGATCCATGTACTGGCCGTCCCAGATGATCTCGAACGGCTTGCCTTCGGCGACCATCGCATCGAAGAAGCGGCCGTTATAGCCGGTCGCCATCGTCACCTCGCCATCGGCGAGCAGCTGCACGGGCTGTGCACCGGCTTCCCACCAGACGACATCGTTCTTGATGCTGTCCAGCTTGGCGAAGGCCTGCTGGACGCCCTCGGCCGAACCCAGCTTGTCATAGATCTGGTCAGCCGGAACGCCATCGGCGATCAGCGCCAGATACAGGGTGCGCTTGGGGTTCTTGGGCAGGCCGCGCTTGCCGGGGAATGTCTCGAGGTCGAAGAAATCCGCGGCGGTGGACGGCGCGGCGCCCTCGAACTTGGTCTTGTCGAAAGCGATCACGGTTCCCCAGAAGATGTTGGCGACCGCGCAATCCAGCAGCGCGCCGTCCAGGAAATCCTCGGCCGCAGGCGTGCCGTCCGGCGCTGCGGGCAGCATCGCCGGGTCGATCTCGACCAGCGCGCCCTCGTCGCAGAGACGGATCGCGTCCGACACCTCGACGTCGAACACGTCGCCGGTGACGTTCCCGGCCTCGACCTGCACCTTCAGGGGCGTGGCCGGGTTGTCGGCGGCGATCATGTTGACCGTGATGCCGGTCTGTTCGGCGAAGGGCTTGTTGTAGGCTTCGACCTGCGACATCTCGTAGGCGCCGCCCCACGACACCACGTTGACTTCGCCTTCGGCCAGCGCGGCGGTGCCCAGAGTCGCGATCGCCGTCGAAAGAATAAGTACCGTTTTCAAGTTTTTAGCTCCTGTTGGATGGTCGGCCTTCTGGCCGTTCTGATTTTTCGCCCGTTGCGGGCCGGACTGCGCGGGACTGCCCCCGCAGACCGTCTTCATCAGCCAGCGCCGCGATCGAACCCGAACCGGGTCCAGGCCGTTCGCGCCAGCGTTCTCCGCGGCCGGGGCAACCGCTGCGGCCCCCGGCCGCAAGCTCATGTCGCCAGCCAGGCGGCAAAGCGCTCGCTGAGTTCAGACATGTGGTCGACCCAGAAATCATTGTCGAACGCCAGCGCGTTGCCCATGTTCTCGGGCGAGGTCGGCAGGTTCGGCGACATCGGGATGTCGGTGTCCTTGTAGTTGCCGACCAGCGGCGCCGAGCTTTTGCGCGGCGGACCATAGCTGATCTGCATCGACGCCCGCGCAAGCGATTCCGCGCTGGTCGAGAATTTCAGATACTCCATCGCGTTCTCGGGATTCGGCCCGTCGATCGGGATCACCCAGCCTTCCATCTCGTAGATCTGGCCGTCCCAGATGATCTTGAAGGGTTTGCCCTCGTCCACGGCGGCATTGAAGATGCGACCGTTATAGGCCTGGGTCATCACCACCTCGCCGTCGGCCAGCAATTGCGGCGGCTGCGCGCCGGCCTCCCAGAAGACCGCGTTGCCCTTGATCGTGTCCAGTTTCGCGAAGGCGCGTTCCAGCCCCTCGGGCGTGGACAGGACCTCGTAGACCTCGTCGGCGGGCACGCCGTCGGCCATCAGCGCGAATTCCATGTTGAAGCGAGGCTCTTTCAGCATGCCGCGCTTGCCGGGATAGGTCTCGGTGTCGAAGAAGTCGGCGACCGTCGAGGGCGGGTTTTCGGGAAACCTGCTCTCGTCATAGGCGATCACCGTGGAATAGACGTCGGTGGCCACGAAACAATCCGACAGACCGCCTTCCAGGAAATCATCGGCGGCGGGCGTGCCGTCGGACGCGGGCAACAGATCGGCCGGGTCGATCTCGACCAGCATGCCTTCGTCGCACAGCCGGGTGGCGTCGGAATAGCCGATGCTGGCGATGTCGGCCGAGACATTGCCGGCCTGCACCTGCGCCTTGATCGGCGTGGCCGGATTGTCCACGTCGATCATGTTGACCTTGATGCCGGTCTCGGCCTCGAAGGGCTTGTTGAACGCATCGACCTGGGACTGCGAGTAGGCCCCGCCCCACGACATGACCTCGACCGTTCCCTCGGCCAGAGCCCAGGAGGGCGCGACCAGGGCGGTGCAGAGCAATACGGTTCGTTTCATTGACTTGCCTCTTTTTCCGTTCAGATCGGGTCCAGGGCGCGGGCGTCCGCGGGATGCCAGCCGACCTTGATCTTCTGGCCCGGTTCCAGACGCGTCTGGCCCTGGGTGTTGCGCATCTTCATGACGAAATCGTCGGCCCCCGCGACGTTCAGGCGGGCACGCAGGATGTCGCCCATATAGATGACCTCGACGACGGCCGCATCGATCATGTGCGCGTTCGGCGGCATCATCTCGGGCTTGAACTCGACCCGTTCGGGGCGGATCGAGACCAGGGTCTTCTGGCCCTTCTCGGTGACGTTCACCGGGGTCGCGTCGATCAGCTCGCCCGAGGACAGCCGCACCAGCGCGTTGTCGCCGCTGAGTTCCTCGATCGTGCCGGGCAGCTTGTTGTTTTCGCCGATGAACTGCGCCACGAAGCTGTTCTCGGGCCGTTCGTAAAGGTCCGAGGGCGCGGCAAGCTGCTGGATGCGCCCGTCGTCGAACACCGCGACGCGGTCCGACATGGTCAGCGCCTCGCCCTGGTCATGGGTCACATAGACGACGGTGATGCCCAGCCTCTCGTGCAGGTGCTTGATTTCGAACTGCATGTGTTCGCGCAACTGCTTGTCGAGCGCGCCCAGCGGTTCGTCCATCAGCACCAGCCCGGGGTCGAAGACCAGCGCGCGGGACAGCGCGATCCGCTGCTGCTGCCCGCCCGAGAGCTGCGCGGGCCGGCGATTGGCGAAGTCGCCCATCTGCACCATGTCCAGCGCCCGCTTGATCCGGCTTTCGCGTTCGGCCTTGGCCATGCCGCGCACCTCCAGCGGAAAGGACAGGTTCTCGCCAACGGTCATGTGCGGAAACAGCGCGTAGTTCTGGAACACCATGCCGATGCCGCGCTTGTGCGGCGGTACCTGATTGATCGGCCTTCCGTCCAGCCGGATCTCGCCATGGGTGGCGGTTTCGAACCCGGCCAGCATCATCAGGCAGGTGGTCTTGCCCGAACCCGAGGGCCCCAGCATCGTGAGGAACTCACCCTTGTCGATGAACAGATTCAGATCTTTGACGACAAGCGTTTTACCGTCATAGCTTTTTTGCACGTGATCGAAGGCAACGAAGGCGTCGCCAGTGCTATTGTCCAGCAATGAGCGCTCTCCCTGTTATGATATGGTTATTCAGCGCAAGGTGGACGTTATGCGGGCTTGTGCCCGTATTGCAACACAATTTGCGACATTCGCGAAGATGTCTGCGGCATAGAGGCGCGGGGCCGGTCGGGGCGCGGCGAGCCGCCGCAAAGATTGACAACCGGGGGGCAATCCGCATCATGAACACAGTGTGAGGAGATGTGCGTGGCGCGGTTACCCTGGTCGATCGGGTCTGCAACGGCCCTGTGTCTTTTCGTTTCTCTCGCTCCTGTCACCGCGTTGGCGCAGCAGGACGCCGAGCGTGCCCGCGCGCTGCGCCAGATCATCGCCGCGATGGATCAGGAGGTCGGGCAGCTTGAGGCGCAGGCCGCAGAAGCCCGCGACCGGCTTGACGCGCTGAACCAGCAGATCGCCCCGACAGAGGAACGTTTGAGCGGCCTGCGCGAGGATGTCGCGAAGCTGACCGATCAGCGCGAGGACCTGCAAGCCCAGATCGACCGCAACGCGCAACTCGAGGCCGAAAACCGGCAGCTTGCCGACAGCATCGCCAGCCAGCAGGACGCCGCCGCAGGGCTTGAGACGCAGATCGCCAGCCGCGAACAGGCGCTGTCCGGGCTGGACGCGCGGCACGAGGCGCTTCAGGGCGCTGTCCAACAGCTTGTCGCCGAGCGCGACGGGCTTGAAGCGGCGGTTGCTGCGGCGCGCGAGGAAGCCGCGCGCCAGCAGGCGGCGCTGGAGGCTCTGACCGAAAAGGCCGCCCCGCTGCGCGCCGAGGCAAGCGATCTGACGGATCGGATCGGGCAGTTGCAGGCCGACGCGGCTCAGCAGCAGGAACGACTTGCGGCCTTGAACGCCGAGACCCGGGCCCTGCGCGATGAGGTTGCATCGCTGACCACGCAGCGCGACGCATTGCAGGCGGAAATCGCCGAGGCGGCCGAAGCGAGGGCCGAGCATGACCGGCTGACGGGCGACTTGCAGGCGATGCGGACCGAGGCCGAGGCATTGACCGGCCAGATCACCGAACGCGAGGCCGAACTGGCGGAACTGCAGGCCACGCGTGACGAGGCTGAAGGCCTGACCGGCCGCGTGGCCGAACTGGCTTCGCAGGAAGCCGGCTTGCAGGAGACCGTGGCCGGGCTGGGCAGGCAGGCCGACGAACTGCGCTCGGAGGTCGGGACCCTGACCAGCCGGCGCGAGGCGCTGACCGCCGAGACCGCCGAGGCCGAGGCCCGCGCCGCCGAGCTGGACGCCGAGGCGGGAATCGATGCAGAGCAGCGGGCGACGGCCGAAGCCCTTGCTGACAGCATCGCCAGCCGCCAGCAGGAACTGGCCGATCTGGATGCAAAAGCCGCCGAACTGCGCGGCACGATCGAACAGCTGGATGCCGACCGCGAGGCGGCAAGCGCGCAATCCGAACAGGCCCGGCAGCAGGCGCAACAGCACGAGGCCGCGATGGACGCGCTGACCTCGGAGGCTGCGCCGCTGCGCGAGGAGCTGGCCACGCTGCGCGACGAGATCGCGGCGCTGAGCGACCAGCGCGCCGCGCTGCAGGAGGACATCGCCAATGCCGGGACGCTGGCCGCCGAACGCGACGCGCTGGCCGGTGCGGTTGCGGAACAGCAGGCGGCGACCGCCGAGCTGACCGCGCGCGCCGACGCGCTGCGTGCCGACATCGCCACCCTGACCGAGCGCCGCGATGCGCTGGCGGCGGCGGCGGACCCGGCCCCCCAGACGGACAGCGCCACCGGCCAGCAAGAGGCCAGCGCCACGCCCGCACCCGCCGCGCCTGCGGAGCCGGCGCCCGTGCGCAGCCCGGCGGCGGTCGATGCGGCACTTGCCGCCGCGCCGGGACTGCCCCCCGATCCCGCCCAACGGGCGCGCCTGCGCGAGTTGCTGATCGGCGGCGCCTGCGCCGCTGACGCGCTTGGGGCGGTGCAGAATCCGATCAACCGCCAAACCCTGCTGGCCCTGATCTCCCGCCTGGAGAACTGCTGACCGGCCGCGCCACACACGGAAGGAGACTAAGATGCGATTGTCGAAGCTTTTTCGGAACCTCGCGCTGGCGACCGGTCTTCTGGCGGCGTCGCTGTCGCCCGGTCAGGCGCAGGAGCCGCGGATCAACATCATGACCGGTGGGCCGACCGGAACCTATATCCAGTTCGGCCGCGACATGCAGAACCTGATGTCGGGTTGCGGGCAGACCATGGGCGTCGTCGAATCCGCCGGATCGCTCGAGAATTTCCTGGGCGTCAGGCAGCGGCGCTACACTCAGTTCGGAATCGTCCAGAACGACGTGCTGGAATACATGCAGACCTTTGCCAGCCAGGACCCGGTGATCGCCCGCACGATCCAGGGGGTGCGCATCGCCTTTCCGCTTTACGACGAGGAGGTGCATATCCTGGCCAGCAAGGACATTGCCGATTTCCAGGGCATCGAGGGCAAGCGCGTGGCCATCGGGGTCGAGGACAGTGGCACCTTCCTGACCGCGTCGCTGATGATGTCGCTGGCCGGGCTGGAGCCGTCGGAGAAGCTGACGATCGGCCCGAATGAATCGCTTGAGGCGCTGAAGGCGGGCGATATCGACGCCTTCTTCTATGTCGCAGGCGCCCCGGCCGCGATTTACGCCGAGGGCGATATCGACGCCGAGAAGTTCCATCTTCTGCCGATCGTCGACGACACGCTGCGCAGCGTCTATACCCCGAAGAGCCTGCCCGGCGGCACCTATCCGTTCCAGTCCGAGCCGGTCGATCTGGTCTCGGTCAAGGCGGTGCTGATGACCTATGAATACGATCCGCGCATGAACGCCTATCACCGTGCCGCCTGCACGGCGGTTTCGGATCTGTCGTCGCTGATCCTGACCAATCTCGACAGTCTCAAGCAGAACGGGCACCCGAAGTGGAATGACGTCGATCTTGGCGCGATCCCGCAGGGCTGGGATGTCGGCGCCTGCGTGAATACCGGCATCAGCCCCGGCTATGTCGCCAACTGCACCGCCACGGGCACGCCGGAAAGCGACGCCAACGAAGCCTATCGGCGCAGCATCTGCGAGGTCATGGGCTGCTGATCAGCGCGCGGGTGGGGCCGGCCAGGTCCAGCCCGTCGACTCGGCATCCGCGCCCAGAACGTCCAGCGTGACGATCCGCCAGCGCAGGACCGGCCCATGCAGCAGCATCGCCGAGCGGTCGGTCTCGGCGCGCTGCAGGCCGCCGCCTCCTCCGGCAAGCTGGTATTCCACGGCGAACCGGACCGGGCTGTCGCCACCCGCCGAGCGCCAGTGGATCTCGATGTCGCCATTGGGAAAGATCGCCTGCATGATCGGCACGGGGCGCGAATCCAGCCCCCGCACCACCGGAGCATCGGACAGCTCCTTGACGCGCAGCTGCGCGCCCCAGATCCCGGCGGCCGCGCGATACCAGGCCCGCGCGCGGTTCAGGTCGATCCCGACCCCGTCGCCGGTCTCGAACGCCTGCCCGAGGAAATAGGCGGCCCAGTCGCTGTTGCGCAGCGCGGCGCGCGCATAGAGAAGCGCGGCGGCCGGCAAATGCGCGGGACCCAGCGCCAGGGCCTCGTCCAGCAAGGCTTGCGGGTCGGGAACGCTTTCGATGGTCCGGACAGGCGGCAGGCGCCTCACCCCCAGGGCGGAGGCAACGGTTGCGTGCGACATGACCGGAGCCGGGGCGTCGGGCAACGCTTGGTCCGCGACCTCGGCGGGCGACGGGGTCGGCGCTGGCTCGACCGGCGGCACGGCCCGTGTCGCCGGCAGGGCGGCGATTCTGTCGGATTCGGGCGCTGCGGCACCGTTCGCAACCGGGGACGATGCGGGCGCCAATGCGGGCGCGGGCGCGTCGGTGGTCAGTTGCCAGGCGGCCCCAAGCGCGATCACGGCCACGAGCGGCAGGACGATCAGGGCAGAACGCAGCGGGCTGCGGGACGGGGAGGGCAGCCGGTTCGCGAACGATGTCGGCACCTCGCGCATGGGCAGATCGCCCTGCCCTGTCCCGCCGTCGCGGGCGAAAGCGGCCATGGCGGGACCGGAATCGCCCGGCCCCGGCGGCGACGGGCCTTGCCCGCCCGGATCGCCCGGATCGCCCGGCCCGGACTCGCCGCCTGGCCCGGCGTCGGAAATGCCATCCCGGGACGGGGCAACGGGCAAAGCGCCGGGTGTCGCGCCGCCCGGTCGCAGGCATGTGTCGGCGAAGGCCGCGCCGATCACCGGAAGCCCGGCGCTGTCGGCCTGGGACAGGCACTGTCTGACCTGCCGGTTCACGACGCCCGGCACGCCGCCGGACCAGTGGTGAACGATCCTGAGGCTGCCCGGGGCGAAGGGCGAAACCCCGGAATGGCAGCGGCATCTGGCGATCTCGAACCGGTGGGCGACATAGCCCGCCGTCTCTCGTTCGGTCAGGGGCGCAAGGTCGCATCGGGTCCCCAGCCGGGCCTGCAACGCGTCATGCGGCGGCAGCGAAAGCCGGGCCAGAAGCTCGGGCTGCCCGGCAAGCAGCACCGGCATCAGCGACACGCCGTCCGAGACCAGGCCGCCCAGATCCGCAATCTGTCGCAACGCCCCGTCTGACAGCCGGTGCGCGTCGTCCACGATCAGCAGGACGCCGCGTGAGGGATCGGCCGAATGGCTCAGACGGAGGCGCAGGCGCTGTTCCAGCGTCGCTGCGGGCAGGTCGGGACCCTGCCGACAAAACGCCCCAAGCGCACGCTGCACAGGGTCGGAGGGATCGGTGTCGTCCCGATCGACATGAACGAGGTCGAGATCGTCACGGTGACGGGCTTCGATCACGCGCAGCAGCAGCGTCTTGCCGCTGCCCGCAACACCGGTCAGCAGCAGCAGGGGCTGCCGCGCCTCGATCCCCGCTTCAAGCGCCGCCAGGGCGCGGCGATGACCGGTGGCCGGATACATCCATGCGGGGTCGTGGATCTCGCGGAACGCGGGGCAGACGGTGCCGGGCTGCGGGCCAAGGCTGTTCATCGGCCCGCCCGCCCCCGGTTTGCCCTCAAGCCGCCTGGCCTCGCGAGCGACAGATCTGCCACGTCTGGCCCATGCTCTGTCCGGTCATTCCACACGACGCCGCCATTTCTGGAAAATCTGAACCAACCACTCTGGAAAGGATATCCCGTGAACCCTTTTCGTCAAGGCATGAACACGGAAAGGGCCCGGAAACGGCGCCTCGGTTCCGCAATGCGGAAAAGCCGCGGATTTCTGCCTTCGTGGCAGTCAGCAAGCGCCGCCGGGACGGGGATCGCCAGAACCGGGGTCGCCGGCCGCGATCCGGTCGATCACGCCGCCCGCGGTCAAGGCGGTCTGGTCCCATCCGGGCAGGCGGCGTCCGGCCAGCGCCGCGGCATCGGCCAGCCGCCTTCGCATCGCCGGCCGGGACAGCAACTGGCGCAGCGCGGCGGCGAAGGCATCGGCATTCTCGGGCGGGACCAGGATCCCCGTCCCCTCCGGCACCGTGTCGGGCACCGCGCCGACCCGGCAGCTGACGATCGGCAAGCCGCGCAGCAGAGCCTCGTCGAAGACGATCCCGTAGCCCTCATAGCGCGTGGCCAGCGCAAAGATCGACGCCTGCCCATAAAGGCGCTGCAACCGATCGGCGGGGACGCGGCCAGCCAGGCTGAGGCGCGATGCCAGGCCCGATCGGTCCAGCTGCGCGCGCAGCAGCGCCGCGTGGTCGGCATCCCAGGGACTGCCGACGATCACGGCCCGCCAGTCCAGATCCAGAAGCCGCGTCAGCGCCTCGATCAGGATGTCGTGGCCCTTGCGCTTGTGCTGGATGCCCACGGACAGGATCAGCGGCGGCTGGACCGGTGCAGCGGCATGTTTCGGCGGATCGATACCGGGCCTGGCGACGGTGATCCGCTTGGCCGCGACGTCATAGCGCTGCATCAGGATGTCGCGTGTATGCGGGCTGGGCACCAGAACGTGCCGCGCCAGGCGCAGATTGTCGTATTCGGTGCGGAACAGATGGTCGCGACGGACCGCCGACAGATCGCTTTCCAGCGCCAACGGATGATGGATCATCGCGATCACCGGGGCACGGACCGATGCAAGGCCAGCCGTCTCGATCGCGCCGAAGACCAGCCCGTCCAGGATCAGCGGGCGCGCGGGCCCGACCTTTTGCAGCGCGGCGACCGCCGTTCGCATCTGCTTGGCCGAGGGATCCGGAAAGCTGTCCGGCAGCCGCAGGTGGGTCACGTCATGGCCGCGCTGACGCAGCCCCATCAGCAGCCGGCGTTCATAGATATAACCGCCGGTCAGCGTCCGGATATCGCCCGGAATCGCGAAGGCGCAGGGCGCGTGCGACGTCATCGGCGCATCTGCTCGGGCGCATAGATCGCAAGGATGCGCGCCTCCAGCATGGCGACGGCCGCGTAGCAGATCGTCGAGATTGCCGTGACGACCACCACCGCCGCCCAGAGCAGGTTGTAGTTCGAGGTCGAGGCCGACAGCGCCATCAGGCTGCCAAGCCCGCGCCCGGTGGTCAGCCATTCGACCACGGTGACCGCCAGGATGGCGGCCGGCACGCTCATCCTGGCGGCGGCGAACAGCGCCGGCAGCATGGCGGGCAGCCGGACATGGAGCATCTGCCGCAGCGGGCCCGAGGCATAGGTCTGGAACACGTCGAGGATCTGGCCGGGGGCCTGCCTCAGCCCGTGCAGGCAGGCGACCAGCGTGGGGAAGAACACCATCACCGCGACCAGCGTGATCGTGCCCGCCGCGCCGCGCCCGAGGAACAGCACGATCAGCGGCGCTGTCGTCACGATCGGGATCGAGCGCAGCGCGACCGCCACCGGCAGGATCAGCGCAGCAAGGCCCGGCAGCAGCACCAGCAGGATCGCCATGCCCGCGCCCAGCCCCAGCCCGGCCAGATAGCCCGGCAGCAGGAACACCGCGGTTTCGGCCACCGCCTCGAACAGCGCACCGCGCGTGGCGGCTGCGTCGGGCCCCCGGATCATCGCCGCCAGCACGTCCGGGGGACGCTTGGCGAAGAACCTGTTCAGGTCCAGCGCCTCCATCGCGCCCCACCAGACCGCCAGCACGAGCACGACAAGCAGCGCGGCATGGACCGCGCGCCCGAAACCCGCCCCGGTCCCGATCCCGGGCGGGGCAAGGATCACCGGCGGGCGGTCATGCAGCACCGCCCGCGCCAGCGCCCCGATCGCGCCATAGGCGACCATGGAGACCGCCGCCGCCAGCAGCGCGATCGCCCACAGCGCCGATACATCCATCGACCGCGTGAAGCGGATCGTCAGCACGCCCAGGCCGCGCTCGGCGCCGGTGAATTCGCCCACCATCGCCCCCAGGAACGCCGCCGGCGCGGCGATCTGAAGCCCCGCGAACAGATAGGGCAGACCGGCGCGCGCGCGGACATGGATCAGTTCGGCCAGGCGGCCGCGCCCATAGCTGCGGACCAGATCAAGCCAGACCGCCGGGGTCGCGCGCAGCCCCGTCATCAGCGGGATCAGCGTCGTGTAATAGACCGCAAGCGCGGCGAGAACGATCTGCGGCGCCTCGCCAGGGCCCAGAAGCACCCGCAGGATCGGGCCGGTGGCGATCAGCGGCAGGCAGAACACCACCAGTGCAAGGCCCGACACGGCATGAGTCAGGCGCGGCCAGACCAGCGCGATCCCGGCCAGCAGGATGGCTGCGAGGTTGCCGGCCAGAAACCCGATGGCGGCATTGGTCAGCGTCACAGCAAGGGCCCGACCGATCAGGCCGGCATTCCCGGCCAGCCAGCCGGCGACCTGGATCGGCCCGGCGATCACCCTTGTGTCGGCCAGAGCCATGGCCAGCAGAGACCAGCCCGCGAACAGCAGCATCAGGCCCAGCGCAGCGGGGGCCAGAGCGGCGCTGCGCGTCATTGCGCCGCCATCGGCGCGTTCCGGGCGTTGCCAAGCGCCAGCGCCGCCGACGCCCTTGTGGCAAGCGCCCGGAACTCGGGCGTCTCGGCCAAATCCGCCGGACGCGGTACGGGCAGCGGAACCGCGATGTCCGACACGACCCGCGCCGGGCGCGGCGACAGCACGACCAGACGATCGGCCAGCATGACGGCCTCGTGGATCGAATGGGTGACCAGCAGGGTCGTGGTGCCGCGCGGTTGCCACAGCGGCGGCAATTCGCGGGCCAGTTGCTGGCGCGTCAGCTCATCCACCGCTCCGAAGGGTTCGTCCAGCAGCAGGATATCGGGCCGGGTCGCCAGCGCCCGGGCGATGGCCGCCCGCTGGCGCATGCCGCCCGACAAGGCGGCGGGTCGGGTCTCGGCGAACCCGTCCAGCCCGACGAGGCCGATCAGATCCTCGACCAGTCGCGGATCCGGGGATTGTCGCGCCAGTTTGCGCGCCAGCGCGATATTGCCCCTGACCGTCAGCCAGGGCAGCAGCGAGGGGTCCTGGAACGCGACCGAGATCGCCCCGCGCCGCCGCTGTTCGGCGGGCGTCAGACCTGCGATCCGCACCTGCCCGCTGGTCGGATCCTCAAGCCCGGCCACCAGCCGCAACAGCGTCGACTTTCCACAACCCGACGGGCCGATCAGCGCCGTCGTCCGGCCCGCCTCGAATGTCAGGTCAACGGGCGCGACCGCCTCGATCCCGCCGGCGAAGACCTTGCCAAGCCGGTGGCAGACGATGTCGGCGCGCGGCCCCGGTTCAGCCGGCATGGACTTCTTCGAGGATCGAGCGATCCCACAGATCGGGCGTCACCGTCCTGTCCAGCAGCGCCAGCGTCCGGATATTGGCCTCGACGCTGTCATCGCTCCACCAGCCGAAACCCTTGGCGTCGGTCAGATCGGAAAACATCAGCGGCACCTGGCGCCGCGCCTGCAGTTTCTGCGTCGGCAGGTCCAGCCCGGCATCGGGGAACATCCGCACCGTCAGTTCGGCAGCGGCGTCGGTATCGTCGCGATAGGCCTGCCAGCCCATGACCTCGCCCCGCATCAGCGCGACCAGTTCGGCGCGCCGCTCGGCCAGGCTGTCCCGGGTCGCGATATAGGTCTGCGAGTGGACGGCATAGCCGTGATCCGCCATCAGCATGGTGCGCGATTCGATGCCGTTCATGGCCATCGCGACCGGCAGATCGGTCTCCCAGCAAAGCAGGCAGTCCACCTCGCCCGCGATCAGGGGTTGCGCCGAATACTGGGTCGGCACGATCCGGATCGCATCGAAATCGACGTCGTTCAGGCTGCACAACGCCTGCAGCACCGGCGTGTTCGCCAGCGCCATGCCGATCCGCTTGCCTTCAAGATCGGCGGGCGCGGCGACCGGGTTGGCGGGCAGCGAGGCGATGACGAAGGGGTTCTTCTGCATCGCCACGCCGATGATCCTGAACCTTGCGCCCTGGGCAACCGCGGCAGCGGTATAGTCGGCGGCCGAGATCCCGACCAGCGCGGTGCCCGACACGACCGGCGGTTCGACCGGCGCATTCGGTCCGCCCTGCAAAAGGCTGACATCCAGCCCGGCCTGTGACCACCAGCCCTTCTCGCGCGCCAGATAGCTGCCCGCGAATTGCACCGAATGCAGCCATGACAGCTGCAGGGCGACCGGTGTCGCGGCGTGGCCGGGGCCGGGTCGCAGCCCCGCCCCGCCGAGCACCAGCCCGGCCGCGCCCGAGGCCATGAAGCCGCGTCGTGTCAGTCGTGAAGCAAGCATTGGGAAATCTCCGTCAATGAAGGGTCAGATGTCTGGCCTTGGGGGGGCGGCAACCCTGCGAGCGGCAGTGTTCGCTGGCCCGCCCGCCACCATCACGGCCAGGCCCGGAAGGCTGCCGAGCAGAAAGATCAGACCAAAGGCGATGCTGGCCGCAAGCCCGGCCTCGGGACTGAACCCGGCCAGCGGGAACAACCCGGCGGCGGCGCCCTCGCGCAGCCCCCATCCGCTGACCGTGATCGGGATCAGCATCGTGAACAGGATCAGCGGGGTCAAAACCAGGGCCGCGACAGGCGGAAGGTCCACGCCGGTCGCACGGGCGGCGAAGTAGAAGGCGCCAAGATTGGCCAGAACCGCGATCAGGCTGAGCAGAAGCTGCCGCCACAGCACAGAGGGCGCCAGCAGCGCGGTCGTTGCGGTCCGGCGCTGCGCCGCAAGCGCGCGCCCCACCCTGCCCCGGCCGGTCGAGGCCGCGACAAGCGCGCCCATCGCCAGCACCGCCAGCGCCACGATCCCGACCGACCACAGGGATGCTGGCAGGACATTCCGCGCCGACGGCATCAGCCAGCCTGTGCCAAGAGCGAAGACCATGACCATCATCAGCATCACATTGCCCATCAGCCGTTCCAGCGCCACCGCCTGGGCCGCGGGCATCATGCCCGCCTCGCCCGAACTGCGCAGGGCGCGCCCGACATCACCGACCATCCCGCCCGGCACGGTCTGGTTGACCAGCTGCGCCAGGTAATACTCGGCCACAGCGCGCCGCGGCGCAACATGAACCCCCAGCCGCCCCGCCGTGAGGCGCCATCGCCATGCCGAAAGCAGGGTCTGCGCCGTCAGCGCCGCCAGCGACGCAAGCACCCAGCCGGGCTCGACCGCACGCAGCCGTGCGATGGCGTCACCCGCATCCAGCGCGGCGAGGACCAGCCCGACCAGACAGGCCGCGACGAACAGCCGTGCCAGCCCCGCGATGGTCATGCAGGAGCCTCGACGCGGCTGAAATCCCTCAGGATAAGGTCGCGAAGCCGGTCCATCGGCAGGGCCGGGCCGGCCTGGGGCGGGATCAGCCCCGGCGCGAAGCCCCAGCCCTCGACCCGCCGGACCAGCTCCTGCGGACCGATCACATGCAGGGCGACATCCTTGCCGTCGCCCAGGGCGATGCCGGGCGCCGCCTGGTGATCGCCCAGGATCAGCATCAGGGGCGCATCCTTTCCGCGCCGCGCGGCAAAGTCGAACACAGCCCGAAGCGAATAGTCGATCGCCTCGCGGTATTGCAGGCGGACGCGGTCACGATCCTTCCAGACGACCTCGGGCGGATCCCCCGCCAGCGCCATCGCGTCGAAAACGGTTCCGTCGCCCAGCCGGTCCCACGGCAGCATCTGCGGCACCGGGACCCAGGGCGCGTGGGACGAGATCAGCGCGACCTGCATCATCATGCGCCCGCGGTCCAGCATGCGCCCGGCTGCCGCGCCCGGATGGCCGTCCGGATGCGCGCCCGGGTGATTTTCCAACAGCCGCTCGACAACGGACAGGGTGAACTGATCCGGCATGGTGACCCAGTTGAACGGCTTGCCGCGATAGTCCAGATCGGCGGCGGCCAGAATCCGGTCGAACCCCATCATCTGCGCTTCGGGCCATGGCCGGGTGATCGCCGGCATCACCGCCAGCGTGTCGAACCCGGCGCGGCGCGCATGGTGGAACAGGGTCTGGCGACCGCTGGCCAGCACCGCCCGATAGCGTGTCTGGTCGTCGATCCAGAGTCCGCTTGCCAGCGTGCTGTGCGACAGCCAGCTTTGACCGCCCTGGGTCGGCGCCTTCAGAAAGCCGCTCCGGGCCGACAGCCCCGCGGCGGCAATCCGGGCCTGGGCCGAACGCAGCGTCCCCAGATGGGTGTCGGCGTAAAGCGGCGTCTCGAAGCTGGCCCGGCCATAGCTTTCGATGAAGATCAGCAGCACATCGCGGTCGATCGCGTCAAGCAGGCCGATTCGATCCGCGAAGGGATCGGCGGCGGCCGCGCGGCGCAGATCCCGCAGGTCCGCGACCGAGGATCGCGCCAGATCAAGGCGCTGCGTCGCATAGAGGCTGTTGGCGGGGGTCAACGGGCCGATCAGCGCAAGCGCTATGGCCAGCGCGGCCAGCCCGGCCACCGTCATCCTGCCGCGCCGACGCCATCGGCGTGCCGACCAGACGCCGGCGGCCCACCAGACCGCGCCGGCAAGCGCGATGGCGGCGACCAGCGCAAGCAGGACCGCCGCAACCGCCACGACGGCGCCGAAGCTTCCCGCGATCAGCCGGACCGAGGCATCGATCAGCGGCAGGTCGGTCACGGGGTTGAATGACCGCGCCAGGGCCGAGTGCATCGCCAGATCCGCCAGCTTCTGCAGGGTCAGCACGAAAATCACGGCCGCGACCAGGACCCGGACGGCCGCGCCGCCAAGGCACAGCACGGCCAGCAGCACCGGCAACTCGGGCGGGAAGCGAAGCAGCGTCTGCGCCCCCCCGGACGGGCTTCCAGGCAGGATCAGCAGCAGATGGATCAGCAGCGTCGCAACCGCCAGGTTGAGAGCCGATCGCCTCATGGTCGTTGCCTCCACAGCCAGACCATGTCCGCCGCGAATGACCAGACAAGCGCGACCGCCGCGGCACGCGCCAGCCAGATGGCGGTATCGGCCGGCAGCAGCGGGACCTGCAGGATGACAAGCACGGACAGCTGGACAACGCAGATCAGCTTGCGGCGGAAACGCGGCGGCAACGATTCGCGCAGCCAGGGCAGCAGCCATCCTGCAGCGACAAAGCCGGGGCGCAGCAACCCCAGAAGCAGGATCTCGGCGCCGATGACCGTGCCCAGCAGGATGTGCAGCGCCAGAAGCAGTGCCAGCAGCGCGTCGACCTCCATGTCGAGCCGGGCGCCGAAATCGCTGGCCAGACCGCTGTGCCGGGCCAGCCAGCCGTCAGCCCCGTCCAGTGACAGCGAGAGGGCGCCGATGCCGGCAACCAGCCACCCGGCCGCCTCGCCCGCCAGCAAGGGGGGCAGCAGCGCGCAGACCAGCGCTGCGCGCAGCAATGTCACGACATTGCAGGCTCCGATCCGGTCATGCGGGTAATGTTCCCGCATCATCAACCCGGTCGCGATCACGGCCAGCAGGAACAGCAGGCTGGCGGCGACCCAGGCTGCCGGCTGTCCGGGCAATCCACCCAGTCGGATCAGGTGAATGACCGCAATGCCCAGCACCGCGGTCCCCGCAAGCTGGCCGGCAATGCCCGCAGCCGCGCGCAGATGATGGCGTTTGGTCGACATGGCCCACTGGGTTTCCCGCATCCGGCCAACCCTATGCCAAGCCCGACTCGCGTCAAGCGCGTTAGACGGCCTATGCAAGGAGTTCGGCGCGGATTACCCTGCGGCAAAGGAGCACAAGCGATGACCCGGCCCCACCCCGGCTACCGGACGCCCGCCCGGATGTTTCACTGGACCATCGCGGTCGCGGTGCTGCTGATGATTCCGGCCGGGCTGGTGATGACGCAGGACGGGCTGGCGCGCATTGTGCAGGATGCCCTGTTCCTGTTTCACAAGAACCTGGGCGTGCTGCTGATCCCGCTGATCCTCGCGCGGCTGATCTACCGGCTTGTTCACAGGCCGCCGCCCCTGCCCGGGCACATTCCGGCATGGCAACGACGCGCCGCCGCGCTGTCGCACGCGGCCTTGTATGTCCTGCTGATCGTGATGCCGCTCAGCGGTTTCGTGCGCGTCCGGGCGGGCGGTTTTCCGATCGAGCTTCTCGACAGCCTCGGGGCCGGGCCCTGGCTTGCAAAATCGGAAGCGCTGGCCGAAGCCGCGAAAGGCCTGCATTACGCCGCCGGAATGACGCTGATCGCGCTCTTGGCGCTGCATGTCGGCGCGGCTCTGCATCATGTCCTGATCCGTCGCGACGAGGTCTGGGGGCGCATGTGGCCGCCTCGCGCCCGCTGATCCGCGGCTGATCCGCCGCAGCGGGTCATTCAGACCGACGGTAAGGAAAGATGGTGCGGTCGAGAAGACTCGAACTTCCACTCCGGTTAAGGAACAGCGACCTCAACGCTGCGCGTCTACCAATTCCGCCACGACCGCATCCGGGCAGTGCGGCGCGTCATAGCCGAGGCGCCACCGGATGAAAAGGGGTTTTCTTCGCGTCGCGACACCGGCCAGGGACGGGGGTCGGGGGGCGGGCCCCCCGAGCCTTGGCGGACCCCTCGATGGGGTCGGACAAGGCTTGCCCTGCCCCGGCGGGCAAGCTGACACCATCGGCCGGCGCTTGACGGCGACCGCGCTTCGCGTCAGATCGCCGCCATGGTGGACTGGATCATCAGCGACGGCCTGACCGGCCATGACGAGGCGGTCGCCTTCATGGAGGCCCGCGTGGCCGCGATCCGTCACGGCACCGCCGGCGAGCTGATCTGGCTGGTCGAACATCCGCCGCTCTACACCGCCGGCACCAGCGCGAAGGACGGCGACCTGCTGAGGGCGCGCTTTCCGGTGCACATGACCGGACGCGGCGGGCAGTACACCTATCACGGGCCGGGCCAGCGCGTCGTCTATGTGATGCTGGACCTGAACCGGCGCGGACGCGACGTGCGGGCCTTCGTCGGACGGCTGGAGGCATGGGTGATCGACGCGCTGGCCGGGTTCGGCGTGACGGGCCAGATTCGCCCCGGCCGGGTCGGCGTCTGGGTCACGCGGCCTGACAAGCCCCCCCTGCCCGACGGCAGCCCGCGCGAGGACAAGATCGCCGCGATCGGCGTCAAGCTGAGGGGCTGGATCAGCTTCCACGGCCTCTCGATCAATGTCGAGCCCGAGCTTTCGCACTATGACGGGATCGTGCCCTGCGGCATCAGCGGCCATGGTGTGACCAGCCTGGTCGATCTGGGCCTGCCGGTCGGCATGGCCGACCTCGATCTGGCGCTGCGCGACAGTTTCGAAACCGTGTTCGCGTCACCGGCCTGAGCCGGTGCAATCGCGACACATCTTCTGACGATGGCGCATGCGACATTCGGCACGCTGGATTTCAACGCCTGCCGCGTTATGCTATGCAGCAGACCACCAACTGTCGGTTGAACGAGGAAACACAAATGAAGATGATGATTATCGGCTCGCTTCTCGGTGCCGCCCTGGCCGTGCCCGCCCTTGCACAGGACGGTGACGTCGCCGCGGGCGAAAAGGATTTCCGCAAGTGCAGGGCTTGCCACATGATCCAGACGCCGGATGGCGAGGATATCGTCAAGGGCGGCCCGTTGGGTCCGAACCTGTGGGGCGTGGTGGGTCGCAAGATCGCCGCGCAGGAAGGCTTCAGATACGGCGACGGCATTCTCCAGGTGGCCGAGATGAAGCCGGATATGGTCTGGACCGAGGAAGAACTGGCCAAGTACGTGACCGACCCGGGTGAATGGCTCGAAGAGCAGACCGGCGATGCCGGCGCAAAGAGCAAGATGACCTTCAAGCTGAACAAGGGTCAGGCCGACATGGCCGCCTATCTGGCCAGCGTGTCGCCCGACGCGGCGTCGGACTGACGGCGCCAGCCGGCCGTTCTGCGGCAATGAGCCGCAGGCCATCCGGACCTCGCCCCCGCGGAGTGTGATATTCTGCGGGGGCGTTCAACTTTACGACAGCAGGACGCATTGCCCGGTCCGCGATGCTGGTCTAGAAGAATTGCAGAACAGGCCGGTCTGCCAGACCGGATCGACGACATCTGAGGGAGTTCGGGTATGGCAGACGCAGCCGCTCACGTCCACGACGACCATCACGACCAGCGCGGGTTCTTCACCCGCTGGTTCATGTCTACCAACCACAAAGACATTGGTATTCTATACCTTTTCACCGCCGGTCTGGTCGGGCTGATCTCGGTCAGCTTCACCGTCTACATGCGGATGGAGCTTCAGCACCCTGGCGTGCAGTACATGTGCCTGGAAGGTGCGCGCTTCTTCGCCGATTCGACGGCCGAATGCACCCCGAACGGCCATTTGTGGAACGTCATGATCACCTATCACGGTGTGCTGATGATGTTCTTTGTCGTGATCCCGGCGCTGTTCGGCGGTTTCGGCAACTATTTCATGCCGCTGCATATCGGCGCCCCGGACATGAGCTTCCCGCGGCTGAACAATCTCAGCTACTGGATGTATGTGGTCGGCGTGGCGCTTGGCGTCGCATCCCTGCTGGCGCCGGGTGGCAACCAGCAATTGGGTTCGGGCGTCGGTTGGGTGCTGTACCCGCCGCTTTCGACGACCGAGGGCGGCTACTCGATGGATCTGGCGATCTTTGCCGTGCACGTGTCGGGTGCGTCGTCGATCCTGGGCGCGATCAACATCATCACCACCTTCCTGAACATGCGCGCGCCCGGCATGACGCTGTTCAAGGTGCCGCTGTTCGCCTGGTCGGTGTTCATCACCGCCTGGATGATCCTGCTGTCCCTGCCAGTGCTTGCCGGCGCCATCACCATGCTGCTGATGGACCGCAATTTCGGCACGAACTTCTTCAACCCGGCCGGCGGCGGTGATCCCGTCCTCTACCAGCACATCCTGTGGTTCTTCGGGCATCCGGAAGTCTACATCATCATCGTGCCGGGCTTCGGCATCATCAGCCATGTCATCGCAACCTTCTCGAAAAAGCCTATCTTCGGATATCTGCCGATGGTGCTGGCGATGGTTGCGATCGGCCTTCTCGGCTTCGTGGTCTGGGCACATCACATGTACACGGTCGGCCTGTCCCTGACCCAGCAGAGCTATTTCATGCTGGCCACGATGACGATCGCCGTGCCCACCGGGATCAAGGTCTTCTCGTGGATCGCGACGATGTGGGGGGGCTCGGTCGAGTTCAAGACGCCGATGCTGTGGGCCTTCGGGTTCCTGTTCCTGTTCACCGTCGGCGGCGTCACCGGCGTCGTGCTGAGCCAGGCACCGCTGGACCGCGTCTATCACGACACCTACTACGTCGTGGCGCATTTCCACTATGTGATGAGCCTGGGTGCCGTGTTCGCGATCTTTGCCGGCGTCTATTACTGGATCGGCAAGATGAGCGGACGCCAGTATCCCGAATGGGCTGGCAAGCTGCATTTCTGGATGATGTTCATCGGATCGAACCTGATCTTCTTCCCGCAGCATTTCCTTGGCCGTCAGGGCATGCCGCGCCGGTATATCGACTATCCGGTCGAGTACGCATTCTGGAACAACATCAGCTCGATCGGCGCCTACCTGTCCTTCGCGTCATTCCTGTTCTTCATCGGCATCGTGTTCTACACGCTGCGCGCCGGCCAGCGCGTGAACGTTCCGAACTACTGGAACGAGCATGCCGACACGCTGGAATGGACCCTGTCCTCGCCGCCGCCCGAGCACACGTTCGAGCAGTTGCCGAAGCGTGAGGACTGGGACCACGCGAAAGCGCACTGATGCCCTACGCATGGCATGACACGGCCCCGGAGGATTCCGGGGCCGTTTCTTATCGGCTGCGGGCATGGCCTTACCGGTCACTCCCGGCGCGCGGCTTTGTCTGGTTCATCGCCGTGACGGCCGTGTTGCTGGCGCTGCCGTTGCTTGCGGTGCTGGGAACCAGCGTGCTGTGGGGCCTGCTGCCCTTCATGGCGCTTGTGGTCTGGGGCATCTGGTATGCGCTGCAGCGCAGCTATCGCAGTGGCGAGACAGTTGAGGAACTGACCCTGGACCGCCGGTCGCTGACGTTGTCGAGGCTGGATCCGGGCCGTCCCGCGCGCCACTGGCAAACCAACAGCTACTGGGTGCGCGCGGGGCTGCGAAAGGGGCCTGTCGAGGATTACCTGACGCTGACCGACGGGCAGCGAGAGGTCGAGTTGGGGGTGTTCCTGACACCCGAGGAACGACGCGCCCTGTGTGACGAGCTTCAGAAACGTCTGGCGACGCTGCGATAGGAAAGCGAACGGCGCGCAGGCCACAAAGTGCCGTGGCGACGCCGGAGACGCGGGAATCCCTGCTCAGGCATCAGGCGTCATCCTCGCCGTGAATTGAAAGCCCCGGCAGATTGCCGGCCGCGGTTGCCTGCGACTGGCGGGCAGCGCCGCACCGGGGCATGGTGCCGGGCCGCTGCGGGCGTTGGCGATCGTCTTGCCTGTGCCGCGCGGCGCGGCAGCATGGCAAGGGCTGCGGCGGCTCAGTTCAGAAGCCGCGCCTTGACCATCGGGCCCACGGCGCCGAAATCCATCTGCCCGGCGTGCCGGACGCGCAACTCGGCCATGACGCGTCCCATGTCGCGGATGCTGGTCGCGCCCAGGTCGCTGACGACGGAATCGATGGCTGCCGATGTCTCGGCTTCGTCCAGCTGTCGAGGCAGGAACTCCTGGATGATCCGGATTTCCTCTTCCTCCTGAGCGGCCAGCTCCAGTCGGCCGCCCTCTTCGTAAGCCTTGGCTGATTCCTGACGCTGCTTGACCATCTTCGACATGATCGCGATCAGGTCGGTTTCTGTCATCTCGCCGCCTTCGCCGTCCCCGCCGCGCAGCGCGATCTCTCGGTCCTTGACGGCCGCGCCGATCAGGCGCAGCGTCGATAGCCGGGTGCTGTTCCTGGCTTTCATCGCCTCCTTGGTGGCGGCTTGCAGTTTGGCTCGCAGATCCATCAGCTGTCTCCCGGGATGATCCCTTGGGGCGCGCCTTCAGCGCGCGCCGGAAAGCTGGCGATGTAGAGCGTTGATGCGGGGGAATCAACCCGCCACCCGGCGTCACGAAAGCCTGACCTTCTTGACCTTGCCGCCCGCGCCGCCTATTCACCGGCTGATTTAACACCAGAGGGTGCCACCATGGCCGCTAAACCGACAGCCTGCCTTGCGCTTGCCGACGGGACCGTATTCTACGGCCAGGGCTTTGGCGCCCCCGGAGAGGTCGTGGCCGAACTGGTCTTCAACACCGCCATGACCGGCTACCAGGAGATCATGAGCGATCCCTCCTACGCCAGCCAGATCGTGACCTTCACCTTCCCCCATATCGGCAATACCGGCATCAACCCCGAAGATGACGAGGCGCCCGATCCCGTCGCCAGCGGCATCGTCGTCCGCTGGGACCCGACCGCCCCCTCGAACTGGCGGGCGACCGGGGATCTGGCGCAATGGATGGCGCGGCGCGGCAGAATAGGAATAGGCGGGGTCGATACCCGCCGGCTGACCCGCGCGATCCGCCAGCAAGGGGCGCCCCACGTCGTGCTGGCCCACGATCCGGAAGGCAGTTTCGACCTTGAGGCGATGATTGCCAGGGCGCGCGCGTGGCAGGGACTGGTCGGCATGGACCTCGCCCGCGAGGTCAGCTGCGCGCAAAGCTATCGCTGGCAGGAAGGCGGCTGGGAATGGGGCAAGGGCTTCGGCACCGCACCCGAAGACAAGCCCTTCAAGGTGGTCGCGCTGGATTACGGCGCCAAACGCAACATCTTGCGCTCGCTGGTGGCGCACGGTGCGGATGTGATGGTCCTGCCGGCAACCGCGACGGCCGAGGACGTTCTGGCGCATCAGCCCGAGGGCGTGTTTCTGTCGAACGGGCCCGGCGACCCGGCGGCGACCGGCGAATATGCCGTGCCGATGATCCAGCAGCTGCTGGCCCGCGACATGCCGGTGTTCGGTATCTGCCTTGGCCATCAGATGCTTGCTCTGGCGCTGGGGGCGAAGACGGTCAAGATGGGCCATGGCCATCACGGCGCCAACCACCCCGTGCGCGACAACGAAACCGGCAAGGTCGAGATCACGTCGATGAATCATGGCTTCGCGGTCGATTCGCAGACCCTGCCGAAGGGCGTGATCGAAACTCATGTCAGCCTGTTCGATGGCAGCAATTGCGGCATCCGGGTCGAGGACAAGCCGGTGTTTTCCGTCCAGTATCACCCCGAGGCGGCGCCGGGCCCGCAGGACAGCCTGTATCTGTTCCAGCGCTTTTCCGATGCCATGCGTGCGCGCCGTGGCTGAGGCAAAGCTTGCCCGCTTAACATCTTCTTAACCGGTTTCATGCCACGACTGGGCGCTCCGCGAAGGAATCGCCATGTCCATGCCTGCGACCTCTGCCCAGTCTGATCCGGATCCGGTCGAGCCGGCTCAAACCGGCGCGGTTGCGCTTGCGCCCCGGAATCAGCAGCCACTGGGGCAGATCCTTCTGGAGGATGGGGCGGTCCAGCCAGGCCATCTGCTGAAAGCGGTGGTCATGCGGCAGCGCCAGAAGGCGAGGCTAGGACAGATCCTGCTGGCTCAGGGCTGGGTCACGCCCGAGGCGTTGACACGCGCGTTGTCGCGCCAATGGCGGACCAGCGCCATCGACCCGGCCGCGACCCCTGCCGACCCCCGATTGATCGACGCTGCGGGGGCCGAATTCTGCCTGGCGCAAGGCATCCTGCCGTGGCGCCGGATCGGCGGCGTGACATGGGTCGCGACCGCTCGGCCCGACGAATTCGAAGAGATCTGCGGCGCTCTGCCATCCGAATTCGGGCGAATCCGCATGCTGTTGTGCAGCGAAGCGCAGGCACAGGAAGCAATTCTCGCGACCCGCCGCAGCGCGATGATCCGCGCCGCGGAATTTCGCGTCCGCCCCGAGGAAAGCTGCCGCACGCGCAACGAACACCGGACAGGCAGGCTGGCGATCGGCGTGATGGCGGCAATGGCTCTGGGCCTGTGGCTGGTGCCGGTCGCGATGCTGACATTGCTGACCGCGTGGGCCGCCCTGACGCTGATCACGCAGACGGCCCTGAAGCTGATGTCCCTTGCGGCGGCGCTGCGGGTCCGGGCCGAGCAACGCCTGGTCCGGCGCGCGGCCGGCGACGGTCGGCTTGCGGTGCCGCAGATGGAAGGGCCGCTGCCAGTGATTTCGGTCATGGTGCCGCTGTTTGAGGAAAGCGACGTCGCGGGCAAGCTGGTCACGCGGTTGTCCCGGCTGGAATATCCGCGGGAACTGACCGATATCCTGCTGGTGATCGAGGCCAGCGACCATATTACCCGTCAGGCGCTGAAAGGGGCGCAGCTGCCTCGCTGGCTGCGTGTCGTCGAGGTCCCGGAAGGCCCGATCCAGACCAAGCCGCGGGCGCTGAACTATGCCCTGAATTTCTGTCGAGGCGAGATCGTGGGGATCTGGGATGCCGAGGATCGCCCCGATCCGGACCAGCTTCACAAGGTCGCACGCCGGTTTCACTTCGCCCCGCCCGACACGGCCTGCCTGCAAGGCGCCCTGGACTATTACAATCCCCGCACCAACTGGCTGGCGCGATGCTTCACGATCGAATACGCCGCCTGGTTCCGCGTGCTGCTGCCGGGGGTTGCGCGACTGGGACTGGTCGTGCCTCTGGGCGGTACGACGCTGTTCTTTCGGCGGCACGCGCTGGAATCGGTGGGCGCGTGGGATGCCTGGAACGTCACCGAGGACGCCGACCTGGGCGTCCGCCTTGCCCGCCGCGGATGGCGGACCGAGATTCTGGACACCACCACCGACGAAGAGGCAAACTGCCGGGCCCTGCCCTGGGTCAAGCAGCGATCGCGCTGGCTCAAGGGATACGCGATGACCTGGGGGGTGCATATGCGCGACCCGGTCCGCTTGTGGCGCGAACTGGGGGCATGGCGCTTCTGTGCCTTTCAGGTTCAGTTCTTCGGCACTCTTTCGCAATACCTGCTGGCCCCGGTGCTGTGGAGCTTCTGGTTGCTCAGTGTCGGCCTGCCGCATCCGCTGCGCGCACCGCTGGACGGGGTCTGGGGCGGCCACGCGATCACCGCGCTGTTCGGCCTGTTCGTGGTCTCCGAGCTGATCAATATCGGCGTCGGCATGTGGGCGGTGCGCGGCGCGAAACACCGCCATCTCATGGCCTGGGTGCCCACACTGCATCTGTATTTCCCGCTGGGGTGCCTGGCGGGATGGAAGGCGATCTACGAGGTCGTGGTCAAGCCGTTCTACTGGGACAAGACCGCCCACGGGATATTCGACGCGAACGACGCCGATCCGATGCCGGACGCCGAAGCGGCCGGAGAGGGGCTGGTCAAGGTGCCGCTGCTGGGCCCGATCGGTGGCAGGTCTCTGTCCGACATCGCGCGGGAAGGCCGCGGCGCCGGGTCGGTCACGGCAAGCGCAGCCGATGCGCCCGGCTTGGCAGCGGGGATCATGACCGCTGCAATCGGCCGCACAAGCCCTGCGTCGGACGACCAGGAACTCAGGGCCGCAGCAGGCTAAGGCCCCGAGAGCCTGCCAACGGCGCCGCGAGCGCGACGGCCGGACCCTCGGGTCAACCCTCGTCCTCTGCGGCGGCCTCGTCCTCTGCGGCGACCTCGGACAACTGGTCCGCAAGGATCGTCTCGGCGTTTTCAACCCCGTCCAGGAGGCCCGCCTCCAGTTCTTCAAGGTCCGTGCAGCCCGTCTCTCGCAGCAGGAATTCCTGACCGCCAAGCCCGATCTCGTCCATGTCCAGCGGACGCTCGGTGAGCAGGCGGGCCGAAGCATGCAGCCGCCAAAGGAACCGCCAGACCGACGAAAGCTGCTCTGCCAGCCGACTGTCCAGAACACCTTCGCGCCGCCCCGCACGCAGCTGGGCAAGCGTCGCGCGCGACGGGTCGCCGCATCGAAGCGCGCAGGACTGCGCCAGCAACTCGATATCCTGCAGACGACCTGGACCGATCTTGGCGTCCCAGCGCCCGTCAGGCGCCTTGGCCGCGAATATCCGCGCTCGCATCCGCGCCAGGTCCGGCATCACGCGCGGATCGGGCCCCCTCTGGCGCAGGACCTCCAGCCGCAGCGCCTCGACCTGATCCGCCAGCGCGCTCCCCGCCGCACCGGTCCGGGCAACGACGCGCGCGCGTGTCAGCGCCAGATGCTCCCATGTCCAGGCCTCGGTCATCTGATAGTTCTCGAAGCTCTGGATCGAGGTGGCCACGGGGCCCTGTCGCCCCGACGGACGCAGCCGCATGTCCACCTCGTAGAGTTTTCCCTCGGCGGTCGGCGCCGACAGCGCGGTAATCATGGCCTGGGTCAGCCGCGCGTAATAGGGTCGTGTCGCCAGCGGACGCAGGCCGTCCGAACTGTCGATCCCATCGGCGTCGTAAATCACGATCAGGTCGAGATCCGAACCGGCGTTCAGCATCCGCGCACCCAGCGACCCCATACCGAGAACCACGGCCCCCCTGCCCGGCGGCTGCCCGTGGCGAAGCGCGAACTCATCGGCCACGGCCGGGAAAAGTCCGGCCACGCAAGCGTCGGCCAGGTCGGCATATTGCTGCCCGGCCTCATCGGCGTCGATGAGGCCGCGCAGATGATGGACTCCGATCCGGAAATGCCATTCATGCGCCCATCGGCGCGCCGCATCCAGAGCGCGCTCGTATCCCCCGCTCGGCGCAGTCATCGCAAGCCCAAGCGCATCGCCCAGCCCGTCGCGCAGGCCCGCGGCTCCCGGCCATGGCGCAAAGAAGCTGCCGGCCAGAACTGCGTCCAGGACACCCGGATGCCGTGCCAGATAGGCCGCCAGTCCCGGCGCCGTGCCGCAGATATCGACGATCAGGTCGATCAGTTGCGGATTGGCCTCGAAAAGCGCGAACAGCTGGACACCGGCCGGCAGCCCCGCAAGGAAGCTGTCGAAACGGGCCAGCGCCTCGTCGGGATGGCCGGTCCGTGCCATGCGGGTCAGCAATTCGGGCTCGACCCGCTTGAATATCTGCTGCGCGCGGGCCGAGCGCAGCGCGGCATAGCCTTGCCAGCGATCGATGATCGCGCGCGCATCGCCTGACATCGCGGGCGCTTCGCCAGCCTCGCCCGGCGCAAAGAACGATTCGGTCAGTTCATGCACGCGCTCCAGCCTTGCCTTCAGCGCCGCCGACCACGAATCCACATCCGCCTCGCCCATCATCGCCGCGATCACCGACAATCCGTCACGATCCTTGGGCAGGGTGTGGGTCTGGGCATCGTTGACCATCTGGATCCGGTGTTCGATGTCGCGATGCTGCCGGTAGTGATCGGCAAGCTCGCTGGCGACCTCGGCCGGTATCCAGCCTTTTTCAGCCAGCGCCGCAAGCCCGCCGACCGTATCCCTGCAGCGCAGATCCCGATCGCGGCCGCCGGCGATAAGCTGCCGGGTCTGGGTGAAGAACTCGATCTCGCGGATCCCGCCGCGGCCCAGCTTCATGTTGTGGCCCGGCACTTCCAGCCGCCCGCCCAGCCCCTTGTGGTCACGGATCCGCAGCCGCATGTCGTGAGCATCCTGGATGGCCGCGAAATCAAGATGCTTGCGCCAGACAAAGGGGCGCAGATCGTCCAGGAAACGCTGGCCCGCCACGATGTCGCCAGCGGCCGCCCGCGCCTTGATGAAGGCAGCGCGTTCCCAGGTCCGGCCTTCGGCCTCGTAATAGGTCAGCGCGGCAGCGGTCGAAATGCAGACCGGCGTGACCGCTGCGTCCGGACGCAGCCGCAGATCGGTGCGAAAGACATAGCCATGCTCGGTCGCGTCCGACAAGGTCGCGGCCATCCTGCGGGTCGCCCGGATCAGCGCCGCACGGGCCTCGACCTGGTCGCTTTCGTGATAGGCGGTCTCGTCAAAAAGCACGATCAGGTCGATGTCCGAACTGTAATTCAGCTCGCCCGCGCCACCCTTGCCCATGGCCAGCGCGAAGATCCCGCCCGCGTCGGCATCCGTGGATGGCAGCTTGCCACGCCGGGCCTCGTGCGCGACATGCGCGCGCAGAGCCAGATCGACGGCACGGTCAGCCAGACCGGACAGGGCGCCGGTAACCTTTTCCAGCGGCCAGACCCCACCCAGATCGGCCAGCCCCGTCAACAGCGCCACGCGCCGCTTGGCGCGCCGCAAGCCGATTCCAAGCTCGTTGGCATCCAGGTCCTCGAATCCGCGGGTTTCGCGCGCGACGACGTCTTCATGCTCCAGCCCTCCCGACCGCAGCCAATCGGCCTCTTTCGCGATCAGCCCGGCCAGAAAGGGGCTGCATCCGGCAGCAGCGGCGATCAGATTCGCCGAGCGCTCCGGAAGATCGGGAAAATGCTTACGAATATCTGCGGCGCGGGCGCGGTCGAACGGCAGCGGCAGGCGGGTAATGGCGGCGTCGAAATCCATGGCGGCTACAGTAGACGAAGCCTCTGCGCCGTCAACGCGCCGGCGATATCGCAAGCGCCGCCATTAACCCTTTCCCTGCTTGGCGCATGGGAATTTCGTTGCTAGGCTTTGCGCCAGACCGTCAGCCAGGCCAAATCACGGACACGCAGCGCACGCATGACTAGATACGCACCGTTCATCTGCCTCCCTAGGTGTGCCTGATGCGTCACACCGTGCCGCACGCGCCGCAATTCTATGTCACGGCTCCGCAGCCCTGCCCGTATCTTCACGGCCGGGCCGAACGCAAGCTGTTCACCGCGCTGCACGGCGAGAACGCGGCCGATCTGAACAACGCGCTTTCGCGGCAAGGCTTTCGCAGGTCCCAGAACGTGCTTTACAGGCCCAGCTGCGAAAGCTGCGTCGCCTGCATGTCGGCGCGGATCCGGGTCGCGGATTTCACCACGTCGCGCACTCAGCGCCGGTTGCTGCGCAGGAACGAAGGGCTTCGCAGACTGGCCACAAGCGCCTGGGCGACCGAGGAGCAGTTCGATCTTTTTCGCGGCTATCTGGACCGGCGCCACGCGGATGGCGGCATGGCGGACATGGATATCTTCGAGTTCGCTGCAATGATCGAGGAAACGCCGGTCAAGACCCGTGTGATCGAATATCGCTGCGACGGTCGCGACCCCCAGAAACTGACCGACGGCGACGATCATCTTGCCGCGGTCTGCCTGACGGATGTGCTGGATGACGGGCTGAGCCTGGTCTACAGCTTCTACGATCCGGCGCTGCAGGCGGCCAGCCTTGGGACCCACATCATCCTGGACCATATCGAGATCGCGCGGGCCGCGAAGCTGCCCTATGTCTATCTGGGCTATTGGGTGCCGGGCAGCCGCAAGATGGACTACAAATCGCGCTTCTCGGCGCTTGAGATCTACAAGGGCGGCGTCTGGCAGGAAATCGGCGATCCCGGCGAGCATTCGAACGAGGCTCACCCGCTGTCGGTGGACCCGATCGTCGAACAGGTCGCGCGCATCGCCCTGCCTCAATTCTATCGCTGATCCGCGAAAGAATATTACAATTCCCGGCCGTCTTGGGTCACTTTCTCCGCCGAACCCCATTGACCGCGACCGAGCACCTCCATAGTTTGCGCCGACGCCGTGGCCGGCATCGCTGCGCCATGGTCCGGGTTTGACTTGATGGAGTAGAGATGATGTCCCGAATGATGACGGGTGCGAGAATGGTTGTCGAAGCGCTGCGCGATCAGGGCGTCGATACCGTATTCGGTTATCCGGGCGGGGCGGTGCTACCCATCTATGACGAGATTTTCCAGCAGAACGACATCACCCATGTGCTCGTCCGCCATGAACAGGGCGCGGTCCACATGGCCGAGGGCTATGCCCGCTCGACCGGCAAGCCGGGCGTCGTCCTGGTGACCTCGGGCCCTGGCGCGACGAATGCCGTCACGGGCCTGACCGACGCCCTGCTGGATTCGATCCCGCTGGTCGTGCTGTCGGGCCAGGTGCCGACCTTCCTGATCGGAACCGACGGGTTCCAGGAGGCCGACACGGTCGGAATTACCCGTCCCTGCACCAAGCACAACTGGCTTGTGAAGGACCCCGACAAGTTGTCCGAGACGATCCACAAGGGGTTTCATGTCGCAACCTCGGGCCGTCCCGGTCCGGTTCTGATCGACATTCCGAAGGACGTGCAGTTCGCGACCGCTGAATATGTCGGACCGAAGCAGATCGAACCGGCGCGCTATCAGCCTGTGCGCAAGGGCGACATCACCGCAATCACGCGGCTGGTCGAGCTGATCGAACAGGCCGAACGGCCGATCCTGTATACGGGTGGCGGTGTCATCAATTCCGGTCCCGGCGCAAGCCAGTTGCTGCGCGAACTGGCCGATTCGACCGAATTCCCGGTCACCTCGACGCTGATGGGCCTTGGTGCCTACCCGGCTTCGGGCAAGCACTGGCTGGGCATGCTGGGAATGCATGGTCTCTACGAGGCCAATCTGGCGATGCACGACTGCGATCTGATGATCAATGTCGGCGCGCGCTTTGACGACCGGATCACGGGACGCGTGGCGGATTTCAGTCCCGGCTCGATCAAGGCGCATATCGACATCGACCCCAGCTCGATCAACAAGGTCATTCATGTCGATATTCCGATCATCGGCGATGTCGGCCATGTGCTGGAAGATCTGCTGAAGGTCTGGAAATCGCGCGGCCGCAGGCTGAACAAGGCGGCGCTTGGCCAGTGGTGGGAGAAGATCGAGGGCTGGAAATCCAGAAACTGTCTTGCCTACCGCAACAGCGACAAGATCATAAAGCCGCAATACGCTGTTCAGCGCCTGGAGGCGCTGACCAAGAACCACGACCGCTACATCACCACCGAGGTCGGCCAGCATCAGATGTGGGCCGCCCAGTATCTGCATTTCGACGCGCCGAACCGCTGGATGACCTCGGGCGGGCTGGGCACGATGGGCTATGGCCTGCCGGCCAGCATCGGCGTCCAGATGGCGCATCCCGACGCGCTGGTCATCAACGTGGCAGGCGATGCCAGCTGGCTCATGAACATGCAGGAAATGGGCACCGCGGTGCAGTTCCATCTGCCGGTCAAGCAGTTCATCCTGAATAATGAGCGTCTGGGCATGGTGCGCCAGTGGCAGCAATTGCTGCACGGAGAGCGCTATAGCCAAAGCTGGTCGGACAGTCTTCCGGACTTTGTCAAGCTGGCAGAGGCGTTCGGCTGCAAGGGCGCGCAGGTCCGGGACCCGAAGGACCTGGACGACGCGATCCAGCAGATGATCGACTATGACGGACCCTTCATCCTGGACGTGCTTGTCGAGAAACACGAGAACTGCTTCCCGATGATCCCATCCGGCAAGCCCCATAACGAGATGTTGCTGGGCGAGGCCGAGACGCTTGGGGTCATCGAATCGCAGGGTGCCGTTCTGGTCTGAGACGGGGGGCGTCACCGCCGCGCCCCCGGGATGATTTCTGCACACAGGATAAGGGCAGAGTGATGAATGCGTTGAATATTCAGAAGGGCATGTCGAGCCACTCGGCCTATGACCTGCGCGATCCGAACTCCGAGATCATCGAAAGCCACACCCTGGCCGTGATGGTCGAGAACGAGCCTGGCGTATTGGCCCGTGTCATCGGCCTGTTCTCGGGTCGCGGCTACAATATCGACAGCCTGACGGTGGCCGAGGTGGATCATACAGGCCACAAGTCCCGGATCACGGTTGTCACGCGCGGAACGCCGGCCGTCATCGAACAGATCAAGGCTCAGCTGGGGCGGATCGTACCGGTCCACGAGGTTCATGACCTGACCGTCGAGGGTCCGGTGGTGGAACGCGAGTTGGGCCTCTTCAAGGTGCACGGTCAGGGCGAAAAGCGCGTAGAGGCCCTGCGAATCGCCGAGATCTTTCGCGCGAATGTTGTCGATTCGTCGCTGGAAAGCTTCGTGTTCGAGGTGGTCGGCACGCAATCGAAACTGGATGCCTTCGCCGATCTCATGCGGCCACTGGGGCTGTCCGACATGGCCCGGACTGGCGTTGCGGCGCTGGCAAGAGGGATCTGAAAACCCTGGATGATCGTCAGCGCCAGGTCGCTTGAAATCAGCGGCCGGCGCCGACGCGCAACAGCCTGGCGAATTCAGGCTGCGGATGGGCATCGCCTTCTATCCGGTCACGCGTGGCGACCACACGCAGATGCGTGTCCCGGACCGGGCTGGGCTGGGCCTGGCTCAACAATTCTGGAAGATGCGGGAAGCCCTGCTCGGAGAGCACCGAAA
The DNA here is from genome assembly GCF_021556615.1 of Paracoccus salsus. Taxonomy (GTDB): domain Bacteria; phylum Pseudomonadota; class Alphaproteobacteria; order Rhodobacterales; family Rhodobacteraceae; genus Paracoccus; species Paracoccus salsus. The sequence continues at coordinate 104,702 of NZ_JAKGGD010000002.1, forward strand.
CACGACGCGCGTGACGCAGATCCCCGATCATCTCGCTTTCAAGCTCGAGAAGGTCACCCGGTTCGGGCCACGAAGCCGGGTCAAGTAAATTGGCGCTTCCCTGCAGATAGGCCAACGACGCGTGATCCTCGCACCAGATCACGGCTTTTTCTCGCGCCGAGCTGCTCCATACCACGACCCCGATCATGGATATTCCTTCTCATCGTCGCTCCGACCCGGCCGGAGAGTGGCAATCAACAACACAATTATGTGCGTGGTAATCCGAATAAAGCAGAAATCCGCCGATATGCCAGTTTTTTCTGGCGCGACCCCGCCGTTTTTTTTCAGCCGGTCAAAGAACCAGTGTCGATTTCGTTCAAGTCATTGTGAAATCGGAACTAGATCGTCTAGTATTGAGATCGGATCGTCGCGCTGCGACATCATTGCAACACCGCATCCGGCGTTGAACCGGTCCCTTGAAAGGCAAATGGCGGCCATGCCAGCCAGGCGGACGGCAGAATCCCGCCAATGCAAGCCGCGCCTGCGCCAGATCTCTCGGGATCTGGAAGCCGCCTGGCAACTCGCGTGCAAGCGGCCGAAAATCCTGATCGCGCAGCATTGCGACGATCAGCAAGGCGACGCAACCCCACGGGCCTTCAGTGGCCGGGCGCCTCCGTCGATCCACTCATGCGGCACATTCAGGATATGCCAGATCGCGTTGACGCGTTTTCGGGCTGGGTGATTCCCGACGGACATGCAGGTGGCGCGGCCTCGGACAGGCGCTGAAGCCCGGATGTCAGTCCTGGCAGACGCCGCGACCGTCGCGAATCGTCAGGCAAGGCGACAGCGTTGCTCGCAGCTTGGCGGCCTGTCGCGAATCAGTCGGAAGCGCCCGGCCCGCGTGGCTGGGCCGGAAAGGGCCTGCCAGACAGTCCTCGGCATGGTCGTTCCCGCGACGATGGCGGGCCGGCGAGGGTCAACCAATCCGCCACCCTGCCAGGTCCTGTTCAGACCTTTCGCGAAGGCGGACTGCCGACTGGCTGATGTCGCGCGCAGGCGGACCTGCACCGGGTCAGCGTGCCCGACCGCTGCGGACGTCGGCCACGGCCCGGTTGACCTGGGCAAGCCGCGATGCGCGCGACGGGTGCGTGCCCAGGATGTGATCGCCCGGATCGGGGATCCGCTGGAAGAACCGCGCACCGTTCACGGGATCAAAGCCGGCGTTCAGCGTCATGATCGCGCCCAGATAGTCAGCCTGCAACTCCCATTCCTTGGAGTAATAGCGCGACCCGACCGAGGCCCCGATGCGTTGCGCGGTTTCGATCGCCGCCGCGTCATTGCCATAGACCGAGGCGATGCTGCCCAGAATCACCGCGCCCGCTGCCGCTGCGCCGGATTTCCGTTCCAGATGGTTCAGCACATGGTGGCTGGCCTCGTGCCCCACCACAAAGGCGATCTCATCGGCATTTCGGGTGGCCGCGATCAGCGACAGGGTAAAGCCGATGATCGGTCTGCCGCGATCATCGACCGTCTGGAAGGCGTTCGGCTCCAGCCCCGGGCGGTTGTCGACAACGAACTGGAAGTCGCAGTTCAGCGGCTGGGTACGGCGCTGGATGCATTCGCGCTCGACCGCGGGTTCCATCCGGTTCATCACCGCGATGAAGGTCCTTGCCGTGCTTTCGGGCGAGCCGTCGTTTCGCATCACCGGTGCCGGGACTTGCGGCATCACCGGCGGTTGCCCGGGCGTCTGCTGGACCGGGATCGGTGCGCAGGCGGAAATGCTCAGCAGGGCGACCGCAATGATCGCTGAAATCCGCAGCTTTGGTATGCCCCTGCTCATATCTGCCTCGCCATGTGCCCGATGCCGCGTTCCCCGCAGCGTTGCGTGCAGCTTATCTGGTCGCGGATAGCCGCGCAAACCCCGTCGGGTTGCCGCGACCGCTGCTTCGCGCGATTGTCATGGGAACGCAAGGAGACCCAGATGTTTACGATCGAACATGATTTCGACGCCACAGTGATCACGCTGATCGACGAGGCCGATCCGAATACCCGCCCCCTGAACGAGGATATCGTCATCCTGAACTTCGACGACCGGGTGATCGTCGAGCAGATGAACCCGGACGGGGACGAGGTGGCGCGGATCACCTTCAGCATGCAGCAGTTGACCGAACTGAGGCTGGCGCTCAACCTGCCGGAAGGCAACTACCGGATCGAGCCGAACGCGTCGTGATCCAGCCGAGACTGCGATTTGTGGCATGGTTCGCGCGCCGCGCCTGATGTCGTGCACCAAGCTGGACATTCCAGCGCGGACCCTGCGTCCGCTTGCGCCCGGTCAGGCCATCTGGAACAACCGCCCGACGCGGAATGCCGACGCGGAAGCCAAGGAGGCAGACATGGAATACCGTAACGACGCCGCGGTGGATTTTCTGGCCACGCGCCGCTCGCATCCGCCCAAGCTGCTCAAGGATCCCGCGCCCGACCGCGCCGAGGTCATGCGTCTTCTGACCCTGGCCGCGCGCGCGCCCGATCACGGCAAGCTGGAGCCGTGGCGATTCGTGGTTCTGGAACGCCCGGCGTTGGACCGGCTTGTGCCGATCCTGCGTCAGGAAGTCCTGGCTGACGGGCAGGACGCCGCGGCGGCCGAAAAGGCGGTGAGCGCCTTCGCCTCTCCGCTGATCGTCGCGGTGATCTCGGCGCCGATTGCCGATCACAAGATTCCGGTCTGGGAACAGGTCCTGTCGGCGGGCGCGGTCTGCCTTGGCCTTGTCAACGCCGCGCTGGCGTCGGGCTGGGGCGCGGCATGGCTGACCGGGTTCGCGGCCACGAATGAGGGTTTCGCGCAGGCCCATCTGGGACTGGCTGCGCATGAGCGCGTCGCGGGCCTGATCCATATCGGCACGCGCGCCGACGCCCCGCCCGAGCGCCCAAGGCCCGACATCGACGCCAAGACACGCTGGCTGGGATGATCGCTCTGCGCGCATTGGCCCTTGGCTGGGGCGATCTGCTGCGTCCGCGCATCCTGTCGCTTGTGCTGACCGGGCTTGTCATGACGCTGCTGTTGTTCGTGGCGTTGCAGGCGGGCACGTTCTGGCTGATCCGCGCGTTCACGCCGGGCAGCCTTTCGCTGCCCTGGCTCGGCGCGATCGATGTCGGCAACACGCTGTCCTGGGGTTCGCTGGCGCTGTTCCCCCTCATGGGCTTTTTTCTGATGGCTCCGGTCGCCGCAGGGTTCGCGGGCCTCTTTGCCGAGCGCGTGGCCGATGCCGTCGAGGACATCCACTATCCGGCCCGGCGCGGCCTGCCGCTGGATTTTCTGGACGGATTGCTGGAATCGCTGGCCGTCATGGCTGCGGTGGTCGGCGTGGCCGTGCTGTCACTGGTACTGACGCCGTTCCTGGGCCCGCTGGCGCCCGTGCTGTTCTATGGGGCGAACGGATGGCTGCTGGGCCGCGAATTCTTCCAGCTGGTGGCCCGTCGTCACCTGAAGGATCCGCACGCCACCGATCTGCGGCGGCGCAACAGCGGCACGGTGACCGCTGCCGGTGCGCTGGTCGCCATCGCGCTGACGGTGCCGATCGTCAACATCGCCGTTCCGCTGCTGGCAGCGGCGGCGTTCACGCATCTTTTCCACCTGATCAGCGGAAGATCTGGTCCAGATTCTCGATATCCGCGCGGGTGACGACTCCGCCAAGGATCACCCAGGCGACAAGCGCCCAGATCGCCGCCGAGATCAGCGTCGTCAGGGTCAGCTTGCGCCGCCACGGCGTGGCCTCGGGCGCGCCTGCCGGCGTGCCCGGCTCTACCTGACCCGCATCCTGCTGGCTGCGCTGGCCGATCGGGATGACGACGAACAGGGTCAGGAACCACAGTACCGCATAGAGGACGATGCCGCCGGTCAGATTCATCAGACCTGCTCCAGTTCGATCAGACAGCCGTTGAAATCCTTGGGGTGCAGGAACAGCACAGGCTTTCCGTGCGCGCCGATCTTGGGTTCACCGTTGCCCAGCACGCGCGCTCCCTGGGTTTTCAGACGGTCGCGCGCGGCGATGATATCCTCGACCTCGAAGCACATGTGATGGATGCCGCCCGACGGGTTCTTTTCCAGAAACCCCTTGATCGGACTATCCTCGCCCAACGGATACAGCAGCTCGATCTTGGTGTTGGGCAGTTCGATGAAGACGACCGTCACGCCGTGCTCCGGCTCGTCCTTGGGCGGACCGACCTGCGCGCCAAGTGTGTTTTCGTATTGCGCGGCCGCCGCCTGCAGATCCGGCACGGCAATGGCCACGTGGTTCAGACGTCCGATCATCTCAGCCTCCGTTTGCGGGCTTTCATAAGCTCTTCGATCGCCGAGCGAAAGGATAACAAGGCCGCATTAACGGCTTCTTAGGGAATCCGCGCTTATCTGAATGAAACAGCAGCAATCGAACGGGGGACAGACATGCTGACCGATCTGGGGACTGGACCGAAAGACGCGCTGCCGATGTGGCGCATGTCGCTGCCCGGGCGTCCGCTGACCGGGCTGACCGTGCTGGTGGTCGAGGATTCGCGCTTTGCCAGCGAGGCCGTGCGCCTGCTCTGCCTGCGATCCGGGGCGCGGATCCGGCGCGCGGACTGTCTCAGGTCAGCCGCCCGTCACCTGCAGACCTATCGTCCGGCGGTCGTGATCGTTGATCTGGGGTTGCCGGACGGGGATGGCGCCGGGCTGATCCGCCAGGTGACCATGACCGAGCCTCGCGTGCCGGTCGTCCTGGGCATGTCCGGCGATCCCGACGCGCGGGATGCGGCGATGTCGGCGGGTGCGGATGGCTTTCTGCCCAAGCCCGTCGAAAGCCTCGCCGTGTTCCAGCAGGCCATCCTTTCGGCGCTGCCACCCGAAGCGCGCGGCACCGGATTGCGCGCCCTGCCCGACGACGTGATCCAGCCCGACTCATCCGGCTTGCGCGACGATCTGGCCCATGTCGCCGAGATCCTGTCGAACGCCCAGGACACGGCCGCCATCGATTACATCGCCCGCTTTCTTGCCGGGGTCGCGCGATCGGCGCATGATCCGGCGCTCGAGGCAGCGGCCTGCGCCCTGGCGCGCGATCATCAGGCCGGCCACGCGCTTGCCACCGACCTCGCGCGGATCAGCAGCATGGTGCAGGAACGACTGGCCAGCGTGGCCGGGATGTGACCGAACGGGTCCTGTCCTGGTCAGCCGCGTGCGGGCCGGACTGCGCCATGGAACTGGGTCTGGACGGGATCCCGCGCGTCATTCCGGCCTCGTCGAATGCCCCGCAGAACAGCGCCTGATGTCAGGCCAGAATGCGCGGATTGTCCTCCATGTCGAGACCGGGAAAGACCGTGCCTTCCAGCACCTCGCGCCGGACGCCGTAAAGATCGTGCAGCGCCCATGCCGCATAGGCGCGGATATCGCGAACCGGCATCAAGTCACGCCCGGCATAGAGGTCGCCTTCTGCGAGGCCCGGCCAGCGACCCATTGCACGTCCACCGCGGACCGCGCCGCCCGCCATCAGCAGGGCACCCCCGGTGCCGTGATCGGTGCCTCCGGTTCCGTTCTCGGCGGCGGTGCGCCCGAATTCGGTCATTGCGAGGACCGTGGTCTTCATCCAGGTCCGGCCCAGACCCTCGCGCAGCGTCAGGATCGCGTCGGACAGCCGGTCCAGCGCGCGTCCGATCACCTTTGACTGCCGTGCATGGCTGTCCCAGCCCGAGATCGAGAATGTCGCGATTCGCGTCCCCGCGCTGAGCCGGTCGGCCGCAAAGCGCGCCAGTGCCCTGGTGTCACGGGTCGGGCCGCCATCCTCGTGGATCGTCCCGATGCCCTCCGACACGATCTCCATCGCCTGCCCGCCGGCCTCGCGAAACAGCGGGTCGTCGTGATACACACGCTCAAGTAGCCGCTGCGCCTGCGGGCTGAGGCTGAACGCGGCCTCGGGTGCCCAGCTTTTCGAAGGCGCCGGCCCGCCCAGGATCCGCATCTTCTCAAGGCCGACCGAATAGGCTGTTTCGGAAGAAATATTCGGCATGGTCTGCAGCAACCGGTTCAGCCAGCCGTCACGCTGCTGATACAGCGCAAGATCGGTTCCGGTCCCGGCCTCCAGCATGTCCTGCCCGTCGAAATGGCTGCGCTTGTCACGATAGGGCGTGGAAACCGCCGGCGCGAAGCCAAGTTCGCCCGCCCGCCACAGCGGCATCAGCGGTGCCAGGGCGGGATGCAGCGCGAAGAAGCCGTCCAGGTCCAGCGCGCCGCCGTCGGGTCCTGGCGAAAGCGTCCTGCGCAAGGCGCGCAGATGCGGGTCGCCATAGGGCTGGAACACGTCAAGCCCATCCATCGCGCCGCGCAGGATGATGACGACGAGACGATTCTCGCCGGGCGCCGAGGCAAGGGCGATGCTGGACAGCAGCGGATGCGCCGCCGCCGAACAGCCGATCAGCGCCGAGGATTTCAGGAACAGACGTCGGGACAGCATGGCCTCACCTTCGGTTGAAATCGGATGAGGCCAGAATGATCGCCAGCCCCTCGCGCGCCGATTCCGCCTTGGGAACGGCCCAGCGCAGCGCGTCCGACGCGGTGTCGCCCAGGGTCGAGATCAGGAAACTGCGCGGGTCGGGCAAGGTTGCGACCAGTTTGGCCGGGTGGCGCATCGCCCAGTCGATCCGCGTCGCCAGCCCCTGCGGCGTCACCCAGCTTTCGGCGGCTTCGGGCCAGCCATCCGGGCCCCGAGGCCGGCCCCAGTCCTGACCCATCCCCTTCAGCGGATTGATCAGGCGCGCATGGGCCTCGCGAAGCGGCAGGGCCATCACGGCATCCCGGTCAAAGCCAAGGCCGCGCAATGCGGCAACAAGGAAATCAAAGGGCTGACGCATCTTGGCGCGGAAATGCGCCGCGACCTCGGGCGCCTCTGCCAGCGCGGCGGACAGCATACCCAGATCGCCGTCGGTTTCGCGATAGACCGCCGCCAGACGTCCGATCAGTCCGGCGGGCGGATCGTCGGACACGAAATGCACGGCCAGCTTGCGGGCAAGATGGCTGGCCGTGTCCTCGTGCCCTGCCAGATCGTCGATCACGGCTCGGATATCGGCAAGCCTGGCGGGACCATCGCCACCATAGCTGCGGCCCAGCACCGTTTCCGCGCCCGGCTCGGCCATGCCCGGGCGGAAGCTCTGGTCCTTGCGCGCATTATAGGTCAGGCCAGTCAGCAGCTTCGCCAGTTGCCGCACATCGGTCTGCGTATAATCGCCCGCCACGCCAAGGCTGTGCAGCTCAATCATCTCGCGGGCCAGATTCTCGTTCAGGCCAAGCTCGCGGTTCTGCTGACGCCGCGCGATTGTGGAATTCGGTCCGAAGGACCGGGCCTGGTCCAGATAGGTCAGCATTCGGGGATGGGTTTCAGCGGCGAACATCATGTCGGCGAAACGCCCGCTCAGATGGGGACGGATGGCCTCGTCCACCAGCGAGGCCGCCATCAGCATCTGCTGCAGGCCGCCGCCGCTGACCGTGAAGTGATCGGACCAGAACTGCACCAGCCGCTCGCCAAACCCCGCGGGATCTCCGACGGCGCGCGCGATCCGACGCTGCACCAGCTGCCGCTCAAGATCGCGGATCTTGCGCTGATAGGCGCGTTTCCGGTCGCGCGTATCAGCCTTTTCAGCGCCCTGGGCGTTTTTCATCCGTGCATTCAGCTTGACCAGGCGGTCCTGTACCCGTCGCACCCGCCGCATCCGCATCGGGTCCTGATCCATCCCCGCCAGCCGCACGGAATCAAGCAGGTCGCCGGCCGTCGCCGGCGGCGCGGTCAGTGGCGACAGGCCGTATCCCAGCCTGATCGCCGCGATCTGTGGGTCGAACGTCATGCCGTCACCATGATGCCTGCCGCGTGAACCGGTGGTGGCATCTATGGCACATGGGCCGGGAGGCTGTCAGATCACTCTTTCGGCAGGACCCGAAGGCGCAGTTCGCGAAGCTGTTCGTTGGTCGGTTCCGATGGCGCGCCCATCATCAGGTCTTCCGCGCGCTGGGTCATTGGGAACATGATGACCTCGCGGATATTCGCCTCGTCGGCCAGCAGCATCACGATCCGGTCAATGCCGGCCGCGCAGCCGCCATGCGGCGGCGCGCCATAGCGGAACGCCTTGACCATTCCGCCGAACCGTTTTTCGACCTCGGCGGCCGGATAGCCCGCCAGCTCGAACGCCTTGAACATGATCTCGGGCTTGTGGTTGCGGATCGCGCCGCTGACCAGCTCATAGCCGTTGCAGGCCAGGTCATACTGATAGCCCAGCACCTTCAGCGGATCGCCATTCAGCGCGTCCATGCCTCCCTGAGGCATGGAAAAGGGGTTGTGGCTGAAGTCGATCCTGCCGTCGTCGGTCTTCTCGTACATCGGGAAATCGACGATCCAGGCGAACTTGAACTGGTTCTCGTCGGTCAGCCCCAATTCGCGGCCGATCTGGTTGCGGGCGCGGCCGGCCACCGCCTCGAAAGTCTCGGGCTTGCCGCCGAGGAAGAAGGCCGCGTCGCCCTGACCCAGAGCCAACTGGACGCGGATCGCCTCGGTCTTCTCGGGGCCAAGTGCCTTGGCGATGGGGCCGGCTGCCTCGGTCGAGCCATCTTCGGCCTTGCGCCAGAAGATATAGCCCATGCCGGGCAGGCCCTGCTGTTGGGCGAAGGCGTTCATCCGGTCCGCGAATTTGCGGCTGCCGCCCGTTGGCGCGGGAATGGCGCGCACCTCGGTGCCGTCCTGTTCCAGCAGCTTGGCGAAAATGCCAAAGCCGGAACCGCGGAAATGCTCGCTGACCACCTGCATCTCGATGGGGTTGCGCAGGTCGGGCTTGTCGCTGCCGTATTTCAGCATCGCCTCGGCATAGGGGATGCGCGGCCAGTCGGCATCGACCGGACGGCCGCCGCCGAACTCCTCGAACAAGCCCTGGATAACCGGCTGGATCGCGGCGAACACGTCTTCCTGGTCCACGAAGGACATTTCCAGGTCAAGCTGGTAGAAATCGGTGGGACTGCGGTCGGCGCGCGGGTCTTCGTCGCGAAAGCAGGGCGCGATCTGGAAATACTTGTCGAAGCCCGCCACCATGATCAGCTGCTTGAACTGCTGGGGCGCCTGCGGAAGCGCATAGAACCTGCCCGGATGCAGGCGCGAGGGCACCAGGAAATCGCGCGCGCCTTCGGGGCTGCTGGCCGTGATGATCGGCGTCTGGAATTCGGTGAAGCCCTGATCCCACATGCGGTTGCGCAGCGAGCGCACCACGTGCGACCGCAGCATGATGTTGTTGTGCAGCGTCTCGCGGCGCAGGTCGAGGAAGCGATAGGCGAGCCGCGTTTCCTCGGGGTATTCCTGATCGCCGAAGACCGGCAACGGCAATTCCTCGGCCGCGCCCAGAACCTCGAGCCCGGTCGCATAGACCTCGATCTCGCCGGTGGGCAGCTTGGCATTGACCAGCGAGGCGTCGCGCAGCTTGACGTGGCCGTCGATGCGGATCACCGTCTCGGCCCGCAGCCTTTCCATCGCGCCGAATGCCGGGCTGTCGCTGTCGGCCAGCACCTGCGTCATGCCGTAATGGTCGCGCAGATCGACGAACAGCACGCCTCCATGATCCCTGACGCGGTGAACCCAGCCCGACAGGCGGACGGTTTCCCCGGCATTGGCGGCAGTCAGATCGCCGCAGGTATGGCTGCGATAGGCGTGCATGATCGGTCCCCACTTGTTCAGCCCCCGCATCAACCGCGACAGCAGCGGGAAGTCAACCGGTCAGAATGGGCGCACGACGTTGCCGCTGTAGAAATAATAGCCCATGCCGACGGCGAACATGATGTTTCCGGCGACCGCGTGCAGCAGCCATGCGGCGGGAAAGCCGTGGCGCAGATAGGCGCGTGCGAAGAACCAGCCGCCGACGAAGGTCAGCACCGCCACGACCCATGACCAGTACATCAGATGCGCGAAGGAAAAGATCGCCGCATTGGCCGCGATCGCCGCTTTGCCGCGCGGCAACAACGCGCCGTAGCGATGAAAGAACAGCGGCCGGAAGATCAGTTCCTGCGGCAGGGCCGACAGCAGCGGATAGAGGCACCATATCATCAGCAGGAATTCCGGCCGTGCCAGGGCCAGCGCGAACATCGCGTCGGGTCGCGCCAGCCAGAGGATCGCAACCCCCGAAACCAATGCCGCCAGGGCGATACCCAGCACCTCCCACCAGGGCATGCGGCGCCCAAAGATCAGCTCGCGCCACTGGAAGCCGCCGGTACGCCACAGCAGGACAAGCCCGGCCAGGCTGAACAGGAACAATGCCGAGAACATCCGCTGCGGCGGCAGGAACAGCGCAATCGCAAGCGGAGCGCCAAGATAGAGCGCCACGAACTCGAAAGCCAGCCAGGGGCGGGACCTCAGCGTGTCAGGCGTGTCGACAACCATCGCGCCCAGTCCGATGAAGAGCCGGCAAATGCATTCAGGTCCACGTCGCCCCGAATGCCCGGCACCGTGCCGGTGCCGCTGTATTGCCAGAAGGCCCAGTTCTGGCCCGGATAAGTCATCCGCGGATGGTCCGCGACCGAGCGCAGCCAGAATTCCGCCCGCATGTCGCCCAACCGGTTGTCACGGTAGAAGTCGACGGTCGTGTAGATGATCGGGCGCTGGCCATAGTGGCGGCCGACGATGTCCAGGAATGCATTCGCCTCGCGCTTGACCTGGTCGGGGGCGGGCCGCTGCGGGCAGGTCCGGGAGTTGGTCCATTCCAGATCCAGAACCGGCGGCAGCGAGCCGCGCTCGCGCGGGACGTTCTGGATGAACCAGCGCGCCTGCTCGGCTCCCGAGCGGCAGAAGTAATAATAGTGATAGGCACCGCGGGGCAGCCGGACGGCAGCAGCCTCGCGCCAGTAGCGCTGGAAGGACGGGTCGCTGTGGTCGCCGCCCTCGGTCGCCTTGATGAAGGCAAAGCTGACGCCTGAACTGCGGACGCGGTTCCAGTCGATGCTGCCCTGCCAGCGCGAGATGTCGATCCCGTGCACCTGATGGTTGTAGGGATGCCCGTTGCGCCAGGTATGCGGCCTGCTGTCGCCCAGCTGCGGCACCGCGCCTCCGACATAGCCGGGTCCGGCCGACCCGCGCGGCGGTGTCCGCGAGCAGGCCACTGCCAATACCACCATCAGTCCCAGAACGATCGCTGTGAAGTGCCGCATCCTGCCCTCGCTACTGCCCGTCAATGACGCCGCGTTGGCCGCGGCTGTCTTCTGCTTATCGCAAGGCCGTGACGGAAAGTCATCGGGCCGTGATGGTCAACTTCGCGTCAACCACCACGGCGGGACATGTCCGGCCCAGGCGGGGGAAAAGATGACCGGCACGGCTCAGTCCGTGTCGGATTCCGTCGCATCGTCATCGGGCGTAACCGGCGCGGCGCTGTCGGGTGCAATGACGGCGGCTTCACCTGCTTCGTCGCCCTCGGCGTCGGTGAGTGCGGTATCGCCCGGCGGCGGAGTCGTGACGATGCCTTCGTTCTGCTCGTCAGCGCCGGGCATGAAGAGAAGAAAGGCAATCACCGCGACAAGAAGCGCGACGACGATCCCGATGATGGCGGGGCGATGATTCTTTGCCGACGTTTTCGGGTTCTCGTTATTGAAAGACATGTGTTTCTCCATCAATTGTAGCTTGCAGGATCAACCCGCGGCGGCCGCATCCGTTCCGGTCCGGCACCGGCCAGTCTGTAGTGAGAAACTTGTCGGGGGCAAGGCCAGGCTTGATCCCGCACATCATCTGACGCGCTGCGCCTTGTTCAGCCTGTATCTGCCCGCGCTTGCCAACGCACACGCCGTGTTCGCCTCTGATCGTGGCACCATGGCCTGCTGCCGGTTTCCTGGACAGCGGGTTCGGCTCGCGCAGCACGGGCCTCGTGCCATGGCGCAGGGCGGTGGCCCGGCTGGCGGGCGTCGCGGCCATGCGCCCGGACCGGCATCGGCGCCGGGATCGAGCAAGAGGAACGGTCCGGTGGCCAGCGGCGGGACGAAAGCTCTGCGAGGCGGAATGGTGGTCGCGGTCCGCCACCCTCTGCGACAGCCGCGATCCCGGGAGGGCAGGCAGCCGGGCGCCCGCCTCGGGTGAAGATTTCACCGGCAATCCTTCTCTTGTCACCGACTGGCGACCCGTGACTGGCGAAATGAAACTTGGCAACGACGGGCACGTTCTGTCATTAACGGTTCACGAAATCGCCATAGCCTGGCGCCGAATGGCGGCTGAGCCGATCCGCAGTGCAGAAGGCAAGACATGGATAAGACCTGGATTTCTTCGCCACGCCGCAGGCTGGCTGGCCGGTTTGCCGGCATAATGCCGGAAGGCCTGTCCGCCGAGACGCGACCGCAAGCCGATCACGCCTATGTCACACTTGTCAGCAATCCTGATTACCTGCCCGGAGCCGAGGCGCTGTTGCGATCGCTGAAGCTGACCGGCACGGCGGCGGATCTGGTCGTGATGCATCGCGGATTGCAGCCCGCGCATCTGGCCCGGCTGAGGGCGCATGGTGCCAGACTGATCGCCGCCGACCTCTTGCCCACATCCGAGGCGTTCGACCGCACGCACGCGCGCGGCGCGCTTCACCAGCGCGCGGCCTTCACGCGCGGCGGCAAGCCGGACTTTCATACGCCCCTGGACAATTTCATCAAGCTGCGGCTCTGGCAGCTTGACTACGACCGGTGCATCTTCATCGATGCCGACGCGGTTGTGCTGCGCTCTGTGGACAAGCTGTTCGAGATGCCGGAACTGTGTGCGGCGCCGAATGTCTATGACGGGCTGGACGGATTTCACCGGATGAATTCCGGCGTATTCACCGCACGGCCCGACCAGCGGACCTACCGCGACATGCTGGCCCGCCTGGACCGCCCCGGCGCGTTCTGGCGCCGCACCGACCAGACCTTCCTGCAACATTATTTCCCCGATTGGCAGGGGCTGTCGATCCATCACAACATGCTGCAATATGTGTGGTTCAACCTGCCGGAACTGTGGAGCTGGGAGGATATCCGGATCCTGCATTTCCAGTACGAGAAGCCTTGGCAGGATCATGACAAGGTCCGGCTGATGCGGCCGCTGATCGAACTTTGGCGTGCGATCGCAGCGGGCCATCCGATCCCGGACCTGGCGGCACAGGCCCGCCCAGCCGCCTGATGCGGATCGCCCTGACTGGCAGCAGCGGGATCGTCGGCGGCTTCGTTCTCGCGGCGGCGCGGACCGCCGGTCACCACGTCACATGCCTCACCCGCGAGCGCGGCTACCGTCTGGGGGACGCCCCGGACCTGTCCGGACAGGATGCGCTGATCCACTGCGCCTTCGCCCATGTGCCCGGCTGCTATCGCGGCGGCGAAGGCGACGCACCGCGGGACTTCATCGACGCCAATCTGCACGGCTCGATCCGGCTGTTCGAGGCGGCGGAAAGCGCCGGGGTCCCGCGCATCGCGTTTCTGTCGTCGCGGGCGGTGCACGACGGCCATCCGCCCGGCACCGTGCTTGAGGATGACCTGCCGCCTTGGCCAACCACGCTTTACGGCCACGTCAAGGCCGAGGCCGAAAACCATCTGGCGCGGATGCGCGCGCGCGGGACCAGGGCGGTGGCGCTGCGATCGACAGGGGTCTACGGACCCGGACGCGCGCATAAATGGCGTGCGCTGTTCGCTCGGTATCTGACGGGCGGGCAGGTGTCCGCGCGCGTCTCGACCGAGGTGCATGGCCGGGACCTGGCTGCGGCGATCCTGCTGCTTCTGTCGGTGCCCGACCCGCCGCGGACGGTCAATGTCAGCGACCTGGTTCTGGATCGCCACGATCTGCTTGGCCTGGTGCAAGACCTGACCGGCAGCCAGGCCCGCCTGCCCCCGCGCGCGGATGCCACAGGGCTGCGCCTGCCGCGATGTCTGGCGCTGTCAAATCTGGGCTGGCAGCCCGGCGGAACGGCTCTGCTGCGGGCGACGCTGCCGCGATTGCTGGACCAGGCCGACATTTTGTGATTCGCTGGCGTCCGACCCAGCAGAAGTGGCATTGTCCATGCGCCCGCGTCCATCGAAATCCGGAACGGAACCCAGGACCGCCTCGGCCGGAGGCTGGCTGAGCAAGGGCTGGCTGCGGCTTCGCCATCGGGCAACGCGCACGACCCGGATCATGCGGAAGAGCGGCCCCAGCCAGATCCAGTTCTGGTTGCTGGCGCTGCTGATCGGGATCGGCGCGGGTTTCGCCGCGCTTGGATTCCGTCTGGGCATCGGCGCATTGCAGACGCTGATCTATGGCGCCGACGACCTGACTCTGGCGACGGTGGCGCAGCGTCTGCCCTGGTACTGGGTGCTTTCCGTCCCGGTCATCGGCGGGCTTGTCGTCGGGCTGATCCTCGACCGTTTCACGCCCGATGCCAGGGTCCGGGCGGTAGCCGACGTGATCGAGGGCGCCGCGCTGGACGGCGGTCGGGTCGAGACGCGCGAGGGGCTGGCCTCGGCCGCGGCGTCGCTGATCACGCTTGGAACCGGTGGCAGTTCGGGGCGCGAGGGACCGGTGGTCCATCTTGCCGGCGTCATCTCGACAGCGGTCGCCAAACGCATCGACGCCAGTCCGATCACCGGCCGCGATCTTCTGGGCTGTGCCGTGGCGGGTGCAGTCGCGGCCAGCTTCAACGCGCCGATCGCGGGCGCGCTGTTCGCGCACGAGGTCGTGCTGCGCCACTTCGCGCTGCACGCCTTTGCGCCGATCGCGATCGCGGCGGTCGCCGGGACCGTCATCAACCGGCTGGAATTCGGCGGGCTGACAGAGTTCACCCTGTCGCAGGCGATGGATCTGGCGTTTTACGTCGAGTTGCCGGCCTTCATGCTGCTGGGCCTGGTTTCCGCGCTGGTCGCGGCAGCCATGATGTCCAGCATCTTCCGGGCCGAAAATTTCGGCAACTGGGCGATGGGCCGCCTTGGCTGGCCTCGCTGGATGCGACCAGCCGTCGCCGGACTGATCCTGGGCGCGATCGCAATCCCGTTTCCGCATATCATCGGCGTCGGCTACGAGACGACGGCGGCGGCGCTGAACGGCCGCATCGGCCTGACCGACGCGATCCTTTTTGCGGTCGTCAAGGCCGCCGCTGTCGCGGTGACGCTGGGGGGGCGAATGGGCGGCGGGGTCTTCTCGCCGGCACTGGTCATGGGGTCGTTGACCGGCCTCGCCTTTGGCATCATCGCGACCTGGATGCTGCCCGAGGTGTCGGGCATGGTGAATGTCTACGCCTTCGCGGGGATGGCCGCCGTGGGTGCGGCGGTTCTGGGGGCGCCGATCTCGACCGCGCTGATCATCTTCGAGATGACCGGTGACTGGCAGACCGGGATCGCGGTGATGACCGCGGTTTCGCTCAGTTCGGCGCTGGCCTCCCGCCTGGTGCACCGATCCTACTTTCTGACGCAGCTCGAAAACCGCGGCGTCCATGTCGCCGAGGGACCCCAGGTCTGGCTACCCCAGAAGATGCGGATCACGACCATCCTGCGGGCGATGGACGATGAAGGCGCGCCGTCCGCGGACCTGATCCGGAACCTGATGGCTTCGGGCCAGGCGTTGACAGAAGGCATGCCCCTCGACGAGGCGCTGCGCGAGTTCGACCGCAAGGGCGCGGCCTTCCTGCCGGTCATCCGCCCGCCAGAACCCGCCGAGCTTGAAGACCCCGACACGCCGCTGCCGGACCCCGAGATCATCGGCGTCGTCTATCACATCGATGCGCTGCGCGCCTTGAATCAGGCGCTGGCCGAGACCGCCGCGGAAGAGCACGGCTGACCCCGCCGTCTCGGAATTTCCGCGACGGCGGGCGCGACATCGGGGGGTCCGGGGGGCTGGCCCCCCGGCCGTCGCGGGACGCAAGTCGGGCGTCGCTCAACCGCGCCGGATCGCTGCCATTCCCAGCACCCGGGCACGCTTTCGGGGGTCCCTGTCGAACAGTGCCGCAAGCTGTTCGGTGATCGCACCAGCCAGCTGCTCGGCGTCGGTGATCGTCACCGCGCGCTCGTAATAGCGGGTCACATCATGGCCGATTCCGATCGCCAGCAGTTCGACCGCACGCTTGCGCTCGACCATGGCAATCACGTCGCGCAGGTGTTTCTCGAGATAGTTGGCCGGGTTCACCGACAGCGTGCTGTCATCAACCGGCGCGCCGTCCGATATCACCATCAGGATCTTGCGCGCCTCGCTGCGCTTCGACAGGCGCTTGTGCGCCCATTCCAGGGCCTCGCCGTCGATGTTTTCCTTCAGCAAACCTTCCTTCATCATCAGCCCCAGATTGGGGCGCACCCGACGCCACGGCGCGTCGGCGGACTTGTAGATGATGTGCCGCAGATCGTTCAGCCGTCCCGGCTGCGCGGGGCGACCGGCCTGCAGCCACGCCTCGCGCGCCTGCCCGCCTTTCCAGGCGCGGGTGGTGAAGCCCAGGATCTCGACCTTGACCGAGCAGCGTTCCAGCGTTCGCGCCAGCACATCGGCGCAGATCGCCGCGATCGAGATCGGCCGGCCCCGCATCGACCCTGAGTTGTCGATCAGCAACGTCACCACGGTGTCCCGGAACTCGGTGTCCTTCTCGACCTTGAAGCTCAGCGGCGTCGTCGGGTTGGCGACGACGCGCGCCAGACGCCCGGCGTCCAGCACACCCTCTTCCTTGTCGAATTCCCAGCTGCGGTTCTGCTGCGCCTGCAGGCGACGCTGCAACTTGTTGGCAAGGCGCGACACCGCCCCGCGCAGCGGGTCCAGCTGCTTGTCCAGGTAAGCGCGCAACCGTTCCAGCTCGGCCGCGTCGGCCAGATCCTCGGCGCGGATCTCCTCGTCCCATTGCTGGGCGAAGACCTTGTAGTCGGGACTGGCCTCGCTGACGGGCGGCGGCAGGTCGGGCGGGCTGTCGGACTCGGGCATCTCGGCTTCGTCCGTTAGCTCTTCGTCGGACTGGTCGTCCATGCTGACCTGGGCCTGACGCTCGTCCTGCTGCTGTTCCTGGGATCGCTCGGCCGAGCTGTCCGAGTCTTCGCTTTCGTCCTGATCGGGGGACTGGTTGTCGCCGGCCTCTTCGTCCTGCTCGGCGTTATCCTCCGCGTCGTCCTGTTCGGGCTCGTCCGGGTCGTCGCCCAGCTGGTCGCCATAGCCCAGATCGCTGATCAGCCGGCGCGCAAGCCTCGCGAACGCCGTCTGGTCGGCCAGAACCTCATGGACATCGGCCAGCGACTCGGCGGCCTGCTGTTCGACGAAGGGCCGCCACAGATCGGCGACATGCTGCGCCCCGCCCGGCAGCGCGCGCCCGGTCGCGGCTTGCCGCAACAGATACCCGGCCGCCACGGAGAGCGGCGCGTCGGAGGGCGACTTGATCTGTGAATAGCCCTTCTTCTCGGCGTCAGCGCCGATCTTGGCGTCGATATTGGACAGCGCCCCCGGCATGTCGCGGGCCCCCAGCGCCTCGCAGCGCGCGGTCTCGAAGGCTTCGTAGAGCTCGCGCGCCATCGGGCCGGCGGGCGCGAATTTCGCATGTGTCCCGGCGTCATGGTGGCGCATGCGCATCGCCAGCGCATCGGCGGTTCCCCGAGCCATCAGGATCTCGTCGCGGCCCATCCGGCGGCTGATCTGCGGAAGACGCATCGTGTCGCCCGCGACCCCCGAGGGATCGGCGCTGAACGTGACGTTCAATTCGCGCTCATCGGCCAGGGCGCGGGTGGCCTCGGTCAGGGCCTTCTTGAACGGATCGGCGGGATTATCGGACTTCTTCATGCCTTCCATAGACCACCACGCGGCACGCGGGGCAAGAGGTCTGCGCAGCCCCGCGCAGCCCTGCAGGCGGATCCCGGACGCAGGCACGGAACCAACGACGCCGCCCTGCGTTCTGCCAAATACCATCGCATCAGGAAAGGATTCTCGCATGGCCAAACCGAAGATCGCCGTCATCATCAGTTCGACGCGCGACGCGCGCTTCGCCGACAAGCCGGCGCAGTGGTTCATGGGCAAGGTCGCAGGGCATCCCGATCTTGATTTCGACCTCGTCGATCTGCGCGATCAGGACCTGCCCTTCTTCAACGAAAAAGCGTCGAATCTGTGGGTTCCGTCCGAGGATCAGCGCGCCGTCGCGTGGCAGAAGAAACTGGCAGGATATGACGGCTTCGTCTTCGTGGTCGCGGAATACAACCATTCGATCACCGGGGCGCTGAAGAATGCGCTGGACCAGGCCTACAAGGAATGGAACCGCAAACCGCTGGCGGCACTGGGATATGGCGGCGTCGGTGCGGCACGCGCGGTCGAGCATCTGCGGCTGATCGGGATCGAGCTGCAGATGGTGCCGCTGCGCAACGCCATCCATATCGGCGGCGGCGACTTCATGAAGGTTTCTCCGATGGGCGAAAACGCGCCCATGTCCGAGATCGAGGACCATCTGGAAGGCGGGCTGGACGGCATGCTGGATGAGCTGGTCTGGTGGACAAACGCGACCAAAGCGGCCCGCGAGGGCTGATCTGGCCCTGAGGCCATCGGGCGGCGCGGTCGGCATCGGCGCTGATCGCGCCTGTGGACAGGAAAGGCTTCTGATGGAGGTCATGGTTCGTCGGGCGGGCCGGCCTGTTGCCGCGGTGCGCATGCGCTGAACGCGCGAAGCCGGCGTCTTCCGTAGCGGACGCCCGGACGACTGTCACCGTGCCGTCAATGTGCCTTCGAGGCCGCACTTTCCGGCAATTCCTCATCGAACAGGCGCTGGTAGAACTCGGCCACCGTCTGGCGTTCCAGTTCGTCGCATTTGTTCAGGAAGGTCAGCCGGAATGCATAGCCGATATTGTCGAAGATCCGGGCATTCTGGGCCCAGGTGATGACGGTGCGCGGTGACATGACCGTGGACAGGTCGCCCTGCATGAACGCGGTCCGGGTCAGATCGGCCAGCGTGACCATCTGGCTGATCGCCTTTCGGCCCTTCTCGTTGTTGTAGTTCGGATTCTTGGACAGAACGATCGCAGCCTCGGCGTCATGGGACAGATAGTTCAGCGTCGCGACCAGCGACCAGCGGTCCATCTGGCCCTGGTTGATCTGCTGGGTGCCGTGATAAAGCCCGGTGGTATCGCCCAGACCGACCGTGTTCGAGGTCGCGAACAGCCGGAAACAGGGGTTTGGCGTGATCACCTCGTTCTGGTCCAGCAACGTCAGCTTGCCGTCCGCCTCCAGCACGCGCTGGATCACGAACATCACGTCCGCGCGGCCTGCATCGTATTCGTCGAAGACGATTGCTGTCGGGTTGCGCAGCGCCCAGGGCAGTATGCCCTCGTGGAACACCGTGACCTGCTTGCCATCGACCAGCTTGATCGCGTCCTTGCCGATCAGGTCGATTCGGCTGACATGGCTGTCCAGGTTCACGCGTACGCAAGGCCAGTTCAGCCGCGCCGCCACCTGCTCGATATGGGTCGATTTCCCGGTGCCGTGATAGCCCTGGATCATCACCCGGCGGTTATAGGCAAAGCCTGCCAGAATCGCCAATGTCGTGTCCGGGTCGAACTTGTAGGTGCTGTCGATTTCGGGCACGCGGTCGGTGCGTTCGGCGAAGCCCTTGACCTTCATGTCGCTGTCCAGACCGAACGCCTCGCGCAGGTCGATCTCTTCGGTTGGTTTCGCGTTCATGTCCAGCATCGGGGGCCCTTTCCTCGCATCCGCGTCTTGATCGCGCATTCGTTGTCAGTGTGCAAGCCGACGGCGCGTTGACGCGCCCCCGCGCGCCTCATAAAGTCGCCCGCAGAAACAAGCCGAGCGAGGGCCGCGCGTGCAGGACGCCCGCAGATTGAAGCTGGAAGAGATGATCGCGCGCACCGCTCTGGGCGACCGTGAGGCGTTCGAGGCGTTGTATGACGCAACCTCGGCAAAGCTGCACGCCGTCTGCCTTTCGGTCCTGAAGGATCGCCCCGAGGCCGAGGAAACCCTGCAGGAAGTGTATATCAAGGTCTGGCAGAACGCCGCGCGCTATGCGGCCAACGGGCTGTCGCCGATGACCTGGCTGATCACCATCGCGCGCAACCGCGCCATCGATCGGTTGCGGGCCCGCAGTTCGCGCCCGGCGACCGCCTCGACCGAGGCTGCGGCGACCGTGGCCTCGTCCGAGCCCGGCCCTGAAACCGCGACCATCCGCGCGCAGGAACGCAGGCTTCTGGACGAATGTCTCGCCCAGCTGGCCGAGCCACAGGCCGGCGCCGTACGGGCCGTCTATCTTGAAGGCATCACCTATGCCGATCTCGCGCAGCGCGAGGGTAAGCCGATCAACACGGTCCGCAGTTGGCTGCGCCGCAGCCTGCTGCGCCTGAAGGATTGTGTGAGCCAATGACCGAAGATCAGCCTCTGACCCCGGAACAACAGGACAACCTGCTTGCGGCGGAGCTTGCGCTTGGACTGCTGGAAGGCGACGAGGCCCGCGCCGCCGTCGCGCGGCTGGCCGAGGACCCCGACTTCGCGCAGGCAGTGCGCGACTGGCAGGAACGACTGGCCGGACTGGCCGAAAGCCTGACGCCGGTCATGGCGCCCGCGCGTGCCCGGCAGGGAATCCGCGAGAAACTGGGCCACGGCCTTGCTCCGCTGAGCGAGGATCCGAACCAGCGCCGGTCGTGGTGGCGCAGTCCGGTCGGCGCTCTGGCCGGCCTGCTGGCCGTGGCCGCGGTCGCCGCCTTCCTGTGGCTGCCGGGTCAGACGCCTCCGATCCCGACATCGGGTCCGGACTATCAGGCCGAACTGGTGTCCGAAGACGCGGCGCTTCGCGTCGCCGCGCGTCTCGAGGGCGACGAAATGGAGATCGCCCTGCAACAGGGCGCGCCGTCGTCAGGCCGCGATTACGAGATCTGGTGGATCAGGCCCGATGGAAGCGCCCCGATCTCTCTGGGCGTCGTGCCGCAGTCGGGCAGCGCCCGCATGACCCTGCCCGAAGGTCTGGATCCCTCCGAAGGCATCCGCATCGCGTTGTCGGACGAACCGGCAGGCGGGTCGCCGACCGGTCAGGCGACCGGTCCCATCGTGGCGATCGCAGAGCTTACGCGCTTGTGACAGGATCGCCGGGCTTTCCCGGCGCGACCGACCACCAAGACCTCCGTGACTGTGTTTGCCGGATGCGAAACCGCAGCCCAGGACACCCGGACGCCTTGGCATGAGGCGCATGCATGACCACCACTCTTGCTGCCTCGGCCCTTGCTGTGATGGCGACCCATGACGCGTTCGCCAGGCAGGCCGACGCAGCGGGGACCGATCCGCTGAAGCCACAGAACAGCGACGCCCCGGCGCAGGTCCTGACCTGCGACGTGGTTGTCGCGGACGCGATGTCACCCGCGATCGGCAAGATGATGACATCCGGGATCGGCCCTCCATGCGGCGCTGTCGGGCGATCGGGGCCCCGATAATCCGTGCGCCGCGCGGTGCATGGTGCCGATTCGCTGATCGAGGCGCACTTAACCGCCTTGCGCGCGCCGGGTTGCACCTGCAATTTGCGAGCGAACGGAATGACGCGGAAACCGGGGGACACATGAGCGGTCTGATTGCGCTGCTGGACGACGTTGCGGCGATCTCGAAAGTGGCTGCGGCCTCGATCGACGATGTCGCCGGACAGGCCGTGAAGGCCGGAACAAAAGCGGCGGGCGCGCTGATCGACGATGCCGCCGTGACGCCCAAATACATGCGTGGCTTTCACGCCGACCGCGAATTGCCGATTGTCTGGAAGATCGCCCGAGGGTCGATCGTCAACAAGCTGGTGATCCTGCTGCCTGTCGCATTGCTGCTGTCGGCCTTCGCACCGTGGCTGATCACGCCGCTGCTGATGATCGGCGGCGCCTATCTGTGCTTCGAGGGCGCCGAGAAGATCGCGCATTCCTTCACCCAGACCGACGCCCATGACAGCGAAAAGCACATCCACCCCGATGACGCAGGTGCGGCGCTGGAGGAAAAACGTGTCGCCGGCGCGATCAAGACCGATTTCATCCTTTCGGCGGAAATCATGACCATCGCGCTGTCCGAGATCCCGGTTCAGAACTCGCTGTTGATGAAGGCGCTGATCCTGCTGGTCGTGGCGATCGGCGTCACCACCGCGGTCTATGGCGCCGTGGCGCTGATCGTGAAGGCCGACGATGTCGGGGTCCACCTCGCGACCGAACGCGGCGGCCTTCTGGCCGCGCTCGGCCGGGGCATCGTCAAGTTCATGCCGGGATTCATGAAGGCACTGACCATCATCGGCACGGCCGCGATGCTTTGGGTGGGGGGCCAGATTGTCGTCCACGGCATTGCGGATCTTGGCTGGCCGGTCGTTTATGACTGGATCCACCACATGGCCGAGGCCGTGGCGCTGCAGGTCCCGCAATTTCCGGCCTCGGTCGCGTGGGCGACGACGGCCTTCTTCGACGGCATCCTGGGGCTGGCGCTGGGGCTGATCCTGATTCCGATCGTGACGCATGTGATCAACCCGATTCTGCAGGTCACCATCCTGCCCGCGATCGCAGGCGTGAAGGGGATGTTCGGCGGTGGGGGGTCGGCCTGATGGCTTCGCCGCGCGCGCGCCGCGCAACGTGATCGCGCGGAAGGAAAATCCGTGAAGAAACGCGAAAATCCTCGCGTGTTGACCGCGCGATCAATTATCGTCACATTCCCTTCACAGGATCGTTGCGCTTCCGTCACCGTGGGCCGCTAGGCCGACCGGGAACGCAGCTCCAACGGGAGGAAATACATGTCTAGACTTATCACCGCATCGGCGGTGGCGCTGATCGCGTCGCTGTCGGCAGCCCATGCAAAGACGGATGTCCAGTGGTGGCACGCGATGGGCGGCGAGCTGGGCTCGAAGCTTGAGGAAATCGTCAAGGGCTTCAACGAGAGCCAGGAAGACTACAACGTCATTCCGTCCTACAAGGGCACCTATCCCGAGACGATGACCGCCGCGATCGCGGCGTTCCGCGCCCAGGAGCAGCCTGCCATCGTGCAGGTCTTCGAGGTTGGCACCGGGACCATGATGGCCGCAGAGGGTGCGATCGTGCCGGTTCACCAGCTGATGCAGGATCAGGGCGCCGAATTCGATCAGTCCGCCTTCCTGCCGGCGGTGGTCGGCTACTACACGGACACCGATGGCAACATGCTGTCGATGCCCTTCAACAGCTCGACCCCGATCCTGTATTACAACAAATCCGTGTTCGAGAAGGCCGGGCTGGACCCTGAACAGCCGCCCAAGACCTGGGCCGAGATGGAAGAATTCTCGAAGCAGATCATGGATTCGGGTGCGGCCTCGTGCGGTTTCACCACCGGCTGGATCAGCTGGATCCAGACCGAGAACTTCAGCGCATGGCACAACCAGCCCATCGGCACGATGGAAAACGGCTTCGGCGGGCTTGATGCGCGACTGACGCTCAACGGTCCGGTGCAGGTCAAGCACTGGGAGAACCTCAAGCGGTGGACCGATGAGGGCGTCTTCAAGTATGGCGGCCCGGTGGGCGGCGACAATGCCCCCCCGATGTTCTATTCGCAGGACTGCGCGATGATCATGAACAGCTCGGCCAGCCGGGCGGGCGTGATCGCCAACGCCAAGGATTTCGAGCTCGGCTTCGGCATGCTGCCCTATTACGATGATGTCGAGGGCGCGCCGCAGAACTCGATCATCGGCGGCGCCACGCTTTGGGTCCTGTCGGGTCGCCCTGACGAGGAATATGCCGGCGCCGCGAAATTCTTCGAGTATCTGTCCAGCGCCTCGGTGCAGGCGGATTGGGCGTCCTTCTCGGGCTATCTTCCGATCACCCAGGCTGCGGCGGATGAAATGGCCGGCTTCTTTGCCGAGAATCCCGGCGCCGATACCGGCATTCGCCAGATCACGCTGAACCCGCCGACCGAAAATTCGAAAGGTCTGCGTTTCGGCAACTATGTCCAGATCCGTGGCGTCATCGACGAGGAATTCGAACAGCTTCTGTCCGGCTCCAAGGATGCCCAGGGCGCACTGGACAGTGTGGTCGAGCGCGGCAACAAGCTGATCGAAGAGTTCCAGGCCCAGCACCAGCAATGACTGACCGGGGCCGCGTTCGCGCGGCCCCGCCCCCACAGGCACGACCGGAATTCGGATGAAGCGCACGATCTTCAGCAATCAGCTGCTGCCCTGGCTTCTGCTGGCGCCGCAACTGGCCATCACCTTCATCTTCTTTCTCTGGCCGGCGGGTCAGGCGGTAAGGCAAAGCTTTCTGCGCGAGGATGCCTTCGGCATCAATTCCAGCTTCGTGGGACTGACCAATTTCCGGGCGCTTCTGAGCAGCCCCGAATACATGAATTCGTTGCAGGTCACGGCGGTCTTCGCGGTGTCGGTCACGATCATGTCGATGGGGGTTGCGCTGCTTCTGGCCATCGCCGTGGACCGTATGCTGAAATCGGCGCGGGTCTATACGACCCTGCTGGTCTGGCCCTACGCCGTCGCCCCCGCTGTGGCCGGCATCCTGTGGTGGTTCATCTTCAACCCGACCATCGGCGTGATGCCCTATGTGCTGGACGTGGTCGGCTATGACTGGAACCATATCAGCTCCAAGACCGATGCGATGCTGCTGGTGGTGATCGCCAGCGCCTGGAAGCAGATAAGCTACAATTTCCTGTTCTTCGTCGCGGGCCTTCAGGCCATCCCGGCCTCCATGCGCGAAGCGGCCGCGATCGACGGCGCCGGGCCGGTCCGGCGCTTTTTCGACATCACCTTTCCGCTGCTCTCGCCGACCACCTTCTTCCTTCTGGTGGTCAACATCGTCTATGCGATGTTCGATACATTCGGGGTCATCGACGCGACGACCGAGGGCGGGCCCGCACAAGCCACGAACATCATGGTCTACAAGGTCTATTTCGACGGCTTCATCGGCCAGAACATCGGCAGTTCGGCGGCGCAATCGGTGATCCTGATGCTGCTGGTGATCTCGCTGACGGTCATTCAGTTCCGCTGGGTCGAGAAGAAGGTCGAATACTGATGATCGAGAATCGTCCCGGCCTGAACGCGATGGCCCATCTGGTGCTGATCCTGGGCGTCGTGGTGGTGGGGCTGCCGCTGTGGGTGGCTTTCGTCGCCTCGACCCATACCGCCACCGACTTCATGTCAGGCACGGTGCCGATGTGGCCGGGCCCGCATCTGGTCGAGAATTACAGCCTGATGCTGGAGCGCGGCGTCTCGACCAGCGGCACCCCGCCGGTCGCGCGGATGATGCTGAACAGCCTGATCATGGCGCTGCTGATCGCCTGCGGCAAGATCGCCATCTCGATCACCTCGGCCTTCGCCATCGTCTATTTCCGATTTCCGCTGCGCGGTCTGGCCTTCTGGTGCATCTTCGTGACGCTGATGCTGCCGGTCGAGGTCCGCATCGTGCCGACCTTCCAGGTCGTCGCGGGGCTGGGGCTGCTGAACAGCTATGCCGGCCTGTCGGTGCCGCTGATCGCCAGCGCCACCGCGACCTTCCTGTTCCGCCAGGTGTTCCTGACCATGCCCGACGAACTGGTCGAGGCCGCGCGCATCGACGGGGCGGGTCCGATGAAATTCTTCCGCGACATCCTGCTGCCGCTGTCGCGCACCAACATGGCGGCGCTGTTCGTCATTCTGTTCATCTATGGCTGGAACCAGTATCTGTGGCCGCTGCTCGTTACCACCGACTCGCAGTATTACACCATCGTGGCAGGCATCAAGCGGATGGCGGATGCGGTGGACGGGCTGCCGCAGTGGCATCTGGTCATGGCGACCGCCGTCCTGGCGATGCTGCCGCCCGTCGCGGTCGTCATCGGCATGCAGCGGCTGTTCGTCAAAGGTCTTGTCGAGACGGAGAAATAACTTGGCATCAATCACCCTCGAGAATGTCGGCAAGGTCTATCCTGGCGGCACGCGCGCCGTGGGCGATGTCAGCATCGACATTGCGGATGGCGAACTGATCGTGCTGGTGGGCCCGTCGGGCTGCGGCAAGTCCACGCTGCTGCGCATGGTGGCGGGGCTGGAATCGATCACCGAGGGCGAGGTCCGCATCGGTGACAGGATCGTCAATCGGGTCGAGCCGGCCGATCGCGACATCGCGATGGTTTTCCAGAACTATGCGCTTTACCCTCACATGTCGGTCCGTCAGAATCTGGCCTACGGTCTCAAGAACCGCGGCACGCCCCGATCCGAGATCAAGCGCCGCGTGGACGAGGCGGCCGAGATCCTGCAGATCGGCCCGTTCCTCGACCGCAAGCCTCGCGCCCTGTCGGGCGGCCAGCGCCAGCGCGTGGCGATGGGCAGGGCGATCGTGCGCGAACCAGCCGCCTTCCTGTTCGACGAACCGCTGTCGAATCTGGACGCCAAGCTGCGCGTTGCCATGCGGCTGGAGATCAAGCAACTGCAGAAGCGGCTTCGCACCACCTCGCTTTACGTGACCCATGACCAGCTGGAGGCGATGACGCTGGCCGACCGCCTGGTGGTCCTGAACGGCGGCCGGGTCGAACAGATCGGCACCGCGCTTGAGGTTTATCGCCGGCCCGCCAGCGTCTTCGTGGCAGGCTTCATCGGCAGCCCGGCCATGAACCTGCTGGACGCACGCGCGCTGCCGCATCTGCCCGGCAGCGCCCATGCAGGAACGATCGGGATCAGGCCCGAGGATCTGACGGTCACACCCGATGGGCCGATCGAATTCAGCGTCACAGCGGTCGAGGAACTTGGCGCGCAGCGCCTGGTGCACGGACTGGCGAATGGCGAGGCGATGACGATCACGCAGCCCTCGGACGCAACGCTCAGCGACAATATGCGTCTGTCCTTCGATCGCGGGAACCTGCATCTGTTCAACCGCGAGACGGGCCGCAGGATCGACTGAACCCGCTCGGCCTCGTGCCGTCGCAAGCCGCTTGTCGTTTGCGACATCCGGCTTCCATGCTACCATCGGACGGGTTGTTCCTGTCGGGGGTCGCGCAATGTGCTTTTCCTTGTCCTGTTCCGGGCACAATCCCGTCAACTGCATCATTCCGCCGTATATGCTGCAGGTCCTTGCCCTGCGTGGCGACGAAGACACCGCCCGGATGGCGCGCAGCCTGCTGAAACAGAACGAGCAGGTTCGGGACGAACGGGCGGAACACGCGCGCGCGGGCGTGCCGCCCACAGACCTGCTGTCCGGTGCATTCGCCAGCCATGCGCTCAGCCCGTCCGGGCAACTGTGCTGTCCGGACCGGCGCATCCATGACGGCGGCTTCAAGGCCGCCCTGCCCGGTACACTCATCCGCAGCGAAGGCGACGACCCGTGCGGCGTTGACGATGCCGATCTTGCCTATGACGGCGCCGGCCATGTGTTCTCGCTGTTCGCCGAGGAATACGGTCGCAACTCTCTGGACGGGGAAGGCATGCCGCTGGTCGCGACCGTCCATCACCGCCGCGCCTACAACAACGCCTTCTGGAACGGCGCGCAGATGGCCTATGGCACCGGCGACGGAGAGTTGTTCCGGACCTTCCTCGAGCTGTCGGTGATCGGACACGAGATGGCCCATGGTGTCATCCAGTTCGCGGGCGGATTGATCTATGAAAACCAGTCGGGCGCGCTGAATGAAAGCATCGCGGATGTGTTCGGCAGCCTGGCGCTGCAACGCAGCCTGGGACAGCAGGTGCACGAGGCCGACTGGCTGGTCGGTCGCGGGATCCTGGGTCCGGGGGTCAACGGCGTGGCCCTGCGCAGCATGAAGGCGCCGGGCACCGCCTATGCGGACGATCTGCTTGGCCAGGACCCGCAGCCGTGGCACATGGATCATTTCGTCACCACCACCGACGACCATGGCGGGGTCCATATCAATTCGGGGATACCCAATCACGCCTTCTATCTGTTCTGCAACTATCTGGGCGGGCGGTCATGGGAACTGCCGGGGCGGATCTGGTATCGCGCGCTGCAAAGCCTGAACAACCCCATGGCCAGCTTCGCGGACTGGGCCGATCAGACGATGGACGCGGCGACCGATCTGACCGGACGCGGCAGCATCGAAACAGTCCTGCTGCGTCGCGCATGGAAACTTGTCGGAATCGGGTTCTGAACCTAGATTGTCGCCATGAGTGCAATTTTGGGCGGATGTGTCGCCATGATCATTGAAATCGCGGCAGAGGGCGGGTTCGGCGGCATCGCCGCCGCTGCGTCGCACAAGCGCATTGATGTGGACCAGCAGGCCGAGCCGATGCGGCAGGAATTGTGCGAGGCCTTCGAACCCGATCAGCTGGCCCTGCTGGCAGACAAGCCCTGCACGACCTGCGCCGATCGCCTGACCTACCGGATCACCGTGACCGATAGCCAGCAGCACAGCCAGATCTTCACCATACGCGAGGATCAGCTGCCTCCCGAGACGCTGGATCTGATCGATCAGATGTAGCGGTCGCGGCAACGCGGCCGGAAACCCGACCGCGCGGCGGCCACGGCCACCGATCGCGCGACATGAACGGCCGGCCCCTTGGGGTGCGCATCACGGCTGGTGTCGTCGTGGCTGGCCAGCGTCCCACCGAAATGGCGGGCATGATCCGCCGCCGCGGCCTCGTTCGGCGAACCCCTTGCGATCGGGGCACCATCAGCGGGGTGCGATCGTCCCCGAGCGCGGCCTCTTTCATCCGCGATTGCCGCGAGGCCACTGGCTTCATCAGCCCAGGATGACTGCGGGGCCAGGCCCATGCGCCCGTTGCCTTGGCGATTTCGGGCGCTCCGAATCGCGCCCGCGTTCCGCCGACCGATGTCACCGCGCGATCCATCAGGCATCTTGCTTGTGGAATCGGCATGAAACGCCGCAAGATCAGAAACATGCAGCCGCGTCCCGCGGCGGGACGCAGATGTGGCGCGAAAGCCGCGGTGACGTCTTTGTCATCGCGGCCGCGCGCTCATGTCTGAATTGAAGGTCTTGAGGTCGCAAATCGTCCGTTGCCTGCGCGCAGCAGGTTTAGGTTGGCGAAAATCCAGGACAGCGCCATCGAAGGCAGGTGCGATATGAACCACACGACCTCTACAGCCGAGCTGATCTCTCAGCGCAAGCCCGGCTACTCGCTTCCCCGCGACCTCTATTGCGGGCAGGACGCCCTTCGCGACGATCTGGAACAGATCTGGTATCGCGAGTGGGTTTTCGCCATCCCGGCCTGCGAGATCCCGAAATCCGGAAACTTCGCGACGCTGCAACTGGGCGAATACCCCGTCATCATCGTTCGCGGCTCCGACGGCCGCGTCCGGGCGTTCCACAATGTCTGTCGCCACCGGGGCCAGCGGCTCTGTTCAAAGGCTTCGGGCAGCAATCCCAAGCTGGTCTGCCCCTATCACCAGTGGACCTACGACCTGGACGGCAAGCTGCTTTATGCACGCGACATGGGCGAAGGCTTCGACGCCTCCAAACACGGTCTGAAGCCTGTGCATTGCGTCGATATCGGCGGCATGATCTTTGTCTGCGTGGCCAAGGTGCCGCCGGCGATCAACGATCTTGCCCAGAACCTGATGCGCTATGCCGCCCCCAGCGGGCTGGCCGATGCCAAGGTCGCGTTCAGCCAGACGATCGTCGAGAAGGGCAACTGGAAGCTGGTGATGGAGAACAACCGCGAGTGTTATCACTGCGGTGGCAGCCACCCGTCCCTGTGCCGGACCTATTCGGACGACCCGCAGATGACGGTGATGGAAGGCCCGAATGCCGCCAGCAGCGAGATCCTGCAACACTGGGATCGCTGCGACGCTGCAA
This sequence comes from Paracoccus salsus, assembly GCF_021556615.1. Taxonomy (GTDB): domain Bacteria; phylum Pseudomonadota; class Alphaproteobacteria; order Rhodobacterales; family Rhodobacteraceae; genus Paracoccus; species Paracoccus salsus. Next base: position 134,347 of record NZ_JAKGGD010000002.1, read on the forward strand.
ACCTGCCTTCGCGCTTTGTCAACGCGCCCGACATGCAGTGGCGCATGGCCCGTGTCCCGCTGATGGACAATGCCGAAAGCTTTACCATGTCGACCCGTGCCGCTGTTGCGATGCGGATGGGCACCATTCCCTGGAATGACGCCGGCAGCCTGATGTTCTATCATTTCCCGTCCAGCTGGAACCACTTCCTGCCCGATCACGCCATCGTTTTCCGCATCCTGCCGATCAGCCCGATGGAAACCGAGGTCACGACCAAGTGGCTTGTCCACAAGGACGCCGTCGAGGGCAAGGATTACGACCTGCAGAAACTGACCGAGGTCTGGCTCGCAACCAATGACGAGGACCGTCAGGTGGTCGAGGAAAACCAGGCCGGCGTCCTGTCGCCTGCCTATGAGCCGGGTCCCTATTCGCCCAACCAGGAAGCAGGCGTGATCCACCTGGTCGACTGGTATTGCGGCCTGATGGCCAGCCGTCTGGGATTGCAGACCGCAGCAGAGTGAGAAGACGATGAAGAAGCCGCGCAGGAACTGGGCCGCCGAGCCATGGGACGATTCCGAGATGCTGGAATGCACCCAGATCGTGCCCGAGACCCCCGATACCTGGACCTTCACCTTCCGGTCCCCGTCGGGGGCCTGGTTCGACTATGAGCCGGGCCAGTTCATCACGCTGGATCTGCCTGTCGATCCCTCCCGGGGCGAGGCGGGGAACGTCCAGCGCACCTATACGATGTCGTCGTCTCCGTCGCGGCCGCTGTCGATCTCGGTCACGGCCAAGGCGCATGCCACTTCGGTCGCGACTCGCTGGATGATGGATCACATGAAGCCCGGCATGAGGATCCGCGCCTACGGACCCTCGGGCATCTTCAGCTTTCACCGGCACCCCGCGAAGAAATACCTGCTCATCTCGGCCGGGTCGGGGATCACCCCGATGATGTCGATGACGACCTGGGCGTGGGATTCGGGCGAGATGCCCGACATCGTCTTCGTCCATGCCGCGCGGCGTCCTTCGGACATGATCTTCCGCGACCGGCTTCAGCAACTGGCGAACCGCGTTCCCGGCCTGCAGTTGCGCCTGACCGTGGAAGAGCCCGAGCCGTTCAAGGCGTGGCCGGGCTTTCATGGACGTCTCAGCCAGATCATGCTGGGCCTGATGGCGCCGGACTATCTGGAACGCGAGGTCTTTTGCTGCGGACCCGAGCCCTTCATGCAGGCGGTCCGCGAAATGCTGATCTCGCTTGGCTACGACATGGAGCATTACCACCAGGAGAGCTTTGGCGCGCCGATCGCGACCGAGGCCGAGGCTCCGGTCATCGATGACGTCATCCTGGACGACGATGCCAAGGCGCAGATCCGCTTTGCCGCCAGCGAGGTGGTTGCAACCTGCCACGAGACCGACACGGTCCTTTCCGTCGCCAAGCGGTCGGGCCTGAACATCCCGTCAGGATGCACCTTCGGCCTGTGCGGAACCTGCAAGGTCCGCAAGCTGTCGGGCGACGTGCACATGGTCCACAATGGCGGCATCAGCGACGAGGACATCGAGGAAGGCTGGATCCTCGCCTGCTGCTCCAACCCGATGGGCAAGGTCGAAATCGACGCCTGACGCCGATCAGCGCCTTTGCAGGGCTTCGACCAGCGCGGTGAAATGCTCGCCGCGCTTTTCGAAATCCGCATACTGGTCGAAACTGGCGGCTGCCGGAGCCAGCAACACGGTGTCGCCGGGTTGGGCTTCGGCGGCGGCGCGACATACGGCCTGGTCCATCGTCTCGGCGATCTCGTGCGGGGTCTGGCCGATTTCCAGCGCAAAGTCGCGGGCCGAATGCCCGATCAGATAGGCCTTCGACACCCGGCCCAGATGTGGAACCAGGGCCGCGATGCCGCCATCCTTGCCCAGCCCCCCCGCGATCCAGCGGATCCGGTCAAAGGCCTGCAGGGCCTTGGCGGCGGCATCGACATTGGTCGCCTTGCTGTCATTGACGAACCGCACACCACCGATTTCCGCCACAAGCTGGCTACGATGAGGCAGTCCCGCGAAGCTGCGGAAGGCAGCCTCGATCTCGCGCGGGGCCAGCCCCACGGCGCGGCAGGCCGCATAGGCGGCACAGGCATTCTGATGGTTGTGGGCGCCCGGCAATCCGCCGATCTGGCGCATGTCGATCGAGCCGGCCTGACGTCCCTTGCGGTATTCGGCCAGAAAACCCTTGCGGGCAAAGACCGACCAGGCACCGCGATCCAGTTTCTGTCCCGCCGAAATGCGGATCACCCGGTCATCGGCGGGGCCCATCTGCAACTGGCCCGCCAGATACAGCCCCTCGGGTTCGTCGACACCGATCACCGCGCGATCCGGGCCGCCTTCGGCAAACAGGCGACGCTTGGCCGCGAAATATCCGCCAAGGCCCGCATGGCGATCCAGATGATCGGGCGACAGGTTGGTGAAGACGGCCACGTCCGGCGTCAGGGCGCGCGCCAGATCGGTCTGATAGCTGGACAGTTCCAGCACCACGACCTCGCCATCGACAGCCGGCTGCAGGGACAGCACGCCGGTGCCGATATTGCCGCCCATCTGGGTCGGCCGTCCGCATTCGTTCAGGATATGGTGGATCAGCGCGGTCGTCGTGGACTTGCCGTTCGAACCCGTGACCGCGATCACCTTTGGCGTCCGGTCGAACCCGTCCCAGTCGGGGGTGGCATAGCTGCGGAAAAACAGCCCGATATCGTTGTCGACCGGCACCCCCAGCGCGCAGGCCATCGCGATCGCGGGATGTGGTCTGGGATAGAGATGCGGAATGCCGGGCGAGGTGATCAGCGCCGTCACGCCGTGCCAGGCATCCGGATCGGTCAGATCCACGATGCGCAGCCCTTCGGCCCGGGCGGCCTCGCGGGTGTCGTGGCCATCATCCCACGCGACGACCGTTGCGCCGCCCGCAGCCAGGGCCGCGACCGTGGCCTTGCCGGAACGGCCAAGGCCGAGGACGGCAACAGTCTGGTTTTCAACGCCTTGAACCGCAATCATCCGGCACACCTGATCTTGAACGCCGGGGCAGTCTGCCTCCGGACCCGCGAGGACATCTGCAACAGACCATGGGTCAGCGCAGTTTCAGCGTGGCAAGCCCGATCAACGCAAGGATCAGCGCGATGATCCAGAAACGGATCACGATCTGTGCCTCTCCCCAGCCCTTCTTCTCGAAATGGTGGTGGATGGGCGCCATCAGGAAGACCCGCTTGCCGGTGCGTTTGAAATACAGGACCTGGATGATGACGCTGAGCGCCTCGACCACGAACAGGCCGCCAACGATGGCCAGCACGATCTCGTGCTTGGTGACAACCGCGATGGCGCCAAGCGCGCCGCCCAGGGCAAGCGATCCGGTGTCCCCCATGAACACCGCCGCGGGTGGCGCGTTATACCACAGAAAGCCCAGCCCGCCGCCGATCAGCGCGGCCACGAAGATGAGGATCTCGCCCGAACCCGGGACATGGTGAACGCCCAGATACTCGCTGAAATCGACGCGCCCGACCGTGTAGGCGATCACGCCGAGCGTGCCGGCGGCGATCATCACCGGCATGATCGCCAGCCCGTCCAGCCCGTCGGTCAGGTTCACGGCGTTGGCGGCGCCGACGATGACCAGCATCGCGAAGGGGATGAAGAACAGCCCCAGATTTATCAGCGCGTCCTTGAAGACCGGCATGGCAAGCTGGCCCGTCAGGTCCGATGGATGCAGCCACATCGCCCAGCCCGAGGCGATGAAGGCCAGCGCCAGGCCAAGCGCCATGCGCACCCGGCCCGGGACGCCCCTGGTGTTCTGTTTGCTGACCTTGGAATAGTCGTCGGCAAAGCCGATCGCAGCATAGCCCGCCGTCACCGTCAGCACGATCCAGACAAAGCCCGTGTCCAGACGCGCCCAGAGCAGGGTCGATACAAACAGCGCCGACAGGATCAGGATGCCACCCATGGTCGGAGTGCCGGCCTTGACCAGATGGCCTTCCGGACCGTCATCGCGGATCGGCTGGCCCTTCTTCTGCGTGCGCCGAAGGTAATTGATCAGCGGCCGGCCGAAGACGAAGCCGAAAAGCAGTGCGGTAAAGAACGCCGCGCCCGCCCTAAAGGTGATATATCGAAACAGGTTGAAGAGGTCGCCCCCTTCGGAAAGGCTGCTCAGCCAATACAGCATCACGCATCCCCTTCGTTCAGGGCATGCCTGAGGGCGTCAACAACGGTCGAGATCTTCGAGGATTTCGACCCCTTCACCAGAACGGTGTCGCCGGGCGCGACCAGCGCGTCGACCCGTGCGGCCAGTTCTGCCGCGTCCCGTGCCCATTCGCCACGCTTGGCGGGCGGCAGGGCGTCATGCAGATGCCGCATCCGCACACCCGCGCTGTGCACCAGATCGACCTTTCTCATCGCCGGATCGTCGGCCACGGCTCGGTGCATCATCATCTCCTCCGGGCCCAGTTCCAGCATGTCTCCGAGGATCGCCACGCGCCGGCCACCCTCGAGTCCGGCCAACGTCGCCAGCCCCGCGGCCAGTGAGGCCGGGTTGGCGTTGAACGCATCGTCGATCAGCCGGATGGAACCCAACTCCTCGACGGCGCCGCGACCCCGGGGCGGGTGCCAGTCGGCCAGATGCCGCGCCGACTCTGCCAGATCGGCGCCGGCCGCCGACAGGGCGGCCAGCACGCCGACGGCATTCAGTGCGAAATGCGCGCCGGTGGTCCGCAACGTGAAATCGACGGGCTCGCCGGTGATCGTGGCGCGGCAGGACAAGGCGCCGGCCTCGGGCCTGGCATGCACAAGCCTTGCCATTCCCTCTCGGCCAAAGCCCAGCACGATGGCGCCCGCCGCGTCCGCGCAGTCGCGCAGGATCGGGGTGACGGGCAGGTCCTCGGGCAGGATCGCGGTGCCCGCGGGTTCCAGCCCCAGGAAGATCGCGCCCTTTTCACGCGCGATCCCGTCGATTGCCCCGAACGCTTCGAGATGGGCGGCGGCGACGGTGGTGATCAGCGCGACATGCGGGCGGGCCAGCCGCGACAGGGGTTCGATTTCGCCGGGATGGTTCATGCCGATCTCGACGATCGCGAAATCGGTATCGGCCGGCATGCGGGCCAGCGTCAGCGGCACGCCCCAGTGATTGTTGTAGCTCGCCTCGGCGGCATGAATCCGCCCCTGTCCCGTCAGCGCGACCCGCGCCATGTCCTTTGTCGAGGTCTTGCCGACCGAGCCGGTGATGGCGACGACCTTGCCGGTCATCCGCGCCCGGCCCGCCCGGCCCAGATCCTGCAGCGCGGGCAGCACCGCCGGCACGATCAGCAGCGGCGCGTCGGCGGGCACATTGTCGGGAACATGGTCAACCAGCGCGGCGCAGGCGCCGCTCGCCAGGGCCTGCGCCACGAAATCATGGCCATCGCGCACATCCTTCAGCGCGACGAACAGATCGCCCGGGCTGATCGTCCGCGTATCGATCGAGACACCCGAGGCCGTCCACTGACCCTGGGCCCGTCCTCCGGTCGCGGCGGCGGCGTCAGTGGCCGTCCAGAGGCTCATATCCTGCCATCCAGCGCGGCGACCGCGACCGAGGCCTGTTCGGCATCGTCGAACGGATAGACATCATGGCCGACGACCTGGCCGGTCTCGTGGCCTTTGCCGCAGATCAGCAGCGCGTCGCCCGGTTGCAGCGCATCGACGCCGCGCAGGATGGCCTCGGCCCTGTCGCCCACTTCGGTCGCCTCGGGACCCGCGCCCTCCATGACTGCGGCGCGAATCGCTGCGGGGTCCTCGGTTCGGGGGTTGTCGTCGGTCACGATCACCACGTCGGCATGGTCGCGCGCGGCCTGCCCCATCAGCGGGCGCTTGCCCTTGTCACGGTCACCACCCGCGCCGATCACGCAAATGATCCGGCCCATCACATGCGGCCGCAGCGATTGCAGCGCCGCGATGACCGCACCGGGCTTGTGGGCATAATCGACGAACACTGCCGCGCCGTTCTCGCGCTGTGCGACAAGCTGCATGCGGCCGCGCACGGTCTGCAGTTCGGGAAGGGCCCGCAGCACCCTCTCGGCCGGATCGCCCGAGGCCAGCACCAGCCCCACCGCCGCCAGCACGTTTTCAGCCTGGAAACCGCCGATCAGCGGCAGCCGGACCATGTGTGCCTGCCCCATGAGCGAGAATCGCAGATCCTGGCCGGTCGAATCGTAACGCTGCCCCAGGATCCGCAGCAGCGCAGCCTCGCCGTGGCCGACACTGGTCAGCGCCAGGCCGCGATCCATGGCGATGTCGGCCATCTGGCGACCGCGCTCACCATCGACATTGATGACGGCGGCTTCGCCATCTTCAAGAATATGGTTGAACAGCAATGCCTTGGCCGCGAAATATTCGTCAAAGCCGGCATGGTAGTCCAGGTGGTCCTGGCTGAAATTGGTGAAGGCCGCAGCCTCGACCCGCACGCCGTCCAGCCGCCTCTGGTCCAGCCCGTGGCTGGAAGCCTCCATCGCGGCATGGGTGACGCCAGCCCGGGCTGCCTCGGACAGCACGCGATGCAGGGTGACGGGTTCGGGCGTCGTATGGGCCAGCTTGGCCTCGTAATCGCCCTGAACGCCCATCGTGCCAAGACTGATCGCCTTGTGCCCCAGCGTCTGCCAAATCTGCCGTGTAAAGCTGGCGACGGATGTCTTGCCCGAGGTGCCGGTCACGGCCACGACATGGTCCGGCTGGACCTCGAACCACAGCGCGGCGGCGCCCGCCAATGCGGCACGCGGGTCCTCGGCCACCACCAGCGCGCCCGACCAGCCGGCCAGCGACTCGGCCGCCATCTCGGCGCCGGCGCGATCGGTCAGCACCGCGGCCGCATCCATCCGAAGCGCGTAGGGAATGAATTCGGCGCCGTGCCGTGCCGACCCCGGCAGCGCCGCGAACAGGTGACCCGGCTTGACGGTGCGGCTATCGACGGAAAGTCCGGTGATGGCCGGATCGCGCCCATCCCTTGCCCGCAGCCCCAGCTGCGCCAGCGTCTTCGTGGTCTGCCTCACCGTTTCACCCGTCATCTGCTCGAAACGAGCTTTATCCCATCGGCAGGCTGGGGTTCAACACGCGGCAGGAAACGCGGAGCGATAGCCGGCAGTTTTTCGTCGGTCCTGGCCGGCAGCCCGACCAGCGGCGCCAGGCGGCGCACCAGCTCGGCCGCGACCGGCACGGCGGTCATCCCCGCCGTCCGGCTTTCACCACCGCCTGCGCTGCGGGCCGACGGCTCATCCAGGGTGACGATCAGCACATATCGGGGATCGCTGGCCGGAAAGACCGAGGCGAAGGTCGCGACCACCTTGTCCTTGTAGTAGCCGCCATTGGGACGAGGCTTGTCGGCGGTGCCCGTCTTGCCGGCGACCTCGTAGCCCTCGACCTCGGCCTGGCGCGCGGTGCCGCGCGTCACGACCTGACGCAACATGCCGATCGCCATCTCTGCGGCGCGGGCCGACAGGACCTGCTCGCCCTCGGGGCGCTTGCGGCCGTGGATCAAGGTCGGCGTCACGCGCTTCCCGTGGTTTGCGATCGTCGCATAGGCCGAGGCCAGATGCAGCGGGCTGGCGGCGAGCCCGTGGCCAAACGACACCGTCGCCGACGTGACCGCCGGCCAGCGTGACGGCACCAGCGGCTGGCCGGTGGGCGCCTCGACCATCTCGACCGGCGTCGGCGCGAACAGGCCCAGCTTTTCCAGGAAGTCCTTCTGCCGCTCGACCCCCAGCATCTGGGCGATCCGCACCGTGCCCACGTTCGAGGATTTCACGATCACATCCGTCGCGCTCAGCTCTTTTCCGTAGTTGTGGAAATCGTGGATCCGATACTTGCCGATCTTCATCGGGCTTGAGGAGTTGATGCCCGAATTCGGGTTGATCAATTTCAGGTCCAGCGCCTGCGCAACGGGGAAGATCTTGAAGGTCGAGCCAAGCTCGTACTGGCCCTGCACCGCGCGATTGAACAGCGGGCTGTCCGAGGGGTCGCCCTTCAGCAAGGGCCGGGGCCTGTCGTTGGGATCGAAATCAGGCAGGCTGGCCATCGCGACGATCTCGCCCGTCTCGACCTCCATCAGGATGCCGGCCGCGCCCTTGGCGCGCATCAGCTTCATGCCCGATCCCAGCACCTCTTCCATCGCGGACTGCACCGTCAGGTCGATCGAAAGCGCCAAGGGCGCCCCGTCATGCGTCGGATCGCGCAGCCAGTTGTCGAACGCCTTCTCGACGCCCGCCACACCCAGCACCTCGGCACTGCTGACACCCTCGTTGCCGAAGCCCGATCCGCCGAGAATATGGCTGGCGACATCGCCGTTGGGATAGACGCGCATCTCGCGCGGGCCGAACAGCAGCCCGGGCTCGCCGATATCGTGGACCGCCTGCATCTGTTCGGGGCTGATCTTGCGCTTGATCCACATGAATTTGCGGCCGCCGGTAAAGTCCTTGACCAGCTGCGCTTCTTCCAGGTCGGGAAAGATCTGCGCCAGGCCCTTCGCCGCGCCAATCGGGTCAACCATCTGGCGGGGATGGGCGTAAAGCGAATGGGTCAGCAGATTGGTTGCCAGCACGCGGCCGCGCCTGTCCGTGATGTCGGCGCGTTGCGACATGATCTGGCCGGACAGGACCTGGCTGCGCGGCTCGCTGGGTTCGCTGGATGCCAGCGCGCCCATCCGCAGCCCGACCGTGCTGAAAGCCAGCACGAAACAGGCCGCCATCAGCACCAGCCGGCCTTCGGCCCGCCGGCGCGCCCTGTCCTGGATTTCCTCGTGCCGCCGGCGTCGGTTCTCGGCCTCGATCTCGTCGGGGTTCTCGCCGCGTTCACGGGCGCGAAGGATACGGGCCAGCGGGCGCAAGGGGGTGCGGATCATGGCTGTTGCTCCTCGGAATCGGCCCTCTCGACGGGATCGGCGTCGGGCGGCGCAGGCGGCTTTGGGTAGTCGACATGACCCAGATCGATGTACTGGCCGGATTCGACCGGCACCAGTTGCAGGCGTTCAAAGTTCAGATCGACCAGTTCGCGCAGGCGATCGGGCCGGTTGAGATAGGCCCATTCCGCCCGCAGCACGCCCAGATCGTCGCGCAGGCCGGCGATCTCGCGCTGAACCTGACCCATCTCGCTGATCTCGGCCTGGGTGCGGTAATTCTCGCGATAGGCCCAGAAGGCCAGCCCCATCACCAGCAGCGTCACCAGCAGATATGTCAGAGAGCGCATCAGCTGCCCCCTTTCGCTGGCAGACGCGGCATGGCCAGGGCACCTGCGTCGATCTCGGCGGCCGGCGCGTCGGTGCGGATGGCGACGCGCAGCAGCGCCGAACGTGCGCGCGGGTTGCCGGCCGTTTCATCCGCATCCGGGCCGATGGCACGGCGAAACGGAAGGCGGAAGGCTGCCGGCGCGGTCTCGGGCACCGGGGCATAGCGGCTGCCGCCCCCGGCGCTGTTCGACCGTGCCTGCATGAACCGCTTGACGATCCGGTCCTCAAGCGAGTGAAAGCTGACGACGGCCAGTTTGCCGCCCGGCTTCAAGGCGCGCTCGGCGGCGGAAAGCCCATCGACAAGCTGGCGGAATTCGTCGTTCACCCAGATGCGGATGGCCTGGAAGCTGCGAGTCGCCGGATGACTCTGCCCGGGCTTCGGCCGCGGCAGGCAGGAGGCCACGATTTCAGCCAGTTGTTCGGTCCGCGTCAGGGGGCGGGCGGCGACGATCGCGCGGGCGATCCGGCGCGAGGCGCGCTCTTCGCCGTAATGGAAAAGCACATCCGCGATCACCGCTTCGTCCGCGCTGTTCAGCAGGTCGGCGGCAGACGGTCCCCCCTGGCCCATCCGCATGTCCAGCGGGCCGTCGCGCAGGAATGAAAACCCGCGCTCGGCCTGATCCAGCTGCATCGAGCTGACGCCCAGATCAAGCACGACCCCGTCGAGCGGTTGTCCGGCCAGACGGTCCAGTTCGGAAAATGTGCCCTCGACCAGCCGCAGCCGGTCGGCATACTCGCCGGCCCAGCCCTGCGCCATCGCAAGCACGGCGGGATCTCGATCGACGCCGATGACCAGGTCCGCCCCGGCCGCAAGCAGACCGCGCGCATAGCCGCCCGCCCCGAACGTGCCGTCCAGCCAGATGCCGCAAACGGGTTCGACCGCTTTCAGCAGCGGCTTCAGCAGGACAGGGATGTGCGGGTCGGCCATGGGTCAGCCCTCGCCCCCATTGGCCGCCTGGCCCGCAAGGCTGCGCGGATCGAAACCCGGCCCTTTCGATGCCGCGAATTCCTCGACCTCGAGAATATCCTTGGGCGGCGATTCCGGCAGATAGACCTTGAGATAGTCGCCACTGGCCGCGAATGTGACCTCGGCGCCGTTTTCGAAACCAAGCTTTTCGCGCAGTTTCTGCGGCAGCATCAGCCGCCCCTCGCGGTCGATCTCGAGATCGACCGATTGCGCATTCATCAGTTGTTCCAGCCAGCGCCTTTCGACGCTGCCGCGCTGCATCAGGTCGATCTGAAGGTCGATCGTCTCGATGGCCTCGATCGTGTAGAGTTCGAGCCAGTTCCACCAGTCGGGACCATAGACGGCGACAAGCTGCGCGCGACCGGTGTTCGAAGTCGCAAAGGCCGGGTCGCATTGTTCGAATTGCTTGCGCATCCGCGCAGGAACCGACATGCGGCCCTTGCTGTCGACCTTGACGGTCTCGGTGCCCCTGAACTTGCTAGCCACGCCGGCCTGACCTCACTGTCCCGCCCCTTTCGCCCGCCCGAAAGAGAAAGGGCGGATCGGGCCGCTGCCACTGCCCGATCCGCCGCCCTCGTTCCCATTGCCTGGGCCCCTTTCGGGGGGTGTTCGTCCCGTCGCGCGCCACCTGGGGGCAGGTGCTGCTCGCACGCGCGGTCGAACCTTTTTGGAAAACGGATGCCTGCATGAAACCTGCTTCGCCTCTTGGGGTCTTGATGCCCCTTGCTGCCCGTCTTCGTGATTCAGTTGTGACATGGGATTTCATGGGAGGCAATGGATTTCTTCGCCACCTCTGGTCCCGAAATCCGGTCAAAACGGCCCCGCTCAGGCCATTCCCCCTCGCGACCGGCAATCAAGACACAACCTCTGGAATATTACTCTGCCGGGCACGCAATATGTAGAACAGGCATGCGTGGACGGCAGAGGTGGCCCGTTTTCCCAGAAAAGAGACAAACGGCCTGCGTCAGGACGATTCAAACGCCTGAATCACGTCCTTCAATGGGAACATCACGGCGAATCACAACCGCGGGAGCCGTTCTTGCCCAAGGTGGGGTGAATTCCCACCGGCCCTGCCGAAGCGTGCTCTGGCCTTTCAGGCCACCCCGTCACGGACAAGACGTTCGGCGAGTCTGGCATAGGCATGCGCCGTCGGGCCGTCGCCCAATGCGACCGGAGTGCCCGAATCGCCCGAGAGCCGAACCTCAAGATGCAGCGGCAACTCTCCCAGGAAGGGCAGGTCCAGCGCCTTCGCCTCGGCCGCCACGCCGCCATGTCCGAACAGATGAGCCTCGTGGCCGCAATTGGGGCAGACATAGCTGGACATGTTCTCGATCAGTCCCAGAACCGGGGTCTTCAGCTTGTCGAACATGTCGATGGCCCGGCGCGCATCCAGCAGCGCGACGTCCTGCGGCGTCGAGACGATGATCGCGCCGGTGACGGCGGCCTTCTGGCACAACGACAGCTGTACATCGCCGGTGCCAGGCGGCAGGTCGATCAGAAGGACGTCCAGCTCGCCCCAGTTCACCTGCTGCAGCAACTGCTGCAAGGCGCCCATCAGCATCGGGCCGCGCCAGACCACCGCCTCGCCTTCCTTCAGCATCAGTCCGATGGACATCAGCGTGACGCCGTGGGCACGCAAGGGCTCGATCCGCTGACCGTCCGGGCTTGCCGGTCGTCCCGACACCCCCATCATGCGCGGCTGCGATGGCCCATATATATCGGCATCCAACAGGCCGACACGACGCCCGGCCCGGGCCAGGGCTACCGCAAGATTCGACGCGACCGTCGATTTGCCCACGCCCCCCTTGCCCGACCCGATCGCGACGATGTGCTTCACGCCGGGTATCGCCTGCGGTCCCGCCTGTCCGGTGGGGTGCCGACCGATCTTCATCGGCGGCGCCTCGCGGCCGCCCGGTCCGGCTGCCGGCCGTCCTGCGGGGGCGGTCACGACGATCTGGACCTTCTCGACCCCCGGCAGGGCCTCAAGCCGCCGTCGCGCCTCTGCCTCGACGGATGACAGCGAGCGCGCCATGTCGGCATCCGCCACCTCGATCACGAATCTGACCGTCCCAGCCTCGACCGTCATCGCGCGCACAAGGTCGGCTGCGGCCAGGGTGCGACCGTCCGGCAGGGCGATATCAGAGATTTCCCCAAGGGCAACTTCGCGGGTCACGGTCATGTCAGAACCTTTGTTGAGTGTCGCGTGCAGCATGATGCATGCCTGAAGAAGCGGCAACCACCCTCCTGCGACATGCTGCCCACTATTCTGACAAGCGCTTTCACTACAACCGATTACCGGCCTGCCAAATCAACGGCTGAAACATTTTCTGAGTAAAATTTCCGCGTTAATTCAATATTAACCATTGGCCAGACTGCTCCGAGTCATGCGATTGCTGCATGGCAGCATTTCCAAACGATCCATTGTGCATCCGCAGCATCAGCCCCATCTTTGTGTCAACGAAAGCGCCAGACCATCCGGGCCGGGCGCTGACCGCAGAAGAGATGCGAAAGGAATTGAAGCATGGCCGTTATCGCCCACACACAAGCCGCCGCAGTCGGCGTGCGTGGTCGCCTGTTGGCAGCGATACAGCGTCTGCAGGAAAACCGCGCGCGAAATGCCGTCTATCGACAGACGGTCCGCGAACTGAATGCGCTGACGAGCCGGGATCTTGACGACCTGGGTATCAGCCGCTCGATGATCTCCCGCCTGGCGCATGAAGCGGCATGGGGTTCGTCGAAGTAAGAATTCGCTTTCCCGCCCCGCTCCTCCTCCCTGGGGCCGGGACTGGCGGCATCCTCCCCTCCTCCTCCCCGGAGGATGCCGCTCAAAAACACGCGACCGGGCCTTTCTCCTCCCCAGGCCCCGATCGTGCAGGCGGCGACCCCCTCCTCCTCCCCGGGGTCGCCGCAACATATAGCCGCCTCATCTGCGGCAACCCGATGCGACGGACCTTCTCCTCCTCCCATGGTCCTTCGCTGGCGGTGTGGGCCTCTCCTCCTCCCGGGCCCGACATCGCACCCCCTACGCGGCCCTCCCTCCTCCCTGGGCCAGCGTTGAGCGGCGGCGCCCCTTCCTCCTCCCTGGGCGCCGCCGCGACCCATCCAGGTCCACCACCCGCTGCGCCGATGCCCCTTCCGATCGCGGGCGAACGGCGCTATGGCGTCCCATGCTCAGTTATCAGCACGCCTATCACGCGGGAAACCTGGCCGATCTGCACAAGCACGCCCTGCTGGCGGCCGCGCTTGACTACATGACGCGCAAGGCCAAACCGCTGAGCTATCTGGAAACGCATGCCGGGCGCGGTCTCTACAGGCTGGATTCGGAAGAGTCCCGCAAGACCGGCGAGGCGACTGCCGGCATCCTGCGCGCCGAGGCCCAGGGCTGGCTGCCCGCCGATCACCCGCTTTGCCGCGCCCTCGCCCGGATTCGCATGCGCCATGGCGCGACGGCCTATCCCGGATCGCCGCTGATCGCGGAATATTTCCTGCGCCCGGGCGACCGCGCCGATCTTGCCGAACTTCATCCCGCCGAATACGCGGCGCTGTCCGATGTTGCGGGGTTTGCGACGACATATCCGCGCGACGGGTTCCAGATGGCGCAGGCGCTTTGTCCGCCGACGCCAAGGCGCGGGATGCTGCTGATCGACCCCAGCTACGAGGTCAAGGAAGACTACGCGGCCATCCCCCGCCAGATCGGCCAGATCGCGCGGAAATGGAATGTTGGTGTCATTGCACTGTGGTATCCGATCCTCGCCGACAAGCGGCACGATCCGATGCTTGAGACGCTGATGAAGGCCCATCCCGATGCGCTGCGCTCGGAGGTCGGTTTCGCGCCTGCCAGGCCGGGCCATGCGATGACCGGCTCGGGAATGTGGGTCCTGAACCCGCCATTCGGTCTTGCCGGCGAGGCGGCGCGGCTGGCCGCGATCTTTTGCGCCCATGAGTGAGAAGGACGGGGATTCCCCCGCCGCTCGGGCTGTGGCATGATCGCGGCCACATCGGGCAGGACAGCACAGGCTAGGCGACCGGGAATGTCACAACGTCTTTCGATCAGCGCGACGATCTTCTTTGTGCTGACGCTTGCGCTCGGGCTGTATTTTGCATTCGCGGCCGTGCAGGGGCCGTCAGGCATCCTGCGCCGCATCCAGATCGAATCCGAGACCACCGAGCTTGTCGCCGAACGCGACCGCCTGCGGGCCGAAGTGGACCGGATGCAGAACCTGACCCGCCGTCTGTCCGACGAATATCTGGATCTGGATCTGCTGGACGAGCGGGCGCGAGACGTCCTCGGAGTGGTCCGCGCCGACGAGATTTTCCTGCGCTGACAACCCGCCTGGCCGCGGCGCGGGCGGCCCGGTTTCGCGCATTGCACCCCCCGAGGCGATGCGCTACGGATAGTTTAACGCTGAACTATTCCGACCAGGCATCCAGGAGGACACCCGCATGGCCAGGAAACCCGCCGCCGCAAAGGAGGCACCTTCGAACAGCTCGAAGGACGAGTTGCTTCAATATTACCGCGACATGCTGCTGATCCGCCGGTTCGAGGAAAAGGCCGGCCAGCTTTACGGCATGGGCCTGATCGGCGGCTTCTGCCACCTGTATATCGGGCAGGAAGCGGTCGTCGTCGGGCTTGAGGCCGCGGCCAAGGAAGGCGACAAGCGCATCACCAGCTATCGCGACCACGGCCATATGCTTGCCTGCGGCATGGACCCCAAGGGCGTCATGGCCGAACTGACCGGCCGCGAGGGCGGGTATTCCAAGGGCAAGGGCGGCAGCATGCACATGTTCAGCCGCGAAAAGCATTTCTACGGCGGCCACGGCATTGTCGCCGCTCAGGTGCCTCTGGGTGCGGGACTGGCCTTTGCCGACAAGTATCTGGGCAACGACAACGTCACCTTCACCTATTTCGGTGACGGCGCCGCCAACCAGGGCCAGGTCTACGAGACCTACAACATGGCCGAGCTTTGGGACCTTCCGGTCGTGTTCGTGATCGAGAACAACCAGTATGCGATGGGCACCTCGATGAAGCGCTCGACCAAGTCCACGTCGCTGTTCGGACGCGGCGAGGCTTTCGGTATCCCGGGCGAACAGGTCGATGGCATGGACGTGCTGGCCGTGAAGGCCGCGGGCGAAAAGGCGGTCACGCACTGCCGCGCGGGCAAGGGTCCCTATATCCTCGAAGTGATGACCTATCGCTATCGCGGCCACTCGATGTCCGACCCGGCAAAATACCGCACCCGCGAAGAGGTGCAGAAGATGCGCGACGAGCGCGACCCGATCGAGCATGTCCGCGACTTGCTGCTTCAGGGCAAGCATGCCAGCGAGGACGACCTGAAGGCGATCGACAAGGAGATCAAGGAAGTCGTCAACGAGTCCGCCGAATTCGCCAAGGAAAGCCCGGAGCCGGCGCTGGACGAATTGTGGACCGACATCTATGCCGCAGAACTGCCCCAGGGCAGCGCTGAAGAAAACGCCTGAGGGAGGGTGAGCAAGACATGGCTACCGAAATCCTGATGCCCGCCCTGTCGCCGACCATGGAGGAAGGCACGCTGGCGAAATGGCTGAAGAAGGAAGGCGACGAGGTCAAATCCGGCGACATCCTGGCCGAGATCGAGACCGACAAGGCCACGATGGAATTCGAGGCGGTTGACGAAGGCATCCTCGGCAAGATCCTGATCCAGGAAGGCACGGAGGGCGTGAAGGTCAACACCCCGATCGCGGTGATGGTCGAGGAAGGCGAAAGCGCGGACGATATCGAGGTGTCGAAATCCGAAGCCAAGCCCGCCGAGGCGAAAGCCGAGGAAGCGCCCTCGAAATCCGCCGTCGAAGAGGTCAAGGCGCCCGAACCCGACCGCAGCCCGGACTGGCCGGAAGGCACCAAGATGAAGACCATGACCGTGCGCGAGGCATTGCGCGAGGCCATGGAAGAGGAGATGACCCGCGACGACACCGTCTTCCTGATGGGCGAGGAAGTCGGGGAATACCAGGGCGCCTACAAGATCAGCCAGGGCCTGCTGGACAAGTTCGGCGCGCGCCGCGTGGTGGACACGCCAATCAGCGAAATGGGCTTTGCCGGCATCGGCACCGGCGCCGCGCTGGCCGGGTTGCGTCCGATCGTCGAGTTCATGACCTTCAACTTCGCCATGCAGGCGATCGACCACATCATCAACTCTGCCGCCAAGACGCTTTACATGTCGGGCGGTCAGATGGGCTGCCCGATCGTGTTCCGCGGCCCGAACGGCGCCGCCGCCCGCGTGGCCGCCCAGCACAGCCAGGACTATTCCGCCTGGTACGCGCAGATCCCGGGCCTGAAGGTGGTCATCCCCTACAGCGCCGCCGATGCGAAAGGGCTGCTGAAACAGGCGATCCGCGATGCCAACCCGGTGATCTTCCTCGAGAACGAGATCCTCTACGGGCGCAGCTTCGAGGTGCCGGACCTTAAGGACTTCACCATCCCCTTCGGCAAGGCGCGCATCGCGCGGCCCGGCAAGGACGTGACCATCGTCAGCTTCGGCATCGGCATGGCGCATTCGCTGGAAGCCGCCGACAAGCTGGCCGAAGAGGGTATCGATGCCGAGGTGATCGACCTGCGGACCCTGCGGCCGCTGGACTATGGCACGATCATCGAATCGGTCAAGAAGACCAATCGTTGCGTGACGGTCGAAGAAGGCTTTCCGGTCGCCTCGATCGGCAATCACATCTCGGCCCATATCATGGAAAACGCCTTCGACTATCTCGACGCACCGGTGATCAACTGCACCGGGAAGGACGTTCCCATGCCCTATGCCGCCAACCTCGAGAAACATGCCCTCATCACCCCGGCCGAAGTCGTCGAGGCGGTGAAGAAAGTCACCTACAAGTAAGGGGAACGCGAGATGCCGACAGAAATCCTGATGCCCGCGCTGTCTCCGACGATGGAGGAAGGCACGCTGGCCAAGTGGTTGGTGAAAGAGGGTGACGAGGTCAAATCCGGCGACATCCTGGCCGAGATCGAAACCGACAAGGCCACGATGGAGTTCGAGGCCGTTGACGAGGGCAAGATCGGCAAGATCCTTGTCGAGGAAGGCAGCGCGGGCGTGAAGGTGAACACGCCCATCGCCGTCCTGCTGGAAGAGGGCGAGTCGGCCGACGATATCGGTGACACCGCGTCTGACGCCGCCAGCAAGCCCGCCGCACCCGACGCCGACGCAGAAGCCCCGAAAGAGGCCCCGAAAGAAGCCGAGGCCACATCCACCAAGGCCCCGCCCGCGCCCGTCTCGGACAAGGGCGATCGCATCTTCGCCTCGCCTCTGGCCCGCCGGATCGCCGCCGAAAAGGGCCTCGATCTGGCCGCCATCAAGGGCTCTGGCCCGCACGGACGGATCGTGAAGGCGGATGTCGAGGGCGCCAAGCCGGGCGCCGCCCCGGCCAAGGCCGACGCCCCCAGGGCGGCACCCGCCGCAGCCGAAGCCCCGAAGGCCGCATCCGCCGATGCCGTCGCCCGCATCTATGCCGATCGCGAGACAGAAGAAGTGCAACTGGACGGCATGCGGCGCACCATCGCCGCACGTCTCAGCGAAGCCAAGCAGACGATCCCGCATTTCTACCTGCGCCGCTCCGCGAAGCTTGACGAACTGATGAAGTTGCGCGCGACGCTGAACAAGCAGCTCGAAGCCCGAGGCGTGAAGCTGTCGGTCAACGACTTTGTCATCAAGGCCTGCGCCCTGGCGCTTCAGCAGGTGCCGGATGCCAACGCCGTCTGGGCTGGCGACCGGATCATCAAGCTGAAGCCATCGGATGTGGCCGTCGCTGTCGCCGTCGAAGGCGGTCTCTTCACGCCGGTTCTGAAGGACGCCGAAATGAAGACCCTTTCGAAGCTGTCGTCCGAGATGAAGGACCTGGCCGGGCGCGCCAAGAACAAGAAACTCGCGCCCCACGAATACCAGGGTGGCAGCTTCGCAATCAGCAACCTGGGCATGTTCGGGATCGAGAATTTCGACGCGGTCATCAACCCGCCGCACGGGGCGATCCTTGCGGTCGGCGCGGGCATCAAGACGCCCGTGGTCGAGGGCGACGAGGTGGTGATCCGCAACGTGATGTCGATGACCCTCTCGGTCGATCACCGGGTGATCGACGGCGCGCTCGGTGCACAGGTTCTGGAGGCGATCGTGTCGCATCTAGAAAATCCGATGGGCATGCTGGCCTGATCCTGTCGGACCAAACGAACCGGCACACACCGAACAGGGGGCCCGTCGTCGCGGGCCCCTTTTTGCGTCTTCGGTCCGGACATATCCCGCAGGGGGTCCGGGGGACGCGAAGTCCCCCGGCGATCGCGGGACGCAATATCAGGCGACCGCCTTCTTGATTGCCTCGACGAAATCATCGAGGTCACCGGGATTGCGGCTGGTAATCACCCCGCGATCCACCACCACGCTTTCATCGACCACGTCCGCGCCGGCATTGCCGATATCGGTGCGGATCGAGACATAGCTGGTCATCCTGCGGCCCTTTGCCAGCCCGGCTTCGATCAGCAACCACGGCGCGTGGCAGATCGCGGCAATCGGCCTGGCGGCCGAGGCAAAATCGCGGATCAGGCCGATGGCCTTTTCGTCATGGCGCAGCGTGTCCGGATTGATGACACCGCCCGGCAGCACCAGGGCGTCATAATCGCTGGCCACGGCATCGCCGATGCTCACGCCGGCCTTGACCGACCTGCCCCAATCGGCCCTGTCCCAGGCGCGAACCTCGCCGACGAGCGGTGCCGCGATCTCGACCTCGTGGCCGGCGGCCTCGAGTTTTTCCAAGGGCACCAGCAACTCGGATTGTTCGTAACCGTCAGACGCCATGATCAATATCCTGGCCATGAGGGCCTCCTTTCAGGTCTGCGTTCGCCGACCCAATGCGGCGCGATGGGTCGGGGTTCCTCGGGCTATTCCGCCGGCAGCTTGCGGGCGCTGTTCAGCCCGACCCTGCGGCCGATCCAGCCAAAGACCCGGCTCTGCGACCCGTGCACGACCGAAAACAGAGAGGGCACGAACAGCAGCGACAGCACGGTCGACAGCAGCAGCCCCCCGATCACGGCAATCGCCATCGGCGCGCGGAATTCGCCGCCCTCGCCCACGGCCAGCGCCGACGGGACCATTCCCGCGCTCATCGCGATGGTGGTCATCACGATCGGGCGCGCACGCTTGTGGACGGCATCCAGGATCGCCTCGCGCTTGGGCGTGCCCGCCGCCATCGAGGTCAGCGCGAACTCGACCAGCATGATCGAGTTCTTGGTCACGATCCCCATCAGCATCAGAAACCCGATCACCACCGCCATGCTGATCGAATTGCCGGTGACGAACAGCGCCAGGATCGCGCCTCCGATCGCCAGCGGAAGCGACAGCAGGATCGTGACCGGGGTCACGAAATTGTGGAACAGCAGCACCAGGACGACATAGACCAGCATGATCCCGGCCCCCATGGCGGTGCCGAACGCGCCGAACACCTCGCCCATGATCTCGGCATCGCCCGCGGCCTGGATGCGCGTGCCGGGCGGCATCTCGATCCGGCCCTGCAATTCGGTCACCTCCGCGCTGACGGGACCAAGCAGTGCGCCATCCGCGAGATTGGCGCTGACCGTCGTCTGATACTGTCGGTCATAGCGTCCGATCTCGGTCGCGCCGGCCGACAGCCTGACATCGGCTACCGTCGCCAGCGGTATCTGCCCGGACGAGCTGGGCACCCGCAGGTTCTGGACCTGCATCAGATCGCTGCGCGCCGCTTCGTTCAGCCGCACGACGACGGGCAGCTGCTCATCGCCGGTGTTGAACTTGGCCAGATTCGCCTCGGTATCGCCCAGTGTCGCCACGCGCAGGGTCGTCGCGATCGCGCTGGCGGTCACGCCAAGCTGGGCCGCGATCTCGGGCTTGGGGCGGATCTGGATTTCAGGACGCTGCAGGCTGGCCGACGAGCTCACGCCCTCCAGCGAGGGCAGCCTTGCCATCTCGGCCACAAGCCGTTGCGCGGCCAGCGCCGCGCCTTTCTCGGTCTGGCCCAGGACGCTGATGGTCAGGTCGTTCTGACCGTTCTCGTTCTGGAAATTGATCCGCAGGTCCGGTGTCGCGGACAGCCGCTCCTTAAGCTCGGCCTCAAGCGCGAACTGCGACCGCTCGCGCGTGTCCTTTTTCCCGTAATTGATCATCACCCGTGCCGTGGTTACGTCCGATCCATCACCGTAGGCAAAGACCGACTGCACCTCGGGGACCTCCTTGATCTGCCGGGTCAGGCGGCGGGACGCGTCCTCGGTTTCCGAGATGGTCGAGCCGGGCGGAAGCTCCACCTTGATCTGGCTGCGCCCGACATCCGAGGCCGGGATGAATTCGGTCGGCAGCAGCGTGGCCGAATAGATCGAGGCCGCGAACACGCCGACCCCCGCCAGCAGGGTCAATCCGCGATGCCGCATGGTCCAGCGCAGCACCGAGATCAGCCCGCGCATCACCAGCCCGTCGCGCGCCGCCTCGTCATGGGCTGCGCCACGCATGAGATAGGCCGCCATCATCGGCGTGATGATCCGTGCCACCAGCAGCGAAAACAGAACCGATACCGCGACCGTCAGGCCGAACTGCTTGAAATACTGTCCCGGAATCCCGCCCATGAAACTGACCGGTGCGAACACCGCAACGATCGAGAAGCTGATCGCGATGACCGTCAGGCCGATCTCGTTGGCCGCTTCCTCGCTGGCTTCATAGGGGGGCGAGCCCATGCCGATATGGCGCACGATGTTCTCGATTTCCACGATGGCGTCATCGACCAGGATGCCGGTGACCAGCGTGATCCCGAGCAGGCTGATGCCGTTCAGCGTGAACCCCAGCCAGTGCATGACGAAGAAGGTCGGGATGATGGACAATGGCAGCGCCACCGCCGCGATCAGCGTGGCGCGCCAGTTGCGCAGGAACAGGAAGACCACGATCACCGCCAGCGCCGCGCCTTCGTAAAGCGTTTCCATCGCGCTGTGATAGCTGGCGGCGGTATAGGTCGTGCTGTCGTCGATCAGGGTGATCCGCGTGTCAGGATAGCGCTGGCGAAGCTCTTCCAGCTTTTCCTTGGTGGCGTCGCCCGCCCCCAGGTCGGATTCACCCGATCCGCGATAGACGCCGAAAGCCACCACCGGCTGCGCGTCCAGCAGCGCGAAGACGCGTTCGTCGCTGGCCCCGTCGGACACCGCGCCAAGCTGGTCAAGGCGGATCGTGCGGCCGTTGCCGATGGCGATCGGGGTCGCTGCCAGCTGCGCCACCGTGTCGGCGGCCCCCAGCGTGCGGATCGAATACTCGGTGCCGGCCAGATCGCCACGGCCGCCGCCCATGTCGATGTTCTTGGCGCGCAGCTGGTCGGACACTCCGGCCGCCGTCGTCCCATGCGCCAGCAGCCGGTCGGGGTCCAGATCGACCCGGATCTGGCGTTCCGCGCCGCCGATCCGGGTGGTCTTGGCGACTCCGTCGACATTCGACAACTCCCGCCCGATGACGTCATCGACGAATTTCGACAATCCCTCGATGGACTGGGTCGGATCGCTGACCGCATAGGTCAGGATCGGAAAGCCGGTCACGTCGACGCGCTGGACGATCGGCTCGCTGATGCTTTCGGGCAATTCTGCGCGCACGTTCGAGACCGCGTCCTTGATGTCGTTGACGGCCCGGTCGCTGTCGGTTTCAAGCTGGAACTCGACGGTGATGCTGGCGCTGCTGTCGGTCGCCGTCGAAGTGATGTGGCGCACACCGGTGACCGAGGCGATGCTGTCCTCGACCGGCTGAATCACCTGGCCGATCAGCTCGGAGGGCGCCGCGCCGGGCTGGCTGATCGAGACGCTGACGATCGGCAGGTCGATATTCGGCATCGCCGTGACCGGCAGCCGCGAGAAACTGAACAACCCGACCACCAGCAGGACAAGGAACAGCGCGATCGGCGGAACCGGATGCCGGATCGACCAGGTGGACATGTTCATGGCTGGCCAGTCCCGTCGGCGTTCCGGTCCACGCTGGCGGTTTCGTTCGGGGCTGCGTTGCGGTCCAGCGCACCCGCTGGCTGGCCATCTGTCGGCGCAGGGCTGACCGCGCGCACCTGGTCGCCATCGCGAAAGAACGCTCCCGACCGCGCCATGACGATCTCGCCGTCGGCCAGGCCATCGACGATCTCGCGCCGGTCCTGCCACAGAAGACCGGCCTTGACCTTGCGACTGCCGACACGGCCCTCGCGGACAACCTGGACGCGGTCGCCCGAGGCATCCGACAGCACCGCCGAGGCCGGCACCGTGACCGCGTCGCGGCGGGCGGTTATGACCCAACCGCTTGCGAAAGTGCCGATCCGCAGGCCCGGCCGGGGCTGCAAGGCGATCCGCATCAGTCCCAGACGGGTGACCGGATCGACCGAGGCGGGCACAAGCCGGACCTCGCCCTCGACCTGACCCAGGCCGGCGACGGTCATTTCGGCTGGATCGCCCACCGAAACATCGCCAAGCGCCGTTTCGATCACCTCTGCCTCCATCTCGATCGCGCCATCGGCGATCAGCGTGAACAGCGGTTCCACCGACCCTCCGGACAATGCGCCAAGTTCGGCGTTGCGTGCCACGACGATCCCCGCCACGGGCGCGACGATGCGCGCACGGTCCATGTTCAGCCGGGCGATCCGCCGCGCCGCGTCGGCCTGTGCCAACGCGGCCTGAGCCACCGCGAGACCGTCAACCGCCGACGCGGCGGCTGCGCGCGCACTGGCCTCGGCCGCGACCGCCTGATCCAGCGCCGCCTGCGAGGCGTTTCCACCCTGCTGCAGCCGCCGCGCCCGCTCCAGCGCCGTCACGGCCTGCGTCAGCGACGCCTGGGCGCTCTCGATATTGCTGCGGGCCTGTCCGACGCCGGCCTCGGCGCGCTGGTATTCGGCCTCGGCCTGGGCCAGCTGCGCGGACAGCGTCTCGGTGGCAAGCTGCGCCAGCACCGCACCCTTTGCGACGACATCCCCGGTTTCCGCGTCGATCCGCCTGATTTCGAGCCCGGTGACCTGCGGGAAGACCAGAACCTGCTGCCGGGCGACCAGGGTTCCCGACACCGGCACGCGCGCCTGCACCGGCGTGATCGCGGCAGCCGCCACGGTGACCGATGGCACCGTGCGTTCGGCCGTCGCGCCCTGAACCTCGTCGGCTGCGACGGGCGCAGCCAGCAGCAAGGCGGTCAACAGGCTGATGAACACATGTCGCATCGGAACTTTCTCTGGCCTGCACGGGCCGTGCCAGATAATCCGGCTCGCCCGCATCCCGTCAATGTCGAACGCCACGAGATGCGCCGCGCTGTCACCCGAACGTGACCGGAATGGGCAAGCGATGCCGGACCGCTGGCCTTCCGCGCAGTTAAGCAGTTCGCTTTGGATTTTCCAGAGGCACAGGGTCGCACGAACCCGTCAGAAGCTGACCGTCACGCCCGGCAGGTTCAGTTCGCTTACCAGTTCGCGCAATTCCTGCCGCGCCGCGACATTCGACATCGACAGCTGTTCGGTGCCGATATCCTTCAGATCCAGAAGCGTCAGACCGCGAGGAAACAGCTCGCGGAAGATCACCCGCTCCGAGAAACCCGGCGCGACCCGGAACCCGATCCGTTTGGACAGCGTCGTCAGCGCGCCGCCGACCTTGCGCTTGTTGTGCATGGCCTGCGTGCCCAGCCGGTTGCGGATCACCAGCCAGTCGATCGGGCCCGCCCCGGCCTCGGCCCGCATCTGCCGCGCGGCCCAGACCATCTCGGCATAGATCGACGGACCCAGCACCTTGCCCTCGGGCGACATCCGCGCGAGCAGGTCGAAATCGATGAAACTGTCGTTCATCGGCGTGACCAGCGTGTCGGCCACGCTATGGGCCATCTGGCTCAGCTGCGTGTGCGATCCGGGACAGTCCAGCAGGATGAAATCGCAGTTGGCCTCCAGTTCGGCCAGCGCGGCGCTCAGCGGATCGCTGCCCTTCCCGAGATGGGCGATGACCGGCATCGGAAGGTCCAGTCCCGCGCGCGCGGCAAACGCGGCGCGGTTCTCGAGATAGCGCCCGAAGCTGCGCTGGCGCACATCCAGATCCAGCCCGCCGACACGATGGCCCATCCGGGCCAGCGCGGTGGTCAGGTGCATCGAGGTCGTGGACTTGCCCGAGCCGCCCTTCTCATTGCCCACAACGATGATATGCGCCAATGCCTGCCCCTTGCACGTCCTGCCTGGCCGGGACCCTAGCGAGGCCGTGAGGCGAAGAAAAGCAGGCCAGCGCAAAGAAGCGCGCAAGTTGTGCCGGCCTAGCGATCCACCTGCAACAGTAGCGCCAGCGCGGCCAGCGTCGCGACGATTCCGGGCAGCACGATCGCCCCGGGCAGGGCCTGTCCCAGCAGGGCTTCGAGGGCGATCACCCAGACCGGGGTCAGATAGGTATAGGCCATCACCTTCGCCGCCGGCAGCCGCAACGAGGCGAACTGCACCAGAACGAAGGTCACCGCGCTGGCGAAGACCGCGATATAGATCAGCGTGATCCAGACGATCGCCGGCAGATGCGCCCAATCGGTCGCCCGGATCGCAGGCGCTCCCCACAACATCAGCAAGACCGCGCCGGCGACAAGCGTGCCGAAGGTGAAGATCAGCGGGCTTTCGCCGCGATTGAGCTTGCGGACCATCGGGATATACAGCGCATGGGCGGCGCAACCCGCCAGATAGATCAGCTCGCCGCGCCCGATCTGCAGCCGCGCCATCGCCACCAGATCGCCGCGAAAGATCACCCACAGCGCCCCGGCGGCCCCCAGCATCAGCGCCGCGGCGATCTGCCCGGTCATCCGCTGCCGCATCAGCAGCCAGCCGAAGCCCGCCGCCATCAGCGGCGTCAGCGTGAAGACAGCCGCGGCCGATACGGGCGCAGCGGTCTTCAGCCCCTCGAACATCAGCACGAAGTAGCTGGCGAAGACCCCGCCCAGCAAAAGATAGCGCCAGGGCGCGCGGAACATCGCCGCGGGGATACCCCTTCCTGCCAGGGCCACGCCTCCGATCACGCCGGACGCAATCACGAAGCGCGCCGCACTGATCGCGGCCGGATCGATCAGGTTCGCGGCGCGCGATCCCAGCGAGAACGATCCCGCGACCAGCCCCGAAAACAGCAGCATCGCGGCATGGCCGCGCAGCGCCTCGTGCCGCTCGATCCGCGTGCCCGCCACGGTCATCGCGCCATCCGCGTCATCGCGCCATCCGCGTCATCGGGCGGCCCGCAACAGCCGGCCGTCGATCAGCGCCAGCCCGGCCGCGATCAGTGCCATGCCCAGAAGAGGTGCCAGCCCCAGCGTTTCGCCCAGGAACATCCAGCCCAGCAGGATCGCCGAAACCGGCACAAGAAAGGTGACCAGCGAGATATTCGTCGCGCCGGACCGGCCCAGCACGCGGAAATAAAGAACATAGGCCAGCCCGGTGCAGACCACGCCCAGCACGATCACAGCCTGCCAGACATGCGTCGGGACATCGGTGCCCGGGATTCCGTCCATGGCCAGAGCCAGCGGCACCAGCACGACGCTGGACCCGCTGACCATGCCCGCCGCCGTCACCACCGGGTCAACGCCCATGCGCTGGAACCTGCGCCCGAACGTGTTGGCAAAGGCATAGGAAATCGCTGCGCCCAGTATCGCCAGCTGCGGCCAGATCGCGTGCCCCAACCCGGCCAGCGTGTCCAGCCCGATCATCACGGCGACCCCGCCAAGGCCCAGGGCCACGCCGGTCAGCTTGCGCAGGCTGGCCCGTTCGTCGCTGAGCAGGGCGGCAGTGACCAGAACCGTCCACAGCGGCGTGGTCGCGTTCAGGATCGAGGCCAGGCCCGCCGGAATCGCGGTCTGTGCCCAGACGATCAGCCCGAATGGAATGGCGTTGTTCAGCATCCCCATGCCCAGAAAGGCCAGCCATACCGATGGCATGCGCGGCACCGCCCGCCCGGTCGCGGCGACGATCACCCACAGGACAAGCGCCGCGATCGACACCCTTGCCGCCACGATGGTCAGCACCGGAAGCCCGGTGACGGCGATCGCGATCAGGAAGAACGACCCACCCCACAACAGCGACAGCAGCACGAGCTGCGCCCAGTCGCCCGCCTCCATCCGGGCCGCGATGGTTGACGCCGGGCCCGGCGCAAGCGGCGACCGGGCCGGCTTCACGCACGTCCCAGCAGGTAGAACTCGTCGTTTGGTCGGATATCTCCGGCGTTCACGAGTCGGTTGGACATGCCAAAGAACGCGGCGATCGCGCCGATGTCCCAGACCTCGTCCGGCGTGAAGCCGGCCTTGTGCAGCGCGTCGTGATCGCTGTCGTCGATCTGCTGGGCGTTCAGCGCGACTTTCTCGGCATAGGCCAGCATGGCCCGTTCCCGCCCCGACAGATCGGCCTTGCGCCAGTTCACCGCCACCTGATCCGCGATCAGCGGGTTGCGGGCCCGGATGCGCAGGATCGCGCCATGCGCCACGACGCAATACTGGCACTGGTTCAGGCCGCTGGTGGCGACCACGATCAATTCGCGTTCGGCCTTGGACAGCCCCGCGTCCTTGTCCATCAGCGCATCGTGATAGGCGAAGAAGGCGCGGAACTCGGCCGGCCGGTGCGCCAGCGCCAGAAAGACATTCGGAACGAAACCCGACTTTTCGGCCACCGCCTCGATGGCCTGACGGATATCGTCGGGCAGAGAGGCGAGGTCGGGAACCGGAAAGCGGCTGATCGGATGGGTGTCTGTCATGGAATCCTCCTTGAGCAACATTCTGGTGCAAGCCGCCGGCTGATGGAAGCCGCCGAACGACCGCAACATGGCATCCGCGCGGCCATCGCGGGCGCCCGCATCGGGCGACACATTCCGCCCGTGTGGCGCAAGGGCGCGCCTTGATGGGTCACAGGGCGCGCGTGTCGCTCCCGCGCAGCGCCGCCAGCGCCGCCTGCACCTTGGGCGTGCGGTGCAGATCGACATGGGTCACCAGCCACAGCCGCGAATCCCATTCGGGCAGGCACATCACCTCGACCAGCCCCTTGGCCCGGTCGGGCGCCAGCATTCCGATCGCCAGCCCGGCCCGGATCACCGCTTCGCGCGCCTCGGGGTCATTGCTGATCATCACCAGATTGGCCGCTGGAACCCGCTCGGTCAGCCAGCGCATCACCGGCGATCCCTTCGCCTCTGGTCCGGGCAGCGCGAACAGATGCGCCGCGATGTCGGTGACCGGACCGTGCGCGTCCAGATAGGCCCGCGCCGCGAACAGTGATTGCCGTGCCGTGCCCATCGGGCGGATCACATAGTCCGGCTCGGTCGGCCGTGCGCCGGCTCGGATCGCCACATGCGCCTCGCCCGCGTCCAGCCGGAACAGGCGGGCATCGGTGACGTAGCGCAGCCGCAGCCCCGGATGAAGGCGCATCAGGCCGATCAGCGCTGGCATGACCATGCCCGCAAACTGCGGCAGCGAGGTGATGACCAGATCGCCCTCGATCCGATCGCCCGCTCCGGCGATCTGCGCGGCCATCTGCGCGAATCGTTCATCGGCCTCGGTCGCCGCCTTCAGCAGCGCATGGCCGGCATCGGTCAGGGCGTAGCCGCGCGGGTGGCGCTGGAAAAGGCGGCTTTGCAACTGCGCCTCCAGCGCGTCGATCCGGCGGATCACCGTCGCGTGGTGGACGCCCAGTGCCTCGGCCGCCGCGCTGACGGTGCCGGTTCGTGCGACCGCAAGCGCCACCCGTATATCGTCCCAGTTGCCGACCATAATGTGCATCCCCGCACAGACCATGCGCGTTTATCGCCCTTTCGTTCACAATTGCAAAGTCATAGATGCGACCGTGACGAACACCCCCGCAAAGGACGAACGAGATGAACATTCTTCATATCGACAGCGCAATTACCGGCGAGGCATCGGTCTCGCGCAAGCTGACCGCCGATATCGTGGCCAAGCTGGTCGCGGCCAACCCCGACGCCGCCCTGACCTATCGCGATCTGAACGAAGGCGTGCCGGCCATCGACACCGACTGGTTCCACGCCGTCCGGATGGCGCCCGAGAATCCGTCCCCCGCCCAACAGGAACTGATCGCCACCTCCGACGCCTATCTGGCCGAGGTGCAGGACGCCGATGTGCTGGTGATCGGCTCTCCGATCTATAACTTCACCCTGTCCGCGCAACTCAAGAACTGGCTGGACCAGATCGCCCGCGCAGGTATCAGCTTTCGCTACACTGAAAACGGTCCCCAGGGCCTGCTGAAGGGCAAGCGCGCGATCATCGCGTATTCCTCGGCGGGCACGCCGATCGGCTCTGACCTGGACTTCGCGTCGGGCTATCTGCGCCACATTCTGGGCTTCCTCGGCATCACCGATGTGACCTTCGTGGCCGCCGACCGCCTGGCGATGGACCGCGAGGCGGGGCTTGCCCGCGCGCAGGAAGCGCTGGACAGCATCGCCGCCTGAGCCGCCCTGTCGCCACGGCGAACGGCCTGCGTTGACTCGCGGGCCGTTTTTGCCTATCCCGGCATCGAATTCCCGGAAGGACGTCCCTTCCGGTCCCCGCATGGTGCGGGGATCGCCCCCCGTCAGCGCGTTGCGCCCACGGGGGCAAGACTGTTTTGGACCGCAGGAGGCCCGCGATGTTCGAGAACCTGTCAGACCGGCTTGGCGGCGTCTTCGACCGGCTGACCAAGCAGGGTGCGCTGTCCGAGGATGACGTCGCCGCCGCCATGCGCGAGGTGCGGGTCGCGTTGCTGGAGGCCGATGTCTCGCTTCCGGTCGCACGCAGCTTCGTCAAGTCGATCACGCAGAAAGCCACAGGCGCGGCGGTCACCAAATCGGTGACGCCGGGCCAGCAGGTCGTCAAGATCGTCCATGACGAACTGATCAAGGTCCTGCAGGGCGAGGAAGAGCCCGAGGCGCTTCGCATCGACAACCCGCCTGCCCCGATTCTGATGGTCGGCCTGCAAGGCTCGGGCAAGACCACCACCACAGCAAAGCTGGCCAAGCGCCTGAAGGATCGTGAAAAGAAGCGCGTGCTGATGGCGTCGCTGGACACCAACCGCCCGGCCGCGATGGAGCAGCTGGCGATCCTGGGCCAGCAGATCGGCGTCGATACGCTGCCGATCGTGCCGGGTCAGACCGCGACCCAGATCGCACAGCGGGCGAAACAGCAGGCCGGGCTTGGCGGCTATGACGTCTATATGCTGGACACCGCCGGCCGTCTGCATATCGACCAGGTGCTGATGGATGAGGTGCAGGCGGTCCGCGACATCGCCAACCCGCGCGAGATCCTGCTGGTCGTCGACGGCCTGACCGGTCAGGACGCGGTGAACGTGGCCACCGAATTCGACGGCAAGGTCGGGGTTACTGGCGTCGTGCTGACCCGGATGGACGGCGACGGGCGCGGCGGCGCGGCGCTGTCGATGCGCGCCGTCACCGGCAAGCCGATCCGCTTCGTCGGCCTGGGCGAAAAGATGGATGCGCTGGAGGCCTTTGACGCGCAGCGCATCGCGGGCCGCATCCTCGGCATGGGCGATATCGTCGCGCTGGTCGAAAAGGCGCAGGAAGTGCTGGAGGTCGAGCAGGCCGAACGCATGATGAAGCGGTTCCAGAAGGGTCTGTTCAACATGAACGACCTGAAGGGTCAGCTGGAACAGATGCAGAAGATGGGCGGCATGCAGTCGATCATGGGGATGATGCCCGGCATGCAGAAGATGGCCAAGCAGGTCGAGGCCGCCGGCATGGACGACTCCGCCATCCGCCGCCAGGTCGCGCTCATCAACTCGATGACCAAGAAGGAACGCGCCAACCCCGCCATTCTTCAGGCGAGCCGCAAGAAACGCATCGCAACCGGCGCCGGTCTGGATGTCGCCGAGCTGAACCGTCTGCTGAAGATGCAGCGACAGATGGCTGACACGATGAAGAAGCTTGGCAAGATGGGCAAGGGTGGCATGCTGAAACAGGCGATGCGCGCGATGACGGGAAAGGGCGGCGGGCTGCCCGACATGGGCGATGTCGATCCCGCCAAGATGGCCGAGGCCACCAAGATGCTGCAGGATCCGAGGGGGCTGGGCGGCGATCTGGGCAAGGCCGGCCTGCCCGGCGGCCTTTCGGGTCTGTTCGGCAAGAAGTGACCATGACGGCGCCCGCTTTTCTTCAACCGCGCACCCTCGTGCTGTCCTCCCCGCTTCTGGCGCTGCGCGCGCCCGAGGCGGGTGATCTGGACAGCCATGCGGCTTTCCTTGCCGGCGCTGTGGCGCGCGATATCGATTCCGTCCCGATCATGCCGGTGCCGGCATGACCGATCCTGCAGCCCGTGCGGCGGAACTGCTGAGGGAACACCGCGCCAGCATCGACCGGCTGGACGCGATCCTTGTCTATACGCTGGCCGAAAGGTTCAAGCACACCCAATCCGTCGGCCGCCTCAAGGCCGACCACGACCTTCCTCCGTCCGATCCCGCCCGCGAGGCGCAACAGATCGAGCGGCTGGAACGCCTCGCGCGCGAGGCCGACCTCGACCCGGAATTCGCGCGCAAATTCCTCACCTTCGTGATCGCCGAAGTGATCCGGCATCACGAAACCTTCCAATCGTAAGGCGACACTGTCGCCAGACCCGCCATTTCAAAGGAGAAACCCAAATGGCCATGAAGATCCGTCTTGCCCGTGGTGGTTCGAAGAAGCGCCCCCATTATGCCATCGTCGCCACCGATTCGCGCATGCCGCGCGACGGCCGCTTCCTCGAGAAGCTGGGCACCTACAACCCGCTTCTTCCCAAGGATTCGGAAGATCGCGTGAAGATGGACATCGAACGCGTCCAGCACTGGCTGAGCCAGGGCGCGCAGCCGACCGACCGTGTCGCCCGCTTCATGGAAGCCGCCGGCGTGCGTGACAAGGCCGAGCGCAAGAACATGAAGAAGGCCGAACCCGGCGCCAAGGCCACGAAGCGCGCCGCGGAAAAAGCCGCAAAAGCCGCCGCCCCTGCCGAAGAGGCCGCCGAATAGGCACGAACAACCGGCCGGCGGGTCGTTCCGCCGGCCACGGTCGCATCGGGGGGGGGGCCATGAACACGGATCGTATCTGCGTCGGCGCGATCGCCGGGGCCTTCGGGGTCCAGGGCGAGGTGCGACTGAAAAGCTTTTGCAGCGAACCCGCCGATATCGCGGGATATGGCCCGCTGACAACCGAAGACGGCACGCGCAGCTTCACCATCCGGCTGACGCGGCCCGTCACCGGCGGCCTTGGCGCGCGGCTGTCCGGCGTCTCGACGCGGGACGACGCCGAGGCCTTGAAGGGCACTACCCTTTGGGCGCCCCGCGCGGCGCTGCCATCCCTGCCTGATGACGAGTTCTATCACGCCGACCTGATCGGGCTCGAGGTCGTGGATACCGGCGGACAGGTGCTGGGCCGCGTCCGCGCCATCTACGATCACGGAGCCGGCGACATTCTGGAGGTCACGGGAAAGGATCTGCTGCTGCTGCCCTTTACCCGAGCCGTCGTGCCGACGGTCGATCTGGCAGCGCGCCGGATCGTCGCCGACCCGCCGGACAGCGACGAATGAGCGAGGCGCCGAAATCTCATGGACGGCTGGCGATCCGGCCCAGCCTGCGCCCGCGCGAGTTGATGGCCGAACCCCAGGTGCAGGGCGCCTGGACCGCGAATGTGGTGACCCTGTTTCCAGATGCGTTTCCCGGCATCCTCGGCCTGTCCCTGACCGGCAAGGCGCTGGCCGAGGGGCTGTGGAACCTGCGCACGGTCGCGTTGCGGGATTTCGGCATCGGCCGGCACCGCAATGTGGATGACACGCCCGCCGGCGGCGGTGCCGGCATGGTGATCCGCGCCGATGTGATGGATGCGGCGCTGCACGCGGCAGGGTCCGACCTGCCGGTCATCTACATGTCGCCGCGCGGCCGGCCGCTGACCCAGGCGCGCGCCCGGCAACTGGCCGAGGGTCCCGGCGCCACGCTGATCTGCGGCCGGTTCGAGGGCATCGACCAGCGCGTTCTGGACGCCCATGACATCGAGGAAATCAGCATCGGCGACTATGTCCTGACCGGCGGCGAAATCGCGGCTCAGGTCTTGATCGATGCGACGGTCCGGCTTATACCCCGCGTGCTGGGGAATCAGGACTCTCTGGCCGAGGAATCCTTTTCTGTCGGCAATCGGGGCCTGCTGGAAGCCCCCCAGTACACGAAGCCCGCCCGGTGGGAAGGCCGCGAGATCCCCGATATCCTGTTGTCGGGCAATCACGCGGCCATTGCCGCTTGGAGGGCGAAGGAAGCCGAAAGGCTGACCAAGGAACGCCGCCCCGACCTGTGGCGGGCATGGACCGAACCTTCGGACATGGACCCGGCAAAGGACCGACAGCTCTCGGGCGCATCAGACCAATCGCGGAATCACCGCGAGCATGACAAGGAAACGAAGCGATGAACTTGATCGCAGAACTCGAAGCCGAGCAGATCGCAGAGCTTGGCAAGACCATCCCGGACTTCAAGGCCGGCGACACGATCCGCGTCGGTTACAAGGTGACCGAGGGTGCACGGACCCGCGTCCAGAACTATGAAGGCGTGTGCATCGCGCGCAAGGGCGGCAGCGGCATCAGCGCCAGCTTCACCGTTCGCAAGATCAGCTTCGGTGAGGGTGTGGAACGAGTGTTCCCGCTTTACGCGACCAACATCGATTCGATCGAGGTCGTGCGTCGCGGCAAGGTTCGCCGCGCCAAGTTGTATTACCTGCGCGACCGCCGCGGCAAATCGGCCCGTATCGCCGAGAAGACAAACTATCGCCCCAAATCCGACGCGAAAGCCTGAGACGAGGTCACGAGATGAAAAAAGATATCCATCCCGACTATCACCTGATCGAAGTCAAGATGACGGACGGGACGCTCTACCAGACCCGCTCGACCTGGGGTTCGGAGGGCGATTCCATGTCGCTTGACATCGACCCGACCACGCACCCGGCCTGGACCGGCGGCTCTGCCCGCCTGATGGATGCCGGCGGCCGCGTGTCGAAGTTCAAGAACAAATACGCCGGCCTCGGCTTCTGATTCACCCCGGCCACGAAACGCGGAACGTCGCCCCCTGGGGCGGCGTTCTTTCGTTTCGAGAACCGCCAGAGAGCAGGGTCAGCCTTGCGGAACCGCCAGCCTGTTCGCTGGGGATTGTCGGTTTTCACGCGCCGTCGCGGCACGGCCCATGGAATGGGCGGGAAGCCGACCACAGGCATGGCGGCATGCTCGAAGCCCCGGGCCCGTCGAAGCCACGCTTTGTTGCCTGCCTGACGATATGCGGTCAGGCGGGTCGCGATGGCTCGCAAGCGGGCAGTCGCTATGGGTGCAAAGCAGTGCGGATCAGCGATCGCGCGATGAGGCAGCGCGCGGCCACACGGCCCATCTCGCGGTGGGGCACATGCATCGTGGCCAATTCCGGGTCAATCACCCATGCGATCTCGATATCGTCGAACCCCCTCACCGAGATATCGGACGGAGTCGCCAGCCCCATCGTCCGCGCCCTCGCCATCGCACAGACCCGCAGCAGAGACGTTCGACCGGCCGAGGCAGCAGATCCTCCAGCCAACCGGGGAACGCGATCAATCGCGTCGTGCAGGACCTGAACCGGGACGCCGCGGAGAGGGCGTCAATCGCCTTTCTCGTGATCCTGGCCGTGACGATGTTCATCAAGGTGCTGACATGGGACGCCCTGTCCTGCTCCTCGATCTGGGGGACGGGAGCGTCCGTTGTTCCCTCATGCATCTCGCCCGGATCGCCGCGGCGGCGACGATGCACGAGCGGGGTCACATCCGCATCGACGCGATCCTCCATTATCCGCGGCCGCGCATGAAGGCGCTGCTCTGCGTCTTCGGCGACCTGGTGATGTTCGCCGTGGCGGTGGTGGCGGTCGTCCACGCGATGGCGACCGTCCACGTCGCGTGGAAATTCGGCTCGGTGACCGACGGTCTGCGGATCAGCCGGGTCTGGTTCCTGATCGCGGTGCCAATCGGATTCAGCCTCGTGATCCTGCGCGCCGTCCAGTCCTTGGGCCGCGATCTTGCAGATCGTCGTGCGGGCCGCGCCGTCGGCGACGGCGCCATGCTGTTCGATCAAGGGGATCGATCACTGCAATGGAACCATCGCGACCAGACCGTCATCCTCGGCTGGGATTTCGACCGCTCGGTCCTTCTGTTCCTGTGCGCGCCGGCCTCGGACTGCGCGGCAGATCAGGTGCCGATGGTAGAAGGGGGGCACCGCGCGACAAGGGCTCTCGTCCATACCGGCGTCGAAACGCTTGACATGCGCGAGGTGTCCGATCCTCTGGCCGCCGATGGCGAGGCGATCGTGCAGATCGAAAGCGCAGGCATCACGATCACGGCGAACCCGCGCATGGTGCGGACCATGTCCGAACATGTGGACATGGACATGTCAGGCATCCTGCGCCTGGAAATGACCATCGACAGGGCCGACGACGCGCTGGTAGACCAGATCTGCTGCACCGAGAAGGGGCGTGTCACAGCCGCGACGCTGACCGGCGCGAACCCGAGTCGCGATGCGGGTTCCTTCTTCTCCGGCGAAGGCAATCCGCCCGGCACAGGTCAATGTCTCATTGCCCTCCGACCGGGCGAGGGTTTCTGCGAAAGGCTGGAGCCGCTCTTGAGCGCGATCGCCGAAACCCAGGGCGCGCGCCTTCCCGGCGCCCGGCGGGCAAAGCGGATCGCCGAGGCCACAACGCACGGCATCGCCGTCCCGACAATCTATATGGAAGAGGCACGGACCATGGCGGCAGGACATGACTGAAACCGTTCAATCCGCGCCCAGGCCTGGACCGCTGCAAAGGGCGAAACCGCTGCTGCCGGGCCTGCTGATCGTCTTCATCATCGCCTTTGCCAGCCGGTTCGTGGCCGAGCATTACGGTGCGCCCGCGATGCTCCTGGCCCTGCTTTCCGGCATCGCACTCAATTTCCTGTCCGCCGACGAGACCGCGCGCCCGGGGATCGAGTTCGGCGCCAGCACATTGCTCAGGATCGGCGTGGCGCTGCTCGGCGTCCGTATCAGCGCCGAGGTCGTCGGATCGCTTGGCTGGGGTGTCGTGGCGCTTGTCGTCGCCGGTGTGCTTGCGACAATCGGCTTTGGCCTCGCCGTGTCGCGGGTCTTCGGTTTCCGGTACCGCTTCGCGTTTCTGTCGGCGGGCGCGGTGGCGATCTGCGGCGCGTCGGCGGCCATGGCCATCGCCGCGATCCTGCCAAGGGACAAGCGGTCGGACGAACGACTCGTCTTCACGGTCGTCGGCGTCACGGTCATGTCGACGCTCGCCATGGTGATCTATCCGGTTATCGTTTCAAGCCTCGGATGGGGTGACCGGCAGGCCGGCATATTCATCGGCGCCACGATCCACGACGTGGCGCAGGTGGTGGGCGCGGGCTACTCGATTTCCGACGACGCGGGCGTGACGGCCACGATGGTCAAGCTGCTGCGCGTGCTGATGCTCGCCCCGATCGTCGTGGTCGCGGGCCTCATCATCCGCCTGCGCGTGACCGAGCCTGGTCTCTCCGGCAAGCGCCCGCCGCTGGTGCCGCTTTTCGTGGCGGGATTCGTGATCCTTGCCGTCCTCAATTCGCTCGGCCTGCTGCCCGCCTTCGTCACCGCGCCCGCCTCGGCGGCGTCCGGCTGGGCGCTTCTGGCGGCGATCGCGGCGGTCGGCCTGCGCACGGTGCCGCAGCGGATCCTGAATGTCGGCCTGCCGGCGGTCGGGCTGCTTGCGGCCGAAACCGCGTTCCTCGCCCTCTTCGTCGCGCTCGGTTTGATCGCTCCCGCCTGACCATCCGCGCACAAGACCGACCAGGAACGCCAGGATCCTCATCCCCGTCGCTTGCGGCCACAAGGGCCTGGTCGGTGTGGCAAGCGGCAAGCCCGGCGTCCAGATCACCCGATACGCCCGCGTCGTCATCGCGCAGGCAAGGCTCAGTCCATGCCGCGGGCCAGGTTTTGCGGCCCGATGAAGCGCTTTTGCAGCAGCCAGACGAGAATGCCGGTCGATAGCCCGATCGCGTCGGTCAGCCAGCCCGCCGCGATCATCGACAGCGCCGCCGCCATCAGCAGGATCCGCAGCGGCCAGCCCAGACGGCCGAAATACCAACCCTGCACCGACGCAGAGAGCAGGTAGATCCCCACCAGCGCAGTGACCAGAACATGGATGACCTCGAACCAGCTGCCCTGCATCAACATGGCCGGCGAAGTGAAGAACATGAACGGCACCACGAAGGCCGCAAGGCCGAGGCGGAAACTCTCGACGCTGGTTCTCATCGGGTCGGACTGCGAAATGGCCGCGCCGGCATAGGCGGCAAGCGCCACGGGCGGGGTAATTGCCGACATGACCGCAAAGTAGAAGACGAAGAAATGCGCGGTCAGCGGTTCGATCCCCATCTGGATCAGTCCCGGCGCGATCACGCTTGCCGCGACCGCATAGGCCGCGGTCGTCGGCATCCCCATGCCCAGGATGATCGACACGATCATGGCGAAGAACAGGGCGATCAGCTGGTTCTGGCCGGCCAGCCCCAGCAGCATCGACGAGAACCTTGTGCCGATCCCGGTCAGGGCGATGACGCCCACGATGATCCCCGCGGCGGCACAGACCGCGACCAGTTGCAGCGTCATCTTCGCCGCGATCTCGAAGGCGTAAAGGATCTTGCGCAGCCCCATGGGATAGGGCGTCAGCCAGCTGACGACCGCCGCCGAGGCCATGCCGTAGATGCCCGCGCGGATGACCGAGTATCCGGCAAAGAGCGAGACGATGAGGATGACGATCGGCAGGAACAGATAGACCTGCCGTGCCAGCTTGGCGAATTGCGGCAATTCCTCTCGCGGAAGGCCCTTCATGCCGAACTTCTGTGCGGACAGATCGACCATGAAATAGATCGACGCGAAATACAGCATCGCCGGAATGATCGCCGCCACGACGATCTCGGTATAGGGGATGCCGGTGATCTCGGCCATGATGAAGGCGCCGGCGCCCATGATCGGCGGCAGGATCTGCCCACCGGACGAGGCGGCCGCCTCGATCGCGGCGGCGGTCTGGGCTGGGTAACCGACCCGCTTCATCAGTGGAATCGTCAGCGACCCGGTCGATACGACATTGCCCGCGCTGGTGCCGTTGATCATGCCCATCAGGCCAGAACCGAACACCGCAACCTTGGCCGGCCCGCCCCGCGCTCCGCCCGCCGCGGCGAAGGCGAAGTTCACGAAATACTCGCCCACCCGACTTGCCTGCAGGAACGCGGCGAAGGTGACGAACAGGATGATATAGGTCGATGAAATCGCGGTCGTCGGGCCCAGAATGCCCTGATCGGTATAGACGTAGGTGAAGAACCGGGTCAGCGAATAGCCGCGATGCTGCAGGATCCCGGGAAGCCAGGGCCCGACGAAACTGTACAGCACGAAGATCCCGGCAATGATGACCAGCGCCAGCCCCGCCAGCCGCCGCGTCACCTCGAGGATCAGGATCACCCCGGCAAAGGCTGCGTACATGTCCGCCTGTTTCGCCAGCGCAGTGCCGGCGCGCAAACGCAGCAGCGGCGCGTGATAGATGATGTACATCGCCGCCGCGATCGCGGCCAGCGCCAGGAACAGGTCCACCACGTCGAACCGGTCGCGCCTGCGATCCGGCATCACCCAGCCCAGCACGATCAGCCAGACCGTACCCAGCAACAGGGGCAGCCCGAAGGTCAGCGTGTAGTCGTCACTGCCGGCGGCCTGTCCGACCTCTTGCCCGGTCAGATAGAATATCAGCACCTGCGCGAAAGCCACCGTCACCGCCACGGCACCCGGCGCCATGAGCAGCATCCGCCGCCGGTCGGGCGCTGTCGCCTGCTCCGCGGTATCCGCGTCCGTGCCGAACACGCCCGACGAGAACAGCAGAAACCCCAGCGCCAGCCCGCCGCCCACATGGATCAGGCGATATGTCCAGGTTTCCAGTGGGTAGAGATACATCACACCGATATGAAACACGGTGTAGACGATGCAGGCGATCGACGCGACAAGCGCAAGCCTGTCCGTCGGCATCCGCTGGTTTGCGGTAAAGATCTCTGCATCGACACCAGAGGCGATGAGCGCGCCGTCAGGCGCTTGCTGGGCTGAGGTCTGGGACATGGCTTCCTCACCGGGATGACGGAAAGTCTGCGCGCCTTCCCCTTCCCGGAACCCGCCCCTCACGCGATGCGCGGGGACGGGACGCCAGGCCGGGGTCGGCGGTCAGCCGATCACCTGAGGTTGTCGGGAATGGTCACACCCGCTTCGGTGAAATACTGCACCGCTCCGGGATGGTAGGGCATGAAGCTGTTCTTGTCCCAGTTCTCGCGCAGTGTTTCCCGGGCCGCGGCATGGATCTGCACCATGCGGTCGGGATTCTCCATCGCCAGCTTGGTGATCTCGTAGGCCAGGCTGTCAGGCATGTCCTGATGCGCGACGGCAAAGTTCCACAGCGCCACCGTCTCCTGATCGTAGTCGTGCCCGGTGTAGGTGCCTGCGGGAATGGTCAGGGGTGCCATGGCCGGATAGGCTTCGAGGATCTTCGGCAACTCGTCCTCGGTAAAGCCGAACATCACCACATCCTGACTGGCAGCCAGTTCCGCGAAGGCCGAGATCGGCACACCTGCCGCGAAGGCGAAGGCGTCGATCAGCCCGTCCTGCAACTGTCCCGCGGCGTCTGCTGCACCGGCATAGGACACCGTCGCGTCGACCTCCAGCGCCTCCATGAACAGCGGCCAGTACGTGCCGGGCGTGCCGCCGGCGGGACCAACGCTGACCCGCCTGCCGTCCAGATCGCTGACCGAGGTGATGCCCGACGACCGCAGCGCGACCACCTGGAAGGGCGTCTGATACATCGGAAAGAGCGCGCGGATCGACTTGTGCTCCAGCCCCGGCGCCAGTTCGGATTTGCCCATCCACGCATCATAGGCCGGTCCCATTGTCACCAGGCCCATCAGGTGATCGCCGGTCTCGACCAGCGTGACGTTCTGGACCGGGCCGCCGGTCACTTCGCCAGTGGCATTCACGCCAAGCGCCTCGGTGATATAGCTGGCGAACCCGTTGCCATAGACGAAGTACGTGCCGCCCTGGCTGGCGGTGCCGATGGTCAGGCTGTTGGGCCAGTCGCTGCGATCCTGCGCGATGGCGCCACCGGCAGCGAATGTGGCCGCGGCCGCGATGGCCGCAAGTGTCTTCAGGCTCATGTGATCTCCTCCCCGAGCGTTCTTTTCTTGGCGCGCGCCTGATCCAGCCGACAGTGAGGGCAGCCAGGCCCGACAAGACGCATCTGAACATGCCCGATGCGTTTGCGGCAAGCCTTTCCGCGCGCAACTGGACTATCGGCGCGGCCGTCGCGGAAAATCGGCCCGCATCGCCGAGACGCCGAACGGCAAGCCCACAGCCGACGCGAAAGACCGGGGAGGCTTGCGACGATGGGAAGGACTTCCATCCCGATTGTCGCATGATCGATCCCTTACGCCGCCCTTCCGGGCAGCGCTTTCATCGGCGCCCTCCGCATCGCGCGCGATTTTTTCACGAAGGCGTGATCGTCTGCACCTCATGTCCCCGACCTTACGTGAATTGTGTTACCTGCGTCCAATACCAAGGAGGATTACGATGCATTTTGCTAAGTTTACCGCTCTTGCCGCCAGCGCCGTCATGATGGGCTCCGTTGCCTTCGCCGACATGCACGGCGATATGCCCGCGACTGTCGTCGACATCGTGGTGGGTTCCGACGACCACACCACGCTCGAGACTGCCGTGGTCGAGGCTGGCATGGCCGAAACGCTGTCCGGCGAGGGCCCGTTCACCATCTTCGCCCCGACCGATGCCGCCTTCGCCGCGCTGCCCGAGGGCGCGCTTGACGCGGCGCTGGCCGAGGAAAGCAAGGAAACGCTGACGGCGATCCTGGGCTGCCACGCCGTGGGCGCCAAGGCCATGGCCGCGGACGTCATCGCCATGGTCGAAGAGGGTGGCGGCACAGCCGAAGTCACCACCGTCGGCAACTGCAAGCTGAACCTCACCGTCGTAGACGGCATGGTCAAGATCAATGACGCGGTCACAGTGACCGCCGCCGATCTGGCTGCTGGCAACGGCGTCGTTCATGTCATCGACGGCGTCCTGATGCCGGCGATGTAAGCCCTGTCTTTTGGCAGAGTTGGAAGAGGGGGCCTGCGGGCCCCCTTTTTTCATGCCGATCGCCGATGCGGTTCAGGCCGCCGCCGCGCCCGGCTCGACCAGTGCCACGATGTCCATCATGATGGTGTTCAGCTGGAAATCCTTGGGCGTGTAAACCCGCGTGACCCCCATCGCCAGCAGCCTTCGCGCATCCTCATCGGGGATGATGCCGCCCACGATCACCGGCACATGGCCCAGCCCCGCCTCGCGCATCCGCGCCATCAGATCCTCGATCAGCGGCAGGTGGCTGCCCGACAGGATCGACAGGCCGACCACATGCGCCTCGTCTTCCTTCGCGCGGGCGACGATCTGCTCGGGGGTCAGGCGGATGCCCTCATAGGTGATGTCCATGCCGCAGTCGCGGGCGCGGAAGGCGATCTGCTCGGCGCCGTTGGAATGGCCGTCCAGACCCGGCTTGCCGACCACGAATTTCAGCCGCCGGCCCAGCCTTGCGCTGACCGCATCGACGGCCTCGCGGATGTCTTCCAACCCTTCGGTGCGGTTCGAGGGGCTCGCCGACACGCCGGTCGGGCCGCGATATTCGCCATGGATCTGGCGCATGACGTCGGCCCATTCGCCGGTCGTGGCG
This sequence comes from Paracoccus salsus, assembly GCF_021556615.1. Lineage (GTDB taxonomy): Bacteria > Pseudomonadota > Alphaproteobacteria > Rhodobacterales > Rhodobacteraceae > Paracoccus > Paracoccus salsus. The sequence goes on from NZ_JAKGGD010000002.1 coordinate 175,308, forward strand.
CCCGCCCTGGCCGCCTCGATGGAGTAGGGCATCACGTTACGCCCCTCCGACGCCGCCTGGCGCAAGGCGGCCAGTGCCGCCTCGACCGCCGCCTCGTCGCGCGCGTCGCGCCACGCCCGCAGCCGGTCGATCTGATCCTGTTCCAGCTCGGGATCGACCACCATGATGCCGCCATCCCCCGCTGTCAGCGGCGATGGCTCGCCCTGCTGCCAGCGGTTGACGCCCACCACGACGGTCTCGCCAGCCTCGACCCGGTTCAGCCGCTCGGCATTCGATTCGACCAACCGTGACTTCATGTAGTCGATGGCGGCGATCGCCCCGCCCATCTCGTCCAGCAGGCGCAACTCGTCGCGCGCGCCCTGCTTCAGTTCCTCGACCTTCGCCGCGATGGCGGGGTTGCCGTCGAACAGATCAGCAAATTCCAGAAGGTCGGTCTCGTAGGCAAGGATCTGCTGCATCCGCAGGGACCATTGCTGATCCCAGGGCCGCGGCAGGCCCAGCGCCTCGTTCCAGGCCGGCAGCTGCACGGCCCGCGCCCGCGCGTTCTTCGACAGCGTGACGGCCAGCATCTCGAGCAGGATGCGGTAGACGTTGTTTTCAGGCTGCTGCTCGGTCAGGCCCAGGCTGTTGACCTGCACGCCATAGCGGAAGCGGCGGAATTTCGGGTCCTCGATTCCGTATCGCTCGGCCGTGATCTCGTCCCACAGCTCGGTAAATGCGCGCATCTTGCACATCTCGGTCACGAACCGGATGCCGGCATTCACGAAAAAGCTGATTCGGCCGACCATCGCCGGGAAATCGGCCTGCGGCACCTTGCCCTTCAGATCGTCCAGCACCGCGACGCCGGTCGCCAGCGCATAGGCCAGTTCCTGCTGCGGCGTCGCCCCAGCCTCTTGCAGATGATAGGAACAGACATTCATCGGGTTCCATTTCGGCAGATGCTCGCGCGTGTAGGCCGCGACATCGGTAATCATCGCCAATGAGGGCTTGGGCGGGCAGATATAGGTGCCGCGCGACAGGTATTCCTTGATCAGGTCGTTCTGGACCGTGCCCTGCAGCTTGCCGATATCAGCGCCCTGCTCCTCGGCCACGGCGATATACAGCGAAAGCAGCCAGGGCGCAGTCGCGTTGATCGTCATCGAGGTGTTCATCTGCTCCAGCGGGATCTGGTCGAACAGCGCCCGCATGTCGCCCAGATGGCAGACCGGCACGCCGACCTTGCCGACCTCGCCGCGCGCCAGCACATGGTCGCTGTCATAGCCGGTCTGGGTGGGAAGGTCGAAGGCAACGCTGAGGCCGGTCTGGCCCTTCGCAAGATTGCCCCGATACAGTTCGTTCGATTTTTCCGCGGTCGAGTGCCCCGCATAGGTGCGGAACAGCCAGGGTTTGTCCTTCTCGGCCATCGCAGATGCCCTCGCAACAATATTTCCGTTGCTGACCGGATACAGAAACATTCCTGCGCCGTCAATTCGCCGCGCTGCGGCGTGGCGGGGATTTCGGCTTAGCCGACCGCAGCGCGCAGCCCTGAGCCACACCGGGACGGCGGACCGACATGCGGCGGCTGCGGTTTCGCTGCCTTTTTCGCACACACGCCCGATCCCGGCCTGCCGCCCGGCCCGGCCCGATCAGGCTTCGGACTTCGGCGCGATTCGGCCCCAGACCCGGATTTCGCCGTCGCGGATGCGGCAAACTTCTGCACTGCGGCTACGCACGCCCGCACGACACGCCAATTTCGGACATATTGTTACCCAAATTACCCATCAGCCTGTTGCAATGTTGCGCGCACACCGATACGCAACTGCAAGAAGCGTGGCGATTCTGCGCTGCGGCACGACGAAGGAGAAAATCATGGCCCTGGACGCACCGTCCCAGATTGCGCCTTACGAGGCGCCCGAGAAGGATCTCTACGAAATCGGTGAGATGCCGCCGCTTGGCCATGTGCCCCGGCAGATGCATGCCTGGGCGATCCGCCGCGAACGGCAGGGAGAGCCCACTCAGGCGATGCAGCTCGAGGTCGTGGATACGCCCACGATCGACAGCAACGAGGTGCTGGTCCTGGTGATGGCGGCAGGCGTCAACTACAACGGCATCTGGGCGGGGCTCGGCATTCCGGTCAGCATGTTCGACGTCCACAAGCAGCCCTATCACATCGCCGGGTCGGATGCCTCGGGCATAGTCTGGGCCGTGGGCGACAAGGTCAAGCGCTGGAAGGTCGGCGACGAGGTCGTGATCCACTGCAACCAGGACGACGGCGACGACGAGGAATGCAACGGCGGCGACCCGATGTATTCACCGACCCAGCGCATCTGGGGATACGAGACGCCGGACGGCAGCTTCGCGCAGTTCACCCGCGTCCAGTCGCAGCAGCTAATGCCGCGCCCGCGCCACCTGACATGGGAGGAATCGGCCTGCTACACGCTGACGCTGGCCACCGCCTACCGGATGCTGTTCGGCCATGAGCCGCACGAGCTGAAGCCCGGCATGAACGTGCTGGTCTGGGGCGCGTCGGGCGGCCTCGGCTCCTACGCGATCCAGCTGATCAACGCTGCGGGCGGCAACGCCATCGGCGTGATCAGCGAGGAGGACAAGCGCGACTTCGTCATGGGTCTCGGCGCCAAGGGCGTCATCAACCGCAAGGAATTCACCTGCTGGGGCCAGCTGCCCACCGTGAACACGCCGGAATACAAGGAGTGGTTCAACGAGGTCCGCAAGTTCGGCAAGGCGATCTGGGACATCACCGGCAAGGGCAACAATGTCGATATCGTCTTCGAGCACCCCGGCGAGGCGACCTTCCCGGTCTCGACATTCGTGTGCAAGAAGGGCGGCATGGTGGTGATCTGCGCCGGCACCACCGGCTTCAACTGCACCTTCGACGTGCGCTATCTCTGGATGCACCAGAAGCGCGTGCAAGGCAGCCATTTCGCCCATCTCAAGCAGGCCAGCGCGGCCAACCGGCTGATGCTGGAACGCCGGCTCGATCCCTGCATGTCCGAGGTGTTCCCCTGGGCCGAGATCCCGCAGGCGCACATGAAGATGTACAAGAACCAGCACAAGCCGGGCAACATGGCGGTTCTGGTGCAGTCGCCGACGACCGGGCTGCGCACCTTCGAGGACGCGCTGGAGGCCGGACGCCTCTAGCAAGCGACCGACACGGATCAAGCCCGCCGGGTACCGCCGCATCGCGCGCGGTGCCCGGCTGTCTCTGCACGCCGCCGATGCGATCATCTCTCCACGCCGCCCTGACCCGCGATCCGGGCGTCGGGCCGGTCAGATGTCCGTCCCACCGGCACCGGAATAGCGGCATTTCCATTCGCGAACGGTTTCGCGCGGATGTGTCTCGATCCACCGGGCCAGTTCGTTCTGACCTTGCAGCATGCAGGTGAACAAGCCGTTCTGCTCTTCGAACAGAAGGCTGCGATCCTGGCAGACATCGGGCTCGGCCATGAGGCATGTGACGAAGAACAATTCGATCATCCTGCTTCCTCCCTGCGCGCAACCACGCGCGATTTCGCGAAAGGTTGCATGGCTCTTCGCTTTCCGGCGGCGGCGCGATATGGCTGGGCGATGACCGGCCTGTCCACCGCCCCTGCCCCCGTTCCCGCGCTGTCACCCGATCAGGCCGACGCCTGGGACGCGCTGGCAGAAACCTTCCGCACCGCCGGCGTCGATCTGGTGGCCGAAGAGATCAGCCCGCCAAGACCCGGCAAGGGCCGGGTGATGGCAGTGATCGGCAAGGCCGGCTCGGGCAAGACGCTGCTGCTGTCGGAAATGACCCGCGCCCTGCGTGCCGCCGGCGTGGACATCATCAGCGCCGATTACGAGGGTCGCCGCCGCAAGGACCGCCGCACGGTGGCGATCCTCGCGCCGACCAACAAGGCCGCCTTCGTGCTGCGGACCCGCGGCGTTCCGGCGACGACGATCCACCGCATTCTCTACACCCCGGTCTATGACCCCGAATACGAACGCATCGCCGAATGGCTGACCGGCGAGGGCACACGCCCCACGATCGACAGCCTGTCCGACGAGGCTCTGGCCCGCGCCAGGGCCTTCTACGACCAGCACGCCTCGATCCCCGGCGCGCTGGCGGCGGCCGGCCTGCGCGGCTCGGACTTCATCAAGGGCTGGAAACGGCGCGAGGACGGTCTGGATATCGGCCTGATCGACGAATCCTCGATGCTGGACGAACGCCAGTTCGACGATCTGCGCGAGATCTTTCCGGTGCTGGTGCTGTTCGGCGACCCGGCGCAGCTGGCCCCGGTCGGCCAGTCCGGCGAGATGGTTTTCGACCGGCTTGCCGAAAGCCAGCGGCTGGTCCTGCACCGCATCCACCGCCAGGCCGATGACAGCCCGATCCTTGATCTGGCCCACGCCTTGTCCGACGTCAGCCTGACCTTCGATGCCTTCGAACGCCTCGTGCGCGAGGCGGCGTCCCGCGATGACCGCGTGATCTGGGCCGAGCGCGTCGAGTCGGACCTGATGGCCCGCAGCCCGGTTCTGGTCTGGCGCAACGCCACGCGCATCAGGCTGATCCACGCTTTCCGCGCCGCATTCGGCGCACCCGGCGACGCGCTCTTGCCGGGCGAGCCGCTGGTGTGCGACGGGCTGGAACTGCCGCTGAAATACCGCAAGAAACGCATCGACCTCGAGGCGCGCGGCCTCATCAAGGGCGCGCAGGTCATCTATCTGGGGCCGGGCAAGAAATCAGGCTTCTCGCGCCTTCACGTGATCGGGGCCGAGGATCCGCGCCTGTCCGCGGCCAGCATCGTGAAGATCGAGATGCCGGGCCAGGACGAGCCCTTCATCCCCTACGCGGCACATATGGGCGCGGCCTTCCTGCACGGCGCGGCGGTCACCATCCACAAGTCGCAGGGCAGCCAGTGGCCCGATGTGCAGGTCTTCGGGCCCGACATCGCCGCCGCCGCATGGTCCAACCGAACCGAGGCGGGCGTCGCGTTGTGGAAACGACTGGCCTATGTGGCCATCACGCGCGCGCAGGAACGGCTGCACTGGATCACCCGCGCCCGCCTCGCCCGGCCGCGCGCCGGTCTGTCGACCGATGATCTGGCGGTGCCGGTCGCCCCCCTCGCGCTCGAGGCCGGCGAGGACGACTAGGCTTGCCGGGGCAGCGAACGCACCGAAACCGCCATCACCGACGCGCCGCGCGGCGCTCGTCGATCCGCTCGATCGACAGCCGCAGCGCCTCGACCAGCGCCTCGTGGGGCAGGCCGGTTTCGTGCGCCAGCCGCATGATACCGAAATGCACCCGCGCCAGTTCCTGGTAATAGCGCGCGAAGGTATAGTTGATCGAGGCGCCCACGAAGGCGCCAAAGACCGGTGCGGCCTGCGCCGCCAGCTTCTGCCCCAGCGACACCGAAAGCCGCGGCGCGACCCGGCTGATAAGCCCCTGGACCGTCTGACCGGTGACCGACAGCCGGGCCGCCAGCAGGCCCAGATCGCTTCCGTCATCATCATCCATCGGGCCAGCGGCGGCGAAGATGCGCAGACATTCCATCCGCACCTCGTCGCTGTCGGGGTCCAGCCCGTGTTCCGCGGCGATTTCCAGCATGGAGCGCAGCAACAGCGTGACCGTGAACGGCAATTCGACCATCGCGCCGGCGAACCCGGCGGCGCCACCCGCCGCGCCGCTGACGGTCGAGGCCATGCGATTGAACCAGTCGCCCCGGTCCCGGACCACCCGCCGCGTTCCGGCGGCGGCGGCAAAGGCGCGGCCGAGCGCGATCCGTGTCAGCCGGTCCATGCGCGAGCGCACGAAGTCCGGCAGACGCTCGATCAGCCCCTCGGCGCTGTTGCCGATCATCGACATGATCTCCATCCCCAGCCCGCCGGCATCGGCATGGCGCCGCGCCAGTCGGTCGATCTGGGCGCGAATCGTGGGGTCACTGATCGGCGGCAGCACCGCCTGGCGATTGGGAACCATCTGTGTCATCTCTTGGATGCTCGACCTCGCTACATGCCGACCCGATATGGGGAGTCCCGGCCATTTCCGCCAGCCCTGCGCGAAGCTCGGGTCGTTCCTCGCGCGTGACCATGCCCTGCACCCCAACCCAGGCGCCGTCGTGAAGTTCCAGCCCCAGCACCCGGTCGGGGTTGGTCGGGGGCGGCATCTCGACACCCTCCAGCTTGTGGAATCCGAACCGCGAATAATAGGGCTCGTCGCCGACCAGCAGCACCCGGCCCCAACCCATCGCGCGCGCGCGCGTCAGGCTGTTGCGCATCAGCAGGCCGCCAAGCCCCTCGCCCTGCGCGGTCGGATGGACGGCGACCGGACCCAGCAGCAGCACCCTGTGCGGGCCGATGCGCGCCGGCCAGAACCGGATCGCGGCCAGCACCATACCGGACGGGTCGCGCAGGATCAGGCACAGATCGGCGACCCTCGGCACGCCCTCGCGCAGACGATAGGATGACAGCGCCGTGCGCCCCGGCGAGAAGCACAGATCATAGAGCGCCTCGACCTCGTATTCGTCCGCCGGCGTCTCGGGGCAGATCTCGTACATCGCGCCTCCTCGTTCTGCCGGCGCCTTAGCATGGCCGTTGGCCAAGCGGAACATTGCAGAGCCTGAAAAGCGATGGCAGGTTGGGCAGGCTCATCACAGGAGGCCGCCCATGTTCTATCGCCCCGAAGCCGGTCACGGCCTGCCTCACAACCCCTTCAACGCGATCGTCGCGCCCCGGCCGATCGGCTGGATCTCGACCCGCGGCGCGCAGGGCGACAACCTTGCGCCCTATTCGTTCTTCAATGCCGTGGCCTATGTTCCGCCGCAGGTGATGTTCGCCTCGACCGGGGCCAAGGCGGACCGGGGCGGCACCAAGGACAGCGTCGCCCAGATCATCGAGACCGGGGTGTTCTGCGTGAACATCGCGACCGGCGACCTGCGCGACCAGATCAATGCCAGTTCGGCCGCCCTTGATGCCGGAACCAGCGAGTTCGCGGCAGCGGGGATCGACGCGGCCGAATGCCGCAGCATCGACTGTCCGCGCGTGGCCGGCGCCGCCGCGGCGCTGGAATGCCGCATGACACAGATCGTGCCACTGGCAGGCAAGGCGAATGTGATGGTGCTCGGCGTCGTCACCGGCGTCCATATCCGCGACGATTGCGTGATCGACGGCCGCTTCGACCCGCGCCGCGCCGGCGGCTGGATCGCCCGCCTCGGCTACAAGGATTACGCTGCCGTCCACGACCTGTTCGAGATGGAGCGCCCGGCATGACCGTGACGGTCCGGGACTATATCCGCACCATTGTCGATTTCCCGCATGAGGGGATCATGTTTCGCGACGTGACCACGCTGTTCGCGGATGCGCGCGGCTTCCGCATGGCGATCGACCAGCTTCTGCACCCCTATGCAGGCGTCCGCATCGACAAGGTCGTGGGGCTCGAGGCGCGCGGCTTCATCCTTGGCGGCGCGCTGGCCCACCAGCTTTCGACGGGCTTCGTGCCGGTCCGCAAGAAGGGCAAGCTGCCCGGCACCGTGATCTCGGAATCCTATCTGCTGGAATATGGCGAGGCGGTGATGGAGATCCACGACGATGCCCTCAAGACCGGCGAGCGTGTGCTGATCGTCGATGACCTGCTGGCCACCGGCGGCACGGCCGAGGCCGGGATCACGCTTTGCCGCCGCCTTGGCGCCGAGGTCATCGGCTGCGCCTTCGTCATCGACCTGCCCGATCTCGGCGGCCGCCAGCGGCTGGAAGCGATGAACATGCCGGTCCACGCGCTCTGCGCGTTCGAGGGGGATTGAGCGCAGGACCGCGCCTGAGTCAGCACCGGCCCGGGGGGCAAATCCACATATCCGCCGCATCTCGCATGGGGCAGGCGTCTCACAACGCCCCGCCCGATGAGACGGCGATGCCGCCTCGAAGGCCAGGTCCGGGTCGCGGCCCGGGTTCGATCATTTGGCGTTGACTCAAGGAACGGCCCGCGCAACCATCCATGCACGGTAGCCGGTACCGCAATCTCGTCCGAAAACGAGAGCCTGGAATTGACTCGGGAGGAACGATCATGATGCAGCGCAGCCTTGCTGCCGTGCTATGCACGACAATGCTGTCTTCGCCGCTTGCGGCGCAGGACAACATGGACAAGCTCACCAACATGCAAAAGACGGACGCGACCTTCGCGTTCGTCGATCAGGGGGGCGAACGAGCCGAGGCGCTCAGGGCGATCGTCGAGCACATCAATGTGCCCGATGGATTCGAGGTCAGCCTCTATGCCGTCGTTCCGGACGCGCGTTCGATGGCGATGGCGCCCCAGGGCACCGTGCTGTTTGCAGGGACGCGCAAGGACAAGGTGTGGTCGATCGTCGATCGGGACCGCGACCGGGTGGCCGATGAGGTCAAGAATTTCGCGCCCTCGGTCACGTTCGACATTCCCAACGGGCCATGCTTCTCGCCCGATGGCTTCCTCTACATCGCCGAACGCAACCGCGTGCTGGTCTTTCCCGCGGCAGAGTTCTTTTTCGAAGGCCCCGACCCCGCGGTTGGCGTCGTTGTCGCGCAGGGCGAACTGATCCCGCCAGAAGAGGAAAGCTTCAATCACACCGCGCGCGTCTGCGATATCGGCCCGGACGGGAAGCTCTACGTGTCGCTGGGTCAGCCCTACAACGTGCAGCCCGTCGAGAAGCTGGAGATGTACGACGAACTGGGGATCGGCGGCATCATCCGGATGAACACAGACGGGTCAGAGCGCGAGGTGTATACCCGCGGCATCCGGAATTCCGTGGGCCAGGACTTCAATCCGGCCACGGGCGAGCTGTGGTGGACCGACAACCAGGTGGACGGGATGGGCGACGACATCCCGCCTGGCGAACTGAACCGTCAGACCGCGGCAGGCCAGCATTTCGGCTTTCCGTGGGTCAATGGCGGGGTCGAAATTCCCGAATACAAGGATGTGCCGCGGCCCGAGGGCGTGACCTTCATCGAGCCGCAGCTTGAACTGACCGCGCATGCGGCCGATCTTGGCATGCGTTTCTATCACGATGACAGCTTCCCCGAAAAATACCATGGCGGCATCTTCTGGGCGCAACACGGGTCCTGGAACCGCACCGTGCCCGTGGGCGCGCGGGTCATGTTCACGGCGCTTGACGAAGAAGGCAACGCCGCGGGGGCGCAGGTCTTTGCCGATGGCTGGCTGAACGAGGCCACGGGCGAGTATCGCGGACGCCCGATGGATATCGAGTTCCTGCCCGACGGCTCGATGCTGGTCTCCGATGACTTCGCCGGCGCAATCTGGCGGATCGCCTATGTCGGGATGCCTGCCGAGTGAGGCATCCGGCCATCATCATCCTCGGCGGGCTTGCGCTCGCCGGGGGGCTTTCGGCGCCAGCCCGGTCCGAGGATCCGCAAGCGGGGCGGATGGTTGCCAACATGTGTCGCACCTGTCACGGGATCGACGGCTATGCCGCGATCCCCATCGCGCCGCATATCGGCGGCGAGCCGGCATCCTATCTCGAGGCTCAACTTCTGGCCTTCAAGACCGGCCAGCGGGAACACGAGATGATGAGCGTCGTCGCGGCCGGTCTGAGCGCACAGCAGATTTCCGACGTGGCGGCGTGGTATGGTGCCCACACGGCGCAGGGAACCTTGCCGCAGGGTGTCGCGGCCGAGGATGCCCCGCAGGCCTGTGTATCCTGCCATGGTGCCAACGGGATCTCGCCCATCCTCGACGCGCCGAATCTCGCAGGTGAAACGAACATCTACATCGACACGCAGCTCAAGGCCTTCAAGCGCGGCAAACGGCAGCACGACATCATGTCCGAGGTGGCGGCGGGGATGACCGATGACGAGATCCGGGCTGTCGCGGACTGGTATGCGGCGGTCAATCTCGAGATCCTGCCCCCCGCAGACTGATCACAAGCTGAAATTGGCCCTGTAGCGCCCACGCTCGCCACCTGATTCGCGGAAAGTCGTGGCTTGTCCTGCAGCCACACGGCGAGCGTAGGCAGCCTGCCCGGCCCTGTGCCGACCGTCGCTGGCAGTGTTCGGGCACGTGGTGAAATTTCTGCGCCGTCATCGGTGTGATCTCAGGTGGCCATCGATATGTATGGTCGAGGTGGAGTTTGGCGACCTCGACCACGAACCACACCGAGACCCCGATGATCAAACGCAAACCGGACTTAACCGAGCTTTTGCAAAGCATGATCAGGGCGACTTGCTGCGCTCGATCGTGGAGGCTGTTCTGCAACCGATGATCGAGAGCGATGTCGATGGCCTGATCGGTGCCGGCCGCCATGAACGGGCTGAGCAGCGCACGACCTGGCGTAATGGCTAACGTGACCGCTCTCTGGACACCCGGCTGGGAACGCTGAACCTGAAGGTGCCGACGCGGCGGCAGGGCAGCGATTCTCCCTGGCTTCCTTGAGGCCCGCAAAACGTCTGAGCAGGCCCTGGTTGCGGTGATCCACGAGGCCTGGACCGGCGGCGTCTCGACCCGGCGTGTTGACGAGCTGGTGCGGGCCATGGGGCTGAGCGGCATCTCGAAGAGCCCCCTGGCCAAGCTGTGCAAGGCCATCGATGAACGGGGCGGCGAGTTCCTGGACCGCCCGCTGACCGGGGACCGGCCCTATGTCTGGATCGACGCCGCCTGCCTCGAACAACGCCAAGGCGGGCGGATCGTCAGTGTGGCTGCCATAATCGCCGTTGCCGCCAACACGGAGGGGCGTCGCGAGATCATGGGTCTGGGTGTTGGTCCCACGGAGGCCGAGACCGTTTGGATGGGCTTGCTGCGCGGCCGGAAGGCCCGCGGCCTTGATGGCGTGAACCCTGGTGATCAGCGACGCCGATACCTTCCTGAAAGGCGCAAGCGCGCGCGTCTTCGAGGCGGCATGGCAGCGCTGCCGCGTTGACTGGATGCGCAACGCCCTGGCCCATGTCTCGCGCGGCCAGCACACGGTCGTGGCCGCCGCGATCCGGCAGGTATTTGACCAGCCCGACCGTCAATATGCCGGGGAAACCTGGCGGCGCGTGGCTGATCAGCTCCGCCCGCGTTGGCCCAAGCTCACCGACCTGATGGATGCCGGCGAACTTGATGTGCTGGCCTATATGGCGTTCCCGCGCCAGCATCGAACCAAGTTGCATAGCACGAACCCGATAGAACGTCTGAAAAAGGAGGTGAAGCGTCGTGCCGAGGTCGTGGGCATCTGCCCCGTCCGGGCCTCGATCATGCGTCTGATCGGCGCCGTGCTGTTCGCGCGGAACGACGAATGGCAGACCTCAAACCGCTACGTGGTGGTCGCGGCCTTCGCGCAGATCGGCGAGGAGAACATCGACCCCATTCTCAGCAGAACAACGAAAGCCGCCTGATGATGACCTCAGGCCATCTGGGAAATTGCACCACCTTGACGGACGGTCCCTCAGAAGGGTGTCAGCATTGTGTAGGGCAACTTGATGCATATCCAGGTGCTCTCGTGCTCTGCGGGCTCGTCGATATGCACCCATGTGCATTTACCGGCGATGCATCCGGCCATGCGGAAGGCACTCCGGGTCTTGTCGTCCGTCGTTTCGGCATCTTCGACCCTGAGCGCATTCACCTTCCGGCCGCTCGCCTCGATGGCCCGGGCGATGTAGTCGGACGGGCGATCAATAAATGCCTTCACATCGTCACCAAACAACACAAAATCAATCTCGCCCTGCGAGATCACCATTTCGCGTTTCGGATCTCCGGTGAAATGAACTTCGGCGTGATCGGATTTCGGCGTTTCGCGCAAGCTGAAATACGAAGTCGCACGAGCCTTCAGGCTGCCATCGCCCAGCTGTCGATCTGCGCGCGGTTCCAGTATTTCGCGAAGGCGGGATGGGTCACCTCTCCCTCCAACAACGCGCCGGGGCTGGCCCAGTCGTAGAGGCTGGCCGCCGACCGGACCTCTCGCGGCCCGGTGCGAATCATCAGATGGTCGGGCGTGAATTCGTCCGGATGGCACAATCCCGAACTTTCGCAGGCCTCCTTCAACGCATGCATCGTCGCGGCATGGAACCGCGCCGCCCGCTCGGCCTTGTCGGGCACGACCAGCGCGCGATAGCGATCGGGATCCTGGGTGGTGATGCCGGTCGGGCATTTGCCGGTATGGCAGGCTTGCGCCTGGATGCAGCCGATCGCGAACATGAACCCGCGCGCCATGTTCACGCCGTCCGCGCCCAAGGCTGAAATCCGGCAGATATCGAACGCCGTGATGATCTTGGCCGACGCGATCAGCTTGATCCGATCCCGTATTCCCAGCCCGACCAGGGTATTGTGGACCAGCATCAGCCCTTCGCGCAGCGGAGCACCCTTGTGGTCGGCGAACTCGACCGGCGCCGCCCCCGTGCCTCCCTCGCCGCCGTCCACGACGATGAAATCGGGCGCGATTCCAATGCTCTGAAAGGCCTTGGCCATCGCGAACCATTCCCAGGGATGGCCCACGCACATCTTGATGCCGACCGGCTTGCCGCCTGACAGGTCGCGCAGCTGGGCGATGAATTCGCACAACCCGCGCGGCGTCGAGAAGGCCGAATGCGACGCCGGGCTGACACAGGCGACGCCGACCGGTACGCCGCGCGCCTCGGCGATCGCCTCGGTCACCTTCGGTCCCGGCAGGATCCCCCCGTGGCCTGGCTTGGCGCCCTGGCTCAGCTTGATCTCGATCATCTTCACCGCCGGGTCGGCAGCCGCGAGGCTGAAACCGTCCGGATCGAAATTGCCGCTCGCGTCGCGGCAGCCGAAATAGCCCGAACCGATCTGCCAGACCAGATCGCCCCCCATCCGGTGAAAGCGCGAGATCGATCCCTCTCCGGTCGTATGGGCAAATCCGCCGGCCTTCGCGGCCCGGTTCAGCGCTTCGATCGCGTTGGGCGACAGGGCGCCATAGGACATTCCCGAAATGTTCACGACCGAGCTGTCGTAGGGTTGCCTGCAATCCGGACCGCCGATCCGGATTCGGAAATCCTGGTGATCCAGATGCGTGGTGGCCATCGAGTGATTCAGCCACTCATACCCGCTGCTGTAGACATCGCGCAGCGTTCCGAACGGCCGGACCCCCTCGACCCCTTTCGCGCGGCGATAGACGACCGCCCTCTGCTCTCGCGAAAAGGGCGTCTCGGCATGGTCGTCCTCGACGAAATACTGCCGGATCTCGGGGCGAAAATGTTCCAGCAGGTATCGCATTCGCGAGGATAGCGGATAATTCCGCATCAGCGCGTGCTGAGTTTGCAGCAGATCGTAGATTCCGGTCAGCGTGCCGGCCAGCCCCAGCACGGCCAGAAGCCATCCAAGCCCCGGCGCGGCCGAGGTCAGCAGCAGCCCCAGCGGGATCAGCCCGACCGCTATGGCGAACGGGATATAGCGTTCATAGTACCGAACGCGCTCGGATACGCGGGTAAAGCGAAGGCGCATCATCTTCTCCCTGTCTCGGACGACCATGCCCGAATATGATGGAAAACTTAAGAAATGATATTCGCAGCAATGGCTCTTCTCACAAGACCGCCCCGGGGTTCATGATTCCCGCCGGGTCCAATGCGGCCTTGATCGCGCGCATCGCCGCCAGACGGACCGGGTCTGCCCAGGTCGCCAGATCGCGTGTCTTCAGCCGCCCGATCCCGTGTTCGGCCGAGAAAGAGCCTCCCCTTGCCACGACCATCTCATGGATCATGCGGGACAGGGCTGGGCGAAGATGCTCGTACTCCCCGCGCTCTCGCCCCGCGGCAGGGAACAGGTTGAAATGCAGATTGCCGTCGCCCAGATGGCCGAAACAGTTGATCCGGATGTCACTCTGGTCGGCCAGCAGAGCGCCGGCGTCGTCGATGAACCCCGCCACCTCGGACAACGGCAGGCTGATATCGTGGCTGGCAATGGCGCCCACCGCGCGGTTGGCCAACGGGATATGCTCGCGCAGCGCCCAGAAATCGGCCGCTTGCCGGCCCGATTGCGCGATTACCCCGTCCTTGACCAGCCTTGCCTCGGTACCCGCGACGAACAGGGCCTCAAGCGCTGTCTCTGCGGCCAGGCCCGCAGGCAGCCCGACCTCGATCAGGACAAGCCAGTCCGGCGCGGGCTGGAACGGCTGGCGCATCAGCGGGAAATGCTCGGCCAGAAACCGCAATCCCTGACCCGCGATCAACTCGAACGCCGTCACGCCGCCCGCCATGTGCGCCTGCGCCAGGGACAGAAGCCGCAGCGCCGATCGAGGGTCCTCGACCACCAGCAAGGCCACCCCGGTCTCGGCTGGAATCGGCGCCAGCACCAGCGAGGCGGCGGTGATGACCCCCAGCGTGCCCTCGGCGCCGATCAGCAGGTCGCGCAGGTCATAGCCGGTGTTGTCCTTTCGCAGCCGCTTCAGGTCGCGCATGATCTGACCCGAGGGCAACACCGCCTCGATTCCAAGGCACAGTGCCCGGGCGTTGCCGTGGCGCAGGACGTTGACCCCTCCGGCGTTGGTCGAAAGGACGCCGCCGATCTGCGCGGACCCCTGGGACGCCAGCGACAGCGGAAACTGTCGTCCGACCGAGGCCGCCGCATCGCGCGCATTCTGCAACGTCACGCCGGCCTCGGCCACCATCACGCCCTCATCGGCGAAAACCTCGCGAATTGCCGCCATTCGCTCCAGTGACAGGATCAGCGGCGCCGGTCCGTCCGGCATGACCTGGCCTCCGACAAGTCCGGTACCGCCGCCACGCGGCACGATGGCCACCCGTTCCCGGGCACAGGCGCGAACCACCGCCGCGGCTTCCTCGACGTCGCGCGGCGCGGCGACCAGCCCGGCCCGCCCCGCGAAGCGACCCCGCGGCTCCTCCAGATAGGCCGGCGCCACGTCGCGCAGAACACCAGCGGGCAACCGCGCCGCAAGCCGTTCATCCGCAGGGTTCAGTCCCATGTCGTCACCCTCTTTCCTCGCACCGTACAGGGGGGGTCCGGGGGGCCGGCCCCCCGGCCATCGCGGGACGCAATATCCCTAGCGCGCCTCGCTGCGTCCGCGCCGGTCACCGCGCAGATTGGCGTAAAGGACATGATTGCGCCACCTGCCATTGATCTGCAGATAGCTTTGCGCGACGCCCTCGTACTTGAAGCCCGAACGCTCAAGCACCCCGCGCGAGGCGGCGTTCTCGGGCAGGCAGGCCGCTTCGACGCGCGACAGGTCCAGCGTCGTGAAGGCATGATGGACCAACGCCCCTATGGCCTCGCGCATATATCCCTGGCGGATGAAAGGCTTCCCGATCCAATAGCCCAGCGTTCCCGACTGCGCCGGCCCGCGACGAATATTGTCCAGGGTGATGGCGCCCAGCAGAACGCCATCGCGGCGCAGCAGGAACAGCGGCAGCGCCGTCCCGCCCCGGCTCGCGCGCGCGGCCCAGTAGACGCGGTTGGTAAAGCTCTTGCGTGACAGGTGATCGGGGGACCAGACCGGCTCCCAGGGGGTCAGGAAATCGCGGCTCTCGACCCTCAGCGCCGTCCAGGCGTTGAAGTCGGAATGGGCGGGCAGCCGCAGGACGATCCGCTCGGTTTCCAGCCGGACGGGGCGTCTTCTTGGAAACATCAGGCGGCAAGCCTTTCGGCAAGCTCTTCGCGCGAGGGCGCCGACTTCACCGGACCATACAGCGCCAGTGCCGGACGCGCCTGACCGATCAGCCGCTCGGCATGGGCCCGCACATCCGCCAGGCTGACAGCCGCGATGCGCTCGGCCACTTCGGTCGGGTCAAGCACCCTGCCCCAGATCGCCAGGACGCGGGCGATCCGTTCGGCCTGCGCCGAGGGGCTTTCCAGACCCATCAGCAGGCCGGCGCGCAGCTGTGCCTTGGCCCTCGCGACCTCGGCCTCGGTCATGTCGCCTGCCGCACGCTTGACCTCGTCTATCGTCAGCCTGGCCAGATCGGACACATCCTCGCCGCCGGTACCGGCATAGATGGTCATCATCCCGGTGTCGTCGTGAAAGCCGGACTGCGCGAAGATCGTGTAGCAAAGCCCGCGTTCCTCGCGGATCTTCTGGAACAGCCGCGACGACATGCCGCCGCCAAGCGCCGCGGAAAAGATCTGCGCCGCATAGAAATCCGGCGCCAGATAGCCCGGTCCTTCAAGCGCTAGCGCGAAATGCGCCTGCTCCAGCTTCTTCACCCGACGCAGTTCGCGGCCCTGCCAGACGGCGCCTTCGCGCGGCTTCTGCAGGATCGGAGACAGGGATCCGAACGCGGCCTCGGCCAGCCGCACGATCCGGTCGTGATCGACGGCTCCCGAGGCGGCAACGATCATCTGCCCCGGACCGTAATTCTCGGCAACGAAATCTGACAGATCGGCGCGGCCGAAACCGCTGACCCGTTCGACCGGCCCAAGGATCGGCCGGCCGATGGCCTGGTCAGGATAGGCGGCCTCTTGCAGCCAGTCGAAGATGATGTCGTCGGGCGTGTCCATCGCCTGCCCGATCTCTTGCAGGATCACGCCACGCTCGACCTCGATCTCGCGTTCGTCGAAGACCGGATTGAGGACGATGTCCGAAATCACGTCGAAGGCCAGATCGACATCATCCTCGAGCACGCGGACATAATAGGCCGTCGCGTCGCGCGAGGTATAGGCGTTGATGAAGCCGCCGACATCCTCGATCGCCTCGGCGATCTGCAGGGCACTGCGCGTGGCGGTGCCCTTGAAGGCCATGTGTTCCAGGAAATGCGCGATGCCGTTCTGTTCGACCCGCTCGTTCCGCCCGCCGGCATTCACCCATACCCCAAGGGCCGCCGAATGAAGGCCCGGCATGGTGCGCGTCGCGACGCGCAATCCGTTGGGCAGCGTCGTCAGGCGCAGATGCGGGTCGATCGTCAATGGGCTCTCCGTTCCAGGATCAGCGATTTCAGGGCCTCGATGTCGTTGTCCACCCGCGTCACACGCTCGGGCAGATCGAAAAGGCCAGCCATATGGGGCGGCAATGCCGGCCGAATGCCAACGGCTTTCTCGACGGCGTCGGGAAATTTCGCCGGATGGGCTGTCGCCAGTGTCACCATGGGCACGCCCGGCTCGACATGTTGACGCGCGACCGCGACACCCACCGCACTGTGCGGGCAAAGGATCTGGCCGGTTTCCTCTCGCACCGTGCGGATCATCGCCAGCGTCTCGTCCTCGCCGACCCGGCCGGAAAGATATTGCTCCTGAAGAGCGTGACGCGCGCCCTGGCTGATGGCAAAGCCGCCGCCCGTCCTCAGTTCGTCCATCAGTTGCGCGATCGCCGACCCATCGCCCCCATAGGCCCAGTAAAGCGCGCGTTCGAAGTTCGAACTGACCTGGATGTCCATCGAGGGGCTGATCGTGGGATGGACCTCGCCCACGCGATATTCGCCGCCTGTCAGCGCCCGGTGCAGGATGTCGTTCTGATTGGTGGCCACGATCAGGCGGCGGATCGGAACGCCCATCGCGCGAGCGACGCTGCCAGCGAAGATGTCTCCGAAATTGCCGGTCGGCACGCAGAAATCGGTGGGTCGCATGCCCAGACTGGCGGCCGCGGTGAAATAGTAGACGATCTGGGCGACGACCCGCGCCCAGTTGATGCTGTTGACACCGGCCAGCCCGACCCCGTCGCGGAAATCATGGTCGTTGAACAGATCCTTCAGCCGCGCCTGGCAGTCGTCGAAATGCCCGGTCACGGCCAGTGCGTGGACATTCGCGGCGTCGGGTGTGGTCATCTGCCGGCGCTGCACCTCGCTGACGCGGCCATGCGGGAACATGATGAACACGTCGACATTGTCGATTCCCCTGAACGCCTCGATCGCGGCGCTGCCGGTATCGCCCGAGGTCGCGCCAACGATGGTGATCCGCTGGCCGCTGCGCTTGAGCGCGATCTGGAACAGCTGCGCGATCAGCTGCATCGCGAAATCCTTGAAGGCCAGTGTCGGGCCGTGAAACAGTTCCAGAAGGTGATGGCCGGGGGCCAGCTGGTTCAGCGGAGCCTTGGCGCTGTGTTCGATGCGGCCATAGGCACGCTCGATCGCGCCACGCAGATCGGCATCGCTGAAGCTGTCGCCGGTAAACGGGCGGATGACGCGAAAGGCCACCTCTTCATAGGGAAGACCGTCCAGATCCTCGATACCCGAAAAGGCCGGGACGGTTTCGGGCAGATACAGCCCGCCGTCGCGGGCCAGCCCGGAAAGCATGGCCTGTTCGAAATCGAGAACCGGGGCCTGCCCCCGCGTCGAGACGTAACGCATCGCCGTTCCTTCAGTATTTCCGCTGCCTGATACGCCAGATCAGACCCAGTGTCATCCCTGCCCATGCCACGGCAATCATGAACCACTGCAAGGCATAGGACAGGTGGTTGTTGGGGATGCCCTCGATCGCCACCGGGATCGGCTCGACCCCTTGCGCGTCGCCCTCGACGACGCTTGCAACGACCAGGATCGGCTCGGTATCCAGCGCCTTGGCCATCGCGGGCACATCGCGCGCAAACCAGATATTCTCGTCGAGATTGGGCGCAGGGGTCGAACCGCTTCTTTCCTCGGGCCAATGCAGGTTGCCACGCACTTTCAGCCGGACCGGCCCGCGATCCATGTGACGCGCCTGCTGCGGGATGAACCCGCGATCCAGCAGGATCGCCCGTCCGTCATCGGTCAGAAAGCGCGACACCACCTGATAGCCGCCGCCCTGTTCCTTGCTGCCCGACAGGACGTCTATCTCGTCGCCGGTGGTGGTGCCGCTGACCGTCACGGGCATGTATTTCATCCCCGGATCGATCCGTTCGGGCAGCGGCACCGCCGGGGCCTCGATCCGGGCCCGGATCTGGGCCAGCATGTCTTCCTTCCAGGCCATGCGCTGCAACTGCCACATGCCGAGGCTGATCAGGATCGCGCAGCCGACAGCGCCGAGAACCGCGGGGAACAGGTATCGTTTCATCAATGATGCTCCTCAGCTTGCTCGACTGGCACAGATGCCCGATCGGCGCGACGGCGCCAGGCCGAACACCATCCAGACGGCCCCGCGCCGCGTCAGATGACGGCATGGCAGGCTCTGGAAAGAGAAACGCGCGAGGCCGGGCCCCGCGCGCAATCGGTGATCTGGTGGGGGGCTCAGCTGCCCCAGATATACACGGCGCCGAACAGGAAAAGCCAGACCACGTCGACGAAGTGCCAGTACCAGGCCGCAGCCTCGAACCCGACATGCTGGGTCTGTGTCATCTGACCGCGGGTGAACCTGAAAAGGCAGACGGCCAGGAAGATCGTGCCGATGATGACATGCAGCCCGTGGAAGCCGGTGGCCAGATAGAACGCGCTGGCATAGGCCGTATCGGCCAGGCCGAAGGCTGCATGACTGTATTCATAGGCCTGGAGAATCGAGAAGGCGATGCCCAGCACGATGGCGATGATCAGACCGTTTATGGTGGTCTTGCGGTCGCCTTCGTGCACGAAGGCATGGTGCGCCCAGGTCACGGCCACACCCGACAGCAACAGGATCAGCGTGTTGATCAGCGGCAGGTGCCACGGGTCGAACGGCACGATGCCTTCCGGTGGCCAGACGCCGTCCTTGATGGGCGACATCGGGCCCATCGGATACAGCACGTTCTTGAACCAGTTCCAGAACCACGCCACGAAGAACATCACCTCGGAGATGATGAACAGCAGGAATCCGTATTGCAGCCCCAGGCGAACGACCGGCGTATGGTCGCCCGTCTCACCTTCGCGAATCACGTCGGCCCACCAACTGTACATGACGTAAAGCACGCCGACGAAGCCGATCAGGAACATCCAGGGCCCATGATCCTGCATCCACATCACTGCGCCAAACAGCATGATGAACGCGGACACTGCGCCGATGAAAGGCCAGATGGACGGCGGAAGAATGTGATAGTCGTGGTTCTTAGCGTGCGCCATGAGCAGGTCCCCGTCGGCTTCTCGTTCTTTGAAAATCAGTTGACGTCATTGGCCGGCGCGACGTCAAGCGCCGCCTGTTTCGGCTCGGTCAGGTGGAAGGTGTAGGACAACGTGATGTCCCTGACCCAGAATGCGTCGCGGTCGTTCACCAGCTCGGGATCGACAAAGAAGCTGATCGGCATCTCGACGCGCTCGCCCGGCTTCAGCGTCTGTTCTTCGAAGCAGAAGCACTGGATCTTGTCGAAATAGTAGCCTGCCACGTTGGGGGCGACGTTGTAGCTTGCAGTGCCGGTGATGGTCTGATCGCTGTTGTTGACAGCCTCGTAATAGGCCATTGCGTTCTCACCGATGCGCACGTCCATGCGCCTCTGCATCGGCCGGAACGTCCAGTCCAGATTCTTGTCCACATTCGCGTCGAAGCGCACGCGCACGATTTCCTCAAGCACCTCGTCCGGCGCGGCGGTCGAGACCTGCGTCGTGCCGCCGAACCCGGTCACGCTGCAGAACCAGCTGTAGAAGGGCACTGCCGCCCAAGCCAGGGCTCCCATCGTCAGCACGACTCCGACCAGCGCCAGAAGAGTGCGCGAATTGCGGTTCATTGCTGGACCTCCTTCTCGTTCGTGGCGGGTGCGGCCTGCTCGATTGGCAGTTCGGAGACGCGCGGCTGGTGGTCATAGGCCTCCATCAGGTCGCCCTGACGCACCTTGACGACGGTCAGCGCGAAAACAAGCGTGACGAAGGCGGCCAGCACAAGCCCCAGCCCGACATTGCGCGAACGGCGGCGGCGGTGCAGTTCATGCTCGGTCTGCATCGGCATCACCATGCGCCCACCCAATGCTGAACCAGAAGCGCAAGAAAATGCAGGAACAGATAGTAGAGCGACAGCCTGAAGACTTGCTTCTCGACCCTGTATCCATCCGCAATCGCCGCATCCTCGGTGCGGCGCATGATGCGCCAGCCGCCGGCGATGAACATCGCGTTCAGCACGACCGCGACGGCCATGTAGACCGGACCGCCGATCGAGGTGAACCCCAGCGCGACGGCAAATGCGGCCAGCACGAGCGTGTAGGCAAAGATATGGCGGCGGGTCACCGGCCGGCCATGCGTCACGGTCAGCATCGGCACGCCGGCCTTGTGGTAGTCCTCCTTCATGAACAGCGCCAGCGCCCAGAAATGGGGCGGAGTCCAGAAGAAGATCAGCGCAAACATCAGCAGCGACTCGATGCTGATGCCGCCCGTGGCGCAGGCCCACCCGATCATCGGCGGAAACGCCCCGGCCGCGCCGCCGATCACGATGTTCTGGGGCGTCCAGCGCTTCAACCACATCGTATAGACGACGGCGTAGAAGAAGATCGTGAACGCCAGGAACCCCGCGGCGAACCAGTTCGCCGCCAGACCCAGCATCATCACGGCGATGCCCGAAAGGACCAGCCCGAGGGCCAAAGCCTCGCCGCCGGTCGCGCGGCCCGAAGGAACCGGGCGGTTTCGCGTGCGGGTCATCACGGCGTCGATATCGGCGTCATACCACATGTTGAGGGCGCCAGAGGCGCCACCGCCAAGGGCGATGAACAGAACCGAACTGAAGGCGATGACGGGATGCACGTCGACCGGCGCCACGAGCAGCCCTACCATGGTAGTGAAAACCACCAGCGACATGACCCGCGGCTTCAGCAGCGCGACATAGTCGCCAAACTCGGCCTCGGGGGCGCCTGCATATGCGTTGATATCTGTCATCGTTCCTTCATGCGGTCCGGTCGGTCACTCGACCTTGGCCAGTTCAACGCCGCTATCGGCGGCCAGGCCCAAAGCCGCAAGCTGATCATCGGGCACGGTCCCGCCCTGCTCGCCGACCCACTGGGCATACACCTCGGGGCTGACCGCCTTCACGACGATCGGCATGTAGGCGTGGTTGATCCCGCACAATTCGCTGCACTGGCCGAAATACACGCCCTCATTCTCGACATTGAACCATGCCTGAGCGATGCGGCCGGGAACGGCGTCCTGCTTGATCGCGAAGGACGGAATGGTCCAGGAGTGAATCACGTCGTTTGCGGTAACCTGAAGCAGCACCGTCTTGCCCACGGGCACTACAACCGCGGTATCGGTCGCCAGCAGGTACTCGTCCTCGTTGTAGCCGTAATCCGCCAGTTCTTCCTTGGTCAGCATGATCGAATCGAAGCTGAGATCGTTGTCGGGATACTCGTAGGACCAGTACCACTGGTTGCCGATCGCCTTGATGACCACATCGGGATCGGGCGGCATTTCCTGGCTGCGGAACAGTGCCGGCAGCGAGAACGCGCCGATTGCCACCAGGATCAGCACCGGCACCAGCGTCCATGCGACCTCAAGAGGGGTGTTATGGGTAAACTTGGCGGGAACCGGGTTCGATCGGCTGTTGTAGCGGAAGATCACGATCAGCAACAGCACGCAGACCAGCACCGTCACCGCAGTGATGATGATCAGCACGAAGTAGTCCAGCCATTGCTGGTCGCGCGCCAGTTCGGTCGCCGCAGGTTGAAATCCCAGCCCCTTTGCAATCGGCTTGCCGATCACCGGCAGATCGCCAAGGGCATCCTGCGCCAGTGCCGCGCCCGCCAGCGTGCCCGCCGCTGCGAACCCCGTAGCTGCCGCGACTGCACGGCCAATCATCGCTTTTGCCATCAATCCATCCCGTTGCGTTGGCCCGGCCACATGGCCGAGGGAGCCGCGCGAGGCCGCCCCTTTCCCTTTCACATGGCTCGTTCTATGACCATATCTCAACCTGTCGGGCAAGGGATACCTAGGAAAGAGGTGCGATTTTCGGGGCTGAAATCTCCCGCGCCGCATCTTTTATTCCTCAATTCGGAGAGAAATCCAGACATGAGCCGCGACCGCTTCGAGCCGTTTACCCGTTTCCTCGACCGCGACCGAGCGCTGGCGATCCTGCGCGACGCCGTTGCCGGTGCCGATGACGGAGAGCTTTTCCTGGAACGTTCGGCCGCCGAAACGCTGGTGTTCGATGACGGCAGGCTGCGGAACTCGGGCTATACGGCGGAACAGGGCTTCGGACTGCGCGCCGTGCGTGGCGAGGTCACCGGCTATGCGCATTCCACCGAAATCACAGAGGAATCGCTGCGTCGCGCCGCGCAGACTGCGCGCCTGGCCGTCGGCGCCGGCGGCGGCAATCTGGCCCAGCCCGCGCCGATGGCCACCACCCCGCTTTACGCCGCGATGGACCCGGCCGAGGGCATACCGATCGCGCGGCGGATCGAATTGCTGCGCCAGATCGACGATTACGCAAGGGCCAGCGATCCGCGTGTTGTGCAGGTGACGGTATCGATCGCGTCTTCGCTGCAAGAGGTCGCGATCCTGCGCCCGGAAGGCGGTCTGGTCACCGATACGCGTCCGATGGCGCGACTGTATGTCGCAGTCATCGTCGAGAACAATGACCGACGCGAATCCGGCAGCCACGGCGGGGGCGGTCGCGTCTCGCTGCACGGCCTGATGGAGCCTGCGAACTGGCAGCCCGCCGTCGACGAGGCGCTGCGGATCGCGCTGCTGAACCTGCGTTCCGTCCCTGCGCCTGCCGGGGTCATGGATGTCGTTCTGGGGCCCGGC
This sequence comes from Paracoccus salsus, assembly GCF_021556615.1. Taxonomy (GTDB): domain Bacteria; phylum Pseudomonadota; class Alphaproteobacteria; order Rhodobacterales; family Rhodobacteraceae; genus Paracoccus; species Paracoccus salsus. Next base: position 198,726 of record NZ_JAKGGD010000002.1, read on the forward strand.
TGGCCGGGCATTCTGCTGCACGAGGCGGTGGGCCACGGCCTCGAGGGCGATTTCAACCGCAAGAAGGCGTCGGCTTTCGCCGGCCTGATGGGCCAGCGTGTCGCTGCCCCAGGCGTGACGGTCGTCGATGACGGCACCATCCCCGACCGGCGCGGCAGCATCAGCGTCGATGACGAGGGCACGCCGCCCGCCCGCAACGTGCTGATCGAGGACGGTGTTCTTGTCGGCTACATGCAGGATCGCCAGAACGCCCGGTTGATGGGAGTCGCGCCGACCGGCAATGGCAGGCGCGAAAGCTTTGCCCATGCGCCGATGCCGCGCATGACCAACACCTACATGCCAGGCGGCGATTCCGATCCGGCGGCGATCCTGGCGGATCTGAAGGATGGCATCTACGCCGTCGGCTTTGGCGGCGGACAGGTGGACATCACGAACGGCAAGTTCGTGTTTTCCTGCACCGAGGCCTATCGGGTGAAGAACGGCGTCGTGGGCGACCCGATTCGGGGCGCCACGCTGATCGGCGATGGCGCGACGGCCTTGCAGCAGGTGCGGGCGGTCGGCAACGACATGGCGCTGGACCCCGGGATCGGCAATTGCGGCAAACAGGGGCAATGGGTACCCGTGGGGGTCGGTCAGCCGACGCTGATGATCGGCGGCCTGACGGTGGGCGGCTCGGCGGCCTGAATTCCGCCGCGCTGCTAACCTTGTGTTAACCACTGTTGCGCTATGCCTGTCTGCGGATGAGGCGGAGGCAGCCATGGATACCGGACATATTCCCTTCGACACCCCCAACACCCCCTCCACCACGAAGGAAGACGACCTCAGCTTCCTTCGCCTCATCCGTTCCCGCCGTGTCGGACCGACGACATTTCACCGTCTGGTGATCGAGCATGGCGGCGTGATGGCCGCGCTGCAGGCGCTGCCCGGCATCGCCGCAGCCGCCGGCGTGCCCGACTACGAAACCTGTCCCGAGGGCGTCGCGGCCGCCGAACTTGCCGCCGGTCGCAAGGCGGGCGCGCGGCTGATCCGGTGCGACTCGCCCCTGTATCCGCAGGCGCTCCGCGAGATCGACGGGGCGCCGCCGGTGCTTTGGGTGCGCGGCGACCCGGCGTGGCTGGCGCGCGATCCGGTCGCCGTGATCGGCGCGCGGAACGCGTCGTCGCTTGGGCTCCGGATGGCGCGCGGCATGTCGGCGGGGCTTGGCGAGGCAGGTTGCACGGTCGTGGCAGGTCTTGCGCGCGGTGTGGATACCGCCGCCCACAACGCGGCCCTGCCCACCGGGACCGTGGCGGTGCTGGCTGGCGGCGTCGATGTGATCTATCCGGCCGAGAACGTCGTGCTGGCCGCGCAGATCGCTGAAAAAGGCGTGCTGGTGTCCGAGCAGCCCCCCGGAACCGAACCCGCCGCGCGACATTTCCCGACCAGGAACCGCATCATTTCGGGCCTGTCGCGCGCCGTCGTCGTGATCGAGGCCGCGCATCGCTCTGGAACCCTGATCACCGCCAAGAATGCGCTGGATCAGGGGCGCGAGGTGATGGCCGTGCCGGGCCACCCGATGGATGCCCGCGCCGCCGGCTGCAATCTGCTGATCCGCGACGGGGCGCTGCTGGTGCGCAGCGCGGCGGATGTGGTCGCCGCGCTGAGAGACGAATCCCGCGATGACGGGATGACGGGCCAGCAGACACCGTCCTCGATCAGGCCGGTCGGCGCCGCCACGCCCCGCAGCGGCGGTCCTGCCCGGCCCGTGGCCGCCTGTTGCGACGCCGGCGGTCCCGTGCAACTGGAGGCACGCATCCTGTCGCGGCTTACGCCCAGTCCGACCGAAGAAAACGACCTCATCCGCGACCTGGGCGTGCCGGCCGCCAGCGCCAGCGCAGCCATCCTGTCGCTGGAGTTGCAGGGACGGCTGACCCGCCTCGCCGGAGGTCGCGTCGCACTGTCCTGAGGCCGGGCCATGGGACCGCCGGGCGACCCGGGATGACGGGGAACGGTTGCCGCCGGACATGGCAATCAACGCAGAGATGTGCGAAGGCTCCTGAATGTCGGGCTGTCGTGGCCGCCCTGACAGGCCGCCCGGCCCCGGCCCGGGACATGGCGCCGCCCGCATGCCGGTCTTGCGGCAACCGTTGACAGTCCCGCGCCCCGGACCCATGTTGCCGCCCCATTGACCGGTCCCAGAGGTGCCTATGCCCATCGTCGTCGTCGAATCCCCGGCCAAGGCCAAGACCATCGAGAAATATCTCGGCGGCGACTACCGCGTTCTGGCCAGTTTCGGCCATGTCCGGGACCTGCCCCCCAAGGATGGCAGCGTCGACCCCGAAGACGGTTTCGCGATGAAATGGGAAGTCGCGGCAGACAGCAGGAAACACCTCAAGGCAATCCGCGATGCGCTGAAGGACGACCAGAACCTGATCCTCGCCACCGACCCCGATCGTGAGGGAGAGGCGATCAGCTGGCACCTGCTGGAAGCCCTGCAACCTGCCCTCAAGAAGGGCAGCGAGGTCAACCGCGTCACCTTCAACGCGATCACCAAGGCCGCCGTCAGTGAGGCGATGAAACAGCCGCGCCAGATCGACCAGGCCCTGGTCGATGCGTATCTGGCCCGTCGCGCGCTGGATTATCTGGTCGGCTTCAACCTGTCTCCGGTCCTTTGGCGCAAGCTGCCGGGGGCGAAATCCGCCGGACGGGTGCAGTCGGTCTGCCTGCGCCTGATCGTCGATCGCGAGATGGAAATCGAAGCTTTCCGGGCGCGGGAATACTGGTCCGTTCATGCAAGACTGGCGACGCCGGGCGGGGACGAATACGACGCGCAGCTGGTGTCGCTGGCGGGGTCGCGGCTGGAACGCTTCGATCTGCCCGATGCGGAGAAGGCCGCGATGGCGGTCAGCGCCGTGTCGAGCCGCGACCTGAAGGTGACGGGCGTCACTGCCAAGCCCGCCAGTCGCAATCCCTGGCCGCCCTTCATGACCTCGACCCTGCAGCAAGAGGCATCGCGCAAGATGGGCATGGGCGCCAAGGCCTGCATGTCTGCGGCGCAGCGCCTGTATGAGGCCGGCCTTATCACTTATATGCGGACCGACGGCATCGACATGGCGCCCGAGGCCGTGATGGCCGCGCGGGATGCGATCAGGGCCAAGTTCGGCGAGAAATACCTGCCGAAATCGCCGCGCATGTACAAGAACAAGGCCAAGAACGCGCAAGAGGCGCATGAATGCATCCGGCCGACCGACATGATGATGTCTCCGGACCGGCTGAAGCTTGGCGCGGATGACCAGCGCAAGCTTTACGACCTGATCTGGAAACGCACCATCGCCAGCCAGATGGAGGCAGCGCGGATGGAACGAACCACGGTCGAGATCGCCAGTCCCGATGGCCAGGTGGGCCTGCGCGCCACCGGTCAGGTGATGCTGTTCGATGGGTTCCTGCGCGTCTACGATCAGGGCCGCGACGATGACGATGCCGAGGACAGCGCCCGCCTGCCCGCCATCACCGAGGGCGAGGTGGCCAGCCTGGTCGGCCAGGCCTTCGACGCCGAGTTCGCCAAGGCGCGCGAAAAGAGCGACAGTGCGCCGGATGCGCCATCGGGCCAGCGCGCCGCGCCCGGCTTGCTGATGAACGAGGCCGCGTCGACCGCCGCGCGCCAGCATTTCACCCAGCCGCCGCCCCGCTATACCGAAGCGACACTGGTCAAGCGCATGGAAGAACTGGGCATCGGCCGCCCCTCGACCTATGCCAGTATCGTCACCACGATCCAGGATCGCGAATATGTCCGCAAGGACAAGAACCGGCTGTTCCCCGAGGACAAGGGCCGGCTGGTGACGACCTTCCTGGTCAAGTATTTCCCGCGCTATGTCAGCTATGACTTCACGGCCGACCTCGAGAACGAACTGGACGAGATCAGCGCCGGCGAACTGGTCTGGCGCGACGTGCTCGGAAGGTTCTGGAAAGATTTTTCGAAAGCCCTCGAGGGCACGTCGGATCTGCGGATCGGCGAGGTTCTGGAGGCAATCGACGAGGCGCTGGCCCCGCATCTTTACCCTCCGCGCGCCGATGGCGGGGACCCGCGCGAATGTCCGCTTTGCGGCAAGGGCCGACTGAACCTGAAGACTGCCCGCTCTGGTGGCGCCTTCATCGGCTGCTCGAGTTATCCCGAATGCCGCTACACCCGCCCCCTGTCGGCACCCGACGGCGAAGAGCCGGTGGGCGACCGACTGCTGGGCCATGACGCGGGCGATCCGATCAACCTGAAGACCGGCCGGTTCGGCCCCTATGTCCAGCGCGGCGAGGCGACCGAGGACGTGCCGAAGCCGCCGCGCGCCTCGATACCCAAGGGCTGGGATGCGGCCACGCTGGATCTGGACAAGGCACTGCAACTTCTGGCGCTGCCGCGCCCGGTCGGGCCACATCCCGATGACGGCGCGCTGATCGAGGCGGGCATCGGCCGGTATGGGCCCTATGTGAAGCACGGGTCGAAATACGCGAACCTGCCTGACGTGGAAGAGGTCTTCACCGTGGGCATGAACCGCGCGGTCGAGGTTCTTGCGGCCAAGCAGACGCGTGGCCGGGCCGCGGCCGCCGCGCCGCTGAGGGAGTTGGGCGATCACCCGGATGGCGGGGCCATTCAGGTCATGAGCGGCCGCTATGGTCCTTACGTCAAATGGGAAAAGATCAACGCGACCCTCCCCCGCGACGTCTCGCCCGAGGAACTGACGCAGGAACAGGCTCTGGAGCTGATCGCCGCCAAGGCGGCAAAATCTCCCAAGACGGGCGCAAGAAAACCCGCGGCCAGGAAACCGGCTGCCACGAAACCGGCTGCCACGAAACCGACTGCCACGAAACCGACTGCCCGGAAGGCTGCCCCCAAGAAAGCCGCGCCCAAGAAAGCCGCCGGAAAGGCCGCAAGCAAGACCACGGGCAAGACCACGGACAAGACCGCAGGAAAGGCCGCCGGGAATACCGTCGGAGACGAGGAATCGTAGCGCCTGGCCGTTGGTGCGGCGCGACGCGGCCCTGTCCGCTCCCCGCCGCCGCGGATGCTTGGCCGACGCGCATCACCGTGCCGGATCCGGGCGCTAACAGGGTGTGGCCTGATTGACACGGATTGGTCCGCGAGCCATGACTCGGCCCAAGCTTTCAATCAAGAGAGGGGAGGACCGATGAAGAAGGTCTATGCCAATGCGACCGAGGCCCTGGACGGGTTGCTGCATGACGGGATGTTCATCTCGGCCGGGGGGTTCGGGCTTTGCGGCATCCCCGAACTGCTGATCGACGCGATCGTGGACAGCGGCGTCAAGGATCTGACCATCGCCAGCAACAATTGCGGCGTCGACGGTTTCGGTCTGGGCAAGCTGCTGGACACCAAGCAGATCAGGAAGATGATCAGTTCCTATGTCGGCGAGAACGCCGAATTCATGCGCCAGTATCTGTCGGGCGAGCTTGAACTTGAATTCAACCCGCAGGGCACACTGGCCGAACGGATGCGCGCCGGCGGCAGCGGCATCGCGGGCTTCTATACCAAGACCGGGGTCGGCACGGTCATTGCCGAGGGCAAGGACGTGAAGGTCTTCGACGGCGAGGAATACATTCTCGAACGCGGCATCGTCGCCGATCTGGCGATCGTGAAGGCGTGGAAAGCCGACGATACCGGCAATCTGGTGTTCCGCAAGACCGCCCGCAACTTCAACCCGCCGGCTGCCATGTCGGGCAAGATCTGCGTCGTCGAGGTCGAGGAAATCGTCGAACGCGGCAGCCTGGACCCCGACAACATCCATCTGCCAGGCATCTATGTGCATCGCATCATCCAGGGCGAGCATGAAAAGCGCATCGAGAAAGTCACCACCCGCAAGCGTGAGGAGGTCTGACATGGCCGAAGAGATGAAAGGCTGGGACCGCGACCAGATGGCCGCCCGTGCGGCCGAAGAGCTGGAAGACGGCATGTATGTCAATCTGGGCATCGGCATCCCGACGCTGGTGGCCAACTATGTCGGCGACAAGGACATCACCCTGCAATCCGAGAACGGGATGCTGGGAATGGGGCCGTTTCCCTATGAGGGCGAGGAAGACCCCGATCTGATCAACGCCGGCAAGCAGACCATCACCGAGCTTGCCCGGACATCCTATTTCGACAGCGCCACGAGCTTTGGCATGATCCGCGGCGGCAAGATCGCGGCCGCGATCCTTGGCGCGATGGAGGTGGCCGAGAACGGCGATCTGGCCAACTGGATGATACCCGGCAAACTGGTCAAGGGCATGGGCGGCGCGATGGACCTGGTCGCCGGCGTCAAGCGAGTGATCGTGGTGATGGACCACACCAACAAGGCCGGCGAATCGAAGATCCTGACGGAATGCACCCTGCCGCTGACAGGCAAGGGCGTCGTCGACCGGATCATCACCAACCTGGGCGTTCTGGACGTCGTCCCGGGCGGCCTGAAGATCGTCGAACTGGCCGAGGGCGTCACCGAGGACGAGTTGCGCGAAGCCACCAGAGCCACGATCGTCGACTAAGCCCGACGCAGGGACCGACAACAGGGCAGCGGGGGGCGACGCCCCCCGCTGCCGTCAGACCGTGACGCGCCTCGGAATGTTTGCGCCAGGGCCTCGTGCAGCCATGCGGTTTCACGGATCGCGCGACGACGGCACGAGGCGCAGGGCCGCACGCAACCATGCGAAGGGAAGCCGCCGATGGCACCGGATCAGATTGCCGCCCTGTTCACGCGCGAGGATGGCAGTTTTCTCTGCGCCCGATGGGGAAGGCCTGTGGCGCCTGTCATCTTCGGGCTGGCCGACGACAGCCTCGAGATCTTTCGCGGTGCGATCCGCGCGGGTTTCGCCCACGCCCGCCATCCGGTCGCCGAAGCCGATCCCGAAATGGGCAGCAACCTGATGCTGTTCTTCATGCGCGACTGGCAAGAGCTTGCCGGCGTGCCCGATCTGGACCGTCTTACCGGGATCCCGGACCTGCCGTCGCGCCTGGTCGCGTCCGATGCGGATCAGTACCGGTTGTTCCGCTTTGACGCCGATGGCGGCATTCGCGCCTGCCTCAGCTTCACCCGTATCGGGGGCGCGCTGGCCACCGCTCATCCGGCCGCGCTGGCCGAGGCGCTGATGATGCGCAGCGCGCTGAGTTTTGCGGCCGACGTGACCCCGTCGCAGGATCTGGCCGATCTGATCCGCGCCGCTTATGATCCCATCCTGCCGGTCGCGGCCAGTGATCCGGCCCACGCGCTTCGACTGGCGGCGCGGCTTGCCGGCCCGGCGGCCTGACGTCACGCGCATCCTTGCAGGTCAGGAAACCGGAATGGCACATGCGATCCCTCTGCGGGTCTATTACGAGGACACCGATCTTGCCGGTATCGTCTATTACGCAAACTATCTGAAATTCATCGAGCGTGGCCGGTCCGAATGGCTGCGCGACCTGGGGGTCGACCAGCGCGCGATGAGGCAGGCGACCGGACATGTCTTCGCGGTGCGTCGCATCGAGGCCGACTATCTCCGGCCCGCAGTGTTCGACGACTTGCTGGAGGTGGGCTCGACGCTGAGCCAGTTGGGGCGGGCGCGGCTGGTCATCGACCAGCAGGTGCGACGGGGTGACGAAGTGCTGTTCACCGCCCGCGTCACCGTCGCCTGTCTCGATGGAAGCGGGCGCGCGACGCGACTGCCGGCCGATCTCGCCTCCCTGCTGGCACGGCAACGGCCCGGCTGAATGCTGCCGGCCCCCGCCCGCCGGACAGAGCGGCAAGGATGTCGCATCTTTGGCCGTTTGACGGCATTGTGTTGCGATGGGGGGATGAAACCCCTGCTAGAGAGGGTCTAGAAGGCCCGGCAGAACGGCGCCCGTGACGATGAGGCAGTGACGATGGAACCCATTCAGGCCGCACAGGCCCTCGATTTCTCGGTGGTGGCGCTGTTCGCGCGTGCCTCCCTGACGGTCAAGATCGTGATGATCCTGCTGATCATTGCCTCGTTCTGGGGCTGGGCGATCATCATCCAGAAATTCCTGACATTCGGCGCCGCGCGTCGCGAGGCCGCGCGTTTCGACCGCGCCTTCTGGTCGGGTGAGCCGCTGGACGATCTGTATGACCGCCTGGGCGAACGCCCCAGCGGTGCCTCGGAGCGGATCTTCGCGGCCGGCATGACCGAATGGCGGCGCAGCCACCGCGAGGATGGCGGGTTGATCCCCGGTGGCGTGCAGCGCATCGACCGGGCCATGAACGTCGCCATCCAGCGCGAGGAAGCGCGCCTCTTCCGCGGCCTGTCCTTCCTGGCCACCGTAGGGTCAACCGCGCCATTCATCGGCCTCTTCGGCACGGTCTGGGGGATCAAGAACGCGTTCGAGGGCATCGCCATGTCGCAGAACACCAGCCTTGCCGTCGTCGCGCCCGGCATCGCCGAGGCCCTGCTGGCCACCGCGCTGGGGCTGCTGGCGGCGATCCCTGCGGTGATCTTCTACAACAAGCTGTCGGGCGACGCCGAACGTGTCGTCGGCAACTGGGAGGCATTCGCGGACGAATTCTCGACCCTGTTGTCGCGGCAGCTGGACGGCGAGGGCTGATCGCGATGTCCGATGTCGTCAAACGGGTCGTTCGGAAAGGGCGCGGGCGGCGGCGCAACGCGCCCATGTCCGAGATCAACGTTACCCCCTTCGTCGACGTGATGCTGGTCTTGCTGGTGATCTTCATGGTCGCCGCGCCGTTGATGACGGCCGGCGTGCCGCTGAACCTGCCCAGAACCGCCGCCACCGCTGTCCCCACCGAACCCGAGGAGCCGCTGGTCATCTCGATCCCCGCCTCAGGGCAGGTGACCCTGATGAACGAACCCGTTGGCGATGACGAGGTCGTCGCGCGCCTGCGCGCCGTGCTGGAAGAGCGCCGCACCGACCGCATCTTCCTGCGCGCCGACGGCACCATTCCCTATGCGCGCGTGGTGCAGGTGATGGGTGCCCTGAACCTGGCAGGCTATACCAATATCGTGCTGGTCACCGATACCGGCGGCCCGCGCATGGATGGCTGATCCATGCAGGACCGCGACAGACGCATCGGCTACTGGATCTCGGGCGCGGCGCATCTTGCGCTGATCCTGTGGGCGGTCCTGGGCGGTGTCCTGTTGCGCCCGCAGCCCTCGACGCCGGTCCGGATGACCGAGGTCGCGACGATGAGCGGAACGGAATTCGAAACCTATGCCGCCGCCTCGCGCGGGGCCGGACCCGTGGGCAGCGACGCAACCGCCGTGGCGACGATGCCCGCCCCCCCGGCCGAAGATACGACCGGGGAGCCGCCGCAGGATGTCGATGCGCCCGATGCCGAGGTCGCGGCCCAGGAGCTGGCGCCACCGGACGCGGCCGAGGCACGGCCCGATCTGAGCGATTTCCAGAACCAGCAGCCCGTCGACGTGGCCATCGACCTGCCCGAGGCCCCGGTCGCGCCCCGCACCGACGAACCTGCCCCGCAATCTCCCGCAGCGACGATCGCGCCGTCCTTCACGGCGCCGCCGGCACCCCCCAGCGCCTCGGTTCAGGATCAGGCAGCCGAACCGGTGGCTCCGCGATCGGCGCTTGCGCTGGACGATTCGCCGCGCCCGCAGAATCGGCCCGAGGGCCTCGTCGAGGCCTATGACGCCCGCATCGCCGCGCAGCAGGCCGCCGCGGAACGCGCAGAAGCGCAGCGACAGGCCGAGGCCGAAGCGGCGGCGCGTGCCGAACGCGAGGCCGAGGCAGCGCGTCGGGCTGCGGCAGAGGCTCGTCAGGCGGAGGCAGAGCAGCAGGCCGCCGCGGAACGCGCCGCGCGCGCCGCCGAAGAGCGCCAGGCCGCCGAGGCTCGGGCCGAACAGGAACGTCGGGCCGAAGAGGCCAGGCGGGACCAGGAACGCCGCGCCGAGGACGAGGAGCGCCGCGCCGAGGAGGAACGCCGCGCGGCGGAAGCGCAGGCCCGCGATGAACGCCGCGCTGCCGAGGAAGCCCGTCGGCGGGACGAGGAACTGGCCGCCGCGCGCGCCCTTCGCGCCGAAGAGGACGCGCGCCGGGCCGCCGCTGAACAGGAGGCTGCCGACCGCGCGGCGGCGGAACGTGAGGCCGCCGACCGTCGGGCCCTGGAAGAGGCGCTGCGCGAGGCGCAGAATGACGAGGCCAGCGCCGAAGCCGCGGACAGCGCGTCCAGCGGCGACTCTGCGGGTGTCAACCGGCAGCGCATCGAGGGCGGCAGCGATGCCTCGGCGGAACAGGACCCTCTCGCGGCGGCGCTGGGGAACGCGCTGTCGCAGGGTGCCACGGACGGCGAGGCAGCGCCGCCGGACCGCGAACCATCGCAACTGGCCCCCGTGCCGATCACGCCGACACCGCTGCCCGACCCCGACCAGCGGTCCGAGGCCGGAACACGGGACGGGGGGGCTGAGCCGCTTGGCCAGCCCCTTTCGCTTTCCGAACGCGAGGGTTTCCGGGTCGCGATCCAGCAATGCTGGAATGTCGGCGCGCTGTCGCTGGAGGCCGCGCGGATGGATGTGTCGGTCGAATTTCGGCTGGCACCCGATGGTCGCCCCGATCCGGCCAGCTTCCGGCTGGTCGATCAGCGTGGCGGGTCGCAATATGCCGCCCAGAATGCCTTCGAGGTCGCGCGCCGCGCGATCATCATATGCGGGCGCGACGGCTATGCGCTGCCGCCCGGAAAATACAACCGCTGGCGCGAGGTCATCGTGGATTTCCGCCCGGACGGCATCGGATTCGAATGATGGCGCACAGGCACGATCCACGGCTTTTGCGCCGCCGACAATACGGCTAGAGAGGACACCATGTTCCGAAACCTGACCCTTGCTCTTGCATTGAGCCTGACCGCAACGCCGCTGACCGTCCTGCCCGCACTGGCGCAGGAGGACGGTCCCTTGCGGATCGAGATCACCGACGGCGTCGTCGAGGCGATGCCGGTCGCCATCCCGGCATTCTTTGGCGATGCCGAGATCGCCTCGAGGATCCGCGATGTCGTGGCGGACGATCTGACCGGAACCGGGCTGTTCCGAGAGATCGCTGCCGAGGCGCAGATCGCGCGGCCCGACAGCTTCACCGATGCGATCGCCTATCAGGACTGGCGCGCGATCAACGCCCAGGCGCTGGTGACGGCCGAGGTCACCCAGGCCGGCGAAGAGATCAGCGTCAAGTTCCGACTGTTCGACGTGTTCGCGGGCCAGCCGCAGGGCGATGGCATGCAGTTCGACGCACGCGCCAGCGACTGGCGCCGCGCCGCCCACAAGATCGCCGACCAGATCTATGCCCGCCTGACAGGCGAGGCGCCCTATTTCGACAGTCGGGTGGCCTTCGTTCAGGAAACCGGCCCCAAGGATGCGCGCATCAAGCGCATCGGGGTGATGGACTATGACGGCGCCAACATCCTGTGGATGACCGACAGTTCCTCGCTGGTGCTGGCACCGCATTTCTCGCCCGACGGCAAGTCGCTGCTTTATACCAGCTTCGACAGCGGCTTTCCGCAGATCCGCGTGATGGACGTGGACAGCGTCACCTCGCGCCCCTTGACCCAGGGCGGCGACAGCATGGCGTTTGCGCCGCGCTACTCCCCCGATGGGCGCTGGGTCGTCTATTCGCTGGAAAAAGGTGGAAACACTGATATCTGGCTGATGGACGCCGCCACCGGCGCGCAGCGTGCGCTGACGCATTCGCCCTCGATCGAGACATCGCCGAGCTTCAGTTCCGACGGCAGGCGCATCGTGTTCGAATCCGACCGCTCGGGCACGCCCCAGCTGTATGTGATCGGGATCGAGGGGGGCGAACCGACCCGGATCAGCTTTGGCGAGGGACGCTATGGCACCCCCGCCTGGTCGCCAAAGGGCGACATGATCGCCTATACGAGGCAGGTCGGCGACCGGTTCCATATCGGGGTCATGCGGACCGACGGATCGGGCGAGAAGAATCTTACGGAGTCGTTTCTTGACGAGGGCCCGACCTGGGCGCCCAATGGCAGGGTGGTGATGTTCACCCGACTGACTCCGGGAGGAAGCGGGCAACCGCTTCTGCATTCGGTGGACATCACAGGCCGGAACATGCGGCCGCTGGACCTTGACTTTGCTGCGTCGGACCCGTCTTGGGGCCCGCTGATGCCTTGACCGAATGACGCGAGAATCACCCGAAGGATACCGTGATGAAAGCCTGGATGAAGCCCGCCCTTGCCACCTGCCTGCTGGGACTGGCCGCCTGCGCCCAGCCTGCGCCACCGGCGCCGCTTGTCACCGACCCCTATGCCAGCACGGGCGCAGGGGCGTTGTATCAGGGTGATCTTGCCGGCGGTGCGCTTGGTGCCGAGGCCTCGGCCCAGTATTTCAGCACCCAGGTCGGCGACACCGTGCTGTTTGCCGCAGAGCAGACCAGCCTGACACCCGAAGCCCGGACGATTCTGGCCCGCCAGGCTGACTGGCTGAAGAAGCATGGCAATTTCTCGGCCGTTCTGCAGGGGCATGCCGAAGAGACCGGGACCCGCGAGTATAATCTGGCGCTTGGCGCCCGGCGTGCCAGCGCCGCGCAGGAATATCTGGTGGCGCAGGGCGTCGCCGCTGACCGGATCCGCACCCTGAGCTTCGGCAAGGAGCGCCCGGCCGAGACCTGCTCGGACGAGGCATGTTACGCCAATAACCGGCGTGTCGTGACCGTGGTCAGCGAAACCGGGGCGGGATCGTGACGGCAAGGATCACAGCCCTTCTGCTCAGCGTGATGCTGGCGCTGCCCGTCGCCGCGCAAGAGCCGACGCTGGCCGATCTTCGTGCGCAGCTGTCCGATCTGCGCGGTGACCTTCAGTCGCTGCGGTCCGAGTTGATGGCATCGGGCGCTTCCGGGTTCGAGGCGGCGGGCGGCGACACCGCCATTGACCGGATGAACCTGATGGAATGGCATCTGTCGCAACTGACCGGCCAGATCGAACAACTGCAGAACCGAATCAACCGGATCGTCGAGGATGGCACGCGCCGGATCGGCGACATCGAATTCCGCCTTTGCGAATTGGACGAGACCTGCGATCTTGGCGCGCTGACGACGCCGGAACTGGGCGGGCTTGCCAGCGGCGCGGCGATGTCGCCGCAAGTGGCCCCGGCCGCGCCGGCGCCGGATCTTTCCGACGATTCCGCCAAGGCAACCACCGCGACCGAACAGGACATATTCGACCGCGCCAGCGCGGCGCTGAACAGCGGAGACTTCCAGCGGGCCGCGCAACTTTTCGGCGAAGTGGCGGAGAACCACGCCGGTGGGCCGCTGACTGCCGATGCGTTGTATCTGCGCGGCGCGGCCCTGGACAGCGCCGGGGACCCCAAGGCCGCCGCCGCCTCCTGGCTGGAGGGCTTCGCGGCGTCGCCTGACGGGCCCCGCGCCGCCGAGAGCCTGCTGGGCATCGCCCGCGTCATCGCCGCCGATGGCGATCCGACCGCCGCCTGCCTGTATCTGGCCGAAATTCCGGCTCGTTTTCCAGGCGGCGATGCCGCCGTCGAGGCCGAAAAGCGGATGATCGTGTTGAACTGCGGAAGTGCCGAACTGGGCGCGCCCGGTGACGACCTGACCATGCCCGACAGCGCGCAGTTCGGCGTGATCGATCCCGAAGCCGCCGCCGACATGGCCGAATACGAATGATCTGAGCGCCATGATCGTGGCCGCCGACCCCGTCACCCGCATCCGCGCCACGCTGGACAGGCTGGCAGGCGACTTGCCGGCCCTGGGGATCGCGGTATCGGGCGGAGGCGATTCGGTGGCTTTGATGCATGTCGTGGCGGACTGGGCCTGCGGGCGCCGGGTGATGGTCGCGACGGTCGATCACGGTTTGCGCGACGAAAGCGCCGAGGAGGCGCATCAGGTCCATCGTGCCGCAAAGGCGCTGGCGCTGCCCCACGCCACGCTTCTGTGGCGGCGCGACACCGAGGCGGGCAACCTGATGGCCGAGGCACGCGATGCGCGGCTGCGGTTGCTGTCGGGGTGGGCGCAACGCAACCAGCTTCCGGCCGTGGCGCTTGGACACACCGCCGACGATCAGGCCGAAACATTGATGATGCGGCTTGCCCGCGGTTCGGGCATCGACGGTCTGGCCGCCATGGCCGAGTGGCGCGACGCTTTCGGCATGCGCTGGCTGCGGCCGATGCTGAATGTCAGCCGGGCCGAGCTGCGCGACTGGCTGAGGATGCGCGCGATCAGCTGGATCGACGACCCCAGCAACGAGAACCAGGATTTCGAGCGCATTCGCGTCCGCAAGGCCATCGCCGCGATGGGGCTGGACACGGCAGCCCTGGCCCGCTCTGCCAGCCATATCGCCGACGCCCGCGAAGCGCTGTCGCTTTATGCGGCCGAAGCCGCGCGGGACGCGGTCGTCGCTGATGCCACCATTACCCTGCCGCGCCGCCCCTTCACGGATGCCCCGGCCGAAATTCGCCGGCGCCTTCTGGTCGCGGCCAGCCGGTGGATCACCGGGGCCGACTACCCTCCGCGGCGCGCGACGGTGCTGCATGCGCTGAGCGCCATTGCCGCCGGCAGCCGCGTCACGCTGGACGGGGCGCTGATTGCGCCGTCCGGCGACCGGATCAGGATCGGCCGCGAACCCGCCGCGGCGATTCGTGCCAAGGCCAGCGATGGCCCGACCTGGGACAATCGCTGGCGGATCGAGGGCTTGAGGCCCGGCCAGCACGTCGCAGCAGTTGGAAACACCGCCTTGCCCGGCCTTACATGGCGCGCGTCCGGGCTTTCGCGCGACGACGCGGCGGCAAGCCCCGCGATCCGCGAAGCAGGGCTTCTGGTGGCGGCGCCGCTGCTTCGCGCCGCTTCCGGAATCCGGGTCTCGCCATTGCGGGGCGCGGCGGATTTTCGCAGGCTGGTCATGGCGCATTGAACCTGCGCGGATAATCCCTATTTTCAGTTCAAACCGCTTTCCGCCGGAGGACCCGATTTGGGCAACGCACGAAACCTGGCCTTCTGGGTCGTCCTGTTCCTGATGATCCTGGCGCTGTTCAATCTGTTCAGCGACGGGACCGCCACGATGAACAGCCGCCAGATCACCTATTCCGACTTCATCGAGCGCGTGAACAACGAGCAGGTCTCGGCGGTCACGATCGATGGCGAAGATCTGCAGATCACCGGCGCTGACGGACAGCAATACGTGACCGTGCGCCCGCAGGGCGAGGAGATCGCCGACAAGCTGATCGCTCAGGGCGTCGAGGTGAAGGTTCTCAAGCAGCAGCAGTCCGGCTTCATGTCGCTGCTGGGGGTGTGGCTTCCCTTCATCCTGCTGATCGGCGTGTGGATCTTCTTCATGAACCGCATGCAGGGCGGCGGAAAGGGCGGCGCGATGGGCTTTGGCAAGTCGCGCGCCAAACTGCTGACCGAGAAGCATGGCCGGGTCACCTTCGACGATGTCGCGGGCATCGACGAGGCCAAGGAAGAGCTGGAGGAAATCGTCGAATTCCTGCGCAACCCGCAGAAATTCAGCCGTCTTGGCGGCAAGATCCCGAAAGGCGCGCTGCTGGTCGGACCTCCGGGCACCGGCAAGACGCTGCTGGCGCGCGCCATCGCCGGCGAGGCAGGCGTGCCGTTCTTCACGATCTCGGGATCGGACTTCGTGGAAATGTTCGTCGGCGTCGGCGCCTCCCGCGTGCGCGACATGTTCGAACAGGCCAAGAAAAGCGCGCCCTGCATCCTCTTCATCGACGAGATCGACGCGGTCGGGCGGTCGCGCGGCGTGGGCATAGGCGGCGGCAATGACGAGCGCGAACAGACGCTGAACCAGCTTCTGGTCGAGATGGACGGGTTCGAGGCGAACGAAGGCATCATCATCATCGCCGCGACCAACCGCAAGGACGTGCTGGACCCCGCGCTGCTGCGCCCCGGCCGCTTCGACCGGCAGATCCATGTGCCCAACCCCGATATCAAGGGCCGCGAGAAGATCCTGTCGGTCCATGCCCGCAAGGTCCCGGTCGGCCCCGATGTGGACCTTCGCATCATCGCACGCGGCACGCCGGGCTTTTCGGGCGCCGACCTGATGAACCTCGTGAACGAGGCCGCTCTGATGGCGGCCCGGATCGGACGGCGCTTCGTCAGCATGGAGGATTTCGAGAACGCCAAGGACAAGGTGATGCTGGGTGTCGAACGCCGCAGCATGGTTCT
Organism: Paracoccus salsus; assembly: GCF_021556615.1. Taxonomy (GTDB): domain Bacteria; phylum Pseudomonadota; class Alphaproteobacteria; order Rhodobacterales; family Rhodobacteraceae; genus Paracoccus; species Paracoccus salsus. The sequence continues at coordinate 214,849 of NZ_JAKGGD010000002.1, forward strand.
GACGCCCGAGCAGAAGGAAAAGACCGCGTATCACGAAGCCGGTCATGCCGTTGTCGGGCTGTCGTTGCCCAAATGCGATCCCGTCTACAAGGCGACGATCATTCCAAGGGGCAGTGCCTTGGGCATGGTGGTGTCTCTGCCGGAAATGGACCGTCTGAATTTCCACAAGGACGAGGCGAAGCAGAAACTGACGATGACCATGGCCGGCAAGGCAGCCGAGATCATCAAATATGGCGAGGAAGGCGTCTCGAACGGCCCCGCCAGCGATATCCAGCAGGCCAGTCAGCTGGCAAGGGCGATGGTTATGCGCTGGGGCATGTCCGACAAGGTCGGCAATATCGACTATGCCGAGGCGCATGAGGGTTATTCCGGGAACACCGGCGGGTTCTCGGTCTCGGCTGCCACGAAAGAGCTGATCGAGCAGGAGGTTCACGATCTGATCGAGGAAGCCTATGCCGAAGCCCGTCGCATCCTGATCGAGAAGAACACGGAATTCGAACGGCTTGCGCAGGGCCTTCTCGAATACGAGACGCTGACCGGAGAAGAGATCGGCAAGATCATCCGGGGCGAGCCCCTGGGCGGCGATGACGACACGCCCGGCAGCGCGGTCCCGTCGGTCACAGCCGTGCCGAAGGCAGGCAAGGCCGCACGCCCCGAAAGCGATCCCGCGCCCGCCTGACTGGTCCGGGGGCACGGACAAGCGGACGGCCCCCCCCCACCGGCTCAGGCCCACCCGGCTCAGGGGCGCCGCGCGCCCCCTCTCCGTTGGTTGTGACGGGTCCGTTTTCAAGAACCGGGTCGTCCGGTCCGGCACATGCCCGGGAAGCTGTCGCCACGATTGCGGCGGCTTTCAGATCGCGGTCTTGCGGCTCTCTTCCAGATAGATCTCGCGCATGCGGGTGGCGACCTCGCCGACCCGGCCTTCGCCGACGGGCTCGCCGTCGATTTCGACCACCGGCATCACGAAGGCCGAGGCGGACGTCACGAAAGCCTCGTCGGCCTGCTGCGCCTCGGCGATCGTGAAGCTGCGCTCCTCGACCCGCATCTGCGCCTCGGCGGCAAGGCGCAGCACGGCGGCGCGGGTGATTCCATGCAGGATTTCGTGGCTAAGCGCGCGCGTGACGATCACGCCGTCCTTCACGATATAGGCGTTGTTCGACGTGCCTTCGGTCACCTTGCCGTCCTCGACCAGCCAGGCGTCGTCGACGCCGCGCGCCTTGGCCTCCATCTTGGCCATCGACGGATAAAGCAGCTGCACCGTCTTGATATCGCGCCGGCCCCAGCGCAGGTCCTCGACGCTGACGATCTTCCAGCCTGTCTTCGCGGCGGGCGCGTCGGCGAGGCCGGGCTTTGACTGGGTGAACATCACCACCGTCGGAACGGTATCCGCCGGCGGAAAGGCGAAGTCACGGTCGCCCGGATTGCCGCGCGTGACCTGAAGATAGACCATCCCATCGGTGATCGCGTTGCGCTCTACCAGCTGGCGATGGGCCTCCAGATACTGTTCGTCGGCCAGCGGGTTCGTGATCTGCAGCGCTTCAAGCGAGCGTGTCAGGCGGGCCATGTGTCCGGCGAAGTCCATCAGCCTGCCATCCAGCACGCTGACCACCTCGTAGACGCCATCCGCCATCAGGAAACCGCGGTCGAAAACCGACACCTTTGCCTCGCCCTCGGGCAGATATTGCCCGTTCACATACACTGTCCGCGTCATGCTGATCTCCTTCCCGTCTTGGCGCATGGTTCCCGGTCCTGCGCGCAATCGTCGCGCCCGTCAAGCCGGCCCGGACACCGCAGAGAAGCCGCGCCGCAGCGCGAACGTTTCGCACTTGCGGCAATCGCCGCGAAACATTATTGCACGAACGACCCAAGATTTGACAGAACAGGACCAGAGCATGAGCTTTCGCACCCAGCCTTTGCCCCCTGCCCGTCTGAACCGCTGCCAGTTGTTCGGACCCGGCTCACGCGACGGGTTGTTCGAGAAGATGGCCCGGTCGGACGCCGATGTCATCAATATCGACCTCGAGGATTCGGTGGCGCCCGATGACAAGGAAAAGGCACGCCGGATGACCATCGAGGCGATCGGTGATGTCGACTGGGGCGACAAGACATTGTCCGTGCGGATCAACGGCCTGGATACGCCGTTCTGGTATCGTGACGTCGTCGACCTGTTGGAGCATGCCGATGAGCGGCTGGACCAGATCATGATTCCCAAGGCCGGCAACGCCGCCGACATCTATGCGGTCGACGCGCTGGTGACGGCCATCGAAAAGGCGAGGGGTCGCGGCAAGAAGATCGGCTTCGAGGCGATCATCGAAACGTCGGCCGGCATCTGCCATGTCGAGGAAATCGCCGCCGCGTCGCCACGCCTCCAGGCGATCAGTCTTGGCGCGGCCGATTTCGCGGCATCGATGGGCATGGCCACGACCGGGATCGGCGGAACGCAGGAAAACTACTACATGGTCCGCGAGGGACAGAAATACTGGCCCGACCCCTGGCACTGGGCGCAGACCGCCATCGTCGCGGCGTGCCGGACCCATGGGGTGCTGCCGGTTGATGGCCCGTTCGGCGACTTCAAGGATGATGAGGGATTTCGCGCTCAGGCGCGCCGTTCGGCCACGTTGGGAATGGTTGGCAAATGGGCCATCCATCCCAGCCAGATCGCGCTGGCGAACGAGGTCTTTTCGCCCAGCCCGGACGCCGTGACCGAGGCGCGCGAAATCCTGTCCGCGATGGAGGAGGCCAAGCGCGCAGGTGCCGGCGCCACGGTCTACAAGGGCCGGCTGGTGGATATCGCCTCGATCAAGCAGGCCGAAGTGATCGTGAGACAGGCCGAACTGATCGACGACAAGTAACACAAGCGGCGCCGGACCTGTGGAGGGGGACGGCATCGCGCGGTGGGAGGGTGCAGGCTCCGTGGGCGACCACGGGGCCTGTTGCGTGCCGGGGCCAGGTCGGGCCTGGAGCTCGCGGGACGCCCCCGTCAGCCCTGGCGCTGGACAGGTCAGGCCCGTCGCAGCTTGCGGAAGACCGCAGATGCGGCCCAGCCTGCCGCCACCGCCACGGCCAGCGACATCAGGCCGTACAGCAGCGGCTGATCGAAGGCCAGACGATAGAGCCAGCGTTCCAGCCCCACCTTCCGCACATCAATGGACGCCCGGTACACATCGACCACCTCACCCTCGCGCAAGAGGAAGATCCGGGTCTTGTAACTGCCTTCGATCAGGGTCGCGGGCAGCCGCACATCCGCACGGAACAAGGTTTGATCGACAAGCTTCACGCTGCCCTCGTCCAGACGGTACAGGCCGTTCGCCTGACGCCGCCGGATCAGCGCCTCGGTATAGGGCACCGCATCCTCGACCTCGAGCTCGCCCGCAAAGGCGCGCAGCGCCAGCGGCAGCGAGATCCGATACCGGCTGTCCCACTCTGGAAGAAGGATCTCGTCCAGCGGTCCGCTGGTGGCGACCGCATAGAAACCGGGGGCGGCGCCCACCTCGACCTTGTCGGAATTGATCCAGATGCCGAAATGCCGTGACTTGCGCCAGATGGTCAGTTCCTGCGCCGGCGCCTCGACGGTCATGATGATCTGCAGCGGCAGGCCGGGTGGGATCGGCGTCTCGCGCTTGACGGCGCCGTAGATCAGGATGTCCGATCCGTCAAAGCTGGCGGTGATCGCAACCGAATCGCTGGACAACCCCGCGACCACCTGTTCGGAGGGCGGCGGCAACTGTTCCGCATCTCCGGAGCGCGGCAGCTGCGGATCGGGATAAAGCGGATAGCCCTGCTGCGGCGGGGTCAGCGGCACGGTCGAGCCAGGCGCCTGCCGCGGCGGGTCGTCCTGTGCCGGCGCGGGGCCGGCGCCAAGCCATACGGCCATGGCCAGAATCAGCGATGCCCGCATCAATGCGTCCCCGTCGTGATCGAATACAGATCGTCCGGCCGCAGGAACAGGTCCAGCGCCAGCTTGCCGCAGACCAGCAGCACCAGCAGCGCCAGCAGGATCCGCAACTGCTCGGCCTTCAGCCGCGCCCCCAGCGTGGTGCCCAGCTGCGCGCCGATCACGCCGCCCACGATCAGCAGGACCGCAAGCATGATGTCCACGGTGTTGTAGCTGATGGCATGCATCACGGTGGTGAAGGCAGTCACGAAGATGATCTGGAAGAGCGATGTGCCAACCACGACCTTGGTCGGCATCCCCAGCAGATAGATCATCGCGGGCACCATGATGAAGCCGCCGCCGACGCCCATGATGGCGGCCAGAACACCGACCGCCAACCCCACCAGCAGCACCGGGATGACGCTGATATACAGCCCCGAGGCACGAAACTTCATCTTCAGCGGCCAGCGATGCACCCAATTGTGCTGATGCAAGCGCTTTCGATAGGTCGGGTTCTTGGACCGGCGCAGCGCCCGGATGCTTTCCTGCAGCATCATCGCGCCGATCAGACCCAGAAAGACCACATAGCAAAGCTGCACGACCAGATCGACCTGCCCGGTGTTCTGCAGCACCGTGAAGACCCACACCCCGGTCCACGAGCCGACCAGCCCTCCGGCCAGCAACACGCCGCCCATGCGGAAATCGACGGTCTTGCGCTTGACATGCGCCAGAACGCCACTGACCGAGGACGCCACGACCTGATTGGCCCCCGTCGCCACCGCGATCGGAGGCGGGATGCCGATGAAGAACAGAAGCGGCGTGATCAGGAACCCGCCCCCCACGCCGAACAGCCCGCTCATCAGCCCGACCAATCCCCCAAGTCCGATCAGGGTGAAGGCGTTGACCGAGACCTCGGCGATGGGAAGAAAAAGCTGCATGTACCGATTGCCAATTGAGTCCGCTTGAGGATGCAACGGCGATCTGCCCGCGTCAAACCGCTTTGAGCCAACTCATCAACGGGTTGAAGCGCGTTCCGCGCGTCGCTAAGCAAAGAGGCAACAGAGGCGCGCGCGGGTCACGGGCCCGGGCACAGATGGTGCGGGGCCGGAATGCGCATATTGATCACCAACGACGACGGCATCAACGCACCGGGGCTTGAGGTCATGGCCCAGATCGCTGCAGAGCTTGCCGGCCCGCGCGGCGAGGTCTGGACGGTCGCCCCCGCCTTCGAACAGTCTGGCGTCGCGCACGCCATCAGCTATTCGCATCCCACGATGATCGCCCGGCTGTCAGAGCGTCGCTACGCTGCAGAGGGAAGCCCCGCCGATTGCGTGCTGGCGGCGATCTCGGACGTGATGGCCCGGACACCTCCGGACCTGGTCCTGTCGGGCGTGAACCGCGGCAACAACGCTGGCGAGAACGTGATGTATTCGGGCACGGTCGGCGGCGCGATGGAGGCGGCGCTGCAGGGTCTTCCGGCGGTTTCCCTGTCGCAATACCTGGGACCCCGCACCGCCGATCTGTCCGATCCGTTCGAGGCGGCGCGCGACCATGGCGCGAGGGTGATCCGGCGGCTTCTGGATCATGCCGACTGGACCTCGGACGCAGATTTCCGGCTGTTCTACAACGTGAACTTCCCGCCGGTTCCCGCAAGCGCAGTGCAGGGCGTTCGCGTCACGCGGCAAGGTCGCAGGCAGGGGACGAATTTTGGCGTTGTGCCCTATACCGCGCCCAATGGCCGACGCTTCATGTGGGTTGCAGGCGGCTCGCAACAGGCACCCGCACGCGAGGGAAGCGATGTCGCGGCCAATCTGGCCGGGTTCGTGTCGGTGACCCCGATGCGAGCGGACCTGACCTGTCACGCCTCGCTTGACGGACTGACCCGGGCACTGGACGATCTGGACCCGGGCGACCACAAGACGGAGGCCAGCGAGACGCGATGAGCGACCCTGACAACGCCGAGGACACCCCGGCCGAGCGCAAGATGCGCTTTCTGTTCCAGTTGCGCTCGCGCGGCGTGACGGACCCGCGCGTGCTGGATGCCATGGAGCGGATCGATCGCGGCCTGTTCGTGCGCGGCCAGTTCGCCGACCGCGCCTATGAAGATACGCCGCTGCCGATTCCATGCGGTCAGACCATCAGCCAGCCCTCGGTCGTGGGGCTGATGACCCAGGCGCTGAACCCCGGCCCCCGCGACACGGTGCTGGAAATCGGGACCGGATCGGGCTACCAGGCGGCTGTGCTGTCGGGGTTGTGCAGGCGCGTGTATTCGGTCGACCGCCATCGCCGCTTGGTGCAGGAGGCCGAAGCGATCTTTCGCGAACTGAATCTGCCCAACATCACCGCGCAGGTCGCCGACGGCTCTCGTGGTCTGCCCGATCAGGCGCCTTTCGACAGGATTCTGGTGACAGCCGCGGCCGAGGACCCGCCAGGACCGCTGTTGGCACAACTGAAGATCGGCGGTATCATGGTCGTGCCGGTCGGCCAGTCTGACGCAGTGCAGACACTGATCCGCGTCACACGGACCGACACCGGTTTCGATTATGACGAGTTGCGGCAGGTTCGGTTCGTGCCGCTGGTCGAGGGGTTGGGACAGACATGACCCCCGGTCGCACAGAGGCAGTTTGAGGACATACAGGATGAGCAGGACCCCCACGCTTCTCGCGCGCGCTTGCGCGGCCATCGCGTTGCTGGCCTCATGCGGGCCGAATGGCGGCTTCGACCCGGATCTGCGGCGCTGGATGCCAGGCGCGCTCAGCACAACCGACGCGGCGTCGCAGGCACCCGTGCGACCGCAGCCCGACAGCCGCGGGCTGATCAGCTTTGCCGACTATCAGGTCGCGATCGCACGCAACGGCGACACGCCGACGACGATCGCTTCCAGGCTGGGCTTGGGCGCAGAGGAGCTGGCGCGGCACAACGCACTGCCCGCCGATGCATCCTTGCAGCCGGGTGCTGCGCTGGTTCTGCCGCGCCGCGTCGCTGGCGGAACCCCCGCGCCCACCAGCAGCGGCACGGGGCTGGTGACGGACCCGTTCGCGGGCCAGGGCGTGCGAAAGCCCGAGATTCCCGGCCGCAGCCCCGCCAACGCGGTGGCGGCGGCGCCGGCCGCCGAAATCGCGCAGCCCCGCCAGCACGTCGTCGCGGCCGGCGAGACCGTCTGGTCGATCGCACGGAAATACGGCGTCAGCGTGCAGGATGTAGCATCCTGGAACGGCTTGCCCGCGTCGATGAGCGTGCGCGTCGGGCAGCGCCTGATAGTGCCGGTGGCCGGACAGGAAGCCCCGAACCCGGTCCGGACAACGACCGCGCCCGGAACCGGCAGCCCGACACCGCGGCCACCGTCGTCGACCGAGCCGCTGCCCAGGCAGGACACGACGCCGGCCGCGACCCCCGCGCCTGAGGCACCGGCCACCGATCTGGGCGCGACACGGACCGCGGCCTCTGGTAGCGGCCGGTTTCAGATGCCGGTCACCGGGGCGATCATCCGTGTCTATGAAAAGGGCAAGAACGACGGCATCGACATCGCCGCCGCGGCAGGCACGCCGGTCAAGGCGGCAGGGAGCGGCACGGTCGCAGCGATCACCCGTGACACAGCCGGCGTTCCGATCATCGTCCTGCGGCACGATGGCGGGCTGATGACCGTCTACACGGGACTGGACAGGCTGGACGTTTCAAAAGGCCAGAGCTTGTCCGCAGGCCAGACGCTTGGAACCGCGGGGAACGGAGGCTTCGTGCATTTCGAGGTGCGGCGCGGCTTCGAAAGCGTCGATCCCGAGGACTATCTGGGCTGATCGTCGGACCCGCGTTCGTCACGCTGCATTTGGGCGCCATGACCGGCCAGATCGCCTCTGGCCGGCAGGTTGCGCACCGGACCTCTGCACGGAACAGCCATGCAGGCGCCGTTCCGTCAGATGCGATCCAGTTGATCGTCGATCGCAGCCGAGACTTCGCGGCGGATCACCGCGCGCAGATTGCGTGAGAAGCGTTCGCCCAGTTCTCCGTGCAGCTCTTCCTGGATCATCTCGCGCAGCAGGTCGCGGATGCATTGCTCTTCTTCCGCCGGGGCGAGTCCGGTGACCGTGTCATGGACGTCGGCCTGTTCCGCGGTGGCGGTGGCGGAGGCGGTGGCAACAGGCGGTATCGAGGACGCAGATCCGACAGGATCCAGAGCGTCCAGCACGTCGGCAAAGTCCGGTACGGCGTCCTGCGTGTCTGTTGCGGCATGTTCCTCGATCCCGCAGCCTGGTTTTTCGAGGTGATCGGCCGCGGCGCAAGACATCGCGGCCTTCGACGCTTCATCAGCAAGCGGACCGGCCTGAACGTCATCGGCCGGCCTGGCAACAGCGCGCGCGGGCTGATCCCATGTCGCGGCGATGTCGGGGCGCATCCTCGCCTTCCAGTCAAAGTCCTCGGCAAAGTCGACATCCGCTGCCATCCTGGTCTCGGCGGTCGCGGGAATGACGGATGCAACTTCCTGAGGAGCCGACGTCACAGCCGTGCCCTGCGGAGCGGAACGCAGCCAGTTTCGCCACCCGGCGGTGCCTTCATCGTCCGCTTTCGGCACTGCCGCGATCCGCTGTCCTGGGTTCAGCCGCAGCGGCGGGATCACGACCCTAGCGGCCGAATGCTGGTCGTCACGCGGCGAAGGCACGGGTCGCAGCCGAGGCTGCACATCGGCGGTGGTGTCGCGAAGCTGCGATTCGCCTGCCCGACTGGTGGCGGAAAGTGATCGGGCCAGGTCATTCCGGGCGGCCGGAAAGGGCGGCCGCGCCGCGTCCAGTTCAGCGTCGTTTTCGGGCGAATGGCGCATGATCCGCTGCGCGGCCGGTGGGGTCTGCGCAATCGGGGTTTCGGGCACCACAGGCTTGGGACGCGCTGCACTGGGTGCATTCGCGATATCACCCAGCGGCCACTCATCGCCGGTCCCGGCCTCGGCCATGCTGGCCTGCTCGTCTGACGGAGCGTGCGCCAGTCGTCGCGCCAGAGCGGCGTTGCCGCCATAGCGACGGGCCAGAAACTCGCCTGCGTCTTCGTTGATGGTGTCCGAGAGAGCGCGGCGATCGCCATTCAGCCGGTCACGCGCGGCGCCGAGCGATTCATCCTCGGCGATCAGTCGCCGAATGGCGCCAAGCACATCGCCGATGTCTTCGGACAGGCGGGCGGCGTTCTGCGAGGAGCGGGCATCAGACATGACGCCCCCCTTTCACGGCGAAGTCAATTGTCCTTGCCAAGCGCGCGCAGGACGCGGTCCAGGCTTTCGCCCTGCGTGCTTCGATTGGGTGCGTTGCGCACCGCGTTGTAATACTGCGATGGGTCATAGGTCGGAATCCCCAGGTTCAGGCGTTCTACCGTAAGAAGACCCATAGCAGCCAAAAGTTGATAATGTGCTAATTGAAGATTGGCCTGCGCCGAGAGCCTGTCGGCCCGCGCCTCAAGCAGGGACTGCTCCGCATCGAGGACATCCAGCGTCGTCCGAGCCCCCAGCAGCGCTTCCTCCCGGACCCCGTCATAGGCTTGCTGCGCGGCGGAAATCTGCTTGTCGATGGCGCGGATCTGGGCGCGCGCGACATCGATATTCGCCCAGGATTCGCCAACTTGCTGGCTCACCTGGCGCGCGGCATTCAGCAACGACGCCCGCGCCTGGTCACGAAGCGCCATTGCCTTGCGGTGCGCGGCGGGCAAGCGGCCCCCCGAATAGAGCGTCTGGTTGAGTTCCAATCCCACAGACGCCCCAAGCCGGTTGTCATAGCGACCGATGGCGTCCGGACTGCGTGTGACCCCAAGTCCGGCATTTGCGGAAAGGCTGGGCCTGCGCTCGGCTGCAGCCGAAGCGACGCCAAGTTCGGCAGCAGCAGCCTGACGCTGTGCCTGAAGGATCAGCGGATGCGTCTTCTGCGAGATCGCCCGCGCAGCGTCGACCGACGCAGGCAGTTTCGGCAGTGTCGGCGGCTCGGCGACCGACCCCGGTCTGCGTCCGGTGGCGGCAAGATAGCCCTCGCGCGCGATCTCCAGATCACCCTGCGCGGCGGCCAGCGCGGCCTGGGTTGCCGCAAGCGACGCATCGGCGAGCGCGACATCGGTCACGGTAATCTCGCCGACCTCGAACCGATCCTGGGCGGCCTGCCTCTCGCGGGTCAGCACCTCGACAGAGTTCGTCTGCAAGGCGACCTGTTCGGTGGCGCGCCAGATGTCGAAATACGCGATGGTCGCGGACAGCAGGATATCCTGTTCGACGCCCACCAGCGCCTGACGCGTCGCAAGCACCTGTTCCTTGGCCGAATCGATGGCCAGCTGCGAACGGCCCCAGTCATAGAGCGTCATCTCGGCCCCAAGCGTCAGCGAGGTCGAACGGGTGGTCGTCCGACCTTCGTTGCGCTGTGCCGAATGGTTCAGCGCCCACTGCACGACTGGCCGAAGCTGCGCGACCGCGCTGGCGACATCCTCATCGGCGGCACGCAGCACGGCGCGGTTCTGCTCGATCAGCGCCGAGTGGCGATAGGCCGCAACCATGGTGTCGGCCAGCGACTCGCCGCTGGCCGGAAATGCGGCGGATACGGCCAGGGCCGCTGCGGCTGCAAGCTGGCAAAGCGATCCGCGAAACGTCACAAGCTGAATCCCCGCTCTCTTGAAAAGCCGGGCAGCAGGGGCGCATGGGCATTGAATGCGTAGCGCCAATTCACACGGCCGTTGAGGCGATGACCGATGCGAACCACCCCCAGCGTCCCCTCGAGGAACAGCGCAGCGATGCGACCGCCGTCCTTCAGCTGATCGAGAATGGCCGCAGGCACATCCTCGACGCCGCCGCCGATCAGGATCGCATCATAGGGCCCTTGTTTCGGTGCACCCTCTGCCAGAGGTCCATGCAACACCGCCACGTTGAACACGCCCGCATCGGACAGCCGGCTCTCGGCCTCGGTGAACATGTCCTCGTTGTCCTCGATCGCAACGACAGCCTCGGCCATGCGCGCGATGACCGCCGAGGAATATCCATAGCCACAGGCCAGATCCAGAACCAGATCGCCCGGCTGGATGTCCAGCCCGTCCACCATCTTGGCCAGCGTCCGGGGCTCCAGCAGCACGCGCCCGTGACCGATGGCCAGGTTCTCGCCCGAATAGGCGACAGAGCGTTTGGCGGGCGGAACGAATTCTTCGCGCGGTATCGACAGCATCGCCTCGATCAGCGGAAACTTCGTGACGTCGTTGGGACGAACCTGGGTGTCCACCATCATGGTGCGCCGGGCGGCGAAATCGGTCATGTCGGGAACCTCTGCGACCTGCTTGTGAACGCTTATTGCCACGATTCCCGGGGGTGGGCAACGCCGGTCATTCCCGTCTTGCATGGCACGCGTCGATCCATTAAGTCAGCCGCACGCTTGACGACGGTGGGTTGGCGGAGTGGTTACGCACCGGATTGCAAATCCGTGAAGACCGGTTCGATTCCGGTACCCACCTCCACAAGGCTTCATCGGCCGCACGGGCGATATCGCATTTCGGCAAACCCGGACGTCCTGCCCTGTCACGGCCAAGACCGATGCCCGGACCGGGCAACCCGTGGACCGGGAAACCAGTTTTGTGCGTGGCAGACGCGGCGAGGTCCGGATGAACGCCGCAGCGGCGTCGTTCATCAACTCCAGCGGCTCGTCCTCGCCCTGATACGGATCCGAGGCTGCGTCAGCAAGGTCGTCATGGTTGAACAGTTCGCCCAGATCGGGCCTGACGATCCTGCGAACCGCTTCGATGCCATCGGAATCGCGATCCAGAACCATCCGGCACCGATCGCAAGCCGAAACCCCGCCGGAACAGGTCGCGCGCCAAGGTGAGGATCGATGGACCGGCCGGCGGCAAGCTTCACGGCATTGTGAGGGCCCAGCTGCGGGCTGAACGCGGATTGACCAGACCGGCCCGGAAATGCGCTGCCCATGCCCGCTCGTTTACAAGATCGCTGTCAGACCCTAGGACGGGACCGGGCACGACCCGCGCGGCGACATTGGCAGGCCGTGCCGTCTTCGCCTCAGTCGCGAGGCCGGAATGATGATCTACGCCACGACCACCCGCCTTGCAGAGATTGCCTTGCAGGTCCGGGCACGGCTTGGCCGTTCGCCGGCGTTGCGCGAACGTCTGGTGGCAGGCAGTCCCCCGGGCCCGGCGGACGTCTGGGTGCACGGCGCCTCGGTCGGGGAACTGACCTCGGCGCGCCCGGTGATCGAGGCTCTGGCCTCTGATCGGCCGGTCCTCGTGACGGCCAACAGCGAAACCGGGCGCGACATGGTAACGGGCTGGGGCCTGCCTGCCCGGTTGGCGCCGCTGGACATGCCCGGAGCGCTGACGCGCTTTCTGGATGCGACGAAGCCGCGCCTGCAACTGACACTGGAGAGCGAGTTCTGGCCCCTGCGCTCGCGGCTACTGGCGGAGCGGGGAATCCGGCAAGCCATCATCGGGGCGCGCATGTCACAGCGTTCGGCGGCATTATGGGCCCGCCTTCCAAAGGTCATCGGGCCGATGCTGGCGCGGGTTTCGGCCCTGTCCGCCCAGGACCCGCACAGCGAGGCGCGGCTGCGACAGCTTGGCCTTGCGCCCGGTGCGCTGCTGCCCCGGCTGGATCTGAAGCTGCTTGCCCCTGCCGCAGTCGCCCCCCCGCCCGAAAGCGCCGCGCGCGACCTTACCCTTCTTGCCGCATCGACCCATGAGGGCGAAGAGGCTGCGGTCCTCGAGGCGTGGTTGTCCGCGCGCAAGGCGCATCCCGGCCTGAGGCTGATCCTTGCGATCCGGCACCCCGCGCGCGGGGACGAGGTTGCGGGCCTGATCCGATCCCGCGGCCTGCGGCTGTCACGCCGGTCCGAGGGCGCGGAGGACGGCGATATTCTGCTGGCCGACACGTTGGGCGAGATGGGCCGCTGGTATGGCCGAGCCGGCATCTGCCTGGTCGGGGGGTCGCTGACCGATCGGGGCGGCCATACCCCGTGGGAGCCGGCCGCGTATCGCTGCGCGATCCTGCACGGCCCGCATGTCGAGAACTTTACCGACGCCTACGCGGCGCTGGCGGCCACCGGCGGCGCGCGCCCGATCACCGACAGGACGCTTGCCGCGGCGCTGTCGGAACTGGTCAGCGCACCCGACGCGGCACGGCGCATGGGGTCGGCGGCGCGCGCCGTCCTGCAGGATCGCGCCGGCGACCCTGGCCCGCTGATCGCCCGGCTTCGCGATCTTGCGATCCCGCGCGACGGCACCGATATGAAACGGGTCATGACAGGGGATTGCACATGATCCGCTATGCGCTGCGCTGCAAGGAAGGCCATGATTTCGATGGCTGGTTCCGTTCGTCCGATGCGTTCGAGACGATGCGCGCGGCCGGCCAGGTCGCATGCGCGCAGTGCGGATCGAACGAGGTCGTGAAATCCCTGATGGCCCCGTCGGTCCCCAAGGATGCGCCGAGCCGTTCGGATGGCAAGGCGCGCGACCTGACAGAGCCCCGCAATCCGGCCGAGGCGGCGCTGGAAAAGCTCCGCCACCATGTCGAGAAGAATTCCGATTATGTCGGCGTACGCTTCGCCGACGAGGCGCGCGCCATGCATGAGGGTCGCAGCCAGCACCGCGCGATCCACGGAGAAGCGCGCCCCGAGGAAGCCAGAAAGCTGATCGAGGACGGCGTCCCGGTCGCGCCCCTGCCCTTCATCCCCCGCCAGAAAGCCAACTGACGCCGGGCATCGGTCCGGGCGATCCGGCCCCTGCGCGCGCGCTGACGCGCAGGGCGCAGGCCGGCCGGAACGGCTTTGCCTCTTGCCCTTTTGCCACCCCAGCCATAAAAGCCGCGCCGATGGACAACCCTGTGGCTGGAGGCCCGCAATGCCGCTTCTGGTGATGAAATTCGGCGGCACTTCGGTGGCCGATCTCGACCGGATCAGGAACGCCGCTGCCAAGGTCCAGCGCGAGGTCGAGCGCGGCTATGACGTCATCGTCATCGTCAGCGCCATGTCGGGCAAGACCAACGAACTGGTGGGCTGGGTCGAAAAGACGTCGCCGCTGTTCGATGCGCGCGAATACGACGCGGTGGTCAGCTCGGGCGAGAACGTGACCGCCGGGCTGATGGCATTGACATTGCAGGAAATGGGCGTGCCGGCACGCAGCTGGCAGGGCTGGCAGGTGCCGATCAACACCACGGCCGCACATTCGGCCGCACGGTTCGTCGAGATCCCGCGCGCCAATCTGGATCAGAAATTCGGCGAGGGCTTCAAGGTCGCCGTTGTCGCGGGCTTTCAGGGGATCGGGCCGGACGGTCGGATCACCACCCTGGGACGAGGCGGCTCGGACACCACCGCGGTCGCCTTCGCCGCGGCCTTCGATGCCGAACGCTGCGACATCTATACCGATGTGGACGGGATCTATACCACCGACCCGCGCATCACCTCGAAAGCGCGCAAGCTGGGAAAGATCGCGTTCGAGGAAATGCTGGAACTGGCCAGCCTCGGTGCGAAGGTGCTGCAGACCCGGTCGGTCGAGTTGGCGATGCGCTACAAGGTGCGTCTGCGCGTGCTATCCTCGTTCGATGAGACCGACGAGAGTTCGGGCACGCTGGTATGCGATGAGGATGAAATCATGGAATCGAAAGTCGTCAACGGGGTCGCCTATTCGCGTGAAGAGGCCAAGATCACCCTGGTTACCGTAGAAGACCGCCCCGGCATCTCGGCCTCGATCTTCGAGCCGCTGGCCGATGCCGGCGTGAATGTGGACATGATCGTCCAGAACATCTCGGAAAAGAACTTCGAGGATCACCAGGGCTCTGTTACCGACATGACGTTTTCGGTCCCCATCAACCAGGTCGAGCGCGCCAAGCGCGCGATGGAGGACGCCCGTGCCGCGGGTCGGATCGACTATGACGAACTGATCGTGGACACCGAAGTCGCGAAGGTCAGCGTCGTGGGCATCGGGATGCGCAGCCATGCCGGCGTCGCCGCGCGGATGTTCAAGGCGCTTGCCGACGAAAACATCAATATCAAGGTCATCTCAACCAGCGAGATAAAGATTTCCGTCCTGATCGACCGCAAGTATATGGAACTTGCGGTTCAGGCGCTGCATGATGCCTTCGGCCTCGAAGCGGCCTGACACCAGCCCCATGGCAGATCCGCAAACGGCCCGCGGGGCCATCGCGACAGCAAAGGCAGGCACGCGATGCAAGACCGCAAGGACAGTGATTCACGCAAGCTGCTGAGGCGGCTGAAAGAGATCCTGGCCGCGCCCGGCGGAGGCCAGGATCGTCTTGACCAGATCACCCATCACATTGCCGATTCGATGGGATCGCAGGTCTGCTCGATCTATCTTTTCCGCGATGCCCAGACGCTTGAACTCTGCGCGACCGAGGGGCTGCGCGCCGAGGCCGTCCACCAGACACGCCTGCGGCTGGGCGAGGGGCTGGTTGGCCGCGTCGCGCGAACCGGTCGCCATGTGAACACCGCCGACGCTCCCTCCGAGCCTGGGTTCCGCTTCATGCCGGAAACCGGCGAAGAGACCTTTCCCAGCTTTCTCGGCGTCCCCATCCAGCGCGTCGGCGAGAAGCTGGGCGTGCTGGTGGTGCAATGCACGGATGCGCGGCTGTTCAGCGAGGACGAGGTCTACGGCCTTGAAGTCGTGGCGATGGTGCTGGCGGAAATGGCCGAGTTGGGCGCGTTCCAGGGCAGCCAGTCCGACAGCCTGCCGCTGGCGCATCGCTTCCCGCTGATGATCCGCGGCGGGACAGGTCAGGAAGGCGCCGCCGAGGGCCGCGTCTGGCTGCACGAGCCGCGCGTGGTCGTCACGAACCCGGTCGGCGACGACCCCGAAAGCGAATTGGCCCGCCTGCACGAAGGGGTCGCCCGGCTGCGCGAACGGGTCGACTCGATGGTCGCCGCCGCCGATATGGGGGGCGACGGTGACCATGCCGCGGTTCTGGAAACCTATCGCATGTTCGCCCATTCGCGCGGCTGGTTGAGCCGCATGGAAGAGAATATCCGGCTGGGGCTTTCCGCCGAGGCCGCGGTCGAAAAGGAACAATCCGCGGCCCGCGCACGGCTGGAAATGGCCGCCGACCCCTATCTGCGCGACCGGCTGCACGATCTGGACGACCTTTCCAACCGTCTGCTGCGCATCCTGACCGGCCAGGGCAGCGACACCGGCGCCCAGATGCCGGACAACCCGATCCTTGTCGCGCGCAATATCGGCCCGGCCGATTTGCTGGACTATGGCCGCAGGCTGAAGGGCGTGGTTCTTGAGGAGGGCTCGGTCGGCAGCCACGCGGCCATCGTGGCACGCGCCCTGGCCATCCCGCTGGTGATCCACGCCGAGCGGATCACGACCGAATCGCTGAACGGCGATCTGATCCTTGTCGATGGCGATCAGGGCATCGTGCATCTTCGGCCCGAGGAAAGCGTGGCGACGGCGTTTCGCGACAAGATCGCGATGCAAGCCGAGGCGCAGCACCGTTATGCCGATCTGCGCAGCCTACCCGCGACCGGAACCTGCGGCACGACGGTGCAGCTTTACATGAATGCCGGGCTGATGGCCGACCTGCCGTCGCTTGAGGGATCGGGTGCCGAGGGCGTCGGGCTGTTCCGCACCGAATTGCAGTTCCTGGTCCGCAACCACGTGCCTCGCCGGGGCGAACTGGCGGGGCTTTATCGGCACGTCATGGACCGCGCGATGGGCAAGCCGGTCATGTTCCGGACCCTGGATATCGGTTCGGACAAGGTGCTGCCCTACATGAAACCGCAGGACGAGCCGAACCCGGCAATGGGCTGGCGCGCGATCCGCGTCGGGCTGGACAAACGTGGCGTGCTGCGCATGCAGTTGCAGGCGTTGATCCGGGCTGCGGTCGGAAGGCCGCTCTACGTCATGTTTCCCTTCATAGCCGACATGAGCGAATATCAGGACGCCCACCGCATCCTCATGCAGGAATTGTCGCGCGAACAGCGACTGGGCCACCAGATGCCGAGCGACATCCGGGTAGGCGCGATGCTCGAGACGCCTTCGCTGGCCTTTGCGCCGAAGAAGTTCTTCGAAATGTGTGACTTCATCTCGATCGGAGGCAATGACCTCAAGCAGTTCTTCTTCGCCGCCGACCGCGAGAATGAGCGCGTGCGCCGGCGCTATGACACGATGAGCACCTCGTTCCTGTCACTGCTGCAGCAGATCATCGCGCGCTGCGAAGACGCCCGGGTGCCGCTGTCCTTCTGCGGCGAGGACGCGGGCCGCCCGGTCGAGGCGATGACATTCGCGGCGCTGGGGATCAGGCGGCTGTCGATGCGCCCGGCTTCGATCGGCCCGGTCAAGCATCTGATCCGGCGTGTTTCGATCGCCGAGCTGCGCGACGTGATCGCCGAGGCGCAGGCGCAGGGCCTGACCAACCTGCGCCGCCCGGTGACCGAATGGCTCGCCCGGCACTAGGCCGATCGGCGTAAAAGCGCCCAAGCACGCCGCCTGACCTTCCGTAAATCAACTCTCGGGTGGTCTGGGGCACGCGCGATGCAGCTTGCTGCGTTGCGGCACACCGCTTATAGTGGTCTGGTTTTAGGTATAAATCTTCTGACATGAAGCGTCGTCAATTCCTCAATTCCGCCACTGCCCTGGTTGCCGGCGGTTCGTTTGCCGCGATCCCCGCGCAGGCAAAGACCGCATCGGACGATGCCAGCGCCGTTCCCGATGAGGGCGTGGCGCCGGCGCCAACGGATTTCGGCTTCGAAGAGGTCGCCGCGCTCGCCTCGGAGCGCGCGACCCGCGTTTACAGGCAGCCGGTGGCCGAACAGGTCGGCAGCTTCGCCGATCTGAACTATGATACCTATCGTGCGATCCGTTTCCGCCGCGACATGGACCCGTTGGGCGGCAAGGGCCGCTTCGGAATGGACCTGCTTCCCCCGGGCGCGATCTACTACGAGCCGGTGAATATCAGCATCGTTCGCGGCGGCAGGCCGCACCGGCTGGACTTCGACCCCGGGCTTTTCGAATTCGATCCCTCGCATTTTCCAGACGGCGCCGATGTCGAGACACGGGGCGAGATGGGCTGGTCCGGGTTTCGGCTGCGGGCGGCGCTGAACCGCCCCGGCACGATGGACGAGTTCCTGGTGTTTCAGGGTGCCAGCTATTTCCGCGCCGTGGCGCGCGGGACGCTGTATGGCCTGTCGGCGCGTGGGCTGGCGATCAAGACCGGCGGCCCGGATGGCGAGGAGTTCCCGCTGTTCACGGATTTCTGGATCCATGAGCCCGCCGAGACGTCCGAATGGGTCCGTATCCATGCTATCCTCGACAGCAAATCGACCACCGCGGCGTTTCAGTTCGACGTGAACCCGGGCGCAGTGACCATGATGCGCACCCGGGCCGCGATCTTTCCGCGTGTCGACTTGCAGAATACCGGCATCGCGCCTCTGACCTCGATGTTCTGGTTCGGTCCTGCCAGCCGACGCAACGTGGACGATTACCGTCCCGCGGTTCATGACAGCGATGGCTTGCAGATGCATACGGGTGCCGGGCAGACGCTCTGGCGGACCCTGGCATCGCACAAGACCTTGCAGATATCGTCCTTTATGGACAAGAACCCGCGGGGTTTCGGGCTCGTTCAGCGCACCCGCGACTTCGCGGATTTCCAGGATGCCGAGGCGATGTATCACGCGCGCCCCTCGGCCTGGATCCAGCCGGAAGGCGATTGGGGCGAAGGCGAGGTCAGGCTGATCGAGATCCCGGTCGAGAACGAGTTCAACGACAACATCGTCAGCTACTGGCAGCCCAGGGAACCGCTTGCGAAGGGTCGGCGGCACGAGTTCCGCTATCGCCTCAGCTTCGCGCAGTTGCCACCAAACGACGTGCCGCTGGCCAAGGTCCGGCAGGTCAGGTCGGGCCTCTCGATCAATGTCGAAACCACGCGCAGCTTCATCATCGACTTCGACCTGTCGCTGTTTGTCGACGAGCTGCCCGATTACAGCGTCACCGCATCGGCCGGCAAGATTGTCCATGCCTATCTGAAGCCGCTTCCAGATCAGCGCGTCCTGCGGCTTGCCTTCGAGTTCGAGCCCGGAGATGCCACGCTGGCCGACTTGCAGGCCCTTCTGACCGACAAGGGCGGCCTTGCATTAAGCGAAAGCTGGCTTGGCCGCTGGACCCTATGACAGGCAGGCCTTCCCTGACGCAGGCATCGGCGGCGGTCCCGCCAGATGCGCCGCTGGAGATGCCTGTCCAGGATTTCCGCCATCCCCCGATCGGGCGCCGCGGCCGGCGCGCCGAAGGGTGGCGCGTGTGGCTGGCGCGCCTGATCACCTTCGGCGGCACTGCGGCGCTGGCTGCGGTGGGCTTTACCCAGATGCTGCAGACCTTCGGCGACAGACCGACCCCGATGCAGTGGGCCCTGCTTGCCCTTTTCGTGCCGACATTTGCCTGGGTCGGGTTTTCCTTCTGCGGGCTTATCGCCGGGCTGTTCGCGCCGCGCCTGCAAACGCCACAAGGTCCCAACGACTCGCGCGTCGCCGTGATCATGCCGATCTATCACGAGGACGCGGCGAAAAGCATCGGGCTGCTGACGGCGCTTGCCCGCGACATGGACGCCGAAGGAATGGCCAGCCGGGCCGAGATCTTCGTTCTGTCCGATAGCCGCGACCCCGGCGTGGTGGTGAACGAGACACTGGCCGTCGCCGCCGCGCGCGAGGCATCGCCCCTGCCCATCTGGTATCGTCGCCGGCGCACGAACGAAGACCGGAAATCCGGCAACGTGGCCGATTTCGTCCGGCGCTGGGGCGGGCGCTACGATCAGATGGTGGTTCTGGACGCGGACAGCGTGATGACCGGCGCGACGATCCGCGCCTTGTCCGCGCGCATGAACGCCGACCCGGACCTGGCGCTGATCCAGACCATGCCGGTGCTGGTCGGGGGCGAGACGATCTTCGCCCGGCTGACCCAGTTCGCGGGTCGCGTCTATGGCCCGATGATCGCCCGCGGCGTGGCCGCATGGTCAGGCAATAGCGGCAATTACTGGGGGCACAACGCCATCATACGCGTTCGCGCCTTCGCCGATTCCTGCGGCCTGCCGCGACTGCCCGGCAAGCCGCCTTTCGGCGGCACCATCCTCAGCCATGATTTCGTCGAGGCGGCGGCGCTGTGCCGGGCCGGCTGGAAAGTGCGACTGGACCACGATCTGCGCGGCAGCTTCGAGGGATGTCCGCCCACGCTGCTGGACATGGCCGCGCGCGAACGCCGTTGGGCGCAGGGGAATCTGCAACATTCCCGGCTGATCGGCATGAGGGGCGCCTGCGCCATCAGCCGGGTGCATTTTGCCATCGGCATACTGGGTTTCCTGATGAGCCCGATCTGGCTGACCCTGATCCTGGTCGGGCTGATCCTGTCGGCCACCGTGTTGCTGTCGACGCCGGAATACTTCCCCAACGCCTATCAACTGTTTCCCGACTGGCCGGTCTTCGACGCGCGCCGGATGCTGTGGCTGTTCGTCGCGGCGATGGCCCTGCTGCTGCTGCCAAAGCTGATCGCGACCTTCCGCGCCTGGACGCGGCCATTGGCCAGGGCTTCGGGCGGGCCGGTGCGCATCGTTGCCAGCGCGCTGTTCGAGATCCTGCTGTCCGCCCTGATCGCACCGGTGCAGATGCTGATCCAGACCCGCCAGATCTTCGATATCCTGCGCGGCCGCGACAGTGGCTGGAACGCGCAGGTCCGCGCGGGCTCGATGCCTGGCTGGGGCGTGGTCCTGGCACGCCATTGGGGGCATGTGCTCCTGGGCGTCGGCACGCTGCTTGTGCTGGCGCAGTTCTCGCCGCCGCAGCTGATCTGGCTGTCGCCGATCCTCGCCGGGCTGATTCTGTCACCGATGACCTCGCGCTTCTCGGCCAGCCCGGTCTTTGGCCGGTGGGCGCGCATGCGCGGTCTGCTGGTCACCCCCGAAGAACGCAGTTTTCCCACCATCTTGTCAGAGGCCTCGGCGGCGACCCGCGCCCTGCCGCGATCGATGGAAAATGCCGCGGCGATCCGGCATCTGGGGGTCGACAGCGACGCCCTGGCCCGCCACATCGCCCTGCTGAACCCGCCCGCCGAGGCCGAGAAACTGTCCAGGTCCGACCATCTGACCCGCGTCACCGCCGCGGCCAAGATCGCCCATGCCTCCACTCAGGCCGAAGCTCTGCAGTTCCTGGACAGGAACGAAACCGATGCGCTGATCTCAGACCCGCTGCTTCTGCAACGCTGGAGCAGCCTGCCCGCTTGAAACGCCAGGTCGCAAAAGATAACGGACCCCATGAAACGCCTGATCGCCCTCGACATGCTGCGCGGCTATGCACTGGTCTGCATCATGCTGGACCATATGCCTGCCTCGCCCCTGCGCAAATACACGCTGGCGAATTTCTCGGTATTCGATGCGGCCGAATTGTTCGTCCTGCTGTCAGGCTTTCTGGTCGGGCTTGTCTGGTTGGGGGTCGAACAGAAGCAAGGGCGGCGCGCGGCTCAGTGGCGTTTTGCCCGCCGGGCGTTCGAGGTCTGGCGCGCCCTGGTCGTGGGCGGCATCATCATGGCGCTGCTGTCCGCAGGGCTGCTGGAAATGGGACTGAAGCACACGGCGATCTGGAACCAGTATGCAGCCTGGGTGATCGAGAACCCGCTTGGCTATCTGGGCGTGCTGGCCACGATGTGGTTGCAGCCTAACCTGCTGGACGTGCTGGCGGTCTATGTGGTCCTGATCGCCTCGGCTCCGCTTCTTGTGCCGATCCTGTTGCGGTTTCCGTTCAGCTTCGGGGTCGCTTCGTTGGTGCTGTGGTGGTTTGCGCCCATCCTGAACCCGCTGATTCCCAACCACAACAGGGGCGGGCTGCTGTTCAATCCCTTCGGCTGGCAGATGCTGTTCTTTTCAGGTGTCGCGATGGGGCTGTTCCGGCAGCAGTTCATGCCGGTCCTGATGCGCCACGCGCGGCTGATCACCATCACCGCCGCGGGAATGTTCCTGTTCGGCGCGACGATCATCATCGCCTCGAAGATCGGCGAACCGGCCTTGCCGCTGCGCAACGCGCTGAAGCTGGTCTACGGCAAGATCGAGAAATGGCCACTGGACGGGACCCGCTATCTGGCCATCATCGCGGCAAGCTGGCTGGTTGCGGTGCCGCTGGCCCGCCTCATGGAGAGACTGGCGGCCAGCCGGATCGGGGTCGGGCTTCAGCAGATCGGGCGCGGCGGGCTATGGTCGTTCGTCGCCTGCGTGCTCTTGTCGGTGCTGGCGGATGCTTTCCAGGTCAACCCGCCCGATCAGGACGTGCCGCGCAAGCTTGCGGTGGATCTGTGGGCCATGCTGACCTTGTGGTGGCTGGCGGCCGTCTGGCTGGCGTGGGGAGCGCCGCGACAGAAGTCGCGCACGCCCCCCCACCCCGCGAGGCGAGCCTAGTGCGCACCGTTCGAGAGGATGCACCCGACACGGGTCGGCGGCGACAAATCCGCCGCCCGAGCCGCATGGACATTGCCCCTGCGTCAAGTTTTCGTTAACAGGCCGGCCCATGGCATTGATGCCATCGCCGCAGGCCCCACCTGAAAGATGCGGCGCCAAGGGAGGACGCGACATTGCTTGACCTGACGGCCATCCGTGCCGAGTTGCATGCGCATTACGATCTGGAACCCTCGCTCGAGCTCGCCGAAAGCATGTCGGAGATTCACGCCCGCATGGACCGGGTCGTGCCGCTGCCCGACTGGGCGATCGCCGCGCCCTATGTCAAGGCCATCAACCGTCTCAAGGCGGAACGCGACGCCGTGGTTCTTGCCCATAATTACATGACGCCGCAGATCTATCACGGGATCGCGGACGTGGTCGGCGACAGCCTGGCGCTTGCAATCGAGGCCACCAGGGTCAAGGCCGACGTCATCGTGCAATGCGGCGTGCATTTCATGGCAGAGACCTCGAAAATCCTGAACCCGGCAAAGACCGTGCTGATGCCCGACATGGAGGCCGGCTGCTCGCTGGCCGAAAGCATCGACGCCCCCGGCATCGCCGAGATGCGCGCCCGCCATCCCGGCGCGGCCGTGGTCAGCTATGTCAACACAACCGCCGAGGTGAAGGCAGCATCCGACATCTGCTGCACCTCTGCCAATGCCGCCCAGATCGTCGCCGCGATGGAGGGCGACACCGTCATCATGACGCCCGACAAGTATCTGGCCCAGAATGTCGCCCGGCAGGTTCCCCAGAAGCGCATCGTGTGGTGGGACGGCCGATGCATCGTGCATGAGAGGTTCACCCCGCAGGATCTGCGCGATTTCCGCGGCTGGCACCCTGACCTGAAGATCATCGCCCATCCCGAATGCACGCCGGATGTCGTGGCCGAGGCCGATTTCGCCGGCTCGACCGCAGGCATCCTGGATTGGGTGGCGCGCGAAAAGCCGGCCAAGGCGATGTTGGTCACCGAATGCTCGATGGCCTCGAACATTTCGGACGCCCATCCCGAAGTCGAGTTTTTGGGGCCATGCAACATGTGCCCCTACATGAAGAAGATCACACTGGAAAAGATTCTGTGGTCGCTGCACACGATGACCGGCGCGGTCGAGGTCGATCCCGAGATCGCTGCCCGCGCACGGGTGGCGGTGCAGCGGATGATCGACCTGTCGCGCCGCCTGGCGGCCTGAGGCCGGGACGCCCATGCCACATATCGTCACCGACCGCGTCGTGGTTGTCGGCGCGGGTCTGGCGGGTCTTTATGCCGCGCTGAAGCTGGCGCCACGCCCGGTGCTGATGCTGTCGCCTGACCCGCTGGGGCAGGGTGGCAGTTCGGTCTGGGCGCAGGGCGGCGTGGCGGCGGCGATGGACCCCGCCGACAGCGCGGGATCCCACGCCAGCGACACGGTCCGGGCCGGGGCCGGCACCGTGGATCAGGCCGTTGCGCGGATGGTCACCGACGAGGCGCGGGCGCATATCCTCGACCTGACGAGGCTTGGTACACCCTTCGACCGCACGACCGGCGGCGGCTACGTGCTGTCGCGAGAGGCGGCTCACAGCTTTGCCCGGGTGGTGCGCGTCAACGGCGATCAGGCCGGGGCCGAGATCATGCGCGCCCTGGTCGCCGCGATCCGCGCAGCGTCATCGGTGCAGGTTCTGGAAGGCGTGGTCGCCACCGGGCTTCAGACCATGGGCAACCGCGTCACAGGCGTCAGGATTGCCCGGGCCGACGGCTCGGTCCCTCTGACCCTCAGCGCGCCTGCGGTTATGCTGGCGGGCGGCGGTTCGGGCGGGCTGTTCGCGCTGACCACCAACCCGCCACGCATTCGCGGACAGGTGATCGGCATGGCGGCGCGGGCCGGCGCAGTCGTGGCGGACGCGGAATTCGTGCAGTTCCATCCCACCGCGATCGACTGTGGCGAGGACCCGGCGCCGCTTGCGACCGAGGCCTTGCGCGGCGAGGGCGCGCGACTGGTCAACCGCCTGGGCGAACGCTTCATGCTGCCGCTTCATCCCGACGCGGAACTGGCGCCGCGCGACATCGTGGCGCGGGCGATCTACGCTCAGACGCAGGCCGGGCTGCGGCCGGTGCTGGACACGCGCGCTTGCCTGGGCGCGCGCATCCTGACCGAATTTCCGGCTGTCGCGGCGGCCTGCGCGCGGGCCGGGATCGATCCGGCCCGCCAGCCCATTCCGGTCGCGGCAGCCGCGCATTACCACATGGGGGGCGTCGCCACCGACGCGTCTGGCCGCGCCAGCCTGGAATGTCTGTGGGTCTGCGGCGAGGCGGCATCGACCGGGCTTCACGGTGCCAACCGGCTGGCTTCCAACGGCCTGCTCGAGGCGCTGGTCTTCGCCCGGATCTGCGCGGCCGGGATTGATGCCGCGCTTGGACCTGCGCCGACCGACGCGCATCGGATCACACTGCCACGGCTTGCCGCTGCGGCCGAGGCTGACCCCGCGCTGGTCGCGCAACTGCGCCGGGCGATGACCGACGGGGCCGGCGTGGTGCGTGATGCCGCGGGTCTTCGTCACACCCTGACCCGCATTGCCGCGATCGAGGCCGCCCGACCCGATTGCGAAAACCTGCTGAACATGACCGCGACCGCGACGCTGATCTGCGCATCGGCGCTGTTGCGCGAGGAAAGCCGCGGCGCGCATTACCGCATCGATCATCCCCATCCGGCACAGATTGCCCGCCGCAGCCGCATCACGCTGGAGGACGCGATGGCCATTCGCGACTCGTTGCAACCGGAGACGACATGACAGCCCTGCCCCCGCTTCCCGAGATGATCCTTGATCCGCTGGTCCGCGCCGCGCTGATCGAGGATCTGGGCACCAATGGCGACATCACCACCCGCACGGTGATCCCTGCGGGCACGCGCTACGGCGCGCGCATCCGCGCCCGCGAGGCAGGGGTGGCGTCGGGGATGCAGCTTGCCCGCATCGCGTTCCGGATGATCGACCCCACGCTGGACCTGCGCTTCCTGCGCGAGGACGGCGAAGCCTTCGGGCGCGGCGACACGCTGGCCGAGATCGAGGGCTGTGCGGGTGCGATCCTGTCGGCCGAACGCGTGGCGTTGAACTTTGCCGGTCGGCTATGCGGCATCGCGACGATGACGGCGGCGTTCGTGGCCGAGACGGCGGGCACGAAGGCGCGCATCACCTGCACGCGCAAGACCACGCCGGGCCTGCGGCTGGTCGAGAAACAGGCGGTCCTGCATGGCGGCGGCTTCAGCCACCGTTTTTCGCTTTCGGACGCGATCCTGGTCAAGGACAATCACATCGCGGCCGCTGGCGGAATCGTCCCGGTCCTGCGCGCGATCAAGGCCCGCGCCTCGCACATGATGCGGGTCGAGATCGAGGTGGACCGCCTGGAACAGCTGGCCGAGGTCCTGCACGAGGGTGGCGCCGATGTCGTGCTTCTGGACAACATGAGCACGCCGATGCTGCACGAGGCGGTCGTGCTGGCGCGCGGCAGGGTGGTCCTGGAAGCGTCGGGCAACATGCAGTTGGGACGCATCGCCGAGGTTGCGGCAACCGGGGTCGACTACATCTCGTCCGGCGCGCTGACCCATTCGGCGCGCACCCTCGACCTGGGTCTGGACTTCTGACGGCGCGGGCGCTTGGCTTGACGCAGCGCCGCGCGACCCCCATCTTTGCTGCAACGCAGCATCATGCTGCCATCGCCCTGCCGGCTGCGCCGCGGGGGCCGGGGAAGGATGGGCTGCCAGGATGTCGCCGACCTCTCGAGACGGACCAGGAAAGCCGGGCGGCAGGCTGCTGTGCCGCGAACCGGGCGGGCGGATCCGCCTGCGCGGCCTGATGGCGCGGGATTGCGCCCTTCACACCGCCCATCTTCTGCGGCTTTCGCCCGAGGACCGGCGAGCGCGCTTTCACAGTGCCCTTGGCGACAGAAGTGTCATCGCCTATTCGCGCGGGATCGACCGGGATCACGCCTGGATCTTCGGCGCGTTCCTGTCGGGGACGCTGCGCGGTGTCGGAGAGCTGACGCCGGTCACGGGCACGGACGAGGCTGAACTGGCGATCTCGGTCGAACAGCCCTACCAGCATGTCGGCATCGGAAAGATGCTGAGCCTGGCGCTGATCCTTGTCGCAAGGCGCGTGGGTATCGGCAAGATCAGGATGTCGTTCGTCCGGGACAACCACCGGATGCGGGCGCTGGCCCGTGACCTGGGCGCCCGGACCGTGGCGACGTCAGGGGTTCTCGAGGGCATCGTGACTGTCCCGCCGATGGCGGATCGCCGGCCTCGGTCGCCCTGTGCCGCCCGCTAGTTTCATCTGCGCGGATCATGCCGCGACAGCCTCGGCGCGCGGATAATAGCGAGCCATCGTCACGCCCCGGGTCGCATTCAGGATCATCAGCGCGGCCCACAGCCCGTGATTGCCGATCAAGGGCGGCAGGATCACGAGGGCCGCGACATAGGCCGCGACCGATTGCAGCATCGCAAGCCGCATCTCGCGAGTCAGGGTCGCGCCGATGAAGATCCCGTCGAACATCCAGCTTGCAATGCCGATCATTGGCGCAAAGCCCAGCCAGACCAGGTAGATGCGGGCCTCGGCGCGGATTTCGGGCGCGGTCGTCAGCAGGTCGATGATCGCACCGCCCCCGAGCCAGAACAGCAGCCCCAGCGCCGCCGCCCCACCGACACCCCATTTCGACGTCAGCATGGCCGCCCGCCGGACCCTGTCGGGTCGGCGCGCACCGACCGCCTGACCCACAAGGCTTTCTGCCGCGAAGGCAAATCCGTCCAGCGCGAATGCGGTCAGCGACAGGAACTGCACCAGCACCTGGTTGGACGCCAG
This sequence comes from Paracoccus salsus, assembly GCF_021556615.1. Classification (GTDB taxonomy): domain Bacteria; phylum Pseudomonadota; class Alphaproteobacteria; order Rhodobacterales; family Rhodobacteraceae; genus Paracoccus; species Paracoccus salsus. Next base: position 241,974 of record NZ_JAKGGD010000002.1, read on the forward strand.
CGTCAGATCTCCTTCCGCAGCGCCCAGGAACAGGAAGCTGGTAAAACTTGCCTGCAGCAGCACGGACCGGATCATGATGTCGCCGTTCACACGCAGCAGTCGGCTCAGCTGATCCCGCGCGAACAATGTGGCAAGGTTGCGCGCGGCGGACACCGCGGCGCGCAACGCATGCCGGGCAAGGAACAGCCCGAACGCCAGCCCGCCCCATTCGGCGATCAGAGTGGCCCATGCCACCCCGGACACACCCATGCCGATGCCCAGCACGAACCAGAGATCCAGAGCCACATTCAGCCCGTTCTGCAAAAGCTGCAGGGCCAGCACCGCTGGGGTCCTTTCGATCGCGATCAACCATCCGGTGATGGCGTAAAGCCCGATCGTGGCCGGGGCCCCCCAGATCCGGATCGCCAGATAGTCGCGGGCCAGCGTCTCGACCTCGGCCGAGGCGGGCGCGAGCCTGAACGCAGCCCCGAACAGCGGGAACTGCATCAGGATCATCGTCAGACCCGCAAGGCCCGCGATGGTCAGGGCACGCAGCAGATGCGCCCCGGCCTGCGCACCGTCGCCCGCCCCGTGGCTTTGCGCCACGAGGCCGGACGTTCCCATCCGCAGGAAGCCGAAGATCCAGTAGATCGAGGTCAGGATGACCGCGCCGATGGCCACAGCACCAATCGGCTCGGGCCGGCCAAGCTGGCCGACGACGCCGGTATCCACCAGCCCCAGCAGCGGGACCGTCGCGTTGGACAGCACGATCGGCAGCGCGATGGCCAGCACCCGCCGGTTCGTCAGCGGGGCCAGGGCGATCCGCATTGTTCAGCCCTGGGGCATGAGGAAATGTCCGGTTGCCTGTGCAAACAGCCGCGCGCGGTTGTCCTGCCATGTCTCGACATGAACCGAGGCATAGCGTCGGCCCGACCGCACCACCCGCGCGCGGGCATAGGCGTCGCGCGGCAGGCCGCTGCGCAGGTAGTCCACCGTGAAGTCGATGGTCTTGGGAAGGCGCGGCAGGCTGTCGGGCACCGCAGCGTCGGGGGCGATCCGGCCGGATTCCAGATCCTCCCACATCGCTGCCCAGGACAACTCGACGATCGCCGACATTTCCAGGAACGCCGCCGTCACCCCGCCATGCAGGGCCGGCAATGTGGGGTTGCCGATCAGCTTTTCGTCGAAGGGCAGCACGGCGGTCAGTTCGTCCCCCCGCCGGTCAAAGCGGATCCCCAGCCAGTTCATGTAGGGCACGCCCGAGACCAGCGCGTTCAGCGCCGAATCGCGGCGCGACTTGATCCGGTCCAGCGGTTCGTTGCGATCGGCCATGACCCTACCTCTCTGCCGTGAACGCGCCGTTCGCGGCGGCCACCGGATTGTCGCCATCCTCGTCCAGCGCGACCGCGCGAAGAAAGGCCACCGTCCGCGTGACGTGATAGCACTCGGCCCGCGCGGTGATTCGCTGTCCCGGTGCGGCGGCGCGCATGTAATCGATCCGCAGATCGATGGTCGCGGTCGAACGGGGCCGGCTTGGGTGGACCATCACCGCCGCCCCGCAGCAGGTGTCCATCAGCGCCGACACGACCCCGCCATGGACGACCCCGGTGCGCGGATCGCCGACCAGATGCGGCGCCCAGGGCATCGAGATTGTCGCCGTCCCGGCGCCCAGCTCATCGACCCGCATCCCCAGCGCGCGCGCATGGGGAATGGCCTCGATGAACTGCCGGGCGATGCGTGCGCGATCCTCGGCGCTTGCGCCCTCTTCTTCGTCTGACATCCCCCATCTCCTCTGGCTTGCCCGGCCTTGGCTTGTCACGTCTGTATCCCGGCCGACAGGGCCGCGAAAACCCCTGATGCTGCGGCCGCTCGTTCCGGTTGAGAAGCATGATGTGACAGGCTAGCCTCTGGTGCAATGCGACTGCGTGGAGAGTCCGGATGCCGGAGGAGCAGCAAATCAGCTTCAAGGAAATGTGCGCGCGATTCGAGGTCACGCCACGCACCCTGAGATATTACGAATATATCGAACTTCTCAGTCCGCGCCGGGATGGTCGCGCCCGTTTCTATGGCCCGCGCGAGACGGCCCGGATGACGCTGATCCTGCGCGGTCGCCGCTTCGGGTTTTCGCTGGAAGAGATCCGTCAGTGGCTGCTGATCTACGAACAGAAGGACAGTGTTCAGCAACATGTCGCCTGGCTGGCGCTGGCCGATCGCCAGCTGGATGTGCTGGACGGACAGATCGCTGAACTCAAGGCCGCCCGCGACGACCTGCAGGCGCTGCGCGATCGCACCGTCGCGGACATGGGCGATCGATCCTGACCTTCCGCCTGCGGCCGGTCGAGATTTCGTGACGCAGCGTCTGCCTTACGTTCGCGTCAACCTTGCCTTATATGACGGGATGAGGAAGGCGCAGGCTGCACAGGAGGTCCCCCGTTTCATGCCAGACGAGCTGATGACCATTCGCGAGATGTGCGATGCATTCAGCGTCACGCCGCGGACGCTGCGCTTCTATGAGGCGCGCGAGCTGATATTTCCGGAACGCCGCGGCCAACATCGTCTGTATGACCGCCGCGATCGCGCGCGCCTGACACTGATCCTGCGCGGCAAGCGGTTCGGGTTCAGCCTGGAACAGATGCGCCAGCTTCTGGAAATCTATGAGCCGGGCGGCAGCAACCGCACCCAGATCGCCGCGACACTTGCAGTCGGCCGTGAAAGACTGGCCGACATGGAACGCCAGCACGCCGAACTGAGCGAGGCGGTCGCCGAGCTCAAAACCCAGATTGCCGATGCCGAAGCACGGCTTGCAGACATGACCCGCGACAAGTTCACAGGATAAAATCACATGCCGATCTATTCCCCCCCCGTTCGTGACATGCAGTTCATCATGCACGATATGCTGAACGTCTCGCAATCCGGCCTGCCGGGATACGCTGATCTGGACCCGGACTTCACCGAGGCGGTCCTGGACGCGGCAGGAAAGCTGGCAGCCGAGAAGATGGCGCCGCTGAATGTCAGTGGCGACCGGCAGGGTTGCCGGCTTGAGAATGGCGTGGTTCGCACACCGGATGGATTTTCCGATGCGTTCGAGGCCATGAAGGAGGGCGGCTGGACCGCGCTGGATTGCGATCCCGAATTTGGTGGACAGGGCCTGCCCTACGTGATGGGGCTGGCGACCGGCGAGATGTTCTCGTCGGCCAACATGGCGTTCGCCATGTATCAGGGGCTCACCCACGGCGCCTATTCGGCCATCCACGCCCACGGCACGGACGAGCAGAAGGCAACGTATCTGTCGCGCATGGTCAGTTGCGACTGGACTGGCACGATGAACCTGACCGAGCCGCATTGCGGGACCGATCTGGGCATGCTTCGCACCAAGGCCGAACCGCAGGACGATGGCAGCTACCTGATCACCGGCCAGAAGATCTTCATCTCGGCTGGCGACCACGACTTGGCCGAAAACGTGATCCACCTGGTGCTGGCGAAGGCACCGGGTGGTGGCGAGGGCACCAAGGGCATCTCGCTGTTCATCGTCCCCAAGGTCCTGGTGAACGAGGATGGCAGCCTGGGCGAGCGCAACGGCGTCAGCGTCGGCAGTCTTGAAGAAAAGATGGGCATCCACGGCAACGCGACCTGCGTGATGAACTACGACAGCGCCAAGGGCTGGCTGCTGGGCGACCTTCACAAGGGCATGCGGGCAATGTTCACGATGATGAACGAAGCCCGGCTGGGCGTCGCGATGCAGGGCTATGCCTGCGCCGAGGCCGCCTACCAGAACGCCGTCGCCTATGCGCGCGAGCGCCTGCAGGGCCGGGCGGCGACCGGGGCCGAGAACCCCTCCGCCCCGGCCGACCCGCTGATCGTCCATCCCGATATCCGCCGCAGCCTGATGGACCAGAAATCCTTCGTGGAAGGCGCGCGTGCCTTTTCGTTCTGGGGCGCGCATCTGATCGACCGCGGCCATAACGGCGATACCGAGGCCGAAGGGCTGGTTTCCCTGCTGACCCCGGTCCTGAAGGGATTCCTGACCGACAGGGGCTTCGACGTCACGGTGCAGGCGCAGCAGGTCTATGGTGGCCACGGCTATATCGAGGAACACGGCATGAGCCAGTTCGTCCGTGACGCCCGTATCGCCATGATCTACGAGGGCGCGAACGGCGTGCAGGCGCTGGATCTGGTCGCACGCAAGCTGCCGCAGGACGGAGGCAAGCACATCATGGCCTTCTTCCAGCGCGTGAAGGCATTCTGCGAGGAACACGGCGAGGACGAGGCGCTGGCCAGCGATTTCGTTGCACCCCTGAAGGCCGCGTCGAAGGATCTGCAGGCAGCCGCGACGTTCTTCGCCGAACGCGGCATGAAGAACCCCAATGACGCCCTGTCCGGGTCCCATGACTTCATGCATCTGTTCGGCCATGTCGCGCTGGGTTTCATGTGGGCCAGGATGGCGGCGGCGGCGCAGGCGGCGCTGCGCGCCTCTGCCGGCGACCGCGCTTTCATGGAAACCAAGCTGGCCACCGGCCGCTACTACATGCAGCGGCAACTGCCGATGACGACGGTGCATCTGGCACGCATCAGGACCGGGGCCGACCCGGTGATGGCACTGGATGCGGCCGCCTTCTGAGGTTGCGCACAGGAAGTCGACGGATCGGTATCCGGCCCGCGGAAAAGCGCGTAGCATGTGCCCCGAAGGCCTTGAAGGCGACGGTTGAAGAAGGGCTGCTTCGTCCCCTTCTGCGTTGTGGCGATGCCCTGAGATGGTGCGGCGGGCGCGCAGCCGCGCCGGTCGAGGAGGACGAATGACGGCGCAACTCTGGTGCTTTGGCGAATCCGGCAATGCCTACAAGGCGGCATTGACCTTGGAACTGGCGGGCTATGACTGGGCGCCCGTCTATGTCGATTTCTTCAACGGCGAGGCGCGCGGCCCGGAATTTCGGGCCATCAATCCGATGGGCGAGGTTCCGGTGTTCCGCGAAGGCGCGTTGACACTGACCCAGTCCGCCGTGATCCAGTTGCATGTCGCGGAGCGGACCGGCCAGTTTCTCGGTTCCGACCGCAACGAGACCCTGCGCTGGCTGATGTTCGACAACCACCGGCTTTCGGGACAGGCCGGGCCGGTTCGCTTCCTGATGAACTTCCTGCCTGCCGCCAGGCGGCCACAGGGCGGCATCGACTATCTGCAAGGGCGACTGAAGCCGACCTACCAGCTGCTGGACGATCACCTCGAAGGCCGTGACTGGGTCGCGGACACAGCACCGACCATCGCGGATTTCGCCTGTTGCGGATACCTGTTCTACCCCGAGCCGTTCGGCTTCGACCGCAAGCAGTGGCCCAATATCGACCGCTGGCTGGACGGCATCGCCGCCCTGCCCGGCTGGAAACATCCCTATGACCTGATGCCCGGCAATCCTTCCGACCGGGCAGCGAAGGAGGACCCATGACTGATGCCTTTATCTATGACGCTGCGCGCACGCCGCGCGGCAAAGGCAGGCCCGACGGCAGCCTGCACGAGGTGACCTCGCTGGCGCTGTCCGCGCGCCTGCTGAACGCCGTCAAGGAACGAAATGGCCTCGAGGGCCACGCGGTCGAGGATGTGATCTGGGGCAATGTCACGCAGGTCAAGGAGCAGGGCGGATGCCTTGCTCGCTCGGTCGTTCTGGCATCCGATCTGGACGAGCGCATCCCGGGCCTGTCGATCAACCGCTTCTGCGCCAGCGGTATGGAAGCGGTGAACCTTGCCGCCAACCAGATCAGGGGCGGTGCCGGCCAGGCCTATATCGCCGGCGGGGTCGAGATGATGGGACGTGTCGCGATGGGCAGCGACGGCGCGGCGATCGCGGTCGATCCCAGCCTGGCGATGAAGTCATACTTCGTGCCTCAGGGGATCAGCGCCGACATCATCGCGACCGAATACGGATTCACCCGCGAGGACGCCGACAAGCTGGCGCTGGAAAGCCAGCGCCGCGCCGCGCAGGCCTGGCAGGAGGGACGTTTTGACAAGTCGATCGTGCCGGTGCTGGACCAGAACGGGCTGACCATCCTGGACCGCGACGAATACATGCGCCCTGGAACGACCCGCGAGGACCTGGCCAAGCTGAAACCCGCCTTCAAGGAGATGGGCGAGACGATGCCCGGCTTCGACAAGGTGGCCATGTTGAAATACCCGCATCTTGCGCATATCGAGCATATCCACCATGCAGGGAACTCGTCCGGGATCGTGGACGGCGCGGCGGCGGTGCTGGTCGGGAACGAGGCGTTCGGCAAGGCGCATGGCCTGAAGCCGCGCGCTCGCATCCGGGCCACCGCAAAGATCGGCACCGACCCGACGATCATGCTGACCGGCCCGGTTCCGGTGACCGAAAAGATCCTGAAGGACAGCGGCATGTCGATAGGCGACATCGACCTGTTCGAGGTGAACGAGGCCTTCGCCAGCGTCGTGCTGCGCTTCATGCAGGCGTTCCAGGTCAGCCCCGACAAGGTGAACGTGAACGGCGGCGCCATCGCCATGGGTCATCCGCTTGGCGCGACCGGTGCGATCATCATCGGCACGCTGCTGGACGAGCTTGAGCGGCAGGACAAGAACGTGGGTCTGGCGACCCTGTGCATCGCGTCCGGCATGGGCGCGGCAACCATCATCGAGCGCGTGTGAGGTAGACCAGATGACCGATTTCACGATGGAAAAAGGCGGCGACGGCGTCGCGATCATCACCTGGGACGTGCCGGGAAAATCCATGAACGTGCTGTCGATGGACGGCGCCGGCACACTGGACGCGTTGATCGACGACGCGCTGGCCGATGATGCCGTGAAAGGCATCGTCATCACCAGCGGCAAGCCCGACTTCGCGGCCGGAATGGATCTGAACGTCATCGCCGGGATGAAGGAACGAGGCGGCGCGCAGGGCGTGTTCGACGGCGTCATGACCCTGCACCACGCGCTGCGCAAGATCGAGCGTGCGGGCATGGATCCCAAGACGCTGAAGGGCGGCAAGCCCATCGCTTCGGCCTTGCCCGGCACGGCACTGGGGATCGGGCTGGAACTGCCGCTGGCCACGCATCGCATCTTTGCCGCCGACAATCCGAAGGCCAAGATCGGCCTGCCGGAAATCATGGTGGGCATCTTCCCGGGCGCGGGCGGCACCACGCGGTTGTCGCGCAAGCTGGGCGCGATGATGGCGGCGCCCTTCCTGCTGGAAGGCAAGCTGAGCGATCCGAAAAAGGCCAAGGCCGCCGGCCTGATCGACGAGGTGGTCGATGACCCCGTCGCCGCCGCGAGGGACTGGGTGCTGAACGCTTCGGACGGCGATCTGGTCAAGCCATGGGACCAGAAGGGCTACAAGATGCCGGGCGGCGAACCGTTCCACCCGGCGGGCTTCATGACCTTCGTGGGTGCATCCGCGATGGTGCACGGCAAGACGATGGGCGTCTATCCGGCAGCCAGGGCCCTGCTGTCGGCCGTCTACGAAGGCGCGCTGGTGCCCTTCGACCAGGCGCTGAGGATCGAGGCGCGCTGGTTCACCAATGTCCTGATGAACCCCTCGTCTGCGGCGATGATCCGCAGCCTGTTCATCAACAAGGAGGCACTGGAAAAAGGCGCGAACCGCCCCGACGAAGCGGATCAGAAGGTCCGCAAGCTCGGGGTCCTTGGCGCCGGCATGATGGGTGCGGGAATCGCCCATGTCAGCGCCATGGCCGGTATCGAAGTCGTGCTGATCGACGCCAAGCAGGAGGCCGCCGAAAAAGGCAAGTCCTATTCCGAAGGGCTGCTGGACAAGGCGATCAGCCGCAAGAAATCGACCGAGGACAAGAAGGCCGAGATTCTGGGCCGCATCCTGCCCACCACCGACTACGCCGCCCTCGAAGGCTGCGATCTGGTGGTCGAGGCGGTATTCGAGGATCCGCAGATCAAGGCCGACGTGACCAAGAGGGCCGAGGCGGTGATCGCAAAGGATGCCATCTTCGCCACCAACACCTCGACCCTGCCGATCAGCGATCTGGCACGCGCCAGCGCCCGCCCCGAGCAGTTCATCGGCATCCACTTCTTCAGCCCCGTGGACAAGATGCTGCTGGTCGAGATCATCAAGGGGCGCGAGACCGGTCCGCGCGCCGTCGCAAAGGCGCTGGATTTCGTCCGGCAGATCCGCAAGACGCCGATCGTCGTGAACGACGCGCGCTTCTTCTATGCCAACCGCTGCATCATTCCCTACATCAACGAGGGCGTGCGGATGGTGGCCGAAGGCGTGAATCCGGTGCTGGTCGAGAACGCCGCCAAGATGATGGGCATGCCGCTGGGTCCGCTGCAACTGGTCGACGAGACCTCGATCGATCTGGGTGTGAAGATCGCCAAGGCCACGCGCGCCGCGATGGGTGACGCCTATCCCGACGAGGCCGTGGACGAGGTGCTGTTCTGGATGGCCGACGAGGGCCGCCTGGGACGCAAGTCCAGCGCCGGCTTCTATGTCTATGATGACAAGGGCAAGCGGCAGGATCTCTGGGACGGTCTTGCGGCCAGATATCCGCAGGCGGAGGAACAGCCCGATCTGACCGAGGTTCAGCACCGCCTGATGTTCGCCCAGACGCTGGAGGCCGTTCGGGCGCTGGAGGACGGCGTTCTCGAGGATATCCGCGAAGGCGATGTCGGCGCGATCCTGGGTTGGGGCTTCGCACCGTGGAGTGGTGGGCCCTTTGGCTGGCTGGACATGTTGGGCGCCGCCCGTGCCGCGCAGATCTGCGACGGCCTTGCGGAACGCCACGGCAAGCGCTTCCAGACCCCGGAACTGCTGAGCGAGATGGCCGAAAAGGGCCAGAGCTTCTATGGTCGTTTCGGGCCAACGCAAAAGGCGGCCTGACCGATCAGGGCGTTGCGGCAAAAGCGCCACACAGACGATGGCGAGACTGGCAGGGGGCGAAACTTTCGCCCCCTGTCGCCGTTGAAAGCCGCACGAATCAGCCTATGCTGCGGTGCAACACGAAAGGCCGAGGCGAGCGCAGTTCGCCCGGCCGCGCGAAGGGAACAGGGTCCATGACCGAAGACACACGGCGCCGCGCCGAGGCTGCTCAGAAGGCCATCGAGGACGTGACCTCGGTGGTGCTGCCCGAACCCGGACGAGAGCCCGTCGCGCTGGATTCCGGCGATCCCGCCGCCCGCGCGGAAATCCGCAAGCGCATGGACGAGATCGATCTCGGCGACAGCGGCTCGATCGTGCGCTTCGGCACGCGCGCACAGGCGGAATTGCAGGAAATCAGCCAGAAGATGCTGGCCGATGTCAAGAACAAGGATGTCGGACCCGCCGGCGAGAGCCTGCGCGAGATCGTGACAACGATCCGCGGTTTTTCCACGTCGGAACTGGACATGCGTCGCAGCCGCAGCTGGTGGGAAAAACTCCTCGGCCGCTCGGCACCGTTCGCGAAGTTCGTCTCCAACTACGAACGGGTGCAGACGCAGATTGATCGCGTGACATCGGATCTGGAAGCACACGAGCAGCGCCTGTTGAAGGATATCAAGGCGCTGGACCTGTTGTATGATCGAACGCTTGGCTTTTATGACCAGCTTGCCCTGTATATCGCGGCGGGTGACGCCAAGTTGCGCGAACTGGACGACGAGGTCATCCCCGCCAAGGAGGCCCGGATCGCCGCCACCGGCGAGGCCGATCAGGTGATGGAGGCGCAGGAACTGCGCGACCTGCGCGCCGTCCGTGACGATCTGGAACGCCGGGTCCATGACCTGAAGCTGACCCGGCAGGTGACAATGCAATCGCTGCCCTCGATCCGGCTGGTTCAGGAAAACGACAAGTCGCTGGTGACAAAGATCAATTCGACGCTGGTGAACACCGTTCCGCTGTGGGAAACCCAACTCGCGCAGGCCGTCACCATCCAGCGCAGCGCCGAGGCCGCGCGGGCGGTCAAGGAAGCCAGCGACCTGACCAACGACCTGCTGACCCGCAACGCCGAGAATCTGCGCCAGGCAAACAGTCAGATCCGCACCCAGACCGAACGCGGCGTTTTCGACATCGAGGCCGTGCGGACAGCCAATGCCGAATTGATCGCCACGATCGAGGACAGTCTGCGGATCGCGGACGAGGGTCGCGCACGTCGCGCAGCGGCCGAGGAAGACATGAGCCGGATGGAGGCCGAACTTCGCGCGGCGCTGGCTTCGGCCAGCGCCAGGCGCCAAGGAACGGCCGTGGACCGGACAGGACCGCGATGATCCCGGCGCGGTTGCATCGGCCGGCATGGCTTGGACTGGCTTTGTTTCTGGCTGGCTGCGCGGGCAACACGACCATCGCTCCGGTGCCGCCGCTACCGCGACCGGCGATGCCCGCAGCCCAGCCCGATGGCCCAAGCCAGGCCGAACTTCGCAAGGCACGCGCTGAACGGAACCAGGCCGTCAACGCGACCGCCGCCGTCGTTCAAGCCAGTGCCAGCGCGACAAGCGAGACCCGCCGGGCGCAATATGCGAGTGCCGAACGGGACCTTCTGGCGCAGGGCAGGCTGCGTCGGGACCGCGTGCCGATGGACGCGCCGATCGATGCCGCTCTGCTGGTGCGCAACTTCATCGAAATCGCGCTGCGCGACGAATACAGCCGACAGGGCGATCGGCTTGTGGCCGATGCCCGCGACGCCCCGCTGCGACGCTGGACGGATGCGGTCAGCATCCAGCTGGAATTCGGGCCGTCCGCCGATACCGCGCTGCGGCGGGCCTATCGCGCAGAGGTCGCCTCCTTCGCGGGACGCCTCACGCGGGCGACCGGTCACCCGGTGGGGCTGACCGGATCGGACGGAAATTTCCTCGTGCTGGTCCTGAACGAGGATGAGCGCCGCAACATCCTGCCGCTGCTGGAACGCCTGGTGCCCGAGTTGCCGCAGCAGGACAGGATTGCGCTGCGCGACCTCGACCCCCAAAACTACTGTGCGGTATTCGCCTATTCCCGCGGGCATTCCAGCGCCTATGTCCGTGCGGTCGCGTTGATGAGGGCAGAACTGCCCAGCCTGTTGCGCAGCTCCTGCATCCACGAAGAGCTTGCGCAGGGCATGGGGCTGGCGAATGACAGCCCCGCGGCCCGGCCCTCGATCTTCAACGACGACGAAGAGTTCGCACTGCTGACCAGGCATGACGAGTTGCTGCTGAAGATCCTGTACGATCCGCGCCTGCGTCCCGGCATGACGCAGGGCGAAGCACGGCCCATCGTTCGCAAGATCGTGGCGGAATTGCTGGGCTGAGCCTGGGCCGTCGATCGTCCGGGGGCGCGTTCAGTCGACCACGACCGACAGCAGGTCATATTCCTGGTCGTGTTGCAGAGCGGTCTCGAAGAAGGCCCTGTTTCTCTTGATCCGCTCGTCGTCCCAGTGCCACCACTTGATCTGAAGCATCTGGGTTATGACATCGTCGCTGAACCGCTTGCGGATGATCCTGGCTGGCGAGCCGCCCACGATCGCGAAGTCAGGGACGGTCCGGGTCACCGTAGCGCCGGCGGCTATGACGGCGCCATGGCCGACCTGGACACCGGAAAGAACATTGACCTTGTCACCGATCCAGACATTGTGGCCGATTTCGATCGGCCCCTTGGTTTCAACGGCTGGGGCGAACCCAAACCGCTTGTTGAAGCTGACCTGCTGGTTCGGCATGTCCGTCCGATGGTTCCCGGAAAGCAGCGAAAGATATCTGCCAAACGCGCAGTATCTTCCGATCCGCACCACGCCGCGGGCGTCAAGGGTTCCGTTGATATTGGAGTGACTTCCGCAGAGAACGCGACCTCTAATAGTCCAGACTTCCGGATTTCCGCGAATGCCTCCCGCCTTGATCTCGGCCGCGTCTGCGAGGGAATGAAAACTGCGGAGCTCGTCATTGGTGAAAATGCTTGGCACGGTTCGGTCCACTGGTTCGCAGGCCAATCGTCTAGCCTCACCGCCCTCGGACAGCAAGAGCAAGACCGGCCGTGCGACCTGGCACGGCGCGCGCCGTCCCTCTGCTCGACGGTTTGTCACCGCCGCCGCAATATGCGAATGTCGGGCGATTTCGGCGGGCGTGCCCCGTCCCGCGACCACTTTGAAAGGAAGCCAGAATGGACATCCGCTATCTGCACACGATGGTCCGGGTCAAGGATCTGGACAAGACGATCGCGTTCTTCCGACTGCTGGGCCTGGAGGAAATTCGTCGCATCGACAACGAAAAGGGACGATTTTCGTTGGTCTTTCTGGCACCGCCGGGCCAGCCCGAGTGCCCGGTCGAGCTGACCTACAACTGGGACGGCGACGAAGGGCTGCCCTCGGACAGCAGGCATTTCGGCCATCTGGCCTATCGCGTCGGCAATATCTACGAAATGTGCCAGAAGCTCCGCGACGCCGGCGTGACCATCAACCGCCCGCCGCGCGATGGGCACATGGCCTTCGTGCGCAGCCCTGACAACATCTCGATCGAGCTTCTGCAGGAGGGTGACAGCCTGCCGCCGCAAGAACCCTGGGCCAGCATGGAAAATACCGGGCACTGGTAATCAGCTGGCACGCACGGCTGGCTGGTTTCCCGCCAACCGGCCCGGGCCATCCGCCGAACGCCCAGATCAGGATCACGCCCGAATTGCCGGAACCGGGCGGGCGGGGAGCATTGGTGCCCCCGCCCCGTTCCGGTCGCAGCAGAAACCCGGAATTCAGTAGATATAGCGGATCTGTTCGGACCAGAAGCGTTCGATCCGCCGGCATTGCAGGTTCACCTGCTCCAGGGGTGGATCGTCCAGAACGCCGGACATCGCCAGACCTTCGGCGTGGCGCAGGAAAAGCCGTTGGACCAGCAGGCGCACCTCCTGGCCGGCATCGGTCAGGCGCACACGGACCGAACGGCGATCCATGTCGCAACGCTCGTGATGGACATAGCCCATCGTCACCAGCTTCTTCAGGTTGTAGCTGACATTCGAGCCCTGGTACATTCCACGCGATCGCAATTCGCCGGCCGTCACCTCGGACTCGCCCATGTTGTACAGGATCAGCGCCTGGACCGGCGTAAGGTCATTGCGGCAAAGTCGCTCGAACTCGTCCTTGACCAGATCAAGCATCAGCCGGTGCATCCGTTCCAGCAACTGCAGGGATTCCAGATAGGCTTCGGCCGTATCGGCGGCCTCGTCGTTTCGGGAGCGGTCATATACTTGTCGCTCGAATTGGGGCATGTTGCTCAACATCGGGAAATCTGTCCTGTCAGGTTCTGCTCGATCACGATCATGCGACAAAAAAGCGAATCTTCGGTTAATCAGACAATTGAACAGTTTCCTGGCACAGGAAGCCCCGCGGTTGCGGTCCTTTCGGGCCGCTGACGAATCGCAGCCGCCCGTTGACGGCGCTTCAGCCTTGCTCCGCCCAACGCCCCGAGGCATGCGCAGCGATCCGTTCCAGCAGAGGCGACAGCCCGGCGGGTCCCCGATCGGGATGTGCGTCGCCCGTCACGCGGCGCGTGATCCACAGGTAAAGATCCTGATCGTTCTCGGACAGCAGCGCTTCGTAGGCTGCAAATTCGTCTTCGCTCAGATTCGTGAGCGGACCGTCGGCGAAGGGCCCGAGAATCAGGTCCATCTCCTTCATCCCGCGGCGCCAGCTGCGCATCTTCAGCCGTCGCAGGCGAAGCTCGGCCGTCTCAGGAATTTCAGCCATTCGCGAGCAACTCCTCGAGGCGGTCCACACGGCTTGCCGCCTCTGCCAGCAGGCGTCGCAGTTCGCGCAGCTCGTTGCGGGTAGCGTGGGCCGACCCGTCCTCGGCCTGCGGACCCTGCCCCTGCCCGGTCAGCAGCCAGACAAGCGGTACACCCAGCATGCCCGACAGGCGTCCCAGCAACACGGCGCGCGGCTCGGCCTGATCGGCCTCCCAGCCTTGCATCGTCTCAAGCCGCACGCCCAGCCCGGCAGCCAGGTCCTCGACGCTCAGCCCTGCACTTTCGCGCGCGGCGGTCAGCCGGTCGCCGAGTGTCGCCTTGTCTTCTCCAAAACCCTGTTCGCCCATGATCCCCTCGCTTGTGGCCCGTTGCGCCGCAGCGTAATCCATAAGCGCATGCAGCACAAACCCACGAGGTTCACATGGGCTTTCTCGCGGACCGGCTGACCCGGATCAAGCCGTCGCCCACCATCGCCATGACGACACGCGCAGGCCAGTTGCGTGCCGAGGGCCGCGACATCATCGGACTGTCGGCGGGCGAGCCGGACTTCGATACACCGGAACATATCCGCGAGGCCGGAAAGGCCGCCATTGACGCGGGCCATACACGGTACACGCCGGTGGACGGAACCGCATCGTTGAAACGCGCCATCTGCGCCAAGTTCTCCCGCGAGAACGGCCTCGACTATTCACCCTCGCAGATCACCGTCGGCACCGGTGGCAAGCAGATCCTGTTCAACGCCCTGATGGCCACGCTGAACGAGGCCGACGAAGTCATCATTCCGGCGCCCTACTGGGTCAGCTATCCCGACATGGTCCTGCTGTGCGGCGGGACACCGGTCATCGTTGAGTGCGGCATCGACACAGGGTTCCGCATGACGCCGCAGGCACTGGAGGCGGCCATCACGCCCCGCACCCGATGGCTTATCCTGAATTCCCCCTCGAACCCGTCAGGCGCGGGCTATTCGCGCGCCGACATCCAGGCGCTGACCACGGTTCTGCTGCGCCATCCCGACATCTGGATTCTCTCGGACGATATCTACGAGCATCTGGTCTTCGACGCGTTCCAGTTCGCCACCCCCGCCCAGGTCGAGCCGCGCCTGAAGGATCGCGTCCTCACCATGAACGGGGTCAGCAAGGCCTATGCGATGACCGGCTGGCGGATCGGATATGGCGGTGGGCCCGAGCCGCTGATCCGCGCGATGGCCAAGCTGCAGTCGCAATCGACATCGAATCCCTGCTCGATCAGCCAATATGCCGCCGAGGCTGCGCTGAACGGACCGCAGGATTACATCACCGAAAGCCGCGCGGTTTTCCAGCGGCGTCGCGATCTGGTGGTGGCAGGGCTGAACGACTGTCCCGGGCTCGATTGCCCCACACCCCAGGGCGCCTTCTATGTCTATCCCTCGATCGCCGGACTGATCGGAAAGACCAGCGCGGCCGGAACGACGATCCGGAACGACGAGGATTTCGCCAACGCACTGCTGGATGAGACCGGCGTGGCCGTGGTATGGGGCGCGGCATTTGGCCTCAGCCCACATTTCCGTATCTCGTATGCGACCAGCGACGAACAGCTTGCCGAGGCAGTGTCGCGGATCCACCGCTTCTGCGTGGGCTGCAACTGAGATAGGCTCGACGCGTTGACACCTGCAACCCCGGCAGAAGGAGAACGTCATGCTGTCTCGTAACGCGCTGGTCGTCGTCGCCGATGGCCATTCCGCGACGCTGTTCCGCAACCGCGCGCGCCACGGTCTTGAGCTGGAACAGACTCGGCACCTGACCCAACAGGATTTCACCGACGGAGAACTGGTCGCGGAATCGACACGCGATATCGACGAGGCCGCCTTCGCGACGGGACTGGCGGAGTACCTGAACAATCTTGTCCTGCGACAGAAGGCCGACGAACTGGCCATCGTGGCTGATCCGGCAACCCTGGGTCAGATGCGCAAGAAATATCACAAGCAGCTTGAACAGCGCCTCGCCAAGGAGGTCGCCAAGACATTGAACGGGGCCGACGTGGCGGCGATCGAGAGGGTGCTTGCCTGAAGGACCGGAGGGGTCGCATGATGGACCCCTCCTCCTCATCCCGCCGCCGTGGCTGCGACGCAGCCTCGTGGCTAAAGCGCCGTCCAGCCGCCATCGACGCTGATCGTCGTCCCGGTGATCTGGGCCGCCGCGTCGCTGCACAGGAAGACAGCCGTGTCGCCCAGTTCCTCGACAGTCGCGAATTCCTTGGAAGGTTGGCGCTGCAGCATGACGTTCTTGATGACGTCCTCGCGGCTCATGTCGTATTCCTTCATCGTATCCGGGATCTGCGCCTCGACCAGCGGCGTCAGCACATAGCCCGGGCAGATTGCGTTGCAGGTGATCTGCTCGCGCGCCGTTTCCAGGGCCGTCACCTTCGTGAACCCGACAACGCCATGCTTGGCCGCGACATAGGCCGATTTGAAGGGACTGGCCGTCAAGCCGTGGGCCGACGCGATATTGACGATCCGCCCCCAACCCGCCTCACGCATCATCGGCAGTGCGGCGGCCGTGGTGTGAAAACTCGATGACAGGTTGATCGCGATGATCGCGTCCCATTTCTCGACCGGGAAATCCGGGATCGGCGCGACGTGCTGGATGCCCGCGTTGTTGACAAGGATATCGCAGCGCCCGGCTTGCCGGATCAGCGCGCGGCAGTCTTCGGCTTTCGACATGTCAGCACGGACATAGCGGACTTTCACGCCATGCTGACCGGCCAGTTCCTCGGCCAGCGCATGATCCTCGTCGCGATCCGTAAAGCTGTTCAGCACCAGATCCGCACCCGCCTTCGCCAGTCGGTGCGCCACGCCCAGCCCGATCCCGGAATTCGACCCGGTCACCACGGCGGTCCTGCCTGTCAGGAATTTCTCGAACATCGGTTCCCCCAAATCATCCTTTGCTTCCCGCGCAGCCTAAACAGCGGCGCAGGCGGGCGCAGCAATAAAACCGCGTCTGTCGCCGCATCGCGGCATTGTTGATTGGACACGGGCGCGCTGTTCCCGCATGTCTGCCCGACGGAATGGGCGGCGAGCAAAAAAAAGGCGCCCGCACAAGGCGGGCGCAAGTCATGAGGCAGGTTTCATACAGGCAAGAAACCTATCGAGCAGTGTCTTATTTATACGCGACTCCCCGCCCGAGTCCAACACCGAAGTTCGGGGCGGCATTGACGCGTCCCGACCGAGCCTGTTGAAATCGCGGGCAAACAAGGAACGACGAGGCAGGCGGCGATGCGAATCTTCAAAAACCTTAACAAATGCGCGATCAAACGCGGCTTGCCGGTGGCGCTGCTTGCCCTGCTCGGTGTTGCAGCAATGCCGCTGGCAAGCCCCGCAGAACCCGCCCATGGCATTGCAATGTATGGAGAACCTGCGCTTGCGGACGGGTTTGCCAGCCTGCCCTACGCGAATCCCGACGCCCCGAAGGGGGGCGTGATTCGCCTGGCCGAGCCGGGTGGGTTCGACTCGCTCAAGCCCTGGGTTCTGAAAGGCAATGCCGCGTGGGGCGTCGGCGTTCACATCGCCGAGACCCTGATGTTCCGGTCGATTGACGAGCCTTTTACGCTTTATGGCCTGCTGGCCGAAACCGTCGAGGCCGCGCCGGGGCGCGAATGGGTCGAATTTACCCTGCGCCCCGAGGCCAGGTTCTCGGACGGTTCACCCGTCACCGTCGAGGATGTGATGTGGTCCTACAAGACCCTGGGGACGATCGGACATCCGCGCTACCTGGGCGCATGGTCCAAGGTCGCAACGATGGAACAGACCGGCGAACGCAGCGTCCGGTTCACGTTCACCGAGCCCGACCGGGAACTTGCCATGCTCATGGGGATGCGCCCGATCCTGAAGAAGGCCCAGTGGAGCGGCCAGGATTTCAGCGAATCCGGGCTTGAGCCGCCGATCGGATCGGGAGCGTACGTGATCGACACGGTCGATCCGGGTCGGTCGGTCAGCTTCCGGCGCAACCCCGATTATTGGGGCAAGGATCTTCCCTTGAACCGCGGACTGAACAATTTTGACGAGATCCGGTATGACTATTTCGGCGACGCCAATGCCATGTTCGAGGCGTTCAAGGCCGGCGAGGTCAGCGTCTGGCGCGAGCTTTCCGCCCAGAAATGGGACAGCGAATACGGGTTTCCCCTGATGACCGAAGGCAAGGTCGTCAAGTCCGAGATCCCGAACGAACGCCCCTCGGGCATCATGGGGCTGGTGATGAACACCCGCAATCCGATCTTCGCGGACTGGCGCGTCCGGCAGGCATTGATCGAGGCGTTCAATTTCCAGTTCATCAACAACACCCTGAACGGCGGCAAGGACCCGCGCATCACCTCGTATTTCTCGAACTCGGTGCTGGCGATGCGGCCGGGTCCGGCCGAAGGTCGCGTCCGCGAATTGCTGGAGCCTTTCGCGGCCGACCTGCCGCCAGGCGCGCTTGAGGGCTATACCCTGCCCGAAGGCAGCGACCGGCCGCTGGACCGCGCCGCCCTGCGCAAGGCGCTGAAGCTGCTGGAAGAGGCGGGCTGGACCGTTCAGGACGGCGCGCTGAAGAACGAAAAAGGCAAGCCCTTCAGCTTCGAGATCCTGCTGAACCAGTCCGGCAGCGCCATGCGCACGGCCTCGGAAACCCAGCAGATCGTCGATATCTATCTGGAGGCGCTGCGCAATCTGGGCATCACCCCGGGTCTGACCTTGCTGGATTCGGCGCAGTTCGTTCAGCGCACCAACAATTACGATTTCGACATGACCTGGTATGAACGCGCGCTGTCGCTGTCGCCTGGCAATGAACAGATGCTGTACTGGGGCGCCGATGGCATCACGTTGCCCGGCAGCCGCAACTGGATGGGCATGAACAACCCCGCCGCCGAGGCGATGGTCTTGGCCATCCTGGAGGCGCGCTCCAATGAAGAGTTCACCTCGGCCGTGCGCGCGCTGGACCGGGTCTTGACGGCGGGACGCTATGTGATCCCGGTCAGCTTCTCTCCCATCTCACGTCTGGCCCATTCTGCGCGGCTGCACTATCCTGAGGAAACACCTCTTTACGGGGACTGGCCAGGCTTCATGCCCGAGGTCTGGTGGCAGGAGGCAAAAGAATGAGAGCAGTTGCAACGATCCTTCTGGCCTGTGCGTTTCTGGCCGGCTGCAATACCGTCGCCGGTGTCGGCGAAGACATCACCGGAACCGCGCAGTGGTTTCAGCAGAGTCTGCCAAGGAGCTACTAGATGAAATGGCATCACGTTCAGGAAAACTGGTCCGCCTTCTACGAGGCGATACAGGACAAATGGCCCCAGGCTGACGAGGCCGACCTGGACGAGATCGACGGAGACCAGCGCGCCTTCGTCACCTATCTGGCCGAGTTGACCGGACAGGAGCCCTCGGAGGTGCGTGAAGAGTTGCGCGAATGGCTGACCGGCGAAATCCCCTCGGACGTCGTCATGGACCCGATCCACGACAATCATTCCATCTCGCTCAGCGCGAAATACGTCAACGAGGGCGAGGACGAGTATGACGATGATGCGCGCTTCGGGGATGACAACGACGGCCGGGACGACGACTGACAACTCGGCCGCATCACCCCGTCGGGCGTCGTGAGCCCTCAGGATTCCTTCCCTTGGGCGGCATCCGCCGTGCCGCGAGCAGGGCTTCCCCGCCTCTTCGAGGTTGAGTTTCGGGTCGCGATCGGCGAAACGCGGCCGCAACTCCGCGAATGGTCGCGGCGGCAGGGCGATCCCGGATGACCGAAACCGTCAAAATCGCGCTTGGCAGCATCGCCGTCGGTATCGCGGTGCTGCTGCTGAAGATTCTGGCCTGGCTGATGACCGGTTCGGTGGCGCTGCTGTCGGATGCGCTGGAAAGCATGGTGAACGTCGCGACGGCGGCGGCGGCGCTGATCGCCATACGGGTCGCGGCCCGGCCCGCCGATCAGGGCCATCCCTACGGCCATCACAAGGCGGAATTCTTCAGCGCCGTGCTGGAAGGCGTGATGATCATCGTCGCCGCGCTGCTGATCATGCGCGAGGCATGGCTGGGTTTTCGCGATCCGCCGGTTCTGGATGCGCCCTTCGACGGGCTTGCCGTCAACGCCGCTGCCGGAGTCCTGAACGCCATCTGGTGCTGGGTTCTGATCTCGCGGGGGCGCCGGCTCAAATCGCCTGCCCTGGTCGCGGATGGCAGGCATCTTCTGTCGGATGTGGTGTCCTCGGCAGCGGTCCTGATCGGCGTGACGCTGGCGGTCCTGACCGGCTGGACGGTGCTGGACCCGCTGCTGGCCGGCCTTGTCGGGCTGAACATCCTGTGGTCGGGCTGGAAGGTGATGGCCGCGTCGCTGAGCGGACTGATGGACGAAGCCGTGCCCGAGGCGACCCTGGAGGACATCCGGGCGATCATCTCGGACCGGGCGACCGGCGCGATCGAAGCGCATGATCTGCGCACCCGGCACGCCGGCCGGGTCACGTTCATCGACTTCCATCTGGTCGTCGATGGTCAGACCACCGTGGACGAGGCCCACGCCATCTGCGACCGGATCGAACAGTCGTTGCGCGCCATGCTGGACGAGGCGCATATCACCATTCATGTCGAACCCGATCACAAGGCCAAGCATTCCGGCGTGCTTGTGCTCTAGGACCGGACCCTGCCTGCCGGTCAGACGATGCCACGAGGCCCGTCTTTCCAGACCGATTGCAGCACGACGACCCTGCCCCTCTCGACCCGCTCGTCAAGGTCGATCGCGGCGCGCGCGCAGGAGTTTCACCATTTCATCCGTCGCCGAAGCCGTGCGCGCCGTCGACACAGAGGGGATGAAAATCCTGTTGCCTCTGCGTCAGGCGGCCAGTCGCACCCAGACCGGCACGTGATCGCTTGGCTTCTCGGCCGCCCGGACGTCGCGATCAACCCCGGAATCGACCATCAGATCGGCAGCCTGCGGCGATAGCAGCAAATGGTCGATGCGGATTCCGTCATCCTTGCCCCACGCACCGGCCTGATAGTCCCAGAACGTGAAGGGGCCGCGGACCGACCAGGGATCGCGGATGCGAATCGCATCGGTCCAGCCCTGCCACTGGATCGCCCGCAATGCCGCCCGGCTTTGCGGCAGGAACAGCGCATCATCCGCCCATTTTTCCGGACGTGCGGCGTCGCGCGGCTCGGGGATGACATTGAAGTCGCCCAGAAGCACGACCGGCATCTCGCTGGCCAGCAACGCGGCGGCACGCGTCCTGAGGCGATCCATCCATGCCAGCTTGTAGTCATATTTCGGACCTGGCGCCGGATTCCCGTTGGGCAGGTAAAGCCCCGCGATCCGCACCGCGTGGTCGCCAACGACGGTTGCCTCGATATAGCGGGCCTGTTCGTCCCCGTCGTCACCGGGAAGACCGCGGGTGACATCCTCAAGCGGCAGCCGGGACAGGATGGCAACACCATTGAAGCCCTTCTGACCGTGAGTTTCGACATTCCAGCCAAGATCCGCGAAATGGTCACGCGGAAACCCTTCGTCCAGAGACTTGATCTCCTGCAGCACGACCAGATCGGCGTCGGCCCCCGCCAGCCAGTCGGTCAGCGCCTGGATGCGCGCCTTGATGCCGTTGATGTTGAAGCTGGCGATCTTCATCTTGCGGCCTCCCCGGCGGACCCCGCGGCAAAGCGCCGGGTCCACTGGCGATTCAGCCAGCGGCGCGCAGGTTGCTCGATCACGTGATAGCTGAACGCCGATGCCGCGATGATGATCGCGAAGACGACCGATGCATGGATCGTCTTCGGGATCGAGTCCCAGAAGCCGAACAGGCGCTGGCCGATATTGGCGTAAAGCAGAAGGATGAGTGCGTGGACCATATAGGTCGAATACGAAATCTCGCCCAGATAGACCAGCACCCCGACGCCCGGCGCGCGCGCCAGCAGCGGCGACAGCCGCGCAGCGGCGAGGATCAGCGCCGCGAACAGCGGAAGCAGCACATAGTCGGCATTCGGGTCCTGCACGGCAAAGAACAGCCCGGCAAGCGCCGCCAGCCCGATCCACGCGGCAGGCCGGGTGCCGACATGGTCGGCCGCCAGGCGCGTCAGCACCCCCAATGCGAAACTGGGCAGGATCCGCAGCCCGCCAAACTGCCACGTCGGATGCATGAAGCCCGCATAGCCCTGGCTTCGCGCGACCGCATGCGCGACGGCGGACGATACGACCAGCGCGACCAGCCAGAAACGCCAGCCGGGCGGCTCGCGACAGAAGACCATCAGAACACCGAAGGCGAGATAGGCCGTCATCTCGGCCGAGACCGACCAGGCGACGCCGTTCAGGATCAGCCCGTCGGTGACGTGCCAGGACTGGATCAGCAGCGCGGTGGCGATCACGTCCCACAGATTGACCTGGCGTCCCAACGCGAACCCGAACGCGGCAAGACCCAGAAGCATCACCAGCCAGACCAGCATCATGGCCATGTGCAACGGATAGACGCGCGCGATGCGTCGCCACATGAACTGCCCGAAACCGAACGCGCGGCCGGTCGCTCTCTGGCCATAGACATGGAAGATCACGAACCCGGACAGCACGAAGAACAGATCCACATCGCGTGCGCCCGACCCTGCGGCCCGCCAGATCCCGACCGACGGCACGCCAAACCAGCTCCAGAAGTGGAAGGCAAAAACCCAGAAGGCCGCGAAGAAACGGATTGCGGTCAGCAACTCCAGCTCGGAGGCCAGGGGCGCGGGGCGTGACGACGGGGCTGAGACTACGCTGACGTCGGACAAGACATCACCACGATCGGCTGCAACGAGAACCTCGGATGGTCACTATCCTAGCAGATCTGCCGTCGCGCGGAACCTGTCGTTATGTAGGGCTTTTTGATGAAGCGCAAAGCGCAGCAGGATATGGCCCGTCACCGGACCTACATCGAGAAGGACGTGCCGCACCCGCAGCTGGAGGAGGCGTTCGGGTTCTCGATCACGAAGCGCGCCCCGATCAGCTCGTCCGTGAAGTCGATTGTCGCGCCGGCCAGATAAGGCAGCGACACCGGGTCGACGACGACGCGCTGTCCACCCTGCTCCAGCACCAGGTCGTCATCGGCGGCCTGATCCAGCCGGATATCGTATTGAAAACCCGAGCAGCCGCCCCCGGCGACCGCGACCCGCAGCGGACGTATCTCGGTCCCGTCATTGATCTCGGCCAGACGGGCAAAGGCGCGTTCGGTGACTTTTGGCGGCAGGTTCATGGGGCGTTCCCGTTTTCGTCCTAGGGTGCAGAATATAGGGTTTCCGGGCCGTTCTCGCAAGGAAAGCCGCCTCACGTGTCCGCAACCGCGCCCTATGCCTGCCACCCCGAAGACAGCCATGGCCGACTGTGGCCCGAACGCATGTCCACTTTCCGGTCGCCCTGGCAGCGCGACCGCGACCGGATCATCCATTCCAGCGCGTTCCGCAGGCTGAAGCACAAGACCCAGGTCTTCGTCGAACATGACGGCAAGAGATATCGCGGCGACTATTTCCGCACCCGGCTGACCCACACGATCGAGGTCGCGCAGGTCGCCCGCACGATCGCCGGCGCGCTGGGACTGAATACCGACCTGGCCGAGACCGTCGCACTGGCCCACGACCTTGGACACCCGCCCTTCGGCCACACCGGCGAAGACGCATTGGCCGCGCTGATGGCGCCTTACGGGGGCTTCGATCACAACGCGCAGGCGCTGAGGATCGTGACACGGCTGGAACGCCACTATGCCGATTTCGATGGGCTGAACCTGACATGGGAGGCCCTGGAGGGCATCGCCAAGCACAACGGCCCGGTCCCGCCCCCGCTGCCCTATGCGCTGGAGGAGGTGAACGAGGCCTGGGACCTGGAACTGCACAGCAACGCCAGTGCCGAGGCGCAGGTGGCCGCGGTCGCCGACGATGTCGCCTATAATCACCACGACCTGCATGACGGGCTGCGGGCAGAGCTTTTCACCGAGGCAGAGCTGGCCGAACTTCCGGTAATCGGCCCCGCCTTCGCCGAGGTGGACAGCATCCACCCAGGGCTGGACCGGATGCGACGGCGGCACGAGGCGCTGCGGCGGGTGTTCGGCGTCATGGTCGAGGATGTGATCGCGGTCGCCCAGAACCGGCTTGCCGGGTTGCAGCCTCAATCCGCCCAGGACATCCGCGACATGGACGGGCCGATCATCCGGTTCTCCAAACCGCTTTACCAGAACATCAAGGCGATCAAGTCATTCCTGTTCACGCGCATGTATCGCGCGCCATCGGTGGTCGATGAGCGCAGCCGCGTCACCGCGATGCTGAACGATCTGTTCCCGCTTTTCCTGACTGATCCCGCACAGATGCCCGCCAGCTGGCGCGACATCGCCCAGAACGCCCCGGACGACACGCATCGCGCACGCGTGGTGCTGGATTACGTCGCGGGAATGACCGACCGATACGCAATATCGGAACATCAGCGCCTGTTTTCGGGCAATCGCGCCTGAGACCCGCCAATATTCGCGGGCTTCCTGAAACCTTGCTGGCCACCCGGCGTTGGGGTGGCAGTTTGGGAAACGCAACAGGAGGCATCAACATGGCCCATTTCACGCGCGACGGCTCGGCCAGGTGGCAGGGCGGATTGAAGGACGGCAAGGGCACGGTCTCGACGCAGTCAGGCGCCTTGTCCGAGCAGCCCTACGGCTTCGACAACCGGTTCGATGACAAGCCCGGCACCAATCCCGAGGAACTGGTCGGCGCGGCTCACGCGGCGTGTTTCTCGATGGCCCTGTCGAAGATGCTCGAAGAGGCCGGCATCACCGGCATCAGCATCCAGACCACCTCGAAGATCACGCTTGAGCAGGATGGCGAGGGCTTCTCGGTGACAAAAGCGCATCTTGAGACGCGGATTTCGGGTGACGGCGACAAGGCCAGGATCGAGGAGCTGGCGCAGCAAGCCAAGGCAGGCTGCCCGATCTCCAAGTTGCTGAACGCGGAAATCAGTCTGGACGCCACGGTCGCCTGATGCTGATCCGGGTCGGACACGAGATCACCATCGCCGCGGCCCAGGATACGCCGCTTATCTGCATGGTGACGCCGCATGTGTCGCGGCATGGCGATTTTGTCCGGCCCGAATCGGTGACCACCATCCCGCAGGTCCCGGTGCACAGCTATTTCGACGGTTATGGCAATATCTGCCTGCGCATGATCGCTCCGGCCGGGCGGTTTTCGCTGCGCGGTGACGTGACCCTGCATGACGATGGCGCGCTTGATCCGGTCGATGAAGATGCCGATGAGTGGGCGGTCGAGGCCCTGCCGGACGAAGCGCTGCAATTCCTCACCGGCTCTCGCTACATCGAGACCGACCTGCTCAGCCAGCAGGCCTGGGACCTGTTCGGGCAGACCGAGCGCGGCTGGCACCGGGTGCAGGCCGTGGTCGATCACGTTCATCGCCACATTCGTTTCGACTATCTGCAGGCACGGTCCACGCGCACTGCGGCCGACGCGCAGCGCGAAGGGGTGGGCGTCTGCCGCGACTTCGCGCATCTGGCGCTGGGGTATCTGCGGGCGCTGAACATTCCCGCCCGCTATGTGAACGGCTATGTCGGCGATATCGGCGTTCCCGAGGAGCCCGACCCCATGGATTTCGCGGCGTGGATCGAGGTTTTCCTGGGCGGAAAATGGTGGACCTTCGACCCGCGCAACAACCAGCGCCGCATCGGCCGCGTGGTGGTCGCCCGTGGCCAGGACGCGGCCGACGTGCCGCTGATGAACAGCTTCGGCCAGCATACGCTGGAAGGCTTTCGCGTCTGGTGCCACCCGGTCGGCGAACAGGGGAACCCGCTGGACGGGATGCAGTTCGCCTGAGGCGCAGCAGCCTCAGACCATCATTTCCTTGGTCGCGGTCAGCTTCAGCTCGGGGTGATCGCGCTCGATCCGGTCGATATCCCACTGCAGGCGCGTCATGAAGACCAGATCGCCGTCGTGGTCCTGCGCCATGTGGCCCTTGTTGGCGTTCGCAAATGCCTCGACCTTGTCCCTGGGGCCGCTGACCCACCGCGCACTGGTGAACTGCGAGGCTTCAAACCGCACCGGGATGCCGTATTCCAGCTCGATCCGGCTGGCCAGGACCTCGAACTGCAGCGCCCCGACCACGCCGACAATGAAGCCAGAGCCGATCATCGGCTTGAAGACCTTTGCCGCGCCTTCTTCCGCGAACTGCATCAGCGCCTTTTCCAGATGCTTGGCCTTCATCGGATCGGTCGCGCGCACCGATTGCAGCAACTCTGGCGCAAAGGACGGAATTCCGGTGAACCGCAGCGGCTCTCCCTCGGTCAGCGCGTCGCCGATTCGCAGCTGGCCATGATTGGGGATGCCGATGATGTCCCCGGCCCACGCCTCTTCGGCCAGCTCGCGATCCGCCGCCAGAAACAGCACCGGGTTGCTGACCGCAATCGACTTCTTCGACCTGACATGGGTCAGCTTCATGCCGCGCTCGAAATGCCCGCTCGCCATACGGACGAAGGCGACTCGGTCCCTGTGCTTGGGGTCCATGTTGGCCTGCACCTTGAAGACAAAGCCGGTGACCGGAACTTCCTCGGGTGCGATCTGGCGCTCGGCTGTGGACTGGGGTTGCGGCGGCGGGCCATAGCTGCGGATGCCATTCATCAGTTCGCGTACACCGAAGCTGTTGATCGCGCTGCCGAACCAGATCGGCGTCATGTGGCCTTCCAGAAACGCGTTGCGATCGAAGGCGGGCAACAGCTCGCGCGCCATCTCGACCTCTTCACGCAGCTTTTCCAGCAGTTCCGCGGGGACGTGATCCGACAGCCCGGGGTCATCAAGGCCATTGATCTCGATCGATTCGGCGACCTTGTTCCGATCCGCACGGTCCATCAGCTCCAGCCGGTCGTTCAGCATGTCGTAACAGCCGATGAAGTCGCGCCCGACCCCGATCGGCCAGCTGGCCGGCGCAACGTCGATCGCCAGATTTTCCTGAATTTCGTCTATGATTTCAAATGTGTCCCGGCTTTCCCGGTCCATCTTGTTGCAGAAGGTCAGGATCGGCAGATCGCGCAGGCGGCACACCTCGAACAGCTTGCGGGTCTGGCTTTCCACGCCCTTGGCGCCGTCGATCACCATGATCGCCGCATCCACCGCCGTCAGAGTGCGGTAGGTATCCTCGGAGAAATCGCTGTGGCCGGGCGTGTCGACCAGGTTGAACCGGTATCCGTCGAAATCGAACGACATCGCCGAGGCCGATACGGAAATTCCGCGATCCTGTTCCATCTTCATGAAGTCGGACCGCGTGCGACGCGCTTCGCCCTTGGCGCGCACCTGCCCGGCCATCTGGATGGCGCCGCCATAGAGCAGGAATTTTTCGGTCAGCGTGGTCTTGCCGGCGTCGGGATGCGAGATGATCGCAAAGGTCCGGCGGCGAGCGATTTCGGGCGGAAGTTCGGGGCGGTTGTTCATGGATGCGCATTTACCGTGCCGGGGCGCCTTGCGCAATTGGACAAGCGGCCGGGACATCGCAACAGACCTTGCGGCCTCCATCCGCTCGAAAGAATGAACATGTCGATAAATTTCCACAGCTTTAAAAATCTAATAGAATAGCGGCGGGACGGCAGTTGCTTTCCCGACAGAAGCGCGGAAACTGTCATGAAACCGGATCATATCGTTTTGCTTCCATGACTGGGCCGATCCGCCCGGCCCTACCGGCTCGAACTGGGTTGAATCACGATGCCACTTGATGCCCCCTATCAGCAGTTGATGCGGCTCCTGTCCGTCCGCGCGCTGGAATGGGTCCGCCAGCGAGTGATGGATCTGCCGGATCCGATCGCGCCGGATCACCCGGCGATCGGTGCGCTTGCCGGGGCGGGCCTTGTCGCACCGGCCCTGTCCGGGTTCCGAGGATGCACGTCTCCGCTGGAGGAAATTGCTTCGCGTCGCATGACGCTGCCGCTGGTCCAGGCAGCATCCGAGGCCGTCCTCGCAGGTCGCGGGGGGTCGGCGCATCGGGAACTGGTGGTCGCCGGCCGGCTGGTGGCAGGCGATGACCCGCTTTGGCAGATGGCCCGCCGCGCGCTGACGGATGATACGACAGCCAATGTGCATGACCGCCTCGCAACACGGTCTCGTGACGATGCCGGCCTCATGGAGCAAGCCGAAGCGGTGGTTCGCAGGCCGATCCCCGACGAGGTTGTGTGTGCCGCAGCGATCGACAGTTTCGCGCGCGTCCTGATGCAGCTTTATCGTTTCGGTGAACAGCGCCCGCGTCTGAGCCATCCCCGCATCTACGGCGAGGCCTTTGCGAAGGCGCTGCGCTTCGCCGACTGGGCGCGGCACAGGGGCGATGTCACGGCAATGTCGCAGATGGTCTTCTGCCTGCGGCTGATCGATCCCGGTCACGACGTCACCGAACTGATGGCCGAGGTGATTGCCAGCCAGCGCCCAGACGGGTCTTTCCCGTGCAAGACGGGCTATTCGACGGCGGATCAGGATTTCCGGACAGGCGCCGTGCCGACACTGGCCGCGCTGGCCGCGCTGCATATCGCACAGACAGGCGGATGGCAGCCCGTGCGCAGGGGCGCCCGACAGGACCGCCCCCTGAGCGCCGCATTGTCGCGCTTCGTGACGGCGATCCTACCCTCTGCCGACGCGTGGTGCGCCGGTCTGGACCCCGATGACTGCCTTGATCTGGCAGCCGGCCTGACCCGCGTGACGGGCGAAAACTGGTTCCTTCGCGGCGGACTTCGGCGGCACCCCGTCCGCCGCGACCGGTTGGCTCGGCTTGCGCTGGCCGTGTTCCCGGACTTGAACGCCACCCGACTGGCGCGCGACATGCTGGACATCAACGGCGGATGGCCCGCTGGATGGCGCGCCGATCCGGCATTGCGGGCGCTGCGCGGACTGCCCGTGACCCTTGGCGACGCCGCGGACGTGGCCCTGCTGGCGCGCTGGTCCCAGGCCGCCGCGAGAAACGATCCAGCAGAGTTCGATCTGTGCTGCCAGCAGGCATTGCTGTTCAGAAACGGCCGCGATTGCGATTCGCTGCATGCCGCCGCCCTGAAATACGCCCATCAGGCCGTGCTGTCGGCGGAAACGCCGCAGGGCATCGCGCCGCGCGACGCGGCTGCGCATCTGTGCCGCTTGTCGCGGGCGGCACAGCTTTTCGAAGCCGACCCGATGCTGGTTGCCGCCGCCTGAGCGGACAAGCGCTCAGAACAGCCCCTCTATCTGTCCGTCGGCGTCCAGCCCGATCGATTCCGCGGCCGGATGGGGCGGCAGGCCGGGCATGGTCATGATCTCGCCGCAGACCGCGACGACGAACCCCGCCCCGGCGCTCAGCCTGACCTCGCGCACCGGGATGACATGGCCATCGGGCGCGCCACGCAACGCGGGATCGGTGGAAAAGGAATATTGCGTCTTGGCGATGCACACCGGCATGCCGCCGTGCCCGGCCTCTTCCCATGCCTCAAGCTGATCCCGCACGCCGGCTGCGGCCTCGGCATGCGCGGCGCGATAGATCCGGGTGCAGATCGTCTCGATCTTCTGCCACAGGGACATCTGATCGGGGTAGAGCGTATGGAAATCGGCCTGGCCGCTTTCGGCCAGCGCCACGACCTCTTGTGCAAGCTCCTCGGCGCCGGCACCGCCCTCGGCCCAGTGCCGCGCCACGATCGCCTTGACGCCGTGCCGCGTGCAGTAGTTCTTCAGTGCCGCGACCTCGTCCGCGCTGTCCCCGTCGAAGTGATTCAGCGCCACCACGACCGGCAGCCCGAAACCGTGCAAATTCTCGATATGGCGGCCCAGATTGGCGCAACCGGCCGTGACGGCCCGGACATTCGCGGCGGCCAGGTCGGGCCTGGCGACGCCGCCATTCATCTTCAGCGCGCGAATTGTGGCCACCAGCACGACGGCCGCCGGCGCCAGCCCGGCGAGGCGGCACTTGATGTCCAGGAATTTCTCTGCCCCCAGATCGGCGCCGAAGCCGGCCTCTGTCACCACATATTCCGACATGGCCAGCGCCGCGCGGGTCGCGATGACGCTGTTGCAGCCATGCGCAATATTGGCGAACGGTCCCCCGTGGACCAGCGCCGGATTGTTCTCCAGTGTCTGGACCAGGTTCGGTTGCAAGGCATCGCGCAAGAGGACGGTCATTGCGCCATCGGCCTTGAGGTCGCGGGCCGTGACCGGCCGATGGTCGCGTGTATAGCCGATGACAATCCGGCCAAGCCGGAGCTGCAGATCGGCCAGGTCGCGCGCCAGGCACAGGATCGCCATCACCTCGGACGCGACGGTGATGTCGAAGCCGGTCTGGCGCGGAAACCCGTTCGAGACGCCACCCAACCCCAGCGCCATGTCGCGCAGCGCCCGGTCATTCATGTCCATGACCCGCCGCCACGTCACACGGCGGGTATCGATATCCAGGTCGTTGCCCCAGTAGATATGGTTGTCGATCATGGCGGCCAGCAGATTGTGCGCCGAGGTGATCGCGTGGAAATCGCCCGTGAAGTGAAGGTTCATGTCCTCCATCGGGACGATCTGCGCGTAGCCCCCGCCCGCCGCGCCGCCCTTCATGCCGAAATTCGGCCCCAGGCTCGCCTCGCGGATGCAGATCGTGGCGCGCTTGCCGATGCGGTTCAGGGCGTCACCCAGTCCGACGGTGGTGGTCGTCTTCCCCTCACCCGCCGGTGTCGGGTTGATGGCAGTCACCAGAACCAGCTTGCCGGGATCGCGGCCACGCAGCCCGACAAGCGCGTCATGGGTGATCTTTGCCTTGTCATGGCCATAAGGCAGGATGTCGGTCAGTCGCAGTCCCAGACGGCCCGCGATATCGGCGATGGGCAGCTTGGACGCCTGCCGGGCGATGTGGATGTCAGAGGTCATGTTCGCGAACCTGCCTGCTCGTGGCCAGCCGGGCAAGGCCGGTCTTGCACAGGCAAGCCTATCGGACGATCAGCACCGACACCGGAGAGTGTCGCACGACCGAATTCGCCTGGCTGCTGATCAGGAAGCTGCGCAGCTCATCCGGCTTGTGGCTGGCCATCACGATCAGGTCGGCGCCCACCTCCGCGGCCGATTTCAGGATGGTCTCCGAGATGTGACCATGCCCGACATGCGTGACGACCCTGATCTTCTCTCCGACCTGGGCGGCGGCAAAGCTGTCCAGAGCGACCTTCATGTTGTCGAGCGCCTTGATCTCGAACCCTCTGGGAAGGAAGGTCGCCACCATGGAGCTGCCTATGTCGGGAACGATCCCCAGCAAATGGAGGGTCCCTCCCTCGGCGACCAGGCCCTGCGCTTCGCCAAGCGCCTTCGACCAACTGGCCTCGTGCTCCAGGTCAATGGGCAGAAGGACGTTCTCATGCATGGCTCAGCCCTTTCTCTTTACCGCGCGGCTGTCCCTCGTTCGGGTCAGCGCGGCGACGTTGCAGCCAGACCAGACCCGCGAGCAGCAGCGCCACCGGAATATAGATCCAGTATTTCGACGGCGCAGGTGCCGGCGCGCGGACCAGCAGGATCTTTTGGTCCCAATCCAGGCCGGCGGCCTGTCCCGGGCTGTCGAAGGCCACGTTGTCGATCACGACATCGTCTCCGGTCTGAACGGTCTCAACCCCCAGCGCCGCCAGGCGCTCGGCGCCGTCGGCACCTTGCGGCACCGAGATGAGGGCGGTGAATTCGATCGGGTCACCAACATCGTTCAACCCCGCGACACGCAACCGCAACGGCGATCCGGGAGGGGAATCGGCAAGGGCCTGCTCGAACTGTGTCGCCGGAAGGTCCTCATAGGGCGGGTAGATATAGTTCATGAAGAACCCGGGCCGGAAGATCGCAAAGGCGATCAGCAGCAGCAGCGCCGATTCCCAGATCCGGTTTCGCACGATGAACCAGCCCTGCGTCCCGGCCGCGAACAGAAGCATTGCGATCGTGGCCGTCACGAACACGAAGATCCCGTGTATCCAGTCGACATTGATCAGCAGCAGGTCGGTGTTGAAGATGAACAGGAACGGCAAGGCCGCCGTGCGAAGGCTGTAGAAGAACGCGATGACCCCCGTGCGGATCGGGTCGCCACCCGAAACGGCGGCTGCCGCGAAACTGGCAAGGCCGACCGGCGGCGTCACATCCGCCATGATCCCGAAATAGAAGACGAACAGGTGCACGGCGATCAGCGGCACGATCAGGCCGTTCTGCTGACCCAGGGTCACGATGACCGGCGCCAGCAGCGCCGACACGACGATATAGTTCGCAGTGGTCGGCAGCCCCATGCCCAGGATCAGCGACAGCACCGCCGTCAGCAGCAGGATCAGCATCAGGTTGCCGCCCGACAACACCTCGACCACGTCCGCCAGCGCCGAGCCGACACCCGTCTGGCTGACCGCGCCGACGATGATCCCGGCAGTGGCCGTGGCGATGCCGATGCCGATCATGTTGCGCGCGCCCGAGATCAGGCCGTCGACCAGGTCGTCGAGACCCGAACGGAGGGCGGATATCGTGGTGCTGTTACCCGTCCGGTCCACACCGCGCAGCATCACCATCAGCGGGCGCTGGGTCAGCAGAATGAAGATCATGAACGCGGTCGCCCAGAAGGCCGAAAGGCCCGGCGAGAGGCGATCCACCATCAGCGCCCAGACCAGGACGACGATCGGCAGCAGGAAGTGCAGCCCCGATCGCACGGTCGGGCCGGGCATGGGCAGTTCTGTCACCGGCTCGTTCGGATCGTCCAGCTCAAGCGGCTCTTCGCGCGACGCCACGAACAGCAGCGCGACATAGGCGACGGTCAGCAGAGCGAAGACCACAAAGATCGCGCTTGCGCCGAAGGTCGGACGAATCCAGCCCATCGTGAATTTCAGCAGGAACGCCAGGATGCCGATCGCGACGATCCCGAAAAGGAAGCCGATCAGGCGGCGGATCAGAGGTCCAGGAACATAGGCGCGCGGAAGGCCCTGCATATTGGCCTTCATCGCCTCGAGATGGACGATGTAGACAAGCGCGATGTAGCTGATCGTCGCCGGAACGAAAGCGTGCTTCACCACGTCGAAATAGGGGATGCCGACATATTCGACCATCAGGAAGGCGGCGGCGCCCATGACAGGTGGCATGATCTGACCGTTGACCGAGGAGGCGACCTCGACCGCGCCGGCCTTTTCGGAACTGAACCCGACCTTCTTCATCAGCGGGATGGTGAAGGTGCCGGTGGTGACCACGTTCGCGATTGACGAACCCGAAATCAGGCCGGTCATGGCGGAACTGACCACGGCGGCCTTGGCAGGCCCGCCGCGCATGTGCCCCATCAGCGAGAAGGCCACCTGGATGAAGTAGTTTCCGGCCCCGGCCTTGTCCAGCAGCGCGCCGAACAGAACGAACAGGAAGACGAAGCTGGTCGACACGCCAAGCGCGATCCCGAAGACGCCCTCAGTGGTGATCCACTGGTGGTTCACCACCTCGGCCAGCGAGTTGCCCTTGTGCGCGATGATACCCGGCATGTAGGGGCCCAGGAAGGTGTAGGCCAGAAAGACCGTCGCCACGATCATCAGCGCGGGACCAAGGCTGCGGCGCGTGGCCTCTAGCAGCACCAATATCCCCACGACCGCGACGACATAGTCCTGCATGATCGGCGCGCCGATGCGCGTGCTGATCGAGTCGTAGAAGAAATAGATGTAGAGGGCGGCCGCGGCGGAAACCAGCGCCAGCGCCCATTCCCAGGGCGGCACCCGTATTTTCGGGCTGCCCAGCAGGATTGCCGCGACCACGGCCAGGCCGGCGATCGGCATCCACCAGACCGGGACACCGGTTTTCGATCCGATCATGAACAGGATCGTCATCAGGATCGGGATCGAAACGCCCAGAACCAACTGGAACGGCGTCCGCTCGGCCGGATAGGCCATAAAGGCCAGGAAAATCGCGAAGGCGAGGTGGATCGAGCGCGTCTCGGTGTCGTTGAGAACGCCGAACCCGACCATGAACGGAATGGGTGATGCAATCCACAGCTGGAACAGGGACCAGCACAGCGCGGTGATCAGGATAAGCTTGCCAACCGCGCCAGGAGGCGTTCGCGCGCCGGTGTCGGAAGAGGCGACAAGGGCGTCGATCTCTTCCTGAGACAGCCCGCCATGTCCCGCAGCCTCCATCTCGACCGCGCTGGCCTCGAACTGGTCGGATTCCCTGCGCTGGTTCTTGTCTTTCTCGCTCATCGCGTCACCCCCTGTTGCTGGGCATTCTTATTCTATCGCAGATGAAAAAAGGGCGGCCCTCGGCCGGGCCGCCCTGGTCTTGTGCCGGATTATTCGATCCAGCCTTTTTCCTTGTAATACTTCTCGGCGCCCGGATGCAGCGGAGCGCTGTTCCCCTCGGTCACCATCGCCTCGGGCTCGAGATTGCCGAAGGCGGGATGCAGGCCCTTGAAGCGGTCGAAATTGTCGAAGACGGCCTTGACCACCTCATAAACCATGTCGTCCGGCACGTCGGCCGAGGTCACGAAGGTCGCCTTGACGCCAAAGGTTTCGGTGTCCTCATCCGTGCCGGCATACATGCCGCCCGGAATGGTCGCCTTGGCGTAGTAGGGGTTTTCCTCGATCAGCTTGTCGATTTCCTCACCCGTCACCGGCACCAGATTGGCCTCCACCGTCGAGGTGGCCTCCTGGATCGAGCCGTTCGGATGGCCGACGGTGTAGACGATTGCATCGACCTTGTTGTCGCCCAGAGCCGCGGACTGTTCGGCAGGCTTCAGCTGCGAGGCCAGCGAGAAATCGCCCATCGACCAGCCCTTGGCATTCAGCACGACCTCCATCGTGGCCAGCTGGCCCGACCCCGGATTGCCGACATTGACCCGCTTGCCCTTGAGATCGTCAAAGCTGGCGATGTTGGCGTCCTTGCGCGCCACCACCGTGAACGGTTCGGGATGGACCGAGAAGACGGCGCGCAGATTGTCGAATTTCTTGTCGCCCTCGAACTCTTCAGAGCTGCCGTTATAGGCGTGATACTGGATGTCGGACTGCGCCACGCCCATGGTCATGTCGCCGGACTTGATGGCGTTGACGTTGGCGACCGACCCGCCGGTCGACGGCGCCGTGCACTTGATGCCCGTGGTCTCGGTGTCGCGGTTCACCAGACGACAGATCGACTGGCCGACCACGTAATAGACGCCGGTCTGACCGCCGGTACCGATGGTGATGAAACGATCTTCCTGCGCGGCGGCGGCGGTCGCACCGGCGGCGAAGGCGGTCGTGAGAAGAATCGATTTGAGCTTGTTCATGCGGCTAGCTCCCTTTGACTGTTGCTTTTGCATTTTCTTCATCCTGCACCGGGGCGCAGGTTGGCGGATACGGTAGCGTAGTGGCCCGTTTTGGCAATCCCAAATCCGATTGCCCGCAATTCATATTTTTTTTCAGCAACTTGCGGCGACTTCACCGCCATGCGACGCGGCGAATCCGGCATCGACCCGTTTGCGCGCCGCCTCAGCTGCCCGCTGGAAGAACCTCGTCCATCGCGCCGGCCAGACGATCCACGAGTGCGGTCATCTCGTCCTCGGATATGATGAAGGGCGGCGCCAGCAGGATGTGGTCGCCGTGCTTTCCATCGATCGTGCCCGACATCGGATAGCAGATCAGCCCGCGCGCGAAACTGGCCTTCTTCAACGCTGCCGCGATCTTTCGCGAAGGATCGAAGGGGGCCTTGCTGTCCCGGTCCGCGACGATCTCGATGCCCCGGAAAAGCCCCCGTCCGCGGATATCGCCGACATGGGGATGCTGGCCGAA
Organism: Paracoccus salsus; assembly: GCF_021556615.1. Classification (GTDB taxonomy): domain Bacteria; phylum Pseudomonadota; class Alphaproteobacteria; order Rhodobacterales; family Rhodobacteraceae; genus Paracoccus; species Paracoccus salsus. The sequence goes on from NZ_JAKGGD010000002.1 coordinate 277,286, forward strand.
CCGGGTCTGCAGCGCCTCTTGCAGGGCGGCCCCCTTCTTCTGTACCTGCGGCAGCAGCCCGCGATCAAGGATGGCGCGGACCACGGCCAGCCCCGCCGCAGTGGCGACGGGATGGCCGATATAGGTGTGGCCATGCTGGAAAAAGCCACTGCCCTGCGCGATGGCGTCATAGATCGCCGTGCTGACCAACATGGCGCCGATCGGCTGATACCCGGCCCCCAGACCCTTGGCGATGCACAGGATGTCGGGCGCGATGCCGTCCTGCTCGCAGGCGAAAAGCGTGCCGGTCCGGCCCATGCCGCACATCACCTCGTCCAGAATCAGCAGGATGTCGAACTCATCACAGATCTCGCGGATGCGCTTGAAGTATCCCGGCACCGGCGGGACCGCGCCCGACGTCGCGCCGACCACCGGCTCGGCCATGAAGGCCATCACGGTTTCGGGCCCGACACGCAGGATTTCCTCGCGCAACGTCTCGGCCGCCCGGATGCCGTATTCCTCGGCCGTCTCGGTTTCGGCACGTTCCCGATATTCATAGCAGGGGGCGATATGGCTGACATCCAGCAGCAAGGGCCCGAATTGCTGTCGGCGCCATTCATTCCCGCCTGCAGACAGCGCACCGATGGTGTTGCCGTGATAGCTTTGCCGACGGGCGATCAGCCTGGAGCGATCGGGCTGGCCTTTCTCGACCCAGTATTGACGCGCCAGCTTGATGGCGGCCTCGGTCGCCTCGGAGCCGCCACTGACGAAATAGACTCGGTCCAGATCCCCCGGTGCGTGAGCGACCAGCAGGTCGGCCAGCGCCTCGGCGGGCTCGCTGGTCAGAAAGCCGGTATGCGCGAAGGCAAGCTTGTCGAGCTGCGCCTTGATCGCCTCGGTGACCTGCGGATCGCCGTGACCAAGGCAACTGACCGCCGCGCCTCCGGAACCGTCCAGATAGCGATTGCCGTCCGAATCGATCAGCCAGACCCCCGCGCCTCCGACAGCGGTCGGGAGTTGGGCGTGGCAATTGCGCGGGAACACATGTGACATGGCAGGGATCCTGAGTTTCGGGTAAGGCAAGAATGTCCCGCGGACCGGCAAGATTAAACCCCCCATCAACAAGACGCGGCGTTTGCACCACCGGACGGACGCCGAAACGCCGATCGCTTCCGTCGGAAATGCAGGTTCCCGCGCGGCCATTCCGTCACACGCGCGTCCCGCTCTGCCGGCGGCAGATCAGACGGCTTGGACGGCTTGCCCGGGCCGGCCCAGCTCGTCCGCGACCGCCCCGCGCAAGGCTGGCACAAGCTCGGCCTCGAACCAGGGATTGCGGCGCAGCCAGGCTGTGTTGCGCCAGGACGGGTGTGGAAGTGGAAAGGTCAGGGGGGCATGCTCGCGCCAGTTCCTCACCGTCGACGTGACATCGCGCGAACCCAGATGCCAGCGCATGGCATGGCCGCCGACCAGCAGCAACAAGCGCGGTTTCAGCATGGCCATCACCCGGTCTCGCCATGTTTCGGCGCACACCGCAGGTGGGGCCAGGTCCGCGCCGCCTGCGTCATATCCGGGAAAGCAGAAGGCCATCGGGACGATCGCCACCCGCTCGCGATCATAGAACGTCGTTTCGTCCACCCCCATCCAGTCGCGCAGGCGGTCGCCGGACCGGTCGGTGAAGGGCCGCCCGCTTTCATGGACGCGCATTCCCGGCGCCTGCCCGACGATCAGGATCCGGGCGCTGGCATGGAACCAGACAACCGGCCTTGGCTGATGCGAGGTGGCCGTCGCAGCAAAGCGCGCAGCGCAGATGCGGCAGGACGCGATCTGATCGGCAAGTCCGGACATCCAGAACATCTAGTGAAAATGCCGCGCGAAAGAAGGGTGCAGACTCACGATTTATCAGGCATTGCGGAACCAAACTGGACAGTGATGGGGCGTCAGCCTATGGTCCGGCAGGTTCTGTCGGAGGCCCGGCATGGCGGCCGGACAACGCGTGACGGATGGTAACGAACAGCCATGCTGGAATTCGACAATGTCTCGAAATCCTTCTGGACCGGGACGCAGCGCAAGGTGATCCTCGACCGGGCCTCGTTCCGCGTCGAACTGGGCAGTTCACTTGGCATCCTGGCCCCGAACGGCACCGGCAAGACGACCCTGATCAACATGATGTGCGGTCTGGAAAAACCCGATGAGGGCACGATCCGGCGCGATTGCCGCATTTCCTTTCCGCTGGGGTTCATGGGTGGCGTCGTCTCGAAGCACTCCGCGAACGAGAATTCGCGCTACATCGCGCGGATCTACGGGCTTGACCCGGACTATGTTTCGGCCTTCACGCGCTGGCTGACCGACATCAAGGAATATTTCGACATGCCCGTGGGGACCTATTCCTCGGGGATGCGGCAGCGGTTTACCTTTTCGCTGCTGCTGGCGCTGGAATTCGACATCTACCTGATCGACGAGGGAATGCCTCAGACCACCGATGTGGAATTCAACCGCAAGGCCGGCGAGGTTCTGTTCGAAAGGCTGCGGAACTCGACGGTCGTGATCGTCTCGCATCAGCCCAAGACGATCGAAAAGTTCTGCCGGCACGCGGCGATCATGCGGGACGGAAAATTGTACATGTTCGAGTCACTCGACGAGGCGAAACAGTATTATGACTACACCGCCTAAGGCCCGCAGATTTCATCTGTCTCCGTCGGAATCGGTCCGCCCCGCGACCGATCACGGCGCGGCGGAGAAGCCATCCTCCAGCCCCGCGCCCAATGTCCGGATCGAAATCCGAAAGAAGGCCGACCTTCCGCCGCATTTCGGTCAGGGTCCGGCCGATCCGGCCCGAACCGGGGCCGCGACGCCAGCGCCGCGGGCCGACGATCTGCGCGAACGGCTGAAGCTGACAGACCCGATCGACGACGGTTTTCCCGACCTCGGGAAACCGGCCGCCGAACCGGAAAACCCCGATCTGAACGCCCGGTTGCAGGCGATCCGCGCCGAGCAACTGACCGAGCGGCAGTTGCGGATCGCGCGCCGGATCGCCGCGCTGCACCAGATCGAGGTGTCCTCGGACGAAGAGGCCGTGCTGCGCCTGCGCGAGCGCGGCATCGACCCCTCGCACCGGGCCGCGCTGAGCCAGATCCTGGCAACCGAGGGCAGCCGTGCGCAGGCCGAACCGGCCCGCAACACGCCCGCGGTCATCGCTCCGCAATCGAAAGGCACCGATGTCGGCCCGGTCCGTCCGCCGCTGCCCTCGCGCGAGGCGCTGGCCGAGGATCAGCGTGCCGCTGAAATCTATCTGATCCAGCGCGACATCGCCCGCCGTCGCCGCCGGCGGATGACAATGCTGGCGCTGCGATTGCTGTTCTTCGTTGCACTGCCGACCGCCATCGCCGGGTGGTATTACTTTCGCGTCGCCACGCCGCTTTACGCGACCTTCTCGCAATTTCAGATCCAGATGGCCGAGAGTGCCGGCTCAGGCGGGATGGGCGGACTGCTGGCCGGGTCGCAGATGGCGACGAACCCGGATTCCGTTGCGGTGCAAAGCTATCTGACCTCGCGCGACGCGATGCTGCGGCTGGATGCGGACAAGGGCTTCAAGCGGGCCTTCCAGGATCCCTCGGTGGACCCGGTCAAGCGGCTTGCCCCCGACGCCACGAACGAGGCCGCCTACAAGGTCTATCTGGATTCAGTGAAGATCGGCTATGATCCGACCGAGGGGATGCTGGACATGGAGGTGATCGCCCCCGATCCCCGGCTCAGCCAGGAATTCTCGCTGGCGCTGATCGACTACGCCGAGGAACAGGTCGACCGCATGACCTCGCGGCTGCGCGACGACCAGATGGACGGCGCGGTCCGGAACTACCAGGATGCCGAGGACAAGGTTGTTGCCGCCCAGCGGCGCGTGCAGCAGCTGCAGCAGGAGCTGGGCGTTCTGGACCCGGTCGCGGAAGGCACCGTCATCATGAACCAGATCGCCACGCTCGAAGGCCAACTCAGCCAGAAACAGCTTGAACTGGGGCAGCTTATGGCGAATTCACGCCCCCAGCAAAGCCGCGTCGAGACCGTGCGCGGCGACATCGCCCGGCTGCAAGAGATGATCGCCACCACCCGACTTCAGCTGACCCAGGGCAACGACACGCGCAGCTCTCTGGCCGCGGTCACGGGCGAATTGCGGATCGCCGAAAGCGACCTTGCGACGCGGCAGGAACTGCTGGCGGCGGCGGCCGCGCAGATGGAAACGGCGCGGATCGAAGCCAACAAGCAGGTCCGCTATCTGTCGCTGTCGGTCGCCCCCGTTCCGCCGGACGAGGCGACCTATCCAAGGGCCGTCCAGAACACACTGGTCGCCTTTTTGATTTTTTCGGGGATCTACCTCATGTTGTCCCTGACCGCTTCCATCTTGCGAGAACAGGTATCCACATGACCACACCCCGCCACGTCCGCATCGGCGATCTGACCTGCGGCAACGACCTTCCGCTGACGGTGATCGCGGGCCCCTGCCAGCTTGAGACCCTGGACCACGCGCTGATGATCGCCGAAAGGATGGCCGAAGCCTGCGCGAAGGCCGGCGCAAGCTTCGTCTTCAAGGCCAGCTACGACAAGGCGAACCGCACTTCGATGAAAGGCCGTCGGGGCGTCGGCATCGACGAAGGGCTCGAGATGCTCGCAACCGTGCGCCAACGTCTTGGCTGCCCCGTGCTGACCGATGTCCACGACGCCGAACAGGCCATCCTTGCCTCCGAGTCGGTCGATGTCATCCAGATTCCGGCCTTTCTTTGCCGCCAGACCGACCTGCTGCTGGCAGCGGGCAGGACCGGTGCGGTCATCAACGTCAAGAAGGGCCAGTTCCTGGCGCCCTGGGACATGCCCAACGTGGCCGAAAAGGTCGCCTCGACGGGCAACCAGAAAATCCTTCTGACCGAACGCGGCGTCAGCTTCGGCTACAATACGCTGGTGGCGGACATGCGATCGATCCCGATCATGGCGCGCACGGGCTACCCGATCGTGATGGATGCGACCCATTCCGTCCAGCAGCCCGGTGGTCAGGGCGGGTCCTCGGGCGGGCAGCGTGAATTCGCGCCGGTGATGGCGCGCGCCGCCGTGTCGCTTGGCGTGGCCGCCGTCTTCATCGAAACCCACGAGGATCCAGACAAAGCACCCTCGGACGGCCCGAACATGATCCCGCTGGACCAGATGACGGCGCTGGTCGCCACCCTGATGCGCTTTGACGCATTGGCCAAGGCAGAACCGATCATGGCATGATGCGGGGCCTGCTGCTCGTCCTGCTGCTCGTCGTCGGCGCGGGCCTGGCGGGCCCGGTTCAGGGGCAGGTCGGCGGCGATGGCGCGACGGCACCCAGCGGCACCATCTCTGTCCAGAACAATGCCTCGACCGACCTGGCGATCCGAAACCGCATCGACAGCATGCTGAAGCAGGTCGCAGCCTTCGATTCCGTGCGCGTGCGCGTGGATGCGGGCATCGTCACTCTGACCGGCGAGGTCACCGAGCAGGACACGATCGACCGACTGAACACGCTGGTCGCGCGCGTGGACGGGGTGGTCGCCATCGAGGATCAGGTGGCTTTGTCGACCGATATCAGCTTGCGACTGGAATCGGTGCGCGAAAGGTTTCTGCAGCGGCTTAACCAGGTCGTCGCCGGTCTTCCCTTCGTCTTCCTTGGGCTGCTCGTGGGCACCGCCATCGTCCTCATCGGCGGCTGGCTGTCACGTCGCAGAAAGACGCTGGCGCGAATTGCGCCCAACCCTTTCATCGCCGACTTCATGGCGCAGTCGATCAGATTGAGTTCCTGGGTGGTCGCGCTGGTCGTCGCGCTGGACCTGATGGAGGCGACGGCATTGCTGGGCACCCTGCTCGGCGCCGCCGGCATCTTCGGCCTGTCACTGAGCTTTGCCGCGCGTGACACGATCGAGAATTTCGTAGCGACGATCATCCTGTCGCTCCGCCAGCCGTTCAGTCCCGACGATCTGATCGAACTTGCCGGTCAACGCGGCCGCGTGATCCGGCTGACCAGTCGCGGAACAACGCTTCTCACGCTTGACGGCAACCATATTCGGCTTCCAAACCAGATCGTCTACAAGGCGGTCCTGACGAACTATACGCGCAACCCCGAGCGCCGCCTTCTGGTCGATCTCACCGTGGATCCGGTCGCCGATCTGGACAGGGCGCGCGATCTGGTCCTGCGCACGCTGGCCGCGATGGATTTCGTCCTTCCTCGTCCCGAGCCCGTCGCATGGATCGAGGCCTCGGGAAACGAATTTCTCGTGATCCGTGCCGGCGCGTGGGTGTCGCAGGACGGGACCGATTTCGATCTGGCGCGGGGCGAGGTTTTCCGGCGCTTGCGCCAAGCTCTCGACGCGGCCGGATACGGCATCCCCGAACCGATCCACCGCATCCGGATCGAGGGCACCGAAACGGGTATCGAAGCGCCCGTGCCCAGGCCTGTACCCGCCGAGCCCGCGCCGGAGGCGACACCATATGACGTCAGTCCGGATTCTGCGTTCGAGCAGTTGGTGGATCGCGGGCGTGTCGATGACGGCCGGAACCTGTTGCGGCCCGACCACAAACCGACCAGCTGACCGGGCCTTGGATTGCCAAGGCCAGGCCGCCCCGTCAGGACCGCGCGACGCTGATCTTCGTCCATCCTGCACGACTGCGATAGACATGGCGCAGTTGCTGGTGACCGCCGGTTCGACCTCCACGAACCGCAGGCAAGGCAACCCGCCCTGGTCTGCCCGCTCACGAATCGGTGGGCGCGTTCGATTTGCGAAACGGACCCCAGTCGGTCAGTGTCGCGATCTCATCGCCCATCGCTGCTCGCTCCTGCTCCAGATAGCCCGACAGCGCGCGCATGAACCCCGGGTCCCGAACCCAGTGCAGCGAGTGGATCGGGGCCGGCAAATAGCCGCGTGCCAGCTTGTGTTCGCCCTGCGCCCCCGCCTCGACGCGCGACAGGCCATGTGCGATCGCATAGTCGACGGCCTGATGATAGCACAGCTCGAAATGCAGATAGGCATGATCCTCGACGCAGCCCCAGTAACGGCCATAGATCGCGTCGGGCCCTATGAAGTTCAGCGCGCCCGCGATCGGTTGTCCGTCCCGTTCGGCCAGCACAAGCAGCACGTCGTCGCGCATGGTCCGGTCCACGCCGTCAAAGAAGGCGCGGGTCAGATAGGGCGTGCCCCATTTGCGGTTGCCGGTGTCCTGATAGAAGCGCCAGAACGCATCCCAGTGCTCGGGCCGCAGCGCGTCCCCGGTCAGGTGCCGGATCGTTCCGCCGAAATCCTGCGCCCGCTGCCGTTCCTTTCGCAGCGCCTTTCGCTTGCGCGAAGAAAGGTCGGCCAGGAAATCGTCATAGCTGCCATAGTCGCGATTGAACCAATGGAATTGCTGGGTGACGCGTGGCAGAAAACCCGCCGCCTTGCCCAGTGCGGCCTCTTCGCCGGTGCAGAAGGTGACATGGACGCCCGATGCTCCGCCGCGCTCGGCCAGCTGCGTCATGCCGGCCAGCAGCGCCCGTTGCACGCCGGGTTCGGGCGACAGCAGACGCGCGCCCGTTGCGGGCGTGAAGGGCACGCAGGATTGCAGCTTGGGATAATAGTCGCCGCCCGCCCGCATATAGGCCTGCGCCCAGGCGTGATCAAAGATGTACTCACCCTGGCTGTGCGATTTCGCGTAAAGCGGGGCGGCGCCGACGATCTGTCCGTCTCTCTCGATGGTCAGGTGAAGCGGCTGCCAGCCTGTTCCCGGTCCGACCGATCCCGAAAGCTCGAGCGCGTTCAGGAAGCGATGCGAGGTGAAGGGATTGCCGTCGCCAAGCGCGTCCCATGTCTCGGGCGCGATCTCGGCGATGGCGGAATGGGTGGTCAGTGTCAGCGGCGCGCTCATGGGACCAGGCCAGGGACCTGCGCGCGCAGTGGCAGCGCGGCCTGGCTCACGATCGCCTCGGCTGCGGCGATCTGCCGGCGGCGCCCGCGCCCGCAGCGAAGTGGACCGATTTCCGGTCTGCGTTCCCCCCCGCAGGGGTCCGGGGGTGTGAGCCCCCCGGCCACCGCCTGCCCGCAGGGCAGGCAGCGTTGCATCCGCGCGGTTCAGACATCGGGGCGGTATCCCTCGAAGGTGATGTTGTCCGCGACCTCCCGCGCGGCGGTCTCCTGCTCGGCGCTGCGGACTGTCCAGCACAGGACCGGGACGCCCTGCGCCTTCAGCGCATCGACCCGCAGATTGGCCAGATCCTTTCTGTCATGCGAGATGAAGCACGCGCCGGTGTCGGGAAAATCGTCGATATCGGCCAGGCGGCGGCGGGTTTCTGCGTCCAGTGCTGGCCAATCCTCGGCCGGAAACCCGCACGAGGTGATCCCGACCGGGATCTCTGGTGCACGCTCGTGAAATGCCTTCACCACATGCGGGTTGAAGGACATCACAGCGACCGGCCCTTCATAGGCTTTCAACTGGTCGGCGACATGCCGGTGCAGATCGCCGATATGCGGCCCAAGGCGCCCATCCTGATCCTTGATCTCGATCAACAGCGGCACGCGCCCCTCGACCAGCCGCAAGAGGGCGGCCAGTGTCGGGATCGTCTCGGCGCTGGTCAGCAGCCGCCGTTCGGCCAGTTCGTCGGAGTCGATATCCGCGATGAAGACCTCCTCACCCGCGAGGCGGGCCAGATCGTAATCGTGAAACACCATGGGCACGTCGTCCGCCGCCGGCTGGACGTCGATCTCGATTCCATAGCCCGCTTCGATCGCGGCCTGTGCGGCCGCGAGGCTGTTTTCGGGTATGTCCTTCCCATGCAGACCGCGATGGGCGATCGGGATGCGGATGAATTCGGACGGCAGGGCGGCCATCAGGCGACCTCGAAGATCGCTTCGATCTCGACTGCGACGCCCAGAGGCAGGGACGGTGCCGAGACGGCCGCGCGCGCATGGCGCCCGGCATCGCCAAAAACTTCGACCATCAGATCAGAGCAGCCGTTGATGACCTTGGGCTGGTCGGTGAAATCGGGGGTGGAATTGACGAAACCCGTCAGCTTGACCACGCGCTTGACCCGGTCCAGATCGCCCACAGCGGCTTTCAGCTGCGCAATCAAGGACAGGCCGCAGCGCCGCGCGGCCGCCGCCCCGGCCTCGACCGACAGGGCCTCGCCCAGCTTGCCCTTGATCAGACCGTTCTCGTCCGCACTGATCTGGCCGGACACGAAGATCAGGTTGCCGCTTTTCACGAACGGCACGTAATTCGCCGCCGGGGCGGGCGCGTCCGGCAGGGTGATGCCTTTTTCGGCCAGGGTTGCGTCGATGCTCATCGGATGTCCTCATCGGTCAGGGCCGTCCGGCATCGCATCCCGGACGGCGGTCGGGATTCGCGCGCAGCCTAGCGCGGGGCGGATCAGGCGACCAGAGCCTCGGCGCGTTTCAGATCGACGCTGACCAGCTGGCTGACCCCCTGCTCGACCATCGTCACGCCGAACAGCCGGTCCATCCGCGCCATCGTCACGGCATGATGGGTGATGATCAGGAACCGCGTCTCGGTCTTGCGTGTCATCGCGTCCAGCAGGTCGCAGAAGCGGCTGACATTGGCGTCGTCCAGCGGCGCATCGACCTCGTCCAGCACACAGATCGGCGCAGGGTTGGCCAGAAACACCGCGAAGATCAGGGCCAGCGCAGTCAATGTCTGCTCGCCCCCCGACAGCAGCGACAGCGTGGACAGCTTCTTGCCCGGCGGCTGGCACATGATCTCGAGCCCGGCCTCCAGCGGATCGTCGGATTCGACCAGCACCAGCCGCGCCTCGCCGCCACCGAACAGGGTGGTGAACAGCGTGGTGAAATTGCCGTTCACCGTCTCGAAGGCGGTCAGCAGACGTTCGCGGCCTTCGCGATTCAGGCTGCCGATCCCGGCGCGCAGCTTGCGGATCGCCTCTTCCAGATCCGTCTTCTCGGCGGCAAGCCGGTCACGTTCCTCTTCCAGTTCGCGCTTGTCCTCGTCAGCCCGCAGGTTCACCGCCCCAAGCGCATCCCGCTGGCCGCGAAGCCGGGCGATCCGGTCCTCCAGCGCTGAGACCGCGATGCCGGTGTCGGTGTCGCCAAGGCTGTCCAGAAGCGCCTGCGGCGTATCCTCGCTGTCCTCGTGGATGCGAAGACGGGCGGCAGCCTCGCTGTCGCGGGCGGCTTCGGCGCGCGCCTCGCGGGCGGCGCGGATCTCGCGCGCCTCGGATGCGGCGCGCTCGGCGTCGCGCTCGGCATGGGCGGCTGCGCGCGCCGTCTCGTCGGCCAGGGACAGCGCATCGCGGGCGGCGGCAAGGCGCCGGTCGGCCACGACCTCGCGCTCTGTCAGGCTGTCGCGCCTTTGGGCGAGGATCGCAGGCTGCGCCTCGGCCGCTTCCAGCTCGTCAGCAGCACCGTCCCTCCGCGCGGCCAGCTCGGCGGCGCGCGTGCCGGCCTGTTGCAGGCGCAGCTTCCAGCCGGATTCCTCCTTGGCGATTTCCTGCAGCCGCCTGATGCGGGCATTCCCTTCGCGCCGCAATTCGTCCAGCGCGGCCCGGCGGGTCATGGTTGCGATCCGCGCGGCCTCGACGCCGGTGCGGGCGTTTTCCACGGCGGCGGCGGCATCCGCTTTGTCGGGCAGATCCGCCAGGGCGCGTTCAGCCTGGCCCAGGCGACCGTGCGCATCCTGGGCATCAGCGCGGTGGCGGGCAAGCTCGCCCCGTGCCGACTCCAGCCGGCTGCTGGCCATCGACAGATCCGATTCCGCCCGTGTCGCGGCCCGCGACGCATCCGACAGCAGCCGCTCTGCCTCTCGCCGCGCATCGCGGGCGGATTTCTCGTTGCCCGAGGCTTCGGCCAGGCAGGCCCTGGCGGCATCATGCCTGTCGGCGGCCACCGCAGCGCGGGCCTCGGCCGCCTCGGCCTGTCCGGCGATCTCGTTCAACTGGTTGACCTTCTGAAGATGCAGGGCGGCCGACGACGACGCCTCGCCCGCCATGACCCGCATTCCGTCCCATCGGAACAGATCGCCCGCGGGCGTCACGAGCCTCTGCCCGGGCGCCAATCCCGCCTGCATCGCGGCACCGGTCGCGACGTCGGCGACCCAGCCGACCTGCGACAGCCTGCGCGACAGGGCGTCCGGACCCGCCACCTGAGCCGATAGCGGCCGCGCCCCTTCGGGCAGGGGTTGCGGCGCGTCCCAGCCCGGCAGCGCATGCCAGCCGGTTTCGCCATCCTCTGCCAGACCGGCCCGCAGATCGTCGCCAAGCGCGGCACCGAAGGCATTCTCGAAACCCTTGCTCACCTGCACCCGGTCCAGGATCGCCTTGCCGCCCGAACGGCCACGGTCCACCAGCCGCCGCAGCGCAGCCATCTCGGCGGCAAGCGCGCCGTTTTCGCCCTCGGCCTCGGACCGGGCCGCGCGCGCCGACGCCTCGGCGGACTCCGCCTCGGCGCGGGCGGCCTCGGCTTCGGCAAGGGCATCCTCGGCGGCTTCGGCGCGATACCGGGCGGCCTCCTGCGCCTCTTCGGCCGCGCGCAGCGCATCTGCGGCGGCGTTGCCGGCCTCGGCTGCGCGGGCCGCGTTGCCTTCGGCTTCGGCGGCGGCGCGTTCGGCCCGGTCTCGCATCGCGCGAAGATCGGCGACCAGCCTGTCGGCAGATTGGTGCCGCGCCGCCAGCCGCGCCGATTCGTCGGTCAGCTCGGCCAGCCGCGCCTCGACCTCGCGCAGCGCGTCTGCAGCTTCATCCGCCTGCGCCGCCGCGATGTCCAGACGGGCCTCATGCCCCTGCCCGGCCTTTTCCAGTTCGGCCTGCTCCCAGGCCAGCCGCTCCACCACCTCGCCCGCGTCGCGGTTCAGGGCGTCCTCGCGCTCGATGTCGCGGTCGAGTTGTGCGATCCGGGCGACGAGGCCGCGCACCTGTTCGGCCGCGCGCGCCTCGGCCTCGTCCAGCGCCTCGCGCTCGACGACCAGCCGCGAGAGGATCGCCGCGGCGACCTGTTCCTCCTCGCGCAGGGGGGGCAGTGCCGCGTCCGCGGCCTCGCGCAGCGACGCCGCCTGCCGCGATGCCGCCTCGGCCTGGGCTGCGGATCCCAGGGCATCGGCCAATGCGTCGGCCGCAGCCAGCCGGGCGGCCTCTGCCTCGGCCCAACGGCGATACAGCAGCACCCCCTCGGCCAGCCGCAGGGAAGCGCCGAACTCGCGATATTTCGCGGCCGCGCGCGCCTGGCGCGCAAGGCTGGCCGCCTGCGCCGTCAGCTGCTCCAGCGTGTCATCGACGCGCGTCAGGTTGTTTTCTGCCCCGTTCAGCTTCAGTTCGGCCTCGTGCCGGCGCTGATAGAGGCCGCTGATTCCAGCCGCCTCTTCCAGGATGCGGCGCCGGTTCTTGGGCTTGGCGTTTATCAGTTCGCTGATCTGCCCCTGACGGACCAGAGCCGGGGAATGGGCGCCGGTCGAGGCGTCCGCGAACAGCATCTGCACATCGCGCGCCCGGACATCCTTGCCTCCGATCTTGTAGGCAGAGCCCGCGTCGCGCGTGATCCGGCGCACGATATCGAACCGATCGTCGTCGTTGAAGCCCGCCGGTGCCAGCCGGTCGCGGTTGTCGACCGTCAGCATGACCTCTGCGTGGCCGCGCGCGGACCGGCGCGATGTGCCGGCAAAGATGACATCCTCCATGCCCTCGCCACGCATCGCGGTCGGGCGATTCTCGCCCATCACCCAGCGCAGCGCCTCGAGCAGGTTGGACTTGCCGCAGCCATTCGGACCGACGACCCCGGTCAGCCCCTCACGGATGACCAGATCGGTCGGGTCCACGAAGCTCTTGAAGCCATTGAGGCGAAGCCGGTCGAATCGCACCTTGGCGCTCCGTCTTGTTCTGCTCGGTTAGCGGATTGTTGCCGCGCCACCGCAACAAGTCAACCGAAACGCCATATATGGCCTCAAGCGAGCGCGCATCCACAAGATGCGCGCGTGTGCCACCGCTGCGATCGATCCTGCTGGCGCCCGTGTCGTGGCGGCGCTAGCGTCCGGCCATGATCGCCACGCTTGCCATCATCCTGTCCTTCCAGCTTGTCGGCGAGGTCGCCTCGCGGGCGCTGGACCTGCCGCTGCCCGGTCCTGTCGTCGGACTGCTGCTGCTGGTGGGAACCTGTATCGCCAGGCCCGCCCTTGCCGACCGGATCCGACCCACCACGATGGGGCTGCTGCAACATCTGTCGCTGTTCTTCGTGCCGGCGGGCGTAGGGATCGTGGCCCATTGGGAACTGCTGCGCGATCATGGGCTGGGGCTTGCGCTGGCGCTGGCGGGATCGACGGTGCTGGCCATCGGCGCGGGCGCGCTTGCGTTCACGGCGGTCGCACGATTGGCCGGGTCCGAAGACCCGACCGCGATCAAGGGCCGGGGCGATGAGTGATCCGCTGCTGATCTGGTCCTATCTGTCCGAAGGCCCGCTGCTGTGGCTGACGGCGACGCTGGTCGCCTATCTGATCGGGGACGCGGCGTTTCGCGCAAGCAAACGGAAAAGCTGGGCAAATCCTGTCATGATCGCGATCATCCTGCTTGCGCTGATGCTGTTGGTGACGGGCACCGATTACGCGACCTATTTCGAGGGGGCGCAGTTCGTCCACTTCATGCTGGGGCCGGCGACCGTGGCGCTGGGGCTTCCGCTCTATGACAACCTGCCGCGCGTGCGCAAGGCCGCGTGGCCGATGCTGGCGGGGTTGCTGGTGGGCTCGTCGGTTGCCGTGGTTTCGGCGCTGGCGATCGCGAAATCCCTTGGAATCCAGGGCTCTGTCCTGGCCTCTCTGGCGCCGAAATCGACCACGGCGCCGGTCGCCATCGGGATCGCCGAACGGCTTGGCGGCCAGCCCACGCTGACCGCCGCGCTGGTTCTGCTGACCGGCATCTTCGGGGCGATCATCGTCACGCCTCTGCTGGACGCGCTGCGCGTAACAGACTGGCGGGCAAGGGGTTTTTCGGTGGGCGTGGCCGCCCACGGGATCGGAACCGCCCGCGCCTTCCAGGTGAACGAGACGGCGGGCGCGTTTTCGGGCATCGGCATGGGACTGAACGCGGTGCTGACGGCGATCATCGCGCCGGTCGCGTTGCGGCTGTTCGGCGGCTGAGGCGTTGCGTGCAGCATGCGTGCGTTGCGTGATGCGATGTTTCGGGCAGGCCGTCGGGAAGCGCCAGCAAATGCCGGGTTTCCGGCTGCACAGGGCGTGCACCTGGGCGACACCGGACATGCACAGGCTGTCCACAGCTTGCGAACGGCCAGGCGTTGCGCCATCCGCGCCGTCCATGCAGCCGGGCTGCCGACGCGCGGCGTGCGACCGCGGGAACGTGAACCGCACAAATCCGCAGGGAATATGATGTAATCGCCGCAAGATACCCTATATGTGGACGAGGCCACCGGGCATGTGCGGGCGGTACCAAGGGGTCGTGCGATCACTTCAGAACAGTGCCGCGCAAGCCGGAACCCCATGGCGATCATCGGCTGCGCCCGACGGGTCGTGTCAGGCGACCGGCAAACATTCGGGTCAGACAAGGCCCATCCGCAACGCGGCAGGACATGCCGATCTTTCAGTTAGGACCCATGTGACACGCAAGGAAAAACCAAGCCCGCTGTTCGGTCAGCATTTCAGGCCGCCGGAAACGCTGCAGGACAGGACGACCGCTGCCGCCAAGCTGATCATCGAGGAGGACCGCTCGCGCCGGGATGAAATTTCCACCCGGCTACGCGAGGCCCGGCTGGAACGCGACGAAAAGCGCGTTGCCGCCGCAAAACCCAAAGCCCCCGCAGTCAAGCGCAGCCGGAAAAAGGCATCCGACTGAGCCCCCCCTGGCTTTGGGCGTCCGCCGGCCGCCCCAGCGGCGGGCCGGTCCGGGCCCGCCACTCTATCCGGCCTTTGGCCGGAAGGCCTCGATCCTGGCCGGATCGGTTTCGATACGGGCCGCGCCGAGCAGATCGAGGCAATAGGGCACCGCCGCAAACACCGCGTTCAGGCAGGTGGCGATGGCCGAGGGCTTGCCGGGGATGGTGATGATCAGCGTGGCGTCGCGGCTGACAGCCGTCTGGCGCGACAGGATCGCGGTCGGCACCTCGCGCAGCGACGCGCGGCGCATCTCCTCGCCAAAGCCGGGATATTCGCGTTCGGCCACGTCCATGACCGCCTCGGGCGTCTGGTCGCGCGGCGCGGGGCCGGTGCCGCCGGTGACGAGGATCAGGTCGGCACCCCCTTCGACAAGTTCGCGCAGTTTCGCGGCCACGCCTTCGCGGCCGTCGGGGACGATGTGGCGGGCGATCTCAACCGGCGAGGTGATGACATCGCGCAACCAGTCCTCTGCGCCGGGGCCGCCCTTGTCCTCGTATTCTCCGCGCGCGGCGCGGTCCGACACGGTCACGATGGCGATGCGGGCGGGACGGGTCATGAGTGCAACCTTTCGGATCAGGCGGTTTCGTCGTCTTCCGGCATGAACGGCAGATCGGTGTCGCCGGGCCGTTCGCCGGCTGCGGTCAGCATCGCGTGGATCTGGCCGCGATGATGGGTCTGGTGGTTGAAGATATGCATCACCACGAGGCGCCTTGGCTTGCTCATCTCGCGCCCCATCGCACCCGAGAACCAGCTGAGGTCGCCGTCGAACCAGTCTGAACCGAGGCCGCTCGCCCAGTCCAGCATCTTGTCATCCAGATCGGTCCGGGCCTGGCGGAAATCGTCCCATCCGCCGTCGAAATCCACCGACTGCGCGATGCCGCCTGCCGGTGCCGGGACATCGGCAAACCGGCTCATCCAGATCCGGTCCGCCCAATAGACATGGTGAAACGTCTTCTCGATCGAGCCGAAGAAGGCCCCCCGGTCCCGCGCCCGCTGATCGGCCCCGATCCGGTCGGCCGCGCGCAGCAGGTTGCCGTTCTGCCAGCGGTTATAGCGTGCCATCGTCAGGGCGTAATCCGGGGTCGCCATGCCAGCATCCATCCGTCAGGACCACGGCGGGGCTGCACCAGGCCGGCGCAGCCCCGCCCGTCGATCTATTTCACCCGCGCATTGCGGTTCGCGACCAGTTTCAGGCGCAGCGCATTCAGCTTGATGAAGCCTGCCGCGTCCTTCTGGTCGTAGGCGCCGGCGTCATCCTCGAAGGTGACATGGGCTTCGCTGTAAAGCGAGTGATCGGACCAGCGGCCGACGCAGGTGACGCTGCCCTTGTAGAGCTTCAGCCGGACGGTTCCGGTGACATGCTCCTGGGATTTGTCGATGGCGGCCTGCAGCATCTCGCGTTCGGGGCTGAACCAGAAGCCGTTATAGATCAGTTCGGCATAGCGCGGCATCAGGCTGTCCTTCAGATGGCCCGCGCCGCTGTCCAGCGTGATCTGTTCGATGCCGCGATGGGCCTCGAGCAGGATCGTGCCGCCGGGGGTTTCATAGATGCCGCGCGACTTCATGCCGACGAAACGGTTTTCCACGAAATCCAGCCGGCCGATGCCGTGCTTGCGTCCGTACTCGTTCAGGTCGGTCAGGATCGTGGCGGGCGACAGTTTGGCGCCGTTGATCGCCACCGCGTCGCCCCTTTCGAAGGTGATCTCGACATGCTCGGGCGTATCGGGGGCGTCCTCGGGGTTCACGGTGCGCTGATAGACGTAATCGGGCGCCTCCACGGCCGGATCTTCCAGGGCCTTGCCCTCGCTGCTGGTGTGCAGCAGGTTCGCGTCCACGCTGAAGGGTGCCTCGCCGCGCTTGTCCTTGGCGATCGGGATCTGGTTCTGTTCGGCGAATTCCAGCAGCTTCGTGCGCGAGGACAGGTCCCATTCGCGCCACGGCGCGATGACCTTGATCGCCGGGTCCAGCGCATAGGCCGACAACTCGAAGCGGACCTGGTCATTGCCCTTGCCGGTCGCGCCGTGGGCCACCGCGTCGGCGCCGTGTTGATGTGCCAGCTCGACCAGCCGCTTGGAAATCAGCGGGCGGGCGATCGAGGTGCCCAGCAGGTAAAGACCCTCGTAGAGGGCATTTGCGCGGAACATCGGGAAGACGAAGTCGCGCACGAATTCCTCGCGCAGGTCCTCGATATGGATGTTCTGGGGCGCGATGCCCAGCAATTCGGCCTTGGCGCGCGCGGGTTCCAGTTCCTCGCCCTGGCCAAGATCGGCGGTGAAGGTGATGACCTCGCAGCCATATTCGGTTTGCAGCCATTTCAGGATGATAGAGGTGTCGAGCCCCCCGGAATAGGCAAGGACGACTTTCTTCGGCGCGTCGGACATGGCGGACCCCTTTGGATTTTGTCGTGGGGAATAAGGCCAATCGCGCGGTGTCACAAGGGCGGCGCGCGCAATAACCGTGCGCGGCCCTTGCCAAGTTTGCGCTTTCGGGGCATGGCGCGGGGATGGAAAACTTTGTCGCCTCCGTCAAGAATGCCGAGGCCGCGCTTCGCGACCTGTTCGGGCCCACGCCGTTGCAGCGCAACGATCATCTGTCGGCGAAACATGGCGCCGACATCTGGCTCAAGCGCGAGGACCTGACGCCGGTCCGCAGCTACAAGCTGCGCGGCGCCTTCAACGCGATGCGCAAGCTTGTGGGCGACAGGCCGGGCACGAACGCGCATTTCGTCTGCGCCAGCGCCGGCAACCACGCCCAGGGCGTCGCCTATGCCTGCCGCCATTTCGGCGCGCGGGGCACGATCTTCATGCCGATCACCACGCCGCAACAGAAGATCCACAAGACCCGCATCTTCGGCGGCGACGCCATCGAGATCGTGCTGACGGGGGATTATTTCGACCAGACCCTGGCCGCCGCGCAGGCCTTCTGCGCCGAACAGGGGGCGGCGTTCCTGTCGCCCTTCGACGATCCCGACATCATCGAGGGACAGGCGACGGTCGGGCTGGAGATGCTGGACCAGCTGGGCCGGGCGCCCGATCTGGTGGTGCTGCCGGTCGGCGGCGGCGGGCTGTCTGCGGGCGTGACGCGCTATCTGGGTGAGACGGGGGCCGAGACCCGCTTCGCCTTCGCCGAGCCGCTTGGCGGCGCCAGCCTGAAAGCCGCGCTGGACCATGGCGCGCCGGTCGCGCTGCCGGCCGTCGACAGCTTTGTCGATGGCGCGGCGGTGGCGCGGATCGGCGCCCTGCCCTTCGACACGCTGCGCCGCTTCAGCCCGGCTGACGTGCATCTGGCCCCCGAGGACCGGATCTGCCGCACCATGCTGGAGATGCTGAACACCGAAGGCGTGGTGCTGGAACCGGCAGGGGCGCTGGCGCTGGACGTGCTGGAAGACCTGGGCGACCTGTCCGGCAAGACCGTCGTCTGCGTCTGTTCGGGCGGCAATTTCGACTTCGAGCGGCTTCCCGAGGTCAAGGAACGCGCCCAGCGTTTCAGCGGCGTGAAGAAGTATTTCGTGCTGCGCATGCCACAGCGCCCGGGTTCACTGCGCGATTTCCTGCAATTGCTGGGTCCGGACGATGATATCGCGCGGTTCGAGTACCTGAAGAAATCGGCCCGCAACTTCGGCTCGGTGCTGATCGGGATCGAAACGACCGAGCCTGCCAACCTGACCACGCTGGTCCAGAGGCTGGAACAGGCAGGGTTCGCCTATCGTGACATCACCAATGACGGCATCCTGGCCGAACTTCTGGTCTGAGGAGGCGCCGCCGACAGGCTATGCCACGCCCAGCCCGCCCAGCGGATCGACGCCGGCGACATGCGGAAGGTCGCGCAGGAACAGCTGCTTGGAGCGGGAATAGCACGACAGGACGGCGTCCAGATCGGCCTGGGACGCATGCCCGGTCGCCGCGCGGCTTTCGCCGATGGCGCAAAGTCTGACGAATTCGCTGAATCCCAGGTTCAGCGCGCATCCCTTGAGCAGGTGCATGTCACGGCAAAGCTGGTCGGCATCGCTGACATCAAGTCGCATCAGGACCGCCTCGACCTCGTCCAGAAACATCTCCACCACGCTTGCGAACGCGCCGCTGCCGATATCGTCGCGCAGTTTCAGCACGTGTTCCCATTCGATCATCATCGCTTCGCGTCCTGCCTTCTTCATCGTCGGGGGTCAGGTTAACCGCGACAGATTTCGGAATATTTAAGGCGCTGCCCGCCGCCGCTTTACCGCTTCTTTACAGGCATTCGGCTAGAACCGCAGACATGAATTTCGCGAATCGAACCCCAGAGGTCACGCCCTCACCCAAAGGCAAGCGCCAGGCCCGCAAGGTGCTGCTGGTCGATGACAGCCGCGCGCAGCGGAATCTGATCGGGGTGCAGCTGCGCCGGGCGGGTTATGCCGTCACCGAGGCCGCTTCGGGGGACGAGGCGCTGGCGCTGTGCGATGGGCTGGAGCCCGATTTCATCCTCTCCGACTGGGTCATGCCCGGCATGTCGGGTCTGGATCTTTGCCGCGCGTTCCGCGCTCGGGCACGCAAGGTCTATGGCTATTTCGTGCTGTTGACCTCGAATGCCGAAGAGGGCGACATCGCCAGGGGGCTTGATGCCGGGGCCGACGATTTCCTGACCAAGCCGATCGCCGGGCAGGAATTGCTGGCCCGGCTGTCGGCCGGCGAACGCATCCTGCGCATCGAGGAGGAACTGCGCGCCAGCAACGACCAGCTGCGGCGCGCGCTGGACAAGCTGGAGGAGACCCAGGCCGCCATCGACCGCGACCTGCGCGAGGCGCGCAAGCTTCAACAGGGGCTGGTGCGCGAACGCGCCGGCCGGTTCGGCCCGCTGCAGCTGTCGCTGCTGTTGCGCCCGGCCGGACATATCGGCGGCGACCTGGTCGGGTTTTTTCCGATCAATGCCGACCGTGTCGGGCTGTATGCGCTTGACGTGTCGGGCCACGGCGTCACCGCCGCCCTGCTGACGGCCCAGCTTTCGGTGCATCTGTCGGGCGCCGCTGACCAGAATGTCGCGCTGCGCGCGGCGCAGGCCGGCAGCGACGCGGTCACGCCCGCCGCGCTGGCGCATTTCTTCAACAACATGATGCTGGAGGAGATGAGCACCGACAGCTATTTCACCATGATCTACGCGGAGCTGAACCACCTCACCGGCCGCGTCCAGATGGTTCAGGCCGGTCATCCCCATCCGATGCTGCAAAAGCCCGACGGACGTGTGTTGAAGATCGGCAATGGCGGCATGCCGGTGGGGGTGTTCGACAATCCGATCTTCGACGAGATCGAATTCACGCTGGAACCCGGCGACCGGCTGCTGATCGCCTCGGACGGCATCACCGAGGCGTCAAGCTCCGCCGGCCCGCTTCTGGGCGAGGAAGGGCTGGAAGCCATCATGCGGACCAACGCCTTTCTGAGCGGACACGCCTTCCTGGAATCGATGGCCTGGTCGGTGTCGGAATACTGCCGCGGCGAACGGCTCGACGACATGTCCGCGGTGCTGATCGAATATCTGCGCCCGGCCGAGACGGTCAAGCTGCCTCGTCACTGAGCCCGGCATCGCGCAAGGGCGGGCATGCCCGGCGCCGCCATCAGATCCGCCGGCCCCGGCCGGCGAGGGCGTCACGCAGAAAGGCCCGGGCCCCCGGATCGGCCAGGCGGCGGGCGGCCTCGGACGCCGCCAGCCAATGCGCGCTGTGACCGGGTTCCGTCGGCGCGGCACGGCGCAGAACCGGCCGTCCGGTCCAAACCGAGCACAGTTTTTCCGCCCACATCCCGTAATCCGGCATGTAGCAGAACCGCCGATAGGCGCCGATTCGGCAGAGCCCCGAAATCGTCCAGCCGGTTTCCTCAAGCACTTCGCGGTGCAGCGCGCCGATCGCGCCTTCGCCCGGATCGATCCCGCCACCGGGCAGCTGGAACTCGGGGTCGGGGGCGTCCTGATGGGTCAGCAGGACCCGCCCGTCGCGGATCAGGACCGCGTAGGCGCCGGGCCTCAGACGATAGCGCCGGGCCCGTCGAGGGGTATGGCCAAAGCGGGGAATCATGGGCGCTCCTTGCTAGATCGGCGCCTTGATAGCGCGGGGCGGCGGGCGGCGGAACCGCCCATGCCGCAGGGGCGCGCCGTCGCCAGCCCCCTTGGGATCGGCGCCGAAAACCTTATATTGGGCCCCGACCCGGCCCGCCTGTGCGCGGTGCCCCAAGGATTTCAAGGATACGCCATGAGCAAGATCAACCAGATCGCCTGGGACGACACGGTCCTGCCCTTCCAGCTGGACCGGTCATCGATCCGCGGCCGCGTCGCGCGGCTGGACGGCGTGCTGGACCATATCCTGTCGCGCCACGACTATCCGGCCCCGGTCAGCGCGCTGGTGGCTGAACTGGCGTTGCTGACGGCGCTGACCGGACCGACCGTCAAGCTGCGCTGGAAGTTGAGCCTGCAGGTCCGCGGCAACGGCGCCGTTCGCACGATCGCCGCCGATTTCTTCGCGCCCCAATCCGACGACACGCCCGCGCGCATCCGCGCCTGGGCCAGCTTCGACCCCGAGCGGCTGGACGATCGCCCGCCCTTCGAACAGATCGGGGACGGCTATTTCGCGATCCTGATCGACCAGGGACCGGGCAGCCAGCCCTATCAGGGGATCACGCCGCTGTCCGGCGGCTCTCTGTCGTCCTGCGCGCAGACCTATTTCGCCCAGTCCGAACAGCTGCCGACCCGCTTTCAGCTGGCCTCGGGACGGTCGCAGATTTCGGGGCAGCCGGAACACTGGCGGGCCGGCGGCGTGATGTTGCAGACGCTGCCCGCCCGGCCGATGGAGGCGGGCGAGGGCGAGGGCGGCAGCGGCGAAGGCGGGCTGATCGAGGCCGCCGACATCCTGCAGGGCGCCGAATCCGAGGACTGGAACCGCGCGAACCTGTTGCTGGACACGGTCGAGAAGCTGGAGCTGATCGGCCCGACGGTCGGCCCGACCGACCTGCTGTTGCGACTGTTCCACGAGGAGACCCCCCGCGTCTTCGATGCGCAACGCGTCGAGTTCGGCTGTTCCTGCACCTCGGACCGGGTGCGCGACACGCTGTCCATCTATTCGGCCAAGGACATTGCGTCCATGACCACCGATAACGGCGTGGTGACCGCCGATTGCCAGTTCTGCGGCGCCCATTACGAATTCGATCCCAACAGCCTCGGCTTCGAGGCGACGGTGGATCAGGATGGCAAGCCGATCGACCCGGACCGGTATGACGGCGACGCGCAGGGCAGGGCCGCCGAGTGACGCCGCAATGGTCCGAACACGGCCTGCGCGAGGCACTGGCGTCCGAGGAGGCGCCCAGTTCGGACTATGATCTGGACGGCACCCCGCCGCCGAATGCGCCGACCCGGCCGGCGGGCGTGCTGGCGGCGTTCCACGAGGATGACGGGCGGCTGGTGCTGACCAAGCGCGCCTCGGGATTGCGTCACCATCCGGGACAGATCTCGCTGCCCGGCGGCAAGGTCGATCCGAACGACAGCAACGAGGTCGCGGCGGCATTGCGCGAGGCCCGCGAAGAGATCGGGCTGGACCCGGCGCAGGTCGATCTGATCGGCATGTTGCCGCCGCATCGCACCGTCACCAGCTTTGCCGTGACGCCCGTCGTCGGCATCATCAGGGGCCCCTTCACGCCGATTGCCGAACCCGGCGAGGTCGTGGAGGTGTTCACCCTGCCCTTCGCCCATATCGCCGATCCCGACCGCTACCGGGTCGAGCGGCGGCGCTGGCGCGGCGGCTGGCGCAACTACTATGTCGCGCCATGCGGGCCTTATTACCTGTGGGGTGCGACCGCGCGGATGCTGCTGGGGCTGGCGCGCAGGCTGCGCCAATGACCCGGCTGCCCGATACCCTGCCCGACCGGCTGCTGGACGATCCGGCGCTGGCCGCGGTGCTGGACGCCATCGAGGCGGACGGCCACCGTGCCCTGCTGGTCGGGGGGGCGGTCCGCAACGCCCTGCTGGGGCAGGCGGTGGAGGACATCGACATCGCCACCGATGCCCGCCCCGAAACGGTGATGCGACTGGCGCAGGCGGCCGGGCTGAAGCCCGTGCCGACCGGCATCGACCATGGCACGGTCACCGTCATCGCCGCAGGGCGCGGCTTCGAGGTCACGACATTCCGCCGCGACGTGGAAACCGACGGGCGACGCGCCGTGGTGGCGTTCTCGGATGACTTGTCCGAGGATGCGCGGCGGCGCGACTTCACCATGAACGCGCTTTATGCCGATCGCGCAGGCAAGGTGATCGATCCGGTCGCCGGGCTGCCCGATCTGGTTTCGCGCCGGCTGCGCTTCGTGGGCGATCCCGAGGCGCGCATCCGCGAGGACTATCTGCGCATCCTGCGATTCTTTCGCTTCCTGGCCTGGTATGGCCGCGAGGCCGAGCCCGAGGCGGTGACGGCCTGCTCCGGGCTGAAGGACGGGCTGAGGCGGATCGCGCGCGAACGCATCGGCGCCGAGACGAAAAAACTGCTGGCGGCACCCGATCCCGGGCCGGCGCTGGCGCTGATGGCCGAAACCGGCGTTCTGGCGCAGGTGCTGCCCGGCGCGGACGCGACCGTGCTGCCATCGCTGATCGCCGCCGAGAACGGCCTCGCCCCCGCCTGGCCGCGCCGCCTGGCCTGCCTGCGCGCGCCCGGCGTGGCCGAGGCGCTGCGCCTGTCGCGCGGCGAGGCCAGGACGCAGGCCGCGCTGGCGCACGCCCTGTCCGAGGGTTGGACGCTGAGCGAGGCAGGCTATCGTCTGGGCGAGGCCACCGGCGCGGACTATGCGCTGATCCGTGCGGCCGAGGGCGAGACGCTGCCCGAGGGCTGGCAGGCACGGCTGGCCCATGCCGCCGCCGCCAGCCTGCCGATCGCGGCAAGGGACCTGATCCCGCAGTTGCAGGGCGCCCAGATCGGGCGCGGCCTGAAGGCCGCCGAGGATGCCTGGATCGCGGGCGATTTCGCGATGCCGGCCCCGGCGCTGATCGACGCGGCCCTGCTGGCCGGAAAGGACGGGCCATGAGCCTGCATCAGCGTTTCGGTCGCATGGTCGATGCGTTTCGGCCCGCCGACGGGCCGCCGCCCGACACGTTGCTGGCCTTTTTCCGCTGGTGCCTGTCGGGGGCATGGCGCGGGCTGTCCGTCGCGGCCGTCACCTCGGCGCTTGGCGGGGCCGCGGATGTGGTCTCGGCCATGCTGCTGGGACGGATCGTGGATGCCGTCAGCGTCAGCACATCGGGTGGTTTCTGGGCCGAGAACGGCCTGCTGGTCGCGGTCTTCATCGGCTTTTTCCTGATCCTGCGTCCGGCGATCTTCGGGCTGTCCACCGCCAGTTCCAACGTCATCATCGGGCCGAACATCCTGCCGCTGGTCCTGTCGCGGCTGCATCGCTGGACGATGGGCCATTCGGTGACCTTCTTCGACGACGATTTCGCCGGCCGGCTGGCGCAGAAGCAGATGCAGACCGCCCGCGCCGTCACCGATGTCGCCAGCGAGATGGTGAACGTGGTGGCCTTCGCGCTGGCCTCGGTGATCGGTTCGGCCGCGTTCCTGCTGTCGGTCGATGGCTGGGGCGCAGTGGCGCTGATCGTCTGGCTGGGGGTCTATTTCGCGCTGATCCGGTTCTTCCTGCCGCGCATCAGGCGGCGGTCGGGCGCGCGCGCCTCGGCCCGCGCGATGGTGACCGGCCAGGTCGTGGACACGATCACCAACATCAAGACCGTCAAGCTGTTCGCCCATGCCGAACACGAGGACCGCGCGGCGCTTGGCGCGATGGCCGGGTTCCGGGAACGCGCACTGGATTTCGGCGTCGTCTCGACCTGGTTCCGGCTGTCGCTGATGATCGTCGCAGGCATCCTGCCGGTCATCCTGGTGGGCGGCGCGATCCTGCTGTGGCGGCAGGGGCTGGCGACGCCGGGCGACATCGCCGCCTCCGGCGCGATCGCCATGCGGCTGTCGCAGATGACCGGCTGGGTCAGCATGGCGCTGATGGGGATCTGGGGCAATGTCGGCGAGGTCGAGGACGGCATGAAGACCCTGTCGCCGCCGCACGCGCTGACCGACATGCCGGGCGCGGTCAGGCTGGACGGCGTGGCGGGGCGAATCGAGTTCGACCATGTGGATTTCGCCTACGGCCGTGACGAGGGCGGCATCCGCGATCTGACGCTGGACATCGCGCCGGGCGAGAAGGTCGGGATCGTCGGCGCCTCCGGGTCGGGGAAGTCAACGCTGGTGGCGCTGCTGCTGCGGCTTTACGACGTCGAGGACGGCGCGATCCGGATCGACGGGCACGATCTGCGCCGCGTCACGCAGGAAAGCCTGCGACGCCAGATCGGCATGGTCACGCAGGAAACCGCGATGTTCAACCGCTCGGCGCGCGACAACATCCTGTATGGACGGCCCGACGCCAGCGACGCGCAGATCGAGGCCGCGGCACGCGCGGCCGAGGCGCATGAGTTCATCCTGGGGCTGCAGGACCACGCCGGTCGGCGCGGCTATGGCGCCAATCTGGGCGAGCGCGGTGTCAAGCTGTCGGGCGGCCAGCGGCAGCGGATCGCGCTGGCCCGCGCGTTCCTCAAGGACGCCCCGATCCTGGTGCTGGACGAGGCGACCAGCGCGCTGGACAGCGAGGTCGAGGCGCAGGTGCAGGAGGCGCTGGTCCGCGCGATGCGCGGCAAGACGGTGCTGGCCATCGCCCACCGCCTGTCCACCATCGCCGAGCTGGACCGGATCATCGTCCTGGATGCCGGCCGGATCGTCGAACAGGGCAGCCACGCCGAGCTGCTGGCCCGCGGCGGGCTTTACGCGCGCTACTGGGCGCGGCAGTCGGGCGGTTTCCTGGGCACCGAAGAGGCCGCCGAGTGAGCGTCTGGACGATCGACAGGCTGGGACGGCGCGGCGATGGCGTGGCGATCGGGGACCGGGGACGTGCGCTGGCCCCGCTGACGCTGCCTGGCGAGCAGATCGAGGGCGAGGCCGAGGACGGCCGGATCGCCGCAGCGCGCATCCTGACGCCGTCGGCTGCGCGGGTGAAGCCGCCTTGCCCGCACTATCGCGCCTGCGGGGGCTGTTCGCTGATGCATGCCTCCGACAGCTTCACCAGCGCCTGGAAGCGGCAGGTGGTCGAAACCGCGCTGGCCGCCCAGGGGGTGCAGGTGCCGTTGCAGGGGATGCATGTCTCGCCGCCCCGCTCGCGCCGGCGGGCGGTGCTGTCGGGCCGGCGGACGAAAAAGGGGGCGTTGCTGGGGTTTCACGCCCGCGCCTCGACCGTGATCGTGGACCTTGCCGACTGCCATGTGCTGCGCCCCGAGATCACCGCCGCCTTGCCGCTGCTGCGACGGATCGTGGCCACGGGCGCGTCGCGATCGGCTGAAATCACGCTGACGGTGATCCTCGGCCCTGCCGGGCTGGACGTGGCGGCCCGTGGCGGCAAGCCGATGGACCCGGCGCTGTTCCAGGCCCTGGCGGCGCTGGCCGAGCAGGGCGATCTGGCCCGACTGGACTGGGACGGCCAACCGATCACGCGCCGACCGCCGGCCCTGCCGATGGGCCGCGCGCGGATCGTGCCGCCGCCCGGTGCCTTCCTGCAGGCCACCGCCGAGGCCGAGGCCGCATTGCGGACGGTTGTGCAGGACATCACCGCGGGCGCGGCCCGGATCGCCGATCTGTTCGCCGGCTGCGGCACATTCGCCCTGCCCCTTGCCGAGACCGCAACGGTCCACGCGGTCGAGGGACTTGCCGCGCCTCTGGCCGCGCTGGACAGCGGCTGGCGGGCGGCGACGGGGCTGCATCGCATCACCACCGAGATTCGCGATCTGGCGCGCAACCCCTTGCTGACCGACGAAATTAACCGCTTTGACGCAATCGTGATCGACCCGCCCCGATCGGGGGCCGAGGCCCAGTGCCGCCAGATGGCGGCCTCGACCGTCGGGCGCGTGGCCTTCGTGGCCTGCGATCCGGTCAGTTTCGCCAAGGATGCGCGCATTCTGGCCCAGGGCGGGCTGCATCCGACCCGGTTGTGGGTGGTCGATCAGTTCCGCTGGTCGCCGCATGTCGAGATCGCCGCAGAGTTCCGGCGCCGCTAGCCCGGAACGGGTTTTCGTGGTAGTTGATCCTCATAAAAACGCAAGAAACAGACCGAGGCAGTGATGTACCAAGCGACCCGCCGAACCGTCACATTTTCGCTGCTGGCATTGCTGGCGGCGTGTGGCAAACCGCCATCCAAGTTCAAGGCCTATGACGGCCCGCCCGTGACCCAGGTCGTCGTCAAGAAGGGCCAGCGGCGGATGTATCTGCTGCACAACCAGACCGTCGTGAAGGCCTATGACATCGGGCTGGGCAACGCGCCGATCGGGCACAAGCAGTTCGAGGGAGACGGCAAGACGCCGGAAGGCGTCTATTTCATCGACCGCTTCAATCCGCGCAGCGCCTATCACCTGTCGGTCGGCGTATCCTATCCGAACGAGCGCGACTCGGCCCACGCGCAGTCCTTCGGTTTCCTGCCGGGCGGCGACATCTTCATCCATGGCCGCGGCCCCGAGGGCAACGCCAAGGCCCCCAAGCTGCGCGACTGGACAGCGGGCTGCATCGCGGTGAAGGACGAGGAAATCGAGGAAATCTATGCGATGCTGCGTCCCGGCGTGCCGATCGTCATCAATCCCTGACCGCCGAAGCCGGCACCCCCGCGCCCCAGGATGACAAAGCCCCGGCGGCTGCCGGGGCTTTTCGGTGCGGGGCCTTTCTGTCGCAAGGCGGGTCAGCTGCCCGCCAGCAGCGTCCACCAGACCTTGCCCGACGGTTCCTGATACCAGGCGAAACCCAGGTTTCTGGCTGCCGGGTCCATGATCACGTCGCGGGTGTCACGCTCGCTCATCCAGGCATTCAGGGTCTGGATGTCGTTCTCATAGGTTTCCGAGATGTTCTCGCCGACCAGCGTGCCGTAATAGCCCTGGCGACGCGCACGCTCGATCGGCGACGACCCGTCCGAACCCCAGTGCCAGGCGCGGTTCTGGGCGGCCATGTCGCGCGAATGCGCCAGCGCCGCGGCGCTGAGTTGCGGGTTCAGCATCATCGGGGGCAACGCCAGATTGGCCCGCAGCATGTTGACTTGCTGCAACACCCGGACGGGAATTTCCGCGGCTTCGCGTTCGTCGATCCTGAACGCGACCGGCAGCGGCTGACCATCGGGACCCAGTTGTGGCGCGGTGCGGGGCTGGCACGCGGCCAGCGCGATCAACGACAGGATCGCGAGCACCTTGAAATTCATCATTATCCTTACCCCTCGTGTGCGATTGCAGGCAGATCTACAGAAACCGGACCCGCCCTTCAAACGCACGAATACGTGAGGACCCCGGCCTGTGGCCGCGCCGCCTCTGACGGCGGTTTGATTTGCCCTGCAGGCGAGGCAGGACTATACCGTTTCCATCCGCACGAGGCGGAGCAGTCAAGGCCGTCCGCAAGAACGGTCAGTCGAACGAAGGACACATGCCAATGAGCACATCGTCTGCCCTCAACCGCCGGGCCTTCCTTGGCTCGGCCGCCGCACTTGGCGCCGCCGGTCTGGCGTTGCCCTCTTTCGCGCAGCAAATCGATCCCTATACCGGCCAGCCGATCATCGGGGCGACCCCCGGCGCCACGCCTGACGCGGGCGCCGTGCAATACGACGCCGAGTCGAACCAGCGCCACAATATCTCCAGCTTCCGGTCGCAGGACTGGCGGCCCTATTTCGACAATCTGACCAATGGCGCGATCCTGTGCGACCTGACCTCGCGCGCGGTGCATTTCTGGTCCGAGGATGAAACCGTCTATCGCCTCTACCCGTCATCGATCCCGGTCAGCAGGGATCTGACACGCACCGGCCGCACCGAGGTCATCAAGAAGGTCGAGGGCCCCAGCTGGGCGCCCACGCCCGAGATGAAGGCCCGGAACCCGGAATGGCCCGATTTCGTGCCGCCCGGCCCCGACAACCCGCTTGGCACCCATGCGCTGTGGCTGAGCTGGCAGTATTACCGCATCCACGGCACCCACGACACCCGCAAGATCGGCCGCAAATCCTCGAACGGCTGCATCGGGTTGTATAACGAGCATATCCAGGAGTTGTTCGGCCTGACCACGATCGGCACGCAGGTTCTGTTGATGTGACAGGGCTGCATCAGTGACGCAGGAAAAAGGGGCCGCGAGGCTCCTTTTTTGTTCCTGATGAATGGCGGCTGTGAGCCCCAAGCGGACCAAAGAAAACCGCCTCAGGCACAGCAGGAAGTGTGCTATCAATGCCCGACAAAAAAGGGGGCGGAGATGACGGACGCGCAGACCATTGCGGATCACTGGGGCAAGGGAGACGTCTATTCCCTGATCCTGGAAACGATGGAATTGGCCGGTATTGATCCCAGCTCCGTTACCATTGAACAACTCGCTCCCGTGGACCATTTCCATGCCAGGGGGTTCCCGGCCACCGTGGAGCTGGCGGATGTATTGCCGATCCGAAGGGGGGATCAGCTCGTGGACATCGGCTGCGGGCTTGGCGGTCCCGCCAGGTATTTCGCGAAGCGTTTCGGTTGCCACGTCGACGGCATCGACATCACGGCCCCGTTTGTCGATGCGGCCAACCGGCTGAGCGCGCTTGTCGGAATGGAAGATGTGGTTGCGTGTCGGCACGGTGACGGACAGAAACTCCCCTATGGCGACAACTCGTTCGATGGCGGCTACACCCAGCACGTCACGATGAATGTCCCGGATCGACGTGCCTTCTTCAGCGAGGCGTTCCGGGTCCTGAAGCCGGGGGCGTTCTTCGCCTTGACTGAACACGGGCTCGGCGAAGTCGGTGATCCGCACCACCCGGTTCCCTGGTCGGAAGACGGAGGTGGGGCTTACCTAATGCGCCCCGCCGATACCATAGCCGCATTGGAAGATGCAGGTTTCTCGGAAATCGCGGCCACGGATATCGGTGAAAAGCATCTCAAGGGTTATCACTCGGCCATTGCGCTCGCGGAAAAGGGCGAAGCACCCGTTTTCGGAACGCACATACTGTTGGGGAAGCAAGCCCCCCTAATCGTTCGTAACGCTGCTCGCAATATCGAAGAGCGAAGAACCCAACCGGTTCAGATCCTTTGCTACAAGCCCGGATAAAATCTTCTCGGGTTCTTCGTCTCAAGGTCTGCTTCGTCCCGCATAGCAGACGCCCTTCAGGCGAGAATCGTCAGACCCAACCGCCCAGATTGTCGCGCAGGACGTTCAGCATCACCTCGATATGGGCCGGGTCGTCGTTCAGGCAGGGGATATAGGTGAACGCCTTGCCGCCGGCATGTTCGAAGCTTTCGCGGATCTCGCCGTTGATCTCCTCCAGCGTCTCGATGCAGTCCGAGGCGAAGGCGGGCGAGATCACGGCGATGTCGGTATGGCCCGCCCGCGCCAGATCGGCGACATGTTCCACGGTATAGGGGCGCAGCCATTCCTCGCGGCCGAAGACCGACTGGAAGGTGGTGTCGATGATGCCGTCGGGCCAGCCCAGCGCCTCCTTCAGCAGGCGCGAGGTCTTCTGGCACTGGCAGTGATACGGGTCGCCCTGCATCAGATAGCGTTTCGGCATGCCGTGATAGGACGCCACCAGCTTGGTCGGCACCCGGTCCCCCAACGTCCGGCGCACGCTGTCCGCCAGCGCGGCGATATAGTCGGGTCGGTCGAAATAGGGCTCGCAGGTCCGCACCGAGGGTTGCCAGGTCTGCTTCATCAGCGCCCGGAACAGCTGGTCATTGGCGGTGGCCGAGGTGGCGCCGGCATAGTGCGGATAAAGCGGCAGGAAGACGATGCGGCGGCAGCCCGCCTTGACCATGCGCTCCAGCACCTCGTCGGTGGTGGGGTTGCCATAGCGCATGCAGAACTCGACCATCACCTGATCGCCCCATTCGGCCTGCACGCGCGCGCGCAGCGCCTCTGTCTGGTCGCGCGTGGTGGTCATCAACGGGCTTTCGCCCTTTTCCTCGTTCCAGATCAGCTTGTAGTTCGCACCCGACGTGAAGGGCCGCTTGGTCAGGATGATCGCCTGCAACAGCGGCTGCCATTTCCAGCGCGGCAGGTCGATGACCCGGCGATCCGACAGGAATTCGTTCAGGTAGCGCCGCATCGACCAGTAGTCATAGCCGTCGGGCGTGCCCAGATTGGCGATCAGGATGCCGGTCCGTGCGGCCGGGATTGCCGGATGGTCGGGGCCGGCATGGACGGGCACGCGGGCGGCCGAGGCCTGGTTGGCGGAGATCTGGTCGGCTGGGACCTGGGTAGCGGGCGCAGTGGCTGGCTTCATGTCTTTTTCCTGATTTCGTTCAGCGCGTCGGCAAGATGTGTCTGCGCCGAACCGGGCCGCAAGGGCTTGGGCTGGGTGTCCGACGGCGACCATCCGGTCAGAAAGACCAGATCGAAGGTGACGCCGATACGGGACGGATCGTCGCGGTCGGGGTGGTGTTCGGCCATGATCGCGGCCGCGCGGGCAAAGACCGCCGCCCGCGTCGGACGGCGCAGCCGGGCGGCCAACGCGTTGCCCTCGCCCATCGCGCGCAGATCGCGGGCAAGATGCAGCAGGTCACGATAGCTGGCCGGCTGGCTCAGCAGATCGGCCACCGGCAGCGCCAGCCCCGCACGGGCCAGCAGCGCCCCCATGTCCCGGATCTCGCCCATCGGCAGGACGCGCGGCGACAGGCCGCCGGTGATTTCGGCCTCGGCCTGCGCCAGGGCGGCGCGCATCCCGGACAGGGTCTGCCCGCCGAAGCAGACGGCGATGAACAGGCCGTCCTCGCGCAATGCGCGGGCGCATTGCACGATCTGCCCGACCGGATCGTCGGCCCAGTGCAACGCCATCGCGTGGACAACCAGATCATGTGCGCCGGGCGCCAGATCAAGCTGCGGATCGTCGGCAACCACCCGCGCCTGCGGAAACCGCGCGGCCCACGGATCGGAAAAACCCGTCACGATGGCGGGCCGCGTAAACGATCTGTTAATCTCGGCAAGCCTATCCTCGATCTCGTCGGCTGCGATTCGATGCAGAATGTCTGCATGGCCGGAGCGGTTCGC
The DNA here is from genome assembly GCF_021556615.1 of Paracoccus salsus. Classification (GTDB taxonomy): domain Bacteria; phylum Pseudomonadota; class Alphaproteobacteria; order Rhodobacterales; family Rhodobacteraceae; genus Paracoccus; species Paracoccus salsus. The sequence continues at coordinate 309,192 of NZ_JAKGGD010000002.1, forward strand.
ACGATCGCGCTGACGCAGCAGCGCGATGCGATCGGTCAGCACGGGTCGGTCGGGGCCGGAGGGGGTGTTCATGGGGCAGGAACATAGGCTGCTTCGCGCGGCGATGAAAGGCGCGCTGAGGCTGCTTTATCCCGCGCAATGCCTTGGCTGCGGGCAGCCTGTCGCCGGCGAACCGGATGACGGGGTCCGGCTGTGCCCGGACTGCTGGCGCGACACACAGTTCATCACCGGCGCCTGCTGCGCGCGTTGCGGCGCGCCGCTGCCCGATGACGGCAGCGGCGCGCGCGATGATTCCCTGATCTGCGACGACTGCCTGACGATCGCGCGGCCCTGGCGGCAAGGGCGTGCGGCGGTGGTCTATGCCGGCACGGGACGCCAGCTTGTGCTGACCCTGAAACACGGCGACCGGCCCGATCTGGCGCCCGCGCTGGCGGGCTGGCTGTCACGCGCGGCCGCGCCGCTGGTCCGGTCCGGCATGGTGGTCGTGCCGGTCCCGCTGCATCTGAAAAGGTTGATGAAGCGCCGCTACAACCAGGCGGCGCTGGTCTCGACCCATCTGGCGCGCGCAAGGCGGCTGGAACACCTGTCCGATCTGCTGATCCGGCACCGCCACACCGAAGGGCAGGACCACCGCAGCGTCAGCGACCGGTTTGCCAATCTGCGGGGCGCGATCACCGTGAACCCGCGCCGCGCCGCGCGGATCGAGGGCAAGGCGGTGCTTCTGGTCGATGACGTGATGACCTCGGGCGCGACGCTGGCCGCGGCGGCCGAGGCGCTGCTGGCGGCCGGATCGGGACCGATTTCGGTCGCGGTTCTGGCGCGCGCGGTCAAGGATGACTAGATCTGGTCCCGAAGCCGCGAAACAGGAACCCCATGACCCAGGCCCCGAAGATCGAGATCTATGCCACCCGCACCTGCCCCTTCTGCGTTTCCGCCAGGGCCCTGCTTGACCGCAAGGGCGTCAGCTATGCCGAGATCGATGTCGGCGCCGCGCCCGGGCGCCGTGCCGAGATGACCCGGCGTGCCGGCGGCCGCCGGACGGTCCCGCAGATCTTCATCGGCCCGACCCATGTCGGCGGCTGCGACGAGCTTTACGCGCTGGACCGCGCCGGCAAGCTGGACCCGCTTCTGCAGGGGCGCGCAGCATGAGCGACGCCGGGATGCTGAGTGTCGGTCTGGTCCAGCTGACGGTCGGTGACGACCCGCTGGCCAACCTGTCGCAGACCATCCCGATGGTGCGACGGGCGGTGGCCGAGGGCGCGCGTTTCGTGCTGACCCCCGAAGCCACCAATCTGCTGTCCCCCGACCGCAAGCGCCAGCAGCAGGTGCTGCAGGTCCAGCACGAGGACCCGACCCTGTCGGCGCTGCGCGCCGAGGCGAAGGCGGCCAAAATCTGGCTGCTGATCGGATCGCTGGCGCTGAAATCGGGCGACAACGACGATCGCTTCGTCAACCGCAGCTTCCTGATCGACCCCGAGGGCGGGATCGCCGCCAGCTATGACAAGCTGCACATGTTCGACGTCGCGATCTCGGACACCGAGCAGTATCGCGAAAGCAGCGCCTATCGGCCGGGCGGACATGCGGTGATGGCGCGCGCGTGCGGCGTGAATGTCGGCATGACGATCTGTTACGACCTGCGATTCCCGCATCTCTACAGAACCCTGGCCCAGGCGGGCGCGCGCATCCTGACCGTGCCCTCTGCCTTCAGCCCGACCACCGGCGAGGCGCATTGGCAGGTGCTGCTGCGCGCCCGCGCGATCGAGAATGGCTGTTTCGTGCTGGCGCCCGCGCAATGTGGAACCCACCCCGCCCCGCACAGCCGCGAACGCCAGCCGCGCCGCAGCCACGGGCACAGCCTTGCCGTCGATCCCTGGGGCAAGGTGCTGGCGGATGGCGGGCTGACTCCGGGTGTGACGATTGTCCAGCTTGACCTGCAGGCGGTTGACAGGGCACGGTCCCGTATTCCGTCGCTGAGCCATGACCGCGACTTTGACGGTCCCTGATCCGCCGCTTCACAATGCCGTGACCCCTATGAACAAACCCGTGACAGATATCGACAAACGGCAAGCAACCGACCGGCTGGCGGCAAGCCTGTTCGCCGAGGTGCTGATCGCGGAACAGCTGTCGCGCAACCTGATCAGCAAGGCCCTGCCGCGCGGCATGCAGATCTCGCATTTCTCGGTGCTGAACCTGCTGGCCCATGTGAACGAGGAACGCACTCCGGCGCAGCTGGCCGAGGCGTTCCACATCACCCGCGGCGCGATGACCAACACCCTGTCGCGGCTTGAATGGGCGGGGCATGTTCACATCCGGCCCGACTGGGATGACGCGCGGCGCAAATTCGTGTCGATCAGCACGGCGGGCCGGTCGGCCCGCGACGCGGCCATCGCCGCCTTCATGCCGCTGATCGCCGAGGTGGTGCGCGACATCGGTGCCGACCGGGTTCGCAGCGCGCTGCCGGTGCTGCGCGAATTGCGGATCCGGCTCGAGGGCGGCCCCGGCTAGGTGGGTCGCCGCGCGGTCAGGATATAGTTCACCGACAGGTCGCGATCCGACAGGCGCCAGCCGAAACCGATCGGGTCGAAGACCATGCCGCGCCGGTCCACCGCCTCGCACCCCGCATGGACGGCCATCTGCGCCAGCTCGTCCGGGGTGATGAACCGCGCCCAGTCATGGGTGCCCCTGGGCAGCCAGCGCATGATCCATTCCGCGCCGATGATCGCCGCGCCAAAGCTTTTCGCGGTCCGGTTCAGTGTCGAGGCGATGACCAGCCCGCCGGGCCGCACCAGATCGTGACAGGTGCCGATGAAGGCGGCCGGATCGGCGACATGCTCGACAATCTCAAGCGCCAGGACGACATCGAAGACCTCGTCCGCCGCTGCCAGCGCCTCGGCGGTGGTGGCGCGATAGTCGATGTCGAGGCCCTGCTGATCGGCATGCAGGCGGGCGACGGCGATGTTGCCCTCGGCCGCGTCCGCGCCCACCACCTCGGCGCCCAGCCGCGCCATCGGCTCCGCGACCAGCCCGCCCCCGCATCCGATATCAAGCACGCGCAGCCCGGAAAGCGGGCGCAGATCCTTGCGCTCGCGGGCAAATTCGCCGGCAATCTGACTGACGATGTAATCCAGCCGCACCGGGTTCATCATGTGCAAGGGCTTGAACTTGCCCTTCGGGTCCCACCAGTCGGCGGCCATCGCCTCGAACTTGGCGATTTCGTCGGGGTCGATGCTGCTCATGCGACGGTCCTTCTGGCGGGCGCTACGGCTTGCCTCTATACTGGCAGGATGGACCGAATGTCAGCGCAAATCTCCGCGACACATGGCCGCCTGCATCCGGCGGACGAACCCTACGACCGCCGCACGCTGGATGTGGGCGACGGTCACCGCCTTTATGTGGAACAATGCGGCAATCCGAAGGGCAGGCCGGTGCTGGTGGTGCATGGCGGGCCGGGCGGCGGCTGCAGTCCGTTCATGCGGCGGTTCTTCGACCCACGCCATTACAGGATCGTGCTGTTCGATCAGCGCGGCTGCGGAAGGTCGCGGCCCACCGCCTCGGTCGAGGCCAACACCACCGCCCATCTGATCGCCGATATCGAGCGTATCCGCACCGATCTGGACATCCGGGACTGGCTGCTGTTCGGCGGCAGCTGGGGTGCCACGCTGGCGCTGGCCTATGCTCAGGCCTATCCCGCCTGCGTCAGCGGCCTGGTGCTGCGCGGCGTGTTCCTGGGTCGCCAGGCCGAGCTGGACTGGTTCTACGGCGGCGGGGCCGCGCGCTTCTTTCCCGATCTCTGGGCGCAGTTCCAGGACCCGATCCCCGAGCCCGAGCGCCATGACATGATCGGCGCCTATCACCGGCGGCTGTTCTCGGAGGATATCGGCCGACAGGGACGCTATGCCCTGCCCTGGCTGATGTGGGAAAACGCCCTTGCGGGGCTTCAATCGGCACCGGTCAGCCACGCGCCGGCGGAATATGCGCGCGCCTTTGCCCGGCTCGAGAACCACTATTTCTCGAACCGCTGTTTTCTCGAGGAGGGCCAGTTGCTGCGCGACCGCCACCGGATCCAGCACTTGCCCGCCGTGATCGTTCAGGGCCGCTATGACATGGTCTGCCCGCCGGGAACGGCTCATCAGCTGGCCCAGGGCTGGGACGGCTGCGATCTCAGAATCGTTCCCGCCTCGGGCCATGCCCTGTCCGAACCACGCATCTCGGCCGAGCTGGTGCGAATCATGGACGGCATTCGCGACGACGATCCGCAGACCGCCGGAAGGGACCGGTGATGCTGGCCTTTCTGTTCTTCCTGCTGGCCAGTGGCGCGGCGGCCTCGACCGGGGCGATCTTCAAGCCGGGCAACTGGTATGACGGCCTGACAAAGCCCGGCTTCACGCCCCCGAAATGGGTCTTTCCGGTCGCCTGGACCACCATCTATCTGCTGTCGGCGATCGCGGCCGCGCGCATCGCGGGGTTGCCCGGCGCCGGCACGCCCCTGGCGATATGGGCGGCGCAGATCGCGTTGAACACGCTGTGGACCCCGGTGTTCTTCGGGGCTCGGCGGATGGCGGCGGCGATGGTGGTGATGGCGCTTCTGTGGGTTGCCGTGGTCGGCATGACCATCGCCTTCTGGCGACTGGACACGCTGGCAGGCGTCATGCTGCTGCCCTATGTGGTCTGGATCTGCATCGCTGCGGCGCTGAACTGGCGGGTCTGGCGCGACAATCCCGGCGCTTCGGCACGCTAGGCGGATGCACGCTGCGCGATCCGGTCCAGCCCTGCATCCAGCGTCGGCGCCTCGATCGCCAGCGCGTCGGCCTTCGCTGTTGCCTGATCCCCTCCAGTCATGCCATTCAAATGTCATGATGAGCATGAGCGATCTCTCATGAGGCAAAGGCCAGAGGCTACATCGCGCGACGGGACGCCGCCGCGCCCCTTGTCGGCCTGGCTGGACTATCTCTCGCGCGTCGCGATGGGCAAGGTTCTTCGCCGGGGCAACCCGTTCACCGATTGGCCGCCCGGGCGGCCGGCCGAGCAAGCCGGGGTCATGGCCTGTCGGGCCGCGATCATCGAGACGGATCAGCTGTCGCGCGTCGTCCAATGCGCCTTCGGGCAGACGCTGGAAAGCCAGATGGCAGTCCTGACGGCGACGCGGTTTCAGGAAGTGCCGCCACACGTCCTGGAATTGGGCGAGGCGATCATCATCGGCGGCGTCGCGGTCACGCCGCGCGATCTGTTCTGGATGCAACCCTTCCGGCCAAGCCGGTCGAGCCTGCTGTCGGACCTGCCAGCGCGCGATCGGGCGGTCGTTCCGAATTCGGCACCAGGGCTGCAATTCTTCGGGCACTGGCTGGGCGACGATTGCAGCGCTCATGAATTCCTGCGCGGCGATCCCGACCTGATGACCACCCGGCGCCCGCGCTGGGGTGACGCGGCGACCTATGAAATCCTGTTCGAACAACGGTGGGACGATGCCGAGGCAATCCGGGCCCGCAACCTGACCATCGTCACCGATCTCGGGTTCAGCCGCGGAAAGCGGGACCGATATCACCGCCTGAGGCGGTGCCTGCGAGACAGGCTGAAAGCCGCGGGGCCGGCCGCGAAGGTGATTTATGTCCGACGTGGCCCCTCGGCGGAAAAACGCGATATCGTCAATCAGGCGGAACTCGAAGCCACGCTGGCGAGTGCCGGGGTCGAGATTGTAACGCCCGAGGGCGACACGCGGCAATTTCTCAGCAGGATCGTCGATGCCGACGTGATCATCTCGATAGAGGGCAGCCAGGCCTGCCATGCCATCTATGCGCTTCGCGATGGCGGGGCGCTGCTGGTGCTGCAACCACCGGAACGTTTTTTCGCCGCGCCGCATGAGTGGATGCGCTGTCTCGACCTCCGCTGCGGCATGGTCGTTGGTGAAAAATGCGAAGGAGGGTTCCGGATCCATGCCGACGAAGTGCTGGCCATGACAGAGAAACTGCTGGATCGCGTCGCCCAGACCCAGCCGTAGGCGACAGCCCCCTCTTGCATTTCCCGCAATCCGCGTCTAAGTGGAAGCCAACAGCGGCGCAGGCTTCCACCCCCTGCCCACCGGACGCTTTCGCATGGGCCCGCTGCGGGCCCTTTTTCGTATCTGAAGGATGTCATGTCGAACGACCTGATCGCCAAGACCGCCATCGACCGGCGCCTGGCCGAGATCATCACCCCGGTGATCGAGGATCTGGGATTCGAGCTGGTGCGGGTGCGCCTGCAGGGCGGCAAGACGGCCACGTTGCAGATCATGGCCGACCGTCCCGAAGGCGGCATCAATGTCGATGATTGCGGCGAGATCTCGGTCGCGGTCAGCGCGACGCTGGATGTCGAGGACCCGATCGAGGACAACTACTACCTTGAGGTGAGCAGCCCCGGCATCGACCGGCCGCTGACCCGCCTGAAGGATTTCGAGGCCTTCGAGGGCTACGAGGCGAAGCTCGAGACGAATCAGGCCATCGACGGGCGGAAACGCTGGAAAGGCGTGCTTGCGGGGGTGGAAGGCGACGAGGTTCTGCTGAACATCGACGAGGCCGGCCAGGTGCAGACCATCGGGCTGAACTTCGACTGGCTCAGCGATGCCAAACTGGTCCTGACGGACGAGTTGATCCGTGAGATGCTGCGCCAGAAGAAGGAGGCCGGCATCGCGATCGAAAATCTGGACGAAAGCGCCTTCGATGCGATCGAGGCCGATGGCGACGGCGAAACCGAAGACAATCAAGGCGCGAACGGCGCCCATGCCAAGGAGTAAGTGATGGCGATCACCTCTGCCAATCAGCTTGAACTGTTGCAGACGGCCGAAGCCGTCGCGCGCGAGAAGATGATCGAGCCAGAACTGGTCATCGAGGCGATGGAGGACAGCCTGGCCCGCGCCGCAAAGTCGCGTTACGGCGCCGAGATGGATATCCGGGTCAAGATCGACCGCAAGACCGGCAATGCCCGCTTCACCCGCATCCGCACCGTCGTCGCGGATGACGCGGTCGAGAATTATCAGGCCGAACTGACCGTCGAGCAGGCCCGCCCCTATCTGTCCGATCCCAAGATCGGCGACGAGATCGTGGACGAGGTTCCGCCGGTGGAACTGGGCCGGATCGCCGCGCAATCGGCCAAGCAGGTGATCCTGCAGCGGGTCCGCGAGGCCGAGCGCGACCGTCAATACGAAGAGTTCAAGGACCGCGCGGGCACGATCATCAACGGTATCGTCAAGCGCGAGGAATACGGCAACATCATCGTCGATATCGGCCGTGGCGAGGCGATCCTGCGCCGCAACGAAAAGATCGGCCGCGAAAGCTATCGCCCCAACGACCGCATCCGCGCATATGTCAAGGATGTGCGCCGCGAGACGCGCGGACCGCAGATCTTCCTGTCGCGCACCGACCCGCAATTCATGGCCGAGCTGTTCAAGATGGAGGTGCCGGAAATCTATGACGGCATCATCGAGATCAAGGCCGTGGCCCGCGATCCGGGCTCGCGCGCCAAGATCGCGGTCATCAGCTATGACAACTCGATCGACCCCGTGGGCGCCTGCGTCGGCATGCGCGGCAGCCGCGTGCAGGCCGTGGTCGGCGAGTTGCAGGGCGAAAAGATCGACATCATTCCGTGGAACGAGGATCAGGCCACTTTCCTGGTGAACGCGCTGCAGCCGGCCGAGGTCAGCAAGGTCGTGTTCGACGAAGAGGCCGGCAAGATCGAGGTCGTGGTGCCCGACGAACAGCTTTCGCTGGCCATCGGCCGGCGCGGCCAGAACGTGCGCCTGGCCAGCCAGCTGACCGGGCTGGACATCGACATCCTGACCGAGGAAGAGGAATCCAAGCGCCGTCAGGCCGAGTTCAATACCCGCACCCAGCTGTTCATGGACGCGCTGGATCTGGACGAGTTCTTCGCCCAGTTGCTGGTCGCCGAAGGCTTCACCGATCTGGAAGAGGTGGCCTATGTCGAACAGGACGAATTGCTGACCATCGACGGCGTCGATGAGGGCACGGCAGCCGAGCTTCAGGCCCGGGCGCGCGACGTTCTCGAGGCACGCGCCAAGACGGCGCTGGAAAATGCCCGCGCCCTGGGCGCCGAGGACAGCCTCATTGAATTCGAGGGGCTGACCCCCCAGATGGTGGAGGCGCTGGCCAAGGACGGGATCAAGACGCTCGAGGATTTCGCCACCTGCGCCGACTGGGAACTGGCCGGTGGCTGGACCACGGTCAACGGTCAGCGCGTGAAGGACGATGGCCTGCTGGAACCCTTCGAGATCAGCCTCGAGGAAGCCCAGACAATGGTGATGACGGCCCGCGTGATGCTGGGTTGGGTCGATCCGACCGAACTGGACCCATCCGCCGAGGCCGACGACGCCGAAGCCGAACCGAACGAGGAATCCGGGGCGTGATGCCCCGGATCTGCCTCCTTGAGTCGCGGTGGACGCATAAAGGATCGTGACGAGCCCGAGCGGCGCTGCATCGTCACCGGTGAGGTGCAACCCAAACGCGGGCTGATTCGTTTCGTCACCAGCCCCGATGGCCTGATCGTTCCCGATCTGGCCGAGAAACTGCCCGGCCGGGGCATCTGGGTCGCCGCCGATCGCGGCGCGCTGGACAAGGCGGTTGCCAAGGGTCTGTTTTCGCGGGCCGCACGGGCCCCGGTGACGATTCCGGAAGGGCTGACCGATCTGGTCGAGGCAGGCGTTGCGAAACGACTGGTGGAACTGGTCTCGCTGACCCGGAAATCGGGCAGGGCCGTGGCCGGTTTCGAAAAGGTAAAGGGCTGGCTGGCCGAAGGACGCGCAAAGGTGCTTCTGCAGGCCAGCGACGGCTCGGAACGTGGCAAGGGCAAGCTGTGGACGCCCACCGGCGGACGCTGGTTTGGCTGCCTGACCGCGTCAGAATTGGGTTTGTCCTTCGGGCGCGATCATGTCATACACGGCGCGCTTGCGGCGGGTGGCCTGACGGACAAGGTGATCTTGGAAGCCGGCAGACTGACGGGTCTGCGCGGGCATGACGGTGGTAATACGGCCACCGGGAAGGAATGAAGACGCAGATGAGCGACAATGACGGAAAGAAACCTCTGGGCCTTGGCGGCAGCGGCCGCTCGGGACAGGTAAAGCAAAGCTTCAGCCATGGCCGCACGAAAAGCGTGGTCGTGGAGACCAAGCGCAAGCGCGTCGTGGTGCCCAAGCCGGGCGCCGCGCCGGGTGCGGCTGGCGAAAAGCCGAAAACGACGGTCTCGAAGCATGCCGGTGATCCGTCCAGGCGTCCGGCAGGCATCTCGGAAGCCGAGATGGAGCGTCGGCTGAAGGCCCTGGCCAATGCCAAGGTCCGCGAAGTCGAGATCGCCGCCGCCCGCGAGGCGGAAGACAAGGCCCGCGAGGAAGAGCGCGAGCGCCGTCGCGCCGAGATCGAGGCCAAGGAGCGCGAGGACCGCGAGCGCGAAGAGGCGCTGAAGGCCAAGGCAGACGAAGAGGCGCGGCTTGTCCGCGAGGCCGACGAAAAGGCCAGGCGCAAGGACGAACCCAAGAAAGAGGAAAAGAAGCAGCCCGAGGCCGCGCCGGATCAGGCCGCCATCGAGGCTGCCGCGACCCGTGCCGAGACCAAGGGCGTCGCTGCCGCGGGTCCGCGCAAATCCGATCGCGACCGTGCCGACCGCGGCGCCGAGCGTGACACGCGCAGCAAGGCCGCGCGCGACGACAGCCGCCGCGCCGGCAAATTGTCGCTGAACCAGGCCCTGTCGGGCGAAGGTGGCCGCCAGCGCAGCATGGCCGCGATGAAGCGCAAGCAGGAACGCACCCGCCAGAAGGCGTTGGGCGGCACCCAGCGCGCCGAAAAGCAGGTCCGTGACGTTCAGCTGCCGGAAACCATCGTGGTTTCGGAACTGGCGAACCGGATGGCCGAACGCGCCGCCGATATCGTCAAGTCGCTCATGAAGATGGGCATGATGGTGTCCATGAATCAGCCGATCGACGCGGACACCGCCGAAATGGTGATCCAGGAGTTCGGCCACAGGGCCGTGCGTGTCAGCGATTCTGACGTCGAGCAGGTGATCGACATGGTTGAGGACAAGAACGAGGATCTCGTGACCCGCCCGCCGATCATCACGATCATGGGCCACGTCGATCACGGAAAGACGTCGCTGCTGGACGCGCTTCGCCACGCCAATGTCGTGTCCGGCGAAGCCGGCGGGATCACCCAGCATATCGGCGCCTATCAGGTGACCACGGATTCGGGCGCGGTGCTGTCGTTCCTCGACACGCCGGGCCACGCCGCCTTCACCTCGATGCGGGCGCGCGGTGCGAATGTCACCGACATCGTCGTGCTGGTCGTCGCCGCCGATGACGCGGTGATGCCGCAGACCATCGAGGCGATCAATCATGCCAAGGCCGCCAAGGTGCCGATGATCGTGGCGATCAACAAGGTCGACAAGCCCGACGCCGATCCCGACAAGGTGCGCACCTCGCTGCTGCACCAGGAAGTGGTCGTCGAAAAGCTTTCCGGCGACGTGCAGGATGTCGAGGTTTCGGCCAAGACCGGTCAGGGACTGGACGAGTTGCTGGAGGCGATCGCGCTGCAGGCCGAGATCCTGGAACTGAAGGCCAATCCTCATCGCGCCGCCCAGGGCGCCGTGATCGAGGCGCAGCTTGACGTGGGCCGCGGCCCGGTCGCGACGGTTCTGGTGCAGAACGGCACGCTGAGGCGCGGCGACATCTTCGTGGTCGGCGAACAGTGGGGCAAGGTCCGCGCGCTCATCAACGACAAGGGCGAACGTGTGGAAGAGGCCGGTCCTTCGGTTCCGGTCGAGGTGCTGGGGCTGAATGGCACGCCCGAGGCCGGCGACGTGCTGAACGTCGTCGAGACCGAGGCGCAGGCCCGCGAAATCGCCGAGTATCGCGAACAGCATTCCAAGGACAAGCGCGCCGCCGCCGGCGCGGCCACCACGCTGGAACAGCTGATGGCCAAGGCCAAGGCCGATGAAACCGTCACGGAACTGCCGGTTGTCGTCAAGGCCGACGTGCAAGGGTCGGCCGAGGCGATCGTCCAGGCGCTGGAAAAGGTCGGCAACGACGAGGTGCGCGTGCGCGTGCTGCATTACGGCGTCGGTGCGATCACCGAATCCGATATCGGCCTGGCCGAGGCATCGAAGGCTCCGGTCATCGGCTTCAACGTCCGCGCCAACGCTCCGGCCCGCAACTCCGCGAACCAGAAGGGTGTCGAGATCCGCTACTACTCGGTGATCTACGACCTGGTGGATGACATCAAGGCGGCGGCTTCGGGGCTGCTGTCGGCCGAGGTTCGCGAGAAATTCATCGGCTATGCCTCGATCAAGGAAGTGTTCAAGGTCACCGGCGTCGGCAAGGTCGCGGGCTGCCTGGTCACCGAAGGCGTCGCACGTCGCAGTGCCGGCGTGCGCCTGCTGCGCGACAACGTGGTGATCCACGAAGGCACGCTGAAGACGCTCAAGCGCTTCAAGGACGAGGTCAAGGAAGTCCAGTCTGGACAGGAATGCGGCATGGCCTTCGAGAATTATGATGACATCCGCCCCGGCGATGTCATCGAGATCTTCGAACGCGAAGAGATCGAACGCACGTTGTGACGTGGGACCTTCTTCGACAAATGCAAAAGGGCGGCCAATTGGCCGCCCTTTTTTTCATCGCTCGCCACCGCGATCGACGGTCGTCTCAGCCCGCGACCGGCTTGCCCTCATAGATACGGCTGCCGACCCGGATGATGATGTTGCCATTCGGAGCCAGCCGCTCGAACAGCCCCTGAACCGAGATGTAGCGTCCCAAGGAAATGGTGCGAATCATGTCAAGTGTCCTCTTCCCAACAAGACAAGCCTGTCACGAAATGTTTAAGGAAAGGGCATATTTCGGCGGATCTGCTGCGTTATCAGGACGGTCATGCGACCGAAAAGCCGCGCTATGTGCGGTCAAAGCCACATTTGCAGGATCGGGATCAGCGGTATGTCGGCCGGCGGCATGGGATAATTGCGCAAATCCGCGGCCCGCGCCCAGCTGAGTCCCTGCCCTTCGCGCGGCTGGACGATGCCCTGCCATTTGCGGCAGGCGTAAAGCGGCATCAACAGGTGGAAATCGTCATAGCCGTGGCTGGCAAAGGTCAGCGGCGCAAGGCAGGACTGCCATGTGTCGATCCCCAGCTCCTCGTGCAGTTCGCGGATCAGCGCGGCTTCGGGCGTTTCGCCGGGTTCGACCTTGCCGCCCGGAAACTCCCACAGCCCGGCCATCGACTTGCCCTCGGGGCGCTGTGCCAGAAGCACGCGCCCGTCGGGATCGATCAGCGCCACTGCGGCGACCAGAACGGTTTTCACCTGCGCGGTCCCGGCATGGGCTTCACGACCGGTAATCGGCGTTGATGTCGATATAGCCATGCGTCAGGTCGCAGGTCCACACCGTCCGCGCGCCCGTCCCCAACCCCAGATCGACCGAGATCCGCAGATCCTGGTTCTTCATGTAGGCGCTGGCCGCGGCCTCGTCATATCCCGGCGACCGCCAGCCATGCTCGGCCAGCACCATGTCGCCAAAGCGGATGGTCAGCCGGTCGCGGTCGGCCTCGGCCCCGGACTTGCCGACCGCGGCGACGATGCGCCCCCAGTTGGCGTCTTCGCCCGCGATGGCGGTCTTGACCAGCGGAGAGTTCGCGATCGCCATGGCGACCTTGTGGGCCTCGGCATCAGAGGTCGCGCCGGTGACCGCGATCTCGACGAACTTCGTCGCGCCCTCGCCGTCGCGCACGACCAGCTGCGCCAGTTCGCGCATGACACCGTGCAGCGCCTCGACGAAGGCCGCGCCCTCGGCGCTGTCCAGCGCGGTGATCGGGGCGGCGCTGCTGCGGCCGGTCGCGGCGAGGATCAGCGCGTCCGACGTCGAGGTATCGCTATCCACCGTGATCGCGTTGAACGTCGTGTCCAGCCCCGATGACAGCGCCGTTTGCAGCAGCCCCGCCTCGATCCTCGCATCGGTGAAGGCATAGACCAGCATGGTGGCCATGTCCGGCGCGATCATGCCCGAACCCTTGGCGATGCCGACGATGCTGATCGCGCCGCCGTCGCCGGCGACGGTGGCGGATGCGCCCTTGGGGAAGGTGTCGGTGGTCATGATGGCGCGGGCGGCGTCGGCCACCCCGCCCTCGTCCAGATCCTGCACCAGATCGCCGATGATCGCCACGATCCGCTCATGCGGCAGCGGTTCTCCGATGACCCCGGTCGAGGACGAGAACACCCGCTCGGCCGGAACCCCGCTCGCCCGGGCCACGGCGGCGGTGACGGCATCGACCGATTCCTGCCCGCGTGCGCCGGTGAAGGCGTTGGCATTGCCGGAATTCACGATGATCGCCGCGCCGTCCGGCGCGTCCCCGCCCCGGGCCAGCTTGGCCTGGTTGTCCAGCACGCAGGCCGCGCGCGTCGAGGACCGGGTGAACGCGCCGGCCACGGACGAGCCGGCCGCGATGCGTATCAGGGTCACATCCTTGCGACCCTGATATTTCACCCCCGCCGCGCCGCTGGCGTATTCGACGCCCGCGATCACCGGCAGGTCGGGAAAGCGCGCAGGCGCCAGCGGCGAGACGGGCAGCCCCGCCTTGGCCATCACTCGGCCCCCAGCAGGGCGCTGTCGTTCAGCAGCGCCGGGTCGATGCCCTCGGTCTTTTCGACCGTCGCGTCCTGGACCATGCGCGCGATCTCGGCCTCGACCTTTTCGCGGCGGACCAGTTGAACCAGTTGCTCGCGCACCTCGTCCAGCGCCGGCGCCTCCCTCAGGCGCGTATCGTTCAACCTGATGACATGCCAGCCGAAATCGCTTTGCACCGGGTCAGAGATCTGACCCTTTTCCAGCCCCTTCACCGCCTCGGCGAAGGGCGGGACCATCTGGTCGGCACCGAACCAGCCCAGATCGCCTTTGTTCGGGCCGCTGGGTCCGGTCGAATTCTCTTCGGCCAGCTTGCCGAAATCGGCGCCGTCATCAAGCTGCGCCTTCAGTTCCTTGGCCTTTTCCTCGGTCTCGACCAGAATATGCGCGGCCGAATATTCGGCTGTCGCCTCGGCGTTGGCGAACAGCTTGTCATAGGCGGCGTTGACCTCGTCTTCCGACGGCTCGACCTCGGCGATCTGGCTGACCGCCGCCGTGGCCAGCGTGTTGCGGCGCTGCAATTCCAGCTGGGCACGCACGCCGGCGGTCTCGGTGCCGGCCTCGGACACGGCGGTCTGGCGGATCAGCTGGTCCAGCATCATGTCCCACAGCGCCTGGTCGGGCAGCGCCGCCATCTGCGGGTCCTGCACCGACTGCTTCATGACGATCATCTGTCCAAGCGTGATCGGCTGGTCGTTCACGGTGGCCACGACCGTGTCGGCGGTCTTGTCCTGCGCCAGCACCGACACCGGCAGCATCACCGGGGTCGCGATCACGACAGCGGCCAGAATCGAACGTTTCAGCATGAAAATTCCTTTTCGGGTCTTGACCGGGCCCCTAGCAGGACCGGGCCAGCGTTGACAGTCAGGCGGGCGCGGCATACATCCCGTCGCAACCGTGGAAGGCGCCGCCGCCGCGTTTCGTTCAGGCCCCTGATACGGCAATGCGGCTGGTGCGGGCAAGTGGCCCACCCCAGACAGGCTTTCCCAACAACGTGATTGCGAAGGTAACATGCTCGGCATCGGAACTATGGCGAAGAAGGTCTTTGGCACGCCCAACGACCGCAAGGTGAAATCGACCCGCCCGCTGGTGGCCAGGATCAACGCGCTGGAGGAACAGTTCCAGGCGCTCTCCGATGACGCACTGATCGAGAAGACCCGCGAATTCCAGAAACGCGTCCAGGAAGGCGAAAGCCTCGACGCGATCCTGCCCGAGGCCTTCGCCAACTGCCGCGAGGGCGCGCGCCGCGCGCTTGGCCTCCGGGCCTTCGACGTGCAGCTCATGGGCGGGGTGTTCCTGCATCAGGGCAACATCTCGGAAATGAAGACCGGCGAAGGCAAGACGCTGGTCGCGACCTTCCCCGCCTATCTGAACGGGCTGACCGGCAAGGGCGTGCATATCGTCACCGTCAACGACTACCTGGCCAAGCGTGACGCGGAATGGATGAGCAAGGTCTTTGCCCAGCTGGGCATGACCACCGGCGTCGTCTATCCGTTCCAGCCCGAGGCCGAAAAGCGCCTCTCCTATGCCGCCGACGTGACCTATGCCACCAACAACGAGCTGGGCTTCGACTATCTGCGCGACAACATGAAGGGCAGCGTCGAGGAAATGGTCCAGCGCGGCCACCACTTCGCCATCGTCGACGAGGTGGACAGCATCCTGATCGACGAGGCGCGGACGCCGCTGATCATCTCGGGCCCAAGCCAGGACCGCAGCGAGCTGTATCGCGTGCTGGACAAATATGTGCCCCTGCTGACCCAGGAACACTACAAGCTGGACGAAAAGGCCCGCAACGCGACCTTCACCGAAGAGGGCAACGAGTTCCTGGAACAGCGCCTGCTGGCCGACGGGGTGCTGCCCGAGGGGCAGACGCTTTACGATCCGGAATCGACCACCATCGTCCACCACGCCAGCCAGGCCCTGCGCGCGCACAAGCTGTTCCTCAAGGACCAGCACTACATGGTCCGCGATGGCGAGGTGATGCTGATCGACGAATTCACCGGCCGGATGATGAAGGGCCGCCGGCTGTCGGACGGCCTGCATCAGGCGATCGAGGCCAAGGAAGGCGTCGATATCCAGCCCGAGAACGTGACCCTGGCCAGCGTGACCTTCCAGAACTATTTCCGCCTCTACGACAAGCTGGCCGGCATGACCGGCACGGCCAGCACCGAGGCCGAGGAATTCGCCGAGATCTATCGGCTGGGCGTCGTCGAGGTGCCGACCAACCGTCCGATCCAGCGTCTTGACGAACATGACCGCGTCTACCGCACCGCCGCGGAAAAGTATTCCGCCGTGATCGAGGCGATCAAGGAAGCCCACGCCAAGGGCCAGCCGACACTGGTCGGCACGACCTCGATCGAGAAATCGGAGATGCTGTCCGAACTGCTCAAGCGCGACGGCATCCCCCATAACGTCCTCAATGCCCGCCAGCACGAGGCCGAGGCGCAGATCGTCGCCGATGCCGGCAAGCCCGGCATGGTCACCATCGCGACCAACATGGCCGGTCGCGGCACCGACATCCAGCTGGGCGGCAATGTCGAGATGAAGGTGATGGAGGCGCTGAATGCCGACCCCGACGCCCATCCCGACGCGCTGCGCGCCCGCATCGAGGCCGAACACGCCGCCGACAGGCAGGCGGTGCTGGACGCCGGCGGGCTGTTCGTGCTGGGCACCGAACGCCACGAAAGCCGCCGCATCGACAACCAGCTTCGCGGCCGCTCGGGCCGTCAGGGCGATCCGGGGCGGTCGCTGTTCTTCCTGTCGCTGGACGACGACCTGATGCGGATCTTCGGCTCGGAACGGCTGGAATCGGTCCTCTCCAGGCTGGGCATGAAAGAGGGCGAGGCGATCATCCACCCCTGGGTCAACAAGTCGCTGGAACGCGCCCAGGCCAAGGTCGAGGGCCGCAATTTCGACATCCGCAAGCAGCTGCTGAAATTCGACGACGTGATGAACGACCAGCGCAAGGCGATCTTCAGCCAGCGGCGCGAGATCATGGACAGCAACGAGGTCGGCGAAATCGCCGCCGACATGCGCCATCAGGTGATCGAGGATCTGGTGGACGATTTCCTGCCGCCGAAATCCTATGCCGACCAGTGGGACGGCGAGGGGCTGAAGACGGCCCTGCGCGAGAGGCTGAACATGAACCTGCCGGTCGCGGAATGGGCCGAGGAAGAGGGCGTCGACCAGGAGGCGATGCGCCAGCGCATCCAGGAGGCCACCGACACCTACATGGCCGACAAGGAACAGCGCTTCGGCGTCGAGAACATGCGCATGATCGAAAAGCAGGTGCTGTTGCAGACGATCGACCAGAAATGGCGCGAGCATCTGGTGACCCTGGAGCATCTGCGCTCGGTCGTGGGCTTTCGCGGCTATGCCCAGCGCGACCCCCTGTCGGAATACAAGACCGAGGCGTTCCAGCTGTTCGAGACGCTGCTTGACGGGCTGCGCCTCGATGTCACCCAGCGCCTGGCGCAGATCCGCCCGCTGACCGAGGCCGAACGCGAGGACATGCTGCGCCAGATGGCCGAGCAGCAGAAGGCCGCGCGCGACCATCTGACAATGGAACATGGCGCCGAGAAGCAGTCCGAGGACGATGCGGACAAGCCTGTGCCGCTGGTAGAAGGCTTCGACGAGACCAACCCGGCAAGCTGGGGCAATCCGTCGCGCAACGACCCGTGCCCCTGCGGCTCTGGCAAGAAGTTCAAGCACTGCCACGGCGCGATCTGAGCCGGCCTGGCGCCCCGGTTGCGTCCCGCGACGGCGTTCGCGCCCGCCGGGCGGGGGTCAAACCCCCGCCACGCCCGGGCGCGAAGGACGGCTGCGCCGTCCCTAGCCCAGACGCGCCGGAAGTCTCCAGCCACGAAGCATCTCGCCGGCCGACATCGGCCTCTTGCCCTGCCGCTGCGCCTCGATGATTTCGACCGCGCCCTCGCCGCAGGCGACGCGAAACCCCGACAGGACCTCGCCCGGCGCGCCCCCTGCCTCGATCAGCCGGCTGCGCAGCAGCTTGACGCGCTCGCCATCGATGTCGCACCAGGCCCCCGGAAAAGGCGACAGGCCACGGATCTGGCGGTCGACCTGCCAGGCAGGCGCGGACCAGTCGATCCGCGCCTCGGCCTTGTCGATCTTGGCGGCATAGGTCACACCATCTTCGGGCTGCGGCGTCGCGGCCAGCGGCAGGGCAGCAAGAACCTCGACGATCAGGTCCGCGCCCAGCCGCGCCAGCCTGTCGTGCAGGTCGGCGGCCGTGTCCTCGGGTCCGATCGGCGTGCGCGCCGCTGCCAGCACCGGCCCGGTATCCAGCCCTGCCTCCATCTGCATGATCGCGATCCCGGTTTCGGCATCACCCGCCATCAACGCCCGCTGGATCGGCGCCGCCCCCCGCCAGCGCGGCAACAGCGAGGCATGGATGTTCAGGCAACCGAGACGAGGGGCATCCAGCACCGGCTGCGGAAGGATCAGCCCATAGGCTGCCACCACCGCCACATCCGCATCCAGCGCGGCCAATGCCGCCTGCGCCTCGGAATCACCCAGCCGCGCCGGGGTCCGGACCGCGATCCCCAGCCTGTCCGCTTCCGCATGAACCGCCGAGGGCCGCGCCGTCTGCCCGCGCCCTGCGGGACGCGGCGGCTGCGAATAGACCGCCACCACATCATGGGCCGCGGCGATCGCGCGCAGCGCCGGAACCGAGAACCCGGGCGTTCCCATGAAGATCACGCGCATCTCAGCCTCCTGCGTTGGTCCACAAATATCCTGCAGGGGGGCTCTGGGACGCGAACTCCCACAGCCTGCCCTGTCCTCACCGCGCCAGCTTGGCAGATTTCCGAACCAGCATCCTGCGTCGCAGCGGCGTCAGGTGATCCACATACAGGCGGCCGTCCAGATGGTCGATCTGATGCTGCACGCTGGTCGCCCACAACCCGACGAAATCGCGGTCCTCGATCTGACCCGTCTCGTTCAGGAACCGCACGGTCACCGCGCGCGGCCGACTGACCGTGGCGGACACGCCCGGCAGATTCGGACTGGCCTCGTCGTGACGGCGCATCTGCATGCTGGCATGCAACACGCTCGGATTGGCCATGCGGACGGCCTGCCCGCGCCGTTCGGACGCGTCCACGACGGCAAGCCGGAGCATGATCCCGATCTGCGGCGCGGCAAGACCGACGCCCGGCATCGCCTCCATCGTGTCGACCATGTCGTCCCAGACCATCCGGACGGTCTCGGTCACCGCCTCGACCGGCTCGGCCGCGACATGCAGCCGTCGGTCGGCATAGGGCAGGAAGGCGCGGACAGTCACAGGAAATCCACGATCAGCCGGCCTTCGAGGTGATCGGCCTCGTGCTGTGCGATGCGCGCGGCCGCCCCCGACAGCGCGCGGCGGCAGCGGCGGCCATCCAGATCGTACCAGGCCACCGTCACCTGGTGCGGGCGCACCACCTCGACACGCTGGCCGGGGATCGACAGGCACCGTTCGCCATCCCGCTGGGCGCGGTCCGAACGGACGACGATCTCGGGGTCCAGCATCACCATTGGCTCGGAGACACCCTGCTTCCAGCCGGCATCCATCACGAAGATCCGCCGCAGAACGCCGATCTGCGGCGCGGCCAGCCCGCGCCCGCCCGCCTCGTACATGCTGGCCAGCAGATCGGCGGCCAGTTGCCGCAGATCGGGACCCTTCAGATAGCCCGAGGGCTGCGAGACATCGCGCAGGACCGGGTCGGGATGGATCAGGATCGGGCGCAGGACGCCGCCCGCCAGCGCGTCCGGAAGGGCGGGTCGCGCCCTGCCGGCATCGGGCCGGTCAGGCACGGGTCCGCTCGCGCTTCAGCTTGACCATCCTGCGGGTAATCATCTGGCGCTTGATCGCCGACAGGTGGTCGATGAACAGCACCCCGTCCAGATGGTCCAGTTCGTGCTGGGCACAGGTCGCCCAGAGTCCGTCGAACTCTTCCTCGTGGGTCTTGCCGTCCAGGCCCAGCCAGCGCATCCGGACCTCGGCGGGCCGGGTCACATCCGCATACTGATCGGGGATCGACAGGCAGCCCTCGTCATAGGTGTTCAGAGTGTCCGATGTCCAGGCGATCTCGGGGTTGATCAGCACCATCGGGCGGCGCTCGGCGTCGGGGTCGCGCGTCGCGTCCATCACGAAGATCCGCTGCAGCACGCCCACCTGCGGTGCCGCCAGCCCGACGCCCGGCGCGTCGTACATGGTGGCCAGCATGTCGTCGGCCAGCGCCTCGATCTCGGGCGTGACGCGGGCAACGGGGGCGCATCTCTTCTTGAGGCGCGGGTCGGGATGGATCAGGATCGGACGAATGCTCATGGCTGACGATTTAGGGGATGGCTTCACCTGACGCAACAACCGGCGTATTCAGGACCCGAAACAAGATCCGAGGCCCTCGATGACCAGAACCGATCTCGACCGGATGCCCGGTTTCGACCTGCCCGATTGCGACGCGGCGCCCGATTTCGACGAGGTGATCGATCGCGTCGGCACGCATTGCTCGAAATGGGACGACATGGAGGCGGCCTACGGCGTCTCGCCCGACCAGGGCGGGCTGGCGATGTGGGTGGCCGACATGGATTTCCGCCCGCCCGCCGCGGTCCAGCAGGCGGTCGAACGCGCCGCCGCGCACGGCGTCTATGGATATCCCGGCGCCAACGCGCCCTATCTTCAGGCCATACGCTGGTGGATGGCAGAACGGCACGGCTGGCAGATCGACCCCGACTGGGTGCTGACGGCGACGGGCCTCGTCAACGGCGTCGCGATGGCGCTGGACGCCTTTACCGCGCCGGGCGACGGCGTGGTGGTGATGTCGCCCGTCTATCATGCCTTTGGCCGGGTCATCCGCGCCTCGGGGCGCAACATGATCGAGATGCCGCTGGCGCTGCAGGACGGGCAGTACCGGATGGACTGGTCGCGCTGGGAAACCATGCTGACCGGGTCCGAGAAACTGCTGATCCTGTGCTCGCCCCACAATCCCGGCGGCCGCGTCTGGACCGACGAGGAACTGCGCGAGGTCGCCGATTTCTGCACCCGTCACGACCTGATCCTGGTCTCGGACGACATTCATGCCGATCTGGTCATGCCCGGTCATCGGCACCGCATGATCGCGACGCTGATCCCCGGGATCCGCGACCGGCTGGTGACGCTGACCGCCGCCACCAAGACCTTCAACATTGCCGGCGCCCATATCGGCAACGCCATCATCGCCGATGACCGCCTGCGCGCCCGCTTCAAGGCCGCGCTGGTGGCGCGGGGCATCTCGCCGGCCTTCATGGGCATGGACATGGTCGCGGCGGCCTATTCGCCCGCGGGCGCGGCATGGGTCGATGCGCTGGTGGCCTATCTTGACGGCAACCGCAGGCTCTTCGACGCGGGGGTGAACGCCATCCCCGGCCTGCGCTCGATGCCGTTGCAGGCCACCTATCTGTCCTGGGTCGATTTCTCGGGCACCGGCATGTCCCCCGCCGAGTTCAGCGCCCGCGTGGAACGCGGCGCCCGCATCGCCGCCAATCACGGCGCGACCTTCGGGCCGGGCGGCCAGAGCTTCCTGCGCTTCAACATCGCCACGCCGCGCGCCCGCGTGGCCGAGGCGGTCGCCCGGCTGCGGGACGCCTTTTCCGACCTGCAATGAGGGCGCTTGCGCGGCTTTTCGCGGCGCTGACGCTGCTGGTGCTGATCGGGGCTTCATGGCTGATGCTGGCGCCCCGGCCCGACATCGCACCGCCCGACCGCCCGCCGCCGCAGCCCTCCGTCCTGACCGGGCCCGTGGACCGCATCCTGATCGAGAAATCCGCCCGCCGCCTGACCGTGTTCCGCGACCAGATCCCGCTCAGGACCTACCGCGTCGCGCTTGGCTTCTCGCCCGATGGCGACAAGGCCCGGCAGGGCGACGGCAGGACGCCCGAGGGGGTCTTTCGCATCGACCGGCGCAACGATGCCAGCGCCTATCACCTGTCGCTGGGGATCGACTATCCCCGGCCGCAGGACCGCGCCCGCGCCGCCGCCCAGCGCGTGGACCCGGGCGGCGACATCTTCATCCACGGCCAGCCGAATCAGCGCCCCGACGGCGACATCCTGGCGGGCGACTGGACCGCCGGCTGCATCGCGCTGACCGACGCCGAGATCCGCGAACTGTTTGCCGCCACCGCGCTCGGCACCCGGGTCGAGATCCGCCCCTGACGCGCCGCACGCTTCGGTGCGTTGCATTCCGTCGCCGGGCCGATCATAACTGGCCCGTATCGATTGCAGCCCCGGAGCATCCCGCGCATGGTCTATCTGGACTTCGAAAAACCGCTGGCCGACATCGAGGGCAAGGCCGAAGAGCTTCGGACCATGGCCCGCAAGGCCGATGGCCCCGTCGATGTCGAGAAAGAGGCCGCGGCGCTGGACAAGAAGGCCGGCGACCTTCTGAAGGAACTCTACCGCAGCCTCGATCCCTGGCGCAAGACACAGGTCGCGCGCCACCCCGACCGGCCGCATTGCCGCGACTACGTGGATGCGCTGTTTTCGGAATACACGCCGCTGGCCGGCGACCGCGCCTTTGGCGACGACCACGCCGTGATGGGCGGCCTGGCGCGGTTCAACGACGCGCCCTGCGTGGTCATCGGCCAGGAAAAGGGCAACGATACCAAATCCCGCATCCACCACAATTTCGGCATGGCCCGGCCCGAAGGCTATCGCAAGGCGATCCGGCTGATGGACATGGCGCATCGCTTCGGCCTGCCGGTCATCACGCTGGTGGACACGCCCGGCGCCTATCCCGGCAAGGGCGCCGAGGAACGCGGCCAGTCCGAGGCCATCGCCCGCTGCACGCAGAAATGCCTCGATATCGGCGTGCCGCTGGTCAGCGTGATCATCGGCGAGGGCGGATCGGGCGGCGCGGTCGCCTTCGCGACGGCGAACCGCATCGCCATGCTGGAACACTCGATCTATTCGGTGATCTCGCCCGAGGGCTGCGCGTCGATCCTGTGGAAGGACGCCGAACGCATGCGCGAGGCCGCCGAGGCGCTGCGCCTGACCGCCCAGAACCTGAAGAGACTGGGCGTGATCGACCGCGTCATCGCCGAACCGCTTGGGGGGGCGCAACGCGACAGGGCCGCCGCGATCAAGGCGGTCGGCACCGAGATCGCCGCCATGCTGAAGGATCTGTCCGGCAAGAAACCCGCGGAGCTGATCAAGGACCGCCGACAGAAATTCCTGTCGATGGGATCGAAGTCGCTGGCCTGACCCGGACCCGCGCCCTGCCGCGGCGCATTCGTCACCCGCTGCCGACCGTCGCCGCAAGCCTGCGCGTCGCGCGGAACGGAAAACGCAGCCTCCATTCGGTTCCCTGATCCAGCCGGCACTCCATGCTGCCATCGATCTGGCTGACAAGCGCGCCCACCATGTAGGGCTGGCGCGGTTCTCCGGCCCGGTCGACGGGCAGGCCGACGCCATCATCGCTGACCGTTATCTCGATTTCGACGTCCAGGATGGTGCAGCGGCAATGGATCCGGCCTGAACTGCGGCCAGGGAAGGCGTGCTTGATCGCGTTCGTTACCAGTTCGTTGACCAGAAGCGCCAGCGGCAGCGCCAGGTCGATATGGATCGCCGCGCTTTCGGTCTCGACCTCGATCCGGATATGTTTCGGGCAAAGAGCCGCGCGGATGCCGTTGATCAGCTTCGGCATAAGCTCGGCCAGTTCGACGATTTCGGTCTGATGGTTGCTGTCGAGGATGTCGTGAACGACGGCAATCGACTTGATCCGGCTGGCTGCGCTGCGCAGGGCGCCGCTGACGCTCTGATCGCCTGCCGAACGGGCCTGCTCGTTGAGCAGGGCCGAGATGATCGCCAGGTTGTTCTTGACCCGGTGCACCAGTTCGCGTTCCAGGAACTTCGCCACCGCCACCGAAGCTTCCAGCTCGTCCGATTTCTTCTGGTAAAGGGCAAGCTGGGAATTCAGGTCCCTGATCTGCTGCGCGTGGATCGAGAATTGCGCGGTGGAATCGGCGACCGATGCAATCAGGATGCGAGGCATGGCCGTGCCATCGGGCGGCAGACCGCGCGCCCTGGCGTGGATCGAAACCTCATCGCGGAAGAAATGCGCCGGGATCCAGTTCGACGACATGGACGCGGATCGCAACAGGTCGGCAAGCGGCATGGGCCGCGTCTTCCAGCCGGCAATATCGCACGGCACGGGTCCGGACGGTCGGGCCAGCCCGAAGGCGTTTCGCCCGGCGGCGTTCGCATAAAGCACGCGCCCTTCCAGATCGACGACCAGCGTCGTGCAGGGATGCGCGTCCAGCGCCAGATCCGCGATCGGCGCCTGGCTGCGCCCGGTCATGATGTCTCGTCAGCGGGATGGCGCGGCAACCGATAGTATTCGCGCGCGTCCGGGGCGGCGTCGTCATGCGGTTTCAGATGGACGACGACGCGGCAGCCCGGATCACCCCTTGCGATGGTCTCGTCCAGCTGCACGCGCGCATAGCCAAGATTGTCCGCAGATATCCGGCCAAAGACATTGGATGTCATCATGCAAAGCGATGTCCGGCCGACGACCATCTCCCCGAACGGGCAGCGGCGATTGCCGAAGACCATCTTGTCCTCATCGATGGAGATCAGGTAGAAATCTCCGCCGATGCGCTTCTTGAGATCGACGCAAACGGACGCGACCTCTTCGGGGCGAAGCTGCGTCTTGCCGAGGACCTCGCGATACGATGCGTCGATCCACAGCCCGACCTGACCGCCCACGGTGCTGATATAGCCCTCGGCGGCTTCAAGACCCACGACACCTTCCAGCGTCCCGCTCAGGTCGCGCAGCAACCTGCGAAAGAACAGATCGCGGTCAAGGGCCACGTCTGCATCGGACATGTCTTCAGGCAAGGCGCCACCCCAATGTCGGTTCCCGGTCCTTTTCTAGGTGGTCTGCGGTGTCATCGCAATGGCGAGGACAACGCGGGTCACGTTGCCGGCAGCGACGTCAGGCGGCGCGGCCCCGGCCTTGCCTGTCGCAGCCCGGAAATTGACGCTTTCCTGACCGGGGGTCCGCAAGCGGTGTACGCGCTGTGCACCCTCGGTGCCTGTCCGGTGCAGGCGTTGTGCCGGCGATTTCCCTGCATTTGCTGGACCGGACGGCACGGGGACAATCTGCCGGTCACCCGCAACGCCCGCTGCCGTTGCGCGCAACACCCGGACTGCCGGGCCGCGCGCTCAGCCGGCGTCGGGCGCAAATCCGGCCTCTGCCATCAGCCGATCGGAATGATCCTCGATCTCGGCCCGAAGCCGCGGCATGAAGGCATGTCGCGGCAAATCGGCCCCGATCACCGGCAGGAACTCGACCACCGCCCGTCCCGGCCGCACGCCCCAGCCCTTGCGGGGCCAGAACAGGCCGGTATTCACAGCGACCGGCACGACCGGCAGCGTCGTCGCCGCACGCAGCGTGCCGACGCCGTGCTTGTAGTCGCGATGCTCGCCCGGCCGGGTCCGCGTTCCTTCCGGATAGATGATCAGCTGGCCCAGCCCCTCGCCCGAAGTCATCCGCGCATTGATCTCGCCCGAGATCGCCCGCAGCGCGTCGCGGCCACGCGACCGGTCGATGGGGATGCCGCCGACCTTGTAGGCGTACCAGCCCATCACCGGCACCCGCATCACCTCGCGCTTCATGATGAAGGCGGGCCGTTTCACGGCGTGGGCGATGGCCAGAATGTCCAGGAAACACTGATGCTTGGCTGCAACGATGCAATCGCCGGTCGGGGGCGTGCCGCGCACTTCGCAGGTGACGCCCAGATGCAGCCGCGCCGCCCATAACAGGTAGCCGACCCAGCGGCCAGCCACCGCACTTGCGGCCGCCCGGCCGCGCATCATGACCCAGGGCAAGCCGCCCATCCCGATCGCCACCGTGGCCAGACCGATATGCAGATAGTAAAGCGCGTTCTGCAGATATTGCCACGGCCCCAGCGGTCCGGGTGTCGACGATTGCGCGCTCATCGGACAGCCTCCAGCATGTTGAGCGCCGCCCATCGGGTCGCGAAGAACCCGACCGCCGCAGCGACGATCGGGATCAGCAGCGGCAGCAGCCAGCCCCAGCCCTGAAAGCCAAGTCCGGTCAGAAACCCGCCGGCCGCGTCCATTCCCGGAAGCAGCGCGACGGCTCCCATGCCGATCAGTGTGCCGACCCCGGCACCGATCGCCGCGCGTTGCGTGAAACGGCGCACGAAGGCGGTGGCGATGGTGATGTCGCGCGCCCCGATCAGCCGCAGCACGCGGATCACCTGCCCGTTCGCCGCCAGCGCGGCCTTGGCCGCCAGCGTGATCATCGAGGCCGACGCCGCCACGATCAGCAGCAGCGAGATCACCCCCAGGACCCGCAGCCGGTTCGCCGCCGAGACCAGCGGTCGTCGCCATTCGGTATGGTCGTCCAGAACCGCCCCGGGCGCCTCGGCCTCCAGCCGCAGCCGCAAGCCTTCGGCATCGAACTCCGCGCCGGTGATCGGCAAGTCGATCAGGGCGGGCACCGGCAGCGCATCCACCGGCATGTCGGGGCCGAACCAGGGGGCCAGCAACTCGGCCACGGCCTCGTTCGACAACAGCCGCGGCGTCCCTGCACCCGGCGTCGCCTGAAGGATCTGTACGACCGCCTGCGCCCGCGCCTGCTGTTCGGAGGCGGGCGCGCTGACACGCACCGTCACCGACTGCGCCAGTTGCGACGACCAGCGATCCGCCAGCCGGCCGGTGGCCAGCGCCAGCGCCAGCGCGAACACCGCCAGAAACGCCATCGCCCCTGCCGAGAACAAGGTCAGCTGCGCGGTATAGCCCGTGGGTGGCACGATCCTGTCGCCCTTGTCGCCATCGCGCCGCAACAGGCCCTGCCACAGCGCGCGCAGGTTCAGCGCCCTGAATTCCGTCCGTCTCACAGATCCGCCCCCGCCAGATGAAGCGCGCCGCCGGCGATCCGCAGCACCCGCGCCGCGACCTGCGCCTTGGCGGCGCGGATCAGGTTCAGGTCATGTGTCGCCACCAGCACGGTCTTGCCCGACTTGTTCAGCTCGATCAGCAACTGCATCAGCCGCATCGACATTTCCCAATCCAGATTACCCGTCGGCTCGTCGGCCAGAACCAGGTCCGGCGACAGGATCACCGCTCGCGCCAGCGCGGCACGCTGGCGCTCCCCGCCCGACAGAGACGGCGGCAGCGCGCGCGCCTGCTGCGACAGCTGCACCCAGCCCAGAAGATCGCGAAGCGCGTCCATGTCCACCCCCTGCCCCGACACGTTCAGCGGCAGGGCGACATTCTCGGCGACCGGCAGGTGATCCAGGAACTGGGTGTCCTGATGAACCACGCCGACGCGCCGCCGCAGCATCGCGATGTCGTCGCGCCCAAGTCCGCGCAGGTCCTGGCCAAAGACGCTCATCCGGCCCGATGTGGGCAGCAGATCCGCGTAGCACAGCCTGAGAAGCGTGGTCTTGCCAGATCCGGACGGCCCGGTGAGGAAATGGAACATCCCCGGCTGCAGGCTGAGCGTCATGTTCGACAACAGCTCGGCGCCGCCGTGATAGCCGAAGCCGACATCTTCCATCTGGATCAAGCGCCACCCCCTTTGTTGCGGGCATTTGTTGCGGCATGCTGCGCCGGCCGCTTGGAAGCCGGGCCCGCGCTTGATAGAACAGCGGGCAGGCGAATGCGAGGGTCGGCATGGGTGAAATAAGGTTGATTTGTCCGGGCTGCGGTGCCGAATACCGCCTGCCCTCCGCAGCCGTTCCCGCAACCGGGCGCGAGGTCGAATGCACAGCCTGCGGCAGGATATGGAAAGCCGGCGCGACGGGCTCGGCCCCGCCGGCACCGGCCAGTTCAAAAGCCGCGGACGAAAGCCCCGAGCAGGTTTCATACACGCTTGCCTTCGGCCCGTCCGCGAATGTCCGACGCGAAACGCCCCAGCCGCAGGTGCCTGACCCCGCGCCGCTGGCACGCAGGGTTCCGGCAAGCGTCCTGACCATCCTGCGCGAGGAAGTCGAGCACGAGCGGCGGGCCCGGCAGGCCGAGAACGCGCGCTCCGGGTCCGGCGACGATGATGACGAGGCAGCGGACCGGATGGCGGTGATCGGCGACACCGACACCGAATGGCCGGCGACCACCGTCACCGGCCCTGCCGACCGGCCGCCGCCGGCCGGCCCGCAACCCGTCGTTCCGGCCGGCGCGACCCGTGCGATGGTCAGCGCACCCGCGCCGCAGCCTGACCCCACGGCGGAGCTGAGCCTGCCGCCTCACGCCCCGGCAACCCAGCCGACCGGGCGCGGTCATCCCGCCGCCGAGGTCACAAGGGACCATCGCCCTGCTTCACATCACGCCGGGTTGGCCGCCTCATCCCCGGGATCGTCCGGCTACAGCATGGGATTTGGATTGGCGGCGATGATCGCCGCTGTCGGCCTGACGCTGTATCTTCTGGCGCCGGGCATGTCCGACGAGGGCACGGTGGGCGAGGCGCTGGCCGGATTCAGGCAGATGGTTGACCGGGGTCGGATCTGGCTTCAGGCCGGGGTGAGCAGCCTGTTCGGCTGACGGCCGGGACGCAACCCGCCCTCAGAACCGTTCCAGCAACCGGCCCAGATAGTCGCGCTCGTCCTGCGGGCGCTCGCGCTGGCCGCTGCGCCGACGGATTTCGTCCAGCAGATCGCGCGCGCGCCGCGCCGGATCGATCCCCTCGGCCAATGGATCGCCCATGGTGATGATGTTTCCGTTTCCATCCCGCTGGCGCCCCAGGGGATCAAGCATTGCGCGCCTGTCGCTGCCGTTCATGTCCTGACCGGCCTGCCCCGAATCGCCGGGCTGGTCGCCCGGTTGCTGGCCGTCTTGCTGGCCCTGCTCGGCGCTGCGGCGATCCTGCTGCCCCATCATGTCGGACAGGGCCCGCATCCCCTCGCGCATCGATTCGATCGCGTCGGCCTGGCGCTGCAAGGCGCTGCCGGTATCGCCCTCGCGCAGGGCCTGTTCGGCGTCCTCCATCGCGCGCCCGGCCTCGTCCAGCTGGCGACCCGCCTGGTCGCCCTGTTCCGAGCCCTGCCCCGGCAGCATGCCGCGCTGCTGGCCCAACTGTTCGCGCAGCTCGCGCTGACGTTGCGCCAACTCGTCGGCGCGGCCCGAAGGCTGGCCCGGCTGCCCCTGGCCGAACTGCTCCTGCATGTCGCGAAACGCCTCGTCGGACAGCCGCTGCTGCTCGCGCAACGTGTCAGCCAGCCGGTTCATCGGTTCGTTGCCCTGGCTGCCCTCCTGTCCCTCGCCACCCTGACCCTGCGTGACCTGCAGATTTTCCATCATCCTGTTGAACTGCTCCAGCAATTGCTGGGCCTCGGCCATCCGACCCTCGTTCATCAGGCGCTGGATCTCGTCCATCATCTGCTGGATCTGGTCGCCGGTGATCGTCTGGGTCTGCTGGTTCTGTGCAAATCGGTCCGCCGGATCGCGCTCGCCCTGCTCGGCGAGCATCCGTGTATAGGCGTCGGTCGCCTCTCGCAGCTCGTCCATCAGCCGCTGAATCTCGTCGGGGCTTGCTCCGTTGCGGATCGCCTCGGACAGTTTCTCCTGCGCCTGCTTCATGCGCGCCAGGGCGTCAGCCAGACCGCCGTCCTCGAGCAGGATGGCCGCTTTCCACAGCGCCTCGGCCAGCTTGTCGCGCGCCTCGTCATCCAGCGGGCCGGCTTCAAGCTGGCGCACCGCAGCGCGCAGCTGCCGATACAGGGATTGATCGATGTAGCCGTCAGGCTGCCAGGTGATCGCACGCAGGATCTCGGCGCTGCGCCCGGCATTCTCGCGCGACCACAGCAGGTCGCGGCGCAGTTCGATCAACGCGGCAGCGCGCGGCTCGAAGAAGCGTCGGCCCGGCAGCAGCGTCCGCAGCGGCGCAGCCTCGCCGACCTGGTCGATGCCGTCGATCGCCTCGAGTGTCAGGCTGACCGGCAGGTTGGCCCAGGGATGCCGCGCCAGATCCTCGACCAGTTGCCCCTGCACCGCGCGCCGATCACCGCCGCGCGGCATGGGAAGGGCAAGCGCGATCGGCGCGCGCGGCTCGGGCTCGACCGCCAGCCCGAACCGCCGGTCCACCGCAGCCAGATCCAGCGCGATCCGCGCCTCGCCGGCGATGACACCGTGGTCGTCCTCGGCCTCGAAATCCTGCATCATCCGCCCATCGGCACGGCGCGTCGGCGCGGCCCCGGCCTTGATCACCGGCGGCTGGTCGGGCGAAACGGACACATCGATGCGCTGTCCCGCGACCGCGATGACGCCCGATCTCTCGGCCCGGAAACCCGGGGCGCCGGGATCGTCGCTTACGATGCTGCCGATGTCCTGCGTCACGGCGGCTCCGTCCCCGTACAGCCGGAACGTCACGGCGCTGCCCTTGGGCAGTTCCAGAACCTGCCCCGCGCGCAGGGCGTTCAGATAGATCGTCGGCCTGCGCGTGTAGGCCGGCGGCTCGGCCCAGCCTTCCCAGCTGGGGCCGGTCTCGGCAGTGGCTCCGGCCAGCGGCCGCCCGACCGTGGCCGCAATCGCCGACACGCCCTGCCCCATCTGCGCGGCGCCGCCAAAGATCAACGCCATCACCAGCGCCACCAGCGAGGCCAGACGCAGCGCCAGCGGATCGCTTCGGGCCAGATCGGCATCGGGCCGGACCGCCCGCGCCGCGGCCGCCCGCGTCCGCATCTGCGCCAGATGCGCCTGCCACAGCGCGCCCTCGCCGCCAATCGCCGCGCTGTCGCCCAAAGCCGCCAGGGGGCGGCCCTGCAAGGACCGGTCCAGTCGATCCACCGCCTCGGGCGCCCGTACCCGGCGATAGCGCAGCCCGCCGCGAATCGCTGCAAGGATGACAGCGACCAGCGCCAGCCCCGCCGCCCAGGGCAGCACCGATTGGGGAATCGCCGTCACGCCACCCAGCGCGAAACCCGCGAAAATCGCGCCCAGCAAAGCAGCCAGCGGCCAGAAGGCACGCGCCGCTCGTTCCCACACCATCCCCCAGCGGGTCAGCCGAAGCGCCAGCAGGATACCGGCCTGCCTTGGTCCGTAAATATCCTCGGGCGTCCGGGGGCAGACAGCCCC
Organism: Paracoccus salsus; assembly: GCF_021556615.1. Taxonomy (GTDB): domain Bacteria; phylum Pseudomonadota; class Alphaproteobacteria; order Rhodobacterales; family Rhodobacteraceae; genus Paracoccus; species Paracoccus salsus. Next base: position 339,899 of record NZ_JAKGGD010000002.1, read on the forward strand.
CGGCGCTGACGGTTCGCGCAAGCGTCGGGTCAAAGCCATTCCGGGATGGTATCGCGGGACAGCATGTCCTCAAATGTCGGCCTTGCGCGGATGACGGCGAAGTGATCGCCGCTGACCAGAACCTCGGGCACCAGCGGGCGCGAGTTGTATTCGGAGGCCATGACCGCGCCGTAGGCCCCGGCGGATCGGAACGCGATCAGGTCGGCCGCCGCCAGCATCGGCAACTGCGTGTCCTTCTGGAAGGTGTCACCCGATTCGCAGACCGGGCCGACCACGTCGAAGCGCCGGACCTCGGCGCCGACGGCCGGTTCGACCACCGGCACGATGTCGTGATGCGCGCCATACATCGCCGGTCGCAGCAGGTCGTTCATCGCCGCATCCACAATCAGGAAATCCCGCCCCTCGCCCTGCTTGAGATAGATGACCGAGGCCAGCAGGATTCCGGCATTCCCGACGATGTTTCGGCCCGGCTCGATCTCGATCTCGCAGCCCAGTTCGCCGACCGTCTCGCGGATCACCTCGCCATATTCGATCGGCAGCGGCGGGGCGTTGTTGTCGCGTCGATAGGGGATGCCAAGCCCGCCGCCCAGATCCAGCCGGGTGATCGCGTGACCGTCCGCGCGCAGCGCCCGCGTCAGATCGGCGACTTTCGCGTAGGCCACGCGATAGGGGTCCAGATCGGTCAGTTGACTGCCGATATGGACGTCCACGCCGACAATCTTCAGCCCTGGCAGCGCCGCCGCCTCGGCATAGACGGTCCGCGCCCTGGCGATCGGGATGCCGAACTTGTTGTCGGATTTGCCGGTTGCGATCTTCTCATGCGTCCGGGCGTCCACGTCCGGGTTCACCCGGATCGCCACCGGCACCTCGGTGCCCATGCTGGCAGCCAGGTCCGACAACGCACGCATCTCGGGCTCGCTCTCGATGTTGAACTGCCGGATTCCGCCTTCGATCGCCTGTCGCATCTCGGGGATGGTCTTGCCGACACCCGAGAACACGATGCGCTCACCCGGCACGCCGGCGGCCCTGGCGCGCCGATACTCGCCACCCGAGACGACGTCCATGCCTGCACCGAGATCGCCCAACAGCTTCAGCACGGCAAGGTTCGAGTTGGCCTTCACGGCGAAGCAGACCAGATGGTCCGTCCAGTCCAGCGCCTGCCTGAACAGCCCGAAATGGCGCGTCAGCGTGGCGGCGGAGTAGACATAAACAGGCGTGCCCACCTGCGCCGCGATGCGCGACAGAGGCACGTCTTCGGCATGCAGCGCGCCGCCATGGTAGTTGAAGTGATCCACCTACAACTCCGTCACGACGCCCGTCGTGGCGTGTCCGGACATCGAGATGCTGGATTTCGCAGGAGTCCTGGGCGCCGCTGGCCGCTCGGGAGGGCCGTCGACCCCGCAACCCGCCAGCAGCGTGGCGGTCAGGACAAGAAGCGCGGCTGCGCCGGAGACTGGAATACGTATCATCTGCGTCACCCCTGGCAATGACGCATCTATGTCAGAGGCGGCGGCGAAAGCAAATATCCCGCCGCCTCCCGGAAAGCCGCTATTCGGTCACCGCGGCCAGCTGGAGAAGCCGGGCAAACTGGTCCGCACTCAGCACCTCGCGCCAGTGATCGACGCATTCCGAACGCATCATGATCAGAGCCGTCTCTTTCTCACCGATCTGCCGGGCCAGCGATTCGCGCTCTTCGGCCGGTGCGCCGGCGGCAATCTTGGCACGGATTTCGGTGCGCAGGGCGACCGCTTCATCCTCGAGCGACTTGCGCATGGCGGGCATCTCGGCCAGCCAGGACGCAAGTGCGGCCTTTTGCTCGTCGTTCAGCGCAAGCGTGTCCGTGTTCTTCGCCAGAACACCGGTCAGCGCGATGACCGGCTGCGACAGCCCGGTTGCTGCCGGGTCGGACGGCTGCATCTGCGCAAGCGCGAGACCGGGCGACGCGACCGCAAGAACGGCGGCCAGAACGAATGCCTTCATCAGGGTGTCCTCCATTACATTCAGGTTCATGAATATTGCAATGGACTGACGGCGCGCGCACCGTGTCAGATTGCCGCGCTCAGCCGTGCAACCTGGTTTTCCAGCGCGTGATCTGCGCGCGCACCTGATCGGGGGCCGTACCGCCATAGCTTTGGCGCGAGGCGACCGAATTGTGAACGCCCAGCACCGAATAGACCGACGGGGAGATGGCCGGGTGGACCGACTGCATGTCCGAAAGCGGCAACTGATCCAGATCGCACCCTCTGGCCTCGGCCATTGCGACCAGCGAACCGGTGACATGGTGGGCCTCGCGGAAAGGCAGCCCGGCTTCGCGCACCAGCCAGTCGGCCAGGTCGGTCGCGGTCGAGAAGCCGGCCGAGGCCGCTGCCTCCAACCGGTCGCGATTGGCGGTCAGGTCGGACAGCATCCCGGCCATCGCCGCCAGCGCCAGCATCAGGTTGTCGGCGGCGTCGAAGACCTGCTCCTTGTCTTCCTGCATGTCCTTGGAATAGGCCAAGGGCAGGCCCTTCATCACGGTGAACAAAGCCACCGTCGCGCCCAGGATGCGGCCGATCTTGGCGCGAATCAGCTCGGCCGCGTCCGGGTTGCGCTTCTGCGGCATGATCGAGGAGCCCGTAGACCATCTGTCCGACATCGCGACGAAGCGGAACTGGGCCGAGGACCAGATCACCAGCTCTTCCGACAGGCGTGACAGATGCACGGCGCAGATCGAGGCGGCGGACAGGAATTCCAGCGCGAAGTCGCGGTCGCTGACCGCATCGAGGCTGTTCGCCATCGGCCGGTCGAAATCCAGCGCGGCGGCGGTCGCTTCGCGGTCGATCGGATAACCGGTGCCGGCCAGCGCCGCAGCGCCAAGGGGTGATTCGTTCATTCGCCGGCGCGCGTCCTGAAAGCGCGTCAGGTCCCGCCCGAACATCTCGACATAGGCCATCATGTGATGACCCCATGTGACCGGCTGGGCGGTCTGCAGATGCGTAAAGCCCGGCATCACCCAGTCTGCCCCCGCCTCGGCCTGGCCAAGCGCCGCGGCGATCACCGCATGAAGACTTGCAATGGCCGCATCGCACTGGTCGCGCACCCAAAGCCTGAAGTCGGTCGCCACCTGATCGTTGCGCGACCGGCCGGTGTGCAACCGGCCCGCCGGCTCGCCGATGATCTCTTTCAGTCGCGCCTCGACATTCATGTGGATATCTTCCAGCGCGGTCGAGAACGGGAAATCGCCGGCCTCGATCTCTGACAAGACCGTGAGAAGCCCTTCCCCGATGGCCCGCGCATCGCTATCGCTGATGATGCCTTGTGCGGCCAGCATGGCGGCATGGGCCCGGCTGCCCCGGATGTCCTGGGCGTAAAGCCGCCGGTCGAAACCGATCGAGGCGTTGATCGCCTCCATGATCGCGTCGGGACCGGTGGCAAAGCGTCCGCCCCACATGCTGTTGGCGGCATCCTTGGCTTGGGGCCGGTCGGTCATTGAAAAGTCCTTCGGAGGTAACATGCTGCATTCCGCCCTGCTTTATACGGCGCTGGTTATCGGTGCAAACACCGCCTTCGCCGGCGAGGTCGACTGGCAGGCGGCCAAAGACGCGGGGATGGTCAAGCTGGTCCCGTCCGAAGACGCGCCAAGCCTGCCCGACACATCTTTCACGGACCCCGACGGGGGCGCCCACAGCCTTGCCGATTACAAGGGCAAGGTGGTGCTGCTGAACTTCTGGGCGACCTGGTGCGCGCCCTGTCGCGAGGAAATGCCCTCGCTGGACGCGTTGCAGACGGAACTGGGCGGCGACGAATTCGAGGTCGTACCGATCGCCACGGGCCGCAACGCGCCCGCCAAGATCGAATCCTTCTTCGAAGAGACGGGTGTCTCGAACCTGCCGGTTCTTCTGGACCCCAGGCAGAAACTGGCACGCGAGATGGGCGTGGTCGGGCTGCCGGTCAGCGTGCTGATCGACCGCGACGGCAAAGAGGTGGCCCGTCTGCTGGGGGATGCGGACTGGGCCAGCGAGCCTGCCAAGCAGGTCATCCGGCAGCTGACAGCCGACTGACCTGCGCGTGGCGCGGGCAACTGGTCATGTGATCGTTGACCATGCCCGTCGCCTGCATGAAGGCATAGGTGATGACCGGCCCGCAGAAACTGAAGCCCCGCTTCTTCAGCGCCTTTGACAGCGCAACCGATTCGGGCGTGGCGGCTGGCACCTCGGTCGCGTCGGCGAATCCGTTCTGGATCGGATCGCCGCCCACAAAGGACCACAGCCACGGCGAAAAGCCCTCGGCCTGCTCGATCTCGAGGAAACGTCGCGCGCCGTTGACGGTGGCCGCGATCTTGCCGCGATGGCGGATGATCCCGCGGTTCTGCAGCGCCTTGTCGATCCGTCCTTCGTCCCAGCACGCCACGCGTTCGGGATCGAAGCCCTCGAACTCCTCGCGGAAATTGTCGCGTTTCTTCAGGATGGTGATCCAGCTGAGGCCGGCCTGGAATCCGTCCAGCACCAGCTTTTCCCACAGCGCACGGGGGTCGCGTTCCGGGACGCCCCATTCCTGGTCGTGATAGGCGACATAGATCGGGTCGGTGCCGCACCAGCTGCAGCGTGTCATGGGACGTTAACCTCGAGTCCAGATTGTCCTGCGATTTTACGCAAAGTTAGGCAATCATGCGCACAGTGCAAGAAAACCCGTTCCGAAGATGAGGCCCGATGTGAGCAACGGCACCATTCCGAAAGGCTCGCCGCTGGATTACGCGATCGACCAGCAAAGCCGGATCACCCTACCCGCTGTGCGCGCCGCGGTCGAGCGCGGCAGCGGTGTGCTTGCCTTTCAGCCGATCGTGCAGGCGCAGCGCCCCCAGCGCGCGGCCTTCTACGAAGGGCTGATCCGCATCATCGACGATTCGGGCCGGATCGTTCCCCTCAGGGATTTCCTGCCGGCGGCCGAAACGACCGAGCTTGGACGCCAGATCGACTGCCTCTCGCTGTCGCTTGGCCTCAAGGCGTTGGCCGAGGACCCGTCGCTGCGGCTGTCGATCAACATGTCAGCACGTTCGATCGGGTATCCCGACTGGATTCGCACCCTGCGCGACGGAATCACCGACGATCCCCATATCGGCGAAAGGCTGATCCTGGAGATTACGGAAAGCTCGGCGATGGGGATGCCCGATCAGGTGCAGAACTTCATGCGCGAGGTCCAGCGCCAGGGCATCAGCCTGGCGCTGGACGATTTCGGCGCCGGCTATACGTCGTTCCGCTATCTGCGCGATTTCTGCTTCGACATGATCAAGATCGACGGGCAGTTCATCCGCGAGATCGCCCGGCACCCGGACAATCAGGTTCTGACCCGCGCGCTGATGTCGATCGCACATCATTTCGACATGTTCACGGTCGCCGAATCGGTTGAAACCGCCGAGGATGCAAGCTTCCTGATCGACAGCGGTATCGACTGCCTGCAAGGCTACTATTTCGGCGCGCCGACCATCGCGCCGCCGTGGAAGTCGCCCCCGTCGGTCGCGCGGCGCTGATCCCCCCGCCGCCAGAGCCGGCGGCGCGGCAGTCGCGAAGCGGCAGGGCGGGTCTGGTCAGATGTCGAGCCCATGGTCCTCGAGGCGCGGCCCGCGACAACCGCGCGGAAACCGCGATATGCGAGAAGCCGGCCCCGCGCGACAGCGATCGCCCGTCACCGGCTTGACGCGACGGCGCGAACCCGCATCCTAACCGCGATTCGCCGAACATTCGGCGCAGATGGGAAGGAGCCCTTCATGACCAAAGCCGTTATCGTATCCGCCGCCCGCACGCCGGTCGGCAGCTTCATGGGATCATTCGCCAATGTTCCGGCGCACGATCTGGGCGCAGCGGTGCTGCGAGAAGTGGTCGCGCGTTCCGGCATCGATCCGGCCGAGGTCAGCGAAACCATCCTCGGACAGGTACTGACCGCGGCTCAGGGACAGAACCCGGCGCGTCAGGCGCATATCAATGCCGGCTTGCCGCAGGAATCCGCCGCCTGGCTGATCAATCAAGTGTGCGGCTCGGGGCTGCGCGCGGTCGCGCTGGCCGCCCAGCAGGTCGTGCTTGGCGATGCCACGGTCGTTCTGGCGGGCGGACAGGAAAGCATGTCGCTGGCCACCCACGCCGCCTATCTGCGCGCCGGGCAGAAGATGGGCGACATGAAGATGATCGACACGATGATCCGTGACGGGCTGTGGGACGCGTTCAACAACTACCACATGGGCCAAACCGCCGAGAATGTGGCGGAAAAGTGGCAGATCACCCGCGATCAGCAGGACGAATTCGCCGTTGCCTCGCAGAACAAGGCCGAGGCCGCCCAGAAGGACGGTCGCTTCAGCGACGAGATCGTTTCCTACACCGTCAAGTCCCGCAAGGGCGACAGCGTCGTGGACAAGGACGAATACATCCGGCACGGCGCGACGATGGACGCGATGCAGAAGCTGCGCCCGGCCTTTGCCAAGGATGGCTCGGTCACGGCGGCCAACGCCTCGGGGCTGAACGACGGTGCCGCCGCAGTCATGGTGATGACCGAGGAAGAGGCCGCGCGTCGGGGGCTTACGCCGCTGGCACGCATCGCCTCTTATGCGACCGCCGGTCTGGATCCTGCGATCATGGGCACCGGTCCGATCCCTTCCAGCCGCCGGGCGCTGGAGAAGGCCGGCTGGTCGGTCGGCGACCTCGATCTGGTCGAGGCCAACGAGGCTTTCGCCGCTCAGGCCTGCGCCGTCAACAAGGACATGGGCTGGGATCCGTCGATCGTCAACGTGAACGGCGGCGCCATCGCCATCGGTCATCCGATCGGCGCATCCGGGTGCCGCATCCTCAACACCCTGCTGTTCGAGATGAAGCGCCGTGACGCGAAAAAGGGCCTGGCGACGCTGTGCATCGGCGGCGGCATGGGCGTGGCGATGTGCCTCGAGCGCTGATTGGCAGAAGCCGGCGCGCAACGAACTTGCGCGCCGGAAGCTGGATCGGTAACAAGATTGCCTAACACCCAAGTTCGGAAGGGGGGAATTATGTCGAAAGTTGCACTGGTCACGGGGGGTACGCGTGGCATCGGCGCGGCGATTTCCAAGGCGCTGAAAGAGGCCGGTTACACCGTGGCGGCGAACTATGCCGGCAATGATGAGGCCGCGAAGGCCTTTACCGACGAAACCGGCATCAAGACCTATAAATGGTCGGTCGCCGACTATGATGCCTGCTCGGCCGGCATCAAGCAGGTCGAGGACGAGTTGGGCCCGGTTGCGGTGCTGGTCAACAACGCCGGCATCACCCGCGATGCGATGTTCCACAAGATGTCGCCGCAGCAGTGGAAAGAGGTCATCGACACCAACCTGACGGGCCTCTTCAACATGACCCATTCGGTCTGGGGCGGCATGCGTGACCGCAAGTTCGGGCGCGTCGTCAATATCAGTTCGGTGAACGGCCAGAAGGGTCAGGCCGGTCAGGCGAACTATTCGGCGGCCAAGGCCGGCGATATCGGTTTCACCCGCGCTCTGGCGCAGGAGGGTGCGCGCGCTGGCATCACCGTAAACGCCATCGCGCCGGGCTATATCGGGACCGAAATGGTGCGTGCCATCGACGAAAAGGTCCTGAACGAGCGGATCATCCCGCAAATTCCGGTTGGTCGACTGGGCGAGCCCGAAGAGATCGCACGGACAGTTGTCTTCCTGGCCGCGGACGATGCCGGTTTCATCACCGGCTCGACGATCAGCGCCAATGGCGGGCAGTTCTTCTCGTAACGCCACCCACGGAAACGAAAATGGCCCGCGCAGATCGCGCGGGCCTTTTGCATTGCTCTGTCACCGTTCAACGCGTCAGTGGGACAGCCGGGAGATTTCTTCCTTGAGGCGAAGCTTTTCGCGCTTCATCGAGGTGATCTCAAGATCATTCGTACCAGGACTTCTCTGCGCCTTTTCAACGGCATCCGAAAGTGACTGGTGCTTCCTGCGCAGCTCCTCAACATGGGAAGTAACCGACATCGCGTCCTCCTCTGTGGTTATGTCGAACATGATTATTGCACCACAGCTTTTTGATTCTGTCACGAGACTTTCGCAAACAGCCCCGTGATCGGCTTGCCCTCGCGCAGGACCTGCCGCGCATCCACCGTCAGATCCTCGCCGTCTGCACCATGCACGGGCGCCTGGTGAATCACGAACGGTGCCAGCAGGCGCAGCGAAGAGCGCGCGCCCTTGCGGGCCGTCAGCAGGACGCGCCCCGCCTCGCGGCCGGCACGCGCCGCGACCGGAAGGATCGTCAGTGCCCCGGCGCGCCCCGCCAGCGACGCGATCAGGGCATCCAGCCGATCCGCCCGCTGGATCACGGCAAACATGCCGCCGGGTCGCAGCCGTCTGAGGCCGGCGTCGATCCAATGGGCCAGCGGAGTGTCCTCTTGCCTGGCGGCGGCGCGACCGGGCAGCATGGACGGTGTGCCGCCAAGAAAATAGGGCGGATTGGCGATGACATGGTCGAAGGCCTGCTGCCGCAACGAATCTGGCGGATTGGCCAGGTCGCCGGTCAGGACGGTCATCTCGATGCCATTGACTGCAGCGTTGTGTCGCGCCAGGTCGGCGTATTCAACCTGTCGCTCCAGCCCGGTCAGCCGAAGGCCCGGAACCCGCCAGCCCAGGCAAAGGCTGGCCACCCCGGCGCCGCAGCCAAGCTCCAGCACCGACTGTCCTGGCCGCGCGGTGCAGGCGGCTGCCAGCATCACCGCGTCGGCGCCCGAACGATATCCGCGCGCGGGTTGGGCGATCCGCAATCGCCCGTCCAGGAACCCGTCCTCGCGCAGTTCAGTCATCCAGCCCGGCGTCGCGCAGGATCGCACGCGCCATGAATTCGTCGCGATCGGCGATCATCACGCGCCGCGGCAGGATGCCGATCGATCCTTCCAGCACGCTCATGTGCTGGTCCAGTTCGAATGCAAGGATGCCCTCGCCCTGAAGAAGGTCGAGGACCCGCGAAATGCGGACGGGGTCGTTGCTGCGCAAAAGTTCTTTCATGAGAAACAGGTAAGCGGCGGTTGCGAATTTGTCGATGCCGTGGCAATGCGAGGGCTCGGGAACAGGGTGTGGGCATGGGTGTGAACGAAAACGTCCAGAAACCGCTGGATCGGTTGTCGGAGAAGCTGGCCGCCGAGATGGAGGCCGTGAACGCGCTGATCCGGGCGCGCATGTCCAGCCGGCACGCGCCGCGCATCCCCGAGGTGACCGCGCATCTGGTCGAGGCTGGCGGCAAGCGATTGCGGCCCATGCTGACCTTGGCGGCGGCCAGGCTGGTCGGCTATGACGGCCCATACCACGTGCATCTGGCGGCGACGGTCGAATTCATCCACACCGCAACCTTGCTGCATGACGATGTGGTGGATGAAAGCCGCCAGCGCCGTGGACGGGCGACCGCCAACCTGCTGTGGGACAACAAGTCGTCGGTGCTTGTCGGCGACTACCTGTTCGCCCGCAGCTTCCAGCTGATGGTCGAGCCGGGAAACATGCGCACGCTTGAAATCCTGGCAAATGCCAGCGCGACGATTGCCGAAGGCGAGGTTTTGCAGCTGACGGCCTCGCAGGACCTGGCCACCGACGAAAATGTCTATCTGCAGGTCGTCCGCGGCAAGACCGCGGCGCTGTTTTCCGCCGCGACCGAGGTCGGCGGCGTCATCGCCGGGGCGCCCGAGGCGCAGGTTCAGGCGCTGCATGATTATGGCGACGCGCTGGGGATCGCCTTCCAGATCGTCGATGACCTGCTGGATTACGGCGGGGCGACGCAAACCATCGGCAAGAATGTCGGCGATGATTTTCGCGAGCGCAAGCTGACCCTGCCGGTCATCAAGGCTGTCGCCAAGGCCGATGCCGACGAGCGCGCCTTCTGGGTCCGCGTGATCGAAGAGGGCGACCAGCGCGACGGCGACCTGGAGCATGCGCTGCAACTGCTGTCACGTCACGGCGCGATGCAGGCGGCGCGCGCCGATGCGCTGGACTGGGCTGAACGGGCCAAGGCTGCGCTGTCGCTGCTGCCTCGGGATCCGATTCGCGACATGCTGTCGGATCTGGCCGATTTCGTGGTCAGCCGGGTCGCCTGACCGGCCGCGCGCATCCCGAACACCGCCGCCCCGCGCCGTTCTTCACCTGAAAGGCGGGCCGCTTGCGCGGCCCGCCTCTCTCCGGGAAGAGACTCTGTGTGCGGTCTATTTCGCCTGCACGAAGTCGGGATAGGCCTCCATACCCATTTCCGAGATGTCGAGCCCGGTGATCTCGGCCTCGCGATCGACACGGATCCCCATCGTCGCCTTGAGCACCGTCCAGATCACGAAGCTGACGATGAAGGTAAAGGCACCGATCGCCAGCACGCCGATCGCCTGCGTCACGAAGCTGGTATCGGGGTTGGTCGCCGGCACGATCATCGTGCCCCAGATACCCGCGACCAGATGCACCGGGATCGCGCCGACCACGTCGTCGATCTTCAGCCTGTCCAGCAGCGGCACCACGATGACCGCAATCGCACCACCCACGCCGCCGATCAGCAGGGCCGCGAAGACCGTAGGAGCCAGCGGTTCGGCCGTGATCGACACCAGTCCCGCCAGAGCCCCGTTCAGGACCATCGTCAGGTCGATCTTGCCGTACAGCAGTTGCGTCGTGATGATCGCTGCGATGGCCCCGGCCGAGGCGGCCATGTTGGTGTTCACGAAGATCCGGCTGACATCGGCCGCGTCGTTCACCGACCCGATTGCCAGCTGCGACGCTCCGTTGAAGCCGAACCAGCCCAGCCAGAGGATGAACGTCCCCAGCGTGGCCAGCGCCAGATTCGAACCCGGCATCGGCTGCATCCGACCGTCGCGGCGATACTTGCCATAGCGCGCGCCCAGCACGATCGCGCCGGCAAGCGCGGCGAACCCGCCCGTGGCATGCACCAGCGTCGAGCCGGCGAAATCCGCGAAACCCATTTCGGACAGGAAGCCGCCGCCCCACTGCCAGCTTGCCTCGATCGGATAGATCACCCCGGTCAGGATGACGGTGAAGATCATGAACGGCCACAGCTTGACCCGCTCGGCCAGGGTGCCCGAAACGATCGACGCCGTCGTGGCGCAGAACATCAACTGGAAGAAGAAGTCGGATCCTGCGGAATAGCCGTCATCCACCACGCCGGCGCCGACCGGGTCCAGAGCCTTGGGACTGAAGATCTCGCCAATGACGCCGGACACGGTCCAGTCGGCCGGATACATCAGATTGTAGCCGATCAGCCAGTACATGATGCCCGCGATCGCGAACAGCGAGATGTTCTTGAAAAGCTGGGTCGTGACGTTTTTCGACCGGACCAGCCCCGCCTCGAGCATGGCGAAGCCGGCGGCCATCCACATCACCAGAAAGCCCCCGATCAGGAACAGCAGCGTGTTGAAGATATAGGCCACCTCGGCGCTGACGGCAGGGGGGGCGTCGGGTTCGGGCGTTGGCGCGGCCTCCTGCGCCAAAGCAGGCAGCGCGATCAGTGCAAGCGCCGCAACCAGTCCGGGGATCATCTTTTTCATAAGTCGTCACCTGTCTTCTGGTGGGGCGGCCGCAATGTGGACCGCCAACTAGGGCTTGATCCGCAGTTCCACCCCATCTGCACAAGTCATGGGCGGTGAAGCAGGAGGCAGAAACAGGAATTGCCTGCAAGAGGGGCATACTGGCGTGGACATGCCGGATTTCACGGCAACCCGGGAGCGCCCCCGGCGCGATCCGCGGCAAATCCGTGCGGCAGCGACGAGTCCGATTGCAGCGCTTGCAGCCTGATCCTGGCCGCATCGGCGGTTGGCCGCAGACAGGTTTCCCTACGCCATCACGGATTGGTCAGGTCAATTCCATCGCGGCAGTTCTTGCTGTATGGTGCATCTCAATTTGGCCACGAAAACCGGCCCGGCAGAGACGCAGGCATCCAACGAATGAAACGACCCACCGGCACCCCGAAGCGAACGGGCCGCAGCCCCGTTGCCGAGAAACGCAACCAAACCGCTCCGTCGGGCCAGCCGAAGGCAAGCGTGAAACGGCACAAGACCCGCCCGGCCCGCCGCGGCAATGCCGTCGTGCGGGCGATCACCGGCACGGTCAGCCTGCTGTGGCGGATCATCTGGGGATCGCTGTGGCGGCTGGCGATGGTGATGCTGCTGATCGTCGGCGCAGCTTCGGCCTATTACTATACCGGCCTGCCCGAACCCGAGGAACTGTTCGACGCCCGCGCCCGCGGCAGCGTGACCATGCTGGACCACGAAGGCCGCGTCTTCGCCTGGCGCGGCGAATCCTTCGGCACGGTGACCAGTGAAAAGATCGCCCCGGTCCTGCGCAATGCCGTGGTCGCGACCGAGGATCGCCGTTTCTATCAGCATCTCGGCATCAGCCCGCGCGGCATCGCCGGTGCCGTCAAGATCAACCTGGCCGAGGGCCGCGGACCGCTTGAGGGCAATGGTGGCTCGACGATCACCCAGCAGGTCGCAAAGCTGTTGTGCCTGGGCGAGACCTTCGATCCGATTCGCTGGGAGAACGAGGCAGAGTTCGAAGCGGACTGCCGCGTCGGCAGCCTGTGGCGCAAGGCCAAGGAAGTGCCATTCGCCTTCGCGCTGGAGGCCAAGTATTCCAAGGATGACATCCTCAACATCTACATGAACCGGTCCTATCTGGGCGCCGGAGCACGTGGCTTCGAGGCCGCCAGCGAACGTTACTTCAACAAGCCCGCCACCGATGTGACGCCCGCCGAGGCCGCGATGCTGGCCGGGCTTCTGAAGGCGCCCAGCTACTTCGCGCCGACCGCCAACCTGCAGCGCAGCCAGGATCGCGCCAATGTGATCCTGAGCCTGATGCACGAAGAGGGCTACCTGGACGACCAGGAACTGGCGACCGCCAAGGCACGGCCGGCGGTCCTGTCCAAGGCGGCCTCGGCCCGCGCGGGCGGGTATTTCGCGGATTGGGTGATGGAATCGGGCCCGGGTTTCCTGACCAGCGAAACGGCCGAGGATGTGACGATCAAGACGACGTTCGACCAGCGCATTCAACGCGCCGCAGAACGGGCCATGGCGCGCACGTTCGATGAGAAGGTGAAATCCGGCAGCAAGGCGCAGGTCGCGGTCGTCGTCATGTCGGCCGACGGTGCCGTGCGGGCGATGATCGGCGGGCGTGACACCACCGTGAACGGCGCGTTCAACCGCGCCATCCAGGCCAAGCGCCAGACCGGGTCCAGCTTCAAGCCGTTCGTCTATGCCGCGGCGCTAGAGGCCGGGTATTCGCCGTCGGATACGGTGCAGGACGGTCCGTTGACCATCCGCATCCCGGGCAGCAAGCCGTGGTCCCCGCAAAACTATTCGCGCCGCTTCTATGGGCCGGTCACCCTGACCGAGGCCCTGAAACGCTCGCTCAACACCGCCACGATCCGTGTTCAGGAATCGGTCGGCCGCGACGCGGTGCGACAGGTCGCCCATGATTTCGGCATCGTCAGCAACCTTACCACAAGCCCCTCGCTGGGTCTGGGGGCCTCTGAAGCCACGCTGCTGGAACTGACTGGCGCCTATGCGGGCATCCGCAACGGCGGCACCTCGGTCGCGCCATACGGCCTCGTCGAGCTGAACATCAAGGGCGATGACCAGCCGTTGATGGGCCAGATGGGCGGCATGGGGGAGCGCGTCATCAGCCAGCGCGCGGCCGGGCAGTTGATCTACATGATGCAGCAGGTGATCGACAGCGGTACCGGCACCCGTGCCAAGCTGGGCGATCGCCCCGCAGCGGGCAAGACCGGCACAACCAGCAGCTACCGCGATGCCTGGTTCGTCGGTTTCACCGAGCAATATGTGACCGGTGTCTGGATGGGCTATGATGACAACACCCCGCTGACTGACGTGACCGGGGGCGGCCTGCCGGCCGAGATATGGCAGGCGGTGATGTCCGATATCCACGAGGGCCTGCCGGTCCTTCCGCTTTCCACGGTGTCGCCGGATGGCAGCGGGATCATCATGTCGCATGGTCAGGGAACGCCCAAGGTCGTCACATCCGGCTCGGCCGATGATCCGCTGGCGGCGGCGCTGGCCGGCGTGATGAACGGCGTGGACAATCAGCGCAACGCCGAGCAGTCGGGCGGTCGCGTGCTGACCGCCCCGACCGAGATCGGTGGCGGCGGCGCCCCGCGGACCGAGGGGACAAGCAACAGCGCCAGTTCGGACGACGCGCTCAGCCGCGCCTTGAACGGCATATTTGGCGGCAACTAGCGCCCGCCCTTCACGGCTGTCCAAACGGGACTGCGTCAGGCTTCTCCGGGGTTGTCCATGTCCGGCAGGACCGTGACCAGCGCCTTGATCAGCTTCTCGCGCGCTATCGGCTTGGCGACGCTGAGATCCATGCCGCAGGCGAGGTATTCCCGGATCTGGTGCAGCATCACGTTTGCGGACAGCGCCACGATCGGGGTTCGCGGCAGCCCGGCTTCGGCCTCGACACGCCGGATGGCCTTCGTCGCATCGATCCCGCTCATCACCGGCATCGCCACGTCCATCAGGATCACGTCGGCTGCCTCGGCCTTCCAGGCATCCAGCAACGCCTGCCCGTTCGCGACGATTTCCAGCCGCAGGTCATAGCGGCTCAACAGGCTTTTCAGCACCAGCTGATTGGTCAGGTTATCCTCGGCGGCCAGCACCCGCAGCGGCCTGCTTGCCAGCCGGTCGATGAACCGTCGCTCGTGGTCGAGAGGCGCAGCCTTCGGCTGCACAGTGACCCGCGCAACGCGCATCGTCGCGGTAAAGAGGCTGCCTTTTCCGGTCCGACTTTCCGCGACCAGATCGCCGCCCAGCATCCGACACAGCCGCCGCGAGATCGCAAGACCCAGCCCGCTGCCGCCATAGCGCCGCGAGATGCCGGCATCGGCCTGGTTGTAGGGAATAAACAGGCAAGACATCTGCTCGGGGCTTATGCCGATCCCGGTATCAGACACCTCGATCCGCAGCAGCCCGCCGGCATCCGCCGCATCATCCATGCGGACATTCACGGAGATCTGCCCCCTGTCCGTGAACTTGACCGCATTCGAAAGCAGATTGCCCAGGACCTGTCGGAGGCGTGTCGGATCGCCCGTGATCCAGCTTTCCGTCTCGATCTCGACAGCCAATTCCAGCCCCTTTTCTTCGGCCTTCAGCCGGTAAAGACGTTCGATCGCTCCGACCGCCTCGGTCAGATCGAAGGGCATGGTCTCGATTTCCAGCCGGTCGGCCTCGATCTTGGAAAGGTCGAGGATGTCGTTCAGGACGGACAGCAGCAGATCACCCGATTCGACGATCACCGCCAACATCTTGTGTTGCGAGGGCGACAAGGACGTCTCGGTCAGTGCCGTCGCCGTGCCCAGGATGCCGTTCAGAGGGGTGCGGATCTCATGGCTCATATGAGCCAGGAACGCCGATTTCGCTGCGTTGGCCGCCTCGGCCTGGTGGCGCGAGGCCTCAAGCTCGGCAGTGCGTTCGCGCACCGCCCTTTCCAGCCGCCTGGCCTCGCGGACAAGGCGCTGATTGGCCTCGTAAAGCTGGCGACTTTTCGCTTCCAGCAGCGTCTCGGCCTCGTGGCGAGCGCGACGCTCTCGTTCATAGCGGGTCCGGGACACCGCCGGATGCGGCCCATTCCTGCCCTGGGTCATGCCGGTCATGTGGTGTCAGCCTGCCATGCGGACGGTGAATTCGGTTGCATGCTCGTCCTGAAGGCTCAGGTCACGCCGCGAAATATGAGCCGGCTGCCCAAAATGCAGGACACATGCCTCGATCAGCCCGTGGCAGACATCGGGCAGCGCCCGGGGCGATCGATAGATCAGGCGCAGCGACCTGCCGTCCGCAAGGCGATGGCTTTCGAAGGTCGGCAGTTCCGCATCCGGGTAAAGCTTCCGTACCTCGACATGCACCTCGCCTTCGATCGCTTCCAGCATCGACAACGCATCCGTCCGCGCCGCGAAATGGGTCGGATAGGTTTCTACAAAGCGTGCGTGCATCCATTTGCCGAAGGCGCGCTGAAGGTCTGCCGACGATGTGTTGGCGCGATCGGAGAACGCGCCCACCAGATGCATCAAATCGCTGCAGGGGTAATTGCCGACCGTGGAATAGGCACCGCCGGAGGACAGTGGCACGCTGTCGAGCACCTCGTCGACCGCCGCTTCTCCAAGCAGATCATCGGCCATCGCCAGCAGCTCGACGAATATCATTCCCTTCACGATGTTCCCTCCGCGATATCGGCGGGAATCACCTTACGCTGCAGCGATTAAGGCTTTCTGAACGACATGGGGTTCAGCCTGCCCGCTGCAGATCCGCGGTCAATGCGGCGACATCGCCCCGGCGGCGCGACAGCATCGCCGCCATCTCGGCGCGCTCGGAGGCCAGCATGTTCACACCCTCGATGATGATGTTGAAGAACAGGTTTCGCCCCGACTTGTCCGAGACATGCCATTCCACCTCCATCGGCGCGCGGCCGTTCAGATAGGCCGTCGAGGTTACGGCGAAGAAGCTTTTCAGGGGCCTGGCGCCGCCCACCTGCACGCGCGCGCCAACGAAATCGCGGAACCGCTTGCCGTATTTGCGGCCGATATAACCCTGGAACGCCTGTTTGTAGGCCGCGAATTGCTGGCCGCCCAACTGCCGGGCAGTCGGGCCCAGTGCCGAGCGGGCAATGATGTCGACATCGGCATAGCGCGCAAAGATCGCCTCGAACTGACGATACATCTGGGCGGGCGGCTGGCCGCTGTTGATGACGGAATAGACCTCGCCAAGCGCCTTGTCGATGAGCGCCCTGGCCTGTTCGGAATCCAGCGCGTGGGCGGGGCTGGCGCGCAGCAGCATCGCGGATGCCCCGCCCGCAGCCAGAAGCGCCAGCACCCGTCGGCGATCATTCCGCATAGGGGTCGATGGGATCGGGGCCCGAGCCGGTTTCGTCATAAGGATCAATTTCATCGCCATCTTCTCCCAGATCGTGACGGCGGTGCATCAGATAGATCAACCGCGTTTGTGCATAGCTGTCGGCACTATCTCGCAGGACACTGTCCACCGTATCCCCGAAACGTGCGCGATCACCGGCTTTTGAGCCCACCCGCAGGCCAAGCGCCAGCACCCGCTGACGGTCGGTCCCCAGCAGTTGCCGCAGCGGGTCGATGACAGCATCGACCAGCTTGCCGACCGCGTCGCGCTGGGTCGAGGGGCCCAGAACCGGCAACTCGACATAGGCGCCTTCGGGGACCCCCCAGACCGCCAGCGTCTCGCCGAAATCGGTGTCGGCCTCGGGAAGCCCGAAATCACGGCCCGCAGGATCGAACAGACCCGCGATCCCCAGCGTCGAGTTCACCGCGAATCTGAAGAAATTCTTCGCGGCCGGTTCCGGGCGGCCCTGCAGAAGGCTGTTGGCCACCTTGCCGGGCAGGGACAGGTTCGAGCCCATGTTGATCACCAGATCCAGAGGGCCGGGCGATCCGGCGTCCGCCGCCCCTTCGTCGCTCCCCTTGGCAAGTCGTGCGACCGGGCCGATCACACGGGCGTCAAGCGCCTTGTTGAACGCATGCACGCGGCGATTGCTGACCTCGTATGGATCGTCGATCCGAATTCCATCCTGCATCACCGGCCGCGAGGCACAGCCTGACACGGCAAGCGACAAGAGCACGATGACGGGGTAAAGAAACACAGGGCGGCGCAAAGGAATTCCTAACCATTCGGGCATTAAGCCGATCCAGACAGGACGAAGTGCTGACAGTCGGCGCTTGACGGGCAATAATGCTCCGGCGACCTTGCGGCAAGTCGGTCTCGGCTGCAATGCCGCACCAACGCCGCCACCGGGCGATACAGGAAGAGACAGGTCATGAGGACGGTAACGGCATGAGCAAGGCGCCATTTCTGCCGGATGGCGGCCAGGAGCTGCGAAAGGCCCGATCGGCCGGGCTGCCGCTGTTCGCGGCCGTGGCGCTGTTTTCGGCGGTCGTCAACCTGCTGATGCTGACCGGCCCCCTGTTCATGCTGCAGGTCTATGACCGCGTGCTCAGCTCGCGCTCTCAGGAAACGCTGGCGGCGTTGTTCATTCTGGTGGTCTTCCTGTTCTTGCTGATGGGCATTGTCGATCTGGCCCGCAACCGCGTGACCCAGCGGATCGCCGCGCGGTTCCAGGACCGGATGGAGGGGCGCGTCTTCACCGCCGCGCTTCGCGAGGGGGCAATCTCGGGCGACGAGTCGGCGGCGGCCGCCAGTGGCATGCGCGATCTGGATTCCGTGCAGCGATTCGTCGGGTCACCGGTGATGCTGGCGATCTTCGATCTGCCCTGGGCACCGATCTTTCTGGCGGTGGTGTACATCTTCCACCCGATTCTGGGCGTGGTGGCCACCATCGGCGGGCTGATTCTGGTGATCTCGACGATCGCGAATCGCTGGATGACGCGCCGCCCGCTGCAACAATCGACCCGCGCCTCGGCACAGGCGCAGCGGATGGCCGATCTTTACCGTGACGAGGGAGAGGTCATCGGCGCGCTGGGGATGCGCAGCGCCACCTTCGACCGCTGGCGCAAGGCGCGCAGCGACGCGCAGGAGAATGCCGTACGCGGAGCCGATGTCTCGACCGGCTTTACCGTGTTTTCGCGCAGCTTCCGGCTGTTCCTGCAAAGCGCGATGCTTGCGGCTGGCGCCTATCTGGTGCTGCGACAGGAACTGACGCCGGGCGCCATGATCGCCAGTTCGATCATGATGGGCAGGGCGCTGGCCCCGGTCGAGCAACTGGTCGGGGGATGGGCCGTCGTGCAGTCGGCGCAGGACGGCTGGGAAAGGCTTTCCCGGCTGCTGTCGCGCCAGCCCGCCGAACAGCCCAGGACCCCCCTGCCCCGGCCCGAGGCGCAGCTGGACGTGCGGCAGCTTTCGGTGGCACCTCCGGGTCAGCCGTTGGCGACCCTGCGTGGCGTCAGTTTTTCGGTGGCTCCAGGCCAGGCGCTCGGGGTGATCGGACCGTCCGGCGCGGGCAAGACCACGCTGGCGCGCGCCTTGATCGGCGCCTGGCAGGTGGGCGCGGGCTCGATCCGGCTGGGCGGTGCGACGCTGGATCAGTTCGACCCCGACGTGCTGGGCTCGATGATCGGTTACCTGCCACAGCAGGTCACGTTGTTCGACGGCACGATCGCCGAAAACATCGCCCGGCTATCGCCCAATCCCGATCCCGAACGGGTTGTGCGCGCGGCGCGCGCCGCGGCCGCACACCAGATGATCCTTGACCTGCCCAACGGCTATGACACGCGGATCAGCCAGACTTCGGGGCGGCTTTCGGGGGGGCAGATCCAGCGCATCGGCCTGGCGCGCGCGCTTTATCCCGACCCGGTGCTGCTGGTTCTGGACGAGCCGAATTCCAACCTGGACAACCAGGGATCCGAGGCGCTGAACGCAGCGATCCGGCGCGTCAAGGCACAGAAAGGCACCGTCATCATCATGGCGCACCGCCCCGCCGCCATCAACGAATGCGAATTGCTGCTGGTGCTGGAGCAGGGCGTCCGCAGGGCCTTTGGACCCCGCGACCAGGTCCTGCAAGAGATGGTGCAGAACTCGGCGCAGATCAGGAAGGCGCAAGAGGCTGGCCGCAGCGGAGGCGTGACATGACCGAGGACAGCCGCAAGCCAGGCGCTCCGGATCCGGATGCGCGGGCCAAGGCAAGGCCGGCGCCGACCGATCCGCCGCTGCGCCTTTCCAACCCCGAGGGCCCGCCGACGGAGAGGACGGAAACACGGGATGTGCCGACAGCAGCGCCGCATGCCGGCCCGGCCGCGCCCGGACCCCTGCAGGGCGCGGCGGCCGGGCCGCAGACCCGGCCGGGATTGGCGCGGTCGTCCTCGGCGGCCGCGCCAGGCAGTCCGGCGCGGCCGCCGCGCAAGGTCCCGCCGCCCTCTCCGCCGCCACCGCCCAGACCGATCGCCGCCGCTGATCCGGACCGTTGGCCGGTCCGGGGCCCGCTGATCCTTGGGATGCTGGGCATCGTCGTGCTGATCGGCGGATTCGGGCTTTGGGGCATGCAAAGCCGGATCTCTGGTGCGGTCGTCGCACCCGGCCAGGTCGAGGTGGAACAGCAGCGGCAAGTGGTCCAGCATCCCGATGGCGGCGTCGTCAGCCGGATCGCAGTCGTCGAGGGACAGACCGTGGATGCCGGCGATCTGCTGATCAGTCTTGACGGCACGCTTCTGGCAACCGAACTGGTCATCGTCGAGGGTCAGTATTTCGAGATCCTGGCCCGCCGCGGCCGGCTGGAGGCCGAGCGCGCGGATGCCGACCAGATCAGCTTTCCCGAGCAGCTGACAAGCGCCGCCGGCACGAACGAAGATCTGACCGGCCTGGTCGACGGGCAGCGAAGCCTGTTCGAAAGCCGCCGCGATACGCTGCGCCAGTCGCTGGAGCAGTTGCAGAAACAGTCCGAACAGGTCAGTGCGCAGATCAACGGCATCGACGCGCAGATCGACGCCTTGGGCAAGCAGCGCGAACTGATCGCCGAGGAGCTTGAAGACCAGCAGTCCCTGCTTTCGCGTGGGCTGGCGCAGTCGTCCCGTGTGCTGGCGCTGCAGCGCGAGGCGGTGCGGCTGGACGGCCAGCTTGGCGAATTGCAGGCCAACCGCGCGGAGGCCGAGACCCGACAGACCGAACTGGACATCCAGCGCCTTCGCATGGGGGCACAGCGTCGCGAAGAGGCCGAAACCCAACTGCGCGACCAGGGCTATCGCGAACTGGAACTGGCCGAGCGCCGCCGGAGCCTGATCGAGCAGATCGAGCGTCTGGAAATCCGCGCGCCGGTGTCGGGGATCATCTACAACCTCCAGGTCACCACGCCGCGCTCTGTCATCGGTCCGGCCGATCCGGTGATGTATGTCATCCCGCAGGACCGTCCGCTGGTGATCGGCGCGCGGGTCGCGACCATCAATGTCGATGAAATCCAGATCGGTCAGCCCGTCGCCCTGCGCTTCTCGTCCTTTTCCTCGCGCACAACGCCCGAGATCGACGGCAAGCTGGACCGGATTTCCGCCGATGCGCTGATGGATGAGGCGACGCGAACGCCCTACTACCGCGCCGAGATTACCATCCCGGCCGAGGAACGCGAAAAGCTGGGTGAGTTGGCGCTTATTCCGGGCATGCCGGTCGAGGTGTATATCCAGACCGGCGAACGCAGCCCCATGTCCTATCTGCTGAAGCCCCTGGCCGATTACTTCAACCGCGCCTTCCGCGAGAACTGAGCCGCCAGGTCACAGCGGTCAC
The DNA here is from genome assembly GCF_021556615.1 of Paracoccus salsus. Lineage (GTDB taxonomy): Bacteria > Pseudomonadota > Alphaproteobacteria > Rhodobacterales > Rhodobacteraceae > Paracoccus > Paracoccus salsus. The sequence continues at coordinate 361,118 of NZ_JAKGGD010000002.1, forward strand.
CCAGCCACGCGCGACGGGCGAGCGCATTTTCTTGCCTTTCGGGGCAGCCTGCCGCAGGCTGCCCCAAAACAACAAGGAACACCAACATGTTGAGAGCCCTGTCCCGGCCGGCGACCAGACTTATGGAAAGCTGGCTGCCCGACGCCTTCATCTTCGTGATCATCCTGACGCTGGTCGCCGCCGCGGCCGCGATCGCGACACAGGGCGTGTCACCCGTAGCGCTGGTGGGGATATGGGGGAACGGATTCTGGTCGTTGCTGCAATTCGCCATGCAGATGCTGCTGGTGCTGGTCACCGGCTTCATCCTGGCCAGTTCGCCACCCGTGCGGCGCATCCTGCAATGGGTGGCGGGGTTTGCCACTTCGCGCGGCTCTGCGATCATCCTCGTCAGCCTGGTGTCGTTGGGGGCAAGCTGGATCAACTGGGGGTTCGGGCTGGTCGTCGGCGCGATATTCGCCAAGGAGCTGGCACGCCAGATCCGGGTGGATTATCGGCTGCTTGTTGCAGCGGCCTATTCGGGCTTCGTGATCTGGCATGGCGGGCTGTCGGGCTCGATCCCGCTGACCATCGCGACCGAGGGCCATTTCACCCAGGACCAGATCGGCGTGATTCCGACCTCGGAGACGATCTTTTCGGCCTTTAATCTGCTGATCCTGCTGGCGGTTGTGATCGTCGTCCCTGTCGTCAACCGGCTGATGCTGCCACTGGAATCCGAACAGGTGCTGATCGACCCGGCCAAGCTGAACGACGACACAGGGCCCGCGCCCCTGTCACGCCACGCCACCCCGGCCGAGCGGCTTGAAAACAGCCCCGTCCTGATGTGGCTGATCGGCATTCCCGGTCTGATCTGGCTGGCCACCTATTTCGCCGGCGGCGGCGGCATCAACCTGAACGTCGTGAATTTCCTTTTCCTGTTCCTCGGCATCCTGTGCCACGGCACGCCCCGCAGCCTGCTGGCGGCGCTTGATGACGGGGTGCGCGGTGGTGCGGGTATCGTCATCCAGTTCCCGTTCTATGCGGGGATCATGGCGATCATGACGGATACCGGCCTGGCAGCCAGCCTGTCGGAATGGTTCGTCTCGATCTCGACGGCCGACAGCCTGCCGTTCTGGAGCTTCATCAGCGCCGGGATCGTCAATGTCTTCGTTCCGTCGGGCGGCGGGCAATGGGCGGTCCAGGCCCCGGTGATGCTGCCGGCAGCCGAGGCGCTGGGTGCGGATATTTCGCGTGTGGTGATGGGCATTGCCTGGGGCGATGCGTGGACCAATCTTCTGCAGCCGTTCTGGGCGCTGCCGATGCTGGGCATCGCGGGGCTGAAGCCGCGTGACATCATGGGTTTCTGCGTGGTGCAGCTGCTGATCACCGGGGTCATCATCGGCGGGCTGCTGTATCTGCTTTAGCGTCACCCTGCCGACATATCGGCGCGGATATCCATGCAACGGGGCAAGGGCGGGAATTCCCGCCCTTATCTTTTCCGGCGACGCTTGGAGGCGCGCTTGATCTCGGCCAGGCGCGACGTCGTCGCCATGCGACGCGGCCCGCCGCCGCGCTTGCCTTTTTGCGGGCCGCGCGGCAGGGGAGCGCCGTCAAGCTCCAGAAGTTCCAGCGTCAGACCTCCGGTGACCGGGACAGCCTCGGTCAGACGCACCATGACCCGCTGACCGATGCCGATCCGAAGCCCGGTATCCGCGCCCGTCAGCAGCTGTGCATCGGGATCGTAGTGGAAATATTCCCGGCCCAGATCGCGGATCGGCAGCAGCCCGTCGGCGCCGGTCTCGTCAAGCTTCACGAACGCGCCGAAACGCTGGATGCCACTGATCCGGCCGGCCATCTCGGTGCCCACCCGGTCGGCCAGATAGGCCGCCAGATAGCGGTCGGTGGTGTCGCGTTCGGCGGCCATGCTGCGACGTTCGGTTTCGCTGATATGGGTGGCGGTCTCGGACAGCCTTTCCATATCCTGCGCCGACAGCCCGTCAGGCTTGCCGTCGCGGCCCCCGCCCCAGCCATGCGCCGTGATCAGCGCACGATGCACGACCAGGTCGGAATAGCGCCGTATCGGCGAGGTAAAATGCGCGTAGGATTTCAGCGCCAGGCCGAAATGGCCATAATTCTCGGGATGGTAATACGCCTGCGTCATCGATCTCAGGGTCGAGATGTTGATCAGTTCGTCGAAGTCGGTGCCTTCGGACTGGGCAAGAAGCCGGTTCAGATGGCCGGTATGCAGCACCTGCCCCTTGGCCAGGTTGAAGCCCGACGCCTGGGCCACCTCGCGCAGCGCGTCGATCTTGTCCAGGCTGGGCTCTTCATGGACGCGGAACAGCAGCGGGCGCTGACGACGCGTCAGCTCCTCGGCTGCCGCGACATTGGCCAGAACCATGAATTCCTCGATCAGCCGGTGCGCGTCAAGGCGTTCGCGGAAATTCACGGCCTTCACACGCCCGTCCGGCGTCAGTTCGATCCGGCGTTCGGGCAGGTCCAGATCAAGGGGCTGGCGGCGCGCGCGCGCCTCTTTCAGCAGGCCATAGGCATGCCACAGCGGCTTGATGACGCTGTCCATCAGCGGTTCGGTATGGCTGTCCGGATTGCCGTCCGCGCCGGCCTGGGCCTGTTCATAGGACAGGCTCGCGCGGCTGTTCATCATGCCACGATGGAAATTGTGACTGATCTTGTTGCCCTGTGCATCCAGACGCATCCGAACGGCGATCACCGCGCGATCGACCCCTTCGTGCAGCGAACACAGGTCCGCCGACAGCGCCTCGGGCAGCATCGGCACCACGCGGTCAGGGAAGTAGGTCGAGTTTCCGCGCGTCCACGCCTCGCGGTCCAGCGCCGAGCCGGGCCGGACATAATGGGCGACATCGGCGATGGCGACCCAGATCGAGGCCCCGCCATCCTGTTCGATCGTCGCCCCCACCGCATCGTCGTGATCCCGCGCATCCGACGGGTCGATCGTCACCAGAGGCAGGTCGCGCAGATCCTCGCGGCCCTTCATGGTGGCAGGTTTCGCGGCTTCTGCCTCTTCGATGGCCTTGTCGGGAAATTCGTCGGGGATGCCGTGCTGGTGGATCGCGATCAGGCTGACAGCCTTGGGCGCCGAAGGATCGCCCAGCCGCTCGACGATGCGCGCCAGCGGCAGGCCCATGCGCGCCTTGGGACCGGCCTGCTCGGCCTGGACCAGCTCACCGGGTTGCGCGCCAAGCGTGGCGTCGGCTTTGACGCGCCATTCCTTGTCCTGCCCCTTGTCGATCGGAACGATCCGGCCGCCTTCGGTGTCCTTGCGGAAGATGCCGACGATCCGGTGCGGCGCGGCCGTGATCCGGCGCATCAGGCGGGCCTGGTATTGGTGGTCCTCGCCGTGAACCTCGACCAGCCGGGCCAGAAAGCGTTCGCCACGGGCCAGCGCGGGATCGCTTTCACGCGGCATGTAGAGGATCCGCGGCATCGGACCCTCGCCCCGCCACTCCATCGGTCTGGCGAACAGGTCGCCGGACCCGTCCGGCGCAAGCAGTTCCAGAACCGACACGGCGGGCAGCTTCTCGGCGTCCAGATAGTGCCGACGGCGGCGTTCCAGCTGCCCCTCGGCCTCGAGTTCCTTCAGAAGGCGCTTCAACTCGATCCGCTGCGCCCCCTTGATCCCGAAGGCCTTGGCGATGTCGCGCTTGGAATTGGCGTCGGGATTGTCCGAAACCCAATCCATGATCTGTTGCTTGCTGGGAATCTGCGTCATGGGTCTGCCTGAATTGGATGAAAGCGCGATGATGCGGGCCGCGTCAAAGTTCTCGGGTCATGTCGCGATGAGCGATCCCGGCATCGTCATAGATGGGGCCGTCCACGCTGAAACCAAGCCGCTCGTAGAACCCGATCGCATGGACCTGGGAGCCCAGCCGCGCATGGGTGATGCCGGGGCGCGCGCGCAGCACGTCCATGGCCGCGCGGATCAGCGCGGCGCCCAGCCCCGAACCGCGCGCCTCGGCCAGCACACAGACGCGGCCGATCTTTCCCGTCGCACCCTTGAGCAGGATCCGCGCGGTGCCGACCGGCGCGCCCTCCTGCCAGACCAGCAGATGCAGGGCCTCGCCGTCCAGACCGTCCCACTCTTCGGCCTCGGGCACGCCCTGTTCCTCGATGAACACGGTGCGTCGCAGCGCCCGACACGCGTCAAGGTCCCGGGTCAGTTCGATCCTCATGACTGCCTCACGCGAAATATTCCTCCAGAATACGCTGATAGATCGCCTTCAACTGGTTGACCTGGTCCTCGGGCACGCGTTCATCGACCTGGTGCATGTAACGGCCGACAAGCCCGAATTCGACCACCGGGCAATGATCCTTGATGAAGCGCGCGTCCGACGTTCCTCCGGAAGTGGACAGTTCCGGTCGCCGCCCGGTTTCCTGTTCGACGATGCGCCGCACCAGATCCACGAACGGCCCCGGTTCGGTCAGGAAGGCCTCGCCCGAGAGATCGACCTCGATCGTCAGCGTGACGCCGGTTTCATCGCTGATCGCGCGCGCGCGCCGTTCCAGATCCCTCGACAGCGATTCGCCGTCATGCAGGTCGTTGAAGCGGATATTGACGACTGCGGAAGCCGTTTCGGGAATGATGTTCGAGGCGGGGTTGCCACAATCGATGCTGGTGATCTGCAATCCCGACGGTTCGAAATGCTCGGTCCCCTGGTCCAGCGGCGCAGAGATCAGGCCATCAAGCAGCCGCGTCAACGCGTGCAGCGGATTGCGGGCGCGATTCGGATAGGCGGCGTGGCCCTGCACCCCGCGGGCCGCGATCCGGAAGGTGGCGGATCCGCGCCGGCCGATCTTGATCATCTCTCCCATCTCGCTGGGGTTCGAGGGCTCGCCCACAATGCAGACATCCATCCGTTCGCCCTGCGCCGCCATCCAGTCCAGCAATGCCCGCGTGCCATCCCGGGACGGCCCTTCCTCGTCCCCGGTGATCGTCAGGATCACGGCGCCGGCAGGCGGCGTCGCGGTGACGAAATCGATGGCGGCGGCAACAAACGCCGCGACGCCGGATTTCATGTCGGTCGCGCCGCGGCCCCAGATCACGCCGCCCTCGACATGACCGCTGAATGGCGGATGGGTCCAGGAGCCCAGATCGCCGGGCGGCACCACATCGGTGTGGCCGTTGAACCCGAAGGTTCTGGCGCCCCTTGCGCCCCAGCGGGCGAACAGGTTGGGCGTATCGCCGCGATCGACGCGCCGGACCTCGAAACCTGCGGCGGACAGCAGGTCGGCCAGCATGACCAGCGCGCCGCCCTCTTCGGGCGTCACCGAGGGGCAGCGTATCAGGCGGGCGGTCAGGTCGGCGGCATCGGTCATGTCATTTCCAGAAATCGAAGGCGCGGCGGACAAGGTTCAGGCCGGTCAGCACCAGCAGCACCAGCGTCCAGCGCCGAAACTGCACCACATCCAGCCGGTCCTGCAAGGCAAAGCCCGCCATCATGCCGGTCACGGCGGGCAGGCACAGCACCGCCGACAGCGGCAGCGTGTGCGCGTTCAGCACGCCCGAGACCAGATGCGCCGCAAGCAGAACCACCGCTCCCAGCAGGAAGACGACGCCCTGCACGCGCACCTGCTCGCGCTTGTCCACCCCCAGCGACAGCAGCAGGACAATCAGTGGTGGACCCCAGATGCCCGATATTCCCCCGTATAGCCCGCCGATGACACCGCTTCCGATCTCGGCCCGGCGACGGTGATGCACCGGCAACGCCAGCGGCCGCCCCGACAACTGCCAAAGCGCGAACAGCACGATCGGAAACCCCAGCAGCGCAAACATGATCCCCTGCGGGATGGCGCGGGCGAACCCGGCCGAGACGCAGATGAACACCAGCACCGTTCCGATATGCCAACGGAAGCGCAGGACCGATCCCCATGCCTCGCGCCGCCCCTGCCGGAACGCCTGCTGGCCATTGGTCAGCAATGTCGGAAGGATCAACGCGGCCAGCGCGGTTGTCGCAGGCAGGAACGACCCGAATGCCGACAGCATGATCATCGGCATGGCAAAGCCGACCGCGCCCTTGACGAAGCCCGCAAAGCCGGTGATCGCCACCGCCGCCCAGAATTGCCAGATCTCAAGACCGAACATGGACGCACGCTATGATGCACAGCGCGCAAATGAAATGCAGCTTGGCGAGGATCGGGACATCCACGCAGCGATGTTCAATGCAGGACACTTTCAATCCCAAAACAAGCTTTTCGCGCATCATAGTTGCGCTGCGGCTGCGAAAGTTCTAGCTATGCTGCATTGCCGCAAGAGGACGAATCGATGAAAGACATGCCGCATCACGCCGAAACCGTCCTGTCAGAGATCGAGGATCTTCAGAAACGCGCCACCGATGCGCTGCGCGCCCTGGTCGCGCCCGACGGCAAGACGGATGCCGCCGCGCTGGAAACCCATCAGCGCGCCGCACACGCGCTTGCATGGCTGGCGACCTATACCGAGGCGCTCAAGCAGCTTTCGGCGTGGTCGGGCCGGGTGTCCGGCGAGATGGAGGAATTGATCTGCCGGATCGGTCTGGGCGAATACCTGACCCAGATCGCCGGTGGCATCATGATGAGCCAGAACGAATTTGCGCGCCTGTCCGATCTTGGCATCGACTGGCAGCCTTCCGAGGCGGCGCGCGCGCTGATGGCTGCCAATACGCCGCAGGCGCGCGCCCGGCTCGCACAGCTTATGGCCGAGAGCCGCGGCAGCGCGACCTTTGGCACATCCGGGCTGGACGAGGATCTGGAAATGATCCGCGACCAGTTCCGGCGCTGGACCGACGACAAGATCGTCCCGCATGCCCATGATTGGCACCTGAAGGACGAACTGATCCCGATGGAGATCATCGAGGAACTGGCCGAGCTGGGTGTCTTCGGGCTGACCATTCCCGAGGATCTGGGCGGCCTTGGCATGTCCAAGGCGGCGATGGTGGTCGTCTCCGAGGAATTGTCGCGCGGCTATATCGGCGTGGGCAGCCTTGGCACCCGCAGCGAGATCGCGGCCGAGTTGATCATCGGCGGCGGCACGGACGCTCAGAAGCAGCATTGGCTTCCCAAGCTCGCCAGCGGAGAGATCCTGCCCACCGCGGTCTTTACCGAGCCGAACACCGGCAGCGATCTGGGCAGCCTGCGGACCCGTGCGGTCAGGGACGGCGACAACTGGAAGGTGACCGGCAACAAGACCTGGATCACCCACGCCGCGCGCACCCATGTCATGACCCTGCTGGCCCGCACCGAACCCGACACGACCGATTATCGCGGCCTGTCGATGTTCATCGCGGAAAAGACCCCCGGCACCGATGAGGCCCCGTTCCCGACGCCGGGCATGACCGGCGGCGAGATCGAGGTTCTGGGCTATCGCGGCATGAAGGAATACGAGCTTGCCTTCGACGGGTTCGAGGTCAAGGGCGAGAACCTGCTGGGCGGCGTCACCGGCCAGGGCTTCAAGCAGTTGATGCAGACCTTCGAATCGGCCCGCATCCAGACCGCCGCCCGTGCGATCGGCGTGGCTCAGAACGCGCTTGAACTGGGCCTGCAATACGCGCTGGACCGCAAGCAGTTCGACAAGCCGCTGATCGCCTTCCCCCGCGTCGCCGACAAGCTGGCGATGATGGCTGTCGAGATCATGATCGCCCGCCAGCTGACCTATTTCAGTGCCTGGGAAAAGGATCACGGCCACCGCTGCGACCTCGAGGCCGGCATGGCAAAGCTGCTGGGAGCCCGCGTCGCCTGGGCCTGCGCCGACAACGCCCTGCAGATCCATGGTGGCAACGGCTTCGCGCTGGAATACCAGATCAGCCGGGTGCTGTGCGATGCGCGGATCCTGAACATCTTCGAAGGCGCCGCCGAAATTCAGGCACAGGTGATCGCAAGGCGGCTGTTGGGCTGATCCTCTATGGGCTAGAGTGCTGGAACCGCGACGGAATTATCGCGTTCTGTAGTGATTCGCGCCTGAGGAGAAGCCGATGCCCGCATTATCCCGCCCCCGCCTTGCTCTGGTCAGCCTTGTTGCCATGATGGGGCTTGCGGCGTGCGAACCGGTCGCCACGGCGACGCCGACCGGGGATGACCTCGGCTTCATCCCGGGTGGAAGCTACGTGCTGGTGGGCATGGATGGCAAGACCGTGCCGCTGCGCAACGTGACGCTTCTGGTCGAGGAACAGCGCCTGTCGGGCCAGGGCCCGTGCAACAGCTACTCGGCCGCGAACAACGCATCCCTGCCCACCGTCGCACTGTCGCCGATCATCTCGACGAAGATGGCGTGCAAGGACCTGGAGCTTGAAGACCGCTTCCTGTCGGTGCTTCAGCAGGCCAGCGAGATGGAATTCTATGGCGGCGTCCTGAAAATCAAGTCGCCCTCGACCTGGCTGATTTTCGAACACGGGGTTCGGGCCAGCGGTGCCGACGCGCTGGAACGCGCCCGCGCCAGCCAGTAGCCGGGTTTCGGTCCGCCGCCACGTGCCGCCGGCTACGGCGAATCGAGGCGGCGCAGCAGCCGGGCGCGCGCAGCAGGCAGGGGCCGGCCCACCAGTTCGCGCGCCAGCCGGGTCTCGAGGAAATGCCCGGTGATTGCCAGGCCCTCGGCCAGTCCGTTGCCACGATTATCCCCCGCCCCCCCCAGCAGCGCGGGCAGCGGAAACAGTCGCTCGGCCCATTCGCCGGCCGCACCCCGGCTGACAGCACGGCCGGATCGCGGGCTGACATAGGCCAGCCCCTCGGTCGCCCCGGTCACGGCGCAGCTTTCCAGGTCAAGACCGAACCCCATTTCGTGCAGCAGCCGCATCTCCCATTTCAGATAGAGGCTTCCCCATTCCCCGCCTGCCTCGATCGCGTCCAGAAGCGCCTCGGTCCTGGCGACCAGCGCGGGGTGCGGATCACGCTCTGGCAAGGCAAAGATCAGCAGCGCGCAAATCGCGTTCAGTCCCGCCAGCCCCAGAGGATCGGTCAGGAAGCCCGGGCGCAGCCTCACCGGCTCGACCGAGAAATGCCCAAGCTGATCGTCCGACCGCGCCCGCCAGCGCAGATCCAGACGAGAACCGGGTTGCAGCATTGCCGCCCGCTTTCGTGACGCCCCGCCGGGCACAAGGCCTGCATGCCGACCGTGCTGGGCTGTCAGAACCTGGATGATGACGGCGGTCTCGCCATGCGCCCGGCGCGAGATGACGGTGCCTTCGGCGTGCCATTCCATCGCGTCGCCTCAGTCCCGCGCATCCGGCAGCGTCAGCGAGCCGTCATCGGCAAGCGGCCAGAACGGATTTGTGGCGATTTCCCAGACATGGCCTTCGGGATCGGCAAAATATCCGGAATAGCCGCCCCAGAACACCTTTTCGGGGCGTTTCAGGCAGGTCGCGCCCGCATCCAGCGCCGCCTGAAACACCTTGTCGGTCTGGGTGTCGTCAGTGCAGTTCTGAGCCAGCGTCACGGCGCCCGTTCCCAGATCCGCCGGGTCACGTCCCTGATCGGCGGCCAGATCGTCCCGGCCGAACAGGGCAAGAACCGCGCCGCGCATCTGGTAGAAGACGACGCCGGGTTGCGATGCCGGGTGCGCCCTCCAGCCCCATCGACCGTAAAACTCCCGGGCCCGATCAAGATCGGTGACGCCAAGCGTGATCAGTGTCACGCGTTGCACGGAATGGGTCATCTGGCGCGCCTCCCTGGAACCGTGCCAAGGCTGGCATCCGCCGGCCGCAGGGGCAAGCCAAGCTTTCTGCGCCAACGTCCAGGGTCAGTGCGGCCCCGGCTTTCTCGGCAGACGCCTGGCCCGGCGTTCAAGGGCGCGCCGCGCACCGGCGCCAGAAAAGCCGGAACGGTCCCGCCCACGATTCCGCGCAAGCGCGATTCCCGGGCTGGCCGACCATCGGGATGCCTACTGCATGCGTTGCGTGACGGCCTGGCTGCGACTGCGGCGGCGCGCGCCGGCCTCGCGCAGCAGTGTCACCGAATAGATCGCAAGCGCCGCCCAGATCAGCGGGAACGCGATCAGCCGCGGCAGGCCCAACGGCTCGCCGAAGATCAGCACGGCGCACAGGAAAATCATCGTCGGCGTCACATATTGCAGGATGCCCATCGTGGACAGGCGCAGCAGCTTGGCGCCGTTCGCATAGAACAGCAGCGGGATCGCGGTCACCGGGCCGCAGCCCAGCAGCAGCAGCATGTTGCCTTTCCCGCCACCAAGGAAATGGCCCTGCTCGGTCACCGCCAACCAGCCCAGATAGGCCAGCGCGATCGGACACAGCAGCAGCACCTCGAGCGTGAAGCCCTGATTGGGACCCAGCGGAAGGCTTTTCTTGAAATAGGCGTAAAGCCCCCAGCTGAGGGTCAGGATCACGGCCACCAGAGGCAGGCGCCCCGCCTGGACCGTCAGGATGACCACCGCCGCAAAGGCCAGCGAGATGGCCAGGATCTTGGCGCGGTTCAGTCTTTCGCCCAGCAGCAAGCCCCCCAGCAGAACGCTGAAAAGCGGATTGATGTAGTAGCCAAGCGCGGCGTCCAGCGCGTGGTCGTTGGTGATCGCCCAGACATAGGTCAGCCAGTTGATCGAGATCAGCGTCGCCGTCACCGCGGCCATCGCCAGCAGCCGGGGCCGGCGCAACGCCGCCGCGACATCATCCTGCCGACGCTGCCACAACAGCACAGCCGCCACGATCGGCAGCGACCAGATCACCCGGTGCGCGATGATTTCCGCTGCCGGTATCTGCGACAGGGCCTTCATGTAGATCGGCAGCAGCCCCCACAGACCATAGGCCGCCAGCGCAAACGCCAGACCGCGCGGCGAATCGCCGCTATGTTGCTCGGGGCCCATCATCAGAGTTGCATATGCTGCAATATCCGAGGACGCCAGAGGCGGAATCACTGGGCTGGCAGCAAGGCGACCTTGTTGCGCGCGTGACGGCGGGCCAGATTGCGTCCCTGCCGGCCCGGCACAAGCGGTCTTGCCGGTGGCACCGATGGTTGTCCAGGCTCTGCAAGCTGCGGAAAAAGCGCCAGCAGTTCGGCGCGCGCCGTCGGCTCGACCGCGCGCAGCGCCTGAGGTCCGGGATACAGTGCCTCGGCCGGCGCACCATGGGCGAACACCACCTCGTGCCTGTCGCACGCGAAATGCCAGTAGTCGACCGGCGCCGTTCCCGGTCGCGCCAGGATCCCGGGCAGGCCGCAAAGGTGGCGGGCGGCGACCAGGACCTCATCGGTGCCGAACATCCGGCGCGCGATTTCGGACCGCACCAGCAGACGGTGCTGCGGCGACACCAGCAGGTCCCGTCGCGGCAGCCCCGCCCCAAGCGCGGCTTCAGCGATATGTATCGGCCTCAGTTGCGGCATCGCGGCCAGCAGGCCTGACCCGACCCGGCGCCGGGCGATCCAGCGGACAGGCTGCAATCCGCGATCCCGGGTCACGACCAGATCACCGACCCGCAGCGTTTCGACCGCAACCTCGCCCGTGGACGTGGCGATGGCGGTTCCGGCCGCAAAACAGATCACCGCGCCATTGCGGTTCAACCGCGCGTTCGTCCCGGCGCCGCTGGTCAGAAAGCTGGCGCTGGTCTTGAACTGGCCAAGATTCGGCGTCCCGATCAGCGTGTCGCCATCGATCAGCGTCAGCACGCTGCCCGTCGGACAAAGCCCCGCCGGTCCTTCGACATAGCGCCCCGCCTCGGCGTCCCACCCGCGTGAGATGCTGACCCCGACCGGCACGTTGCCGATCGCCAGCCAGGTCGCCCGGAAATGGAGGCCGCTGGAGGGCTCCAGAAAGATCATCTCGAAATCGGCCTCGACATTCGCGCCCGCCGCGAAGCTTGTGCCGTTCAGCGTCACCGCCGCGTCAAGCCGCGCGCCGCCATCGTCGGGATAGTCGTCCGCACCGTTCGGCATGGCGGTGGTGACCTGAGCGGTCGCGCGGCTGGCGAAGGACACGGTGTCGACACCCGTCTTGCCGCCCGATCCGATCTCGCCCTCGGACTGGCCGGTCTTGCGAAACAGAGCATGGGGATCGATGACCGAAGCCCACTCGATGATGGAAAAGGTAAAGGCCATGCACCCCCCGGCTTGCACAAGACGCCGCGGGCATCAGAGGCCAACAAGGTTAACGGAAGATTAAGGCAACACCCGAAAATCCGCGCGGCGATCGCCTCAGGACAGGCCCGGCTCGTCCAGCAGGGTGCGGCCGTCGCGGCTTTCGATCTCGATCACCCACAAATCGGGATCGACACCCCGCTGGCGGCGGATCGCCTCGTCCACCTCGCCCTCGGGTCCGTCGGCGGCCAGCCGCCAGGCGCGCCGGTCGGTCTGGAAATCCCATTCGCGGGCGTAAAGCAGTGCGCTGCCGTCCAGCCGCGCGCACTTGACCAGCACCGCGCCCGCGGTGTCGTCGCCATGCGCAAGCACATAGGCGGGGATATCGGCCAGCCTCAGCCGCGTCAGATAGGCCGAGACCCAGATCCCCGCAGCCAGCCTTGGCTCAGCCATCGCCGTCGCGGAAATTCAGGCCGATCTCGCCATAGCGTTCGGCCTCGTCCTGCCAGTTCTCGCGGACCTTCACCTGCAGGAACAGATGGACGCGTCGGCCCATGAATTCCTCAAGATCGCCGCGCGCGGCCTGTCCCACGGCCTTGATCGTCTCGCCGCCCTTGCCCAGAACGATGCCCTTGTGTCCGGGGCGCGAGACATAGACGACCTGATCGACGCGGGCGCTGCCATCCTTGCGCTCTTCCCAGGCTTCGGTCTCGACCGTCAACTGGTAGGGGATTTCCTCGTGCAGGCGCAGGGTCAGCTTTTCGCGCGTGATCTCGGCCGCAATCATCCGCATCGGCAGATCGGCGATCTGATCCTCGGGATACAGCCACGGCCCCTCGGGCAGGCGCGCGGCCAGCCAGCCGGCCAGATCATCGCAACCATAGCCCTTCTCGGCCGAGATCATGAAGCTGCGTTCGAACGGATAGGCCTCGTTCAGCTTCTGCGACAACGCCAGCAGCGCCTCGGATTTCACCCGGTCGATCTTGTTGATGACCAGCGCGACCGGAGTCTGGCGGTCCAGCGCCTTCAACTGGTCGATGATCGCCTGCGCCCCGTCGGTCAGGCCGCGATGCGCCTCGATCAGCAACAGGATGATGTCGGCATCGGCCGCCCCGCCCCATGCCGCCGCGACCATGGAGCGGTCAAGCCGACGGCGCGGCCGAAAGATGCCCGGCGTGTCCACGAAGACGATCTGGCTGGCATCCTTGATCGCGATGCCGCGGATCCGGGCGCGGGTGGTCTGCACCTTGTGGGTGACGATACTGACCTTGGCGCCGACCATCCGGTTCAGCAGCGTGGACTTGCCGGCATTCGGCTCACCGATCAGGGCGACAAAGCCCGCGCGGGTCGTTTTCTCGGTCATGCACGGCCCTCCAGCCGGTCCAGAAGCGCCCGTGCGGCCTCCTGTTCGATACTGCGTTTCGTGCCCGCCCCACTGGCCTGCGCCTCGCGGCCATCCTCGATCCGCGCGGTGATGTGAAAGACCGGTGCGTGGTCGGGACCGCTGCGCGCGGTCTGGTCATAGACGGGGGGCGGCATGCCATTCGCCTGTGCCCATTCCTGCAATGCGGTCTTGGCGTCGCGGGGATCGTCCTCGAGGCTGTCCAGCCGGTCCTGCCACAGCCGCAGGATGACCCGACGCGCGGCCTCGAAGCCTGCGTCCAGATAGACTGCGGCGATCACCGCCTCGATCGCGTCGGCCAGCAGCGCCTCCTTGCGGCGGCCGCCCGACATCATCTCGGACCGGCCCAGTTTCAGCACCTCGCCCAGACCGATCTGCCGGGCCAGCGCGGCGCATGTCTCGCCCTTGACCAGCGCGTTGTAGCGCGGCGCAAGCTGGCCCTCGCTGGCGGACAGATCGGCATGAAACAACGCCTCGGCCATCACCAGCCCCAGAATTCGGTCACCCAGGAACTCCAGCCGCTGGTTGTCGGGCCGGGTCCCCGAGGCAAGCGAGCCATGCGTCAGCGCACGGATCAGCAGTTCGGGCCGCGCAAACTCGTGCCCCAGGCGATCCATGAAGGCGCGTATGTCCGCGCCGGTCTTCAATTCACGGCCTTGAGGAAACGATCGGCCCGCCATGTCCAGAAATACAGCAGCGACCGGCCCGCCGACGAGAACATGATCCGGTCCGCGCGGCCGATCAGGTATTTCGCCGGCACGAAGCCCAGCCCGCCGACCTGCTGGGGAAAGCGCGAATCCTCGGAATTGTCCCGGTTGTCGCCCATGAAGAAATACTGGCCCTCGGGGACGGTGAAGGTCGGCGTGTCGTCGGCGACCCAGCCATCCAGGATGTTGAGGACATCATGGCTGGCGCCGTTCGGCAGGGTTTCCGTGAAGCGCGGCTTGACGCATTCGCCGCCCTGCGGCACCGGATCGTTCGCGCAGCGCGGGATCAGCCCCTGCGGCCCCTGTTGGTCCTTGATCTCGATGAAGTCCCCCGCGGGCTGCACCGGCACCTCCTCGCCGTTGAGCCACAGCCGGCCGCCCCGCATCTGGATGGTGTCGCCCGGCAGGCCGATGACGCGCTTGATGAAATCGACACCGCGGACCGGATGGCGGAACACCACGACATCGCCGCGCTCGGGGTCGCTGCCAAGGATGCGCTCGCTGATCGGACACAGCGCGAACGGGCACGAGACGGCCGAATAGCCATAGGCCATCTTGTTGACGAACAGGAAATCGCCGATCAGCAGCGTGTCCTTCATCGAGCCCGAGGGGATCCAGAAGGGCTGGAAGAACAGCGTGCGGAAGATGCCGGCGATGACCAGCGCCCAGAAGACCGTCTTGATCGTCTCCCAGATGCCTTCCTTCTTCTTGCCTGCCGTGCTGTCGGCCATGTCGCTGTGTCCTTTGGCTGCGTGGCACCGGGCCGCGTTTGTCGAGCGTGTTGGTGCGCTTCATGGTCCCCTGCGGCGCACAAAGTCAAGCAGGCGGGGCAGCGGCCGGCCTCGCCTCGATGACGACGAAAGCCTGCGCCCAGGGGTGATCGTCAGTCAGGGTGACATGCACGATGGCCAGATGGCCGGGCGGCGTCATCTGCGCCAGCCGGTCGGCGGCCCAGCCGGTCAGATGCATGACGGGCTGACCGGTGGGCAGGTTGCTGACCGCCATGTCGCGCCAGGAGATGCCCATCGCAAGCCCGGTCCCCAGCGCTTTCGAGCAGGCCTCCTTGGCGGCCCAACGCTTCGCCAGAGTTCCGGCCTCGTCCCTGCGGCGCGCCGCCTTGGCAAGCTCGGTCCGGCTGAAGACCCGGTTGCGGAATCGGTCTCCGAACCGGTTCAGCGTGGCCTGAATCCGGTCGATATTGGCAAGATCGGTGCCGATCCCCAGAATCATGCGCCCGGCCGCACGGACAGGACAAGCCGAAAGGGGATGCAGGGCCGGCGTTCGGCCATCAGTCGAAACCCTGAAAGCGGACCTCGCCGGTCTGCTGGTCGATCCTGATGGCCACCAGCGCCCAGCCCGCCTGCGGCCCTTCGCCGGTCTCCATCCGAATCGGCATCGAGATCGTCAGACCGGTCGCCGGATCGTAGCTTGCCGTTCGCTCGGCAAATCGGATCTCGGCGAAACCGATATGGGCGGCGGTGGCGACCAGATGGCATTGCCGGGCGCCCATCTCGTCCCGCGGCGGATGCAGGATGGCCAGTTGATACGCGGCCGCGGCGGGCTCGATCAGGTCGATCAGGGCGATCCGCACCGCGCCGTTGGCATAGCTGGCGGTATTGTCCTCCCAGGGCTCGACGATCGCATCAAGCTCCATTCCTTCGGGGCAGGGAATGGCAGGCGCCGACGCCGTGGGGTCCAGCGCCATGGCCGGCGCGGCACCCAGCGCAAGCGCCGTGACGATCTGGCGGATCATCATGGTCGCGCCTCGTCCATGCGTCGGCGCATTTCGCGGATCGCGTCGTCCAGCCCGGTAAAGACCGCCTCGGAGATCAGGAAATGGCCGATATTCAGTTCCATGACCTCGGGCAGCGCGGCGATCGGGCCGACCGTATCGAAGGTCAGCCCGTGGCCGGCATGGACCTCAAGGCCCAGGCCGTGTGCCAGCGACGCACCCTTCGCCAGTCCGGCCAGTTCGGCGTCGCGCTCGGCATGCCTGGCTTCGGTGTCCAGATCGCAATAGGCACCGGTATGCAGTTCAACCACCGCCGCACCGATCCGGGCGGCCGCCTCGATCTGGGCCGGTTCGTGCCCGATGAACAAAGAAACCCGGCAGCCCGACTCGCGCAGTGGCCCGATGTAATCGGCCAGCTCGCTTTCGCGCCCGGCGACGTCCAGCCCGCCCTCGGTCGTCCGCTCTTCCCGTTTCTCGGGAACGAGGCAGACGGCGTGCGGGCGATGCCGCAGCGCAATTCGTTGCATCTCGGGCGTCGCGGCCATTTCCAGATTCAGCGGCAATTGCAGATGCGCCATCAGGGCGTCGATATCGGCATCGCTGATATGGCGGCGATCCTCGCGCAGATGGGCGGTGATGCCGTCGGCCCCGGCCGCCTCGGCCAGTCGGGCGGCGCGCAGCGGGTCGGGCCAGGGCGAGCCGCGAGCGTTCCGGATGGTGGCGACGTGGTCGATATTGACGCCAAGGCGCAGCATGGGTTCCTCCGCTGAATTCGCGGGCAGTCTAGCGAGGCCCGGGCGGCGGTGCCAGTTCGGAAGCAACCGCCCACCATCCATACTGTCTCAAGCAACTCGCGGCCCTGGCAGCGCGGTCCGCACTGTCGAAAAATCCGAAACACGTGGCGCCGGAACCGGACATCCGCGCGAACAAGGCGCCGGTCGCGGCCAGCGCGTCCAGCACCTGCCCGATTGCCGGCGCAAGCCGGCAAGCGGGGTCCTGAAGGTCGTTGCGCGTGTCGCGCAACCACAGGATCAGCCGTTCCGAATCGGCGAACCGCGGAATCGCCGGCAAGGGCGCGTTGTCGCGCCGCGCGAGCGCTTCAAAGACCTGCGGTGTCGAAAGGCCGATCCCGGGATTGACCAGCACCAGCGGCACCGGCGGCAGGGCCGGCAGCTTCGTCACGATCTCGCCCGTGCCCTGCATCCGGGCGGGGGCCGACAGCAGGCAGACCGGCACATCCGCGCCCAGCATGGCGGGCGCTGCGGGCAGCGCATGACCCATCCGCGCAAGCCCGCGCAACACGGCGGCGGCGTCCGCCGAACCGCCGCCGATGCCCGAGGCGACCGGCAGCCGCTTGTCCAGCGTGATCGCGGCATCCGCGCCCGCCAACCGGGCGGCACGCAGGCACAGATTGCCCTCGCCCGCTTCAAGACCTGCCGCGAACGGCCCCGTGATGCGCAACGACAGCGGACCCGGCGACAGGTGCAGCCGATCGCCCACACCAGCGAACGCCACCAGGGAATCCAGCAGGTGATAGCCATCGGCGCGACGGCCGGTGACATGCAGGGCAAGGTTCAGCTTGGCCGGGGCAGGCTCGACCACCTCCGCATCAGGCATCGGTCGGCGTCACTCCGAGGCCGTTTCGGCCTGCGCCTGCGGCGGCAGCTGCGTGGTGCCGGCCGATTCCTCTGCCAGCACGGCATCGAGCCCACGCTCCAGCTTGGCGCGGATCCGGTCGGGATCGACATCATCGGTTTCCGACGGGTCCAGCGACAAGGCGCGCTGCCACTGGATCTCGGCCTCGCGGTGACGGCCAACCTTCCAGTAGATGTCGCCCAGATGATCGTTCACCAACGGGTCCGCCGACATGGTGGCGATCGCTTGCTCCATCGGGGCGACCGCCTCTTCATAGCGGCCGAGCCGATAATAGGCCCAGGCCAGCGAATCAAGGATGTAGCCATCGCCCGGGGACAGTTCGACAGCCCTGGCGATCATGTCCAGGGCGCGGTCCAGATTGACGTTCCGGTCGATCCAGCTGTAGCCCAGATAGTTCAGCAGGCTTGCCTGGTCGGGCCTGATCTCGATGGCGGCCAGCAGGTCCTGTTCGGCCCGGTCGAACTGGCCCGAACGCTCCAGCGCGATGCCGCGAGCGTAAAGCGGGAACCAGCGGGCCTGCTGTGGCGCATCCTTCAGCAGCGTCAGCGCCTTGTCATAGGCGGGAACCGCCTGGGCGTATCTTTCCTGCTGGCGCAGCAGATCGCCAAGCGCCACCCAGGCCTGCGACAGATCGGGATAGGCGGCGGTCAGCGACAGCGCGGCCTTTTCAGCCTCGTCCCGGCGGCCGGCACGCGACAGCGCATCGATGCGCGCCAGTTCCGCGACCGGGCGCATCTGACCCATCCGGCGCAGCGCCTCGAATTCCGGCTCTGCCAGGTCGAATTGCTGCCGGTCCTGCAGAAGCTGGGCGACGGTCAGCCGCGCCTCGGCCGTGTCCGGGGACAGCCATGCCGCCAGCCGCGCATGGATCAGCGACAGCGGTTCGGGATCGGCGCTGGACGCCAGCGCCGAGGCAAAGGTCAGATAGATCTGCGCGATGCCGTCGGCCGGGGTCGTGACCACATCGAAGGCCACCGGCTGGTCGGTATCCAGACGGTCCCGCATCGCCTGCAACTGGGGCTCGGCCTCGATGCCGGGCACGGCCTGCAGCAGGCGGACCGCCTCGTCGCGCCGCTCCAGCCGTGCCAGAACCTGGGCCCGCGCCATGAAACCCAGCATATGCGCGCCGGTCGCCTCGTCGGCCAGCAGTCGTTCGGCACCTTCGTAATCGCCGACCATCGCGCGGGCCAGTGCAAGGTGATAGTTCACCATCGGCGCCACCTCGGGATTGGCCGCAAGCGTCTCGAAGGCGGCCAGCGCATCCGATGCCCGGCCCGCGCCCATCAGCGCCCAGGCGCGGACCGTTCCGCCCAGAAGGTCGGTCCGCTCGCCGTGGGCAGCCCGTTCGGGCTGGGCCAGCACGGCGTCCCATTTGCCCTGATGAACCAGGTCGGCCAGGTGGATCATGCCGGACAGTTCCGTCCTGCGCCCGTCGTCCTCCATGTCGGCGGCCAGCTTGACCGCGCGACCGACATCGCCCGCTGAGACCAGCGCGACCAGAGCGCTGTCCAGCAGGTAGCGATCGGTCGGATCATGGGCGACAGCTTGCGCGAAATAGCGCGCCGCGGCACGGAAATCACTTTCCACGGCGGCCATCCGCGCGGCCAGATAAGGCCCCGCCAGCCCGAACATTGGCGGCGCGGGCGCGGGCTGGGCGTCCTCGGGCACGGAGTCCGCCGGCGCGGTCTGCACCTCGTCGGGACGAGGTTCTGGCCGCGGTTGAGCCTGAAGCCCCGCCGGCATGACAAAGGTCAGCAACAGCGGGGCGACAAGGGCCAGGCTCGGGCGGGTCAGTTTCACGGCAATCATCCCGATCTTCACAAATGCGTTGCGACGACCCTAACTGCGGGCAAGGGGCGTCGCAACGCCGCCGGGCTTCGAGCGGCGATCACATGTTCGGGTAATTCGGCCCGTCGCCGCCCTGCGGAGTCGTCCAGTTGATGTTCTGCGAGGGGTCCTTGATGTCGCAGGTCTTGCAGTGGACGCAGTTCTGGAAGTTGATCTGGAATTTCGGCCCCTCGGGGCCTTCCAGCACCTCATAGACCCCAGCCGGGCAATAACGCTGCGCCGGCTCGGCGTATTCGGGAAGGTTCACCGCGATCGGCACCTGCGGGTCCTTGAGCTTCAGGTGGCAGGGCTGGCTTTCCTCGTGGTTGGTAAAGGAAAACGCCACGTTGGTCAGCCGGTCGAAGCTGAGCTTGCCGTCCGGTTTCGGATAGTCGATCGGGGTGAAGTCCTCGGCCTTGCCGGTCGCCCTGGCATCCGACTTGCCGTGTTTCCAGGTCCCCAGCGGGTTCCAGCCGGTCAGGTTCGATACCCACATGTCGAAACCGCCCAGGACCAGCGACGGCCACAGGCCAAGCTTCGACCAGATCGGCTTGACGTTGCGGACGCGCTTGAGGTCGCGGGCGATCTCGCCGCCGCGCACCGCGGCGTCATAGGCCTCCAGCCGGTCGCCCTCGCGGCCTTCGCGCAGCGCGGCGGCGGCGGCCTCGGCCGCCTCGATCCCCGAAATCATCGCGTTGTGATTGCCCTTGATGCGCGGCACGTTGACCAGACCGGCGCTGCATCCCAGCAGCACGCCACCGTCAAAGGAAAGCTCGGGGATCGACTGCCAACCGCCCTCGCTGATCGCGCGGGCGCCATAGGCCACGCGCTTGCCGCCCTCCAGCAACTCGGCGACCATCGGGTGGTGCTTGAATCGCTGGAATTCGGCATAGGGATACAGATGCGGGTTCGCATAGTTCAGGTGGACGACAAAGCCGACCAGCACCTGATTGTTCTCGAAATGATAGATGAAGCTGCCGCCGCCGGCATTCTTGCCCAGGGGCCAGCCCATCGTGTGCACGACCCGGCCCTTGTGGAACTTCTCGGGCGCGACCTCCCAGATCTCTTTCATGCCCAGGCCGAATTTCTGCGGGCAATGTCCGTCGGACAGGTTCAGCCTTGCCATGATCTCCTTGGCCAGCGATCCCCGCACGCCCTCGGCGATGAACACATACTTGCCGTGCAGTTCCATCCCGGGCTCGTATTGGGGCCCGGGCGTGCCGTCGGCGTCGAGCCCCATCTCGCCGGCGACGACGCCCTTCACGCGGTTGCCGTCCCAGACGACCTTGCTGGCGGCCATCCCGGGAAACACCTCGACGCCCAGCTCTTCGGCCTGTTCGGCCAGCCAGCGGCAGACATTGCCCATGCTGACGATGTAGTTGCCGTGATTGTTCATCAGCGGCGGCATCGGCCAGTTCGGCACGCGAATCTCGCCAGATTCGCCCAGCACATAGAAATTGTCGTCGGTGACCTCGGTCGAGATCGGCGCGCCCTTGTCCTTCCAGTCGGGGATCAACCGGTTCAGCCCCGACGGGTCCAGCACCGCGCCCGACAGGATATGCGCCCCGACCTCAGAGCCCTTCTCCAGCACCACGACCTGGATCTCGGGATCGATCTGCTTCAGACGGATCGCCGCCGACAGGCCGGCAGGCCCCGCACCCACGATCACGACATCGTATTCCATGGACTCGCGTTCGATCGGGTTCTGGTCGGTCATGGCGCGGCTTCCTCCTTCGCACTGGCTTTGCCAGCACTAACGCGCCGTTCGCGCGGGGGCAATTGTTTCGCGGCGGCGCAGCAAGCCGAAAACTGCCGGCGGCGCGGATCGCGGGCTTGCAATGGCCGCAAAATTGCGTTCACGATGGCTTTGACGAGATTTCGCGCCCCTGCCATTCCTGAATGGCGGGGGCGTTCGATTAGCGTCGGGACGAGGACCGCACCCCGAAAGGACAGGGCAGCGATGGACAAGATACCAATGACCCGCGGCGGCTATCAGTCGCTGGAACGCGAACTGACCGAGCTGAAATCCCGGGAGCGCCCGGCCATCATCCGCCAGATCGCCGAGGCGCGCGAACATGGCGACCTGTCCGAGAACGCCGAATACCATGCCGCGCGCGAGAAGCAGGGCTTCATCGAAGGCCGCATCAAGGAGCTGGAATCGATCCTGTCGCGCACCGAGGTGATCGATCCCGCCAGGCTGTCCGGATCGGTCAAGTTCGGGGCCACCGTGCATCTGATCGACGAAGACACCGAAGAAGAGCGCACCTACCAGATCGTCGGCGAGGCCGAGGCCGATATCGAGCGCGGTCTTCTGAACCTGCGCTCGCCGCTGGCCCGGGCACTGATCGGCAAGGACGAGGGCGACAGCGTCGATGTCACCACGCCGGGCGGCCAGCGCAGCTACGAAATCATCGCGATCCGCTACGAGTGACGCGCATGTCGCTGACCAGCCGCATTGCATCGTTGGCACAGCGCGACGCAGCCACCATCGTCGGGCTGGCGCTGACCGGGGCGTGGCTGCTGCTGGTCGGGCTGTTCTGGTTCCTGGCACCGGGCGGCGACGGCGCGGCCGGCGGCGTCACCAGGCTGGTCGCCGCCATGGGCGTCGTGTTGCCGCTGGTGCTGATCTGGACGGCGATCTCGCTGGCCCGGTCGATCGCATTGCTGCGCGCCGAGTCCCAAGACCTGCGCCAGCGCCTCGGCCAGTTGCGCGAATATGCGGCGACGCGCCGGCCCCCGCATCCGGCCGGCGACGGGCCGCGCGATACCGCCACCGGCACGCAACCGGCCGGCCAGATGTCCCGGCCCTTGCCGACCGCGACCCCGCAGCCGGCGGGGGCGCGTCCGCAGCCGCAGGGTGGCCAGCCGATTTCACATGGCCGCCCGCGTCCCACCGATCTGCGGCAGGCGGCGATGCGTTTCGATGCGCCCGAATCGATCCGCGTCCCGCCCGAGACGCTGATCCGTGCGCTGAACTTTCCCGACGGCGCCGACGACACCCAGGCGATCTCGGCGCTGCGTGCCGCGCTGAAGGACCACGACAATTCCCGTGTCCTGCGCGCCGCGCAGGATGTCGTCACGCTGTTGGCCGCGCAGGACATCTATATGGACGACCTGCCGCCCGATCCGGCACCCGTCGGCGTCTGGCGCCGGTTTGCCGAGGGACAGCGCGGCAGCGCCATCGCCGCGCTTGGCGGCATCCACGACGAAACCGCGATCGAGATCACCGCGGCCCTGCTGCGCAGCGACGAGATCTTTCGTGATGCAGCGCATCATTTCCTGCGCCATTTCGACCTGCTTCTGACCCGGCTTGTCTCCGATCTGGACGACGCGCAGATCGAGTTTCTGGCCCAGACCCGATCGGCCCGCGCCTTCATGCTGGTGGGACGCGTGACCGGGATCTTCGGCTAGGATCCGATCCGGCTCGCGCCCCGATCCGCCGGGCTGGCCGCGCGCTCGGGCCTTGCCGTGTCCGTGCCCGGATCGCGCCGCAGGATCAGCACCTGACCCGACCAGGGCCAGCCGAAGCGACCGCGGTGCATCTCGACAAAGCCCAGCCGCAGGTAGAAGGCCAGCGCGACGCGGTTGCTTGCCTCGACCTCGGCCCGCAGGCCCGTATGGCCATGGGCGCGGGCATGCGCATCGGCGGCGGCAATCAGCGCGCGGCCTGTGCCGCGCCGGACGGTGCGAACCACGATCCCGTCGATCACCAGATCCGTGGTCGGCGGCGCGGGCCGGAACGCCAGCCGCGCCAGCCACGGCATGCTGACCAGGAATCCGCCCCCCGCGTCGCGCAGACCGGCGATACCCGCCACCCCGCCAGCCGCGTCCAGAGCGGCGATCCCGTGGCTGGCGCGCATCGGGGGCGGAGGCCGCAACCACGGGCCGGGCCAGACACCGCGCCACCAAAGCGCGGCGGCCTCGGGCAGCAGGCTGGCGGGAACGGGATTCAGAATCTGCACGGGCCTGCCTTGTCATGGATTGCACATCGTGCAAGCAATGTTGCCGCGAATGCAGCGAAAACGAAAGCGTGATGGCCCCCTCGCCCGTCCCCAGCCCCCCGCATCAGCGCCCTGCCGCCGATGATCCCGCCGCCGATGAACCCGCCGTGGTGCGGGCGCTGGCGCGCACGCCCCGGCAGGCTTTCGCGCACGGCATCGTGCAATCGCTGCCGTTCATGATCGTCATCGTGCCCTTTGCCCTGCTGTTCGGAGTGGTCGCGGTCGAGGCGGGCATGGACCTGGCGCAGGTGATGGGTTTCTCGGTGCTCGTGCTGGCGGGCGCATCGCAGTTCACGGCGGTGCAGTTGCTGTCCGACCAGGCCCCGGCGCTGATCGTCATCCTGTCCGGGCTTGCGGTCAATCTGCGTATGGCGATGTATTCGGCCTCGCTGGTGCCTTGGCTGCGCGGCGCGACCGGCGGTCAAAGGCTGTTGATCGCCTATGCGCTGATCGATCAAAGCTATGCGCTGTCGATCCAGCATTATGAGCGCCATCCGCGCCTGAGCCTGCCCCAGCGCCTGGGCTATTTCGCCGGCACGGCGGTGGCGGTCTGCGTGCCGTGGATGATCGCCTCGTGGCTGGGCGCGACGGTCGGCCGGGCGATCTCGGACGACATCGCGCTGGACTTCGCGATGCCGATCACCTTCCTGGCGATGATCGCGCCGATGCTGCGGACTCCGGCGCATCTGGGTGCCTGCTTTGTCGCCGTCCTGGCCGC
Organism: Paracoccus salsus; assembly: GCF_021556615.1. Lineage (GTDB taxonomy): Bacteria > Pseudomonadota > Alphaproteobacteria > Rhodobacterales > Rhodobacteraceae > Paracoccus > Paracoccus salsus. Next base: position 385,164 of record NZ_JAKGGD010000002.1, read on the forward strand.
GCTGCTGCTGGCCGGGCTGCCGTCCGGGCTGGGCCTGCTGATCGCCGCGCCGATCGGCATGGCGACCGGCGCGATGCTCGAGGTCTGGGCCGAGCGGCGGCAGGGGGCGACATGAACGGCGCTGTGTCGGATCTGACGGTCTGGATCGTGATCGTGGCGCTGGCGATCGGGACGTTCCTGATTCGCTGGTCGTTCCTCGGCGCGCTGGGGGATCGCGACCTGCCGGCCTGGGCGCTGCGGATGCTGCGCTATACGCCCGTGGCGGTGCTGCCCGCGCTGGTGGCGCCGCTGGTCATGTGGCCCGAGGCCGCCGGCGGCGAGCCCGATCCCGCGCGCCTGTCGGCGGCCGCCGCGACGCTGGTCGTGGGCGTACTGACCAGGAACGTGATCCTGGCCATTCTGGCCGGCGGGTCGACGCTGTTCGGTCTGCTTTACGTCCTGGGATAACCGGTCATCACACCGTTCTTCTGGCGAATCAGCACGTTGTGGTTATTGGCCGGATCGCCGTCCTGAAAGCGCCGCGACCGCACGCCGGGCAAGGTCATGAACCAGTTGCGAAGCTTCAGCGGCGAGAACGCCGATGGCGCCCCCTCGAACCCCGGCAGGCCACGCAGGATCGATGCGGTCTCGATCGCACAGAAGCTCTTGTTGGCGGCGCCCTGCGCCTCGGCCCGCCGGATCGCCAGATCCGCGACCTCGCGGCTGACCGGAACGGTGTCCTCGGCCACCCAATAGGTGCTGCGGGCGTGGTAATCGACATAGAAGCGCCGGAAATTGTCGGTGATCCCGTAAAGCACGTCGTGGCGTTCCGGGATGCGCGGGTGGTTCCAGGTTCCGGCCGGATCATAGATGATCCGCTGGCTGCCGTTGATCAGCAGCGACGAATGCCCCCCCTCGCCCCGCGGGATGCCGATCACCGTGTAAAGCGTGATCGAGGGCGGTTCGTCCGAGACGAAGCGGGCGGCCCGCACGGCCTCGTCGCTGGCCCATATGTTGTCCGCGCCGCAGGCAGCCAGAAACGCCGGCAGCGACGCCGCCAGAAAGACACGTCGTTTCATTGTGGAATGCCCTTCGCCGGAATCAGGCGTTGACCAGCGCCATGAAGATCAGCACCAGGATCGACAGTACCGAAACCCAGACCGCCATCCTGATGAAGCCCGCGAAGGTCTTCTGCTGCTCGGTGATGTCCATCTTGCCATGCTCGTGTTCGGCCATTGCTGCGCTCCGTATTGTCCGTTGCCTCGCGATAGCCCAAACCGGCGGCGCTGTCACGCCCCCCACAGCACCGCACCGTCCCTTTCGCCGACCGCGCGGATGCGCCCGGCAAGGCGCAGATGGTTGACATGTGCGACCGCCTCGACCAGCGCCAGCCCGAACTCCATCGCCGCGATCCGCCGCTTGAACAGGATCTCGAAACAGCCGACCGCGCTGCGCGGCTCGATCCGCAGAGCGGCCTCGATCCGGGCCAGCGCGCCGTGGTGATTGTCGGCCAGCTGCCGCAACCGGTCGGGCAGCCCGGTAAAAGGCAGCTTGTGGCCCGGCAGGACCAGATGCCGCGCCGCGGCCAGCTCGGCCATCCGGGCGCAGCTGGCCAGCCATTCACCGACCGGATCGGCGTCGGGTTCGTTCGGATAGACGCCCAGGTTGGGCGAGATCGAGGGCAGCAACTGATCTCCGCCGATCACCAGATCGTCATCCAGCGACCAGAACGTCGCATGGCGCGGCGCGTGCCCGTCGCCCATCGCCACCAGCCAGCGCCGCCCCCCCATCCGGATCTGCGTCCCCTCGCGCAGGCGGCTGAAGCCGGGCGGCAGGGCGTGGACGACATCGGCGCTGTTATAGGGCCGCTCGGCGGCGCGTTTCGCCAGCATCCCTTCCGGCATCCCGGCGCGGCGCCAGAACGCGATTGCCTGCGCGGTGGGGTGGTCCTGAACGTCCAGGTGCAGCATGCGGGCGGTCAGCCAGGCGGTCCGGCTCATCGCCAGTTCGGCGCCGTCGGTCTGCATGAACCAGCCAGCCAGCCCGATATGGTCGGGGTGATGATGGGTGCCGATCACCCGCCGGATCGGCAGCCCGGCCAGTGGCCCTGCGCGCAGCGCCTGCCAGACGCCACGCGCCCGCCCGGTGTCGAGGCCGGTATCGACAATGGTCCAGCCGTCATCCTCGCGCAGCGCGTAGACATTGACGTGGTCCAGCGCCATCGGCAGCGGCAGGCGCAGCCACAGCACACCCTCGGCCATCTCGACGGCCTCGCCCTCGGCGGGCGGGGCCGCATGCGGATAGACGATCACGCCGCGAAATCGCCCGCCAGCGTCGCGTCGCTGATCGCGCTCAGATCGTCCAGCCCGGCCAGCGCCTCGGCCAGATCGCCGGCATAGCGCGGCAGGACGCGGGCCATGTACACCCCGGCCATCGCCTTGTGCGAGTCCCGGCCGGCCTTGGCCGCGCGCAGATGGTAATGCGCGCCCAGCACGCGGGCAAAGGCGCGCAGATAGGAATCCGCACCCGCGAAACGCTGAGGCATGTCGCGCTCGAGCAGCGTCTGGGTGGCCTCGCGCAGCGTTTCGGCGGCCTGCCAGACATGGTTGGCCAGTTCCGGGTGGTCGCCCTGCGCGGATTGCGCGCCGTCCAGCACCTCGTCCAGCAGGCGCATGGCCGCATCGCCGCCATCGGACAGCTTGCGGCCGACCAGATCCATGGCCTGGATGCCGTTGGTGCCCTCGTAGATCGGCGTGATGCGGACATCGCGCAGGTATTGCGCGGCACCGGTTTCCTCGACATAGCCCATGCCGCCATGGACCTGCACGCCGATATCGGCGACCCGGCAGCCGACATCGGTGCCGTGGGCCTTGGCGATCGGGGTCAGGAAGGCGGCGCGGGCGGCATGTTCCGCCTCGCCGGTGGCGCGCTCGAGATCGATCGCCACGGCGCAGGCCAGGCAGATGGCGCGCGCCGCGAAAACCTCCGCCCGCGCGGTGGCCAGCATCCGGCGCACATCGGGATGCCGGATGATCGGACCCATCTGGTCGCGGTCCTTCGCGTAGGCCACGGCCTGCTGCAACGCGGCCTCGGCGACGCCGACGCCCTGCATGCCGACGCCAAGCCGGGCGCAGTTCATCATCGTGAACATCGCGGCCATGCCCTTGTGTTCCTGCCCGATCAGCCAGCCGGTCGCGCCCTCATAGCTCATCACGCAGGTCGGGCTGCCGTGGATGCCCAGCTTTTCCTCGAGGCTGACGACTTTCAGGCTGTTGGCGACGCCCGGTCTGCCATCCGCGTCGGGGATGAGTTTCGGCACCATGAACAGGCTGATCCCGCGCGTGCCCTTGGCGCCATCAGGCAGCCGCGCCAGCACCGCGTGGCAGACATTCTCGGTGACATCGCTGTCGCCCCAGGTGATGTAGATCTTCTGCCCGGTGATCGCATAGCTGCCGTCGTCGTTGCGTTCCGCCCTGGTGGTCAGCGCGCCGACATCGCTGCCGGCCCCCGGCTCGGTCAGGTTCATCGTGCCCGACCAGTCGCCGCTGATCAGCCGGGGCAGGTACAGGGCCTTCATCTCGTCGCTGGCGTGATGCTCCAGCGCCTCGATCTGGCCCTGGGTCAGAAGCGGGTTGAGTTGCAGGGACAGGCAGGCCCCCGACATCATGTCGGCGACCGCCATGTTCAGCGATTGCGGCAGGCCCATGCCGCCATGTTCGGGATCGGCGGCCAGTCCGATCCAGCCGCCTTCCGCGATCGCCCGGAACCCTTCGGCAAAGCCGGGCGAGGAGCGGACCCTGCCGTTTTCCAGTCGCGCCGGAACCTCGTCGCCCTTGCGGTTCAGCGGTGCCAGCACGTTGCCGGCCAGCTTGCCGGCCTCGGTCAGGATGGCGAGGGCGGTTTCCGGGGTCGCCTCGGCGAACCTGTCGGTCGCGGCCACCTCGGGGAAGGAAACGACATGCTTCAGGATGAATTCGATCTGCTCGACCGGCGCGACATAGCTCATGTGGACCTCGTTCCCATGCGCCTTGGCAAAAGCTGCCGGCGCGACTATCAGACTGTTCCGACCGCATCTTAGGTGGATGCGACCAAGGCTCAACCGAAACCCGGCGTCACGGATGAAGACCGAACGACTGACACCAGATCCCGACGGGCTTGAACGCGCCGCCGATCTGCTGGTTCGCGGCCAGACCGTCGCCATGCCGACCGAGACCGTCTATGGCCTTGCGGGCGACGCCCGCGACGGGCAAGCCGTGGCACGGATCTTTGCCGCCAAGGGCCGGCCGGCCTTCAATCCGCTGATCGTTCATGTCCCGGACCTGGACGCGGCGCGCCGGATCGCCGCGTTCCCCGACGAGGCGCTGGCGCTGGCCCAGGCCTTCTGGCCGGGCGCGCTGACGCTGGTGCTGCCGCTGCGCCGGGATTCGGGGCTGGCGCCGCTGGTCACGGCCGGGCTGGCGACCGTCGGGCTGCGTGTGCCCGCCCATCCCGTGGCGCAGGCCCTGCTGCACGCCTTCGGCGGACCACTTGCCGCGCCCTCGGCCAATGCGTCCGGGCGGGTCAGCCCGACCAGCGCCGATCATGTGCTGGACGCCGATGGCGGACTCGGCGGCCGGATCGCGGCGGTGCTGGATGCGGGACGTTGCCCGGTCGGGGTCGAATCGACCATCATCGGCTGGCCCCTGGGGCGGGCGACCCTGCTGCGCCCGGGCGGCATCCCGGCCGAGGCGATCGAGGCCGCGCTTGGCCACGGCCTGGCCCGGCCTGCCGCGGATCCGGGCCGCCCCAGCGCGCCCGGCCAGCTGGCCAGCCATTACGCCCCGAAGGCAAGCCTGCGCCTGAATGCCGTCAAGGCCGCACCCGGCGAGACGCATCTTGGCTTCGGCACGCCCGGCCCGTTCAGCCTGTCGCCCACCGGTGACCTGACCGAGGCCGCCGCCAATCTGTTCGGCATGCTGCGCGAGGCCGATCGCCTGGGCCGCCCGATCGCGGCTGCGCCGATCCCCGATCACGGCCTGGGCGCCGCGATCAACGACCGCCTGCGCCGCGCCGCCGCGCCCCGCGACTGAGGTCGCCTTGTCCGCACAAGGAATGCCGAAGCCGGGCCCCATCGAGGGGCCCGGCTTCGGCGGCGGGGGCACACCCCCGCACCCCAGCGCCCGTCCCCTGCGGTTGCGCGACCCCGCTATAGCCCCAGCGAGCCATAGACGTTCGAGATCCGCCGGATCGCCACCACATAGGCTGCCGTGCGCAGATCGTCGACGCGGCGATTGGCCATCCAGACGTCGCGCATCTTTCCGAACGCCTCGCGCATCGTGTCGTCCAGACCCGAGCGCACCAGATCCAGCTCATCGGCGCCGTGCAGGAACTGTTCCCTGAAGCCGGCGGCCAGCTTGAAATTCGTGCCGGTGTCGGCCGAGATCCGCTCCAGCTCCTCGATCAGCATCCGCGCCCGGGCTTCCTCGTAGCGGCGCTCCATCCGGCCAAGGCTGATCTGCGACAGGTTCTTCACCCATTCGAAATAGGACACCGTCACCCCGCCCGCGTTGGCATACATGTCGGGGATGATGACCACGCCCTTGCGCTTGAGGATCTCGTCGGCGTCGGCGGTGACCGGCCCGTTCGCGGCCTCGATGATCAGCTTGGCCTTGATCCGCTCGGCATTGCCGGAATGGATCACGCTTTCCACCGCAGCCGGGACCAGGATGTCGCATTCATGCTCCAGCATGGCCAGGCCTTCCTCGTGATACTGACCGCCCGCGAAGCCGCGCACCCCGCCGGTCGCGACGATATGCCCGCGCAACGCGTCGATATTGATCCCCTGCGGGTTGACGATCGCACCGTCCCGCTCGATCACGCAGGTGATCAGCGCCTTGTCCTCGACCGACAGGAACTCGGCCGCGTGATAGCCCACATTGCCCAGTCCCTGCACGATCACCCGCTTGCCGGCCAGCGTGCCTTCCAGCCCGGCCTTCTTCATCACATCGACATGACGGAAGAACTCGCGCAGCGCGTATTGCACACCCCGGCCGGTCGCCTCGACGCGGCCCTCGATGCCGCCCGCTGTGCGCGGCTTGCCGGTCACGCAGGCTTTGGCGTTGATGTCGTCGGGATGCAGCCGCTTGTAGGCATCGGCCATCCAGGCCATCTCGCGCTCGCCGGTGCCCATGTCCGGTGCCGGCACGTTCTGGCTGGGCGAGATCAGGTTGCGGCGCGACAGCTCGTAGGTGAACCGCCGGGTGATCTTTTCCAGCTCCTCCGCGTTCCAGGCGCGGGGGTCGATGCACAACCCGCCCTTCGAGCCGCCGAACGGCACCTCGACCAGCGCGCATTTGTAGGTCATCAGCGCGGCGAGCGCCTCGACCTCGTCCTGGCTGACATCCAGCGAATAGCGGATGCCGCCCTTGACCGGTTCCATGTGTTCGGAATGGACAGACCGATAGCCGGTGAAGGTGTGGATCTCGCCCCGCAGCCGCACCCCGAACCTGACGGTGTAGGTCGAGTTGCAGACCCGGATCTTTTCCTCAAGCCCCGGCGACAGATCCATCAGACCTGCCGCGTGCGTGAACATCCGTTCGACAGATCCCCTGAATGAGTTTTCCATATTCGCCATCTCGGCCTCCCCGCCTGAAATTAATGGTCGCGATACTGATTCGTTTTCCTCGCTGCGAAGCTAGGACAATCGTCGCAGATGTTCCACTTCCAAGCCCGGATCAGGGGTGGCGCGCACCGGCCGACGCGCGCCGGGCTTGCCACAGCCGCCAAATCGGCGATAAAGATCGTTCCATTACAAGCAATTCCTGCCCGTCCAATTTCAGATGAAACCAGAACACTCATCCCGGCATTCCATTCGGTCATGTCCCGAGGCTCATGCCGATGGCGACGCATTCCAAGGGAACGAATCATGAAAAAAGATCAGGCCTTCAACCCTGGCCGCAAGTTCGATCAGGTTCGCCGCGGCGCCAGGGAGGTCTTCTTCCGGGACGGATATGCAGGCTCAAGCGTCGACGACATTGCCAGCGCGTCGCGCGTGTCCAAGGCCACGCTCTACAGCTATTTTCCCGAAAAATCCCTGATCTTCCAGGACGTGCTGTCGAACGAGATGGACCAGATCTCGGCCCGGGCGCCGATTCAGATCGACACGGCGATGCCTCTGGCCGAGGCGCTTGCCCTGATGGCCCGGCAGATCGCGGGCTGGCTTGTCTCGCAGCCGGTCGTGCTGCTGCATCGCGCCAGCATCGCCGAGGCGTTCCGCTTTCCCGACCTCGCGCGTCGCTACCACGCACTGCTCCAGACGTTGCTGCACGATACGGTTCGGGAACATCTGGACCGCTGGGTGGCCATGAACCAGTTGCATATCGACGACACGTCGCTGGCAGCCGCGCAACTGGTCCGACTGTCCGGTGCCGTGGTCCACGAGCCCGCGCTTCTGGCCGGGGCGACCGAGCCCGATGAATCCACCATCCACCGGATCGGTGACGGCGCGGCGCGTGTCTTCCTTGCGGCGCACGGGGCGGAACGCAGCGAGGCGTCGCTTGCAGCCCCTGGCTGACGGGCGGACGGGCCGAGGGTCGGCAGATAACCGCCGAAACGATGACGCGCCGATGATCGAAACGTGATTCCCCTGCCGGGTTCTCAACCCGTGGCGGACATCCTATAACCATCGCCAGGACAATACCGCCCCGGCAAGGGGCTACCGAGGGACGCCGACACCATGTTCAACACGAAGATCCTTTCCATTGCGGCGGTCGCCGCCGCGCTTGCCGGCTGCGCGCCGGCGCCCGCACCGGCACCCATGCCGGTCGCCGTGGCCCCCATTCCGCCTGTGCCGACCTCCGGCATCGCCGGGCTCGAGGAACGCCAGCCCGACCTGTGCGACGCCGGCGATTACGTGCCCTATCTGGGGCAGCCAGGCTCGATCATCCCGACGCTGGCGATCACCCGCGAATACCGCGTGGTCGAATATCGCGGCATCGAGCCGCAGGAATACAATCCGCAGCGGATCGTGTTCCGGCTGGATGGCTCGGGCAATATCTACAACATCGATTGCGGGTGATCCCATGCGCCTTTCCAGCCTGCTTCCCGGACTGTGCGCCGTCGCAGTCCTCGCCGCCTGCGAGCCAGTCGCGCCGCCCGTGCTGCCAGACCCGCCCGCCGATGAATGCGGCGCCGCGGGCTATCAGGGCCTGGTCGGTCAGCCGCGCGACATCCTGCGCCCGATGACCTTCCCGCTTGGCACGCGGGTGATCGGCCCCGACGACGCGGTCACCGCCGATTTCCAGCCCGAACGGCTGAATATCGAATACGGGCGCGCGGGGCGGATCGAAAAGGTCAGCTGCTTCTAGGCCGCCAGACAGCGGGCGCCGCGCCGCCGGCACCGCCGCCCGTTTTTCGTTGCGTTGGCCTGCGCCGGGTGTCACCATTCCGTCATGATGAACGCTTCACCGCCGTTTCAGGCCGATGTCGATCGCGTGGTCTTCAACCGGCAGGAACTGACGGCGATCCTGTCGGTCTATGGGCGTTTCGTGGCTGCCGGCGAGTGGCGCGACTACGCGATGTCGTTCCTGCGCGATGCCGCCGTGTTCAGCGTGTTCCGCCGGGCGACCGAACATCCGCTCTACCGGATCGAGAAGCGTCCGAAGCTGCGCGCCGCGCAGGGGGCCTATGCCGTGATCGGCATGGATGGCCGGATCCTGAAACGCGGCCACGACCTGGCCCAGGTGCTGAAGATCCTTGAGCAAAAGCTGATCCGCGCGGTCGATTGAGACCCCCGACCCGGGCTGCGGGGTGCTGCGACAGGGCGCAGCCGTTGCGCGCCGCCTCAGCTTCCCCTTGGCTTGGCCCGCGTCGTCGGATCGGCCGAGGTCGGGTCCTCGGGCCAGGGATGGCGCGGATAGCGCCCGCGCATGTCCTTGCGCACATCGGCATAGCTCGACGTCCAGAATCCCGGCAGGTCGGTGGTGACCTGCACCGGCTTGCCGCCCGGCGACAACAGGCTGATCCGCAAAGGCTTTCCGCCGACGACCGGATGCCGTGTGACGCCGAACAGCTCTTGCAGGCGCAACGCGATCGAGGGCGTCTCGTGGTCGTAATCGATCGGCACCCTGCGCCCCAGAGGCGTGACGAAATGCGCCGGAACCTCGGCTGCAAGGCGCTGTTGGCCGTCCCAGCCGATCCGCGCCTTCAGCGGCTCGACCAGATCCAGTGCGCGCAGATCGGCCAGCGTCCGCGCCCCGCCCAGCCAAGGCAGCAGCCATGCGCCATCCTCCAGCAACGTCGGGTCATCCACCGCCCCCAGACCATCCACCAGCGCGATCCGCGCCCGCAGGCGCGCCGCCGCCCTGGTCCACGGCAGCCCGTCCTGGCGCAGCCCCTCCAGTGCGGCCAGCGCCACCGCCTCCTGAGGCGCCTCGGGCCAGGGCCGATCCGACAGCAACAGCGACCCCAGGCGCTCCTGCTGCCGCGCCAGCACCCGCCCCTCCCGGCGCGACCATTCGCACAGGCAGAGCGGCTCGATGCGGTCGCCATGCAGCGCGCGCAGTTCGGCTTCGTCCAGCGCCACGGCCATCCGCACCCGCGCCTCGCGCTGATCGCCGTCCAGATCGACCGCCACGATCAGCCGCTGACCGGCCAAGGGATCGGCGATGTCCATCGCCGCACCCTTTCCGCCCGACAGGATCCATCGCGGCTGGTCGCCCTTGCGCCGCAGGCCGATCCGGTCGGGATAGGCCAGCGATGCCGCGCCGCCCGGCGAAAGCTGCCGGTCCTCGCCCATCGCCTCGAAGCCCGCCTGAGAGGCGCGAACGCGGGGGGGTGCGGGGGGGCGGTCAGCCCCCCCGCCGTCGCGGGACGCAACCAGCCGGCGCAGGCGACGCGATTCGTCGCGGATCCTCTGGATCGCGGCACGATGGATTTCGAAGGGATGGCGTCTGGCGAAACCTTCGGGATCGCGAATCGCCGTCAGCCGCAGAGCCAGATCCGAGGGCGCGCCGCGCAGGGGATCGCGATCGGACAGAAGTGCCGCCATATCCGCCGCTTCGGCGCCGGCTTGGATCAGCATATGCGCCAGTCGCGGATGCAGCGGCAGCCGGGCCAGCGCCTTGCCGTGATCGGTGATCCGGCCGTCGCGATCCAGCCCGCCCAGCCCGGCCAGCAGGGCCCGCGCCTCGGACATCGCGGCCTCGGGGGGCGCTGTCAGAAACGCCAGTTCCCCCGGTTCGGCCCCCCAGGCGGCCAGTTCCAGCGCCAGCCCCGTCAGATCCGCCACGGCAATCTCGGGCGGTGCGAAAGAGGGCATCGCGCCCTCTTCGGCCCTTGCCCACATCCGGAAACACAGCCCCGGCGCGACCCTTCCTGCCCGGCCGCGCCGCTGATCGGCTTCGGCGCGACTGACGCGCTCGGTGACCAGTCGCGACATGCCGCTGCCCGGATCAAAGCGCGCCCGGCGTGCCCGTCCGGCGTCGACGACCACCCGCACCTCGGGAATGGTCAGCGAGGTCTCGGCGATCGCCGTGGCCAGCACGATCCGCCGGCACGCGCCCGGCGATGACAAGGCCAGACGCTGCGCGGACGCATCCAGCGCCCCGTAAAGCGGCAGCACCTCGCACCCGGTGTTCGCCAGCCTGGCCATCACGCCGCGGATCTCGCGTTCGCCCGGCAGGAAGGCCAGGATCGAGCCGCCGGTCTCGCGTGTCTCGCGCTCGGCGCGGGCGATCAGCGTGGCCGTCTCGTCGATCACCCGCGTCCCGACGGGCAGCGGGCGGTCCAGCCAGCGTGTCTCGACGGGGAAGGACCGGCCTTCGGACCGGACCACGGGGGCGTCGTCCAGCAAGGCCGAGACCGGCGCCGCATCCAGCGTGGCCGACATCACAAGGACCGCAAGATCCTCGCGCAGCGCGCCGCGCGCCTCCCAGACCAGCGCCAGCCCCAGATCGGCATTCAGGCTGCGCTCGTGGAACTCGTCGAAGATGACGCATCCGATGCCGGTCAGCGCCGGGTCGGACTGGATCATTCGCGTCAGGATTCCCTCGGTCACGACCTCGATCCGCGCGCCGCGCACCGCCTCGCCCCGGATGCGGTAGCCCACGCGACCGCCGACCTGCTCGCCCAGCCCCTCGGCCAACCGCTCGGCGGCGGCCCGCGCGGCCAGCCGGCGCGGCTCCAGCATCACGATCCGGCCTGCGATCTGATCCAGCAAGGCCAGCGGCACCCGCGTCGTCTTGCCCGCGCCGGGCGGGGCGACCAGGACGACGCGGCCATGCCGGGCCAGGGCCGCGCGCAGCGCGGGAAGTGCATCATCGATCGGCAGCGGGTCGGACATGCCTGCGTTATGGCGAAGCCTGACCCGGCTGAAAAGCACCCTTGCGCCGCGATCGGACCGGATGCGGCTGCGGATGCGGCCTCGCCGCCCGAACTCTGCCCACACCCTACACATTCCAGACGCCAACGCCTATCGTGCGCCGACCGGCTGGTCTGCGGAGTAGGTGATGGGCATTGGCAGCGATCTGATGGCGGGGCTGGGACTGGGTGATCCGATCATCCGGCTTGGCGTGACCGGGTTGTCGCGCGCCGGCAAGACCGTGTTCATCACGTCGCTGGTCGCCAATCTGATGGATCGCGGACGCATGCATGCGCTGCGTGCGGCCGCGGATGGCAGCCTCAAGGCCGCGTGGTTGCAACCGCAGCCCGACGACACCGTGCCGCGCTTCGATTTCGAACGGCATCTCTCCGCCCTGACCGGCCCCGAGCCACACTGGCCCGACGGGACCCGCCATGTCAGCCAGCTGCGACTGTCGCTGCGGATGGAGCCGCGAGGACTGTTTTCGGGCCTGCGCGGCCCGCAGACGGTTCACCTGGATATCGTCGATTATCCGGGCGAGTGGCTGCTGGACCTGCGCCTCATGGAAAAAGGTTTCGGGGAATGGTCGACCGAAGTCCTTGACCGGATCGAGCAGCGGCCCGGGGCGGCCGACTACATGGCCGCTCTGGCGTCGGTCGGTCCCGGCGCCGCGTTCGACGAACCGACTGCCCAGACGCTCGCCCGGATCTACACCGAGCATCTGCAGGCCTCGCGGGAGGCCGGGTTTTCGGACTGCACGCCGGGCCGCTTCCTGATCCCGGGCGAGATGGCCGGCTCGCCCGCGCTGACCTTTGCACCGCTGCCTGCAAGCCTGCGCGAGGGGCGGCTTCATCGCGAGTTTCGCCGCCGCTTCGACGCCTACAAGTCGCGCGTCATCAAGCCGTTCTTCCGCGATCACTTTGCCCGAATCGACCGCCAGGTAGTGCTGGTCGATGTGCTGGGCGCCATCCATCAGGGCCCGCCCGCGGTCGAGGACATGCGCCGCGCGATGGCCGACATCCTGACCGCGTTCCGACCCGGAAGGGCAGGCTGGCTGGCGCAGATCCTCGGCACGCGCCGGGTCGAACGCATCCTGTTCGCCGCCACCAAGGCCGATCACCTGCACCATATCCAGCATAATCGCCTGACCGCGATCCTGTCGGCGACGCTGCGCGAGGCGCGCGATCGGGCCGACTTCTCGGGCGCGCGAACCGAGGCGATGTCGATTGCGGCGCTTCGCGCCACGACCGAGGACATGATCCGCCAGGATGGCGATGACCTGCCGGCCGTGCGCGGTCGGCTGCTGGACGGGCGCCAGGCGGCCTTCTATCCGGGCGAGTTGCCCGCCGATCCCGCGCTGCTTCTGCATCCGGCCCGCGCCGGGGCGGATCAATGGCTGGACGGCGACTATGCGATCATGAACTTCGCGCCCGCAGCGATGACCGCCCGCCCCGGCGATGGTCCGCCGCATATCCGGCTGGACCGTGCCGCCGAATTCCTGATCGGAGACAGGCTGTGAGCGACGATCCGACCCGCAAGCGCGGCCCCGTGCTGATCGAACTGGACACGCCCGGCAGCGACGATGACACGCTCCGGATGCGCCGCGAGGCCCGCGACCAGACCCGCGAAGACCCCCAGCCCAGCCCCGCCGATGCCCCGCCCATCGACGAGGCCAGCCGGTCGCTGCCCCGCCCGCGCACGATGGAGATGGTTACACGGCTGGTCGGGCGGCCGCCCTCGGCGCTGACCCGGTTCTTCATCAATTCCGGTGTGGCGCTGTTCACCTTTCTTCTCGCGATCGCCGCGCTGGATTTCATCAACGGGCTCTTGAACAGCTATCCGGTGCTGGGCTGGATCGGGATCGCGCTGTTCACGCTGTTCACGCTGGCTGCGCTGGGGATGGCGTTGCGCGAATATCGCGCCTGGGCGCGTTTCGCGCGGATCGACGCGATCCAGCGGCAGGCCGGCGCCGCGCTGGCCGACGACAGCATGGACAGGGCGCGGCAGGTCACGGATCAGCTTCTGGCACTGTATCGCAAGCGCCCGGAACTGGACTGGCAGCGCAAGCGCCTGGCCGAGAACCGCGGCGATGTCTTCGACGCCGCCACCCTTCTGACCATGGCCGAGACCGAACTGCTGGCTGGCCTGGATCAGGAGGCGCGGCGCGAGATCGAGGCGGCGGCCCGCACCGTCGCCGCCGCCACCGCGCTGATTCCTCTGGCACTGGCGGACGTCGCGGCGGCGCTGGCGGCCAATCTGCGCATGATCCGGCGCATGGCCGAGATCTATGGCGGACGGGCGGGCGCTGTCGGAGGATGGCGCTTGGCGCGCACGGTCATGACGCATCTGGTCGCGACCGGCGCGGTGGCCGCGGGCGACGACCTGATTCACACCGTCGCCGGCGGCGGGGTTCTGGCCAAGCTGTCACGCCGCTTTGGCGAGGGCGTGGTCAACGGCGCCCTGACCGCCCGCGTCGGCATCGCCGCGATGGAGGTCTGCCGCCCGCTGCCCTTCATGGCCCAACCCCGACCCAAGGTCGGCAACCTGGTGACACGGGGGCTGCGCGGCCTGTTCGGCGACAGCGATGCCGGCGGCACCGGTTCAGGCCGCTAGCACGTCTCGCGGTCGTCGCGCGGGACCGGCGCGGCCGGGATCCGGCAAAACCGCCCGACTTCGATGTGCCTGTCAGTCGCCCCCGGAAGGCAAAGCGTCGGCCGGCATGTCGGGCGCGCTGACATCCTCGGCCGCGCCGGAGGGTACGTCCCGGCCATCCGGCACGGCCGAAGGGGTTGCCGCCGGGCTCTGGGCGGAGGGTTCATCGGCGTCGATCAGCCGGTTGTCCTGCCACTTGCCCGACGCCACCTGTCCTGTCGCATAGCGCATGACGCCCTGTCCCTGACGCTTGCCCGCCTCGAAATGGCCTTCATAGCGGTCGCCATTGGCATAGGTCGCGATCCCGTCGCCGTCGATCTCGCCCGCGATCCAGCCGCCCTCGTAGACGAACCCGTCGGGTGTGGTCAGCTTGCCCTGACCTTCCCGAAGCCCGTTCGCGAAGATGCCGGTATAGACCGTGCCGTCGGGGTAGGTCGCCTGCCCCTCGCCGTGGCGCTGGCCGTCCTTCCAGGCGCCGGTATAGACATAACCGTCGGGATAGGTCATCCGGCCCTGCCCGTCGTTGCGGGCGTTCCGGAAGCTGCCCTCATAGACCATGCCATTGGCATAGGTGGCCTTGCCATCGCCGTCGATCACGCCCCCGACCCACTGGCCCTCATAGGTGGAACCGTCGGGATAGGTTATCTTTCCGCGGCCGTCGGGGCGGTCGGCCTTCATCTGGCCGACATAGACCGAGCCGTCGGGATAGGTGATCTGGCCGCTACCCTCCATCCGCCCCTCGACCCAGTCGCCGGAATAGACATAGCCGTCCGTGCCCGTGAACGTGCCCTTGCCATGGCGTCGGTCGGCCCTGAACTGGCCGTCATAGACATCGCCATTGGCATAGGTCGCGATGCCCTGCCCCTCGCGCTTGCCGTTGTGCATCTGGCCTTCGTACCGGTCGCCCGAAGCCTGGACCAGCACGCCCGTGCCCGACATCTGGCCGGCTGACCAGATGCCGTCGTAGGTCATGCCGTCGGCCATGGTCAGCTTGCCGCGCCCGGCGCGCTGGCCGGCCAGCATGCCACCCTCGTAGATCGCGCCATCGGGATAGGTGATCCTGCCCTGGCCCTCTTTCACGCCGGAATTCCAGTCGCCCTCGTAACGATAACCGTTCGGCTGCGTCAGAACGCCCTTGCCCTGATGCAGGCCGCGGACGAACTGGCCCTTGTAGACGCTGCCGTTGGCGTAGTGCGCCTCGCCCTCTCCGGTGATCTCGCCGGCGATCCAGTCGCCCTGATAGGTGCCGCCATCGGCATAGGTGATCTTGCCCTTGCCGTCCGGCTTGCCCCTGGCGAAATGCCCGACATAGACCGAACCGTTGGGGAAAGTCGCGGTGCCCTGACCCAGGATCTCGCCCTCGACCCAGTCGCCTTCGTAGCGATAACCGTTGGGCAGAGTGTAGCTGCCCTGTCCGTGCTGGCGTCCGTTGCGGAACGTGCCTTCGTAAACTCCGCCATCGTCATATTGCTTGGTGATGACCTGTGCATCCGCGCCAAGACCCGCCGCCATCAGCGCCAGCGCCACCGCCCCTGCCCGAACTGCTGCCTTCATCGCCCGCATCCTTCGTCTTTTGCACCATGGTCTAGCGCAGGGCGACCGCACGCGCAAAGGCCGACTTTTCCTTTCCGGCGGCTTCCCCTATCACAGAGACGCGAAAACACGAGGCCCTGCCATGACCGATCGCTTCCGCCTGACCATCGGCCAGCTGAACGCCACCGTGGGCGACCTGCCCGGCAATGCAGCCACGGCGCGCGAGGCATGGGCGGCGGCGCGCGAGGCCGGGGCCGACATGCTGGCCCTGCCCGAGATGTTCATCACCGGCTATCAGACCCAGGACCTGGTGCTGAAGCCGGCCTTCACACGGCAGGCCGAGGCGGCCGTGATGACGTTGGGTGAAAGCTGCACCGGCGGTCCGGCCATCGGCATCGGCGGGCCGTGGCGCGATGGAGACAGGCTTTACAACGCCTATTGGGTCTTCAGGGATGGCCGGCTGATCGCCCGCGTGCTGAAGCATCACCTGCCCTACAAGCAGCTTTTCGACGAGCTGCGGCTGTTCGACAGCGGCCCGATCAGCGGGCCCTATCCGGTCGGGGCCGCGCGCATCGGCAGCCCGATCTGCGAGGACAGCTGGTATCCCGACGTGGCCGAGACACTGGCGGAAACCGGCGCCGAGATCCTGATCGTGCCGAATGGCAGCCCCTATCACCGCGAGAAGCTGGACCTGCGGATGGGCCACATGGTCGGCCGTGTGGTCGAGACCGGCCTGCCGCTGGTCTATGTGAACATGGTCGGCGGGCAGGACGACCAGCTTTATGACGGCGCCAGCTTCGTGCTGAACCCCGGCGGCAACAAGGTGGTGCAACTGCCGCCCTTTGCCGAAATGCTGGCGCATGTCGATTTCACGCGCGGCCCGGAAGGATGGCGGGCCGAGCCCGGCCTGATGGCGCCACAGCCCGACGCGTGGGAGCAGGATTATCACGCGATGATGCTGGGCCTACGGGAATATCTGCACAAATCGGGCTTTCGCAAGGTCGTGCTGGGCCTGTCGGGTGGAATCGATTCCGCGCTGGTCGCGACGATCGCGGCCGACGCGATCGGTCCGGAAAACGTGCGCTGCGTCATGCTGCCTTCGGAGTACACGTCGCAGGCCAGCCTTGACGACGCCGCCGACTGCGCGGGGCGCCTGGGCGCGCGGCTGGACACGGTCCATATCGAGGGCGCGCGCGACGCCGTGGGCGCGGCACTGGCGCATCTGATGAAGGGCACCAGTCCCGACACGACCGAAGAAAATATCCAGTCCCGTCTGCGCGGCGTGATGCTGATGGCGATTTCCAACAAGTTCAACGAGATGCTGCTGACCACCGGCAACAAGTCCGAGGTCGCGGTGGGCTATGCCACGATCTATGGCGACATGGCCGGCGGCTATAACCCGATCAAGGATCTCTACAAGACCCGCGTGTTCGAAACCTGCCGGTGGCGCAACGCCAATCACCGCGACTGGATGATGGGCCCCGGGGAAGAGGTCATCCCGCCGCAGATCATCAGCAAGCCCCCCTCTGCCGAGTTGCGTCCCGACCAGAAGGACGAGGATTCGCTGCCGCCCTACGAGGTGCTGGATGCAATTCTGGAAGGGCTGGTCGAGAAGGATCTGGCGCTGACCGATCTGGTCGCGCAGGGCTTTGACGCCGACACCGTCCGCAAGGTCGAAAAGCTGCTGTATATCAGCGAATGGAAGCGGTACCAGGCGGCCCCCGGACCGCGCATCTCGACACGGGCCTTCTGGCTGGACCGCCGCTATCCGCTGGTCAACCGCTGGCGCGACGAATTGTGACGCCGGTGCGGCACGCACCCAGGCCGGAAGGCGGGCCCGATGCAAGCGCTCACTCGCGGAAGAAGCGGCTTTCCTTGACCTGATCCCAGGCCCACACCACTTCGGCCAATCTGTCCTCGTCCGAACGATCGCCGCCATTCATGTCGGGGTGCAGGTCCTTGACCAGTGATTTGTACTGCTTGCGGATCTCGGTCCGGGTCCAGTGATCCTTGGCCTCCAGGATCTCCAGCGCCTTGCGCTCGGTGGGCGGCAGCTTGCGGCTGACGCGAGCGCGCGCTTCGGGCGAGGTGCCGTTGGCGCCGAGGATCTCGTGCGGGTCGCTGACACCATGCCGGGCCCAGGCCTGTTCCTGGGCGGCGCGACCGAAGGGCTTGGTCGGGCGCTCCCAGACCGTGGCATTGTCAAGGAATTGCTGGAACTCCTCTTCGCTCTGGCCCTGAAAATAATTCCAGTTCGCGTTGTATTCGCGTACATGGTCTTTGCAGAACCAGAAATAATCATCCAGTTTGCGCGGGTTCTTGGGCGCGCGATACTGGCCGGGCTCTTGGCAGCCATGCTTTTCACAGATTCGGGTCGACGTCTCGAACGCGCCGGACATGCCGCGACGACCCTTGTTGCGCCGCTTCTTGTCCTTGGCGGCGGAGATGTCGAATCCGAACGGGTCGTTACTGCTCATTCTGGGGCACCTTTGCGACTCGGAGGCGGCAGTTTAGGGTATTTCACGGCACATGAAAGGTCTTGACGGAGGATATGCGGATGATCGAGGACGAGATGCGGCAGCGACTGGCCACGCTGGAACCCAGCCGGCTGGAGGTGATCGACGAAAGCGACGACCACCGCGGGCATGCCGGCTATCGAGAAGGCGGGCAAAGCCATTTCCGCATCCGCATGGCCAGCCCGGCCTTTGCCGGAAAAAGCCGGCTGCAGCGGCATCGCCTTGTCCATGGCGCGCTTGGCGACATCGTGCCACGCATCCACGCGCTTGCGCTTGAGCTGGCGGATTGCTGATCCGTTAGCGCCGTCAGGCTTGCCGGACTTCGGGGTGGCGCGTAGAAGCCGGGCTGAGCAGTGGTAAAGAGGGAAGAGGTCATGACCGCGCCGAAGGATTTCAACGATCGCATGCTGTCTCTGGGGCTGGCGCGCGTCAGCGAGGCGGCCGCGCATGCCTCGGCCCGGCTGATCGGCCGCGGGGACGAGAAGGCCGCCGATCAGGCCGCCGTCAATGCCATGCGAGATCAGCTGAACATGCTCGACATCAAGGGCGTTGTCGTGATCGGCGAGGGCGAGCGCGACGAGGCCCCGATGCTGTATATCGGCGAAGAGGTCGGTAACGGCAACGGCCCCGAGGTGGATATCGCGCTGGACCCGCTGGAGGGCACCACGCTGACCGCAAAGGACATGCCGAACGCCCTGACCGTCATCGCCATGGCGCCGCGCGGCACTTTGCTGCACGCGCCCGACGTGTATATGGACAAGCTGGCGATCGGACCCGGCTACGACAAGGACGTGGTCAGCCTGGCGATGGCGCCGGCCGAGCGGGTCCAGGCGCTGGCCAGGGCGCGCGGCTGCAAGGACAGCGACATCACCGTCTGCATCCTCGAACGTCCGCGACACGAAGAGATGATCGCCGAGGTCCGCCAGACAGGCGCGGCGATCCGGCTGATCACCGATGGTGACGTGGCTGGCGTCATCCATTGCGCCGAGGCCGAACTGACCGGCATCGACATGTATATGGGTTCGGGCGGCGCCCCCGAAGGCGTCCTCGCCGCGGCGGCGCTGAAATGCATGGGCGGCCAGATGTGGGGCCGGCTGCTGTTCAGGAACGACGACGAGAAGGGCCGGGCGAAAAAGGCCGGCATCACCGATCTGGACCGCATCTATGCGCGCGACGATCTGGTGACGGCGGACGTGATCTTCGCGGCCACCGGAGTCACCAACGGGTCGATCGTGGCGGGCGTCAAGCGCGAGCCCGGATATCTGACGACCGAAACGATCCTGATGCGATCGAAGACCGGCTCGGTGCGCCGGATGATCTATCGCAACCCGGCGAAGTAGAAAGCGGGGGCGCTGCCCCCGTCCCCGCGAGACTCATCGCGGATATCCGAACCACAGCAAAGGCCGCGCATCGTGACGTTCCTGGGCATCGAGCAATCGCTGACCGGCCGGCGCTGGATCGGCCCCGAGGCGGCCGTCGAGCGGCTGTCGCAGGCTCTGGCGCAGAAGACCGCGCTGCCTCTGGCGGTGGCGCGCGTGCTTGCCGAGCGGGGCGTCGAGGCCGAGTCTGCGGCCGCTTTCCTGACGCCCAGGCTTCGCGACCTGTTGCCGGATCCTTCGACCCTGCGCGACATGGAGGCGGCGGCGGCGCGGATCGTGGCGGCGGCCGAGGCCGGCGAGAGGATCGCGATCTTCGCCGATTATGACGTCGATGGCGGCACCTCGGCCGCGCTGCTGCTGGACTGGCTGCGCGCTCAGGGACGCGAAGCCACGCTTTATGTGCCGGACCGGATTGACGAGGGCTACGGGCCGAACGCTCCGGCAATGGCGGGCCTGGCCGACGCGCATGACCTGATCGTCTGCGTGGATTGCGGCACGCTGAGCCATGACGCGCTGGCGGCGGCCGCAGGCACGGATGTGATCGTTCTGGATCACCATCTGGGCGGCGAGACGCTGCCGCCTGCGCTGGCCGTGGTGAACCCCAACCGCGCGGACGAGGACGGCGCGCTGGGGCATCTGTGCGCGGCAGGCGTGGTGTTCCTGACCCTCGTCCAGGCAGGACGCGAACTGCGCAGGCTGGGCCGACCCGAACCGGACCTGATGGGCCTGCTGGATCTGGTGGCGCTGGCGACCATTGCGGATGTCGCGCCGCTGGTCGGCGTCAATCGCGCCTTCGTGCGGACCGGCCTGGCGATCATGGCCCGGCGGAAGCGGCCGGGGCTGGTCGCGCTGTCCGATGTGGCGCGGCTGGACGGGCCGCCCAACGCCTTTCATCTGGGCTTCCTGCTGGGTCCGCGCATCAATGCCGGCGGGCGCGTGGGGCGCGCCGATCTGGGGGCGCTGTGCCTGTCGTGCCGGGATCCTCATGAGGCTGGCCGGCTGGCCGCGCAGCTGGACGCGTTGAACCGCGACCGCCGCGCGATCGAGACCGCCGTACGCGGCGAGGCGCTGGCGCAGGTCGAGGCGCGCGGCGATGGCGCGCTGTCCTGGGCCGCCGGCGAAGGCTGGCATCCGGGCGTGGTGGGGATCGTCGCGGCGCGGGTCAAGGAGGCGACCGACCTGCCCTCGGTCGTCATCGGCGTCGAGCGCGGTATCGGAAAGGGGTCGGCGCGTTCGGTGCCCGGCGTCGATCTGGGCCGGGCGATCCAGCGGCTTGCGCACGAGGGTCTTCTGATCAAGGGCGGCGGACACGAGATGGCGGCCGGCCTGACCGTGGCCGAAGACCGGATCGGCCCGGCGATGGAGCGGCTGGCCGAGTTGATCGCGCCTGCGCTTGCAGCGCGCAGCGGCGGGCGCGACTTGCGGATCTCGGGCCTGCTCGAAGCTGGAGGCGCGACGCCGCAGATGTTTCGCCAGCTGGAGGATGCGGGCCCCTTTGGTCAGGCCGCGCCCGCGCCGCGCTTCGCCTTTGCCGATCAGGTGATCGACAGCGCCGCCACCATGGGCGACAGCCATCTGCGGCTGAATTTTCGCACCCCCGGCGGACCGGCGCTGGAGGCGGTTGCATGGGGCGCGATGAACGGGCCGCTCGGGCCCGCGCTGATCGGCGCAAAAGGGCGCCGCTTTCACCTGGCCGGCAAGCTTGAACTGTCGACATGGGGCGGGCGCGAGCGGCTTCGCCTGCGACTGGACGACGCCGCCCCGCCCCGTGCGTGACGATCCCGTGCGTGACGATCCCGGCGCGTGACGATCCCGAAGCCGCAAGACCGCCGACCGCCCTCACGGCTGGCCATGCCGTCCCGGCGCGGTTAACCTGCCGCGCAGCTTGCAACAGGAGGCAGCGATGAAACTGACCTGGCTTGGCCATTCCGGATTCCGGCTCGAGATCGAGGACGCGGTGATCCTGATCGACCCCTGGCTTTCCGGCAACCCCGTCTTCCCCGAGGGCCGTCGCGACGCGGCCATTGGCGGCGCCACCCATGTCCTGCTGACCCACGGGCATGGCGATCATTCAGGCGACACGGTGGCCATCGCGAAAGAGCTGAATATCCCGGTCGCCGGCATCTATGATCTGATCAACAGCTGGTCCACGCATCACGGCATCGAGGGTATCGGCTTCAACAAGGGGGGCACGGTCGATCTGGGCGGCGCGAAGGTCACGATGGTCAACGCCAGCCATTCCAGCTCGCTGGATGGCGCCGACGGGCCTGTCTATGCAGGGCACGAATCCGGCTACATGATCGCGGGTGAGGGCCACACGATCTATGTGTCGGGCGATACCGACATCATGGCCGACATGCAGTGGATGGGCGAGTTGCACCAGCCCGATATCGGCATCCTGTGTGCTGGCGGCCATTTCACCATGGACATGAAGCGCGCGGCCTTCGCGGCGCGGAAATATTTCGCCTTCCGGACCGTCATCCCCTGTCACTACAAGACCTTCCCGCTGCTGGAACAGTCCGCGCAGGCACTGAAGGACGGCTTGCCCGATGTCGATGTGATCGAACCCGAGGTGATGAAGGCGATCGAATTTTGAGCTTGCAGAGCTTCGACGATCCCGCCGCGGGCGACGATCACCCCGGCCGACTGGCCGGTCTTCGCGCCAGGATGCGCGAATTGCGGCTTGATGCCTTTGTCATTCCCCGCGCCGACGCCCATCAGGGCGAGTATGTCGCCGATGCCGATGCAAGGCTGGCCTGGCTGACGGGTTTCACGGGCAGCGCGGGCTTTGCGATCGTCACGCATGACCGGGCCGGCGTCTTCACCGACGGTCGCTATCGTGTTCAGGTCAAGTCGCAGATCGACCTCGCCCATTTCACGCCGGTGCCGTGGCCGGAGACGAGGCCCTCGGACTGGCTGCGCGAGGCCCTGCCAGACGGCGGTCGCGCCGGTTTCGATCCGTGGCTGCATACCCGCAAGGAAATCGAGGGGATGGAGAACGGGCTGGCTGACAGCGGCATCGGCCTGATCGCCGTCCAGACCAACCCGATAGACACGATATGGCTGGACCGCCCTGCGCCGCCGGTCGGCGCGGCCCGCGCGCATGACGATGCCCTTGCCGGCGAATCCTCGACGCACAAGCGCGCGCGGCTGGCGCAGCACCTGCGCGACGAAGGGCAGGCGGCGGCCTTCCTGTCGCTGCCTGATTCGATCTCGTGGCTGCTGAACATCCGTGGCAGCGACGTGCCCAAGAACCCGATCGTGCAAGGCTTTGCGGTGCTGTCCGACAAGGGTCACCTGGCGTTGTTTGCCGATCCGGACAAGTTCGACCATGCGCTGCGCGACCATCTGGGCAGCGAGGTCTCGATCCTGCATCCCGAAGGGCTGGCCGCCGCGCTTCTGGATCTGAAGGGGCCGGTCCGGATCGACCCCGCGACCGCGCCCGAGGCGGCATTCCGCCTGCTTGAACAGGCCGGCGCCGACATCGTCCGCGGCGCGGACCCGGCGATCCTGCCGAAAGCGCGCAAGAACGCCACCGAATTGCGCGGCATGCGCGCGGCTCATCGTCGCGACGGGGCGGCGATGGTGCGCCTTCTGGCATGGCTTGACGGGCAGGACCCGGCGGCGCTGACCGAGATCGACGTGGTCCGAAAGCTTGAATCCCTGCGCCGCGATGCCGGCATCCTGGACATCAGCTTCGACACGATCAGTGGCGCCGGACCGCACGGAGCGATCGTGCATTACCGCGTGACGGAAAGCACCAACCGGCGCCTCGCGCGGGGCGAGATGATGCTGATCGATTCGGGAGGGCAGTATCCCGACGGCACGACGGATATCACCCGCACCCTGTCGCTGGGGCCACCTCCGCAGGACGCCGTCGCGCCCTATACCGCAGTTCTGCGCGGGATGATCGCGATCAGCAGGGCACGATTTCCGCATGGCGTTTCGGGCGCGCATCTTGACGCCCTCGCGCGCCAGTTCCTGTGGCAGCAGGGTCTGGACTATGACCATGGCACCGGTCACGGCGTCGGTGCGGCGCTCTGCGTTCATGAGGGGCCGGTGCGCATCAGCCGGGCAAGCGACCTGCCGCTGGAGACAGGCATGATCCTGTCGAACGAGCCCGGCTATTATCGCGAAGGGGCATTCGGCATCCGGATCGAGAACCTGGTCGCCGTGATCGAGGCGGATGCCGAGCCGGGCCGCCGCATGATGCAGTTCGAGACGCTGACCCTGTGTCCGATCGACACAAGCGCCATCGATCGCGCGGCGCTGTCGCGGGATGAAAAGGCCTGGCTGGACGCCTATCACGCAACGGTCCGCGACGCGCTGTCGCCCCTGCTGGACGAGGCCACGCAACGCTGGCTGCAAGACGCGACCGCGCCGATCGGCTGAGCCCAGGCCCGTCTCTTCGTTGCGACGACCGTGCGGCCCTGATCGGATGATGGAGCCGTGGCGCGGTTGCCTAAAGCGCCGTCAGGATCCGCTCGGCCTCGGACGCGCACGGAGTCAGCCCGGCGCGATCCTCGCCCGGAAAGAACCTCGCCCTTACCGCGGTCGGCATCGGCGCGGGGCTGTCGATGACGACCCGCGGACCGGTCCGTGCCGTTTCCGCCTGCCAGCTTCTGGCCAGCGCGATCTGCGCCGCCTTGGTCGCACCGTAAGACCCAAAGAACTTCGATCCCGCCCGCGCATCCTCGAAGAACAGCGCGGTGCCCTGCCGCAGCCTGAGGGCCGGTTCCAGCAACGCGATCAACCCGCGCACGATCTCGACATTCAGCAGCAGGGATTTCGCCCAGTCCTTGCCGTCGATATGCGGCACGGGCGACAGCGGTGCGGCATGGATCGCGCAATGCGCCCAAAGTTCCAGCCCTCCCCATCGTTCCAGGATGGACTCGGCCAGGCGCTGCATCGCGGACGCGTCGGTCACGTCCATCGGCGCCAGGGTCGCAGTGCCGCCTGCGGCACGAATCCTGTCGTCAAGCTCTTCCAGCCCGCCCACGGTCCGGGCAACGGCCAGCACGTGATAGCCACGTGCCGCCAGCGCCTCTGCCAGTGCCGCGCCCAGCCCGCGAGAGGCCCCGGTCACCAGCGCAAGCCTTGCGCCCTGCCTGTCGTTTCGATCATCGCTCATGAAAGGTCCATGCCATCAGCCTGACCAGCGCGCAAGATGTGCCACCGTCCGTTCACACCAATTCGGGTGGCCCCAGAAAAACCCCTACCAAAGACGGCTGATGATTGTTATCAATAATTGAGAACAATAATTGACATACCCCTTGGATAGAGCGTCTGACAGGAGGAACCCCATGTTTTCACGCTTCTTCGCCCTTGTTCCCGGATGGCTTCGCTCGGCGTTGCCGGCCTTCAGCCTGCTTGCCGCGCTTCTGGCGGCCCCCGCCCTCGCTCAGACACCGGGCAAGACCATCGTTCTGATCAACCCCAACTCGAATCAGAACGCCACGCAGTCGATGACCGAACTGGCCTCGCAGGCCGCAGGCGAGGGTGTCGCAGTGATCGGAGAGAGCAACGTCGACGCCCCGCCGTTGCTGACCACCCCGCAGGACATGATCAATGCCGCCTCGGGCGTGGTCGAGATCGGTCGCGCAGCAGCAAGCGATCCTTCGGTCGGCGCGATCATCGTCGCCGCGTTCAGCGACCCTGGACTTGCCGAACTGCGCGCAGCGGTGGACCTGCCGGTGTTCGGCATCGGCGAGGAGGTCTTTCACGAAGCCGCCCGCGATGGCCGCAACTTCGCGATCGTCACGGTCACCCCCGACGAGGGCCTGATCGAATCGTTTCGACAGAAGGCCGCGGCGCTTGGATACGGGGCACAGTATCGCGGCACCCGAGTGACGGAAGGTGAGCCGAACGAGCTTGTCCAGAACCCCGATCGGCTGGATGCCGCGCTGGCCGAGGCCGTGCGGGTCGCGGTCGATCAGGATGGCGCCGAAGCCGTGATCATGGGCGGCGGGCCGCTGTCCGCCTCTGCCCTTCGACTACAGCCACAATTCGACGAGCCCCTTGTCGTCGCGGTCAATGCGGCCGCGCGGGCAGCGGCAGCCGCGATCCTGGCCAGGGACTGATCCCCGGGACGCGATCCGGGATCATCATCAGGCAAGCAAGAACAAAGGGGGCGTCACCGCCCCCTTCCGCTTTCTTGCAGCAGCGCAATTCTCAGCGCTTGGACAGGTCCAGATAATCGCGCTTTTCCGAGCCGACATAGAGTTGCCGCGGGCGTCCGATCTTGTTCTGCGGATCGCTGATCATCTCTTTCCACTGCGCGATCCAGCCAACCGTGCGCGACAGGGCAAAGATCGGCGTGAACATCGCGGTCGGGAATCCCATCGCCTCAAGAATGATCCCCGAGTAGAAATCGACATTCGGATACAGCTTCTTCGAGACGAAATACTCATCCTCGAGTGCGATCCTCTCAAGCTCCTTGGCGACCTGCAGCGTCGGATTGTCGTGGATGCCCAGCATGTCCAGGACCTCGTCGGCGGATTCCTTCATGACCTTCGCGCGCGGGTCGAAGTTCTTGTAAACCCGGTGACCAAAGCCCATCAGACGGAACGGATCGTCCTTGTCCTTTGCACGGGCGATATATTCCGGGATATTCTCGACGCTGCCGATCTGGCGCAACATTTCCAGACAGGCCTGGTTTGCGCCGCCATGCGCGGGCCCCCACAGGCAGGCGATGCCGGCCGCGATGCAGGCGAACGGGTTCGCACCGGACGATCCGGCCAGACGAACCGTCGAGGTCGAGGCGTTCTGCTCGTGATCGGCATGCAGCGTGAAGATCCGATCCATCGCCTTTGCCAGCGCCGGATTGACATTGTATTTTTCGGACGGGACCGAGAAACACATGTGCAGGAAGTTCGAGGCGTAATCCAACTCGTTCTGCGGATAAACGAAGGGCTGGCCGATCGAGTATTTATAGGCCATCGCCGCGATCGTCGGCAGTTTCGCGATCAGCCGGATCGAGGCCACCTCGCGCTGCCAGGGATCGCTGATGTCTGTCGAATCGTGGTAAAAGGCAGACATCGCGCCGACCACGGCCACCATCGTCGCCATCGGGTGGGCGTCCCGGCGGAAGCCGCGGAAGAAGTATTGCATCTGCTCATGGACCATCGTGTGACGGGTCACGCGCGTCTCGAAGTCACGCAACTGATCGGCGCTGGGCAGATCGCCGTAAAGCAGCAGGAAACAGACTTCGAGGTAATGCGACTTGGCTGCCAACTGCTCGATCGGGTAGCCGCGATACCACAACTCGCCCTTGTCCCCGTCGATATAGGTGATGGTCGAATCACAGCTTGCGGTCGAGGTGAAGCCGGGGTCATAGGTGAACACACCGGCCTGGCCATACAACTTGCGGATATCCAGCACATCCGGACCCACGGTCGGACTGAGGATCTCCAGTTCGTGTTCGGCGTCGTTCAATCGCAGTGTGGCAGTCTTCGGTTCGGCCATCAAAACGTCCTTTCCGGCAGAGCCGGGCCAGGCGCGATCCAGCGCGTGTGCCCGGGCGTGTGATGGCAGGCGTCAGCCTGCCGAAACCGTCTGATCCTGCAACCGGGCCAGCGACTCGCCGCGGCCTAGCGCCGTCATCATGTCGAACACGCTGGGGGTCGCACTGCGTCCGGCCAAAGCGGCGCGCAGGGGCCCCGCAAGCTTGCCCAATCCGACACCGTTTTCCTCGGCGACCTGCTTGGCGGCCCGCTCCAGCTCGTCTCGCGTCCAGCTAGCATGCTGCACCGCGGCAGTCAATGATTTCAGCATACCACGGGATACCGGATCCAGCGCCTTGCCCGCCTTCTCGTCGATATCGACGGGCCGGTCGATCAGCGCGAACCGCGCCTGTTCCAGCAATTGCGGCAGGGTTCTGGCCTTTT
The DNA here is from genome assembly GCF_021556615.1 of Paracoccus salsus. Lineage (GTDB taxonomy): Bacteria > Pseudomonadota > Alphaproteobacteria > Rhodobacterales > Rhodobacteraceae > Paracoccus > Paracoccus salsus. Next base: position 412,447 of record NZ_JAKGGD010000002.1, read on the forward strand.
CCTTCAACACCGGCAGCGCGGGGATCAGTCGGTCCTTCTGCTGCTGGGTCAAGGGCGGTGCCCCGGTCTCCGCCAGATAATCCTGCAATGCCGCAAGCAGGGCGGCGTCGTCCATCGCGCCGATATGGTGTCCGCTGACATGTTCCAGCTTCTTGAAATCCAGACGCGCAGGCGCCCGTCCGATCCCCGCCAGATCGAACCAGTTCCGGGCCTCGGCGTCGCCGAACAACTCGTCATCCCCGTGACTCCAACCAAGCCGGGCCAGGTAGTTGCGCATCGCCGCCGGTGGATAACCCAGCGACGCGAACTCGTGCAGCCCGACGGCACCATGACGCTTGGACAGTTTCTTGCCGTCCTCGCCGTGGATCAGCGGAATATGGGCGAAAACGGGTCGCCTCCAGCCCATCGCATCGTAGATCTGGATCTGACGCGCCGTGTTCGTCAGATGGTCGTCACCGCGAATCACATGCGTCACGCCCATGTCGTGATCGTCCACGACGACCGCCAGCATGTAGGTCGGTGTTCCGTCGCTGCGCAACAGCACCATGTCGTCCAATTGCTCATTGGCGACGCGCACCTCACCCTGCACGGCGTCGTCGATCACGGTCTCTCCCTCCCGAGGCGCCTTCAGACGAATCGCATAGGGCGCATCGGGCAGTTCGCCTGCCTCGCGCCACGGGCTGTTGAAGGCCTCGCGCGGATGAGTTTCGCGCCAGGCCGCGATTTCCTCGGTGGTCGAGAAGCACTTGTAGGCCGCGCCGGTCGCCAGCATCTGCCGTGCGACTTCGGCATGCCGATCCTTGCGGGCGAACTGGCTCAACGGCTCGCCGTCCCAATCCAGACCCAGCCATTCCAGCCCCTTCAGGATGGCGGCCGTCGCCTCCGGGGTCGAGCGCGCACGGTCCGTGTCCTCGATGCGCAACAGGAACTTTCCCCCCCGCCCGCGCGCATAGAGCCAGTTGAACAGCGCCGTCCGCGCGCCCCCGATATGCAGATATCCGGTGGGAGAGGGGGCGAACCGGGTGACGATCTTGGCTTGGTCGGACATCGAGGCCTTCCTGGTCGCGAATTTCGGGGCAGTCACGGCGGCGTTAACATTTTGGTAAGCAGGTCGTGCCATGGTCGTGAGCACAGATAGAGAAGCACCGCGGAAAGGACAAGAATGACCGCCCAGTCCGGCATTGCGTCGGGCCCCGTGACGGACAAGAAGGCGCCGCCCGCGCCGGACGCGCTGCCGGGATTTGCTCCGTCCCGCACCCGTGCGTCCCGGCACATGGCAAAGCGCCGACCCCGCCCGGCCGCAGCAAGCCGGGCGGGTCTGTTTGTCTGGGTGCCGGTCTGCCTGTCTGCGGGCATCGCGTTCTGGTTCGCGCTGCCGATCCTGCTCCAGCCATGGCAATGGATGCTGCTTGCCGCAGGTGCCATCGGTGCTTTCGCCACCACGCGCGCCGCCCTGCCGCTGGCCGAACGGGGACAGATCGGCTGGGTCCTCGCCGATGGGCTGCGGGTCGGTGGGATGGCCCTGGTCCTGATCGCGGTCGGCTTCGGCCTGGCTGGCCTGCGCTCGGCACAGGTCGCCGCACCGATCCTGGAATGGCGGTATTATGGTCCGGTCGAAGGGCGGCTGGTCGATATCGACCGCTCTGCCCGCGACCGCATCCGCCTGACGCTGGACCGGGTAACGTTGCGCGATCTTGCGCCCCGGAAAACTCCGGCGAGGGTGCGGCTTTCGCTGATGGACGCCGCGACCGAGAACCTGCCCGTGCTGGGGCAACGCGTCATGCTGACCGGTCATCTGGGCCCGCCATCCGGTCCCGCCTCGCCGGGCAGCTTCGATTTCAGGCAGCACGCCTGGTATCAGGAACTGGGGGCCGTGGGTTACACGCGCACCCCGATCCTTGCGATTTCTCCGCCCGAGGAGGGGTTGTGGGGCATGCACCGCGCGCGGATCGCGATCAGCACCGCCATCCAGCAGAGGATCGGCGGCCAGGAGGGCGCAGTCGCGGCCGCGCTGATGACCGGGGACCGCTCGGGCATCCATGAGAAAACCAACGAGATCATGCGCGCCTCGAACCTGTACCACATCATCTCGATCTCGGGCCTGCACATGAGCATGCTGGCCGGTTTCGTCTATGCCGCGCTGCGGCTGACGCTTGTCCTGGCGCAGGGGGTGGGCGCGCCCTTGCCACAGGCGGTTCACAAGCTTGCGGCAGTCGGCGCGCTGGCAGCGGCGGCGGCCTATCTGTGGCTGTCCGGCGGCGGGGTTGCGACCGAGCGGGCCTTCGTCATGGTTGCGGTCATGCTGTGCGCCATCCTTGTCGACCGGCGCGCGATATCGCTGCGGACCGTGTCGCTGGCCGCGACGATCATCCTTGTCTACAGCCCCGAGGCGCTGACGTCGCCGGGCTTCCAGATGAGCTTTGCCGCCACCATCGCCCTGATCCTGACATACGGGCCCTGGTCGAGGATCAGTCCGCATCTGCCGATATGGATGCGCCCGGTGCTGATGCTGCTGGTTTCCTCCTTCGTCGCGGCGCTGGCCACGTCCCCGATCGCGGCCGCGCATTTCAACCGGATGGCGCAATACGGGCTGCTGGCGAACATGCTCGTGGTGCCGGTGATGGGCACGCTGGTGATGCCGGCGGGCGTGATTGGCGCGATTCTGGCACCCATCGGGCTGGCCGGTCCGGCGCTGTGGGTGATGGGGCTTGGCACCGCCTGGATGCTGCGCGTGGCCGATTTCGTCGCAGGCCTGAACGGTGCTGTCACCGCCGTTGCACTGCCGCCTGCGGCGGTGGTTCCGCTGATGGGATTCGGCGCTGCGCTTGCCGTGTTGTGCTGGAGGCAGAAGAACGCGGCGCCACGCCCCCTGCCGATGACAGCGGGCTTTGCCCTGGGGCTTGCGATGCTGGCCACTGCCTTTGCCCTGTGGCTGAGCGCGAGCCGGCCGATGATCCTGGTCGCGCCCGAAGGCGAGGCCGTCGGCCTGATGACGCCTGCGGGTCGCGCGGTCTCGAAACCCGCCGGAGGCGCCTTCGTCGTCAACACCTGGCTGCTTGAGGATGGCGACACCGCCAACCAGGCGCAGGCTGCGGCGCGACCCGCCTGGACAGGCGATCGCCGCGACCGGCAGGCGTCACTGCCCGATGGCTGGCGGCTGCTGCATTTCACCGGCAAGGGATCGGGTCAGCGGGCCGCCGCCGGATGCCGGCCGCGCCACATCGTCGTTGCGACCGAACGCGTCGACCTGCCCGGCGGCTTGCCGCGCTGCGTGCTTCTGGACCCGTCGCGGCTGCGGCAAAGCGGGGCCGTCGCGATCGACATGACCAGCAGCGGCCCGCAACTGACGACCGTTGCAGACCGACACCGCGCACCGGGCTGACGACCGGCGACCGGCCCGGTCTCAGGCGATTTCGGCGAAGACCTCGTTCAGGGCTTGCTCCAGCTTCTCGAACATCTCGTCCATCTGCGGCTCGGTCAGGATGAAGGGCGGGCACAGAACGATCGACTGCCCCAGAGGGCGACAGATCAGACCCAGATCCGTGCAGGTGTTCGCGATACGCTCGCTGACGGACAGATCCCCATCGAACGGCGTCTTGGTCGCCTTGTCCTTCACCGCTTCCAGCGCCCACATGAAACCGACACCGCGCAACTCGCCGATATGGTCGCTGCGATCCATGATGGCGCGGAGCCCGGCCTCCATCCGCGGCGCCAGTTCTCGGACGTTTTCGGCCAGTCCCTCGTTCATCACGACATCGATGGCCTTCAAAGCGATCGCGCAGCCGACCGGATGCCCTGACGCTGTGAACCCGTGCGGAAATTCCTCGATCTCTTCCACGGCGGCCTGCAACCGGTCCGACAGTTCCGGCCCCAGGATCACCGCGCCCATCGGGAACAGCCCCGCGGTCAGGCTCTTGGAACTGATGATCGCGTCAGGCATGAAATCATAGGTCTGGCAGCCCCAGGTATTCCCGGTCCGCCCGAAACCGCAGATCACCTCGTCCGAGATCACCGGGATGGCGTGCTTGCGCAGGATCGGCAGGATCGCCTGGAAATAGCCCTTCGAGGGCGGGATGACGCCCCCCGCACCCATCACCGGCTCGGCAAAGAAGCCGGCGATGGTGTCGGCGCCCTCGCGTTCGATGGTCTCTTCCAGTTCTCGCGCGAGGCGGGCGGTAAACTCTTCCTCGGTCTCGTCCGGTTCCCCGAACCGCCAGTAATGCGGGCAGGTCAGATGGAAGAAACCGTCCAGCGGCAGGCCGAACACTTCGTTATAGGGCTTGCCGGTCATGCTGGCCGACACCACGGTCACGCCGTGATAGGCGTTCATCCGGGTCAGGATCTTGCGGCGCTTGGGGTTGCCCTCGCTGGCATGCAGGAACCACAGCATCTTGACCATGGTGTCGTTGGCCTCAGAGCCCGAGTTGGTATAGAAGACCTTGCCGCGTTCGAACGGCGACACCTCGACCAGTTTCTCGGACAGCATGACGGTCTGATCGGACATCCGCCCGAAGAACGCATGGTATCCGGGAAAACGATCGTATTGCGCCTTCGCCGCCTCGGCCAGACCCTTGTGGTCAAAGCCCGCAACCATGTTCCATAGCCCCGAATTCGCGTCGAGATAGCGCCGGCCGTTGACATCCACCACATAGGGACCCTCGCCATGCGTCAGCACAACGGCGCCGCGCTTATGGACGCTTGGCAGGTCGGTAAAACCGTAAAGCGAAAATTCGTCGGCGCGGGCTTCCCAGCTTTGGGGTTTGTTCATCGTCATGCCTCCATGGACAGGTTTGGGATGCAGGCTATCCGGCGCATGCGGGGCGTTCAATGGGCGTCAAGGCGTCGCCGGCGGATCGCCCGGGCCGTCCGCGCCCGGATCACAGGAATGATCGGGCCACCGACGAATTGCCGATTGTCCCGTTCGGGCCTACGCCCTAGGCTGCGGCAATCATGCACCGTCTCTTCATCCCCCTTCTGATCGCCTTGCTGCCGATCCCCGCACTTGCAGAGCAGACCGCGATTCTGCCGATCAAGTTTCTTGACACGTCAGGCGAAGCCCGCGACCAGCAGGACCAGCATCAGCGGCGGCTGGATATTCTGGCCGGGACGCTGCGCGATGAATTGGGCAATGCCGTCCTGATCGATGCGGCAAGCACCGCAACCTGCCAGCCGCAGACCACGGATTGCCTGCTCGCTCTTGGCCGCGACGCCGGCGGAGACCGCACGCTGTTCGTGGTCGCGCAGAAGACCAGCACGCTCATTCTGCAACTCTTCGCCAATCTGGTCGACACGGAAAGCGGCACCTTGATCCGCAGCCGCAATCTGAATTTCCGTGGCGACAACGACGATGCCTGGCGGCGCGCCGGACGCTTCCTGGCCGGGCAGATGCGCGACGCTTCGAACTAGCCGGAAGCCCGGGAACCGATGGTCGCGTTCCGCATCGCTTGGGTCATCACAGCGAGGCATCCTCTGGCCGAACGCAGACAGCGGACCGGCTTCGCCGGCTGATACTCACAATCTGGCAGCCAAGGCTTCAAGCTGGTCGGCAACCGCGTTCCAGCCCTCGTGAAAACCCATCGCCTCGTGTTCGCGGCAGGCCTCATCAGTCCAGTGACGGGCCCTCGCGACATATCTGGTGTTGCCGTCGCCGATATCCTCCAACAGGATCTCGGCCACCATGAACGGTCGGCCGGAAGGCAGCCAGCCAGGCAGCAAGGCGTCGGTAAAGACCAGCTTGCTTCCCTCGACCACCTCCAGGAAGACGCCGGTGCTGGGAATTTCCTCGCCACCGGGACCATGCATCACGGAGCTGAACTCGCCCCCCGGCCGTGCGTCCACCACGACATCCGAGACATGCCAGGGCTTGGGACAGAACCAGTCTTCCATCAGCCGGGGATCGGTCCAGCAGCGCCACAGATTGTCGCGCGGGGCGTTCAGGATGCGGTCGATGACCAACTCGTGCGACTGGGTCGGCATCGCGGTGTGACAGCTCATTTTTTCCTCGCTTCGGCCTGGTCCAGGATCAGCGTGCGACAATGCTTCAGTTGATCCGCGCTGTCGCGTGGCCTCCATCAGCCCTGTCCGTGCACTGCCCCGACCAGCTGCCGGTTCGGCGGCGCCTGACAGGGCGAATCATAGCAATCGGTCGGTCGGCCGTGCAAACGGTTTCGGCCCGCAAGGCACGGCGCGATCGGGGCCCGAGGGCCGGACCGGACCAGGCCGATGCGCATGCCCGCCTTCCCAAAGGCCGCGCTTTCATGTATCAGCGCGCGAATTCCAAGGACAGCATGACATGAGCGACCCCGCCGGCCCGGCCGCAAAGAAGCTATTCATCAAGACCTATGGCTGTCAGATGAATGTCTATGACAGCCAGCGCATGGCCGAGGCCATGGGCGCCGAGGGATATGTCCTGACAGAGGACCAGGCCGAGGCGGACATGGTCCTGCTGAACACCTGCCACATCCGTGAAAAGGCGGCCGAGAAGCTTTACAGCGATCTTGGTCGGCTGAAGCCGTTGAAAGCCGCAAGGCCCGACCTGAAGATCGGCGTGGCGGGCTGTGTCGCGCAGGCCGAGGGCGCCGAGATCATCCGCCGGATGCCGCTGGTCGATCTGGTTGTGGGGCCGCAGACCTATCACCGCCTGCCGGCGATGCTGCGTGGCGAGGCACCTGCGATCCTGACCGATTTTCCGGAAGAGGACAAATTCGACCATCTGCCGGAACGCCGGGCGACCCGCCGCGCGCCCGCGGCTTTCCTGACCGTGCAGGAAGGCTGCGACAAGTTCTGCGCCTTCTGCGTCGTGCCCTACACGCGCGGGGCAGAGGTCAGCCGACCGGTCGCGCGGATCGTGCATGAGGCACGCGACCTGGTCGCCCGCGGCGTCCGCGAGATCACCTTGCTGGGACAGAACGTCAATGGCTGGCACGGCATCGGCGAGGACGGGCGCGAATGGGGATTCGGCCGGCTGATTCGCGCGCTTGGCGACATCGAGGGGCTGGACCGCATCCGCTATACGACCAGTCATCCGAACGACATGGCCGACGACCTGATCGCGGCGCATCGCGACGTGCCGCAGTTGATGCCCTATCTGCATCTGCCGGTGCAGTCCGGCAGCGACCGGATTCTGAAGGCGATGAATCGCAGGCATACGGCCGACCAGTATCTGCGCCTGATCGATCGCATCCGCGAGGCTCGTCCGGACATGATGCTGACCAGCGACTTCATCGTCGGCTTTCCCGGCGAAACCGATCAGGACCACGATGCCACGCTGCGATTGATCGAACAGGTCGGCTTCGGCACTGCGTTCAGCTTCAAGTATTCGCCGCGGCCGGGTACGCCGGCCTATGACCGGCCCGAGGTCGAGAGCGCCGTGGCAGACGCGCGGCTGCAGGAATTGCAGGCGCTTCTGACCCGCCAGCAAAAGGCCACGCAGCAGGCCATGGTCGGCCGGACCCTCCGTGTGCTGTTCGAGAAATCGGGTCGCATGACGGGCCAGATGGTCGGCAAGTCGGATTACCTGCACTCGGTCTTTGTGGATGCTCCCGAAGCCCGGATCGGCGATCTGGCAAAGGTCCGCATCCTGGAAACTGCGGCGAATTCGCTGCGGGGCGAGTTGTCAGCCTGAAGAGGTCCTGGGCGGCATGGACGCCTCGCCCTCGACCGGCATGGGTTTGGTGCGCGGCGGACTCGCGTGATGACGCTCGCCTGACACGCGCGAAGTTGCTAGGAGTAAGCACCGGCCCCCAAGGAACGCGCGAACATCTGGGGGCCGGTCTCTTCCACGCGGACTAGCCTGCGCGAAAGACCATGCCTGGGACGACGCCGGGGAACCCGGCCAGGCCCAGAGCGGTTACAGGGTTGGCCGCCCCCCAAGGAACGCGCGAACAGGAAGGGGGGCGGCCCCTTTCATACCGGCGAGCCGGCATGAAAAGCGGGCACGGTCTGGGCGGCTTACTCGCCGCCGCCCAGACCGTGGACATAGGTTGCGACGGCGCGAATCTCGGCCTCGCTGAGACGTGATGACCAGGCGGGCATCACCCCGTAAGGCCCCTCGGTCACGATCCGCGTGACCGTGGCGATGTCGCCGCCATACAGCCAGACCGCATCCGCCAGGTTGGGCGCACCCTGAGCCTGATCCCCCGAGCCGTCCTCCATATGGCAGAACGCGCAATTTTCCAGATACACGACCTCGCCTTCGCTGGCCAAGCCAGCATCATGCGGCTGGTCCGACATGGACAGGACATAGTTTGCCACCTGGCTGATCTGCGCCCGGTCCAGCAAGCCGTCACGGCCATAGCGCGGCATCTCGGAATAGCGGGTGTCGGGATCGTGCGGGTCGCGGATGCCATGTTGCAGGGTCAGATGGATGTCTTCCAGCGTTCCACCCCAAAGCCAGTCATTGTCCAGCAGGTTGGGATAGCCCGGGCCGCCGGCCGCGCCGGACCCGTGACATTGCGCGCACCAGGTGCGGAACACCGCGCCGCCCGCATTGGTGGCATAGCTGACCAGTTCGGGGTCATTGGGGATCTGCTCAAGTTCGACCGAGGCCAGCCTTGTCTGGATTTCCGCGTTGGCCTGATCGAAGCGTTCGATCTCGGCTGCAACCTGCTGGCGTGTCGTGGTGCCCAGCAGACCCTGCGTCGCGGAATTGACCAGCGGGATCGCGGGATAGGCGATGAGGTACCCGATGGCCCAGACGATCGTGGCGTAGAATGTCCACAACCACCAGCGCGGCATCGGATTGTCATATTCCGTGATGCCGTCCCACTCGTGCCCGGTCGAGGGCACCTCGTTCATGGCGACCCCGTGGCGGCCCTTGCGGCGATGCTTGGGTGTCTCGGGCTTGTCCGGCCCCTCGCGCGAGGGAACGTCGCCGGCAATCTTGGCCGCGTGTTCGGCATCGGCGGCCTCACGCCGAAGGGAGAGCTTGTCCTCGTCGCCCGGCTTCTTGTCCTTCTCGTCGGCCATCAACGGCCCTCCTTCTCATCCGCCGCAGCGGGGCGGGACTCGTGGCGGAAGATGCTTTCGGCGGCATCGTCCTGAAGCTTTCTCGAACCGGGGCGAAACACGAACACCACGACGCCCACGAAAAACAGCGTCAGCGCCAGCAGCGCCCAGCTGTCGGCCAGTTCGCGCAAGAAGCTGTAGAGATCCATCCTCTCCTCCTCAGCGTCGGTCATCGGGCTGGAACGTCGAGAAATCGACCATCGTTCCAAGCACCTGCAGATAGGCGACCAGCGCATCCATTTCGGTCAGCTGCGGCTGCCGGTCGAAATTGCGCTGCTGTGCGCCCGGATACCGCTCCATCAGTCCGTCGGCATCCGCATCGGGATTGGCTTGCGCACGGAAATCCTCGACGGCGGCGGCGATCATCTCTTCGGTGTAGGGCACGCCGACCATCGCATCGGTTTCCAGGCGCTGCGCGATATGTTCGGGGCCGATGATGCGGTTCTTCAGGAACCCGTATTTCGGCATGATCGATTCCGGCACCACGGATTTCGGATCGGTCAGGTGGTCGATATGCCATTCATCGGAATAGCGCCCACCCACGCGCGCCAGGTCGGGACCGGTGCGCTTGGAGCCCCACTGAAACGGGTGGTCATACATGGATTCCGCAGCCAGGCTGTAATGACCGTAGCGCTCGACCTCGTCACGCATCGGTCGGATCATCTGGCTGTGGCAGACATAGCACCCCTCGCGCACATAGACGTCCCGTCCGGTCAGTTCGAGAGGCGTGTAGGGGCGAACCCCTTCCACCTTCTCGATGGTGTTTTCCAGATAGAACAGCGGAGTGATCTGGACGATGCCGCCGATCGTGACGACCAGGAACGAAAACACCAGCAGCAGCGAGGCGTTCTTTTCAAGGATCTTGTGTTTGGAAAGTATGGACATGGTTGGGATCCTTCACTCGGCCGCTACGGCGACAGCGGTCGAATACGCCTTTGGCTGACGGGCGACGGTCGCCCACAGGTTATAGGCCATGATGATGCCGCCCGTCAGGAACAGCAGCCCCCCGAGGCCCCGCACCACGTTCATCGCGAACTTGGCCTGCACGGTGTCGGCGAACGCGTTGACCAGGAAGCCCTGGCTGTCGACTTCGCGCCACATCAGACCTTCCATGATCCCCGACACCCACATCGACGAGGCGTAGAGAACCAGCCCGATGGTTGCCAGCCAGAAGTGCCAGCTGACCAGCGACAGGCTGTACAGACGTTCGCGTCCCCACAACCGCGGAACCAGGTAGTAAAGTGCGCCGAAGGTGATCATCCCGTTCCAGCCAAGCGCGCCGGAATGGACATGGCCGATCGTCCAGTCGGTATAGTGCGACAGGCTGTTCACGGCCTTGATCGACATCATCGGTCCCTCGAACGTGGCCATGCCATAGAAGCCGACGGCCACGACCATCATCCGGATGATCGGGTCGGTGCGCAGCTTGTCCCAGGCGCCCGACAGGGTCATCAGGCCGTTGATCATGCCGCCCCAGCTGGGCATCCAGAGCATGATCGAGAACGCCATCCCCAGCGTCGAGGCCCAGTCCGGCAGCGCCGTGTAATGCAGATGGTGCGGACCGGCCCAGATATACAGGAAGATCAGCGCCCAGAAGTGGATGATCGACAGCTTGTAGCTGTAGACCGGACGCTCGGCCTGTTTCGGGATGAAGTAGTACATCATGCCCAGGAAGCCTGCGGTCAGGAAGAAGCCCACGGCGTTGTGCCCGTACCACCACTGCACCATCGCGTCCTGCACGCCCGAGAACACCTGGACGGACTTGCTGCCAAAGATGCTGACGGGGATCGACAGGTTGTTGACCACATGCAGCATCGCGATCGTCACGATGAAGGCCAGGTAGAACCAGTTGGCGACATAGATATGCGGTTCCTTGCGCTTGACGATCGTTCCCAGGAAGACCGCCAGATAGACCAGCCACACCGCGGTCAGCCACCAGTCCACATACCATTCCGGCTCTGCGTATTCCTTGGACTGCGTTGCGCCGAGGATATAACCGGTGGCGGCCAGAACGATCACAAGCTGATAGCCCCAGAACACGAACCATGCCGCATTGCCGCCCCACAGCCGCGCAGCCGAGGTTCGCTGGACGACATAGAACGAGGTGGCGATCAGCGCGTTCCCCCCGAAGGCAAAGATCACCGCACTGGTGTGCAGCGGGCGCAACTTGCCGAAATTCGTGTAGCCCTGAAACACGTCACTGAAATTCAGCGCCGGGAAGGCCAGCTGGAAGGCGATGATGACGCCGACCAGGAAGCCGACGACGCCCCACACGGTCGTGGCGATCACGCCGGCGCGAACCACGCCGTCCATGTATTCGTTCGGATCGGGCGCCACGACAGGTTCGTCGATGCGGCGCAGAGTCCAGATGAACAGCCCCGACGCGACGAACATCACCGTCAGCGCATTGACCATGTATGCTGCATCATGCGCCAGGTTGGCGCCGATCGCGGACGCCACTGCGACCACCCCCAGCAAGATCAGCTTTACGTAATTCCCCATGGCTTTCCCGTGTCCCGTTCACTCAATGCTGCGCCTCCCGCGGGCGAATCGCTTTCGCCCAGGCACCTGCACTCGATCATGCAGGAATAGGGACCGTCGCCTCAAGCAGCCTTGATCTGGGTCAATCTGCGGATTTGACGCCGATCAATGTCGCCAGTCTTCCGAAAGGCGATGATCGACCCGATGACACAAAGGAGGCTGCCATGGCCTACAAGACAATCCTGACCGTCCTTTCCGACAAGCGTCAGATGCCGCAACTGGACGCCGCTGCCGAGTTGGCCGCGCGCGAGGATGCGCATCTGGACATCCTGTGCCTGGGAATCGACCACAGCCAGGCGGGTTACTACTTTCCCGGAGGCACGCCCTATGCCTTCCAGGAATCCATCGATGCCGCGATGCAACAGGCCGAGTCGATGGAGGAAGCGGTCCGGCAGCACCTGGCAGGCGCAGGCGACATGCGCTGGTCGGTGGAATCGGCGGTCGCGCAGTCTGGCGGGATTCCCAACCTGGTTGGAATGCGGGCGCGATTTTCAGACCTGACGGTGCTGGGACGTCCCTATGGCGAGACCGCGCCGGGCGACGCCGAGGCGGTGACCGAAGCGGCCCTGTTCGAAGGGCGCTGTCCGGTCCTCGTGCTGCCCGAATCGGGTTTGCCGGCCGATCCCCCGGACCGAATCCTTGTGGCCTGGAATCAGTCGGTCGAGGCTTTGGCGGCGATTCGCCGCGCCATGCCCCTGCTGAAAGCCGCCAAGATGGTCGAGGTGACTGTCATCGATCCGCGCCGCGGCGGCGTCGAGAGATCGGATCCCGGCGGGGCGCTGACCCAGATGCTGACCCGGCACGGCGTGCGGGCGGAAATCGCGGTGCTTGCGCGCACGGCGCCGACCGTCAGCGACGAGATCGCCCGACGTGCGACAGAGATCGATGCCGGCATGATCGTCATGGGTGCCTATGGCCACTCTCGCTTCCGCGAGGCGATCCTTGGCGGTGCCACGCGCAACATGCTGGAAAAAACCAAGGTGCCCGTCTTCATGGCCCACTGAATCGCCTTGCGAACAACGAAGAAAGGCGGCCCGAGGGCCGCCTTTCCAGATCATCACTCGCCTGACGTTATCAGACGAATTGCAGGTTCGACGCCGATTCGCGGCCGTCACGGCCGGTTTCGATGTCGAAAGTCACGGCCTGGCCGTCCTGCGGATGCGGCAGACCCGAGCGCTCGACTGCCGAGATGTGCAGGAACACGTCGCGCTTGCCGTTTTCCGGCTGGATGAAGCCGAAGCCTTTGGTTGCGTTGAACCATTTCACGGTGCCATTGGCCATCGTGAGATCTCCTTAACAATTGCCGCCCGCGGAACTGCGGCGGCCCGGCTGGTCAGATCAAACTCGAAGACTGAAGCCGGATTAGGGAGACAGATCGAAGCAGAGATAACGTAGCCGCTTGTAAATAGCGTCTTGCACCCGTTTCGACAAGATGCCGGCGTCAAAAAATTTTGCGCCCCGTGCCATCGGGCCCGGAAACCAGGACGATCCGCGTCGGATCAGCTGATCCAGCCGCCATCGCTATCGTCGCCGGACTCCTCGACCAACCGGTCGAAGTCGGGCAACACGACATTGCGCTTGCCGACCAGTTCAATGATGCCTCCGCGCTTCAGCGCGCTGACCTGACGACTGACGGTTTCCAGTGTCAGGCCCAGATAATCCGCCATTGCCTCTCGCGTCAGGGGCAGTTCGACCTGCATGCGGCCGCCGGGATGGCGCTTTTCCAAGGCAGCCTCGCGGCGGGCGACGATGGCGATGAAGGACGCGATCTTCTCGCGCGCGGTCTTGCGACCCAGAAGCAGCATCCACTCACGCGCCGCATCCAACTCGTCCAGGGTCATTTCCAGCAGGCGATGCGACAGATGCGGCATGTCGCGCAGCATGTCGTTGAAAGGCTTGCGGCGAAAGCAGCACAGCACGACCTTGGTCGTCGCCACAGCATTGTAAGCCGCCTTGTCGCGGCCCGGCCGCCCAAGGAAATCGCTTGGCAGCAGCAGGCCGACCATCTGCGTGCGCCCGTCCTCGAGCGTCTGGGTCAGCGTCGCCACGCCGGTGACCACCGACGCCACGAAGTCCATGTGGTCGCCGCCCCAGACGATCGCCTGACCCGGCTCGTAGCTGCGATAGAACTTGATCTCCTCGAGCCGCGGCAACTCGGCATCCTCGCAATCGGCGCAGACCGCCCGATAGCGGATCGGGCAGTCTTCACACCGCAGCTTGACCGGCACGTCGGCAGGTCGTCCGCTTGACTTGATCTGGGTCAATGTTTGCGCGCTCATCCTGTCTTATCTCTAGCCCTATGAGCACCGTTTCGCAACTGAGGCAACTGGGACTGTTTGACGCGCGCGTGCCGCGCTACACCAGCTATCCCCCGGCCACACAATTCTCATCTGGAACCGATCCCGATCTTGTTTCGGCCTGGATCGCAGGCATTCCGGCCGAAGCGCAGATCTCGCTCTATGTGCATGTGCCGTTTTGCCGCAGGCTTTGCTGGTTCTGCGCCTGCCGTACCCAGGGGACGCAGAAGCTGGAGCCGGTCATCGCCTACACCGATACACTCCTGGCCGAGCTTGTGGGGCTTCGCGCCCGCATGGCGCCCGGCGTGCGCCTGTCGCGGCTGCACTGGGGCGGAGGCACCCCCACCTTGCTGCCTCCCGAACAGATGCACCGGCTTGCAGCCGCGATCTTCGAGGCGTTCCCGTTGGCCGAGAACGGCGAGTTCTCGGTCGAGATCGATCCGGCGGAAATCGACGCCGCCAGGATGGACGCGCTGGCGTCCGCCGGCATGACCCGCGCATCGATCGGCGTCCAGGATTTCGATCCGCTGATCCAGCAGGCCATCGGTCGAGACCAGAGCTTCGAGATGACCGCCAGGGCCGTGGGCCTGATTCGCGACCATGGCATCGCCAGCCTGAACGCCGACATCCTGTATGGCCTGCCCTATCAGACGCCGACGCGCATGGCGGATTCGGTCCAGAAACTGCTGGCGCTGGGGCCCGACCGGGTCGCGCTTTACGGCTATGCCCATGTGCCGTGGATGTCGAAGCGTCAGGTCATGATCCCCGAGGACAAACTGCCCGACAACGAGGCGCGGCTGGAATTGTTCAGGACGGCGCAGCAGCTTTTCCAGGCGGATGGCTATCTCGAGATCGGGATCGATCATTTCGCACGCCCGTCGGATTCGCTGGCGCAGGCTGCTGGACAGGGATCGCTGCGGCGCAACTTCCAGGGCTACACCGATGACCAGGCTGACGTGCTGCTTGGACTGGGTGCGTCGTCGATCTCGCGCTTCCCTCAGGGCTATGCCCAGAACGCCCCCGCCACCGGCGCCTATACCGCCGCCGTCCGGGCAGGTCGCCTGCCGGTCACGCGTGGCCATGCATTGTCGGACGACGACATTCTGCGCGGCCGCATGATCGAGGCGCTGATGTGCGACTTCCGCATCGACACGCGGGAAATGCAGCAACGCTACGGCGTCTCGGCCGCGCGGTTGGAGTCACTTCTCGCGCCGCTGCTGGACCGGTTCGGCAGCGTGATCCGCACCAGTGCCGACGGGCTTTGCATCACGCCCGAGGGTCGTCCCCTGACGCGCATGATCGCGCATCAGCTGGATTTCTACGCGGCCGCGCCAAGCAGCCATTCATCCGCCGTCTGAGCCATTCCGGCGCGACGGGTTTGCGTCAGGGCGATCGTCGCGGGCGCGGTCGTCTTGCCTGCCTGCCCCGTCCGCGCAAGTGTCGGGCCGCTCGACCTCGATCGTGGCGTGACCGATTCGGAATTCGCGGCGCAGGGTCTCTTTCGCCCGCCGCGTCACGCTGGCGAAGTCGTCGCTGTCGACCACCAGGTGAACCGAGGCGGCATTGCGCCTTTCGTCGATCTGCCACAGATGCAGGTGGTGCGCATCACGTACGCCGGGCAACCCGCGCAAGGCCGCCATGACCCCCGGCGGATCGCTGCCGGGCGGGGCAGCCAGCATCAGCATCCGGAACACCGGCCCGATTTGCAGCACGACGTGCCAGATGATGATCGCCGAGATCCCCAATGTCAGGATCGGGTCGGCGAGGTTCCACCCGTAAGCCCAGATCAGCGCGCCGCCCAGGATGACCGCAACCGACACGGCAGCATCCGCGAGGTTGTGCAGAAACGCCGCGCGGATGTTGATGCTGTCTTTCGACAACCGCCAGACCAGCGCCGCGGTCGCCATATCCACGACCAGGGCAAAGGCGGCCAGACCCATCACCAATCCGCCAACCACCTGCGGCGGGTCTGCCAGCCTGCCGATCGCCTCGGCCGCCAGCCACAGCGAAACGGCGATCAAAGCAAGATAATTGACGAACGCCGCCACGATCTCGGCCCGGCCCCAGCCGAAGCTGTAATCGGGCGTGGCCGCGCGGCGCGCCAGGCGGCGCGCGCCGAAAGCCATCACCAGCGCCATCGCGTCGGACAGGTTATGCACACCGTCGGCAATCAGCGCGGTGGAATCGGCCAGAAGGCCACCCACGATCTGCGCCGCCGTCAGGCTCAGGTTGACGGCGACGGCCCAGCCGATCGACCCGTCGCCCCTCGCGGCATGGTGATGATGCCCGTGACCCTGGTGGTGCGAACGCCCGCTCAATGCGCTTCTGCCCAGTTCGCGCCACTGCCCGCGTCCACATCAAGCGGGACCGACAGCTTGATCGCGGGCTCGGCCGCGCTCTCCATGACCTGCCTTGCGGCGACGATCAGATCGTCCACGGCACCTTCTTCAACCTCGAAGACCAGTTCGTCATGGACTTGCAACAGCATCTTCGCCGGCAGCCCGGCTATGGCATCCGGCATGCGGATCATCGCGCGCCGGATGATGTCGGCCGCGGCACCCTGGATCGGCGCGTTGATGGCCGCGCGGCGCGCGCCGCCCGCAGCCGGTCCGGACTGGTTGATGCCGGGGGTGTTGATGCGCCGCCCGAACAGCGTCCGCACGAAGCCGGTTTCCTTGGCGTCCGCGACCGTCCTGTCCATGTAGGCCCGAATCTCGGGGAAGCGTTCGAAATAGGTGTTGATGAAGTCCTGAGCCTCGGCGCGCGGTATGCGCAGGTTCCGCGACAGCCCGAAGCCCGAGATACCATAGATCACGCCGAAATTGATGGCCTTTGCCTGCCGGCGGATCATCGGGTCCATGCCCTCGACCGGCACCCCGAACATCTGGCTTGCGGTCATCGCGTGAATGTCCATTCCGTCCTTGAAAGCCTGCTTGAGGGCGGGAATTTCTGCGACATGAGCAAGGATCCGCAACTCGATCTGGCTGTAGTCCAGGCTGACCAGCCGGTGCCCGGGCGCCGCCACGAACGCCTCGCGGATGCGGCGACCCTCTTCGCTGCGGACCGGGATGTTCTGGAGGTTCGGGTCGGTAGAGGCCAGCCGCCCGGTCTGCGCCCCCGCGATGGAATAGCTGGTATGGACGCGCCCCGTGACCGGATTGACATGGCCTTGCAGCGCATCGGTATAGGTCGATTTCAGCTTGCTGACCTGCCGCCAGTCCAGGATCCGCGCCGGCAGGTCGTGGCCCTCGGCCGCCAGATCCTCCAGCACGTCGGCGCTGGTCGAATAGGCACCGGTCTTTCCCTGCTTGCCGCCCGCCAGCCCCATCCTGTCGAACAGGATCTCGCCCAACTGCTTGGGGCTGCCGACGTTGAATTTTTCTCCGGCCAGCTCGTGGATCTCTTCCTCGAGCTGCGCCATCTTCTGTGCAAAGGCGTTGGACATGCGCTTCAGGTGTTCGCCGTCCACGCGTATGCCGGCCATCTCCATGCGCGCCAGCACCGGCACCATCGGCCGCTCCAGTGTCTCGTAGACAGTGGTGACACTTTCGGCCGGCAGCATCGGTGCGAAATGCTGCCACAGCCGGAACGTGACTTCGGCATCCTCGGCGGCGTAGGGCGTGGCCTTGTCGATCGCAACCCTGGCAAAGCCGATCTGCGCCTTGCCCGACCCGATCAGCTCCTTGATGGGGATGCATTTATGGCCAAGATAGCGTTCGGCCAGCTCGTCCATGCCGTGATTATGGGTGCCGGCGTTCAGCGCGTAGGACATCAGCATCGTGTCCGCGATCGGCGCCATCCGGATACCGCCGGCAGCGGGCAGCTGCCGCGCCATGATCTTCCAGTCATACTTGATGTTCTGGCCGATCTTGAGGATCGCCGGATCCTCAAGGACCGGCTTCAGAGCCGCCAGCACCTCATCCCGGTCCAGCTGCCCTGCAGCCAGCGACGCGGTCCCGAACAGATCGTCGCTGCCCTCGACATGGCCCACCGGTACATAGCAGGCACGACCCGGCGCGACCGCCAGCGAGATGCCCACCAGTTCCGCCTTCATCTCGTCCAGATCCGTGGTTTCGGTGTCGATGGCGAAACGACCCGCCTCGCGGATATCCGCGATCCAGCGATCCAGCACCGCCAGATCGGTGACGCATTCATGGCTGGCCGGGTCGATCGCCGGCAGCTCGGGGGCGACGGCGACATGGGAAGGTGGCGCCGAGGCGACGACGGGCGGCTTGGCGCCCAACCTTTCGGCGACCCGCGCGGTCAGGGTGCGGAACTCCATCTCGGCCAGAAAACCCAGCAGCGAATCGGCTTGCGGATCGCGCACCTCCAGGCTTTCCAGGGTGAAATCAAGCGGTGTCCTGCAATCCAGCTGCACCAGCCGTTTCGACACGCGGATCTGGTCGGCATGGTCGGTCAGGGTCTGGCGTCGCTTCGGTTGCTTGATCTCGTCCGCGCGGGCCAAAAGTGTTTCCAGGTCGCCGAAATCGTTGATCAGCTGTGCCGCGGTCTTGATGCCGATCCCCGGCGCACCGGGCACATTGTCGACCGCATCGCCGGCCAGCGCCTGCACGTCGACGACCCGATCCGGTCCGACGCCGAATTTCTCGCGCACCTCGTCCGGCCCGATCAGCCGGCCCTTGATCGGGTCCAGCATGTCCACGCCGTCGCCGACCAGCTGCATCAGGTCCTTGTCGCTGCTGATGATGGTCGCCGATCCGCCCGCTGCGCGAGCCTGGCAGGCCAGCGTGGCGATGATGTCATCGGCCTCGTAACCCTCGATCTCGATACAGGCGATGTTGAAGGCGCGCGTGGCCTCGCGGGTCAGCGGAAATTGCGGGCGCAGATCCTCGGGCGGTTCGGGGCGATTGGCCTTGTAAAGCCCGTAGATCTCGTTGCGGAAGGTCTTGGCCGAATGGTCGAAGATCACCGCGGCATGCGTCGGCGCCGTGCTGCCATGCTCGTCGGTGACGTATTTCCACAGCATGTTGCAGAATCCCGCCACCGCGCCCACGGGCAGCCCGTCGGATTTTCGGGTCAGCGGAGGCAGCGCGTGATAGGCGCGGAAGATGTAGGCCGAGCCATCGATCAGGTGAAGATGGCAGCCCTTGCCGAACCCGTCACTCATGTCAGTCTCCATCGCCGTTCCACGCTGCGTTGTGGCATGTTAGGCAGACCGGTTCCAGTCGCGTGGCGGACCATCGGCGGTCCATGAACGGAGGCGAAGGATGGCACGCATGCGCCGCAAGGCCGACCTGCCGCAGAAGATCTGCCTGCATTGCGCGCGGCCCTTCACCTGGCGGCGGAAATGGGCTCGGGACTGGGATCAGGTCCGCTACTGCTCGGCCAGATGCCGAGGCGCGGGACAAACGCAGCGGGGCCACCCGGGCGGCAAGGCCGCCCAGCCCTGAGGCCCCCTCGATGGGGGCCGAAGGGCTTTCCCGGGCCGGGCCGGGACCTGCCTTCAGTGGTCGCCGGCGACGTGATCGCGGTCGATGACGAAACGCTTGTCGCAATAGCCGCAATCGACGAACCCCGAAGCGGGCGAGATCGCCAGCCAGACGCGCGGATGGCCCAGACCCGCCGCGTCGTCACCGTCGCAGGCGACGCGCCAGGTCGTCACCACGAACTCCTCGGGTGCGGGAAGCCTCGAGGACTCGGGACCTTGCTCGGTCGACAGCGGATTCTCGGGTGTCACGTGCTGGGTCATGGCTGGCCTTCTTGTGGCGGCTTGCATCATCTGCTCTAACCCCAATACCGCAGCGCCGCCTGCCTCCGCAAGCTCTGCAAGGACCGTCCCATGAGCAATGCCATCGACATCAAGGGTCTGCACAAGACCTACCGCGCGCAGGGCAACGCGCCCGCCAAGAAGGCGCTGAAGGGGATCGATCTGGCGATTCCCGCGGGCAGCATCTTCGGCCTGCTTGGACCGAACGGCGCCGGCAAGTCGACTTTGATCAACATCCTCGCGGGGCTGGTCAACAAGACCGACGGGAAGGTGGTGATCTGGGGCTTCGATCAGGACGTGAACCCCCGCCAGTCGCGTGCCGCCATCGGG
The DNA here is from genome assembly GCF_021556615.1 of Paracoccus salsus. Taxonomy (GTDB): domain Bacteria; phylum Pseudomonadota; class Alphaproteobacteria; order Rhodobacterales; family Rhodobacteraceae; genus Paracoccus; species Paracoccus salsus. Next base: position 432,349 of record NZ_JAKGGD010000002.1, read on the forward strand.
GTCATGCCGCAGGAGCTGAACATGGACCCGTTCTTTACGCCGCGCGCCAGCCTCGAGGTCCAGGCGGGGCTTTATGGGGTGCCGAAATCCGAGCGCTGGACCGATGAGCTTCTGGAACTGGTCGGCCTGACCGATCAGGCGAACGCCTATGCCCGCAACCTTTCGGGCGGGATGCGTCGGCGCCTGCTGCTGGCCAAGGCGCTGGTCCACCGGCCGCAGATCCTGGTGCTGGACGAACCGACGGCCGGTGTCGACATCACCCTGCGCGAGATGCTGTGGCAGAATGTCCGCCGCCTGAACCGGGCCGGCATGACGATCATCCTGACCACGCATTACCTCGAAGAGGCCGAGCAGATGTGCGACGAGATCGCCATCATCAATCATGGCGAGCTGGTCGTCCGGCAGGGAACGCGCGATCTGCTGAACCGCGCGGACCGCAAGACGCTGCTGATCGACGCGGGTGGGCGGGTGGATCTGCCACCCCTGCCCGCGGATGCAAGGCCCGACTGGCGTCCCGACGGAAGGCTGGCGATCAGCTATCCGCCGTCGCGGATTCGCGCCGATCAGGTGCTGGATGCGCTGCGCAATGCGGGCGTGCCGATCCTCGACGTGGCGAGCGAACAGCCCGACCTCGAGGATGTGTTCGTCGAGATGACCCGGACCTGAGCCTCAGTCGCGCAGATTGAGCATCGGCCCCATCGGCCGGCCGCCCATGATATGCAGGTGGAAATGCGGCACCTCCTGCACCCCGTCCGGGCCTGCGTTGGTGATCCCGCGAAATCCGGCATTGCCCCCGTCAAGCCCGACGCCCTCTTTCGCGCAGACCTCGGCGCATAGCCGCATGAAGCCGGCGATCTCGGCATCCGACGCGTTCGCCGCGAAATCGTCGAAGCTGACATAAGCGCCCTTCGGGATCACCAGCACATGCACCGGGGTCTTGGGCGCGATGTCGCGGAACGCCAGCGCATGATCGTTCTCGGCGACCGTGTCGTTGGGGATCTCGCCGCGCAAGATCCTGGCGAAGATGTTCGTGTCGTCATAGTCGAATGCCATGATGGGTATCCTGCTCAGTCTGAGAAAAGATGCGGGCTAGCGGCCAGATCCTGCGCGATTTCCGGGGAAACATCCAGAAACCGGGCGATGGCAGCGGCATTGAGGTCGGGCGCGAGATCGGCAGCGATCGTCTCGAACCGGGCGAAGTCCATGTCACGCAACCTTTCGGCCTCGTGTTCCAGATCGGCACGCACGACCGGTGCCAGCCGAAGATACATCTCTGGCGGAGTGGTCTCGTTGGCAAGTCCGATCCGGCGCATGTGACCGCAAAGATAGTCATGGTCGAACGCGGAGTCGATGAACAGGATACGAGTCTCGGCACGATCGGCGGTAAAGTCGCTGATCAGGCTCAACGCCGACGGATCGAGGCAAAGCACCAGATTCCGGGCCTCGAACTGCTCGAACAGAAGCTTGACCAACGCCCGGCGATGACGCTCGCGCTTGGCGATGGTCGAGGCCACGCCGCCCATGTCGGGCAGCCCGGCATCCAGCTCGTTGAAGACGTAATCGACGGCCGGAATCTTGGTCAGCGCGCGAATCCGCTGAGTCAGGCGCTTGGCGACATGCCATTTCTTGGCCACGATCAGATGCACGACCCGCGACCGTCCCAGATTGCCGTCTGTCTCCCAGAAACGTGGCGCGAATCGCCGCCCGATGCGGCCGCGCGAGGTCAGGAAGGCGAACAACCGCGGACCCTCGGCCGAGATCGGAAAATCCTGCCCCGAAGCCTGCCACAGCGTGCCCAGCCTTTCCCGCAGCTCCTGCGCCTCGTCGCTGATCTTGCGCGCGAACAGGAAATCCTGCCGCAGCAACAGGTCGTAGTGGTCGTTGTAGAAGGTGATCGGCATGCCATAGTCGGAAAACAGCAGGAAGGTCGGGGTGCGCGACCGGATCTGGGATTTCGGCACCAGATGCGCGACAAGCGTCTGGAAAAAGGTTTCGTCCGGAATCCATGTGCTGCGGAAAAACCGGACATAGTGCGGACGCGCGGCGATCAGCGCCAGCATCGCCTCGATCGTCTGCCGCCGCAGGCACCACCATTGCGACCCGATCATGATCTGCAGGTCCTCGGGGATCCGGCGCTGCAGGCGCAGCCGCTTTTGCAGGTCCAGGCTGGTATAGAACAAGGCCTTCTGGGTCCGTTCGTTGAACCAGTGCCGATAGATCAGCCGCTCTTGCCTGATGCCGGTCTTGATCCAGCCGCTGTCGAAGAAATCGAAGCTTTCGATGAAGTCGCAATCCTCGGCATCCAGAAAGGCCCGCGCATGTTCCGCCGACTTGATCGGCATGCAGTCGCCCGACAGCATGTAGAAGTGAGTGGCTTGCTGGAACGCCTTCTCGGCCGCGCGCAAGGCTTCCAGCGTCGCCGCGACCAGCGACCATTCACCCCAGCCGCAATTCAGCCGCCGCGCCGCGAACACCACCCCAGGGTGTCCGGCAAGGGCCTCGCGGACCATCCGGTATTCCGCGACCGGGGCGCCCTTGTCATAGTGGATCGCGACGTAATCGCCCGACGCGGTCAGACGCCGGGCCTGGTCGATCACGCCTTGCGGATCCTTGTGCGTCAGCAGGATGAAGGCGATACGGGCCATTGCAGGCAACTATATCCGTCCAGTTCATGGCGAGGTGAAGGGAGGCCGTTGATAATCCCCTCGTCTTTTGATCTTTGTTCCTAAACATTTTCAGCGCGTGGGCAAGCGGCGTGCGGTCAGAACCGCGACACGACCGCAACCGCGCCGCGAAACGGAGTTGCGGCAGAATGGGTTTTCCCGGCGTCTGGATGACGGAAAGCGAAAGCATGATCTATCGGGTGGTGCCGAAATGCGCCTGCTCGACCATCGGCCAGATCATGTTCCATTCCGATCACGGCAGGTTCTTCGACGGCGATATCCACGATTCCAGATCGGGCCTGCACAAATGGTCGCAGGAAGACAGCCAGCCACTGATCGAACAGGCGGTCCGCGCCCACACGGCCCTGACCTTCACCTGCGTCCGCAACCCCTACGCGCGCCTGCTGTCGTCGTTCTTCGACAAGATCGCGGGTATCCAGCGCAACGGAAGACGCTATCGCGGCAACCTGGTGCCGCAGCTGGTCCAGCGCTATGGCATCGATGTCGGCAGCCCCGAGAACGGGTTCGCATTCGACCAGATCGCCAGCTTTCGCCGGTTCCTTCTGTTCGCGCGCGATACGATCCGCTGGCGCCGCCCGATGGAGCCGGATATCCACTGGTCGGCGATGTCGGGACATGTCTCGACCTTCATCCTGAACGGCGGACGCTATGACCGCATCTTCTTCACCGAGATGTTCAATGAAGGCATGCAACAGGTTCTTGACGCCGCCAGGACGCCCGTCTCCGTCGATCTGGCGCAGGTGCCGCGCTTCAACGAGAGCGAAGGCCACGGCCCCCGGCGCGCGCACAAGGTCAGCGACTATTTCGACGACTTGTCCCGGCACCTGATCTGGGAAATCTACAAGGACGACTTCCTGCTGTTCCGCTATGACTTCGACGATCCCGACAACAAGATGCCAACCGGCGAGATCGACCTGGAAGAAGTCCACGCCAAGCTGGGTCGCTGACCGGCATGCGCGGACGGGCGGACCCGGCCTGCCGGTTGGCACGGCACAGGCGCCGCTGACCGGCTTTATTCCAGGTGGCTTTCCATGAACCACAGGTCCTTGTCTGCCGTCCGCGAGGCGGCGGTCAGGATATCGGCGGTGTCCGCGTCGCCGGCCTGATCCGTGACGTCGATCCCTGCACGCAGTTTCGCGCCGTGGTCGCGCATCCGCTCGCAGACCGCCTTGATGTGATCGGCAGCCTTGGTCAGATCGGTGGGATAGGGTTCGATCGACGTCCTCTTGGTGACCTCTTCGGCCGTCCCGATCGCGACGCCGTCGAGGATCTGGACGCGCTCGGCCATGATGTCGACATGTTCCTGAATATTGGCGTAGACGCTGTCGAACAGCTCATGGACGGCGATGAAGTTGGGGCCCTTCACGTTCCAATGCGCCTGCTTGATCGCCAGACCCAGGGCGATGGCGTCGGCAAGCCGGGCGTTCAGTTCGGATATTGCAGTCTTGCGACCATTGTCGGACAGACCTTGCAGATTCACAGCCATGACATGTTCCTTTCGGCTTTCCCCGAACAACGCGCGCGGCGGTGCGCGGTTCCACGCGCGGATCGGCAAGCACGAAAAAACGGCGCCTCTCGCAAGAGAGTGCGCCGTTTCAAGGCCGTCATTCGGCAAGCCGCCATTCCGGCCAGGCGTCGTGTCAGACGGCGCCCTTGATGAAGGTTACCGCATCACCGACGGTCTGGATCGTCTCGGCGGCGTCATCCGGAATCTCGATCCCGAACTCTTCCTCGAAGGCCATAACCAGCTCGACTGTGTCGAGGCTGTCGGCGCCCAGATCGTCGATGAACGAGGCGGAATCGACCACCTTGTCTTCTTCGACGCCCAGATGCTCCACCACGATCTTCTTCACGCGATCAGCGATATCGCTCATGTCATATCCTCGTTCTCGCGGGCATCCGCCCAAGTTGTGCGCGGGCACGGGCCCGGTTCAGCACAGGGCGGTTCCCCTGCTGCTAAGGGCGGGGATATAGCACCCATGTTCACTCATGCAACCAGTTTTCAAAGGATTCTCGCGCCGCGTTGCAGCGTTGCAGAACCGGCTCAGATCATCGCCATCCCGCCATTGACATGCAACGTCGCGCCGGTGACGTATCCGGCGTCGGGGCTTGCGAGGTAGGCGACGGCCGCCGCGATATCCGCGGGCCTGCCCATCGCACCTGCCGGGATCTGCGCCAGGATCTTGCCCTTCTGCTCGTCACTCAGCTTGTCGGTCATGGCTGTCGCGATGAAACCGGGGGCCACGCAGTTCACGGTGATGCCGCGGCTGGCGACCTCGTAGGCCAGCGATTTCGACATCCCGACCAGCCCGGCCTTCGCGGCGGCGTAATTGCCCTGGCCCGGGTTGCCGGTCGTGCCCACCACCGATGTGATGTTGATGATCCGGCCCCAGCGCGCCTTCATCATCCCGCGCAGCACGGCGCGGCTGAGCCGGAAGACGCTGGTCAGATTGACCTCCAGCACCTGCGCCCACTCGTCGTCCGACATCCGCATGAACAGGTTGTCGCGCGTGATCCCGGCATTGTTGACGAGGATATCGACCGACCCCATCGCCTCGGCGGCCGCCTTCGGCAGCGCCGCGACGGCATCGGCGTCCGACAGGTTCGCGGGCACGACATGGGCGCGCTCGCCCAATTTCTCGGCCAGTTCCGCCAACGGTGCCTCGCGTGTGCCGGACAGTGCCACGGTCGCGCCGGCGCCGTGCAGCGCCTCGGCGATCGCGCCGCCGATCCCTCCCGACGCGCCGGTTACCAGCGCGTTCCTTCCGCCCAGATCGAACATCTCAGCCCCTTTCTTCCTCACAGAATCCACGCGTGCGGGCCTCAGCCCTTCAGCGCCGCGATGTCGCCCGGGACGCCGATATTTCTGACCACCGCGTCCCTCGCGGTCCGCTTGATCATCCCCGACAGCGCCTTGCCGGCGCCGATTTCCCAGAACTCGGTCACGCCCGCCTCGGCCAGGTTGGCGATCGACTCGCGCCAGCGCACCGTCCCGGTGACCTGCTCGACCAGCAACCGCCTGATCGCGCCGGGCTCGATCACCGCCTCGGCGCGGACATTGGCAATCAGCGGCACTGCCGGAGGCTGGATATCCACCCCTGCCAGCGCGTCGGCCATCACCGCCGCCGCAGGCTGCATCAGCACCGAATGGAAGGGGGCCGAGACCGGCAGCATCAGCGTGCGTTTGGCACCGGCCTCCTTCGCCGCCGCCGCCGCGCGCTCGACCGCGCCCCGGTGACCCGAGATCACGACCTGTGCCGGGTCGTTGTCGTTGGCGGCCTGGACCACCTCGCCGCCCGCGGCCTCGCGGGCGATCCGGTCGACGGTCTCGAAATCCAGCCCCAGCACGGCGGCCATCGCGCCCTGACCGACCGGCACCGCCTCCTGCATGGCCTGGCCCCGCAGCCGCAGCAGACGCGCCGTGTCCTCGAGGCTCAGCGACCCCGCCGCGCACAGCGCCGAATATTCCCCCAGGGAATGACCCGCGACATAATTCGCGTCATGGATGCCGAAACCCTCGGCCTCCAGGGCGCGGAACGCCGCCATCGACGCGGCCATCAGCGCGGGCTGGGCGTTCTGGGTCAGGGTCAGGGTCTCGATGTCGCCGTCCCAGATGAGATCGGACAGCTTTTCGCCCAGGGCTTCGTCCACCTGATCGAATACGTCGCGCGCGGCCGGATAGGCCTCGGCCAGTTCACGACCCATCCCGATGGTCTGCGCCCCCTGTCCCGGAAAGACGAATGCCCGCATTGCGGCCCCCTGAAATTATGTTCCCGACAAACGGCATACCTTGCACGGGGCCTTGCCGCAACTGACAGCACCAAGCCTAGCTTTCGGGAAAGCCCAGCCAGGGTTCCATGTCTTCCCGGGTGACGCCCATGGGATGCGCGCGGCTCTGCCCCGGAATGCCGATATGTCCGAAGACCGGCGACAGCTGCCATTCCGCCGCTTCCCCGCCCCCTCCGGCGATCCCGGCTCCTTACAGCGCCGAGGCGAGCCCGGTCCGGTCAGCCCCGCCCATGCCGTGAATCAACAGCGGCCTTGGCGCACCGCGCATGACCTGCAACAGATCCTGAACCTGTGCGCGATCCAGCGAACGCGGCCGCAGCCCCCATTCAAGGATACCAACACCCAGAGCGCATGAAAAAAGGCGTCCCCGGGGGAGGCCTTTCTCAGATCGTGTATCGCGGCAGCTTAGCCGACCAGTTCCAGCCCCGAGAAGAAGAAGGCAATCTCTTCCTTGGCGGTTTCCGGCGCGTCCGACCCGTGGACCGAATTTTCGCCGACCGACAGCGCGAATTCCTTGCGGATGGTGCCCTCGTCGGCGTTCGCCGGGTTGGTGGCGCCCATCACGTCACGGTTCTTGGCAATCGCGTTCTCGCCTTCCAGCACCTGCACCACGACCGGCTCGGACGCCATGAACTCGACCAGTTCGCCATAGAAGGGGCGGTCCTTGTGAACCTCGTAGAACTTGCCGGCCTGTTCGGGCGACAGCTTGATGCGCTTCTGCGCAACGATGCGCAGTCCGGCATCCTCGAACTTGGCGTTGATCTTGCCGGTCAGGTTGCGACGTGTCGCGTCGGGCTTGATGATGGAAAGGGTGCGTTCGGTGGCCATGGGTCTACCTTGTCTGTCTGCGGCGGGCATCGGCCCACCTGTCATGAAATCCGCGCCCGGTTAGCAGGCTTGCGATGCCCCGGCAAGGACCAGCACCCGGGTCCCCGCGGGCGACAAGCCGTCCCGGTCCCCTTCTGGCTGCGGCGAAACGTGATAGATGTTGGTTCAGGCAAGCGCCTGATGGAAGGAGTCCGTATGACCGAGCCCCATCCCGACCCGAAGGACAGGGACCGCCGACGTCGCTTCTCGCGCATGGCGGACATCCCGTTTGCGACCATCATCGCAGTCTTCGCCATCGGCCTCTTGCTGCTGGCGATCCGGACCTTGTCCACGGTATTTCTGATGGCCTTTGCCGCCATGCTTCTGGCGATCGCGCTGCGCGGCGGCGCACGGGTGCTGAACCGTAGCCTGCGCCTGCCGTTCAAGTCGGGTGTGCTTCTGACCGCCATGCTGGCGGTGGGATCGATCTACGCGGCCTTCGGCGCCGTCGGTCCCGAGATTTCGAAACAGTTCGACGAACTGCTGTCCAGCCTGCCCGGCGCGTGGCAGCAGGTCAGCGACTGGCTGGAGAGCAGCAATATCGGGCAGTTTCTGGAACGCCAGATCGAGGCGGACCCGGATGGCGGTGACGGGGCGGCGGCGGCAGGCAGCATCCCCTCGATCTTCGGCTATGTGACCGGCACGATCACGACGGTTTTCGGCGGGCTTGCCAATCTGGTGCTGATGGTGACGATGGCGATCTTCCTGGGCATGGACGCGCCAACCTACAGGGGCGGTTTCCTTCGGCTCGTTCCGTTCGGTTATCGCGAACGCGCCGGCGGGATCTTCGACGAATGCGCAAGCGCATTGGCGCGGTGGATGGGCGGACAGGCGCTGGACATGCTGGCCGTTGCGTTGCTGACCGGGCTGGGACTTTGGCTGCTGGGGATCCCCCTGGCGCTGGTGCTGGGCCTGATCGCGGGCCTGACCAACATCATCCCGGTGATCGGCCCGTTCCTGTCGGGCATTCCGGCGGTGATGTTCGCGCTGACCCAGGGCATGGACACGGCCATCTATGTGGCATTGCTGTTTCTGGTCATCCAGCAGCTCGAGGGCAATATCCTGATGCCGATGATCCAGAACTACGCGGCCCATCTGCCTCCGGTGCTGACGGTCATGGCCATCGTCGCCTTCGGCAGCATGTTGGGGCTGTTCGGCGTGATCCTGGCCACGCCCCTGCTGCTGGTCTCGATCATCCTCGTTCAGCGGATCTACGTCGAGGACGTGCTGGGTGACACCATGCCCGCGCGCGACGACATCGAGGACCCCTGATCGCCAGGCGCGTGTCTTGTCAGATCAGGGTCATTGTGCTTTCGCGGAACTGACACAAGATCAGGATATGGCTTGCGCCGAGACATCAGGGGCACTTACCACATGCCACCATTCCGCCGAGGTCGATACCAGGCTCGACTGGCCGAAACCCCCCAGGACGTGCACGCAGCGCAGCGGCTGCGGTGGCTGTGCTTCATCGCTCGCAACGAAGGACGCGATGACGGCGTGCAGATCGACAGCGATGCGCTGGACGCCGACTGCCGGCACATGCTGGTCGAGGAGGTTGCGACCGGCACGCTTGTCTGCTGTTTCCGCTTCCTGCAACTGGCGGGCGGGTCCGAGATCGGCCGCAGCTATTCCGCGCAATTCTACAATCTCAAGGCGCTGGAATCCTTTGACGGCCCGATGGTCGAGATGGGTCGTTTCTGCATCCACCCCGAGCAGCGCGATCCCGACATCATCCGCATCTCGTGGGCCGCGATGACCCGATTTGTCGAGGCGGCGGGGATCGAGATGCTGTTCGGCTGCTCCAGCTTCGTGGGCACCGAACCCGATGAGCACGCCGAGGCTTTCGCGATCCTCAGGGAACGCCACCTGGCGCCACGACGCTGGTGGCCGCGCGTCAAGGCGCCCAGGGTGTTCAGCTTTGCGCAGGCCTTGCGGCTGCGCAAGCCCGATCCCAAGCGCGCCATGGCCGCGATGCCGCCGCTGCTGCGCAGCTATCTCGCCATGGGCGGCTGGGTCAGCGACCACGCCGTGGTCGATCCTGTGCTGCAAACGATGCATGTCTTCACCGGAGTCGAAATCCGCGCCATCCCGCCATCCCGCCGCCGCCTGCTGAGCGCCTCGGCGGTCTGAGACCGGGTCCGACGCGGGCGACAGCGCCGACGGCTGATCTCGGGCTGGGTATCACCCCCTCGAACCGTCCAGATCCTGCCCGATATTCCCGCAATCGGCCCGCGTCGCGGGCAAAGCGCCGGGCGTTTACTTCGGCACGGCCTTCGCCGCTTGCGGGGTTCATTGACCTGGGATCGGGCGGCGCGCCCAGTGCCGTCATGTTCGATGCCTCCGCCCAGCCGATCACCATGCAGCGCAGCTCCGGCCGCGCATATGTCAGTCTGGGCCCGCGGGGGATCATCGACCTGGCGCAGTCCGGATCTGCCAGGGTGATGCTTCCCCGTGTGACGGCGGGACTGCCCGAGATCGTTTTCCTGAACACGTCAGGCGGGCTGGCCTCGGGCGACAGTCTGGAATTTGCGGTCGAGTTGCGCCCCGGCACCCGCGCGCTGGCCACGACGCAGACGGCCGAGCGCGCCTACCGCGCCGAGCAGGCACCGGCCCGCGCCGCCGTGCGGCTGAAGGTCGCCGAGGGGGCGTGGCTGCACTGGCTGCCGCAGGAAACGATCCTGTTCGACGGCGCCAGGCTGTGCCGCCGGACCGAAATCGATCTGGCCGAGGGCGCCGGCTGCATGCTGCTGGAAATGATCGTGCTGGGTCGGCTGGCGATGGGCGAACAGCTTGCGCGTCTGACATTGGGCGACAGGCGGGTGGTCCGACGCGCCGGGCGGCTGGTCCATCATGACGCGCTGATGCTGGACGATGACGCGCTGAACCGGCTGGACGGTGCGTCGATGCTGGGCGGCGCGCGCGCGATGGCAACGCTGGCGGTCATCGCGCCCCAGGCGCCCGATCTGTTGGCCAGGGCCCGCGACGTGCTGGACGAACCCGGCGTCACCTCGGCAGCCAGCGCCCCTCCCGGGCGACTGGTGGTGCGCTTGCTGGGCGGCGATGGCTGGCCGCTGCGCCGGCAGTTGAACCGCCTCCTGTGCTCGCTGCGCGCCGATCCCCTTCCCCGTATCTGGCAGGTCTGAGATGAAGCTTTCCCCTCGCGAACGCGAAAAGCTGCTGATCTCGGTCGCCGCGATGGTCGCGCGCGGCCGGTTGGGCCGCGGCGTCAGGCTGAACCATCCCGAGGCAATCGCGCTGATCACGGATTTCGTCGTCGAGGGGGCACGCGACGGCCGCAGCGTGGCCGACCTGATGCAGGCGGGCGCCCATGTCATCACCGCCGGTCAGTGCATGCCGGGGGTGCCCGAGATGATCGACTCCGTCCAGGTCGAGGCGACCTTTCCCGACGGCACCAAGCTGGTCACCGTTCACCACCCCATCCGCGAGGAGGCCTGACATGAACAAGCTTACCATTCTCGTGGCCGCGCTGCCCGCCACGGCGCTGGCGCATGCCGGCGATCACGGTCAGGCAGGCGCGTTCCATGTGCTGACCGCACCCGATCACCGGGCCGTTGCCGCCCTGGTCGCGGCGCTGATGGTCTGCGTCTGGATCTGGCAACGGGGCAGGTCATGATTCCCGGCGAAGTTTTCCCGGCCGACGGCCGGATCACCCTCAACCAGGGCCGCGAGCCGGTCACGATCCTGGTCGCCAATACCGGCGACCGCCCGATCCAGGTCGGCAGCCATTATCACTTCGCCGAGACGAACCCGGCGCTGGACTTCGATCGCCGGGCCGCGCGTGGCATGCGCCTGTCGATCCCCGCGGGGACCGCCGTGCGCTTCGAGCCCGGCCAGTCGCGCGAGGTGCGGCTGATCCCCTATGCCGGCAACCGCGTGGTGCAGGGCTTTCGCAAAGACATCATGGGGGCGCTGTAACATGGCCCTGCCGCTGTCTCGCGCCGACTACGCGGCGCTCTACGGCCCGACCACCGGCGATCGCATCCGTCTTGCCGATACCGAATTGCTGATCGAGGTCGAACGCGACCTGACCATCCCCGGCGAGGAGGTCAAGTTCGGGGGCGGCAAGGTGGTCCGTGACGGCATGGGTCAGTCCCAGGTCACCCGCGCGGGCGGCGCGATGGACACGGTCATCACCGGCGTCGTGGTCTTCGACCATCAGGGCATCACCAAGGCCGATGTCGGCCTGAAGGACGGGGTGATCGCGGGCATCGGCAAGGCCGGCAACCCCGACACCCAGCCCGGCGTGACCCTGATCATCGGCCCCGGAACCGAGATCATCGCCGGCGAGGGCCGCATCCTGACCCCGGGCGGATTCGATTGCCACATCCACCTCATCTGCCCCCAGCAGGTCGATCACGCGCTGCATTCGGGCGTCACCACGCTGCTGGGCGGCGGCACCGGCCCCGCCCATGGCACGCTGGCCACGACCTGCACGCCGGGACCGTGGCACATTGCCCGCATGCTGGAAGCCTGCGCCGACCTGCCCGTCAACATCGGCGTCGCCGGCAAGGGCAATGCCAGTCAGCGCGCTCCGCTGGAGGATCAGGTCCGGGCCGGGGCCTGCGCGCTGAAGCTGCACGAGGACTGGGGCACCACGCCCGCCGCCATCGACACCTGCCTTGCCGTCGCCGACACGATGGACGTGCAGGTGATGATTCACACGGACACGCTGAACGAATCGGGCTTTGTCGAGGATACGATGGCCGCCATCGCGGGCCGCACGATCCACGCCTATCACACCGAGGGCGCGGGCGGCGGCCATGCCCCCGACATCATCCGCATGGTCGGGATGGCGAATGTGCTGCCCTCGTCAACCAACCCGACGCGCCCCTACACCGCCAACACGGTCGAGGAACATCTCGACATGCTGATGGTCTGCCACCATCTGGACCGCCGCGTGCCCGAGGATGTGGCCTTCGCCGAATCCCGCATCCGCCGCGAGACCATCGCCGCCGAGGATATCCTGCACGATCTGGGCGCGTTCTCGGTCATGGCTTCGGACAGTCAGGCCATGGGCCGGGTCGGCGAAGTCATCATCCGCACCTGGCAGACGGCCTCCAAGATGCGCCAGCAGCGCGGCCGACTGCCCGAGGAACAGGGCGATAACGACAACCTGCGCGCCCGCCGCTATATCGCCAAATACACGATCAACCCGGCCATCGCCCATGGTGTCAGCGCCCATATCGGCAGCATCACGCCGGGCAAGCGCGCCGATCTGTGCCTGTGGTCTCCCGCCTTCTTTGCCGCCAAGCCCGAGATGGTGCTGGTCGGCGGCCAGATCAGCGTGGCTCAGATGGGCGATCCCAATGGCTCGATCCCCGTGCAGCCGGTCTTTTCGCGCCCCATGTGGGGGCATAACCGCCGCGCCTCGGCGCTGTTCCTGTCAAGGGCCGGGATGGAGGACGGCGCGGCAAGTCATCTGTCCAAGGCCCTGATCGCCGTCGAACACACCCGCGACATCGGCAAGTCCGACATGGTCCTGAACAACGCCATGCCCCGGATCGAGGTCGATCCCGAGACCTACGAGGTCCGCGCCGATGGACAGTTGTTAACCTGCGAGCCGGCGACGGAACTGCCGCTGGCGCAGCGCTATTTCCTATTTTGAGGCAGGACCTGACATGACTGCAACCGCTCATACCATCACCCGGAACGCGCCCGCGCCCTTTGACGGCGAGGTGGCGCTGGATTACGAAGGCCGCCTGCTGCGCCGCAAGCGGCTGACCTGCGCGCGCGGCGATTTCCTCGTGGATCTGCCCGAGGTCACCAGCCTCGAGGATGGCGACGTCTTCGCGCTGTCCGACGGCCGCCAGATCGTCGTGCGCGCCGCCCCTGAACCGGTGCTGGTCGTTCGCGGCCACCTGGCGCGACTGGCCTGGCATATCGGCAACCGACACACTCCCTGCCGGATCGAGGCCGACCGGCTGATTATTCGCCAGGATCATGTGCTGGAGGCGATGCTGAAGAAGCTGGGCGCCCAGATCGCCCATGCCGAGATGCCCTTCCGCCCCGAGGGCGGCGCCTATGGTCACGGTCGCACCTTCGGCCATGACCACGGCCCCGACCACACGCACCACCACACGCACCACCACCATCGCCACCATGGTCATGACCACAGCGAACACGCCTGAGATCGCAAGGCTGCAGCTGGCGCAGTATCTGTCGCCCGCCTTTCCGGTGGGGGGCTTTGCCTGGTCCCAAGGGTTGGAATGGGCGATGGATCAGGGCGCGGTGACGCGCAGCAGCCTGCCCGCCTGGCTGTCAGACTGGCTGGATCACGGGCAAGGCTGGGGCGATGCCGTGCTGCTGTCGCTGGCGCTTCGTGCGCGTGCGGACCACGCGGCGCTGGACGATCTGGCCCGCGCCGCCTGCATGAGCAGCCAGCGCCTGACCGAAACCCTGGAACAGGGCGCGGCCTTTGCCGCCAACATGGCTGCGCTGACAGGCAGGCCCCATAAGCCCGTCGCGCTGCCCATAGCGCTTGGCCGCGCCTGCGCCGCCCTGCCCTTGCCCGCCCCCGAGGTGATCGCGGCATTCCTTCAGGCGCAGGCCGCGAACCTGATCAGCGCCGCCGTCCGCTTTCTGCCGCTTGGTCCGGTCGAAGGACAAGGCATGCTGGCCCGAATGCAGCCGCGCATCCTGAGCCGGGCGAACCGCGCCGCAATCGCCTGCGAGGCGGATCTGGCCAGCGCCGCCTGGGGCGCGGATATCGCTGCCATGCACCACGAAACCATGACCTCAAGGATCTTTCGCTCATGAGCCTCAACGGACCTTTGCGCGTCGGCATCGGCGGCCCCGTCGGGGCCGGAAAGACCACGCTGACCGAACAGCTTGCCCGCGTGCTGGCGCCCCGGCTGTCGATGGCCGTCATCACCAACGATATCTACACGCGCGAGGACGCCGAGGCGTTGATGCGCGCGCAGGTCCTGCCCGCCGAACGCATCCGGGGCGTGGAAACCGGCGGGTGCCCGCACACCGCCATTCGCGAGGATGCCAGCATCAACCTGGCCGCCATCGCAGACCTGACCGCCGCGTTTCCCGATCTGGACCTGGTGCTGATCGAATCGGGCGGTGACAACCTGGCCGCCACGTTCAGCCCCGAACTGGCCGATCTGACCATCTATGTCATCGACACCGCCGCCGGGCAGGACATCCCTCGCAAGCGTGGTCCGGGTCTTGCGCGGTCCGACCTGCTGGTCGTCAACAAGACCGACCTCGCGCCGCATGTGGGTGTGGATGTGGCCTTGCTTGAAGCCGACGCGCGACACGCGCGCGCGTCCCGTCCCGTGGTCATGGCCGCGCTGCGGCGTGGCGCTGGCGTGCAGGATGTCGTCGCGTTCCTGATCCACCAGGGCGGGCTGCAACTGACCCCGGCGTGATCGTGATGTTGTCCCGGGCATGTGCGGCACAGCCTGCCTGTGATCGAACCAGCGCCAGGCGGGGCCTCTCGAAATCCGCCCGAAGCCTGTCCAAATGCCTCGGTCCGTCATGTGCTGCATCTGCGAAGGTCCAGACCTTCCACAAGATCACAACAGGGACACCGGCCATTGCGGCGGGCGAAAGGGTGATGATGACCGGTGCGGCCGCGCTGGCGAATGGCGCCTCGGCACAGGAGGACGCGCCGATCAAGACCGGTGTGCTGCACTCGCTGTCGGGCAGGATGGCGATTTCCGAGACGACGCGTGAATTGCTGGCCATCAGCGACGTGAACGCGATCTTCGACTGCTGGACAAGCGTCAGCCGCAAATCGGTGCTGCCGGTCATCGAGGAGCTGAACGGATTGCAGCTCTATCCCGTGCCGTACTTGGGCGAGGAATCGTCGAAGAACGTCATCCATACCGGCGCCGCGCCCAACCAGCAGCCCATCCCGGCGGTGGACTACATGATGGAGGGTCTGGGCGTCGAATTCTGGGCGCTTCAGGGCACGGGCTATGTCTGTCCGCGCACCACGAACAACATCCGCGACGCCGATGTGGGCTTCTGAAAGGAGCTGGCGGCGGCGGGGGTGTCGGCCGATGATATCCCGCTCATGGCCTTCTCGGTCGGCGAAGAGGAACTGGCCGGGCAAGGCATGCGGCATGTTCAACACCGAAACGAAGGCCTGCGGCAGGTCCGGTCGAACTGCCGATCCGCGTCAGACCGTGGGGCGGGATGCACCGCCCCTCGTTTCCCGAACGCTCGGAACGTTTTCGACGTGACCCATCCGGCCCGCCCGCTGATCGGGCCTGCGCCGGCGCTGTTCCTGCTGTTGCCCGGTCCGCCAGCGACCGCCAACGAGGCGTTGCAAGCCCTGCTGAACGACAATCCCGAACAGATCGGCAAACCCTCGCGGCGCATGGTCGGGCCGCTGATCGCCCAGATCGCGGCGATCGGGGACGCTGGACGCTGTCGCCGGTCTTGGCGCCGCCCCTGGCCTTCGCGGTGACCTTCGGCGCCGGCGTTATCCTTTCCCGGCTGGTGATCCGAAACCTGGCGCTTCGGCCGCTGGAACCACTGCTGGCGACCTTCGGCGTGTCGATCGCGCGGCAACAGCTGGCCAGGAACATCTTCGGCACGCAGGCAAGCTGCGTGATGGGCAGTAACGGCGTGGGCAAGACCGCGCTGATGACCCTGTGGCGAGTCGGCCCCCGCGTTCCGGCCGAGAGGTCGGCCTTGAGGGCAGGCCGCTGGGCCGCATCAACGCTCGGCCGATGGCGCGGCTCGGCGTCGGTTGCGTGCCGCAGGGGCGCGCGATCGTTCCCACGCGGACCGTGCGCGAGAACATGGAGACCGGCTTTGCCCGCCTGCGCCGCGACGAACGCCGCATTCCCGACGCGATCTTCGACCGTTGCCCGGTGCTGGCCGAGATGGCGCAGCGACGCGGCGGCGCGGGCTGTTGCTGGACGAACCGGCCGAGGGAATCCAGCCCGGCATCATCACCCAGATCGGCCGGGTCATCGCCGCGCGGCGCGACCGTGGCGACATGGCGATCGTGCTGGTCGAACAGCTCTTCGGCTTTGCGTGGCATTTGGGCGACGAATTCCCGGTGCTGGAACGCGGACATGCGGTGCTGCAGGGACAGAAGTCGGACCTGCGACGCGAGGATCCGCATGCAAGCCTGGCGGGCCACGCCGAGGCGGTCTGAGCCGCGCGATCATCCCGATGCGGTCGCCTCCTTCCTCAGATCCGCCCGCAGCGCCCCGGTGGCGGCAGCAAGCGCCATCGCCAGCGTCGCGGTCGCGGTCATCGGGCGTGACCCCGCCGCCTCGACCTCGACCAGCGTCAGGGACAGCGCGCTGCTTCCCAGTCGCGCGGCGACGCCGGGATCGGTGATGGCGACAATCTGAGCCCCATTGCCGCGCGCGGCGGCGCAGACATCCAGCGTTTCCTGCATGGCGGGCGAGAGCGCGATCGCCAGCACCGCATCGCCCCGGCGCACCGAACCGGCGCCGATGACCTGGCCGAACGCCCCGTGCAACAGGGCCGGGACATCGACCCGTTCGAGGATATAGGCCGAATGAGCGGCGACGGCAAAGCAGCGCCCAGGCCCGACGACATGAATCAGCCCCGCCCGCGCCAACACCCCCGCCGCGCGGTCGAACCGCGTCGGATCGACGGTCTCGAGCATCCTCTCCAGCGACAGCCGACCGGCCTCGACACATTCGGCCAGAAGGGTGACGGGTCGGGCGGTTCCGTGGCGTCTGAGCTGTTCAAGGCGCTGCGCAATATCGGGCCGGGGCAGCTCGAGCGGGCTACGGTACAGGTCGCGCATCTGGGCATAACCTGAAAATCCCATCGCCTGCGCGAACCGCACCACCGCCGATGCGGGCACCCCGGCGCCGCGCGCGAATTCGGCGATCGTCGCCTGGGCCATGCGTGCCTGCTGGGCGGCGGCGTATTCGGCACATTGACGCAACCGTCTGGGCAAGCTGGCATGCATCGCCCGGATCCGGGCGATCAGTTCATCCGTGTTGTCCGGTGCTCCACCTTTCATGAATCGCACCACTCTGCCGGCACCCATGCGAAGTGTGACGCCGGACAGCCGAATGATCCACGAGATTCGACACAACCTATTGGTGAAAACGGATTCTCGAGCGCAGAGCGTGCCGCCCCCCAGGCCTAGCGCTTGCGCTGCCAGCGGCCGCCCTCTTCGGACCAGTATTCGGCGGCGACCCCGGCGGCGGTCAGCAGGCGCCATTGGTCGCGGGCGCGCGCGACCGCGTCGCCGCTGCCGCCGTCAAAGACGATGCAGGCGCGCTCAAGGCGCGCGACCTCGGCGGCCGCGACCTCGGCGCCGTCCAGCGCCATCAGGCAGACGGGGTCATTGCTGGCGAGATCCTGTCCGGCGACGGTCAGCAGGACGGGCTGGCGGGCGTCGTGCGGGCCGCCGGCCAGCCCGTGGGGCAGGAAGCCGTCGCCGAGCCAAAGCTGCCGGTCCAGCCAATCCATGCGTTCGGGGTCGGCGCCGCGCAGCTCGACCCGCCAGCCTGCCTGAAGGGACTTGCCGATCAGGATCGGCAGCAGCGCCTCGGCGGGCTGGCGGGTGAGGTGATAGAACAGCGCGTTGCCCATCGCAGCCCCTTAGCGCCGCGCAACGGCTGCGTGCGTTGCGTGTGGCAACACAGCCAAAGCGCAGGTCAGAAGCGCCAGCAAATGCTGTGGTTTCGGCCGCACCGCCCGTGCACAGCCCGTGCACAGCGCGTGCACAGCCTGTACACCGCGTGCGCGCGTTGCGCGGCTCATTCGTCCTCGAACCTGTCGCGCACCAGCCGGTCCAGCGTCATCACGCCCCAGCCGGTCGCCCCCTTGGGCGCCAGTTCGGTCGCCGAGGGCGGCAGCGCCACGCCGGCGATGTCGATATGCGCCCAGGGCTGATCCTTGCGGATGAAGCGTTGCAGGAACTGCGCCGCGGTGATCGCGCCTGCTGCGCGTCCGCCGGTGTTCTTCATGTCGGCGAGGCGCGACTTGATCAGCTTGTCATAGCCCGGCCCCAGCGGCAGCCGCCACGCGCCCTCTCCCTCGGCGCCCGCGGCCGACAGGATCCCGTCGGCGAGCGCGTCGTCATTGGCAAAGACGCCGGCATTGTCGTGGCCAAGCCCGATGATGACCGCGCCGGTCAGCGTCGCAAGGTCGATCACCGCGCGCGGATCAAAGCGGGTCTGCGCGTACCACAGAACATCGGCCAGCACGAGGCGGCCCTCGGCGTCGGTGTTGATGACCTCGATCGTGTCCCCCTTCATCGAGCGCACGATATCGCCGGGGCGTTGCGCCTTTCCGTCGGGCATGTTCTCGACCAGACCGACCAGACCGACGACATTGGCCTTGGCGCGGCGCAGCGCCAGCGTGCGCATCACGCCCGCCACGACCCCGGCGCCGCCCATGTCCATGGTCATTTCCTCCATGCCGGCGGCGGGCTTGATCGAGATGCCGCCCGAATCGAACACCACCCCCTTGCCGACCAGCGCCAGCGGCGGCGCATCCTTGGCGCCGCCGTTCCAGCGCATCACCACGACCTTCGAGGGCGAGGCGCTGCCCTGTCCCACCGCCAGCAGCGCGCGCATGCCCAGCTGGCGCAGTTCGTCCTCGTCCAGCACCTCGACGGTCAGGCCGATTTCCTCCATCGCCTGCAGCCGGTCGGCGAAATCGGTGGTGGTCAGGATATTGGCGGGCTCGTTGACCAGATCGCGGGTGAAGAACACGCCCTCGGCCACCGCGGCCGCCGCCTGCGCGGTCTTGGCCAGCGACTCGGGGTCCCTGGCCATGAAGGTGACGCGGGCCTTTTCGGAAACCGGGCCGGCGGCGTCGGCAACGTCATCGGCGGCCTCGCCGGGCGTCTGCGCATCGGTCAGGCGCGCGTCGCCCGCCGAGCCCTGCCGCGAGATGCTTTGCGGCGGCGTGGCCGATGCGTCCTCGCGATCGGCGCCGTCGGTTTCGGAACTGGTGTGATAGGCCGAGAAGTCATAGGCCCGCAGCGCGATGCCCAGCGCCACCTCGTTGGCGCGCTTGTGCTGTCCGGCCAGAACCAGCGTATGCAGCTTGCCCAGCCTGGCGCCGATGGCGGCGCCGGCCTTGCGGGCCTGCGCAATCGTGGCATCGGCGGGCAGCGCGACAAGTTGCAGCGCCTCGGCCAGCATGCCGGCCGGAAAGGCCAGCTCGATCGTATCGCCCGGCTTCAGCGACGATCCGGCTTTCGACCCCAGCGCCCGCTGGACCACGTCGCGGGTCGCGCGCGGCAGTCCGGCGGGCAGCCGCCCGCCCGGTGCCACGATCAGCGCCACGCGCCCCTTGTGCCCGGCCAGCTTGTCGGTCGCGGTTTCGGTGAAGGTGATTTCGACAGGCTGTGTCATGGGATCTCCTCACATCTGATTGCCCGAAACCCTAGACCCGTGCTCGGGCCTTGGCCAGAGCCGCCCTAGCAGCTAATCAGGTGCGAACGCTTTTCGCAGGACGCCCGACGCGCCATGACCCGGATCGACCGATACATACTCGGCCAGATGCTGACGCTGTTCGGCTTCTTCGCGCTGGTGCTGGTGTCCGTCTACTGGATCAACCGCGCGGTCAGCCTGTTCGACGACCTGCTGAACGACGGCCAGACCGCGATGGTGGTTCTGGAATTCACCGTGCTGACGCTGCCGCTGGTGATCTCGGTCGTGCTGCCGGTCGCGGCCTTTGCGGCCACCGCCTATGGGGCGAACCGGATGGCAAACGAATCCGAGCTGGTGGCGATGCAGTCAGCGGGGCTGTCGCCGTGGCGGCTGGCGCGGCCGGTGCTGGTCTTCGGTGTGTTCGTGGGGCTGATGGTGGCCGTGCTGGTCCACGGGCTGGTGCCCATGGCGCGCGCCCGGCTGGCCGAGCGGCAGGCCGAGCTTGCGCAGAACTTCACCGCCCAGTTCCTGCGCCCCGGGACCTTCCGGTATCCGACCGACGGCATCACCCTGTTCATCCGCGACGTGGCCACCGACGGCCGTCTGCTGGACCTGTTCATCGAGGACGCGCGCGACCCGGGCGACCAGACCACCTATACCGCCCAGGAGGCGCTGGTGGTGCGCAAGGACAGCGGCCCGGTGCTGATCCTGCTGCGCGGCATGGCGCAGAACCTGCGCGGCACGGGCGACGCTCCGCGCCTGTCGCTGACACGGTTCGACGAACTCAGCTACGATATCGGCGCGATGATCGGCACCGGCACCCGAGGCGGCCGCGACCTGCGCGACTATGGCACGCCGCGGCTGCTGCGCCCCGATGCCGAGATGCTGGCCGCGACGGGCGCGCAGGCAGACGATGCCAGGCGCGAGGCGCATGAGCGGATCGCGCAGCCGCTGCTGGCCCCGATCGCTGCGCTGATCGGTTTCGCGACGCTGCTGATCGGCGGCTATTCGCGCTTTGGCGTCTGGCGGCAGGTGCTGTGGGCGATCCTGGGGCTGATCGGCGTGCAGTTCCTGACCAACGCCGCGGCGAACGAGGCCGGGCGCGACGCCGCGCTGTGGCCGTTGCTGTATCTGCCGGCGCTGCTTGGTGCGGGGCTGTGCGTGGTGCTGTTGTGGCTGGCATCGCGGCCGCGCAGGCTGCGCGGCGGCGCGGCGGCCGCGGCCGGTCCCGCCGGTCCCGCCGGTCCTGCCGGTGCCGAAGGAGCGGTGCCATGATCCTGGCCCGCTACGTCGCGCGCCGCTTTCTGCGGTCGTTCCTGGTGATCGCGGGCGTGTTCCTGATGATCCTGATGCTGATCGACATGATCGAGATGATCCGCCGCTTTGCCGACCGCGACATCGGGGTATCGGGGGCGGCGCGGCTGGCGGGTCTGAACATCGCCGGCAGCTTCTACGCGATCCTGCCGCTGATCACCGTGCTGGCGGGGATCGCGCTGTTCATGGGCCTGGCACGCAGCTCCGAGATGGTGGCGATCCGCGCCTCGGGGCGCTCGGCGCTGAAGGTGGTGGCCGCGCCCGCGGTGACGGCGGCGCTGGCCGGCGCGCTGATCGTGGCGCTGCTGAACCCGCTGGTCGCCGTCACCGGGCAGCGCTTCGACGAATCGGTGTCGCGGATCGAGCGCCAGGGGCAGCAGACGGTGTCCGTCGGCGAAACCGCCGTCTGGCTGCGGCAGGCGGTGGTCGAGGACGGCGAAGAGGCCGGACAGGTCGTCATCCGTGCCCGGCGGGCCAGCCCGGACGCGACCACGCTTTACGATGCCGCCTTCCTGGTCTTCGATCAGGACAGCGGCCCGGTTCGCCGCCTCGAGGCGCGCGAGGCCCGCCTGACCCCCGGCGCATGGCAGCTGAGCGGCGTGCGCGACTATCCGCTGGACCAGCCCAACCCCGAAGCCTCGGCCCAGGCCAGCGAATCGCTGCGACTGGCCTCGGACCTGACCGCGCAGCGTATCCGCGAGGGTTTTGGACGCCCCGAGGCGGTGCCGGTCTGGCAGTTGCCGGGCTTCATCGCCGGGCTGGAGCGCGCCGGCTTCTCGGCCAACCGGCACCGCGTCTGGTTCCAGATGGAGCTGGCCCGGCCGTTCCTGATGGCGGCGATGGTGTTCATCGCGGCGGCGTTCACCATGCGCCATATCCGTGGCCGGAATACCGGCGTCGCGGTGCTTCTGGCCTTTGGCGCAGGGATCGGCCTGTTCTTTCTGCGCAATCTGGCGCAGATTCTGGGCGATAACGCGCAGATCACCCCGGCGATGGCGGCATGGACGCCGCCTCTGGTGGGAATGCTGCTGGCAGTGGCGCTGATCCTGCAGCGGGAGGACGGATGACGGGGCCGGGTTCTGGGCCGGGACGGCTGACACGGATCGCGGGGCTGCTGCTGGCGGGGCTTGCCGCGTCGGGCATGGCCGCTGGCCAGACGCTCTTTGGCCAGGACGATACCGGCATGTCGGGCGCCCAGATCAGCGGCGCGCCGCTGGCCACCTCGGCTGGCGAGGCGGCGCTGGCACCCGCCGCCACCCCGCTGCGCAACACCCCGCTGAGCGACGGCACCGAAACCGCCACGCTGGAAGCGGTCGATCCGGCTGCCGACATCACGCTGCCCGACCGCGCGGCCGCGGGCGAGGCCACCGACTCGGCCACGGTGCTGGCCGACAGCATGGTGCTGCAGGGCGACCGGACGCTGATCGCCGCCGGCGGTGTGGTGGTCTGGTATCAGGGCGCCCGGCTGGTCGCGTCGCGACTGATCGTGGACGGGGCCAGCGGCGACCTGACCATCGAGGGTCCGATCCATCTGTCACGCCCGGGCGCCGCCGATCCCGACGCCGAGGCGGTGCTGATCGCCGATTCGGCCCAGCTGGACCGCCGGTTGCAGGACGGAATCATCCGCGGTGCGCGGCTGGTCATCGCGCGCGAATTGCAGATGGCATCCCGGGAGCTGACCCGAACCGGCGGCGGACGCATGACCCGGCTGACCCAGGTCGTCGCCTCGAGCTGCCAGGTCTGCGCCGACGACCCGACGCCCTTGTGGGAAATCCGCGCGCGCAGCATCACCCATGATGCCGAGACGCGCCTGCTGAGCTTCGACCATCCGCAATTGCGCGCCTTTGGCGTTCCGATCGCCGCCGCCCCCTTCGCCATCACCGCGCCCGACCCGACCGTGGCGCGCAAGTCGGGCTTTCTGCGGCCCGAGATCCGCACGACCTCGGGCCTGGGTTTCGGCATCAAGATCCCCTATTTCCAGACCCTTGGCGACCATGCCGACCTGACCCTGACGCCCTATCTGTCGGCCAGCCGGACGCGCACGCTGGAACTGCGCTATCGGCAGGCCTGGCGCAGCGGCGTGGCGCAGTGGCACGGGTCGATCAGCCGCGACGACATCGAAACCGGCGAAACACGCGGCTACCTGTTCGGCAACGCGCTGGTCGATCTGCCGCGCGGCTACCGGCTGGGGGTGCAGCTTCAGGTCGCCAGCGATCGCGGCTATCTGCTGGATTACGACGTGACCGACGCCGACCGGCTGTGGAGCGGGCTGTCGGTGGAGCGCGTCACCCGCGACAAGCTGTTCTTCGGGCGGGTCGGGAATTACGATTCGCTGCGCGACGACGAGGACAACGCGACCTCTCCCGCGCAGGTGGCCGACGCCTTGTGGCGGCGGCGTTTCTCGCCCCGCGTGATCGGCGGCGAGGCGCTGATGGAATGGTCGGTCCACGCCCATCGCCGCCCCTCGGACGCGGACATCGTCGGGCGCGATGTCGCGCGCGGCTCGATCGGGCTTGACTGGCGGCGGACCGAGATCCTGCCCGGCGGGCTGGTCGGCGCCACGATCGCCGGGCTGGACGCGGATCTGTACCGGATCGCGCAGGACGATCGATACGACGACGTGGTCAGCCGCGTCGATCCGCTGGTCGGGGTCGAACTGCGCTGGCCGCTGGCCGGCAGCAGCGGCGGCGCCACCCATATCGTCGAGCCGATCGCCCAGCTTCTGTGGTCGCCGCGCGGCCAGGATACCGACATCCCCAACGAGGACAGCCGGTTGATCGAGTTCGACGAGGGCAACCTGTTTTCCGACAACCGCTTTGCGGGCTGGGACCTGCGCGAGACCGGGCTGCGCGCCAATGTCGGGATCGGCTGGACCCGCATCGACCCGGCTGGATGGTCGCTGGGGCTGACCGGCGGGCGGGTGCTGCGAACGGACCCGGACGAAGCCTTCCGGCCCGAATCGCCGCTTGGCGGGCGGCGCTCGGACTGGATGCTGGCGGCGCATTACGACAGCGGCACCGGCCTTGCGATCGCCAACCGCGCGCTGTTCGACGATTCGTTCACGGTCTCGCGCAACGAGTTGCGGCTTGGCTGGCTGCGCCCGGACCTGCAAGTGTCGGCGGGCCATCTGTGGATCGACAGCGACGAGAACGAGGGCCGCGAGACCGACATCAGCGAACTGACCGCCAATATCGGCTGGCAGATCGCCGAAGGCTGGTGGGGCAACGCCGAGACGCGCTATGATTTCGCCGCCGACCGGGCACAGACCGCCGCGCTGGACGTGACCTATCGCAACGAGTGCATCGCGGTCGAGATGGGGCTGTCGCGGCGGTTCACCGCATCCAGCAGCGTGCGGCCGGAAACCAGCCTGGACCTGTCGGTCCGGCTGGGCGGGTTCGGCAGGCCGAAAGACGGTCCAGGCACGGTGGCGCGGCGCAGTTGCATGCGCTAGTCTGCGGGCGAAGAATGATAGTGGGGGCAGCAGATGCGGCACATCCTTTCCGGCATCGTCCTGGCGGCGAGCCTGCTTACAGGCGCAGCCGTCCCGGCAGCCGCGCAAAACCCGTTCGAGCCGGTCGTTTATGTCAACGACCGCGCGGTCACGCGATACGAGGTGCAACAGCGCCTGCGCTTCATGCAGATCCTGGGCGCGCCGGCGACCACGGCGGCCGAGGCCGAGGATGCGCTGGTCGCGGACCGGCTGCGGATGCATGCCGCGCGGCAGCAGGGCATCGAGGTCACCGACGAGGGCTTGCAGATCGGGCTTGATGAATTCGCCGGTCGGGCGGGACTGTCTTCGGCCGAATTCGCCGCAGCGCTGGAGCGGGCCGGGGTCGAACGCCAGGTCTATCGCGATTTCGTCGAGGCCGGGGTGGCGTGGCGCGCGGTCATTCGCCAGCGCCTGGTGCCGCTTCTGAACATCTCTGAGGCCGAGATCGATCAGGAGATGAAGCGCCAGGTCGAGACGCCGATCGTCACCCGCGTGTTGCTGTCCGAACTGATCATCCCGGCTCCGCAGGGCCAGGAACAGGCGGCCATGAGCCGCGCCGCCTCGATTGCCGGGGGCAACCCGTCCGAGGCGCAGTTCGCCGCCGCCGCACGCCAGTATTCGGCGGCCGGGTCGGCCGGTGCCGGGGGCCGGCTGAACTGGGTCGATATCGACAATCTGCCGCCGACCCTGCGGCCGGTGATCCTGGCGCTGCGGCCCGGCCAGACAAGCCAGCCGCTGAACATTCCGGGCGCCGTGGTGCTGTTCCATCTGCGCGACACGCAGGGCACGCTTCGGCCCGGCGCGAAGGAACAGGTGCTGGACTACATGACCCTGCGGCTGGCCTCGGCCGCCGAGGCGACGGCCCTGGCCGCGCGCGTGCGCAGCTGCGACACGCTTTACGCCGAGGCCGGCAGCGCCGCCGCCGCGATCCAGCGCCAGACCGTCTCGCAGAACGCCATCCCGACGCTGATCGCCACCCAGCTTGCCTCGCTGGATGACGACGAGGCGGCGGTGGTCAATTACGGCAACGCCGCCGAACTGGTGATGCTGTGCTCGCGCCAGCCGGCGATCCTCGCCGAGGCGCAGAACGACGTGGCCACCACCGCGCTGCCCGATGACGGGGTCGAGGCGGCCGTGCCTGACAACCGGGGCGTTCCCAGCCGCCAGGTGGTTCGCGAAGAGCTGTTCAGCCGCAAGGCCGCCACCGCGGCCGACGCCTATCTGGCCGAACTGCGCGCCGACGCGGTGATCCGGCGGCCTTGAGATGGGCGGTGCGGCGGCAATGACCGGGCGAGCCACCAGCGGCCGGATCCTCCTGACCTGCGGCGAACCCGCCGGGATCGGCCCCGAACTGGCGCCGCTGGCGCTGGCATCGGGCGTGGAGTTCGCATGGATCGGCGATCCGCGCCACCTGCCCCCAGGGACGGGCTTTCAGGAAATCAGCGCGCCCTCTGACCCCGTGCCAGAGGGGCTGCTGCCGGTGCTGCCGCACGAATTCGCCGCTGCCGCGACGCCCGGCAGACCCGACCCCGCCAACGCGAAGGGCGTGATCGCGGTGATCGCCCGCGCCGTGGAAATGGTCATGCATGGCGAGGCGGCGGCGATCACCACGCTGCCGATCAGCAAGCAGGCGCTGAAGGAGGGCGCGGGCTTCGCCTTCCCGGGCCACACCGAATACCTTGCCGATCTGGCCGGCGGCGTGCCGGTCGCGATGATGCTGGCCTCGACCACGATCGACCCGCCCTGCCGCGTGGTGCCCGCCACCATCCACATCCCGCTGTCGCAGGTGCCGGCCGCGCTCAGCGATCAGGCGCTGGAACAGGCGATCCGCATCACCCACTCGGCGCTGATCCGCGATTTCGGCATCCCGGACCCGCGCCTTGCCGTCGCCGGGCTGAACCCCCATGCCGGCGAAGGCGGCACGATGGGGCGCGATGAAATCGACCGGATCCGCCCGCTGCTGGACCGGCTGCGCGCCGAGGGGCTGGACATCGCCGGCCCGCTGCCCGCCGACACCATGTTCCATGCCGCCGCCCGCGCCCGCCATGACGCGGCGATCTGCGCCTATCACGACCAGGCGCTGATCCCGATCAAGACGCTGGACTTCGCCGGCGGCGTGAACGTCACGCTGGGTCTGCCCTTCATCCGCACCTCGCCCGATCACGGCACCGCCTTCGACATTGCCGGCCGGGGTCGCGCCGATCCCACCTCGACCATCGCCGCGCTTCGCATGGCCCGGGACATGGCGGCGACCCGCGGATGAGGATTCCGCGTCGCGCGAAGGCCTGCGGGGGTCCGGGGGCAGCCAGCCCCCGGCCGTCGCGGGACGCAACATGCGGGTCGGACGCCGGATGAGCAGCATCGACAACCTGCCCCCCCTGCGCGAGGTCATCGCCCGCCACGATCTGCGCGCCAGGAAGCAGCTCGGCCAGAACTTCCTGCTGGACCTGAACCTGACCGCCAAGATCGCCCGGCAGGCGGGCGACCTGACACGCTGCGATGTGCTCGAGATCGGGCCCGGTCCGGGTGGGCTGACGCGCGGCCTGCTGGCCGAGGGAGCCCGGCATGTGCTGGTGATCGAGAAGGACGGCCGCACATTGCCCGCGCTGGCCGAGATCGCCGCGGCCTATCCGGGCAGGTTGACGGTCATCGAGGGCGATGCGCTGAAGATCGATCCGCTGGCGCATCTGACCCCGCCGATCCGGATCGCCGCCAATCTGCCCTACAATATCGGCACGGAACTGCTGATCCGCTGGCTGACCCCGCCCGACTGGCCGCCGTTCTGGCAATCGCTGACGCTGATGTTCCAGAAAGAGGTTGCCGAGCGGATCGTCGCGCGGCCCGGCGGCAAGGCCTATGGCCGCCTCGCGCTTCTGGCCCAGTGGCGGGCCGACGCGCAGATCGTGATGACCCTGCCGCCCGAGGCCTTCGTGCCCGCGCCCAAGGTCCACTCTGCGGTGGTGCAACTGACAGCGCTTCCCGAGCCGCGCTTTCCGGCCGATCCGGCGGTCCTGTCGCAGGTCACCGCGGCGGCGTTCAACCAGCGCCGCAAGATGCTGCGCGCCAGCCTGCGCGGCCTGCATCCCGGGATCGAGACCGTTCTGGAACGGGTTGGCATCGTCCCCACGGCGCGGGCCGAGGAAATCGACCTCGAACATTTCTGTGCGCTGGCGCGCGCCTTGAAATCGCTGCGCGAGACCGCCGCGGAACCCTAGACCCGCCGCGTCCGCGGCGGTGCCGCTTGCCCGGCAGGGGCTGCGTCGCGCAGGCTGGCCCGCGAACTTCATCGGAAAGGCCGTGGCCGACACCGGCCGGACCCATGAAAAAAGACCGCGCAAGCGGTCTTTTCCAGTCGGATCGCCCGCTTCGCTCAGCCTTGATCGGCGTCGCTGTCAGCCGGCCTGGACGCAGCCGGGCCGGGCTCTGCCGTGTCGTCGGCAGAGGGCTTGCGGCGCGTGCGTGGCGCGGCACTGCGCGGCGCGCGGGGCCTGGCGGCTTTCGGCTTGGGCTTCTCGGCCTCGTCGCTGCCGAACGATGCCGCCTTTTCGGCGCCGTCGGAATCCACGGCGTCCGGCAGAGCTTGCGGGCCTGTGTCCTGATCGGCCCCGCGGGCAGCCTGCGGCGCACGGCGCGTACGGCCGCGCGGTTCAGGCTTTCTCTGATCCGTATCGCGCGTCTCGGAACCATTCGCCGGCTGCTCGTCGCGGCGCGCTTCGGCGGGCTCTTCGTCGTGCCGGCGGTTCTGGTCGCGCTGCCCATGGTCGCGCTGGACGTCGTCGCGCCCGGACTGATCCCGGCTACCCTGTTCGCGCCCGGACTGGTCGCCGCCCGACTGATCGCGCCCGGGATGGTCGCGCCCGCCATGATCGCGACCCGTGCCGTTCTGGCCGCCTTCGCGGCCATTCCCCTCGCGGGCGGACTGATTGTCGTCGTCGCCCTGCTGGCGCGGGTTCTGGCCGTGCTGGCCCTGTTGCCGCTCGGCCATTTCCCGCTGCGCCTCGCCCAGCATCCGCGTGTAATGCTCGGCATGCTGGAAGAAGCTCTGCTCGGCCACGCGGTCGTTGGAAAGCTGCGCGTCACGCGCCAGGGCCAAGTATTTCTCGATGATCTGCTGTGGCGTGCCGCGGACCTTGCCCTCGGGACCCGAGCTGTCAAAGACACGGTTCACAATGTTCCCCAGCGAACGCTGGCGGTTCGTCTTGTTACGCGAACGGGATTTGGATGATCTCATCAGTCTGTCTGTCGTGGTTCCAGGGAATTCCGGGGTCCAGATGGGTCTGGATGTCGATTCGGGCGGCAACGCGGAAAATCACCGCGCCGTGCCGTCATCCTCCGCCTTGTATCTTTCGGGGCGCGATCTGCGTCCAGTTGGCATCGGCATGTCAAGGCTGACCCGTGCGGAAGCCTTTCGGCCCCGACACGACCGTGACTAACCATGCGGGCGCGACGGTGACAAGGGCCAATCGGGCATTTGACGGGCTTTTTCGGGCCGATTGTCGCGCGTCACGACCCGAAGCAGGCCGAGACGACGCGATCCCGCCCGTCGAGGTCGCGGATCAGGCGAATTTCCGCGCCCTGCGCGCGAAGAATCGCGGCGACATCGGCGCCCTGCGCGGGCCCGATCTCGACCAGCAACCGCCCCCCCGGGGTCAGATGGTCGCGTGCGCCCGCGGCGATGATCCCATAGGCGGTCAGGCCGTCCGCCCCGTCGGTCAGGGCCTTGCGCGGTTCCCATTCCCGCACCTCGGGGCTCAGCCCCGCCATCTCGGATTCGGCGATATAGGGCGGGTTGGACACGATCAGATCAAAGCGGCCCACGACGCCATCATACCAGTCCGCCTGCTGGAACCGGGCAGCCACCCGCAGGCGCCGGGCATTGTCACGGGCCACCTCAAGCGCGGCCGCCGAGATGTCGGTTCCCGTCCCGGTCGCGCCCGGACGCGCCGCCAGCAGCGACAGAAGGATCGCGCCGGTCCCGGTGCCCATGTCCAGAACACTGCGCCACGGCATCGCCAGCGCGGCCTCGACCAGAGTTTCGGTCTCGGGGCGAGGGTCCAGCGTGTCAGGGGTCACGCGGAACCGGTGGGCGTAGAAATCGCGAAAACCGACGATCTGCGCGACCGGCTGGCGGGCTGCGCGTGCGGCGATGCCCGCGCGCAGGCGCGCAAGTTCGGGCGCGGTCAGTGGACGGTCATCGGCGCTTCGCAGGCGCGCGGGCTCGATCCCCAGCAGGCCGGCCAGGATCCGGTCGGCATCGCGCGCCGCGCCCGCGATCCCGGCCTCTCGCAGCGTGGCGACCGCCTCGGCCCGCGCCTGCGACAGCTTCATTCCTGGGCGGCCAGTCGCGCCGCCTGATCATGGGCGGTCAGGGCGTCGATGATTTCGGTCAGGTCGCCGGCCATCACCCGGTCCAGCGCATAGAGCGTCAGGTTGATGCGATGATCGGTCATGCGGCCCTGGGGAAAATTATAGGTCCGGATACGCTCGGAGCGGTCGCCGCCGCCGACCTGGCTCTTGCGGTCGGCGGCACGCGCGGCATCGGCCTGGCTGCGCTGCATGTCGTAAAGCCGGGCGCGCAGAACCGCCATGGCGTTGGCGCGGTTCTGGTGCTGCGACTTTTCGCTGCTGGTGACGACGATTCCGGTCGGCAGGTGGGTGATCCGCACGGCCGAATCGGTCGTGTTCACATGCTGGCCGCCCGCCCCCGACGCCCGCATCGTGTCGATGCGGATATCGCCGGCCGGGATGTCGATATCGACATCCTCGGCGGCCTCGGGCAGCACGGCGACGGTCGCGGCGCTGGTATGGATCCGCCCCCCGGATTCCGTCGTCGGCACGCGCTGGACCCGATGCACGCCGGATTCATATTTCAACCGCGCAAAGACGCCCTCGCCCTCGATCCGCGCGACCGCCTCCTTGACGCCACCAAGCTCGGTCTCGGCCAGTTCCAGCAACTGGAAGTTCCAGCCCTGCTGTTCGGCATGACGGCGATACATCGTCAGCAGATCCGCGGCGAACAGAGCGGCCTCGTCGCCGCCGGTTCCGGGACGGATCTCGATGATCGCAGGGCGCGCATCGGCCGCGTCCCTGGGCAGCAGGGCGACCCGCAGCGCCTGCTCCAGCGCGGGCAATTGCGCGCGCAGCCGCGCCGTCTCCTCCTCCGCGAGGCCGCGCATCTCGGGATCGACCAGCATCGCCTGTGCGTCCTCGATGCCATCGCGCGCCGCGCGCCACTGCGCGATCTGTTCGACCACCGGCTTCAACTCGGCATATTCGCGGCTGATCACCGCGATCTTCTCGGGCGAGGCTCCGGCATTCAGCTGCGCCTCGAGAAACTCGAAACGCTGGACAATCTGGGCAAGGCGGTCTTCTGGCAGCATCCGGACCGATTACCCGCCCGTCCCGCTCTGGGCAAGCGACCGGGCCTGCTTTGGTCGGGAAATATCCTCGCGGGGTCGGCGGGGGGGGGGGTGGCCGGGGGGTCCGGGGGGCGGAGCGCCCCCGGCCGCCGCGGGACGCAATTCAGCGCCGCGTCCAGCCGTAAAGCGCGATCAGTTCCGTTGCGACATGGGCGCCTGCGATGGCGGTCGCGCCGGTGGTGTCATAGGGCGGCGAGACCTCGACCACGTCGCCACCGATCAGATCGATTCCGGCAAGCCCGCGCAGCAGCGCCGCCGCCTGCCACGACGCCAGCCCGCCCCAGACCGGCGTGCCGGTGCCGGGCGCAAAGGCCGGATCCAGCGCGTCGATGTCGAAGGTCACATAGACCGGACGGCCCGCCACGACCTCGCGGATCCGCGCCAGCGTCCGCGCGATGCCGTCCTCGTGAACCGAAAGCGCGTCGAGGATGGTGACCCCCAGCGTGTCGGGATTGTCGGTACGGATGCCGACCGAGACGCTTGCGAGGGGATCCACGATCCCCTCGCGAATCGCCTTGTAGAGGAATGTGCCGTGATCGATCCGGTCGGGGTCGTCATCGACCCAGCTGTCGGAATGGGCGTCGAACTGGATCAGAGCCACCGGGCCCCGCCTGCGCGCCACCGCGCGCAGGATCGGCAGGGTGATCGAATGATCGCCCCCCAGCGTCACCGGCGCCGCACCCGAGTCCAGGATCGCACCGACATGCGATTCGATTCGCGACGGCACATCCTGCGTCCTCGCATAGTCGAAGGCCATGTCGCCGCAATCGACGACATGCAGCAGCGACAGCGGGTCATAGCCCCAGCCATAGGGCGGATCATAAGGTTGCAGGGTCGAAGCCTCGCGGATCGCGCGCGGCCCGAACCGGGTGCCGGGCCGGTTGGTCACCGCCTGATCGAAGGGTATGCCGGTCACCGCGACATCGACCCCGGACAGATCCTTGGAATAGCGGCGGCGCAGGAAGCTGGTCGCGCCCCCGAAGGCGTTCTCATAGGACGGTCCGCGCGGATCATCGCGCGCAAAGGCCTGATCGACCTGCGTCTTGGCATCTTCCAGCGCCATGGCGCCCCCCGTCGTCACGTTTCGTCAACCGCACAGTGCCCCTCGGGCTGCGGCATCGCAAGCCGCCGGGCCACCGGCGGCCCGGTCCATGTCACGGAGGTGACCGAACGCCGCAACGGCGCTGCCGGCAGGGTGCGCGGACCACGGATGGAAAAAGCGTTGAGCAGGACTTATTCGCGGGCCGAATCGACCCTTTGCGGCGCGCCGCTCGACATGTCGGTGCCGATATAGCTCTTGCCCGCCTCTTTCCACGCCGCAAAGCCGCCTTGCATATGGGCGATCTTCGCGTGTCCGGCCGCCAGCAGCGAGCGGGCCACGTTCTCGGACCGTTTGGACGATCCGCAGTAGAAGACCAGCGGCTTGCTATCCGTCGAAGGCAGCCGATCGGGGCGGATCTGGCCCATCGGAGCCAGAAGCGCGCCGTCGATATGCTCGAACATGTATTCCTGGGCGGTGCGGACGTCGATCACGGCGATGTTGCCCTTGTGCAGCGCGTCGTGGACTTCGTCCACGGTCCATGTTTCCAGCACGCCGTGCCCGGTGTCTTCGCTCTTCATGACGATGGCTCCTCGAATTTGTTGGCCGGTATCTTGAAGTAACTCTGCCCGTCCGCTTCGGGTTCAGGCAGGCGGCCGCCGCGCAGATTGACCTGCAAGGCGTGCAGCATCCGGTCGGGCAGGGCGAGGGTCGCGTCGCGGTCGTCGCGGATCTTCATGAACGCCTCGCGACCGACGCCGCCACCGACATGGGCGTTATGGGCCTTTTGCTCTGCCACGGTCGATTCCCAGGCAGGCTCCTCGCGCTCGCTGGTGCCATAGTCGTGGCCGATGAAGACCCGTGTGTCGTCGGGCAGGGACAGGATCGACATCAGGCTGTCGTAAAGCTCGCTGGACGAACCGCCCGGGAAATCCGCGCGCGAGGTGCCGACATCGGGCTGCATGAAGGTGTCGTGAACAAAGGCGGCGTCGCCGATGACATAGCTGATCGACCCCAGCGTGTGCCCGGTATGCAGCATGACGCGCACCGGGATCTCGCCCAGCATGAATTCGTCGCCATCCGCGAACAGATGGTCGAAATCCGCACGCGGATCGAAGGCGCCGGGGGTGTTGTAGATGCCCTCCCACAGATCCGCGATTTCAAGCACCTTCTCGCCAATGGCGTTCTGCACCCCGGTCTGCTGTTTCAGCCAGGCCGAATCCATCAGGTGATCGGCATGCGGGTGGGTATCGAGGATCCATTCCAGCGTCAGGTCGCGCCGCGCGATCTGGTCCAGCGCCCATGCCGCCGCGTCGTGGCGGGTCGAGGCGCTGCGCGGGTCGAAATCCTGCACCACGTCGATCAGGGCGGCCTTCCTGGTGGCCGGGTCCCAGACCAGATATTGCGCGCTGCCGGTCGGCTGGTCGTAGAAGCCGACGACATGGGGCGATCCGCTGCCGCGCGGTGGGCTTTCCTTGCTGAACATGGGTCCTCCGGTTCTTGATATAGATTTTATGGAATATAATCGGCCGCGGGCGAAATGAAAGGGCGGCCGCGTATCGCGACCGCCCCGACTCGTGACCATACTCGACTCGTCAAACTCTAGAAGCTCAGCACGACACTTCCGGGACGGATAAGTTCATCCGCCATCGCATCGGGTCTGGCGGGGGTCACACCCTCGACCAACGCCTCGGGACCTTCGCCGCGGCCGGGCAGGTATATCGCACAGACCTGCGCCTGAACGCCGGCCTCCTGGACCATCTTCAGCATCAGCCCCTGCGGCGAGGCGTCCTTCGGCGGCTGGCCCTGGGTCGCGCTGGCCGGCGCGTCCTTCAGCGCGATGTCGGCAGCCGGACCGCACAGCAGGATGCTGGCCTCGGCGCCCTTGGCAACCGCGTTCGCGGTCAGGACCATCGCCATCAACTGGGTCTGCGGCTCGGGCGCGGTCAGGATGGTGATGACGCGGGGCGTGTCGGGCTGTTGCGCGACGGCCAGCGCGGGCAGAAGCGCCAGCACGGCGGCGACAATCGTGGATTTCTTCATGAAATCGTTCTCCTCATTCGGGTTGGCAGATTTCCCCCGCCAGAATGGCGCGGAACGTGCGCCACAGCAGCGCAAGGATCAGGGCGGACAGCACGCCCGTCAGGGCCATGCCGATGTCGCGATGCAGGGGCGATGCCGCGACCTCGGCATGCAGCAGGCTGGCGATTGCCAGCGCGGCCACCGGAAAGCTGAGCGCCCAGAAGGACAAGGCGAAGGGCAGCCGCATGATGCGCGGCAATTGCGTGGCCACCAGCGCCGCGAACACATAGCCCAGATTCAGCAGGACATGGCCGAAGGCGTCGTTCCCGTCGGTCAGCCGCACCCAGGCGATATAGGCGACGGCGGGCGGGGCGATCAGGATGACCAGCGTCGGCTGCAACCGGCCGGGCAGCGGATCGTGAAAGATCAGCCGGTTGAAGACCACGGTCAGCAGCATGATCCAGAAGATCATGCCCGCCGAAAAGAACAGCCAGCTGGTCTCGGTCCAGCCCAGCTGCGCTCCGGCGACCGGCACGATGACATTGCCGACCGCGGGGATGAACCATGCCGGCGAGATATGGCCATGCTGGAAGCTGCGCGCCCCGATCCAGCCCGAGACGACGGCGAGGGTCAGCGCGCCCTGCCCGATCGTCCCCACCAGCCAGACCAGCGCCGCGGTCCGTGGCAGCACCGGCAGCATCGCCGTCGCCAGGATCAGGATCGAGATCGTGATCGTTGGAAAAAACGCCAGCCGCACCGGGTGATGCCATTCCGACGCGACCGCTGCCGGATGGCGCAGGATCTTCGCCAGATAGAGCCCGGCCACCGCCAGGAAAACCAGCGACGTCAGCGCCAGCGCGCCAAGATGCAGGGACGACGCCGCGCCGAAGCCCGCGCGCAGCGCCAGGGTCAGCCCGCCCAGACCCATCGTGGTCGCGAAGAAGGTGATCGGGAAATGCTCCAGGCGGCTCGGCACCGCCGTCGAGATGTCGTTCATGGCGTGTTCCATCCTCTTGCCGCCAGCCGTTCAGGCCGGGGGTCTGCGCCGGGCCAGCCCGCCAAGGGCATAGGCCCACATCACCGCGCCGACCCCGCCCCAGATGCCCAGGCCAAGCAATGCGATCCAGTCGATCGGCCCGCCGATATCGGTCAGCCGCGAACTGGTCATCCACAGCATGAAACCGACCATGGCGATCGCGCCGGGGGGAAACCACAGCTGCGCCAGCAGGAACCGGCGCGAACTGACACCGCCATCGCGCCAGAGCGTCCACAGAAACAGGCCGGTGATCGCCAGCGCCAGCAGCACCAGAAGCCAGAAGGTCAGCCGGCCGAAGATCTCTTCGGACACGGCGATCAGGGTTTCGACGGTCAGATCCTCCATCGTTCAGGCCTTTCCGCGCAGCATGGCGTTGTAGGTGGGCTTGAGGGCGATTTCCTTCATCAGCCAGCTGACCCACAGCTCTTCGAGGGGCGCGATGATGCCGGGGAAGGACGGTGTCAGGTTGTTGTCGTAGTCGAACTCGACCAGCATCGCCCGGCCGATCCGGGTGATCAGCGGACAGGAGGTGTAGCCGTTATAGCGCTGCGTGCCTTCGCGTCCCTGGATGTCCGCGACAAGGTGATCCTCGACCACCGGCACCTGCCATTTGACCGAGGCTGCCGTCTTGCCCTTGGGCACGCCATTGATATCGCCCACGCCGAAGACATTGGGATATCGCAGATGACGCAGCGTGGCGGGATCGACCTCGATCCAGCCCTGGTCGGTCCATCTGTCCCCCCAGGAGAGGCCGGCATCCCGCACGACCTGAGGTGCCCGTTGCGGCGGGATGACGTTGATGAAGTCGTAGTCCAGAGACGTTTCGCCCTCGGGCGTGTCAAAGACGGCTTGCCGCGCGGCGGGGTCCACGGCCTTCAGCACATGGTTCCAGCGGGTATCCACGCCGCGATCGCGATAGAGCAGCTTGACCTTCTCGTTCACGATCGGGACCGAGAACAACGTGTCATTGTGGGCCGCATAGATGAGGTTGCTGTCGGCGCGTGTGCCACGGCGGCGCGCATAGTCGTCGGTGATGAAGGTGTATTTCAGCGGCGCGCCGGCGCATTTCATCTCGGTCGGCGGGCGTCCGAACAGGGCGGTGCCGCCTTTCCGCGTGAAGTCGTCCATCGCACGCCAGGTCGCCGCGGCGTGTTCGGGGCCGGCATAGACCGCGCCCAGACCGTTCTGGCCGACCTGCGCCAGATCGAACCCCTCGATCGCGGCCCAGTCGAGGACCAGGCCGGTGGCGAGAATCAGGTAATCATAATCCAGCGCGTGACCCGACACCGTGGTCACACGCTGCGCCACGGGATCGATCGAGGCCGCGTATTCGGGAAGCCAGGTGATGCCCTCGGGCAACCAGAGGTCCGTGGCGCTGACCGAATAGGCGGCCGGCTTCAGCCCGGCCGCGATCAGCGTGAAGCCCGGCTGATACCAGTGATCCTTGCGGCCATCCACGATGGTGATGCTGGCGCCCTCAAGCCGCGCGGCGAGGCGGTTTGCGATCGCAGCGCCGCCTGCCCCCGCGCCCAGGATCACGATCCGCGCATTGCTGGCCACACGCGAAGCCGCCGCCCGCGCCGGGCCGGGCAGCACCGCGGCCGCGCCGCCGGCGGCGGCCAGTCCCAGCACGCTGCGCCGGTTCAATCCGGCAGTATCGAGGCGACGCATGTTCCCTCCGTAGCTTTCATATATTAAATTGAGAATATGATTTTCGGGCAGCGGCGACATTGATCTGTGTCAAGCGGCGCAGCGTTGCCCTGCGCGAAGACCGCAACGCAGACCCCGCGCCCCGAATTGCCTTGCATCCGCAGCGCTTGCCGATATAAGGCCGCATCCTTCCGCCGAGATCTTGCAACCGCGCAACCTCTCGTGGCGGGTGCGGAAGGTCTGATCCCGCCTATGAAGTGCGCCCGATGATGAAAGGATCGCCATGCCTCTGTATGAGCATGTGCTGATCGCCCGCCAGGACCTGTCGAACACGCAGGCCGAAGGGCTGATCGAACATTTCTCGACCATTCTCGCCGATAATGGCGGCAAGGTCGTGGACAATGAATACTGGGGTGTCCGCACCCTCGCCTACAAGATCAACAAGAACCGCAAGGGCCATTACGCCTTCATGCGCAGCGACGCCCCGTCGGACGCCGTTCAGGAGATGGAGCGTCTGGCACGCCTGCATGATGACGTGATGCGCGTGATGACCATCCGCGTGGACGAGCATCAGGAAGGCCCCTCGGTTCAGATGCAGAAGCGCGAAGAGCGTGGCGACCGCCGTGGCGATCGCGGCGATCGTCGCGACCGCAACTAAAAAGGATCTTAGGACATGGCGAACAAACCGTTTTTCCGCCGCCGCAAGGTCTGCCCGTTCTCGGGCGATAACGCGCCGGCGATCGACTACAAGGACACCCGTCTGCTGCAGCGCTATATCAGCGAACGCGGCAAGATCGTGCCCTCTCGCATCACCGCCGTCTCGGCCAAGAAGCAGCGCGAGTTGGCCCGTGCCATCAAACGCGCCCGCTTTCTTGCCCTGCTGCCCTATGTCGTGAAGTAAGGAGGACCGAGAACATGCAAGTCATCCTGCTGGAACGCGTGGCCAAGCTGGGCCAGATGGGCGAAGTGGTGAAGGTCAAAGAAGGCTTTGCACGCAACTTCCTTTTGCCCCAGGGCAAGGCTCTGCGCGCATCCGACGCCAACATCGCCGCTTTCGAGGATCGCAAGATCCAACTGGAAGCCCGCAACGCCGAATCCAAGGCGGAGGCCCAGAAGGTCGCCAGCAAGCTGGACGGTGAAACCTTCGTCATCATCCGCTCGGCTTCCGATTCGGGCGCGCTTTACGGTTCGGTCACGACCCGTGACGCCGCCGACACCGCGACCGAAGCCGGCTTCACCGTCGACCGCAAGCAGGTCGTCCTGCGCGCTCCGATCAAGGATCTGGGCCTGCATGACGTCACCGTCGTGCTGCACCCCGAGGTCGAGGCGACAATCACGCTGAACGTTGCCCGGTCGAACGAAGAAGCCGAACTTCAGGCACAGGGCAAGTCGATCCAGGACCTGGCCGCCGAAGCCGATGCCGAGGCCGAATTCGAAATCTCCGAGCTGTTCGACGATATCGGCGGCGCCTCGGCGGACGAAGACGGCGCTTCGGACGACGATCGCAACTGATCCTTGCGGATCGGGACGTTTTCTGGGCCGCGCCGGGCAACCGGCGCGGCCCTTCGTTCGTTCGGGGACAAATTGTTTCTTCGTCGCGGACCGTTTACGCTGTCGCAGGGTGCTGATAGCCCAAGGCCCACGCCGCCGACCGTTCAAGAGGAACTTCCATGACCGACCCGCTGAGCGACCTTCTGAAAACGCGCGACTGGCTGCTTGCCGACGGGGCCACGGGCACCAATCTTTTCAACATGGGACTCGAGGCCGGCGAGGCCCCGGAATTATGGAACAGCGACCAGCCGGACAGGATCCGCGCGCTGTATCGCGGCGCGACCGAGGCGGGGTCGGACATCTTCCTGACCAACAGCTTCGGCGGCAATGCCAGCCGCCTCAAGCTGCACAACGCCGAGAATCGCGTCGGCGAGCTGAACCGGATCGCGGCCGAGCTGGGGCGGGAAATCGCCGACGCCGCCGGACGCAAGGTGATCGTCGCCGGCAGCATCGGTCCCACCGGCGACATCATGACCCCGATGGGCAGCCTGACGCACGAAAGCGCCGTCGAGATGTTCCACGAACAGGCCGAGGCGCTGAAGGCCGGCGGGGCGGATGTGCTGTGGGTCGAGACGATCAGCGCCGCCGAAGAGTTCATGGCTGCCGCCGAAGCCGCAAGGCTGGCGGACATGCCCTGGTGCGGCACGATGAGCTTTGACACCGCCGGGCGGACAATGATGGGTGTGACAGCAGCCCAGCTTTCGGCGCTGGTCGAAAGGCTTCCCAATCCGCCCGTTGCCTATGGCGCGAATTGCGGCGTCGGGGCGTCCGACCTGCTGCGCACGGTGATCGGTTTCGTCGCCTCGGGCAACGAACGTCCGATCATCGCAAAGGGCAATGCCGGCATCCCGCGCTTCGAGGCAGGCCATATCCATTATGACGGCACGCCCGAACTGATGGCCGATTACGCCTGCCTGGCGCGCGATATGGGCGTCAGCATCATCGGAGGATGCTGCGGCACCATGCCGGACCATCTGCGCGCCATGCGCGCCGCGCTGGAAAGCCGCCCGCGCGGCGACCGCCCCTCGCTTGAGCAGATCGCCGAAAGGCTGGGCGGGTTCAGCTCGACCGGCGATGGAAGTGGCGATGACGGCCCGACGCGCGAGCGGCGCGGACGCCGCCGGGGCTGAGCGCGGCCCGCTAGAACAATGACAGCTGGTCGCCGCTGCGCGGCGGCGCGCCAAAGCGGCTGCAATCCAGCGCGGGTCCGCCCTCACGGTATCCCAGCCGCTTGCGCGCCAGCCGAAAGCGATTGCGCGCCAGTTGCGCCTCGACGCCCTCGCCCATGAAGCGGTGACCAAAACGCGGATCGTTGTCGCGCCCGCCACGCATGGCCTGAACACGGTTCATCACATGCGCCGCCATGGCTGGTCGG
The DNA here is from genome assembly GCF_021556615.1 of Paracoccus salsus. Classification (GTDB taxonomy): domain Bacteria; phylum Pseudomonadota; class Alphaproteobacteria; order Rhodobacterales; family Rhodobacteraceae; genus Paracoccus; species Paracoccus salsus. Next base: position 471,947 of record NZ_JAKGGD010000002.1, read on the forward strand.
TGGCGTTCCAGCCAGTCGCGGAACAGCGGTGCGACCTCGTGCGGCAGGCGCAGCGCGATCATGCTGGCAGTGGTCGCCCCGGCCTCGCGCGCCGCCGACAGGATCGCCTCGATCTCTGGCTCGGTCAGGACCGGGATCACCGGTGCGACCATGACGCGGACGGGCACGCCGGCGCGCGCCAGTTCGCGGATCATCCTCAGCCGTGTCGCCGGGGTAGGGGCGCGCGGTTCCAGCGCGCGCGCCAGGCCGGCATCCAGCGTGGTCACGCTGATCCCCACGGCGGCCTGGTCCCTTGCCGCCATCTCGGCCCACAGGTCCAGATCGCGCAGCACGGTCTGCCCGCGCGTCACCAGCGTGACGGGATGGTTCCAGTCGCGCAGCACACGCAGGATACCGGGCATGATCGCCAGCCGGGACTCGATCGGCTGATAGGGGTCTGTGTTCGTCCCCAGCGCAATCGGCGCGGGCCGATAGGACCGCCGCCCAAGCTCGCGTTCCAGAAGCCTCGCCGCGTCGGGCTTGGCGGTGATCCTGGTTTCGAAATCCAGTCCCGGCGACAGCCCCAGATAGGCATGGCTGGGCCGCGCATAGCAGTAGATGCAGCCATGTTCGCAGCCACGATAGGGATTGATCGAGCGGTCGAAGGAAATATCGGGCGAGGAGTTGCGGGTGATGATGCTGCGGGGCGTCTCGTTGACGACCTCGGTCCGCAGCAGATGCGGCTCCTCGGCAAGGTCCCAGCCGTCGGATTCACGCTCGCGGCGATAGGGCTCGAACCGCCCGCCTGGCCGGGTGTCGGCGCCTCGGGCCTTGACGGTTTCATCGGGATCACGCGGTGGCAACATGACCGCAGACTAGAACATAAAAGGAACACCCGCCAGAGATTCGTGCGGCACGTCGCCCGTGAACCGCAAGATGTCGCTTTGCTGCATGTAGAAAACGTCAATCGCCAGCATCCAGACGGGGCAACCCAGCAGGAGTCGGACCATGGCAGCCGGAGACGACGAGATCATCCTATCGGAACTCAGCGATGAGGAACTGGTCCAGCAGATGATGGACGACCTCTATGACGGCCTGAGGGACGAGATCGAGGAAGGCGTCAACATCCTGCTGGAACGCGGATGGACGCCCTATGACGTGCTGACCAAGGCGCTGGTCGCCGGGATGACCATTGTCGGGCATGATTTCCGGGACGGCATCCTGTTTGTTCCCGAAGTGCTTCTGGCCGCGAACGCCATGAAGGGCGGCATGGCGATCCTCAAGCCGCTGCTGGCCGAGACCGGCGCGCCGAAGATGGGCAAGATGGTGATCGGAACCGTCAAGGGCGACATTCACGACATCGGCAAGAACCTGGTTTCGATGATGATGGAAGGCGCGGGTTTCGAAGTGGTCGATCTGGGCATCAACAACCCGGTCGAGAACTATCTCGAGGCGATCGCCCGCGAAGAGGCCGACATCCTCGGCATGTCCGCCCTGCTGACCACGACCATGCCCTACATGAAGGTCGTCATCGACACGATGAAGGAAAAAGGCATCCGCGACGATTATATCGTGCTGGTGGGTGGCGCTCCGCTGAACGAGGAATTCGGCCGGGCCATCGGCGCCGACGCCTATTGCCGCGATGCCGCCGTGGCGGTCGAGACGGCAAAGTCCTTCATCGCCCGCAAGCACAACCAGCTATCCGCCGGCTGATCCAAGGCGGGTGCCTGCGACTCTCGGATGGGCCCGGCGGAGATTGTCCCGCCGGGCCCGTCGCATTCTCGCACAGTCCCGATGCAACGCCTGATGCGTTGATCTTTGCGGCGATGGCACACATGTTTCAGGGCAGCAAAGCGATCAGACAGGACATGTGATGAACGACGACTATATTCCGCCCAAGGTCTGGACCTGGGACAAGGGCAGCGGCGGCGAATTCGCCAGCATCAACCGGCCCGTCGCCGGACCCACCCATGACAAGCCCCTGCCGGTGGGCAAACATCCGCTGCAACTTTATTCGCTGGCCACGCCCAACGGCCAGAAAGTCACCATCATGCTGGAAGAACTGCTCGAGGCCGGGCATGACGCCGAATACGACGCCTGGCTGATCCGGATCGGTGACGGCGACCAGTTCGGCAGCGGCTTCGTCGAGGCGAACCCGAACTCCAAGATCCCGGCGATGATGGACCATTCGGCCTCTCCGCCAAGGCGGGTTTTCGAATCCGGCGCGATCCTGCTCTACCTGGCGGAAAAATTCGGCGCCTTCCTGCCACGCGATCCCGTCGCCCGCACCGAGACGCTGAACTGGCTGTTCTGGCAGATGGGCTCGGCACCGTTCGTCGGCGGCGGTTTCGGGCATTTCTATGCCTATGCGCCGGTCAAGATCGAATACGCGATCGACCGCTATGCGATGGAAACCAAGCGGCAACTGGACGTGCTGAACCGGCATCTCGCCACGAATCGTTTCATGGCCGGAGACGATTACAGCATCGCCGACATGGCCATCTGGCCCTGGTATGGCCGGCTGACGACGGGCGGGGTCTACAATGATGCCGATGTGTTCCTGGACGGTGCGAGCTACGACCATGTGCTGCGCTGGACGCGCGAGATTGCCGCCCGCCCCGCGGTCAAGCGCGGCATTATCGTCAACAAGACCTCGGGCGACCCCGCCAGACAGCTTTGGGAACGCCACGACGCCTCGGATTTCGCGCTGCGGACGCAGGACAAGCTGTCCGACTGACGGCGGCGAAGAAAGGGGGCCGGCGGCCCCCTCCTCCGTTCCGGCAGATCAGGTTGCCGACCATCGCGAGACGCGGATCAGTTGCGGGCGCGATCGACCATCTTGCCCTTGCTGATCCACGGCATCATCTCGCGCAGCTTGGCGCCGACCTGCTCGATCTGGTGCTCGTCATTGATGCGGCGGGTCGCCTTGAAGGACGGCTGCCCGACGGCATTTTCCTGCATGAAGTCGCGCACGAACTTGCCCGTCTGGATGTCACGCAGCACCGCCTTCATGCGGGCCTTGGTCTCGTCATAGGGAAGGATGCGCGGGCCCGACACGTATTCGCCGTATTCCGCGGTGTTCGAGATCGAGTAGTTCATGTTGGCGATGCCGCCCTCATAGATCAGGTCGACGATCAGCTTGACCTCGTGCAGGCATTCGAAATAGGCCATTTCCGGCTCGTAGCCGGCCTCGACCAGCGTCTCGAAGCCCATGCGGATCAGTTCGACCAGACCGCCGCACAGCACCGCCTGCTCGCCGAACAGGTCGGTCTCGCATTCCTCGCGGAAATTGGTCTCGATGATGCCCGATCGACCACCGCCGATCGCCGAGCAGTAGGACAGGCCCAGATCCATCGCCTTGCCGCTGGCATCCTGATGCACCGCGACCAGACAGGGCACGCCGCCGCCCTTGACATATTCGCCGCGCACGGTGTGACCTGGCCCCTTGGGTGCCATCATGATGACATCGACGCCGGGCTTCGGCTCGATCAGTCCGAAATGGACGTTGAGCCCGTGGGCAAAGGCGATCGCCGCGCCCTCGCGCAGGTTGTCATGGACGTATTTCTTGTAGGTTTCCGCCTGCAATTCGTCCGGCATGGTGAACATGATCAGATCGCACCATGCGGCGGCCTCGGCGATGCCCATCACCTTCAGCCCCTCGCCTTCGGCTTTCCTGGCCGAGGCGCTGCCCTCGCGCAGGGCGACGACGACATTCTTCGCACCCGAATCGCGCAGGTTCAGCGCATGGGCGTGACCCTGGCTGCCATAGCCGAGGATGGCGACTTTCTTGTCCTTGATCAGGTTCACATCGCAATCGCGATCGTAATAAACGCGCATGAGCAGGTCCTTTCTTCTTTGATGGCCGTCTTTCTATCGGCCTGATGCCACCGCGCATGTTCATTCTTCGCGGGATATGCAAGACAGACAAGAAGATCATGCCGTTCCGTCACCCAAGGTGAAAAATTCATGCTCGATGCGACCGATCGCCGAATTCTGCGACACCTGCTGGCCGACCCTGACGCCGCCAATGCCCGTCTGGCCGAGCGCGCGGGCGTCACCACGGCCAGCCTCTGGCGACGGCTCGACAGGCTGCGCGAGTCCGGTGTGATCGCGGCGATCCAGTCCCGCATCGACTGGCGGGCCCTGGGATGGGAGGTTCAGGTCAGCCTGCGCTTCACGCTGGACAAGACCGATCCACGGGCCTTCGACAATTTCATCGCCGCCGCGCGCGAGGTGCCCGAAGTGACCGAGATCCAGACATTCCTGGGCAGCGTTGACCTGCGTCTTTCGGTCATCGCGCGCGACATGGGCCACTGGCAGCAGATCTATCGCGACCGCATCCTGACGCTGCCGCATGTCTTGGACAGCGATGCGCTGATGCTGGTCTCGACCATCAAGGACAGCGCCGAGCTGGCGCTATGAGCGGGCTTGACGCCACCGATCTGGCAATCCTGCGGATCCTTGCGGCGGACGCCACCAGAAGCGCGGCCGAGGTGGGGCGCGCGGTCGGGATCGGCCAGCCTGCCGCCTGGCGGCGGATCCGCAAGCTGACCGATCAGGGTATCCTGGCCGGCCGCCGGGTGGTGGTGGACAGTGCCGCCGTGGGCTTTGGCGTGACCGTTTTCCTTGGCGTGCGCCTTGCCGCGAAGGGCCGCACCAGCCTCGAGGATTTCGAACGCGCCGTGACCGCCATCCCCGAGGTCCAGACCGTCCAGCATGTGCTGGGACAGTTCGACTATCGTCTGCGAATCACCGCCCGCGACATCAGCGATTTCGAGCGGATCCTGCGCCGGCGGATCATGACGCTGCCGGGCGTGGGCCAGGTCGAGGCCAATGTCATGCTGTCCGAAGAGCGTCGGCCCGGCCCGCTTGGCGCGCCGGCCTGACCGCGCGACGCCGGAACTTTGGCGCCCTGGTCATCGTTGGATCCGGGCTCGCAACGAAAGACGCTTCTGATGACAAAGACCGCACGCCTCTACCGGATGATGATGCCCGGCCACCGCTGCCCCTTCGGCCAGAAGTCGAAATGGCTGCTGGAGCGGAATGGCTATCAGGTGGAAGATCACACGCTTCGCAGCCGCGAAGAGACCGAACGCTTCATGCAGGAGCACGGGGTCGAGACCACGCCCCAGACCTGGATCGGGGATCGGCGCATCGGCGGCTATGATGATCTGCGTGCCCATTTCGGCAATCCGCTGCCCAAGAAGGGCGCGACGAGTTACAAGCCGGTGATCGCGATCTTTGCCGTATCGGCGCTGATCGCGCTTGCGATCGGCTGGTTGATGGGCGGGCCGGTCTGGATGATCCTGCCGCGCTTCGCAGCGACCGCAATGGTGCTGCTGGGGCTGCAAAAGCTTCAGGACGTGGAAAGTTTTTCCACCATGTTTCTGAACTACGATCTGCTGGCGCAGAAATGGGTTCCCTATGGTTATGCCTATCCGTTCCTGGAAACCGGCGCTGGCCTGCTGATGATCGCCGGGCTGTTGCCGTGGCTGTCCGGCCCCGTGGCACTGTTCATCGGCGTCGTGGGTGCATGGTCGGTGTACCGCGCCGTCTATATCGAAAAGCGCGAACTGAAATGCGCCTGCGCCGGTGGCAACAGCAATGTTCCTCTGGGTTTCGTCTCGCTGACCGAGAATCTGGTGATGATCGCCATGGGGATCTTTACCATCGCAAGGGCGCTGAGTTAGGCGCCGTTCAGCGGACCGACGCCACGCTCCCGACCGCGCCTGCCACCCGATCAGTCAGGCACAACCCTCACCGCACCCCTGGCGGCGCTGGTCGCCATCGCCGCATAGGCACGCAGCGCGGTCGAAACCTTGCGCTGGCGCGGCCTGGCGGGCTTCCAGCCCTCGGCCTCGCGTCGTTCACGGCGGGCGGCCAGTGTCGCGTCATCGACCGCCAACTCGATCACCCGGTTGGGGATGTCGATCCTGATCAGGTCGCCCTGTTCGACCAGCCCGATCGTGCCGCCCTCGGCCGCCTCGGGCGAGACATGACCGATGGACAGCCCCGACGACCCGCCCGAGAAACGGCCATCCGTCACCAGCGCGCAGGCTTTCCCCAGCCCCTTGGATTTCAGGTAGCTGGTCGGATACAGCATTTCCTGCATCCCGGGCCCGCCGCGCGGACCCTCGTACCGGATCAGGACCACCTCGCCTTCCTTGACCTTGCCGGTCAGGATGCCTGACACGGCGTCGTCCTGGCTTTCGAAGATATGGGCCGGGCCGGCGAAGACCAGGATCGATTCGTCCACCCCCGCCGTCTTCACGATGCAGCCATCCTCGGCCAGATTCCCGTAAAGCACCGCCAGGCCGCCATCCTGCGAGAACGCGTGCCCGGCGCTGCGGATCACGCCAGCTTTGCGGTCCAGATCGACCGCGTCATAGCGGCGGTCCTGCGAGAACGCGGTCTGGGTGGGCACCCCGCCCGGCGCGGCGCGATAGAAGTCATGGACGCTGGTCGAATCGGTGCGCACCACGTCCCAACGCTCCAGCGCCTGCGCCAGCGTCCCCGAATGGACGCTGCCGACCGAGCTGTCCAGCAGACCGGCCCGGTCCAGCTCGCCCAGGATCGCCATGATCCCGCCGGCGCGGTGGACGTCCTCCATATGCACATCCGACTTGGCCGGCGCGACCTTGCACAGCACCGGCACCTGCCGCGACAGCCGGTCGATGTCGGACATGGTGAAATCCACCTCGCCCTCATGCGCGGCGGCCAGCAGATGCAGAACCGTGTTTGTCGACCCGCCCATCGCGATATCCAGCGTCATGGCGTTGCTGAAGGCGCTGACGGTCGCGATGTTGCGCGGCAGTACCGAGGCATCCTCGCCCTCGTAATACCGCCGCGCCAGATCGACGATCAGGTGCCCGGCCTCGACGAACAGCCGCTTGCGGTCCGCATGGGTGGCAAGCGCCGAGCCGTTGCCGGGCAAGGACAGGCCCAGAGCCTCGGTCAGGCAGTTCATCGAATTGGCGGTGAACATGCCCGAACAGCTGCCGCAGGTCGGGCAGGCCGCGCGTTCGATCGCCTGCACATCGGCGTCGGTCATGGTGTCGTCGGCGGCGGCGACCATTGCATCGACCAGATCCAGCGCCTTGATCCGGCCGTCCTCCAGAACGACCTTGCCGGCCTCCATCGGGCCGCCCGACACGAAGACGACCGGGATGTTCAACCGCAGCGCCGCCATCAGCATGCCCGGGGTGATCTTGTCGCAATTGGAGATGCACACCATCGCGTCGGCGCAATGGGCGTTGACCATGTATTCGACCGAATCGGCGATGATCTCGCGCGAAGGCAGCGAATACAGCATCCCGTCATGGCCCATCGCGATGCCGTCATCGACGGCGATGGTGTTGAATTCCTTGGCGATGCCGCCCGCCGCCTCGACCTCGCGCGCGACCAGCTGTCCCAGATCCTTCAGATGGACATGGCCTGGCACGAACTGCGTGAAGCTGTTGACGATTGCGATGATCGGCTTGCCGAAATCGCTGTCCTTGACGCCGGTCGCGCGCCACAATCCGCGCGCGCCCGCCATGTTGCGGCCATGGGTCGTGGTACGGGAACGATAGGCGGGCATGGCTGGTCTCCTCTGGCTGGCGCGCGGTCTATCACCCCGTGGCAGCGAAGGAAATTGCCGAAATCTTGCCGCGCGCGCGTCGCGCGGATCGGTCTCACGCGGACAGCTTCGTGACGCGGGGTCGTCCTCGCCCGGCCCGGAAAGGCCCCGATCCCGGATTTCAAGCGGGCCGCCTCGCCGTTCAGCGTCGCCCCGGCTGGGGGTCCGGGGGGAGCGAACGCCCCCGGCGATCGCGGGACGCAAACTGCCGGGTCGCCGCCTCAGCGCATCCCCAGCCCGGCGCGCATCATCAGTCGCCGCACCGGCGCGATACCGTAAAGCCCGCCCAGCGCCGCGGCCCGCAGATCCCGCAGCGGCCTGAGCGACGCCTGGCTGGCCCGGTTCAGCGCATCGATGCCCAGCAGTCGCGCATAGGCCTCGGGCCGGCGGGACCGGTCATAGCTGGCCAGGCTGGCGGCGCTGCCGGGATCGGCGCGCGACAGCTCGATCAGCGAGGAAAGGTCCGCCAGGCTCATGTTCAGACCCTGCGCGCCGATCGGCGGCACGACATGCGCGGCCTCGGCGATCAGGGCGGTCCGTTTGCCGCAAAAGCGATCCGCGATCTGGCTGATGATCGGCCAGCAGGTCAGCGCCGTGGCCTGTGTCAGGGGACCCGCAACACCCGCCGACCTCGCGTTCAGGGCGGTCTCGAATTCATCGCGAGGCAGTGCCTGAAGCCGGGCGATCTCGCGACCGTTCTCCATCCACACGACCGCCGAGCATGGCCGGCCATCCCGGTCCGGCAGCGGCACCAGGGTGAAGGGTCCGCCCGAGCGGTGGATCTCGGTCGAGATGTTGTGATGAGGCCTCTCATGGGTGACGGCGAAGGCCAGCGCCTTCTGACCATAGCGAAACCGCCGCACGCCGATCCCCAGCGCCCGGCGCACCGGCGAGTCGCGGCCGTCGGCGGCGATCAGCAGGCGGGCCTGGACACGCCGCCCATCCGACAGCGTGACAAGCGCCGCCTCGTCGCGGGCAAGGACCTCTGCCGCGCCGGTGCCGGGCTGAAAGCGCACCGTCTGCAACTGGTCCAGCCGGGCCGCGATCTCGCGCCGCAGCAGCCAGTTCTGCAGGTTCCAACCGAACGGCTGGTCGCCGATCTCGGCGGCGTCGAATTCGCGGCTCAGACGCGGCTCGGGGCGCGCGCCGCCGGCATCCACGATTCGCATGACCTGAAGCGGCGTGGCAAAGTCCGCCAGCCGGTCCCACAGGCCGATGCGGTCCAGCAGCGCCACCGACGGCGCCAGAAAGGCCGTGGTCCGCAGATCGGCGCCCTCGGCCGCTTCGGCCGTGATCGGCGGCGCGGGATCGACGCACAGCACCGAAAACCCCTCGGCGCCAAAGGCTGCCGCAGCGATCAACCCGGCGATGCCGCCGCCCGATACGAGAATGTCGACCTTTTCCAGCCCTGCGCTCATCTCCGGCCTCTTTCTGCACGCCCGGCGAGCATGCCCTGCGGCTGTGCCGGGGACCAGCGGACGCGCTGTCGCAGCCTAGTTGCCGGAGGTGAAGGTCAGCATGATGGCGAACACGACAAGCGTCAGCGCGATGCCGATCAGGCCAAGCGCCGGCAGGCCGAACGTCCAGACCAGCAGCGCCGCGATCACCAGGACGACCAGCACGGCAAGATAGATGCGGATGGCAAGGCGGGTGCTGTCGGGCGCGGAATCTTCGGTCATGTTCACGGATCCTAGAGAGCTGGCGCGTTCGTCGTGCATAGTGCCCGTTTCAGACGACGGGCGCAATCGCATGCAGGAAAGACACCAGATCGTCGGTGCGATGCCGCACATGTCCGTCCGGTGTCCCGCAATGCGCATCCGGGCCCTGACGCCCCGCACCGACCAGAACGGTCTGCATGCCAAGCTGGTGGGGCACCTCGAGGTTGCGCGGGTCGTCCTCGAAAAACGCCGCGCGGGTCGGATCGATGCCCGCATGCGCGATGACGGCCTCGAAGGCGGCGCGCCGGGGCTTGGGGTGGAAGCCCGTTTCCTCGACGCCATAGACCGCCTCGAACAGATCCAGACCGCGAGCGTCCAGCACCTTGCGGGCATAGCGGGAATCGGCATTGGTGTGGACAATCTTGCGCCCCGGAAGGGCAGCGATCGCGGCGGCCAGTTCGGGGGCGGGCTCAAGACGCGTGAAGTCGATGTCATGAACTTCGGACAGATAGGCCAGCGGATCGATGGCATGTTCGGCCATCAGCCCGGCCAGCGTTGTCCCGTGACGGCGCCAGTAGTCGCGGCGCAGATGGTCGGCATCTGCGGTTTCCACCTTGAGCAATCGCATGACATAGGCGGTCATGCGCGCCTCGATCTGCGGGAACAGCGCCATCTCGGACGGGTAAAGCGTGTTGTCCAGATCGAAGATCCAGGCATCGACATGCGCGAAATCCATGACGGTGGCATAGCCCGGCACGGCCGCGCTTGCAATTGCCGGCCAGAGCGCCAATCGTGTCGGTCATGAAAGACGATGCCTATTCGCTGATCCTTGCCGCCATCGAGGCCGGCAGCTATCGCCCCGGCGACCGGCTGGTGGAATCCGAGCTGGCCGAGCGTTTCGGCGTGTCGCGAACCCCGGTGCGCGAGGCGCTGCAGCGGCTGGAGACCCAGGCGATGCTGGTGCGGGATGGGCGAAGCCTGATCATCGCCTCACTGGATCACAACCAGCTTTCCGAATTATACGTCGTGCGCGCCGAGCTTGAAGCGCTGGCCGCCAGACTGGCCGCGCGCCACGCCACGCCCGAGGAGGTGCGCGTGCTGGCCCAGATGGTGGATGAGGACCAGAAGGCGGTCGGCAACCCCGAGGCGCTGGCCCGCGCCAACAAGCGCTTCCACCACCAGATCCACCTGGCCTCGCATAACCGCTACCTGATCCAGCAGCTTGACCTGGTCCATCGCAGCATGGCGCTGATGGCCAAGACCTCGCTGGCCGCCGAGGGCCGGGGCGCGACCGCGTTGGCCGAGCACAGGCGGATCGTCGAGGCGATCGAGTCCGGCGATGGCGACGCCGCCGACAAGGCGCTGCGCCAGCATATCTCGATGGCGTGGGAAACCCGGCTCAAACTGGAGGCAGGATCGGATCATGGCTGAGCAGCTTTCGCGCATCGATCCCAAGAACCTGATCCGGGAAAGCTTCCGCATCGAGGGGATCGGCGCGGCCGAGTGCCGGTCGATCTTTCTGGACTGGGCGATGTCGCTGCCCCAGGACGTCGAACCGATCGCCGCGATCCGCCTGTTGCTGGATCACTACGCCCCCAAGGCCGCGCCCGGGACGCAGCCGCATCCGATGATCGCGGTCCTGGTCGCGGGCGCCCAGGCCAGCGCCGTCACACCGCGCCGCCGCGGCGGCCGGGCCGCGCGCATGGACCCGTGAGGCTGATCGAGACCGATGCCGACCTGATCGAGGGCGCCGCCCATCTGGCGCGGGTCTGCCCGGTCTGGGCCCGCGTCCTGCCCGATATCGTTCCTTTGCCGCTGCGCCGCCGGCCCGACGGGTTCGACGCCATCGCAAGCGCCATCGTCGCGCAACAGATCTCGGTCGCTGCCGCCACGTCGATCTGGAACCGGCTGGAGAATGCGGGATTGACCGCGCCCGATCGGATCGCTTCGGCCGCGGACGAGGACCTGCGCGCCGCCGGCCTGTCACGACCCAAGGCCCGCTATCTGCGCGGCATCGCCCTGGCGCGGATCGACTGGGACGGCCTGCGGGACCTGCCGGATGACGAGGCCATCGCGACGCTGGTCGCCCTGCCGGGCATCGGTGTCTGGACGGCGGAAATCTATCTGAAATTCGCGCTGGGGCGGCCGGACGCGTTCGCGGCCGGCGACCTAGCGCTGCAGGAGGCCGCCCGGATCATGTATGGGCTGACGGACCGGCCGGGCCCGAAGGTCCTGCGCGCGATGGCCGAACCCTGGCGGCCCTGGCGCGCGGTTGCGGCGCGCGGGCTGTGGGCCTATTACCGGCTGGCAAAACGACGCGAGGGAATTCGATGACGGAACTGAAATCGGCCCGCAGGGGACCGGCAAAGGCGGACGCGGTGGTGGTGTTCCTGCATGGCTACGGGGCCGACGGCGCCGATCTGCTGGGGCTGGCCGATCCGTTGTCGCCGCATCTGCCGCACACCGCCTTCCACGCCCCCGACGCACCCGAACGCAGCGTCAACAATCCCATGGGCTATCAGTGGTTTCCGATCCCGTGGCTTGACGGTTCGTCCGAGGCCGAGGCCAGGAACGCGATGGCCCGCTCGATCGCCGCGCTGGACGGCTGGCTGGACCGTGTTCTGAAAGACGAAGGGCTGAGCGCCGACCGGATGGTGGTGATCGGCTTCTCGCAGGGCACGATGATGGCGCTGCATGTGCTGCCCCGCCGGTCCGAAGCCGTGGCCGGCATCGTCGGCTTCTCGGGACGGCTGATCGCGCCGGAAACGCTTGCGGCAGAGGCCCGGGTCAAGCCGCCGGTGCTGCTGCTGCACGGCGATCAGGACCCGATGGTGCCGTTCGAGGAGATGGGGCTGGCCGGCGAGGCGCTGGAGAAGGCCGGCTTCACGGTCTATGGCCATGTGATGAAGAATACCGCGCATGGGATTTCGCCCGACGGGCTGTCGGTCGCGCTGAGCTTTCTGAAGGATCGCCTGGGCAAGTGACGCTGCCAGCCTGACGGCTGGCGGTGGCCGGGGGCCGGCCCCCGGACCCCCCGGTCACCCCTGCCTGGCAGCCGCGCTTCAGCCATGGTCCGAGGCTGGCCGCGCCCAGATTGCCGGATCGGCGAGTTCTATGGAATTGCCCGCAGGATCGCGGAAATAGATCGAGCGGGCACCGTTCGGCCAGAGGAAGTCCGCCTCGATCGCAATGCCGCTGGCGATCAGATGGCTGCGCCAGGCGTCTAGCGCGCCCGGCGAAGCGGCAAGGCAGAAATGGCCCGGCCCGGATGCACCGTGCGGGGGAACCGGCAGCCTTGCATCCGGCGCGGGCGGTCGTCGCGTCGCCTTGGCGCGGAACACCAGCAGAACCTGCGGATGGGGCTTGTCGCTGACACGAAAGAACACGTGGCGGCCGGGCACGGTCTGGAACGGGCTGAGCCCGATCACGTCGCGCCAGAACGCGGTCGCCTTGTCCAGATCGTCGGCATAAAGCGCGCTTTCCAGGGTGCCAAGCAGGGAGGGAATGGTCCGGGTCATGCACCGACCCTGCCATCGCGGCAGGCATCAGGCAATCTGTCATCGAGATGTCACCCGCAGGCGCTACTCCATTCCCGGATCGAGTACATCCGGGCGCTTGCCAGAACCGGGACGCGATATATAGTCGAAGTCACGGATCTGATGGGCGCTCCGACCTCGCATATCGGGGCAAGCGGGAAAGCAGCATGCTGGACGAACATCATCACAGGGAATTCCGGACCCAGTTCGTGCGAGAACCGGCCGGGCTACGCCATCATCCGGCACTGGTGCTGAACGCGGATTATCGGCCGCTGAGCTACTATCCGCTGTCCCTGTGGCCCTGGCAGGAGGCGATCAAGGCGGTCTTTCTGGATCGGGTCACCATCATCGCCGAGTATGAGGAGGTGGTCCGAAGTCAGCGGCAGGTGTTCCGAATCCCGTCCGTCGTCGTTCTCAAGGATTACGTAAGACCCCAGAAGCGCGTGGCATTCACGCGCTTCAATCTTTTTCTGCGCGACGAATTCTGTTGCCAGTATTGCGGCGCGAAGGGCGATCTGACCTTCGACCACGTCGTGCCGCGGTCGCGCGGCGGTGTGACCAGCTGGGAAAACGTCGTTGCGGCCTGCAGCCCGTGCAACCTGCGCAAGGCCAATCGCAGCCTGCGTCATTCCGGTCTTTCGCTGCGCCGCAGGCCGCACCAGCCGTCTCCCGATGAAATGCACGCGGTCGGGCGTCGGTTTCCGCCAAACCACCTGCATGACAGCTGGATGGATTTTCTTTACTGGGACGCCGAGCTGGAAAGCTGAGCCAGAACGTCGGGCAGGTCGCCATAAGCCGTCGCACGCCGTTCATAACGCAGCCCCAGGCGCCGCGCCGCCTCGGCGGCCTTTTCGTCCAGCGCGGGATCGTCGGTCTGGGCCAGATAGATCAGACGGTCGTAATGGGCGAAATACATGTCGCGCAGCTGCGGGTGCCGATCCAGCCCCATGGCCCGCCAGACGAAGGCATCGAACTGCCGGACCAGGAAATCAGTCAGGTAGAAGGCGGTGAATTCGGTGTCGGCCCGCGCCGCATTGGCCTCGACTCCATCGAAGAACGCGTAGCAATGCGGGCCGGGGATCATCGGGACCCCCAGCTGGTCACAGCGGGCCTGCAGCAGCCCGCCGGTGCCGCAATCCGCATAGACCACGATGATGCTGTCGTAGTCTGGCCCATGGCGCCGGACGGCCGCTTCGACGGCGTCGGGGATACGCTCGGGGCGCAGATGAAGGTCGGCAGGAAGGCAATGCAGGTCCATGTGCGTCCAGCCATTCGCGTCCCTGATCGCCAGCAATTCGCGTGCCAACGCCCCGCAGGCCAGCAGCAGGCAGCGCGAGGGCAGGACGGCATCCGGGGCGGGCTCAGCCCTCGTGGTCATGAACGCGGCGATGACGAAGATGCATCCATGCCGCCGCGCCAAGCACGATCAGCGCCAGGACGACTTCCGGGACGCCGGCGGCAAAGCTTGCCAGCAGGGTCAAAGCGGCGGCCATGACGACGGCCAGGATCAGCATCAGGAAATGCGGCAAAGGCATGGTGCGAACTCTCCTCCCCCCCAATATGGGTCCAAGAGCGCGCCTTGAAAAGCCTGCCGTGAAAATCCGCGCGAGTTTCAGCCGCAACTTTGCGCAGAGCCAGCCCTGAATTGCCCGCGTGCTCGGCAGATCGCGTATCGGGGCGCGGATCGGCCTGCGCCGCCGGAATGAACAGCCCGCAGCGATTCGCCTACCAGCGCAGCATCCGTCTTGCCATCAGCGCACCCAGCGCGGTCACGATCATGATCCCCAGACTGTACCAGGTCAGGAAGAACAGCGGCGCATCCTCGTCGCAATGCAGGGCATAGATGGCGGCGGCAAGACCGCCCGAAGCCAGTCCCAGCAGCGCCCCGCTGCGCGCCGGCGCAGTGCTGGCGCCCTCGCTCAGGATCCTCAGTCCGACGACCAGCGGGACGATGCCGACCAGCGTCACCGAGGTCAGGCAGATCAACGCCGTGCTGCCCCGAATCTGTGGCCACAACGCGCCCGGCGGGGCTGAGACCGCCGCCAGGACCAACCACAGCATCGCCATCAGCGCCACGGTCACGGACAGCCACTGCGCGGGCGCGCTGCGGACCTGCGGACGCGCCAGACGCAGCGCGGCGCGCAGGGCCGGCAGGGCCGCGGCCAGCGGCAACACCCATTTCATCAGCGTGACCGGGTCGGCCAGCGCCGCAAGCAGATCCGGACGGATGCCCAGCACCCCCAGGGCGACCGCGGCCGACCCTGCAAGCCCGACGCCGGCATGGGCCATGAGCCGCGGCGCGATCGGGCGTGGCGGTGTGTCATCCGCGCCAAGCAGCGCGACAAGATCGTCGGTCCGCATCACTCCACCTCCTGCCGCAGCCGTGCCAGACGCTGCAAGGCACGGTGCAGGGCGACCCGCAACGCACCCGGCGTCAGCTCCAGCCGCGCACCACATTCAGCCTTGCCGCGCTCTTCCAGGGCCAGGCAGCGCAGCAACGCTGCATCGCGTTCGGGCAGGCGATCAATCAGCGTTTCCGCATCGCGCTTCTCCAACCTGTCGGGCTCGGGCGCGGCCGGCAGCGTCTCGGCAAAATCCTCCACCGGCAGGTGCACGCTGCGGCCGCGTCGCCGGAAGGCGTCCACCAGCTTGTGCCGCGCGATGGCATAGATCCAGGGGCGCAGCGGCAGGCCGCTGTCCCAGGTCGCGCGTTTCAGGTGGATCGCCAACAACGTCTCTTGCAAAACATCCTCGCACCAGCTTGCATCCATGCCGGGCGCACGGGCCCGGATCAACCCGCGCAGCACCGGCGTCATCGCGATGAGAAGCTGTCGATAGGCAGCCTGATCGCCCGCGATCGCGGCACGCATCAGGTCCGACCAGTCCGGTTCCGGCTTTGCGCCGCTCTTCGTCATCGCTCTTCCTTACGTCGCGCACAGTGCCAGCGTTACAGCATCAGGACTGGCCGGTCCGCATATCACGTCTCGGTGATCGAAGTAACGGGTTGGCGGTTTCCTCCGACTGGTCATGCGGGACGGCACCGCCGCCCGCAAACCAAAAGGAGAGCTAGATGATGACCCCGAAATTTGCCGCAGCCCTTGCCACAGCCATCAGCCTTGCCGGCGTCGCCGCCCATGCCGACGAGACCAAGACCGATGGCGAGATGGAGAAATGCTACGGCGTCGCGCTGGCCGGCGAAAACGACTGCGCGGCAGGCCCCGGCACGACCTGCGCCGGGACCTCGACCACGGACTATCAGGGCAACGCCTGGAAGCTGGTTCCTGCGGGCACCTGCGCCGAGATCGAGACGCCGGCCGGTCATAACGGCTCGCTGGAGCCGATCGAGATGTGAGCCGAACCTCGGGGCGGCCCGCTGAGGGCTCGCCCCGACCCCTCATGCGCCAATCACCAAGGACATTCCGATGCCCCTGCCCGCCCAAGCCGGACTTGGTTTCAAGCCGCAGCATTTTCCCGCAATCCGCGACATCAAGCCCGATCTGGGGTTCTTCGAGGTCCATGCCGAGAACTACATGGGGGACGGCGGCGCGCCCCACGCCATGCTGTCCGCCCTGCGGCAGGATTACGCGATCTCGATCCATGGCGTGGGGCTGTCGATCGGCGGGCCGACGCTGGACCCCGCCCATCTGGCGCGGGTCCGGGCGCTGTGCGATCGCTATCAGCCCGACAGCTTTTCGGAACATCTGGCCTGGTCCAGCCATGGCGCGGAATATCTGAACGACCTGCTGCCCCTGCCTTATACGGGCGCGACGCTGGATCGCGTCTGCGACCATGTGGACCGGGTGCAGGAGGTGCTGGGCCGTCGCCTGCTGCTGGAAAACCCGGCGACCTATGTGATCTTCGCGCAAAGCGAGATGCCCGAAACCGAATTCCTGTCCCGGATTGCCCGCCGCACCGGATGCGGCCTGCTGCTGGATGTGAACAACGTCTTTGTCAGCTGCGTCAATCACCGCGCCGATCCGCTGGCCTGGCTGGACGATTTTCCGCTGGACCTTGTCGAAGAGATCCATCTGGGCGGCCATGACGAAGAGGAGCTGCCCTCCGGTCCGTTGCTGATCGATTCGCACGGGGCCGAGGTGGCACAGCCGGTCTGGGCCCTCTATGCCGAGGTGCTGGACCGCGCCGGTGCGTTGCCGACACTGGTCGAATGGGACAACGACGTGCCCGAATGGCCGGTGCTTCATGCCGAGGCGGCACGCGCCGCCGCCATGATCGCGGATCGGAGACAGCATGCCGCAGCGCAGTGACCCGTGCCGGGACGTCACGCCCGATTTCCGCGCCGCGCTGGCCGGCGGCCCGGTGCCGGGCTGCGTGACCGCAAGCGACCCTGACGAAATCGCCCGGCGCTTTGCCGTCTATCGCAACAATGTCGCCCACAGCCTGCGCGAGGCCCTGGCCCGTCGTTTCCCGGCGGTCCGGCGCCTGGTCGGGACAGAGTTCTTCGCTGCGATGGCGGCAGAGTTCATCGCCGCGCATCCTCCGCGCACGCCCGTTCTGCAGGATTGGGGCGACGCCTTCGCGACGTTTCTGGACGGGTTTCCGCCGGTCGCGACGCTGCCCTATCTGGGCGACGTGGCACGGATCGAATGGGCGCGCGGTCGCGCCTATCACGCCGCCGACGCCACCGCGCTGCCGACCGATCGTCTGACCGACGCCGAACCGCTGCGGCTGCACCCGTCGCTGCGGCTTGTGCCGCTGTCCCACCCGGCCGTGGCGATCTGGCGCGCGAACCAGCCTGGCCGCGACGGCAAGCCGCGCGCGATCGGCCCGCAGATCGCGCTCATCTGGCGCAGGCCCGACTTCGATGTCTCGGTCGAGGCAATTTCGCCAGCAGACGCAAGCCTTGTCCACGCCCTGATGGCCGGTCGGCCGCTGGCCGTTGCCGGCCTGCTCACCGACCCGGTGCCGATGCTGACCCTGCTGCTGCGCGATGGGCTGATCTGCGAGCATGAGAACAGTCCGGAGCGCTGATCGCGCCCCGCCCCGGCAGCGCCCCGCCCCGGGAGCGCGTCGTCCGACAGCGTGCCGCCCGTCCTGGCAGGCCAGCCGCTCAGATCAGCCCGGCATGGGCCAGTGCCGCGTCGATCAGGCGCCGCGTCGGCTCGGTCAGCGGCACCAGCGGCAGGCGCACGCGCTCGTCGCACAGACCCAGCCGCGACATCGCGTATTTTGCGCCGACCAGACCCGGCTCGACGAAGATCGCGTGGTGCAGCGGCATCAGCTTGTCCTGAAATTCCAGCGCCAGCGCGTAGTCGCCGCGCAGGGTCGCCTCCTGGAACTGGGCGCACAGCCTGGGCGCGACATTGGCCGTCACGCTGATGCAGCCGACGCCGCCATGCGCGTTGAAACCCAGCGCGGTCGCGTCTTCGCCCGACAGCTGGACAAAGTCCGGCCCGCAGGTGATCCGCTGCTGGCTGACGCGCTCCAGCCGCCCGGTCGCGTCCTTGACGCCAATGATGCCGGGCAGACGCGACAGCACGCCCATCGTCTCGGGCAGCATGTCGATCACCGAACGGCCGGGGATGTTGTAGATGATGATCGGCAGGTCCACCGCCTCGGCCAGCGCGGTGTAATGGGCGATCAGCCCGGCCTGCGTCGGCTTGTTGTAATAGGGGGTCACGACCAGCGCGGCATCAGCCCCGACCTCTTGCGCGTGGCGGATCAGCCCGATCCCCTCGCGGGTCGAGTTCGAGCCCGCTCCGGCGATGACCGGGATCCGGCCGGCGACGGCCTTGACGACCTCTTCCACCACCAGCCGGTGTTCGTCATGGGTCAGTGTCGGGCTTTCGCCGGTGGTGCCGACCGGCACCAGTCCGTGCGTTCCCTGATCCACATGCCATTCCACCAGTTTCTTCAGCGTGTCCAGATCCACCTCGCCGTCCGGGTCGAACGGCGTGACCAGTGCGGGCAGAGACCCCTTGAACATGACACGCTCCTTGATGATCCTTGAATGTCGCGCCTAACTAGCTTCGGCCGGCTGTCTTGCCAAGGATGTGAATTGCACGCGGCGGCGAAGGCGGCGACACAGGTGGATGATGGGACGATTGCGCGACATTTTGGGTGCGGCCGTGCTGTCGGTCCTGACTCTGGCCACGTCCGCCGTGGCCGAAGACAAGGGCGCGATGGCGCTGGCACTGGCGGCTGCGGACAGCCGCGACTGGGCGACCGCGCGCGACGCGGCGCGCCGGTCCGGCCCGGTTGCCGAGGCGCTGGTCGGGTGGCAGGCCCTGCGCGCCGGCGTCGGCGCGTTCGACGACTACCTGGAATTCGTCCGCGACCACCCTGACTGGCCCGGCCTGGCCCAGTTGCGGGAACGCGGCGACACGCGGTTGCGACCCCAGCTTCCGGCCGCCCGGATCCGCGAATGGCTCTCGGACCGCCTGCCGACGACGCTGCGTGCAGAGACCGCCTATCTGTCGGTGCTGGGCGATCGCGAGGCGCGCGACGAACGGGCCCGTTTCTGGACCCATGTTCCGCTGGATGCCGCCGATGAAGCGGCATTCCTGGAAAGCCATCAGGACGAGCTGACACCGCTGGTGACCGCGCGTGCCGTGGCGATGCTGGACCAGCAGGACTGGCGGCAGGCAGAACGGCTGCTGGACCTTCTGCCCGAGGCCGATCGTCCGCTGATCGTCGCCCGGATCGCGCTTCTGGCGCGGCGAACCGGCGTGGACGACCTGATTCTGGCGCTGCCTGACCCGGATCGCGCCGATCCCGGCCTGACCATGGACCGCTTCCTGTGGCGCGTCCGCGCCAAGGTCCACGACGGCGCACAACAGCTGATGCTGGAGGCGTCCACCAGCGAGGCGGCGCTGCGCGTGCCCGAGATCTGGGCGCCCATGCGCGTCGATTACGCCCGGCTGGCGATGCGCAACGGCGACTGGGCGCGGGCCGAAAAGCTTGCAGCGCCGCATTTCCTGACGCCCGACAGCCGGCACTACGCGGATCTTGAGTGGCTGGCGGGCTTCGCCGCCCTGAAACAGGGCGCCGCCGATCGCGCGCTTGACCATTTCCTGCATCTGGAAACGGTCGTGGGCAGCGCGATCAGCACCTCCCGCGCGCTTTACTGGCAGGGCCGCGCGCACGAGGACCTGGGCGACCGCGCCGCAGCACGGGCGGCCTATGTCCGCGCCGCCGAAAAGCCCGGCGTCTATTACGGGCAACTGGCTGCCGAAAAGGTCGGCAGGGTGATGACCGCCGACCATGCGGTGCAAGGCAAGGGGATCGAGACCCTGCCCGACTGGCGTGGAGCCCTGCGCGACAACAGCGTCTTCCAGGCGGGCCTGTGGTTGCTTGCGACAGGCCGGATGGACGAGGCGCAGCGCTTCTTCCTGCATCTGTCGGAAACCGCGCAGCCCGACGACATCGCCCGCATGGCCCGGCTGATGATCGAGGCCGGCGCCCCCTGGCACGGGCTGCGACTGTCCAAGCGTGCCGCCGATCAGGGCGCGATCTATCCGGCGGCGCATTTTCCGCTTACCGGGCTGGAACAGGCCGATCTGGGCCTGCCGCCCGAGCTGGTGATGTCCATTGCGAGGCAGGAATCCGAATTCAACCATACCGTCAGCAGCCATGTCGGCGCGCGTGGGCTGATGCAGTTGATGCCCGGCACCGCCGAGCAGATGGCCCGCCAGCTTGGCATGCCCTATCAGCCGGGCCGGCTGACCACTGATCCGTCCTACAACGCCCGCCTTGGCGCGGCCTATCTGGCCGGCTTGCGTGACCGGTTCGGAAGCTCGACCGCGCTGACGGCTTCGGGCTACAATGCCGGGCCGGGCCGGCCGGCGCGCTGGCTGAAGGATTTCGGAGACCTGCGGCGCGATGGCGATCCGGTGGAATGGGTCGAGCTGATCCCCTTCGACGAGACCCGCAACTATGTGATGCGGGTCACCGAGGCCATGCCCATCTATCGTGCGCGCATCCACGGCAAACCCGCGCCGATCGTTCCGACATGGGACCTGACCGGGGGCGGGCTGATGCCCCCTCCGGTCGCGCGCCTGACCCTGGCGCTGTCGGCGCGACCGCCGCAAAAGCCGTTCATCGGCCCGCGCCTGCCCTCGGACTGGACCATGCCCGTGATGGCCGACGCCGACGCAACCGGCGAGGCGGGCTAGGCCGTTTTCACCCGCGTCCGCCACAGCGTGAACAGCCCCGCCAGCACGACGATCGCCGCGCCCATGACGACATTCGGGCGCAGAACCTCGGAAAACACCAGCACGCCGAGGATGCTGACCCAGACAAGCTGGGTGTAGGCAAAGGGTTGCAGCGCGGACGCCTCGGCCATTTCATAGGCCCGGATCAGAAGGTAATGCGAGGTTATCCCGCACAGGCAAAGCCCGGACATCCACAGCCAGTCGATCGGCGCCAGCCATTGCCAGTCCCAGATGCCGACAATCGTGATCGCCACGGCGCCAGCGATCCCGGTCCAGAAGAAGCTGACCATCGAGGGATCGTCGCGCGACACATGCCGCGTCAGCAGGCCATAAAGCGCGAATATCAGCGCGGCGGCCAGCGGAAGCAACGATTCGATCCGCATCACACCGCTGCCCGGCTGCAGGATGACCAGGATTCCGCAGAACCCGATCGCGATCGCGGTCCAGCGGCGCCAGCCCACCTTCTCGCCCAGCACCGGCCCGGACAGCGCCGCGACCAGCAGGGGATAGACGGTGAAGACGGCATGGGTTTCGACAAGCCCCAGGCGCACGAACGCCTCGACCATGATCAAGACCTCGAAGACCAGCAGCACCCCGCGGGCGATCTGGGTCAGGGGCCGCCTGGTCCGCATGGCACGCTTCAACCCGCCCGGCTGCCGGGACACCAGCGCGATCACGAAGGCCGCGAACGCCCAGTAGCGGATCATCACGACCAGAACCGGCGGATAGCCCTCGCCCAGGATGCGCGAGAACACGTCCTGCATGGCGAAGATCAGCGCTGTGGCGCACATCAGCAGGATCGCCAGCCGCGTGCGGTCTCGGATCGGTGGCCGCGTCTTCGGCGGCACCGGCGGAGGCGCAGAGGCAGAGGCCGCCGTGGCGGCATAGGGGGGTGTGTCGTGATCGTGCGGCATGATCGCGTTCCAAGGATGGACCGGCCATGCGCCGTCGGCGCGGCAAGGTCAAGGCAAGGCTGATTTGCAGTCAGTGCAAACCTGAATGGCCAGGCCGCGACAGCCGCCGCGATCAGTCGCGGCTGCGGATGATCCTCGCGAAAGCGTCGAAGACCTGCGCGTTCGCGGCGATCATCCGGCCCGATTCAAGCGGGTCGTCGCCGTCGCGGATGCCTTCGACAAACCCGCCCGCCTCGCGCACCAGAAGGATGCCTGCCGCCACGTCCCAGGGCTGGTTTCCGCGCTCCCAGTAGCCGTCGTAGCGGCCGGCGGCGACATAGGCCAGATCCAGCGAAGCCGCGCCCAGACGGCGGACCCCCGCCGTCAGCGGCATCAGCCGGGCCAGGTCCTGCAATGCGGCCGGCAGCGGTCCGCGCCCGGCGAACGGGATGCCGGTTGCAAACAGCGAATCGTCCAGACGGCGGCGCCCGGAGACCCGCAGCCGCTGGTCGTTCATGAACGCCCCGCCGCCCTTTTCCGCGAAGAAAAGCTCGTCCTTCGCGGCGTCAAAGATCACGGCCGCGACGATTTCCTTCTTGTGTTCCAGCGCGATGCTGACGGCCCAGTGCGGCAGCCCGTGCAGGAAATTCGTGGTTCCGTCCAGCGGGTCCACGATCCAGCGCCGGGTCGGGTCCTCGCCGGCCTCTTCGCCGGTTTCCTCGCCCAGCCAGCCGTAAGTCGGTCGGGCGCCGCGCAATTCCTCCTTGATGATCCGCTCGGCCTCGCGATCGGCCCGGGTGACGAAATCGCCCGCGCCCTTGACGCTGACCTGAAGGTTCTCGACCTCGCGGAAATCCTTGACGAGGATGCGGCCGGCCTTGCGGGCGGCCTTGATCATGATGTTGAGATTGGCGCTTGCCATCATTCGCTCCGGTATGAGGTTGGGCGGGTCATAGGGGCAAGCGGCGCAAATGCCAAGGATCACGCAGCGGCGCCGCGCAGCATCCGCAGGGGTTCGGTGCGCGAAAGCCGCAGCACATGCGCCATGTAGGGCTGCGCCAGATCGTCCTCGCGTACGGCGGCGTAGAGGCGGCGCAGCAATCCGCCCCGACCCAGCGGCAGCATGGCCAGTTCGGGATTGGCGGCCTCGCGGCGAAGCACCCAGTCGGGCATCACCGCGACCCCGCGCCCCGAGGCGACCAGCATCAGCGACACCGCGGTCAGTTCGACCGTGCGCTGCTGCGCCGGCTCGACCCCGGCAGGGGTCAGGAACTGGCTGAAAACATCCAGCCGCCCGCGATCCATCGGATAGGTGATCAGCGTCTCGGCCGCCAGATCCTGCGGCTCGGCATGGCCCTTCGCGACCAGCGGATGCCCAGCCGGGACGACCAGTGTCGGGGCATAGTCGAACAGCGGCTGATAGGTCACCCCCGGCACATCCTCGGGGTCCGAGGAAATCACCAGATCGACCTCTTCCCGCGCCAGCGCAGGCAACGCCCCGAAAGCCAGCCGCTGCCGGATATCCACATCCACGTCGGGCCAGGCACGGCGAAAGATGTCCAGAACCGGCAGCAGCCAGTCGAAACAGGCGTGGCATTCCATCGCGATATGCAGCCTGCCGATCCGTCCGGCCTCGACGCCCTTGAATTCGGCCTCGGTCGCGGCGACCATCGGCAGGACCTGTTCGGCCAAGCGCAGCAGGCGCATCCCCGCCGCCGACAGCCGCATCGGCTTGGTCCGGCGGACGAACAGCTCGACCCCGGCCTGCTCCTCGAGGCCCTTGATCTGGTGCGACAAGGCGGACTGGGTGATGTTCAGCGTCTCGGCGGCGCGCGCAAGTCCGCCCTCCTGGTGGATGGCGCGAACCGTCCGAAGATGGCGCAGTTCCAGATGCATGTGAACCTCTTTCAAGTTAATCTTGAAGATTATGAATTTGTCTCACAGGTAATGACATGGCACAAGATGGGAAAGGAAAGGAATCGTCATGCCCCGCACGGCCCCCAAGATCAGCTTCGAGTTCTTCCCGCCCAAGACGCTCGATGCCTCGTTCCGGCTGTGGGAAGCGGCGCGCGCGCTGGCACCGCTGGAGCCCGATTTCGTCTCTGTCACCTATGGCGCGGGCGGGACGACCCGCAAGCTGACCCACGACGCGGTGACGACGATCAACCGCCATTACGGGCTGGATGTCGCCGCCCATCTGACCTGCGTCGAGGCAACCCGCGCGGAAACGATGGAGATCGTGCAGTCCTATGCGGATGCCGGTATCCGCGAGATCGTGGCGCTGCGGGGCGATGCGCCCAAAGGCGCGGACCGTTTCACAACCCATCCCGATGGATTCGCGAATTCGGTCGAACTGATCGAAGCGATCGCGGCTCGCGGCGACATGACCATCCGCGTCGGCGCCTATCCCGAACCGCATCCCGACAGCGCCGACACGGATGCCGATGTGGCATGGCTGAAGCGCAAGATCGACGCCGGCGCGTCCAGTGCGATCACGCAGTTCTTCTTTGAGCCGGAAACATTCTTCCGGTTCCGCGACAAATGCGTCAGGGCCGGCATCGACGCGCCGATCATTCCCGGCATCCTGCCCATCCAGGGCTGGGCCGGCGCAAAGCGGTTCGCACAAGGATGCGGAACGCAGATCCCGCAATGGGCCGAGGATGCCTTCGCGGACGCCATCCGCGATGGCGGCGACGGGGAACGCCTGCTGGCAACGGCGATCTGTACGGAACTGTGCGACACGCTGATCGAGGGCGGCGTGGACCGGCTGCATTTCTACACGCTGAACCGCCCCGAGATGACCCGCGATGTCTGCGCTGCGCTTGGGGTCCAGCCGCGCCGGCAACTGGAAGCGGTGGCCTGACCGTCAGGCTCGCCGGACCCCGATATCGGGGTCGGCGTCATCGCGCGGCTCCTCGATGTCGGGTCCGGCCGCTGCCCGAAGCCGAAGAAAGCCGCGACGCGGCCGTTTCCGTTCATCCTCTGCGGCCAGATGCCCGACCAGCAACGCCGGCCCTGGATAGCTGTCGCGATCGACGCTGGAATGCAGCGCCTCGGTGTCGAAACGCCCGGACATGCGCGGCGCGCGCGCCAGAAACGCCTTGCCCCAGAATCGCCATGAGCCGATCGGTGGCGCGGTCGGATCGCAGGGGAACTGGTCGCGCCACCCACTCGGCAGCGGCAAGCCAACCGATTCCGCACGCCCCAGCATCCAGACAAGCGGAATGTTGGCAAGCGGGCGGGCAAATTCCAGGCCCCGCAGCTGACCCCCGATATCGGCATGCGCGCCGCGAAACCAGGTCTGTTCGATCCGCTCGGCCAGGCAGTTGTCATCCCACAGGATCGGGGCGAAGGCCGCCCGCGTCTCGTCCAGCGCCAGCGCCTGGAAGCCATGCTCGACCTCGGCCACCAGATGGGCGTCGTGAAAGCGGAAACGCGGCTCGGCGAGCATCCACAGAAACGGCAGGCGCACCCCGAACGCCGTGACGGTATCGAAACAGCCCACCATCCGGATCGGTGCCGCCGGCCAGCAGCGCCTGGCGCGAAACCGCGCCATGTATTTCTCCGAGCCACCATTGCGGTAATAGTTCCAGGCGGTGCGGGTGTTGCGTTCGGTCGCGGCCTCGGCGCGCAACAGCCCGACCCGACCGATCATGCCCGTCAGGCTGCGCACCGCGAAAGCGCCGCGCGAATAGCCGATGAGGAAGATCAGATCCCCCTTGCGATAGCCCGAGGCCAGCCAGCCATATGCGTCGATGATGCGCCGTTCCAGCGCGCGCCCCATCGCAAGCTCCGGCAGGGTGCGCAACTTGTTCCATTGCTGGCCCATGCCGTAATGCAGCCTCAGTCGCGGTCGGGGCGAAGGCAGCTCGCCCATCGCCCCGCTCAGCAATGCATGGATGCGCCCGATCGAACTGCGACGCCCTTCGGCGAGCGAGGCGAAGGTGCCGTCCATCAGCACCACGTGGATCGTGATTGGGCGATTCTGTAACATCGTCCCAAGGCTAGCATGGCTGTCTTAGAAATTGGTTAGCCCAGGGACAGGACTGTCGCATTCGTCATTGCGCCGAATCCGTTGAAGCGCGTGTTGGTGACGGTGGAATACGCCCCTGCACCGTGGAATATGACGTAATCCCCCTCGGCGATGTCGGCAGGCATGCCCAGTTCGCCGGGCAGCCGGTCAACGGAATCGCAGGTCGGCCCGAAGATCACCCGGCCCGATCGTTCTGCGTCGCGCGGCCTGCCTTGCGGAGTGAGGACCTCGATCCGGTCAAGATTGCCGACGATGGGCAGTTCGGCGAGCCCGCCATACACGCCGTCATTCAGGAATATGCTTGCGCCGTCACGGATGCCCTTGACGCGGGTGATCAGCGAAAAGGCGTCGGCGCACAGGCCGCGACCCGGCTCGCAGACCAGCGCCGGAGCGTCGTCTCCGAAGCTTTCGGCAACGGTATCCGCGATCTCGCTGAAGATCGCGCCAAGATCAGGATCCACGCCGGCGACACGATGCGAGGGAAATCCGCCACCCACATTCAGCCGCCTCGCCGGCACCCCGGCCATGTCGCAAATCTCGCGCGCAACGCGGATGTAGCTTTCCCATGCGATCGGATCGACGCACTGGGTTCCCGGATGGAAGGTCAGCGACGGAATATAGCCGCGCTCTGCCACCAGCCCCAGCAACTCGGCCGCAAGCTCGGGCGTGGCCCCGAATTTCGAACCGAAATCATAGACCGCGCCCAGGACCGGCAGCTTGAAGCGCGGCGAGATCTCGACGCCTTGATCGCCGACCCGGGTCGGCACCATCTCGAAAAGCTTTTCCAGTTCGCTGCGGCTGTCCACCGACCACGAGGTGATTCCGGCCTGCACGGCATGGGCAATCTCGGACCGGGCGCGAACCGGGTTGTGATAATGGCGCGCGGCCTGCGGCGCCATGCGCCCGATCAGGTCGATCTCGAAGGGCGAGGCCACATCGAAGCCGCGAATGCCCGCCGTCACCAGGTTCTGGATCACCGCCTCGTCCGGGTTCGACTTGACGGCGTAGGTCACAAGACCGGGGAAACCGTCCAGAAACTGCCTGGCCCGCTCTTGCAAGGCGGTCGGCGCGAACACCATCACCGGATCCTCTGGCTGAAGATGGCGGATGAGGTCGGCCGGATTGCTCCAGACGGTCTTGTGATGTCCCATTCATGGTCCTTTCCTACGGTCAGTCAGGGCGGATCGGGGGCAGAAGGCCCAAAACCCAGAATGGCGCTTTTGAGTTCCAGTTTCATCAATGAAAAGGATAGATTTGCCCTGTCGCGCGGTTAATATGCCGGAACTGGTGGCGATTTGACGAAACAGGCTGGGGCAATGGCAGTGGACGATCTGGACCAAAGCATTCTAGCCCAGCTGGCGCAGGACGCGCGGATGTCGGTGGCCATGCTGGCTCGGCGGCTGAAGGTGGCGCGGTCGACTGTCCAGGCGCGCCTGGAGCGGCTGGAAAGCTCGGGCGCGATCGCGGGCTATACGCTGCGGCTTGGCGAAACGGCGCGGCTGTCGCTGATCCGCACCACCGTGCTTCTGGTGATCGAACCGCGCAGCCTTCCGGGCATTCTGGCCCGGTTGCGGACCATGCCCCAGGTCGAACGCATTCACACCACCAGCGGCCGCGTCGACCTGCTGCTGCAATTGGGAACGTCTTCGACCGCGCAGCTTGACGACATTCTGGACCGGATCGGGGGGATCGAAGGCGTCCGGTCATCGGAAAGCCTGATCCACCTGTCCACCAAGCTGGACCGTGCGGTCTGACACTCAGCGAAGGCTGAACAGGCCCACGAAGCCCTGCGCCGCGCCGCCGTTGCCCGACAGCGAGATCACGCCTTGCGCCGCCAGATCCTGCAAGCTTTCGCGACCATAGACCGCCCGCGCCAGCGCGTTGCCTTCACCATCCAGGATGAAATCGGCGCCGGCGGGCTGCGCGGCCTCGACGCGCAGGATGCCGTCGCCTGCCAACCGCAGGACAAAGCTCTCCGGTCCCGACCGGAACCCGGCGGACACCTGCCAGCCCTGCGCCGCAGCCGAGTCGATCATCGCCGTCATCGAAATCATCAACGCCGTCGGACTGATGAACCGGCGCGGATCATGGCCGGGATGCGTCGCCCCCCAGCGACACATGGCCTGCAAGACCGGCAGCAGGTCGCGCCCTGACGCGGTCAGGGCATAGACGCCCAGATCGTCATCATGCATCACGACCCCGGCCTGCGCCAGCTGCCCCAGCCGCTGCGTCAGGACGCTGGCCGTGACCCCTGGCAGGCCGGCACGGATCACCTGAAAACGCTTGGGCCTCAGCATCAGCTCGCGCACGACAAGCAGGGCCCAACGGTCGCCGATCACATTCAGCGCGTGGGCCGCAAGGCAGCCCTCGTCATAGCGGATGCGCGCGGTCTTGCCTGCTTCGGTCACGCACTCATGGTATTGGTTGCTTTTTCATACCGCAAGCCTCATGCTTCGATCCAGCGAGCATCCGGGGGGAGGGTGGAATGAGCTATTATACGGGCTTTGTCGCGGCCGTGCCGAATGCCAGCAAGCAGGCCTATATCGATCATGCCAAGGCCGCCTGGCCCATGTTCAGCAAGCGCGGCGCACGGCGGATGGTCGAATGCTGGGGCGAGGATGTCCCGCACGGCACGCTGACCGATTTCCATCGCGCCACACAGGCACGGCAGGACGAGACGCCGGTCTTCTCGTGGATCGAATGGCCTGACCGTGCGACCGCCGATGCGGCCTGGCAGTCGATCATGGAAGACCCGCAGATGCAGGCCATGGGCGAGATGCCCTTTGATGGCAACAGGATGTTCTGGGGCGCATTCAGCCCGATCGTCGAGGACGGCGAAAGCCAGCCCGGCCGCTATGTTCAGGGCTTCGTTCTGGCCGCCCGGGCCGACATGAAACAGGCCTATATCGACATGGCGCGCAGCGCGTCGCAGATGTTTCGCGATCACGGCGCCACATATCAGATCGAATGCTGGGGCGAGGATGTTCCGCACGGAAAGCTGACCGATTTCTACCGCGCCGCCGATGCCCAGGAGGGCGAAGTGCCGCTGTTCTCATGGATCGAATGGCCGGATCGGGCGACCTGCGACACAGCCGCCCGCAAGATGGAGGCCGAGATGGCCGATTTCCAGATGCCGGCCGAGATGCCGTTCGACGGCAAGCGGATGTTCTGGGGCGGTTTCTCACCCATCCTGGACCAGGGCTGAGGACACCGCCGATGCGCACCGGTGGCGCCTGTGCAGGCCTGTGCGCCGCGATTCCGTCACCTTTTCCCGTTCAGGACCTGATCCCCGACGGTTTCCTCTGGCCGCTGCATCTTGGCCTTTGCGTGCCCATTCGTTAAGCCATTCCCCAAGCAAGGGGATCTGCCAGCATGACGATGGACAAGAGTTTTGACGCCAGGGCCGCCGAGGCCCGCATCAGCGCCGAATGGGAACGCGCCAACGCCTTCGCGGCCGGGGCCAATGCCTCGCGCGGCGAAAGCTTCAGCGTGATGATCCCGCCTCCCAACGTGACCGGCAGCCTGCATATCGGCCACGCCTTCAACAACACGTTGCAGGACATCCTCGTGCGCTGGCACCGGATGCGGGGCTTCGACACGCTGTGGCAGCCGGGCCAGGACCATGCCGGCATCGCGACCCAGATGGTGGTCGAACGGCAGATGGCGCTGCGCGGCGAGCCGGACCGGCGCGAGATCGGCCGCGATGCCTTTGTCGAAAAGATCTGGGCATGGAAACAGGAATCCGGCGACACGATCATCAACCAGTTGAAGCGTCTGGGTGCGTCCTGCGACTGGTCCCGGAACGCCTTCACGATGTCCGGCGCCCCCAGCGCACCGGCGGGGGAGGACGGCAATTTCCACGACGCGGTGATCCGGGTTTTTGTCGACCTCTACGACAAGGGCATCATCTATCGCGGCAAGCGGCTGGTGAACTGGGACCCGCATTTCGAGACGGCAATCAGCGATCTGGAGGTCGAGAACCGCGAAGTGCAGGGCCATATGTGGCATTTCAGGTACCCGCTGGCCGATGGCGAGACCTATGACTATGTCGAACGCGACGCGGACGGCAACGTCACCCTGCGCGAGACGCGCGACTATATCAGCATCGCCACCACCCGTCCCGAAACCATGCTGGGCGACGGCGCGGTGGCGGTTCACCCGGACGATGCGCGCTACGCCCCCATCGTCGGCAAGCTGTGCGAAATTCCGGTCGGGCCGAAGGCGCATCGCCGCCTGATCCCGATCATCACCGACGACTATCCCGACCCCGATTTCGGCTCGGGCGCGGTCAAGATCACCGGCGCACATGATTTCAACGATCATGGTGTGGCGACTCGCAACGGCATCCCGCTTTACGCGCTGATGGACGGCAGGGGCGCGATGCGCGAGGACGGCCTGTCCTACGAGGAAAGCGCAGCCATCGCCACGCGCGCCGCGAAAGGCGAGGATGTGGGCGACGTGTCGGCCGTCAACCTCGTGCCCACCGATCTGCGCGGGCTGGACCGCTATGACGCCCGCAAGCGGGTGATCGAGGCGATCACGGAAGAAGGGCTGGCGGTCACCGACGCCGAGGGCAACCCGGTGGTCGAATCGAAGCGGATCGTTCAGCCATTCGGCGACCGCTCGGGCGTGGTGATCGAACCGATGCTCACCGATCAGTGGTTTGTCGACACGCAGCGCATTGTCGGCCCCGCGCTGGCTGCTGTCCGCGACGACCGGACCCGGATCCTGCCCGAGCAACACAAGAAGGTCTATTTCCACTGGCTCGAGAATATCGAGCCCTGGACGATCAGCCGCCAGCTTTGGTGGGGACATCAGATCCCGGTCTGGTACGGGCTCGACCTCAGGATCGAGAACTTCGTCGATGACGAGGGCGATGGTGCGCTGGACGAGGTCGAGATGTTCGGCCTGCTGGTGGACGGGCTGGTCCATACCGGCCGCCGCCAGCATTGCGCCGCAACCTTCGAGGCGGTCCGGAAGAAGTTCCGGGACGACATCGCCGGGCTGCCGCAGCCGCTGGAAATCAGCCGCGTGGTCGAGGTCGCGGACCGCGAGGCCGCCATCGACCTGCTGTCGCAAAGCCTGGCCGACTACACGCTGTCGCAGGACCCGACCCATCTGGTCTATCCGGTCTGGCGCGATCCCGATGTCCTGGACACCTGGTTCAGCAGCGGCCTGTGGCCGATCGGCACGCTTGGCTGGCCCGAAGACACTCCCGAAATGCGGAAATACTTTCCGACCGACGTGCTGGTGACCGGCTTCGACATCATCTTCTTCTGGGTCGCCCGAATGATGATGATGCAGCTTGAGGTGGTGGGGGACGTGCCCTTCCACACCGTCTATGTCCACGGCCTGGTGCGCGACGAGAAGGGCGCGAAGATGTCGAAGTCGAAGGGCAACGTCATCGACCCGCTGACCCTGATCGACGAATATGGCGCCGACGCGCTGCGTTTCACGCTGACCAGCATGGCCGCGATGGGCCGCGACCCCAGGCTGGGTCCGAAACATGTCGAGGCGAACCGCAACTTCGTCACCAAGATCTGGAACGCCACCCGCTTTGCCGAAATGAACGGCGTGCGTGGCGGCGGCGCCCGTCCCGAACCGCAGCACACGGTGAACCGCTGGATCATCGGAGAGGTCGCGCATATCCGCCAGGCCACGGACGCGGCGCTTGAAACCTATCGCTTCAACGACGCGGCAACCGGTCTTTACGCCTTTGTCTGGGGCAAGGTCTGCGACTGGTATGTGGAATTCGCCAAGCCGCTTTTCGATGGCCCCGAGGCCGAGGAAACCCGCGCCACGATGGGCTGGGTCCTGGACCAGTGCTATCTGATGCTGCACCCGATCATGCCCTTCGTGACCGAAGAGCTGTGGGCGCTGACTGGCGATCGCGGCAGGATGCTGGTCCATGGCGACTGGCCGGACTATGGCGACGAACTGATCGACCCCGCCGCCGACCGGCAGATGAACTGGGTGATCGCGGTGATCGAGGGGCTTCGCTCGGCTCGCGCGCAGATGGGCGTGCCGGCCGGGGCAAGGCTGGACCTGATCGTCACCGAGGCCGACGAAGCCGCGCGGACGGCCCTCGCCGCGAACGGCCCGCTGATCGAACGGCTGGCGCGCGTGAACCCGGCCCGGGACGGCGTGGCAGCGAAGGGAATGATCTCGGTCGCCGCGCAGGGCGCCAGCTTCGCGCTGCCGATCGAAGACGTCATCGACGTGGCGGCCGAGACGGCGCGGCTGGAAAAGTCCCGGGCCAAGGCCCGCAAGGACGCCGACGGGCTGAAGGCCCGCCTGTCGAACCCGAAATTCGTCGCGAACGCCGAGCCCGAGGTGATCGACGAGACGCGCGACAAGCTCGCCGCGCTGGAGGATGACATCGCCCGGCTGCAGACGGCACTGGCGCAGCTGGCGGCGATGTGACCCTGTCCCGCCGGGCCCGGCGCCGCTTCACGCGGGGCCGAGCCGGGCCAGCACGCGCGGCAGCGCATCTTCCAGCGCGTCCAGCTCGGCCGAAGGGCCGCAACTGATGCGGATGCAGCGATCCAGCGGGGCGACGCCCGGCATGCGGACGAAGATGCCCTCGGCCTCCAGCGCCGCGACCAGCGCGCGGGCATGGTCGCCGTCGGCCCCGGTGTCCAGCGCCACGAAGTTCGTCGCCGAGGGCAGCGCGGTCAAACCGTTCATGGCGCCGATTCGTCCGATGCGGTCGCGCGCGGCGGCCATGTTGGCCACGACATGCGCCAGCCAGTCCTGATCGCCCAGCGCCGCCAGCGCGCCCGCCTGCGCGATACGGTTCACCCCGAAATGATTGCGGATGCGCTCGAATCCGGCGATCAGGTCGGGATGCCCGATCGCATAGCCGATCCGGGCACCCGCCAGCCCGTAGGCCTTGGAAAAGGTCCGCATGCGGATCACACGCGGATCATCGGCTGAAATCCGCGGCAGAGCCTCGGCGGGCGCGAACTCGATATAGGCCTCGTCCAGAACCAGCAACGTGTCCTTTGGCAGGCTGTCAAGCATCCCCCGGATCGCCGCGCCCGAATGCCAGGACCCCATCGGATTGTCGGGATTGGCCAGATAGACCAGCCGCGCGCCGCTGTCATGCGCGCGCGCCGCAAGCGCCGCGAGGTCCTCGCTATCGTCGCGATAAGGGACCTTGTGCAGCACCCCGCCAAAGCCTGCGACATGATAGTTGAAGGTCGGATAGGCGCCGTCCGAAGTCACCACCGCATCCCCCGGTGCGACCATCAGCCGGACCAGATTGCCCAGCAGCGCGTCCACGCCTTCGCCCACGGTGACGCTGCCCACCGGAATTGCGAGATGGGCGGACAAGGCTTGCAGCAGATCGTGGCTGGTGGAATCGCCATATTGCCAGATCTCGGGCACCGCCGCCCGCATCGCCGCAATCGCCGCCGGGCTGGGTCCGAAGCCGTTCTCGTTCGCGCCCAGCCTCGCCGCGAAGCGTCGGCCAAGGCGGCGTTGCAATGTCTCGGGACCGACAAAGGGCACGGTGGCAGGCAAGGCTGCGGGAATCGGGGCGAAGGGCGGTATCTTCATGGCCCCGATTGGTCGCCGATTTCGCCGCCACCCGCAAGCGTCAGGCGACCGCGGCCTCGGGGTCGATCAGAACGCGCGGAACGTCATCGTCGTCAGCGTGCGGCTGATATGGGGAATGTCGAACAGCCTGTCCGACAGGAACCGGCCGACATCCTCGTCCTCGGGGATATAGACCTTGGCCAGCAGATCGTAATCGCCCGAAGTCGAGTAAAGCTCGCTGACGACCTCGCGGTCATAGATCGCCTCGGCAACCTCGTAGGTCTTGCCGGGCTCGCAGCGGAACTGGACGAAGACTGGACGCATCGCTGACCTCCTGAAGGAACTGCCGGGCGCAGGTTAGACCGGAGCCAGAGGCGCGGTCCAGTCCCCCCGCGCGTGACCGCGCCAGAACCGCACCAGCAGCAGGACGGCAGCCACCGTCAGCCCGGCGACCAGGCCCAGCCACAATCCCGGCGCCCCCAAGCCCAGCGGGAACGCCAGGCCCCAGGCAATGGGCATCCCGATGACCCAATAGCTGAACCCGGCGATCCACATCGGCACGCGGGTGTCGTGGACGCCGCGCAGCAGCCCCAGCGCCACGACCTGCATCGCATCGGTCAACTGGAACAGGGCCGCATAGAACAGCAGCCCCGCACCGATGGCGACGATCTCCGCCGCCTGCGGATCGGCCGGGTCAAGATACATCCGCACCAGCGGCTCGGGAAGGATCAGATACAATGCCATCGCCAGCACCGCAAAGCCAAGCGACAGGGCCATGACCGCCATGGCCGCATCGCGCATCCAGACCGGATCGCCCCTGCCCTTGGCCTGGCCGATCCGCACCGTTGCCGCGTTCGACAGCCCCAGATGCGCCATGAAGGTAATCGAGGTGATCTGAAGCGCGATGCCATGCGCAGCCAGCTCCTGCGTGCCGATCCAACCCATCATCAGGTTCGAGGCGACAAACAGCCCGCCCTCTGCCAGCATGGTGATGCCGATCGGCAGTCCCAGCCAGAAGATCTCTCGGAAGGCCGGCCAGTCGGGCCGCCAGAAGCGCTGGAACAGATGGAATTTCCGCGCCAGTGGCAACCAGGCTGCATAGAGGACCAGCATGGCCAGCTGCGTGACCTGCACCGACAGGCTGGCGATCGCCGCGCCGCGCACGCCCAGTTCCGGTGCACCCAGATTGCCGAAGATGAAGACCCAGTTCATCGCGACATTCAGCGGCAGCCCAGCCAGCGTGACCCACATGACGACCTGCGTCCGCTCAAGCGCGGCCAGATAGGAATTCAGCGTCAGACCGGCCAGCATCGGCAGCAACCCCCAGCCGGCGATCCGCAGATAGTCCTGGGACAGTTCGGATATCAGCGCCGTCTGCCCCAGCGCCAGCAATATCCCCTCGGACCACCACATCAGCGGCATCATCAGGATCGAGAAGAGCCCTGACAGCCACAGCGCCATGCGGGTTCCACGCCGGACTTCGGTTTCGTCGCCACGCGCCATGGCGGTCGCGATCAACCCCATCACGCCAGTCCCGAAGCCCATGCCCAGGAAAAACAGGATGATCAGGAACGAGGTCGCGATCACCAGCGCCGCCAGCTGCTCGACCCCGAACCAGCCGACCATGACCGTGTCGCTGACCCCTATGGCCATGCGCGCCAGGTGGCTGCCAATCAGCGGCAAGCCCAACGACAGCGTCGCGGCGACATGGGGAGCATAGCGTCCAAGCATGCCTATCGCATATCCTTGGGCGCGATTCTCGGCAATCTCCGGATTTGCATCCTGTGCAGAAACCTGCCTCCCGGTCTTCTTGAAAATCCCTCGCGGGCCGAGCGTTCGGAGCGGGCGCGCGGGCCGGCTTGCCGCATGCCCGCCCATCTGCGATAGAGAAGCGACCGCGATCCTGCCAGAGGCCGACCATGACCTTCCGCGCCCGCCATCTTCTGGGCATCGACCATCTCGCGCCGGCGGAAATTACCACATTGCTGGATCTGGCCGAGGACTATGTCGCACTGAACCGCCGCACGGTGAAACACTCGGACGCGCTGGCGGGCATGACCCTGATCAACATGTTCTTCGAGAACTCGACCCGCACCCAGGCCAGTTTCGAACTGGCGGGCAAGCGGCTGGGAGCCGATGTCATGAACATGGCGGTCTCGCATTCGTCGGTGAAGAAAGGCGAGACACTGATCGACACGGCGCTGACGCTGAACGCGATGCAGCCCGACCTGCTGGTGGTCCGGCACCCGAGCTCGGGGGCGGTGAAGCTTTTGGCCGAAAAGGTCAACTGCGCCGTCATCAACGCCGGTGACGGACGGCACGAACACCCGACCCAGGCGCTGCTGGACGCGCTGACGATCCGACGCGCACGCGGGCGGCTGCACCGGTTGACGATCGCGATCTGCGGTGACATCGCCCATTCTCGCGTCGCGCGCTCGAACCTGATCCTGCTGGGAAAGATGGAGAACCGCATCCGCCTGATCGGCCCGGCCACGCTGATGCCCGCGGGCGTCGCGGAGATGGGGGTCGAGCTTTACGAAGACATGCGTGAGGGTCTGAAAGGCGCGGACGTGGTGATGATGCTGCGGCTTCAGCGCGAACGGATGGATGGCGGCTTCATTCCGTCCGAGCGCGAATACTATCACCGCTGGGGGCTGGATGCCGAAAAGCTGGCACTGGCCGCACCCGACGCCATAGTCATGCATCCCGGCCCGATGAATCGTGGGGTCGAGATCGACGGAACCATCGCCGACGACATCAATCGCAGCGTCATCCAGGACCAGGTCGAAATGGGCGTGGCCGTCCGCATGGCCGCGCTTGACCTGCTGGCGCGAAACCTGCGCGCCGAACGGGGCCGCGCGGCGGCGGGGGTGATGGTGTGAGCACCCTTGTCCTGGCCAACGCACGCCTGATCGATCCCGAGGCGCAGACCGACAGGCCCGGCAGCCTGCTGGTCCGTGACGGGCGCATCGCAGGAACGGGCGCCATCGAAGAGGCCCCCCCCGACGGCGCGACGGTCATCGATTGCGGCGGACATGCCCTGGCGCCGGGGCTTGTCGACTGGGGGGTGAAGATCGGCGAACCGGGCGAACGGCACAAGGAAAGCTTCCGCAGCGCCGGGCGGGCCGCCGCCGCCGGAGGCGTGACCACGCTGATCGCGCGCCCCGACACCTCGCCGCCGATCGACACGCCGGAATCGCTGGAATTCGTCACCCGCCGCGCCGCCGATTCGCCGGTCAATATCCGCCACATGGCAGCGCTGACCAAGGCCCGCGAAGGACGCGAGATGGTCGAGATCGGGTTTCTCAACGATCTTGGCGCGATGGCCTTCACCGATGGTGTGCGGGTCGTCACCGACACCAAGGTGCTGTCTCGGGCAATGACCTATGCGCGCGGGCTGGACGCGCTGATCGTGGGCCACCCGCAGGATGCCGGGCTGTCGAAAGGCGCCGCCGCCACCTCTGGCAAGTTCGCCTCGCTCTACGGCCTCCCCGCCGTGTCGCCGATGGCCGAGGTGATGGGGCTGGACCGCGACCTGTCCCTGGTGGCGATGACCCGCTGCCGGTGGCATGCCGACCAGATCACCACCGCGGACGCCCTGCCCGCCCTCGTCCGGGCCCGTGAGGCTGGGCTGGACGTGACCGCCGGAATCGCGATCCACCACCTGACGCTGAACGAATTCGATATCGGCGACTACCGGACCTTCTTCCGTTTCACGCCACCGCTGCGCTCCGAGGACGACCGGCAGGCGATGGTGCAGGCCGTGGCGGACGGACTGATCGACGTGATCGCCAGCTTCCACACGCCGCAGGACGAGGAATCCAAGCGTCTGCCCTTCGAGGCGGCGGCCCCCGGTGCTGTCGGGCTGCAGACGCTGCTGCCGGCCGCGCTTCGTCTTTATCACCAGGGCGGGTTGTCGCTGCCGCAGCTATGGCGGGCGCTGGCGCTGAACCCGGCCCGGCGGCTGGGACTGCCCGCCGGCCGGCTGACCAGGGGCGCGCCCGCGGATCTGGTTCTGTTCGATCCTGATGCGCCCTTCCTCCTGGACCGCTTTTCGCTGCTTTCCAAATCCAAGAACACGCCGTTCGACGGTGCCCGGATGCAAGGCCGCGTGCTGGGGACCTGGAGGGCGGGGCAGCGAGTCTTCGGAGCGGACGCATGACCCTGATCCTGTGGAGCATTCTCGGCTATCTGCTCGGCTCGATCCCGTTCGGCCTGGCGATCGCACGCGCGCTGGGGTTGGGCGATCTGCGCAAGATAGGATCGGGCAATATCGGAGCCACGAACGTGCTGCGAACCGGCAACAGGCCCGCGGCCCTGGCCACGCTGCTTCTGGATTCCGGCAAGGGTGCCATCGCCGTGCTGATGGCCCGCCATTTCGGCGGCGAGACGGCGGCGTTTCTTGCAGGCGGGGCCGCGTTTCTCGGCCATTGCTTCCCTGTCTGGCTGGGCTTCAAGGGCGGCAAGGGTGTCGCCACCTTCCTCGGCACGCTGATTGCCCTGCACTGGCCGCTGGGGCTGATCGCCTGCGCGATCTGGGCGCTGAGCGCCGCGATCGCGCGGATCAGCAGCCTCAGCGCGCTGCTGGCGGCGGCACTGTCGCCGGTCTTCGCCTGGGCGATGGGGCGCAACGACCTGATCCTGGTCGCGATGTTCATGGCCGTGCTGATCTTCATTCGCCACAAGGCCAATATTGCCCGTCTCCTGGACGGGACCGAGCCGCGGATCGGCGGCAAACGCTAGATCAGCGTTCCGCCACCAGCTTGCGCGCGCCCATGCGCGCTGGGGCGACGCCCTCGGGCGAGCCGGTTTCCTCACGCGACGGGGTGGCCGAAAGGGGTCGCGGCGTCGGACCGGGGGACGGCGAAGCCGTCGCGCCGCCGCCCTGCGCCGCAATACGCCGCAACATCTCGGCACCGTGCCGCACCGAGATGGAGATCGAGATCACCGCCATGCACGCACCCGCCAGCAGGATCAGCAGCACGGCCCCCAGAAGCCCGACATAGATCGGCAGAGGCGGAGTGCCCTCGGCCTGCCTGACCAGCGCGAACACGGCCGCGCCAAGCGCGACCAGCCCGATCAGGAAGACCGCTCCGACCAGCCGCTGCACCCATGTCATCAGATCACCCCGCATCGCATGCCCCCGTTTCAGCCCTTCATCGGGTGCCATCGGATGCCGGGCAATTCAACCCGCTGCGTCCCGCCGACGGCTCACCTT
Source organism: Paracoccus salsus (assembly GCF_021556615.1). Lineage (GTDB taxonomy): Bacteria > Pseudomonadota > Alphaproteobacteria > Rhodobacterales > Rhodobacteraceae > Paracoccus > Paracoccus salsus. The sequence goes on from NZ_JAKGGD010000002.1 coordinate 510,592, forward strand.
GTTGTGCGCCCGAGCGGGCCCTGGCGGTGACGGCATTGGCCCCAAGATATGCTCGGGGGGTCCGGGGGGCAGACAGCCCCCCGGCCATCGCGGGACGCAATCAATAGGAATATTCGGCATAGATGCGTGACAGATCGCCCTGCCAGTCGCCGTGATAGCGCTCCAGCAACTCGTCGGCCGGCACCTTGCCGCTATCCACGCTTTCCTTCAGCGCGTTCAGGAAATGGGTCTCGTCCGGCACCAGCCCGCCAGCGCCCGGGAAGGCGCGATTCTTCAAGCCCTGCTCGGCGATCGCCAGCACCTCTCGCGCCAGGTCGTGCAGCCGGATGCCACCAGCCTCGCCCTGCAATGCGTCGCGACCGGCGGCCGCCCTCAACCCTTCGCGGGTTTCGTGGTCCCAGCCCTTCACCAGGTCCCACGCAGCGTCCAGCGCGTCCTGGTCATAGGTCAGGCCGACCCACAGCGCCGGCAGCGCGCACAGCCTGCGCCACGGGCCGCCATCGGCACCGCGCATCTCGATGAACTTCTTGACCCGCGCCTCGGGAAAAACCGTGGTCAGGTGATCGGCCCAGTCGGACAGCGTCGGCACCTCGCCCGGCAGTGCAGGCAACCGGCCGTCAAGAAAATCCCGGAACGACTGGCCAAGCGCGTCGATGTAGCGGCCGTCGCGATAGACGAAATACATCGGCACGTTCAGCACGTAATCGACCCACGCGTCGTAGCCAAAGCCGTCCTCGAACACGAAGGGCAACATCCCGGTCCGCGCCTCGTCCAGATTCTGCCAGATATGGGCACGCCAGCTCTTCATGCCGTTCGGCTTGCCGTCCAGAAACGGCGAGTTTGCGAACAGTGCCGTCGCCACCGGTTGCAGCGCCAACGCCACCCGAAGCTTCTGGACCATATCGGCCTCGCTCGCGTAATCCAGGTTCACCTGGACCGTGCAGGTGCGATACATCATCTGCTGGCCCAGGGTGCCGACGCGCGACATGTAATCCGTCATCAGCCGATAGCGTCCCTTCGGCATCATCGGCATCTGGTCCTGCGACCAGATCGGCGCGGCGCCAAGGCCGATGAACCCTGCTCCGATCCGGTCGGCCACGGCCTTCACCTCGGACAGGTGCTGATTCACCTCGTCGCAGGTCTGGTGGATCGTCTCGAGAGGCGCCCCCGAAAGCTCCAGCTGCCCGCCCGGTTCAAGGCTGACATTCGCGCCGTCGCGTTCCAGCCCGATGATCTTGTCCTGTTCCAGCACCGGCGACCAGCCAAAGCGTTCCTGCAGCCCGGTCAGCATCGCCGTGATCGAACAGTCGCCCTCATAGGGCAAGGGCAGTTTCTGCGCCTTGGAGTATCCGAACTTCTCGTGCTCGGTTCCGATCCGCCACGCATCGCGCGGCTTTTCGCCCGAGGCGATGTAGTCGGCCAGCTGATCGCGGCTTTCGATCGGGCCTCCGCCCTGCTGCGGGATGGACATGGGTGGCGGCCTTTCACGAATTGACGGTCGGTCACAGGTGGCAACAGGCGCCGCGCAAGTCAACCCGACTCAGCCCGGCCTCCGCCAAACGGTGCGGACCGCATCCGGCTGGTCCGCGACATGCGCCAGCGCGGTCGAGACCGCGCCCATGTCAAGCCCTGGCAGGGCGGTGAAGGCATGGGCCAGCGCCTCGGCGCCCGCCGCATCGACGGGGATCAGCAAGGCCTCGCCCGTGGCATTCCCGAGGCGCCAATGGCCGTGGCCGCGCAGGCGCAGCAGACGGATCTCGGAAAGGTCGCGCAGCGCAATCTCGCCGCCCGGACTCTCCGCGCCATAATAGCGGACAGCGCCCTCGACCACCTCGACGACGCCGGGCGCATCGACCTGGCGCCGGAAGGGAAGCCGTCGCCATGCGCCGATCAGCAGCGCCGTGCCGACCAGGCTCACCAGCCCGCCAAGCGCCGCGAAGAACCAGCCGCCGCGCAGCACAAGCCAGCCGCCGGACAGGACGACCGCGCAGGCCACCAGAATCTCGGACCAGCGCGCGGCAAGGGCGCGCAATTCGGGACGGATCATGGCGCGCGCCCATGCTGGCGAGCCGGCCAGCTCAGCCACGCCCGGCGTGCAGCGGATCCGTGGAACGGCATGATTCGGGCGCGGAAAGCGGTCACCAGCGCGACAACGCGGTCTCGTCGCTGGCCTTGGCGTCCACCCAGCACGCGGTTCCGTCCCGGCCGATCTCGCGCTTCCAGAAGGGTGCGCGGGACTTCAGCCAGTCCATCAGGTAATCTGCCGCATCGAAGGCGGCGCGGCGGTGACGGGCGGCGGTCGCGACCATCATGATCGGTTCTCCTACCGCCAGCCGCCCGTGGCGGTGCACGATCCGCCAGTCGGCCAGGCCGAAGCGGGATGCCGCCTGCTGGCCGTAATCGTTCAGCGCGCGCTCGGTCATGCCCGGGTAATGCTCGATCTCGAGCGCGGCCATCCGGCCGCTGTCGTCGCGCACGACGCCGGTGAACGTGACGACGGCTCCGGCGCCGGTTCCGAAACCCGCAAGCTCGGTCGCAAGATCGAAACCGGCAGACTGGACCCGCGCGCGCATGATCGGAGACGTCATGGATCAGCCGCCGGTCATCGGCGGAAAGAACGCGACCTCGCGGACCCCGTCCAGCGCTGCGTCGAGTTCGCTCAACTGCTGGTCCAGGGCGCAACGCACGGCGCCCAGATCGGCGAAGGCGGCGGCATGCCAGTCGTCGCGCGCCGCCAGTTCGGCGATCAGGTCGCGGACCGTCCTGGCCGAGGTCTCGACCTGTTCGCGCGGGGTTCCGATACGCTCGCGCAGCCAGGCGAAATAAAGCACGTCAATCGTCATCGGCAGGTTCCCGCAGATAGGGCAGCGCCTTGACGAAATAGTCCCAGCCGGTCCAGCCGGTCAACGCCGCCGCAATCCAGATCAATGCCAGCCCCGCCTGGTTGGCCATATCCGACCAGCTGTCGGACCAGGGCAGCTGTCCCTCGCCCACCAGCGGCGCGCGGCCATGTTCGACATAGGCCAGGCCCGTGCCCAGAAACAGCACGGCGATGGCGACCATCTGCAAGGTCGTCTTCCACTTGGCCAGCTTCGTGACCTTCAGAAGCCTGGCATCGGCGCCCAGGAATTCACGCAGGCCCGAAACGAAAACCTCGCGGAACAGGATGACTGCGACCGGCAGGATCAGCCAGGGATTCATGCCCGAATATCCGGTGATGACGACGATCGCGATGACCACCATGGCCTTGTCCGCGATCGGGTCCATGGCCGCACCGAAGCGGCTTTCCTGATGCCAGGCACGGGCCAGATAGCCATCGAACCAGTCTGTGATCGCCGCCACCAGGAACAGTGCCAGCGCCGCCCAATCCGCCCATGGGCGATGAAAATACAGGAACATCAGCGGCACGCCGGGCGCCGCGATCAGCCGAAGCATGGTGAGGATATTGGGAACGGACCAGCGCATCGCCGCAACCTAATCCCTGCCGCATCGGTTGGAAAGAGGCGGCAAGGGTCCTGGCGCGTGCGCGGCGACGGACCAGGCAATCTGGATGACGTTCAGGGCGACGGCGGCGGGGCAATGCAGAAGAAGACCATGGCCAGTGCGGCGCAGGGCCTGGCGATGCCCCGCCAGGCATCGCAGGGGGATCAGGCGACCGCGGTGCGGTCGGAGTAAAGCTCGAATGCCTTGTCTCCGATCGTCACATGGGTGGCCTTGATGCGCATCTCGCCGAAGTGATGTGTCCGGCGACCGACGACCGAGACGAAATCGCCGGGCAGTGCCTGCGATTCGGTCAACCCCACCGCAAGGTTGCGGCTGCGGGTTGCCAGTTCGATGGTCCAGTTCACGCCGTCGCGGGCGCGCACCTGCAGCGTGGGATCGCTGCCGGCAATGTTGTTGTCGATGATGGTCGCATCCAGACGGATCATTTCGTCTTCGAAATCCGTCCACTTGTCCCGAGTCAGGGCGTCATCCGGGGCGAAGACAGGCCTGCGGGTCACGGCAGGGCCGAAAGGCGGGAGGTGGGGCATGGCAGCCTCCTTCATCAATGGGTCGGGTGAGCAGATCGCAACCATAGCGTGAAGTCTTCGCAAGACGGCGGTAGAAAGCTACCGCAAATTTTGACCGGCAGGATGACGCTTCCGTCGTCACGGCGCCGGGCGCCGACATGCGGCCGGGGATTGCCGCCACCAGAGGTCAGCCCCGGGGGTGGAAATGGTCATGAACCTTCTGCGCCATCGCGGCCGAAATACCCTCGACCGCCAGCAGATCGGCCAGCCCGGCGCGGCTGACGGCCTTGGCGCTGCCGAAATGGGCCAGAAGCGCGCGCTTTCGCGCGGCCCCGATTCCCACGATCTCGTCCAGAGGATTGGCCATCACGGACTTGGCGCGCTTGGCGCGGTGCGTGCCGATCGCCCATCGATGCGCCTCGTCGCGCAGCCGCTGGATGAAATACAGGACCGGATCGTTCATGCGCAGCGCGAAGGGGCGTTGGCCGGGACGATGGAATTCCTCCTTGCCCTGGTCGCGGTCCACGCCCTTGGCGATGCCGACGACCGGGATGTCCTCGACCCCGAGATCGGCCAGGATGCCGTCCACCGCGGAAACCTGCCCCGCGCCGCCATCGATCAGCAGCAGATCGGGCCAGGCCTCGGTCTGACGGTCGGGGTCCTCTTTCAGCAGCCGCTGAAACCGTCGGGTCAGCATCTCTTTCATCATGCCGAAATCGTCGCCCGGCGTGATCTCGGTGCCCTTGATGTTGAACTTGCGATACTGGCTCTTGATGAACCCTTCGGGGCCGGCAACCACCATCCCGCCCACGGCGTTCGTGCCCATGATGTGACTGTTGTCGTAGATCTCGATCCGGCGCGGCACGACCGGCAGTCCGAACGCTTCGCCCACCCCTTCCAGAAGCCGCGCCTGTGCGGCCGATTCGGACATGCGACGGGCCAGGCTCTCGCGCGCATTGCGAAGCGCGTTGGCCACCAGTTCGAATTTCTCGCCCCTCTGGGGAACGAGGATCTCGACCTTGCGGCCGGCGCGTTGCGACAGCACCTCGGCCGTCAGTTCGGGATCCTCGGCAAAGTGGGACAGCAGAATCTGCCGAGGCGGCGGCTTGTCGTCGTAGAATTGCAGCAGAAAGGCCTGCACTACCTCGTCAGGCGATTCGGCCCCGCCGAGGCGTGGGTAGAAGTCCCGGTTTCCCCAGCTTTGATTGCCGCGGATGAAGAACACCTGCACGCAGGCCTGACCACCTTCCATGTGCAGCGCGACGATGTCGGCCTCGGCCACGCCACGCGGGTTGACCGCCTGCACCGACTGGACGGCCGTCAGCGCCTTGATCCGGTCGCGCAGCGCGGCAGCGCGTTCATACTCCATCGCTTCGGCCGCTTCGTTCATCTCAAGCGCCAGCGTGGCCTGGATGTCGGTGGACCTGCCCTGCAGGAAGCGCTCGGCATCGCGGACCAGCGCAGCGTAATCCTCTTTGCTGATGCGCCCGACACAGGGCGCACTGCACCGCTTGATCTGGTACAGCAAACAGGGTCGGGTGCGACTTTCAAAGGTCGAGTCCGTGCAGTTGCGCAGCAGAAAGACGCGCTGCAACTGGTTCAACGTGCGGTTTACCGCGCCAGCGCTTGCAAAGGGGCCGTAATAGTCGCCCTTTTCCGACTTTGCGCCACGATGCTTCTTGATCTGCGGAAAATCATGCACCTTGGCCACCAGGATGTTGGGAAACGACTTGTCGTCACGCAAAAGCACATTGTAGCGCGGCTTCAGCTGCTTGATGAGGTTCTGCTCCAGCAGCAGCGCCTCGGTCTCGGTCCGCGTGGTCAGGAACATCATCGAGGCGGTATCGCGGATCATGCGCGCGATGCGGCCGGAATGGCCCGAGGGCCGGGCATAGTTCGACACACGCGCCTTCAGATCGCGCGCCTTGCCGACATAAAGCACCGCGCCCTGTGCATCCAGCATCCGATAGACACCGGGGCTGGCGTCGAGCGAGCGAAGATAGTCATGGATCAGCGCGTGGCCGGTCTTCTGCGTCATGGCATCAAGAAAGTGATTCTCGCCACCGGCTGCAAGTTCCGAAGGGCGAGTGCAAGGGTGAAGCTGTCCACGACTCCTGTGGACAAGTCTGTGGGAGAGCTGTGCGGGAGGTCAGCTTCTGCCAGCAATCGTTACAGTTTCGTGAACCTGCCTTCAAAACAGGCACATATGCAAGCGATTGAAAGGAAAAGATATTTTTTAGCACCCGATCAAGGCCCTGAAATTTTTCACAGAATCGCGCCATCCGGCACCGGCCGCGTCGAGAGGTGGACAAAAGCGGCATAATGGCCGGCTTGCCCGGTTCGCACGGCCCCGATGGGGCGGCTAGAGCAGGACCCACAGGTAAACCCCGTAGGCCGCGAAGAACGCGCCGCCGGCGACGCGACCGATATAGAGCCCGCGGAACAGGAACGGTCCAAGCAGCAGCGCGCTGGCCAGCATCACCCACAGATCCAGACGCAGAATCTCGGCGGGGACTGGCAAGGGCTGAACCAGCGCCGTCACGCCGAGGATCGACAGGATATTGAAGATGTTCGAGCCGACGACATTGCCAAGCGCCATATCGGCTCGCCCCCGCATCGCCGACGCGACCGAGGCCGCAAGCTCCGGCAGCGACGTTCCGACCGCCACCAGCGTCAGGCCGATCACCGCCTCGCTGATGCCGAACGCCAGCGCGATGTCCGACGCGCCGCTGACAAGAAGATTCGCGCCGATCGGCAGGCCGATCAGCCCGCCTGCCAGCCAGATCGAAATCTGACGCCAGCGCGCACCCAACGCCGCGCCCTCCAGATCGGCGCCATCCTTGTCGGCCCTCGCCGTGGACAGCTGCCGCCACAGCACAAGCCCGAGCGCGATCAGCAGCACCAATCCCTCGACCCGTCCGATGACCCCCGTGAACGCCATGCCGATCAGCAGGACAGAGGCCGCGATCATCATGCCCCAGCTTTCCCTTAGGTCATGTTCATGGGTGGGAATCCCCGAAACCAGCGCGGCGGCCCCCAGGATCAACAGCACATTCGCGATGTTCGAGCCGACGACGTTGCCCATGGCGATGGCGCTTGCGCCTTTCAGCGCCGCCGACACCGACACGATCATCTCGGGCGCCGAAGTCCCGAAGGCCACCACCGTCAGACCCACGACAAGCGGCGCGACCCCCAGCCGCAAGGACAGGTTCACCGACCCCTTGACCAGCAGGTCACCACCCAGGACCAGAAGCACCAGCCCGGCCAATACATACAGAAGATCAACGATCACGGCGTGAGATGCCCAAGAGTTTCAGAAGAAACTTGCGAAAACCCGGGCCACTGAACAGGGCCAGCGCGACCATCACAAGAAGGAACAGGACGACGATCCGGACGCTCATCCGTTAGCCCCGAACCGGGCGAAGGCCGCGCGTTCCTCGGCGCTGTCGATCAGTGTCTGGGCGGAAAGGCCCATCCGCCGGAACAGCGACTGGCGCGGACTGTGCACGGAGAAACGCGTCTTGTCGCCGTAGAGCGCCTTCATCTTGGGGACCAGGTGGGCGATCCCGTCGGCGAGACCCAGACGCACGGCCTCCTGTCCGGCCCAGAACTCGCCGGTGAACAGGTCGCGATCCCCGGTCAGGCGGTCACCGCGCCTTTGCCGGACATGGTCCTTGAACGCCTCGTGGATCGGCTCCAACACGTTGCGCAAGCGTTCGACGTCCTCGCTGCTTTCGGGACGGAACGGGTCCAGCGTCGATTTCGACCGGCCTGCCGTATGGACCCGCCGCTCGATTCCCCATCGCTCCAGAAGCTGATGAAAACCGAACCCGGCCGAGATCACCCCGATCGATCCCAGTACCGAACTGTCATCAGCCCAGATTCGGTCCCCTGCGCAGGCCAGCCAGTAGCCACCCGAGGCGGCCATATCCTCGACGAAGGCGTGAACCGGCGTGCCGGTCTCGTCGGCCAGGCGACGGACGCGGGCGGCGATCAGCGATGATTGCACCGGGGACCCTCCGGGCGAATTGATCGACAGCGCCACGGCCGTCGGCTTGCCCCGACGAAAGGCGCGCTCGAACACCGGCGCAAGCGCTGCGTCGTTCAACGCGCCCACGCGACCGACCATGCCGATCGCACCGTGCAGCCTCACGACCGAAACGCGCGGACCGCGCCAGAGAATGCGATTCAGATAGGGTATCTTCATGTTGCCTCAGATAGTGCCGCTGCGGTGGCACCACAAGGCGGTCGGATCAGTTCCGAGCGCTGCCGGCGGGTGCGCGGATCGTATCGCCGGGAATGAAGGTCGGCGCCAGCGCGATCAGGCGATCGGGCGGCATTGCGTCCTTGCCCGCCACCAGCCGCGCCGCGCGGCGCCCGATTTCGACCCGGCGGGCATCCGTGGTGGTCAGCCTCACCGGCAACCCGTCCAGCAGATCGACACCGTTGAAGCCGGCCAGCCCGATGCGGTTCGGGATCTCATAGCCCGCCTCAAGGCAGTAAAGCAATCCGCCCGCCCCTATCATGTCGTTGGAGTAATAGAGAAAATCCAGATCAGGGGCGCGCGTCAGGATGCGCTCTGTCAGTTCGCGCCCTTTCAGCAGGGACGATCCCCCCTGATAATATTCGCGGGCCTCCAGTTGCAGCCCCGCCTCGGCCAGCCCTTCCTCGAACCCGACAAGGCGCTTTCGGGCCCGATGGTCCTCGGGCATGTGCGTGCCCACGAACCCGATGCGGCGGTAACCGGCCTCGACGATCCGGGCCGCCATCTCGCGACCGGCGCGGATATGCGAGATGCCGACCAATGTATCAATGGCCTCTCCGTCGATATCCATGATCTCGATCACGGGAATTCCTGCGTTTGCCAGCATCGCGCGCGATGCCTTGCTGTGCTCGACCCCTGCCAGAATGACCCCTGACGGTCGCCAGGACAGCATTTCGTAAAGCACCATCTCTTCCCGAGCGGGGGAATAGTTCGTCACGCCGATGACCGGCTGCAGCCCGGTGTCGTCCAGTTCGGCCGAGATCCCGCCCAACACGTCCGGAAATACCAGGTTGGACAGCGACGGGATGACCACGGCGACAAGATTGACACGTTGGCTGGCCAGGCCGCCGGCGATCTTGTTGGGAACATATCCCAGCGTCTTGGCGGCGGTCAGGACTTTTTCACGGGTCGCGGCCGAGACATCGCCACGGTTTCGAAGCACCCGACTGACCGTCATTTCGGATACGCCGGACGCCTCGGAAACGTCGCGCAGGGTCAGGGGACGTCGGGGACGTAGGGCTGTCATGGCTGCCGGATCTGTTATGGCGGTTGCGGGATGTTAGCGGACGGCATCGCGCGCGACAAGCTTGCCAATCCGTCCATCCGCCGTCAAAAGGGCAGCTGGCGGCCCCGTGGCTCAACTGGATAGAGCAGCCCCCTCCTAAGGGGCAGGTTACAGGTTCGAATCCTGTCGGGGTCACCAAAGCCCAATAAATTATGGCGTTTTGACAGCGGCTTGCGAAGGCGGCTGCGGAAACGCACGTCTGATTTCGCGGGCGTTCGGGCGCTTCGGACGGGATTCTTCTGCAGAACCAGTGCACGTCAAGCCGCGATCCAGTCCCTCTGAGGCGCTGCGATGAGCTGGCGTATCGTGAACGAATGCGCCGAACGCCGCTTCGGCAGCGCCGGACCCTCTGGGTCGCAGGGGGGGGGGCGGCGAAAAGGCACGAGGTCAAAAAGGGCGCTGGCGGCATTTTTGACCGACAGGCCTGGTGATCGGTCGTCGCCAGTGCTCGCCGACTGACACGATATACCCGGTGACGGCCTACGCCCCGAACCGGGCGCGCCGACCATCGGGGAGTTTGCACGTGCAGCGAGACCCGCTTCAACGCGATCGGTCGTGACCCGATCTTCAAAGGCCCATCAAGCGCTGGCATGACGCGTGGCAGAGCCGCCTTTCGCGGGGTTTCCGGCGCCTCCTCTCGGGCGCCCGAGGACGGCAACGCGGTGGAGACACCAAGTCGATGCCGCGGCACCAGGTTTCGGTATATGCGATGTCCGATCCGTTCCTGTTGCAACTGGAGCGTGGAGACGTCTCGTCCCGCAACGGGCTTCCGCGCTTTACCGATGGTCCTGTCGCATGTCATCGAGCACCGCGTAGAGCGCCGGCAGCACCAGCAGGATCAGCACCGTGGCAGCCAGAAGGCCGAAGACCACCGCGATCACCAGCGGCTTGAGCGTCTGCGCCTGGGTCGAGGTCTCCAGCAGAAGGGGCGCCATGCCCATGATGGTGGTCGAGACGGACACGAAGATCGGCCGGAACCGCGAACGCACCGCCTCTCCGGCGGCATCCGTGGCAGAACACCCTTCGGCGCGGCGGGTCTTGATGACACCGACCAGCAGGATGGCGTTGTTCACGACGATCCCGGCCAGCGATGCCGCCCCCACGAGCGATGGCATCGAGATGTTGTAGCCCATCAGCACGTGACCCCAGATCACCCCCAGAAAGGCCAGCGGAATGGTGATCATGACGATCAGCGGCTCGATGTAGCTGCGGAACTGGAAGCTGAGCACGATATAGACCCCGACCAGCCCGATCACGAAGCCCCGCAGGATCGAGCCGACGGTTTCCGCCGAATTCGCGGCCTGTCCGGCGATATCGAAGCCGAGGGCGGGGGTCCGGGTGACAAGGTCCGGCAGGAATCCTTCGGCCAGCCGGGCGGTGATCGCGTCGGCATTGCCGGCACGTCCGTCCACATCCGCCGATACGGTCAGGGTGCGCAGACCGTCGCGACGCGTGATGCTGCCCCACCCCCGCGCCTCGGTCAGGGTCGCGACAGAGGCCAGCGGCACGGTGTCGCCACCGGGCAAGGCGATCTCGAACTCGGTGAGATCGGCACGGGTGGCCCGGTCGGTTCCGCTCAACCGGACTTCCAGATCCCAGGCAAGGTCGCCGCGCCGGATTTCGGCAAGCTGCGTTCCAAGGAAGGCGGCGCGCAGCTGCGCCGCGACATCGCTCGCCGTCAGCCCAAGGGCCTCGGCCCCCGGCGACAGGCTCAGCCGCAATTCCGGCGTGCCGGGGCGCAGGTCGAGGATCGCATTGCGGACGCCCGCGTAGCTTTGCAACTCGGCCAGCGTGGCGCGGCCCGCGGCCGCCAGCGTCGCGAGGTCAGGGTGGGTCAGGCGCAGTTCCACGGCAATGCCTTGCGGGCCGATGCCCGGTTCGGTCAGGATCAGCGAGGTGACGCCGGACAGCGGGCCGATTTCCGCACGCCATAGAGTGACAATCTCGTCGAGCGTGCTGGTTCGCGTCTCCGCCCCCAGAAGGTCCACCGCGACGGTCGCGACATGGGTCCCGGTCTCGCTTGCCGACAGGTTGCGGCCCAGCCGCGTGATGCGGCGGATCACGAGGGGCTGTGCGTCGGGTTGGTCGGGGGTCAGGCCGGCGTCCACCCGGTCAAGCGCAGCCTCGACCTGCGCGACCGCTTCGCCAGTGCGCGCCAGCGGGGTGCCCGCGGGGAGCATCAGCCGCGCCTCCAGCACGTCGCCGTCGATCTCGGGCATCGCTTCGCGCTTGACCACGCCACCACCGAGTGCGCCGATGGTCAGGATCAGCGTGCCGATGGCCATCCCCGCCACCAGCCAGCGCCAGCGAATCGCGGCATCGGCCAGGCGGCCCACGCCGCGCTCGCGCAAGGCGTCGAACCCGGCATCGAAGCGGCGGCGAAAGCGGGACGGCGCGCGCTCTTTCATCCCGCCCTTCAGGTGATGCGGCAGGATCAGGAAGGCCTCGACCAGCGAGGCGGCAAGGGCCGCCAGCAGGACGACCGGCAGCACCTCCAGCACCGCGCCCAGCTCGCCCGCCAGAAAGGCCAGCGGCAGGAACACGGCGAGCGTGGTCAGGAAAGAGGAGAGCACGCCCGGGGCCACGGCGGCAACGCCAGCGGCCACGTCTTCCACCGTTGCGCCCTTGGCGGCATGCACGGCGATCGAATCCGCGATCACGATGGAATCGTCCATCACGATCCCGATCGCCATCAGCAGCGCCACCAGCGTCATCATGTTCAGGCTGAGTCCGGTCAGCGCCATCCAGGCGAAAGCGCCGGCAAAGGCCACGGGCAGGCCCATTGCGGCCCAGATCGCGAATCCGGGGCGGAAGAACAGGCTCATCACCGCCACGACCAGCACAAGGCCGATCACGCCGTTCTGTACCAGCATCAGCAGCCGGTCGCGGATGATGGAGGTCAGGTCCTGCACCACCTCGACCTTGACTGTCTCGGGCAGGCGCGCCGTCTCCGCCGCCACCAGCGCGGTCACGTCATCAAGGACGCGCAGCGCGTCGGCGTCCAGCGCCTTGGCCACGTCGATCACGATCGCGGGCGTGCCATCGACGAAGGCACGGTCCTGCGGCGGCTCGAACCGTTCCTCAATGACGGCCACGTCGCCCAGGGTTAGGGTCGCGCCGTTGGGCAGGACCAGCACCGGGATCGTGGCAAGCGCCGTCGCCGTGTCCCGCTCGGCGGCAAACCGCAGCGTCAGGTCGGCGCCCGCGCCTTCCAGCGTGCCGGCGGGCAGGTCGATGTTCTGGGCGGCGATGGCGCTGGCCAGGGACGCGGGCGTCAACCCATGGCTTGCAAGGACCGCCTCGCGCGCCGAGACGTGCAGCGTGCGCACCCCAAGGCCCGACCGCGTCACCGTCGCCACCCCGGGCAGGACGCTCAGCCGGTCGGACAGGCCGTCGGCGTAGAGATCCAGTTCGCCCAGCGGCAGATCGCCCGAGACGGCGACGGACGTGACCTGATCGGTCCGGTGCAACTCGCGGGTGATGGCGGCATCGGCGCTGGCCGGGAATGTATCGATCGCGGCAACCTCGGTGCGCAGCGAATTGACAAAGCGCAGGGCGTCATTGCCGGGGGCCATGGTTGCGACCGCACGGGCGCGGCCGGTCTGCGCGGTGCAGGTCAGCGTCTCAAGCCCCTCGACGCCCTGCACCCCGTCCCACAGCGGCGCGCAGATGGCGCTTTCCACGTCTTCGGCGGTGGCGCCACGCCAGGGCACGGTGATCTCGGCCTCGGTTGCGCGGAAATCGGGAAAGGTCTCACGCAGCAGGCCGGGCGCGGCGAAGACACCGGCAGCCAGGAACAGCAGCAGAAGAAGATTGCCCGCCGTCGGATGCCCCGTGAACCAGCGGATCATTCCGGCGCCTCTACCGGCAAAAGCGCCATGCCGGGGATGGCCGGCGCGATGTCGTCGATCACCACGCGGTCGCCCGCGGCAAGCCCCTCGTCGATCACCACGCGCCCGTCCTGGTCGAAGGCGGGTGTGACCGGGCGCAGTTCCAGCCGATCACCAGCGCCTGCGACGCGCACCATGCCCCCGTGAAGGGCCGCCTCGGGGATGGCGATGACCCCGCTTCGCGGCGCGCCCTTGAAGGCAAGCTGCACCTGCATGTTGGAGACGAGCGGCAGGCGGCGGGGCGGGTCCGCGCCCGCGTAAGGATCGTCGACCGTCACCACCACGGGCACGGTGCGGGCGCGGGCATCAAGCGCGCCCTCGATCCGGCTGACGCGCGCGGGCCATTCCTGCGCGGGGTCGGACAGGGGGCTGAGCGTCACGCCGATCTGCGTGGCGGGCACACCGCGCATCATGTCATCGACGGAGATACCCCCGGGCAGATCGGCCACGAGGCGGCGAAAGCTGTCGATTGGCAGATGCGCCACGACCTCGGCCGCGGCGATCCCGTCGGCGCGGATGACCACCTGACCGGGTGCTACGGTCTGAAAGCGTTCGGCGCTCACCTCGGTCACGCGCAGATCGAAGGGTGTCGCCAGCGCGGTCCGGTCAAGCGAGCGGCGCGCGCGGTCGATGGCGGCCTGCGTCCGCGCGGTCTGCGCCGCGATGCGCGCCTCGCGCGACGGGATGAGGGCCAGCGTGTTCTCCAGCTCCGCCACCGTGCGACGGGCCAGAAGGGTGGCACGCTCGGCCTCGTCCAGACGCGCCTGCGGCACGGTCCCCTGTTCGGCCAGCCGGCGGGTCCGGGCCAGATCGGCCTCGGCCAAAGCCAGCCGGTCGCGTTCCAGTTCGAGGATACGACCCGTGTTGGCGGCCTCGGCGGTCAGTTGCGCGGCTTCGGCGGAAAAAGCTTTCAGATCGGCCTCGGCCTGCGCGAGCGCCAGTTCGTAATCGGCCGGATCGATCCGCAGCACCTCTGTCCCGGCCGGAATCAGGCGGCCCGGCTCAAGGTCGGGGTGACGCCAGATCACCTCGCCCTGCACCTCGGACACCGCCACCCAGGTTTCGGCGGCGCGCAGGTTGCCCCAGGCGGTGGCGGTGGGGCGAATCTGCTGCGCCGCGACCGTGATCACACGGACAGGCAGGGCCGCGTCACCGCCCTCGATCTGCGCGGGACCGGGGGCCTGCGAGATCATCCAGACCGCCGCGGCGATCCCGAGCCCGATGGGTGGCAGGGCGAGAAGGGGCGCAAACCGCATGGCCTCAGTCCTGCGCCCGGCGCATCCGCGCCAGCGTGCCGTCGCGAAGGATGAACTGGTGATAGAGCGCGCCGACGACATGCAGGACGATCAGCGCCAGCAGCACGATCTTCATGACGTTGTGCCCCTGTGCGGCCGCTTCGACGCCGCCGAACCAGGCCAGCGCCCCGCTGACCGGCATCAGGATCATCAGCGCATACAGGCCGACATGGGTCAGCCTGGCAAGCAGGGCCTGCCCCGTGCCGCTTTCGACGGCAGGCGGCACACCGCGCCGGGCGCGCAGGGCAAGGCGCCAGACAGCAAGCGTCAGGACCAGCGCGCCGCCCGCCACATGGGCCAGCACAAGCGGGTCGAACCCGACCTCGAGCCCTTCGGTGACACGATCCCAAGCCGCGGACATCGCATCCTTGAACAGGTATTGTTGCGCGATCAGCGCGACAACGATCCAGTGCAGTGCGATCTGCAGGCGGGAATATCCGGTCGGGGCGGTCTCGGGGCGCATGGCGGGGCCTTTCTGTCGGATGCGTGCGAGTCGGAATGGAGGTTGCGGATGACAGGAGTGTATGTAAGTTAGTTATCACTAACAAGAGGAACTCGCATGGCAGGGCGTCAGAGCGCGGAAGATCGCAAGGCGCAGATCGTCGCCGAGATGTTGCGGCTGGCCGACGAGATCGGGCCGGACCGTCTCAGCACGACGGACGTGGCCCGGGCGGTCGGGCTCAGCCAACCGGCGATCTTTCGGCATTTTCCAAGCAAGGGCGCCCTCTGGCTTGCCGTGGCCGAGGACATCGCGGCGCGTTTGCGCAGGGCTTGGACTGCGGCCGAGGCGCAGGAAGCCACGCCGGACACGCGCCTGAAGGCGCTGATCGGGGCGCAACTGGCCGCCATTGCCGGGACGCCCGCCCTGCCCTCGATCCTGTTCTCGCGCGAGCTGCAAGTGGACAACATCGCGCTTAGGGACGTGTTTCGCGGGCTTCTCGCCACGTTCACGGGACGCCTCGTCACCGCGCTCCGGGATCAGCAGGCATCGGGCGTTCTGCGCCGCGACATCGCGGCCGAGGACGTCGCGATGCTGCTGACATCGCTGGTGCAAGGGGTTGCGATCCGGTGGACGCTGGGCGCGCGCGGCTTTCCCCTTGTCGAGGAAGGTCTGCGGCTCTTTGATCTTCAGATGGCATTGCTGCGCACACAGGAGGACGCACCCGATGGGCACGACAAATAGGGCCTCGCGCATCGCGGGCGCCGTCGCGATCGGCTTTGGCCTGCTGACGATCGCGTCAGGTGGCGCCACCCTGCTTGGCGGGCTCGACATGGGGCGGGTCGTAGGCTTCGTTCTGTGGTTCAACACGCTGGCCGGGCTGGCCTATGTCGCGGCCGGTCTTGGCCTCTGGCGGGGGCGGCCATGGGCCTTTGCCCTGTCGCTCGCCATATTTGTGGCGACGGTGCTGGTCTTCGCGGGATTCGGCCTGCACGTCGCACAGGGCGGCGCGTTCGAGATGCGGACCGTCTTCGCCATGACCCTGCGCAGCGCGGTCTGGGGCGTCATCGCGCTTGTGGCGCGCCTGTCCCGACCGCCGATGCATCGCGGCTAGGATCGCCGGGGACACGCGGCGCTTCGCCGTTGCCCCATTGGCACGGTCTGCCTGATTGGCGCACGCGGGGTCTCGACCTTGTCGTCACCAGAAGATCAGGTCACGCCGGCGGGAAAGACAAATTCCCGGAACACCCTGGAGCGCGCGACGAGGTCGTCGGATGTCACGCGGAGGATGAACACGGCCGTCATGTCCGTTTCGGCGATCCCGTCGACCGCGCAGTCCTCGAAGGCGAGCATTCAGGCCGTAGTCAGAACGCAGCTTTCGCCGGCATGGACGCGGTAGAGAAAGACCTCGCGCCCGGTCTCGGACCGTTGCTGCACCCGGACGGAGCCCGGCGGTAGCAGCATCAGATTGTCCGCGGATTGACCAGGCGCGACGACCTGCGCGCCGGCCGGGACGCTTGCGATCTGGCTGCCATGCGCCCATTCGGTGCGCATCTTCGCGGCGAGGTTCGTCAGACCCTCGAAACGGTCGATCCAGCCCTCGTCCTCGGTCCTCGCGACGCCTCCAGTCGTTCGGCAGGTGTCGGCGCGGCGGTAGCCCGCATCGCCGGGAATGCGCAGGTCACAGGGACCTTGTCGAGAAATACCAGACCTTCGTGTCGTGCCTTCGCCGATGCGCGCCTCGGCTTCAACCATGGCCTGCGGCGTCGGCACGATTGCATCCTCACCGGGCTGCCCGTTCTCGGGTGTGGCGACCTTGTGCGCCTCGGCGCCCTGCTGGCTGGCCCGCATGGTCAGGATCAGCCCCCAGCAGCGCCGGTGCCTGGTGCGCCAGGAGAGCGGCGCCGTTCGGCAGCAGCCAGAACAGGGACCGGGGGCGCCCATTGCGCGGCGACGAAGACCGGGCGCCAGAGCGCCCTGAGCGCGAGCAGCCCGCCCGGGGCCGCCAGCACGAACAGCGCGCCATGGCCACCACGGCACCCGGCAGACCGAAGCCGCCTGAACCCAGCGCAGGCGCCAGACCGATCAGGCCCATGGTCATCCCCGGAACGCTGATCGGAAAATGTTCAAGCCGTTTCGGCAGGGAGGCGTGTTCGGTCTGGACACTCATCGCGCGCCTCCGTCAGTCGTCGTCGTCGCCGAAGGCGACCAGCTTGGCGCTGCAGGTCTTCTCGCCAAGCCGCTCGATCAGATCGCGTTGCAGGTCCAGCCAGCCTTGGCGGCCTTCCTCGTCCAGCACGATCGTCTCGAAGAGCGCGCGGGCGCCGATGTCGCCCAGCTCGGCCACGTGCATGGCGGCCCTGGTGTAGCAGGAGATCGCCTCTTCCTCGTCCGCGAGGTCACCCCTGAACATGGCGGGCAGTGTTTCGGCCGCGGGCGGGCGCCTTGTCGAAACCAAGCTGCGGCTTGGCCTTCAGGACCATCAGCCGGTCGATGAACACGTCGGAATGGCCCGGCCCTTCGGACATGTCCTCGTGCATCTGGTCGGCGAGCCCGGTCAGCCCCCAGTCGTCCAGCGTGTGGGCGTGCAACCGTTATTGATGCGCCGCGGTCATCTTCACTGTCACGGCGCGTTGCAGATATTCGATGATCCGTTCGTTTGACATGGTTGTTCTCCCTGCCTTGCGGGCAGTCTTTTCCAGGCGCAGACACCGCTGGTGTCAGTCGTGCTCGCCCCTGGTCCGATCGCTGCCGATCAGGGCCTCGACGGTGTAGACGAAAATCGCCATCCCGATGACCCCGGCAGCGGCCACGCCCAGCAGGACGATGATGTCAACCGGGCCACCCATATCCGACCGATGCGAATGGGTCATGCCCCCGCCAGAGATGCGGGCAACGAACGCGGGCAGACGCGACGCGTGTCGCCGAACGCCTGCGCGGCGGAAAAGGATACTCTTCGTCACCAGGTCTCGCAACTCTTCGAGGGGCAGCACCAGCCAGCTGCTCGGCGTCAGACAGACTGCGCGCACGGCGATTTCCGAGCGGGCGAGGATTGTCGCGGTGACCGGCATGCCATCCTGGCCACCAAACGCGCGGCATTCGGCCCAGGGCTCCGTCGGTTCCTCGTGCGAAAATGGACCCGGATGCTTCCGCACGCCAAAGGAACGAAGTATCGGGGCGGACCCTTCCATTGAAGGGCCACCTCGCCCGCGAGCGCTGTTCGCGGTTGCCCCACGGCCGCAAGCACGTCTTCGACAAGAGCACGTTCTTCGGCTTGGCTCGTCAACGGACCAGTCCTGCTTCCGAGAGCGCGCCTGCGTCAGCCGAATGTTCGACGACTGCGGCGGTGCGGCAGGCGAACGGGTCCGGCGACAGCAAAGGCTCGGCGTGCAAGCCAGCGAAGTCTCCAGCATTGCCGCAGGCGAGGAAACTGGCGCGCACCCAGAGCACGGCTGAGCAACGCGAGGTGCGTGGCATGTGATCACCCTCACCATGTGATCGCGGTCGTGCATGGCGGGCAGGCTCAGGACGGTGACTTCGTCACGTTCGGTTCGAAGCAACCTGTCACGGTGCTTAGCCGGGCACCCGGATATCGATGGACGGCAAGGGACGCTGCCTCGACACCATCCTCATCGAACGCCTCTGGCTGTCCCCGAGGAGGAGCGCGTCCATCTGCGCGCTTGGGAAACCGGCGCACAGGCCGGGGCGGGCATTGGCAGATCGATCAGCCTCGGCAACCATCAGCGGCTTCACGCCGCCCATGGCGCTCAACCGCCCGCCGTGGCCTGCGTCAACCGGATCGAAACCGACCAGCAGCGGCAGAGAGCCGCTTCAATCATCCCGGGATCTGTGCAGGAATGGGATAAGCTCCGCCCGGACGAGGTGACGGCAGTTGTGGCTTTTCTTGCCGCGGGCAACGTCGCATACATGTCCGGCTCTCTGGTGGAAATGGCCCGCGCCCAGGCCGTCGCCTGAGTCCGGCTCGCTTTATGAAGGAGGCTTCGATGACGCTAGATCTGACACAGAACGACATATCCGAAGTGGTCGCGGCCGACCGCCAGCATGTCTGGCATCACCTGAGCCAGCACAAGCAGTATGAGACCAACGACCCCCGCGTCTTTGTCGAGGGCAAGGGCATGCGGCTTTGGGACGCGACCGGCAGGGAATACCTCGATGCGGTCTCGGGCGGCGTGTGGACGGTCAATGTGGGCTATGGCCGCGAAAGCATCGCCAACGCCGTGCGCGACCAGCTGGTCAGGCTCAACTATTACGCCGGGGCTGCCGGCAACGTACCGGCCGCGGTGTTCGCCGAGAAGCTGATCGCGAAGATGCCCGGCATGAGCCGTGTCTATTACTCGAATTCGGGTTCCGAAGCCAACGAGAAGGTCTACAAGATGGTCCGCCAGATCGCGGCGCGCCATCACGGCGGGCGGAAATGGAAGATCCTGTACCGCGACCGCGACTATCACGGCACGACGATCGCCACCCTCGCAACATCGGGCCAGGATCAGCGCGCGGAACAATACGGGCCCTACCCGGACGGGTTTGTCCGCGTCCCCCACTGCCTGGAATACCGCAAGCAATGGGATGTCGAGAACTATGGTCAGCGCGCCGCCGATGCGATCGAGGAGGTGATCCTGCGCGAGGGACCGGACTCCGTCGGGGCGATCGTGCTGGAGCCGGTGACCGCAGGTGGCGGCGTCATCACCCCGCCCGAGGGATACTGGCCGCGCGTGCAAGAGATCTGCCGCAAATACGACATCCTGCTGCATATCGACGAGGTGGTCTGCGGGCTGGGCCGCACCGGCGCCTGGTTCGGCTACCAGCAATACGGGATCCAGCCGGATTTCGTGACCATGGCCAAGGGCGTGGCCTCGGGTTATGCCGCGATCTCGTGCACCGTCACGACCGAGCGCGTCTTCGAGATGTTCAAGGACGCGCCCGCAGACAGCATGAGCTATTTCCGCGACATCTCGACATTCGGCGGCTGCACGGCGGGACCCGTGGCGGCACTCGAAAACATGCGCATCATCGAGGACGAGGGGCTGCTGGAGAACTGCACCCGGATGGGCGAGCGGTTGCTGGCCAATCTGCGGACGCTGATGGACAGGCATCAGGTCATCGGCGATGTGCGCGGCAAGGGGCTGTTCTGCGGCGCCGAACTGGTTGCGGATCGGCAAACAAAGGAACCGCTGGACGAGAAGAAGGTGCAGGCCGTCGTCGCCGACTGCATGGCCCAGGGCGTCATCATCGGCGCGACCAACCGCTCTCTCAACGGCGGGCTGAACAATACGCTGTGCCTGTCGCCCGCGCTGATCGTGACCGAAACCGACATCGACCGCATCACCGACGCGATCGACCGCGCCCTGTCCAGCGTGGCGGGCTGACCGGACCATGCGGCGGGGAAACCGCGCCGCATGTCCCTGGACATTCCCGCTAGGGCAGCATGGCTTCAGCCTTGCTGAAACCGGACAGCTGGAAGGACAGCGCGATGTCGCGCCCATCGCGGCCCTTGACGGTCGCGGTCAACTGTTCGCCCGCGCGCATGGCTTGCAGCCACGCCTCGTCAACCGCACCGCTGGCATAGCAGCCCTGGCCATCGCAGCTGTCATAGGCAAGCGTCGCCACCGACTGCTCATCGACAGACATCGCCACGCCCTGCGACAGCGATACCCCGAACGGCACCGTCATCACCGAGCGGGTCGCGTCCTGTCCGGCGACGCGGGCGAACGAAGCCGTCGCAAGGCGCTGGTTGCCTTCGGACACGATCAGGCTTTGCGAGAACTCGCACAGAAGCTCGTCCGGGTTGGCCTGGTTCGAGCACGAGATCAGCCATAGCGGCGGTGGCGGCGGCGCGGCTGTTGTCGCGTCCTCCTGTGCCACGGCCTCGGACCCTGTCAGCAGCGCCAGCGCGACTGCGACCGTCATCGCGGTATTCCAGATCATCTCGTTCCTTCCATCCGGTTTCTCAGAAGCGCATTCCGAAGCTGAGGCTGGCGGTGTGACCCACCGTGTCGCGGCCCCATTCGCCCTGGTAGCCGACGCTCATATACCCCGTATTGTCGTCGGAATAGAATGTCACGCCGGCCTTCAGGCGCCGAGTGCGGTCGCTGATCTGGCTGTAGTTGCGGAATGTGCCGTCTTCGGGGCTGGTGCCGGGGAAGGCCGCATTCACATACACGTCGTCCGCGTTCGCGAAGGTCATCTCTCCGCGCAAATAGGCGCGCATCCGATTGCGATCATCGACCTGCATGTCGGCCCCGATCTCGACCGAAGGCGTCGCGGACAGGACCCACTGGCTGGTCTTTTTCAGTTCCAGCCCATAGCGGTCGCCGCGTTCGCTGGTCGCGGCCGAATGCAGCCAGGTCGCGTCCAGATCCAGCCCGGGACGCAGATAGAAGCTGCTGCCCTCGGGTTGATAGCGATAGCCGCCGCCGATCCGGATATTGGCCTGGGTGATCGACTGGCTGACGCGTGTCCGACCGGCGGTGATGATGTCGCCATTGGGCAACGTCCCGGTGATCCCGATGATCCGCGTCACATCCGCATCGCCCTTGCTGCCGGTCAACTGGCCATACGCCTCCCACGGGCCACGATAGGTGGACAGCGAGACGCCCAGATGGGCGCGCTTGCCATCCGCCGCGAAGCGGTCGCCATTGGACAGGTTGTAATTCTCGAACCCGGCCGCCATGCCGAGATACAGATCGTCGCCGACAGGCATCCGCATTCCTGCCGAGAAGGTCGAGCTGTCCAGTGCAAAGCGCTTGGATTCGCCGGTCGCGGCGCGTTCCAGATTGGCCGCCTCGGCCGCAACCCAATAGCAGGCCCGCACATCGTCGGGGCGCGCGGCCATGTTGGCCTTGTCGCAGTTCCCCATCGTGCCGGCGAACTGACGTCCCGCGTGAAGCGCGCTGGCCTGGGTCGCGGCATAGCCTTCGGATGTCAGCCGGTCGAGCGCGTCGATCACCTCGGCCCGGGTCTGCATGTTGGCGATGAGCGCGAATATCGGTCCCATCTGGACCGATCCCCGCCCAGACAGCACCCGGTTGATGTAACGGGCGACCTCTGACTGGTTGCGGTTGGTGCCGGGCAGCGCGAAGTCCACATCGGCCAGCAGGTTGATGCTGCCGATGCCACCCGCCCGCGAGACGCTGATCGCATAGTCGATCACCGCCGTGTCGATGACGACGGTGCCGTCGTCGACCGCGCGCCCGCCAGCCTCGATCAGCGCCAACGGACGCGTGCGCTCCAGCAGTTGCAGCACCGGACGGACGGTCCCGGACAGCGTCGCATCACCCGACACGCGGATCAGGTCGCTTTCGCCGCCCGCCGCGCCGTCGGCCCGGAAATACACGTCCGGGGTATAGGTCGCGCTGCGCCCGAAGCTCAGCGAGCCGGTCAGGTCTGTTGTCTGGCTGACATTCTGGGTCAGCCGGAACTGGCTGGCGCGGGTTCCCGCGCCAAGGCTGCGACCGCCCGCCAGATAGGGATCGCCGCCCAGATACAGGTCGCCATTGATCCGCATGCTGCCATCGGTGCCCAGATCGACCAGATCGAGGGCCGTGAAGCTGGCGCCGCGCGCGATCGTCAGGCGGTTCACTCCGCCGCCCAGATCGACATTGCCGACCGCGCCGCCATTCAGCGTCACCTGATCGGCGCCGGCGCCGCCCGACAGGATGCGCTGGTTCAGAGACATCAGGAAGCTGTCGGCCGACAGGGTGACGGTGTTCATCGTGCCGCCGTCGATCACGATCGCCGCCGGTCCGGCCGTCGATCCCGCCGGGCTGACCGGGGCACGCGCCGACAGCACGCCGCGGGGGGCCGTCGTTCCGCTGCCACCCACGATCACGCCGTCAAGCGCGATGCCGATGCTGTCCGCGCCGTCGCGGCCCGCCGATTGCGCCATCACCGCGATGCCGTCCCGGCCAAGCGACATGATGTTGCCGCTCAGGTCCAGATCGATGGCGCCGCCGCGTCCGGCCCCGCCCGCCGCGCCGCGGAACAGCCCGTCCACCGCTCCGCCACCGCCGCCAAGGCTCTGCGCCAGCACGCCGACCGCGTCGCGGCCGGTCGCCAGGACATGGCCGCGATTGGAGAAGCCGATATCTCCGCCATCGCCGCCATTCGCGGCCGACAGGTTCACCACCAGCGATCGCGCCGTCAGATCGGTCGCGATCAGGCCGCCGCCGCCGCCGATCGATTGCAGCACGAACCCGTTCGCCGCATCGCCCGCGGTCGAAACAGTGCCGCGATTGGCCAGCGAGATCGCACCGCCATCGCCGGTCGAACCGTCGCTGGCACCCAGTGTGATGGTGGCGCGATCCAGCCCGGCCAGCATCGCCTGACCGCCGCCAGCGCCGATCGACTGCACGATCTGGCCGCTGGCATGATCGCCAAGGGTCGCGATGGCACCGCGCAGGGTCAGGGCCACGTCGCCGCCATGATTGCGGAAGGACGGATCGGCCCCCAGCGTCACACGCGCCGCC
Source organism: Paracoccus salsus (assembly GCF_021556615.1). Classification (GTDB taxonomy): domain Bacteria; phylum Pseudomonadota; class Alphaproteobacteria; order Rhodobacterales; family Rhodobacteraceae; genus Paracoccus; species Paracoccus salsus. Next base: position 534,042 of record NZ_JAKGGD010000002.1, read on the forward strand.
CGCGTTCCGGTGCCGGCACGACCCGCGCCGACATTGACCGTCAGCCGGCCGCCGCCGCCGCCGACGGACTGGACCAGTCCTGCCGCCGACATGGCGCCCCGCGTCTCGACCGCGCCGATGCGCCGGGCGATGATGTCGCCGCCGCCCGCGTCGTCGGTGTTCCGTGCGCCCAGCATGGCGCGCAGACCCAGGTCTCCGGTGCTGCCTGCCCTGACATCCGTCAGGGCGGTGCCGCCGCCGCCACCGACGCTTTGCACCATCATCCCCGTCGCGCGCGCCGCGGTGGTCAGCATGTCGCCGCGATGGGTCTGGCTGAGATCCGATCCGGCGCTGCCACTGACATTGCGGCCGCCAAGCGACAACAGGCTGGTGACGCCGACCCGGGGCCGCGCCGCAGCGGCCAGGCGCGGACGCGCCGCGCTGCCCTCGGTCCTGGTGAAGTCAAGGAATGTCTGGACGTTGCCGCCGCCGCCGTTCACCGACTGGTTGAGGATGGCCTGGCTGTTCGCACCCAGCACGACGATATCGCCGGTGCTGTCCACCGTGACCGTGCCCGCGGTCCCATCGGTGCCGGTCCGAGCGCCCAGCAGCGTCGAGACGACATAGTCGGCCACCATCGCCACCGGAGTCGAGATCGACAGCCCGGCATTGCCGCCGCTGCCACCAACCGATTGCGCGAGGATGCCGAAGGCATTGTCTCCGCGCACGGTGATCGTGCCGCTATGGGTCACCGACACGTCGCCGCCATCCGCGCCATCTCCGCCGGCGCCGCCGATGGCGATCTTGCTGTAGGATCGGCCGCGGGCCTGGTTGGCAAGGTCGTTCAGCGACAAGGACACGGCCACGCCACCATTGCCGCCGCCGCCGCCCACGGATTGTGCCAGCACGCCATGCGCGCCGTCGCCCGATACGTCGATCTGGCCGCGATTGGCCACGCTGACCGTTCCGGCTGCATTCCCGCTGCCGCCCGAGCCACCGATATTCAGCGCAAGCGTCGGATCCGAGCTGGTTCCGGTCCGCAGGATCGCGGTGCCGGTGATCGAGTAGCCGCCATTGCCGCCGCCGCCGCCCACCGACTGCGCCAGAACACCGTGCGCCCCCGCTCCGCGCGTGATGATCACGCCGTCATTGCTGACCTCGACCGCGCCGCCGGTCCCTCCGGCTCCGCCCGACCCGCCGATGCCCAGTTGCAGCCCCTGCCGAACCTTGGCGGTGCTGCCCGGTCGGCTGACCGACACGGACAGCACGTCGCCGCCATTGCCGCCGCCGCCGCCGACGGATTGCGCGAAGATGCCGTGGCTTTCCGCCCCCTCGGTGAGGATGCGTGCGGCGCTGACATTCGCGACGCTGACCGCACCGCCCGCGGCACCCGTGCCCCCCGACCCGCCGATCAGCAGGGCGTTGCGCGAGCTGTTGTCGGCATCCGCTCCGGCCAGGATGTTGCGCACATATTGCGCGTCCCCGCCGCCACCGCCGACCGCCATCGCGAGGATGCCGGCGGATTTCGCACCGGCAGTCGCGATCGTGCCGCGGTTGAGAACATCGACATCGCCCGAGACCGCGCCGGTTCCTCCGCTGCCGCCGACCGACAGCGTGGCGGTGGTCGCGATGGTCGAGCGCAGGTTGACGATGGTATTGTCCACCAACCCGCCCATGCCGCCGCCGCCGCCGACAGACTGTGCAAAGACGCCATGTGCGTAATCGCCATCGGTCGTCACGACGCCTGCGGTCTCTACGCCGACATCGCCCGAGATCATGCCCGCACCACCCGTGCCGCCGACATTGATCGAGGCGGTTGTGCCGACCTCCGACCCCTTGACCAGATTCTTGAGAATCGCGAACGCGCTGGTGCCGCTTTTCACATAGCCGCCGGTCCCGCCTGCCCCGCCGACCGATTGCGCCATGATGGCGGTCGAACGGTCACCTTCGGTCGCGATCCGCGCGATGCTGGCCACATCGACCGCCCCCGAGACGCCGCCCGTCCCGCCGCTGCCGCCGATATTCAGCGAGAAAGAGGTGCCAGCCCCGGCCGAACCGCCCGCGCCGCCGCCGGTTCCGCCGCCGCCGCCGACCGATTGCGCGAAGATCCCGTAGGAATCGTTACCAATGGTGTACAGAAGCCCCTCGGCCTGCGCGGTCACGGCGCCCGCCGCACCACCCTCGCCGCCTTCCAGGCCGACGCTCAGGCTGAAGTTGCTGCCCTTGTCCTCGGTCGTCTTCGGCGTCGCCAGCGAGATCGAGGTCGCGCTGGAATTGCCGCCGCCATTGCCGATCGACTGTGCAAACAAACCGTGCGACCGCAGGCCGCGCGTGACCACCTCGCCATCGCTGCTGGCCAGGACATCGCCCGCCGTGCCGCCGATGCCGCCGGTACGGCCGATCTGGATGGCGACATTGCCGCCCTCGCCGCCCGTCGTCAGCGAGGTATAGCCGGCGTTGCCGCCGCCGCCGCCGACGGATTGCGCAAACACGCCATGCGCGTCGTCGCCATGGGTGTCCACGTCGCCGGTATTGGCGACGCCGACATCGCCACCCGAGCCGCCATCACCGGTCCCGCCCCCGATGGCAAGGCCGAAGCCCTTGTTCTGCTGTGCATTCCCGCTTTCAAAGATCAGGCCCAGGTTCAGGGCCGCGTTGCCCCCGCCGCCGCCAAGCGATTGCGCAAAGACGCCGTGACTGCCGTTCTGTCGCGTTTCGATGTCGCCGAAATGGGTCACATCGACCTGTCCGCCGTTGCCGGCATTGCCAGCCGACCCGCCGATCGCGATCAGCGCGGAATTCACCTGCTTGGCCTCGCCCGCGGCGGGCGGCTCGCTGGTCTTGCCCTCAAGCTCGTCGAGGACCGCGTTGAAATTGGTGATCACGCTGTCATCGACGCCGGTATTGGTGGGCGTCTTGCGGTCGCCGGCGGTGCCTCCGTTGCTGTTTGAACCGGTGGTCCGGCTGAAGCCCAGCACCGCATTGATGCCTGCGTCGCCGCCGCCACCGCCGATGCTGCTGGCCTCGATCCCGTGTGCCCCGGTTCCGTCGGTATCGATCCGCCCCGCCGCCGCCGTGGCGGTGCCGCGCGTCACGCTGACATCGCCCGCATCGCCGCCGCTGGCGCCGAACCCGCCAACGCCGATCCCGACGGGCGAGCTGTCCTTGGTGCCGACCGCCGTGATGTTCATCCCGCCAGTTCCGCCGCCGCCGCCAATGGATTGCGCGAAGACGCCGCGCGCATGATAGCCACGCGTGGCGATGTCGCCGGTCGAGATCACCTCGACATTGCCCGCATCCGCGCCGATCCCGCCATGGCCGCCAAGCCCGGCGACGATGCTGAGGTCGGTGGCGCCGCCCGTGCCTTCCGAGCTGCCCCAGTTCAACTGGCCGCTGACATTCAATCCGCCGTTGCCGCCGCCGCCGGCGACCGACTGTGCGAAGATGCCGTGCTTCCAGTTGCCCGCGACGCCGATCGCGCCGGCATGGTCGGCCAGCACGTCGCCCGACACGTTGGCCGCGCCGCCGAAGCCGCCGATCCCGAAGGTCACCGACGGGATCTTTCCGTCCTTGCTGAGCGCAAGCCCGCCCGAGACGTTCAGCCCGCCATTCCCGCCACCGCCGCCGATGGACTGCGCCAGAAGACCCGCCGAACCCTCGGTTTCGGGCAGCGCGTCGCCCTTGAACAGGCCAAGATCGACGAACAGCGTCTTCAGCCCCTTGGAGTCGACCATGTCCTCGGCCGCGTCCACGACGCTATCGCCCAGCACGTCGCGCAGCTTGGCCTCGAAACTGTCGTCCGTCGGTTCGCCGAAGTCGTCAGGATTCGTGGTCACACCGATGTCGGCGCGCGCCGTCACGGTAACATTGTCGGCCCGGCCGGCATTGCCGCCCATGCCGCCGACTCCGACGATCAGCGAGGTGTCCGAGACGATGCCGCCGCTGACATTCAGCCCGCCATTGCCGCCGCCGCCACCCACGGACTGCGCCAGGATGCCCGACCGGCCGGTGCCATGCGCGGTGATCACGCTGCCCGCGGCAACATCGACATTCACGGCGCCCGCATTGCCGCCGGTGCCGCCGAAGCCCCCGACGCCGACCAGCACACCATAGGATTTGCTGCCGTCGGTCTGGCCCGCGCCCGGCTTGCTGCTGATCGCGACGCCTGCGGTCACATTGACCCCGCCATCGCCGCCGCCACCGCCGATCGACTGTGCGACAAGACCGTTGGCGCCCTGCGTCGGGTTCAGCGTGATCGTGCCGTCGCCGTTCACCGTGCGCGGCAATGCGGTCAGCGCACCACTGTAGCTGACATCGACGCCGCTTGCATCGCCGCCGCCGCCACCGAAGCCGCCGACACCCGCCGCGATCGAGAAGATCGTGTCCGACCCCGAGGGCTTGGTCAGCGCCAGCGTGCCCGACACGTTCGTTCCGCCGGTGCCGCCGCCGCCGCCCAGCGACTGCGCCATCAGGCCATGCGCGCGGTCGCCCATCGTGCTGACCGTCCCCGTCACATCCATGCTGACGGTGCCCGCATCGCCGCCTGCCCCGCCAAAGCCTCCGACGCCAAGCGCCACGGCGGCGCCGGACTGCCCCGTGAGGCTGATCGCGCCGCTGACATTCAGCCCGCCCGATCCGCCGCCTCCGCCGACCGACTGCGCCAGCACAGCGATGCTGTCGTCGCCGCGGGTCTGGAAGCTGTCGGTCGCCGCGCCGGTCGCGACGATGCTGGTGACCGCGCCGCCATTGCCGCCACCGCCGCCGAATCCGCCGACCCCCAACGAGCCTGCGCCGCCGCTTTCCTGGGTCAGGTTGATGCTGCCGGTGACATTGGCGCCGCCATTGCCGCCCCCGCCGCCAAGGCTTTGCGTGACGATGCCCGCGCTGCGGTCGCCGAAGGTCAGCACGCCTCCGCTGTAGCGCGATGCCGTCAACGGACCCGCATCGGCGCCGCCACCCCCGAAACCGCCGACGCCCAGCCCGACCGCCGCGCTGGTCTGGCGCGACAGGGACACCGCGCCGCTGACATTCAGCCCGCCATTGCCGCCACCGCCGCCAAGACTCTGGCTGAGAACGCCGATGGAATCGTCGCCCGAGGTCTGGACATAGCCCGCAACGCCGTGATCGACCGATCCCGCCGTGCCGCCGCCGCCACCAAAGCCTCCGACGCCAAGACCCACCGCGCCCGAGAAGCTGGAGCCGACCGAGATCCCCGCCGAGACGTTGATGCCGCCATTGCCGCCGCCGCCGCCAAGCGACTGCGCCACGATACCGGCGGAACGGTCGCCGAAGGTCAGCGTCGTGCCTGCATAGGCGGCGGTCACGTCGTCGGCCACGCCGCCGCCCCCGCCGAAGCCACCGACCCCGATCGCAGCCACACCCGAGCCGCTGCCGCCGATGCTGACCGCCCCGCTGACATTCAGCCCGCCATTGCCGCCGCCGCCGCCAAGCGACTGCACCATCACGCCGGCCGAGTTCGCGCCAAGCGTGGTCACGTCACCCGTGACGCTGCCGGTGGCTGTGCTTCCCGCGCCACCCAAGCCACCTGCACCGCCGATGCCAAGCCCGACCGCGCCGCTGGATTCGCTGGACAGGCTGACCGCACCGCTGACATTCAGGCCGCCATTGCCGCCGCCACCGCCAAGCGACTGCACCAGAACGCCGCCCGAGCGGTCGCCCTCGGTCCGCACATCGCCAGCCAGCGTTCCCAGGGCCGCCGCCGCGTCGCCGCCATCGCCGCCAAACCCGCCGACGCCGATCGCCGCCGCGCCGCTGCCGCTGCTTGCCGCGCTGAGCGCGGCCGAGACGTTGATGCCGCCATTGCCGCCGCCGCCGCCAAGCGACTGCACGGCCATGCCGGTGGAATCGCTGCCAAGCGTCACGATGTCGCCGGTCACGCTGCCGGTCGCACTGCCCGCGCCGCCGCCGCCGCCGCCCATCCCGCCGATGCCGATGGCGGCCGCGCCGCCGCCGCTGCCCGCGATGCTGACCGCGCCACTGACGTTCAGGCCGCCATTGCCGCCGCCGCCGCCGAGCGACTGGACCAGGACGCCGCCCGAACGATCGCCTGCCGTCGCCACGTCGCCGGTCAGCGTCCCCAGTGCCGCCGCCGCGTCGCCGCCACCGCCGCCAAAGCCGCCCACGCCGATCGCCGCACCGCCACCGCCGCTGCCCGTCGCGCTGAGCGTGCCGGACACGTTGATGCCGCCATTGCCGCCGCCGCCGCCAAGGGACTGGACGGTCAGGCCGGTCGAGTTCAGCCCGGCGGTCAGGATATCACCGGTCATCCGGCTGGTCGCGGTGCCGGCATCGCCGCCGCCGCCGCCACTGCCACCGATCCCGACAGCCAGCGCACCGCCTCCGCTGCCGCTGAGGTTCACGGCGGCCGAGACGCTGATCCCGCCATTGCCGCCGCCGCCGCCTGCCGACTGCACCACGACCGCCGAGGAATTGTCGCCAACGGTCTGCACATTGCCGGTGATGGTATTGTCGGCCGCAGCCGAATTGCCGCCATCGCCACCGCTGCCACCCAGACCGACCGACACGCCCCCCGATCCCGTCCCTGCCCCCGTCACGATCGCCGAGACATTCAGCCCGCCATTGCCGCCGCCGCCGCCGAGCGACTGCACCGTGACCCCGCTCGAGTTCGTGCCCAGGCTCACCACGTTCCCCGTCAGGACCGATGTCGCGCTGCCGGAATCGCCGCCGGCGCCGCCTGTTCCACCAAGTCCGACCGAGGCGCCCCCCGAGCCCGTGCCAGCCACCGCAACCGCTGCCGTAACATTCATTCCGCCATTGCCGCCGCCACCGCCAAGCGATTGCACGACAAGCCCGCCGGCGCTTTCACCCAGCGTGAACAGGTTGCCGGTCACGCTGCTGGTGACGGTTCCCCCGGTTCCACCCGCGCCGCCGCGGCCGCCAAGACCGACGCCTACCGCACCCGATCCCGTGCCTGCACCGGTGCCCGTGGCGGTGACGTTGAACCCACCATTGCCGCCGCCGCCGCCGACCGATTGCGCCACCACGGCCGCGGATTGATTGCCACGGGTCAGGACGCTGTTGACCACGGTCAGCCCGACGCTGCCGCCATTGCCACCGCCCGCTCCGCTGCCGCCAAGCCCGACCGCGACCGAGCCCGACCCTACGCCCGCTCCGGACAAAGTGGGGGTGATGCTGAAGCCGCCATTTCCGCCACCGCCGCCGATGGACTGCGCCAGGATGCCGGTCGAGGCCACGCCGCGGGTCTCGATATTCGCGGTCGTGCGCGCGAGGACCGATCCGCCGTCGCCGCCACCCGCGCCACTGCCGCCAAGCCCGACACCGACGCTGCCCGCGCCGGTGCCGCCGAATGCCAGCGCCGCGCTGACGGAAAACCCGCCATTGCCGCCACCGCCACCGACGGACTGCGCCACGAATCCGCTCGATGCGAAGCCATGGGTCAGGATCGTGCCGTTCGAGGTCGAGTCGACCGCGCCCGCCGCGCCGCCGCCGGCACCGCTGCCGCCAAGGCCGACGCTGACCGAGCCTGCCCCGACGCCCGCCCCGGCAATCGACCCGGCCACGCTGAACCCGCCATTGCCGCCGCCGCCGCCGATGGATTGCGCGACCACGCCCGATGACCGGTCGCCCTGTGTCCAGACATCACCGCCGCTGGTCAGGATCACCGTTCCTGCGCCCGCGCCGGTGCCGCCGCTGCCACCCAGGCCGACGCTGACCGCGCCGCTGCCGGTGCCGCTGCCGGTGATCGTACCCGCAACGCTGAAGCCGCCATTGCCGCCGCCGCCGCCCACCGACTGCGCCAGGATAGCCGTCGAATCGCTGCCTTCGGTGGTGACATCGCCGGCGACATCGGCCGTGACCGCGCCGCCGCTGCCGCCAGCCGCGCCGCCGCCGCCCAGGCCGACCGCGACCGAGCCGCTGCCGACGCCCGCGCCGGACACCGCCCCCGATACCGCGAACCCGCCATTGCCGCCACCGCCACCGATGGATTGCGCGACCACGCCCGCCGCGCGGTCGCCCTCGGTCGTGACGTCGCCGTTGACGGTCGCGGTCACGGCATTGCCCGCGCCGCCAGTCCCGCCCGAGCCGCCAAGCCCGACCGTCACATTGCCGGCCCCGGCGCCGCCTCCAGCGGCCCCGGCTGCCACGCTGAAGCCGCCATTGCCGCCGCCGCCGCCGATGGATTGCACCACGATTGCGCCCGCATCGTCGCCTCGCGTGCCGACGACCGCATCGACGCGGGCATTGACCACGCCGCCGGCGCCGCCGCCGCCGGCCGAACCGCCGACCGAGATATTGACGTTGCCGGCCCCGGCGCCGGCGCCATCAGCACCCGCCGCGATGGCATAGCCGCCATTGCCGCCACCGCCACCCACCGATTGGACCAGAACGCCGGTGGAGAACCGTCCACGGGTGCGGATCGAACTGCCGCCCGCGATCAGATCGACATTGCCGCCCGCGCTGGCTGCGGCGCCACGGCCCGCGACGGCAAGGTTGATGCCAGCCGCGCCGCCCCCGCTGCCGTTCACGCCGGCGGCGATGCTGCCGCCGCCATTGCCGCCGCCGCCGCCGACGGACTGCACCATCAGCGCGGTCGCACTGTCCCCGATCGTGCTGATGCCGGCATCGGTATAAACGCGAACCCGTCCACCCGCGCCGCCCCCGGCCGCCGAACCGCCCACGCCCACCGAGACGCTGCCGGAAAAGATCAGCGAGCCGCCTCCGGATGCCGCGACCGCCAGCCCGCCATTGCCGCCGCCGCCGCCGACCGACTGGAACAGCATGCCGGTCGAGCGGTCTCCGGTCGTCACCACGCTGCCGCTGAAGCCGGGCGCCGTCAGGTTGCCACCGCCGTCGATCGAACCGACACGGACCTCTCCGCCTGCCCCGCCCGAAGCGCCGGCACCACCGACACCGACCGCCAGCGAGCCCGAGACCGGCCCCGCCGAGGCCGCCGCGGCGACCGAATAGCCGCCATTGCCGCCACCACCGCCCACCGATTGCAGCAGAATACCTGTTGCGTCCTCGCCCCCGGTCTGGACCGAGGCCGAGCCACTGCCGCCGAGGATCGCGGTTCCGCCCGCGCCGCCAGCCCCGCCGGAACCCCCGACCGAGACCGACGCCGCGCCGAACGCGCCCACCGCCACCGAGACCGCGCCGCCGCCATTGCCACCGCCGCCGCCCACCGACTGGACGAACACCCCGGTCGCCCGGTCGCCTTCGGTGCGGATCTGGGAAGGCTGGCTGGGATCGGTGTCGGACAGCGTCACATTCGCCGCGCCACCCGCCCCGCCAGCCGCGCCGCCGCCGCCGACAGCCACGCCGACGAACGCGCCGACCGCCCCGGCCGAGCCGCCATTGCCGCCGCCGCCGCCGATGGACTGCGCCAGAATGCCCATCGCATCATCGCCCTGGGTGGTGATGACGCCGTCATTCACCACGGTCACGGTGTTGCCGCTGCCGCCGCCCGAGCCGGTGCCGCCGACCGCGACCATGCCTGCCGACGATCCGCCGTCGCCGCCGCCGCCGCCGATGGACTGGGCGACAAGGCCACGCGCCCCGACGCCGGTCGTCTCGATCCGACCGAAGTTGCTCACGCTGACCGCCGCGCCGCTGCCGCCGCTCGATCCCGATCCGCCGACGCCGACAAGCCCGAACGCGTTTGCGCCCTGGCCGCCGCTGCCGCCGATGGATTGCGCCATGATGCCGTCGGAGAGGCTGCCGGTCGTCACGATCGTCCCGGTACCGGTGTTGCTGACGCTGACCGCGCCGCCGGAACCGCCGTTGGACCCGACCCCGCCAAGCGCCAGCGAGACCAGCCCGCCGGCCGTGCCGCCGGCTCCGCCGCCGCCGCCGATGGACTGCGCCATGATGCCGCGCGACAGTGCCCCCGAGGTCTGGATCGCGCCGCCATTGCTGACCGTGACGGTCGAACCGTTGCCGCCGTTATCGGCGCTGCCGACCAGCGAGACCAGCAGGTTGCCGCTGATCCCGGCAGAGCCGCCGGACCCGCCGATCGACTGTGCCAGGATGCCGTTGGCGAAGGCGCCGCTGGTCAGAATCGTCCCGCCTGCGAAGGTGTTCACGTCGACCTGGCCGCCATTGCCGCCGAAACCGCCGCTGCCGGATTCGCCGACAAGCCCCCATTGGTCGCCGCCATTGCCGCCGTTGTTGCTGACGCTGAGCGCATAGATGCCATGCGCGTTCGTGCCACTGGTCGAAATCTCGCCGGACTGGTTCACCGTCACGTGCCCACCGTCCGAGCTGTGTCCGCCGGTGCCGCCGCCCGGCGCGGCAAAGCCGCTGCCGCCATCGCCGGCACGACCGCTGCGGCTATAGGCGAACAGCCCGTAATTGTTGGTTCCACTGGTCTGGATGGTGCTGGTGGCGCTTTGGGTCGCGATCACCCGGCCCCCCGCGCCGCCGTCGCCGCCGTCGCGCCCGCTCCAGAAGCTGAGATAGGAATTGCCGCCCCGGCCGCCCGCGCCGCCGACGCTGCCGATCTCCCAGCCGATATTCGAGGTTGCGTTGACATCGCTCGACAAGGTCTGGATCTGGGTCGGGCCGGTCGCGCCGTTGCCGCCCGTGGCAGGGGGCACGAACAGCGCACCGGCCCGGCCGTTGCTGCCCGCCTGGCCGGTGACGACCTGCTGCACGCCGTTGGGCCCGGTCACGTTGACGGGGTCGGGAATCGGCGGGGTCGTGCCGCTGCTGTTGAAGTCGCTGTCGAACGATGCGGTGGTCTGCCCGGTCGGAAAATCGACGCTGCCGGTGGCTTCGCTGCTGGTGACAGAGGCAGAGCCGGACGCGATCGCCGTGATCGTGAAGGCGATCGGCGGGCTGTCGCTGTTGTAGAACGTCTCACCTGCGGACTTCACCAGGAACGTGTAGCCATCGGCGGTCTGCACGAAAGCGGTGTCGCCCGCTGTCGGCGTTCCGGCAGGATCGACCAGAAGACTGCTGACGGTGGTCTCGAGACCGGTGATCGGATTGGTCACCGTGTCGCCCACCGACGAGGTCTCGGAGGGTGCGGGCGGTGGATCCGCCTGCGCCAGTGCCGGGACCGGCGCAAGGCCGACGCTCAGCATCATGATCCCTGCCGGCAGCGAACTGATCGCCAGGACACGGGCAATCGCGGAAAACGACAGAAGCGCACCGCGCGCGGTTGTGCTGACAAAGCGTTGCATGACCACCTTCCGAGTTATTTTTCGGGCCGTCATCATTGGGGCGATGCTGAGGGCGCCTATTAAGAAGGCTCCGTTAACCTTCTTGTGTCAATAAAATTAACGATTGATTCAATATTTGCGGCGGTTGATCGAATCAGGAAAACGGATGTATGTTAAACAGTTTTAAGCGACTTCAAGGTTCAAGCCCGTCGATCTGATCGCATAATTTTTTCTTTGCAATTCAAAAACTTGCATTAACTCAGGCAAGAGGCTTCACGACGGTCTGAGACAGACCGCCGAGACCGGCTTGCCGGAATCTCTGCTCGCCCGGCTTGCCAGGAAACATGCTGGATGCAACGGGTCAGAAGGCCCCTCACCAGAGCCGGGCGATTTTCCCGACGATGCGAGGCATTCTCGCGGCCGCAGAATCCTCGTCCCGGGCTGGTTTGCAGATCTGCGCGCGCATCGATCATCCGGCGTGGAATCGCAGCGCGGCCGGACGGCACGCCGCGCTTCTGGCGAGGCGGATTCAGTCCCTGATGCCGCGCAGCATGGCGGATAACGCACCGGTCTGCGGCTTGTCGTCGTCAAAGCTGATCCCGGCCTCGATGTGGCGCAGATGCTCGTCCAGCAGGCGCTGCGCTTCCGCCTCGTCGCGCGACTCGATCGCGTCCACGATGCGCGCGTGTTCATCCTCGGCGCACAGCGTCGCGTGGCCTTTTGCATAAAGCCCGATGATCAGCGAACTGCGCATCGTCAGCTCTTCCAGATATCGCGCCAGCACGGGATTTCGCCCGATACGGCCCAGCATGACGTGAAAACCGCGCGACAGACGCACGGCAACAGGACGGTTGTCACTGCCCTTCGCCGCCTGCTCCTGGCGCAGATGCTCGCGCAGGGCGGCGATGTCACCCTGTGTCGCCAGACGCACGACGTTGCGACAGATCACGGTCTCGATCGCACGGCGGGCCTGAAAGATGTCACGCGCGTCATCGGGTGTCGGGGTCGCTACATATGCGCCGCGATTCGGCAGGTGATCGACCACCTGATAGGCCGTCAGCGCGGCCAGTGACCGGCGAACCTGTGCGCGATTGCAGGCGAACAGGTCCGACAAGGCCTGCTCACCCAGCTTCGTCCCGGCGCGCAGCCGCTGGTCGGCAATCGCGTCCAGGATGCTGTCGACGATGATTGTCTCAAGGGGCTTGTCCATCGAACCCAGATTGCATGCCGGCAGGGACCGCGCAACAGAGTTTCGCCCCTTCCGAACGCAGCAGAAATATCTTTTTGGATTGTGAACAATCTGTGTTATCAATTCTTGGAATCAAGGAGGACCGTGCATGAAGCTGGTTGTGATCAATCCCAACTCGACCCAGTCGATGACCGACAAGATCATCGAGTCCGCCCGCGCTGTCGCCGGCCGGCACGTCCAGATCGAGGGCCGCACCGCCCATGGCGCGCCGGCCAGCATCGAGGGGCATTTCGACGAGGTCATGTCGGCCACGCATCTTCTGCGTGAAGTGCAACTGGCCGAGGCGGATCATGCCGACGCGATCGTCGTCGCCTGTTTCGACGACCCGGCCATCGGGGCCTGCCGCGAGATCGCGACCGGGCCTGTGCTGGGCATCTGCGAGGCCGGCGTAAAGGCCGCCAGCATGATCGCGACCTCGTTCTCGGTGGTCACGACGCTGCCCCGCTCGGTCCCGATCATCGAAGAACTGGTCCGCAAATACGGCCTTGAACACCAGTGCAGAAAGGTCCGTTCGGCCGCAATCGAGGTGCTGGCGCTGGAAGAGCCCGGCTCGAATGCCCGGCAGCTCATTCGCGACGAGATCATGCGCGCCATCGACGAGGACAAGTGCGAGGCCGTCGTCCTGGGCTGCGCGGGCATGTCCGATCTGACCGACTGGCTGACCCATGAGACCGGCATTCCGGTCATCGACGGCGTCGGCGTTGCCACGAAATTCGCCGAGGCGCTGGTGGGCGCCGGGCTGAAGACCAGCAAGATCGGGGCCTACGCGGCACCCAACAAGAAGTGAAACTGTCCTCATCCGCCATACAGGGAATCCACAGATGACACAGACTGATTTGGGCGCAGGCGCGCCGCCGCTGATCGCGGAACACCAGAAGGGACTGGGCGAGGAATCGCTGGCCCCGCAGCAGATCCGGATCATGGACCCCTGGTCCTATCTTTTCGCCTGGCTGGGCGGCTGCGTGTCGATCGGCACCTTCACGGTCGGATCGGGCCTCGTCGGCACGCTGAACCTTCTGCAGACCTTCGTCGCCATCGCCATCGGTTGCACGGTGATCGGGGTGGCGCTGATGATCAACGGCCGCGCCGGGCACAAATATGGCATCCCCTTCATGGTGCAGGCGCGATCGGCTTTCGGCTTTTCCGGCACAAGGCTTCCGGCGCTGGTGCGTTCGGTGCCCGCGGTCGTGTGGTTCGGCTTTCAAAGCTGGATCGGTGCCGGAGCCCTGAACCTCGTCTCGGACACGATGTTCGGCTATTCCAACATCTGGGCGTTCTTCATCGGCTTCCAGTTCCTGCAGATCGGCCTTTCGGTGCTGGGCTTTCACGGCATCAAGTGGCTGGAAAACATCGGCTCGGTCTTCATCATCGGATCGCTGATCTACATGTTCTTCAGCGTCATCAACAAATACGGCGCCGAAATCAGCGAGAACCTGGTCAATGTCGATGGCACCTGGGGCGCGCCCTTCTGGGGGGCGACGATGCTGTTCCTCGGCATCTATTCGACCATGATGCTGAACGTCTCCGACTACAGCCGCGAATTGCGCCACGAGGTCGGCCGCGTGCGCCAGGTCGTGATCTATGCCAACTCGATCCTTCCTGCGACGCTGTTCATGGGGCTGATCGGGCTGATGGTGTCGGGGGCGACCGGCGAGGTCGATCCGATCAAGGTCTTCTCCAGCGCCGTGGACAACAAGCTGCTTCTGGTCGTCACGCTGCTGTTCATCGCCTTCGCGCAGGTCACCACGAACATCCTGAACAACGTCGTCCCGCCGGCCTATGCGCTGATGGATGTGTTCAAGCTGAACTTCCGGACCTCGGCCGTGCTGGTCGGCCTGCTGGCCTTCTGCACCTTTCCCTGGATGCTGGTTCGTGACGAATCGGCCGCCGGCCTCAGCCTGTTCATCCAGACCTACAGCGCCTTCCTGGGTCCGATCTTCGCGATCCTGGTCGTCGACTACTACGTGATCCGCAAGCAGACGCTGAACCTGCAACATCTCTATGACGAGACCGGCCCCTACCAGGGCTTCAATCCGGCCGCCGTCATCGCGACCGTCGCAGGCGTCGTGACTGCGCTGATCTTCTCGAGCATCAGCTGGTATGCCAGCCTGATCCCTGCCGGCGTGACCTACTGGCTGCTGATGAAACACCTGCCCGCCTCCCGCCGCTTCCTCGCCTGAGGACGGTCATCACGGGCAGATGGGGGCGGGCCTTCGGCGGAAGGCTCGCCCTTTTCGCTGGACGAGCGGGCTTGCCGTGTGCCTGCGTCGGGCGCGTCGTTGGCCAGCATGCACCGCCGGTCGTCGGCCATGACCCCCCGAATGGCCGTTTCTGGTCCTTCCGTGACCGATCCATGTCGCCCCCCCCCGCCCCTGAAGCGAACCGACCCGGGCGGTGGCAAGCACAGCAGGCCGCGTCACGTGTCGTGCCGTCGAGGGCGATCGGTGTTGCATGACGATTCTTGTTTTCCTTGGGTCATCGCGCGACAGCACGCCGCCACGCCCCGCGCGTCCCGGCTTGCGCGTGTCGGCCATGCGCCACCGCCTGTCGCGCGTCCGCGATCGCGACGTGCAGCGTGTCGATCCGCTGGATCTCGACATGGCCCGCGTTTTCAAGCCGCATCTTGCCGATGCCGAAGGCCGGCCCCCGCAACCGCTGGACGAACTGGCCCAAGCCATTCCCGCTGCGGACGGCTACGTGATGGTCAGCCCGGAATACGATCACTCCGTGTCGCCCGCCCTGGCGCAGCTTCTCAGTCACTTCGGCGCGTCGCGGTTCGCGTGGAGGCCAAGTCCCATCGTCACCTGTTTTGCCGGTCAGTGGGGCGGGGCGCGCGCGGCCCGGCGATCGAGACCGGATCGGGACGATCCGCGAAAGGGCGCCCGACCGGGATCATGCTCCCATAAGCACCCTTGCAGCCCTGACAAGAACCTTCGGATCAAGGTCTGTTCGCGCAACCGGAGGGGGCGCTTTCACCTTTCCGGTCATCGCCGCGGCAGCCATTCGTGCGGAACGGATCGAATACTCGACCGTAAAGACGCAATCACGCGGCAGTTCGCAGTACTGCCCCATCACCGCAAAGTTTCTTGAGCCTGCGGGGCGAATGTCGGGCCGATCTCCGGGGCTGCGGGGCATGAACTGGCTGGTGATGAACGGCATCCGGCACGGAATGACGCGCGCCGTGTCAAACCATTGCATTTGCTGAACGCTCAGCCTCAGATGTCCGCAAAGCTCGGAGATGATTTCGTTTCCGGTTGCCTGCCACATCGGTTTTTGCACGAAGTTTCCGGTGCGGTCCCCGCGCAAGCCATAGCCCCAGAACGTATAGGTGCCATGTTTCTGGCCGCGGAAATGGGGCTGATGAAACAGGACCACCGACAGCGTCCATCCCGAGTCGGCAAACGTGACGAGGCCGCCCGTGCCTGTCCGGTTGTTGGTGAAATCCTCCATGAACTCGAAGAAATCGGGGCTGTCGAGGGTGACCGTGAAGGAATGCCACGCGGTTTTCCCGGTATCGCTGCAAAAGGCGCCGGGGCGGCCAAGCCCCTCGTGCCGTGCAGCCAGTTTTTGCCACAGGGCCCACGCGCCGCCCTCATGATCCTGAAGGCTGGGGGCCTGCTGGTTCGAGCCGATGACGGACCCGTCGGTCATCGAACCCAGCGTCAGATACACGCGATCCTCAGTACCGACCGCCACGTTGCGGCCATCCGCGAGGATGAGATTTGTCACGAAACGATCCTGCCTTGTCCCTTCGATCGTGACATCCGCGATCTGTGCCAGGGTTTCGATCTTTAGTCCTCGATCCCGCAACCATGTCACGACAGGCGCAATCAGCGAGTCGTACTGGTTGTAGCGGGTCCGCAGTATCCCGGCGATCCGCGTGAACCCGGGAAACAGATGGATGAACCGGCGCAGATAGCGGCGCATTTCGATCAGCGCGTGCCAGGGCTGGAACGAGAACATGGTGGACCACATCAGCCAGAAATTGCTTTCGAAAAAGCTGGGTCGGAACCAGTCCTCGATTGTCCGGTCACCAAGACTGCTTTCCGGGTGCAGGATCAGGCGATTTATATCGAGAATGTCATGCGCACCAAGGGTCAGGTCATATCTGTCGTCGGCCGGCTTGCCGTCCTTGACGAGACGGCAGTTCGACGAGCCAGGAACCATGCGATTGAAGGCAAGTATGTCATCCGTGACGGAGATCGTGGGGTCATCGGCGGATGGAATGGACGACAACAGGTCAAAGGTGCAGGCAAAGTGTTCCTCGAACATGCGCCCGCCACGGATCAGATAGCCGGTGCCTGCGTCACCCGATCCGTCCAGAGAGCCGCCGACAGCACCCGACTGTTCGTAGATGTGGATTCGTTCGCCGGGTATGCCGGCATCGCGCATCAGGAAAACAGCTGTCGCCAGACCCGCGATCCCTCCGCCGATGATGTGATGATCCTGCTGGGATACGGCCGTCTGCATGATGGGTGCTCCTTGCCGTCGTGTCAGAAGGAGCCTGGCACATTGAAGATGTCGTGGCGTTGACGCGGATCAAGGCGAACCGGCCACGGCGATACCGGACCAGTCCAGGCCCCGCATCGGGAAGATCACGCGTGTCGCCGGGCATGACTGCCGGTGACGGAGACCAGACAGGGTGACTTTCCTCTCCGTCGTGGATCGGGGCCAGCCATGGCTTGCTCACCCGCAGCGCAGACTCTAGAGGCAGGGGCGACACGCTCTTGCAGCCGAACCCCGTCAAGGACGACGTGCCAATGCCCGCTGACAGACTCTCGCATCGCCAGCCAGACACGGATCGACCGGTCGCGCTGCTGCGGCTTTTCGGGCTGGCAGGGGGACCGGTTGGCGCGGCTCTGCTGCTGTGGCTCTCGCCTCCGGCGGACATGCCGCCGGAAGCGTGGCGGATGCTGGCCATCGCCTTGTGGATGGTCGTCTGGTGGTTGTCCGAGGCGCTGCCGATCCCGGCCACGGGGCTGTTGCCGTTGGTGCTGATGCCGGTCATGGGCGTGCAGGACATGTCCGAGACCGCGGCACGCTATGCCAACCCGCTGATCTTCCTGTTCCTGGGCGGGTTTCTTCTGGCCGCCGCGATGCAGAGGGTGGGGCTGCACCGCCGGATCGCCCTGCGGATCGTGTCCGTTGTGGGTGCGGCGCCAGACCGGATCGTCCTGGGCTTCATGCTGGCCACGGCATTCCTGTCCATGTGGATCTCGAACACGGCGACCACGATCATGATGTTCGCGGTTGCCTTGTCGGTGATCGACTTTGTCGGCCAGCGAACCCGTGACGACCGGATGGTGCGCAATTTCGGTGTCGCTCTGATGCTGGCTGTCGCCTATGCGGCGTCGATCGGCGGGTTGGGCACCCTGATCGGGTCGCCGCCCAACGCCATGCTGGTCAGTTTCGTGCAACAGACCTACGGGATCGAGGTCAGCTTTGCCCGCTGGATGATGATCGGACTGCCAGTCGTCGTCGTGATGCTGCCGCTGACATGGTTGCTGCTGACCCGCGTGCTGTTTCCTGCGCGCAGGATGGATGTGGGCGATGCCGGCAGGCTTGTGCGCGCAGAGTTGAAGGCGATGGGTCCGATGAACCGCGGCGAAGGTCTGGTGGCGGCCGTGTTCGGGGCCGCCGCCCTGGGCTGGATGCTTCGCGACCCCCTGGTGCGGCTGACGGGCCTGCCGCTGGATGATGCGATGATCGCCATCACCGCAGCCCTGATCCTGTTCGGCGTGCCGGTGTCGCGCAATCCAGGGCGCTATGCGCTGGATTGGGCCGCCACGCGTGACCTGCCCTGGGGGATTCTTCTGCTCTTCGGAGGCGGGCTGGCGCTGGCCAGCGGCTTTACCTCCTCGGGTCTGGCGCAGGTCATCGGCGAAAGCGTGGCCGGCATCGACATCGGCACCGTCTTTCTGGTCCTGGCCGTGCTGGTCGCCATTGTCTATCTGACCGAGATCACCTCGAACACGGCCTCTACGGCGACGTTTCTCCCGATTCTGGGCGCTGTCGCCGTGGGATTGGAACTGAATGTGCTGATCCTGACCGTGCCGGTTGCCCTCGGTGCTTCCATGGCCTTCATGATGCCCGTGGCGACGCCGCCCAATGCCATCGTCTTCGCCTATGAGCGGATGCAGCTTTCCGACATGGTGCGTGCGGGGCTGTTGATGAACATCATGGCCATTGCCGTGGCCTTCGGCGTTTTCGTTCTGCTGGGGCCGCTGGTGTTCGGCATCGACTTCTAGCCACCCGCCCGAATTGCGCGCACCGGGGCATGCCGGATGACCCGCCCCCGGCCGTCCGTTTTCGTGACCAGCCTCCCCGCGGTCGGTCGGAGCCCGGGTCACGACAGCCGTCCCAAGGATCGGCGCGCACGAGGCCCCGCTATCTTGGGACGGCCCGGATCTGCGGAGCCAGTTCACCCTCGGCGACTCCGACGATACCGGCTGCGTTCGCTTCGTCGGTGTCGATATGCATCTCGGTGGCCGCTCCGGGCGCGACACGCACCAGCGTGCGCCCAAAGACCAGCCCGCGCCCACCGGCGCCGTGCACCTCGATATCGACCAGTTCGCCATCCTCCAGGCCCATCGCCGCGGCGTCGGCGGGATTGGTGTGGATATGGCGCGCCGCAACGATCAGCCCGGCGGATTCGACCTCTCCATGGGGTCCGATCAGACGCACCCTGGGCGTATTCTCAAGCTGGCCGCTGTCGCGCACGGGTGCGTCGATACCAAGCGCGAAACTGTCGGTGCGCGAGACCTCGATCTGGGTGCGGTCGCGCAGCGGACCAAGGATCGCCACATGCGGCAAGCGGCCCTTCGGCCCCTCAAGGGTGATGCGCTCGCGGGCGACCCAGTTCCCGGGCTGGCGCAGCGGTGCCTCCTCGGTCAGGCGATACCCGGGGCCGAAAAGCGCCTCGACGGTCGCGGTGGACAGGTGAACATGACGCCCCGAGACCGCGATCGGTATCGAGATCGGACGCGGGGGCGCGGCGGCGCGGCCAATCAACTGCCGCAACTCGCGCGCAATCATCAGCTGTTCGGCCGTCTCGGTGACGATCACCGCGACGCGGCTGCCCTGTGCCTGAAGCTGCGGAGCGGCACGATCCGACAGGTCGGGCGCCCGGTTCCGGTCCTCGTCCAGCATCAGACCCAGGAATTCCAGCCCGTCACAGATCCGGCGCCGCATCGAGGCCGAATTCTCGCCGATGCCGCCGGTGAAGACGACGGCATCCACGCCCCCCATCGCCGCCGCATAGGCACCGATATACTTGCGCGCCCTGTAGGCGTAGAGATTGATGGCAAGCTGCGCCTCGGCATCGCCCTCGGCCGCCCGCTTCTCGACATCGCGCATGTCCGAACTGCCGGTCAGCGCCTTCAGCCCGCTTTCGGAATAAAGCGCCTGTTCGATCTGCGGAATATCCAGCCCAAGCTGGCGCTGCAGAAAGCCGAAGGCGCCGGGGTCGATATCACCCGACCGCGTGCCCATCACCAGCCCTTCCAGCGGCGTCATCCCCATCGAGGTGTCGACGCTGGCACCGTACTGGACCGCGCAGGCGCTGGCGCCATTGCCCAGATGCACGCTGATCATGCGCAGCGCGGCAAGGGGCTGGCCAAGCGCCTCGGCGGCCCGATGCGCGACATATTTGTGCGATGTACCGTGAAAGCCGAAGCGGCGCAGCCCCGCGTCCCGCCACTCCGCCGGCACGGCGTAAGTCGTCGCCCGCGCGGGATTGGTCAGGTGAAAGCTGGTGTCGAACACCGCCACCTGCGGCAGATCGGGCCACACTCGCCGCGCCAGACGCATCGCATCCAGCATCGCGGGGTTGTGCAACGGGGCAAGCGGCGTCTGCGCCTCGATCCGGGCAATCATGGCCTCGTCGATCAGCGCCGGTCCGGTGAATTCGGTGCCGCCATGGACAAATCGATGGCCGACAGCGTCGATCTGCGTCAGGTCGTGCGCTGCCAGGACGTCCGGTACCGCCTCGATGGAAGCGGCAAGGTCGGAATGCGGGGCATGGCCCCGTTCCGGCTCGCAGTCGGGGCCGACAAACGCATAGTCGCAGCCGTCCTCGCGAAACCGGTCGAAACTGCCCTTGAAGAGATGGTCGTCGCCATCGAAGAAACCGAATTTCAGGCTTGAGCTGCCTGCGTTGAAGACAAGTATCCTCATGCGTTGACCTCGTTCGGGTTGCGTTTCGGACAGGCTCCGGCGCGCTTTTCGATCTGCGCAATCGCAAGCCGCAGCTAACAGATTCCTGCGCCAGAGGCCAGAAATCCCGACTGACACGGCGTGATGGCCGGTTCGGGAAGCGATCTCACCGTTCGAAGCCGGATGCGCGCCGGCGCCGCGCCTGCCCGATCGGGCAGGTGCCCGCCGCGACGCGTGATGCCGTCGCGACGCAACGCGCAGCCCCACGCCCAGCCAATGCCGGGTGTGAGGCTTCACGGGGCCTTGCACAGCGCACACACGGCCTGCGCGCGGTGGTGTTGCGCAAGCCCGGCCGGTCAGCGTCTGGCCGGGCAGGTCCTGATTCCAAGCAGCGTATAGGCCGGGCACCAGCCGATCAGGCCGGTCGCAAGCGGCACCAGGCCGATCAGCCCCCACATCGATTGCGGTCCGACAAACACCAGCGACAACAGCACAAGGCCGACGATGATGCGCAGGGCGCGGTCGATATTTCCTTCGTTTCTGGTCATGGCCAGGAGCTCCTTCAAATGGATGATGCCCAAGCATAGGGATCGTCGCCCCGCGAGGACGGTGACAAAGTCACCGCGGATCTGCGACAATTCGTTCCAGGGCCGGCCTGTCGAGCAGCGCGACACCGTCCGCCATCTGCCGGACCAGGCCGCGCCGCGAGAATTCAGACAGTCTGCGCGAGACATAGGCCCGCCCCGAGGCCGTTTCCGAGGCCAGTGCCGCATGTGTCGCCGTCACCTTGCCGCTTGCGTCGGCAAGCCGCAACAACACCTTGGCCAGCCGGGCGTCGAAGCTGGTGAGGACCACCTCTTCGATGAGCAACTGGTATTCGAAGAACCGTGACGCGACCGAATGCATGATCCGGCTGCGAAACGCATCGTCCTGGGCAAGCCGCCTCTGGAAATCCTCGGCCGGGACAAGGTCGCCTTCCAGGTCGGTTTCCGCCACACCCTCGGCGCTGTAGCTGTTCCCCTCGACCAGACAGGAAAATGTCTGAAGGCACACATCGCCGGGCCGGACGCGGTAAAGCACGACCTCGCGCCCGCTTGCGCCGGTCAGCGTCACCTTGATCGTTCCCGCCGACAGGGTCACGAAGCCCGGGCAGTCCTGCCCCGGCTGGAAGATCACCTTGCCTTTCGGCGCCTCGAACTTGCGCATCATGACGGCTGGGCCACCTCTGCAAGACATGTTGTCATTCGCCGGGCGTCATCCGGGATCGCCTTCCCCCAACCGCCCGAAGCCGGACCTTGGCACAGGCCGCGCCGCGCATCCAGATGATCGTGCCCGTCGGCGGGCCGCACCAGGAACGCGTCTCTCTAGCTGCCGATCGGCGCGATATGCCAGATGTCGCGCATGTAGCCCCGGATCGTGCGATCCGAGGAAAAGAAGCCCGAGCGGGCAATGTTCAGCGCGGCCATCCGATCCCAGCCGGCGCTGTCGCGATACGCCGCATCGACCGTGCGCTGGGTGCCGAAATAATCATCGAAATCCGACGTGACAAGGAACGGGTCATCGTTCCATGTGCGGTCCAGAAGCGAGAAATACGGATCGGCGCGGCCGCCCGAGAACCGGCCCTCGGCGACCATCTGCAAGGCGGCCCGAAGATCGGCACTGGCCTCGATGGCGGCGCGGGCATGGCCGGGGATGGCACGGAGCTTGTCGGCCTCGTCCGCGGTCAGGCCGAACAGGAAGAAGTTCCCGGCCCCGACATGGTCGCGGATCTCGACATTGGCACCGTCCAGCGTGCCGATGGTCAGCGCGCCGTTCATGGTGAATTTCATGTTGCCGGTGCCCGATGCCTCCTTGCCGGCAGTCGAGATCTGTTCGGACAGGTCGGCTGCCGGGACAAGATCCTCGGCCATCGAGACATTGTAGTTGGGCGGATAGGCGATCTGCAGCAGGTCACGCGTCACCGGGTCGGTGTTGATCGTGGCAGCGACGTCGTTGATCAGGTGGATCACGGTCTTGGCCAGCCAGTAGCCGGGCGCGGCCTTGCCACCGAAGATCTTGACGCGCGGCGTCCAGTCGCCGTTCGGGTCATCGTGGATGCGCCGCCACAGCGCGATCGCCTCGAGGATGTTCAGCAACTGGCGCTTGTATTCATGGATGCGCTTGACCTGCACGTCGAAGATCGCGTCCGGGTCGGCCTTGACGCCCAGCCCGGCCAGCAGCCCGTCGGACAGCCAGACCTTGTTGGCGCGCTTGGCGGCGTGCAGCCGGTCGAGAAAGCCCGCATCATCGGCAAAGGGTTCCAGCCGCTGCAACTGGTCCAGATCGCCCGTCCAGCCGTCGCCGATCGTCTCGTCAAGCAGCGCCGACAGCGCCGGGTTCGACATCCGCAGCCAGCGGCGCGGCGTGACGCCGTTGGTTTCGTTCACGATCCGGTCGGGATGCAGCTTGTGCAGATCCGCGAAGACGGTCGATTTGACCAGTTCGGTATGCAGCGCCGAGACGCCGTTCACACGGCCCGCCATGATGAAGGCCAGCTCTCCCATCTGAACCTGGTCGTGCCTGACGATGCCGACATGCTGGGGCCGGCCGCTGGTCTTGCGGTGGTCGTCGTCGATCATCTGGATGATCTGCATGTGACGGGGCAGCACCCGGCCCATCAGCCATGTGGACCAGCGTTCCAGCGCCTCGGGCAGCAGCGTGTGGTTGGTGTAGTTCAGGGTTCCGCGCGCCAGTTCCAGCGCCCGGGCGAAATCCATCCCGTGATCGTCCATCAACAGGCGGATCAGTTCCGGCCCGGCGATGGCGGGATGGGTGTCGTTCAGCTGGATCGCGACCTTTTCGGGCAACAGGGACAGGTCGTCATGTTCGGCCAGAAAGCGGCGCAGGATGTCCTGAAGCGCGGCGGCGGTCAGGAAATATTCCTGCTTGAGCCGCAACTCCTTGCCCGATTCGGTGCCGTCGTCGGGATAGAGCACGCGCGACAGCGTGCGGGCCAGCGCCTCGGGCTCGGCGGCCGCCGCATGGTCGCCGGCATTGAAGCGGTGCAGGTCGAACAGCGTCGTCGGATGCGCCCCCCACAGCCGCAGCGTGTTGGCCCATTCGCCCTTCCAGCCGATCACCGGCGTGTCATAGGCGCGCGCGACCACGCTTTCGCCCGGATGCCAGACGGCGCGGCCGTCCACGGTCTCGACATGGCCCTTGAAGCCGATGGTGAAGCTGTAGTCGAGACGGACGAATTCCCAGGGATGGGGCTGGTTCAGCCAGTCCTCGGGGGTTTCGACCTGCTGGCCGGCCTCGAATCGCTGGCGGAACAGGCCATGTTCGTAGCGGATGCCATAGCCGAGGGCGGGGCATTTCAGCGATGACAGCGATTCCATGAAACAGGCCGCCAGCCGGCCCAGCCCGCCATTGCCCAGTGCCGCGTCGGGTTCGTCGTCGAGGA
This sequence comes from Paracoccus salsus, assembly GCF_021556615.1. Classification (GTDB taxonomy): domain Bacteria; phylum Pseudomonadota; class Alphaproteobacteria; order Rhodobacterales; family Rhodobacteraceae; genus Paracoccus; species Paracoccus salsus. The sequence goes on from NZ_JAKGGD010000002.1 coordinate 558,031, forward strand.
TTTCCTGCTTGTCGAGGCCCAGCGTCTCGAGCGCCTCATCCATCAGGTCGTCGAGGCCCAGGTTGATGATCGCGTCGCCCAGCATCCGGCCGATCAGGAATTCCATCGACAGGTAGTAGACCCGCTTGGCGCCCTGGTCGCGGGCGGCGCGGATGCCGGCCATCCACGGCGTCACGATCAGGTCGCGGATCGTGTAGCTGACCGCCAGGCGCCAGTCGAAGGTCGTGGCGAATTCCGTGCCGCGGCCCTGGGTGTGGGTCAAGTGATAAAGGATCTGGTCGCGAAGATCCTGTGCGGAAGGAAACTGGGTCAAATCGGGCCTCTTGCGGCGTTGAAGATCAGGACATCCAGACACGGCCATAGGGGGGCAGCAGCAGCATGTCGTCATGCAGCGCCACCATCATGTCCGACAAGAGGTCGCGCATCTCCGTGAGGCCGTGATAGCGCAGCCACGACCCGGAAATCTGTTGCCAGCTTTCGGTGAAATTGAAAAGACAGAGAATACTGCCCGACGGCGCGCGGCGGGCACATGCGAAGATCGCGGCATTGCCGCTGTCGAGAATTTCGGTCGGATGCCCGCCATGCAGGCGGTCCACGGCCCGCCGCCGGTGCAGGATCGCGCGGGTTCCGGCCAGAATCCGGCCCTCGGGCGTGGTGGGGTCGGCACCGGCGCGGGCGGCGCGGTCCCAGTCCATCGCCGGCCGGTGGATCCAGCGGCTGTCAGCGGCGTGGTGCGGATCGTCCAGATAGCTGTCGTCGTTCAGCAGCCCGATCTCGTCGCCCATGTAGATCAGCGGGATGCCGCCGAAGCTGGCGATCAGGGCGTGGCCCATCAGGATGCGGTCGATGGCCAGGCCGGCGGCCTGCGGATCGCCCGACTGCAAGCCCGCCTCGAGCCCTGCCAGCGACGCGAAGCTGCCCGAGATGCGCTTGTCGCCGGTCTCGGGGTTGAACTGGAGCAGCGCGCCGCGCGCGAAGCTGGTCGGATAGCTGCCATCGTAGAAATCCGACAGGAAGGCGCGGTGGGCGCGACCGGAAAACCCCAGGTCGCGGGCGTCCTCGTCGGTGACAGCCCAACCGATGTCGTCGTGGCAGCGGATATAGGTCGCGTAGGTCGCGTTGGTCAGCGCGGGGGGAAAATGCGTCCGCAGAACATGCGTCATCAGCCTGGTGTCGCGGGTGGCCAGCGCGCCCCAGTACTGGACCATCAGGCTGTTGTGATAGGCCAGATTGCCCTCGCGCCCGTCATGCTCGCCGCGCCCGAAATAGGTCAGCATCTCGGCCGGGCCGACGATCGCCTCTTCCAGATGGATCACCGCGCTGGCGGCAATGCGGGTGCAGGCGCGCAGGGCGCGCAGCAGCACATGCACCTCGGGCTGGCCCTGGCAGGTGGTGCCGATGCGTTTCCACATGAAGGCGACCGCGTCCAGGCGCAGCACATCCACGCCCTTGTTGGCAAGGTTCAGCATGATCCGCACGATCTCGAGAAAGACCCGCGGGTTGGACCAGTTCAGGTCCCATTGATGTTCGTTGAAGGTGGTCCAGACCCATTTGCCGAATTCCGGGTAGTGGGTGAAGCTGCCGGGCGCGGTGTCGGGAAAGATATCAACCAGAGTCTGGCCGTAGGCGCGGGGCCGCGTCTCGTCGTCGAACATCAGGTACATGTCCTGAAACTCGGCCTCGCCCGCCGCCGCGCGCCGCGCCCAGTCATGTTCCCTGGCGGTGTGGTTCAGCACCAGATCGACGCACAGCGACATGCCGCGCGCCCGCAGATTGCCGGCCAGCCGCGTCAGGTCGGCCATGCTGCCGTATTCGGGGTTGATGCGGCGGTAATCCATCACCGAATAGCCGCCGTCGCTGTCGCCGGGACGCGGCATCAGGCAGGGCATCAGGTGGACATAGCTGACGCCCAGGTCGGTCAGGTAGTCCAGCCGCTCATGCACGCCCGGAAGATCGCCGGCGAAGCGGTCGATATAGAAGACATAGCCGACCATGCCGGCGCGCTGGAACCAGTCGGGTTCCAGATCGCGGGCCAGATCCAGGCGCTTGAGGTCGGCGGGCCGGGCTTTCCACGACGCACGCAGGGTCTGCTCCAGCTGGGCGCAGAACTCGGCGTAGTCGGCGCGCTCGCCATAGAGGCGTTGCAGCATCGGCCACAGGTCGGGCGCGCTGCGCGCCAGCCGCATGTCGAAGATGGCGGACGGGGCGGGCGAGGGCCTCACAACATGGAGCCCGGATCGCTCAGCACGAACGCGGTGACGGCGTTCGCCGCGATGGTCTCGACCTCGTCGGCGGGGGCATCCACGTCGCCGTCGCGGGCGCTGTCAAGCTGACGGCGCCAATGCACGCCGGCGGGCGTCCGGGGCAGTTGCACCTGCGCCTCGGTCCCGGCGTTGAAGACCACGAAGACCGCGCCGGGCAGCGCGGCATAGGCGGGCGTTCCCGAGGCCATCCGCATCTCGGCCGCCAGCAGCCGCAATTCGGGGTCGTTCCAGTCCTGGTCGGTCATCGGCGCGCCATCGGCGCGACGCCAGAACAGGTCGGGCAACCCGTCCTGTTCCCGCGGCTGGCTGTGCAGGAAGCGCTTCTGGCGCAGGATCGGATGGGCCTTGCGGAACGCGATCACCCGCCGGCAGAAATCCAGAAAGCCCTGATCGGCGCCATCCCAGTCGATCCAGCCGATCTGGTTGTCCTGGCAATAGGCGTTGTTGTTGCCCTGCTGCGAATTGCCCAGCTCGTCCCCGGCAAGGATCATCGGCGTGCCCTGCGACAGCAGCAGCGTGGCCATCAGGTTGCGTCGGCGGCGGGCGCGGCAGGCCAGCACAGGCCGGTCGTCGGATGGCCCTTCGGCACCGCAATTGTCCGAGACGTTGTGGTTGTGGCCGTCGCGGTTGCCCTCGCCATTCGCCTCGTTGTGCTTGCTGGTGTAGCTGACCGTGTCCATCAGCGTGAAGCCGTCATGGGCGGCGATGAAATTGACGCTGGAGGTCGCGGGCCGGCCGTCATGGTCGAAGCGCGCGGCCGAGCCGGCGACCCGCTTGGCCAGCTTGCCGATCAGCCCGGCATCGCCGCGCCAGAAGCCGCGGATCTGGTCGCGATAGCGGTCGTTCCATTCCGCGAAGGGCGCCGGGTAGCTGCCCAGCTGATAGCCGCCTTCGCCGATATCCCAAGGCTCCGCGATCAGCTTGACGCGGTTCAGCACCGGGTCCTGGCGGATGGCGCGGAACAGCGGTGCGTCGCGGTCGAAGACCCCGCGCGTGCGCCCCAGCACCGAGGCCAGGTCGAAGCGGAACCCGTCCACATGCATCACCTCGACCCAGTAGCGCAGGCTGTCCATCACCAGCCGCAGGGTGAAGGGGCTGTCGAGATTCAGCACATTGCCGGTTCCCGCGTCGTTCACATAGTAGCGCGGGTCCGCGGCCAGGCGGTAATAGGCGGCGTTGTCGAGACCCCGGAAGCAGAGGGTCGGGCCCATCTCGTTGCCCTCGGCGGTGTGGTTGTAGACCACGTCCAGGATCACCTCGATCCCGGCCTGATGAAAGCGCGCCACCATCTGCTGGAATTCCGCGATCTCGCCGTCGCGCATGTAGCGCGGCTCGGGCGCGAAGAAGCCATAGGACATGTAGCCCCAGTAGTTCCGCAACCCCTTGTCGGTCAGGAACCGGTCGTCGGTGAAGGCGTGGACCGGCAGCAATTCGATGGCAGTCACGCCCAGTCTGTTCAGGTGTTCGAGGATCGGGTCCGAGGCCAGCGCCAGATAGGTCCCGGCATGGGGGATGTCGGCGCGGCCGGCGGTCATGCCCTTGACATGCGCCTCGTAGATGATCGTGTCGGTCAGCGGGTAGCGCAGCGGCCGATCGGTCCGCCACGCAAAGCTGGGATCGACCACCACCGATTTCGGCATGTGGTGGGCGCTGTCGCGGCGGTCGAAGGACAGGTCCGCATCGGCGTGGTCCGCGCGGTATCCAAACAGCGCGTCGTGGCTGGCCGGGGTGCCGGTCAGGCGCTTGGCATAGGGGTCGATGAGCAGCTTGTGGGCGTTGAAGCGGTGGCCTTCATGCGGCTTGTAGGGCCCGTGGACGCGGTAGCCGTATTTCTGCCCGGGCCCGAGCTGAGGGATATAGCCATGCCAGACATGGCCGTCGCGTTCGGGCAGGTCGAACCGGGTCTCGCGGTCGCGCTTGTCGAACAGGCACAGCGTGACACGCTCGGCATGTTGCGAGAAGAGGGCGAAGTTCACACCGGCGCCGTCGAAGGTGGCGCCCAGAGGCGTCGGGTGCCCGGCGGCAATCACGTGGCTGTCGTTCATTCGGTCGTGGTCAGCTCGGCGTAGAGGGCGGCGTAGGCCTTGGCCGACTGATCCCAGCCGACCGGTTGCACCATCGCGTTTGCCTGAAGCCGGGACCATGTTTCGCCATCCTTGTAAAGGGCGCAAAGCCGCGTCAGCGAAAGACGCAGCGTATCGGCCGTCACCGGCCAGAACTGGATGCCGGTGGCGACGCCCCGCGCCAGCGCGGCGGGCGAGGCGTTGATCACGGTATCGGCAAGCCCGCCGGTCAGCGCGACCAGCGGGACGGTGCCATAGCGCAGGCCGTAAAGCTGGGTCAGGCCGCAAGGCTCGAACCGCGACGGCACCAGGATCGCGTCGCCGCCCGCGATCAGCCGGTGCGAGAAGGCCTCGTCATAGCCGATGCGCACCGCGACACGAGGATCCTGCGCGGCGTTCCGGAAAGCGGTCTGCAACTCGGGCGAGCCCGAGCCGAGGACGGCAAGCTGGCCGCCGCCATCCAGCAGCGCGGGCAGCGCCTGCAGCACCAGGTCCAGCCCCTTCTGATGGGTCATCCGCGAAACGATCACGCAAAGTGGGCCGTCGCTGTCGGGCAGCCCCATTTCCGCCCGCAGCGCGGCCTTGTTCGCGGCCTTGCCTGAAGCGGTTGTGAACGGCACGATCGCGGGGTCGGTGGCCGGGTTCCAGACGACCTCGTCGATGCCGTTGAGGATGCCGGTCAGCGCATCGCGTCGGTGGCGGATCACGCCGTCGAGCCCCATCCCGAATTCCGGCGTCATCAGTTCCGAGGCATAGGTGGGCGAGACGGTGGTCAGCCGGTCGGCGCCCATCAGCCCGGCCTTCAGCGCCGAGATGCCGCCCCAGAATTCGAACCCCTCGCTGTGAAACCGCGCGGGGTCCAGGCGCAGCGCGTGCAAGCGCACCGGATCGGCGGGACCGGTGAAGGCGATGTTGTGAATGGTCAGCACGCTGCGGACATCCCGCGCGTCCATCCGGCGCAGATATTCGGTCACGAATCCCGCCTGCCAGTCATGACCGTGGACGATCTGCGGACGCCAGCCCGCCGCCCCCCGGGCGGCGATCTGCGCGCCGACCCATGACAGTGCCGCAAAGCGTTCCGGGTTGTCCGGCCAGTCGTTGCCATCCGGCCCCAGATAGGGGTTGCCCTCGCGCGCGAACAGATGCGGCGCGTCGATGGCCAGCAGGTCCAGCCCCGCAGCCCGTCCCGACAGCAGCCGCGCGGGGCCGCCGAACAGGTCCTCGAAATCCGCGGCCGGCGTCGCGTCCTTCAATGCCGACAGCACCGCCGGATAGCCCGGCAGCAGGGTCCGCATCTGCACCCCCTGCCCGGCAAGCGCCGCCGGCAATGCGCCGACAACGTCGGCCAGACCGCCGGTCTTGACCAGCGGCGCGCATTCCGAAGCAATCGACAGCACCCGCATCACAGACTTGCCGCCCGCCTGTCCAGCATCCCCTGGGTGATCAGCGTCACGCCGCCCTCGCTGACGCGGAACCACTTGCCGTCCTCGGCCGGGTCTTCACCGACTACCAGCCCTTCGGGAACGGTGACGCCGCGATCGATCACCGCGCGGGTCAGCCGCGCGCGGCGATGCACGGTCACATAGGGCAGCGCGACGACGTGATCCAGAGAGGCGTAGGAATTGGTGTGCACCTGCGTGAACAGCAGAGAGTTGCGGATCTCGGTCCCCGAGACGACGCAGCCCCCCGACACCATCGACGAGATCGCGACCCCGCGGCGGTCGGCCTCGTCATGGATGAACTTGGCCGGCGGCACGCTTTCGGAATAGGTCCAGATCGGCCAGTCCTGATCCCACAGATTCAGCTCTGGCGTGAAATCGGTCAGGTCGATATTGGCCTGCCAGAAGGCATCGACGGTCCCGACATCCTTCCAGTAGGCCGGCTCGCCCGGCTGGCGCACGCAGGAAACATCAAAGCGATGGGCCATGGCCTTGCCGTTCCTGACGATGTCGGGGATCAGGTCATTGCCGAAATCATGGCTGGAATTGCTGTCCTCGGCATCGCGCCTGAGCAGGTCGCGCAGGAATTTCCAGCTGAAGACATAGATGCCCATCGATGCCAGCGCCTTGTCCGGATCATCGGGCATGCCCGGCGGATCGGCGGGCTTTTCAAGGAACGAGGTGATGCGCCCGGTCCCGTCGACCGCCATGACGCCGAAGGCGCTGGCCTCCATCCTCGGGACGCTCAGGCAGCCGATGGTCACGTCCGCGCCGCTTTCGACATGCTCGCGCAGCATGATCTCGTAGTCCATCTTGTAGATATGGTCGCCGGCCAGGATGACGATGTAATCCACGTCATAGCTGTCCACGATGTCGATGTTCTGGGTCACGGCATCCGCGGTGCCGCGATACCAGTGGTCTTCGGACACGCGCTGGCTGGCGGGCAGGATGTCCAGGAATTCGTTGCGTTCCGCGCGAAAGAAGTTCCAGCCGCGCTGGCAGTGGCGGATCAGGCTGTGGGCCTTGTACTGGGTCGCGACCGCGATCTTGCGGATGCCGGAATTCATCGCGTTCGACAGCGCGAAGTCGATGATCCGCGTCTTGCCGCCGAAATAGACGGCCGGCTTGACCCGCCGGTCAGTCAGTTCCTTCAGACGGCTGCCGCGCCCGCCGGCCAGCACGAAGGCCATCGCGCGGCGGGTCAGTCTTTTCGTTTCGACCATCTCAACATTCTCCCCTGCAAGCTCATTCCGACCCGGTTTCGGTTCCGGACCCGGCAACGAAGATCACCACCGAAAGCGGCGGCAATGTCACCGCCATCGAGGCTGGCTGGCCGTCCTGCGCCGCGCCATCGGCCTCGACGCCGCCCAGGTTGCCCATGCCGCTGCCGCCATAGACGGCGGCGTCGGTGTTGATCGCCTCGCGCCAGTGGCCCGCCCGCGGCACACCGATCCTGAACCCTTCGCGCGGCACCGGGGTCATGTTGCAGACCACGACCGCCGGAGGATCGCCGCTGTCGCCGCGCCGCACCCAGGCATAGGTGGATTGCGCCGGATCGCTGGCGATCCATTCGAAACCGTCGGCTTCGCAATCCTTCAGGTGCAGCGCCCGGGTGTCGGCGTAAAGACGGTTCAGATCGCGCACCAGCGACTGCACGCCCCTGTGCAACGGCTGTTCGGCGGCGCGCCAGTTCAGTTCGCCGTTGTGGTTCCACTCCTCGGGCTGGCCGAATTCGCAGCCCATGAACAGCAGCTTCTTGCCCGGATGGCCCCACATGAAACCGTAATAGGCGCGCAGATTGGCGAATTGCTGCCATTCGTCGCCGGGCATCTTGCGCAGCATGCTGCCCTTGCCGTGCACCACCTCGTCATGGCTGATCGGCAGGATGAAGTTTTCCGAGAACGCGTATATCAGCCCGAAGGTCATCTGGTCGTGGTGATATCTGCGATGCACCGGGTCCTGCTGCATGTAGCGCAGCGTGTCGTTCATCCAGCCCATGTTCCACTTGAACCCGAAGCCCAGCCCGCCGGCATCGACCGGCGCCGAGACCTTGGGAAAGGATGTGCTTTCCTCGGCCGCGGTCAGGATTCCGGGCAGCTCGCCATAGGTGACGGTGTTCATGGTCTGCATGAAGGCGATGGCCTCCAGATTCTCGCGCCCGCCATGCCTGTTCGGAAGCCAGTCGCCGTCCTTGCGCGAGTAGTCGCGATACAGCATCGACGCGACCGCATCCACGCGCAGCCCGTCGACATGGTATTCGTGCAGCCAGTACAAGGCGTTGGCGATCAGGAAGTTCTGCACCTCGGTCCGGCCGTAATTGTAGATCAGGGTGTTCCAGTCCTGGTGGAACCCCTCGCGCGGGTCAGCATGTTCGTAAAGCGCGGTGCCGTCGAACCGCGCAAGCCCATGCGCGTCGGTCGGAAAATGCCCGGGAACCCAGTCCAGCAGCACGCCCAGCCCCGCCTGATGCGCGGCGTCCACCAGGTCGCGGAACTCGTGCGGCGTGCCGAAGCGGATGGTCGGCGCATACAGCCCGACCGGCTGATACCCCCATGATCCGTCGAACGGGAACTCGCTGACCGGCATCAGTTCGAGATGGGTGAAGCCCATGTCGGTGGCATAGGCGACCAGGTCGCGGGCCAGTTCCTTGTAGGACAAGGGCTGGCCGTCCTGGTCCCAGCGGCGGCGCCAGCTGCCAAGATGCACCTCGTAGATGCTGATCGGCGCATGGCGGTCCTGCGCCGTCGCGCGCCCCGACATCCACGCCGCGTCATGCCAGCCATAGCCCCCGATATCGCGCACCACGCTGGCCTTTTCAGGCGGGTGCTGGCTGCCGAAGCCGACCGGGTCGGCCTTCTGCATGACCGAATCGTCAGCTCCCAGGATCTCGTATTTGTAAAGCTCGCCATCGCCGATGCCGGGCAGGAATATCTCCCACACGCCGCTGCCGCCGACGCGCCGCATGGGGTGGCGGCGCCCGTCCCACTGGTTGAAAGGCCCGACGACCGAGACGCGCCGCGCATTCGGGGCCCAGACCGCGAAATGCGTGCCGGCAACCTTTTCATGCGTGATCGGATGCGCGCCCAGCGCATGCCACAGCCGGCGATGCGTGCCTTCGCCGATGAGATGGGTATCCAGATCGCCCAGCACCGGGCCAAAACGATACGGATCGTCGAATTCCCATTCGACGCCGCCGCCCGTGCGCGCCTTCAGGCGATAGGGTCCGGCACCGATGCTGCCCGCGAACAGATCGCCCTCGACCCGATCGAGTGGAACCTCGCCGCTGGCTGTGATCGCGCTCAGCGCGGCGATGTCGGGCAGGAACGCCGTGACCCGGACGCTGCGACCCTGCCTGTGCGGGCCCAGCAGATCGAACGGTCGATCACAGCGCCCCTCACGCAACCGCGCAAGCTCGGCCGGCTCAAGATGTGTCAGCTTTGCCACGTCACCTCCGTATCCCACTTTAGCCCTCGTTCGGATTCGGGCAATGCCGTGGTTAACGCTAACATCTCCTTTGTCATCCGGCTATAGTCATGCTTGAGTAGAAGCGAATCCAGCGCAGAGGGGGGCGGAACGATGACAGAATGGTGGCGGGACGCGGTGATATACCAGATCTATCCGCGCAGCTTTCAGGACGATGACGGAGACGGGATCGGCGATCTGAAAGGCATCGCGCGGCGTCTCGATCATGTCGCCGCGCTGGGGGCCGACGCGATCTGGCTTTCTCCGATCTTCACCTCGCCGATGAAGGACATGGGCTATGACGTGTCGAACTATACCGACATCGATCCGCTGTTCGGCACGCTTGAGGATTTCGACACGCTGGTCGAACGCGCGCATGATCTGGGCCTGAAGGTCATCATCGACCAGGTCATCAGCCACACCAGCGACAACCATCCCTGGTTCGAGGAATCACGCCAGGACCGCAGCAATCCGAAGGCCGACTGGTATGTCTGGGCCGATCCGAACCCCGATGGCACGCCGCCCACGAACTGGCCCTCGGTGTTTGGCGGCCCCGCATGGGAATGGGAACCGCGCCGGCGGCAATACTATCTGCACAACTTCCTGATCGAGCAGCCCGACCTGAACTTCCACCACATGCCGGTGCAGGACGCCTTGCTCGAGACGATGCGCTTCTGGCTGGATCGCGGCGTCGATGGCTTCCGGCTGGACACGGTGAACTACTACTTCCACGACGAAAACCTGCGCGACAACCCGCCGAACCCCGATCATGAGGGACCCGACACCTACGGCTTCCAGCAGCATCTCTACTCGAAGAACCGCCCCGACAACATCGCCTTCCTGAAACGGATGCGCGCGCTGACCGACGAGTATGACGACCGGATGATGGTCGGAGAGGTCGGTGACGGCGGCGAGACGGCGATCCGCATCATGGCCGAATACACGGCGGGCAGGGACCGGCTGCACATGTGCTACAGCTTCGAGATGCTCAGCCCGGAATTCACCGCCCGGCATTTCCGCCACACGATCGAAGGCGTTCACGACGGGGCACCCGACGGCCATTCCTGCTGGAGCTTTTCCAACCACGACGTGCCCCGCCACGTCACCCGCTGGCTGAAGCATGCGGCCGACGCCGACCTGTTGGCCAGCCAGGCGGCGGCGATGCTGATGTCGTTTCCGGGGACGATCTGCCTTTATCAGGGCGAAGAGCTGGGCCAGACCGAAACCGAGCTGGTCTATTCCGAACTGACCGACCCGCCGGCGCTGCGCTTCTGGCCCGAGGTCAAGGGCCGCGACGGCTGCCGCACGCCGATGGTGTGGGATGACAGCCCGCATGCCGGCTTCAGCAGCGGCGAGCCGTGGCTTCCGGTCAAGGCACCGCAGGCCGCGCGCGCGGTCGCGGCCCAGCAGGACCGCAGCGACAGCGTGCTGGCCGCCTATCGCGCGGTCATCGCCTTCCGCAAGTCGCAGCCGGCACTGCGCTGGGGCGAAACCGAATTCCTTGACCTGCCAGAGCCGATTCTGGCCTTCCGCCGCAGCCATGACAAGGGCGCGCTGACCTGCGTCTACAACCTCTCCAGGACGCCCGCGACGCTGACGGTATCGGACGATGCCGCGCTGGCCGGCCCCTCGCGCGCGACGCTGGAGGCCGCGACGTTGACACTGCCCGCGAACGGCTTTGCATGGCTCGAGGGAAAGCCGCGCCTCGACGCCTGACGAAAGCCGGCTTTCAGGCGTCGGGCTTGCGCCAGACGAACAGTGCAAGCCCAAGATAGACGCCTCCCGCCGCGAACAGCATCGCCCAGATCGGGCTGTTGAAATACAGCTCGATCCCCGCCCAGATCAGCGGCAGGGCGACGCACAGGACCCGAACCCACAGCGCGCGAAAAAACGGGGCATTCGGATCGACCAGCATGATTCCCTCCGGCTTGCCGAGCGGTCATGTTGCGCTCGTCTTCGCGACGAGGATAGCCGGGGAGGTCCGGGGAGCAAGCCCCTCGGCCGCCGCCACCGGCAATGGGCCGGTGGCGGACCTCCCGGCGTGACGGACCGGCATGGCCGCCCGTGTGGATGACGGTCTCGCCTCGGTCCGCAGCCGGACAGGCGTGTGGTCCGCCACATGACCCAACGGCGAATCCGGGACGGCGCCGTCAGCTGTCGCAGGCCATCGCGTCGCGCCGGGTCGGTTGTTCGCCCCAGGGCGCGGTCGCTTGCGCGCGCATGATCGGCGCGATCCATCCCTGCCTGCCGGTCGGGATCGAGCGCTCGTCATGCGATGGCGGCGGCGGCGCCAGGCCCGGCTTCGACTGGTCGCCGCTTGCCTTGCGCGTCACCCGGCCCGCCCGCTCGTCCTGTCACCGTCAAGTCCGCGCTGCCAGGGCGGGATCTCGGCGAAGGCACCGGCCAGATGGTCGATGAAGGCGCGCGTCTTGCGCGGCATCGGCCTGATCGGGGGCCAGACCAGACTGACCGGCAAGGGGCGTTGCGGCAGTTGCGGCAGCAAACGGACCAGCCGGCCGTCTCGCAGCGCGTCATGCACGATGAACAGCGGCAACAGCGCAACGCCCAGCCCGCCGATCGCCAGATCCCGCATCGCCTCGCCGTTATTGGCGGTGATGCGGCCGACCGGCGGGGGTGGCACCTGGGGTCCGAAGGGCCATATCTCGGCAAGGCGGGCGTTCAGGTAACCGATGGCACGATGGCGGGCCAGGTCCTCGGCTTCGGCGACTGCGCCCTGTATCGCAAGGTAATCCGGGCTGGCGACCAGCACATGCGGGTCCTCGCAGATCCGCCGCGCCATCAGATTGCTGTCCTTCATGTGCCCGATCCGCAACGCCACATCAAAGCCTGCCCGTCCCAGGTCGGTCAGCTGGTCATCATAGTCCAGAACGATGTCCAGCTGTGGATGGGCCCGCGCGAAGCCGGCAATCAGCGGTCCCAGATGGCGGATCCCAAAGCTCATCGGGGCGGCGATCGCCAGCCTGCCGCGCAGCGGAAGTTGGGGGTCGGCGACACTTTCGGTGGCCGCCAGCAGCTCGGCCAGCGCCGGCCGGACGCGCTCGGCCAGGGCGTGGGCGTTGTCGGTGGGCGCGATCCGCCCGGCATGGCGGACGAACAGCGGCACGCCAAGCGCGGCCTCGAAATCGCTGATCCGCTTGCTGACCACCGATTTCGACAGATCGGCCCGCGCGGCCGCGGCCGAGATGCTGCCGGCGTCCAGCACGGCCAGGAAGGTGCGGATATCGCTGATCGTCCAACTCATGCTCGGAACCATAGCCGGCTTGCGGCCGTTCGCAATCAGCGAACGCCGCTTTGCCTTCGGGACGGGTGCCACGAACGCCCTGCCCGCGCCATATTGGACCCGGGCAATCGCAAGGAGCCGGATCATGCAGCTGGCGGGCATTCACCATCTGACGGCGATCACCGCCGACGCGCCCGGAAACAATCGTTTCTACACCCAGACACTGGGCCTGCGCCGCGTCAAGAAGACCGTGAACCAGGACGACACTTCGGCCTACCACCTGTTCTTCGCGGATGGGGCGGGCACAGCGGGCACCGACATCACCTTCTTCGACTGGCCGGCCTCGCCCGAGCGGCGCGGCACGCAGTCGATCAGCCGCACCGGGTTGCGCGTGGCCGAGGACAGCCTCGAGTACTGGGCCGGCCGGCTGGCCGATCTGGGCGTGTCCTCCGGCCGGATCGCGACGCTGGACGGCCGCCCCAGCCTGGATGTCGAGGACCCCGAAGGCCAGCGCCTGCGTCTGGTCGCCGCGCCGCAGCCCGTGGGCGAGCCATGGGCGCGAAGCCCGGTCCCGGAGGAACACCAGATCCGCGGTCTGGGGCCGATCACCATATCGGTTCCCGAACTGGCCCCGACCGAGGCGGTCCTGACGCAGGTCATGAACATGACAAAGGTCCGCGACTATGCCAGCCCCGACGGCGAGGGAACGGTCCATGTCTTCGAGATGGGCAAGGGCGGTGCGGCCGCCGAACTGCATGTGGCGGTGCAGCCGGGCCTGCCTGTCGCGCAGCAGGGTGCGGGCGGCGTCCACCATGTCGCGTTCCGCGTGCCGGGCAAGCCCGAGCTGAGCGAATGGGCGCAGCGTGTCGCGCGGTTCAAGATTCCCAATTCCGGCGAGGTGGAGCGCCATTATTTCCGGTCGCTCTACTTCCGCGAACCGGCGGGCAATCTGTTCGAGATCGCCACCGACGGACCCGGCTTCGACGTGGACGAGCCGCGCGAGACGATGGGCGAAAGCCTGTCGCTGCCACCTTTCCTCGAGGACAAGCGCGACCGGATCGAGGCCGGGCTGAAGCCGCTGGATTGATCGTCCGGACTGATCCGCCGGAGGGGGGCAAGCCCCCTGCACCATGAAAGAGGAGACGGGCATGACCACGATTCTCGGCCTCAGCGGCAGCCTGCGCCGCGCATCCTACAATTCCGGCCTGCTGCGCGCGTCCCGCGAGGCGGCGCCCGATGGCGTCGAGATCATCATCGGCGCGATCGGCCAGGTGCCGCTTTACGACGCCGACGCCGAGGCCGCCACGGGGACGCCACCGGCGGTCACGCGGCTGACCGAACAGCTGGCCCAGGCCGATGGGCTGCTGCTGGTGACGCCGGAATACAACAACGGCATTCCGGGCGTGTTCAAGAACGTCATCGACTGGATGTCGCGCGGCGAGGGGCTGGCGCTGTTCAAGGGAAAGCCGGTCGCCGTCATCGGCGCCTCTCCCGGCAGTTTCGGCACGACGCTGGCCCAGACGCATTGGTTGCAGGTGCTGCGCACACTGAACACGCGGCCCTGGCATGAAGGCCGGCTGATGGTCTCGCGTGCGGGCGATCTGTTCGATGACGACGGCAATCTGACCGACGACAAGACCCGTCAGCGCCTGGCCGATTTCATCGCCGGATTCGCCGCGACGCTTTAGAGGGGCCTTCAGCCGATGGGCCAGGTTGCCGCCAAGCCGGACAGGAAGCAAATGGTGCTGGGCCTTCTGAACCCCCGGCCGGACGCACATTGGGGCTGCCGCGCCGATCGTCCAGGGGCTGGCCGGCGGCGGCATCGCCGCCGCCGGCCAGGAAAGACGAGGATGCCATGACCCCGCCGACCATCGACCACGTCGCCCTGAACGTTCGCGACCTGCCGGGCATGGCAGCGTTCTACGAAACCGTGCTGGGGTTGCGTCCCGTGGGAGGCGACGGCGCGACCCGACGGCTTGGCGCAACCGACGGCGCATTGCTGGAACTGCGCGGCGATCACGCCGCCAGGCCCCGCGACCCGCGTGAGGCCGGGTTGTTTCACACCGCTTTCCTGCTGCCTGATCGCGCCGATCTGGGACGATGGCTGCGCCACGTAGCGCGGGGCGGCATCCGGCTGACCGGCGCCAGCGATCACGGCGTCAGCGAGGCGCTTTATCTTGACGACCCCGAAGGCAATGGCATCGAGGTCTATCGCGACCGGCCGGAAGCAGACTGGTCCCGCGATGGCGACCGGATCGAAATGGTCACCAGGAAGCTGGACCTGAACGATCTGGCGGCCGCCTCGTCCGGCGACTGGCAAGGCATCCCCACCGGCAGCAGAATCGGCCATGTCCACCTGCAGGTGGGCGATCTCACGCAGGCTGACGCTTTCTTTCGCCGCGACCTTGGACTGACCCGAACCTTCGAGGCTGCGGGCGGGGCGTGGTACGGATGGAACGGCTATCATCACCACATCGCGGGCAATGTCTGGAACAGCCGGGGCGCCGGCCCTCGGGACCCTGACCGCACCGGATTGGCCGAGGTGGTGGTCCGCGATCCGGGCCGTACCGGCAGCGCGATCGCCGACCCGTGGGGCACGCAATTCCGCTTTGTCTGATCCGCAGCGCGTCCCCTGCCGCATGCGGTTCAGCCTGCGCCGGTTCCTGCGCAGCCACAGCGGCCCCCATGGCCGAAGCGTCGCGGGAACGCAGCGCCGTCAACCCCGCGTTCGCCAGGGCCGAACGCCATGACGCTTGGATGTTTGCCGGATTCGCACCATCCTGACCCCAGAACAGGAGAAACGCACATGAGTTGGAACCCCGCCCTCGCACCCGGATGCCCCGACGAGATCGGCCCCGACGCCATCGAGACCCTGATCATTCCCCGCGCCCGCGACATCGGCGGATTCGAGGTGCGGCGCGCCCTGCCCGCCCCCAGGCGGCAGATGGTCGGCCCCTTCATCTTCTTCGATCAGGCCGGGCCGGCCGAGTTCCTGACCGGGCAGGGCATCGACGTGCGCCCCCATCCCCATATCGGGCTTGGAACCGTCACCTATCTTTATCGCGGCGATTTCCACCACCGAGACAGCATCGGGTCAGACCAGATCATTCGCCCCGGCGCGCTGAACTGGATGGTGGCGGGCAAGGGCGTGACACATTCCGAGCGCACCTCCGCCGCGGCGCGGCAGGGACCGAACAGCCTTTTCGGGATCCAGACCTGGATCGCCTTGCCGGAAAGTCACGAGGACATCGCGCCGGCATTCGAACATCACGGCAGCGACTCCTTGCCGCTGATCACCGATCAGGGCATCAGCGCCCGGCTGATCCTGGGCCGCGCCTATGGCGCGACCGCCCCCGCGACGCTGTATTCCGACATGTTCTACCTGGACGTCACCCTGGAACCCCGGGCGCTGTTCCCGCTGCCGACCGACCACGAGGATCGCGGCATCTATGTGACCGAGGGCAGCATCAAGGTTGCAGGGCAGGCGTTTGCGGCCGGTCGGATGATGGTGTTCCGACCCGGCGACGCGATCACCGTGCAAGCCGGCGACCAGGGTGCCCGGCTGATGGCGCTGGGCGGAGAGACTCTGAACGGTCCGCGCCATATCTGGTGGAACTTCGTGGCCTCGTCGCGCGACCGGATCGAGGAGGCCAAGCGCCAGTGGCAGGCAGAACGCTGGGGCCAGGGCATGTTCGACCTGCCCGCGAATGACCGTGACGAGCATATTCCGCTGCCCGGCTGAGGAGAAAAGCCCATGTCTCTCAAATCCCCGCAGGATGTCCGCGATTTCTGGTTCTCGGAAGAGATGAAACCCTTCTGGTTCGCGAAATCCGACCAGATCGACAACCGGATCATCCAGCTTTTCGGCGAAACCTACGAGGCGGCGCATGCCGGGCGGCTGGAGCACTGGCTGGACGCGCCGCAGGACGCCCTGTCGCTGACGATCGTGCTGGACCAGTTCCCGCGCAACATGTTCCGCGGATCGGACCGCAGCTTCGAAAGCCAGGATCTGGCGCTGTCCGTGGCGCGTCGCGCCCTGGACCAGGGCCATGACCAGCGCGTCGAACCGTTGGCACGGCAGTTCTTCTACCTGCCCTTCATGCACAGCGAGGATCTGGCTGACCAGGAACGCTCGGTCCGGCTATACGAGGCGCTGGGGAACGCCAACTCGCTGCATTTCGCACGCGAGCATCGCGACATCGTCGCCCGGTTCGGCCGATTCCCGCATCGCAACGCCGTGCTGGGACGCGCAAGCACGGAAGACGAGGTCGAATTCCTGAAGACTCACCAAGGCTTTTAGGCCGAGCAACGTGACGCGCTATCTTGTCTGCACTGCGATGGTTGCTGATTCATACGCGCAGCGGGACTCGATGCGCTTCGGCGCTGGATCGCCGGTCGGCATGGGCACGATACCGCAATCTCCCGGATCGCCAAGACGCCGCGCAAGGTCCATGCTGGACAGGCTGGCGGCCCGCACATGAATATGCGTCCCGAAGCGATCAACAAAGCGCGGCTCCACCGGTGACAGACCGTCGGGCAGGACAAGCCGATCAGGCGTATCCGGGCTGCGAAGAATCTGTGTGACCGCGCCGCCCGTCAGGTAATGGACCGGAAAATAGACTGATCCCCAATTGGCATTGGCATCGTGGATGACGACGGTATCGGCGGGATTCTCGATGAATTCCGAAACCCACTCTCCCGGGCCATGGGTGTAGGCAGTCGCGTGGCGCAACAGAATGACATCGGCAATCAGATTACTGGCCACGATCACCAGAGCAAGCGCGGATGCAAGCCTTCGCCAGGGCGACAGCGAAAGAGGCAGAGCCAGGAAAAGCGCCACCAGCGGTACCATCCAGATGCTGTAATGCGGCGCCAGCGCATCGAAGCTGGCAACGGCCAGCTTGACCAGCGCCTGCAACCCGAAGCCCAGCAGCACCGGCAGGATCACGAAGAAGCCCGGATGTATCGGCCTTGCGTCTGAACCAGACCGAAGAAGCACCGCGTGAAGTGCCATCAGCATCAGCCCCCCGGTCGCCGCGAGCATGGCCGCGGCGATGAGTTGGCTTGACAGGTGAACCCCGTGCAGTTGCATCCGGAAGGCCAGTCGCGCCAGGTCGCGAAGCAGATCGGACAGGCCGGGCGCGTCCCCAACATCGCTGGACACTCCGAGCGCAGCCAGCACGAATGGCACGAGCCCCAGCATCGCCACCGCCGAGGCGATCCCCCCTGCCAGCACCGGAACCACACGCCCTCCCATCGAAAGGCGGCACATCAGAAGCGAGGCCCACATCGAAAAAGCCATCACCACGCCGAAGAAATGCGTGTAGGCAGCCAGAACAGAGAACACGGCCAAGCCAAACAGCCAGGCCCCGCCGCGATCGCGAACGGCCTTCACATAAGCCAACGCGGCCCATGCAGACAGGGACAGGAACACCGGATAGGCCCGGATCTCACCGGCCTGCGTCAGGATGGTCGGCGTCAACAGAACGCCACACAGGGCGAAAAGCGCCATCTTGGCCGCGTCGCCGCGGCCTGCCATCTCTTGTGCACTCAGGACGATCGCAGGCGCGCCGCAGGCCAGCGCCACGATCCCGAAGACCCGCATCGACATCTCGTTCAGGCCGAACAGGGCGGCCCAGCCGGAGCCCAGCCAGTAAGAGATTGGTGGCATTCGGTCCGGCGGAACACCGGGAACCGGGTTGACCTGTCCCAGCAGCCACATCAGCTGCTCTTTGAAACCCAGGCCCAGCCCCGAAAGCTGAGTGGTCTCGTCGATCCAGACAGACTGCACACGCGCGAACGAGAAAGCGATCGCGACAAAAAGCAGCACAATCGCTCCGCTCGCGGCGGCCAATCGTGTCATTGGATATACCGCTTGCGGAAGACGAGATAGCGATTGCCGAGGAAGTTGAACAACATGCCCGTCGCGATGCCACAAAGCGAGGCAATGTAGATCGACGTTCTGGTATCATCCAGCACATACTCGATCAGATAGATCGATACCAGGAAGTTCACGGCCATCCCGACCGCAGAAGCGGCGACGAAACCCAGGAACTGCTTGAACGGGTTGCGGTCGCGCGCATAGCTGAAGGTAAAGCGCCTGTTCAGCAGGAAGTTCGTGCAGACGCTGACGACGATGCCGCCAGCGATCGCGGTTTTCGGGCCAAGCCCGAACATCAGCAGCAGCGTCAGAACCACGAGGTTAACCACGACACCAAGCGCGCCCACGACAAGGAACTGCAGCAAATACATGGCGTTTGCGAATCGGAACAGATAGAGCCGCCGCAGATGCTGTATGTATTTCAGCTGCTCGCGAAGCGTCAGCTTGCTTTCTCCGTGGACGCGATCCGAGAAATGGATCGGCACCTCGCCGACATTCTCGAAACCGCATTTCACGATCAGTTCCAGCGCGATCTTGTAGCCGACGGGATTGAGTTCTGACGCCCGATCGAAATCCCTGCGGCGAAGCGCAAAGAAACCGGACATCGGGTCGCTGACCGCGGTCAAGGGGCGCGCAAGAAGCGTCGCAACACGGCTGTTGAGCCATCGAAAGAAGCCCCAGTCATCATCGGTCGATCCTCCGGGAACGTAACGCGATCCAATAACCATCTGCTGTCCAGCCGACAGGCCATAGACCATTTGCGGGATCTTTTCTGGTGGATGACTGAGATCGCAATCCATGCAGACCAGAACCGGGTTCGTGGCGATGCGAAACCCGTCGATCACTGCAGGACTCAGCCCGCGATCCTGGTGACGCTCCACGATGCGAACCCAGTCGTGACCGCAATTCGCAACCGCCTCGACGCTGCCATCGCAGCTGGAATCATCCATGAAGATAAGCTCGGCCTCGACGCCGCTGTCAGAACGCAGCTTCCGGACCCGCTCGATCAGCAATGGTATGTTCTCGACCTCCTTGTAGGTCGGTACGATGATCGAGACAGGCTTGACGACCTCGATGCGAGCCAGTTCTTCGTCCTGACCGATCGCATCGGCCGCATTTTCTGAAGGGGTCGTCAATGTCATGCGCAAAAAGCTCACATAGAACGGGACCGATCACGATCCGAATGCATACAGGGACCATCGTGCGAGGATCAGCATACTGGTACAGTCTGTCAATGGCGACCAGAACTTCGGGACAGGTCGGGGCGTGCAGTCATCGGGTTGCCAAGCCGCAGAATGGACCATAGCCTCGTCATCCGCGATGCAATCGTATGAGCTGCGATGTCCCTGCTTCCCTGCTTCTACGCGCCCGAGACCGAGGCGCATGACCCGCGATTCTGGATGCTGCGTGGTGTTCCGGGCCCGAACAAGGAACTGCCGGAACGGGCGTATCGCCTGCTGGCAGGACTGGATCTGGTCGGGCTGGACCCACAGGTGCCACCGGAAGCCGACCGCGCGGCGATGCGGGAGATTCACACCGACCGCTATCTGCGATTCCTCGAGACATGCTGGGAGGACTGGCAGCGATTTCCCGGCGCCGGTGCCGAGGTGGTCGCCAATCTGCACGCCCAGAAAGCGACCCAGACCTATCCCGAAAGCGTCGTGGGTCGCGCCGGGTGGCACATGGCGGACACCGCCTGCCCGGTCGGACCGGGCACCTGGGCCGCCGCGCTGCGGGGCGTGGATACGGCACTGGCCGCGGCCGAAGCGGTCGCTGGCGGGACGCGGGCGGCCTATGCGCTGTGCAGGCCGCCGGGTCATCATGCCGATGCCGACAGCGCCGCGGGTCATTGCTTCCTGAACAACTCCGCCATCGCCGCGCAGGCGCTGCGCGCCCGTCACGACCGGGTTGCGGTGCTGGATATCGACGTGCATCACGGCAACGGCACGCAGGACATCTTCTACGATCGCGCGGATGTGCTGACCGTCTCCGTCCACGCCGAGCCGCGGAATTTCTACCCGTTCTATCTTGGCTACGCCCACGAAACCGGGCGGGGTCCCGGTGAGGGCTTCAACCTGAACCTGCCGCTGATCCAGGGCTCGGGGAACGACGTCTGGCTGGCGGCCATCGACAGCGCCATGGCGCGGGTTCTGGATTTCCGCGCCGGCGCCCTGGTCCTGGCGCTGGGACTGGACGCCCACGAAAACGATCCGCTGCGCGGCCTGTCGGTCACGACCGGCGGGTTCAATGACGCCGCCAGGCTGATCGCCGGGGCGGATCTGCCCACGGTGATGGTCCAGGAAGGCGGTTATCTCTCCGACGACCTGACGCATAACATTGCGGCCTTCCTGAGTGGCTGGCTGGAGTCGGACTGAGGCGATCCAGACGGCCGGCCTGATGCCCGGATCGTCACGAGAGACGCGGCTGGTCCGGCAAATCAGCGGGCGCAGGATTTACAGAAGCCCTTGCGCGTGATGATCCTGTGCGGGGCGAGGCGCGGCCAGACGGCCGTCGCCCGGGCGAGCAAACGCGGCGCAAGGGCGCCGTCTGGCGAAAGGACACGACATGGCCGAGGCACTGGTTCTGGAACGGAAGGGGCAGTTGTCGCTGCGGGACTTTCCGCTGAAGCAGCAGCTTTCCCCTGGCGATGTGCGGATCGCGATCCGCACGGTGGGGATCTGCGGGTCGGACGTGCACTTCTATACCCACGGCAAGATCGGCCCGTTCGTGGTGAACGAACCGATGATCCTGGGCCACGAAGCCGCGGGCGTCGTGGTGGAAGCCGGCGCCGACGTCACCAATCTTGAGGTCGGGGATCGTGTCTGCATGGAGCCGGGAATCCCCGATCCGAAGTCCCGCGCCTCGAAGCTGGGGATCTACAACGTCGATCCGGCGGTGACCTTCTGGGCGACTCCGCCGGTGCATGGCTGCCTGACCCCCGAGGTGGTGCATCCGGCCGCCTACACCTACAAGCTGCCGGACAATGTCTCGATGGCCGAGGGCGCGATGGTCGAGCCGTTCGCGATCGGCATGCAAAGCGCCCTGCGCGCGCGCATCCAGCCCGGCGATATCGGTCTGGTGACCGGCGCTGGCCCGATCGGCATGATGACCGCGCTGGCCGCGCTGGCCGGTGGATGCGCCAGGGTCTATGTTTCCGATCTGGCGCAGCCCAAGCTTGACATCATCGGCGCCTATGACGGCATCGAGACCATCAATATCCGGCAGCGCCCCGCGGCCGATGTGATCGCCGAGGCGACGGGCGGCTGGGGCGCGGATGTGGTCTTCGAATGCTCGGGCGCCGCACCCGCGATTCTGGGCCTGCCGGCGCTTGCGCGGCCAGGCGGCGCGATCGTGCTGGTCGGGATGCCGGTCGATCCGGTTCCCATGGACATCGTCGGCCTTCAGGCCAAGGAGTTGCGGGTCGAGACGGTGTTCCGCTATGCCAATATCTATGACCGCGCCATATCGCTGATCGCGGCGGGCAAGGTCGATCTGAAGCCGCTGATTTCGGCCACGCTGCCCTTTGCCGACAGCATTGCGGCCTTCGACCGGGCGGTCGAGGGGCGCGAAACCGACGTGAAGTTGCAGATCCGGATGCCGGCGGACTGACCTGCGCGGCGCGCGGCGGCAAGAGCGCGCGCCGCGATCATGGCGGAGGACCAGACGGGCCAGGGCGAATCCTGTCAATCGGCGATCTTTCGGGGCCCTCTTGTGGCTGGGGTCGCCGGGCCGGACCCGCGGCGCTTTCAGGTGGCTGGGGGCCAGGCGCCTCGCCGCTGGCCGCGAGCGACGACCGGTCATGGACGCGCCGGGCGCGCCGGACTATCACGACCCGGACAACGGAGGGCGCTCATGCGGATCTGCATCATCAATTCCGGCGGCACCATCATGTGTACGGGCCAGCCCCTGGCCCCCATGCCCGCAGCCGATTTCGCCGCCGCCACGCGGCGTCTGCTGCAACCGGCCCTGAAGGCCGCGCTGCCCGACCTGGATCTGCATTTCGACACTGAGCCGCGCTTCGTCAGCCCGTCGGGCACGCGCGACAGCACCGATCTGCGACCCGCCGACTGGTGCCTGATCGCCGGCCATGTGCTGAAGCGGTACGCCGAGTTCGACGGATTCGTGATCCTGCACGGCACCGACACGATGGAATTCAGCGGCGCGGCCCTGCCGTTCCTGCTGAATGTCGTGGACCCGCTGGGGATCGGTCGCGCGGTGCTGTCAAAGCCGGTGATCCTGACCGGCGCGCAACTGCCGCTGTTTCGCGAAACAGCCGAAGGACTGGTCCTGAACGCCGGCAGCGACGCCTTTGTCAACCTGGCGGGTGCACTCGCCTGCACCCGCCTGCGACTGCCCGAGGTCGCACTGTTCTTTGCGGGCAGGCTGTGGCGCGGCAGCCGGGCGCTGAAGACCTCGACGACAGGCTTCGACGCCTTCGAAAGCCCCCATCTGCCCGCATTGGCCGAGGCTGGCATCGGAGTCTGGCACGGTTCCGCCTCGCCGCTGCCGGGCCCCGTCAGCCCGGAAGTCGCGCTGGATCACCCGGACGCACGGCGTCTGGCAGTGGCGCAGTTGCGGGCCATCGCCGCCGCGCTTCCGGATCATCCTGTCATGCAGATCCCCATCCTGCCCGTGGATCACCGCGCGCCGGCAGCCCTGATCCCGCGCCTGATCGATGCGGCCGTGGCCGAGGGGGTGAAAGGCATCGTGATCGAGGGCTATGGCGAGGGGAATGTTCCTGCCGGCGATGGCGCGATGGAACGGTCCCTGCGGCAGGCCGATGCGGCCGGCGTCGTGATCGTCATCTGCACGCGCTCGATCGGCGGGCAGGTCGGTCAGTTCCACTATGCGGCCGGGGCGTGGATCGCCGCGACGGGCGCCATCAGCGGGCTGGACATGACGCCCGTCGCGGCTTTCGCCAAGCTGATGCTGCTGCTGGCCGCCGCCGATCACCACCGCTGGACGCCCGCGATCCTCAGGGCGCTTGTCCGGCGGAACCTTGTCGGCGAATGCCGCGATCAGGACCGGTTGCCCGACGCAGGCGTGCTGCGCCCCGGCGAATCGCTGAGCGGCGGTGGCGCCGTTCTGTTCAACGATCCGGAAACCGGGCCGGAACTGCGCGGACCGGACGGACATCTCATCTGGTCCGCTGGCGGCCCCGGGCGGCTCGAGATGCGCGACGGATTGCGCCTGATCGGTCCGGAAGGCACACGATCAACGTGCAGCGTACCGGCACAGGGCGCGATGCTGATCGTCGGGGCCGAGGGGCGGCCCTCATTGACTCTGCATGATCCGGCGCACCGCGCGGCGCCAGTGGTCGTCGCCGACACCGATTTTCGGCGCTGATCGGGCATCGGTGCAGCGCGGGCGGTGAAAAAGCCGCCGATGCGTCTGCCGCAGGGAGGAGGAAGGCGGCAGGGCTCGGCGGCTTTGACAACTCGCCCGCTTGCGCGAGCATGGGGGGAGACCTCGAAGCTTAAGCGCTTCGATAACTTCACGATGCACGGTTACCGTTCCGGCGTCACGTTCTTGCTGCGCACGCGATGCCGCGATGCGGCGAGATGCCTTGATTTTCCACATCCGGCACGAGAAACGGGCAGAGGCGGCGCGCAATGTCTGGCATGCGGGCAGGCCGGGCCGGATATTCAGCGCAGATCAGCCTTGGCGAAGCGCATCCAGATAGGCTGCGGACCACCAGCCGACATCCTGCTCGATCACGCCGCGCAGCAGCGCGGCGTGACGACGGCGCCGCTCGTTTGCGGTCATCCGCATCGCCCGGGCCATGGCAGCGGCAAGTTCGGCCGGGTCGTGGGGGTTGATGATCAGCGCATCCGCCATCGTCTCGGCGGCACCGGCAAAGCGCGACAGGATCAGCACCCCGGGATCCGAGACGTCCTGCGCGGCAACATACTCCTTGGCGACAAGATTCATTCCGTCAGCCAGCGGTGTGACCAACCCGATTCGCGCCTGCCGGAACAGCCCGGCCAGCACGTTGCGGGGCATCGGGCGATGAATGAAGCGGATCGGCGTCCAGTTGACGGTCGCGAACTCGCCGTTGATGCGTCCGGCCAGATGCTCGGTTTCCTCGCGGATGTCCTGATATGCCTCGACGGCCTCGCGGGTCGGTGGCGCGATCTGCAGGAAGACGATCTTTTCATGCAGATCGGGATTTTCCTCCAGAAGCAGATGGAAGGCGCGAAACCGCTGCGGGATGCCTTTGGAATAGTCCAACCGGTCCACCCCGATCATCATCTGCGCGCCTGTCAGGAAACGCATCCGGTCCTCGTCGGGGGCGTGCCGGGCCAATTCGATGAAGGCGGCGGTGTCGATGCCGATCGGAAACGCCCCGGCCCGGACCTGTCGTCCCGACAGCCTGTAACATCCGTCGTCGATCTGATCGAAATCCGCCAGTTGCCGGGCGCTTTCGGCAAAATTCGACACGTCGCGCTGCGCCTGAAAGCCCAGAAGATCGTAATGCGACAACCATTCGAACAACTCCGGCGGGTTCGGCATCGCGGCACAATCCGCCGATCCCGGAAACGGGATATGCAGGAAATGGCCGATCGGGCTTTCAACCCCCCTGGCACGCAAGTCGGCCGCCAGCGGAAACAGATGATAATCCTGAACCCAGATCCGGTCGTCGGGTCGCAGATACGGCACCAGCAACTCCGCAATCCGCGCATTCACGCGGCGATAGCCCTCGATATATTCGGGCAGGATCCGCATGAGGTCGGCGCGGCCATGACACAGCGGCCACAGGATCGAATTCGAATAGCCCAGGTAATAGCTTTCGTAGTCCTGCCGCGACAGGTCAAAGCTGGCGCGCTCGAACCGCGCGCCGGGATGAAATTGCAGCCCGTCCCGGGGCTCGTCCACCGGTTCTCCCGCGAAGCCGACCCATAGCCCACCCGAGCTTCGCAGCGCGTCCTCCATCGCGACGACAAGCCCCCCGGACGGGCTGTCGCCCAGCGGCAGGCGGTTCGAGACGACGACAAGTCTGGACATCGTAATACCCTGTCAGGAGGACAGCGCGCTGTCCAGCCAGCGTGCCAGTGCGGCGGGATCGCCAAGCCTGAAGCGGGCGCCGGTCTCGCCCTCGCCGATCTTGATGCCAAAGCCGCCCCGTGACTGGGCCTCGGCGATCGCCGCCTCGTCGGTCAGGTCGTCGCCGGCATAGACAGGCAGGCGGCCCGCGAAATCGGGCAGATCCATCAGCCGCGCCAGCGCGCGATCCTTTCCCACGCCGTCCGGCCGCAATTCGACCGCCATCTTGGCCTGCTGCTGCACCAGTCCCGGATGATTGTCCGCCAGTTGCTGCATCGCGGCCTCGACAAAGCCTCGCAGGGCCGGGTCGGCACGATAATGCAGGACCACGCCGTGTGGTTTGGGCTCGACCAGAACCGCCGGATGAGGAGCGGCGATGTCATGCGCCTGGCGGTGCAGGGCGGCGACATCCAGCGTCGCGCCATGCGTAGCCTCGATCCCATGCCCGCCAAGCGACAACTCGGCGCCGTGACTGCCCGCGACCGCACCGGGGAAATCGGGCAGATAGGCGCGCAGATCCGCGACGCCGCGGCCTGAAATCAGCGCGACCGCGCCGCCGTGGCGCCGGTGAAGGCGCTTCAACCTGCCAGCCAGCGTGTCCGGAATGACGATGCTGTCCGGGCGGTCGGCGATTTCGACCAGGCAGCCGTCGAAATCCAGAAACAATGCGGCATCGGCAGGCAGGTCAGGCGGGTTCATCGGGCGGTGTCTCCTCGCTCGGGGTCGGTTGTGCGGCACGGCAGGCAAACAATTCAACCCGCCTTTTGGTTCACGGTTGCGTTCAGAACGTGACTCCGGCATGGGCCTTGACCCTGCCCCTGAAGGGGTGCCTGCCCATCACCATCACCATCCCGATCATCGGCTGCGCCGACTGGATGCGGACCTTTGACGCGCCACGTCCGGTCAGCGCGCCGTGGGTCAAACGCGAGGGGGCAAGGATGGCCCGGGAATTCCTGAGCCGGAAAGACGCTCTTTATCCCATGCTTGCGTCTGCACAAACGACTGCGGCGGCCTCGCCGCCTTTCGGTCGCCGATTGCCCGCCGCTGCGCGCTCAGTAGGCGATTTCGGGAGGGCCGGCATCAGGGATGAGGATGAATTGCGATCCGGCGTTGAAGGCGTCGAAGCTGTGGGTCCAGACATGATGCGGCCACCAGACCTGCATCTCGCCCTCGGCCGGCATGTAGGCCGCCGTGTAAAGCGTTCCGAAGCCTGACGAAAATGCGGTCGAATACAGCGGTGGACGCAGGAACACGCTGATGAAACGATCCTGCGTCTCGGGATGCATGGTCAGCCGGCTCAACAGGAAACGCTGCCGTTCGATGGTGGCGGTAAAGCGGGCATGGCTGGACCATTCCACGCGTTCCTGGTGGTTTGTCGCGACCGGCACATGCGCGATGACCGGCGCCCGGTCCGGAGTCAGATAAGCCGTGAAATAGCGCCGGTGGCGGTCCAGGACGGTGATGTTGTAGCTCATGTGGCACGGGATGCGGCGCAGGACCGCGGCCGCCTCGTCCAGCGTCTCGCAGACTTGCAGGATATAACGCAGGATCAGCGGGATGCCGAAGCCTTCTCCGACCTCGCGTCGGCCGCCGAAGGTCAGTGACAGCGCCAGCCCGGCGTCGTTCATGCCGTCGATCAATCCGAACATGCCGTCGCTCATGCCGATCACCCGGCGACCCTGCCAGCCCGTCGACAGCAGGATCGCGTCGAAGGCTCCGGGATGATAGTCGTAGTTGCGCACAAGCAGCGGCCTGTCGCCCTGCCAGATCGCCTGGCTGCACCCCGACAGATAGCGCGGCGGGCAATAGAAGCTGAGGAACCGCGCCTGGCTGTCGCCGCCACCGGCCAGTTCGCACAGTTCCTCGTAGAGCGGCAGGATCTCGGGCATGTGGTTGCGGATCGCAAGCCGGCATTCGCGATAGGTGGGCCGTCCGGTCACACCTTCCGATGCCCACCATCGACGATAGGACGGCCAGAACACCTTGAACAGCCCGGCCCAGATCGGGCCGGGCTGTTCCTCGCTGATCGCCTCGAAATGGAGGGACATCGTGTCAGGCGCTACATGATCTTGAAGGCCGGCGGTTCGATCGCCTGCGCGGCGGGCAGCGGACGGGCAGAATAGGCACCCTTGATGCCGTGGATCCATTTCTGCGCGCGTTCGGTCAGCTTGAACCCCGAGGTCATCGAGCGGCCGCGCATCACCAGGATGCCCAGATCCGCACCCTCATAACGATAATCATCGACCCCCGAGATCCGCAGGAAGAAGGCCTCGTTCTCGGTTTCGACCGCGCGGCGGTGATAGTCGAAGCGGTCGAACACCACGCGTCCGTCCTCAAGCATCTTGTAGATGCCGCTTTGCGGGGCATCGGTGATGATATCGACATTGTCGTCGGTGTGCTTGATGACCATCTGGGACCAGCTGTCGATCATCTCGGGGTCGGCCCACCGGGCATTCAGCTCGTCCACGTTCAGTTCGAACGGCTTTTTCGAGAAGGCCAGCAGGTGGAACAGGAACAGCGGCGCGTCGGCATGGGCGAAGGCCGCGTGGTTGGTCATCGAGCTGCACCCGGTGATGCGCGGGTTCAACTCTCCCAGCCACAGATCGCCGGTCTTCTTGTCGATCAGGAAATCCAGCTCGAAATAGCCCCGATACCCTTCCTTGCGCAGCTGTTCGCCGAACTTGAAGGTCAGGTCGCGGGCCTGCTGGCGTGCCTTGGGAGGGAATGAGGTCGCGAAGATCTCGTTCCCGCACCAGCCGCCGCGATACGGAGTCAGTTCCTTGAAGCCGACCAGTTCGGTCATCAGCGGACCGACGATCGTGCCAGCCTGGGTCACGCAACCTTCGATCGCCGAGCCGCGACAATCGATCCGCTTCATGATCTTGATCTCGCCCTCGCCGACGATCTCGTGTTCGTGCTTGCGGAAGTCGGACTCGGACTTGATGAAGAACGTGGTGTGGCCGCTGTCGCCATAGGCGGACTGCAGCACCAGATCGTGGCCCAGCCCGGCCTTCTCGCAGATCTTTCTGAGATGCGCGTAGTCCTTGACTTCGGACAGGGTGTTGGGAACCGAAGGCACGCCCGCCTTGTTGCCGATCCGCACTGTCTCGATCTTGTTGTCGCAGCGCTCGCGCAGCGAGGCCTTGGGGAACCAGACTTCGCCACCCAGCTCCTTGACCAGCATCTCTGTCTTTTCGTCGAACATCAGAAACACGAATTTCGGCTTGCCGCCGCGCCGCTTCACAAGGTCGATGACCTCCTTGTGCTGCAACAGGTAGTTGTTGATGTCCTCGATCGACTGGAATTCCTCATGCGGCATTTCCGACGGCACGAAGACATTCGGATGGCGTCCGTCAAAGCAATCCATGTAGCAGATATACTTGAAGTTCTTGACCCACTCGTCGATGCCGAGAAGGTTGAAATTCGTCGCCGAGACGAAATAGATCGGGTCCTGGTTCGTGTGGAAATAGCGCCGGATCTCGGAGATGTTCTTGAGAGTCTTCTTGGGCATTGTGCTTTTCTCTCCCTGTTTGGTCGTTTGTTCTTTTGTGTTCTTTTGGCCTCGCGTGACGTCGCGCATCTGCGCAACGCCCGCGAAGGGCTTGGTCTATGCCCTGACCGTCAGACTTGCGCGCATCGGCGCGTGACGCAAGGGTTCAGTGCTGGCATCAGCGCCAATGAGGGCCATGCGCCAGTGTGCCGGGGGCGCTCAGTCAGTCTCGCCCGCAGCGATCGGAAAGGGCGCAAGATTGTCGCGATAGGCCGCCCGTCCGAAGCTTTCGCGGCGCGCATCCTCGGCCGCCCCCAGCGCGGTGCGCGGATCGGCAGACCTCAGGCCCGCGGCAGAGCCCTGAAGCGGCGTCTGCAACGGCCCCAGGGTCTTGAGATAGGCGTCGACCCCGCTGTCGCGATCATAGACCGAGAAGTCGGCATCGCGGTCACGGAAGCTTTTCAGCACCTGACCCAGCCCCTTCATGCCGGTTTCCCGCTGGCGGCGGACCATGTCCAGATCAACCTCGATGGGGAAGATATCCTCCTGCCCGGCGGACTGGTGCAGCACCAGGGAGGTCGGGTCCACGACCAGAGACCGGCCCACGCCGCCCGCGCCCAGGCCGTTCACGTCGAAGACATAGCACTGGAATTGCGCGGCGGTGGCGCGCGCGATCGCCAGTTCGGCATCGCGGTCGGTGGTTCCGGTCAGAACCGGGTGCAGCAGCACCTCGACGCCCTGGCTGGTCAGCTGGCGCGTGGTCTCGGGGAACCAGATGTCATAGCAGATCGACAGGCCGAATCGCCCCACCTCCGGCACGTCGAAGATGCAGAAGTCGGTGCCCGCCGCGATTCCCTCTTCATAAGGACGGAAGGGGAACATCTTGTTGTAGGTCGCGACGATCTCGCCGTCCGGGTTGATGACGACAGAGCTGTTCATGACCCGCCCGTCTTCCAGCTTCTCGAACATCGAGCCGGGAATCAGCCACAGCCGGTGCTGCCGGGCCTTGTCCTGGAACTGTTGCAGCGCCTCGTTCGGGAAGGGCTGGGCATACCGGTGCAGCGGCCCATAGGGCGCCAGCTCGCTGAACAGCGCCATCTGCGTCCAGGGAAAGCGCGCCATCAGGATATCGACGCGGTGCAGCATCGCCTCGACATTCGAGTGCAGCGCATCGACATGCATCTGTATGCCGGCAATCGCGAAGGGTGTCATATTGTTCTGTTCTCCAGATTCAGTCCGCGCGGGCCGTCCTTTCGGGACGACCCGCGCGGCAATTTCGCAAGGCTATGACGTGGCGCAAGAAGGCTCAAGCGGCGTGGCACAAGGATGCGCCTGCGGTCTCAACTCTGCCCGGCCTACTGGCGCTTCCGCCTCGTCCCTGCCCATATCGAGTCAGGCGGCCGCCCGACCTGCGTCGAGCGCGGATTTGGCGGCGCGCAACGATTCCGCCAGAATGTCCTGCGCTTCCGCGAAAACGGCGTCCTCGATGGTGATCGGCGACAGGAAACGGATGACGTTTCCATAGACACCGCAGGTCAGCAGGATCAGGCCGCGCCGCATCGCCTCGTCACGCACGGCGACAGCCATCTCGGGCATCGGCGTGCCGTCCTCGGCCATGAATTCCGCCGCGACCATGAATCCGGGCCCGCGGATATCGGCCAGTTCCGGCACCTCGTTCCGCAGCGCCGACAGCCGCGATTTCAGCTGCTGGCCCAGGTTTTCGGCACGCGCGCACAGGTCCTCGTCGCGAATCACGTCAAGGACCGCCAGCGCGGCGGCAACACCCAGCGGGCTGCCACCATAGGTGCCGCCCAGCCCCCCGGGATGGGGCGCGTCCATCACGTCGGCCCGGCCGACCACCGCCGACAGGGGATAGCCGCCGGCCAGGCTTTTCGCCATCGTGGTCAGGTCGGGCGCGACGTCATGGTGATCCATCGCGAACAACTTGCCGGTGCGCGCGAATCCGGTCTGAACTTCGTCGGCGATCAGCAGCATGCCGTGCTTGTCGCACAGCGCGCGCAGGTCGCGCATCAACTCGGGCGGGGCCGGATAGAAGCCACCTTCGCCCTGAACAGGCTCGATGATGATCGCGGCGACGCGGGCGGGATCGACATCGGCCTTGAACAGCCCCTCGATCGCGGCGATCGAATCAGCCGCCGTGATGTCGTGCGCTGTCATCGGGAAGGGCACATGCCAGACATCGCCCGGCATTGCACCGAAGCCCGCCTTGTAGGGCTGGACCTTGCCGGTCAGCGCCATCCCCATGAATGTGCGGCCGTGAAATCCGCCGGAAAAGGCGATGACGCCCTGACGGCCGGTAAACGCGCGCGCGATCTTGACGGCATTCTCGACGGCCTCGGCACCAGTGGTTGCGAACAGCGTCTTCTTGGGGAAGTCGCCCGGCGCGGCGGCGTTCAGCTTTTCGGCAAGTTCGACATAGTTTTCATAGGGCGCGACCTGATGGCAGGTGTGGCTGAACTTGTCGATCTGGGCCTTGACGGCCTCGACCACGCGCGGGTGGCCGTGGCCGGTGTTCACCACCGCGATGCCGCCCGCAAAGTCGATATAGCGCTTGCCCTCGCTGTCCCACAGCTCGGAATTCCTGGCGCGGCTGGCGAAGAGCGGCGTCGAAACACCCACGCCGCGCGCGATCGCGGCGGCCCGGCGGGTCGAAAGTTCTGCGTTTGTCATGGCGTGACTCCTGAATCTCTGCTCAATATATTAATCACGGCGATCAGCGGGGCAAGGCGTTTCAGGCTCACTGGACGCGAGACGGCCTTTCCCTGCCGGTCAGGTGTGGCCAATGAAACACGCGCAGACGGGAGACAGGATGAGCGATACGGAATTCGACATCGGCACGCGGCTTCGCAACCTGCGCCAGGACAGGCGGTTGTCGCAGCGCCAGCTGGCAGCGCGCGCCGGCGTCACGAACGGCCTGATCTCGATGATCGAGCAGAACAAGATCAGCCCATCAGTTGCCAATCTCAAGAAGATCCTCGACGGTCTGGCAACCAGCATGGTCGATTTCTTCATGGAGGCGGCAGAAGAGCCCAGGACCTTCTGGCGCCACGAGGAACTGCCCGAGATCCGCTCGGCCGCGGTCCACGGCCCCGAGGCGACGATGGCCAAGCTGTCCCTGCTGCGGATCGGGCGCGCAGGTCGCAACAACCTGATGCTGCTGCACGAAACCTACGATCCCGGCGCCGATACGGGCGAATCGCTTTACAGCCATGACGCGGAAGAGGCCGGGATCGTGATCGAGGGCCGGATCGAGATCACCGTCGGCGACGAGGTGTCACTGCTTGGGCCCGGGGACGCCTATATCTTCGACAGCCGACGCCCGCACCGGTTCCGCAACACCGGCAACAGCCGCTGCGTGATCGTCAGCGCCTGCACACCGCCGACCTTCTGAGGCCGCGCCGGAGCTGCCGGCGCGGTCTTTCCGAAGGATCAGCCCCTGGCCGCTTCCAGGCGCTTCAGCGCCTCGGTGGTGAACACCCGCAAGCCCAGGTCAGGTCGGTATCCGTGGATCTCGCTGACATCCAGTGCGCGCATGAAGGTCAGGATCTCGCGGCTGATGACCTGGCCGGGCACAAGGATGGGGAAGCCCGGCGGATAGGGGATGATGAACGAGGCCGAGACCAGCTCCTCGCCGTTTTCCAGCTTTTCCTGCAACGCCTGGTCAAGGTCCAGATAGTCGCAGTTGTCCTCGTCATAAGCCAGAAAGAACGCGCTGCGGATATCGCCCTCGGGCGTCTCTCCATGCCGGAACGCTGCATGAAAGCGGCTGAAATCGGGCAGCGGAGGAACATGGTCGACAAGGCTTTTCACCCGGGCATCGAACGACCGTCTCTCCATCTTGGATGCGTCGTCCAGCAGATCCTCGAGATCCTTGGCGATGCTGATCAGAACCTCGATCAGATAGGCGATCGACGACCGGGTGGTGCCGATATTCGTCATGAACAACACCGTGTTGCGCGATGTCTTGTTGATCTGGATGCCGTGCTTGTCCATCAGGATCTGGGTCTTGAAGGTGTCGCCGTCCCAGCCGGTCCCCCCCACGGCCACGGTGATCTTGGTCGGGTCCAGCACGAATTCGTCCGTGGCCCAGTGATCCCAGCTGTCCAGCCAGCCCCGCTTGGGATCGAAATAGGCCTTGGCGCCGCTTTCGCGATATTCGCCGGGGATCATGTCGGCCAGTGTCAGGACCTTGAAATACTTGGTCAGCAGGGGGTGCATGCCGATCGCCCGGCGCAACGACATCGCGCTTTCGATCTGGCGTTGCACGAATTCATATCCCTCCAGCTCGACCTGCCGCCGGCCGACATCAAGCGAGGCGATGATCTGGTAATTCGGCGAGGTCGAAGTATGGGTCATGTAGGCTTCGTGGAACGCCTGCTCGGTCTCGCCCTTGAAGTCCTGGTCGTAGACATGGATCATCGACCCCTGTCGCAGCGAGGTCAGCGTCTTGTGCGTCGACTGGGTCGCATAGACGCGCACCCGGGCATCGGGCGGCGCGATCAGGCGGGTGTTGAGAAGGGTCGCGTCATCGGCGTCCTTCATGGCCTCCTGCTGCGCCTCGAAGGCGCGGGCGCGCTCGGGGCTGCGCAGCGTTCGGCGCAGATTGGCCGCCGAGGCCATCGCCGTGCGCTGGCGGAAGGCCGGGTTGAAGCGGGCGAAGGCGAACCACGCCTCGTCCCACAGGAAGACCAGATCCTTCTTGATGGCCAGGCACTCTTCCATCACCCGTTCGACGTTATAGATCATCCCGTCGAAGGTGCAGTTCGTCAGCAGGACCATCCGCACCTTGTCCAGCTTGCCGGCCTGTTTCAACTCCAGCAGCTTGTGCTTGATCTCGTGGATGGGAACGGCGCCGTACATCGAATATTCATGCAGCGGATAGCTGTCCATGTAGACAACGCTCGCCCCCGCCAGCACCATGCCGTAATGATGCGATTTGTGGCAGTCGCGATCGACCAGCACGATGTCGCCGGGGCGGATCAGCGCCTGCACGACGATCTTGTTGCAGGTCGAGGTGCCGTTCGTGGCGAAGAAGGTCTGCTTCGAGCCGAAGGCGCGCGACGCGGACTCCTGAGCCTTCTTGATCGGGCCGCGCGGCTCCAGCAGGCTGTCCAGCCCGCCCGACGTGGCCGAGGTTTCGGCAAGGAAGATGTTGGGCCCGTAAAAGGCACCCATGTCCTGGATCCAGTGGCTGCGGGCGATCGACTTGCCGCGGCTGATCGGCATGGCGTGGAACACGCCTGTCGGCTGCTTGGAATATTCCTTCAGCGCCGTGAAGAACGGGGTCTTGAAGCGGCTGTTGACGCCGCGCAGGATGTTCAGGTGCAGTTCCAGGAAATCTTCCTGATTGTAGAACACCCGGCGGCATCCGCCCAGATCCATCGCCGCGATGGTTTCGGCGGACCGGTCGGTGACCAGATAGGTGTCCAGCTCGGGCCGGATCTTGTGGACCAGCCGGCATGTCTCGGGGCCGTATTCGTCGGGGTGCAACCCGTCGACATCCTCTTCGTCGCTGGCCCGGCGGAGATACTTGTTCAGGATCTCGACATTGTTGCGCGACTTCAGCGCCAGGCCCGGGCGGACGACGACTGCCTGGATGTTGTGGTTGAACATGATTCCGATCAGTGCGTCCTCGAGGCTGGGAACGATCACCGGCTCATAGATGAAAGAGTCCTCGGGGCGCCGTGCATGTTGCAGGCTCTGCCGCAACCAGCGCTCCTGATGCTCGTTCAGGTCATCGACGATCAGGACCTCGAAATAGGGCCTTCCCAACGCGCGGGCATCGGGCGACAGCGAGGCCTCGTCCTCGAAATCCTCGGTCTCGCTATCCTCGGCGGTCAGCTGGATGCCGCGCCGCCGATAGGCCCCCGAAATCAGCGCCCGCGCGGCCCGGCGAACCGAGTGCGAGAAATCCGGGATCTTCTGCTGATCCAGCAACCGGCGCATGTAACCGAAGGCATTGGCGCCGGGAAACGCCCAGTAGGTTTCGATCGGCGCCAGCGCGTCGAACAGCTCCACGGCCTCGGCCAGCAGCTTGCGACCTCGCCGACCTTCGCCGCCGTGACGGGACAGTTCTTCGGCAATGTCGCGAAGCACGCTCCAGCGATCGGCGCGCAGCTGTGTCGCGCTGTAATAGTCACCGATGCGAGCCTTGTCGCCCTGCCCCTTGACCAGGCGGGGCGATATGGTGGACCCGTGACCTTGTTCGTTCATATTGCAATACCCCCTGTCGTTCGCGTCATGCGCAGTCGGTGCTTGTGCACCTTGTCAACACCAAGCATGGCCCACAAAAGACCGCGGACACAATCGCAAACAGCCATCGCGGGGCCGGACAGCCTTTCAGCCGGCGATCCGGACGGCGCGGCGCGCGACGTTGCGTCAGTCCCGCGACGGATAGTTTCCCTCAAGCGCGATGATGAAATTCAAGCAAAGCCCGGGCGGCATGTTTTCGTGCGGCTCACCCCGACCCGTGACCGAAATGGCCTCGACCGCCATCGCCGCAGTCGGGCCAGTGCCACCGCCGTTGCCCGCCTCGCCGGCATAGCCCTTGGCCTGCGCCAGCATCGCGCGGCCAGGACGGTCCGAATCGGCCGGGCGATTCGCGGCGATCAGCTCATGGGCGTGCGCCGGCATCTGCGATTCCTCCAGGCCCACCCGCTCGGCTCCCATCGCCTCACCCAGCCGGCGGGGCTGAAGCCCCTCGCCCGCGCCGGCATGCAAGGGCACGCGACCGCGCAGGTCGGGCAGCGCGAAACTGGCCCGGCCGTCGCCGCCATAGGTCGTGCCAAGCAGGCTGAACAGGACCTGATACCGCTGGATGTCAAGCAACTGGCCGTCGCACAGCGCCCAGCCCCGCGGCGCGAAGGTTCCCGCGAACATCGCGATCTGGCCGATGAAAGGTTCCACTCCATCCCCTCCGATAGACAGTGATGGCAAGGGACGCGCGAGGCGCGCGGCCCAACTTGTGCCTAACGTCGAACCAAATCCGGTTCTGTGTCCCAGAGCACAGAAGAGGGGCCGGGAACCGGTTAGTCATGAAGCATGAACCCGGATCGACCGGACGCTTCCCATTCGGTCCTGGCTTCGGATCCGGGTTCCGTGTTCTGACGGGTCGGGGGTGCGACACGTTGGGTAAAGAGTGTCTGGCCTGCGGCTTTTTCCTGGGGTGCGGGCCTGGCGGACGGCGGCTGGCAGGCGGCCGTCCGCTGGTTTCCTGCGCGATCACGCAACCATGCCGCAATCGGGTTCTGCCTTCACAAGCGAGTGATTTGCGGTCATGCTCAACCGGCAAGTTCGGATAATCCGACATCTTTCCGGGTATGCGAGGTCGTGATGCCATCGACGCCCCAGAAGATCGCGATCATCGGTGGCGGCGTCGGTGCGGTCACCGCCGCCTATGCGATCACGCAACTGCCCGACTGGCGCGATCGCTTTGACGTGACGCTGTACCAGATGGGATGGCGGCTGGGCGGCAAGGGTGCCAGCGGGCGGAATGCCGCGATGGGCGAGCGGATCGAGGAACACGGGCTGCATATCTGGGCCGGCTTCTACGACAACGCCTTTCGGTTGATGCGCGATTGCTACCAGACCCTTGTCAGCGAGGGGCTGCGCAAGCCCGACGCCCCGCTGGCCACGCTGGAACAGGCGTTCCACGGGCTGAACCATTTCATGCTGGCCGAAGAGGTCGCACAGCCCGATGGCAGCAGGGCGCTTCACCCATGGCGGATCGATTTCGAGGCGAACGGCGAAAAGCCCGGCACCGGTGGCGTCGTCCCGTCGCCCTTCACGCTGTTCAAGATGCTGCTGGACCGGGTCGCGCAGATGATGGAACAGGCCGGCCAGACCAGCACGGTCGGCCATAGGGTGCCATCGCGATTTCACGCGACCTTCCGGGAGCGCGATCTTGGCCTGACGGCACCGACGCCGCTGCACCATCTCGGGGCGTATGCCCGCATCCTGCCCGACGACGCCTCTCGTCACGGGCGCGGCGACCGCGCCGTGCTGGCGGCGCTGGCCGCCGAGGCGCAGGACTGGCATGGCGACGTGCTGGCTCGATTGCCGCAGGACGATGCTGCGCGCCGCCTGCATTACCTCGTCAGCCTGTCGCTGGCCTTCGCTCGCGGCACCATCGCGGAGGGCTGTTTCCTTCAGGGCTTCGACGCCATCGACGACTGGGAGATCAGCGACTGGCTGCTGCATCACGGCGCCGCGCGCGATGCGGTCTTCTCGGCCGTGTTCCGGGGCTGTTATGATTATGTGTTCGGCTATCCGGGCGGCGTCACCGATCATCGCAGTGTCGGGGCCGGGACCGCGATCCGGGGGCTGTTGCGGCTTGCCTTCTGCTACAAGGGCTCGCTGTTCTACAAGATGCAGGCCGGGATGGGCGACACGATCTTCGCGCCCTATTATCAGGTGCTGCGCCAGCGCGGCGTGAGGTTCCGTTTCTTCAATGCCGCGACACGGCTGGTCCTGGACGGGGATCGCAGCGGCGTCGCCGCAATCGAGATGGTCGAGCAGGCACGGGTCGCGGGCGACGAATACCATCCGCTGCGCGATGTGGCCGGGCTGCCCTGCTGGCCGTCAGAGCCGCTTTGGGACCAGATCAGCGACCATCCCGACACCGATTTCGAAAGCGAGAAGATGCCACCGCGCGGACGCCCCTACCGGCTGGATCGCGGCAAGGATTTCGATCAGCTGATCCTTGGCGCCTCGCTGGGGTCGATGCCCTATCTTGCGGACGCGTTGATCGCGGCTTCGCCGCGCTGGCAGCGGATGATGGACAAGGTGCAGACCGTCGCCACCCATGCCGCGCAGTTCTGGACCGACCGGACGCCCGAGGATCTGGGCTGGAACAAGCTTGTCGCCGCCCACAATCCCGGCCCGCAGACCGATCTTCAGACCGTCATCACCAGCTTTGCCGAACCGCTGGACACCTGGGCGGACATGAGCGATCTGCGCGGACGCGAGACATGGCCCGACCCGCCGCCCAAAGCCATCGCGTATTTCTGCAGCCCGGCCCGCGACGCGGACATCGAATCCGGCAGCATGCAGCAGCGCACCCGGAAATGGGCGGACAGCCAGCTGGTGCGCATGTGGCCGGACGCATCGAAGGACGGGCGGTTCGACGCACGGATCCTGCACGCGATCAACGGCGGCGATGACGACGCCCGCTTCTCCGCGCAGTATTTCCGCGAGAACCTCTACGGTTCCGAACGCTATGTCCTGTCGGTTCCGGGCAGCGTGCAATACCGGCTGCCACCGGACGGGTCGGGCTTCGACAACCTCTACCTGGCGGGCGACTGGACGCGCTGCGGCATCAATGCGGGCTGTGTCGAGGCTGCCACCATCTCGGGGTTGATGGCCGCGCGCGGGCTGACCGGCGCCGATATCGGGATCGTCGGCGAGGGCGATCTGGCCCCCGATCACGGGCCCGGCGACTCGGCGCGTCTGGCCAGCCCCTATGCCCAGACCGCCCCCTGGCCGCTGACACCGTTCTACGGCACGGGCAGCATCGACGGCTTCTTCAGCTTTCATGCCGTCGACGCCACCGCTCTGGAGGCCGTTCTGCCCGACGGCATGCACCTGCTGCCCCAGCCCCTGACACCGGCCGGAACCCATCCTGTCGCGATCCTGGCCAACCAGCAGGTCGGCGTAAGGCTGTCGGTCCTGCCGCGGCTGCTGGGCTATCGCGACTATTTCGAGGCGATCGTCGCGGTCAACTGGGTCGGGATCGAGGGACAGGACGGCATCTTCAGCTACCTGCCGAACCTTTATCTGAACAGTCGCGCGCCGCAGCTGGCCGGTGTCTGGATGTATGGGTTCAACAAGCGCATGGGCAGGTTGCAGATGGGCGAAGGCAGCTACAGCGTCGCTTCGCCGGCCGGAGAGCCGATCTGGTCGGGACGCTACCAGCAGCCCGGCCTGGCACAGCCGCTGATGGATTCACCCGAATGTGCGGCTGTCGAGGCCCTGTGTCAGCAGGTCGTGGCCAGCCGCAGCCGGGTCGGCGGCGGCTGGCATTTCTCGGCCTTTGATTTCAACCTGACCTCGGCGAGGGTCGCGCCCGTCTCGGCCCGGATCGAGGTCGCGTACCCGCCTCTTGCCAATCTGCCGGCGGGCGCATTGCAGGCGCGACCGCTGTCGATGCAGCCGGGCAAGGCAGCACCGCGCGATCATCGCCTGCCCGGCGCCTTCCGGATCTGGACCAGCTGGACGCTTTCGAATCCGTTCGACAGCCGACGCCTGGCGATGCTAGAGGCAAGCAGGTCACGCCTGCCTTGAGGGGTCGGGCTGAAGGGAAAGACGATGTCGGTGACCGTCAACCGTGGCATTCCGGATCAGAGAGGCGAGCGTCGCCAGGTCACAGCGCTGTTCGTTGACGTGGTCGGATTCAGCAGCTTTGCCAGCACCGCCGACGCCGAGGACCTGCAGGACTGGCTGGACCATTTCTATCGTCGAGCGCGCGCGATCGTCGAAACCGGCGGCGGAGAAATCACCGAGTTCCTCGGGGACGGGATCGTCGCGGTCTTCGGCCTCTCGCGCGCCGAGGAGCTGGCCGCCCGAAAGGCCGTCGAAGCCGCGCTCTCGGTCGTGACATTGCCCCGGTTCCTGTTTCCCGACGGCACGGCGGTCTCGCTGCGCGCCGGCGTCGCCACCGGCGAGGTCGCGACGCGTGCACACGACTCAGCCGACGGCTCGCTGCCGCGCATGACCGGAATGGTGACGACGCTCGCCCAAAGGCTGCAGACGGCAGCCGCCCCGGGCGAGGTGCTGATCGCCGCCGAGACACGCGCATTGCTGCGCGGTGCGCTGCGGCTTTCAGCGCGCGCCGATACGCCGTTGAAGGGTTTCGGCACCGTCACCGTCTATCGGGTTGATCCCGGTATCCCGGTCGCCCACTCCAGCCGCGATGCCGCGCACCGCCCCTTCGTCGGTCGGCATCGCGAACGCAGCCGCATCCTGTCCAAGTCGGACCGCCCGTGCCTTCTGGTCGGCCCGGCCGGGATCGGCAAGACCGCGCTGGCCGGCACGTTCCTTCAGGATGGCATGCCCTGTGCGATCTTCCAGGCCGACCCGCTTCATAGCGGCGAGGGGCTTGCCCCCTTCCGCCAATGGCTTCGGTCGCGGTTCGGCGGCGTCCAGCCCGCGATCTCGGAACTGCGCGCAGGCTTTCCCGGCCTGTCCGACGACGCGATCCTGTGCCTCGCGCTGGTTCTGGACCTGCCGCAGGGGCAGGCGCTGCTGGCCCGATTCGCCAGCAACGCTCTGCGCGACCGGATCGAGGCGAGCCTGTCACAGGCGATCCGCGACCGGCTGCCCGACGGCGTGCTGCTGGTCGAGGATCTGCACTGGCTGGACAGCGCCAGCTTTGGCGTGCTGCGCCGCCTGGTCCGCGACCTGCGGGACGGTCCGCAACGGCTGCTGATGACCAGCCGCGAAACGGTCAAGATCGCCCGCCACCTGTCCGATCTGCCGGTCGAGATCATCGGCATCGACGCCTTCGCCCCCGAGGAATCGGAGGCCTATCTCGATGCATGTGGCCATGTCGGCATCGCCCCCGAAACCCGCGACGATGTCATTCGCCACGCGGGCGGGGTGCCGCTGTTTCTGGAACAGCTTGTCAGGCATGCATTACAGCGAAGCCCGACGCGCGACGGTCTTCCCGCGACGCTCAGCGATCTGCTGACCGAACGGATCGACGCCGCCGGCCCTGCCCGCCAGGTGCTGCTGAAGGCGTCGGTGCTGGGTCGCAGCTTCTCGCAGCGCCTGCTGGAGGCACTGGCCGCCGCGGATGCCGACACCCCGCAGATGCTGGAAGAGGCGCATCGGGCCGATCTGGTTCACCCGACGGGCACCGATCGCTGGTCGTTCAGCCACGCGCTGCTGCATCGCGCCGCCTACCGGCTGCTGCTGCGCGGCACCCGCGAGGCGCTGCATGCCCGCGTGGCCGAACTGCTTCAGGGCGAATGCGCCGATCTGGTCGAGGCCGGTCCCGCACTGCTGGCCAGTCATCAGAGCCGTGCGAAGCGGCATCTGCCTGCCGCCCGCAGCTATCTTGCGGCCAGTCAGCAGGCGTTGCTGCGCGGTGCATTCGCCGATGCCGAGGAGCATGCCCGCGCCGCGCTGGAAATGTGCGCGCAGTCCGGCGGCGGCGCGCCGGAACGGAGCCAACTGGAAATCGCCGGTCACACCGCGCTTGGATCGACCCTGATGCAATCGCAGGGCTACGCAGCCGCGCCAGTCCGCACCGCCTTCGCCGAGGTGCTGCGACTGGCCAGCGATGATGCCGCCTTCGGCCGGGGCGGCAACGGCGCGGCGCTGTTCGGCAGCTACTCGCACGCGATCATCGCCGGCGACCGCCAGGGCGCGGACGACCTGTGCAGGCTGCTGATCGAGGCGGCCGAGGGCGCGGAACGGGACATGCGACCGGATCGCGTGCAGATCCGCCTCGCCGCCGAGGCTGCGGCGAATTGCGGCTGCTTCTACGCGGGTGATTTCCGCGACCAGCTCGTTCATATCGCCCGCATCCGGCAGCTCTACAGGCTTGAAATCCACGCGCCGATGATCGCGCAATACGGCATGGACATCTTTGCGGCCGCGCAGATGTTCGAGGTCCCGGCGCGGGTCTTCTGCGGCGAGACCGGCGGTCTGACCGATCTGCTGGCCGAAACGGACAGGCATCAGCAGGCGCTGAACATTCCGGTGATGCAGCCCTATGCGCTGATCTGGGGCAGCGTTCCGCTGCATGCGGCGGGCCGCAGCGACGAGGCGATGGCGCGGCTGCAACGCGGGCTGGCCATCGCATCCGAACAGGGCGCCGAGTTCTGGTTGCTGATCGGGCAATGCTGGCAGCATGTCATCAATCCCGCTCAAAGCGACAGCCAGGCGGGCCGCGACGCCTTCCGGCAGGCCATCGAGACGCTGCGCGCGATCGGCGCGTTGATCGGGCTGCCCTATTTCCAGGCCCACTATGCCGCAGCCCTGGCGCGCGCAGGCTGTCTGCAAGAGGCCTTCGCCGTGTCTCGGTCGGCGGTCGAAGACGGCAGTCGCTCGCGACTTTGGTGCTGGCAGGCCGAAACGCTGCGGCTGCACGCCGCCATGACGCACCGCATAGGCCGGACCGAGGACGCGGCACGCGTCCTGCGGCAGGCGATTTCGCTTGCCGACGCACAGGGCGCGCGCCTGTGGCAGCTGCGCGCCGCGCTGGACCTGGCGGACCTGCCGGATGGCGACGGCGCGGCGGCGCGCGAAGCGCGGGCGTATTTTTCAGTCGATGCGGCCCTGCCCGAACTGAACGGCGGCCGGGTTCCGCTGGCGGGCTGACGGTCACGGATGGCAGCCAGCCTGCTCACATATGACCTGCCTCTGCTGGAGGGGCTGACCGAAGCGGATCTTCGCGACCTGAACATCCGCAGCCACGTCACGCAGCTTTCAGCCTGGCAGACGCTGTTCCAGCAAAGCGACGCCGACAGCGACGTGTATTTCCTGATCTCGGGCGCGCTGATGGCAATTCACTGGGCCGAGGACGGGCGCGAGATCATCTTCACGCGGTTCCAGCGCGGCGAGCATTTCGGGGAACTGGCGGCGCTGGACGGGGACAGGCGCTCTCTGGCGGTGGTCGCGCGCGAAGCGTCTCGGGTGCTGGTGCTGGAACGGCACTCGTTCCTGTTGCTGATCGACCGCCTGCCGCAAGTTCGCGAAAGACTGTTCCGCGCGCTCACCGCCCGCATCCGCCTGCTGACGCAACGCAACCTGCAACTGGTGACTCAAAGCGTCGAAGAGCGGGTCCGCGCCTATCTGCTGTCGGTCGCGTTCGAACGGGGGCGCCTGCATCCCGGCGCCGTGATCGAGGACATGCCCACGCATTCCGAGATCGCCGCCAGCATCGGCGCAAACCGCGAGATTGTCAGTCGTGTCATGTCGCAGCTGCGCCGCGAAGGGCTGATCAGAACCGGCCGACGGCGAATCGAATTGCTGGATCCCGGCGGGCTCGCGGCCGTGCAGCACTAGCATCGCGCCGCCGTTCGGCCCCGGCTTCGCCTTCATCGTCGTCCCGCTGGCGGGCCTGATCGCGCCACTGCTGCCGGCAAGACACGACCAACCGGCCGGTTGCCGGGGTCGCGGCCGGTTTCGGCGCCCTCACGGAGCTGATGATCCGCACCACGACCGCCCGAAAATGGGCTTGCCGATTTTCCTTGCTTTTCCCGCCGCTCGTATCAGACT
Organism: Paracoccus salsus; assembly: GCF_021556615.1. Taxonomy (GTDB): domain Bacteria; phylum Pseudomonadota; class Alphaproteobacteria; order Rhodobacterales; family Rhodobacteraceae; genus Paracoccus; species Paracoccus salsus. The sequence continues at coordinate 601,159 of NZ_JAKGGD010000002.1, forward strand.
GCGAGACATGGTCCCGTATGATGAAACGCGCTGGCCCCGATGCACCTGGATCGTCTGATCACGATCCTCGAGGTCGTCGCGGTCGCCGGTCGGCCCGTGTCGGCATCCGAGATCCAGAAGATCACGGGTTTGCCCAAGCCGACCTGCTACAGGCTCATCCAGACACTTGAGGATCATGGTCTGATCGCGATACCATCAGGTGACGGGCGCGTGGCGATCGGCGATCGCCTGATCCGCATTGCGCTTCTTGGCAAGTCCGATGTGGATGCGCGCAAGGCGACTGCACCGCTTCTCAAGGCGGCGGCGATCCAGTTCAACGAAACCGTGTTTCTTTCGCGGTTTCGAAACAACCAGGTCGAGATCATCCATGTCGAGACCCCCGATGATCCGCAGCGTGCCTTCGTCCACCCTGGGCTGGGTGTCCGCCCGATGCATGCCTGCTCCTGTTCAAAGGCCATCGCGGCCTTTGCCGAGCGGGAATTCCAGGACTCGATCATCAGTCACGGCATGAAGGCCTATACCGAGAACACCAAGACGACCGAGGCAGAGCTGCGTGCGGAATTCGATCGGATCGTCGCGCGCGGTTTTGCCGATTGCGACCAGGAGATCGACATCGGAATCGCCAGCGTGGCTGCGCCGGTCTCGATCGGCAAGATCGGCGCGACATTCAGCGTGGGCGCCGTTGGTCCGATCCGACGCTTCGGCAAGGCTTACCGGTCCGAAATCGGGCTCAAGCTGATAGACTTGGCCGGCCGCGTCAGCGGCGCCATCCAGCTTTGCAACGTGGCCGAGGTTTGAGGAGGCGACGGCCACGCCGCCAAGAAGAAAGGTCGAACCAGACCAACTGCCCGTGACGGGCCCATTCATTCAAGGGAGGACGACATGACCTTAAGACCGGATCCGACGTTCCACGCCACCGCGCAGCTTGCCATGCAGGCCCCTGCCGAGAATTACGGCTTCACCGTGATGCTCAGCCCCGACGGCTCTCAGCCCGATGGCATCGCCGTGATCGACCTGAACCCCAAATCCGCCAAATACGGAACCATCGTCCACCAACTGCTGATGCCGAACAAGGGTGACGAGTTTCATCACTTCGGCTGGAACGCGTGTTCTTCGTCCCTGTCGCCGCTGTCGGGCCATGCCTTTCTGGAGCGCCGCTACCTGATCGTGCCCGGCATCCGGTCCTCGCGCATCTACGTCATCGACACCAAGGATCCGCTGGATCTGAAGATCCACAAGATCATCGAGCCCGAAGAGGTCTTCGCCAAGACCGGCTATTCGCGCCCCCACACCATCCATTGCGGGCCCGAGGGTATCTACGTCTCGACCCTGGGCGGCGGTGGCGCGGATGGAACCGACGGGCCTCCGGGCATCTTCATCATGGATTGCGAGACCTTCGAGATCATCGGCCAGTACGAGATGGACCGCGGCAAACAGGACAAGCATTACGATTTCTGGTGGAACCTGCCGCAGGACTACATGGTCAGTTCCGAATGGGGCCTGCCGCCGCAGTTCGAAAACGGCCTGGTCGCCGAGGATCTGCTGTCCAACAAATACGGCCACTCGATCCATTTCTGGGACCTTCGCAAGCGCAAGAACATCCAGACGATGGACTTTGGTGAGAACTATCAGATGGCGCTGGAAATTCGCCCTGCCCATGACCCCAAGAAATCATACGGGTTTTGTGGCATCGTGGTCGACACGAGCAATCTGCAGGGGGCGGTCTTCACCTGGTGGCGCGGCGAGGACGGCTCGTGGCAGAGCAAGAAGACCATCACCATAGACCCGCGCCCCGAAAAGCCCGAGAATCTGCCGCCGCTGCTGCAGGGCTTCGAGGCCGTGCCGCCGCTGGTCACCGATATCGACCTCAGCCTTGACGACAGATATCTCTATGTCGCCTGCTGGGGTCTGGGCGAGATGCGCCAGTATGACGTCTCGGACCCGATGAACCCGGTGTTGACCGGCACAGTGGAACTGGGCGGCATCGGGCGCGGCACCAAGCATCCGGGCGGAGGTGATTTCGCCTTCGGTCCGCAGATGGTCGAGATCAGCCGCGACGGCAAGCGCGTCTACTGGACCAACTCGCTCTATTCCACCTGGGACAGCCAGTTCTATCCCGGCGAGGAAGGCGGGCAGATGGTCATGGCCCATGTCGGCGAGGATGGCGGGCTGACACTGGACAAGGATTTCCATGTCGATTTCCCCAAGGGCCACCGGGCCCACCAGATCCGGCTGGAGGGTGGTGACTGCTCGACAGACAGTTTCTGCTACCCCAACGTCTGAATGGATTTCGACGCAAGCACGATGACGGCTCTCTGGGGGGCCGTCATCCTTTCGGGGGCCTATCACGGCGTCAATCCCGGCATGGGCTGGCCGCTCGCCGTATCGGCCGGACTGATGGAGGCCAGGCACCGGGCGATGGCAAAAGCCATCGCCGCGCTGGCGGCGGGACATCTGCTGGCGATGCTGGCGATCCTGCTGCCGTTCTCGATGATGACCGCGTTGATCGACTGGCAGACGGAGCTCCGCGTCGGTGCGGGGCTGCTGGTGATCGCCATGGGCGTCTATCTGCTGATCAATCGCAGGCATCCCCGGTTCCTGGCCCGGATCCCGCCCTCGCGGCTGGTGCTTTGGTCATTCCTGGCCGCCATGGCCCATGGCGCCGGGCTGATGCTGGTGCCGATCTATCTGGGAATCTGCGGCATCGACATTGCCGAGGGCAACCACGAGGCTGCCCGAGAGTTGATGGGACAGAACCTGGCCTCCGCCTTCATGGTGGCATTGGTGCACACGGCTGCGATGACCGCCGCGGGCGGCGTGATCGCGGTCGCGATCTACGCGTATCTCGGGCTGAAGTTCCTGTCACGGACCTGGTTCAATCTCGACATCGCCTGGGCATCGAGCCTGATCCTTGTGGGGGCGTTCGGGATCTACAGCGCAGTTCAGGGCCATTGATGCGGTCCGGGCGTGTCACCGCATGCGATCGGTCACGCAGAGGCGCCGGAACGCCGCCAACCAGGATGGCTTCAGCAGAATGAACGGCGCGACCGGATCGCATCCCGTAGCCGACAATTTTTATAATATATAATGCCACGTATATTCGAATCGAATTTTATGTTATCGAGTATCCGGATTAAATGGTGTGCCTTGTATATTCGGGCCGGGCTATATCGCAGGTGACAGCGCTCATGCCTTTCGTTGCGCCACGCTGCCGATCGCCCGCAGGCCTGCATGCACGGGGAATCAATCAGGCCCCGCTGATTACGGACGCACCAACTGGTCCGATCCGACCCTGCCGGACAGTCCGGCAGACCGCTTCAGCGAGGTATTCTGATGGCACGCGAAAACAAGGAAATCACGATCCGGCTGGATTACGAGGGCATCGGCGCCGACGAGGCACGGCCCAAGACCGTCCTGATCGCGCAGGATGATCGACGTAGGGAAATTCACAGGGTCGAATTCGGCAAGGAAAACAAGGCCAGCCTGCCCGCCGATGTCCTGAAAAAGGCGATGCGGCTGGTCGTTGGCCCTGCCGAACAGGAAGACGATCCGAAATCGGACCAGGCGGCCAATCTGCTGATCTATCGCCGCGATGCCTTCGACCGGCTGGTCGAGCGCGGCTCGATCCAGATCGCCAGTGGGATATGGAAGTCCTGGCTGTTCCATCTGCGCTGCGTCAGCGGCCGCGTCCGGGTGTGCCGCCGCTCTCCCTGGTGGTTCCGCGACCTGGCGAATCTGGCGGTCCAGCCGCAGCTTGCATCGGATGTCGGTCGACGTCCGATGGCAAGCCGTGCCATGGACGACGAGGCCGGCTCGCAGCTCGCCGCTGCGACGAAGGCGCCGGCGCGTCTGGCCCCGGTGGCATCGCTGGATCACCTGATCGCATGGCCTTTCCGCTGCTTTCCGGTCTGCAACGGCCGTGTCCAGGTCTGGCGGCGCGTCTGCTGCTGCAAGCCCTGGGTCGTCTTCGACCCGCGCATTCCCGAACTGATCCGCGACCTTGAAGATCTGGTCCGGCGCATCCCGCGCGACCCGATCCCGCTGCCCGAGCCCGGGCCCGATCCGATCCGGGGCGAAGCCGGCGACACGGTGCTGTTCCGCGAAGGCGCGCTGGACGAGAAATCGTTGCGCGCGGCACAGGATCTGAAAGCGTTGCGCGCACTCGACCCCAAGCTGATCCCCGACTACATCAACGCGCGGCCCTATCTGCTGTGCCGCAGCTACAGCTGTGGGAATCCGGTCAAGGTGGCCGAGGGCAATCTCGGCGCCGGCGGCGTCTTCAATGTCTGCTGGTTCAGCGCCAACCCTCTGCTGCCCTTCGGCTGCCACGAAGAGTTCGCCTATATCGTCAGCCAGCCTTTCGGCCCGTTCAACCTGACGATCTACAATGGCGTGGCGGCGGGGCACTGGTACCACCGCGGCGACAATCCGACGCTGACCAGCTACAGCCCCTGGGCGTATGGCTGCCGCGACAATCCGGACGGCAATTTCGTCTTCCTCGACCTGATCGGCGACACCGGCGCGCATGAGCTGATCACGCCCGACGCGGACGGCGCGACCTCGGTCGCGAACCCGGCCTATAACAGCGGGCTGGTCTTCCCCGCGCCCAACCCGGCCGCCGCCGAGGGCGCTGCCCTGAACCGCAACTGGGGCGGCACGCTGAAGCTGTCCTTCCTGTTCAGCGAGGGGATGCAGGATGTCGGCGCCAAATACTATCGCGTCAGCATCGTCGAAGCCGACGGCGCCGGGAACCCGACCGGCACGCGGCACTACTACGACGCCGGCCTGTCGTGGAACAAGGCGGTTCCCGATGGCGGCGGCGGGGTCGATATCGTCCCGGTCAGCCTGGGGCCGACCGCGGCGGGTGCGGGGGCGGATGAGCAGAATTTCCTGTATCTGATCCCCTACGATACCAATCCGACGACCGACTGGAACGCCGGCCAGTATCACGCCCATATCAACACCAATGATCCTCGATGGAGCGCGCCGAACGTGCGGCATCTGATCATGCTGGAACTGTTCGACGAGAACGGACGGCGACTGCGCCCCGACGGGACCCCCGCGACCGGGCTGGGCGGCCAGGAGGCGACGGCGGCCTTCACCTATCGGCGGAGGTTCCAGAATACCGGCGCCACCGCGAATGTGCCCTTCGGCGCGTTGACGCACATGTTCTGGTGGGACAATCGCGACGTCGTTGGCGACATCGTGGATCTGCGTCGCAACGGGTTGGTCTACAACGCCGAGTGCCTGTTCTTCGGCGGGACCGAAAGCACGACCTTCAGCGTCGGTTATCGTGCCTATCACCCGCGAGAGCAGTTCCAGCTGTATCACCGCATCTGGTGGCGGCGCGGGCTGGGCTCGACGGCAGGATCATCGGGCGTGTTGCAGCCAACCTTGTCGGCGAATGTCGGCCAGCCCCCCGCGGCAGCCGGAGGCAGCGCGACGAACAGCTTTGCCGACATGCTGCGGCCGGATCTGGATCCGACGCGGCTGAGATGCGCCTTCACGGCATTCCTGGATGTCTGGAACAAGCGCACGGACGGTGACGATCTGGGCTTCCAGCGCGCCGGCGACACGGCGGCATTCGTGGTCGAGATCGACGCCTGACAGGCTTTGCGCCTGCCCCGCCATCAGACCGGGGCAGGCGCCTTCTTCTCTGGGGCCTGCCACCCCGCGGCCCCGGCGCGAATCGCCGGCGAAGATGTCCTTCAGGCGGCCCTGGCCCCGTCCTGCACGATCAGATGCCGGGGACCATAGGGAAAGCCGGTGATATTGCGGTTGCCGGCATCCTCGATCACAAGAATGTCGTGTTCGCGATAGCCCCCGGCGCCGGCCATGCCCTCGGGGATGGTGATCATCGGCTCCATGGACACGACCATGCCGGGCTCCAGCACCGTTTCGCAATCCTCGCGCAGTTCCAGCCCGGCCTCGCGACCGTAATAATGGCACAGCACGCCGAAGCTGTGGCCATAGCCGAAGCTGCGATATTGCAGAAGGTTCTCGGCGGCATACATCTCGTTCAGCTCAGCCGCGATGTCCGAACATTTCTTTCCCGGAACCAGCAGTTCCTTGCCGCGGTCATGGACCTTGCAGTTGAAGTCCCAGAGGCGCAGATGTTCGTCGCTGGCTTCTTCGGCAAACAGCGTGCGCTCCAGCGCGACATAGTAGCCCGCGACCATCGGGAAACAGTTCAGCGACAGGATGTCGCCGCGTTGAATCCTGCGGCTGGTGACGGGGTTATGTGCCCCGTCCGTGTTCAGGCCCGACTGGAACCAGGTCCAGCTGTCCAGCAGTTCGGCATGCGGCCAGGTCTTCGCGATCTCGCGCACCATCGTCGCGGTCGAATGCAGCGCAATCTCGTGCTCGGGCACGCCGACCGCGATCGCCTCGACGCAGGCTGCGCCACCGATATCGGCGATCCGGGCCATCCTGGTGATGTGGGCGATCTCTTCGCCCGACTTGACCATCCGCAAGCGCATGGCGAGCGCGGCGATATCGACGAATTCCACGTCCGGAAACCGGGATTTCAGCTGGCTCAGCAATTCGATAGTGACGTGGTCGAACTCGATGCCGATGCGCCTTGGCGCGCCGACGATCTGCTGGATGGCGTGGAAATAGTTGTCTTTCTGCCAGTCCGTGTAGGTGACATTGCGCCCGAAGCTTCGGCGCCAAGGCTGGCCGCCATCGATGCCTGCGCTGATCGAGGTCGCGCTGTCATGATCCACAACCAAGCCATAGCGTCGCCCGAACTGGCAATAGAGGAAATCAGAGTAGTAGTTGATGTTGTGATAGGACGTGAAAAGCGCCGCATCGATGCCGCTTCGGGCCATGCCGGCGCGGATCGCATCAAGGCGGCGCTGCATTTCTGCCGTCGAGAAGGTCGGCTGCGCCTTTGCGCCATTGCCGGCAAAGCTTTGCAGTCTGTCGCGCTGGGTCATTTTTCTTCTCCCGATCAGATTTCCTCTATCTGCATGTTCTGGTGGCACGGCGTCAAAGGATGATATCTAATGGCTTCATAAGAAATTCTCATGGAGTGCCGGATTGAGCCTGCCCCCTCTGAACGCATTGCGCGCCTTCGAGGCCGTCGCCCGGACCGGCAGCTTCCGGGCAGCGGCAGAGACGTTGTTCGTGACCCAGCCCGCGATCAGCCATCAGGTCCGGCATCTCGAGGAATGGGTCGGGACGCCGCTCTTCGACCGCGGCGGCCGGCGGCCCGTCCTGACCGCAAGGGGCCAGGCGCTGGCGCGTGACCTGACCCTGGCTTTCGAAAGCATCGACGCGGCATGCAGCCGCGCGCGACCAGCGCGCCGCCCCGACGCCCTGGTCGTCGCGGCGATCCCGTCGGTTGCGATTTGCTGGCTGATTCCCCGGCTGCCGCGACTGCGCGAACGCCATCCCCGGATCCCGCTCAGGATCGTCTATGCCCATCACGGCGAAGCCGTCGATTTCTCGGAAGTCGATCTCGCCTTCGTCTTTGCCCGATCGACACCGCAAGGAGACGGCTTCACGGCGCGACCCTTTCTGCCCGGAGCCAGTGTCCCGGTCTGCAGCCCCGCCCTGCTGGCCGACAGGTCGATTTCCGAACTCCGTCCCACGGATCTGCCGTCGATGGAGTTGTTGCACGATACCGATGACAGCGGCTGGCGCGAATGGCTGATCAAGGCGCATGTCCGGCCGCCGGCCAGCCTGCCCGGGGCGACCTTCGAGGATTTCAACCTTCTGCGCATCGCGGCCCTGTCGGGACAGGGAATCGCCCTGTGCTCACGCGCGATGATCCAGCCCGACCTTGAGAGCGGGCGCCTTGTCCGGTTGTCCGACATCACGGTTCTGGAGGATTACGGCTATTTCCTGACGATCTCCAACCTCGCCGAACGACGGAGCGGCATTGCAGACGCGCGGACGGCGTTCCTGGGCTGGCTTGCCGAAGAGCAGGCGGCCAGCCTGTCGCAGATTGCCGCTTGACCCGGCCCCTGCGCACGAACAGACCTGCAAGGATCATTGCCATCACAGGATCACGATGCCCGAACCCTTTCCCCTGGTGCTGTCCGACGAACATGTCGCTCGCGTTGCCCCGGCCGAGGGCCTGCTCTACGATCCTGGCTGGAAAATGCTCGAGGACCCCGATCTTGACCTGCTGGCCCGGCATCTGACCGACGGACGCCCCCGGCCGATTTCCATCTTTGCCTATGGGTCGCTGATCTGGAACCCGGGATTCGAGGTTCAGTCCCGGCGTCGCGGCACCGCGATCGGATGGCATCGCGACTTTTCGCTGTCGCTGGAGCATTTCCGCGGCACGCCCGAGCGACCCGGCCTCATGCTGGCTCTCGCCTCGGGCGGCAGCTGCGAAGGGCTGGTCCTGGATGTCGCGGAAGGCACCGAAACGCCGTCGCTGCGCGCCATTCTGAAACGCGAACTGGTCGCCCACGAACTGTCCGCCAATGCCTGCTGGATCGAGGTGCAGACCTCGCGCGGCCGCGAAAGCGCGCTGACCTTCTACGCGGATCCGGTCGATGCGCCCGTCGTGCGCCTGACGGTGACCGAACAGGCCCGCAGGCTGGCCACGGCGGCAGGGGCGGCCGGATCCGGGGCGGAATATCTTTTGCGGACCGCCCGCGGGCTGGCCGAGTTGGGGGTCCATGACGACTATATCTGGACCTTGCAACGGATGGTGGCCGAAGAGATCGAGGCGCGTCGGGCATCCGGCCCCACCTGAGGCGCAACCGGCACCGACTCTGCCCAGATCGCCAATCGCAAGCGCCTTCGGCATTTATCCGCGAGGCCACGTCTGTTAACACTCGATCTGACGCGACTTCTGTCCAGGGGACCGACATGCGGCTCACCTCGTTCACCGACCATGGCCTGCGGGGGCCGATGCGGCTTGCCGTGCGGCGCTGCCATCGGCATCCGGCCGCCGAAACGGAACGGGAATTGCAGTCGTCGCGCCCTCAGCTGGTGACGAGGGCCCGTCATCCTGAACCGCGTGACGTCGCCCGGCCGAAGCCGCGGCCGGCATGACGCAGTCCGGTCCCGCCGCACCAGGCCAGCCACGTCCGCCGAGCAAGGTGGTGATCGAAAACGGCGCGCCGGTCGTTGACGCGGCCGAAATCGCTGCCTTGCTGGGGCTTGATGTCGCCGCATTCCGAAAGGCTGTGCAGTCCGGTGAAATCTCGACCCGGCTGGAGCGCGGCGAGGACGCCGACGCCGGGAAGATGCGGCTGACCTTCCTGACACCCGAGCGGCGGCTGCGGCTGACATGCGACGGCGAGGGAAATGTCCTGTCGATATCGCGCGCGCAAAGAGGCGGCTCGACCACAGACGGCTGACCCCCGGCGTGCTTGCGAAACCGTCCAGAATGCTGCCACGTGGCGATGGTCGGGGATGCGCGTGATCCGGCGGCGCGACCCTTGCCTGCGACCACTCGAAGACGCCCCGGCTGCGCGGTCCGCCGTCAGGACGATGCCGAATAGGCCGTGGACATCCCTGGTCTGGCACGCCATGATATGATTGAAAAAATTCGCGGATGAAGGGCCCTTGCTGCCGCAGCGGGACGCAACGATCCGCGCAATTGAATCTGGGAGCAGCCATGGTGGCCGTCGATGCGGTCAAATTCGACCTTTCGACCGAGTTGCAGGACGATCTGCTCGTTCTTTCAGGTGACCTTGTGGTCTGGTCGCTTCGCGTGCTGTCTGACACTTCGCATGCCGGACGCATCGATCTGTCCTCTGTCAACCGCATGGACACGGCTGGTGCCTGGGAGCTGATACAGCGGCGCGAGGCCGGCAGCACCCTGATCGGCCTTTCCGACCGCCATGCCGAGCTGCTGGAAACCGTGACCAAGGCCCTGCCGGTCGTGGAACCCACCGCACCGCCGCCGCCGCCCTGGCGTCGCCTTCTCGAGGCGACCGGGCGCTGGATGGCCGGCTTCTGGGTCTATCTGGCCGAACTGGCCGAATATCTGGGACGCAGCATGGCCGCGCTGGGGCGCGCATTGCGCCATCCCTCGGACTTTCCCGGCACGTCGTTGATCCATCACTGCCAGGAAACCGGCCTTCGCGCCGTGCCGATCGTCGCCGTCATGTCGTTTCTGATCGGGGTGGTGCTGGCGTTCCAGGGATCGGATCAGCTGCGTCAGTTCGGGGCCGAGGTCTTCGTCGTCGATCTGATCGCGATTTCCATCCTGCGAGAGCTTGGCATCCTGCTGACGGCGATCATTGTCGCCGGTCGGACGGCCTCGGCGCTGACCGCATCCATCGGCTCGATGAAGATGCGCCAGGAGATCGACGCGATGCGGACCCTGGGTCTTGACCCGGATCTGGTGCTGATCATGCCGCGCGTGCTGGCATTGGTCCTGATGCTGCCAATTCTCGGGCTGGTCTCGGCGCTGACCGGGCTTCTGGGCGGTGCCGCCATGTCCTGGATCGAGCTGGGCATCTCGCCTGCCATGTTCCTGACCCGGCTGACCGATATCAGCGTCACTCATGTGATCGTCGGCTTCATCAAGGCGCCGGTCTTCGCGCTTATCATCGGGGTGATCGGCTGCCACGCGGGAATGCAGGTCGGCAAGGATGCGGAGTCGCTTGGCCGGATGACGTCCTCGGCGGTTGTCAGCGCGATCTTCGCGGTCATCATCGCCGACGCGGCCTTCTCGGTCTTTTTCGCGCAGGTGGGGCTGTGAGCGACGAACCGGTGGTCCGGGTCCGCGGCTTGCGTACCCAGTTCGGAACCCATGTCGTGCATGAAGGCCTGGATCTGGATCTGAACCGCGGAGAGATCCTGGGCGTCGTCGGCGGCTCGGGAACCGGCAAGTCAGTCCTGTTGCGCGCGATCGTCGGCCTCGAGACGTCGCAAGCCGGTGACATCGAGGTCCTGGGCAGCCAGATCGGGTCGCTGTCCGGCGCCGAGCGCCGGGCGCTGGAACAGCGATGGGGCGTGATGTTCCAGGACGGCGCGCTGTTTTCCTCGCTGACGGTGCGCGAGAATGTCGAGGTGCCGCTTAAGGCCGTGCCCGGCCTGTCGGACGCGCAGCGGCGGGGCCTGGCGGAACTCAAGGTATCGATGGCCGGGCTGCCGTGGAAGGCCAACCAGAACTACCCGTCCGACCTGTCGGGGGGGATGCGCAAGCGCGCAGGGCTGGCCCGCGCCCTTGCCCTGGACCCCGAGATCCTGTTTCTGGACGAACCCACCGCCGGGCTGGACCCGATCGGCGCCTCGGCCTTCGATCGGCTGATCGTCATGCTGCGCGATGCGCTGAACCTGTCGGTGTTCCTCGTCACGCACGATCTGGACACCTTGCACGCCTGCTGCGACCGCGTCGCGGTGCTTGCCGAACGCAAGGTCCTGACGACGGGCACGATGAGCGATATGCTGAAGATCGACCACCCTTGGGTGCATGAATATTTCAACGGACCCCGGGCGCGCGCCGCGACCGCAGGCCTGCCGGGCAAGGACTGACTGCATGGAAACCAAAGCCAATTATATGCTGATCGGCGCCTTCAGCATCGCGGGGTTCCTTGGCATCCTGGGCTTCGTGATGTGGTTCGCCCGGCTCGAGCTGGACCGCCAGTTCGCCTATTACGATGTCTACTTTCCCGAGGTTTCGGGGCTTGGGCCCTCATCCGAGGTGCGCTTTGCCGGGCTGCCTGTGGGCCGCGTCGTGGACATGCAGCTGGCGCCCGGCAATCCGCTTCCGGTCCGCGTCAGGCTGGAGGTGGTCGAGGATACGCCGATCCGCAAGGACAGCACCGCCGCACTGGAAATCCAGGGTGTCACCGGCGTGGCGCTGGTGGCGATCAGCGCGGGCTCTGAACGCGCGCCGCTGCTGCGGGATGCCGACACGTCGGCAGTGCCGGTCATCCCGTCCAGCCGTTCGGCCCTGCAGACCCTGACGGATGAAGGGCCACAGATCATCAGCCGCCTCAGCCTGGTGGCCGAGCAGCTGGCGCAGATTCTGGGCGAGGAAAACCAGGCGCGGGTGGCGATGATCCTGGGCAATGTCGAACGATCCAGCGGCAATCTCGATCAGGCGCTGGACGATGTGGCAGAAGCCAGCAAGGCCATCTCGCAGGCGGCCGGGGGGATCGCCACGTTCGGTGAGCAGATGGAAGACCTGAGCCGCAGCGCCGGCACGACACTGGACCGCTTTGCCGATGCCGCCGCCCAGGCCGAGACAACGCTGGCCGGAGCGACCTCGACCCTGGAACGGGTGGATGGCTATGTCTCGGGCGACCTGACAACGCTGACGCAGCAGCTGGAACGCAGCGCCGCCGGGCTGACCGGGCTGACCGAGCGCGGACAGGCCAGCCTGGACAGGCTGGACGTGGCCCTGAACGCAGGCACACGCGCCTTCGATGCGGCCGAGGGCATCATCAGCAGCGACGTCGCGCCCGTCGCCGGCGACCTGCGCGCCACACTTGGCACCCTGAACAACGCGCTGGCCGACCTGCCCGATGACCTGCCGCAGATCAGCGCCAGCCTGCGCGAGGCTTCGGACGCCGCCGCCGCCGCCTTTCGCTCGCTGCGAGGCGTGCTGGACAGCGCACGCGAGCCGGTTCAGACCTTTGCGGGCGGCACGCTGCCGCAGATCGGCCGCCTGTCTCAGGACATCCGGGCGCTGGTCGAGAACATGAACCAGCTGGTCTCGACCCTGCGCCGGAACCCGGCGCAGTTGCTGTCCGGACCGCGCACCCCCGAATTCCGCAGATGATGAGGTTCGTTATGCGACTGCCCACCGTCCTTCTGGTCATCGGCCTCGGCACCCTGCCGGGATGCGGCGCCCTGTCCGCCTTGCAGGGGGAACCCGCGCGCGACCTGTTCGAATTGCGGCCGCCCGCCGCCGTGACATGCGGAAAATCCCGCGTCGGCGAGATGGTGATCGAACCGCCCAAGGCGCGCGGCACGCTTGACAGCAACCGCATCATGATCCGCCCGTCGGCGCTGCAGACGCAATACCTGCCGGATGCGGAATGGGGCGACACCGTGCCTGCAATGCTGCAACGCCTGCTGGTCCAGAACCTGGGCGCCACCCGCAGCTTCGATCATGTCGGGCGCGCGCCTCTGGGCCTGTCGGGCGATGTGGCGATGATCAGCGAGATCGAGGATTTCAACGCCGAACTGACCCCCGACGGCGTCGTCATCCGGATGACCGTTGACGCGCAACTGGTCAGCGAGATGTCTGCGGACGTGATCTCTCGCGGCCGATTTGCCGCGACCGTCCCGGCGGCCAGCACCCGCACCGCAGACCTGATCCCGGCCTTCGACGCCGCCGCACGGCAACTGGTCACGCAGATGACCGAATGGGCCCTGACCGCCTCGGGCACAAGCCTCGCGGGTTGCCGCTGATCCTGCGCCGGCGCAGGGCTTGGCGATCGATCTGCCGGGTGCCGGCGCGCCGCCCCGCGATGCGCCCGAGTCACGATGCCGCCTCGCACGATCATGCCCGAAGCGCCGTCTAGGCAGGGATTTCAGCGACGCATCCCTGCCGAGGAAACCTGTCGCGAGGAAGGGATCCCGCAGGAACCGGTCTCGCGGCTTTCCGACTCCGGGCGCATTGCCGGTCCCTGACCCGCGACCGCAAGCCCCTCGGAGCCGGCAGCGCCGTCAGCCGACGCGCCGTCCCGAAGGACCCGTGGCGCAGACAAGCATGCTTTGACAGCGTCGCTTGCGGTGCTATATCGCTTGCATCCGCCAAACATGGCGGATGCAGTTCGGTGACCGGGCCCCTCTGGCGGATGTGGCGGCGCATCCGTGATGTCGGCATCGCAACTTGTCAGGCCGCCGAGACCCTTCCCATGCAAGACAGAACTACCCTCACGGGCGACGCCCACAGCGATTCCGCGGGCCTGCGTTCCACGCTGCGCTATTTCCGTTGGGCCTTCATCGTGACCGCGCTGGGGCTGGCCCTGGGGGCTGTCCTTGGCTGGCAGACCACCGGCACATGGTCCGGCGCGCTGACCATCTTCTTCATTTGCTCGGTGCTGGCCGTGCTGGAAATTTCGCTGTCCTTCGACAACGCCATCGTGAATGCCAACAAGCTGAAGGCGATGCGCCCGGAATGGCAGCGGCGATTCCTGACATGGGGCATCCTGATCGCCGTCTTCGGCATGCGGATCGTCTTTCCGCTGCTGATCGTGGTGGTCGCGGCAAGGATCGGACCCTGGCAGGCGCTCGTGCTGGCGGCTGCCCAGCCCGAGGCCTATGCGCGGATCATGGAGGACGCCCATCTGCCGATCGCGGCTTTCGGCGGCACGTTCCTGATGATGGTCGGGCTCAGATTCTTCTTCGACCACGAAAAGGACGTGCACTGGGTGCACTGGCTGGAGGGGCGGATGTCGCGCTATGCCACCATCCGAAGCGTCGAGGTGACGGTAACGTTGCTGACCGTTCTGGGCTTTGCGCGGATGCAGGAAGGCGAGGCGCAGACCGTGTTCTTCTCGGCGGCGATCTGGGGGCTGCTGACCTTCCTGCTGGTCGAGGTTCTGGGCGGCTTGCTGGATGACGCGCATCATGCGCGCAACACCGCGGTGCACGGTGGTCTGGGCGCGTTCCTTTATCTCGAGGTGCTGGACGCATCGTTCAGTTTCGACGGCGTGATCGGGGCGTTCGCGCTAAGCCAGAACCTGTTCGTGATCGCCATCGGGCTTGGGATCGGCGCGATGTATGTGCGGTCGATGACCATCATGCTGGTCGAACGCGGCACGCTGACCCAATACCGGTATCTGGAACATGGCGCCTTCTATGCGATCATCGCGCTGTCGCTGATCATGTTCGCGCAGTCGCTGGTCCACATCCCCGAAATCATCACCGGGCTTGGCGGGGCGGCTTTGATCGGGCTGTCGCTCTGGTCCTCGATCCTGTCGAACCGGCGTGAGGCCTCGGGCGGTCAGACCTAGTCCTTCGGGTCGTCTTCCGCCGCCCGCGCCGCCGCCAGGTCGAACTGACGCTGGCGCTCGCGGAACCGGGCACGGTCGGCCTGGTCGTATTCGCCCAGGCAGCGATGGCATGACACGCCCTGCTCGTATTCCGGTCGCGCGCGATCCTCGGGGGAAACGGGTCGTCGGCAGGCATGGCACAGCCCGTGACGTCCCTGGCGCAGGCCGTGGCCAAGGCTGACGCGCTGGTCGAACACGAAACACTCGCCGCGCCACAGGCTGTCCTGTTCGGAAACGTCCTCGAGATATTTCAGGATGCCGCCCTTGAGGTGAAAAACATCCTCGACTCCCTGCGAGATCAGGTAGTTGGTCGACTTCTCGCACCGTATGCCGCCGGTGCAGAACATCGCGACGCGCTTGTTGTGAAATCGGTGGGCGTTCTGCGCCCACCATGCCGGGAAATCGCGAAAACTGCCTGTGCCCGGATCGACCGCGCCCTCGAACGTGCCGATTTCGACCTCGTAATCATTGCGGGTGTCGATGACGGCGACGTCCGGGGCGGAAATCAGGGCGTTCCAGTCGGCAGGCTCGACATAATGTCCGACGGCGGCGGTCGGATCGACATCCGGCTGGCCCATGGTCACGATCTCGCGTTTCAGCCTCACCTTCATGCGCGCGAAGGGCATGGCTTCAGCGGGGCTTTCCTTCCATTCCAGTCCGCTGCATCCCGGAAGGGACCGGATATGGGCCAGCACCGCATCGATGTCCGCCCGAGAGCCGGCAATGGTGCCGTTGATGCCCTCGCGCGCCAGCAGCAGCGTGCCCCTGACCCCGCGTGCGCAGGCCAGCCGCGCCAAGGGCCCCCGCAATGCTTCGGGGTCCTCGAATCGGGTAAAGTGATACAGTGCGGCAACAGTCAGCATGGGCGCGGCATAAGCCAGCCAAGTCCCGCCTGACAAGGGTCGGAACGCCATCCCCTTCGCCAGGCCCCCGTCGGCCGGCAGCACCGATCCAATTTCGCGCCGAAACCCGGACTCCTGAGCGGGTGCAATCCATCGTGGAAAGACGCGAACGGGCCTCGCGCGGCCAGGCTAGGTCTTGCATCCCTGCGGCGCTTTGCGATTTCCTGCATCACGACAGAACCCGCAAGGAGCCCTGAGAATGGCACACGCACTGATCGTGATCGACATGCAGAACGATTTCTGTCCAGGCGGTGCGCTGGCCGTGGCAGACGGCGATGAAATCATCGGGCCGATCAACGCGATGATGGCCGATTTCGATGCGGTCGTGCTGACCCAGGACTGGCATCCCGCCCATCACGCCAGCTTCGCCGACAATCATCCCAACGGCGAAGCCTTCAGCGTCATCGACATGCCCTATGGCAAGCAGGTTCTGTGGCCCCGCCACTGCGTCATCGGCAGCGAAGGCGCCGCCTTCCATCGCAGCCTGGACCTGTCCCGCGCGGATCTGGTGATCCGCAAGGGGTTCCGGCCGCAGATCGACAGCTACTCGGCCTTTTTCGACAATGACCACCGGACGCCGACGGGCCTGGCCGGCTATCTGCGCGAACGCCAGATGGACGCCGTGACCTTCGTCGGCCTGGCCCATGATTTTTGCGTCGCGTGGAGCGCGCTGGACGCCGCCAGGCTGGGCTTTTCCGTCACCGTCGTCGAGCAGGCGACCCGCGCCATCGATCTAGACGGCAGCAAGGCAAGGGCGCAAGGCGACATGCGCGAAGCGGGCGTCATCCTGCGCTAGACGCGCGGCGGGCTTGCACACTCCGCCGCTTTCGGGGCACCAAGGGCGGATGAAGGGGACCCGGACATGGTCGATATCGCCACGCGCGTCTATAACCACAAGTGGAAGATCGACCCCATCGTGCGGTCGCTGATCGACACGGATTTCTACAAGCTGCTGATGTGCCAGTCGGTTTTTCGCAACCGGCGCGACACCAACGTCACCTTCAGCCTCATCAACCGCACCAAGTCGGTTCGACTGGCCGACCTGGTGGACGAGGGTGAACTGCGCGAGCAGCTGGACCATGTGCGCGGCCTGTCGCTGGCGCGCGGCGAAAGCACCTGGTTGCGCGGAAATACGTTCTACGGCAAGCGTCAGATGTTCCGGCCGGACTTCATGGAATTCCTCGAGGGATTGCGCCTGCCCCCCTATCATCTCGAAAAGAACGACGGCCAGTACGAGCTGACATTCGAGGGCAGGTGGCCCGAGGTGATGCTGTGGGAAATCCCTGCCCTCGCGATCCTGATGGAACTGCGATCCCGGGCCGAGTTGAAGGATATGGGCCGGTTCGAATTGCAGGTTCTTTATGCCCGCGCCATGACCCGGCTTTGGGAAAAGATCGGGCTGCTGAACGGCCTCCAGGGCCTGCGGATTGCCGATTTCGGGACCCGCCGACGGCACAGCTATCTGTGGCAGGACTGGGCCGTGCAGGCGATGATCGAGGGGCTGGGGGATCGCTTCGCGGGCACTTCGAACTGCGCGATCGCGATGCGTCGCGACATCGAGGCGATCGGCACCAATGCGCACGAGTTGCCGATGGTCTATGCGGCGCTGGCGCGGGATGATGCCGAACTGCGCCGCGCGCCCTATGACGTTCTGGCCGACTGGCACGAGGAACATGACGGCAATCTGCGTATCATCCTGCCCGACACCTATGGCACCGACGGGTTTCTTCAGCATGCGCCCGACTGGCTGGCGGGCTGGACCGGCATCCGGATCGACAGCGGCGATCCGGTGCGCGGCGCAGAGACCGCGATACGCTGGTGGCGCGAG
Source organism: Paracoccus salsus (assembly GCF_021556615.1). Lineage (GTDB taxonomy): Bacteria > Pseudomonadota > Alphaproteobacteria > Rhodobacterales > Rhodobacteraceae > Paracoccus > Paracoccus salsus. The sequence continues at coordinate 618,816 of NZ_JAKGGD010000002.1, forward strand.
CGCGGCGAGGATCCGCGCGAAAAACTGGTGATCTTTTCCGACGGGCTGGACGCCGACAAGATCGTGGAACTTCACCGCCAGTTCCACGGCCGGGTGAAGGTCAGTTTCGGCTGGGGCACGCTTTTGACCAACGATTTCCGCGGGCTGGTTCCTGGCAATGGCCTGGCCCCGTTCAGCCTTGTCTGCAAGGCTGTGGCGGCCAATGGCCGTCCAACCGTCAAGCTTTCGGACAACCCCGCCAAGGCAACCGGCCCCGCGGATGAAATCGAACGCTACCGGCGGGTGTTCGGCGTCGAGAAACAGGCTTCCCAGCCGGTCCATGTCTGACCTGGCGGGGCTCTCGACGTCATGTCAGCCGCAGGATCAGCAGGCAGCACGCGCCTCCCAGCAGCGCCGTAGCCGGCACCGTCACCACCCATGCAGCGGCGATCGTGGCGACGTGGCTGCGGCGGATCAGCATGCGGCGGCGGGTTTCCTCTGCCGGCATCGGAGATCGTGACTTGTTTCTTCGGCGGTCAAGCCATTCACGCGCAAAGCCCACGCCGAAGATCCCGCCAACCGCGACATGGGTCGTGGACACCGGCAGGCCAAGCGCCGACGACGCCAGGACCGTCGCCGCCGTCGCCAGCGAGACGCAGAAGGCGCGTCCGGCATTCAGGCGGGTAATGCCGCTGCCGACCATCACCACCAGACGGCGACCGAACAGCAGCGTGCCAAGCGCGATGGCCAGGCCGGCCATCAAAAGGGCGCCGACCGGCATGACGAAGGATCCGGTGGTCGCGCTGCCGGCAAGAATCACCGATAGCGGACCCGCGACGTTGCCGACATCGTTCGCCCCATGCGCGAAGCCCATCATCGTCGCGGCGACCAGCAGGGCTGGCCGGAACAGGCGCTTGCTGCCGGTTTTCCCGTCCGAGAGGATCAGCTCGGCATTCACCTTGCGGCGCATCAGGGCGGCGCCGATCAGGGCAATCGCCACCCCTGCGGGCACGACCATCGGCATGGTTGACAGCAGGGGCAATCGGGGCCGCGCAAGCAGCACCAGATAGGATGCGAACAGCCCGCTCATCGCGCCCACAAGCAGCGGCAGCCAGACCCGCGCGGCGGCGGCCCGGTCGGCCGCATCCAGAACCTGCAACCGCACGAAGATGACCAGCAAGCCGGCCACTGCGCCGGCGATCAGGGGCGCGATCAGCCAGGTCGAGGTGATGATCGCCAGCGTGGTCCACTCCACGGCGCTCGTCCCCAAAGCCGCCATCCCGGCACCGGCGATCCCGCCCACGATGGAATGCGATGTGCTGACCGGCAGGCCGATCCCGGTCGCCGTGGTGATCCAGGCCGCCGCGCCGACAAGGGCCGACAGCATGACGATCTGCGCCTCGATTCCCACGGTCAGCGCTCTTGCGTCGATGATCCCGTTGGCCAGCCTGTCCGTCACCGCGCCGCCGGCAAGGCTGGCGCCCGCGACCTCGGCCAAAGCCACCAGCAGCAGGCCAGGCAGCAATCCGATCGCACCGGCCCCCACCGCTGGTCCAAGCGAGTTCGCCACATCGTTCGACCCGATCGCCAGCCCAAGCCAGCCCGCAACGATCAGCCCGGCAGCCAGCGCGGCATAGTCCGTGTTCCCCAGCCCAAACGCCGTCGCCAGGATCAGCGCAGCGACCAGCAACAGCACCGCCAGCCCCAGGCGCCAGACAGGCCGGAACGCATGACGCTGTGCCGCCTCGGTATTGGTGACGCGCCCGAGATCCTTGTCGAGCGTATGGAAACTGCGTCCGGTGCGCATCAGCCCTTGCCCGCCTTGCCGATGCCGCGTCGTGCCTCAAGGCCTGCTGTCATCGACCGCCCCGCGCCCATGCCCGGGCGCATCCGTCATGCTGGCCAGGATCCGCCTCAGCCCCGGCTCGGCGACCAGCCGCGCCGCCTCGTGGGGCGGGAACCAGCGGCGGCGACGCTGATCGGATTCCGGAAATTCGCTTGAGGAGCGTGACACATGCAGCGGAAAGACGCGTACCTCGACCGCAATCGCGAAACCGCTGTCGTCGTCCTTCTGATAGGAATAGCGCCCCAGCTCCTCCAGGCCCACGCGCCCCTCGACGCCCGCCTCTTCCCAGGCTTCGCGTGCTGCGGCGCCGGGCAGCGTCATGCCCTCCATTGGCCAGCCCTTGGGAATGATCCAGCGGCCAGTTCCCCGGCTGGTGATCAGCAGAACCTTGCCGGTGGCCGGATCAAGACAGACCGCACCGACCTGCAAGGCAGGCGGCCTTTTCCCGATCAACATCCGAAATGAGCTGCGCAGCGCGTTCATTCGTTGGAATCCACCTTTCCCCTCAAGGCCTTGACCTCACCGCGCACGGTCTTGGCCTTCAGCCGTCGTTTCTTGCTGCCAAGCGTCGGACGCGTCGCGATGCGCCTTTTCGGCGCCACGGTCGCCTTTCGGATCAGTTCGGCCAGTCGATCCCTTGCGATCTCGCGGTTTCTTGCCTGGCTGCGGGTTTCCTGAACCACGATCAGGACCGCGCCGTCCGACGTCCAGCGTCGTCCCGCCAACCGCTGAAGCCGGCGTTTCACCTGATCGGTCAGGCCAGGAGAACGCGCGGCCTCGAAGCGCAGTTCCACGGCGGTTTCGACCTTGTTCACATTCTGGCCGCCCGGCCCTTGCGACCGGGTGAACTGCTCGGACAGCTCCCACTCCTCAATCTCGATCTGGTCGGTCACATACAGCATGACCGCAAGATATGGCGTTCTTTCCTGCCAGTTAAAGCAGGATTGATTAAGGAATGGTAAAATCCGCAACAGGCGGATGCAAAAACGCCTCAGATAAGCCCGGAACTCGCGGATTCGGGCCAATGGGCATAAGGCAGAACCGCGCCATCGCGCCGGCTTTGCGCGACCCGGGCAAGGTCGATCTCGGCCATGACCCAGCCGGGACTGTCCATCGCGCCTTCCGCGATGATGCCGGTTTCGGGCCAGAGCCCGTCGGGCGGGCCATAGATGGCGGCGCGGCCTCGGTTTTCGTCCAGCGCCGGATTCCAGTCCACCGGCCCGACCGTCGGGGCGTGAACCACGACGCACTGGCTTTCCAGCGCGCGCGCCATCGCGCCGATGCGGACCCGGTGATAACCCGCGACCGTATCGGTGCAGCTTGGGACAAGCAGCAATTCGACGCCGGCCTCTGCAAGAACGCGGCCCAGCAGGGGAAACTCGCTGTCATAGCAGATCAGCACGCCGATGCGCCCGATCGACGTGTCGAAGACGCGCAGCCCATGCCCTCCGACAACACCCCAGGGATCGCGTTCGAACCGCGTCATGACCTGCTTGTCCTGGTGCCCGATTCGGCCCTGCGGGCCGAACAGCACGGCTCGGTTCAACGGGCGCCCGGCCTCGAAGCAGGGGCCCGAGGCGGCGAGGATGTGGCAGCCATTCTGCGCCGCCAGCCGCGCGTGCAGATCGGCCGCAGCCCGTTCATGGCGGGCGACCTCGTGCAGCGAGGCTTGCAGATCGCCCGCGACCTGGCGCCCCCCGATCGAGGCCAGTTCCATCGCGCCATATTCGGGAAAGACCAGCAGGTCCGCGCCCTGCGCATCCTGAACCCAGCGGGTCAGCTTGGCCTCGTATGCGGCGAAATCGTCGAACCAGTCGAGCGGATAGGCGGCGGCGGCGATCTTCATAGCTCTCTCATCCAGAATTGCAGCTGTTTCTCGGTCTCGCTGTCCTCGCCCAGGTCTTTCCAGGAAAAGCTGGCGGTGACACCCGGCAGTTGCCGATAACCGCGCTTGTGCCAGAACCCGTCCAGCGGGCGGTAATCGGCGGGCCGCGCCGGATGATCGGCCGGCCGGATCACACTGCAAAAGGCGCAATAGCGGGCGCCCAGAGCGCGGGCATGTGCCTCGCGCGCATCGAAGAAGGCGTGGCCGATGCCATGGCCGCGATACTCGGGGAGCAGCACCGATTCCGCACAGTAAAAGATCTGCGACAGCGGTTCCGGCCGGTCCGCCCAGGCGGCGGCGAAATCCGCGGCGTGGTCGGCCATTGGCGCGCCGGTCGCTGCGCCGACGATCCGTTCGCCATCCAGCGCGGCCACCACCACCGCGCCGGGCGACTGATAGGCTTGCAGGTAATCCTCTTCGTATTCCGCGTCGCCGTCATAGAGATAGGGCCAGTCGCGGAACACCGCCATGCGCAGACGCGCCACGTCGGGCAGCGCGGCCGCCAGCGCATCGCCGGTCAGAACGCGCGTGCTGACGGTCATTGGCTGACCTGCCGCACCCAGTCGGCCAGGTTGTAATAGGTGGTGACGCGGGCGATCTTGCCGTCGCGGATCGTGAAGAACGAACCTGCGGGCAGCCGGTAGGTTTGTCCATGCGCCTCGGGCAGGCCCTCATCGGTCTTGAGATAGGTGCCGTTCACGATGAACTCGGCAGCCGCCCGGTCGCCCTCGTCGTTTGCAAAGACCTGCAAATCGGTCAGCTCTTCCTTGTAGCTGTCGGTCATATGCGCGTTGAATTCCGCAAACAGGGCCTTGCCGCGCCGGATCTTGCCCTCGTTGACGTGATGCTCGATCTCGTCATGCAGCAGGTCCAGCATCCGGTCGGTCTGACCTGCGTTGAACGCCTTGAAATAGTCTGCGATCAGGGTCCTGGTATCCATCGCGGTTCTCCTTCTTGCCTGTGGCCGGACTAGCCTTGTTCGTGCTGCGCGTCACCTCGGCGCAAGGGACCAGGTGAGGCGGTATCCACAGCTAACACTTGCGCGGCCGGAAAGGATCGGCGCCATCCGACCCACCACGCGACGGGCGCGACATCCCGAATCCCGGATCGCGCCGCCGCAGACTGGCCATGCTTGAATTTAGATGGCAAGCTGTTAGCGCTATTGCAAACCCGCGTATGGAGGATTCGCGCTTATGGACGGACGGGACCAGCTTGGCCACCGGGAGATCACCTGCTTCAAGGCCTACGACGTGCGCGGCGAGCTTGGCAAGAACCTGGATACCGATGTCGCCTACCGGATCGGGCGTGCCTTCGCGCAGGCGCGCAAGGCCGGGCGTGTCGTCGTTGGCCGCGACAGCCGTGAAACCTCGCCCGAACTGGCCCGCGCGCTGATCGAGGGCCTGACCGACGCAGGCGCCGACGTGCTGGACCTGGGCCTTGCCGGCACCGAAGAAGTGTATTTCCATACCGGGTTTCACGACACCGATGGCGGGGTCGAGGTCACCGCCTCGCACAATCCGATCAACTATAACGGCATGAAGATCGTCGGACGCGGCTCGGCGCCGCTGGACCCGGCGACCGAACTGCCCCCGATCGTGGAGCTGGCGACCTCGGGCGACTTCGCGCCGGTCGCGAAGAAGGGCGAGGTCACCGATTTCAGTCACGCCCGCGCCGGTTATGCCAGGGCGATGGTCGATTTCGTGGACATCGAGGCATTGCGCCCGATGACGATCGTGGTCAATGCCGGAAACGGTACGGCGGGACCGACCTTCGATGCGATCGCCGACGAATTGCACCGGCGCGGGGCGCCGCTGACATTCGTGCGCATGCATCACGACGTGGACAGCAGCTTTCCGAACGGCATCCCCAACCCGCTGCTGCCTGAAAACCAGCCGCCGACCGTCGCGCGGATGATCGAGGAGAAAGCCGATCTGGGCGTGGCGTGGGACGGCGATTTCGACCGCTGCTTCTTCTTTGACGAGAATGGCCGGTTCATCCCGGGAGAATATATCGTCGGCCTGCTGGCCGCGGCGTTCCTGGAAAAGTCACCGGGGGAAAAGATCGTGCATGATCCGCGGGTGATCATGAACACCCGCGCGATGATCGAGGAAGCGGGCGGCGAAGCTGTCGTCAGCAAGACCGGCCATGCCTTCATCAAGCGCAAGATGCGCGATGTCGGCGCGATCTATGGCGGCGAGATGTCGGCGCATCACTATTTCCGCGACTTCTATTATTGCGACAGCGGCATGATCCCCTGGCTGCTGATGGTCGAGTTGCTGTCGCGCAAGGGCAAGACCCTGGCCGAACTGTTGTCGGAACGGATGCGGCTGTATCCATCCTCGGGCGAGACCAATTACCATATCGAGGACCCGGACGCGGCGATCGCACGGTTGATCGACCGCTACGAGCCGCAGGCCGACAGCCGCGACGATCTGGACGGGGTATCGCTGGATTTCGGCAACTGGCGCTTCAACCTGCGCAAGTCGAACACCGAGCCGGTCGTGCGGCTGAACCTCGAGGCCGACGGAGACGCGGAACTGGTGGCGGAAAAGCAGGCAGAGCTGGCCGCGCTGCTGAAGGCCTGAACGCAGGGATTGCCGGCACAAGGCCGCGCCCCGGAAGGCGCGGCCCTTTCGTCTCAGGGCCGGTCCGCAAAACCGAACGAGACATAATCGCGCAGATAGGCGGATCTGGCGGCGGCGATCAGCGCAGGGTCCGAAAGGAAGTCCGGATGTTCCTCGGCGGCCAGCCGGTCCTCGCGCATCTCCTCGATACCGACCTGCCGGCACAGAAAGCCCAGATCCTCGGCCAGCCGCGATTCGCGGACCAGCAGGTCGGGTTGGGCAAAGCGGGCGAATCCCGCAACGATCTCGGACTGCGTCGCCCAGACCGGATGGGTGGGCAGCGTCGTCTGGCCGTTCAGCTGCCGGCGCAGGAACGCAAGGAAATCCGCGAAGAGCGCGGCGGTGCGATCCTCTGCCAGATCGGCCAGCGCCTCATCCTCGGGCAGCGGCACCCGATGCACCTCGCGCATCAGCTTTCGCAGGTCGGGCCGGGCTGCGGTCAGCAAATGCAGGAAGGCATCCCAGGCCCGCAGCAGCGGATGGCGCAGCACGGCAAAGCTGCGATGGCCGGGATGGGCCCGCTTCCACTGGCGCAGGCTGTTCTGATTGAAGTTGCCAGACACCGCCCCAAGGGCGCGCATCCAGCCTTGCAGCATCTCGACGGGGCCACCTGGGATCGGCATGTGCAGCAGGCCGGCGCCGGCCGCGCAGACCTGAAAGCTTGGCACGGCAGGGCCGCGGCGGGGTTCGAAATTCGGGATCCTGCGCAGTGCGAACGGGTCCAGTCGCGCCAGATCGGCCTGCATCGCGCCGAAATTGGTCACCTTGTCGGCCAGTTCGCGCGGATTCTGCGGCACCTGATCGCGCGCCGGATCGACCTGTTCGATATCGCTGCGTCCCAGCCAGTGCAGAAGGCCGGTCATCACCTCGGAATCGCGCAGATCCTCGTATCCCAGCCAGAAGGCCGCCTGCCCGGTGGATTGCAGGCGGTGCATCACCCGCAGCTGGAACGCCTCGACCTCGGCCAGAAGCTGCTGGAATTCGGCGCCATCATAGGTGATTGCGGCAGGGATCGCGGATTCGGTCTCGTTCAGCTTCCACTGGTTGGTCTCTTGCGCCAGCCGGGTCGAGACATAGCTGTCCAGCGGGTTGCGTGTCAGCACGATCTTGGCGCAGGCGCGGTTGTCCATGATGGCGTCGAACACCCGCGGATCGTGGTCGTGGAAATAGCGAAAGCCCGGCAGATGCCCCGGCTTGTCGAACAGCCTGGCCAGCAGCGGCATCGGATCGGCCTCGCGCTCGGCGCGGCTGACGCCCTGCAACTCCTCCTTGTCGGGCCAGCCCATCATGTAGGGATTGAAGGCCTCGCCAAAGCAGGTGACCTTCTTGACCCGGTTCAGCGTCGCCTCGAGGAGATTGGATCCCGTGCGCATCTCGGCAAAGATCACGAAACTGCGGAAGCCTGTCGTCATTCGGCGGCGGTCCTTTCGTTGTCAGGCTGTTCGGGCAATCTCAGCCCGTCGCCGGTCAGCCGGGGCCTGAGACCGGCGTTGCGCAGCTTCCGCAACAGTTCATCCAGCCCTGTCAGATCGCGCATCCGGGGCAATGCGTCGATCGGGTCAACCGTCGGCTGGACCTGGCGCACCGCCTCGTCCAGCAGCGCCAGCGGCCGCGCCAGGAAGTCGCTCAGATCATGGATCTGGACGCGAGCCTTCACCCAGACCGAGTTCAGCACCTCAAGCTGCGCCAGCTCGGCGCGCTGAAGCTGCGCGGTCACCCGGCGGATATCGTCGAAGGGCATGCCCGAATGCAGAAGCGGCAACATCCACGCGCCGGTGATGACCAGAAGATGGGCGTTGGGGTCGGTGGCGATGAACCAGTTCAGCACCTGGTTGTCGCGCGGGCTGAACTGGAACACCTGCATCCGCGGGGTGATCCGGATCAGAGCGGTCAGAAAGCCCTGCGCGTCGTGGTCACGCAGCACCGGGTTGGCCGAGATCGCCCCCGGCCCGACCTGCGGCCGGCCGGCGAATTCGACCTGTTCGGGGCCCAGAAGATGGCCATGCACGTCCCCCGAAAGGCGCCCCGACAGCCATTGTTCGAAGTCCGGAAAGACATCGCTGAAACCCTGAAAGACCGCGTAGGGGGCAGAGGTCTTGCCGTTTTCGGCATCCTTGCGGGGAAAACGGCTTTGCATGTAGAGGCCCGGCCGCCCCAGCACCCGCCGCCTTACGGTGCGGTTGATCAGCCTTTCGATCCGCGCCGGTTGTGGTGGCGACGGATCCGGCACCGCGCCCGCAGGCAGCGGGAAATGTGACAGCAAGTTCGCCGCTCGCGGCCATGCCTTGCGCGCCACGAAGCAGCGCGACTCTTCCAGCATCCGGATGTGATCGTCATAAAGCTGGTAGGGTCGGCCCTTGTGATCGAACTTGGCCAGCGTCAGCGACTGGCTTTCGATAGTCACCGAGTGACGGCGTGCCAGGGTCTGGAAATAGCTCTCGTCCGGGATCCAGCTCAGCCGGAAATAGCGGTCGAACTCGGCCCGCCGGGGATCGTTCAGGATGGACTGCAAGGTGGCCGTCGTCAGGCACCACCATTGCGACCCCAGATGCGGGGAAAGGCCGCGCGGCACGCGACGCCGCACATTCAGCCGCCTCTGCCATTCGACGAAACGATCGAACAGCCAGCGGTGTCGCCGCCAATCCAGCGGATAATACAGCGTGAAGCGTTCTTCGTTCAGCCCGCCGACGGTCCAGCCGACCTCATGGGCGCTGACGCTTTCGATATGGTCACGCTGCGGGTCGGCGGCCAGATAAGCCGTCAGCTCGGCCACCGGGCGCAACGGAAGACAGGCGCCCGAGGCAAGATAGACATGGGTCGTGTCGGGAAAGGCCGCAAGCAGGTGCTGCGCGGCGTCCTGCGTCGCCCTGACCAGGCTGAACCGGCCCCAGGCGCAGCGGTGGCGCCGCGAATAGACGACGTTGTCCAGATCGGCCAGCGCGGTGCGCATCGGCGACATCCTGGCCTCGGGCACGTTGAGGTCCACATGGATGACCACATGCGCGCCGCCTTCGGCCCAGATGCGGGCCATCCGGGCCGCGACCTCCAGTTCGGCATGGCAGAGCAGGATCACGCCAAGACGGACCGCCGCTGTCATGCCCAGTTCCCCCGGCTGATCAGCCCCAGATCCTCAAGTTGCCGCCAGCCCTGGTATTCGCGCGATTCGCTGCACCAAAGCCGGGTTCCGGTCTGCAACCCGGCGTGATACGCACGATATTCCTTGCTGTTGGCATAATGCTGACGGCGGTCCAGCTCTTCGGTCGATTTCTCGGCGAAGGTGGACAGAAACTTCGCATGCAGCAGACAGCCCGAGGCCATCTCTCCGCCATCCTCGTCATAGACCTCGTTCAGGCTTCGGGGCAGCAGCATGTGGGTCGAGCTGACATAGGCATAGCGCCAGTTCCACCTGACCAGCGGGATCTTGTTCAGCGCCGGTCCGGTCAGCGGGTCATAGGTGAAGAAGGCGCGGGTCCGCGGTCCGCCCTGGATCCACAGATTGCCGAAATACTGGTTCTTGCTGATCGAGTAGTTCGCAGGGTCGAACCAGCGCGCGATCTGGAACGGATCCTGACCTTCGGCATAGGGCTCATCCTCGATCCCGCCGCGGGGATACATGTCCAGCAGCATGGCCGGAAAGGACCGGCGCCCCGAGGCATCCAGCCAGTCGGTCAGCGCCGGCAGCGGGCGGCTGTCGCAATGGGGATAGATCAGGAACTCGTCCGGATCGACGGTCAGGCACCAGTGATGGCGCCCGTATCGCAGCAGCAGCCAGTTGATCCAGTCCATCCCGAACCGTGCCCGCTTGTAGCTGGCGTCGGTCCACCACAACGAGACATCGGGCTGCTCGCGCAGATAGTCGGTGCTGCCGTCGTCGCTTGCGTTATCGACGAACAGGAAATGGCGCACACCCATCTCGCGGTAGTAATCCAGGAAATAGGGCAGGCGGATCCGCTCGTTCCGTTGGGTCACGAAGGTCAGGATATCGTCGGGCAGGATCTGCCCGGTGCGGTCGATCACCGATCGCAGCGCCCGGCGCCGGTTTGCCGCGCGCCCGATCAGCCATTGCCGCTCTGCCCTGCGACGAAGGCGTTCTGGCAGCGGAATATTGCTGAGGCGCATCATTGGGTGGCGCAGACTGGATCGGATATTGCCGTTCGGACCATCGTCTTGGACATGCGGTCTTGCGGGCCGATTGGCAAGGGATTTCACGCATCGGCTGCGTTGTGGCCCAACCACTCGCCCGACCCCATCAGCCCAAGCCCGACCAGCTGTGCAGGGCCCTGATACCGAAGCGAGGCGGGCTGCCACAGCACGGGCGCCGCCGCCAGGGCGCGATGATAGCCGACATAGAGATCGGGGTTGGCGAAGTGCTGGCGGCGCTGCAGTTCCTCGCGTGACCTGGGGACAATCTGCGGCAGGAACTTGCCGTGCAGAAGCACCCCCGACAGACGCGGATCGCCCGGCCCGTCATAAAGATCGTTCAGCCCCGGCGGCAGCATCGAATGGGTCGAATTGACATAGGCATAATGGCGGCGCCAACGAATCAGAGGCAGCTTGTTCAGCGTCGGTGACCGGTGCGGGCGATCGGCGAAGAATACCCGCTCGCGCGCGCCGCCCTGGACCCAGCGGTTGCGTTTCGGCAACTGCACCTGACAGCGATACGGGCCAGCATCGAAAAACGGCAGACGGTCCGTCAGAGCCGCGCCCGGGGGCGCGTCCGCGCGGTTCAGCGGGCCCTGCGGATAGAGGTCCAGCATCAGCGCGCCCATGCCCGCCAGCCCGCGGCGCTGAAGGTGGTCGGTCAAGGTCCGCAGATTGCTGCGATCACAATCCGGATAGACCAGCAGCTCATCAACATCGACCGTCAGGCACCAGTGCCCGTGCCCGTGCCGGAACAGCAACGCCCCCAGCCAGTCCATGCCAAAGCGGCTGCCGCGATAGCTGTCGGTGATGCGCCACAGCGAAACGTCCGGCTGTTCGCGCAGCAGAGCGGTCGAACCATCGTCGCTGTCATTGTCGACGATCAGGAAATGCGCCACGCCCAGAGCGCGGTAATGGGCCAGGAATTCTGGCAGCCGCGCGACTTCGTTGCGCTGCGTGGCAAACAGCAGCACGTCGCCGCGCCGGATCGCGGCCGTCTGGTCCGACAGCGGCGTCAGGCGCCTTCCGCGCCGGATCGCCCGCCAGATCAGTCCCCGTCGCTTCCAGCGCAGGCGATAGGCCGACCATGCCCGGCGCAGTCGGCCCGGTGCCATGCTAACCCTCGTAATTGCCGTTCTGGTGCCAGCGCCAGGCGTCACCGATCATCTGCCTCATGGTCGAGCGATCCGGCCGCCAGCCCAGCTGGTCGCGGGCGCGCTGGCTGCCGCAGACCAGCTTGACGGCGTCGCCGCCGCGCCGTGGACCGTCCTGGACCGGAACCGGGCGGTTCGTGACGTGGCGCGTTGCATCGACCACCTCGCGAACCGAAAAACCGTCGCCCGTGCCCAGACAGAAGACCCGGCTGCCCTTGCCCGCCCGCAGCCATTCCAGCCCGGCGAGATGGGCATCGACGAGGTCCATGACATGGACATAGTCGCGGATACAGGTGCCGTCCGGCGTCGGATAATCGTTGCCATGGACGGTCAGCGCCGGGCGTTTGCCGTCCACCGCATCCAGGATCAGCGGGACCAGATGCGTCTCGGGACGGTGGAATTCGCCGACCTCGGCGTCAGGGTCCGCGCCCGCGACGTTGAAATAGCGAAAGATCACATGCCGCAACCCGTGGGCGGCGTCGAAATTCACCAGCATGTCCTCGATGGCACGCTTGCTTGCGCCATAGGCGTTCAGTGGGGCCTGCGGCGTTTCTTCGTCCAGAACCTCGCCGTCCCGGTCACCATAGGTGGCGCAGGTCGAGCTGAACACGACGTTCAGACACCCCGCCGCCACCGCCGCCTCGATCAGGGTCAACGAGCCGGTGACGTTGTTTCGCCAGTATTTCCCCGGCTCGACCATCGCCTCGCCGACCTGGCTCAACGCCGCGAAATGCAGCACTGCGACAGGCCGGTGTTCGGCGAATGCCGCGTCCAGCGCGGCCCGGTCCAGAAGGTCGGCCTGCACGAAGGGCCCGAACCGGACCGCGTCGCGCCACCCGGTGGACAGGTTGTCCAGCGTCACCGGCACATAGCCCGCACGCGCCAGCGCCTTGCAGGCATGCGACCCGATATAGCCGGCGCCACCTGTCACCAGAACCGTTTCGGACATGCGCTATTCTGCCGCCCTGCGCATCGCCATCGTCTCGTGCAGATACTCCGCAAACTCTTCCTTCAACTCGTCGCGCTCGAGCCCGAATGCCACCGTGGCCTGCAGGAAGCCTGCCTTCGAGCCGCAGTCGAAGCGCTGTCCCCGGAACCGCAGCCCATACACGCCGCGCCCGGCCGCGATCTCGTCCGCGATCGCGTCGGTCAGCTGGATTTCACCGCCCGAACCGGCCTTCAGCTTGTTCAGATTCTGCATGACGGTGGGCGCCAGGATATAGCGTCCGATGACCGCCAGATTCGACGGCGCGGTGCCAGGCGCCGGTTTCTCGACCATGCCGCGCACCTTGACGATGGCGCCCATGTCCTCGGAGACGTCCAGAACGCCATAGGATTGCGCCTTTTCGGGCGCGACCTCCATGGTGGCGACCATGCTGCCGCCGGTCTCGCGATAGGCTTCGATCATCTGTTGCAGGCAAGGCGGCTCGCCCATGATCACGTCGTCGGTCAGAATCACCGCGAAGGATTCGTCCTCATTGACCAGACGGCGGGCGCACCAGACCGCGTGGCCCAGGCCAAGCGCCTTGTGCTGCCGGATATAGGCGATGGCGCCCGATTCCATGTTCGTGGCGCGCAGCACGTCCAGAAGTTCCGTCTTGCCGGATTTCTTGAGGCTGGATTCCAGTTCGTGCGCGTGATCGAAATAGTCTTCGAGCGCCCCCTTGCCGCGCGAGGTCACGAAGATGAACTCCTTGATCCCGGCGGCACGCGCCTCGTCGATGGCGTACTGGATCAGGGGCCGGTCAACCAGAGTCATGATTTCCTTGGGAATGCTCTTGGTAGCGGGAAGAAAGCGCGTTCCCAGACCGGCCACGGGGAAAATGGCTTTCGTTACCTTGCGACTCATTGGCTGACACCCTCTGTTCAAACACACTCGCCGTGGCGGCGTCACGACATACGGCGCGAAGCGCGCCCAGACACAAGCGGCAGGATAAGCGTCCCGACGGCTTCACGCCAAGACATTCGCTGCATTTCGACGGAAAATTGCCGCTTGTGTGCGCGGCCGGTGCGCATCGACACGGGCCGACATCTCCGTCTCAGTCGATCTTCATCTCGCGCATCATCGTCTCGATCCGCGCAACGTCCTCGGGATTGTTCAGTTCCCAGAACTGTCGCCCGCGGGCTTCGACCTCGACGCACAGGATGCGGCTGCCGCGTTCCAGGAATCGCAGCTGTTCCAGCCCCTCCAGCTTTTCCAGCTTGCCCTCATCCCAGCCGGCATAGGCCACCAACGCGCCGGGCCGGTAGGCATAGACGCCGACATGGTGAAAGACCGGGCTGTCGGCCTGGGCGGCGAAGGTTCCCGCCGCGAAGGGAATCACTTCCTTGGAGAAATACAATGCCTGACGATCATGACCGAAAACCGCCGTCGTGCCCCCGACGCGGCCCGCCATGCGATCCGCGATCAGATCGTCGCGCATCCGGCCCGAACAGCGCAGCACCGGGGTCGCCACGTCGGCGCCGGGATGGGCGCGCAGGCCGGCGACCAGATCCTCGACGAACCAGGCGGGCGTCAGCGGCGCATCGCCTTGCAGGTTGACCACGATCTCGGGCGAGACGCCAAGATTGGCCACGGCCTCGGCGCAGCGCTCGGTCCCGTTGCGGCAGGTCGTCGCGGTCATGACGACCTCGGCCCCGAAATCCTCGGCATGTTGGCGGATGCGGTCATCGTCGGTTGCCACGACAACGCGATCGACACCCTGGACGGCCATCGCGGCATCCCAGCTGCGGCGGATCAGTGTGCGCGGCTGGCCCGACGCACCCGTCAGATCGACCAGCGGCTTGCCCGGATAGCGGGTCGAGGCATGCCGGGCCGGGATGATGAGGAGGGCCGACATGTCAGTCCTTCACCAGCAGGACGCCCGGCGCGAAGGCGATGAAGAACGGATTCTCGAAGCCGGGCTTGCCATAGCAAAGCGGTGTGTGATCGTCAAAACGGACCACCTCTCCGCCGGCGCCGCGCAGAACCGCGTCACCCGCGGCCGTATCCCATTCCATCGTCCGGCCAAGCCGGGGGTACAGATCGGCCTCGCCGGTGGCCACAAGGCAGAATTTCAGGGACGATCCCGCGCTGGTCATGTCGCGCACACCGTAACGCGCGATATAGGCGTCGGTCGCCGCGTCGCGATGCGATTTCGAGGCGACCACCATCAGTCCGCGATTATCCGGCATCGGGTTGACCCCGACCGGCAGCGTCTCGCCCGGCTGGTCGCCAAAGGGTGCGCGCTCCTCGACCGAACGACCATCGGTGGTGGTATAGAACAGCCGGCCCTTTGCAGGCGCATAGACGACGCCGTGCAGGGGAACGCCATTCTCGACATAGGCGATATTGACGGTGAAATCGCCGCGCCGCTGGAGGAATTCCTTGGTGCCGTCCAGCGGGTCGACGATCAGGAAGGTCTGCGCATTTTCGGCATGTGTCGCGGCCTGTTCCTCGGTGATCAGCGTGACATCGGGAAACGCCTCGCGCAGACCGGCCGAGATCAGCGCGTCGGCCGCGTCGTCGGCCGCGGTCACCGGTGAATCGTCGGACTTGGCACGCACCTCGAACTCGTCGGACTCGTAGATCTCCATGATCTTTGCACCGGCCTGCAGCGCGAGGCGGCGCATGTGGTGGGTCAGTCGATCAAATTCCATGCAGTTTTCCTTCCCTCGGGCGCCCCGGCGCGGCCCGCACGATTGTCTGGACGGCCGCGCCCCCTTATGATCGCGTCAAACGGCTTGGGCAAGCACCAGCCAGGATTTCAAGGCGTAGCCCGATAATCGCGGGCCCCGCGCAACCCTGCTATCAGACGGACCTTGCCAGTTTGTTCATCCAGCGCCGAAACCAGAACCTGATCCAGGCCGCCGGCACCACGCTGGCGCTGATCTATCATCAGACGGTCTACAACCTGCGCACCGACCATCGCAACGCGATCGTGGGCCTGTTGCTGACGATCCTGCAGACGATCGTCTTCATGGGCGCGTTCCTGCTGCTTTATCTGGTGATCGGCATCAGGCAGTCACCCATCCGCGGCGACTTCATGATGTATATCATGTCGGGCATCTTCATGTTCATGACGCATGTGAAGACGGTGGGCGCGGTGTCCAGCAGCCATTCGGTCTCGGGCGGGCTGGTCAAGCACGAACCGCTGAATGCAGCCGTGCTGATCGCGGCGTCGGCGCTGGCGGTGCTGTATCGGCAGACGATCAGCTGCCTGGCGATCCTGTGGCTTTATCATGTGCTGCTCAACCCCGTGAGCATCGCGGACCCGGTCGGCTGCCTGGCCATGTTCATGCAGGCCTGGTTCTCGGGGGCATGCGTGGGACTGGTCTTTCTTGGGATCCGGCCGTGGGCGCCCAAGGCGTCGCAGATCCTGACCACGGTCTATCAGCGGATCAACATGTTCGCCTCGGGCAAGATGTTCGTCGCGAACGTGCTGCCCGGCTTCATGCTGCCCTGGTTCCTGTGGAATCCGCTTTTCCACATCATCGACCAGACGCGCGGCTACATGTTCATCAATTACGACCCGCGCAACACCGATCCGCTCTACGCCGTCTGGTTCTCGCTTGCCGCACTGATGGCGGGGCTGCTGATCAACTTCTCGACCCGGAAATACGAATCGATCAGCTGGGGCGCGGCCCAGTAGCACGGGGCTGCGGGTTGCCCACACAATCGCCTGGGTGGGACACCCGGCGGGGAAAATTGGATATCTCCGATGCTTGCGGGTCCGAAAACCATCCCTATATACAGCCCCGAAGCCTCCGGGCATGTCCGGAGGCCGTCAATCACTGGGATCGGGCGGCGGGGGCCACAACGGACCCAACGCCCAAGATATCGCCGCAAGAGAGGTTAGAATCACATGTCCAAAGTTATCGGCATCGACCTTGGCACCACCAATAGCTGCGTGGCCATCATGGATGGCAGCCAGCCGAAGGTCATCGAGAACAGCGAAGGCGCGCGCACCACGCCCTCGATCGTCGGCTTCACCGATGGCGAGCGTCTGGTCGGCCAGTCGGCGAAACGCCAGGCCGTGACCAACCCCACCAACACCGTCTTCGCCGTCAAGCGCCTGATCGGTCGCCGGATCGGCGACGAGGCGGTCGAGAAAGACAAGAAGCTGGTTCCCTACTCGATCGTGGATGGCGGCAATGGCGACGCCTGGGTCGAGGTGAAGGGCGAGAAATATTCCCCCGCGCAGGTCAGCGCGATGATCCTTCAGAAGATGAAGGAGACCGCCGAATCCTATCTTGGCGAAGAGGTGACGCAGGCCGTCATCACCGTTCCGGCCTATTTCAACGACGCCCAGCGTCAGGCCACCAAGGACGCAGGCAAGATCGCTGGCCTCGAGGTTCTGCGGATCATCAACGAGCCGACCGCAGCCGCGCTGGCCTATGGCCTGGACAAGAAGGAAACCAAGACCATCGCGGTCTATGACCTTGGCGGTGGCACATTCGACATTACCATTCTGGAGATCGACGACGGCCTGTTCGAAGTGAAATCGACCAACGGGGACACGTTCCTTGGCGGCGAGGACTTCGACATGCGGATCGTCAACTACCTTGCCGACGAGTTCAAGAAGGAACACGGCGTCGATCTGACCAAGGACAAGATGGCCCTGCAGCGCCTGAAAGAGGCCGCCGAGAAGGCCAAGATCGAGCTGTCCAGCTCGTCCCAGACCGAGATCAACCAGCCCTTCATCAGCATGGACAAGGACAGCGGCACCCCGCTGCACATGGTCATGAAGCTGACCAGGGCCAAGCTGGAATCGCTGGTCGGTGACCTGATCAAGCGCACCATGAAGCCGGTCCAGGACGCGCTGAAGGATGCCGGCGTGTCCAAGAGCGACATCGACGAGATCGTCCTGGTCGGCGGCATGACCCGCATGCCCAGGGTGGTCTCGGAGGTCACCGACTTCTTCGGGAAGGAGCCGCACAAGGGCGTGAACCCCGACGAGGTCGTGGCGCTGGGGGCCGCGATTCAGGCCGGCGTGCTGCAGGGCGATGTCAAGGACGTGGTGCTGCTGGACGTGACGCCGCTGTCCCTGGGGATCGAGACGCTGGGTGGCGTGTTCACCCGCCTGATCGACCGCAATACCACCATCCCGACCAAGAAGAGCCAGATCTTCTCGACCGCCGAGGACAACCAGAACGCGGTGACGATCCGGGTCTTCCAGGGCGAGCGCGAGATGGCGGCCGACAACAAGATGCTGGGTCAGTTCAACCTCGAAGACATTCCGCCCGCGCCGCGCGGCATGCCGCAGATCGAGGTGACCTTCGACATCGACGCGAACGGCATCGTGTCGGTCAGTGCCAAGGACAAGGGCACCGGCAAGGAACAGAACATCACCATCCAGGCCTCGGGCGGGCTGTCGGACGAGGATATCGACCGCATGGTGAAGGACGCCGAACAGAATGCCGAGGCCGACAAGGGCCGGCGCGAACTGGTCGAAGCCCGGAACCAGTCCGAAAGCCTGATCCATACGACCCGCAAGTCGCTTGAAGAACATGGCGACAAGGTCGACGAATCGACCGTCGAGGCCATCGAACTGGCGATCGGCGCGCTGGAAGAGGCCGTGAAGTCGGACGACGCCGGCAAGATCAAGTCGGGCATCCAGAACGTGATGGACGCCTCGATGAAGCTGGGCGAAGCGATCTACAAGACGCAGCAGGATGGCGCGGCAAGCGCCGGCGACGACGCCGATTCGCCGCGCGATGTGGATGACGACATCGTGGACGCCGACTTCGAAGATCTCGGCGACGACAAGAAGCGCGGCTGATCCGGGCCGCTCCCCGCTTGGGCCGGTCCGCAGTTTGCGGGCCGGCCGCTTTCTTGGGGCACTGAACAGGAAACGACATGGCCAAGCGTTGCTACTACGAGGTTCTGGGCGTCACCCGCGGAGCCTCGACGGACGAGATCAAGAAAGCCTATCGCGGCAAGGCGAAAGAGCTTCACCCTGATCGCAACAAGGATGACAATCAGGCCGAGGCGCGGTTCAAGGAAGTCAACGAGGCGTATGACTGCCTGAAGGACGACCAGAAGAAGGCAGCCTATGACCGTTTCGGGCATGCCGCGTTCGAGAATGGCGGCATGGGCGGCGGCGGCTTTGGCGCGCGCGGCGCCCATCCCGGCGATTTCGGCGCGGCCTTCGCCGATGTGTTCGACGATCTGTTCGGCGACATGATGGGCCGCCGCGGCGGACCTGGCGGCGGCCGGTCACGGGCGCAGCGCGGTCAGGACCTGCGCTACAACCTGCAGGTCTCGCTGGAAGAAGCCTATGCCGGGCTGCAAAGGGCCATCTCGGTTCCCGGTTCGGTCGCCTGCGGCGAATGCAGCGGCACCGGTGCCGAAGGTGCGACGCAACCGGCCAACTGCCCGACCTGCGCCGGCATGGGCAAGGTCCGCGCACAGCAGGGGTTTTTCACGGTCGAGCGCAGCTGCCCGACCTGTGGCGGCGCAGGCCAGATCGTCAAGAACCCGTGCAAGGCCTGCCATGGCGCGGGCCGGGTCGAAAAAGAGCGGGCCCTGTCGGTCAACATTCCGGCAGGCGTCGAGACCGGCACCCGCATCCGCCTTGCCGGCGAGGGCGAGGCTGGCCTGCGGGGCGGGCCAGCGGGCGATCTCTACATCTTCATCGAGGTCAAGGAACACGATATCTTCCTGCGCGACGGCAAGATGCTGGCCTGCCAGGTGCCCGTCAGCATGGCCAGCGCCGCGCTGGGGGGCGAGGTCGAGGTCCCGACGATCGACGGTGGGCGGGCACGGGTGAAGGTGCCCGCAGGCAGCCAGTCGGGACGCCAGATGCGGCTGCGCGGCAAGGGCATGCCGCCACTGCGCCATGGCGCGGGCGCGAATGGCGAGGCCGGCGACATGCTGATCGAGCTTGTCGTCGAAACGCCAGTCAACCTGACCGCAAGACAAAAGGAACTGCTGCGGGAATTCGAGGCGGTGAAGGCTGACAACAGCCCGCAATCCGACAGCTTTTTCCGCAAGGTCAAGGGCTTCTGGGACGACATGACCCGCTAGCGCGGTCATCCGGTCGCGTTAACCGGTTTTTCACGACTGCCGGGCCATGTTGGCTTCATGGACCCGAATCGCGCCTTCGGCGAAATGCCGCTACCCCTGTTCAGTCCCGCGCCCGATGACGTGGCGATGCCGGTCGCGATGGCGCGACCAGCCGGCAAGCAGGCGACGCCATCCTATCTGGCCGACCACCGCGCCCGACTGCGCGAACGTTTCATGCAGGGTGGCGCGGCGGCCATGCCGGATTACGAACTGCTGGAGCTGGTGCTTTTCCGGGCCATTCCCCGTCAGGATGTCAAGCCGCTGGCCCGGCGCCTGATCGATCTCTTCGGGGATTTCAACCGCGTCCTGTCCGCAAACCCCGCCCGGCTGACCGAAGTCGAGGGCGTCGGTCCGGCCGTCGTTGCCGAGTTGAAGATCATCGAGGCCGCCGCTCAGCGCCTATCGCGCGCCCGCGTCATGCATCGTCCGGTGCTGTCAAGCTGGGACGCGCTGCTGGATTATTGCCACATGGCGATGGCGCATCGCGAGATCGAACAGTTTCGCGTCCTCTATCTGGATCGCAAGAATGTCCTGATCGCCGACGAGGAACAGGGACGGGGCACGGTCGACCACGTTCCCGTCTATCCTCGCGAAATCATCAGACGCGCCCTCGAACTGAACGCCTCGGCGCTGATTCTGGTCCACAACCACCCGTCGGGCGATCCGACCCCATCCGACCAGGACATCGCCATGACCGCACGGATCGCGCAGGCCGCCGACAGCATGGGAATCACCATCCACGACCATCTGATCATCGGCAAGTGCCGCGAGCTCAGCTTCCGCTCGGAAGGGCTGCTCTGAGCGCGCATTGCCTGCCCCGCCCGGTCATCGTCCCGGGACCGGCATCAGGCAGGACCGGGCAAGAAGGCTCCCCGCAACCGTCCCGGCCACGTCCGTGGCCGGGCAGCGCGACAAAAATCCAACAGATGCGGCATTATGCGCTGGTTCGCACAGGGTTATCGGCTGGACTGACAGGGAATTGACCGTTAGAACCGCCCTCGCGAAGGCTGCGATCAGACGCGGCCCGGATTTTCGTATCGGCCGGTCCGCCGGCCCGAATTGGAGAATGACCCGTGTCCCACGCAGATGATCACGTAGGCACTCGGAGGGATTTCCTCTACTTTGCCACTGCGGGCGCAGGGACGGTGGCCGCCGGTGCCGCCGCCTGGACGCTTGTGAACCAGATGAACCCGTCCGCTGATGTTCAGGCGCTGTCGTCGATCCAGGTCGATGTCGGCGGCATCGAGACCGGAACCCAGTTGACCGTCAAATGGCTGGGCAAGCCCGTGTTCATCCGCCGCCGGACCCAGGCCGAGATCGACGAGGGTCGCGCAGTCGACCTCAACGATCTGATCGACCCGTCGGCACAGAACCCCAATCTGGGCGGCGTGGAACCGGCAACGGACGAGAACCGCACCCTGGACGAGGCCGGCGAATGGCTGGTCCAGATCGGCGTCTGCACCCATCTGGGCTGCGTGCCGATCGGCGACGGGGCCGGCGATTTCGGCGGCTGGTTCTGTCCGTGCCACGGCTCGCACTACGACACCGCCGGACGCATCCGCAGGGGCCCGGCGCCCCAGAACCTGCATATTCCCGTCGCCGAGTTCCTCGACGACACCACCATCAAGCTGGGCTGAGGAGGGCTTCGCACATGGCCGGTATTCCGCACGACCATTACGAGCCCAAATCGGGCTTCGAGCGCTGGCTGCACCGCCGCCTTCCGGTGGCCGGCATCCTTTACGACACGTTGATGATTCCAACCCCCAAGAACCTCAACTGGATGTGGATCTGGGGCGTTGTCCTGGCATTCTGCCTGGTCCTGCAGATCATCACCGGGATCGTGCTGGCGATGCACTACACGCCGCATGTCGATCTGGCATTCGCCAGCGTCGAACACATCACGCGCAACGTGAACGGTGGCTACATGCTGCGCTACCTGCATGCCAACGGCGCGTCGCTGTTCTTTGTCGCCGTCTATCTGCACATCTTCCGGGGCCTGTACTACGGCAGCTACAAGGCCCCGCGCGAAGTCACATGGATCATCGGCATGCTGATCTATCTGTGCATGATGGGCACCGCCTTCATGGGCTACGTGCTGCCCTGGGGGCAGATGTCCTTCTGGGGCGCCACGGTCATCACCGGCCTGTTCGGCGCGATCCCCGGCATCGGGCCGTCGATCCAGACCTGGCTTCTGGGCGGGCCGGCCGTGGACAACGCCACACTGAACCGCTTCTTCTCGCTGCATTACCTTCTGCCGTTCATCATCGCGGCGTTGGTGGTGGTTCATATCTGGGCCTTCCACACGACCGGCAACAACAACCCGACCGGCGTCGAGGTCCGCAGGACCAGCAAGCAAGAAGCCCAGAAGGACACCCTGCCGTTCTGGCCCTATTTCGTGATGAAGGACCTCTTCGCCCTTGGCGTGGTCCTGATCGTCTTCTTCGCGATCGTGGGCTTCATGCCCAACTATCTGGGCCATGCCGACAACTATATCGAGGCGAACCCGCTGGTGACGCCCGCCCATATCGTGCCGGAATGGTATTTCCTGCCCTTCTACGCGATCCTGCGCGCGTTCGACAGCGAGGTGTGGCTGGTCCAGCTGGTCAGCTTCCTGTCCTTCGGGATCATCGACGCCAAGTTCTTCGGCGTGATCGCGATGTTCGGCGCGATCCTGGTCATGGCGCTGGTGCCGTGGCTTGACACCAGCCGCGTGCGCTCGGGCCGCTATCGTCCGCAGTTCAAGTGGTGGTTCGGGCTGCTTTGCGTGGATTTCGTCGTCCTGATGTGGGCGGGGGCCATGCCTGCCGAGGGGATCTATCCCTATATCGCGCTGGCCGGCTCGGCCTACTGGTTCGCCTATTTCCTGGTGATCCTGCCGCTGCTGGGGGTGATCGAGAAGCCCGACCCGATGCCTGCGACGATCGAGGAAGACTACCTCGCGCATTACGACGCGCCAACGCGCATGGCCGAGTAAGGAGAGCCATCAATGACCCTGAGAACCAAGACGCTCACGGCTGTTGCGGCCCTGACCCTGTCCGCGACCGGCTTTGCGCTGGCGCAGGAGGGCTCGACCACGACGGTGCCGATGGAGCAGCCGGGCGAGGCCCAGGTCGCGCCCGATCAAGGCACGACCTTCGTCGCAACACCGGACGAGACGGTCGAACCGGCGGCGGGCGACGCGGCCGCCGAGGACGTCACGGCAGAACCTGCCCAGGAACAGTCGGCCGATCAGGCCGAAGCCGAGGCAGAATCACCACAGGACGACAGCGCCGCCGAGGACACGGGCGCCGAACAGGAAGCCGCAGCGGACGCTGAAGCCGGTGCCGACGATGAGTCGGCCGACGGTCAGACGGCCGAAGCCGAAGACGGGCAAGAGCCCGTTGACGCTGAAACCACGGACGCTGAAGCCACCGAAGCTGAAGCAACGGACGCGGAAGCCGCGGAAGCTGAAGTCGTGGACGCAGAAGTCGTGGACGCAGAAGTCGCGGCCGCCCGGGACGGCATCGAAACGGCCGACGCGGGTGACGACCATGCCGAGGAAGATCATGGTGCCGGCGATCACGCCACTGTCCATATCGAAGACATCGCGTTCAGCTTCGAGGGACCGTTTGGCAAGTATGACCAGTTCCAGCTTCAGCGCGGTTTGCAAGTCTATACCGAGGTGTGCTCGGCCTGCCACGGCATGAAGTTCGTCCCGATCCGTACCCTGCATGACGAAGGCGGGCCGGGGCTGCCCGAGGATCAGGTTCGTGCCTATGCCGCCTCGATGATCGAGATCACCGACCAGGAAACCGGCGAAGACCGTCCGCGCCTGCCGACCGACCACTTCCCGGCGGTCAGCGGCGAGGGCATGGGGCCCGACCTCTCGTTGATGGCAAAGGCCCGCGCCGGGTTCCACGGACCCTACGGCACCGGCATCAACCAGCTGCTCAGGGGCGGCGGGGGCCCGGAATACATCCACGCCCTGCTGACCGGCTATACCGGCGAGGAAATGGAGCAGGCGGGTTCGCTGTTCTATGAGAACACCGCCTTCTCATCGGGCTACATCTCGATGGCACCGCCGCTGTACGAGGATCTGGTGACCTACGAGGACGGCACCCCCGCCACGGTTGACCAGATGGCCCGTGACGTGTCGGCCTTCCTGATGTGGACCGCCGAACCGAAGATGATGGACCGCAAGATGGTCGGTTTCGTGTCGGTTCTGTTCCTGATCGTGCTGACCGCGCTGCTGTACCTGACCAACAAGCGGCTTTGGGCGCCCCACAAGGGCAAGAAACGGGAACACTGATCCCGACACGCCCGGACACCCTGAACGCGCCCCTTTTCGGGGCGCGTTCTTCGTTACTGGACAAGCCTTGTCCCGGGCGGTCAGATTGGGCCGGGAAGCAAGGGGACGCTCATGGCGATCTGGAATCTGGGCTCGATCAATATCGACCACGTCTACCGGCTGGTCCACCTGCCCCAGCCCGGAGAGACGGTTCCTTCGCAGGCCTATTCCGTCGGACTGGGCGGCAAGGGCGCCAACCAGTCCGTGGCGGCGGCGCAGGCGGGCGCGATGACCCATCACCTGGGCGCGATAGGCCGCGATGATGAATGGGTGGTGGATCGGTTGCGCGCGGCAGGCGTGTGCCCCGCCGATATCCAGCGCCTGCCGGGCGAGGTCACCGGCCATGCGGTCATCCTGGTGGACCGAGACGCGGAAAACGCCATCGTCATCCATCCCGGGGCAAACCGCGCGATTTCGGCAGAGGACCTTCGCGGCGCCCTGAAGCGGATCAAGGCCCAGGACACGCTGCTGATCCAGAATGAAACCGGTTGCCAGATCGAGGCCGCACGCATCGCACGCGCAACCGGTGCGCGGGTGATCTACTCCGCCGCGCCGTTCGATATCGACGCGGTCCGCGACGTGCTGCCGCATGTCTCGGTTCTGGCCATGAATGCGGGTGAGGCCGAACAGCTGTTCGCCGCGCTGTCTGGAGAACTGCCGGTCGAGGGATTGCTGATCACGCGTGGCGCCGAGGGGGCCGAATATCGCGATCTGCGGCGCGGGGTCACGCATCGCCAGCCGGCTTTTCGGGTGGCGCCCGTCGATACGACCGCGGCGGGCGATACCTTCGCGGGTTATTTCGCAGCCGCGCTGGACCGGGGAGACACTGTCGCAGACGCGCTTCGCCTGGCAGCCGCGGCTGCCGCACTGAAGGTAACCCGGCCAGGCGCAAGCGACGCGATCCCGACGCTGGAGGAGGTGCTGGACTTCATCCGGTCGCAGGACGCCTGACAGCCGCCGGGCGGAGTCAGCCCAGCGCGTAACCGGTCCCGCGCACCGTGCGGACCGGGTTTTCGCCGCCATTCTGCATCAGCGCCTTGCGCAGCCTGCCGACATGCACGTCGATCGTGCGGGTGTCGACATAGATGTCACGGCCCCAGACCCGGTCCAGCAACTGTTCGCGCGTCCATACGCGGCCCGGCTTTTCCATCAGGGTCGACAGCAGACGGAACTCGGTCGGGCCAAGATGCAGCGGCTGACCGGCGCGAAAGACGCGATGCTCGGCGGCATCGAGGATGATGTCGGCATAGCTGAGCCGCTCTCCCATGCTGGCAGGGCGCGTCCGGCGCAACTGCGTGCGCAGCCGGGCCATCAGCTCGACCACGGAGTAGGGCTTGACGACGTAATCGTCGGCACCGGTTTCCAGACCGCGCACACGGTCGGATTCCTCTCCGCGCGCCGACAGCATGATGATCGGGATGCCGCGCGTCGCCGGATCGGCCTTGACCTGACGGCAGACCTCGATCCCGCTGACCTTGGGCAGCATCCAGTCCAGCACCATCAGATCGGGCTGTTCTTCCTGAACCAGCAGCAGCGCGTCCTCTCCGTTGTCGGCGACGACCACCTCGAACCCTTCCGATTCGAGGTTGTACTGCAACACCTCGCGCTGCGCGCCTTCGTCCTCGACGACCAGCACGCAGGGGCTTTGACGGGACATCGGGCTTACCCTTCCGTGATTTCCGCTGTATCGGCGGGGACCGAATTGCCCTTGGGCCGCGCGTCATCCGGCATCTCGCCGGTCACCAGGTAGATCACCTGCTCGGCGATGGCCGTGGCGTGATCGCCCATGCGTTCGGTATTCTTGGCAAGAAAATGCAGATGCATGCAGGCGGTGATATTGCGCGGGTCCTCCATCATGTGGGTCAGGAACTCGCGGAACAGCGCGTTGTACATCTGGTCCACCTCAAGATCGCGCTGGCGGACATCCTCGGCCAGTTCCGCATCGCGGCGGATATAGCTGTCCAGCGCGTCCTGAAGCATCTTGCTGACCGCCACGCTCATCCGGCGCAGGGCGATGCCCGATCCTTCGATGGCGGGAAGATGAGACAGGACCGCGGTGCGCTTGGCCATGTTCTTGGCATAGTCCCCGACCCGTTCCAGCGATGCCCCGATCTTGATGACCGCCAGCACCATCCGCAGATCGGTCGCGGTCGGGGCACGCAGGGCGATCAGCCTCGCCGCATCCTCGTTGATCCGGACTTCCATCGCGTCGATGGCCTTGTCGCGACGGCGGACCTGTTCGGCCAGCTCTTCGTCGCGGTTTTCCAGCGCGGTCGCCGCGTCCGTGATCGACGCTTCGACCATGCCGCCCATCTTCACCACCTGAGCCTGGATGGTTTCCAGATCGCGGTCGAACGCCGAGGATATGTGTTTGTCGCGGTTCATCTTGCCTGGCTCCCTGCCCGTCAGCCGATCCGGCCCGAGATATAGGACTCGGTCCTTGGATCTTGCGGTTTCGTGAAGATCTCGTCGGTTTCACCGTATTCCACGAGGCTGCCCAGGTGGAAGAAGGCGGTCTTCTGGCTGACGCGCGCGGCCTGCTGCATCGAATGGGTGACGATCACGACCGAAAAGTCCTGCCGCAGGTGGTCGATCAGTTCCTCGACCTGGCCAGTCGCGATCGGGTCCAGCGCGCTGCACGGCTCGTCCATCAGCAGCATTTCAGGCGAGGTCGCGATGGCGCGGGCGATGCACAGACGCTGTTGCTGGCCGCCCGAAAGCCCGGTGCCGGGCTCTTGCAGGCGATCCTTCACCTCGTTCCACAGGGCCGCGTCACGCAGCGATCGTTCGACGATCTCGTCCAGTTCGGCGCGGTTTCGGGCAAGGCCGTGAATGCGCGGGCCGTACGAGACGTTGTCATAGATCGACTTCGGAAACGGGTTCGGCTTCTGGAACACCATGCCGACGCGCGCGCGCAGCTGGACCGGATCGATGCTGCGGTCATAGATATCCTCGCCGTCCAGCCGGATCTCGCCTTCGATACGTGCCGAGGGAATGCTGTCGTTCATCCGGTTTATGCAGCGCAGAAAAGTCGATTTCCCGCAGCCCGACGGGCCGATGAAGGCGGTGACGGTCTTGTCGAGGATATCCACATCGACATCCTTGATGGCGTGCGTTTCGCCGTACCAGACCTGCACATTTCTTGCCGATATCTTGATTTCGTCCTGGCCCACGGCATTCTCCACTCGATTCATATCGTACATCCTGGCCTCCTTTCGGCCCTCACCAGCGGCGCTCGAAGCGGCTGCGCAGGTAGATGGCGATTGCGTTCATCATCACGAGGAACCCCAGCAACACCAGGATAGCCGCCGATGTGCGGGCCACAAAGCCCCGTTCGGGGCTGTCTGCCCAGATGAAGATCTGCGTCGGCAGCGCGGTCGCGGCATCGAAGGGCGACGAGGGCGCTGCCGTCACAAAAGCGTTCATGCCGATCAGCAGCAACGGCGCGGTTTCCCCCAAGGCCTGCGCCAGACCGATGATCGTCCCGGTCAGGATGCCGGGCATGGCCAGCGGAAGGACGTGGCCGAACACCACCTGCTGCTTCGACGCGCCAACCCCCAGCGCAGCCTCGCGGATCGACGGTGGCACGGCCTTCAGCGCCGCGCGGGTCGCGATGATGATCGTCGGCAGCGTCATCAGCGACAGCGTCAGGCCGCCGACGAACGGCGCCGATCGCGGCATCCCGAACCAGCCCAGGAACACCGCCAGCGCAAGCAGGCCGAACACGACCGAAGGCACGGCCGCCAGATTGTTGATGTTGACCTCAATCACGTCGCTGAGCTTGTTCTTCGGGGCGAATTCCTCAAGATAGATCGCCGCCCCGATCCCCAGCGGGAACGAGATCAGGAAGCACACCAGCAGCGCATAGGCCGACCCGATGATCGCGCCCTTCAGGCCGGCCAGTTCGGGAAAGCGCGAATCGGCGTTGGTCAGCAGCGCCCAGTTGATCGGCAGGGTGATGCGCCCCTCGTCTTGCAGCTGCTTGAAGGCCGCGATGTCGGTGTCGTCAAGGCGTCGCAGCGCCTCGTCCGAATCGATATCGACATTGCCCTTGTTCAGTTGGTCGTAAGGGTCCGAGGTCGGAACATTGATCCGGACTGTCTGACCGATCAGCGACGGATCGTCCACGACCCTGTCGCGCACGACAAACTGCGCGGCATTCGACAGGATGCCGGCCAGCGCGCGCAGTTCGGACGGGTCGGCATCCGGGAAGGTCGTCTGCATGGCATCGCGCATGACCGTGCGATAGTTCCCGTCGGCCGGGTTGGCCGGATCGACGAGTTCGGCCGAGATCGGCACCTCGATCGCGACATGCGTCTGGCGAAACGCCTGCGCGCCACCCGAGATCAGCGTCCACAGAAGGATCGCCAGCATCAGGAAGGCAAGACCGATCGCAGCCAGGCCAAAGCCACGCAGGACAATCTCGCCGCGGCGGCGGCGGGCGAGGTTCTTGCGAAACTGTTCCGAGTTCCAGTCGTGGTTCCGCGTCGGAGAGCCGGTGGTCTGTTCGGTCATGTCGCGTCGAGCCTCAGTCATAGAGTTCACGATATTTGCGCACGACGCGCAGGGCGACGATGTTGATCATCAGGGTCACGATGAACAGCATCAGACCCAGCGCAAAGGCGGCCAGCGTCTTGGGGCTGTCGAAGGCAGTGTCGCCGATCAGCAGCGTCACGATCTGGACGGTCACGGTGGTCACGCTGTCCAGCGGATTGATGGTCATCTTGGCGATCAGCCCGGCGGCCATGACCACGATCATCGTCTCGCCGATCGCCCGGCTGATGGCCAGAAGCACGCCGCCCACGATGCCCGGGATGGCGGCGGGAAACAGCACTTTCAGCACCGTCTCGGACCGCGTGGCGCCCAGCGCCATGCTGCCATCGCGCAGACTGCGCGGGACCGCCGACAGCGCGTCGTCGGCGAAGGACGAGATGAAGGGGATCAGCATGATGGCCATGACACCACCGGCGGCAAGCGCGGTATTCGGTGCCACCGGAATGCCCAGCGCAGCCCCCCAGGCGCGGATCGCCGGCGCCACGGTCAGGATGGCGAAGAACCCGTACACCACCGTCGGAATGCCGGCCAGGATCTCCAGCAGCGGCTTCGCGATGCCGCGAAAGCCCGGGCTGGCGAATTCGTTCAGGTAGATCGCGGACATCAGCCCGACGGGAACAGAGATGGTGATCGCGACAAAGGTGATGACCAGCGTGCCCAGCAGAACCGGGATCCAGCCAAACGCGCCTTCGGCAGCGATCTGGTCGGCCCGGATCGGGATCTGCGGTTCCCAGCTTGTGCCGAACAGGAATTCGGTAATCGGCACCATCTGGAAGAACCGGATCGATTCGAAGACCAGTGACAGCACGATGCCGACGGTCACGAAGATGGCGAACAGCGAACAGGCGATCAGCAGGCCATAGATGATCCTCTCGACCGCCTGACGGGCACGGAATTCCGAGGCCACGCTGCGTCGCGTCACGAAAAGCGCTGCCGCGCTTATCAGTGCGACCACCGCCAGCAACAGCCAGCCGGCCATCGCCTGCAACGCATTCAGGCGCTCGGCGGCCTCGATCTTCCAGGGTTCCGGGGTTCCGAAGACGCGACCCCGCGCGATCGAATGGATTTCGCTCTTGATCAGTTGGACCATGCCCGTGTCGACGTTCTCGGTCGCCCCGTCCGGCAGGCCCGACATGATGATGGCGTCGATCACCGAACTTTGCAACGCAAGCCATAGCAGCGTCACGATGATCGCCGGCACCAGAACCGCAAGCGCGGCATACATCCCGTGGAACATTCCAAGAGAGTGCAGACGTTGCCCGCCGTCGCGAAGGGCCAGTGCGGCCCGCCTGTTCATCATGTAACCAGCAAGCGCTGCCGTCAGCAGCATCGCAAAGGCTATTCCCGTCATGCCGACCTCGTGGGAAGAGAGGCTCCGCCCGGACCAGTCCGGGCGGAGCGGAGGCGTTGTTACTCGGTCACTTCAAGCTTGACCGAACCGGTCGTCACGGATTCCTGCAGCTTCGCGCGCTCTTCATCGGGCAGTGCGACAAGGCCACGCTCGGCAAGATAGCCGCGGGGGCCGAGCGCGTTTTCCGACATGTATTCCTCGACGAATTCCTGGAGGTTCGGGATCACGCCACGATGGGCGTTCTTGACGTAGAAGAACAGCGGGCGCGACAGCGGATAGTCACCCGACGCAATGGTTTCCATGGCGACTTCGACACCGTTCAGCTTGACGCCCTTCAGCGTGTCGGTGTTCTCGTAGAGGAACGAGTAGCCGAAGATGCCCAATGCATTCGGATCGCTGTTCAGGCGCTGAACGATCAGGTTGTCGTTCTCGCCGGCTTCGATGAACGGGCCATCGGTCCGCATGCGCGAGCAGTTTTCGTTCACCCAATCGTCGTTTCCGGAATCCTCGGCGATCTTCTCGACTTCCTCGAGCGATTCGCATCCGGCATGCATGGCCAGTTCGACGAACGCGTCGCGGGTGCCCGAGGTCGGGGGCGGACCCAGAACAACGATCTCGGTGTCCGGCAGCGAGCCGTCGATTTCGGACCATTTCGTGTAGGGGTTCGGCACCATCGCGCCGTCCTGCGGAACCTCGGCGGCCAGCGCCAGGAAGACCTGACCCAGCGTCAGATCCCAGTCCGACTCGTTTGCGCGGCTGACGGCAATCGCAAGGCCATCGTAACCGATCATGGCCTCGCTGATATCGGTCACGCCGTTTCCGGCACACAGATCGAATTCCGATTTCTTCATGGCGCGCGAGGCGCCAGTCAGGTCGGGATGGCCTTCTCCGATTCCGCCACAGAAGATCTGCATGCCGCCGCCGGTGCCGGTCGATTCCACGATCGGTGCGGACGCGCCGGTCTGATTGGAAAATTCTTCGGCGACCGCCTGAGTATAGGGGAACACGGTCGAAGAGCCGACGATGCGGATCTGATCGCGGGCCGAAGCGGCGGTGGCCGAGGCGGCAATCACGGCAAGCGCCGAGACGGTGAACTTGATGGTGGTCATGGATCTCTCCTGAGTCATTCTGCACCCTGATCTTGGGGCTGCCCGCTGCCTATTCCCCGCAGGTGACGTTAATGCGAAAACTATGTGACGTTCTCGTGACAGCCCCCGCGCGCAGCCATTGCAGGCCAAACCGCTTGGAAACTCAAGGTTGTGCGGCCTTGCGGCGACACAATCTGCAGGTTCAAGGCGGTCGTTTGTGACAGCCGCGAACGCAGCTTTCCGGCAGATCCGGTCAGCCTATCCGCCCCCGGACCCCTCCTGTCTGGGCACGGTCCATCAGCAGATGGTCAAGGATCACACAGGCCGCCATGGCCTCGGCCACCGGCACCGCGCGGATACCGACGCAAGGATCATGCCTGCCCTTGGTGATCAGTTCGATTTCCTCGCCGTGCTGATTGATGGTCCGGCGCGGCGTGGTGATCGAACTGGTCGGCTTGACCGCGAATCGCACCACGATGTCCTGTCCGCTGGAAATGCCTCCAAGAACGCCACCCGCGTGGTTCGACAGGAACATCGGCCCGTCATTGCCCATCCGGATCTCGTCGGCATTGTCAGTACCGGTCAGCCCGGCCGCAGCCATGCCCTCGCCGATCTCGACACCCTTCACGGCGTTGATCGACATCATCGCAGCGGCCAGATCGGTGTCCAGCTTGGCATAGACCGGCGCGCCCAGGCCGGGCGGGCAACCCTCGATCAGCACTTCGATTGCCGCGCCGACGCTGTTCTGGTCCTTGCGGATCGCGTCCAGATAATCGCTCCAGGCGGCGACAGCCGAGGCATCAGGCAGAAAGAACGGGTTGTCCGGGATGGCGCGCGTGTCGAATCTCGCGCGGTTCAGGCGCATTTCGCCCATCTGCACCATGTAGCCGATGATCTTGAGTTCCGGCACAAGATGGGCCAGCACCGCCTGCGCGACGCCCCCGGCCGCGACCCGAGCCGCGGTCTCGCGCGCCGATGAGCGTCCGCCGCCTCGATAATCGCGCAGCCCGTATTTCAGGTGATAGCTGATATCGGCATGGCCCGGCCGGAAACTGGTCGCGATCTCTCCGTAATCCTTGCTGCGCTGGTCGGTGTTCTCGATCATCAGCTGGATGGGCGTTCCCGTGCTGCGGCCTTCGAAGACCCCCGAAAGGATACGAACCTGGTCGGCTTCCTTGCGCTGCGTCGTGTGCTTCGACGTGCCGGGGCGTCGGCGGTCCAGGAATTGCTGGATACCGCCCTCGTCCAGCGGGACGCCGGGCGGCACGCCGTCGACCGTCGCGCCAAGCGCAGGGCCATGGCTTTCGCCCCAGGTGGTGAACCGGAATTCGCGGCCGAAGGTATTGAAGCTCATGCGGTCTCTCCGGTCAGGGCTTTGAGTTCGTAGATCAGGTCCAGCGCCTCGCGCGGCGTCAGGCGGTCCGGATGGATGTCCCTGATCCGGGCATCCAGCCTGCTATCCGCCGGCTTCACGGGCGCGGAATGGACCGCGCGGAACAACGGCAGGTCGTCGATCAGCGCGGCAGGTCGGGCTGCGCCTTCGCGTTCGCCGCTTTCCAGAGCGTCCAGGACCTCGCGCGCGCGATCCACGACCGAACCGGGCAAGCCGGCCAGTCGCGCGACCTGGACACCATAGCTGCGATCGGCCGCGCCCTTGCGCACCTCGTGCAGGAAGATCACGTCGCCCTCCCATTCCCGCACGGCCACGGTGGCATTCTCGACCCCGTCCAGCCGGGCGCTCAGTGCCGTCATCTCGTGGTAATGGGTGGCAAACAGGGCGCGGCAGCGATTGACCGCGTGCAGATGCTCCATGACGGCCCATGCGATGGACAGCCCGTCCCAGGTCGCCGTGCCACGCCCGATCTCATCCAGGATCACCAGCGCGTGGTCGTCGGCCTGGTTGAGGATGGCGGCCGTTTCGACCATTTCGACCATGAAGGTGGACCGGCCGCGCGCCAGGTCATCAGCCGCACCGACGCGGGAAAAAAGCTGGCTGACCATGCCGATATGGGCGGCCCGAGCGGGCACGAAGGCCCCCGCCTGCGCCAGCAGCGCGATCAGCGCGTTCTGGCGCAGGAAGGTCGACTTCCCGGCCATGTTCGGCCCCGTCAGCAGCCAGATCGCCGGGGTGCTCCCGGATGTCAGGTCGCAATCATTGGCGACGAAGCTTTCGGATTTCCGCTTCAACGCGCGCTCGACGACCGGGTGCCGCCCGGCTTCGATGACAAAGGCGCGGCTGTCGTCCACGCGCGGGCGGGACCACCCCTCGCCGGTCGCGATGTCGGCGAAAGCGGTGGCCAGATCGATCTCGGCCAAGCCGCGGGCGGCCTGCCCGATCAGGGCGGCCCGGTCCAGGACGGCCGCCCTGAGGCGGTCAAAGATCCCCCGCTCGATTTCAAGCGCCCGGTCGCGGGCGTTCAGAATGCGAGTTTCCAGTTCCGACAGTTCGACCGTGGTGAAGCGGATCTGGTTGGCGGTGGTCTGGCGATGGATGAACAGGTCCGACAGCGGCGGCGCCAGCATCCGTTGCGCATGCGCCGCGGTGGTCTCGATGAAATAGCCCAAGACGTTGTTGTGCTTGATCTTCAGGCTGCCGACGCCGGCCTTCGCGGCATAGTCGGCCTGCATCGAGGCGATCACGCCACGGCCTTCGTCGCGCAGCCGGCGGGTCTGGTCCAGGTCCTCGTCATGACCGGGGGCGACGAAGCCGCCATCGCGCACCAGCAAGGGCGGCTCGGCCACCAGCGCATCATCCAGAAGATCGATCAGGGCGTCATGGCCGGTCAGATCGCCTGCCGCGTCACGCAGCAGCGCCGGGCTTTCATCGGCAAGGCGCGCTGCGATCGCGGCACCCTGGGTCAGTCCGGCGCGCATCGCGGCCAGATCGCGCGGCCCGCCGCGGTCCAGCGCAAGACGCGACAGGGCGCGGTCCATGTCGGGCACGCGGGCCAGCGCCGCGCGCAGATCCGCCGCCAGACGCGCGTCGTCGACCAGCGACGCCACCGCATCCTGCCGCGCATGAATCAGCGACAGGTCGCGCGACGGCGCGCTGATCCGGCGCTCCAGCAGGCGCGCCCCGGCCGCCGTCACGGTCCGGTCGATGGCCGCGATCAGCGATCCTTCGCGCCCGCCCGACAGCGCCTGCGTGATCTCGAGGTTGCGGCGGGTGGCGGCGTCGATCTGCATCGCGCCGCCGACCCTTTCGCGAACCGGAGGCCGCATCAGCGGCCGTTTGCCCTTCTGGGTCATCTGAAGATAGTCGACGATCGCGCCCATCGCGGACAGTTCGGCGCGACCGAAGCCGCCAAAACCGTCAAGGGTCTCGACACCGTAAAGGTCGCAAAGCCGGCGCGCGCCCGTCGCGCTGTCGAATGCGCCGGGATGCAGGCTGGTCAGCGCCGCGCCCGTATCCGCGATCAGATCGTCCAGCGCCGCACCCTCGACAGCCAGCAATTCGCGTGGCGCGAGGCGCGCCAGTTCCGGCGCAAGGCGCAACAACGGGCAGTCCATCACCTGAAACGCGCCGGTCGAGATGTCGACCCACGCCAGCGCGCCTTCGTCGCGCACGGTCGCAAAGGCGGCAAGAAAGTTGTTGCGGCGCGCCTCGAGCAGCGATTCCTCGGTCAATGTGCCGGGCGTGACAAGGCGCACCACGTCACGCGCGACCACCGATTTCGAGCCACGTTTCTTCGCCTCGGCCGGGTCTTCCATCTGCTCGGCGATGGCGACGCGAAACCCCTTGCGGATCAGCGCCAGCAGATAGGATTCCGCCGCATGGACCGGCACGCCGCACATCGGGATCGGCTGGCCCGCATGGGTGCCGCGTTTCGTCAGCGCGATGTCGAGGGCGGCGGCGGCCTGCACGGCGTCCTCGAAGAACATCTCGTAGAAATCGCCCATGCGATAGAACAGCAGCGCACCCGGATTGGCCTCCCGGATCGCCAGATACTGCGCCATCATAGGGGTGGGCTGATCGTTCATCGTGGTCCTTCGGCTGCCCTCGCCGGCGTTTCTAGCTGTCGGCGCGGGGCTTGGAAACCACGCTTTCACCTTGCGGCGCGCAGGATCCGCACTATGTTCCGGAAGTACCTCGGGGGGCCCTGCCAGGGCTGAGACGCGCAAGCGGACCCGTTGAACCTGATCCGGCTCACACCGGCGGAGGGAAGGTGACGCTGTCCTTTCTTTCGTAACCCGAAAAGAAGGAGCACAGCGATGAACATCCGCCTAATTGCCCTTGCCATGCTGGCCGCGACCCCCGTGGCCGCGCAGGAAAAGCCCGTGCTGACCATCTATGCCGGCGACTACATCGCCAGCGAATGGGGTCCGGGACCGAAGATCGAAGCGGGATTCGAGGCGATCTGCGCCTGCGACCTTCAATTCGTCACTGGCGACATCCTGCCTCGCATCCTGATGGAGGGCGACAGGACCGAGGCCGATCTGGTTTTCGGGCTGAACACCGACATGACGGCGCGTGCTCGCGCCTCGGGCCTGTTCGCGCCGCATGGCCAGGACACGTCGGACATGTCGCTGCCGATCGAATGGACCGACGACATCTTCCTGCCCTACAACTGGGGCGAGACCGCCTTCGTCTATGACAGCACGCGGCTGGAAAACCCGCCCGCCAGCTTCGACGAACTGCTTGAAGCGGCCGGTGACCTGAAGATCGTGATCCAGGATCCGCGCAGCTCGATCTCGGGCCTGGCGCTGCTGCTTTGGGTCAAGGCGGTCTATGGCGACCGGGCCGACGAGGCATGGGAAAAGCTGACGCCGAAGGTTCTGACGGTGACCCGGGGCTGGTCCGAATCCTACGGCATGTTCACCGATGGAGAGGCCGACATGGTGCTGTCCTACACCACGTCGCCCGCCTATCACATCGCGGCTGAGGACGACACGACCAAGCAGGCCGCGATCTTTCCCGAAGGTCACTACTTCATGGCGGAACTGGCTGCGCAGCTGAAATCGACGGACCAGCCCGAACTGGCGCAGCAATTCATGGACTGGATCCTGACGCCCGAATTCCAGCGCGAGATTCCGCTGGCCAACTGGTCGCTGCCGGCCAGGCTGCCGCGGGACGAATGGCCGCAGGTCATGCGCGATCTGCCGCGCCCCGACAAGACGCTGTTCCACACCGAGGACGAGGCCGAGGCGCTGCGCCAGCCAGCGCTGGACGAATGGCTGCGGGCCTTCACGCGCTGAGGCCGGTGGCCGGGGGGGCCGCGGTCGCCGCAGGGCTGGCCGCGTTGATCCTTGGGACGCTGGCGGTCGTCGCGTGGCATGCCGGCGGCCTGTCGGGGCTGGGTCCGTGGGACTGGCGGGCGGTGTGGTTCACGATCTGGCAGGCGGTCGTGTCGGCCGCGTTGTCGGCGGCGCTGGCCATCCCCGTCGCGCGGGCCCTGGCGCGGCGACGATTTCCGGGGCGGGCGGCGCTGGTCACGCTGCTGGGGGCGCCGTTCATCCTGCCGGTGATCGTGGCGATCATGGGGCTGATCGCGGTGTTCGGCCGCAACGGTGCGATCAACGATGCGCTGCGCACGCTGGGGCTGCCGGAATTCAGCATCTATGGCTGGCAGGGGGTGATCCTCGCCCATGTGTTCTTCAATCTTCCGCTGGCGGTGCGCCTGATCCTGCAAGGCTGGCAGGCGATCCCGGCCGAGCGGTTCCGGCTGGCGGAAAGCCTGGGCTTTGGCCCGCGCGACGTCGCCCGGCATCTTGAGTGGCCGATGCTGCGCGCGGTCCTGCCGGGGGTCTGGCTGGCGGTGTTCCTGGTCTGCCTGACATCGTTCGCGGTCGCGCTGACATTGGGCGGAGGTCCCTCGGCGACGACGGTCGAACTGGCGATCTATCAGGCGTTCCGTTTTGATTTCGACCTGGGCCGCGCGGCGGCGCTGGGGCTGGTCCAGATCGGGCTGTGCGTCGCGGCAATGGCGCTGGCGCGTTGGATCGCGATCCCGGCGGCCTTCGGCGCGGGGCTGGATGAAAGCCGCCATGCGCGCGCCCCGCGGGGCTGGCGGGTGGGCATGGACGCGCTGGCGATCGCGCTGACGACGCTGGCGCTGTTGTGGCCGATCCTTGCCGTCAGCATGCAGGGTCTGCCGCGCATTGCCTCGCTGCCGCCCGAGGTCTGGACGGCGGCGCTGCGGTCGATCGTGATGGCGCTGGTCTCGGCGCTGCTGGCGCTGCTGATGTGCCTGACGCTGGCGCTGGCCATCGCGCGCGGACGGGCGGCGTGGATCGAGGCGGCCGGGATGCTGCCGATCATCGCCTCGCCGCTGGTGCTGGGCACGGGGCTGTTCATCGTGTTGAGAGGATGGTTCTCCACCGACGCGATGGCCCTGCCCGTCACCGTGATGATCAACGCGATCATGGCCCTGCCCTTCGGCCTGCGCGCGCTGATCCCGGCCGCGCGGACCCTGCGCGCCGATTACGGCAGGCTGGCCGATTCGCTGAACATGCGCGGCGTCTCGCGCCTGCGCTATCTGACCCTGCCGCGGCTGGCCCGGCCACTGGGATTCGCAGGCGGGCTGGCGGCCGCCCTGGCGATGGGCGATCTGGGGGTCATCACCCTGTTTGCGACCGATCAGCCCACGCTGCCCCTGAAACTGTACCAGCTGATGAATTCCTACCGCATGGCCGATGCCTCGGCCTGTGCGGTACTGCTGATGGCGATCAGCTTTGCGCTGTTCTGGATGTTCGATCGCGGAGGCCGCCTTGCTTGAGTTCCGCGACATCCAGGTTACCCGAGGCGATTTCACCCTGCACGCGGATCTGGCCGTCGCGGCCGGAGAGCGCGTCGCGGTCATCGGCGCCTCCGCTTCGGGCAAATCAACGCTGCTGTCGCTGGTCGGCGGGTTTCTGGCGCCCGACCGGGGCCGGATCCTCTGGCGCGGACGCGACATCACGGACCTGCCGCCCGGTGAGCGTCCCGTCTCGTTCCTGTTTCAGGACCAGAACCTGTTTCCGCATCTGACCGTCGCGCAGAATATCGGCCTTGGCCTGCGCCCGGACCTGCGCCTGAACGAGGCGCAACGGACCCGTGTGGCGCAGGTCATCGAGGAGGTCGGCCTGAAAGGCCTGGACCAGCGTCGCCCGGCGAATCTGTCCGGTGGGCAGCAGAGCCGGGTCGCGCTGGCCCGTGTCCTGCTGCGCGCACGGCCGGTGCTGCTGCTGGACGAACCCTTCGCCGCGCTGGGTCCGGCCCTCAAATCCGAGATGCTGGACCTGCTGGCCCGGATCGCGGCCGAGACAGGCGCAACCGTGCTGATGGTCACCCATGATCCCCGCGACGCGGTTGCCTTTGCGCCACAGACGATCCTGATCGACCAGGGCACCGCGATGCCGCCCGCGGCGACGGGGCCGCTGCTGGACGATCCGCCGCCGGGGTTGCGCGCCTATCTTGGCTGATCAGCCATCCGCCAGCTGGTCCCAGACAGCCAGCGCCTTGGCCGCATACATCAGCCCCGGACCGCCGGCCATGTTGATCGCCATGGCGCAGACATCCGCCATTTCCTCACGGCTGGCTCCGGCCTTCATCAGCGCCTCGACGTGAAACTCGATGCAGGGCATGCAGCGCGTCGCGATGGCGATGCCAAGGGCGACGAACTCCTTTTCCTTCACGCCCAGAACGCCGCCTTCCTTGATCGCCTTCTGCATCGCCCCGAAGCCACGGGTCGCGTCGGGATGCGCGCGGTTGAGGCTGCGAAGCTGGTCCCTCATCTCTTCGATACTCGCCCGGGCGTCCATGCAATGATCTCCTTTTCACATTCGAAGCCATGAATATCTTTGCGCTGCGGCGCACGCAAGCGCGAAAGATACCGCCTCAGTAACGCCCTGGCTATCACGCTTAGCGCGAATAGTTATGCAAATTTCCAACCATGCGGCGATATCATGTTTCGGACTTTCATTTCGCTCGCGGATCGCAATCCCGTCCCCGTACAAAACAAGAATCATATCATCGTGACCAATCAGCCGAAGCGGCATGAAAAGCGGCGCAACAAGCTCATACAAAAAGAAAAATACAGGTGATTCGCACGTCTCGGAATAGGTTTTTGAAAGCAATTCATAATGGAATCAATACGCAATTTTTTTCACGCCTGTTTCACGCCGACGGCGTATCACCAATCCCGATACAGCTTTCCCGATCAACGGGAGGCGCAGAAAGAAGAAAGGGAGAACATCATGGCGACGTATTTTGGCGACAACAACAACAACACCATCATCGGCGGCGCAGCCGCGGACCTGATCTACGGGTTCGGAGGCAATGACAGCCTGGGCGGCGGCGGCGGCACCGACACCATCTATGGCGGGTCCGGCAACGACACGATCCGGTCCAGCGGGGCGGGGGTCTATGACGGGCAGGACGGAAACGACTACGTCTATGCCGGTCTCGGCACGCCCGAGACGCTGCGCGGCGGGGCCGGGACGGACTGGCTGAACACCACGACCTTCAACGGCGACTACACCGTCAACCTGACCACCGGCCTGACCAACTGGGCCGGCGAAAGCTTCACCCAGTTCGAGAACCTTGTGACCGGGTCTGGCAACGACAACCTGACCGGGACGACCGGCGACAACATCATCTATAGTGGCCTCGGCAACGACACCGTCGACGGGCTGGCCGGTAACGACTACATCTATGGCGATGCCGGCAATGACAGCCTGATCGGCGGCGGCGGCACCGACACCATCTATGGCGGGTCCGGCAACGAC
Source organism: Paracoccus salsus (assembly GCF_021556615.1). Lineage (GTDB taxonomy): Bacteria > Pseudomonadota > Alphaproteobacteria > Rhodobacterales > Rhodobacteraceae > Paracoccus > Paracoccus salsus. The sequence continues at coordinate 658,517 of NZ_JAKGGD010000002.1, forward strand.
ACGATCCGGTCCAGCGGGGCGGGGGTCTATGACGGGCAGGACGGAAACGACTACGTCTATGCGGGTCTCGGCACGCCCGAGACGCTGCGCGGCGGGGCCGGAACCGACTGGCTGAACACCACGACCTTCAACGGCGACTACACCGTCAACCTGACCACCGGCCTGACCAACTGGGCCGGCGAAAGCTTCACCCAGTTCGAGAACCTTGTGACCGGGTCTGGCAACGACAACCTGACCGGGACGACCGGCGACAACATCATCTATAGTGGCCTCGGCAACGACACCGTCGACGGGCTGGCCGGTAACGACTACATCTATGGCGATGCCGGCAATGACAGCCTGATCGGCGGCGGCGGCACCGACACCATCTATGGCGGGTCCGGCAACGACACGATCCGGTCCAGCGGGGCGGGGGTCTATGACGGGCAGGACGGAAACGACTACGTCTATGCCGGTCTCGGCACGCCCGAGACGCTGCGCGGCGGGGCCGGAACCGACTGGCTGGATACGACGACGTTCAATGGCAACTACCGCGTCGACCTGAGCACGGGCCTGACCAACTATGCCGGCGAAAGCTTCACCCAGTTCGAGAACCTGCGCTCTGGCGGGGGCAACGACACGCTGCTGGGGACCAACGGCGCCAACCAGATCCGTGGCGGTGATGGAAACGACGTGCTTGGCGGGCGCGGCGGCAATGACCGCCTCTATGGCGATAACGGCAACGACCGTCTGTCCGGTCATGGCGGGAACGACTACATGCGCGGCGGCAATCACAACGACACGCTGAACGGCGGGTCCGGCAATGATCGCGCCTATGGCGACGCAGGCAATGACCTGTTGCTGGGTGGCAGCGGCAACGACTTCCTGCATGGCGGCACCGGCGATGACACGCTCAATGGCGGGTCGGGTAACGACACGCTGGCTGGCAGCAGCGGGCGCGATGTCATGATCGGCGGCGGCGGAAACGATGTCTTCCGCTTCTACAGCACGTCCGATTCCCCCTACGGCGTCACGAGCGCCTATGACAGGATCGAGGACTTCCAGGGCGCCGGGATCAACTGGTTCGGCACCACCGAAGACAGGATCGACCTGTCCGCCATTGATGCGAATGTCAACCTGGCCGGCAACCAGGCCTTCGTCTTCAATGGGACCACCGCAGGCGGCGCAGGCACGATCTGGATGCAGAATGTCGGCGGCGAGACGTGGTTGCGGGTCAACACCGACAGCGATGCGGCGCCCGAGATGACCGTCAGGATCGTCGATGGCCTGTCGGATGCGAACGACTACTGGGCGGGTGACTTCATTCTCTGATCTTCAACCCTTGTCGGATCACTGGGCGCGGCCGCAATTGGCCGCGCCTTTTCGCCGTGCCGGCCCGTATCGCGTCTCGCCCCGCGCCGAACTGGCGGAATCGGTGCGCCAGGCCATCCGGGATCCGTCCGGACCCGTCGTGATTCCTGACAGGATCGGCGGGCTGGCCCGCATCGTTCGATCCATCAGTCACCTGCGGGCGGGCCGTCTTCGCGGCTGCCAATCCTGCCGTCGCCCAGGCCCCTGGTGTCTGCGTCGTTCTGCGCGGGTCCGCCTGAGCCCGAGGGACAATCCTCTTTTTCTGTTGCAGCAATTTCGGGAAAGGCGTATTCGCGGCGGTGGGACACCCCTCCCCAACGAGGGGCTTTTAGCTGGAAGGCTGAGTCACATGACTGATCCGACGATCCCGGCCGCGCGGCCGGAAAATCCGCGTTTTTCCTCGGGCCCCTGCGCCAAGATCCCCCATTACAGGCTGGACATGCTTGCCGACGCCCCGCTGGGCCGTTCGCATCGGGCCGCCATCGGCAAGGCGAAGCTGGCAGAGGCGATCGACCTGACCCGCGAGGTCCTTGGCATACCGGCGGATTACCGCATCGGCATCGTGCCGGCCTCGGACACCGGCGCCGTCGAAATGGCGATGTGGACCATGCTGGGCGCGCGCCCCGTCGAGATGCTGGCCTGGGAAAGCTTTGGCGAGGGCTGGGTGACGGACGCCGTCAAGCAGTTGAAACTGGACGCCACCGTCCGCACGGCGGATTACGGTCAGATCGTCGACTTCGCGCAAGTCGATTTCGACAAGGATGTCGTGTTTACCTGGAACGGCACGACTTCGGGCGTGCGCGTCCCGAACGGCGATGCCATCCCTGCCGGGCGCGAAGGGCTGACCATCTGCGACGCAACCAGCGCCGCCTTTGCGATGGACCTGCCCTGGGACAAGCTGGATGTGGCGACCTTCAGCTGGCAAAAGGTGCTGGGCGGCGAGGCCGCGCATGGCATGCTGATCCTGGGACCGCGCGCGGTTGAACGGCTCGAAAGCTTTACACCCGACCGGCCGCTGCCGAAGATCTTCCGCCTGACCAAGGGCGGCAAGCTGAACGAGGGCATTTTCCGGGGCGAGACGATCAATACCCCTTCGATGCTGGCCGTCGAGGACTACCTCATCGCCCTGAAATGGGCGAAGGAAATCGGCGGGCTGGATGGTTTGATCGGACGGGCCGACGCGAACGCCGCCGCCGTTCGGGACTTCATCGCGGACAAGGACTGGATCGCCGATCTGGCCCAGGATCCGGCGACGGCCTCGACCACCAGCGTCTGCCTGAAATTCACCGATCCGGCGATCAAGGACAGCGCGGCCTTCGCCAAGGCCGTCGCCAAGCGCCTGGAAAGCGAGGGCGTCGCGCTGGACGCCGCGGCCTATCGCGACGCACCGGCGGGTCTGCGGATCTGGTGCGGGTCGACGGTCGAGACTGCCGACGTCGCAGCCTTGATGCCCTGGATCGAGCACGCCTACCGCGCCGAACTGGCCGCGCAGTAATTGCGTCCCGCGACCGCTGGGGGACTTTGCGTCCCCCAGGCCCGTTGCAGGATATTTGCATACCGAAGACCAACACAGCGTCTGCGAGGCGGTGCCCGGGCGCAACTCATGAAGGATGAATGACATGCCAAAGGTTCTTGTGTCCGACAAGCTGTCGGAAACAGCCGTCCAGATCTTTCGCGATCGCGGCGTCGAGGTCGACTACATGCCCGACCTGGGAAAGGACAAGGACAAGCTGGCCGAGGTGATCGGCCACTATGACGGGCTGGCCATCCGGTCGGCCACCAAGGTCACCGAAAAGCTGCTGGAAAAGGCCGAAAACCTGAAGGTCGTCGGCCGGGCCGGCATCGGCGTCGACAACGTGGATATTCCGGCGGCCTCCAGGAAGGGCGTGATCGTGATGAACACACCGTTCGGCAACTCGATCACCACGGCCGAGCACGCCGTCGCGATGATGTTCGCGGTGGCGCGGCAATTGCCCGAAGCCAGCGCCTCGACCCATGCGGGAAAATGGGAAAAGACCCGCTTCATGGGCGTCGAGCTTTTCAACAAGACGCTTGGCGTGATCGGCGCAGGCAATATCGGATCGATTGTCATCGACCGCGCCCTGGGCCTGCATATGCGCGTTCTGGCTTATGACCCCTTCCTGTCCGAGGATCGCGCCCGCGAAATGGGCGTCACCAAGGTCGAGCTGGACGACCTTCTGGCGAAATCCGACTTCATCACCTTCCATGTGCCGCTGACCGACAGGACGCGCAACATCCTGTCGCGCGAGGCCATCGGCAAGCTGAAGAAGGGCGCGCGGATCATCAACTGCGCGCGCGGCGGCCTGGTCGATGAGGAGGCGCTGGCCGAGGCCCTGAAGGATGGCCGGGTGGCAGGGGCGGCTTTCGACGTCTTCGCGGTCGAACCGGCCACCGACAGCCCGCTGTTCAACCTGCCCAATGTCGTGGTGACCCCGCATCTGGGCGCCTCGACGACCGAGGCGCAAGAGAATGTGGCCCTTCAGGTGGCCGAGCAGATGTCGGATTATTTGCTCACGGGGGCCGTGCAGAACGCGCTGAACATGCCTTCGGTAACGGCCGAGGAGGCCGCGGTGATGGGCCCGTGGATCAAGCTTGCCGGGCATCTGGGCGCGTTTGTCGGCCAGATGACGGAAGAGCCCATCAAGGCGATCAACATCCTCTATGACGGCGTCGTGTCGGAAATGAACCTGAACGCCCTGAACGCAGCGGTCATCGCGGGCGTGATGAAGGCGACCAACCCGGATGTGAACATGGTCTCGGCGCCGGTCATGGCGAAGGAGCGTGGCGTCCAGATCGCCACCACCCGCCAGGACAAGGCCGGTGTGTTCGAGGGCTATGTCAAGCTGACCGTGGTGACCGCCAAGCGCGAGCGCTCGATCGCCGGCACGGTGTTCAGCGACGGCAAGCCGCGCTTCATCCAGATCCGCGGCATCAATATCGACGCCGAGGTCGGCGAGCACATGCTTTACACCCGCAACAAGGATGTTCCGGGCGTCATCGGTGCGCTTGGCGGGACGCTTGGGGATCTGGGCGTGAACATCGCCAACTTCACCCTTGGCCGCTCATCCACCGGCGAAGACGCCATCGCCATCCTGTATCTGGACGAGGCGATCAGCGAAGAGGCCCTGGCCGCGCTGCAGAAGACCGGAAAGTTCCTGCAGGTCCGGCCATTGCATTTCGAAATCTGAGCGTCGCCGGTGCGCCATCCGGTCGGGTGGCGCGCAACCCCTTCTTCCTTGGGGCCTTCACGTGGTGACCGCATCGAAAGGGTCTTCATGCGCCTTTATGCCATCGGCGATATCCACGGTCAGCTGGATCTTCTGAAAGCCGCGCATGAGCGGGTTTTGCGCGATGGCGGTCCGAACGCCATGATCGCGCATGTCGGTGACCTGATCGATCGGGGGCCGGATTCGCGGGGAGTGGTCGAATATCTGATGCGCGGCCAGCAAGAAGGCCGGCCCTGGGTGGTGATGCGCGGCAACCACGATCGCTTCCTGCCCGCCTTTCTGCGCATGCCCGACTGGATCGATCCGGGGCTGAGTTCGGGACAGCACTGGGTCGATCATCCGGGGCTGGGCGCAGCCGAGACGCTGGCTTCCTACGGGCTTGACCCCGAGGCGCCTCGCGACCGGCTGTGGGCCGAAGCACTGCGCGCAGTGCCGACCGGGCACGCGGATTTCCTGGCCTCGCTGCCGTTATGGTTTCTGCATCCGCAGGCGCTGGTGGTGCATGCGGGCATCCGTCCGGGCATCGACCTGCGCAACCAGGCCGAGCAAGACCTGGTCTGGATCCGCAAGGGGTTTCTGGATTGCGATGCCGATCACGGAGCGCTGGTCGTTCACGGCCATACCGCGATCAGCACGGCAACCCATCACGGAAACCGGCTGAACATCGACGGGGGCGCGGCCTATGGTCGCCCGCTTTGCACGGTTGTGATCGAGGACGGGGAGGTGCATCTTGTCGAGGATGAGGGCCGCACGCCCCTGTTGCCGGAGTGATACCATGCTGCGCCTGCTTGCGTTGACTCTGATCCTGTTGCCCCTCGAGGCGCCGGCCGAAGAGGTCGGCAAGGTCGGGGTGGACTGGATCGGCAACGACGTCATCATCGAGGCGATCCGCGACCCAAAGGTCGGCGGCGTCACCTGTCATCTGGCCTATTTCAGCCGCTCGATGCTGGATCGGCTGAGCCAGGGAAACTGGTTCGAGGATCCTTCGAACAGTGCCATCGAATGCGCCCAGACCGGGCCGATCGACCTGAGCCAGGTCCGCCGAGGGAGCGATGGCGAGGACGTGTTCAGCGAAGGCCGGTCGCTGGTGTTCAAGAGTCTGCGCGTGAAGCGCATCTATGACGAACAGAATCAGGTGCTGATCTATCTGGCCCATGCGAACCAGATCACGGAAGGTTCGGCCAAGATGGCGATTTCGACAGTGCCGCTGTTCCGGGCGATTTCCGGCGGACAACCGCAAGACTAGGCCGCTGCCCGCGCAGAGACGCCGCAGATGCGTGCAATTCATGCAAATGTTGGCGATCCGGTGGACAGAATCAGCCGTGGGGATTAGAAGCCTTGCAGTCTGACAACAGGTCTGGTGCCCTCATGGAAATGCTCAGTACGCAGGCACAAAATCGCATCGCGAAATATTGCCTGGGCCAAGTCGTGCGTCATCGCGATCGTCCTTTTCGGGGCGTTATCTTCGATGTCGATCCGGAATTCGCCAATACCCAGGAATGGTATGATTCGATCCCCGAGGATGTCCGGCCTGACAAGAACCAGCCCTTCTACCATCTTTATGCCGAGACCGAGGCAACCTATTACGTGGCCTATGTGTCCGAACAGAACCTGATCCCCGATCCTTCCGGCGAACCTCTGGAACATCCGGATGTTCCGGACATGTTCGGTGACTTCAGCGACGGACGCTATCCGCTGGCGGGCCGTCTGAACTGACCGTCCGGGGCGCACCGTCGCCACTCATCGTGGCGAGGTGCCCGAAACGATCGGCGGACGACGCGGTCGCGGCGTCACGGGTTCGTCGCACGATGCAGGAATGGCACGCTGAACGCCAAGAAATTGCGGTTTCCCTCGCGATAATAGCACAGCGCCTGCGTCAGGTCCTGGATCAGATACCAGCCGAAGCCGCCTTCAGGCAAATCCTCGGTGTCGATGATCGGCAGGCCGCGCGGCAGCACGCAGTTCGCCGGCAATGCCACACCGTCGTCCGTGATCGCACAGGCAAGCCCGGATTCGTGCAGAACGATGCTGAGATGGATCGATGGGATCTGGCTCCGGTCCGGCGCCCCCAGTTGCGTGGCGGCGTGTTCTGCCACGTTGTTCATGACCTCGGCCAGGACCAGTTCAAGCCGGCCAAGCGTGTCGTCGCTGACCTCGCTGCAAAAGCGTTTGCGGATCTCGATCAGGGTGTCGCGCACGGTCCCCGGGCGCGCAGCAAGCACGCGGTGAAACATCGGCTGGGATCGCGCCGAAACGCGGCCCTTCAACCCGGCATTCTGCCGTTCGGTAGAGGTCATTTCCTTTACTCCTCATTTTCGGCCTCTGGGCGGATATCGAAGACCGTATCCATCCGCGTCAGGCGGAAGACGCGTTCCACATTCGGTGTCAGCCCTTCCAGCGTCAGCGGCAGATCCTCGGACAGCGCCTTGCGCAGGGCGATCATCGCGCCCAGGCCGGAACTGTCCATGAAATCGACGGCCCCCATCTGCATCACCACGGGCTTGCGGTGGTGAACGACCACCTCGCGCAGATGGTCCTTGAACCGGGTTGCAATCGCAGCATCGATCCGCGCTTCTCCAACCGCGATGACGAGGGTCGGGCCGGTATCGGTCACGGTCAACTGCATTGCAAAACCTCGGGCTGCGTTCCTTTCGTCCTGACTAGACTCAAAAGGTTACGATCCGGTAAGCGGCGAACGCGTGGCGCGGACGGCGCCCGGGTCGCAACTGATGCTGCCCAAAGTTTTGGCATCCGGCCCCGCGCGCGCCCGGTCACGCGCGGCCGCGAAGGGAAAAACCCCATGAATTGCCGAACTTTGGTGCAAGAATGCCCCTTCACCGGTGGACTTCGCAAAAATGTGCCTCCAATCATCGGGCAGCGAGAAGCCCGCTCGGAGGGCGCCGTCCTGAAACGGGGGGGAAGATGAACTTTTACAACGAGATGTTCGACGGCGAGCGGGTTCGCGAACCCTATGCACGGCTCAGCGACTGGGTCGCGACCATGCCCGACGACTTCCGTCAGATGAAGCAGGCCGAGGCGGAGACCCTGTTCCGGCGGATCGGCATAACCTTCGCCGTCTACGGCGAGGGCGGCGATCCTGACCGGCTGATCCCCTTCGACATGATGCCGCGCGTCTTCGAGCAGGCCGAATGGCGCAGGCTCGAGCGCGGGATCAAGCAGCGCGCCCGCGCCCTGAACGCCTTCCTGCGCGACGTCTATGGCCGCGGAGAGATCGTGCGCGCGGGCCGTATCCCCGCCCGCCTCGTCTATCAGAACGAGGCCTACGAAAAGGCGGTGGTCGGGGTCGTGCCGCCGCGCGGCGTCTATTCCCACATCATCGGCATCGACCTGGTCCGAACCGCAAAGGACGAGTTCTTCGTGCTCGAGGACAATTGCCGCACGCCGTCCGGTGTCAGTTACATGCTGGAAAATCGCGAGATCATGATGCGGATGTTCCCGCAGCTGTTCCGCGGCAACCGGATCGAGCCGGTGGACCAGTATCCCGAGTTGCTGCGCCGCACGCTGGAATCGGTCGCGCCGTCCAAATGCACCGACCGGCCGACCTGCGTGGTGCTGACGCCGGGCCATTTCAACAGCGCGTATTACGAGCACAGCTTTCTGGCGAATCTGATGGGCGTGGAACTGGTCGAGGGTGCCGATCTGTTCGTGGATGGCGAGTTCGTGTACATGCGCACCACGCAGGGGCCCAAGCGCGTCGATGTCATCTATCGCCGGATCGACGACCCGTTCCTGGACCCGCTGTGCTTCCGGCCCGATTCGATGCTGGGCGTCCCCGGCCTGATGGACGTCTATCGTTCGGGAGGTGTCTCGATCTGCTCGGCCCCGGGTGCGGGTGTTGCCGACGACAAGGCGATCTACACGTTCGTCCCCGAGATGGTCCGCTTCTATCTGGGAGAGGAGCCGTTGCTGAACAACGTGCATACCTGGACGCTGTGGAAGCAGGACGACTACCGCTATGTCATGGAAAACCTGGCCGATCTGGTGGTCAAGGAAGTGCACGGGTCTGGCGGATACGGCATGCTGGTCGGGCCCAAGGCCAGCAAGGCCGAGGTCGAGGCGTTCCGCAGGAAGATCGAGGCGAACCCGTCGAACTACATCGCCCAGCCCACGCTGTCGCTGTCGACCTGCCCGACCTTCGTCGAGGAGGGGATCGCGCCCCGCCACGTGGATTTGCGGCCCTACTGCCTGTGCGGGGACCGGATCGAACTGGTGCCGGGCGGGCTGACCCGCGTGGCGCTGCGCGAAGGCAGCCTTGTCGTCAACTCGTCGCAGGGCGGTGGCGTCAAGGACACCTGGGTCCTGTCGGAATAAGGGAACGGAACAGATGCTCAGCCGCACAGCCTCGAATCTCTTCTGGATGGGCCGTCACCTGGAGCGCGCCGAAACCGCCGCGCGCCTGCTGGATGTCGGGCAGCGGATCACCCTGCTGCCCAATACCGAAGCCGGCTACCAGAACGAATGGAACTCTCTCTTGCAAGCCTCGGGCGCATCCGCGCGGTTTGCCGAGAAACATGGCGAGATCACCCAGGAAAAAATCGAGGATTTCATCTTCTTCGACCGTCAGAATCCGTCCTCTGTGGCGTCCTGCATCGAAAAGGCGCGCGAAAGCGGGCGGATCGTGCGGACCGCGCTGACCAGTGAAGTCTGGGACGCGCTGAACGTCGCCTACCAGGAGCTTCGCAAGATCGAGAAGAAGCCCCGGTCCAAGGTGGACACGGCCTCGCTGACCGAATTCACCACCGGGCACACCGCGACCGTGCGCGGGGCGATCAACTCGACCCAGCTGCGCAACGATGGCTGGCATTTCATGCATCTGGGCTATGGGCTGGAGCGGGCGGATGCGACCGCGCGGCTTCTGGACGTCAAGTATTTCGTGCTGCTGCCGCGGGTCGAATTCGTGGGGTCGGGTCTTGATAGTTACCAGTGGCAGGTGATCCTGCGGGCGTTGTCGGCGCACCGGGCCTTTCACTGGGCCTATCGTGGCGACGTCTCGGCCGGTCGGGTGGCGGATTTCCTGATCCTGAATGGCGAAAGCCCGCGATCGCTGATCACCTCGCTCTACGAGGCGACCTGGCATCTGGAAGGGATCTCCAAGCGCTATGGCGACGCCGTGCCCGCAACCGCGCGCGACAAGGCGCGCGAGGTGCTGGCGGCCTTGCAGGCGCGCGACATCGACATGATTTTCGATGAAGGGCTGCACGAATTTCTGAGCTGGTTCATCAACGAGATCAGCCTCGTCTCGATGCGGGTCCACGAGGATTATCTTCTGGGAGGGGCGTGACGATGAAACTGCGCATTTCGCATCAGACGGCCTATCGCTATGGCCATCCGACCCGCAACATCGTGCAAAGCCTTCGGCTGACCCCTTCGGTGTTCGAGGGCCAGCGCACGCAGGACTGGCAGATCGAGGTCCGGGGCGGCATCCGGGGTCCTGGTTTCCGCGACGGGGCCGGCGACTGGATCGAGGGCTGGACGGTCCGCGGCCCCAGCCAGGAGGTCGTTGTCAGCGTCCGCGGCCGGGTGGAAACCCGCGACACGGCGGGCGTGCTGCGCGGTCATCGCGAGATGATCAATCCCCTCGCCTATCTTCGCGACACCAAGCCCACCGCGCCCGATGACAATCTGCGCGACCTTGCCGGTTCGGTCTCCGAGACCGCGGACCGGCTGGATCTGGCGCACAAGCTGTCAGCAGCGGTCAGCGCGGCGATTGCCTTTCGCCCCGGCGTGACCGAATCTCACACGACCGCAGCCGAGGCGCTGAAGCTGGGTGAAGGAGTCTGCCAGGATCACACCCATGCGCTGATCGCCACGGCACGGCTGCGGGAAATGCCCGCGCGATACGTGTCGGGCTATCTGCACTCGACCATCAATGGCGAGCCGGATGACGCTGCCCATGCCTGGGCCGAGATCCATATCGCGGGGTTGGGCTGGGTGGGCTTCGACGCCGCGAATGCCTGCGGTCCCGACGAACGCTATGTCCGGCTGGGGTCGGGCCTTGACGCCCAGGACGCCGCGCCGATCCGCGGGATCTCTCAGGGTCGCGGCGGTGAAATGATGGACGTTTCTGTCAGCGTCGAGGAACTGGAAAGCTTTCAGCAGCAAAGCCAGTCGCAGACCCAGAGCTGAGCGGACAGCATCTTCGCGGTCGAGGCTGGTTCAGCAGGCTGGCTTCACCCTCGTGCGCGTCGCGCTGCGGCCGAACGGCCTTGCGCGAGGGGGCTGGGCGAAGCGCCTGAAACCCGACTGCCGACCGCATGGCACACCAGACCAGTCGAATTGCCTGCCTGCCATCCAAGGAAAAAAGGCCTGTCTGATGTGATCGGACCCCGCGCGGCGGATGCCTCAAGCCGACTTTGACGGGCGAGCCTGCCGGATGGGCCAGACCTCCAGCACACCGGCGAGCAGGACCAGAAATCCTCCTGTGATTTCAATGGTATGTAGTCGCTCATCCGCGAGGATCGCTGCCGATATCGCGCCCACCAAGACCTCGGACATCAGCAATATCCCGACCCGCGCCGGTTCCAGCCGGATGGTAGCCCACATGAGACTGACCATGGAGAGTGCCCACCAGATTCCCCCGGCGGCAAGGGCGACAGAAATCAGCCGGCCCAGGCTGCCGAGGGTTTCACCGCTCGGCAGCGGTGCCAGAACAGGAGCAAGCATGCACGATATCACCAACGCGCCGGCAGAGAAGACAAAGGCAGCTTCGGCGAGCCCGAGGGCGGACTTCGCGCGGATACCGGTTGTTGCGATCGACCACACAAGCCCGGCGAGCAGGGCCATCCATTCACCGGTGCTGCGCGGAATCGGCGCGGTGCCGTCAGCACTCAGCATCACGGTCAGGCCGACGAGGCCCACCCCGATCGCCACAAGGCGCATGCGAGGCGTTTTCCAGCCCATGACATATCTGCCGATGAGCGTGCTCCAGACCGGCGTCAGGAAGTAGAGGAGGATGATGATTGCCACTCGGCCGTAGACAAATGCCACGGAGTAGAGGGCGAAGGCTGCGCCGCCCAGAGCGATCGATATCAGGGCAACGGAACCTGCGTTTCGGATCGCCCGCCAGCTTCGAACTGCCACAGGCAGCAAGAGGGCGACAGCCGAGCCTGTAATCGCAACCGTTCCCCACGCACCCATCAGGCCCAACTCTGTCAGGGCGCGAACAGGAAGCCAGTAAAATCCCCAGAATGCTCCTGTCGCAAAGACGATTGCGGTGGCCAGAATGGCGGCACGATCATTCATCATGCGCGTGGCATTAGCGCAGGTTCACCCAAGGAACAACATGGCAGCGGCTGGCAAGCGCCGCCGCGATCTTCAGCCATCACGACCCTTGTCGCGCTGGTCGGCGTCTTTGTGGCGGCGCCGGCCGATTTCCGAAAATCAGGCGTGACCAGGTCCGGCCACCCGCGTGGGCGCATCGCGCCAGGCGATACTCAACCGCCCGCAAACCCCTTGCCTTTTCTGGTGGATAACAGGGAATTCCTGCGCAACGAGAGATTGCTACGCCAATCCGGCAGGCATAGGTTGGCATCGACTTTATGGGATTTCCTGCGATGACTTACTGTGTCGGTCTGAAACTGAATGACGGGTTGGTGCTGTTGTCTGATACCCGGACGAATGCCGGGCTGGACAACATCGCCTGCTATCGCAAGATGTTCTTCTTCGAGAATCCGGGCGAACGGGTGATCGCGATCATGACCGCCGGATCGCTGTCGGTGACCCAGACCGCGCTTGCGCGGCTGGACGAGGCGAACACCGACGAGATGGCCGACGAGGCCAGTTCGATCCTGAAGGCGCAGACCATGCTTCAGGTCGCCACCATCATCGGCAACACCCTGTCGCGCACGCGCCGCGAGATCGCCGATCAGTGCCGCGACCTGCGCCAGCAGGCCTCGGCCAGCATGATCGTGGCGGGTCAGCGGGCTGGCGGCGACATGCGGATGTTCCTGATCTATCCCGAGGGAAATTTCATCGAGGCGACCGAGGACACTCCCTTCCTGCAGATCGGCGAGCACAAATATGGAAAGCCGATCCTGGACCGCGTGGTGACGCCCGCGACCAGCCTTGCCGACGCGCAAAAGGCCGTGCTGCTTTCGATGGATTCCACGCTGCGGTCGAACCTGTCGGTGGGCATGCCCCTGGATCTCGCGGTGATCGAGAAGGACGCCTGCCGGGTCTCGGCACGCAGACGCATCCTGGAAGGCGATTCCGACTTCATGGAGATGAGCGCAGCCTGGTCCGCCGCCTTGCGCGAAAGCTTCGTGAATGTCTCGCTCTAGCATCAGGATCTTCGCGGTCGGCCGGATCGTCCCGTCCCGCAATGTGCAGGGCCCCGGCGGCCACGCTGGCCGGCGCGCGGTGGACCGGTGCATGGGCCGCCGGACGATGCGGCCATGAGGGTCCGCCTTCGGCGTTGAGGCTTTCCTGCGACCACGTTAATCAGGCCGAAGGCAGGGGGGACATTCATGACCGACAAGACGCGCCGCGGCGCCCGCATCACGCCCGAAGAGGCGCTGGCCTATCACATGGAGCCGCGCCCGGGGAAATTCGACATCACACCCTCGACGCCCATGACCACGCAGCGCGATCTGTCGCTGGCCTACAGTCCCGGCGTCGCGGTGCCCGTCCAGGCGATCGCCGACAAGCCCGAGACCGCCTATGACTATACGACCAAGGGCAATTTGGTGGCCGTGATCTCGAACGGCACGGCGATCCTGGGGATGGGGAATCTGGGCGCGCTGGCCTCGAAGCCGGTGATGGAAGGCAAGGCGGTGCTGTTCAAGCGCTTTGCCGACGTGAATGCCATAGACCTTGAGCTGGACACCGAGGACGCCGAGGAATTCATCAACGCCGTCAAGCTGATGGGACCCACCTTCGGGGGTATCAATCTGGAGGACATCAAGGCGCCCGAATGCTTCATCATCGAGCAGCGCCTGAAGGAGTTGATGGACATCCCGGTCTTCCATGATGACCAGCACGGGACGGCGGTGATCTGTGCCGCGGGTCTGCTGAACGCCCTCGAACTGACCGGCAAGAAGATCGAGGATGTCCGGATCGTCCTGAACGGCGCCGGTGCCGCGGGCATCGCCTGCCTGGAACTGCTGAAATCCATGGGCGCGCGGCACGACAACTGCATCATGTGCGATACCAAGGGCGTGATCTGGCAGGGTCGGACCGAGGGCATGAACCAGTGGAAATCGGCGCATGCGGCGGTGACCGAGGCGCGCTCGCTGGACGATGCGATGCGGGGCGCCGACGTGTTCCTGGGAGTCAGCGTCAAGGGCGCGGTCACGCAGGAGATGGTCCAGTCGATGGCCGACAACCCGGTCATCTTCGCGATGGCCAATCCCGACCCGGAAATCACGCCCGAAGAAGCCCATTCCGTCCGGGCCGACGCGATCGTCGCCACCGGGCGCAGCGACTATCCCAACCAGGTCAACAACGTGCTTGGCTTTCCCTATCTGTTCCGCGGTGCGCTGGACATCCACGCCCGCGCCATCAATGACGAGATGAAGATCGCCTGCGCCCGGGCCCTTGCCGGGCTGGCGCGCGAGGACGTGCCTGACGAGGTGGCCGCCGCCTATGGGCGCAAGCTGCAATTCGGTCGGGACTACATCATTCCGACGCCCTTCGATCCGCGCCTGATCCATGTCGTGCCGCCCGCCGTCGCCCGTGCCGGGATGGATACCGGCGTCGCCCGCCGCCCGATCATCGACATGGACGGCTATACCCAGGCGCTGAAGGCGCGGATGGACCCGACTGCGGCAATCCTGCGCGGAATCCATGTGCGCGCGCGCCAGAAACAGGCCCGCATGATCTTTGCCGAGGGCGACGATCCGCGCGTGCTGCGTGCCGCGGTGTCCTGGCAGCGGACCGGAATGGGACAGGCCCTGGTCGTGGGCCGCGAACATGACGTGAAGGAGAAGCTGGAAGCCGCCGGGCTTGCCGACGCGGTACGCGAGATCACGGTCGTCAACGCCGCCAATTCCCGGCACCTCGACGCCTATCACGAATTTCTCTACGCCCGCCTGCAACGCAAGGGCGTGGACAGGGAGGACGCGCACAAGCTGGCCAATCGCGACCGCCACGTGTTTGCGGCGCTGATGCTGGCGCATGGGCACGGCGATGGTCTGGTCACCGGTGCGACGCGCAAGAACGCCCATGTGCTGGCACAGCTTGGACAGGTCTTCGACCTGCGCCCGCAGGACGGCGCGGTGGGGATCACCGCCGTCCTGCACAAGGGGCGGATCGTGCTGATCGGCGATACGCTGGTCCACGAATGGCCCGAGGCTGACGATCTGGCCGACATCGCGATGCGCGGGGCCGCGGTGGCACGCGGGCTTGGGCTGGAGCCACGGGTGGCCTTCCTCTCGTTCTCGAATTTCGGCTATCCGATCAGCGAACGCGCCATCAAGATGGCCGAGGCGCCGAAGGTCCTGGACGCGCGCGGCGCCGATTTCGAATACGAGGGCGAAATGACGGTGGATGTCGCGCTGAACGCCGAATCGGCCGCACGATACCCGTTCAGCCGACTGACCGGTCCGGCCAATGTTCTGGTCGTGCCGGCACGCCATTCGGCCTCGATCTCGGTCAAGCTGCTGCAAGAGATGGCGGGCGCGACGGTGATCGGCCCGATCCTGACCGGGGTGCGGATGCCGATCCAGATATGCTCGACCAGCTCGACTGTCAGCGACATCCTGAACATGGCGGCAATCTCGGCCGGTGGGCTGGGGATCGGAAAATGAGCGGTGCCGTGCCGACCCCCCAGGGCAGTCAGGTGCGGTCGGCGATCACGGAAGCCTGATCACGTTCGCGCGCGGCCGTGGGCGCCCGACGGCCGCGCGGGCCGGGCACCAGAGGGGCTTTTCTGAAAGACCGTTGCCCCTGCCTTGACATTGTCGCGAAGGCGGCCGGATGGTCTGCCCGGCGGGCAGCCGCAAGCGGCACCGCTTCCAACACATGAGTCACCGGCCCGCGAATACCATGATCGCGGGGCTTTCTATCGCTTCGCCCGACCTGAGCGCCCTGCTTCAACTTTCACTCACCGCCGATGACGGCGCAACCGCAACCGGCGGCTGGACCAGTCTGATCGACTCGCTGGCCTTGCCCGGCAAGCGCGCTGACCCGGTTGCGTGTTTCGGTCGATGAAACCGGCGACTGAGGGCCGGCCACCACCGCAATCCTCGGATCAGGACAAGCCCGCATGCAGGAAGGGCGGCCCCTTTCCGGGGGCCGCCCTTCGTCATGTCGTCGCGGGTCGGGCCTGTGGTCTCAGGCGGCCGTCTTGGCGGCCGAACCGGCTTTTTCCGCGACCTCTTTACCCA
>NZ_JAKGGD010000029.1 GCF_021556615.1 Paracoccus salsus
GCCAGCGCGGACTTGACCTTCTCCGCGGCGCCCTTGAACACGGACGCGTCCTGGATGAAGCCCTTGGTCATGAACTCCAGCGGCTCGGCCAGCTGGTTGGTGTCCGGGTCCACGATGGCGACCACGGTGACCAGACCGCCCTCCTGCATGGAGCGGCGCTCCTCGAGGGTGCTCTCGGTGACCTTGCCGACCGTGTCCCCGTCCACGTAGACGAGCCCGGCCTCGACCTTGCCGGCCACGGACACCTCGCCGTCCACCAGGTCGACGACGTCGCCGTCCTTGACGATGACGACCTTGTCCTCCGGGACGCCGGTCCTGCGGGCCAGCTCGCCGTTGGCGTGCAGGTGCGCGGCCTCGCCGTGCACGGGCATCACGTGGGTGGGCCGGACGATGTTGTAGCAGTACACCAGCTCGCCCGCGGAGGCGTGGCCGGAGACGTGCACCTTGGCGTTGCCCTTGTGCACCACCTTCACGCCCATGTCCGTGAACTTGTTGATGATGCCGG
>NZ_JAKGGD010000003.1 GCF_021556615.1 Paracoccus salsus
CGACAAGGAGGAGATCGACCCCATTCTCAGCATAACTACGAAAGCCGCCTGATCATGACCTCAGGCCATCTGGAAATTTACACCACCTTGACGGACGTGACCCGCTGTTCCGCATCAGTCGCCGAGATTCCACGGCAAGGCCGCGGCGAACCATCGTAACTGTAAGCAGGGTTCTGGCGTCGGCCCGGTGCCTGATCGGCAACTGCCCTTTCACAGCCGACGATAATGGCGCCCAAGATAGGCACCAACGCCATGTTTTTGCTTGTTTGTTTATGTCAATCTGTGCCCCTATTCACCTTTGAAACTGGGCGCAACCTGTCCTGACTTGTCTTGCCCTGTTCATCCCCATCCCCTGAGCTAAGGGGGATATTTGGGTGGATACAGAATGCGGGCAAAAAACAGGCTTTCAGCGCAGTTCGTGAAATCTGCGGCGGTGGGCACCATCCCGCAACTCAAGCTGATCAAGATCGGCGCCCGCGTCGTCCGCCACGCCCGCGCCATTGCCTTTCAGTTCGACGAGGTGGCCGTCACCGGCGCGATGGTGCGCGCCATCCTCGCGGCCATCCGCCGCCGGCCAGCGCCACCGCTATGTGCATGACCGCGATTCGAATTCAAACTGAGCGAAAGCCGCAGGACAGGTCCGTCCGCCGAGCTGAAAAACGTCGCCGCCGAGCCTGGGCGATGCGGGTTCGCGGCCCGATCCGCCAAGCGCCGGCCGTCTGCGCGACCACAGACACCGCTCAGGGCCAAGAACACTTGTTCGACTGGCAAAATCAGCCGATCTTGACGCCAGACGGCAAGCCACTTGGGGAATGCCGGTCAAGACCAATCGCGATGCGAAGACGGGGCAGGACGGGTTCGATTTCGGCACCGGGCAAGCATCTCTGCCCGCAAGAAACCCTTCGCGCTGGACCTCTTTGGCTTTCGCGATCTGCCCGAGGATACGGTGGAGCAGATCGGCGCCAAGGCCGCGCGGTTCAAGGAATTGCGCAAGCGGCAGGCTTTTGTCCGGGCAACGGCGGCGGCGAACCGTTCTGTCGCGGCCTTCCTGCTGCCCAAGGTGGGTGGCGCACCGGCGGGGCATCCGCCTTATATGCAATATTGGACCGGACTAATGCCGTGGTCGATAAATTCAAACTGCACTGAGGCTGAGAACAAATGAAAATCACAGCGGTTGCAGGCGCAATTCTTATCGGGCTTCTGACCCTCGGGGGCATCGCCTTTTGGTATCTGGTGCCGGTCCAGCTGGAGTTTGTTGAAGACCCCGCAGCAACGGCGATCTCGGGAGGGGCAGCGACCGAAACACCGACATCCGAAAGCCGGGTGGAAATGGAAGGGATCATGACAGAGGACGAGTGGCCGGGCTTCGAGCTTCGCTGGGCAAACGCGCCCGAAGAGGTTGTCGCCATTGCCCGCACCATCGCCGAAGGCGGTGTGCCGGATGCAGGCACTCTGGAGCCCCTCGGTGCCGAGGCGCTATCAATGGGCTATCCGGTCCCTGAACTGGATTTCACCCGAAATGACAGGCCTGTCGCCTATCTTGCCACCCTGCTGCAAGAGGCCGCCTTAGCCTACAATGTCACAGCGGCGCAGGCCCTGCTGGATGCCGGTGCAGATCCCTGGCTTGACCTGCCGGGCGCGAAGGGCGTCAGGATCGGGCGCCTTATTGAGCGTATGGCCTCTTCCAGCGGGTCCGCTCCGATGACTGAGATGCTCTTTCGCATAGCCCGTTCCGGGCATCTGCCACAAGGACCGGACTCGGCGGTTGATGCCGTGTTCTCAGGGCTTTCCAGCGTGGCCGAAAAATTTGCCAGCGGCACCGGCCCTGACGCGCGCCACACGGCCTGGCGTCTTGACCAAGTCTTTCAGGTGCTTGGCACGGCGCTTGGCCGCGAAGAGCAGGCCAATGACATTCGCGCGCAGTTGAATGCCTTTGACGACGCGGCTGACGGCGGTTGGTTTCTTGCCGCAGACGAAATTCACTCACGCTACGATGCTCCGCTGTCAGCTCCGGACAAGGGCACCGAGATTTGGGGGCCGTAAGCCTTACAGGTACAACGGTTGTTCAGGGTGACGGGGCAGTGTCGCCCTGCTTTTGATACAAGGTCAACGCCAAGCGGCAAGCTGTGGGACTTGGCACCCGTTCGCCCGAAGACCGCCCGCAAATGGCGTGAAACCACGCTGGGCTGCGGGCAAGTGTGCAAACCTATCACGCGGCATAAGGTGGATATTTTTGCTGGGGGGGGGGGGGGGGGGGGGATACTCAAAAGGAGCCCCCACCATTCTTGGAAATATTCAACGCTTGAGCGCGAATTTATGGTGCCCAGGAGAGGACTCGAACCTCCACGCCTTGCGGCACACGGACCTGAACCGTGCGCGTCTACCAATTCCGCCACCTGGGCAGGTGGTATGAGCGGGGTCTCTAAAGCCAGTCGGAATCGCCGTCAATGGGGCGTGGACATATTTTTCCCGGCTCGGGTCACATTCTTCGAGCGCGGCGGCAGGCCCCGTCGATATGGCCCTGAACGGCGGATGCGCCTCCCTGCAGCCCGGGTGTTCATGGTGACGGCCGCCGTGTCGTGGGCGGGCCGGGACGGCGTATCGTGCTGGAGGCGTGCCCGGAACGCGAATGCGCGCGCATCGTCATCGGAACGGGACTCGGCGCGGGCAGCGCGGTGCTGCGCCTGGCCGGGCGGCGAAGGGCGTGATTGACCGCAAGCGGCGACCGCCATGATCCGTGTGCCTTGTCGCGCGGCCCCGGCTTGAGTATTGAGACTTGGGACGCGGCACGAAGGAGGCGAGAAGCCCATGGCGAAACTGGTCACGATCTTTGGCGGGTCAGGCTTTGTCGGCCGGCAGGTAGCCCGGCTGATGGCCAAGCGCGGCTGGCGGGTGCGGGTCGCCGTGCGCCGCCCCGACGAGGCGCTGTTCACCCGCACCTATGGTGCCGTGGGCCAGGTGGTGCCGGTGCTGTGCAACATCCGCGACGAGATGTCGGTGCGCGCTGCCATGTCTGACGCCGATGCGGTCGTGAACTGCGTCAACATCGAACGCCCCGAGGGCAAGAGCACGTTCAAGACCGTCTTCGAGGAAGGCGCCGAAAACATCGCGCGCCTGTCGCACGAGATGGGCGTGGCGCGGATCGTCCACCTCTCGGGGCTGGGCGTCGATCCCGATTCGCCCAGCCGCTATGTCGCCTCGAAGGCGCGTGGCGAGGCCGCGGTGCTGCGCCACCGCCCGGACGCAATGGTGCTGCGCCCGTCCGTGGTGTTTGGAACCGACGACCATTTCTACAACCGCTTCGCCAGCATGGCGCGGCTGGGCCCGGTCATGCCGATTGCGGGCGGCAAGACCCGCATGCAGCCTGTCTTCGTCGATGACGTGGCGCGCGCCGCCGAAATGGGTGTGACCGGAGAGGCCGAGCCGGGCATCTACGAGCTGGGCGGGCCGGACATCCTGACCATGCGTGAAATCGTGGGTCAGGTGCTGAGCGTGACCCATCGTCGCCGGCTGGTGCTGAACATGCCTTTCTGGATGGCGCGCATCGGAGCATCCGTGCTGGATGGCGTTCAACTCGTGACCGCGGGGCTCTTCACCAACACGATTCTGGGTCGCGATCAGCTGGCCTTGCTGCAAAGCGACAACGTGGTCAGCAAGGACGCGAAGGGCTTTGCCGATCTGGGCATCCAGCCGACGGCAGCAGGCGCCGTACTGGAGGACTATCTGTGGCGCTTCCGGCCTTCCGGCCAGTATGACGCCATCAAGAACTCGGCAAAGAACCTGCGAAACCACTGATGGATTCGAATACGATCGTTGTTGTGGTCCTGGGACTTCTCGAGGGCCTGACCGAGTTCATTCCCGTGTCCTCGACCGGTCATGTGTTGTTGGCCGGGCATTTCCTCGGCTTCAATTCGCCGGGTCGCGCCTTCGAGGTGGTGATCCAGTTGGGCGCGGTGCTGGCGATCCTGGGCGTCTACGCGTCGCGGATCTGGCATATTCTGTCCACGGCCCCGCACGATCCGGCCTCGCGCCGCTTCGTGCTGGCGATCCTGCTGGCGTTCCTGCCTGCGGTCGTGGTGGGCGTCATGGCCCATGACATCATCAAGACGGTCCTGTTCGAGACCCCGATGCTGATCGCGGTCATGTTGATTCTGGGCGGAATCGTGCTGCTTTTCGTGGATCGGTGGGCAACTCGCCCGCGCGTGTTCCGGGCCGAGGATTTCCCACTGCCCATGGCCTTCAAGGTCGGCGTCATCCAGTGCCTAGCGATGATCCCCGGCGTGTCTCGCTCGGGTGCGACCATCGTGGGCGCGCTGCTGCTTGGCGCCGACAAGCGATCGGCTGCCGAGTTCTCGTTCTTCCTGTCGATGCCAACCATGCTTGGCGCGTTCGTCTATGACCTCTACAAGAATCGCGATGTTCTGGACGCGGCCGCCATGGGCGACATCGCGATCGGCTTTGCCTGTGCCTTTCTGACAGCCATACTGGTGGTGCGCTGGCTGCTGGGCTACGTCTCTCAGAAGGGATACCGCCTGTTTGCCTGGTGGCGGATCATCGTGGGAAGCCTTGTTTTGCTGGCGCTGACGGCAGGAATGTAACGCATACTGACCTAAATCAGCTTTTTTTTCCGATTTTTCGGCGCCGTCCCTGAAAAAACCGCCATTCAGGTCAGCATTGCTTACTTTTCATTGGCAGCCCCTTGGTTTATTCCCTTTGCGGGAGTTCCTGACAGTCGGAAGGTTGCGCAGCCATGGCCACGCAGAAGATGCTGAAATTCGTTTCGACTCCGCGCGAGATGCCCGAAAAGCGCAGCGCGTCCGAGCGCAGCGACGATTTTCACGAGATCTATCGCGAGTTCGCTGCCCAGAAGGCGGCCGAGCAGGCCGGACGGTGCAGCCAATGCGGCGTGCCCTATTGCCAGAGCCACTGCCCCCTGCACAACAACATCCCCGACTGGCTGCGCCTGACCGCCGAAGGTCGGCTGGAGGAAGCCTATCGCGTCAGTCAGGCCACCAACACCTTCCCGGAAATCTGCGGCAGGATCTGCCCTCAGGACCGTCTTTGCGAAGGCAATTGCGTGATCGAACTTTCGGGACACGGCACCGTCACGATCGGTGCGGTCGAGAAATACATCACCGACACCGCGTGGGAAGAAGGCTGGGTCACGGCCCCTGAACCCCGCCAGGAACGCGCCGAAAGCGTCGGCATCATCGGTGCCGGCCCGGGCGGACTGGCCGCCGCGGACATGCTGCGCCGGCAGGGCTTTCAGGTCACGATCTACGACCGCCACGATCGCGCCGGCGGGCTGATGACCTATGGCATTCCCGGCTTCAAGCTGGAGAAGGACGTCGTCATGCGGCGCAACAAGCTGCTGGAGGACGGCGGCGTCGAGTTCGTGCTGAACTGCAATGTCGGCGAAGACATCAGCTTCGACGCGATCCGGGGCAAGCACGACGCGGTGCTGATCGCCACGGGGGTCTACAAGACCCGCGATCTGGACATCGACAACGCCGACGCCGGCGGGGTGGTGGCTGCGCTCGACTATCTGACGGCGTCGAACAGGATCGACTTCGGAGACGACGTGCCCGACTTCGAGGATGGCGAGCTGAACGCCAGTGGCAAGCGCGTCGTGGTGATCGGCGGCGGCGATACCGCGATGGATTGCGTCCGCACCGCCATCCGGCAAGGTGCGCAATCGGTCAAGTGCCTGTATCGCCGCGACCGTGCCAACATGCCCGGGTCGCAGCGCGAGGTCCAGAACGCCGAGGAAGAAGGCGTTGAATTCGTGTGGCTTTCTGCCCCCGGCGCATTTTCGGGCCATGTCACCGGCATTGCTGCCGAGGCGCAAGAGCGTGACGTTGATGATGTCGGCCAGATCGCCGCGGTCCGGGTGCGGAAGATGCGCCTGGGCACCCCCGATGTCAGCGGCCGCCAGAGCCCCGAACTGATCGAGGGCGCCGACTACGACGAACCGGCCGAACTGGTCATCAAGGCGCTGGGTTTCGAGCCCGAGGATCTGCCCCGTCTGTGGGGCGTGGACGGGCTGGAGGTGACGCGCTGGGGCACCATCAAGGCGAACTTCCAGACACACCGGACCTCGATCCCGGGCGTCTATGCGGTCGGCGACATCGTGCGCGGCGCCAGTCTCGTGGTCTGGGCGATCCGGGACGGTCGTGAAGCCGCCGAGTCGATTGCCGAGTTTCTTGTCGGCGAGGCCCGCGTGGCCGCGGAATGAGGCTGCACACATGATGCACAGGACAGACACAGGGCGTGCACAGCCTGTACACCGGCAACGCACGGTGACTGTTGCGCGCGCCGCCGACCGCGACGCCGGCCGGTCAGCATTGCTGCCGCGTCTGGCGGCGCTGGCCGCCCTTGGCGCGGCGCTGCTGGCCATAACCCCCCTGCCCGGCCGGGCCGCGACCTTCACCCCGCCGCAAGGCTGCACGCTGGAGGTGACGGTGCAGAATCGCGGCTGCTCGGTCAGCCAGTATTACCGTTGTGGCAGCGACCCTGACGGTCACCAGCGCAGCGCGATCTTTGGCCAGGACGGGATGACGCATCTGTCCCGGATCGATGCCGAAACCCGATGGATCGAAAGCGCCGACCCGCAAAGCGGGCTGGAGGACCGGCTGGTCGAGGACTCGCAGGATCACGCCAGCTTCACCACGCTGCTGGAAACCGGCCGGGACGATTTCGATTTCTGGACCGAATCGAATACCGGCGAAAGGCTGCGCCATATCGGACGCGACGAACTGACCGGCGAGACGGTCACCGTGGACGGGGTCGAGCTGGAGCGCACCCGCTTCGAGCTGGTGACCCGGGACGCTGGCGGCGAGGTCCTGATTACCCGCAAGGGCCAGCAATTCGTCAGCCGCGCCATGCGGCGCTTCTACGGCGGGGTCGAGCACCAGTCCGACTGGACCGGCGAGTCCCGCCGCACCGATGACAGCCCGGTGCTGTTCAGCTTCCCGGGCGAGATCGGCTTTGGCGAGACGACACCGCAATTCGACTGCGATCAGCTGATGACCGGCCTGCCCGTTCCGGGGGGCGGGGCGTGATCGCCGCGCATCACGTTGCATCCTGCGCGGGCGACCATCCCGGGGTCATCCGCGCCGAACATGAATCCCACCCGCTTCACGTGGAGGCCGACAGATGACCAAGCTTTCGCCCGACTGGCAGGACCAGGAACAATCCCGCCGCGACTGGATGGCCGAGAACAGCCTGTATCGGCACGATGACGAGCATGCCTCATGCGGGGTCGGCTTCGTCGTCGATCTGGCCGGCAAGCCCAGCCGGCAGGTGGTCCAGAACGGCATCGACGCGCTGAAGGCGATCTGGCATCGCGGCGCGGTGGACGCGGACGGCAAGACCGGCGACGGCGCGGGCATCCATGTTCAGATCCCGGTGCCGTTCTTCTATGACCAGGTGCGCCGCACCGGCCACGAGCCGGACCAGGACAAGCTGATCGCCGTGGGTCAGGTGTTTCTGCCGCGCACCAATTTCGCCCAGCAGGAAACCTGCCGGACGATCGTCGAATCCGAAGTGCTGCGGATGGGCCACTATATCTATGGCTGGCGGCATGTGCCGGTGAACACCGCCGTCCTGGGCGAAAAGGCCAATGCCACCCGCCCCGAGATCGAGCAGATCCTGATCCGCTGCGACAAGGACATCGACCATGTCCAGTTCGAACGCGAACTTTACATCATCCGCCGCCGGATCGAAAAGGCAGCCATCGCCGCGCAGGTCACGCAGCTGTATTTCTGTTCGCTGTCCTGCCGGTCGATCATCTACAAGGGCATGATGCTGGCCGAGCAGGTGGCGGAATTCTATCCCGACCTGAAGGACGAGCGGTTCGAATCCGCCTTCGCGATCTATCACCAGCGCTATTCGACCAACACCTTCCCGCAATGGTGGCTGGCCCAGCCCTTCCGGATGCTGGCCCATAACGGCGAGATCAACACGCTGAAGGGCAACCTCAACTGGCTGCGCAGCCACGAGATCCGCATGGCCTCGAACGCGTTCGGCGACATGGCCGAGGATATCAAGCCGATCGTGCCGGGCGGCAGTTCGGATTCGGCGGCGCTGGACGCGGTCTTCGAGGTGCTGGTGCGCTCGGGCCGTTCGGCGCCGATGACCAAGACGATGCTGGTGCCGGAAAGCTGGTCCAAGGCCACCACCGACATGCCCAAGGCCTGGGCCGACATGTATGCCTATTGCAACGCCGTGATGGAGCCGTGGGACGGTCCCGCCGCCCTGGCCATGACCGACGGGCGCTGGGTCTGCGGCGGCCTTGACCGCAACGGGCTGCGGCCGATGCGCTATGTCGTCACCGGCGACAACCTTCTGATCGCGGGATCCGAGGTCGGCATGGTGCCGATCGACGAATCCGATGTCCGCGAAAAGGGCGCGTTGGGTCCGGGCCAGATGATCGCGGTCGATATGTGGGACGGCAAGCTTTACCACGACACCGAGATCAAGGACCGGCTTGCCGGCAGCCAGCCCTTTGGCGAATGGATCGAGAAGGTCGTCGATCTGAACGACATGATGCGCGAACTGCCCGAGGAGCATCGCTTCGAGGGCGACGATTTGCGCCGCCGCCAGACCGCCGCCGGTTACACGATGGAAGAGTTGGAGCATGTGCTGTCGCCGATGGCCGAGGACGGCAAGGAAGCGCTGGCCTCGATGGGCGACGACACGCCCCCGGCGGTGCTGTCCAACCAGTACCGGCCGCTGAGCCACTTCTTCCGGCAGAATTTCAGCCAGGTGACCAACCCGCCCATCGACAGCCTGCGCGAGACGCGGGTGATGTCGCTGAAGACGCGCTTCGGCAACCTCAAGAACGTGCTGGACGAATCGAGCGTGCAGACCGAGATCCTGCTTCTGGAAAGCCCGTTCATCGCCAATGGCGAATACGCCGAGATGTGCCGGATGTTCGGCGAAGCCGTCACCTTCATCGACTGCACCTTCCCCGCCGGCGCCGATCAGGATGCGCTGGCCGAGGGGCTGGCCCGCATCCGCGCCGAGGCCGAGGACGCCGTGCGCTCGGGCGCGGGTCACCTGGTGCTGACCGACGAACACCAGGGCCCCGACCGGGTGGCGATGCCGATGATCCTGGCGACCAGCGCGGTCCATTCCTGGCTGACGCGCAAGGGCCTGCGGACGTTCTGTTCGGTCAATGTGCGGTCGGCGGAATGCATCGACCCGCATTATTTCGCCGTGCTGATCGGCTGCGGCGCCACCACGGTGAACCCCTACCTGGCGCAGGATTCGATCAATGACCGGATCGGACGCGGCCTGCTGGAAGGCAGCCTGATCGACAACATGCGCCGCTATCGCGACGCCGTCGACGCGGGCCTGCTGAAGATCATGGCCAAGATGGGCATCTCGGTCCTGTCATCCTATCGCGGCGGGCTTAACTTCGAGGCGGTCGGGCTGTCGCGCGCGCTGGTCGCGGAATATTTCCCCGGCATGCACAGCCGGATGAGCGGCATCGGCCTGCACGGG
The DNA here is from genome assembly GCF_021556615.1 of Paracoccus salsus. GTDB lineage: Bacteria > Pseudomonadota > Alphaproteobacteria > Rhodobacterales > Rhodobacteraceae > Paracoccus > Paracoccus salsus. The sequence continues at coordinate 9,508 of NZ_JAKGGD010000003.1, forward strand.
TTGCAGACCAAGATCGTGAACCTGCACCGCAAGGCCTTTGGCGCCGACAATGTCGAGCTGCTGCCGGTCGGCGGCTTCTACAAGCTGCGCCGCTCGGGCGAGAAACATGCCTGGGAAGCCAACACGATGAAGCTGTTGCAGATGGCCTGCGACAAGGCCAGCTATGACATCTGGAAACAGTTCAGCGCCACGATGCGGGCCAATCCGCCGATCCATATCCGCGACCTTCTGGACATCAAGCCGCTTGGAAAGCCGGTGCCGCTGGAAGAGGTCGAAAGCATCACCTCGATCCGAAAGCGGTTCGTGACGCCGGGCATGTCGCTGGGGGCGCTGTCGCCCGAGGCGCATATGACACTGAACATCGCGATGAACCGGATCGGGGCGAAATCCGACAGCGGCGAGGGCGGCGAGGACCCGGCCCACAGCTCGCCCCTGTCCAATGGCGACAACCCCTGCGCCAAGATCAAGCAGGTGGCCAGCGGCCGCTTCGGCGTCACCGCCGAATACCTGAACGCCTGCGAGGAGCTGGAGATCAAGGTGGCCCAGGGCGCCAAGCCCGGCGAGGGCGGGCAGCTGCCCGGGATGAAGGTGACCAAGCTGATCGCGCGGCTGCGCCACTCGACGCCGGGGGTCATGCTGATCAGCCCGCCGCCGCATCACGACATCTACTCGATCGAGGATCTGGCGCAGCTGATCTATGACCTCAAGCAGATCAACCCGCGCGCCAAGATCACCGTCAAGCTGGTGGCGTCCTCGGGCGTGGGCACGATCGCCGCGGGCGTCGCCAAGGCGAAGGCCGACGTGATCCTGATTTCCGGGCACAACGGCGGCACCGGGGCCAGCCCCGCGACCTCGATCAAGTTCGCGGGCCTGCCGTGGGAAATGGGCCTGACCGAGGCGCATCAGGTCCTGGCGATGAACCGGCTGCGCGAACGCGTGACGCTGCGGACCGATGGCGGGCTGCGGACCGGCCGCGACATCGTGATGGCGGCGATGATGGGGGCCGAGGAGTACGGCATCGGCACCGCCGCGCTGATCGCCATGGGCTGCATCATGGTCCGCCAGTGCCAGTCGAACACCTGCCCCGTCGGCGTCTGCACGCAGGACGAGAAGCTGCGCGCGATGTTCACCGGCAGCGCCGACAAGGTGGTGAACCTGATCACCTTCTACGCCCAGGAGGTGCGCGAGATCATGGCCAGCATCGGCGCCCGCAGCCTGGACGAGATCATCGGCCGCGCCGATCTGCTGACCCAGGTCAGCCGGGGCGCCGCGCATCTGGACGATCTGGACCTGAACCCGCTGCTGATCACCGTCGATGGCGCCGAAAAGATCGTCTACGACCGCACCAGGCCTCGCAACGCGGTTCTGGACACGCTGGACGCCGAGATCGTCAAGGACGCCGCCCGGTTCTTCGAGGAAGGCGAGAAGATGCAGTTGTCCTATGCCGTCCGCAACACGCTGCGGACGATCGGGACGCGCACCAGTTCCATGATCGTGCAGAAATTCGGGATGCGGAACAACCTGCAGCCCGATCACCTGACGATCCGGCTGACCGGCAGCGCGGGACAGTCGCTGGGTGCCTTCGCGGCGCCCGGGCTGAAGCTGGAAGTGTCGGGCGACGCCAACGACTATGTGGGCAAGGGCCTGTCGGGCGGCACGATCGTCGTGCGCCCGCCGATGGCCAGCCCGCTGGTCGCCGCCGAGAACACCATCATCGGCAATACCGTGCTCTACGGCGCGACCGAGGGCTATCTGTTCGCCGCCGGACGCGCGGGCGAGCGTTTCGCGGTCCGCAATTCGGGCGCCAAGGTGGTGATCGAGGGCTGCGGCACCAATGGCTGCGAATACATGACCGGCGGGGTCGCCGTCATCCTGGGTCGCATCGGCACCAATTTCGGGGCCGGCATGACCGGCGGGATGGCCTATCTGTATGACCCCGAAGGCGTGGCGCGCGATTATATCAACGCCGAGACGCTGGTGATGTGCCCGGTCACGCAGGACCACTGGGAATCCGAGCTGAAGCAGCTGATCGAGCGGCATCACCGCGAGACCATGTCACGCCGGGCCGAGGACATCATCCAGAACTGGGACCGCGAAAAGGCGCATTTCCTGCAGGTCTGCCCCAAGGAGATGCTGGCCCATCTGCCGCATCCGATCGAGGCGGTCGAGGCGCAAAGCGCGGTGCCCGCCGAATAGGCCGGGCGAAGCGTCCCGCAAACGAAAGAACGCGGTCTTCCGGGCCGCGTTCTGCCGGGCCCCCGCCGGCACGAAAGCGGCCATCCGACCGCTTGACCCCGGGCTGCCGGGCGGGCGTTCACGGCTTGACGCGCGTTGCCAAAGCCGCCAGCCTGCCCGCGAAGTTCCGGAGCCCGACGCGGCTGGACCGGAGGATCGGTGCCCCGCCGATGCAGCCAGGAGATAGCGCCATGTCAGAACTGATCGTCATCGCCTTCAGCGACGAGACCACCGGCTTCGAGATGCGGACCGAGTTGGTGAAGATGCAGAAGGACTATCTGATCGAGATGGAGGACGCGGTGGTCGTCACCCGCGCCTCCGAGGACGACATCCAGTTGCATCAGGCGGTGAACCTGACAGCCGCGGGTGCGGTCGGCGGCGGATTCTGGGGCGCGCTGATCGGACTGGTGTTTCTCAATCCGCTTCTTGGCGCGGCGGTCGGGGCCGGGGCGGGGGCGCTGGCGGGGCGCTTCACCGATATCGGCATCAACGACAACTTCATGCGCGAGGTCGGGCACTCGCTGCAACCGGGCGGCTCGGCCGTGTTCATTCTGGTCCGCAAGATGACCGCCGACAAGGTTCTGGCGCGGCTGGAACACTTCCACCATCGCGGACGGGTCTTGCAGACCTCGCTGTCGACCGAGGATGAAGAAAAACTGCGCGAGGCCCTGTCGGGCGACCATCAGCGGGCGATACCGCCCGCCTCGTAGCGCGGTGCCGGTGCCGCGCGCCGCTTGACGCGGCGCTGTTGCGCGTGACAAAGGCAGGGCATGATCCTGCGCATGCTGTTCCGCCCCCCGGCATCCCAACCACCAAAGCCCGAAACGGGCGCTCGGGCCGGCGCGGCACGCTGGCGGCCCTTGCGCCGCGTGCTGATCTGGGTGCGCTGGTTCGCGCTGCGCGTGCTGTTGCTGATGGCCGTGCTGGTCGGGTTTTATGCCCTGGTCAATCCGCCGACCACCTGGACCATCCTGTCGGAATCGCGCAGCCATGCGATCAGCCCGCGCGAATGGGTCGATATCGGGGATGTCGCGCCGGTGATGCGGCGATCAGTGGTCGCGGCCGAGGATGCCAATTTCTGTCTGCACTGGGGCTTCGACATGACCGAGATCCGCAAGGTGGTGGCGTCGGGGTCAAGCCGCGGCGCCTCGACCATCACCCAGCAGACCGCCAAGAACGTGTTCCTGTGGCAGGGCCGCAGCTGGCCGCGCAAGCTGCTGGAGACGATCTACACGCCGATGATCGAGGCGTTCTGGTCCAAGCAGCGCATCCTCGAGGTCTATCTGAACCTGGCCGAATTCGGTCCCGGCATCTTTGGCGTCGGTGCCGCCTCGCGCGAGTATTTCGGCGTCTCGCCCGCGCAGCTGACGCCGGTTCAGGCCGCGCGGCTGGCCGCCGTGCTGCCGGCACCGAAAAGCCGCAGCCCCCAGCGCGCCTCGGCCCGGTCGCGATCCATTGCCGACGGAGCGGCCACGATTGCGCGGGATGGCCGCGCCAGCTGCCTGTAGCTGCGCGTTCCGGTTGAATCACCGCCTGCGCCGCCTTATCAAGGCGCCGTTGCGCATGAAGGGGGTCTCGAGCAGTCGATGAACAACAATACGCAGACCACGCGACTATATCATTCCATGCTGTCGCCGTTTTGCCGCAAGGTTCGGCTGGTTCTGGCCGAAAAGAAGATCGAGGTCGAACTGGTCGAGGAACGCTACTGGGAAAATCCGCCCGATCTGAAGCGTCGGAACCCGGCCGGAAAGCTGCCGGTGCTGCGCCACCGCGGCAACATGCTGGCCGAGAGCCAGGCGATCGTCGAATATCTGGACGAGACCGTGCCCGAACCGGCGCTGATGCCAAAGGCGCCGCTGGAACGCCATGAGGTGCGGCGCCTGTGCGCGTGGTTCGACGACAAGTTCAACGACGAGGTCACCCAGCCGATCCTGGGCGAGCGGGTGTGGAAGAAGATCATGCGCTCTGGCTATCCCGACAGCCGCGCGGTCAAGGGCGGGCTGCGCGCGATCAAGGAGCATATCGACTATCTCAGCATGCTTCTGGACAGCCGTCGCTGGCTTGCAGGCAACGCGATCTCGCTGGCGGATTTCACCGCTGCCGCGCATTTTTCCTGTCTGGACTACATCTCGGACGTGGACTGGGACCGCTCGGAGGCGCTGCGCGACTGGTATGCAACGATCAAGTCGCGTCCGGCCTTCCGCAGCGTCCTGGCCGATCAGGTGCCGGGGATCCACCCCGCCCCGCATTATGCCGAACTCGACTTCGGATAGGCATGGGGGGCGCCGTCCCCCATCGCCCCAGGCCGGGCCGCAGGCCGACATCCCGGCACAGGCGATGAAACGCGCCCTGGACGCGACGGCGCAAGAGATGGGCTTTGCCCGGATGCGGGTCACGACGCCAGACGCGGTGCCGCAGGTTGCCGGCAGGCTGCAGGGCTTCCTGGACGCCGGCCGGCATGGGCAGATGGGCTGGATGGCCGAACGCAGCCACTGGCGGGGCGATCCGGCGGCACTGTGGCCCGAGGCACGTTCGGTGGTCATGCTGGCCGAGCTTTACACCCCCGACCATGATCCGCTGGCCGTTCTGGACGCACGCGACCGGGCCGCGATCAGCGTCTATGCCCATGGGCGCGACTATCATGACATCGTCAAGAAACGGCTCAAGCGTCTGGGGCGCTGGCTGCTGGAGCAGGCCCCGGGCGAGGCGATCAAGGTCTTCGTGGACACCGCACCGGTCATGGAAAAGCCGCTGGCGCAGGCGGCGGGGCTGGGCTGGCAGGGCAAGCATACCAATCTGCTGTCGCGTGAACTGGGCAGCTGGTTCTTTCTGGGCGCCATCTTCACCACCCTCGCCTTGCCGCCCGACGCCCCCGAGAGCGAACATTGCGGCAGTTGCACGGCCTGTCTGGACATCTGTCCGACCGATGCCTTTCCGGCGCCCTTCCAGCTGGATGCAAGGCGCTGCATCTCGTATCTGACGATCGAGCATGCCGGACCGGTGGACCCCGGCCTGCGGGCGCTGATGGGCAACCGGATCTATGGCTGCGACGACTGCCTGGCGGTCTGTCCCTGGAACAAGTTCGCCCAGGCCGGGTCCGAGATGCGCTATCGCGGGACGGTCGGCGCCCCGCCGCTGGAGGAGCTGGCCCGGCTGGACGATGCCGGCTTTCGGGCGCGGTTTTCGGGCAGCCCGATCAAGCGGATCGGGCGCGACCGGTTTGTCCGCAACGTCCTCTATGCGATCGGCAATTCCGGCGAGGCCCGACTGCGCCCCGTCGCACAGGATCTGGCCGGGGACGCGGACGCCACAGTCGCGGATGCGGCACGATGGGCCGCGCAGCGCCTGGCCGACCCCGCCCGCTAAAGCAGGAAATCGTCGCCGTCCAGCCACAGACGACCGGACAGGCGGATCAGCATCTCGGCGCTACCATCACCGTCGATATCCACGATGACCCGAGTCTCGCCACGAAAGTGATACCAGCGCAGCTGGTGATCGTCGGAAAAGCCGCCACGACCAATATAGGTCAGGTCCAGTGCCGAAAGATCGAGGTGATCCTGGCCCGGCGTGAAGTCGACGATCAGATCGGCCCCACGCCCGGTGCGACTGTCCGCGACCGAATCATAGCGAAACACGTCCGCCCCGCCCCCGCCGCTGAGGCGGTCGGCGCCACCACCGCCGACCAGCGTATCCGAGCCTGGCCCACCCCACAGCCGGTCGGCCCCGCTCTGTCCGAACAGGAGGTCGTTTCCGCTGCCGCCATAGAGCTTGTCATTTCCGCTGCCGCCGAAAAGCGTGTCGCGCCCTGCATTGCCGAAGGCAACATCGTTCCCTCCGCCCAGCTTGGCCAGATCATTGCCACCACCGGCCTCGTGCAGGATATCGCGATGCCGGCCGCCGATGATCGTGTCGTTTCCGGACCCGGTGCGGATCTGGTTGAAACCGCTGCCGGCGAAGATGCGGTTATGGCCGCCATGTCCGTGCAGGATGTCGTCGCCCGATCCGCCCTTCAGCACGTCGTCGCCATGGCCACCCAGAAGGATGTCGCTGCCGCTGCCGCCGATCAGCAGGTCGGCGCCCCTTCCCCCGACCAGGTAGTCGTTGCCGCCGCCCCCGACCAGCGTGTCGTTGCCCCAGCCTCCGTCAAGCCGGTCGTTGCCGCCGCCGCCGCGCAGCAGGTCGTTGCCGCTGTTGCCATAAAGACTGTCGGCACCGCTGCCGCCGTCAAGACGGTCATGGCCACCCCCCCCGACGATGCGGTCGTTACCGGACTCGCCGTATATCCTGTCATTCCCGCCGCCGCCGTAAAGTCGGTCATGGCCCCCGCCGCCAGCGATGAGGTCATTGCCGCTTTGCCCGTAGATCGTGTCGCTGCCCGGTCCGCCTTTCAGCGTATCCCGGCCCCACCCACCCAGCATCCGGTCATTGCCCCAGCCGCCATAGAGGGCGTCCGAACCCCGCCCCGAGATCAGCGTGTCGTTGCCCCCTCCGCCGATCAGGCGATTATGGCCCGACTTGTCCTCGATGTAGTCGTCGCCCGCGTCACCCAGCAGCGTGTCGTTGCCCGACTCGCCATACAGCGTGTCGTCGCCCGTGCCCCCGGATATGCGGTCGGCCCCTCTTCCTCCCCTGAGCAGATCATTGCCGTCGCCCCCGAAGATGAAATCATCGCCGTCCTCGCCGAAGATGATGTCGCTGTCCCATTCGCCATGCAGCGTGTCCGCACCCGAGCCGCCCTGAATGAGGTCGGCGCCCCTGCCGCCATAGATGAGGTCGTTTCCGCCTCCGGCGATCAGCGTGTCGTCGCCATCGCCGCCGAGAAGCCGGTTATGACCCCACAGATCCTCGAGGTAATCGTTGCCCGCCTCACCGGACAGCGTGTCGTTGCCCGCCTCGCCATAGATGCGATCATGGCCGTCCCCGCCGTAAAGCAGGTCGGCGCCGGGCCCGCCATAGATCAGGTCGTCGCCATCCCCGCCATAGATCAGGTCGTCGCCGTCCTCGCCGAAAAGCCAGTCGTTGCCCGCGTCCCCGAACAGCGTGTCGCGATCCGTGCCGCCCAGCATCGAATCGTCGCCATCGCCGCCCCGCAGCAGGTCGGAGCCGGCATCGCCGCGGACGGTGTCATTGCCTGCACCTGCCGAGACCGTGTCATCGCCCGCCCCGGCGACGATGTAGTCGTTGCCTTGCCCGCCGAGAAGCTGATCGGGGCCATCACTGCCGAACAGCCAGCGCCCCATGGTCGAGGGCGCGTCATCGGGGGTGATGGCCTGGGGGTCCAGCTCAGGCAGCAGGTAATGCGCGATGGGGAACATCGCGTTCGAGAAATCCTCGGCCGTCAGCGACCGCCCGTCGCTGGTGCGGATGTCGATGATGGAATTGCCATACGTGATCCGCATGCCGTAGCTTTGCGGCTGGAAACCCAGCTGCCACGTGCTGCGGATCATGCCAAGCATCGACAGGTCCAGGCGATCCACGCCCATTTCGAAGTCATGCAGGATGACCCGTCCGTCGAAGCGGCGGACAACGAAGATGTCGGCGCCCTCTCCGCCGATCATCATGATGTCCTGATTTCCGGAAACGAGGATGTCGTCGCCCGCCCCCCCCTCCAGCCGCGTGGTGCCGTCCTGCGCGACAAGCAGGTCGTTGCCCGCGCCGCCGACGGCGGTGCCGGTCGATGCGGTCCCGGTCACACCCAGATTGCCCGGGTCGAAGACCAGCTGCGTCAGCCCGGTCTCGGTCGCGCTGCTGACAAAGACCGCGATCTTGCGGCCGATCACCTGGGTCTCGATCGCACTGACATCGGCAAGCGTCATGCCGTTGGTGTCGGCGATGGTGGTCAGATGCAGAAGCCGGCCCTCGGGCAGCAGCGTGAACACGCTGATGCCGTCATCGACGCCGCCGACGAACACGAAGCCGCGCCCGTCCACCGTGGCTGTCGAAAGCGCGGTCGCCGACTGGAACCGGGTCGTCAGTTCGTCGATGATGTGATCGGTGGTGGTCAGGCCGCCATTCGCGCCGAGCCTGAAGACCGTCAGCGACGATGACGACGAGCCGGCCATCACCAGAAAGGTCTTGCCATCGACCTTCAGGACCGCGGCGTCGGTCGGAATGTCATAGCCGGTCCCCTGCCCGGCGACATGCATGCTGCCTGCCCCCAGGACGCCATCTTCGCTGATCTGATGGGTCGAAATGAAGTTCCCGCCCGACGACAGCGCGACCAGTATCCGCTGACCGCCGACGGTGACATCAAGGATCTTGTCCAGCCCCGCCCCCTCGATCGGGTTGCTGGCGGGCAGTGGCAGCGCCGAGCGGATCGACAGGCTGCCATCCGACATCACCCGATGGACGGTCAGCGTCAGGTCGTTGCCGAAGCCGGAATAGACGAAGGTGCCGGCACTGGTGGAAAACTGCCCAAGCGCGGTGACCGGGTTCCCGACCTGCATGGCGGGCAGCAGCGTGGCAAAGCCTGACAGCACCCCGTTCGGATCCGTCGCAACCCCCATCGCCTCGGCGCCGCCAAGCTGACCCAGATGCAGATAGGCGCCGTCCGCCAGTTGCAGAACGGTCAGTTCCGGATTTCGCTGGTAGCCGAAGCCGGGCAGGAAAGGCAGGCTGTCGACCATCGTCAGGGGCTGATCGGGGTCGCTGAACGCGAAACTCGCCACGCCGCCATCGATATGGGTGGTGCTGAACAACAGCAGCTGACCGCCGATCCGCGCGATGGCCAGATCGGTTATGTTCGCAAGCCAGCGTGTCTCCGTGGTCCCGTATGTGGCCACGTGGCGATAGCCAAGCATGTCCTGTCCACGCGCAAGATCGTTCAGTCCCTTGAAGTTAAGGGTGTGCGTTTAACAAGCCATGCAGGAGGGGGGGTCGCGCAATGCCGAAATGACCGACATTTTAGGGTCTTTCCGGAAATCCGGCACCGCTTGGCCCGGGCTCGACGGGAAATGCCAGCGGGCCGTAGAGGATCAGCCCCGGCTGGGTCACCTCGGCCGATCGCATCATCTCGGCAAGCCCGTCCACGGTGGTCCTGACCAGGCGCTGATGCGGGTGGCCGACCGCTTCGGCAAACAGCGCGGGTGTATCTCCGGGCAGGCCGTGCTTTCGCAGGCCGGCCGCCATCACGGGAAAGCTGCGCTGGCCCATGAAGACGACGGTGGTGACGGCCGGATCGGCGAGGGCGGCCCAGTTGATGTCCTCGGGCAGATGCCCGGTGACGTCGGCGCCGGTCACGAACTGCACGCGCCGGGCGGTCAGCCGCCGTGTCAGCGGGAGGCCGGCCGCCGCGGCCGCAGCGCTGGCCGATGTCACGCCGGGCACGATCTCGAACGCGATGCCAGCGCCGGTGAGGGCGATCAGCTCTTCTTCGAGCCGCCCGAAAATCCCCGCATCGCCCGATTTCAGGCGCACCACGCGCCGTCCAGCCTGAGCGTGGCCGATCAGCAGCGCGTTGACATGTTCCTGCCTGGCCGAGGGACGGCCCGCGCGCTTGCCCACGGCGATCAGTTCCGCGCCCGGTCCCGCATGGTCCAGCACCGATCCCGAGGCGAGATCGTCGAACAGCACGACATCCGCCTGGGCCAGACGCCGCGCGGCCTTCAGTGTCAGCAATTCGGGGTCGCCCGGACCGGCCGAGACCAGAGAGACAAATCCGGATGGTTGGGCGGGATCGGGCACGGAACAGCGCTTTCAGGTCGGCGACACCGTGTCTGCTATACCACCCCCGTCCTCGCAGACAATGCCGGCGCATGCCACCAGCGCGAAAGCGGTGGCACGGATGAAACTTTCGGCGTTCTCATGCGTGTGTGTCGAGTAGAAGGCTGGAGAGGACAATGGCGGTTATTTGCTGGTTCCGGCGTGTGTTGCGCCTGGACGACCATCCGGCGCTTGTCGCCGCGAGCGGCGCGGGGCCGGTGATCCCGCTGGTGATCCTTGATCCCGCCGAGGCTCGGGCGCATCCCGCCAGCGCACAGCGGCAGGCCATGTCCCTGCCCCGGCTTGAAGCCAGGCTGCGACAGCGCCACAGCCGCCTGATCGTCCGGCGCGGAGATCCGGCCGAGATGCTTGAAGCCATCGCCCGCGAAACCGGCGCGACGGAGATTCACACCACAGAGGGATTTCCCTTCGCAAGCGACCATGGGCTGAAGGCGGCGTGCGAGCGTGGTGGGGCGAGGTTGCAGCTGCATCCCGCGGCCGATCTGGTGCCGCGCGGGTCCGTGCGGACCCAGCAAGACGGCATCTACAAGGTTTTCACGCCGTTCTGGCGCGCGCTGCGCGGTGTCGATATCCTGCGTCCGGTGGACCCGCCCGGCCTGAGCCTTCCCGATGCCTGGCCAGACAGCGATGGCACCGACTGGCCCGAGGCACGTTCGGCGATGAACCGGGGCTGGGACGTGGTCGCGGATCATGTCCAGGCGGGCGAGGACGAGGCCCGGGACAGGCTGGATGCGTTTCTGGCCGGCCCGATCGCGGATTACGCCGACCATCGCGACCAGCCTTGGCGCGAGGCCGGCACTTCGGGGCTGTCCGATGCGCTGGCAGTCGGCGAGATCAGTGCAAGGCGCATCTGGCATGTCGGATTGGCCGCGCGCGAGGACGGCCGCCAGGGCGTCGAGGATTTCCTGCGCGAGGTAGCGTGGCGCGAATTTGCACGCGAGCTGTTGCACGACAGCCCCGACATGGCGGAACGCTGCTGGCGCAAGGAATGGAATGATTTTCCGTGGAGACGGGACAACAGCGACGCCGAAGCCTGGCGACGCGCCCGCACCGGCGTGCCGATGGTCGATGCCGGGCTGCGCGAACTGCTTGTGACCGGCCGGATGCATAACCGCGTCCGCATGGTCGTCGGCAGCTACCTGACGAAACATCTGCTGACCGACTGGCGCGTCGGGCTGGACTGGTTCGCGCGCACGCTGACCGACTGGGACGCGGCATCCAACGCAATGAACTGGCAGTGGGTGGCGGGCTGCGGGCCGGACGCCTCGCCCTATTTCCGGGTCTTCAACCCCGATACGCAAGCCGGGAAGTTCGACGCGAAATCACGCTATCGCGACCACTGGCTGAAACCCGATGCACCCGGCGCACAAGCCTTCGCCAACGCCGCGCCCAGGTCATGGGGCATTGACCTGAACCGCGCGCCGGCCCCCGGCCTATCACTGTCGCAGGGCCGGTCCCGGGCCCTGACCGCCTACGAGGATTTCAAGGAGCAAGCATGATGAAACTGGTCGTACTCTATGTCTCGACACTGGTGATTTTCCTGGCGGTCGATGTGGTCGGCATCAGGACCCTGATCCGCCCGATCTTCGAGCGGCATATCGGCGATCTGCTGGCCGATCCGTTCCGACTGGGACCGGCGGCGGCATTCTATGCCTTCTACATCGTCGGCGTGCTTTACTTCGTTTCGGTGCCGGCGCTGCGCGATGGCGCGCCGGTCCAGGCATTGCTGGCCGGCGCGCTGCTTGGGCTGATGTGCTATGGCACCTATGAATTCACCAGCCTGGCGATCATGCGCGACTGGTCGTGGCAGCAGGTGATCGTGGACACGCTGTGGGGTGGCTTCCTGACCGGGGTATCGGCCTGGGCGGGTGTGACGATCGCGCGGATGGTCGGCTGATGCGGGCCCTGATCCTGGGGACATCCGGCGGGATCGGCGGCGCGATCCGTGACACTCTGCTGGCCCGCGGCGGCGAGGTGATCGGCCTGTCGCGCAGCGGGGACGGGCTGGATTTGACGGATGACGCGACGCTGGCCGGTCACGCCGCCCGGCTTGAAGCGCAGCCGTTCGATCTGATCCTCAATGCGACAGGCGCGCTGGTGATCGACGGCGTCGAGCCCGAGAAATCCCTTGACGCGGTGGACCCGCAGGCCATGGCGCGACAATTCGCGCTGAACGCGACCGGCGTGGCGCTTGCGATCCGGCATTTTGCGCCACTGCTGGCGCGGGACCGGCACGCGGTCTTTGCCTCGCTTTCGGCGCGGGTCGGCTCGATCGGCGACAACCGGCTGGGCGGCTGGGTCGCCTACCGCGCGGCGAAGGCGGCCCAGAACCAGATCATCCGGACGGCAGCCATCGAATGGAAGCGCCGCAACAGGCACAGCATCGTCGTCGCGCTGCATCCGGGCACGGTCGAGACGCCGCTGACCGCGAAATATGCCGCGCGCCATCCGACGATAACGCCCGAGCGCAGCGCCGAGGCGCTGCTGTCGGTGATCGAAGGGCTGACCCCCGAGGATACCGGCAGCTTCTGGGACTGGAAGGGTGAGCGCGTGCCGTGGTGATCGGGGTTCAGGATGCCAGATAGGGCGCGAAGGTTGCGTGGATAGCCTTGCCGTCGGGCTTGGTGAACGACCCCCAGGTGCCGAGGATCCGGCCCTGCGGGTCGAGCAGCACCTTGGAAAAGTTCCATTTCGGGACGAAGCCGGTCTGCTCGCGAACCCAGGCGTAGAAGGGATGCACGTCGCCCTTGGCGACCGACAGGATATCGGTCATCGGCAGCGTGATGCCGTATTCCAGCGTGCAGTATTCCTTGACCTTTTCGGCATCCTCCAACTCCTGGTTGAAGTCGTCCGACGGAACGGCCAGCACCACCAGCCCGGCCGGGCCATACTGCTCATGCATGCTCTGCATGTCGCGCAACTGGCCCGCGAAGCCGCATAGCGAGGCGGTGTTGACGACCAGCACGGGCTTGCCGCGCCACCCGGCGCTGTCGATAACGTCCCCGTCGATCGAGGGAAAGGTAAAGCGCGGCGCAGGCTCGGCGCTGGCGCGGCGGGCACCAAGGCCGGTCAGGGCGGCGGAAACAGAGGTGGCAAGCGTCAGGAACAGTCGGCGATGCATGGCGAGGGCCTTTCTCAGCGTCGAGTTACGGAAAGAATAGCACGGCCATTCAGCAATGCGATTCCCAATGCCGCGATCAGGACGATCAGGGCGTTGAAAGGCACGAGATTGGCCGCGATCACGCCAAGCAACGCCCACATCACCGCTGCGGGATAGGCCCATTCTCGCGGCCGCATCGCCTGCACGGCCAGCGCGGCGGCCGACACGCCCAGCAGGCACAGCACCGCCGCAGCCTGCGCCGACATCAGCTCGTGACCCGCCAGCACGATGCCGATCGAGACCCCCGAAGCGGCCGTCAGCCAGCCCGCGTAAAGCCCGATCGGGCGGACCTGCCAGACCGGATCGCGACGCCCGGCCCGCAGGAACGCGACCAGAGCGAAGGCAAGCATCAGCAGGATCATCACTGTCGCCCAGCCCGGCGCGCGATTGGCGACCGGAATCCAGAAGAATCCGATTCCGAGGCTGGCCAGCAGTGCGGGGCGCATCGGGCGCCAGTCCGGATCATCCGCCCTGCGCCACAGCCCGTAGCCTGCGCCGGCCACCAGCCAGGCATAGATCAGTCCCCATATCGCGAAGGCCCAGCCGGCGGGCTGGACCGGAGGATCGTCCTGCGGGACAGCGAACAGGTCCGGCGGATAGCCTCCGAAGCTGTCGAAAACGATCGGCGATGCGGCGAAGGCCACCGCGGCGATCACGACCGGCAGTGCCAGGTTGCGGATCATGTGTCATCCTCGCGGCTGAGGCGCCGGGTCAGGCGCATGGACAGGGCATAGGGCAGCGCCCGGACCAGCTTGAGACTGCGGGTCAGGCGATGTGGAAAATGGATCTCGAAGCGGCGCCCGGCAAGACCCTTGCGGATCGCGGTCGCGGCCTCTTCGGGCTTGATGAGCGCGGGCATCTTGAAATCGTTCTTTTCGGTCAGCCGGGTCTCCACGAAGCCGGGGCAGATCAGCCGCACATCCAGATCGGCGCGTTCGGCCCGCAGGCTTTCGGCCAGGTTGATGACCCCCGCCTTGGTCGCGGAATAGATCTGGCCCTGCGGCAGGCCGATATAGCCCGCGACCGATCCGCACAGCGCGATCTGGCCACCCGCGCGCAGCACCCGCGGACCGATCTGCGCAATATGGAAACTGCCGGTCAGGTTGACCGTGATGATCTGCGCGGCCTTGTCGGGATCCAGGTCCGCGATCCGGCCGGGATCGTAAAGCGCGGCCAGATGCACGATCCGGTCCACCGGCCCGGTCGCGGCGATGGCGCGGGCGGCTTCCTCGATGCTGGCGCGGTCGGCCACGTCCAGAGGGCGGATCTCTGCCCCGCCGATCCGGGTTGCCAGTTCCTCAAGCGCGGCCATGCGGCGGGCGGACAGGATCAACCGCGCGCCTTCCTGCGCGTATTGCCGGGCCAGTTCGCGGCCGATGCCGTCGCTGGCGCCGATGATCCAGATGCGGGGAGTTTCGGTCACAGGCTTCCCTTCCGGTGCAGATGGACAAGCAGCCCGATCGCCAGCAGGCGCAGGGCCAGCGGCAGGCCGCCGTAAAGCCAACGCAGCGCGTCGAGCGCGGTTTCCGGATTGGGCATCGCCGGGCGAAACCCCGCCTGCGCCAGCAGCGGCAGCGCGACGGCCCCCGCCAGAGCCAGCGCGGCCTTGGTGAGAAAAGCCAGCCCGGCATGGGCACGCGTCGCCGCGCCCGCAGCATTCGCCGCGCCGATCCGTTCGGACAGGATCGCGGGCGGCAGGACCAGGTCGGCCCCGAAGGTCAGACCGGTCAGCACGCAGATGACAAGGAACAGGCCGACCGTGCCGGGCCCCAGCGCCAAGGCGCCGGCAAAGCCCAGCACCGACAGGATCAGCGCGCCGGTCCAGACCCTGACCGCGCCGTGCCGCTCGGCCAGGCGGGTGGCCAGCGCGGCACCCGGCAGGGCGGCCACGAAATAGGTCAGCAGGAATGCCCCCGCCAACGGCTCGGCCCCGATCAGGTCGCGCACCAGCATCAGGATCAGCGCGGCCGGAAACGCCGCCGAAAGCAGAACCAGCGCCGCCACGGCGAAGAACCCGCGAAGCTGGCGCAGGCTCACGGGCAGGCCGGGAACCGCGCGCAGCTCCAGCCGCACCGATTGCTGCCAGCGCAGGAACAGCGGCAACGCCACCGCCAGGCCCAGCAGCAGCACCGCGGACAAGGCCAGCAGAGCGCCCGCCCGGCCGATGCTGGGCGCGAGCGCCGCCGGCAGGGTCACGGCCACGATCAGTCCCGCCAGGCCCATCGCCTCGCGCGTGCCGCTGATCCTGGCCTTGGCGGCAGGATCGCGCCGCCAAAGCCCGCCGAATGTCATCAGGTTCACGGAGATCAGGCTGTGTCCCAGGCTGGCCAGCGTCATCATCGCGGCGAACCAGACCAGGACCGGCAGCGCCGGCGGCAGGAACAGCCCCGTTACCCCTAGCGACAGTGCGATCGCTCCGGCGACCATCATGGCGGGCCGACGCGCGGGCCAGCGGTCACCGGCCCAGCCGACCAGCGGGTCCTGCACCGCATCCAGCAGCCGCAGAATGGCCAGAACCGCGCCCAGAAGACCCAGCGAAACGCCCAGATCGGCGGCGTAGAAATCGGGCGCGTGGATATAGAGCGGCAGTCCGCCCACGGCCAGCGGCGCGGCCAGTGCGCCATAGCTCAGGCAATCCGAGCGCGCCGGTCCGTGCCGGATCTCAGGCGTGGGCAAGGCGATACTGGACGACATCCGTGCGACCGACCTCGAATGATGCCGCGCAGGCGGCAAGATAGAAGCGCCAGACGCGAATGAAGGCGTCATCGAAACCAAGCTGTCTGATCTGGGGCAGCGTGGCGTCGAACCGCTCCAGCCACTCGCGCAGCGTCCGCGCGTAGTCGAGGCGGAACCCGAAGGCATCCTGCACCGCCAGTCCCGCGCGCCGGGCCTCGTGCTCGAACCGCGCGGGCGAGGGCAGCATGCCGCCGGGAAAGATGAAGCTGCGGATCATGTCGCCGCTTTTGCGATAGCGCGCGAAATATCGGTCGGCCACGGTGATCGTCTGCACCATCGCGCGGCCGCGGTCGGCCAGCACATGCGCCAGCTTGCCGAAATAGGCCGGCCAGTAGCGCTCGCCGACCGCCTCGAACATCTCGATCGAGACGACATGGTCGAAGCGGCCGGTTTCGTCACGATAATCCTGCAGCGCGATTTCGGCGTCCGGGCCAAGCCGCTGGCGCGCGTACTCGGCCTGTTCCGTCGACAGCGTCAGACCCTTGGGTGCGAAATCGCCGCGCGAAAGCGCGCGTTCGGCAAAGCCCCCCCAGCCGCAGCCGATTTCCAGCAACCGCCCCGACTGGCCCGACAGGTTGTCGATGATGCGGTCGTATTTGCGGCCCTGCGCCGCCGCCAGATCGTCCCCTGCCCCATAAAGGGCCGAGGAATAGGTCATGCTGGGGTCCAGCCACAGTCGATAGAATTCGTTGCCCAGATCGTAATGCGCCGAGATGTTGCGCCGCGCGCGCGCGCGGGTGTTGCTGTTCATGAAATACAGCGCCCGCGCGGCCAGCGAGTTCAGCCGGCGGCCATAGATATAGCGGTCCAGCACATCCTCGTTCAAAAGCGCCACCCGCAGCAGCGCCTCGAGATCGGGGCTGTCGCACCAGCCGTCGCGATAGGCCTCGGTCAGGCCGATATCGCCCTTGGCCGCAAGCGCCGGAATGACACGCCAGTCATGGATCACCAGCACCGAATCCGGTCCCGGCTGCCGGCCCCCGAAGCCATGCGCCTGGCCCTCGGGCGTCAGGACGGTCAGGGTGCCGTGCTCGACCCCCTCGGCGGTCTTCAGGAACTCGCGGGCAAATCTGCGCTGCAGCATCGGCTTATCCCCCCATGCCGTCATGCCGGTCCGCATGCGAGGTGCGGCGCGGCATTTGCGGCGGCTTGCGCAGGTAACGAACTCCGCGCGCAAAAAGTTTCGCGGCCTGCAAGTGTATCAATCCAATCACTTTCTGCGATTGAAGCGGATGGCGCAAGGCCGCGCGGCGCAGCGAAGCCCGTGTCAACGCTCGCGCCTTTCCGGTCATCGCCGTCCCAAGCCGCCTGCTGCCATCCTCGGCGACCCAGTCGATCCAGGCGCCGAACCGCCCCGGCCCCACGTCAAAGCGAAACAGATAGCGCCCCGAACGCGGCAGAAACGGCGAGACATGGAACAGTTTATCGGCCTCCAGCCGGTCGCTGGCGGTGATCGCGGCCCGGTCTGGCCGGTGGCACAGATACAGATGCCGCTCGCCGAAGGTGTTCGACACCTCGGCCAGCACCGCGCGCAGATCGCCCGACACGTCGCGGCACAGCCAGAAGCTGACCGGATTGAAGCCGAAGCCCACGCTGCGCGGCAGCGTCACCAGCGTGACCTCGCTTGCCTCGCCCAGGCCGACGGGCTTGAGCAATCCGGCGATGAAGTCGCGCAGCGACCGACCGTCACGATGGCCGTAATCACTGCGACGCAAGGACCACAGCGCGGCGCGATCCACGGGCAACACGGCGTCGCCCCGGTCGATCGCGTCCAGCGGCAGCGCGACATAGGTCGCGCGATAGCGGAAATCACGGTTCTTGTCGCCGCGGCGCCCATGCCAGATGCGCGCGTCGATCAGCGCGCCGTCCCACAGATCGGTCATGCGGCAACAGCCTCGTCGGCCCAGGGGTCCTGACCCAGCGGCCATTCGATTCCCATCGTCTGCGCCACCCGCAAGGCCGACAGCACCCCGTCCTCGTGAAACCCGTGTCGTGTCCAGGCCCCGGCATAATACACGCCTCCGCGGCCCTGGATCGAGGGAAGGCGCGACTGGGCACGGATCGAGGCCTCGTCGAACACCGGATGATCCATCATCGCCTGGTCATGGATGTCGTGCGGCTCGATCTCTGGATTGAGGGTCACGATCAGCGGCTGCGGCGTCGTCAGGTTCTGCAGGCGGTTCATCCAGTAGGACAGGCTGATCGGCGCGGCGGGATCCGGCCGGCGCCGATGGGTGATATAGTTCCACGCCGCCCAGGCTGCCTGTCGGCGCGGCATCAGCCTTGTGTCGGAATGCAGCACCATCCGGTTCGGCTGGGTGCGGAACCGCGACAGGATCGCGCGTTCCTCGGCGTCGGGGTGATCCAGCATATGCAGGGCCTGCGGTGCATGGGTCGCGATCACGACCCGATCGAAGCGCTCGGGCCCGTGCGGGCTGACGACCGTGACGCCCGCCGGATCGCGAATCACCTTGAAGACCGGCGCCGCCACCCGCAGATCCCCCCGCAGCCGCGACAGGATCGCCTGCACATAGGCCCGCGATCCGCCGGTGATGGTTTCCCACCGGGGTTGGCCATTGACCGAGAGCAGTCCGTGATTGTCGAAGAACCGAACGAAGCTGGCGGCCGGGAAATCCAGCATCTCGCCCGGCGGAGTCGACCAGATCGCGCCCGAGATCGGCAACAGGAACAGATCACGGAAATCGGCGCCCAGGCGCATCTCGTCCAGCATCTGGCCCAGGCTGTGCCCGGAGGCGGAATATTCGGTCGCCCGGCGAAAGAACCGCAGGATGTCGCGCAGCATCAGCAGATGGCGCGGGTCCATCGCCCGGCGGCGTTGCGCGAACAGGGCCGCGGTGTTGCCGGTGCCGTATTCGTAGCGGCCGGTACCGAAACTGGCCGAAAAGCTCATGTCCGAGGCTTCGGTCGCAACGCCCAGATGTTCCAGCAGCGGCATGAACAACGGATAGGTGCGGCGGTTGCAGACGATGAAGCCGGTATCCACCGCCGTATCGAAGGCCTGCACGGTTCGCGCATGGCCGCCGGGACGCGGCTCGGCCTCGAACAGGGTCACGTGATGATGCGGGTCCAGCAGCCACGCGGCCGCCAGGCCAGCGATGCCGCTGCCGATGACGGCGACGCGGCTGGACGGGGATGCGGGCCTGATCGGACGATGACTGGCGTGAACGGACACGGCTTATACTCCTTCTACCGTGACCATGCACGGGGCGGGCGGGCAAAATGGTGCAGCGGAATCGTCGGCTCCTCTCGAATCTGCCGCGCCTTGGCGGATCAGACCGTTGATCGCGGTTCTGCTGCGCGTTCAACGAGCAACCTGCGGTCCGGCATTGCACGCCGGGGCCGGGTTGGGCAAGCTGTGATGGTTGAAAAGCAGATTGGTGGCCAGCCCATGGCGGGACAAGACGACGCATGAACCTCAAGACATTCGCGCGGCTGGTCGGCATGTCGCAAACCACCGTCAGCCGGGCGATGAACGGCCATCCCGAAGTCAGCGCCCGCACCCGCGACCGGCTGATCGAGGCTGCAAGGCTGCACGGCTACGCGCCGAACGCCCATGCGCGCTCCCTGGCGATCGGACATGCTGCAACGCTTGGCTGCGTGATCCCCCTGTCGGGCAGAAACGAGATCGTCAATCCGATCTACACGGATTTCCTGGCGGGCCTGGGTGAGGAATGCGCGCAGCGCCGCTTCGAGATCAACCTGACGGTCGTGGCCGACGCCGAGCAGGACGACGCCTATCGCGCACTGAAATCCAAGGGCCTGATCGGCGGCGTGGTGGTGCAGTTTCCGCGCCGCGACGATTCCCGCCCGACGCTTTTGAACCAGATCGGCCTGCCCTTCGTCGTCCACGGCCGGGTCACCGGTCATCAGGGCCCGTATTCCTGGGTCGACGTGAACAACCGGCACGCCTTTCACCGGGCGACCTGTTTTCTTCTGCAACTGGGTCATCGCCGGATCGCCCTTCTGAACGGCGATCAGCAACTGGATTTCGCCGCCCGCCGTCGCGACGGCTATCTGAACGCGCTCGCCGAGGCCGGCATCACGCCCCAGCCGGCTCTGATGCTCAGCGACGAGATGACCACCGCCTATGGCTATGCGGGAACGCTGCGGCTGCTGGAACAGGACAATCCGCCGACCGCAATCCTCTGCGCCTCTACCATGATCGCGCAGGGGGTCAATCAGGCGCTGGATGAACGCGGGCTGCGGCTTGGGGCAGACATGTCGGTGATCACCTTCGACGATGACCTGTCCTATTCACGCAACCCCGCTGCGGTGCCGGTCTTCACCGCGATGCGCTCACCGGTGCGGCAGGCTGGCAGGCGCATCGCCGCGATGCTGATTTCCAAGATCGAGAACGCCGACGACAGCGCCATGCACGAGCTGATGGAGGCCGAGCTTGTCGTCGGCCGCTCGACCGCGCCCCCGCGGGACAAGCCCTAAAAGGCGGAGCAAAGGACCTGGGCACGGGCCAGGTCGCCGGGCGTGTTGACGTTGAAGAAGGGATCGACCGGCGCGCCGGGCCAGATGGCGAAGCCTGGGTCATGGAGCCGCGCGAAATCGCGGACACGCCGATGACCCGTCCTCAGCGCGAGGCGCAGATCCTCGCGAAGAGAGGTCGGCCAGCGGCCGAATGTCGGGTGTTGGGTCACATGCCCACCATCGTCCCGCGTGGCGGCAAGCGCCAGGCCAGAGGGTCCGGCATGGGCAGTCAGCTTTCGGGCAAGATCGGCGGGAAAGAACGGCGTGTCGGCCGCGACACTGATGACGGCGGGGGCACCCAACCCGGCGGCCCAGTCCAGGCCGGCCAGGATCCCGGCCAGCGGTCCGGGCTGATCCGGCAGGCTGTCGGAATAGACCGAGAGCCCGAACTGCGCGAAGCGAGCGACATCGCCGTTGGCGCTGAGCGCCAGCGGCGCGCATTGTCTTTCGAGCCGCGCGATGACGCGTTCCAGCAGCACCCGCCCGCCAACCGGCAGAAGCCCCTTGTCGCCGCCGCCCATACGGGACGCGCGGCCGCCGGCAAGGATGATGGCGGGCAGCTCGGTCATGATCGGGACTGTCGCGCGGCGCTGTCCGCGATGCAAGGCACCGGCCCGCCCGGGCGCCCGCGCCGCGGAGCCGGGTCGCACAACCGGCCGCCTCCATTCTTGCCATACGGGGTCGAATTCTCTAGCGGAGGCCTTGATCCCGAACGGTTCGCGGGCCGCCCGAATGACGGCAATCACATCAGGAGATCATCTCATGCAGGACCCGACCGGAAGCTCGCCATGGTTGTTGTCTCGTTCCCTCGCGGACCGGGCCTGCGCGACGATGCTGTTGCCGCCGCCGGCCCGGCAGATTACGCCATGGGAGATGTCTGCACGGCGATCTGCGATTGCCGCGCCGAACCCACGTCATGAGGCCTTGGCATGATGCAAGCAGATAGCGCCGCACCGCCTTGCGTGGCCCGCAACCCCGATCCTGCCAGCGGAGATGACGCGTGACCCAGCCGGCACCCAGCATCGCCGACCTGCCGCTGATCGGTCTGATCGCCGGTGGCGGCTGGACCATGTGGGCGATCGCCGCGCTGTCGGTGGCGACGCTGGCGGTGGTCCTGTGGAAGATCTGGACGCTGTCGCGGCTGGGCGTGTGGGGGGGCAGCCATTCGCGCCGCGCGCTGGCATTGTGGGCCGAGGGGCGCAGGTCCGAGGCGCTGGCCGAGGTCAAGGGCCGCCCCTCGGCGCGTGCGCGCGTCGCTCAGGCCGCGATCGGCACCTCACTGGACCCGGCCATCGACGCCCAGTCCGCGCGCGAGGAAACCGGACGGATCGCGCGGCAGACGCTGTACCGCGCCCGCGAAGGTCTGCGCGCGCTGGAGCTGATCGCGACCATCGCACCGCTTCTGGGTCTTCTGGGCACCGTGCTGGGGATGATATCGGCATTCCAGGTGCTGCAGGATTCGGGTAACCGCGCCGACCCCTCCGCCCTGGCCGGCGGCATCTGGGAGGCGCTGCTGACCACCGCTGCGGGCATGGCGGTGGCGATTCCGGCGGGAATCGCGCTGAGCTGGTTCGAATCGATTGCCGACAGGCTTCAGGCCGATCTGGAGGATCTTGCCACGCGGATCTTCGTCAGGGCCCCGGTCACGAAGGCAGCCCGGCCCCCTCTCCCCGAGGCCGCGGAATGAGCGGCGACAGCTTCGATTTCGGTCCGAGACGCCATCCGCGCCGGATGTCGCTGACGCCGATGATCGACGTGGTCTTCCTGCTGCTGATCTTCTTCATGCTGTCCTCGCGCTTCGGCATGGACGCCACCCTGCCGATCGCGGGGGGCGCTGAAGGCGCTGGCCGCGAATGGCAGGGTGCGCCCCGGCTGATCGACATCACCCCGGATGTCCTGATGCTGAACGGCGTCGCGACCGGCGAAGACGCGCTGATCGCGGCGCTGGGGCCGCTGATGCCATCGGACGATGCCGCCGTCGTGCTGCGCCCGCGCGCGGGCGCCGACTTGCAGCGACTGGTCGACGTGATGGACCGGTTGCGCGCGGGCGGGATCGGCAACCTGATCCTGATCGAGTAGCCCATGCAGATCGACATGCCCCCCCGCAAACCGCGCGGCGAGACGATCATCCCGATGATCAATGTGGTCTTCCTGCTGCTGATCTTCTTTCTGCTGACCGCCCGGATCAGCCCCCCCGCGCCGTTCGACCTGACACCGCCCGACAGCGCATCCGACATCCCCGCGCGGGACCGCGACGTGCTGTATGTTTCGGTGCTGGGCGAACTCGCCTTCGACGATGCGCGCGGCGAGGATGTCTGGCCGCTGATCGCGGCGCGCGAGGCCGCGCAATCCCTCGAGATCCGGGCCGACGCCAGGACCGACGCGGCCCGCATCGCCGGTCTCCTGCGGCGGCTGAGCACCCTCAGCGAGGCCGGGTCGCGACTGATCGTCGGCGGGGGATGATCCATGTCGCGCCGCAGCCTGGAGATCGCCGGTTTCGTCACCATCGCCGCAGCACTGCACGTGTCGGCGGCGGCGATGATGCTGCCCTTCACGCCCGCAGCGGGCCCGCCGCTTGACGAACCGCCCGCCGCGCTGTCCGCCGGTTCGGGTGATCTTGCCGATCTGGTCGAACGGTGGGAAACCCCACCCGAGGCACAAACCGCCACCGCAATCCCCGCGCCCGCGCAGGCCGCCGAGCCGGCGCCCGCCAGGCCCGCGTCCCAGGATCCTCCGACCCTGGCCACGATGCGACCGCCAGACCCGATCGCGCAGGATCCCGGCCCGACGCGGCCGCGCGTGCCCCAGCCTCGGGCCCGGCCGCAGCCCGAATTGCCCGCATTCGCCCCGCCCCGGATCGAGCCGCAGCCTTCGCTGACGCTGGACGCCTCGGCCCGACCCGAGCGCCGGCCTGACCAGCCCGCGCCCCAATCCCGGCGCGCGGGCAGGCGTGACACGCAGGCCCCAAAGCCGCAGGCCGCGCCCCTGGCCGACCAGCCAGAGCCGGTCCGCCAGGGCAGCGGCGATGCAGGACCCTCGGCCCGACGTCCTGCCGGCGGCGGCGGGATCAGCACCGACCAGCGCGCCGGCCTGATGGCGCGTTGGCAGGCTCAGTTGTCGTCGTGTCTGCTGCGCAGCATCGCCCGGACCTCGGGCGCGTCCGGCGCGCGCGGGTCCATCGCCTTCACCATCAGCCGCAACGGCCGGGTGCAGGGCGCGCGCATCGACGGCTCGACCGGCAATCGCCGCGTGGACGGCGAGATCGCGCGCGGCGCGCGGCGCGCACGCTGCCCGGCTGCCCCCGCCGGGCTGACAGAGCCCAGCTACAGCTTCGTCCAGCCTTTCAGCATCCGATGAGCCGGCATCAGCGCATGCGCTGGCCCGCCGCGTCGAAATGGAAGGCCCGGGACTGGTCCGGCGACAGCCAGACCGTGCCATCGACAGGATGATCGTATTCGCCGAACTGGCGCACCGTCAGCATGCCGTGATCCTCGGTCTGGACATAGGTCAGGGTCTCGCCACCCAGTTTTTCCAGATGGCTGACCCGCCCCTCGATCCGGCCCGCGCGGTCCGAGACCTCGATATGCTCGGGGCGCACGCCCACGGTGGCCGACCGCAGCCCTAATGTCCCTGCCTTGAGGAAGTTCATCGCCGGAGAGCCGATGAAGCCGGCGACGAACATGTTGTCAGGATCGTTGTAAAGCGTCATCGGGTGGCCGACCTGCTCGACCCGGCCGGCATGAAGGACCACGATCTTGTCGGCCAGTGTCATCGCCTCGACCTGGTCATGGGTGACATAGATCATCGTCGCGCCCAGTTCGCGATGCAGGCGCGCGATCTCGATCCGCGTCGCCACGCGCAAGGCGGCGTCCAGGTTTGACAGCGGTTCGTCGAACAGGAACAGCTTGGGCGTGCGGACGATGGCGCGACCGATGGCCACGCGCTGGCGCTGACCGCCCGACAGTTCCGAGGGGCGCCGGTCCATCAACGGCTCCAGCGCCAGCATGCCGGCCGCCTTGTCCGCGGCGGCGATGATCTCGGCCCTGGGCTTGCCAAGCTGCTTCAGTGCCAGGCTCATGTTCTGGCGCACGGTCAGATGCGGGTAAAGCGCGTAGGACTGGAAGACCATCGCGATTTCCCGCCGCGCCGGAGCCAGTTCGTTGATGCGCTCGCCGTCGATCGCGACATCGCCCGAGGTCACGTCCTCAAGTCCGGCGATCATCCGCAGCAGCGTGGACTTGCCGCAGCCCGAGGGGCCGACAAAGACGCAGAACTCGCCGTCGTTGACGGTCAGGTCCACGCCCCTGATGACCTCGGTCTTGCCGAATGCCTTGGTGACGCTGGACAGGGTCAGGGCTCCCATCGGGGTCTCCTTCAAAGTTTGACGGCTTTGCCGCTTCGGACGCTTTCATCCGCCGCAAGGCAGACGGCCAGCGAGCGTACGGCGTCGGTCAGGTGTCGGGTCAGGTCCACATTCTCGGCAATGGCGCGCGCCATGAAGCCCTGTTCGGCATCGCAAAGCTGCTGGTGTCCCGGCTCTTGCTGCATGTTCAGGTCCTCGTCGCCCTCGCCCACCCGGTGGACGCGCAGCGTCGCGGTCCTGGTATGCGTGTCGATATCGTCCGACCGCGCCGTGTCGGGCATGCGGATCGAGACCGCGCCGTTGGGCGACACGACATCCTTCACGAAGAACGCCGTATCCGACATCATCGGCCCCCAGCCCGCCTCGTACCAGCCGCAGGACCCGTCGGCGAACAGGACCTGGAAATGGCCGTAATTGTACATGTCGGCCGCGATCTCGTCCGAAAGCCGCAGGCCCATGCCGCGCACCTCGACCGGCGCGGCATCGGTGATCTGGCACATCACATCCACATAATGCACGCCGCAATCGACAATAGGCGATGTGGTCCGCATCAATGCCCTGTGCACCGCCCAGGTCGGGCCGCTGCTTTGCTGGTTCAGATTCAGCCGGAACACATAGGGCCCGCCAAGCGCGCGCGCCTCGGCGATCAGACGCTGCCAGCCGGGGTGATGGCGCAGGATATAGCCCACCACCAGCTTGCGTCCCGTCGCCGTGGCGCAGTCGACCACCCGCCGCGCATCGGCAACCGTCGTTGCCAGCGGCTTTTCGACGAAGACATGTGCCCCGGCCTGCATCGCCGCCACCGCGAAATCCGCATGGCTGTCCGAATAGGTGGCGATGCAGACCAGGTCCGGACGCAGACGCGCCAGCGCCTCGGCATAGTCATGGCTGAGCGGATAGTCCCGCAAGGCCTCGGGCAAGCCGGGCTTGCTGCGATTGACCAGACCGACGATCCGGAAGTCCGGATTGGCGTCATAGGCAAGCGCGTGGCTGATACCCATGGTTCCCAGGCCGACAATCATGACGCGGATCATTTCACCGCCCCCGCAGTGATGCCGCGGATCAGTTGGCGCGAGAAGATCAGATACAGGACCAGCACCGGCACGATCGCCAGACCCAGCGCCGCCAGCACCGCGTTCCAGTTGGTGACGAACTGGCCGATGAAGACCTGCGACCCCAGAGTGATCGTCTTGGTGGCCTCGGACGGCGCCAGGATCAGCGGAAACCACAGGTCGTTCCAGATCGGGATCATGGTGAAGACTGCAACCGTCGCCATCGCCGGACGCACCAGCGGCAGCACCAGCCGGAAGAAGATCGTGTATTCCGACAGCCCGTCGATGCGGCCGGCGCTCTTCAGGTCGTCGGACACGCCGCGCATGAACTCGGACAGGATGAACACCGCCAGCGGCAGGCCCTGCGCCGTATAGACCAGGATCAGTGCGGTCAGTGTGTTGACCAGCCCCGACGCCACCATCAACTGCAGGATCGCCACGGTTCCCAGCCGGATCGGGATCATGATCCCCAGCGCAAGATACAGCGCCATCAGGCTGTTGCCCCGGAACCGGTATTCCGACAGCGCGAATGCCGCCATCGCGCCGAACAGCAGCACCAGGAACAGGCTGCCCACGGTGACGATCATCGAATTCTGGAAATACAGCAGGAAGTCGCCCTGCTTCAGCACGGTCTGATAGCCGACCAGATCAAACGTCTCGGCCGTCGGCAGGGCCAGCGGATCGGCAAAGATCGCGCGGCGCGACTTGAAGCTGTTGACGATGATCACGAAGACCGGAAACAGCGCGATGATCGTATAGGCGATCAGAACGGCATGCGCGGCGATGCTGCGGGCGGGAGAATGACGAGCGGTGCTCATGGTCTCGCCTCAGAACTGATAGCGGCGCAGCCGCGTCTGGATCAGGAACAGGTAGAGGCAGACCCCCACCAGGATGATCCCGAACATGGCGGTGGCGATGGTCGCCCCCATATGCGGATCGCCCAGTTGCAGTTGAAAGCCGAAGAAGGTGCGATAAAGGAACGTTCCCAGGATATCGGTTGCATAATTCGGCCCCGCCAACGCGCCCTGACTGACATAGATCAGGTCGAAGGCGTTGAAGTTTCCCACGAATGTCAGGATCGAGATGATCCCGATCGCGGGCAGGATGAGCGGCAGCTTGATCTTCCAGAACTGCGCCCAGCCGGTCACGCCGTCCAGTTCGGCCGCCTCGATCACCTCGTCGGGGATCGACAGCAGGGCCGCATAGATCAGCATCATCGGAATGCCCACGAACTGCCAGACGGAAATCAGCGCCAGCGTCGTCAGCGCGGTTCCCTCGCGTCCCAGCCATGGCGCGAACAGCGACTTCAGCCCGACCGCATCCAGCATCCCCGGCGCGATACCCCAGATCGGCGACAGGATCAGCTTCCAGACGAAGCCGACGATGACGAAGCTGAGGATCGTGGGAATGAAGATCGCGGTGCGATAGAAGGCCGCCATCCGCAGCCGGGGCGATGACAGCAGCGCCGCCAGCATCACCCCGACCGGATTCTGGACCAGCATGTGGACCGCGAAGAACCAGGCGTTGTTGGCCAGAGCATTCCAGAACGCGCCCGACCAGCGGGGATCGCCGAACAGGGTGGCGAAGTTTCGCAGCCCGACGAAGACGCGCCCGCTTTCGTCAAAGTTGAACAGCGACAGGTTCAGCGTGCCGAAAAGTGGCACGATCATGATTGCGGTATAGACCAGCACCGCTGGCGCCAGAAATACCACGACATGCCAGCGAATCGGCTTCCGCTGCGCCATGACAGCTTCCTTCCTGATTGTGAGATCCGGCCGGGGGGTCCGGGGGGCGGACAGCCCCCCGGCCACCGCCGGGTCGTCAGGCCCGGCAGGCCCGGTGGGCGATCAGTTCTGCTGCGGCTCGTACCACGAGGCCAGGCCTTCCTGCAGGCGCGCCGCCGCATCCTCGGGCGTCTCGGCGCCGGTGATGACATTGGCGCTGGCGTTCCAGGTTTCGTTTTCCAGGTTCGGCGTGCCGCGCGACAGGATCTGGTAGGTGGACCGGATCGTCGGCTCGCAGGTCTCGCGCCAGCTCACGAACTCCCGCGCCAGCGGATCCTGCATCTCGACCGCCGTCGCGTTCAGCGCGAAGAATCCCGGCAGGGCGTTCGCATACAGGCTGGCAAACTCGGGCGAGCCCACCCATTCGAGGAATTTCTTCGCCTCTTCCGGATGCGCGCTGCTGGCATTCAGCCCCAGCGCGATGTCGGTATGATCGCTGATATAGCAGGTATCGCCCTCGGCCGCGACGGGCGGTGCAAAGGCGCCCATCTCGAACGCGCCCTCGATCTGGGGTGTAAACACGCCGATTTCCCAGCTGCCCGCGGGATAGATCGCCGCGCGACCCAGCGTGAACAGGTTCTGGCTGTCGGGATAGGTCTGCGCCTCGAACCCGTCGCCCAGGTAATCCTTCCAGCGCGCCAGTTGCCGGAGCGGTTCCACCCAGCCGTCATCGGTCAGCGTCTGCGACCCCTCGATCAGCGCCTTGCGGCCCTCCTCGCCCTTCCAGTAGGTCGGGCCGATATTCTGATAGCCCATGGTCGCGGCTTCCCACTGGTCCGCGGTGCCCATCGCCATCGGAATATAGCTGGCGTCCTCCTTGATCCTGTCCAGCACCGCGTAGAACTCGTCCACCGTCCTGGGTGGCGTCAGGTCCAGCTCGTCGAAGGCGGTCTTGTTGTAGATGAAGCCATGGATGACCGAGGCCATCGGCACGCAGAAACTGGCCGAACCGTCATCGGTCTGCCATGCCGACTTCGCCACCTCCGAGAAATTCGCCATCGCGGCAAGTCCGGTCAGATCGGCCAGCTTGCCCTTGTTGAACAGCTCCAGCGAGGCATCGAAGGGCCGGCAGGTGATCAGGTCACCCGCAGAGCCGGCGTCCAGCTTGGAATTCAGGACGGCGTTGTATTCGGCCGGCGCGGTCGGGGCGAAGTTCACCTTGATGCCGGGATGGGCTTCCTCGAAGGCGGGGATGATCCTGTCCTGCCAGATCTGCAGGTCGTCATTGCGCCAGCTTTCGATGGTCAGCGTCACATCCTGGGCAGCGGCGGCGCCGCCCAGGACGGTGCTGGCCAGCAGCGCGAGGCGAAGCGTTCGTGTCATGGTCGTCTCCCTGTGTTCGGGCCTTGTCCCGGCCCGCGTTTGCAATCGGTGAATGTCAGTTCATCAGCGGGCTCAGTTGCCCGCCCGTCTCTTGCAGCGCCAGTCGCGCCCGATCCGGATCCATCCCGCGCGCCACCAGGATCGCGGGCTTGACCGCGCCCGTTGTGGCATCCAGCGCGGCCCGCGCCGCGTCGGCGGGAACCCCGGCGACATCGGCCACGATCCTCGCGGCGCGCGCGACCAGCTTGGCATTGTCGGCCACGACATTGACCATATGCCCGTCATGGACATGGCCCAGCCTGATCGCGACCAGCACGGACAGCAGGTTCAGCGCCACCTTCTGGGCGGTCGCCGCAGCCATCCGGGTCGAGCCCGTGATGACCTCGGCGCCCGTCTCGATCAGCACCGCGATATCGGCGGCATGCAGCAGCGCCGATCCCGCGACATTGGCGAATCCCGCGACCGTCACCCCGCGCGCCCGCGCGGCCTCGGCCGCAGCCAGTGCGTAGGGCGTCGTCCCCGACGCCGACAGGACCAGGAGGACATCGCCCGCCGACAGTCGGGCACGATCCAGGTCGCGCCGCGCAAGGTCGGGATCATCCTCGACGCCGCCCATCATGTGCAGCAGCGCATCGGCGCCGCCGGCGAACAGCATCGGCGTGCGCTCGGGCGCAAGGCCGAACGTGCCCGACAGCTCAAGGCAGTCGGCCATCGCCATCAAACCGGAACTGCCGGCCCCGGCATAGCCCATCCGACCGCCCGCCAACAACGCCTGCGCGCCGGATTCAGCGGCACGCTCGATGGCCGGCAGGGCCGGGCGCAGGGCGGACAGCGCCGCGACCTGCGCGTTCATCAGCACCGCAAGCACACGATCCGCCGGCTGCCTGTGCAGACCGGCCGAACCCGGATGCCGTGCCTCTGTTGCGTCGCCAGCCATGTGATTCCCCCCGTTGCTCAGATGATGCCAAAACAATACCAATTGTAAACCCCCTTCGCGATCCCGCCGATAATGCCGCCCATACCCCGATCCATACCCCGATCCATACCCCGATCTTGAAGTTTCCTCTTTCCATTTGGTATTGCTTTGGTATTATTTCTGCGAAGGAGGCCCGCATGGCGTTTTTTCTGGGAATCGATGGCGGGGGCACGGGCTGCCGCGCGGCCGTGGCGGATGCCGGCGGGCATGTTCTGGGCCGCGGCACCGGCGGGCCGGCCAATATCAACACCGATGTCGAACGCGCCGCCGCCAATATCATGACCGCCGTGGAGACGGCCCTGCATGGCACCGGCGTCGATGCCGCAAGCCTTGTCGCGACGCTGGGTCTGGCCGGTGGCACGATGCGCGCGGCCTCGGAAAGACTGGCCGGGATGCTGCCCTTTGCACGGATCCGGATCGTCAATGACGGCATCACCACCGCCCGCGGCGCGCTGGGGTCCCGCGACGGCATCCTGGCCGCGATCGGCACAGGCTCGGTTTTTGCGGTTCAGCGCGGCGACCAGGTGCGGCAGGTCGGCGGGCGCGGTTTCCTGCTGGGCGACGAGGGCAGCGGCGCGGTGCTGGGCCGGACGCTGATGGCCGATGCGATGCGGGCCGAGGACGGCTTTCTGCCGATGACGCCGTTGCTGCGCGAGATCCTTGATGAGCACGGCGGGGTCGAGGGCATCATCGCATTCGGCAATCGCGCCCGACCGGTCGACTTCGCCAATCTCGCCCCGCGCATCCTGTCGTCGCACGACCCGGCGGCCCGCCGCATCTTCGAGGCGGCCGTCGAGCAGATCCGCCAGATCCTGACCACGCTCCAGGCAGGCGACATGCTGCCGGTGGTCTTCGTGGGCGGGCTTGGACGGCACTACGCGTCCCGGCTGAATGGTCCCTGGCCGCTGCACGACGCACTTGGCAGCAGCGTTGACGGCGCCCTGGCGATGGCGCGGCAGATGGCGCCCCTCGCATGAGCGATCTTTTCTCGCCAGCGGCCTTCAGCGATCCCGGCGCCGGCCCGCTTTACGTCCAGCTTCACCGCCGCATCGCCGAGGCGATCGCCACCGGACGACTGAAACCCGGCGACAGCCTGCCACCAGAACGCGAGCTGGCCGCGATGACCGGCTTGTCGCGCGTGACCGTCCGCAAGGGCGTCGAGGCGCTGGTCGCATCGGGACAGCTGGTCCAGAAGCGCGGATCCGGCACATTCGTCGCCCTCAGGGTCGAGCGACTGGAACAGGCGCTTTCGCTGCTGACCTCGTTCACCGAGGACATGGAGCGGCGCGGCCGGCAGGTCGAAAGCCGCTGGATCTCGCGCGCGCTGCACGCGCCTGCCCCCGAGGAGGTGATGGCGCTGGGGCTGGGGGCGAACGACCGGGTGGCCCGGCTGGAGCGGGTTCGCAGCTCCGACGGCGTGCCGCTGGCGATCGAACGCGCGTCGCTGCCCGCCGCGATGCTGCCCGATCCGGAAACGGTCGGCAGCAGCCTCTATGCGGTGCTCGAGGCGCGCGACCTGCGGCCGGTGCGTGCGGTGCAGCGCATCTCGGCGGCCAATCTGGGCCCAAAGGACGCCGATCTTCTGGGCGTGCCGCCCGGCGCGGCGGGCCTGCGGATCGAACGCGTTTCCTATCTGCCGTCCGGGCAGGTGGTCGAATTCACCCGTTCGCTCTATCGCGGCGATGCCTACGATTTCGCGGTAGAGCTGAAACTGGCCCCGAAGGCCGAAAGGACATCACCATGAGCCAAAGCAACATGGCCCGAGAGGTCGCCGAGATCCCCGAGGCCGCGGCGCGCTTTCTGGCCGCCTCGCACGCTGCGGTCGTCGACGCCGCCACCGCCTTGCGCGCCCGCGATCCGGCGCTTGTCGCCACCGTGGCGCGCGGCTCCTCGGACCACGCGGCAACCTATCTGAAATACGCCATAGAATTGCAGGCGGGCATCCCCGTCGCATCGGTTGGCCCGTCGGTCGCCTCGATCTATCACCGGCCGCTGCGGCTGGCGGGCGGGGCCTGTATCGGCATCTCGCAATCGGGCCGCAGCCCGGACATCGTCGACCTGATGCGGGCCGCCAGCGACGGAGGCGCGTTGTCGATCGCGATCACCAATCATGCCGACAGCCCGATGGCGGACGCCTCGGCCCACTGCCTTGCGTTGCAGGCCGGCGAGGAGAAGAGCGTCGCCGCCACCAAGACCTTCGTGAACTCGGTGCTGGCCGGGCTGGCGCTGGTGGCCGAATGGCGCCAGGACGACGACCTGCGCACGGCCGTCGCGGGGCTTCCGGACGCCCTGGCCCAGGCGGTCGGCATGGACTGGTCGCCCCTGTCCTCGCGGCTTGCGCGCGCCGCGTCAGCCTTTGTCCTGGGCCGCGGGCCGGGCTATGCGATTGCCTGCGAATCGGCGCTGAAGCTGAAGGAAACCTCGGGCATCCACGCCGAGGCCTACAGCGCCGCCGAGGTCCTGCACGGTCCGGCGGCCATCGTGCAGGCCAGTTTCCCGGTTCTGGCACTGGGGGTCGAGGATGCCGCCCTGCCGCATGTCGTCGGCACGGCGGAACGGCTGGCGGCGCAGGGCGCCGAGGTGTTCGTGACCGGCGCCGACGCGAAGGGCGCGACCAGGCTGCCATCGGTGCCGGATCTGCACCCGATGGTCGCGCCTCTGGTCCTGATCGCCAGCTTCTACGCCTGCGTCGAGGGCCTGGCACGCCGGCGCGGCTTCGACCCCGACACGCCGCCCTATCTTCGCAAGGTCACGGAGACAGTCTGATGCGGCACATCCTGGCCGGCGCGCGCATTTTCGACGGTGCGCAACTGCTGGACGATCATGTTCTGGTGCTGGAGGACGAGCTGGTCGCGGCAATCCTGCCCGTGTCGCAGGCCGCAGAGCCGACAATGATCGTGGACGGCGTGATCGCGCCCGGCTTTCTCGACCTTCAGGTGAATGGCGGCGGCGGGCTGATGGTCGATGGGCACAGCGATCTGGCGGCGCTGCGGGTGATCTGCGAAACCCATCGGCGCCTTGGCTGTGCCGGCGTGCTGCCGACGCTGATCACCGACACGCCACAGGCCACCGCCCGTGTCATCGCGGCCGGCGTCGAGGCCGCCGGGGCGGCGGTGCCGGGATTTCTCGGCCTGCATCTCGAGGGCCCGCATCTGGACCCGCGCCGCAAGGGCGCGCACGACCCGGCTCTGGTCAGGCCGATGGGCGCGGAAGACCTTGCCCGTCTGTGCGAGGCCGCGCGGGCACTGCCGGTCCTGATGGTGACGCTGGCGCCGGAATCGGCCAGTCCGCAGCAGATCGCGGCCCTGGCGGGCGCCGGTGCCATCGTCAGCCTGGGCCACAGCGATTGCGACTTCGAGACCGCCCGCGCGGCTTACGCGGCCGGCGCACGCTGCGCCACGCATCTGTTCAACGCGATGAGCCAGATGGGACACCGCAGCCCCGGGATGGTCGGCGCGGTCCTGGCGGGGGACGCCTTCGCGGGCCTGATCGCCGACGCGATTCATGTCCATCCGGCGGCGATGAAGGCCGCGCTGGCCGCGCGCCCCCATGGCATCTTCCTGGTCAGCGACTGCATGGCCTTCGCGGGCACCGACCTGACGCAGATGACCCTGAATGGCCGCCCCGTCCTGCGCCGCGACGCCCGGCTGACCCTGCCCGACGGCACGCTGGCCGGTGCCGATCTGCGATTGGACCAGGCCATCGCCACGCTGATCGGGCAGGTCGGGATCGCGCCCGAACGCGCCCTTGCGATGGCGATGTCGGAACCGGCGCGCGCCGTTGGCCTGTCCGACCGTTTCGGCCTGCTTGCCCCGGGACGTGCCGCCGAGCTGATCCTGCTGGATCATGACTTCGCCCTGCGCGGGGTGTGGACGCGCGACGGATGGGCACCGCCCCTGCCCGGCTGACAGCCCGGCCGGTTTCGCGCTTGTGTCTGGCGCAGCCCGCCGATGCAGGCTAGGGATTCGGAATGGACAAGATCAGCCTTCCCGAACGCCCCGACTGGCGCGAAACGGCCAGGGATGCCGGCTTCACCTTCGCCGACATGCATGGCGAACCCTATTGGGATGAAAGCTCGGCCTATCGCTTCAGCCTCCGTCAGGTCGAGGACGACATCGAGGACCCCGCCACCGAACTGCACGCGATGTGCCGCGAGGCGGCGGCGCAGATCGTCGCCAGCCAGCGGCTGATGGAGCGGCTTGGCATCCCGGCCCAGCATCACGATCTGGTGGCCGACAGCTGGCGGCGGAACGAGCCCGAGATCTATGGGCGCTTCGATCTGGCCTATGACGGGCGCGGTCCTGCGAAGCTGCTGGAATACAACGCCGATACCCCGACCTCGCTTTACGAAAGCGCGTCCTTTCAGTGGCAGTGGCTGGAAGACCAGCTTGAACACGGTGTGCTGCCCCGGGGCGCGGACCAGTTCAACGGCATCCACGAGGCGCTGGTCGAGCGGTTCCGCGCGTTGTTCGATCCCGGCACCGATCTGCATTTCAGCGCCACCGCCGGAAATCCCGAGGATTACGCGACCGTCGAGGCGATGGGCTGGGCCGCGCGCGAGGCCGGGATGGGGGCGCATTACAGCGATCTGGACAAGATCGGCGTGACGCCTGACGGTCAGTTCATCGACGCCGAGGATCGCGTCATCGGCACGCTGTTCAAGCTGTATCCGTGGGAGGATCTGCTGAACGACGACTACGCGGCCCGGATTGCCGGATCGGGCTGCATGTTCCTGGAACCCGCATGGAAGGCGCTTCTGTCGAACAAGGGCTTGCTTCCGGTTCTGTGGCAGATGTTCGAAGGACACCCCAATCTGCTGCCTGCCTTCTTTGCCGATGACGTGGCCGACGCGCTGGTCGAGAACGGCCGCCCGGCCCGCGAGGTCGCCGACCGTTTTGCCCGCGCGGCGGACGTCCTGCAAAGCGGCCATGTCGTCAAGCCGATCTTCTCGCGCGAGGGCGCCGGAATCCGTATCGTCGAGGCCGGAACCGAGACCGAAATCTCGGCCAACACCGATTACGACCGCCACCCGCGCATCGTCCAGGCCTATCACCCCTTGCCGGTGTTCGACGGCTTCCGGCCGGTGATCGGGGCATGGATCATCGGACAGGAATGCGCGGGCATGGGCCTGCGCGAGGACCGCGCGCGAATCACCCAGGACCTGTCGCGCTTCAAGCCGCATTTCATCGCGGGCTGACATGCAATAAGAAGGGCACCATGAGAAAACGTTCCAGAACCGTTGCATTGACGATCCTCGGCGCCGCCTCTTTCGCGGTCGCGGGCTGCCGCGAGGAACAGGTGGACGCGCAAGCCTTTCCCGATCTGGCCAGCTGCCAGGCCGCCGCGACCGATGGCGGATTGTTCACGATGGATCAATGCCAGCAGGCTTTCGCCGAGGCCGAGACCCTGCATGTCGAGGCCGCGCCCCGGTATGAAAGCCTGGAGGTCTGCGAAGAACAGCATGGCGCCGGAAATTGCGGCTCCGAGGCCGAGCAGGTCAGCAATGGCGGGTCGGGCAGCATCTTCATGCCGTTGCTTGCCGGCTATCTGATCGGCAGCATGCTGGGCCGCGCCGGCGGCGGCATGGCCGCGTCCCAGCCGATGTATCGCAACGCCTCGGGCGGCTACACCAACGCGGCACGGACCAGTTCCTTCTCGGCCAATAGCGGGCGGGCGACGATGAGCGCGCAGCAGTTCACCCGTCCCGCCGCCACCGCCGGGCGGGCGCCGATGACCCGCGCCACCGCTGCCTCGCGCGGCGGCTTTGGCGGAACCGCCGGATCGCGCAGCTTCGGCGGCTAGGCGATGAATGCTTGACCGGCCGGCAGGTCGGGCGCACCGTCCGGGCCATGTTCGGTTTCCGCGACATCGAGATCATACGGGCCGTCCTGCGTCATGGCGGCTTTCGCGCGGCGTCGGACGCGACCGGGCTGGCGCAGTCGGCAATCTCGCGCCGGGTGCGGCATCTGGAAGACCGCATGAAGATCACCATCTTCGAACGCGACGGGCGCGGCGTGCGCCTGACCGCGACCGGCCGCCGCCTGATCGATGAAACCGAGGTTCTGATCGCTCAACGCGACCGTATCCTGGGCGAGTTGACGCAAGGGATGATGGCCGGCGTGGTGCGGCTTGGCGTGGCCGAGACGATGACTCACACCCTGCTGCCCCGCATGCTGACCGACCTGCGCAACCGACACCCGCAGCTGAGATTCGAGATCTCTGTCGATACATCGGAACAGATGGGCCAGTTGCTGTGCGACGACGGCCTGGACGTGGCGATCATGATGCGCGATCAGGCCCCGCGCGGCGTGAACCTGACGCCTCTGCCACCGGTCACGCTGGGGTGGTACGGGGCACCTGCGCATTTCGCGCTGCCCCGGCCCGCGGATATCGACGATCTGGCCGCGCTGCCGATCGTGTCCTTTCCAAAGACCACCCTGCCGCATCGCCGGGTCGTGGAGCTGCTGTCGCCGGGGCGCAGGCAGGCGGCTGCGGTTCATGGCTCGGCCTCGCTGGCGACGGTGCTGCACCTGGTCGGTCAGGGATTCGGGATCGGCACGATTCCGCATGACATTGTCGCCGCCTGGCCCCATGCCGGGCTCGAGGAAATCGAGGTCACGCCAGAGGCACGCCTGCCCGACCTGGAGTTCGCGATCTGCTACATGCCGGAACGCAATGAGGAAATCGGCCGCGAGGTCACCCGCGCAGCGGTAGGATCCGGCACTGAATGAAGCCAGAAAAAGATCATTAATGGGCACAATTGAACTGTTGATTGCATAGGTCCTGTTGCGGAATGCTAGGCGGAACGCAAGGAGGACCGCCGTGACCCCTGCCATGACTGCCGCCACGCTTCAGGCCCGCCTGTCGGATCCGCGCCTCTTGCGCGCCGAGATCCGCGCCGCGCGCTTCGACGGCCCGACGGCCGGTGTCGGCGGCGACGCATTGCAGGCCAACCTGGTCATCCTCGCCGGGTCGGATGCCGCGGATTTCCTGCGCTACTGCCAGGCCAACCCCCGCCCATGCCCGCTGCTGGCGGTGGGTGAACCGGGCGACCCGTCGCTGCCGACGCTGGCGGACGGGATCGACCTGCGCCATGACGTGCCGCGCTATCGCGTGTGGCGAGCGGGCGAACTGGTCGATGAACCCGCCGATATCGCCGATCTGTGGCGCGGCGACCTGATCTCCTTTGCGCTTGGCTGTTCCTTCAGCTTCGAGGATGCGCTGCGCCGCGCGGGTATCCCGGTCCGTCATCAGGACGCCGGCCGCAACGTCCCGATGTATCGCACCACCCTGCCCACGCGCCCGGCGGGACGGTTTTCGGGACCCGTGGTCGTTTCGATGCGCGCCATGCCCGCGCGCGACGCCATCGAGGCCGTGCAGATCTGCGCGCGCTTTCCGCTGGCCCATGGGGCACCGGTGCATCTGGGCGATCCTTCGCAGATCGGCATCGCCGACATCATGCGTCCCGATTACGGCGATGCGCCCGATATCCGCGACGGCGACATTCCGGTGTTCTGGGCCTGCGGCGTCACCCCTCAGGCCGCCATCACCGCCGCCCGTCCCGAACTGGCCATCACCCATGCCCCCGGACACATGCTGGTCACCGACATCCCCGCCAGCCGCGCCGACGCGTTGCTGACCGGGGTTCATCAATAACGAACCCGACAGGAGAAAGATCATGAAGAACACGACACTCGCCCTGCTTGCCAGCACCGCGCTGATGACGGCACCCGCCCTTGCCGAAGAGCTGGCGGTCGTCGGCAGCTGGTCGAACCTGCCACTGTATCAGGATTTCGAGGCGCCGTTCTGGACCGAGAAACTGCCCGAGATGACGGACGGAGAGTTCACCGCGCAACTGACCAGCTTCGACCAGATGGGAATCGCCGGGTCGGACGTCTACCGGATGCTGGGCGACGGGGTCTTCGATGTCGGCGCGACCGTCGCCGACTATACCGTCGGCGATGCACCCGAACTCGAGGGGCTGGACGTGCCGCTGGTCGCCACGACACCGGCCGAGGCCCGCGCCATGGTCGAGGCCGCCCGGCCGATGGTCGACGACATCATGCGCGACCGGTTCGACGCGCAGGTGCTGGGCATCGCGCCCTATCCGCCGCAGGTCGTGTTCTGCAAGGGCGATGTCGGATCGCTGGCCGATCTGAAGGGCAAGAAGGTCCGCGGCTCGGGCCGGATGACGACGAAGCTGCTGGAAGCACTTGGCGCCGAGGGCATCAACATCGCCTTTTCCGAGGTGCCGGGATCGCTGGAGCGCGGCGTGATCGACTGCGCGGTGACCGGTGCAGGCTCGGGCTATTCGGCCGGCTGGTGGGAGGTGTCCGACAGCCTGATGACGCTGCCTCTGGGCGGATGGGATTCGGTCGTCATCGCGATGAACGGCGATCGCTATGACGGGCTCAGCGCCGAGCAGCAGCAGATGCTGGACAAGGCCGTGGCCGAGGGGCTGGAAGGTCCGGCATGGGACGCCGCCGAGGGCGGGCTTGAAAACGACATCGCCTGCCTGACCGGGAATGGCGAATGCGCCTCGGGCGAGGCGGCGTCGATGACGCTGGTCGAGGCATCACCCGAGGATACCGAAACCGCGCGCAAGATCCTGACCGAAGAGGTTCTGCCCGAATGGGCCGAGCGCGCGGGCGGCGACTGGGCGGCCCGCTGGAATGACAGTGTCGGCCAGGCGGTCGGCGTGACCATCCAGTAACGCCGCGAAAGGCCACCGCCATGACAGACCTGCTGCAGGGCGCGCTTGCACGCGCCAACCGTATCGTCGCGCTGATCCTCGGGTTCGCCTTGCTGCTGACCGTCGCCTTCATCATGACGGATGTGGTGCTTCGCAAGTTCGGCTGGGGCTCGCTGGGGGGCTCGGACGAGATCTCGGGCTATGTCATGGCGGCTGTGGCCAGCTGGGGGCTGGCCTGCGCGCTGGTCCAGCGCGCGCATGTCCGCATCGACGTGATCCGGTCGAAACTGGCGCGACCCGGCCAGGCCGCCATGGACATCTTTGCGATGATCGTCACCAACGGCGTCGTGCTGCTGATCGCATGGCATTGCTGGCCGGTGTTGCAGAAGACACTGGAACGCGGCTCGCGCGCCAACACCCCGCTGGAAACGCCGCTGTGGATCCCGCAAGGCATCTGGTTTTCCGGCTGGCTGTGGTTCGCGCTGACCGCAACGGCGCTGAGCCTGATCGGCATAGCGCATCTGGCCGCGGGCCGACATGCCGCCCTTGAGGCAAGCGTCGGCGTCGGATCGGAGATCGAGACATGATCTGGAGTGTCGCGATTTCCCTGCTTGGCCTGATGGCGCTGTCGATCCCGGTGGGTATCGTGCTGTTCCTGTTGGGCATTGGCGTTGGCGAGTTCTATTCCGCCTTTCCGCTGCTGCGCGGGCTCGGGCAGGTGATCTGGTCGTCTTCGGCCCATTCCACACTGATCGCAATCCCGCTCTTCGTGCTCTTGGGCGAGATCCTGGTGCGTGGCGGGGTGGCGGAACGCACCTATGCCGCCCTGAACACATGGCTGGGCTGGCTGCCTGGCGGGCTGGTGCACGCCAATATCGCCACCGCCACGATGTTCTCGGCCACCTCCGGGTCGTCGGTGGCCACCGCCGCGACAGTTGCGACCGTTGCGATGCCGCAGGCCGAACGGCTGAATTACGACCCACGGCTTTTTTCAGGCGCCATCGCGGCGGGTGGCACGCTTGGCATCCTCATCCCGCCCTCGATCAACCTGATCGTCTACGGCTTTCTGACCGAGACATCGATTCCGCAACTGTTCTCGGCGGGTCTGCTGCCGGGCTTGCTGATGGCGCTGGCCTTCATCGTCGTGACGGCGGTCATCTGTGCGATCCGACCCTCGCTAGGCGGGCCCTCGCACGGCTTCTCGTGGGGTCAGCGGGCGCGCGGGCTGATCCAGCTTGTGCCGATCTTCATCCTGTTCGCGGTCGTCATCGGGTCGATCTACGCGGGCTGGGCAACGCCGACGGAAAGCGCCGCGATCGGGGTCACCATGGCGGCGCTGATCGCAATCTTTCTGGGCGACGGTCTTGGCCCGCGCGCCCTGTCGGAGGCGCTGCACGGCACGATCCGCATCACGGCCATGATCATGCTGGTGGTCGCGGGCGCGTCGTTCCTGAACTTCGCCATGACATCGGCCGGGCTTGGACGCGAACTGACGCAGCTGATCGAAGGGTCGGGCCTGTCGCCCTTCGGCACGCTGCTCCTGGTGATCGCGCTGTATCTGGTGCTGGGCTTTTTCATCGAGACGCTGTCACTGATGGTCGCGACCATTCCGATCGTCGTGCCGATCATTGCAGGGCTGGGCTATGACAAGGTCTGGTTCGGCGTGCTGATGATCGTGCTGATCGAGATGGCGCTGATCACACCGCCAGTGGGGCTGAACCTGTTCGTCGTGCAGGGGGCGCGCAAATCGGGGTCGATCAACGAGGTCATCGTGGGCGCGATTCCCTATGTGCTGGTGATGATCTGCATGGTTGCCGCGCTGATCGCCGTGCCGGGGCTGGCGCTGTGGCTGCCCTCGATTCTCTGAAAGGGATGAACATGCAATTCTTCGTCGAGGGCGATCCGCTGAACCTGGACCCGGCCCATCTGGTGATCGCCGGATGGACCGCGCGCGACGCCGCCGCCATAAAGCACCATATCGACGAGCTGGCCGCGATCGGGGTTGCGCCGCCCTCGGCCACGCCGCTCTACTATCGCGCCTCGGCCAGCCTGCTGACGACCGCGCCCGCCATCCAGGTGGTGGGCCGCGCATCATCGGGCGAGGTCGAGCCGCTGATCGTGCAGCAGGGCGGGCGGCGCTGGCTGGGGCTTGGCTCGGACCATACCGACCGGGCGCTCGAGGCGCATTCGGTCGCACTGTCCAAGCAGGTCTGCGCCAAGCCATGCGCGCCGGAATTGTGGCCGTGGGACGAAGTGGCCGGCCGACTGGAGCAGATCGAGCTTGAAAGCTGGATCGAGGAAGATGGCGCCTGGGTGCCGTATCAGGGCGGCACGCTGGCCGCGATCCGCCCGCTGGCCGACATGATCGAGGGCGCGGCGCTGGACCACCTGGCCCGGGATGGCGCGGCGGCGATGCTGTGCGGGACCTTCGGAGCGAAAGGCGGGGTGCGGGCGGCCGCGCGTTTCCGTATGGCGATGACCGATCCGGCGACCGGCAGCCGCATCAGCCATGACTACGCGACAACCTTTCTGCCTGAAATCGCATGACCGGCGAACCAACCCTGGCGCCCGAAATCCTGCCCGCCGGGCCCGATGGTGTTCTGCTGCGTTTCGGCCTGAAGCCTCAACCGCTGGCCATGGCGGCAGCGCAGGTTCTGGCCGGCGAACTGGATTCCGACTTGCCGCACGGCGTGGTCGAGATCGCCCCGGCGCTGGTCTCGGTGCTGTTGCGCTTTGATCCCGCCGCGACCAGCCGCGCGGTTCTGGCACGCGACGTCCTGGCCCGCGCCGAACGCATCGCCGGCAGCCGGCCCGCCCCCCCCGCTCCGCTGCGCCGCTGGACGATCCCGGCCTCGTTCGGCGGCGATGACGGCCCGCAACTGGCCGAAGTGGCGGAGCTGCTGGGCGTGTCGCAAGATGCCGCGACCCGTCAGCTATGCACGGCCGATCTGCGCGTCCTGACGATCGGTTTCGCGCCCGGTCAACCCTATATCGGCCTGCTGCCGCCCGCGTGGAACCTGCCTCGCATGCCGGATTTGAACCCGAATGTTCCTGCCGGCGCCGTGGTGGTCGCGGTGCGCCAGATCGTGATGTTCGGGGCCGAGTCCGCGACCGGCTGGCGCCAGATCGCCCGCGCCGCATTTCGAACGTTCCGGCCGGAACGCGACGAACCGATGCCGCTGCGGGCGGGCGACGCCATCCGCTACACGCCCGCCAGCGCGGCAGAAATCGCGACGCTGGCGCGTGAGGCCGACGGGATGGGCGGCGCGACGGTCGAGATGCTGCGATGACCTGCCTGCGGATCATCCGCGCCGATGGCATCCTGACGGTGCAGGACATGGGCCGGCCCGGCCATCTGGCGCAAGGGCTGTCGCGCGGGGGCGCGATGGACCGGCAGGCATTGATCGAGGCCGCCGCGCTGCTGGGAAGCGTCCGTCCGCTGGCCGCGATCGAGATGGCCGGGGCCGGAGGCGCGTTCGGGGTCAGCGAACCGACCCGCGTCGCGCTGACCGGCGCGCCGATGGTCGCGACGCTCGATGACGCTCCGCTGCGCTGGCATGCAAGCCATCGGCTTCAGCCGGGTCAGACATTGCGGATCGGTGGCGCGCAGGCCGGGGTCCATGGCTATCTGACGCCCGCCGGCGGGATCGCCACGCCGGAATGGCTCGGCAGCCGCGCAGCGCATCTGACCATCGGCATCGGCGAGGCGCTGGAGGGCGGCAGCGCCCTGCCCTGCCATCCGGACCCAGATCCTGACCGCCCCGACCGCGTCATCGACGCCGCGGCCCGGTTCAACGGCGGCACCGTCCGGGTCATGGACGGGCCACAGACCGGGCTGTTCGACGAGGCCATGCTTGACGCCTTCTTCGGAACCGATTTCACCCGCGGCCCGCGTGGCAACCGGCAAGGGGTGCAGTTGCAGGCCGATGCGCGGTTCACCTCGGACCAGGCGGCGGGGCTGGCCTCTGACGTGATCGGCCCCGGCGACGTGCAGATGACCGGGGATGGCGTGCCCTATGTCCTTATGGCGGAATGCCAGACGATCGGAGGCTATCCGCGCATCGGGCAGGTGATCCCGGCAGATCTGCCCGTCATCGCACAGGCTGTGCCGGGTGCGGTGCTGCGATTCCAGCGCTTGACCGCCGTGCAGGCGGATGCGCTGTATCGCTCGGATGCCGTGGCGCTGCGCGAGGCGGCGGGGCGATGCCGCAACCTGGTCCGCGATCCCGCGACGATTCCGGACCTGCTGTCCTATCAGCTGGTCGGCGGCGTCACGGCGGGTCGTGAACTGGAGGAGTGATGATGCGGGTCGATCTGAATTCCGACATGGGCGAGGGTTTCGGACCCTGGCAGATGGGCGACGACGCGGCGCTGCTGCAGATCGTGACCTCGGCCAATATCGCCTGCGGCTTTCACGCGGGCGATCCGGACGTGATGGCGCGAACGATGCGGCGCGCGGCCCGGGCAGGCGTGGGGATCGGCGCGCATCCGGGATTTGCGGACCTGCAGGGCTTCGGCCGGCGACGGCTGAAGATGTCGGCCGAGGACCTTGGCAACATGGTCGCCTATCAGCTTGGCGCGGCGCAGGGCATGGCCCGGCTGGCAGGCGCAGAGCTGCGGCATCTGAAGCTGCACGGGGCGCTGTCGAACATGGCCAGCGAGGACGCCGAGATCGCGCGGGCCTGCTATCGCGCCGCGCTGCAGGTCGATCCCGCGATCATTCTCGTGGTGATGGCCGCAACGCCGATGCAGGCGGTCGCCGAGGAGCTGGGCGCGTCCTGGGCCGGCGAGATCTTCGCGGACCGGGCCTATGACGAAAACGCGCGCTTGCTGGATCGCGGCCGGCCTGGCGCCGTGCTGCATGACGCGGCCGAGGCCGGAAGACGGATCGAGGCGATGATCCGCGCCGGTGCGATCATCACCGCGGGCGGGCAGCATATCCCGGCGCGGATCGACACGGTCTGCGTGCATGGCGACAATCCCGACGCGGTGTCCATGGCAGCGGCGCTGCGCGATCATCTGAACCGGGCGGGCATCGCGCTGCAACGTTTCGACTGACACGCAACGGCGGCGCGCAGCAGGCAACGCGCACGGCCAGTGCCGGGATCATCCACCGGTCGAACGGGTCACCAGGAAATCGCCTGTCTGTGCCGCGTGGCACAGAACGGTTCGGCTCTCCCTGAGATGGTGAAAGAGCCGCGAGTCGTTGTCGCGGCGAGCCAACATCCAGCGGGAGGAAACCGGAAATGGCGGACTATCACAGCTTTGACGAAAAGGAAGTCCAGGACCTGATCGATACGGCGGCCAACCACTACAGCGCCGACATGCTGAAATCGACGGCGCCGGGCGATCTTGCACTGCATGCCTCACCCATGAAACTGGGCGAGACCTGCATCGCGCTCACGGTCGAGAACGGCAAGGTGTGCCTGAAACTGCCGGTGGTGGACAAGAATATCTGCCTGCCGATCCCATCGTTCATTCCGAACGGGACCGCCGCGCAGGCTTGTCTGAAGATCTGTACGACGCTTGGTTTTCCGACCGGCGTGTGCGTGACGGTCTCTGCCCTTGGCAAGACCGTGGTGCACCAGTGCTTCGGCGCCTGCTGAGCCTGTCGCGATCGGTTGAGGCGCCCGGCCCTTCCGGCCGGGCGTTCCACCTCTGGCGCCGCGCGGT
This sequence comes from Paracoccus salsus, assembly GCF_021556615.1. Taxonomy (GTDB): domain Bacteria; phylum Pseudomonadota; class Alphaproteobacteria; order Rhodobacterales; family Rhodobacteraceae; genus Paracoccus; species Paracoccus salsus. The sequence continues at coordinate 53,724 of NZ_JAKGGD010000003.1, forward strand.
GCCGGTATCCTCAGATCCCGGCGTCGATGATGGCGCGGGCCAGCACCGGCACGGTGTCACGGTTCAGGCCGGCGATGTTCAGACGCGAATCACCGACCATGTAGATGGCCGAATCGGCCTTGACCCTGGCGACCTGCTCGGGCGTGGCACCCAGGCGCGAGAACATGCCGCGATGGCGGGCGATGAAGTCGAACCGGTCGCTGCCCGACAGATCGCGCAACTCGGATGCAAGCTGGTCGCGCAGGCCCAGCATGGTGTTGCGCACGTCCTCCAGCTCGGCCGCCCAATCGGCGCGCAGCGCGTCATCGGTCAGGATGGTCGAGACGATCCGGGCGCCGTGATCGGGCGGGAAGGAATAGGTCTGCCGGTTCAGATAGGCCATCGTCCCCTGCGTCAGATCGCGCGCGCCGGTATCCTGCGCCAGCGCCATCAGGATGCCGGTGCGTTCGCGGTAGATCCCGAAATTCTTCGAGCACGAGGCCGCGATCAGCACTTCGGGCAGGCTTTCGGCGACCAGCCTCGTGGCCTCGGCATCGGCGTCCAGCCCGTCCCCAAAGCCCTGATAGGCCAGGTCGATCAACGGGATCGCGCCGGATTTTTCCAGGATGGCGACGATTTCGCGCCACTGATCGAGGGTCGGGTTTGCGCCGGTCGGGTTGTGGCAGCAGCCGTGCAGCAGCACTATGTCGCCCTTGCCCGCCCTGGCGATGTCGGCCTTCATCCCGTCGAAATCGACGCCACGGGTGTCGCTGTCGAAATAACGGTACTCGACGAAGGGCAGGCCCATGAACTTCATGATCGACAGGTGATTGGGCCAGGTCGGGTCGGACACATGGACGGTCAGATCGGGGTTCGCCATGCGCGCCAGTTCCAGCCCCTGCCGGATCGCGCCGGTGCCGCCGACGGTGGCGACCGAGGCCAGCCGGTCGGATGGCACGTCCTTCAGCACCATCCGCGCCATGGCGTTGCGGTATTCGGGTTCGCCGGCAAGACCGGTATAGGCCTTGGTGGTCTGGCTTTCCCAGATCCGCTGTTCGGCGGCCTTCACGGCGCGCATGACCGGCGTCACGCCCTGCGGATCCTTGTAGACGCCGACGCCAAGATCGATCTTGCCCTGGCGCGTGTCGGCCTTGAACTCCTCGATCAGCATCAGGATCTTGTCGGGAGCTTGCGGTTTCAGGTTCGACAGCATCTCAGGCGTCTCCGGTTGCGATATTCAGGTCGGGGAAGCTGCCCCATTCCGTCCAGCTTCCATCGTAGAGCGAATGGCGGCGATGGCCCAGCCTTTCCAGCGCCAGCGACAGCACGGCGGCGGTCACGCCGCTGCCGCATGTGGTGATGGCGGGCATGGACAGATCGACACCGGCGGCCTCGAATTCGGCGCGCAGCCCGGCTTCGTCCCTCATGGTCCCGTCCGCGTTGAAAAGCCGTCCATGGGGAATGTTCTTCGACCCTGGAATATGGCCCGAACGCAGGCCGGGACGCGGCTCGGGCGCCTCGCCCCGAAACCGTTCGGAGGAACGGGCGTCGATGATCTCGTGGTCGGCCAGCTTGGAGGCGGCCGCGACCTGGGTGACGTCGCGCACCAGCCCGGCCTGCCGCTGGACCGTGATGTGACGATCGCGCAGCATCGGCGGCATGTCCTCGACCGCGCGGCCCTCGGCCTGCCACTTGGCGAACCCGCCATCCAGCACGGCGACATCGGTCTTGCCCATCAGGCGGAAGGTCCACCACACCCGCGCCGCGCTGCGGACATCGGAATTGTCATAGACCACGACCTGGTGGCCGTCGCCGATCCCCATCGCGCGCATCCGGCTGATGAACAGTTCGGTCGGCGGCGCCATGTGCGGCAGTTCGCTGCGGCTGTCCGAGATCGCGTCGATGTCGAAAAACCGCGCCGACGGGACATGCGCGACCATGTATTCGGCGCGGGCGTCGCGCCCGGTCGCGGGCATGTGCCAGCTGGCGTCGATGACCCGCAGATCGGGGTCTTTCAGATGCGCGGCCAACCAGTCGGTCGATACCAGCGTCTTCGGATCGTCCTGCATCGGCATCCCCCTATGTCGGCCCTGTTGTCGGCACGCACCCCGATTTACAGGCGGATCGGCATGGCTGCAATCATGCTTGGCGCTAACCCTGCTTCAGCAGGCGCTGTTTCTGCCGGTTCCAGTCGCGCTTGGCGCTGGTTTCGCGCTTGTCAGAGACGTTCTTGCCCTTGGCGACGCCGATCTTCAGCTTCACCAGCCCGCGATGGTTGAAATACATGACCAGCGGCACCAGCGTCATGCCCTCACGTCCGATCGCCTGCCACAGCCGCGACAATTCGCGCCGGCTGACCAGCAGCTTGCGCTTGCGCCGTTCCTCGTGCCCGAACACGCCGGCATTGCTGAGCGCGGCGATATGGGCGTTGATCAGCCACAACTCGCCGTTCTCGACGCTGGCATAGCTTTCGGCGATGTTCGACTGGCCGGTGCGCAGCGACTTCACCTCGGACCCGGTCAGCACGATGCCGACCTCGAGATCGCTTTCGATGAAATAGTCGAAACGCGCCCGCCGGTTCTCGGCGATCACCTTGTAGTTCTTGCTTTCGGGTTCCTTGGCCATGACAAAACCAGATAGGCGCGGCGCGGGCGGCTGTAAAGGTCGGGCGTCGCGGGGTGAGGGGCGACAGTCCGATCGGACATCGCGATTGCCACGCGCGGGGGCTTCACGCTAATCCGGTCGCACCGGGACGCAGAAAGGTTGGACATGTTCACGCAGATCGCCCTTGGAGGCCTGTTGATGCTGGCGACGGTGCTGCTGGCCGGAGTGTCGGTGTGGGCCATGGAGGCGCTCTTCGCCGTCGCGACGCCGTGGCTGCTGCGCGGGGCCCACCGGCTGAAGCTGATCCTGGTGGTGATGATCGCCAGCCTCTGGGTGCTGTCGATGATCACCATCGATGTCTGGCTGTGGGCGATTGCGTTTCGCGTCCTCGGGGTGTTCCCGGACATGGAGCATGCGGTCTATTTCGCGTTGGTCAGCTTTACCACGCTTGGCTTCGGAGACGTGCTTCTGCCGGTCGAATGGCGGATCTTCGGCAGCATGGCGGCCGCCAACGGACTGCTGAACATGGGCTTGATGACCGCCTTCATGATCGAGACGCTGCGCCATTTCCGGGTCCGGCAGATCGAAGTCGGACGGGGGTGAACCGATGCGGCAAGGCGCGCGGAACCTGATTACCGACGTGGCCGGCCTGCGGGTCGGCAATGCCGACGATGCGCGGCTGAAATCGGGCGTCACGGTGCTGGTGGCGGACCGGCCCATGGCGGCCTCGGTCCATGTCATGGGCGGCGCGCCCGGCACCCGCGATACCGAACTTCTGGCCCCCGACAAGCTGGTCGCGCAGATCGACGCGCTGGTTCTGGCGGGCGGTTCGGCCTTCGGGCTGGCGGCCTGCGATGGCGTGATGGCGGGCCTTGCCGCGGCCGGGCGTGGCTTTGCGGTTGGCGCGGCGCGGGTGCCGATCGTGCCCGGGGCGATCCTGTTCGACCTGCTGAACGGCGGCGACAAGGCCTGGGACGCCAATCCTTATGCCCTTCTGGGCGCCGATGCGTACCGGGCCGCCCGCGCCGATTTCGACATCGGCAGTTCAGGCGCGGGAACCGGCGCGACGACCGGCCGGCTGAAGGGCGGGCTGGGGTCGGCCTCGGCGGTGCTGGACAACGGGGTGACGGTGGGGGCGCTGGTCGTGGTGAACGCGCTGGGGTCCGCAACGGTCGGCACGACCCGGCAGTTCTGGGCCGCTCCGTGGGAACTTGACGCAGAGTTCGGCGGGCTGGGCCTGCCCGGCGCGTTCCCGGCGGGCGATGAGCCTGCCCCGGCGAAACGGCTGGGCGAGGCCACGACCCTTGCGATCGTCGCCACCGACGCCGCGCTCGAGAAATCCGCGCTTCAACGGCTGGCTACCGCGGCCCATGACGGGATGGCGCGGGCGCTGGTGCCCAGCCACACGCCCTTCGACGGCGATCTGGTCTTCACCGTCTCGTCGGGCGAAAAGCCGCTGGCCGACCCCGTCGCGGATCCGTTTGTCCTGGGACACGCAGCAGCCTGCGTGCTGGCCCGCGCCGTGGCACGCGGCGTCCATGCCGCACGGCCCGCACACGCCGACCGGCAGAAATCCTGGTGCCAACCCTGATCCTTGACGGAAAAAGGGCGGTGCGACTGACGCACCGCCCCCAGAGATCGCCAAGAGGGACAGCTTAGCGATAGATGTAAACGATCCGGCGGTCGTTTGGGTTCACCAGAACATTCTGGCCGTTGATCGTCGCGTAGCGGTAGGACGGGGTATCGGGGATGTCGTGCAGCGTGACGGTTTCCGGCACGCCCGCGCCGGTGACGCTGCCGACCGCGGCGTTCTGCCCGGCGCCGGGGCTGGCGTCCTCGGGCGCCTCGATCACGGTCACGCCGATCTGCTGGCGGTTGGGATAGAGCGGCTGGATGTCCTCACCCAGACGCGCCGTCAGATAATCGCCAGAGGCCCAGCCCGACATCCCGCCATACGAGACCTCGCACCAGTTCGCGGCCTCGATGCAGCCGGTCACGGACACGTCGTCGCCGCCCTTGATGACGTCTGTCACCGGATGCTGGACTCCCGACCCCGAGCGGATGTTCAGGTCGATGCCCGCCGTCGCTACGGTCTGTGACATCGCCGCGCCCGACATCGTCATGGCGACAAGAGCGGTGGTTGCAAGAATGCTGCGCATGGATTCGCTTCCTTCCGATACGTTCGGTCCCGCTGCGGGACCATCAGCGCCACAAACTTCAGCCGGGACCCGCGTTCCGTGTCCGCAGGTCACGTTAACTTACTGCCATGCGCGGGAACCGGCCGGGCTTTGACAACCACTAAGCGACGTGTTCAAGATATTAACCGAATCGAAGCATGAGGCTGCCGTGACCAAACATTCCACCGATCTGAAAACCCTTCTCCGCGATCCCTCGCTGCTGGAAACCCGCGCGTTCGTGGCCGGCGAGTGGGTCGATGCCAGGGATGGCGCAACCTTTGACGTCCTCAATCCCGCGCGCGGCGACGTGATTGCCAAGGTTGCCGATCTCAGCCGTGCCGAGGTGACGCACGCGATCGAGGCCGCCGCCGAGGCGATGAAGGGCTGGGCTGCCCGCACCGCCAAGGACCGCGCCCAGGTGATGCGGAAATGGTTCGACCTGATGATGGAGAATCAGGATGATCTGGCCCGCATCCTGACTGCCGAGATGGGCAAGCCCTTCGCAGAGGCCAAGGGCGAGGTCGCCTATGGCGCCAGCTTCATCGAGTGGTTCGGCGAAGAGGCCAAGCGCGTCTATGGCGAGACCATCCCCGGTCACCAGCCCGACAAGCGCCTGACGGTGATCCGCCAGCCGATCGGCGTCGTCGGCAGCATCACGCCGTGGAACTTTCCCAACGCGATGATCGCGCGCAAGGCCGGACCGGCGCTGGCCGTGGGCTGCGGCTTCGTGGCCCGCCCCGCCGCCGAGACCCCGCTATCGGCGCTGGCCATGGCGGTGCTGGGCGAGCGCGCGGGGTTGCCCAAGGGCATCCTGTCGGTCGTCACCTCGTCGCGGTCCTCGGAGGTCGGCAAGGAGTTCTGCGAAAACCATCTGGTCCGCAAGCTGACCTTCACCGGCTCGACCGAGGTCGGGCGCATCCTGCTGCGCCAGGCCGCCGACCAGGTGATGAAATGTTCCATGGAGCTGGGCGGCAACGCGCCCTTCATCGTCTTCGACGACGCCGATCTGGATGCCGCGGTCGAGGGCGCGATGGCCTCCAAGTTCCGCAACAACGGCCAGACCTGCGTCTGCGCGAACCGCATCTATGTCCAGGCCGGCGTCTATGACGAATTCGCGCGTCGCCTGGCTGCGGCGGTGGACAAGCTGAATGTCGGAGACGGGCTCGAAGAGGGAGTCACCACCGGCCCGCTGATCAATGAAAGCGCCGTCGAGAAGGTCCAGGAGCATATCCAGGATGTGCTGGACGGCGGCGGCGAGATCGTCACCGGCGGCGACCGGCTGGGCGGGTTGTTCTTCAGGCCGACGGTGGTGACCGGGGTTACCGACAGCATGAAGGTGGCCAGCGAGGAGACTTTCGGTCCGCTGGCCCCGCTGTTCCGCTTCGAGACCGAGGATGAGGTGGTCGAAAAGGCCAATGCCACCATTTTCGGGTTGGCATCCTATTTCTATGCCCGCGACGTGGGCCGCATCACCCGCGTGCAGGAAAGCCTGGAATACGGCATCGTCGGCGTGAACACCGGCATCATCTCGACCGAGGTCGCACCGTTTGGCGGCGTCAAGCAATCGGGGCTGGGGCGCGAGGGCAGCCGCCACGGGATCGAGGATTTCCTGGAAATGAAATATATCTGCCTTTCGATCTAGGCCGCTTTGACCACCAAAATCCATGCGCGGCGGGAACGAACTGTTCCCGCCGCGCATTTGTCTGCCGAGCAGCCGGGGACGCGGCGGCATGAAACGGACTGGAAGGGAAAAGACACATGGAAGGTTTCGGCTGGATTCTGACGATCATTCTGGGCGGTATCGCCGGTTGGATCGCGGAACAGATCATGAAAAGCGAACATGGGCTGCTGATGAACATCATCCTGGGCATCGTGGGCGCGCTGGTGGGTAACGGGCTGTTCCGGCTTATCCTCGGCGGCACGGCTGGCGGCATGATCGGCCAGCTGGTGGTCGCGGTCATCGGTGCCTGCATCCTGATCTGGCTGGGGCGCCTGATCCGCAGCAAGAGCTGAACCGGGGCGACCTGACAGCAAAAGGCCGGCGCAACCGCTGTCGCGCCGGCCTTGTCATGTCGGGACTGCCGGGTGATCAGCGGTCGTCTTCGTCCTCGTCCTCGTCATTCGTGTCGGGCAGGTTGAAGAGGCTGGCGGCATCCACATCGCGCTGCGGCTTCTCGTCATCCTCGCCCCGCGACAACGAGAAATTCTCGAGCCCGGCGATCGCGGTAGGCAGGCGCGGCTCGTCGCTCATCGACAGCGAGGTTTCGGTGCTGACCAGCTTGCGCCGTTCGTCGTCGGACATGACCTCGCCCTCGGCACCACGCTTCTTGGCGGCCTTCTGGACCGCGGCGTCCAGTTCGGTCTGCCGGCAAAGACCCAGCGCGACCGGGTCGATCGGCTGGATGTTTCCGATATTCCAGTGCGTGCGCTCGCGAATCGAGGTGATGGTCGGCTTGGTGGTGCCGACAAGCTTGGCGATCTGCGAATCCACAAGTTCCGGATGGAACTTGACCAGCCACAGGATCGCGGCCGGCCTGTCCTGTCGCTTGGACAGCGGCGTATAGCGCGGACCGCGCCGCTTTTCCTCGCCCTCGGAGGCGGGATTGTGCTTCAGGCGCAGCCGGTAGGCCGGGCTGGCCTCGCCCTTCCTGATCTCCTCGGGGTCGAGCTGGTTCGAGGCGATCGGGTCATAGCCCTTGACACCCGAGGCCACATCGCCGTCCGCAATGCCTTGGACCTCAAGTTCGTGCAGTCCGCAGAAATCCCCGATCTGCTTGAAGCTGAGCGTGGTGTTGTCGACCAGCCAGACGGCGGTGGCCTTGGCCATCAGCGGCTTGTTCATGTCAGTCTCCTTCGCATCTCTACCCCTTCAGCATGGCCTTTCAGGGCCGGGAAAACGGCTTTCGGCGGGTGCCATTCCTCGTTTTCGGGGGGAATTGGCGGGGGATATAGCGTTTTCGGCCGGCGGAGAAAAGCGGAATCGCGCAAACAGACCATGGACGCCGCAGCACGAACGGCTAGGCTGATCGTCATGATGACACGATTGCCGCCACTGATCCTGATTGCCCTGATGGCCCTGATGGCGCCGGGCGCGCACGCCGCGGATGTGGCGGGGCGCTTTGACTACTATGTCCTGTCGCTGAGCTGGTCACCGTCATGGTGCCGCGCCGAAGGTGATGATCGTGATGCGGCCCAATGCGACCGCGGCCGGAACACCGGCTTCGTCGTGCATGGGCTGTGGCCGCAATACGAGCGCGGCTGGCCGCAGGACTGCGCCACCGCCGAGCGCGATCCGTCGCGCCGCGAAACCGCGCAGATGGCCGACCTCATGGGCTCGGGCGGGATTGCGTGGTATCAATGGCAAAAGCATGGCCGGTGCTCGGGCCTGTCAGCCGCAGGTTATTTCGCCGCCACCCGAGAGGCCGCCGCGGCGATCGCCATTCCCGCCGTCTTCGAGGCGCTGGACCGGGACATTCGCCTGCCGCCCGGCGTCGTCGAAGAGGCCTTTGTCGAGGCGAATCCCGGACTGGAGCGCGACGGCATCACCATCAGCTGCCGGAACGAGGCGCTGCACGAGGTGCGGATCTGCCTCAGTCGGGACCTGATGCCCCGGCTATGCGCCGACGATATCCGGCGCGACTGCGCACGCCCGGCCATCCTGATGGAGCGGGTCCGCTAGGCAAGCAGCCCGGCTTGCGTCCCGCGACGGCCGGGGGCCAGCCCCCGGACCCCCGGGATACTTCCGGACCAGGGCAAAGGCCAACCCGAGCTTTGCCCTGCGTGGCGGACGGAAAGCCGCCCGGCGGGCGTCTTGGGGGCTGCCCAACGAGGCATCGCGGAGGCAACGCGCGGGCGGGATCAGCTTTCGGGAATCTTCAGCACGATCTTTCCGACATGTTCGCTGCTTTCCATCCGGCGATGCGCCTCGGCGGCGTCCTTGAGGGCGAATTCGCTGTCGATCGTGACCTTGACCGCGCCGCTGGCGATCAGCGGCCAAAGGCGTTTTCGCAGGGCCTCGGCGATTTCGGCCTTGGCGGCGTCGGATTGCGGTCGCAGGGTCGAGCCGGTCACGGTCAGACGCCGGACCATGATCTGGGCGAAGTTCAGCTCGGCCCTGGGTCCTTCGAGAAACGCGATCATCACCAGTCTGCCGTCATCGGCCAGCGACTTGATGTTGCGGCCGATATAGCTGCCGCCAACCATGTCGAGGATCAGGTCGGCGCCGCCTTCGGCCGCCATCCGCTTGGTGAAGTCCTCGGTCCGGTAGTTGATGGCGGTGGCACCCAGTGCGGTGATGGCGGCGCATTTCCGGTCGCTGCCGGCGGTGGCGAAAACCCGCGCACCAAGCGTCCGCGCGATCTGGATCGCCATCATGCCGATCCCCGAGGTGCCTCCGTGCACGAGGAACCGTTCGCCCGCCTGCAATCCGCCGCGCGTGACCACGTTCGACCAGACCGTAAACGCCGTTTCCGGCACGCAGGCGCCCTCGCGCAGCGACAGGCCGCGCGGAATGCGCAGCGCGTGATCCGCGTGGCAGGCGACATATTCGGCATACCCTCCGCCGGGAAGCAGCGCGCAGACCGTTTGGCCCTTCCTCCAGCGGGTCACGCCCGCGCCCATCGCCACGATCTCGCCCGACGCCTCGAGGCCGGGCAGGTCAGAGGCGCCGTGCGGCGGCGCATAGCTGCCCTGGCGCTGCAGGACATCGGGGCGGTTCACCCCGGCATAGGCCACCTTGATCAGGATTTCGTCGTGGCGCGGCACGGGCACCGGGCGGCGGGTCAACTGCAGCGCGTCGGCATCGCCGGGAGCGGCGATCTGGACGGCGTTCATCGCGTCGGGAAACATGGTCTCTCCTTACCGGGGCGTGGTGTCGCCGGGCAGGTCACGCGACCTGGGCGCGCGAATCCAGCCGAAGGCGGCCGTGGCCAGGGTTTCGGCCCCCGGCACCTTGCGCAGTTTCGCCTTGACGCGTTCGAAGCGCATGACCCCGTCGATCCGGCGGTCGAGGAAGGCGCGCGTCTGGGCCCGGCCTTCCGAACTGTCGCCAAGCCAGAACAGCACGGTCGCGCTGATGACGGCCGACAGGGTCGCGCGCTTGGAATACCAGTTGACGTCGCGTGATTCGTCGCCGAGGCCGGTCCAGATCGCATCGGCGGTTTCCCACACCAGCCGGGCGGCCAGGGTCGCGTTCTGCGGCAGCGCCAGCGTGGCTGCGCCGGCGCGAACCAGTTCCGGATCGACAAGCGACAGCCGGTGCCAGACCGCGGCGGTCACGCGGTCGCGGAACCTGCCCTCGGGCGGGGTGGACGCAAGCCAGTCGCGCAGCGCGGCATCCGCGCGCCGGTGATAGGCAGCCGCAAGCCCGGCGCCGCCTTGCGGAAAATGCACCCGGGCGATGGCTTCGGGCATGCCCAGATCGCGAGCCCCAGCCATCAGCGCGCGGTCGTTCATTCCGTCGAAAGGCACGTGCGTCAGCGCGGCCTCCAGCAATGTGTCGCGGTCGGTATCGGTCATCTCGGCCCCTTCTGGACAAACGCGCCCTGCTTTGTTAATGGGACGCTTCCTGCAAGCTACGCAACTCTAACCTAGGAAGGTGGTGACAACCACATGCAGGTCAATGTTCGCGACAACAACGTCGAACAGGCGCTTCGTGCCCTGAAGAAAAAACTTCAGCGCGAAGGTGTCTTCCGCGAAATGAAGCTTCGGCAGCATTTCGAGAAGCCGTCGGTCAAGAAAGCCCGTGAAAAGGCCGAGGCCGTCCGCCGCGCCCGCAAGCTGGCCCGTAAAAAGGCACAGCGCGAAGGCGCCCTCTGAGGGTCCTCGCGACGGCGCACTGCAAGACGGCGCGATCACGCGTTATCAGCAAACCCCCGCAGGCCAGCCTGCGGGGGTTTTCCATGCGCGGCACCGGCGCGCGGGCATGAATGCCGCGCCGCGTCTAGACCGGCACCGCCGTCGTCCGGAACACGGTGCGCAAAGCAAAGCTGGAATGCATCTGCGCGACGCCCGGCAGGCGGGACAGATGCTGTCGATGGATGCGCGCGAAATCATCGGTGTCCGAGACCACGATCTTCAGCAGATAATCCGCCGTGCCGGCCATCAGATGACATTCCAGGACGTCGGGAATCATCCGAACCGCGCGTTCGAACGCGTCCAGCAGCTCATCGGCCTGCCCCGACAGCGTGATCTCGACGAAAACGGTGGTGTGGCGCTGCACGGCGCGCGCGTCCAGCAGCGCCACATAGCCGGAAATCACGCCCGCCTCCTCGAGGCGCTGGACGCGGCGATGACAGGCCGAGGGCGACAGGTGCACCCTCTGGGCCAGGTCGGCGTTGCTGATTCGGCCCTCTTTCTGAAGAAGGCCCAGAATCCGGCGGTCTATTGCGTCAAGCACGTGCATGCCCGGATATTCTTCGACAACGGGTCCAATCGCCAGATATTTCTTCGTCGCGGTGCCTTTGGGGGTGCCCAGCTTCGCAGCACCTTGCGGCACCTATGTGACACACTGTGCTGACAAAGCATTGCAAGACATCTGGGAGGAGAAGGCGATGAAGATCGGATGCCCCAAGGAGATCAAGCCGCAGGAATTTCGCGTCGGGCTGACCCCCGCCGCAGCGGCCGAGGCGATCCTGCGCGGCCACAGCGTGCTGGTCGAAACCGGCGCGGGGCTGGGCTCGGGCTTTACGGATGAAGACTATGCCGCGATCGGGGCCGAGATCGCGCCGGACGCGAAGACCGTGTTCGACGCCGCCGAACTGATCATCAAGGTCAAGGAGCCCCAGGAGCCCGAGCGCAAGATGCTGCGCGAGGGGCAGTTGCTCTTCACCTATCTGCACCTGGCCCCGGACGCAGCCCAGACCGACGATTTGCTGAAATCGGGCGTCACCTCGATCGCCTACGAGACCGTGACCGACGCCAGGGGCGGCTTGCCGCTGCTGGCGCCGATGTCCGAGGTCGCGGGACGGCTGGCGCCCCAGGTCGGATCGTGGGCGCTGCAGAAGGCCAATGGCGGTCGCGGCATGCTGATGGGCGGCGTCCCGGGCGTGCGTCCCGCGAATGTGCTGGTGATCGGTGGCGGCGTGGTCGGCGCCGCGGCAGCCCGCGTTGCCGTCGGCATGGGCGCGAATGTCACCGTCATGGACCGGTCGGTATCGCGGCTCAGCTATCTGGACGACGTGTTCATGGGCAAGCTGACCACCCAGTATGCCAACGCCGCCGCCACCTCGGATCTGATCCAGACCGCCGACATGGTGATCGGCGCGGTGCTGATCCCCGGCGCGGCTGCGCCGAAGCTCATCACGCGCGATCAGTTGTCGTGCATGCCGCAAGGCGCGGTTCTGGTCGATGTGGCCATCGACCAGGGCGGTTGCTTCGAGACATCGAAAGCGACCACCCATCAGGACCCGATCTACGAGGTTGACGGGATCGTGCATTACTGCGTGGCCAACATGCCGGGCGCGGTCGCGCGGACCTCGACACAGGCGCTGGGGAACGCGACCTTGCCGTTCCTGCTGGCACTGGCCGACAAGGGCTGGCGGCAAGCGATCACCGACGACCCGCATCTGCGGGCCGGCCTGTCCACGCATGAGGGCAAGCTGACTTCGCTGCCGGTGGGCGAGGCACTGGGGCGGGACGCGATCACGCCGGATCAGCTGCTGGCCGACTGAGGGCTGCGGCGCGGGGACGCGCCCATCAAGAGGTGACGGCGCGTCCGGAGGGGCGCGCCGCCATGTCATCGGGTGGTCAGTGACGCTCAGGCCGCGCGGGCAGCGAGCAGATCGCGGATCTGGGCCAGCAGCTCTTCCTGGCTTGGGCCTGCCGGGGCCGCTTCGACCTCTTGCTTGCGGACGGTCATCTCGCGTGCGCGGTTCACCGCCTTGACCAGCAGGAACACGACCCAGGCGACGATCAGGAAATTGAGCACCGCCATCAGGAACGCGCCATAGGCGAAGATCGCCGCGCCGGAACTGCGCGCCGCATCCAGGCTGGCTCCGTCGGGAACATTGCCCGACAGGACGACATACTGGTCCGAAAAGTCGATCCCGCCGGTGAGCAGGCCGAGGATCGGGTTGATGAGATCGTTTACCATCGAACTGACAATGGCCGTGAATGCGGCCCCGATAATGATGCCGACCGCCATGTCCATGACATTGCCGCGGGCGATGAACTCCCTGAATTCCTTGAGCATGCAACTGCGTCCCTTGTGAATGCGCGACCTTTCGCGACGGCCGCAATTCTAGAGCGCTTTCATGCCTGCGCCAATCGCCGGATCAAGCGCGCATGTCCGAATTGAACGGTCCAGCCAACGCGATTGCGTTGATGCACCATCATATCGGGCTTATGGGCGGCGCCGAAGCGGGGGGCACGACCTGTCGCCTTGCCGCCCACCATTCACCGTCAGCTCATTCGCTTGCGGCTTCCAGCTTGTCGTCGATGATCGCCTTCATGTCTTCCCAGGGCTGATTCGACACGGTCTCGCCATCGATGACGAAGGTCGGAGTCGCCTTGATCTCGTCCGCTGTGGCGTTTTTCTGGAACGTCGCGATCAGCTGTTCGGCCTTGGCGCTGTCGGCCCAGCACGCGGTCATCTGCTCTTCCGACATGCCAGCCTTGAGGCCGATCTTGCGCAGGTTGGCGGCGATTTCCTCGCCGGTTCCGCCCGACAGCCATTTCTCCTGCTCGTCGAACAGCATGTCCGAGACGGCGTAGTATTTGTCATCGCCACCGCAGCGCGCCAGAATCCCGGCCCACAATCCGACCTGGTCGAAATAGACATCGCGCTGAATGAAGCGGACCTTGCCGGTATCGACATATTCGGCCTTGAGCCTGGGCCAGTTCTCGTCGTGGAAATTCGCGCAATGCCCGCAGGTGAAGCTGGCATATTCGATGACCGTCACCGGCGCGTCCTCGGCACCCAGAGGGATATCGGGCAGGGCCTGGACCTCGGCGGCCTCGGTCGCGGCATCAGCCGCCGGGGCATCCTGGGCCAGCGCGGGAACGGCCAGCACAAGGCCCAGGGCGGTCACGACAGAGCGGATCAGCATTAATTATCCTTTCGATTCCTTCGGGAAGCCAGGTTGAACGTCAGCCGGGCCATCGCCTCGGCCAGCGTCGGGTCGTCGAATTGGGCGGCCACCTCGCGCGCCTTCGCCTCGGCACCGGGATCGGTCCCGGCGTCGGGCGCGGCCGGGCGGCGCGCGGCCGGCACGAACAGCGCCTGACCTTCGGCAAAGCCGCTGGCGGCGGTCTGGGTCAGCACGATCTTCTGGATGGCGTTGTAGCCGTAGCAGGCGTTCACCCGTTCGCGCAACTCGGGCAATTGCATCTCGACCATCGGTGCCACAGGTCCGGCGGTCAGCAAGGTCAGCGTCGCGCCAAAGCCGCCGCGACTGTGGCTGATGCGGACCGGGCGGGTCATGGCAGCCAGCCGTTCGCCGGCGATCTCGGGCCAATGGGTCAGAAGGCGGCTGACGGCGAAGCCGCGTCCCTCGGCCGCTTTCTGCACCCGGTCGGCCAGCAGCGAGGCTGCCGCCTCGAAGCCGCGCCGGCGCCGCTGCGGTGGGGTATTGGGCTGTCTGGGCCTCTGTGCCATTGTCGCCTGATCGGTTATCACGCCTTATCCTTAGTCAGCGAGGCGGGCGGATGAAAGCGCGCTGCAGGGGCGGAGTTCTGAAAATTGCGTGACGACAAGGTGATCGCCTCTGCCCTTCTGGCCTGGTATGACCGCCATGCCCGCGTGCTGCCATGGCGGATTCCGCCGCCTTCGGGCCGCGCCGACCCCTACCGGGTCTGGCTGTCCGAGGTGATGCTGCAGCAGACCACCGTGGCGGCGGTGAAGGACTATTTCATCCGCTTCACGACGCTTTGGCCCACCGTCGACGATCTGGCCGCCGCCGAGGATGCGCGGGTGATGGCCGAATGGGCCGGGCTGGGCTATTACGCCCGCGCCCGCAACCTGCTGGCCTGCGCGCGCGCGGTCGCGGCGGCGGGCGGGTTTCCGGACTCGCGCGACGGGCTGCGCGCCCTGCCGGGCATCGGGGCCTATACCTCGGCGGCGATTGCCGCGATCGCCTATGATGCGCCCGAGACCGTCGTCGATGGCAATGTCGAACGGGTGGTGGCGCGGCTTTTCGCGGTCCAGACCCCGTTGCCGGCCGCGAAACGCGACTTGACGGCAGCGGCTGGCAGACTGACGCCGACCGAACGACCCGGCGATTTCGCGCAGGCGATGATGGATCTGGGCGCCACGATCTGCACCCCGCGCAGCCCGGCCTGCGGCATCTGCCCGCTGATCGGGGCCTGCGATGCGCGTGCGGCGGGGATCGCCGCCACATTGCCGCGCAAGAGCCCCAAAGCCGCCAGGCCCACTCGCACCGGCACCGCCTGGGTCGCGCGGCAGGGCGATGCGCTGCTGCTGGAGCAACGGCCTGCCAAGGGGCTGCTGGGTGGCACGCTGGCCTTTCCGTCGGCCAGTTGGGACGGTCGCGACCTGCCCCCGCCCGGGCCGGCGCGCTGGCGCGAGATCGGCGAGGTGCGCCACGTCTTCACGCATTTCAGCCTGTCGATGACGGTGCTGGTGGGCGAGCTGAGCGGAAACCCCGAGCGCGGATATCTGGTGCCGCTGCGTCAAATCGACCGGGACGCTCTTCCCGGGTTGATGCGCAAGGTCTGGGATATGGCGCGGACCGAAATCGCGGCATAGACTGCGCCGCATGACTGCATCGACCCATTCCCAACTGCCCGCGGCCGCGCCGTTCTGGATGTCGCTGGTCATGCTGCCTCTGGTCATGGTCGCGGCCACGCAGGGCGGGCTGTGGTGGCTCCTGCTGCCTGGCTATGCCTGGTATCTGACCACCGCGCTGGACGGCGTCCTGGGGCTGAACGAGAGCAATGCCGATCCACAGACCGCGACAGACAGCCTGTTCTGGCACCGGGCGGTCACGATCATCTGGTTTCCGCTGCAATTCGCGGCGATCTTCGGTTCGATCTGGCATGCCGCGCAGACCGACCATCTGTCGGGACTGGAAAGCCTGGGCCTGTTCTTCGGCATCGGCGTTCTGTCCGGCACGATCGGAATCGTCTATGCGCATGAACTGCTGCACCAGAAGACCGCGCTGGAACGCTGGCTGGGCGACCTGCTGCTGGCCACGGTTCTCTATTCGCATTTCAGGACCGAACATCTGCTGGTGCATCATGCATGGGTGGCGACGCCCCGTGACGCGGTTTCGGCGCGCTATGGCGAGGGGTTCTATCGCTTCTTCTGGCGCGTCCTGCGGGAAAGCCCGGCCAGCGCCTGGCGGGCCGAGACGCGGATGCTGGCCCGCGCGGGGCGCGGCCGATGGGACCGCCGCAATCCGTTCTGGCGCTACGGCCTGCTGCAACTGGCGATGCTGTCGCTGGCCGTGGCGCTTGGCGGCGTGCAAGGGCTGCTGCTGTTCGTCTTTCAGGCCTTCGTCGCCGTGTGGCAGTTGGAACTGACAAACTATGTCGAGCATTACGGGCTGAGCCGACGCCATCAGGGCGACGGGCGATACGAACATATCCTGCCACGTCACAGCTGGAACGCCAGCCATACCGCCTCGAACTGGCTGCTGATCAACCTGCAACGCCATTCGGATCACCACTACAAGCCCGACCGCCGCTTTCCGCTGCTGCAAACCTATGCCGAGGACGAGGCGCCGCAGCTGCCCTTTGGCTATCCCGCGATGACCTTCGTGGCGATGGTTCCGCCGTGGTGGCGGCGGCGGATGAACCCGCGCGTGCGGGCATGGCGGCGGCGCTTCTATCCCGACATTGCCGACTGGTCCGACTATGATCGCGGCGATCTGCCGCTGCCCCGCAAGGCGCTGTGATCAGCCGGCGGGCAAGGCCCGCATGATCTGCTCCATCACCAGCGCGCCATAGGCTGCGTTGGCGTGTTCGTAATCGTCATCGGGATGGGCATCGCCTTCAACCGGGCCAAGCCGTTTCGAGCCGCGCATCAGCGCCGACGCGGTATAGACCCCGTCCACCAGCGCCGACCGAGGCCAGTCCAGCAGAGTCGCATCGGCCCCCAGCACCCGTTCGCGCGCTTCGCGATACATCGACAGCCAGTGCCCGGCATCGCCGCGACCGACAAGATCGACATAGGCTGCATAGCGCTTGCGATCGTCCGCCCCGTCTTCGGACAGCATCGGCTCGGGCACGACCAGCACCGGCTTGCCGAGCGATCTGATCCGCGACAGCAGCCGCCCCGTGGACGAGGCCTGAAGCCGCCAGCGCAGCGCAGCCTGAAGGAAGGGCCTGCCGACAAGCTGCGGGTTCGTGGCACCGGCGACAATCGACGGGAAATCCAGGCTGCGATGATCGGCGCAGATGCCGGCCGTGCGGACCCAACTGGTGCCGCCGACGATCACGAAGGCGTCGAATCCGGTGACATCCAGGTTCCTGACGTGATTGTAATATCTGAGCTGCCAGGCGGCGGCGTCGGTGACCGGCACCAGCCTGCCGCCGCGCAGGTCCAGCTCTCCCAGCCGGTTGGCCAGAACGCCCAGGAAATAGACGTCCCAACGCGGCCAGCGATCCGGCTCGGCGGCATAGGCAAGCCGCAGCGCGCCACTGTGGGAGTTGCCGATGAACAGCACGCGCGGAAGATCACCGCTCATGGCGAGAATGCCTCCAGCATCGCCTCTTCGCACAGCAGGTCGATCTTTTCCGCCAAGGCCGGCGGATCGGAAGCGTCGTCTTCACGCAGCCCATGCGCCGCAAGGAACGCCCGCATGACGGCCGCGACGCCGTCCGGCGTGACCTGGCGCAGCCCCTCGCCGAAAAAGCCGCCGCGCGCAGCGGGATTGGTCACGATCTCGTACGAGGGGAAATAATCCACATCGTCATGGGCATCCGCAAAATCGCCTGCCGCTGCGCGCAGCGTCGCCTTGGAATACTGCGTCGCCGGCAGCACATGGCCGCCGGAGGCGGTGGCGGTCAACGGCACCGGCGAGACCGTCAGCAGCATCTTCATCCCGGGGCGAAACCCGTGCAGAAGATCGCGCAGCCGGGTCAGATCCGCGGCGATGTCGGGATAGCGGAAATTCACGAACTCGTGGCGTTCGGGGTCGAAATTTCCCGCGATGACGCCTGGACAGGTCGGATAGACCCGGCCTGTCCTGCGGCAGCGCCACGCCTCGGTCAGACCCAGGGTGAAGACGAACAGATCCGCGCCGCGCAGCATCGGGACCAGGCGTTGCAGATGGCGGCGGCGGATCTGCAGCACCTCGTCGGCGCTGTCGAGGCCGTCGGGATCAAGGCCCGGACGCATCGCGTCGTGAAAGCGTTCGCCCCGCTGCCAGACCAGATCGGGATCAGGCGCGCCCTCCCGCACCTCTTCCAGCAGCTGGACCAGCTGACGCACGGTGTAGATATTGCCGTAGCGCCCGGAATACAGCCCATAGCCATATTCCTGAAGCAGGCCTGGGCCGATGGCCGCCGGTCCGGGTTCGGCATCCAGCACCGTCAGGCCGGCCCCGCGCAGCGCCCGCCCCAGATGCTGTGCAAAACAGCTGCCCGCCGTCGCGATCCGGTCCGCAGGGGAAAGCCGGAATTTCGGCACCGCGATGCAGACGGGCGCATCGGCCGGGGTATCGGACACGGCGCGACGCCAGAAGGCATGAGGGGGCAGGTCGGAATAGGGATGTGCCATGGCGACAGACATATGCACGCGCGGCGTGCATTGAAAAGGCCCCGCCATGCGGACATGGCGGGGCAAGGCGGTTCCGCCCGCACGTCAGGCGGCGGAACTGCGGCGAAATCGTGAGCGGCGTCAGTTGGGGCGGGAAACCTCGCCCGCCATCTCGGCGCGGATCTGCTGGCGCAGGATGTCGATCGGGATCATCTTCCCCTCTCGGCGAAAATGCCAGTAGGTCCAGCCATTGCAGGACGGTGCACCCTCCAGCGCCGCACCGACCTGATGGATGCTGCCCTTGACGTCGTTGCCGATCAGGCTGCCATCGGCGCGGACCTTGGCCTTGTGGCGATTGCCGATGGAATAGAGTTCCTCGCCGGGGCGCAACATGCCACGTTCGACCACCTGGCCAAAGGGCACGCGCGGCTCGGCCCGCTTGGCCTTGATGGTGGCGATCGAGTCGGCGTCAAAGCGGCGGATGCGGGCCAACCGCTTTTCGGCCACCTCGCGATAGGCGGCCTCGCGTTCGATGCCGATGAAGTCGCGGCCCAGCATCTTCGCGACCGCGCCGGTCGTGCCGGTGCCGAAGAACGGGTCCAGAACGACATCGCCGGGATTGGTCGTGCCGACCAGCACGCGATGCAGCAGCGCCTCGGGCTTCTGGGTCGGGTGGGCCTTGTCGCCCTTGCCATCCTTCAGCCGCTCGCCGCCATTGCAGATCGGGATCACCCAGTCGCTGCGCATCTGGATACCCTCGTTCAGGGATTTCAGCGCCTCGTAGTTGAAGACATATCTCGACGCCTCGGACTTGCTGGCCCAGATCATCGTCTCATGGGCGTTGGTCAGCCGCTTGCCGCGGAAATTGGGCATCGGGTTGGACTTGCGCCAGATCACGTCGTTCATGATCCAGAAGCCCTGATTCTGAAGCTCGGCGCCGACGCGGAAGATGTTGTGATAGCTGCCGATCACCCAGATCGCGCCGTTCGGCTTCAGCAGCCGGCGCGCGGCCGCGAGCCAGTCGCGGGTAAAGCCGTCATAGGCCGCAAAGCCGGCGAACTGATCCCATTCGTCGTCGCAGGCGTCGACCTTGGAGTTGTCCGGCCGGTGCAGATCGCCCCGCAATTGCAGGTTGTATGGGGGATCGGCGAAGATCAGGTCGACGCTGCCTTCGGGCAGCGCGTTCATGACCTGGATACAGTCACCCGCCAGAATCTGGTTCAGCGGAAGCGGCCGCGCGGCATCCGCGCGATTTTCCTTGATCTTCGTCATCTCTGCCTCTTGGGGATGCCGGCTTGGGCCGATCTGCTATGTCCCAAGAATGATTCAGAGCTGATTCGCCGTCAATTTCTTTTTTGAATCAAGGGGTTGAATATCAGTCTTTACACAAGATATTGTGTACGGGCGCGAACGAACGTCTATGATGAGGGGTGATTCCCAGATCTAGAAGCGCGCGCTTGTGCGCCGGGGTCGGGTAGCCGGCATTCGCCGCCCAGCCATAGCCTGGATGCTGTTGCGCCAAATCCACCATGATGCGATCGCGCAACACCTTGGCGAGGATCGAGGCCGCCGCGATCGTCAGACAGCGGGCATCCCCCCTGACTACGGCTTCGGCGGACAGGCCCATGTCGCGAGGAACGCGATTTCCGTCCACCAGCACATGGCAGGGCGGCAGCCGCAATCCCGCGACCGCGCGGCACATCGCCAGATGGGCCGCGTGGTAGATGTTCAGCCGGTCGATATCCGCAACGCCGACATGCGCCACCGACCAGTCGCAATGAACCATGATCCAGTCGGCAAGGCGCTCGCGCCGCGCCGCTGTCAGCTTCTTTGAATCGTTCAGCCCGTCGGGGATGTTGGCGGGGTCCAGCACCACGGCCGCCGCCGACACCGGACCTGCCAGCGGCCCGCGGCCGACCTCGTCCACCCCGGCCACGAACCGGGCGCCGCGTGCAAGCGCCAGCGTCTCGAAACTGTAATCCGGCAATGTCATGCGGTGATCGTTACAGGCGGAATGCGCCGTTCTTCAAGATTGGCCCCGTCGCCTTCGCGATCCACCACCAGAAAATCAGCCGCGCGGTCCAGTGGCGTCAGCACCCCGTGCCAGACTCCCGCGCGCAGGTTCACGCCCGTCCCCGAGGGCACCAGGAAGGCGCGCGGCGTGCCAGGCTTGCCGCCCTCGTCCGGCGCGACCACCGACAGCCAGGCATCCGGGCCCAGGGGCATGAAAGCCTGCGACCCCAGCGGATGGCGTTCCAGCAAGCCGCAATCATAGGGAAGGCTCACCGGTTCGGACCGGAAAATCGAGATGATCGCCTCGCCCCCGCCGCGCTGGACGGTGGCCAGCGCGTGATGACGTTCGCAGCGGCCCTGATTGATGATCCTGTCGGGTACGGCCCTGGGTGACAGCACCTCACCGAAAGGGGCAAAGCCCGTGGCCGTGATCGGTTCGATGCGGATCGTGGTCATCGGTGGCGTCTCCTGTCCAGGCCTTCCGGTATAGCCTAGCGCGGCCCGGGTCGTCACAGAACCCGCGCAGCGCGCGACACAGTTTCCCCGATTTTCGACACTCAGTGCCCCATGCGCGGCAGGAAGATGGCCAGGAGGCCCAGCACGGGCAGACCCGAACACAACAGGAAGACCGCCTCGATCCCCTTGGCGTCGGCCAGCACACCCAACGCCGCCGCCGCGATCCCGCCCATTCCGAAGGAGAAGCCGAAGAACAGCCCGGCGATTGTGCCGGTGCGTCCCGGAACCAGCTCCTGCGCGAAGACGACGATGGCCGGAAAGGCCGAGGCGAGGACCAGACCGATCATCACCGACAAGACGCCGGTCGGGATCAGGCCGACATGCGGCAGGGCCAAAGTGAAGGGCAACACGCCCAGGATCGAGAACCAGATCACCCGCAGCGGTCCGATCCGGTCGCCGACCAGCCCGCCCAGCATGACGCCCCCCGCCATCCCGGCCAGAAACAGGAACAGCATGATCTGCGCCCCCTGCGGTCCCAACCCGAATTTCTCGATCGTGAAGAAGGTGAAATAACTGGTCATCGCGGCAGCGTAGATGTTCTTGGTAAAGGTCAGAAGCGCCAGCACCGCGATGGCCCACAACACAGCCCCGCGCGGCAAGGGCCATGCGGTGTCGGGGCGCGCGGCGTGGGCGCGACGCCGGCCCTCGGCCCAGCCTCCGACGCGCCACAACAACCCGGCCCCAAGCGCGGCCGCGACTGCGAACCACGCCACCGCCGGCCGTCCCAGCGGCACCACGATGAAAGCCGCCAGAAGCGGCCCCAGCGACTGCCCGAAATTGCCGCCAAGCTGAAACAGCGATTGCGCGGTTCCGAATCGCCCCCCGGATGCCAGTCGTGCGACCCGTGAGCTTTCGGGGTGAAACACGGCCGACCCGATCCCGATCAGCATAGCACCGGTCAGCAGCATCGCGTAATTCGGGGCGAACGCCAGCAGCAGCACCCCGCAAAAGGTCGAGCTCATCCCCAAAGGCAGCGATCGAGGCTGCGGATGCCGGTCGGTGGCGGCCCCGATCATCGGTTGCAGCAGCGAGGCCGTGACCTGGAAGGCGAATGTCATCACCCCGATCTGCGCATAGCTGAGGGTGAATTCCGTTCGCAGCAGCGGATAGATCGCCGCCAGCATCGACTGCATCACGTCATTGATCATGTGGCACAGGCTGATCGACAGCAGGACCGGCCAGGCCGTGGCTGTCGCCGCACCGGTCCGGGGGGCAGCGGCGAGTTCATTGTCGGTGCCGATTCCTGTCTGCTGACTCATGCCCGCCGGGCTCCTGACCGAAGCGAATTGCAGAATGCGCAACTAACAGGAAATCATCAAATTGAAAATATCCGTCAAGCACAACCATTAGGTTAGTAAATTGTCTTTAAGAACAGGTTCTTGGTCTCTTTCTGGTCTTTTGTCCATTTCGACAGGTTTCAATGAGGTCCGCAGATATGACTAATAAAAAAAGTTCAGAATATCGAGTTTGCAATCGTCATGACCAAGTTGCCCGTCACCGTCGCCCGATCGTTAAGACCCACCGGCCTTGAAAGAGGTTCGAAACGCTTGAACACGTGGCAGTCCGTGCGCGCCGAAGTGCTGGCGCGTATCCGCTCGCGCGAATGGCCGCCGGGCGAACTGATCCCGACCGAGCAGCAGCTTGCGGTGCAGATGGGCTGTGCCCGCGCTACGGTCAACCGCGCGTTGCGGGAACTGGCCGACAGCGGAATCATCGAACGGCGCCGCAAGGTCGGCACGCGGGTTACGGCCACGCCATCGCGCCGCACGACGCTGGAAATGCCGGTGATCCGCCACGAGGTCGAGGCCCTGGGCCTTGCCTATGACTATCAGATGACCAGCTACTCGCGGTCGCGCCCGACCGAGGCGGCAATGCATGCGCTGCAGGTCGGCCCGGACGAGGAGTTGATCCTGATCAAGGCGAAATACCTGGCTGACGGCCGTCCGCATTGCTGCGAGGCGATCTGGCTGAACCCGCACGCCCTGCCCGTAATCCCAGCCGAAGACGCCAGGACGCAGCCGGCGCATGAATGGTTGGCGCGCAATGTGCCGCTGACCCACGGGCGGTTCTCGATCCTTGCCGAGGGTGCTTCGGGCGATTGTGCGCACAATCTGAACGTGCAGGCCGGAACCCCGGTCCTGACAATCGAACGCACCAATTGGAGCGACGCCACTCCGATTTCGTTCTCGCGCCAATTCTATCCGCCACAACACCGCCTCGTGTCCGAGGACTAGTCGCTCAGTCCTTGCATGGCGCCAGCAATGTCGCGAGATGCGCCGGCAGTTGGTGTTTCAGGATCGCGTCGCAGAAGGCCGCGGCCAGCGGCTCGGTCTGGTCGGTGCGCGACGGGCGCTTCCAGGCCGAAAGCCTTGCGGCGGCATGCGCGGCCGGTTCCGCCTCGTTCACGCGTGCCGTCGGCCCGGCCTCGCAGAACGCCAGGACCTCTTCGTCTCCGCCCGCGACCGGCCTGCCGATCACAGCGGTCCGCAACTGGGCCGGGCGGCCATTCAGCGCCGCTTCGACCTCGGGCGGGAAGATAGTGAATCCGCCGCGGATGATCGGTTCCTTGTCGCGGCCGACCATCGGCAGCCTGCCCTGCACGTCCCTCCGGCCCGGATCGCCGGTTTGCGGCTAGCCTGCCGGATCCAGGACCCGTGCGGTCGCCTTGAGCTTGCGAAAAGAGCCAATCATGAGATGCGGGCCCCGGGTCAGGACCTCGCCCATGCCGGGCTGGTTCCTGACGCTTTCCTCCGGACGCAGTTCGACCCTCGGCAAGGGACACCCCGAAAAGGCGTCCGGGCTGCCGACCCGATTTTCGGTGATGCTCGCGCCGGCGGTGATCCGGGTCATGCCATAGCCGTTCTGCAGGGCGATGCCGCAAGGGGCTGCGGCCCGGCGGTTCCATACCGGATCAAGGATGGGCCGCGCCACGGCTGACAAGGCGCAGGCGTCCATGCCGATGAGCGATGCCACGACGCTGCGCCTCTGCCATGATCCCCGCGTGCATCCGGGTCACCGGTTGCGCCCTGCCCAAGCGCATCCAGGGCCGCCGCCGCCGAAAGTCGCGCCGTCAGCCTTGCGCCGGTGTGACGGGCGATCCTGTCCAGTTCGGTGCCGGACATGCGGGCATGGACAGGCTGCCGGTCGCACCCATCGCGTTGTCCAGCTGAACTGCGGCAAGGCTCACGTGCAGGATGCCCTGCCGGTTCATGCGCCGTTCATCGGCGTCCCTCATGCGAGGTCCCGGGCCATCGCCCTGCCCGACATCGAGCACAGAGCGGCCGGCGCTGCGCGCCAGTCTCGTTCTCGATCAGTCCCATGCGGGTTCGCCACGGGAAAAGCGTTCGAGGTGGTAATCCGCGTCACCCATGGCCGCGTCGGCGGCCAACCGCCTGCGAACCATGCCGGCAAGAGCGTATGCCTGGGTCATGCCGATGCCGCCATGCAGCTGCACCGATTCCTCGGCCAGCAACCGGGCCGTGCCGCCGACCATTGCCTTGCACGCCTGAACATGGCGATCGCGCAGCGGCGGTTCGGCATCGACATGGGCCGCCAGATTGACAACGGCGGAGCGCGCCTGCTCGACCTCGACCGCCATGCGGTGGGCAAGCGCCTGAAATTCGAACAGCGCGCGGCCGAACTGCTTGCGGGTCTTCAGGTAGTCCAGGGTCAATTCCTGCGCCGCCTCGATCCCGCCAAGCGCCTTCGCGCTGTGGGCCAGCACGCCCCGCGCGAGGACGAACCCGAAATCGGCCAGCGTTCCCAGACGGGTCCCGGGCGTCGCGTCGAAGTCCAGATCCGCGCCGCGATTGCCGTCCAGCATCCCGTAGCCATGGCGGGTCACGCCCGAGGCCCCGGCGTCCACCAGCCACAGCCCGTCGGCGGTGCTGACAAGGATCGCGTCCGCGTCTTCGCCGCAGGTGACCATGGTCTTGCGACCCGTCAGCCGGTCCTCCGAAACGGTGATGGACACTCCGCGGTCGCAGCGGCTTCCCGGTTCCGCGTCTGCGAATGCCATCCGCGCCCTGCCCGCTGCCACGGCCTCGACCAGATCGTCATGCCCGCCAGCCTGCGCCAGGACGCCCCCGCCGATCAGCACGGAATCGATCAGTGGCAGCGATGCGCCGGCCCGCCCCAACTCATCGAAGGTCAGCGCGATTGCCGCGCCGCTGCCATCGAAGCCACCGGCGTCCTGTTCCAGCAGGGCGCCCATCGCACCGGCCTCGGCCAGCGCGTCCCAAAGCGCGGCGCCCTCATGCCGGCCCAACAACCTGCGCAGACTGTCCCGCAGCATGCGGTGTTCGTCGCTCGGCGAAAAATCCAAGGCCTCATTCCTTCGCCAGCGCGGCTGCGATGATGCCGCGCTGGATTTCGGTCGATCCGCCATAGATCGACAGTTTTCGGTTGTTCAGCCAGGCGCGGTTCGCACCCAGCATCCCGGCCGCGTCGCGGGGCTGACCCTCGG
This sequence comes from Paracoccus salsus, assembly GCF_021556615.1. Taxonomy (GTDB): domain Bacteria; phylum Pseudomonadota; class Alphaproteobacteria; order Rhodobacterales; family Rhodobacteraceae; genus Paracoccus; species Paracoccus salsus. Next base: position 79,138 of record NZ_JAKGGD010000003.1, read on the forward strand.
TCGGCCCGATATCGGACGCCAAAGCCTGCGCCCATGCGCCATAGGCCCGGCGTGTCAACGCATCCACGCGCTGGCGGATCTGGGTGCCCTTGATCTTCAGCATGCTGCTTTCGGCGCCAGGGACACGGCCGTGCGCCGCCATCGACAGCATCCGCAGATTGGTCGTCGCGAGCGCCATCAACTCGATCTCCAGCGCGGCGATTTCGGCTGCGAAAAGCGGGTCCTCGGACAGCGACAGGTTGATGATCGTCCCGCCCGCAGCAGGGCCGCCGGCGGGGAACCGGATCGATCCGCGACGTGTTTGGAAAAGCGGCGCTGCCCCTGACGGCAGCGCATTGATTTCAGCGACCGCCGATGCTGAGTTGATCTCGGGAGCGGAACCCATGGCAGGCTTGGCCCCGACCTGCTCCTGATCGGAGACTTCCGCCGTGGCGTCTCTCCAGGCTATCGGGGCCACTTCAAACCCTTCCAGTGCATAAAGCTTTTCTGAGCCGCTGCCGTCATTGTTCAGAACCATGCGAACGATAACGTTCTGCCCGTCGATTTCGGCCAATGCCACGGCATAGGCGCGCTGTGGCATGTCGGAGTTGTAGACCACAGACGATTGAAGCAGATCAGGAATCGCACCGGCGAGACGCAGGCGGCCCGCAGGGAAAGATCCCGAGAAGACCTTGCGGGCCGTCCGGCTGATCGTGACCGCCTCCCCGCTTTCGGTTCGGTATTCGCCCTTGGCATCCGAGATCTTTGCCAGTGCACCCTGCCGATTCTCGACGGCGGCCGAGGCAGAGACAGGAACTTGGCGCAGGATCATGTCGCCATTCAGGGAGGCTGGCGCGGCACGACCACCCTTGTCAAATGCAGATTGCCCAATTTCTACGCCGTCCGCGTCAGATTCCAGCGCAGCCGCGATCTCGTCATTCGTCATCGACGCCGGGTCCAGCCCGCGCGCCTGCAGCGTCTTATTCAGGGCCGCGCGCGCCGGGTCCGGCCCCTGCCCCTCAGGATAGCGGCCGGCCACGGTGGACCTGGCCTCGCGCCACGCGCCGGAGATTGTCCAGCGCGGCGGTCGCGAAGCCGACACCGGCAATGTTCGTCCGCTCATGCGTCAGCAGATACTTGGCGCAGGTCCAGCCGTCATTCTCCTGGCCGACGAGATTGCCGATGGGCACCTTCACAGCGTCGAAGAACACCTCGTTCACCTCGGCCGTGCCGTCCAGCAGCACGATGGGCCGGACCGAGACTCCGGGGCTTTTCATGTCGATCAGCAGGAACGAGATGCCCTTCTGCTTCTTGCCCTCGGTCGAGCTCCGCACCAGGCAGAAGATCATGTTGGCGTAGTGGCCAAGTGTGGTCCAGGTCTTCTGGCCATTGACGACATAATGGTCGCCCTCGCGCCGGGCGCGCGTCCGCAGGCTGGCCAGATCCGAACCTGATCCCGGCTCGGAATAGCCCTGGCACCACCAGTCCTGACCGCTCAGGATGCGCGGCAGCCAGTGGTCCTGCTGCGCCTTGCTGCCAAAGTCCTGCAACACCGGACCCAGCATCGCGATCCCGAACGGCACGATGCGCGGGGCGTGGGCCAGCGCGGATTCCTCTTCGAAGATGTGGCGCTGGATGGGGGTCCACCCGCCACCACCGAATCTTTCGGGCCAGTTTCCGGACAGCCAGCCGCGCGCGTTCAGCCTGGCGTGCCAGCCCTCCATCTCGGCCTTGGTCAGGCCCTGGTGCAGGCGCACCTTGTCGGCCAGAGCAGGATCAAGTTCGGCCTTGAGAAAGTCCCTGACCTCATCGCGGAACGCCTGTTCCCCGGCCGTAAAGCGCCGATCCATCAAAGGATCTCGAGCAGTCCGGCGGCGCCCTGCCCGCCGCCGACGCACATCGCCACGACGGCCCATTTCTTGCCGCGCCGCTGGCCTTCGCGCAGGATATGGCCGGCGAGGCGCGCGCCGGTCATCCCGAACGGATGGCCGATCGAGATCGCGCCGCCATTCACGTTGTATCTTGCGGGGTCGATTCCCAGCGTATCGCGGCAATACAGGCACTGGCTGGCGAACGCCTCGTTCAGTTCCCACAGGTCGATATCCTCGACCTTCAGCCCCGCCCGCTGCAACAGGCGCGGCACCGCGAGCACCGGGCCGACACCCATCTCGTCGGGCGCGCATCCGGCGACGGCAAAGCCGCGAAAGGCGCCAAGCGGCTTCAGCCCCTCGGCGGCGGCAAGGTCGGCCTCCATCACCAGCAGGGCGGCGGCACCGTCCGAAAGCTGCGAGGCGTTGCCGGCCGTCACGAAATTGCTGCCACCGCGAACCGGCTCAAGCCCGGCCAGCGCCTCAAGCGTCGTGCCGGGACGGTTGCCCTCGTCCGAGGACAACGTGACCTGTTCCTTGCGCGTCTCGCCACTGGTCTTGTCGGTGACGGATCTGGTGACGGTGATCGGCACGATCTCGTCGTCGAACAGCCCGGCATCCTGTGCGGCGGCGGTGCGCGACTGGGACTGGAGCGCATAGTCGTCCTGCGCGCCACGCGTGATGCCATAGCGTCCGGCGACGTTGTCGGCCGTCTCGATCATGGTCATGTAAAGATCAGGGCGGTTCTGTTCGATCCAGTCCTCGCGCGAATGACGCACGGGCGGCTGCACCAGCGAAATGCTTTCCACCCCGCCCACCAGCACGGCCCGGGCGCCCTCGTGCGCGACCATCTGCGCGCCCATCGCCAGCGCCTGAAGCCCCGAGGCACAGAAGCGATTGACGGTGGAGCCGGCGACGCTGTCCGGCAGGCCGGCCCGGATCACGGCCTGACGGGCGATATTGCCGCCGGTGACATATTCGGGATAGCCACAGCCCCAGATGCTGTCCTCGATCAGCGCCGGGTCCAGGCCCGCGCGGTCCACCACGGCGCGCGTGACATGGCCGGCCAGCACCGCGCCATGCGTCATGTTGAAGGCACCGCGCTTGGCCTTGCCGATTGCGGTGCGTGCGGTCGAGACGATAACCGGCTGTTTCACGAGGGCTTCCCTTGGTTCAGATCGGCAAATCGACGGTTTTTCGAGGCCAGTTCGCGCAGCAGCGGCGCAACGTGCCAGAAATGGTCATCCTGAGCGGCGAAGCGTTCGATATCGGCGACGACCGCCGCCAGCCCTCGGGCGTCGGCCCAATGCATCGGGCCGCCGCGCCAGCGCGGGAATCCATAACCGTTCAGCAGCACCACATCGACATCCAGCGGCCGCGCGGCGATGCCGTCACCGACGACCCTCGCGCCCTCGTTGACCATCGCCGCCATGTAGCGGGCCACGATCTCGTCGTCGTCGAACAGGCGCGGGCTGATCCCCAGCTCGGCGCGGACCTGCTGCAGCAACCCGGCCAGATCCGGGTCGGGGCGGCCCTTCGGGCTGTCCTCGTCATAGAGATAATAGCCGCGCCCGGTCTTGCGCCCCAGCCGGCCCAACTCATACAGCCGGTCGGCAAAAACCGGAACGCGGTCGCGTGGATCGCGCGTCGCGGCCTTTCGCTGGCGCGTCAGGTAGCCGATATCCAGGCCCGCCAGGTCCGACACCGCATAGGGTCCCATCGCGAAGCCGAAATCGGTCAACGCGCGGTCGATCTGACAGGGCGAGGCGCCATCCAGCACCATCGCGTCGGCCGCAGCCCGGTAATGCGACAGGATCCGATTGCCGATGAACCCGTCGCAGACGCCTGCCCGCACGGCAATCTTGCGCAGCCTTTTCGCCAGCGCGAAGCCGGTCGCCACCACGTCGGGCGCGGTCTGGTCGGCCGGGACCACCTCCAGCAGACGCATGACATGGGCCGGCGAGAAGAAATGCAGACCGATCACGTCCTGCGGACGGCGGGTCGCCCCGGCAATCCGGTTCACGTCCAGGTACGAGGTGTTGGTGGCAAGCACCGCGCCCCGTTTCGCGACCCGGTCGAGCCGGGCGAAGACCTCGTCCTTGACCTCGATCCGTTCGAACACGGCCTCGATGATCAGGTCGGCCTGCGCCAGCGCGTCATCGTCGCAGACCGCACGGAAGGCATCGCCCAGCATCGCGCCGCGCCGGTCGGCGGACAGCTTGCCACGCGTGACCGAGCTGTCCAGAATTTTCGCGACGCCGGAAGCGGCTTTCCCGGCAGCCTCGGCGTCGCGCTCGACCAGCGTGACGTCAAGCCCCGCAAGCAGCGCCGACGCCGCGATGCCCGCCCCCATCGTCCCACCGCCGATCACCCCGATGCGCTCGACAGGGCGCGGCGCAACATCGTCAAATTCGGGAAGATGCGCGACCGCACGCTCGGCGAAGAACGCATGGATCAACGCGGCGCGTTGCGGGCTGGCCATCAGTTCGATGAATTTCTCGCGCTCCTGGGCGATGCCCTGATCGAAGGGCACGGACAGCCCTTCGACGACCGCGTCGATGGCGCGGGCCTGCGCGATCTCGCCCGGAGCCGTCTTCGCGAATTCTGCCCGCATCCTGTCGGTCAGCGCGGGGTCCGGCCGCGGCGGCGGCCGATCCGCGGTCCGTCGCGGCGCGCGTCCGGCGATTTCCCGCGCAAATTCCATCGCCGCGGCGGTCGGATCGCCTTCGGCCACGTGGTCCACAAGACCCAACTCAAGCGCCTCGTCCGCGCCGATCCGCCGGGCCGATGTGATGATGTCCAGCGCCGCAGACAGCCCGATCAACCGCGGCAGACGCTGCGTGCCGCCCGCGCCCGGCAGAAGGCCAAGCGTCACCTCGGGGAGACCGAACCGCGTGCCCGGCGCCGCGATCCGGGCGTGGGCGCCAAGGGCAACCTCCAGCCCGCCACCCAGCGCGGTGCCGTGGAGGGCGGCGACCACGGGCTTTGCGCATGCCTCGATCGCCGCGATCACATCGGGAAGATGCGGCCGCGCCGGCGGTTTGCCGAACTCCGAGATATCCGCCCCCGCAATCCAGGTCCGCCCCGTGCACAATATCACCCCGGCGGTCGCGTCGGGGTCGCCCGACAGCGCCCCGACCGCATCCATCAGGCCGGCGCGCACCGCCTGCGATGTCGCGTTGACCGGGGGATTGTCGATGGTGATGACGCCCACGACGCCTTCGCGATGATAGCTGACGGTCATCGGCTTGCCTTTCTCATTCGTCCAGCGCGCCGGCCCATGCCGTCGCACCCTCTTGTCCGATCATGCGCTGCAGTTGCTGCACGGTCTGGCGAAGCCTTGGTCCGACATCGGCGTGAATCCGGTCGATCGGCAGCGCATCGTCCAGCGCACCGCACGAGAACGACACCGGCCCGGCCAGCCGCGAGGACCGGAACGGCACCGACACCGCCGAAATGTTGCGTGAGTGGCGCAGGCCCGGCGGGATAACGGCATAGCCCTGTTCGATCAGCTGGTCGCGACCCTCGCGACGCAGATCGGACAGCGCCCCGCCATCCAGCGGCCCAGGCGGATGGTCCTGCATCAGCCGGGCGAATTCGTCGCCTGTGCTCGCCGCCAGGATGGCGAGCCCTGAGGAGGAGCCCGCGATCGGTATTCGGTGCCCGACATCCAGCCAGATCGAGGCGGCGTGCCGGGGCCGCCATGTGCGCATCAGCGCCACCTTGTCGCGATCGCGCACGGCGAGCAGCACCATCGTTCCGGTTTCGTCGGCCAGCGCCTGCATCATGTCCTGCGCGGCATCCAGAAACGACAGCGAGGCCGCCGCCACATGCCCCATCGCCAGCAGCGTCGGGCCCGGTCGATAACGGTCGTTGCGCTGCGGCTGGGTCAGGTAGCCCATGCAACCCAGCGTGAAGGTCAACCGCGAGACGGTGGATTTCGGAAGACCCGTGCGTTCCGCGATCTGCGCATTGGTCAGCCCGTCATCGCCCGCCCGGAACGCGCGCAGCACGGAAAGCCCCCGCGCCAAGGTCGTGGCGAAGTTGCGGTCTTGTTCGTAGTCCGGCCTGGGTGCGTCTGGCATGGTCACATGGTCCCCGGGATCAGTGTCGAGATGATCGGGAAAAGGATCAGGATCACCAGCACCAGCACATCGATCATCAGGAAACGCGCGACGCCCGCAAAGATCCGGTCGATGCTGACCTCGCGGGTCACATTGCCGATGACGAACACGTTCAGGCCGACGGGTGGCGTGATCAGCCCGATCTCCAGCAGCTTGACGACGATCACACCGAACCAGATCAGGTCCATGCCGTATCCCTCGACCAGCGGCACCATGAAGGGCAGGGTCAGGACCAGGATGCCGATCGGGTCCAGGACCATGCCCAGGGCCAGATAGATCACGACCACGACCGCGATCATGGTGAAATGGGACAGGCCGGCATTCTCGACCCAGCCGAGGACGGCGCCGGCGCTGCCGGTCAGGGCCATGAAGCTGACAAAGATCTTGGCGGCTGCGGCGATCAGGAAAATGGCTGCGGTCTGGACCAGGCTTTCACGGATCGCCCGCCACAGCACATCCAGGGTCAGCCTGCGCTGCGCGAATCCGATCCCGACCGTCAGAACGACACAGACCGCCGCGGCCTCGGTTGCGGTCAGGAGGCCGCCAGAGATGCCGCCGACGATCACGACGAACGGCAGCATGGCCGGCCAGGCGGCGAGGGCGGCCTCGGACCGGCTGGCCTCGGCCGCTTCGGCGCGCGGCGCGGCATCGGGGTGCCGGCCCACCCACCACGCGATGACCAGCAACATCGCGGCCAGCGACAGCAGTCCCGGCAGGATGCCCGCCAGAAACAGCTTGGCAATCGAGGTCTCGGTGAAGATCCCGTACAGGATGAAAAGTACCGAGGGAGGGATCAGCGACCCCAGCGTGCCGCCGACCGCGACAGAGGCCGTGGCCAGCTTGGGATCATACCCCAAGCGCAGCATCTCGGGCACGCAGATCCGGCCCATGGTCGAGGCGCAGGCGATGGACGATCCGGAGATCGCGGAAAATCCCCCGCACCCCACGACCGAAGCCATCGCCGCCCCGCCCGGCAGCGGTCGCAGCCAGACCGCCGCGGCGTCATAGATGCGGGTCGTGATCCCGGCATAGAACGCGATGTTCCCCAGCGCGATGAACAGCGGAACCATCGAAAGGTCATAGGAATGGATCAGTTCGAAGACGTTCGAGAACACCACCGAACTGGTGGGATTGATCGCCCGTTCGGCCGACCAGTCGCCGGTCCGCGTCGCGTAAACCAGGAAAATCCCCAGCGTGGAGACCCCTGCCAGAGCAAAGGCGATCGGCACGCGCAGCGCCAGCAGAACCAGCACCAGGCTCAAGGCGGGAATGCCGATGGACGCGGGATCCATCTCAGACCGCCTCCTGTCCCTGTTCGTCGCTGATCGTGCCGGTGGCCCGGTACTCGCTTGCGTCCGCGACCAGCATCATCGCGATCCGCATCCACATGATCACCATTCCGGCCAGGAACAGCGTGATCCCGGGCCAGCGCGGCAGGTTCAGATCACCATGGTAGAACGCGCCCGATTCCCAGACCTGCATCAACACGCGCAAGGACGCATGGATCAGCGGCAGCAATGCCAGCAATGCGATTCCATGGCCCATGAGGATCAGGCGCGCGCGCACCGAAACCGGCATGCGATCGCTGAGGAAGGTGACGGCGACATGGGCGCGCGCGGCGGTGGCCGCAGCCAGCGGCAACACGATGGCTGCCACCATCAGCTCGCGCACAAGGATGATGGCGTCGGGAATGCCGCTGCCCGACAGGCCGCGCAGCACGACATTGCCAAAGATCACCGCGCATAGCAGGATCAGCGCCAGCATGCCCAGATCCAGCAAGGTCCGCTCGATCACCCGCATCGGATCAGCCGCGTTTCCAGGGGCAGCCCTGTTCGGCAAGCTCGTCGTCATGGTGCCGGGTCAGGCCGCGATAGTCGTCAAGGATCGCCTGTCCGTCCAGACCGGACGCGTTCGCCCTTTCCACCCGGTCATCGGCGTGTCTCTGAGCGGCCCGAACCAGCTTGGCGCGCGTTTCCCCGGGCAGCGTCACGATCTCTTTTCCCTGATCGTCCCGAATCCGGATCGAGGCGCTGCTCGCGGCACCGATCACCCGGCCGAACGCGTCTGCAAGCCCTGCGCCAGCGGCCAAGATCGCCTGCTGCTGATCCGGGGGCAGCCCGTCGAAAACGGACCTGTTCATCAGGATGCCCATCCCACCGAGCTGGCCCCCGTCGATGAAGGTGTAGCTGTCGAACGCCTCGTCGGATTTCAGCGCCTTGACCAGGCCGGAACCGGTCTGAGCAAGGTCGACGAGCCCGCGTTCAGGCCCCTTGAAGCCAGGCTGCATCGCCGCCGTCGCGTGGGTGGCGACACAGACAGGATTCTGGGCCGCAAGGTTCGCCCTGGCCTGATCGTTGTTTCGTATCAGCGCATCGGTCGCCTTCATGCCAGCCCAGGCGTCGGGATTTTCCGGCGGCAGGTCCGCAATGCCGTCGCTGATCGTCTCTTGCGGTAGCCAGACAGCGATCACGCTGCCCGGATCGGCCGCGCCGAGATGCGGGGACCACACCGCAGCCTGCTCCGACACCAGCGCGCCGCCGCAGTTGATGTCCGGCGTCAGATCGCGCCCGGTCAGTTCCGGGACGCCGTCAGCGAACCATTGCGTGACCTCGGCCCTTGCCCCACGATTGGGTCCTGGCTCGCCATGAATCGGCGTTGCTTGCCCCAGCGCGGGAAGCATTGTCGTCACACTCAGCCCTGCCGCGATGCAGCTGGTCCGGAAGCTCCGGTTGCTGGACATGTCGGACACCTCGCGATTTTACCATGCAGGTTACGGTTCCGCAGTGCGGAATACAACTGCGAATTGACCTGAACGTGACCCGCAGCTATCTGGCAGTTTCACCTCAGACAACCGATGCTGCCCCCATCACAGACGGAGACCTTCATGCCGCCACGCACCCGCTGCCTTTCGCTTGTCATGGTGCTCGCCGTCGCCGGCGCTGCTCCGGCCGCTGCACAAGACGACCGTCCCTTCACCGCCGCCGATATCGAGGCTGCGGACTATGACGGCGGAGCCCTGCCGGCCGGCAGGTCGGCGCTGACCGCCAGGGTCCAGGTGCTGCTGGACCGATCGGGCACCTCGCCGGGGGTCATCGACGGCTTCAAGGGCGGGATGAGCCAAAGCGCGATCATGGCGTTCGAGAGGCGTTCGGGGCTTCCGGTTGATGGGGTCATGGATCCGCATGTCTGGAACCTGCTGCAAAGCTTCTCGTACGAGCCGATCACGATGGATTATACCATAACCGCCGAGGACGCCGAGGGTTTGGTGGATGAAATCCCCGAGGATTATGCGGACAAGGCAAGGATGTCCTCGATGGGCTTCACGAGCATCGCCGAAAAGCTGGGCGAGCGGTTTCACATGGACGAGAAGTTTCTGGCTTTCCTCAATCCCGGTGCAAGGCTCGAGCCCGGCACGACGATCAGGGTCACCGACCCGGGCTCGTCCATCCGGGGCGAGGTGACGCGGATCATCGTGGACAAGGCCACCCGCCGCGTCGCGGCCTACAACGCGAATGGCAGGATGCTGGTGGACTATCCGGCCACGATCGGATCGGACGCAACCCCCTCGCCATCCGGGGATCACCACGTCGTCACGGTGGCGCTTGACCCCAACTATACCTACAACCCGGCGCGCAATTTCAAGCAGGGCGACAATGACAAGGCACTGATCGTGCCGCCGGGTCCGAACGGCCCGGTCGGGTCGGTCTGGATCGACCTGTCGAAGCCAAGTTACGGCATCCACGGAACACCGACGCCCTCGCGCCTGTTTCACAACCAGTCGTTTGGCTGTGTGCGGCTGACGAACTGGGATGCGCGGGAGCTGGCGGGAATGGTGAAGGGTGGCGTTACATCGGTCGAATTCCTGCAGCCCGGCGTCACGATCGCCCAGGCGACCGGGGTCAAGACTGCGCCCCCCGTCCAGACCAGCGAACCACTGACACCAGTCGCGACCGCGCCGTCCGACGCGACCCATGCGGTCGCACCGGCCGTTCCGCTTGGCCTCTCGGATGCAGACATGCAGCCCCGGCAAGCCGGCACGCCAGATCGCGTCTACGAGAACACGTCGGAAGAATCCGCCGAGGCGTTGGCACCTGACAGCGCCAGTGATCTGCTCAGCGACGCCCTCTCGGGCGCGTTGCCCGAGGGATTCGTGGTTCCGCCGCTGGATGGCCGGCCGTGACGATCCGCCCGGTCGTGTCGCTGCTGCTGTGCCTCTCTGCGGGGCTCGCATCGGCGCAGGACCGGCCCTCAGCGCCGCGACCCGATGGCCTTGGACCGGCGGCCGCTTCGCAAGCGCCGGCACCCCGACCCGGATCGTCGCGGCCACCTCGGAAGCCCGTCGAGCCAGGGCAGGCAGCAGCCCAGACCGAGAACACGGCCCCGACAGCGCAAGGAGCCCCCGGAACCCGGGACGACGCGCCGTCAGATCCCGCGTCAGATCCCGCGTCAGATCCCGCGTCAGATCCCGCGTCCGAGCACCGCGAGGTCTTCGGGCCGCCGCCTCCTCCGCGATGGTGGATGCTGCGCGAATCCGATCAGGACTATGCGGCGTGTCGGCTGTCGCTGGCCTTGCTGGGCACGGCCTACCAGGAGCTGCCTCCGATTACCGACCAGGACAACCGCGATTGCGGGATCGCCAGGCCAATCCGCGTGAGCCAGATCCTGCCCGACCTGGCGCTGGACGGCGATGCCGTGATGCGCTGCGATACGGCGCGGGGCCTTGGCTTCTGGGCTCGCGATTTCCTGCGCCCTGCCGCTGCCACCCTGTCCGGCGCGCCCCGCGTGACCGGAATGCAGCTTGGCACGACCTATGATTGCCGGGGACGCATCGGGTCGGGCGCAGCCGAACCTGTCCTGTCGCAGCACGCCCATGGCACCGCGATCGACATCGCGGCCTTCCGGTTCCAGAACGGAGAGGTGCTGCCGGTTGCACCGCGCCGCGACGACGGCGACCGGCCCGAGGCATTCCAGCGCGCGGTCCGCAGCGCGGCCTGCCTGTTCTTCACGACGGTTCTCGGACCCGGTGCGAATGCCGCGCACGATGACCACCTGCATCTGGATCTTGCCGCCCGGAGCCGCGGCTGGCGGCTGTGCCAATAGACCTCAGCGACTCATCTGCTCCATGTCCAGATAGGTCGCGTCAAAGCGCGCCAGGCCTGACAGCCCCGTCCAGTCGAGAATTTTCACGTCCGCCCCCGACCAGGTGATCATCCCGCGATCACGCAGGTCACGCACCGCGCGGTTCACATGAATAGGCGAATATCCCAGAATATCGGCCAGTTCTCGCTGCAGCAATGGCAGCGAGAACCGATGGTCCCCGGCCGCCCCGACCGCGTTGAGGCGCGTGTAGATCTCGCACAGCAGATGGGCCAGATGCGCGCTGGACCGCAACGAGGCGGCCGCGACCAGCCACTGCCGATGAACCGCGGCGTCGATCAACGTCGCCATCCACAGAAGCCGGGTCAGGTGCGGAAAGTTCTCGGTTATGTCGATCAGTTGATCATGGCTGACGAATTCGACCTCGACCGGGCCGACTGCAACCACGGAATGTTCCAGTCCGGCCAGCACGAAGCCGTGCAGATCGACGAAATCACCGGGCACATGCAGCGCGGTGATGACCCGTTCCTCGGGCCGGCCGACCAACTGGTGGGATCGCGCCGACAGCCCCCGCAGCATCATGCAGCTGCGTTGCGCAATGCGATCCACGGGCACGATCACCTCGCCCGGCGCAAAGGTTTCGTTCTCGGTCCGCAGCGCGCGCAGGCGCGACAGATCCTCGGCCGAAAGCGTGTCACGCCGTTGAAGGTACCGGATAAAGTAATCGGTGATTGCCATTCCGCCCCTTCCTTGCAGGCGCCGGACATTTGCAAATCGTGCCATCGCGCACAAGGACCCGGGAAGAAAGACTAACATTCATTAATCGCAGGCCTAGCCTGATTGCGCTATCCCGCGCCGCGAACCGCTGCACGGGGCCGGGCAGGCGTCCGAAGCGCTTCTGCCAGCGCGGCGAAACTTTGCGCGATCCCGTCGCTTTTCAGGGTCACGAACTCATCAAGCTGGGGATAAAGCTTCACGGCCTCGTCAAGCTTCGGGTCAGAGCCCGGAGCATAGAGCCCGGCCCGGATCATCAACTCTGATTCGGTATAGGCGCCAAGCGCAGCCCGCGCCTTTCCGATCATCCCGTTCTCGTCGGGCGACGCGGCGTCGGGCAGCGACCGGGAAACCGAGCGCACGACATCGATCGCCGGAAAGCGCCCGCGCTCGGCGATGCTGCGCTCAAGCACGATATGACCATCAAGCGTCCCGCGCAGGATATCCGCGATCGGTTCTTCCATGTCGGACGCCGCGACCAGGACGCTGAAGATGCCGGTGATGTCGCCCTCTCCCGCAAGCCCCGGACCGGCGCGTTCAGCCAATGCCATGATCAGGTTCGAGACCGAAGGCGGAAAGCCGCGATAGCTGGGTGGTTCGCCGGCGGCGAGGGCGATTTCGCGATGCGCCTCGGCAAAACGCGTGATCGAATCGGCAAGCAGAAGCACGTGCTTGCCCTGATCACGGAAATGCTCGGCCACCGCCATGGCCGCCCAGGCGCAGCGCCGCCGGATCAGCGGCGAGCGGTCCGAGGTCGCGGTCACGATCACCGCACGCGCCATGCCCTCGGGACCAAGCGTCTTGTCCACGAATTCCCGCAATTCTCGCCCGCGCTCTCCGATCATGGCGATCACCACCACGTCCGCCTCCACGCCGCGCGCCAGATTCGACAGAAGCGTGGATTTGCCCACACCTGAACCGGCGAACAGCCCGATCCGCTGGCCGGCAACCAGCGGCAACAATGTGTCGAATACGGCCAGCCCGGTCGGAAGCCGCGCGCCGAGCCGCTTGCGCCGCACCGCCGGCAGCGCTTCGCACCGGAACGGGCGCGGTTCGATCCCGCGGGGCAACGGTCGCCCGTCCAGCGGCTGCCCCAGGGGATCGATGATTCGCCCGATCCATCCATCACATGGCGACATCGTCGGAGCGAACAGCAGCTCGGCCTCGGCGCCGACCGACAGCCCTTCGGTATTCCCTTCGGGCAGCACTTCGGCATAGCGCGGCGCAAGCCCCACGATCTCGCCGGAAACCTCTCCATTCTGCAACGAAATCAAGACCCGGTCACCAACCGAGGCATGTCCGTTCAGGCCCTCGACGCTGATCAGCCCTGCCCGGATGGATTGCACGCGGCCAAAGTGGCGCGCAACGCGCAGTGTCCGGATTCGATGGGCGATCGATTCAAGTTTATCCATTTCGCGTCTCTCCCGTCCGGCGCCAATTCGGCCCCACGAAACGGTTTCTAAACCAATTGGGGTTAAGACCCGGTTATCGCCAATGAGGAGAAGCCTCATGTTTGAGAAAATTGAGATGATGCGAATGGCCCGCGCCATGGGCCACCACGTCGCGACGCGCCAGACCATCGTCGCGCGCAATATCGCGAACGCCGACACCCCTGGCTATAAGGCCCAGGACGCGCAGGCGTTCGAAGACAGCTATCGTCGGCGCGACGATATCCCGACCCTGCGGACATCGGATGCGCGGCACCTGCCGACACCCGAATGGTCGCCCGCCGCAAGCCGTCCCCTGGTTCAGCCCGCTGCCGTCTCGCCGAACGGCAACTCGGTCTCGATCGAGGATGAGATGCTGAAGGCCGCACAGCTGAAGCGCGAACACGACCTGTCGCTTGGCATCTATCGCTCGGCGCTGGATCTGATGCGAGTCAGCATCGGCCGCCGGGCCTGAGGGAAAAATTCATGACCGAACCCGTATCCTCCCTGCAGTTGTCGGCGTCCGGGATGCGCGCGCAAAGCGAACGCCTGCGCCGCACCGCCGAGAATATCGCCAACACCGACACGCCCGGCTACCGGCGCAAGCTGGTCACCTTTGATGAAGCGGTCCGTTTCGGCCGGCGCACCGGCGAGGTCGAGGCATCGCGCACGATCCTGGACCGGACGGAGTTGCCGCGCATCTACGACCCCTCGCATCCGATGGCCGACGAGCAGGGCTATTATCTTGGCTCAAACGTCAACCTGGTGGTCGAGATCGCCGATTCCCGCGAGGCTGGCCGAAGCTACGAAGCCAATCTCAAGATGTTCGAACAGACCCGGCAGATGGGCTCGTCCCTTCTGGAACTTCTGCGTCGCTGAAAGGATTTTCCATGATTACCAGCATGAATGCCGCAAACGCCTATACCGCAGCCCGCAACGCGGTTCAGCCTGGCACCCCGACCGGCCCGTCGCCGGTGGAAAGGCTGGGCGAGGCCGCCGAGGATTTCGCCGCCCAGATGGCGCAGGTCGACGCGGTGTCAACCGGCGCGATGACGGGCAAGACCGAAACCCATCAGCTTGTCCAGACGATCGCCGAGGCGGAGCTGGCGATGGAGACGGTCGTGGCGATCCGCGACAAGGTCGTCGAGGCCTATCAGGAAATCCTGCGGATGCCGGTCTGAACCATGAGCGAGACCCTGCTCTTCGACATGCTTCGCCAGGCGCTGATGATCGCGGTACGCATCTCGGCGCCGATGCTGGGCGTGGCCCTGGTGGCTGGCGTGGTGATCGGACTTTTCCAGGCACTGACCTCGGTGCAGGAAATGACGCTGACCTTCGTTCCCAAGGTCGGCCTGATGCTGGTCGTCTTCTGGGTGACCATGAGCTTCATGACCACCGCTCTGTCCGATTTCTATCTCGGTCAGATCATTCCCCTCATCGCCGGAAGCTGAGCCATGGACAACGCGATCTACGCAACACTGAGCCGGCAAACCGGCCTGATGAACGAAATGCGCGTTGTCGCAAACAACATCGCCAATGCCAACACCACCGGGTTTCGGCGCGAAGGCGTGATTTTCGCAGAGCATCTGGCCGCGCTGGACCACCGCGGTGACACGCTGTCGATGGCCCATGCCCGCGGCCGGCTGGTCGATCTGGGCCAAGGGGTGCTGACGCAGACCAACGGCACGTTCGACCTCGCGATCGAGGGCGAAGGTTTCTTCATGCTGGACACACCCGCCGGCCCGCGTCTGACCCGTGCCGGCGCCTTCATGCCGTCCGCCGAGGGCGAGCTGATGTCGGCGGACGGCCACAGATTGCTGGACGAAGGCCAGGCGCCGATCATCATCCCCGCCGGCGCCAGCAAGGTTGCGGTGGGGGCCGATGGCACGATGTCGGCCAATGGCGTCACTTTCGGCCGCATCGGTGTCTTTGCGCCTCCCGAGGATGCGCAGATCACCCATGACGGCGGAACCAGCTTTGCCGTGGACGCCGATCCGGAACCCATCGAGGACGCGCGCGTCAGACAGGGCTTCCTCGAGGAATCCAACGTCGATTCGGTCTTCGAGATCACCCGCATGATCGAGGTCCAGCGCGCATACGAACTGGGCCAGTCCTTCCTTGATCGCGAGGATCAGCGGATCCGCAACGCGATCACCTCCATGACCCGCTGAGAGGAACCGCTATGAGAGCATTGCAAATCGCCGCCACCGGAATGAGTGCACAGCAGACCCGCGTCGAGGTCATCTCGAACAACCTCGCCAACATGTCGACCACCGGATACAACGCCCGCCGCGCCGAGTTCGCCGACCTGCACTACCAGCAGGCGACGCGCCCCGGCACCGTCACCGCAGCAGATGGCACCATCATCCCGGCCGGTGTGCAGCTTGGCCTTGGCGTCCGACCCAGCGCGGTCAGCATTAACCTGCAACAGGGATCGCTCAGCCAGACCGGCGGCGATCTGGACATAGCGATCGACGGCGACGGCTATCTGGAGGTAACCCTGCCTTCGGGACTGTCAGGCTACACGCGCGACGGCGGGCTGAAACGATCCGCCGACGGCCAGATCGTGACCTCGGACGGCTATCCGGTTGTGCCAGGCATCACCATCCCCGACGACGCGCGGTCGATTTCGATCAGCGCCGGTGGCGAAGTCTATGCCTATTTCAACGACCGCGTCGAACCCGAACAGCTTGGTCAGTTCACCCTTGCCGGCTTTGCCAATGAAAAGGGGCTCGAAGCGATCGGCTCGAACCTGTTTCTGGAAACCGCCGCCTCGGGCGCCGCGCAGATCGCAGGTCCGGGCCAGGAGGGGCTGGGGACCATGCGGCAGGGCTATCTTGAGGAAAGCTCGGTCGATGCGGTGCGCGAGATCACCGAACTGATCAAGGCACAACGGGGATACGAGCTGAACGCCAAGGTCATCACCGCCGCCGACCAGATGCTTGGCGCAACCACGCAGGTGCGCTGATGATCCGCGCGCTCGTGCTTCTTCTGCTGCTGCCCTTCCCGACCCAGGCGGGTGTGCTGGCTGCTGCCCGCACCCTTCCCGCCGGTACGGTCATTGGCCCGGCCGATCTGCGCGCCGTGGACAGCGACCGCCCGGGCCTCAGCGATCCCTCGCTGGCCATCGGGCTGCAGACCCGGATCACCATCTACGAGGGGCGGCCGATCCATGCCAATCTCTTGCAGGCACCAAGGCTGGTCTCGCGCAATCAGATCGTGCGTCTGACCTTCCGTCGCGGCGCGCTGCGGATCGAGACGGAAGGACGCATCATGTCCGATGGCGCCGAAGGCGATCTGGTCCGGGTGATGAACCTCACCTCGCGCAGCACGATCACCGCGCGCGTGTTGGCCGACGGCAGCGTCGTGGCCGGAAACTGACGGAAAAGAACAGGCTCAAACCCATGAAACATGTACATCTTGTCTGCATCCTCCTGGCGTTGGGGGCGTGTTCGCGGGCGGCGAATATCGGGCAGCCGCCGACCTTGACCTCGCCGCGCGACAGCGAGGAATTCATCGCCATGACAAACCCGCCACTCGAGATCCCGGTCGATTCGGGCCGTCCAGAGGCCGCGGCGTCGCTGTGGGCGGGAACCACGTCATCGCTGATCAGCGACCGACGCGCCGCGACCCGGGGCGACATCCTGACTGTCACGATCCAGATCGACGATCGCGCGGAGATCAGCAACAGCTCGGGCCGGTCGCGTGCCGCGGACGATAATGTCAGTCTCTCGCAGATGGCCGGCATCCCCCAACGACTGGGCGACAAGCTGCCCGAGGGGGCAAGCTTCGACAATCTCGCGGAGGCGTCATCTTCCTCAAGCTACAAGGGCAGCGGCAATATCAGCCGCCGTGACAAGCTGACCTTGCGGGTGGCGGCGACGGTGATCGACCGGCTTCCCAACGGCACGCTGCAGATCGAGGGCACGCAAGAAGTGCGGGTCAATTACGAGCTTCGCGAACTGACCGTTTCAGGCTTCGTACGCCCGGCCGACATCGATCGAAACAATGAGATCCAGTACGACCGGATCGCAGGCGCCCGCATTTCATACGGAGGGCGCGGCCAGATCACCGATGTCCAGCAACCACGCTATGGACAGCAGATCGCCGACATCCTGCTTCCCTATTGAGGCTGCGCCACATGAAGAAGATCCTTTCCCTGATCCTGCCCATCGCGGCGCTGACTGCCGGCATCGCGGGTGGAGAGATGCTGCGCCCGGCGACGACGGCCGATGCCGCCACCAGTTCAGCCGAGCACGGCGAGGCGCAACCCGCTGAAGGGGACGCGACCGAAACACATGCCGCGTCCGAGAAAGGCGGCGGTGGCGGCTCTGCCGCCGCGGCTGACGGTCATGGCAAAGAGGCACCGGCGGGCGATGCCTGGTTCACGTTTCCATCGCAGTTCTTCGTGCCGATGATGCGCAACGGCGATATGGGCGCCATCATGATCCTGACCCTCAGCTTGGAAACCTCCAGCGACAAGCTGGAGCCGATGAAAGTGCAGGAACATCGGTTGCGTGATGCGCTGCTGCGCCAGTTGATGATCCATGCGAACACGGGCGGCTTCGACCGGAATTTCACATCCGAGGCAAGCATGCGCACGCTGCGAGAAAGGCTTCTGGCTGCGGCGCAAGCCGCGACAAGCTTGCCGGTCAACGCGGTGCTGATCGAGGATATCGCACGACAGGGCACGTGAGAATGCCCGGACCGGTGCTTATGCGTCGGTCCATTGCGCTTTGGCGCGTCGCGCTGCAGAAGGTGGCGTCGTTGCCTAGGGACCGCAAACGTGTCGGACGCTTCCATTCATCACTCGCCGCAGATACTGGTTCCGCTCACCGGCCCGAACCTGAAGCGACGCCTCGCCCGAAACGAAGTCACGATCCTGCTGGCAAGCTATCAGGGCGCCGCATACATTGAGGCGCAGCTTGACAGCATCGCCAGTCAGAGTTTTCGGGACTGGCGGCTGCTGGTTTCGGATGATGGGTCAAGCGACGGCACACAGGCGATCGTCACCCGTTTCGCGAAACGCCATCCGCGCGGTCGCGTTCGGCTTGTCACTGGCCCGGGGCTGGGCGCGACGCGGAATTTCCTGCATCTTGTCGAGAACGCGCCGGACGGCGAGATGCTGGCCTTCTGCGATCAGGACGATGTCTGGTTCTCGGACAAGCTGGCGCGTGCTGTCCGCGCCCTTGCCGAGGTCGAGGGCCCCGGACACTACGCCGCACGGACGATCATCACCCGGAGCGATCTTCGGCCGGCAGGCGGATCGCGGCGCTTCGCCCGCCCCTTCGGCTTTCGCAATGCGCTGGTCCAGGCGTGCATGGCCGGCAACACCTCGGTGTTCAACGCACAGGCTGCCGAGTTGCTGAAGGCTGGTGTCCCCGCCGCACGGCTTGCCGATGTCGAATCTCATGACTGGTGGGCCTACCAGTTGACCTCGGGCGCCGGCGCCCGGCTGATCCATGACCCCCAGCCCGCACTCTTCTACCGCCAGCACGGGCGCAGCGTGATGGGTCGCAACGATACCGCGGCGGCGATGGCGACACGCTTTGGCAAGCTGTTCGCGGGCGAGTACGGCAACTGGGTCGGGGCCAACCTGGCGGCATTGATGCCCATGCGAGACCGGCTCACCCCCGAGAACAGGGCCATCCTGGAAGCTTTCCATGACGCGCTGAGGTTGCCCGGGCCGCTGGCGGCGCAGCGGCTGCGCGGACTGGGCCTGTATCGACACACAACCGTGGGCACGGCCGCGCTGCTCGCCGCCGCGACGATGGGCCGGCTGCGTCAGCCTCGCTCGCCAAGAAGCCCGAGAAGATAGGTCCCGTAATCGTTCTTGGCGAATTTCGCTGCGCGCGCACGCAGATCCTCGGCGCTGATCCAGCCCGCTTCGAAGGCGATTTCTTCGGGACAGCCCGTCTGAAGACCCTGCCGGTTTTCCAGAGTCCGCACGAAATTTCCCGCGTCCAGCAGGCTGGCATGCGTCCCGGTGTCAAGCCAGGCGAAACCGCGACCCATCTTTTCGACCGTGAGGGCGTCGTCTGCCAGATAGCTTTCCAGCAGCGTTGTGATTTCCAGTTCGCCGCGTTCGGACGGCTTCACGTTCGCCGCGCGCCGCGGTGCAGTTCCGTCAAGGAAGTAAAGCCCGGTCACCGCATAATTCGACGGCGGTCGAGCGGGTTTTTCGATGATCGCGCGCACCCGGCCATCGGCGTCGAAATCGACGACGCCATAGCGTTCAGGATCGCCTACCCGGTAGCCGAAGACGGTGCCGCCCTCGGGCCGCTGATCGGCAGCCTTCATCAGCAGCGGCAAGCCGTGGCCGAAGAAGATGTTGTCGCCCAGGACCATGGCGGACGGGCTGCCGGCCAGAAAATCCTCGGCCAGAAGATAGGCCTGGGCCAGCCCATCCGGCGAGGGCTGCACGATCCATTCGAAGCGCAGCCCCCACTGGCCACCGTCGCCGAGAAGCCGCTGGAACTGTGTCTGATCCTCGGGCGTGGTGATGATCGCGATTTCGCGGATGCCTGCCAGCATGAGCACGGTGATCGGATAATAGATCATCGGCTTGTCGTAGAGCGGCAGCAGCTGCTTCGACACGCCCATGGTGATGGGATACAGCCGTGTCCCCGAACCGCCGGCCAGGATGATGCCCTTGCGCTGTATCATGTCGTCTGCTCCAGCCTTGCCAGCACATCGGCCAGCCCCTTGCGCCAATCCGGGCGCCTGATGCCGAAATCGCGCGCAATCGCATCGCAATTCAGCCGCGAATTGGCCGGCCGTCTTGCCGGCGTCGGATAGTCCGATGTCGCGATCGGGCGGACATGGCATGTCAGGCCCGCCTCGGCGAAGATCCGTGATGCGAAATCGGCCCAACTGGTGTCCGGCGCGGCGGTGAAATGATAGATGCCGCCACGGGTTCGATCGGACAGCATCGTCTGCCCCATCGACAACAGCGCCGCCGCGATATCCGCGGCCGGCGTCGGCCCACCGATCTGGTCGGCCACGACGGCAAGCTCGTTACGCTCGGCGCCAAGACGCAGCATGGTTTTCACGAAGTTCGAGCCATGCGCGGAAAAGACCCACGAGGTTCGCATGATGGCGTATTGGCAGCCCGCTGCTGCGACGGCCTGCTCGCCGGCCAGCTTGGTTGCGCCGTAGACGCCGAGAGGGCCGGTCGGGGCATCCTCGGCGCGTGGCGCATCGCCGCTGCCATCGAACACGTAATCGGTCGAGATATGCAGGAATGGCACGCCCAGCCCGGCCGCCGCCCGGGCCATCGCGGCAGGCGCTTCGGCATTGGCGATGCGCGCGAGATCGGCGTCGGATTCCGCGCGGTCCACCGCCGTGTAGGCGGCGGCATTGATGATGATGCCGGGTCGTGCGGCGCGTATCGCCGCAGCGCAACCCTCGGGGTCCGACAGGTCGGCCCGATCGCGGCCCAGAAAGCACGCGGAAGGAGCAAGCAGCGCAAGCTCTTGCGCCACCTGCCCAGTCCGGCCAAAGACCAGCAGCCCGTCCATCATGCTGTCCCCAGCCGCTTGCCCACACCATCGCGCGTCAGCAGTGGCTGCCACCAGTCGCGGTTGGCCAGATACCATTCGACCGTGCGCCGCAGCCCCTCTTCGACCGTGACCGATGGACGCCAGCCCAGTTCGTCGCGGATCCGCGTCGGGTCGATCGCATAGCGGCGATCATGGCCCGGCCGATCCGTCACGAAGCTGATCAGCCGGTCATGCGGCGCGCCCGAGGCGTTCAGATCGTCCATATGCGCGCAGATCGTACGCACGAGATCGATGTTGCGCGCCTCGTTCTCGCCGCCGATATTGTAGCTGCGCCCGATGCGGCCCTTTTCCAGCACCAGCAGCAGGGCATCCGCATGATCCTCGACATACAGCCAGTCGCGGATATTGCCGCCATCGCCATAGACGGGGATCGGTTCGCCGGCCAGCGCCTTGAGGATGACGACCGGCACCAGCTTTTCCGGGAAGTGATAGGGCCCGTAATTGTTCGAGCAGTTCGTCATCACCACCGGCAGGCCATAGGTTTCGTGCCAGGCCCGCACAAGGTGGTCGGACCCGGCCTTGCTGGCCGAATAGGGACTGCGCGGATCATAGGGCGTGTCCTCGGTGAACTGGCCGGTCTCGCCCAGTGAACCGAACACCTCGTCGGTCGAGATATGGTGAAAACGGAACCCGGCGGGCCGTCCCTCCCGCTGCCACCAGGCGCGCGCGGCCTCGAGCATGTTGAACGTGCCGATGACATTCGTCTCGATGAAGGCGGCCGGGCCGTCGATCGACCGATCGACGTGGCTTTCCGCCGCCAGGTGCATGACCGCGTCGGGTCGGTGCTGCGAGAACACGCGGTCCAGTTTCTGCCGGTCGCGGATATCGACATGCTCGAAGCGATAGAGATCGCTGTCCGACACCGGCGCGACATTGGCCAGATTGGCGGCATAGGTCAGCGCGTCCAGATTGACGATCTGGTGGCCGCGCGCGACCGCCAGCCTGACCACCGCAGATCCGATGAAGCCCGCACCGCCTGTTACAAGGATCTTCATGCCGTGCCCTCGAATCTGAAAGGCGTTGTCCAGTCCGCGAAAGCGGGGGCGTCGCGGTCCTTGCCCGACAGGACCGGCTCTGCCACGTTCCAGTCAATGCCAAGGCTGTCCCATCGAACGGCGCCATCGCTGGCCCGGTCGTAATGCGCGGTGCATTTGTAGACCACCTCGGTATCGGGTTCGCGCGTGACAAATCCATGCAGGAAGCCTGGCGGAATCCACAGCTGACGGCCATTCTGGAACGACAGCTCGACCCCGACCCAGTTCCCATAGGTCGGGCTGCCAAGACGCGCATCGACGGCAACATCGAAAAGTCGCCCGCGGCCGCAGCGCACCAGCTTGCCCTGTGCATGCGGGGGCGCCTGATAATGAAGGCCACGCAGCGTGCCCGCCTGATGCGAGAGGGAATGATTGTCCTGGACGAATTCTGGCATCTGAACCCCGGCCTCGGCAAGGCTGCGGCGGTTCCAGCTTTCCGAAAAGAAGCCACGTTCATCGCCGTGACGATCCGGGGTGATGACCAGCACACCGGCTAGGTCGGTCTGTTCAATCTGCATCTGTGAAACCGTTTACGACGAACTTCCCGACCATATAGGCAAGCCTGCCGCCCGAGTCACGCAAGCTGTGCCATATCCGGAGAGATAGCCACACGCGGGAGGCCGAAGAAAGGGGCGCGAGGCATTTTAATGACTTGCATTGTCTCG
Source organism: Paracoccus salsus (assembly GCF_021556615.1). Classification (GTDB taxonomy): domain Bacteria; phylum Pseudomonadota; class Alphaproteobacteria; order Rhodobacterales; family Rhodobacteraceae; genus Paracoccus; species Paracoccus salsus. The sequence goes on from NZ_JAKGGD010000003.1 coordinate 101,668, forward strand.
GCCCGGACACCGCAGATTGAGTCGCATGGCCCATCGCTGTAGAAACATGGCACCCAGTTCCCGGATCCGCGCCAATGTCATTCATCGAAGCATCCCGAATCGCCAATTACCTGACGACGGGCTATTTCGCCGATGCCGGCTATGGCCCCAGCGCGTTCGCGAAGCGCAGCGGAGACGTGTTCAAGGTCTTTCCGGACTTCTCTCGCGGCGCGGACCGCGGCATCGTCGACATCGCGCTGGACGCCTGGACCAGCGTGACGGGGCTGCGGTTTGCCCTGTCCGGCACGGCCCAGGATCACGACATTCGACTGACCGACAGCGACACCGGCGCCTATTCCTTCGGCTACGCCTCGGGCGACGGTGTGCGATTGTCGTCGGTGGTCAATGTCGGTCGCGACTGGATGAACGCCTACGGCACCCAGACCGTCAGCTATTACACCCAGACCTGGATCCACGAGATCGGCCACGCGCTTGGGCTGGGACATGCGGGCGACTACAACGGTTCGGCCAGCTGGGGCGATCGGAATTTCGCGCTGGACAGCTGGCAGATGTCGATCATGTCCTACTTCTCGCCCAGCGAGAATCCGAACGTCTCGGCTGACGATGCCTATGTGCTGACACCGATGCCCGCCGACATCCTGGCGATGCATCGTCTGTACGGGGAACCCGCGACGGAAAGACGCGCCGATATCTATGGGTTCGACGGCAATGCCGAGGGGATCTACGGGGAGTTCGGCGCCCTGCTGGACAGCGGCGCAACCGGGCGACCGGTGATGCTGACCCTCTTCGACGCCGGCGGTCGGGACATGCTGAACCTGTCGCGCACCGATCAGGACCAGCGCATCGACCTGCGGCCCGGCGCATTCTCGGATGTGCTGGGCTGGGTCGGAACTCTTGGCATCGCCTACGGCACCGTGATCGAGAACGCCCGCAGCGGCGCAGGCAACGACCGGATGCTGGGCAATGAGGCCGACAACCGACTGCATGGCGGCGGCGGTGCGGACCGGTTGCAGGGATTGAAGGGAAACGACATTCTGCATGGCGGCGGAGGCAACGACCGGCTGTTCGGCCAGCTTGGCGCAGACACGCTGCGCGGAGGCCACGGCGCGGACTGGCTTGATGGCGGGCCGAACAGCGATCTGTTGTTGGGCGGACGAGGCAACGACACTCTGGCGGGTCAGGCTGGCAACGACCGTCTGCTGGGAAATTCGGGCGCGGACCGCCTGTGGGGCCATGCCGGCTCGGACACGATCTGGGGCGGCTACGGCGACGACATCCTGCATGGGGGCGACGGCAACGACATCCTGCGGGGCGGCCGTGGAAACGATCTGATGACCGGTGGGGCGGGCGAAGACATCTTCGTCTTCCGTCGCGGTGACCAAACATCGGGCCGCGACCTTGACCGGATCACCGACTTCACCCCGGGCAGCGACCTACTGGACCTGCGCAGGTTGGGGCTGGACCAGCTGGTCACCGGGCGGGGCGACCTGGACGAGGGCATGGTTCGGGCTGTCGATCGCAACGACCGGACGCATCTGTTCACGGATCTGGACGGTGACGGCCGGTCCGACCTTCATCTCGTCCTGCTGAACAATGCCGGGATCGGTGTCGACGACTTGCTGATGTAAGCCGCAGCGGCTTGGCAGCAGGCGCCGGGCCATATAGCAATTTGCCATCGTGCCAAGGCAAATGCGGAGTGGATCGTGAGACAATATCTGGATGCCCTGCGCAGCGTGCTGGATCATGGCCTGACCTCGACGGACCGGACCGGGACGGGAACGGTCTCGCGTTTCGGCATGCAGATGCGTTTCGACCTGTCGCAGGGCTTTCCCCTGGTCACGACCAAGAAACTGCATCTGCGCTCGATCATCCACGAATTGCTGTGGTTCCTGTCCGGTGACACCAATATCCGCTATCTCAACGAAAACGGCGTCTCGATCTGGGACGAATGGGCCGATGAAAACGGCGAGCTGGGGCCGGTCTATGGCCATCAGTGGCGACGCTTCGGGGCCGAGCCGGGCTGCGAGGCGCCGGTCGAGGCGGACCAGATCCACAATCTGATGCAGTCGATCCGCGCCACGCCCGACAGCCGCAGGCTGATCGTCTCGGGCTGGAACCCGCTGCAGATGAGCCGGATGGCGCTGCCGCCCTGCCATACGCTGTGGCAGGTGCGCATTCTGGGTGGCAAGCTGCATCTTCAGCTGTATCAGCGGTCGGGCGACATGTTTCTGGGGGTGCCGTTCAACATTGCAAGCTATGCGTTGCTGACCCACATGATCGCGCATGTGGCCGGCTATCAACCGGGCGATTTCATCCACACGATCGGAGACGCCCATATCTACACCAACCACATGGACCAGGTCCGCGAACAGCTGACGCGGCAGCCGCGCGACCTGCCCCGGCTTCGGATCGACCGGCCGGTGTCGGAACTGACGGATTTCCGCTTCGAGGATTTCGTGATCGCGGGCTATGACCCGCATCCCGCCATCAGGGCACCGGTGGCGGTCTGATGGCCAGGCTGACCTTGATCGCGGCGCAGGACCTGAACCGGGCCATCGGGCGCGAGAACACCATCCCCTGGCACGTCCCCGAGGATTTCGCGTTCTTCAAGCAGGAAACGACCGGCGGCGCCGTCCTGATGGGCCGCAAGACCTGGGACAGCCTGCCGCGCAAACCCCTGCCCGGACGCCTGAACGTCGTGATGACCCGGCAGCCCCGGACACCGCAGCCCGGCACGGTCTTCTGTTCCCTGGATGACGCGGTCGGCGTCGCGCGCGAGGCGGGGTATCAGCGGATCTACTGCATCGGGGGCAGCCAGATCTATGGCCAGATGCTGCCGATGGCCGATCGCATCCTGCTTTCCACCGTCGAGACACGGGTCGAGAACCCCGACGCGTTCTTTCCCCTGCTCGACCCCGATGCCTGGGACATCGTCGATGAGCGCCTGCTTCGCGCATCGCACCCGATCTGCCGACTGACCGAGTTCCGGCGCTCTGGCGTGGCCTGAGTCGCGCATTCCCTGCGCCACGACGCGCCCGTCAGCGTCCCAGGGCCCGGACCGCCTTGCGGACCGTTTCCTTCGGCTCGGATGTCACGTCGATCGTGATCGCGGCCTCATCGGGGGTCGGGACCTCAAGCGTCGCGATCTGCGAATCCAGCATTCCAGGCGGCATGAAATGCTGTCGCGCCTGCATGCGCTGGCGGATCAGGTCAGGGGGCGCCGTCAGGTGGATGATCCGCACGGGGCCGATGCGCCGGCGCAGCCGGTCGCGATAGCTGCGCCGCAGCGCCGAACAGCTGAAAACCGTATCGCGCGACCGGACCGATCGCGCCACCGCCGCCGCCAGGGCGTCAAGCCACGGCGCACGCATCTGGTCGGTCAGAGGCCTGCCGGCCGCCATCGCGGCGCGGTTCTCGGGCGGATGGTAATCGTCGCCCTCGATGAAGGCGGCGCCCAGACATTCTGCCAGCGCCGCCGCGACGGTGGATTTTCCAACACCGCTTGGTCCCATGACAAGAACGCAGATCGGGGCGGGATGGTCAGGTTCCAAGGTCCAGGACTCCGGCTTGGGCGGGGCGCCGACATCGGCCGTCAGCGGCCGGTGATGCCCGGAAACACGATCAGCAGCGCCACACCAAGGACTTGCAGCGCGATGAACGGCAACAGCGCCCGGAAAATCTCTCCCAGTGATATCTCGGGCGGGGCCACCGATTTCAGGTAGAAGGCTGCCGGACCGAAGGGTGGCGACAGAAAGCTGATCTGCATGTTCATGCAGAACAGGACGCCGAACCAGACCGGGTCCATTCCCAGATCGCGGATGATGGGCACGAAAATCGGCATGGTCAGCAACGCGATGCCGACCCAGTCCAGAAAGGCGCCCAGGAAGAACAGGATCAGCATCATGAACAGCACGATCACCGTCGGGTTGTCGGAAATGCCGGTGATCATCTCGGACACGAAATCGACGCCGCCCATCAGGTTGTAGACGCCCACGATCGCGGTCGCGCCGATGCCGATCCAGACGATCATGCCGACTGTCGCCAGCGTCTGCATGGCCGCGCCGCGCAGCAGGGCATAGCTGAATTCGCCGCGCAGGACCGTCGCAAGCAGCACGCCGCCGACGCCGATGGCCGAGGCTTCGGTCACCGAGGCGATGCCGCCATAGATCGAGCCAAGCACCGCCACCACCACCAGGATCGGCAGCGCCAGCCCCTTCATCAGCCGCAGTTTTTCGGCGCGCGGGACCGATACCGGGTCGATATCGGGCACCGCACCAGGCGTCAGATAGGCACGCGCCAGGATATAGGCGCAATAGAAACCCGCCAGCATGAGGCCGGGCAGAAAGGATGCGGTGAACAGCTCCCCGATCGAGACATTGGCGGTCAGCCCGTAGATGATCAGGACGATCGAGGGCGGGATCATCGTCCCAAGCGCGCCCCCCGCGCACACGACGCCGATGGCAAGCTTGCGGTCATAGCCCAGGCGCAGCATCTGCGGCAGCGCCAGCAGGCCCAGCAGCACGATCTCGCCGCCGATGATGCCGGACATTGCGGCCAGGATGACCGCGACGAAGACGGTCTGGATCGCGACACTGCCACGGACGCGGCCAGCGAACAGCTTCATCGCGTCGAACAGATCGCGTGCGATGCCGGATCGGTCGAGGATCGCCGCCATCAGGACGAACATCGGCACCGACACGAACACGAAGTTCGTCACGAAGGAATAGACCCGGCTGGTGATCAGCGGGATCGACATCGGGCCAAACCACCCCAGTGCAAAGACCAGCGCGACCAGCAGCGTCACGAAGGCAAGCGGCATCCCGGTCAGCAAAAGCGCGATCAGCATACCGAACATGACCGCCGTGCCCCACTCGATGCCCAGCGCCTGCAGGTTGAAGCCGATATCGAGCATCGGGCGCTATCCTTTCACCCGGCGGGCGTAGTTCAGGGCAAGGACCAGGAACTGCACGACCAGCAGGACCATGATGAGGAAGATGAAGATCTTGATCAGCGCCGGGGTCGGAGGACTCCAGGCGCTGCCGGTGGTTTCCAGCCGGATCACGCCCGAGGGGGTCCAGACTGCGCGCGTCACCATGTGCCAGGCCGCATAGGCGAAAAAGCCGGAAGCGATGGCGCAGCTTATCGAAATCACGATGTCGAAGACGCGGCGCAATCCCGCCGGCAGGTAGTCGTAGACAATCACGACCCTGATATGGCTGTTGCGGCAGGTGCAGTAGAGACCGCCAAAGGTGAACGCCAGACCGCACAGGAACACGGTCATCTCGTGCGCCCAGATCGTCGGGCGATTCAGCACATAGCGCAGGAACACCTCGACCAGCAGGATGGCGGCGGCGGCGACGATCCCGGCAGCAAAGACAAAGGCCACGCGATCCACGGCCCGCCCCATCAGCCCGGCCTCTGCGGGGATGCGGCCGACACCCTCGCTGGTGGCGGCCAGGTCGATCTCGACATCGCGGTGATCGGCGGTCATGCGATGATCCTCCCGGAACATGAAGGACCGCCCCCGACGAACGGGGACGGCTCGCGTTCGGCGCTTACAGCATGCCCTTGTCGCGCAGATAGCTGGTCAGGGTGTCAAAGACCTTCTGTGCCATCGGCGACTGGCTGGCGAGTTTTTCCCACTCGGCGACGCCAAGCGCACGGAACTTGGCGCGCTCTTCATCCGACCAGTCATGGACGGTGATCTCGGGATCGGCCTCGGCTTCGGCGAGGGCAGCCTCGTCGGCCTCACGCAGGCCGCTCAGCTGGTTCAGCTGGAACTCCTTCACGGTCTCTTCCATCATCGCCTTCAGATCGTCGGGCAGCGCATCCCATCTGGCACTGTTCATCGATACCTCGACCAGCGGCAGCGAATGAAAGCCCGGATAGACCGGGTGCGGCGCGACGTCGTTAAGCCCCTGCTGCTGGTTGACCGAGAACACCGAGTAGTCGGCTGCATCGACGACACCCTTGTCGATCGAGGTGAACACCTCGGAGGATGGCAGGTTCACCGGCGCGGCGCCGGCCGCGGCGAAGACATTGGCAATCGGACCTTCCGGCGTGCGGACCTTGACGCCTTTCAGATCTTCCACGCCGTCCAGCGGCACGCGCGACACAAAGGCCTCAAGCCCCGGCGTCGTGACACCGATGAAATGCAGGCCATAGCTGCCCAGCAGTTCCTGCATCAGTTCCTTGCCGCCGCCGTTCTCGACGAAGTCGATCATCTGCTCGGGCGAAGACCACGCGCCGACCGGGTTCGAGATCAGACCGAAGGCCGGGTCCTTGCCTGCCCAGTAGGAGCTGTCGCAGATCTGGCCGTCCAGGATGCCCGCCGCGACCGCGTCCAGCGTCTCGTTGTATTCCACCACCGAGCCGACCGGCAGCAACTCGATCTCGATCCTGCCACCCGATTTCTCGGCGACGGACTCGGTCCAGGCTTTCTGGAACTCGAAATTCGGGTTCCCCGCCGGGTCCGAGGACTGGAACTTGAAGCTGTAGTCCTGCGCCGTGCCGGCCGTGGCCGTCAGGATAAGGGCCATCGTGGCCGCGTGAATCAATCTCATTGGGGTCCTCCCTTTGACCGTCAGATTCGTGACTTTTAGTGGGCATGCCCCCGCCATGCGTGGCGTTGTCATGCCGGTTGCGGGCTATCTGGCCCGTCCTTCCTGGCCTCGATCGAGGCCGAAGCTGACATCCAGCAGCGCCGGATCGATATTGCGTTCCAGCCGGTCCAGCATCAGCAAGCCGAACGCGACCAGCTGATCCGACATCGCGCGCGCGCGCGCCGCATCACCATCCAGCACCGCCTGCATGATCGCAAGATGGTGATCTACGGTTTCGTCCAGTCCCTGCTGGCCGCTGACCTTGCTGATATCCAGGTAGCCCGCGCGCCGTCCCAGCGCCTTGAGCGGCCGCAGGCAGCGGTCCAGGAACCGTTCGCCCGAGGCCTGGATCATCAAGATGTCGAAAGCCTTGTCCAGCACGTTGAACTGATCCAGCGTGATCGTCGGGCGTTCATTCTCAAGACGGCGCATGATGTGGAAAAGCCGGGCCCGTTCGTTGCCCGCCATGTTCGCGATGACCGCGCCGATCACGAAGCGATCCATGTCGCGGCGCAAATCCGCGAGACGCCTTTCGCGCGCGAGGTCGATCGGGGAAACACGAAGCCCGTTGCGCGGCTGCACATCCAGCAGCGTTTCTGCGGCCAGCCGTCGCACGGCCTGATGCACCGGCGTCCGGCCCAGCCCGGTCAGCGCCTGCAAATCCTGCGTGCGCAAGGTCGAGCCGGGGTGCAGTCGCATCGAGATGAACAGTTCTTCGATGCGCTCATAGGCGGCGCTGGTCAGGTCACCGGTCACGGGCATCAGCGGCGGCTCGACGGGATCGCCGGACAGGTCATCCACCTGCTGCCCTGCCGTCTGCGATGATCTGCCGGCTTGCGCCACAACGCCCCTCGTCTATTGATGTTCTCTGATATTTCACATCATATCTGTCAAGTCAACGCGATTCCCGCCGGGTCGCCAAGGGGAGGGACGATGTGAAGATCACCGCGATAGAGACGCTGCGGACCGGGGAATTCTCGAATGTGCTGTGGGTCAGGCTGCACACCGACCAGGGCAGCATCGGTCTGGGCGAGACCTTCTATGGCGCCGAGGCCGTCGAGGCGCATATCCACAATACGCTGGCCGTCCGCCTGCTGGGCAAGGACCCGACCCGAATCGAGGCGCTGAACCGGGCGATGGTCGATCTTCCGATGGCGCAAAGCTCGACCGGGGTGGAATACCGGGCAGCCTCGGCCATCGACATCGCGCTGTGGGATCTGTTCGGCAAGATCACCGGCCAGCCGGTTCACAACCTGCTGGGCGGGCTGAATTGCGACAGGCTGCGGATCTACAATACCTGCGCGGGCTATGGTTATGTCCGCAGCGGCAATATCCGCCCCGTCGACAGCTGGAATATCGGCAGCGCCGAGGGCCCTTACGAAGATCTGAGCGCCTTCATGACCGATGCTGGTGCGCTGGCCGAAAACCTGCTGGAAACCGGGATCACGGCGATGAAGATCTGGCCCTTCGATCCGCCGGCGCAGGAAAACCGCGGGATGTTCATCACTGCCGACCAGATGCGCACCGCGCTGGAGCCGTTCGAAAGGATCCGCAAGCGGGTCGGCGACAGGATGGACATCATGGTGGAATTCCATTCGCTGTGGAATCTGCCCGCGGCCAAACAGATCGCCCGCGCGCTCGAGCCCTATGCCCCCTTCTGGTATGAGGACCCGATCCGCATGAACAGCCCGCAGGCGCTGCAGGAATACGCCGCTTCGACCGATGTCTGGGTCTGCGCCAGCGAAACACTGGGATCGCGCTTTCCCTACAAGGATATGCTGGACCGCGGCGCGCTGCATGTCGCGATGGTCGACCTGTGCTGGACCGGCGGACTGACCGAGGGACGCAAGATCGCCGCCCTTGCCGACACCTATCACCGGCCCTTCGCGCCGCATGACTGCACCGGCCCGGTGGGTTTCGTGGCAGCGATCCACGCCTCGTTCAGCCAGCCGAACACGCTGATCCAGGAGGCGGTTCGCGCCTTCTATGACGGCTGGTATCGCGAACTGGTCACCGAAATGCCGGTGATCCGTGACGGCCATGCCCTGCCGATGGAGGGACCGGGCCTGGGCACCGACCTGCTGCCCTCGGTCTACGAGCGCAGCGACCTGACCGTCCGCAAATCGGAGTTGGCGCCATGACGACCAAGAACCTGTTCGACCTGACCGGCCGCACCGCCCTGATCACCGGATCGACGCGCGGGCTGGGCCGCGCCATCGCCCTGGGGCTCGGCGCCGCAGGGGCCGCGCTGGTCATCAATGGCCGCGACCCCGAAAAGACCCGGGCCGCCGCGCAGGACATGCGCGACGCCGGGCTGACGGTCCGGGCCGCCGCCTTCGATGTGACCGACGAGGCCGCCGTCGAGGCGCTGTTCCGCGATCTCGACGCCGAAGGCATTGAAATCGACATCCTCGTGAACAATGCAGGCATCCAGCATCGCCAGCCGATGGTGGAACTGTCGCTGGCCGATTGGCAGCGCGTCATCGACACCAATCTGACCAGCGCCTTCCTGATGGGGCGAGAAGCGGCCAGACGGATGATCCCGCGCGGTCACGGGAAGGTCATCAATATCGGTTCGCTGACCAGCGAACTGGCCCGCGCCACGGTCATCCCCTACACCGTCGCCAAGGGTGGTATCCGGCTGCTGACCAAGGGCATGGCCGCAGAATGGACACCGCACGGAATTCAGGCGAATGCCATCGGGCCGGGCTACATGCTGACCGAGATGAACGCGGCGCTGACTTCGGACCCCCAGTTTGACGCATGGGTCAAGGGGCGCACGCCGGCCGGTCGCTGGGGTCGCCCGGACGAATTGGTGGGCACGGCGGTCTATCTGGCATCCGACGCATCCAGCTATGTCAGCGGCCAGCTGATCTTCGTCGATGGCGGGATGATCTCTGTCCTGTGACACGCCGTGGCGCGAGGCCGGCACGCCGACTTTTTGCCACCGTTCGGCGCGATGCGTGAACGCCTTCGCGCGGCCAGCGCTCAGGCCGAGAAATCCAGCTGCACCTTGACCGCCCTCGACCGGTCGCCAGCCAGATCGAAGGCCCCGATGGCGTCGCGCGCCGCGATGACCTGCGTGACCATCGGCGACAGGTCGACCCGCCCCGACCCGATCATCTCCACCGCTTCGGCGAACTCACGGTCAAAGCGATGCGTGCCGACCAGGCGCAGCTCCTTGGCGACGATCAGGTTCAGCGGCACCGGCACCTGTCCGCCCACACCGACCTGCACCAGCGTGCCCTGCGGTCGCAGAAGGTCGATCGCCTGGGCGATGGCGGCGGGATTCGCCGAACATTCCAGCGCCACGTCGATGCATCCCTTGCCTGTCGCGTATTCGCCAAGCATTGCGGGATCACGCGCGGTGTTTGCGGCACGGTCCGCGCCCAGCCTTTTTGCGATGCCCAGGGTGAAGTCATGAACATCCGTCACGATGATCTGGGCGGCGTGGCGCAGACGGGCCAGGGCAACACAGATCGCGCCGATCGGACCGGCCCCGGTGATCAGCACCCGCCGACCCGCAAGGTCCGGGGCCATGGAAATCGCGTGAAGGCAGACGGCCAGGGGCTCGGCCAGCGCTGCGGCGCCGGCGCCCACGCCTTGGGGCAGCGGCAGGCATTGCGCGACCGGATGGGCGACGCGGCTGCGAAACAATCCCTGCTCATGCGGGATCCGCATCGCCGATCCGTTGAAGCGCATGTCGAGGCAGTGCCGCTGCTGCCCGTCCCGGCAGAATTTGCAACATCCGCAGGGCCGCGAGGGTGACAGCGCGACCAGTTGGCCCACGCTCAGGCCCGACCCTTCCGGCGCGGCCTCGACGACGCCGGCAGCCTCGTGGCCGAGAATGATCGGTTCCCGCACCCGGATGGGTCCGAAGCCGCCATTGTGATAATAATGCAGGTCGGACCCGCAAATGCCGCCACGCAGCAGACGGATCAGCGCCGTGTCGGGCGCGATCTGCGGGGCGGTCAGCGTCTCGAGACGCAGATCCCGGGCGGCGTGAAGGCGGCAGGCAATATCGGTCATCGGCAATGTCCACGGATGGGATGAAGCCAGTCGGGAAGGTGCCGTGACGGGCCGCCGCAGCGGGGACGCGACACCAGCACCGTCGCCTGGATCCAGAGCGCCCCGTCAGCTTGCCTCGATTCCCGCCAAACGAAAACCGTGTTCGGCCATGTGATGAACAATCAACCTGACCGACAGGTGGACGCAGCGGCGACGCGCCGGCGGGACAATTGGCGATATACTTCTGCCGCGGGCTTCTTTACAGAGGCGGCTTCCCCTTCGCCCGGCCGCCTGTCGGGCGGCCATCGCTGCGAACGATTCAATCCTGGATACCATGATCACACCCCTTTCCGAGGCGCTTGCCGAGCGCGGCTTCGACATTCTCACACCCGTGCAGCAGGCCGTCACCGCGCCCGACGTCGCCGATGCCGACCTGCTGGTTTCGGCGCAGACCGGGTCGGGCAAGACCGTGGGCTTCGGCCTGGCCATCGCGCCGACGCTGATGGGCGAGGCCGAAGGCTTTGGCCCCGCAGCAACCCCGCTTGGCCTGATCGTCGCACCGACGCGCGAACTGGCGTTCCAGGTGATGCAGGAACTGCGCTGGCTTTATGCGCGCACCGGCGCGGTGGTGACCTCGTGTGTGGGGGGCATGGACATGCGCCAGGAACGGCGGGTGCTGGAGCGCGGGGTTCATCTGGTTGTCGGAACGCCGGGACGGCTCTGCGACCACATCCGGCGTGGTTCGCTGGATCTGGGCGATGTCCGCGCCATCGTGCTGGACGAGGCGGACGAGATGCTGGATCTGGGCTTCCGCGAAGATCTGGAATTCATCCTGGGCGCGGCCCCCGCCGAACGCCGGACCCTGATGTTCTCGGCCACCGTCTCGCCGATGATCGCCAAGCTGGCCGCGCAGTTCCAGCGCGATGCCCGTCGAATCAATACGGTCAACAAGTCCGAACCGCATGCCGACATCGCCTACAAGGCGCTGCGCGTGGCGCCCTCGGACAGCGATCATGCCATCTTCAACCTGCTGCGCTTTCACGACGATCAAAGCGCGATCGTCTTCGCCAATACGCGCGCGACCGTGAACCATCTCGGCGCCCGCCTGACCAATCGCGGCCTGCAGGTGGTGACGTTGTCGGGAGAGCTGAGCCAGTCCGAGCGAAGCCACGCGCTGCAGGCGATGCGCGACGGACGGGCGCGTGTCTGCGTGGCCACCGATGTGGCCGCGCGCGGGATCGACCTGCCCAATCTGACGCTGGTCATCCACGCCGACATCCCGACCAATCCCGAAAGCCTGCTGCACCGCTCGGGCCGCACGGGTCGCGCCGGGCGCAAGGGAATTTCTGCGCTGATCGTGCCGCCCAAGATGCTCAAGCGGGCCGAGCGGTTGCTGCAATTCGGCAAGATCAACGCCGAATGGACGGTGCCGCCCTCGGCCGACGAGATCCTGGCGCGCGATGAGGAACGACTGCTGAACGACCCGGAATGGCGCGAGCCGATCACGGAGGAGCAGGCCGTATTCGCCGGCAAGCTGCTGGCCCGCCACGGCCCCGAGGCGGTCGCGGCCGCTTTTCTGCGTCTGCACCGATCCCGCCACGCGGCGCCAGAGGAGTTGCTGTCACCGGACACAGCGCCCGGACGCGACCGCGCCGAGTTCGGCCCCAGCCGCTGGTTCTCGCTTTCGGTCGGGCGCGCCGGCCAGGCCGAAGCCCGCTGGCTGCTGCCGCTGCTTCGCCGCAGCGCGGATCTTGAAGGCGCCGCGATCGGGGCCATCCGCGTGCAACAGGACGAAACGTTCGTCGAGATCGCCGAATCAAGCGTGGCGCGGTTCACTTCGGCCCTGGCGCCGGACTGGGCGCTGGCCGACGGCATCCGGGTCCGTGCCCTTGAGGGCATGCCCGATTTTTCCCGGCCTGACCGCAAGCCCCGTCCGGATGCGGACAGGCCCCGGCCTGCGCGCGGCGAAGGGACGTCCGCCGCCAGGCCGCCGCGCGCGGGCTGGACCCCCGATGAGCGGACCGAACCCGTGCCGTTCGCGCCAGACGAACAAGCGCGGCCCAAGCCCAAGCCGAAGGCCAAATACGCAAAGCACGACCTTGCGCCCGGCAAGTCGTTCAAGACCAAGCCGGGCAACACCAAACCGGGCAAGGCCAAGCCGGGCAAGCCCGGTGAGGCCGGTGCCCGCAAATCCTCGCCACCCCAGAAAAGCGGTCAGAAACCGGCGAAGCCCGGAAAACGCTGAGCCGGCAAGGCATCGGGCGCCGCCGCGGCGCGCCCGGGCCCGCCCGTGACGCGCGGCGCGCCGGCACAGGGTTTCAGAGATCCTTCACCAGACGCAGCGCATCATAGATCGCGGCATGGGTATTTCGCGCGGCCACAGCGTCGCCGATGCGGAACAGGCGGAATCGGCCCTCGGGGTTCGTGCAGACCGCCTGCGTGTCGCCGGCGATCAAGGCGTCATAATCCACCTCGCCCAGGTTGGACGACAGCGGCTTCAGATCGAAGTAAAGATCGTCAAGCGGCCTCGTGCCGTGGTTGACCACAACCTGATCGACGATCCGCTCGCGACTGAAATCGCCATAGTCGCTGCCCAGCCTCGCGCGCAGCCGGTTTCCGTCGCGCGTGACCGAGGTCAGCCGCCATGTCACCGTGAAGGTCGTATCGCGCTTTTGCAGGTTGCGCATATACGGCACCAGCGTCATCGCCATGACCTCGGGCGCGAAGCTGCGATCCGGGGTGACGATCTCGACGGCCGCGCCGCTGGCGGAAATCAGATCGGCAGCCTGCAAGGCGGCGTGATCGCCGGCATCGTCGAAGATCAGCACATTGCTGCCCGGCTTCACGTCCCCCGACAGGATGTCCCAGGCCGAACAGACCAGGTCATTGCCCTGTGCCAGCACCTCGACATGCGGCAGCCCGCCGGTGGCGACGATGACCTCATCGGGGTCGGTTGCCGCCACATCCGCTGCGTCCGCGACGCTGTTGAACCTGAACGTGACGCCGTGCTTCTCGCACATGGCCATGCGCCAGGCGATGATCGAGATCATCTCGCGCCGCCGCTCCTGCTGCGCGGTCAGGCGGATCTGCCCGCCGGGCCTGTCGGCCGCCTCGAAGACGGTGACCTCGTGGCCGCGCTCGGCGGCGACGCGGGCGGCCTCCATCCCCGCGGGGCCGGCGCCGATGATGGTGATGCGCTTCGGGCGGGCTGCCGGCGGAACGGTCTGAGGCATGGTTTCCTCGCGTCCCGTGGCGGCGTTGTGCAGGCAGAACGCCATGCCGCCCTGATAGATCCGGTCGAGGCAGTAGTTCGCGCCGACGCAGGGCCGGATGTCCTCCTCGCGCCCCTCGATCACCTTGCGGACCAGATGCGGATCGGCCATGTGCGCCCGGGTCATGCCGACCATGTCCAGCAGTCCGGTCGCGATGGCATGGCGCGCGGTCGGCACATCGGGGATCTTGGCGGCGTGAAAGGTGGGGAAGCCGGTGGCCTTGCGGATCGCGCCGGCGAATTCCAGATGCGGCGCATTGCGCATGCCCTGCACGGGGATCACGTCGGTCAGACCGGCATCCGTGTCGATATGGCCCTTGACCACGTTCAGGAAATCGACAAGCCCGCTGTCCTTCAGCCTCTGCGAGATCTCCAGCCCGTCCTGGCGCGTCAGGCCGCCGGGCAGATCCTCATCGCCGGTGTAGCGGACGCCGACGATGAAGTCCTCGCCACAACGCCTGCGGATTTCGCGCAGGACGTCGAAGGTGAAGCGCAGCCGATTGTCGATGCTGCCCCCGTAAGGCCCGTCCAGATCGTTGGTCAGCGGCGACCAGAACTGATCCATCAGGTGGCCATAGGCCTGCAACTCTATCCCGTCCAGCCCCGCGGCCTTCATCCGCTCGGCCGCATCGGCGTAATCCTGGATGATCCGCGCGATGTCCCAGTCTTCCATCTTCTTGGGAAAGGACCGGTGCGCCGCTTCGCGTTCATGACCGGGCGAGACGACGGGCAGCCAGTCGGCCTTGTCCCAGCGGGTGCGGCGGCCCAGATGGGTCAGCTGGATCATCACCGCGCAGCCGTGGTCGTGGCACTCGTCGGTCAGCCTTTGCATCCAGCCGACGACCTCGTCCTTCCAGGCCAGGATATTGTTGAACACCGGCGGACTGTCGCGCGAAACCGAAGCCGAGCCTGCCGTCATGGTCAGGGCCACGCCGGCCTTGGCGCGTTCGACATGATAGGCGCGATAGCGGTCCTTGGGCATGCCGTCCTCGGGGTAGGCCGGCTCATGGCTGGTGATCATGATCCGGTTGCGAAGCGTCAGATGCTTCAGCTGATACGGCTGCAAGAGGGGATCGGTGGACATGGGCCTGCCTGTGACGGTGAGGGATCGCACGGCAACATCCGGCAAATGTTCATGTGTGTCAATTAATAATTCATCCGTGACTATTGCGAAGACTTGAATGAACATTTTCTTGATGGGTGACGTGTCAGGCGCTAGAACCGGGCCATGAAGAAGCGTGCAGCAGCAGAGAGTGGGTGGCGTGGATCGCGCGAAGGCTGGCTGGAGGCCGGCTATCAGACGCTGCTCGATGGCGGCATCGACGCGGTAAAGATCCAGCCTCTTGCCAGGCGGCTGAACCTGTCAAGGACCAGTTTCTACTGGTTCTTCGAGGACCGCGATGCGCTTCTGACCGCGCTGATCGATGGCTGGGAAGAAAGGACGACCGCGCCGCTGGTCGCTGCCACGCATGAATACGCCGAATCGCAGCCCGAGGCGATGCTGAACGTATTGGCGTGCTTTCTGTCAGCTTCCTTCGATCAGCGCCTGGAATTCGCCGTTCGCAGCTGGGCCTTGCAGGACGGCAAGGTCGCCGAGCGCACGGCAACCGCCGACATGACCCGGCTGGCCGCCCTGCGCGAGATGCTGCTGCGCTGGGGCCATCAGCAACACGAGGCCGACATCCGCGCCCGGACGATCTATCTGACCCAGATCGGCTACATCTCGATGCGCGCGCATGAGGAACTGGAAACCCGCCTTGCGCGGATCCCGACCTATGTCGAGATTTTCACCGGTCACGCCGCCCAACAGCGTGAGTTGGCGCGTTTCAATGCCCGGATCCGCGGTGCGACCGGCGCGCCGCCCTGAGTGCCGCGCACGATCGCAGGACGCTTTCCTACCGGCGGGACACGCCTCGGGGCGAGGCCGGACCATCACCAGGAACGAAGACCATGAAAACTGGAATTATCGGTGCAACCGGCTGGCTGGGATCGGCGCTGGGGTCGCGGTTGCTGTCCGGCGGGATCGTTCGCCCGCGTGACCTGGTGTTGCTCAACCGCAGCGGACCGCGCCCCGATTACCACGGACGAACCGATGTCGTCTGGGCGCTGGACCCGGCCGATCTGGTCGCGCGAAGCGATGTCATCGTCGTGTCGGTCCGTCCGGCGGACTGGGGGGCGCTCGACCTGCGGGCGGATGGCAGGCTGGTGCTGTCCTTCATGGCCGGGGTCAAGGCAGACAGGCTGGCCGTCAGCGGCGGACGGGTCGTGCGGGCCATGCCGAATGCCACAGCGGAAATCGGAGCCTCTTATTCGCCTTTCTGGGCATCCGACGGCGTGACCGCGTCCGACCGCGACACGGTTCGGCGCCTGCTGTCCGCTATCGGCACCACCGACGAGTTGGCGACCGAGGACCAGATCGACCTGATGACGGCCCTGCCCGGGTCGGGGGCGGCCTACCCGGCGCTGATGGCCGTCGCGATGGCCGATTTCATGCGGGCGCAGGGCGTGTCCGAGGACATCGCCTGGCGCGCCGCCGAAGCCGCAATCGTCGGCGGCGCGCGATTGATGGAAGGCCGCATCACCGATGCGCCCGCGCTTGTCGCCGCCTATCGCGACTATGAGGGCACGACTGCGGCCGGACTGAACGCCGCCGAGGCGGGCGGATTCAGCCGCGCGATGACGGCCGCCCTGACCGCCGCGACACAGGCCGCGCGCCGCTCTGTCTGATCGGGGCGGCGCGGGCGTGTTGACCTTGATCGCCCGATCGAACAGCGTGCGTCGAACCGGCCGCGCATCGCGTCGGCCCGGACCCGAATCAGAGAGGATGTGATGTCGCGCCGCCTGTCGTCCCTTGGCCTGCTTGTCCTTCCGACCATGCTTGCCGCATGCGCGGCAACCGCGCCCGCCGGGCCGCAGCGCTGCGATCCGGTCGCGCACCAGGCGCTGGTGGGACGCAATATCGGGGCCGTCACCCTGCCGGCCGAGCTGCGACAGCGCATCATTAGTCCCGGCGACCTTGTCACAGGGGACCCGGACCCCGCACGGCTGAACATCTTTGTCGATCCCAAGGGCTGGATCGCGCGGATCAGTTGCGGCTGACCGGCGCGACCGACCGATGGCCGCCCGCCGTCACCTCACCGCCCACAGCTTACTGGCGACGCTTCGACCGCTTGTTGCCGCCGCGCTGCCCGGCTCGCCCCGCCTTGGACCGTCCTGAACCGGCCCCCGCCGTCTCGACGGCCTGCTCGATCGCGGACTGGCGGGCCAACGGATCGTCCGAGATGGCCAGATCGACCGCTTCCAGGCGCTTGACCTCGTCACGCAGCCGGGCGGCCTCTTCGAATTCCAGGTTTTCGGCGGCCTTGCGCATCTGTGTCCGCAGCGCGTCCAGATGGGCCTGAAGATTGGCGCCGACCATCGGCGTCTCGACCTTGGTGGTGATCCGGGACTGGTCGGTGTCGCCTTGCCACAGGCCGGCCAGCACGTCCTCGACATTCTTGCGGACGGTCTGCGGGGTGATGCCGTGCTCCACGTTATAGGCCATCTGCCGCTGACGCCGCCGCTCGGTCTCGGCCATCGCGCGCTCCATGCTGCCGGTGATCCGGTCGGCATACATGATGACGCGCCCGTCGGCGTTCCGCGCCGCCCGGCCGATGGTCTGGATCAGCGAGGTTTCGCTGCGCAGGAAGCCTTCCTTGTCGGCATCGAGAATGGCGACCAGCCCGCATTCGGGGATGTCCAGCCCTTCGCGAAGCAGGTTGATGCCGATCAGGACGTCGAAGGCGCCAAGGCGCAGATCCCGCAGAATTTCGATCCGTTCGATCGTGTCGATGTCGCTGTGCATGTAGCGGACCCGGATGCCCTGCTCGTGCAGGTATTCGGTCAGGTCCTCGGCCATGCGCTTGGTCAGCGTCGTGACCAGCGTCCGCATCCCTGCGGCGCTGACCTTGCGGACCTCGTCGAGCAGGTCATCGACCTGCATCTCGACCGGGCGAATTTCGATCTGCGGGTCCAAGAGGCCGGTCGGACGGATGATCTGTTCGGTGAAGACGCCGCCGGTCTGGTCCATCTCCCACTGCGCAGGGGTGGCCGACACGAAGACCGATTGCGGGCGCATGGCGTCCCATTCCTCGAACTTCAGGGGACGGTTGTCCATGCAACTGGGCAGGCGGAAGCCGTGTTCGGCCAGCGTGAACTTGCGCCGGAAGTCGCCCCGATACATGCCGCCGATCTGCGGCACGCTGACATGGCTTTCATCGGCGAACACGATGGCATTGTCGGGGATGAACTCGAACAGCGTGGGCGGCGGCTCGCCCGGCGCGCGACCGGTCAGGTAGCGCGAATAATTCTCGATCCCGTTGCAGACGCCGGTGGCCTCCAGCATCTCGAGGTCGAAATTCGTCCGTTGCTCCAGCCGCTGCGCCTCCAGCAACTTGCCTTCGTCGGTCAGCTGCTTCAGCCGTTCCTGAAGCTCTCTCTTGATGCCCTTCACCGCCTGCTGCATCGTCGGCCGCGGCGTGACGTAGTGGCTGTTGGCGTAGATGCGGATCTGCCGGAAATTGTCGGACTTGGACCCGGTCAGGGGATCGAACTCGGTGATCGCCTCCAACTCGTTGCCGAAGAAATCAAAGCGCCAGGCGCGATCTTCCAGGTGGGCCGGCCAGACCTCGACGACATCGCCGCGCACACGAAATCCGCCGCGCTGGAAGGCCGCGTCCAGTCGCTTGTATTGCTGGCCGACCAGCTGGCCCAGGAATTCGCGCTGGTCATAGCTTTCGCCCACCACCATGTCCTGCGTCATCGCCGAATAGGTCTCGACCGAGCCGATACCATAGATGCAGCTGACCGAGGCCACGATGATGACGTCGTCACGTTCCAGAAGCGCACGGGTGGCGCTGTGGCGCATCCGGTCGATCGCCTCGTTGATCTGCGATTCCTTCTCGATATACGTGTCGGACCGGGCCACATAGGCTTCGGGCTGGTAGTAGTCATAATAGCTGACGAAGTATTCGACCGCGTTGTCGGGGAAGAACCCCTTGAACTCGCCATAAAGCTGGGCCGCCAGCGTCTTGTTGGGGGCAAGGATGATGGCCGGGCGCTGCGTTTCCTCGATCACCTTGGCCATGGTGTAGGTCTTGCCGGTGCCGGTGGCGCCCAGCAGTACCTGGTCGCGCTCGCCGGCATTGAGGCCTTGCGCCAGCTCGACAATGGCCGTGGGCTGGTCACCCGCGGGCCGGAACTCGCTGCGCAACACGAAGCTTTTCCCGCCCTCCAGCTTGGGGCGGGATACTTCGGAAAAGCGCGCCACGGGCGCGTTGGTGTTGTTGTGACCCATGGGAATCCGTGCTGTTTGCGGCCGACCCTCAAGGTGTGGTCTGACAGGCGAAAGTCAACCGCCGCAACCGACGGATCGCGTCAGCAGGCTACCGCTTCAGCCGGCTCGGTTGCAGCGCTTCCCAGCCCTCGGCGCCGTTCATCTCGTCGGCAAGGATTTCGGCGGTCACCGGGCCAAGCGTGAAGCCCTGGTGGCCATGGCCGAAATGGGCCCACAGATTGTGCTGATCCGGCACGCGGCCGACAACCGGCAGCATGTCGGGCATGCAGGGCCGGCGGCCCGTCCACGGTTCGGCCTCGACCGGAGCGCCGATATCGAACAACTCCCGGGCGGCCTGTTCGCCATGCTTCAGCTGCGGCGGCGTCAGGCGCGGGTTGCGCGTCAGTTCCGCGGCGGTGGCGATGCGAAGGCCGCGCCGCATGGGCGACAGCACGACCGAGTTCGCGAAATCGGCGATCGGATGATGCGGCGGGGCGTCCATGTGGTAATGGCGGTGATAGCCACGCTTGAAGACCATCGGCACTTTCAGCCCGAAGCGCGACAGCATCAGCGGAGACCACGGCCCCAGCGCCACGACCGCGTGTTCGCCCTGCGCCTCGTCGGCCACCCATGCCGCGCCCTTGCGGTGCAGATCGCCCGCATCGCCGTTCACGATCCGTCCGCCGCGCTTCTCGAACAGGGCCGCATAGCGCGCCACCAGTCCGCCGGGATCAGAGCAGTTCCAACTGTCCGACCAGTGCGTTCCGCCGGCGACCTCGACCTTGATCGAGGGCTCCAGCCGACGCAGTTGCTGACTGTCCAGCACCGTGGCCTCAACGCCGAACTCGGCCAGGAACCGCTCTGCCACGCTGCGTGCCTTGTCCAGCTTGGCGGGGGTCCGATGCAGTTCGATATAGCCGTCGCGGCGGATGATGTTGTCTGCACCCGACGCCTCGACCAGCGGCCCGTGCCGCTCTGTCGACTGACGGATCAGCTTGCCCCAGGTCTGCGAGGCCCGCCTGTGTGCCGCCGGCAGAGAGTTCCGGGCGTAAGCCAGGACCGCGCCAGCCTGCGACAAAAGACCCGGAATGTTCCATTTGACGTCATAGCCTCGGCCCAACGCGATCTGCATCAGGGCACCTGGGGCCAGCGGCATGGCGTAGGGTTCCACGGCCTCGGTCTGGATCAGGCCGGCATTGCCATAGCTGGTCTCGCGGCCCGGCGCGTTGCGATCGATGATGGTGACGTCATGCCCACGCGCCTGCAAGGCCAGCGCGGTGCTGACGCCGACCATCCCTGCACCAAGTACCAGAATCTCGGACATGCACGCCTCCTCTTTCGGTTAACGGGACGGATGCAGTCTGCGGTGCATTCCGGCAAGAAAATTTGTGCTTTCTTCGCCGAAGCTCCGAATCTTTGCAAGATTCAGGCGAAAAGCTCGCGGCAGAAGCTCAGACCTTCGACAAGCGCATCCACTTCGTCGGTGGTGTTGTACATCGCGAACGAAGCCCGCGCGCTTGCGCTGATTCCATAGAAGTCCATCAGCGGCATCGCGCAGTGGCTTCCGGCGCGCACGGCAATCCCCTTCTTGTCGAGGATGGTCGAGATGTCGTGCGGATGTGCGCCCTGCATCGTCATCGAGAAGATCGCACCCTTGCCCGGCGCGTCGCCTTGCAGGCTCAGCCAGTTCAGCGCGCGCAGCCGGTCGCGGGCATGATCGCGCAGTCTGGCTTCATGGGCGGCGACTTCCGGCATGCCGATTTCCATCAGGTATTCCAGCGCCGCGCCCAGCCCGATCTGGTTGACGATCCCGGGCGTTCCGGCCTCGAACCGCAATGGCGGGTCGGCATAGGTCACCTCGTCGCGGGCCACGGTGCGGATCATGTCGCCGCCGCCCATGAACGGCCGCATCTCGGCCTGGCGGTCCGAGCGGATCCAGATCGCGCCCGATCCCGAGGGGCCATACAGCTTGTGTCCGGTGATGCAGTAGAAATCGACGCCAAGCTCTGCCAGATCCACGGGCATGTGGACCGCGCCCTGCGACCCGTCGACCAGCACCGGCACATCGGTGCCGCGCGCGATGGCGCCGACATCGACGATCGTTCCGGTGACGTTCGACATATGGGTGACGGCAATCAGCCTTGTCTTGGGCCCGACGGCCTCCAGCATCTTTTCGGCCGGCAGGCTGCCATCGGGCTCGGGTTCGACCCATTTCAGCACCACGCCCTGACGTTCGCGCAGGAAATGCCACGGCACGATATTGGCATGGTGTTCCAGCAGGGACAGAACGATCTCGTCTCCGGCCTGAAGCCGCGGTGCGGCCCAACCATAGCTGACGAGGTTGATGCCCTCGGTTCCGCCCGAGGTGAAGATCACCTCGTCCTCGCGCGGGGCGTTCAGGAACCGTGCGATGATGGCACGCACGCGTTCGTAGTTTTCGGTCGCAAGGTTCGACAGAAAGTAAAGCCCGCGATGGACATTGGCGTATTCGCCCTCATAGGCGCGGGTGATCGCGTCGATCACCTGCCGGGGCTTTTGCGCGCTGGCGCCATTGTCCAGGTAAACCAGCGGCCTGGAATTCACCTGCCGCGACAGGATCGGGAAATCGGCGCGGATCTTGGCGACATCGAAGCTCATTGCGGCACCTCGGGAAGAAGGCCTAGGGCAGCGGCCAGGAAAGACAGCACGAAGCCCACGGCAAGGGCGGTTGCGAACATGCCCAGCATCACCTTGGCGCCGCTTCGAAAGCCGTGCAGCGCCTTCGTGAACTGGACCGTCAACCACAGGAAGACGGCGATGGCGAGGATGCCAAGGATCCCGGCCAGCCCCGGCAGGATCAGCGACACCAGAAGTTGAGCAAGCTGAACCAGCAGCAGCACGATTTCGATCCACACTGTCAGCAGAAGAGCGTCCTCGAATCGGCCATGCCCGCCAAACATGCGCCCGACCCCGGTCATCAGCGTGGCAGCCATGACGATCGCCGCCAGCTGGATCCCCGCCATCGCTATGGGCTGGCCGGTCAGGCCAAGGACGGACGGTGTCTCGCCCTCGGGCAGCGGAAACATCTGCACCGACACCCAGGCCAGCAGCGCCGACACCGACACCGCCAGCAGCAGCGCCATCCAGCGCACCGACATCGGCAGGTTCATCCCGATCAGCGTCTGCGCTGCATCCTCGGGGTTGCGCAGGGTCATCCTCAGCAGAGCGTTGAAATCGTCGAAATTCATTCTTTCCTCGCAAGCACCGACATGCCGGACCACCAGATCACCACAAAACCGACCCCGACCAGCAGCTGCGTCAGTGTCTGCGCCGGCCCCGGTCCCACCAGCCCCGCGACCATGCCCCAAAGCAACATGGCGGGCGCCGTCGCCAGCAGCGCCCAGAACAGCGCCAGCCGCGAGTCGCCCGGTGCCAGGCGCCGCCCGGTCAGACCCGACACGACCGACACGAACGACGCAAAAGCATAGGCCAGCAGCGGCATCACGAACATGACGGCCAGCAGCGCACCGCTGATGCGCGCTTCGAACGGCACCGAGGGATCAAGCTGTGCCTCGCGCGCGCGAAGCGGCGCCTGCGCCACCAGAAAGATCAGCATGGCAGCCATCAGGACGACCAGCTTCACGCTTTCGGGCATGCCGGAAAGGTCGCGGAACACCTGGCGCGGTGCCCACCAGCTTTGCAGCACCCGCGGCAGGACGCCGCCACGGGTCACTGGTTGGCGCGCCGGGTCAGCCAAGCTTCCAACCGATCATTGATCTGCCCGCGCAGGACCTCGTCCTCGATTTCCTCCAGGGCGTCCGCCAGAAAGGACAGGACCAGGAACACGATCGCCCGCTCCTTGGGCACCCCGCGCGAGCGCAGATAGAACATCGCTTCCTCGTCGATCGCGCCGGTGGTTGAACCATGCGAGCATTTCACGTCGTCGGCGTAGATCTCCAGCTCGGGCTTGGCAAGGAACTGGCTGCGTTCGTCCAGCAGCAACGCCTGGCTGATCTGGTAACCGTCGGTCTTCTGGGCGCCCTGCTTGACCAGAATCTTGCCCTGAAACACGCCTTCGGCACCGTTCTTGAGCACTTTCTTGAAGACCTGCCGGCTTTCGCAGCGTTCCGCGGCATGGGTGATGAACACCGTGTCGTCATGGTGGAACGGGCCGACCTTTCCGTCGCCCAGAACGGCGGCGGCAATATGGGCCGAGGCATCATCGCCCACGATATCGATCACGCTCTCATGGCGCATCAGCGTGCCGTTCACCGACAGCGCAAAGCATTTCAGCTGTGCCTCGGCCGCGACGCGCGCGAACAGATGCGAGATGCCCAGCTTCTGATGGCCCGCCCGCTTGGCGGTGATGTGATGCAGCCGCGCGCCGCGTGCCAGATCGGCCTCGATCACGCCGTTCGAGCGCGCGCCGACCATGCCGGTTTCCAGCAGCGTCAGTTCCGCCCCGTCCTCCAGACGCAGAACATGGTGCCACATGACATCGGCAGCCTCGTCGGCGCGGCGGTGGATGATGTGCACGGGCTTCGCGGCCTTTCCGGTCACGCGGATCAGAACCCCGTCGCGTGCCGCGGCGGTGTTCAGCGTGGCGAATGGCCGCCTGACCGGCTTCTGTCCCGAGGCTTCCAGCGTTCCATAAAGTCCCCGGGCCCAGTGGTCGGTTTCCGCATCGGCCTGGGCCAGGGTATCGATCTCGATCCCCGCAAGCGTCAGATCATCGGACGCGCCTTCATCAAAGGCACCATCGACGAACACCAGCGTCAGCCTGTCAAGATCGGTGAAAAGCGGGGAATCGGGGGACTTGCCCTCGATGGGGATCGCCTGCGGCACCGGCGCGCTGAACGGGCGCGGATCGGTATAGCGCCAATACTCGTCCCGCGGGCCGGGCAAGCCCATCTCGCGCAGGCGAGCCAAGGCGTCCGCGCGCGCCTGGGCACTGAACCCGCCCTTGGGCAGGTCCAACGCCTCAAGCCGCGCGGACAGCGCGTCGGGTGCCTTGGGCGCGCCGCTGACCTGCGGCGTCACATCCTTGATCTGAACTGCACTCTCAGCCATCAGCCGGCCTCCGCCAGAAGATCGCCGTAGCCCTCTTCCTCGACCTGCAGTGCCAGTTCCGGCCCGCCCGATTTCACGATCCGCCCATCCGACATGATGTGGACGACATCGGGCTGGATATGGTTCAGCAGGCGCTGGTAATGGGTAATGACAAGAAAGCTGCGATCGGGGCCGCGAAGCGCGTTCACCCCGTCCGAAACCAGGCGCATCGCATCCACGTCAAGGCCGGAATCGGTCTCGTCCATGATGCACATGCGCGGGGCCAGCATGGCCATCTGCAGGATCTCGTTGCGCTTCTTCTCACCGCCCGAAAAGCCCACATTGACCGGACGCTTCAGCATCTCGGCGTCGATCTGCAGATCCTTGGCCTTCTCGCGCACGGCTTTCAGGAATTCGCCCGACGACATTTCCTCTTCGCCACGCGCCTTGCGCTGCGCGTTCACGGCGGTCCGCAGGAACGTCATGTTGCCGACGCCGGGGATTTCGACCGGATACTGGAAGGCCAGGAACAGGCCCGCCGCAGCGCGCTGTTCCGGCTCCATGTCAAGCAGGCTTTCGCCGTCCATCGTGGCCGAGCCTTCAGTGACCGCATAGCCGTCGCGCCCTGCCAGAACATAGGACAGCGTCGATTTTCCCGAACCGTTCGGCCCCATGACCGCGTGGACCTGGCCGGCGGGCACCTCAAGGCTGAGGCCTTTCAGGATCTGCTTGTCCTCTTCTTCAAGTTTGACGTGCAGGTTGTCGATCTTAAGCATTCTTTACCTCATCAGATGGTGGCGGCGGTGCCGTCCGTCAGGCACCATCATCATGTCATCATGCGCCCCGGACAGAGCGATTCATCCAACCGAGCCTTCCAGCGAAATCGCCACCAGCGCCTGCGCTTCCATGGCGAATTCCATCGGCAGGGCCTGCAGCACGTCGCGGCAGAACCCGTTCACGACCAGGGCCACGGCCTCTTCCTCATCCATGCCGCGCGAGCGGCAGTAGAACAGCTGGTCGTCATCGACCTTGCTGGTCGTGGCCTCGTGTTCCACCCGGCTCGACGTGTTCTTCACCTCGATATAGGGCACGGTATGGGCGCCGCATCTGTCGCCGATCAGCAGGCTGTCGCATTGCGTGTAGTTGCGGCTGTTCGTGGCGCGCGGATGCATGCTGACCAGACCGCGATACGTGTTCTGCGCCTGCCCCGCCGAAATGCCTTTTGAAACAATGCGCGAGCGGGTGTTCTTGCCAAGATGGATCATCTTGGTTCCGGTATCGGCCTGTTGCCAGTTATTGGCGATGGCGATGGAATAGAACTCACCCTGGCTTTCGTCGCCGCGCAGGATGCAGGACGGGTATTTCCAGGTGATCGCGCTGCCGGTCTCGACCTGCGTCCACATCACCTTGGCGCGGGCCTCGCGGCAATCCGCGCGCTTGGTCACGAAGTTGTAGATGCCGCCCTTGCCATTCTCATCGCCGGGGTACCAGTTCTGGACGGTCGAGTATTTGACCTCGGCATCCTCCAGCACCACGATCTCGACGACGGCGGCGTGCAACTGGGTTGTGTCGCGCTGCGGTGCGGTGCAGCCCTCCAGATAGCTGACATACGAGCCCTTGTCGGCGATGATCAGCGTGCGTTCGAACTGGCCGGTGTTCTCGGCGTTGATGCGGAAATAGGTGGACAGTTCCATCGGGCAGCGGACGCCGGGCGGAACATAGACGAAGGACCCGTCGGAAAACACCGCGCTGTTGAGCGTCGCGAAAAAGTTGTCGGATTGCGGCACGACGCTGCCCAGGTATTTCTTCACCAGTTCGGGATGCTCGCGGATCGCCTCGCTGATCGAACAGAAGATCACGCCGGCCTTGGCCAGCTCGTCCTTGAAGGTGGTGCCCAGGCTGACACTGTCGAAGACCGCATCGACTGCGACCTTGCGCCCTTCGGCAGGCGCGGCATCGGCGCCTTCGACCCCGGCCAGGATCATCTGTTCCTTCAGCGGGATGCCCAGCTTTTCATAGGTCGCCAAAAGCTTTGGATCGACATCATCCAGGGATTGCGGCTTCACCTCCATGCTTTTGGGGCGCGCGTAGTAATACTGATCCTGATAGTCGATCTCGGGATAGTTCAGCATCGCCCAGCGCGGTTCGGACATGGTGGCCCAGCGCCGGAACGCTTCCAGCCGCCACTCGGTCATCCATGCGGGCTCGCCGTTCTTGTTCGAGATCAGCCGGACGATGTCTTCGTTCACACCCTTGGGTGCATAGTCCATCTCGATCTCGGTATTCCAGCCATGCTTGTAGCTGCCCATGCTCTGCACTGTCTCGACGGTTTCCCGGTCGACACCTTCGCGCACATCAAGATCGGTGGTCTCGGTCATCCTGTGTCCTTCCTGCGATCAAGCGTTTCGCTCAACCATTCCTGTCGCGCCAGCGTGAATACGCGCTTTCCCATGCATCCGCAAATCGGTTCACCTGATCCTCGCCCAAAGTCGGGCTTATCGAGATCCGGATCGCGGATTGCGCCGCCTTATCGTCGAAGCCCATCGCCTGCAGCGTGCCGCTTGCCCTGACCTTGCCGGACGAACAGGCAGAACCTGCCGACACGGCAAACCCCGCAAGGTCCATCTGCATGACCTGCGTTTCGCCTTTCCAGCCTGATGTAAGAATGCAGGTGGTGTTCGGCAAGCGTCGTGCGTTTCTTCCCGCGATTTCCGCGTTCGGAGCGCAATCCAGAAGTCGGGCTTCCAGCGCGTCACGGCGGGCGGCGACCTGATCCCAGACACCGGTTTCCAGATCCTTCTGCGCGGCCTCGGCCGCGGCGGCGAAGCCCGCTATCCCGATCAGGTTCTCGGTGCCGGCCCGGCGGCCCTGTTCCTGTCCGCCGCCCCGAATCATCGCCTCGATCTGGGTCCCTCGTTTCAGGATCAGCGCACCGATGCCCTTGGGGCCACCCAGCTTGTGGGCGCTGACGAACCCTGCCGTCACCCCGAGCCAGTTGAAGCCGAACGGGATCTTTCCGAAAGCCTGCGTCAGGTCGCTGGACCCCAGCCCCTCGGGGAGGGCCTGGATCACCCCGGTCTCGCTGTTGGCCAGTTGCAGGCTGCTGCCAGCCGGGTCGGCAATGCTGACCATGCCGTCGCGATCGACCGGCAGATCCGCTTCGCACCAGACCTTCACGGCGCTGTGTTCGACCGGCGCGCAGTGGATGGCGCGACCCGCCAGCACCATCGCCGCGGCCTCGGTCGTCCCGGCCGTGAAGACAATGTCGGCCCCCTCGGCCCCCAGCGCCGCAGCGATCCGCTCACGCGCGCGCTCGAGCATCATCTTGGCCGCCCGGCCTTCGCTGTGAACGGATGACGGGTTGCCCGTGACATCCATCGCCTCGATCATCGCGGCCTTCACCTGCGGGCGCAGCGGCGTGGTGGCATTCCAGTCCAGGTAATGCCGCGTCACCCCAGCGCCCCCGCGATCTCGTCGGCGAGGCGGCGGGCGACGGCGTCCTTGCCCATGCGCGGCCATTCGTCGGCGCCGCCCTTTCGGATCAGGGTCACGGCATTCTGGGTTCCGCCCATGATCCCGGTCCCGGGGCTGACATCATTCGCCACGATCCAGTCGCAGCCCTTGCGCTTGCGCTTGGCGGTCGCGTTGGCGATCACGTCGTCGGTCTCGGCGGCGAAGCCCACGACCAGCGACGGGCGGCGGCCCTTCAACCCGCTGATCCAGGCCAGGATATCGGGATTCTCGGCCATCTCGAGTGAGGGTGGCTGACCAGAGCCGTCCTTCTTGATCTTTCGCTCGCCGGCATTGGTCACGCGCCAGTCGGCGACCGCCGCCGCCATGACCGCGACATCGGCGGGCAGTGCGGCCTCGACCGCCTCGCGCATCTGGCGCGCCGTTTCCACGGCGATGACCGCGACGCCCTCGGGCGGCGGCACAACGGCAGGGCCGGTGACAAAGCTGACCCGCGCGCCAAGATCGCGCAGCGCGGCGGCGATCGCGCTGCCCTGCGCGCCGGACGACCGGTTGGCGATGTAGCGCACAGGATCAATCGGTTCATGGGTCGGGCCCGACGTCACGATCACGTGACGCCCCGCCAGCGGGCCGGGCAGGACCTTGGTTTCGGGGAGCAGCTTCAAGGGCGCTGCCCGCGGCAGCGCCTGCCGGATCGCGCTCAGGATCGCCTCTGGTTCAGCCATGCGACCGGGACCGAATTCGCCGCAGGCCATGTCACCCTCATCCGGACCAACCGCCAGAACGCCGTCGCCTTCCAGCAATGCCAGATTGCGCTGCGTCGCGGGATGCTGCCACATGCGGACATTCATTGCCGGCGCGATCAACACCCGCTTGTCGGTCGCCAGCAGCAGGGTCGAGGCCAGATCGTCCGCCAGACCGTTGGCCATCTTGGCCATCAGATCGGCGGTCGCGGGCGCGACGACCACCAGATCGGCGTTGCGCGACAGCTGGATATGGCCGATCTCGGCCTCGGATTGCAGATCGAACAACCCGTCACGCGCCGCCTCTCCGGCCAGCACGGAAACCGTCATCGCCGTGGTGAACTGCGCCCCCGCGCGGGTCAGCACCGGCGTGACCG
This sequence comes from Paracoccus salsus, assembly GCF_021556615.1. Lineage (GTDB taxonomy): Bacteria > Pseudomonadota > Alphaproteobacteria > Rhodobacterales > Rhodobacteraceae > Paracoccus > Paracoccus salsus. The sequence continues at coordinate 130,482 of NZ_JAKGGD010000003.1, forward strand.
CCATGCCCTCGGCCCGCATCAGCCGGATCAGCTGCGGCACCTTGTAGGCCGCGATCCCGCCGCCGATGACCAATAGGATACGCGTGCCGTCCATGCCGCCCCCTGCGAAACCTGCGAAACCTGCGAAACCTGCCAGACAGATAGACCCCCACGACGCCTGCCGCAAGGAACCGGGACCGTTAACGCTTCCTTAAGGCCGGTTGCGTTAACCAGTTGCTGGAATGTTGCAGGGGGTGTGATGGTGGCAATCGCCTATTCGGTCGCCTTCGAGGGTGTCGAGGCGCGTCTGGTCGAGGTGCAATGCTCGGTCGCCGCCGGGCTGCCGGGATTTGCCATCGTCGGGCTTCCGGACAAGGCCGTCAGCGAGGCCCGCGAACGGGTCAGGGCCGCCTTTGGCGCGCTGGCCATCGCGATGCCCAACCGCCGGCTGACGGTGAATCTGTCTCCGGCCGACCTGCCCAAGGAAGGATCGCATTTCGACCTGCCGATCGCACTGGCGGTGCTGGCGGCGCTGGACATCATCCCGGCCGACGAACTGGCCCGGTGCGTCAGCCTTGGCGAACTGGCGCTGGACGGAAGGCTGGTTCAGGTCACCGGCGCCCTGCCCGCCGCCATGGCCGCGGCCGAGGACGACCGCGCGCTGATCTGCCCCAGGGCCTGCGGTCCCGAAGCCGCCTGGGTCGAGACGGTGCCGGTCATCGCGCCCTCGACACTTCGCGAGGTCGTCGATCATCTGACCGACCGTCACCCGTTGTCGCGCGCCCAGCCCGGAACCATCGGCGGCAGGGCACCGGTCGGCTGTCTGTCCGAGGTCAAGGGCCAGGAACGCGCCAAGCGCGCTCTGGAGATCGCGGCCTCGGGCCGCCATCATCTGCTGATGGTGGGTCCCCCCGGAGCGGGCAAGTCGATGCTGGCGGCCCGACTGCCCGGGCTCATGCCGCCGCTGTCGCCGGTCGAGGCGCTGGAGACGTCGATGATCCATTCGCTGGCCGGCACGCTGGACGAGGGCGGCATCTCTCGGCACGCGCCGTTCCGCGAACCCCACCATACCGCGTCGATGGCGGCGATCGTGGGCGGCGGACGCGGCGCTAAGCCCGGAGAGATCAGCCTCGCCCACAACGGCGTGCTGTTCATGGACGAATTCCCCGAATTCCCTCGGCAGGTGCTGGAAACCCTGCGCCAGCCGATCGAGACCGGCGAGATCGTCGTCGCCCGAGCCAACGCCCATATCCGCTATCCTTGCCGTTTCCTGCTGGTTGCGGCTGCCAATCCCTGCCGATGCGGTCATCTGGCGGACGCGGCCCAGGCCTGTTCACGCGCGCCGAATTGTGGCGCCGATTACATGGGCAAGATATCGGGACCATTGATGGACCGTTTCGACCTGCGCCTCGAGGTGCCCGCGGTCAGCTTCATGGACCTGGAGTTGCCGCCTGCCGGCGAGACTTCGGAACGGATCGCGCTGCGCGTCGCCGCCGCGCGCGACATCCAGACGCGCCGCTTTCGCGACCATCCGCGATTGCGCGCAAACGCCGACGCGTCGGGCGCGGTCCTGGACGAGATCGCCAGCCCGTGCCCCGAAGGTCGCGCGCTGATCGTGAAGGCGTCCGAAAGGCTGGGCCTGACCGCGCGCGGCTATCACCGAATTCTTCGCACGGCCCGGACGATTGCCGATCTGGACGCATCCGACACCGTCCGGACCCCGCACCTGGCCGAGGCGATCAGCTATCGCCTGCCCTTTGTCGCGGGCGGCTGAGCAGGCTGAAGCCCAAGGGCCGGGACAGGCGCTCAGATCCTTGACAGTCGTCGCTCGATCGCCTCCCAGAGCAGCGCGGCCGCGTTGACACCGTCAAAGCGCTCCAGCTCCTGCAGCCCGGTCGGAGACGTGACATTGATCTCGGTCAGCCAGCCATCGATGACGTCGATGCCGGTGAAGATCAGCCCCTTTTCGCGCAGCACCGGGCCGATGCGCTTGCAGATCTCGTATTCGCGTTCGGTCAGCCCGATCTTCTCGGCCCGCCCGCCCACATGCATGTTCGACCGCGCCTCGCCCATCTGCGGCACCCGATTGATCGCGCCCACCGGATCGCCGTCGACCAGAATGATCCGCTTGTCGCCCTGACTGACGGCATGGATGTATTTCTGCGCGATCATCGGCTCGCGGTTGATGCCCGCGAACAGCTCCAGCAGCGCCGACAGGTTGCGGTCATCGGGGTCCAGATGGAACACCCCCGCCCCGCCATTGCCGTAGAGCGGCTTGACGATGATGTCGCCGTGCTGGTCCCGGAACTGCCGGATCGCCACCGGATCACGCGAGATCATGGTGGGTGGCGTCAGGTCCGGGAAATCCAGAACCATCAGCTTTTCCGGGCAGTTCCGCACCCAGAACGGATCATTCACCACCAGCGTGCCGGGATGGACCCGGTCCAGAAGATGCGTCGAGGTCACATAGGCCATGTCGAACGGTGGGTCCTGCCGCAGCCAGACGACATCGAAGTCCTGCAGGTCGACCTCGGCCCAATCCCCGAAGGTGACGTGGTCGCCCTGCTTGCGGCGCAGGGTCACCGGCCGGCCGCGTGCAACCACCCTGCCGGCGTCATAGCGCAGATGGTCGACGTGATACTGGAACAGGCGGTGGCCGCGCGCCTCGGCCTCCAGAGCGATGCGGAACGTGCTGTCGGCGTCGATGTCGACGGCCTCGATCGGATCCATCTGCAAGGCGACGTAAAGGCTCATGGCGCGCTCCCTGAACGGTGACGACCGGTTGTTACCCGTCGTCGGGCGGGATGCAAGAGTCGCGGTCAGTCCTCGGCGAAGGCGTTTTGCAGGATGTCAACGCGGCCCACCGAGTCGACCAGAGCGACGTCGAAGCGCATCTCTGTCAGCAGCCCGTCGGGCAGCGCCGCGCAATATTCGCAGGCGGCGGCGCAGATCCGGTCCATCTGCGGGCGCATCAGGCGAAGGGCGGCGGCATCATGCGAGCCGGCCTGCTTGACCTCGATGAAGACGATGCAGGCGCCGTCGCGGCAGACCAGATCGATTTCGCCGGCCGCGCCGCGCCAGCGTCGGGCAAGCACCCGCAACCCCCGCGCCTCGACATGGCGCGCAACCGCCTCCTCGGCCATTGCGCCCGACAGGCTGGAAAGCCTGCCCCGCGCCCGGCGTCCTTGCGAGGCGCCGGGCGTCGGGCGTTCGCCATTGTCCTGCCCGCCGCCATATGCCGGATCGTTCATTCGGCCTGCCCCTGTTCCCGCGCGGATCGCGCGGCCTATATCTCGTCGGATCGGCCATCACCGTCCGCGGCCAGCGACAACGCCAGCTGATACACCTCGCGCCGCGGCAGCCCCAGTTGCTGCGCGACCTCTTTCGCGGCATCCTTGACCGACATATGCGGCAGGCGCAGATGCAGGGCCGCCAGGATGTCATCCTGTTCGACGACAGCGGCCGACGGCCGGTCAAGCAGCATCACGACCTCGCCCTTCAAGTTCGCCATGCGCGGATCGGCGGCCAGGTCGCTGGCCGTCCCCCGAATCACCTCTTCGAATTTCTTGGTCAGTTCGCGCGCCACCACGGTCATGCGATTCGGGTCAATTTCGCACAGCTCGGTCAATGTCTGGTTAACGCGCCTGGGGCTTTCGAACAGGATCACCGTGGCGTCCAGTTGCGCCCAGTGCCGCAGCCAGGCCAGGCGGGCAGACCGGGTCGGCGGCGGAAATCCCGCGAAAAGAAAACGGTCGCTTGGCAGCCCCGACACGCTCAGCGCAGCCAGCGCGGCCGAGGGGCCCGGCACCGCGTTGACGCGAAACCCCGCCTGCGCGACGTCGCGTGCCAGCCGATAGCCGGGATCGGCGACCAGCGGCGTGCCGGCATCCGAGGCATACGCGACACTCGCACCCTCCTGAAGCGCGGCCATCAGGGCGGGCCGGCTGCGCTCGGCGTTGTGATCGTGATAGGCTTGCACCCGCCGGCCGCGCAGGGGGATGCCGTGGATCTCCATGAGATGGCGCATCACGCGCGTGTCCTCGGCGGCCAGAATGTCGGCCGAATTCAGAACGTCCAGTGCCCGCAAGGTGATGTCGCGCGCCGTGCCGATCGGGGTTGAGACCAGATACAACCCCGCTGCCAGCGGGCCGGCCTCGATATGCGCAGACAGCCGCTGCGGTGGCTCGCGCCCCTTCTCGCTCATGGCGTGCTTCCCCTGCCGTGGCGGCGCCGCCGCCAATTGCCAATCCGGTACGATCCCCATAGGCTGCGTCCATTCGCCGCCATCAGACCACATTCCAGGGAAGTTTCACATGTTCGCATCTGCCACAACCCGGCCCGACACCGGGCTGCGCCGCACGATCTGCCGTGTGGGAGCGGTCGTCTCGGCCCTGTTTCTTGCCGCCTGCGAACCGGTGGGCGTGAGCGGGCAGGCCAGCGGTCCCAGCATCGGTCCGCTGATCGATCCCGGCCAGCCCGTGCAGGTCGCGCTGCTGGCGCCGGGGGGCAGTGGCTCGGCCGGTCTGGAATGGTTGGCGCGCAGTCAGAAGAACGCCGCGCGAATGGCCGCGGCGGATGCCCAGGGCGCGGTCATCGATCTGCGGATCTATGACAGCGGCGACAGCACGGCGCAGGCCGTTGCACAGGCCAACGCCGCTGCCGATGCCGGCGCCAAGATCATCATCGGGCCGTTGTTCGCCGAAGCGGCGAACGCCGTCGGCAATGCCATGCTGCCGCGCCAGATCAACGTGCTGTCGTTTTCGAACAACGCCGAGATCGCGGGCGGCAACGTCTTCATCCTGGGCAACAGCTTCGCCAATGTCGCCGACAGGCTGGTCGGTTTCGGCGTGAAGCAGGGCAAGCGCAACATCTATGTCGTCGCCGAAAACGACGTCGCAGGCCAGATCGGCGGCCGCGCGATCGAGACCGCGATCGCCCGCAACGGCGCAAGGCTGGCCGGTCGCACCAACCACCCGGTCTCGGTCAGCGGCGTGGATGCCGCGACGCCCCGGATCGTGGAAGCCGCCAGGTCCGGGCAGGTCGATGCCGTGTTCATGACCGCCAACAACCAGGCGGTGCTGCCCTACCTGACCGAAAAGCTTGCCGCCGCCGGCGTCACGTCGCAGGTCACGCAGTTCATGGGTCTGACGCGGTGGGATCAACCCGGATCGCGCCTAGCGCTGCCGCAATTGCAGAATGGCTGGTTCGCGATCCCGGATCAAAGGCTCAAGGCTCAGTTCGACGCCCGTTATCGTGCGGCCTATGGCGAGGAACCGCACGAACTTGCCGCCCTGGCCTATGACGGGGTCGCCGCAGTCGCATCGCTGGTGCGCGCGGGCAAGCGCAACGCGCTGACGACCGCCGGGCTGACGCAGGGCTCGGGCTTCGCCGGAGTTGACGGCGTCTTCCGGTTGCGCCCCGACGGCACCTCGCAGCGCGGCCTTGCGGTGGCGACCATCCGCGGCGGTCAGGTCGTGATCCTCGACCAGGCACCGCGTGGCTTCGGCGGTTTCGGGTTCTGACCTTGGCATCAGGCGCCAGCGACACGACGGTTCAAAGCGCCCCGGCCTTGCCCGGGGCGCATGAAATCTTTGACAACGAGAGCTTTCTGGCATCGCTCGAAGCCAGGCTTGGCGATCTGGACGAACCTCGCGAGATCCGCAGCGCGACCGTCGCCCTGCTGTCCGAGGCGCGCGCCGCCGCCATGGCGGATATCGAAACCGGGTTTCTCAGCCACCCCCGCGCCGCGCGCGAAACGGTGCGCGCCATTGCCAGCCTGACCGACGGCATGGTCACCGCCATCCACCACGTCGCCATCACCCGGTTGCATCGGCTGCACAACGCGTCCGAGGGCGAAAGGCTGGCAGTGCTGGCGGTCGGCGGCTATGGCCGGGCCGAGATGGCGCCATCATCCGATGTGGATCTGCTGTTCCTGACCCCCTACAAGATCACGCCCTGGGCGGAAAGCGTGGTCGAATCCATGCTTTACATGATGTGGGACCTGAAGCTGAAGCTCGGCCATTCGATCCGCAGCGTGGATGACTGCCTGCGACTTGGCGCGGGCGACATGACGATCCGGACCTCGCTGGTCGAACATCGCCTCGTCACCGGCCACGCACCGCTGGCGCAAGAGCTGCGCGAGCGGCTGTGGTCGGAACTGTTCGAGAAGACCGTTCCGGAATTCGTCGAGGCAAAGCTGGAGGAGCGCAGTGCCCGCCACCAGCGTCAGGGCGGCCAGCGCTACGTTCTTGAACCCAATGTCAAGGAGGGCAAGGGCGGGCTGCGCGACCTTCAAACCCTCTACTGGATCGCGAAATACATCCATCGGGTCGATCGTGCTGTCGAACTTGTCGATCTGGGTGTCTTCACGCGGGAAGAACATCTGGCCTTCTGGCAGGCCGAGGATTTCCTGTGGGCCGCCCGCTGCCACCTGCACCTGATCGCCGGACGGCCGGTCGATGTGCTGTCTTTCGACATGCAGGTCGAGGTCGCACGCCGCATGGGCTATTCGGACACCGCCGCGCGGCGCGGCGTCGAGTATTTCATGCAGGATTATTTCCGCCACGCCACCCGCGTTGGCGAACTGACGCGCGTGTTCCTGACCGAACTGGAAGCCCGCCATGTCCGCAAGGCGCCGATGCTGGGCCGGCTCTTCCGGCGCCGCCGCAAGATGAGGCCGGGGTTCAGCGACAGGCACGGCAGGCTGGCAATCCAGGACGACGCCGCGTTTCTCAGGGACCCGCTGAACATCCTGCGCCTGTTCGAGGAGGCGCTGCGCACCGGCATTCTGATCCATCCCGACGCCATGCGTCTGATCGCCGCCAACCTGACCCTGATCGATGACAGGATGCGCGCCGACCCCGAGGCGATCCGCATCTTCATGGACCTGCTGCTGAAGCACGGAAATCCCGAACGCAGCCTGCGCCGGATGAACGAGTTGGGCGTCCTGGCCGCCTTCATCCCCGAATTCCAGCCGGTCGTGGCAATGATGCAGTTCAACCTGTATCACCACTTCACCGTGGACGAGCATTCGATCCAGTGCGTCGCCGCGCTGGCCGAGATCGAGCGCGGCGAACACCCCGAGGATCTGCCGGTGTCGCACGGGATCATGGGTTCGGGCATCAATCGACGCGTGCTGTACCTGGCAACGCTGCTTCACGACATCGGCAAGGGGCGGCGCGAGGACCATTCGATCCTTGGCGCCCGCATCGCGCGCCGCATCGCCACGCGCTTCGGCTTTCCGCAGGACGATGTGGACACCGTGGAATGGCTGGTGCGAAATCACCTGCTGATGTCGGATGTGGCGCAGAAACGCGACATCGCCGACCCGCGCACCCTGCGCGATTTCGCCAAGGCGGTGAAGACCCGCAAACGGCTTGACTTGCTGCTTGTCCTGACGGTCTGCGACATCCGCGGTGTCGGCCCCGGTGTCTGGAACAACTGGAAGGCCGCGCTGCTGCGCAAGCTGCACCAGGAAACCGCGGCGGCGCTGGAAAACGGCCTCGAGGAGCTGAATCGCGACAAGCGCCAGAACGAGGCCAAGCGGTCCCTGCGCCACCTGCTGACCGCCAAGGGCTGGGAGCCCAGGGCAATCCGCGCGGAGCTTGGCAGGCATTACGACAATTACTGGCCGGGCTTGCCGTCCGAAACCCAGGCGGTGTTCGCCGAGTTGCTGCGCGAGATCGGCGAAGACGAGATTCGCATCGACCTGCGCGCTGACAAGGATCGCGACGCCACCCGCGCCGCCTTCGTGCTGGCCGACCATCCCGGCATCTTCTCGCGGCTGGCGGGCGCGCTGACGCTGATGGGCGCGAATGTCGTCGACGCCCGCACCTATACGACCCGCGACGGCTACGCGACCGCGGTGTTCTGGGTGCAGGATGCAGAAGGCCATCCCTTCAGCGAGGATCGTCTGCCACGGCTGCGCCAGACCATCCTGCGCACGCTGAAGGGCGAGATCGTCGCGCGCGAGGCCTTTGCAAGCCGCGACAAGCCCAAGAAGCGCAACCGAGAATTCCGTTTCCCGACCCATGTCACCTTCGACAATGAGGGCAGCGACATCTATACGATCATCGAGGTCGACACCCGCGACCGGCCCGGCCTGCTTTACGATCTGACCCGCGTGATGGCGGCGAACCATATCCAGATCGTCAGCGCGGTGATCGCAACCTTCGGCGCACAGGTGGTGGACAGTTTCTATGTCAAGGACCTGTTCGGCCTGAAGCTGCACAGCGAGGCGAAACGCGACATGCTGGAAAAGAAGCTGCGCAAGGCAATCGCCGACGGGGCAAAGCGGGCAGAGGCATAGAGCATGAAACCGGGACTTGTGCGCGGATTCCTTTCGGTTGGGATCTGGACGTTCATCTCGCGCCTGTCGGGCTTCGTGCGCGACATCCTGATGGCTGCGTGGCTGGGCACCGGGCCAGTCGCCGAGGCGTTCCTGATCGCGCTTTCACTGCCCAACATGTTCCGCCGCTTTTTCGCGGAAGGCGCGTTCAACACCGCCTTCGTGCCGATCTTCTCGAAAAAGCTGGAGGACAGGCGCGACGCCGAGCGTTTCGCCGCCGAGGCGTTCTCGGGTCTGTTCATGGCCGTGCTGATCCTGTCGGCGGTGGCGATGATCTTCATGCCGGTCCTGGTCTGGCTGATGGCCTCAGGCTTTCAGGGCGATGAGCGATTTGATCTTGCCGTCGAATACGGCCGCATCACCTTTCCCTATATCCTGCTGATATCGCTGGCCTCGATGATCTCGGGCGTGCTGAACGCCAATGGCCGCTTCACCGCCGCCGCGGCGGCCCCGGTGCTGCTGAACCTGTTGTTCATCGTCGCGATGGGGCTGGGGCGCTGGCAAGGCTGGGATCTGGGGCTGACGCTGGCCTGGGCGACGCCGGTCACCGGCATCGCGCAGCTGGCGCTGGTCTGGTGGGATGCGCGACGCACCGGCTGGACCTTCTGGCCGCGCCGCCCGCGCCTGTCGCCCGACATGCGCCGGCTGCTGGCCGTCGCGCTGCCCGCAGCCTTCGCGGGCGGGGTGGTGCAACTGAACCTGCTGATCGGCCGTCAGGTCGGCTCGCGCTTCGAGGGTGCGATCGCCTGGCTGTCCTATTCCGACCGGCTCTATCAGCTGCCGCTTGGTGTGGTGGGCGCGGCGGTGGCGGTCGTGCTGCTGCCCGAACTCGCTCGACGCCTGAGGGCCGAGGACCACGACGGAGGTCAGTCCGCCTATAGCCGCGCAACCGAATTCGGTCTGTTCCTGACCCTGCCGGCCGCCTTCGCAATCGCGGTGATCGCAGAACCGATGGTCGCAACCCTGTTCGAGCGCGGTCAGTTCACCGCCCACGACACGACCCAGACGGCCGCCGCGCTGGTCGTCTATGCGTTTGGCCTGCCAGCCTTCGTCCTGCAGAAGATCCTGCAACCGCTTTACTTCGCGCGCGAGGATACGCGCACGCCCTTCCGCTATGCGGCCATGTCGATGGTGGTGAATGCCGTGGTCGCCTTCGGCCTGATGCCGTTCATCGGCTTCCTTGCCGCGGCCCTGGGCACCACCATCGCAGCCTGGGTGATGGTCGCGCAGCTGTGGTGGGGCACCCGCGACATGGGACAGGCTGCGCGCGCCGACGCCCGCCTGCTGCGCGCCGCCCCGCGCATGGTGCTGGCCTCGGCCCTGATGGCGGTCGCGTTGTGGGTGATGCGGGACTGGGCCTCAGCGGCGGGCATTCCCCGGGTTCCCGGCCTTGCGATCCTTGTCTTCGGCGGCGGCGCGATCTATTTCGCCCTCAGCTTCGCGACCGGAGCCTATCGCCTGTCTGAGCTGAAGACAGCTATCAGACGCTCGCGCTAGCGCGTCGCGCCTTCGGTGCGAACATGTCGCGGACCCGTCATCGCTGCCGGATCTGTCGCAGCGCCCGCGTCACACCGCCATCGACCAGCAGGAAACTCAGCGCGAAACCGACCGCGAATCCTGCGATTTCGGCAATCCAGCCATAGCCAGCACCGCCGAACACCATGCCGAAGACCAGTTGGAACAGCAGCAACAGCCCGATCAGGGTGAAGGCCCGCATCCGGTTGGCGTTCGCAGCCGCCAGCCTGGCCCAAAGCAGGAAGGTGAACGCGCCGACCAATCCGTAAACCGCCGGGTAGCCGCCGATCAGGGGCGCAGGCCGGCCGGGCAGCACCGACATCGCGACGGTATAGGCCAGGGCCCCGCCGATGGCCGAGCCCAGGAACAGCGCGATGACGGCAAACGGCCGGAACTCGCGCGCGACAAGGTTTCCAAGCGCCAGCGTGAAGACCAGAACGAACAGCGCGTGCACCAGCGAGGCGTGGACGAAGCTGAACGTCAGCAGCCGGTAAAGCTGGTCCCAGTCGATCACCCCCAGACCCCACATCCGCTGGATCATTTCCGGCGCGAAGGCAGTCACCTGCATCGCCGACAGCCGCAGCCCAACCCCGTCGGCGCCGCCAATCAGCCCCAGCCGGCCCAGACCGAACACGGCCTCGCTGGCGATCACCGGCAGAACCAGCAACCAGACGGCGGCGGGCAGCGGGTTCAGGGGCGATTCGTTCAGGCCTTCGCGCATCTGGTTTCCTTCGCGGTTGCGGTCAGTGCGGCCAACAGCTAAGCCAGCGCCACGGAAAATCCAAGCGGGCCAGACATGAACGAGACGACCAATCCGGACATTTCGGGCAATCCGGGCTTTACCCCGCGCATCTTCTCGGGGATCCAGCCCTCGGGTGGCCTGACGCTTGGGAATTACCTGGGCGCGCTGAAACGCTTCTCCGCGCTGCAAGGTAACACCGCCGAGACAATCTATTGCATCGTCGATCTGCACGCCATCACCGTGTGGCAGGAGCCAGAGATCCTGAGGGGCCGCACCCGCGAGGCGGCAGCGGCCTTCATGGCATCGGGCGTCGATCCTCGTCAGTCGATCCTGTTCAACCAGAGCCAGGTCAGTGCCCATGCCGAAATGGCGTGGCTGTTCAACACGGTGGCGCGGGTCGGCTGGATGTACCGGATGACCCAGTTCAAGGACAAGGCCGGGAAGAACAGCGAAAATGCCAGCCTGGGGCTTCTGGCCTACCCGGCGCTGATGGCGGCGGACATCCTGACCTATCAGGCGACCGGCGTGCCGGTCGGCGAGGACCAGAAGCAGCATCTGGAACTGACCCGCGACATCGCGGCCAAGTTCAATCACGATTACGGCGTCAATCACTTCCCGGTCACCGAACCGCTGATCGAGGGCGTGGCGACGCGCGTCATGTCCTTGCGCGACGGCTCGAAGAAGATGTCGAAATCCGATCCCTCGGACGCCAGCAGGATCAACCTGACCGACGATGCCGACGCGATCGCCCAGAAGATCCGCAAGGCCCGGACCGATGCCGACCCGTTGCCGGCCAGCATCGAGAGCCTGAAGGATCGTCCCGAGGCGCGCAATCTGGTCAATATCTATGCCGCACTGTCCGATCAGACCCCCGACCAGGTGCTGGCCAGGTTCGAGGGCCAGGGCTTTGGCATCTTCAAGCCCGCGCTGGCCGAGATCGCGGTCGAGGCGCTGACGCCGATCACGCGCAAGATGAGCGAATTCATGGCCGATCCGGCCGAGATAGACCGCATTCTCGGCGACGGCGCCGCGCGAGCCGACGCGATCGCCACGCCGATCCTGGACCGGACCAAGGACATCATGGGCTTGCTTCGGACCCGCGCATAGCCGCGACCGCAGGGTCGGAAACTGACCGCGCGCATCTTGTGGCGAGCTTTTCCTTGACGATCCGGCGCTGCCCTCGATGCGCCATCACCTCGCCGACGATCGGATCTCCACTCAGGCCGGAGAGGTGACAGCCTTGCCGGTGCAGGGCCTTTTCCAGCCATGCGGCCCGGTCATGCCGATTCCGGCACGGGCCCCGTGCTGCTGTTCCGCAATGCGGTGTCAGTCGGCATAGATCATCTTGCGGGTCATCCCGCCATCGACCACGAAATTCTGGCCGGTGATGAACCCGGCATTGTCCGAGGCCAGGTACGCGACCAGCGCTGCAATGTCCTCGGGCACGCCCACGCGGCCGGCCGGATGCTGGCGGATGTCGGCGACGGAATGATCCGGCTGCCCGCGATTGGCGCGCTTCTGCCAGGGGCCGGTCTCGATCCAGCCGGGCAAGATGCAGTTCGCCCGGACGGCCGGGCCAAGGCTGACGGACAGTGCGTGGGTCAAGGCGACCAGTCCGCCCTTGGCGGCTGCATATGCCTCGCAGTCTGGCTCGGATTGCAGGGCGCGGGTCGAGGCGATGGTGACGATCGCGCCATCTGCGCGGCGCAGAAGCGGCACCGCCTCGCGGACGCAGAGAAACGCTCCGGTCAAATGGCTTTCCTGCCACCGCCGCCAGCCTGCCAGCGAAAGCCGTTCGATCGGGCCGGAATGCGGGTCGGCGATCCCCGCGTTGGAAACCAGCAGGTCGAGTGCAGCGCCGTCCATCCAGTCGCGAAGTCGTTCGAAACCCAGGGCAACCGATGCCTCGTCGCCGACGTCGCCATCGATCCCCAGGATGCCGGGATCCTCGTCCGACAATTCGCCCAGCGCCTCGACATCACGGTCGATGACGGCAACACGCCAGCCTTCGCTGCGCAGGTGAACCGCGATGGCCTTGCCGATACCCTGCGCGCCACCGGTAATCAGCGCGGACTTCATGACGACCTCCTGAAGAACACGGTCGCTCTGTCAGCGCGGAATCGGGGCCGTGTCGGCCCGGTCCGCATGCCGACCTGCCTGCCCCTCAGTGCCCGTTCAACAGCCGGCGCGAATTGGCGCGCGTGCGCTTGCCATACGGGCGCAGGGCGGCGGATACGACCCGGTCGGCGGCGACGCCACGCCCGGTTGCCTGCATGACCGCGAAAAGCGACTCGGAAGCGGCGGCCTGCTTTTCGGCGAACATCCGGAAAGGCTCGCCAGGCGATTGCACCGCCATGCCCATCATCCCGGCCATGCGAAATCCCATGACCTTATGGGAATCAACGGCAATCCGCGCCATCTGCGCCCAGAGCCGATAGGGAGATCCAAAAGCGGACGCCAAGTTTATATTTTGTGACATTCATAGAATTCCTTGTCTCGCCGACGCGTCCACCGTCGCATCCCCTTCAGGGCAGACACAGGGTCGCCGGTCATAGCTTTTCACAGTGTGGCAGAATTGCACTATCACCGGCTTGGCAATCAGGGACGGCAATGTATACAGGCATGCCATGAACGATAGCATCACCCTTCGCCGCCCCGACGACTGGCATCTGCATCTGCGCGACGGCGCGATGCTGGCTGCAGTGGCGCCTCATTCCGCCGGTTTCGGCCGTGCCATCATCATGCCCAACCTGGTGCCGCCGGTGGTTACGGGCGCGCAGGCCGCCGCCTATCGGGACCGCGTCCTTGCCGCGTTGCCCGAAGGCTCGGCGCTTGATCCACAGATGACGCTGTATCTGACAGACGGCACCGACCCGGCCGATGTCGTGGCCGCGCATCGTGCGGGCATCATCCGCGCGGTCAAGCTGTATCCGGCGGGCGCGACGACCAACTCGGCCAGCGGCGTCACGGATTTCGACCGGGTGCGCCCGGTGCTGGAAGCCATGGCCGATGCCGGCATCCCGCTATGCGTCCACGGCGAGGTCACCGATCCGGACGTCGACATCTTCGACCGCGAGGCGGTGTTCATCGACAGGGTGCTGGATCCGTTGCGCCGCCGGACGCCCCGGCTACGCGTGGTGATGGAGCATGTCACAACCTCGGAGGGCGTCGCCTATGCCCGATCCGGCGGCGACGACCTGGGCGCGACGATCACCACCCACCATCTGGTCATCAACCGCAATGCGATCCTCGCCGGCGGCATCCGTCCGCATTACTACTGCCTGCCGGTGGCCAAGCGCGAAAGCCATCGCCAGGCGCTGCGCGAGGCCGCGACCAGCGGCGAGGCGCGGTTCTTCCTTGGCACCGACAGCGCCCCGCATGCCGATAGCGCCAAGTTGCAGCCTTGCGGCTGTGCCGGCTGTTTCACCGCGCCGAACACGATGTCGATCCTTGCCCATGTGTTCGAGGAACAGGGCGCGCTGGACAGGCTCGAGGGTTTCGCAAGCCTGAACGGGGCCGCTTTCTATGGCCTTCCGCCGAATGAAGCCCGCATCCGGCTGATCCGGCGCGACCAGCCCGTGCAATACCCCAGGACCATCGCCGCCGGCGACGAGACCGTCACCCTGTTCGAGCCCGGCCATCCGCTTTACTGGCATCTGGAGGACGCATGAGCCTGCCCTATCCGTCGCGCGAGGAAATGGCCCGCCTCAGCGCCCGCATGCTGCTGGAAATCAAGGCGGTGGATTTCAACGCCGAGCAGCCCTTTACCTATGCCTCGGGTCTGAAGGGGCCAACCTATGTCGATTGCCGCCGGATCATCAGCTTTCCACGCGTGCGCCGGACGCTGATGGATTTCCTGGCCGCGACGGTCATGCGTGATGCCGGCTTCGAGGCCTTCGACAACGTCGCCGGGGGCGAGACCGCGGGCATCCCCTTCGGCGCAATGGTCGCCGAAAGGCTGGGCCTGCCGATGACCTATATCCGCAAGAAGCCGAAGGGCTACGGTCGGAATGCCCGCATCGAGGGCGTGATGACCGAGGGCCAGCGCGTTCTGTTGGTCGAGGATCTGACCACCGATGGCGGCAGCAAGCTGTCCTTCGTCGATGCGATCCGCGACACCGGGGCAAGCTGCGCGCACACGGCGGTCATCTTCTACTACGGCATCTTCCCCGAAACGCCCGGGCGCCTCGCCGATCACGGTGTCAGCCTGCACCACCTGTGCACCTGGTGGGACGTTCTGGACGAGGCGCGCGCGCAGAAAAGCTTCGACGACGCGACGCTGGAAGAGGTCCGCACCTTCCTGACCGACCCGCGCGGCTGGCAGGCGGCGAACGGCTGACCGGTTCTTATCCACAGCCTGTCCACAGATCCACACACCGTTTTCCGACCCCGCGGGATTTCGCGTCGCTTGGGCATGGGGTAGAAGAATCCGCATAACCACAAAACGGGGCATTGGGCATATGAGCGGCTTGCGCGCGATCATTCCGGGACAGGAAGGTCAGGACGACGACCAGCAGGCGGTGCCGTTCTCGCTGGAGGCCGAGCAGCAATTGCTGGGTGCTCTGCTGACCAACAATGACGTGTTCGACCGCGTCAGCCAGGTCATCAAGGCCGAGCATTTCTACCATCCCGTCCATTCCCGCATCTTCGAGATCTGTTCGGAACGGATTCGCAAGAACGCGCTGGCGAGCCCGGTGACCATCAAGGCCTTCATGGAAAGCGACGAGGGCCTGAAAGAACTGGGCGGCGCCCCCTATCTGGCGCGGCTGGCGGGTGCCGCGATCTCGGCCTATGCGGCGCGCGACTATGCGCAGATGATCCGCGAATTCGCGCTGCGGCGCGAACTGATCGGGCTGGGACAGGACATTTCCGCGCGCGCCGCCACCGTCGAGGTGGGCGACGACGCCGAGGAACAGATCAAGGCGGCCGAACAGACGCTTTACAAGCTGGGCGAGCAGGGCGTGGCCGAGCGCGGGTTCCAGAGCTTTCTGAAGGCCGTGACCGGGGCCGTGCAGGCCGCCAATGCCGCCTATCAGCGCGACGGCAAGCTGTCGGGGATCTCGACCGGGCTTGTCGATCTGGACGGCAAGATGGGCGGGCTGAACAATTCCGACCTCATCATCCTGGCGGGCCGCCCGTCTATGGGGAAAACGTCGCTGGCCACCAACATCGCCTTCAATATCGCCAAGGCGCACAAGACGGGCGAAAAGCCGGACGGCACGCACGGCACCATCGAAGGCGGCGTCGTGGGCTTCTTCAGCCTCGAAATGTCGGCCGAACAGCTGGCCGCGCGGATCCTGTCGGAAGCCGCCGAGGTGCCATCCGAACGCATCCGCAGCGGCAACATGGACGAGGGCGAGTTCCGCCGCTTCGTCGAGGCCGCGCATGCCCTGCAGAACTGTCCGCTTTACATCGACGACACCCCGGCGCTGCCGATCAACCAGCTTGCCGCCCGCGCGCGCAAGCTGAAGCGCACCCACGGGCTGGACGTGCTGATCGTCGACTATCTTCAGCTTCTCAAGGCCGCCAGCGCCAAGGACAGCCGCGTGAACGAGGTCAGCGAGATCACCCAGGGCCTGAAGGCCGTCGCGAAAGAGTTGAACATCCCGGTCATCGCCCTCTCGCAGCTGTCGCGCCAGGTCGAGAACCGCGAGGACAAGCGTCCGCAACTGTCCGACCTGCGCGAATCCGGGTCGATCGAGCAGGACGCCGATATCGTGATGTTCGTGTTCCGCGAGGAATACTACAAGGAGCGCGAAAAGCCGTCCGACGCCGACCTGGACGCGATGGCCAAGTGGCAGCAGATCATGGAGCAGGTCCATGGCAAGGCCGAGGTGATCCTTGGCAAGCAGCGCCACGGCCCGATCGGCACGGTCGAGCTGTCCTTCGAGGGGCAATTCACGCGCTTTGGCAATCTTGCGAGGGATCGCCAAAGCCAATGGGACTGAGCCCTGCCGTTCCGCCCATCACGATCGGGCTTCCGATCGCCCCGGGCGCCCTGATGACCCCGGCCTGGGACGGGCATCTGGGAGCGCCGCCGGTGTGGCGGCATGGCGCGGGCTTCGCGCCGCGCGTCCTTGGGGGATGGCTGATCTTTCGTGACTGGGCCTAGAACTCCTCCGCACCCGCTGACATTGGTCGCTCTGTCGGGGATGGGCGCGCTGTCCATGAACGTCTTTCTGCCCTCGCTGCCCGGGATGGCGCGGGATTTCGACGTCGATTACGCGATCATGCAGCTGTCCGTGTCGGGCTATATCGGCGCCAGCGCGATCATCCAGCTGGTGGCCGGGCCGGTCAGCGACCGCTATGGGCGCAGACCCGTCGCGCTGGCCGGGCTGGTGATCTTTGCGCTGGCGACGATCGGAACGCTGCTGGCACGGGATGCCGCCAGTTTCCTGCTGTTCCGCATGATCCAGGCGATGGTATCGGTTTGCATGCTGTTGTCCCGCGCGGCGGTCCGGGACATCTACGACGATGCCCGCGCGGCCTCGATGATTGGTTATGTGACCATGGGCATGGCGGTCGTGCCGATGGCCGCGCCGGTGATCGGCGGATTGCTGGACGAGGCCTTCGGCTGGCGCGCGAACTTCGCCATGATGGGCGCGCTGGGGCTGGTCGTGCTGGCCGTGACCTGGTGCGACATGGGCGAGACGGTGAAAGGCGGCGGCGTGCCGTTGCGCCAGCAGATCGAGAATTACCCGATCCTTGCACGGTCACATCGCTTCTGGGGCTATTGCCTGGCCGCCACGCTGTCCTCGGGCTGCTTCTTCGCTTATCTTGGCGGTGCGCCGTTCGTGGGCACGCAGGTGTTCGGACTGACGCCTGCCCAGGTCGGGTATTTCTTCGCCGCTCCCTCGATCGGCTACCTGATCGGCAATTTCCTGTCGGGCCGCTTCACGGCGCGGATGGGCCTGAACCCGATGATCCTGACAGGCGCGATCATCTGCCTTGCGGCGCTGTCGCTGTCGCTGGGGGCGACGCTGCTGGACCGGGTCGATCCTGTGGTCTTCTTCGGCGCGATTGCCTTCATGGGCCTGGGCAACGGCCTGGTCATTCCCAACACCAATATCGGCATGATGAGCGTCCGGCCCGAGCTTGCGGGGACCGCCAGTGGCCTGGGAGGCGCGCTTGCAGTGGCCGGCGGGGCCGGGTTGTCGGCCCTTGCCGGCGCGCTGCTGAGGCCCGGCGCGGGGGCGACGCCGCTGCAGGTGATCATGTGCGCCTCGGCCGCCGGATCACTGGCCGCCGTGCTGTGGGTGCTGCGCCGCGAACGGCAGCTTGCGCGTGCGGGCTAGGCCCCGTCGGACCGGACATACCATATCTTAAGCCTTTTGCGTCATGTTCTGGACATGTCATGCGCCAACGCCCTTTCCCGACCTGTGTCGGCCCTGCATCCGCCGTTGCGGCCCTCAGGCGCGAGACCACTTGCCCGACGGCCTTTGCAAACGCTACATCCGGCTTTGCAAAAGATGGGGCGGATCATGGTCACGCAAAAGATCTATGCCGGCACCTCGCTGCGCGAAACGCGCGCGCGGGCCGGGCTGACGCAACGGCGCTTTGCCGAAAGGCTGGGCGTATCCCTGCCCTATCTGTCGCAGATGGAAAACAATCACCGGCCGATCTCGGCGGGGGTGCTGCTGCGGCTGGCACAGGAATTCGGCGTCGATCTGACGACGCTGGCGGCCGGGGACGCCGAACGGATGGTCATCGACATGCAGGAGGCGCTGGCGGACCCATTGTTCGACGCGACGCCGCCACTGGCCGATCTGCGCCTTGCCGCGACCAATGCCCCGGTGCTTGCCCGGGCATTCCTGGATCTTTACCGCGCGCATCGGCAAGGCCAGGAACGGCTCGCCGCACTGGACGAGGCGATCGGCGCCGCCGGACAGAACACGTTGTCCACACCCTGGGAGGAGGTGCGCGACTTCTTCCACTATTGCGACAACTATATCGACGCCATGGACCGCGCGGCGGAACGTTTTGCCTGTCCCGGCGGGCGGCGCGCCGATCTGTGGCAGGCCGGCGTTGCGGCGCTGGCCGAAAGCCGGATCCGCGTGTCCCTGATCGAACTTCCGGCCAACGCGGTCTTTCGCCGTGACGGCGACGAGCTTCAGGTCAACGCCTCCGCCGAGGCGCCGACCAGACTGTTCCAGCTCTTGCATCTGGTGGCGCTGGAACGCCAGTCCGACCTGCTCGAGGCGACGCTTGACCTGGCGCGGTTCCGCAGCGACGCTGCGCGCGACATCGCCAGGCTTGGTCTGGCGAATTACTTCGCCGGCGCTGCCATGATGCCCTATCGCGACTTTCTCGCGACGGCGCGGACCGAGCGTCACGACCTGGAACGGCTCGCACATCTGTTCGATGCCTCGCTGGAGCAGGTCGCGCATCGCCTGTCCACGTTGCAGCGTCCCGGCGCCAAGGGCGTGCCGTTCTTTTTCGTCCGCGTCGACCAGGCCGGGACAATCACCAAGCGCCATTCGACCACCCGGCTGCAATTCGCCCGCTTCGGCGGGGCCTGCCCCTTGTGGAACGTGCATCAGGCCTTCGAACAGCCCGGCCGATTCCTGCGCCAGCTGGCTGAAACCCCCGATGGTGTCCGGTACCTGCTGCTGTCGCGCGACGTGTCGAAACATGCCGGCGCCTTCAACGCGCCGGTCCGACGATTCGCCATCGGGCTGGGCTGCGAGATCGCGCATGCCGAAGGCCTGGTCTATGCCGACGGCCTGGACATGACCAAGCCGCGCGCGTTCGAGCCCATCGGAATCTCGTGTCGAATATGCCCGCGCCCCGACTGCCACCAGCGCTCGGTGCCCCCGATCGACCGGCCACTGCGCATCCCCGCCGACAGGAACGGACCCCTGCCTTATGAAATTGCGTGACGACTTCCTGCAATGCATGCCGATTTCGGCGGAAACCCGCCCGAAAAGGCATGTATCCGCGCATCTGTCCACGGTGCGGGCGCTGGCATGTTGCCATGAAGGCACAGGTCCTGTTTACCCCGAACACAACGGAACCAGAGCACCCGGATCGAAACATGGGTGTGATGCCGGGGGACATGACTTGCCGCTGAACCTGACGAACCGTCTGAACAGCTCGCTTGAGCGGATCTTGCCTGAACAACGCCTGTTCCTGCGCTCGGATGATGCGACCCGCTTCGTTCGCCTGCGCCCGATCACGCAGCTTCTGGGTATCAGCGGCCTCACCGTGGGTTTCGGCTGGATGCTGGTCGCCAGTTCGATTCTGGTGATCGATGCGATCAGTTCCGGGGGCGGGCGCGATCAGGTGATGCGCGCGCAAAGCGCGTTCGAGGAACGGCTGGACCAGCTGTCCGCAGAACGCGACGCCCGCGCGGCCGAGGCCCTCGCCGCGCAGAACCGCTTCGCCATCGCGCTGGATCAGGTTTCGGAGATGCAGTCCAAGCTGCTGTCATCCGAAGAGCGCCGCCGCGAGCTGGAAACCGGGCTCAACGTCGTGCAGTCGACCCTGCGTGACGCCATGAGCGAGCGTGACGACGCGCAGCGGATCGCGAATGCCGCTGACGCCGGCGGCGCAGATGCGGCGCCGGATCGTGCGCAGGAAGTCTCGGTGGCGCTGGACATCCTGTCGGGCGAGCTGCGCAACGCCGCCGCGGAACGCGGCGAGGCATTGCAGCAGGCCGAGGCCGCGCGCATCGCCGTCGCCAATCTGGAAACGCAGCGCGATGAGATCATTGCCCGCAACGACCAGATACTGACCCAGCTGGAGGATGCGGTTGCCATCTCGGTCAAGCCGCTGGACGAGGTGTTCCGCTCGGTCGGAATGAACCCCGATGATGTTCTGCGGACGATTCGCAGCGGCTATTCGGGACAGGGAGGGCCGCTGACGCCCATGGCCCATTCGACACGAGGCGACGCGTCGCTGAGCCAGGGCGAGACGAAGGCAAACCAGATCATCGTGACCCTGGATCAGATGAACACCTACCGTATTGCGATCGAGAAACTGCCGCTGGCGATGCCGGTAAAGTCCTCGTTCCGCTACACGTCGGGCTTCGGGCGTCGCTGGGGACGCATGCATGAAGGCGTTGACATGGCCGGGCCGGTGGGCACACCGATCTACGCGCCTGGCGACGGCGTGGTGTCCTTTGCGGGCCGTCAGAGCGGTTACGGCAATCTCATCAAGATACAGCACGAGCTGGGCGTCGAGACACGTTACGGTCACTTGTCGCGAATCCGCGTGAAATCGGGTCAAAGGGTGTCGCAAGGAGACCTGATCGGTGATATGGGCAATACCGGACGCTCGACCGGGCCGCACCTGCACTACGAGGTGCGCATGAAAGGCCGGGCGGTGGACCCGATGAGCTTCATCAAGGCAGCAAGCAATGTTCAGTAAGACCCGCGTGACCGAAAACCGCCCCCAGCAGCCCGCCTCGAACCCGACCAGCGCCGAGCCGAATCCCACACCCGTAGCGCCCGAACGCGGCAGCGAGCCCAACCCGATGCCGAACAAGCGCACCACGCCTTCCGTCCTGTCCTCTGACCTGACGGTGACCGGGAACATCCGCACCGACGGGGACATCCAGATCGAGGGCAATGTCGAGGGCGACATCCGCGCCCACCAGCTGGTGATCGGCGAAAGCGCCACCATCAAGGGTGAGATCGTCGGCGACGAGGTCGTGGTGAATGGCCGCGTGATCGGCCGCGTCCGCGGCCTGAAGGTCCGCCTGACCGCAACCGCGCGGGTCGAGGGCGACATCATCCACAAGACCATCGCGATCGAATCGGGCGCTCATTTCGAGGGGTCGGTGCAGCGGCAGGAAGATCCTCTGGCCAGCGCGAACACCAAGAAGCTGGCTCCGCCGACGTCCAGCTGAGCGATCACGAAAATGCCCGATACGGCCCGCAATCGCGGGCCGTCTTGCGTTTCGGCAAGCGCCTGACCATTCTTGCGCGTGGCGATATGCTGCATGCGCATATGGCTGAAAAACGATCGCGGCGGATAGGATAGCTTGGCCACGGCAGACAGCGCGGCTGGCTGCCGCGCGGGGTGCGCACGATCAGAGGGGGAAACGGGATGAAGCTGGTACGCTATGGTAGCCGGGGCGCCGAAAGGCCGGGACTGCTGGACCTCGCCGGACGGGTGCGGGACCTGGGCCAGCATGTGCACGACATCGCGGACGAGGTCCTGACCCCGGCCGGGCTGTCCAGGCTTGCCGCGCTGGACCCGCAATCGCTGCCTCTGGTCGCGGGCGAGCCCCAGCGCGACCTGCGCCTTGGCGCCTGCGTCGGTCAGGTCGGCAAGTTCATCGCGATCGGGCTGAACTATGCCGATCATGCCAGCGAAGCCGGCATGCCGGTTCCCGAGGAGCCGATCGTCTTTACCAAGTGGACCAGCTCGATCACCGGGCCGGATGACGAACTTCGCCTGCCGCCCGGCTCGACCGCGACCGACTGGGAGGTGGAACTGGGTATCGTGATCGGCGCGGGCGGAAGCGACCTCTCCGAGGACGATGCCCTGAGCCGCGTCGCCGGCTTCTGCGTGGTCAACGACATCAGCGAGCGCGACTGGCAGTTGCGCCGAGGCGGCACATGGGACAAGGGCAAGGGCTATGACGGCTTTGGCCCCGTGGGGCCCTGGCTGGTAACGCGCGACGAGATCGCCGATCTCCAGGCGCTGAGGCTGTGGCTGGAGGTGGACGGCCATCGTTACCAGGAAGGAAGCACCGCCACGATGGTGTTCGGTCCGGCGCAGCTGGTCGCCTATTGCTCGCGGTTCACGACCCTGATGCCGGGCGATATCATCACCACCGGAACCCCGCCAGGCGTCGGCATGGGGCAGAACCCACCCGCCTATCTGCGCGCCGGACAGGTGATGCGGCTCGGCATCGATGGGCTGGGCGTGCAGACACAGCGCGTCATCAGTTGAAAAGAGGGCCGATGTCAACGCAACGTGGCATCATCATAACCGGCGCAGGCAGCGGCATCGGGCGCGCCACGGCGCATCGTTTCCTGTCAGCCGGCTGGCGCGTGGCACTGATCGGCCGACGCGAGACGGCGTTGCAGGAAACGGCCGGCGGCTGCGCGGCCCTGATCCTGCCCTGCGATGTCACCGACGCACAGGCGGTTGACGATGCCTTCGACCGTGTCGCTGACGACTGGGGCCGCGTGGACGTGATGTTCAACAATGCTGGGCGCGGTTCACCGCCCGCAGCCCCCGATGCGGTCTCTGCGGCCGAATTCCGCGCGGTCATTGATGTCAACGTCGTGGGGATGTTCCTGTGCGCCCGCGCTGTGTTCCGGCTGATGCGCGAACAGGATCCCCAAGGTGGCCGGATCATCAACAACGGCTCGATTTCGGCGCATGCGCCGCGTCCCGGGTCGATCGCCTACACGGCGTCCAAGCACGCGGTCACGGGCCTGACCCGCAGCCTGTCTCTGGACGGGCGCGCGTTCGACATCGCCTGCGGGCAGATCGATATCGGCAACGCCGCGACCGATTTGCTGACGCAGGTCAGTCGCGAGGCCCGCGAGCCGGAACCGATGATGGACGTCGCCGTGGTGGCGGACGCGGTGCTTCACATGGCCGGGCTTCCCAGTGGCGCCAATGTCCAGTTCATGACCGTCATGGCAACCAACATGGCCTATATCGGTCGAGGCTGAATCGGCTCAGCTATCCGGCATCAGACGGCGATAGACATGCCAGCTGGCATGGCCCAGAACCGGCATGGTGATGAACAGGCCGAGGAAGAACGGGAAGATCCCGACCGCCAGCAGGATCACGATCATTGCCGCCCATGCGGCCAGCACCATCGGATTCGCCGCCACGGCGCGGATCGAGGCGATGATCGCGGTGATGAAATCGACCTCGCGATCCAGCAGCACCGGCAGTCCCACGACGGTGAAGGAAAACAGAACCGCCGCGAACGCGCCGCCGATCAGCGTACCGACGATCAGCATGACAAGCCCCCGGCCCTCGAACAGAACCGCCATCGACGTGGTGATGTTGGTCAGCGCCGACACCCCCATGAACAACGCGAACACGGTATGGGCAGCGAAGACCCAGAACATGAACAAGAGCAGGATCACCATCGCCATCGAAGGGATCTGCCGATCCTTCTGGGCAAAGACGACGCCCAGCACGCGCGGCCAGTCAAGCGGCTCCTGGGCCTCGATGCGGCGGCTGACCTCGTAAAGGCCGATGGCCGCGAAAGGCGCGATCAGGGGGAAGCCCAGGATGAACGGGATCAGCCACCACTCGCGCCCCGAGGCAAGCGCAACTGCCGCCATCACCAGCCCGCCCGCGACGTAGAAGGCCGAGAAAAGCAGACCAAAGGCGGGCGCGCGGCGAAAATCCTCCCAGCCTGACGCAAGGGCGGCGCCGATATCGGACATGCTGATCTGCGCGGGTTCGGGAAGCTCGTCCGGTGTATCGGGCGCCGGATCGGGCAATGGGTTGCGCTTCGGTTCGGGGATCGGCGAGCGATCGGTAGCGTCTGATCGGGTCAAGGAAGCCTCTCATTTCGCGCGCGTTCGATTGCAAATCTTAGGCGCCAATCCGCGCAAGCGCAACGAAAACGACGCGATCAGGCGAAGCGCCGTCGCAAGGCTGTATCGACTGGCGGCGTGACAAACCGCGATACGTCGCCGCCAAGGCGCGCGATTTCCTTGACCAGTTTCGAAGCGATGGCCTGCCGCCGCGCATCCGCCATCAGGAACACCGTCTCGATGCTGGAATCCAGCGCACGGTTCATTCCGACCATCTGGAACTCGTATTCGAAATCCGCCACCGCCCGCAGCCCCCTCACGATCACCGTCGCGCCCACATCGCGCGCGCAGTCGATCAGCAGGTTGTCGAAGGCGTGGACAAGAATCTCTCCGCCGGTCTTCGCCGCGATCTCGTCGCATTCGGTTCGCACCATCGCGACCCGTTCGTCCAGATCGAACAGCGGGGACTTGTCACGGTTGATCGCCACCCCGATGACAAGCCGATCGACCAGCGCCATTGCGCGCTGGATGATATCGACATGACCCAGCGTGATCGGATCAAACGTGCCGGGATAGAGCCCAATGCGCATCTCAGGCGTCCTTGTGACTGGTCGCGCCTTCAGGCAAATCCGATTTGGGTCCGAAATGCAAGGGCTTGACGGAAGCGAGCTGGGCTCAGCTGCCCATGATCATCCCGGTCAGCGCCTCTTTCTCGGCGGAAAGCTCCTTCAGCCGTCCGCTGACGGCGTCACCGATCGAAACCACCCCCAGCATGTGGCCCTCGGCATTGACCACCGGCAGGTGGCGGAACCGTCCCTCGGTCATTCTCTCGAGGATCGCCAGCGCGTCCTCGCCCGTCGTGCAGGTCTGCACCTCGGTGGTCATCACGTCCGCGATCTTCGTCGACAGCATCTCGGCCCCGCTCTTCGCCAGTTGCCGCACGATGTCGCGTTCCGACAGGATTCCGACCGGGGTCTTTCCGTCGGACGAAACCACCACGGCCCCGATCCGCTGTTCGGACAGAAGCCTTGCGGCATCGGCCATGGTCGCATCGGGCTTGATGGTGACGATCGTGGCAGCCGCGATCCCCGGCTTGCCGGACGACTCTTTCATGGACAGCAACTGTTTGACCAGCATCGACATGTACTCCTTCGCGGCGAGGTTGCATCCATCCTTTTCCGCGAATCGCCCGGCGTCAAGTGCTGCGATCCATCGGGGCGCAAACCAGCGATTCCAGGCGGGCGATTTCCGTGCGGACGCCCTGTGCCAGTTCGTCGGCGAGAATGCTCAGCCGACGCGAGCCGCGATCGTCGGCATGACGCAACAGCCAGAAGCTGCGGGTCAACGAGATCTTCTCGGGCAGCAGGACGCGCAGCCCTTCGACGAAGGGCATGGCGAAATCATGAACGATTCCAAGCCCCGCACCGGCGCGAATCGCCTGCATCTGGACCGAGACCGAGTTCGAACTGATCGCCGCGATCTCGACGCCGGTCTCGGACAGATAATCCAGTTCGCGGTCGAAGATCATGTCGGGGATATAGCCGATCATCGGATGTGCCTTGAGGTCATCCAGTCCCCGGATCGGCTTGTGCCGGTCAAGATAGTCGCGATGCCCGGCAAGATGCAGATGGTAGTCCGACAGCCGCTGCACGGTCAGCCGGCCGGTGTCGGGCGGCGACACCGCGATCGCAACGTCGGCTTCGCGCCTGGACAGGTTGACCACCCGCGGCAGCGCGACGATCTGGATCTCAAGCCGCGGATGCGCCTCGGACAGGCGACGCGCGACCTGCGGCAGCAGATAATTCGCGCAGCCATCCGGCGCCCCGATTCGCAACTGGCCGCCGATCCCTTCGTCGCGGCGCGTCGCCTCGGCCACGGTCAGCGCGGCATTCTCGGCAGCCTCGGCCGGGGCAACCAACCGGCCACCCTCGGTCGTCAGCGCGTATCCCTGCGGCGTCTTTGCAAACAGCGCAGCCCCGACAGCCTGCTCCAGCCGGGCGACGCGGCGGCCCACGGTCGAAGCGTCCATGCCCAGCCGGCGCCCCGCCCCCGACAGGCTTTCGGCCCGCGCCACCGCCAGAAAAATCCGCAAGTCATCCCAGTCCAACGCATCGACCTTTGCAAAAACGCAAAACCCCTTTGCCACACTGCCTCTTTTTAGGACATTTCCGCAAGGCTATGGTCAAGCCAACAACGCAGGAGGATGCGATGAAAGAGATTCACCACTGGATTGACGGTAAAGAAGCGAAGGGCACGTCGGGCCGCTTCTCCGATGTCTTCAACCCCGCGACCGGCGAAGTGCAGGCGCGGGTCGCGCTGGCCAGCCAGGCAGAGCTGGACGCCGCCATTGCCAGCGCCGAGAAGGCGCAGGTCGAATGGGGCGCGACCAACCCGCAGCGCCGCGCCCGCGTGATGATGAAATTCGGCCAGCTCATCAACGAAAACATGGATATGCTGGCGGAGCTGGTCAGCTCCGAGCACGGCAAGACCCTGCCCGACGGGCGCGGCGACGTGCAGCGCGGCCTTGAGGTGATCGAGGTCTGCATGGGCGCCCCCGCCATGCTGAAAGGCGATTATACCGACAATGCCGGCCCCGGGATCGATCTCTATTCCATGCGCCAGCCGCTTGGCGTCGTGGCCGGCATCACCCCGTTCAACTTTCCCGCGATGATTCCGCTGTGGAAGATGGGACCGGCCTTGTCCGCCGGCAACGCGATGATCCTGAAACCGTCCGAGCGGTGCCCCTCGACCTCGATGGCCTTGGCCAGGCTGGCGCAGCAGGCCGGGCTGCCTGACGGCGTGCTGCAGGTCGTCAACGGCGACAAGGAGGTCGTGGACGGCATCCTCGACAATCCGACCATCCAGGCGGTCGGCTTTGTCGGATCGACCCCGATCGCGCAATATATCTATGGCCGCGCGGCCAATAACGGCAAGCGCGCACAGTGCTTCGGCGGCGCCAAGAACCACATGCTGATCATGCCCGACGCCGATCTCGACAAGGCGGCGGATGCGCTGATCGGCGCCGGCTTCGGCGCGGCGGGCGAACGCTGCATGGCGATCTCGGTCGCGGTACCTGTCGGCGACAAGACCGCCGACGCGCTGATCGAACGGCTTGTGCCGCGCATCGAGAAACTGAAGGTCGGTCCCTATACCGCCGGCGACGACGTGGATTTCGGCCCCGTCATCACCAAGGCGGCGCAGGAGCGCATCAACCGCCTGATCGCCTCGGGGGTGGATCAGGGGGCAGAACTGGTCGTGGACGGGCGCGAGCTCAACATCCAGGGCTACGAGAACGGTTTCTTCTGCGGACCTTCGCTGTTCGACCGGGTTACGCCCGACATGGACATCTACAAGGAAGAGATTTTCGGCCCTGTGCTCTCGACCGTCCGCGCGCAAAACTATGAAGACGCGCTCAAGCTGGTCATGGACAACGACTATGGCAACGGCACGGCGATCTACACCGCCGACGGCGACACCGCACGCGACTTCGCCAGCCGCGTGAACGTGGGTATGGTCGGCGTGAACTTCCCGATCCCGGTGCCGCTCAGCTACTATACATTCGGTGGCTGGAAGAAGTCGGCCTTCGGCGATCTGAACCAGTATGGACCCGATGCCTTCCGCTTCTACACCAAGACCAAGACCGTCACCGCGCGCTGGTTCTCGGGCATCAAGGACGAAGGCGTCAGCCTGAACTTCAAGGCCATGGACTGACGGCCCGCTTTGGTCTTGAAATATCCCCGGGGGGCCGGGGGGCAACGCCCTCCGGCCGGCGCGGGACGCAAAAGGGGCGCGCGGCGTGCTTGTGCGCCCCTGATGTGAAGGGAATTCCATGACCGCCGAACCCGACTTCACGCTTGGCATCGAAGAGGAATATCTTCTCGTCGATCCGGAAACCGGTGAACTGGCCGAGGCGCCCGACGCTCTGATGGCGGCCTGCAAGGCAGAACTCGATGATCAGGTAAGCCCGGAATTCCTGCGCTGCCAGATCGAGATAGGGACGCCGGTCGCCAGCGACATCAGCGAAGCGCGCGGCCATCTGCTGCATCTGCGCCGCACCATTGCCCGGATCGCCGGCGATCACGGCCTGGCGCCGATCTCGGCTTCATGCCACCCGTTCGCGGACTGGCGCGACCAGCACCACACCGACAAGGAGCGCTACAACACCCTGTCGCGCGACATGGCCGGAGTCGCCAGGCGCATGCTGATCTGCGGGATGCATGTGCATGTCGGCCTGCCCGATCAGGCCATGCGCATCGACCTGATGAACCAGCTCTCGTATTTCCTGCCGCATCTGCTGGCCCTGTCGACGTCCAGCCCGTTCTGGCAGGGCGAGGATACCGGGCTTGCGTCCTACCGGACCACGGTCTTCGGCGACATGCCCAGGACCGGTCTGCCGCCGAAAATGGGCAGCTGGGGGGAATTCGAACGTTCGGTCGCGGCGCTGACCGAGCTTGGCATCATCGAGGATTCCAGCAAGATATGGTGGGATCTGCGCCCCTCGGCCAGATTCCCGACCCTGGAAACCCGGATCTGCGACGCCTGCCCGCGCCTCGACGACGCGATCACGCTGGCGGCCCTGATCCAGGCCACGCTGCGGATGCTGTGGCGGCTGTCGCGCCAGAACACCCGCTGGCGCGAATACGACAATTTCCTGCTGGGCGAGAATCGCTGGCGGGCGCTGCGCTATGGCACGGCCGAAGGGATGATCGATTTCGGCGCGCACCGTATCCTGCCCTTCGCGGTCGCCGCCGAGGACTGGCTTGCCCTGATCGCCGGCGACGCGGATGCGCTGAACAGCCAGCACGCCGTGGCGCGCCTGCGCGACATGGTCGAGGGCGGGACCTCTGCCGAAAGGCAGCGCGGCGTGCTGTCGGCGGCGCTGGCTGCGGGCGCCAGCCGTGACGAGGCCCTGCGCGCCGTCGTGGCGCATCTGGTCGACGAGTTTTGCAGGGATCTCTGACGTGTCGATCTTGCAATATTGTCGCAACGTTCGATAATTAAACAACCGTTCAGTTCAAGGCTGCCAGCCAGAGGGGGAGGACGTCAGGTGGATTTCGCATTGTCCGAGGAACAGCAGGCCATTTTCGACATGGCCAGGGATTTCGGCCAGACCCGCATCGCGCCTCACGCGCGCGAATGGGAAGCCGCCGGGACGATACCCCGCGAATTGTGGACCAGCATCGCCGAGCTGGGGCTGGGCGGACTTTATGTCTCCGAGGACCAGGGCGGTTCCGGCCTGTCGCGGCTGGACGCCACGCTGGTCTTCGAGGCGCTCGCCATGGCCGATCCCTCGGTCGGGTCGTTCCTGTCGATCCACAACATGTGCGCGGGCATGATCGACAAGTTCGGCAGCGACGCGATGAAGTCCCGCCTTCTGCCCGACCTCTGCAGCATGGCGCGGATCTGCAGCTATTGCCTGACAGAACCGGCCAGCGGATCGGACGCCGCGGCGTTGCGGACACGGGCGGAAAGGACCAATGAAGGCTACCGGCTGAACGGCACCAAGGCCTTTATCTCGGGCGGCGGCTACTCGGATCTCTATATCGCCATGGTCCGCACCGGCGAGAATGGTCCGCGCGGCATCAGCGCCGTGATCGTCGAGGACGGCACGCCCGGCCTGTCCTTCGGTGCGCTGGAAGACAAGATGGGCTGGCGCGCACAACCGACGGCGCAAGTGCAGTTCGACGACTGCATGGTGCCGCTGGACAACCTGCTGGGCGAGGAAGGCCGCGGTTTTGCCTATGCAATGGCCGGCCTGGACGGCGGCCGGCTGAACATCGCGGCGGGCGCGCTGGGGGGCGCGCAGGGGGCGCTGGACGCCACTCTGACCTATATGGGCGACCGCAAGGCCTTCGGCAAAAGCCTCGATCAGTTCCAGGCCCTGCAGTTCCGGGTGGCCGAGATGGAAACCGCCCTGCAATCCGCGCGGATCTTCCTGCGGCAGGCGGCCTGGAAACTTGACAACGGCGCCCCGGATGCCACCAAGTTCTGCGCGATGGCCAAGCTTTACGTCACCGACCGCGCCTTCGAGGTCGCCAACCAGTGCCTGCAATTGCATGGCGGCTATGGCTATCTGGCCGATTACGGCATCGAGAAGATCGTGCGCGACCTGCGCGTGCACCAGATCCTTGAAGGCACGAACGAGATCATGCGACTGATCGTTGGTCGCGCATTGCTGGCCGAACGCGGCTGAGCCCATTCAGGAGAACGCATGGACGATCTGAACATCCGCAAATCGGGCCGCGCCGGGCGCATCACCTTTACCCGCACAAAGGCGCTGAACGCGCTGACCCACGACATGGCCTGCGCGATCCATGCGGCGCTGGACGGCTGGCGCAACGACCCGGATGTGGCCCTGGTCATCATCGACGCCGAGGGCGACCGCGCCTTCTGCTCGGGTGGCGACATCGCGGCGGTCTACAACGCGGGGCTGGCAGGCAACCATCAGGTCGGCCGGGACTTCTTTCGCGACGAATACCTGATGAACGCGGCAATCGCGGATTATCCCAAGACCATCGCGGCCTTCATGCAGGGCTTCGTGATGGGCGGCGGCGTCGGGGTGGGCGGGCATGCCGGGCACCGGGTGGTCGGCGACACGACGCAGATCGCGATGCCCGAATCCGGCATCGGCCTGATCCCCGACGTGGGCGGCACATGGCTGCTGGCCCGCGCCCCCGGCCGGATCGGGGAATATCTGGCGCTGACCGGCGCGCGCATGGGGCCGGGCGACGCGATCCATTCAGGCTTCGCGGACAGCTATCTGCCCGAAGCCGAATGGCCCGCGATCATCTCGATGCTGGAGGAAACCGGCGACGCCACCCGGATCGTCGGCATCTCGCCGCCGCCGGCGCCCTTGGCGAACCGCGACCTGTCGGCCTTCGGCGGGCGCGATCTCGACCATATCCGGCGCGCCCTGGAAGCGGCGGGCGACGACGAATCGCTGAAACCCATTCGCCGCAACTCGCCCCTGTCGATGGCGGCGGGTCTGGCCCTGGTGCGCGCCGCGCGCGGCGACCGCCGGATGCAGGATTCACTGGCCCGCGAATATCGGTTCACCTATCGCGCCACCACCGAAACGGATTTCCTGGAAGGCGTGCGGGCACAGCTGATCGACAAGGACCGCACCCCGCGATGGAGCGCCGACGCCTCGCCCGAACATGTCGAGGCGCTGCTGGCACCGCTCGGCGAAGACGAATTGAACTGGGAGAAACAGGCATGAAGATCGGATTCATCGGTCTGGGCAACATGGGCGCGCCGATGGCGGCCAACCTGGCCAGGGCCGGCCATCAGGTGCTGGGCTACGATACCGCCGCCCCCGAGCCCGAGGGCGTGATCGCCGCTTCCAGTGCAGCCGAAGTGGCGGCTGGCGCGGACGTCGTGATCACCATGCTGCCGAACGGGCAGATCCTGCGATCCGTCGCGGATCAGATCATTCCGGCCATGCGCCAGGGTGCCGTGTTCTGCGATTGCTCGACGGTGGACGTCGACAGCGCCCGCGCGGTTGCCGCGCAGGCCGAGCAGGCGGGCCTGGGCGCGCTGGACGCGCCGGTTTCGGGCGGTATGGGCGGCGCACAGGCCGGAACGCTGACCTTCATGGTCGGCGGTGGCGCGGACGCTTTCGACACGGTGAAGCCGCTCTTTGACATCATGGGCCAGAAGGCCGTTCATTGCGGTGATTCCGGCGCCGGCCAGGCTGCCAAGATCTGCAACAACATGATTCTGGGCGTGACCATGATCGCCACATGCGAGGCGTTCGCGCTGGCCGACAAGCTGGGTCTCGACCGTCAGAAGATGTTCGACGTGGTTTCGACAAGCTCTGGCTACAGCTGGTCCATGAACGCCTATTGTCCCGCCCCGGGCGTCGGGCCCAAATCGCCCGCCGACAACGACTACAAGCCCGGTTTCGCCGCAGAGCTGATGCTGAAGGATCTGCGCCTGTCGCAGGCCGCGGCCGAAAGCGCGGATGCCGATACCCCGATGGGAGAGCTTGCGACGCGCCTCTATCGTCGTTTCGTCGAGGACGAGGGCGGCCAGGGCCGTGACTTTTCGGCAATGCTGCCGCGCTTCGTGCAAAGACATCGCGCAAACGGTGGCAGCAAGGCAGGCTGAGCGTGCCGTTTCGGAACCATCGCAGCCAGCGGTCGTTCGGTCCGCAAGAGCAGCGGGCGTAACAGGCATGGGCTTCAGATCTAAGGCAAGAACGATCCTCGCGATGACGGCGGCAATACTGCTTCTGCCGGCGCTTGTGCTGACCATGACGGACGGTGCCGGCGCGCCGCATGCCGCGATTGCTGGCGAGGAAACGCCCCGGGTCGGCGACATCCTGGCGGGAAGCGGTTTTCACCTTGTGACAAACCCGGGCCTTTACGGGCTGGGGCCGGCACGCATCGGAAATCGTTACGCGGTGGTGTCGGGAATGCTTGTGCGGATCGACGAAAAGACGCTCAAGATCCTTTCGATCCTGCGGGGCATCGACGCGATCCTGGACTAGCTTTGCAAGGCGACCCGGCGACAGCAGCTATCTGCTTGCAGACGAGGCCACCCACGACTAGAAGTGCTGAAATTTTCAGGCCGCCGCTGGATCGGCGGCCCTTCTTGCTATGAGGACGATGATGCAGGTCAAGGAAACCCAGAACGATGGTCTGAAGCGGGGATACCAGCTGACCCTGCCCGCCGACGAACTGGCCGCAACGGTCGACGCCAAGCTGAAAGAGGCGCAGCCCGAGATCGAGATGAAGGGCTTTCGCAAGGGCAAGGTCCCGATGGCGATGCTGAAGAAGCAGTTCGGCCCGCGCATCCTGGGCGATGCGATGCAGGAAGCCATTGATGGCGCGCTGCGCAAGCATCTCGAGGAATCGGGCGATCGTCCCGCCGCCCAGCCCAAGGTCGAGATGGAAGGCGGCGAAGCGTGGAAGGAAGGCGACGACGTGGTCGTCAATGTGTCCTACGAATCGCTTCCCGAGATCCCCGAGCTGGATCTGTCAACGCTGAAGCTTGAAAAGCTGAGCGTGCCGGCGGAAGAGACGGCGATCAACGAAGCGCTGGAAAATCTTGCGAAATCAGCCCAGAATTTCGAGGATCGCCGCAAGGGCAGCAAGGCCAAGGACGGCGATCAGGTCGTCATCGACTTCAAGGGCTTCGTGGACGGCGAGGCTTTCGAGGGCGGCTCGGCCGAGGATTATCCGCTGGTCCTGGGGTCCAACAGCTTCATCCCCGGCTTCGAGGAACAGCTGGTCGGCGCCAAGGTCGATGAGGACATGAAGGTCGAGGTCAAGTTCCCCGAGGAATACGGCGCGCCGCATCTGGCCGGCAAGGACGCCACCTTCGAGTGCAAGATCAAGGCCGTGAAAGCCCCCAAGGCGGCCGAAATCGACGACGAGCTTGCCAAGAAATTCGGTGCCGACGACCTGGAGTCGCTGAAGAAGCAGATCGCGGATCGGCTGGAACAGGAATATGCAGGCGCCGCGCGCGCGATCATGAAGCGCTCGCTGCTTGACCAGCTGGATGACCAGGTCAAGTTCGAGCTGCCCGAATCGCTGGTCGAGGCCGAAGCCAGCCAGATCGCGCATCAGCTGTGGCACGAGGACCATCCCGAGGAGCAGGGCCACAATCACGGCACCATCGAGCCGACGGACGAGCACAAGAAGCTGGCCGAACGCCGCGTGCGCCTTGGCCTGCTGCTGGCGGAAA
The DNA here is from genome assembly GCF_021556615.1 of Paracoccus salsus. Lineage (GTDB taxonomy): Bacteria > Pseudomonadota > Alphaproteobacteria > Rhodobacterales > Rhodobacteraceae > Paracoccus > Paracoccus salsus. The sequence continues at coordinate 164,215 of NZ_JAKGGD010000003.1, forward strand.
TCGGACAGAAGGCCGAAGTGACCGTGTCCGATCAGGAAATGACCCAGGCGGTGTTGCAGGCGGCGCGCCAGTATCCCGGGCAGGAACGGGCCTTCTTCGAGTTCGTCCAGCAGAATCAGGCCGCGCAACAGCAACTGCGCGCCCCGATCTTCGAGGACAAGGTGGTAGACCACATCGCCGAGCAGGCCCAGGTCGAGGAAAAGACCGTCTCGAAGGAAGAACTCGAGAAGGCGGTCGAGGCCCTCGACGAGCTTTGATTCCCGCCATTGCGGAAACGGAAAAGCCGCAGCCTCGCGCTGCGGCTTTTTTCGTGGTGTGGCCGCACATCGGCAGGCATGGCCAATGCCCCGCGCATCGCCGCCCAGCCGGTTGCGGCGCGGCGGCCGCCACCTTATCTAGGCGGCATGGTCGCATCCCTGAACCTCATGAAGCTGTGCGTCGGCGCCGATGGCCCCGAAGACCTTGCGGGCTGGCAGCAGCAACGTTTCGGTGACGCCCCTGCCTGTCATGTCACCCGCATGTGGCCCAGGCGTGAGACCGAGCTTCTGAATGGCGGCTCGATCTATTGGGTCTTCAAGGGCGTCATGCTGGCCCGGCAACGACTTCTTGGGCTGGACGAGCGGATCGGCGAAGACGGCATCCGCCGCTGCGCACTGGTGCTGGACCGCGATCTGGTGAGGGTCGGCGCGGTGCCTCGACGCCCGTTTCAGGGCTGGCGATACCTGGCCGGCAAGGATGCACCCGCCGATCTGCCGAAGGGGCGCGAAGCCGAAGACCCGCTGCCCCCCGGTGTCGCTGCGGCCCTCTCGGCGATGGGCCTGGTGTAGGGCAGGGCTAGTACCGACCGGCAATCTCGGCCAGCGTCAGCGGTTTGATCCTGGCGGCGTGGCCGGCTGTCCCGAAGGCCTCGAAACGCTGCCGGCAGACGGTGGCCATCATCGCGATCGCGGGCTTCAGGTATTTGCGCGGGTCGAATTCCGACCGATCCTCGGCCAGCGTCTTGCGGATCGCCGCTGTCATCGCCAGTCGATTATCGGTGTCGATATTGACCTTGCGCACCCCCGACCTGATGCCACGCTGGATCTCTTCGACCGGGACGCCCCAGGTGGGGCGGATGTCGCCGCCATGGCTGTTGATGATGGCTTGCAGATCCTCGGGGACCGAGCTTGACCCGTGCATCACCAGATGCGTGTTCGGAATCCGGTTGTGGATCGCCTCGATCACACGCATCGCCAGGATCTGGCCATCGGGTTTGCGGGTAAACTTGTAGGCGCCGTGGCTGGTGCCCATCGCGACGGCCAGCGCATCAACGCCCGTCTCGGCGACGAAGCGTGCGGCTTCGTCAGGATCGGTCAGCAACTGGTCCTCGCTCAGCCTCTGGGTCGCGCCATGGCCGTCTTCCTGATCGCCCATGCCGGTTTCCAGGCTGCCCAGAACGCCCAGTTCACCCTCGACCGAGACGCCGCAGGCATGCGCCATCTCGACCACGCGGGCGGTGATGTCGCGGTTATAGGCATAGTCGGCGGGCGTCTGTCCGTCGGATTTCAGCGATCCGTCCATCATCACGCTGGTGAAGCCGTTCTGGATCGCCGTCGCGCAGGCCGGAAGACCGTTGCCGTGGTCCAGATGCATGCAGAGCGGGATCTGCGGGAAGGCCCGGGCAAGCCCGGCGATCAGCCCGGCCAGCACCTGGTCGTTGGCATAGGCCCGCGCGCCCCGGCTGGCCTGCAGGATCACCGGGCTGTCGGTCGCGGCGGCGGCCTGCATGACCGCAAGCCCCTGTTCCATGTTGTTGATATTGAACGCTGGCACCGCATAGCCGTGTTCGGCTGCGTGATCCAGAAGCTGGCGCAGGGTGATCATGGTCATGGCGATTATCCTTGATTGGCGGCAAGATAGGACAGGATCGTCTCGACCTCGTCCCGCGCGCCGAATATGAGCGGCGCGAATTCGTGCGGGTCCGCCGGCTGGCGGTCCAGAATGCGTTGCGTTCCGTCACTCGCCGCGCCGCCCGCCTGCTCGATCAGGAAGGCCATCGGCGTACATTCGTAGATCAATCGCAGGCGGCCATTCTCGTAACCCCGGCGGCGGTCCTGCGGGTAGAGAAAGGCGCCGCCCCGCATCAGGATGCGATGCAGGTCGCCGACCGCGGCCGCCAGCCACCGCATGTTGAAGTCCCGTTCGCGCGGCCCATCGGCGCCCATGCGCAGGTCTCGAGCCCAGGCCCGAAGCCCGTCGGACCAGTAATGTTCGTTCGAGGCGTTATAGGCGATCGTCGATGTGACGGGCTTCAGCACCACGTTCTCGCGGATCAGACGATACAGGCCGGTTTCGGGATCAAGGGTCGCGATATGCACGCCCTGCCCCAGCGAATAACCGAAATCCAGAGAATGCCCGAACGAGGCATAGCCCGCCGCGACGACCGCGCGGCCCGGACGCAGAAATCCCTCTGCGTCGGCCGGAAGGATACTGAACAGCGTGCCAAGCGGCGCACCGATCCCGATGCTGCCTGATCCATCAATCGGATCCATCGCCACATCGAACAGCCCGTCCGCATTCAGCACGACGACCCGTTCTGCCTCTTCCGAAAGCACCTGACGGACGCCGGCGACTCGCAGAACCTCGATCATGTAATGATGGGCGGCAAGGTCCAGCGCCTTCTGCCGGTCGCCGCTGTCATTGACCCCGACCAATTCCGCAGGGTCGCCATGCAGGGACCCCGCCGCCAGGCGCGCGGCGAGCGGGGGCAATGACTTCGCGATTGCCAGCACGATGGCCGCAGGCCCGTTGGCTGAAAGCGCCTCATCAAGCAGACGGCCCGACGCCGGGCCATCATTTGGAAGTTTCAGCATCGGTTGTCCCTTCAGGCCTCAGCCCGTGCTGTATTTCGCATCGATCTCGTCGATGGCGTTCACGTTGCCGGCAGACTTGCCTTGCGCATCGAAATTCAGCGTCTCGGCCAGGAACGCATCAGCGATGGTCTTGGCGACCTCTGCCCCGATGACGCGCGCGCCCATGGTGATGATCTGGGCGTTGTTCGACAAGGCGGCGCGTTCGGCCGAATAGGTGTCGTGGGTCAGCGCAGCGCGGATGCCCGAGACCTTGTTCGCCGCCATGCAGACGCCGATCCCGGTGCCACAGACCAGGATGGCGCGATCGAACGTGCCGTCCAGGACCTGGCTCGCAACGCGATCGGACAGATTGGCATAGAACGCATCGGGGCCGGCATCGGTGCGGCTGATGTCCGACACCTCGTGCCTGTCCTTCAGGTGATCGGCCAGAATCCTGGCCAGAGCTTCGCCAGCGCTGTCGCCTGCGATTGCCAGTTTCATCTCGTCACTCCTTCAGATCGTTGCGGCGCAGCGCGCCAGAATGTCCAGATAGCCATCGAGCTTCCAGGCCGAGCGGCCGATGAAAAGACCGTCGACATGCGGGCAGCCGATCAGCTCTTCGCAATTGCCGGCATTGACCGAGCCGCCATAGAGGCAGGGGACCTTGCGGCCCATAATATTGCCCGCCACCGCGATGATCTCGGCCTGGCGCGCATCGGCATAGTCCGACGTCGCCGGGATGCCATGTTCGCCGATCGCCCAGACCGGCTCGTAGGCCAGAAGGATCTCGGCGGCCTTCATGTCGCCAGACAGCCTGCCCAGGGCGCCGCGAAGCTGCGTTTCCAGCACGTCCTGCGCGCGCCCGGATTCGCGTTCGGCCAGCGTCTCTCCGATGCAGATCAGCGGGATCAACCCGTGTCGGATGGCGGCCTCGGTCTTGAGACCGACCGTCTCGTCGGTCTCGCCGAAATGCGCTCGGCGCTCGCTATGACCCAGTTCCACAAGGTCCAGAGCGCAGTCGGCCAGCATCACCGGGCTGATCTCGCCAGTCCATGCGCCCTGATCGGCCCAGTGCATGTTCTGCGCGCCGACCTTGACGGATGTGGTCGTCAGCAGTGCCTTGACCTCGCGGCAGGCGGTGAAGGGTGGTATCACAAAGCGCTGGATGCGTGGGTCGCGGGTGGCCTCCTCTGCGACCAGCCCTTCGGCGAAGGCGCGGGCCTCGGCCAATGTCTTGTTCATCTTCCAGCTTGTGCCGATCCAGAATGTCATGCGGTCACTCCTTGCTGTCCCGCGGCCCGGCGATCGTCAGCGCAATCCCGGCCCGATCCAGCGCGGCCCGATCCTTGGGCGCGGGAGGGGCATCGGTGATGATGGCGTCGAACTCGTCAAGATCGGCCAGCACATGCAGGGCCGACCGACCGAACCGCCGGTGATTGACCAGCAGGACGCTGCGTTCGGCCCCGGCCATCATCGCGCGCTTGGCGCGGACGACCGGCTCGTCCATGTGGAATGCCTGCAAGCCCGCCAGGGCGGGCGTCGAGATGAAGGCGATGTCGGCGCGCAGCCGCGCCAGCGCCTGTTCGGTCACCAGCCCGAAATAGCCGTTGAACTTGGCGCTGAAAACGCCCCCCAGCGCGATCAGCGTGACGCGCGGGGCTTCCTTCAGGTGATCCAGAACTGCGGCGTTGTTGGTTATGACCGTCAGCGGCACCCTTTCGGCCAGCCGCGCGCCCAGCAACGAGGCCATCGATCCGTCATTGATCATGACGGTCATTCCCGGCTCGACCAGGTCCAGCGCGGCATGGGCCATGCGCGATTTCGAGCTGCTGTCCTGCAATTCGCGGATGCGGAAATCGCTTTCGAACTGGGTACCGGCCTCGATGGTCGCACCGCCGCGCACCTTGCGCAGCAGCCCCGCCTGCTCAAGATCATCCAGATCGCGATGAATGGTCATCTTCGACACGGCGAAACGGTCTGCAAGATCGTCAAGATCGACGGCGCGCTGCTCGACCAGAATGTCCATGATGGCCTGCCTGCGTTCCTCTCGTTTCATGCAACATCCTTCCTGGCCACCGGCTCGGACGCATTCCTAACAGAAATATTGTCATAATCAACATAGATTTTGTTACTTTGTGATTTATTACTGTGACTTTCTGTGGCCGCGCGCAACAGGGACTCGAACATGGCCACGCCTCGATGCTGCACCTGACAGGCTACCGGGACATGACGCTGGTTCAGATCAGGACTGTCCGGCAGTGGGGCACGATCACCGCGGGACACCCCGAACACGGCCATCCCAAAAGGATCGCGATGACCACAGGCCCGCTGGGTCAGGGTCTGGCGATGCCCGTTGGCATGGCGCTGAGAAGACCGTGACCGGCTACGGCTCACCCGACAAGGCGGGCACCTATGCGGCACATGGCTCGCCGCCCGGCGACGAAGAGGCGGCGCTGACCAGGACCGCGCCTGGCCGACCGGCCGCCCCCTTCGAGATCCCCGACGACCTTGCCGCTCGATGGCGCCGCATCGGCGCGCGCGGCGCCAGGTCGCGCGCCGCTCGGCATGACAGGCGGGCCGCCAGGTCGCCAGAGACACGCAACGAAGTCACCCGTCGGCGGATCGGCAGTCCTCACCGCAAGGGGCGCCTATGCGATCCGGCAATTCGGTTAAGGCCGCAACGTGACCCTGGTCGCGACCGGGACCGAGGCCGTGCTGGCCATCGAGGCGCCGGGGCCCTGCATGCGGATGGCATGAATGTCGCCGTCGTGTCGATCCCAACAGGGCGGCTGTTCGCGGCAAAGCCCAGTGAATGCCGCAGCGGGACTCTCGCCTCGGCGCCGATCGAACGTCTCTCTTGCCCATTCGGCATCACCAGCGATACGGTCATCACGCGCGCAAGCGCATCTTGCGGCCGGTGGCCAGGACGCCTTGCCCGCGCGCGCGAAAGGCCCAGCGGCAGCGAACGGGCCGGGCTCTGCCCGGACCGACCGCTTCCCGAGCGCCACAGACGACCGATCCCGGGGCGATCAGGCGATCGAAGACAACCACATTCGACGGCTTTCACCCGACAAGGGCCCTGGCGGTCCGTTCGTCGGTGATCAGGCCGTTCACCCTGCCGCTGTTCAAGACCGCCCGGATCGCCCGGGTCTTTTCGGTGCCACCGGCGATCACGACGATCCGGCTGTCGCGCGCCGCATCCAGATCGACGGACAGGGTCCGCATGCTCAGCGCGGTCTCCAGCACCCGGCCATCCGCGTCGAAGAAATGCCCCAGCATCTCGCCGACACCGCCGGCGGCATTGATCTCGGCGATCTCGCGCGGCTCGATCATGCCCGAGGCGACCAGCTGCGCGCCGGCATCCGCGGTGCCCGTCCCGGCGAACTTGAGAGGGGCGCGGTTCGACAGATCAAAGATTTCCCGCACCCCTGGCTGCGCCAGCAGGATGGCCCGGTCCCTTTCGGAATTGGCAAAGAAGGGCACCGGCAGGACAAAGGCCTGCGCCCCGGTCTTTTCCGCAAGCCTGTGCATGACATCATGCGGATTGGCCGCATAGTTTCGGGTCAGGCCGCCCAGCAGCGACACGAAACGCGCGCCATGCGCGTCGAAGCGTGGCAACTGGTGGACCGCGGCGGCAAGTGTCCTGCCATGGCCCAGCCCGATCACGCTGTGCTCTGCCCGCTCGATCTCGCGACGCAGAAACCCCGCCCCCGCCAGTCCCAGCGCCCGCAGGGGCATTCCATCCTCGCCAAGGTCCGGCGCCACCTCGCAGGACTGAAGCCCGTAACGCGCGCAAAGCCGGTCCTCCAGCATCGCGCATTCGACGATCTCACCATCGATCGAGACCTTCACGACACCGTCCGCGACCGCACGCGCGATCAGCCGATGGGTCTTGACCGACGACAGTCCCAGCCGCTTGGCGACCGCCGCCTGCGTCAGCCCGCCGGCGTAATGCAGCCATGCTGCGCGGATCGCGAGGCTTTGCTCCGGGTCGATCCCGGCGTGATGCGCCATCAGCCTGAAGCCTCCATCACCGCCCGCAGATCGGCCGCCGCAAGCGGCGCCGGATTGGCCTTCATCGACGATGACATGGCGGCCGCCTCGGCGGCCGCCTGTTGCGCGCCCCGATCGATCCCCAGTTCCGCCAGCGACGACAGGCCGCATCCGCGCGACCACTCCGCAAGCAGGGCGGCGGCCTGATCGACCGTGGCCTCGGGCCGGCAGAACGCCGCGCCGATCCATCGGCCGACCTGGTCCAGCCGCCCGCCGTCATGGACCTTGCGCCGGTTCGCCACAAGCACATGCGGCAACAGGACACCGCAGATTGCGCCATGCGCCGCGCCCGAAAGCCCGCCCAGAGGACCCGCGAGACCGTGCACCGCGCCCAGACCGGCATTCGCCAGCGCCAGGCCGCCGCACAGGCTGACCCAGGCCATCTCGTCGCGCGCCGCCGGGTCCTCGGCCTTCATCAGTCGCCGGATCGCGGCCAGGCCGCGAGGGATCGCGTCTCGGCACAGCGCGTCGGTCATCGGGTTCGCGCGCGTGCCGACATAGGGCTCGATCACCTGCGTGATGGCGTCCAGCCCCGAGGCCAGCGTGACGCCGCGAGGACAGCCATCCGTCAGAGCCGGATCGACGATCGCCAGTCGCGGCAGCATCCGCACGTCGCGCAGGCTGACCTTGCGGCGCTGGTCCGGAACAGCGATCACCGCGTTACGGGTCACCTCGGCGCCTGTTCCGGCCGTCGTCGGCATCGCGACGAACGGCAAGGGCGGATGGTCCAGCGGCAAGCCCTGACCGACCACCTCGAGATGGTCCAGCATCGGACGACGCGCGGGGACCATTGCGGCGATGGCCTTGCCCGCGTCGATCACCGCGCCGCCGCCCATGGCGACCACGATCTTGACCCCGGCATCGCGCGCGGCGGTCACACCGGCCTCGATCAGCGCCATGTCGGGCTCCCGAGCCACGGCGAAGCCGGTGACCGCGCAGCCCTCTGCCTCCAGCCTCGCGCGCAGCCCGGCGCTGCGTGCGGGGTTGCTGCCGTGCACCAGCAGCACGGTCCGCGCCAACCCCGACACTGCGGCGGGCGCGGCATCCGCAGATCCTCGTCCGAACATGATTTCGGTGGCGGTTGCGAAGGCGAATGACTGCATGCCCGGCTCCTGAATCGTGGGGTCGGCTCAGATATTCAGCTTATCGGCGCCGGTGTCGATATGCGGTGCCCAGAAAGCCACGCTTTCGGCAATCTGGGGGATCACCTCGCGGTCATTCGGATCACGCTCCTTGAAGCTGAGCTCCAGGCAGATCTCGTTGTCCTGCGCTCCGCCTTCGGCGAAGGCCGCCAGCAACGGCCTGGGCTGGATGCGTCCCCTGGCATTGAATTCCGCGATGAACGGCCGATGGCCGCCCTTGTCCATCAGCGACTGCTTGACATGGATGATCGGCGACAGCCTCGGCACCGCGCGGGCCCAGGCATAGGGGTCGAAATCGTCGGGGTCCGGGCTGGTAACGTCACCATGGTCGATATCGGCCATCATCCACATCGGAATCGCCATGTCCGCTGCGGTCAGACGCGCCTGCAGGGCCCGGCATTCCGCAATGGTTTCGCCGAATTCCCGGCCCACGCTCATGGGCTCCCAGAAGATCCATTCCAGACCCGCCGCCTTGGCGTGCTCGGCCAGTTCCGCCCAGCAATCGATGGCGATGCCGATCAGTTCTTCGCGTCGGGCGCGATCATCGTAGTCGCGATAGGTGAAGATCGCGAATTGCGTGCCGATGCTGGTTCCGCCGAGATCCGCGATGATGCCGGCGAAGGTTCGGAACCAATCCACGTAATACCGGCGCACGTCCCGGTCGGGATGGCCGAAATGGTTCAGCCTTCCGTAGGGCCCGGTCATGCCGCTGGTCACCCGCACCCCCGTCCGGGCCAGCGCGGCGCCCATCTGGCGCGTCAGCCGCCGGATCACCGGGGCAGGCCAGGACGGGTTGATGAACTCATGCGTCAACTGCAGATCACGGATGCGCAGGTCACGCGCCACGGTGTCGATCAGGTTATCGGGCTCGGCAAAGCGATTCACCAGCGGGTTGGTGTTCAGAGACAGCGTCAGGGGCATTGCATTCTCCTCAAGCCGCGTGCGCCTTTGCGGACTCGTTGAACCAGTCCGCAAAGGCGCGACGCTCGGCCTCGGTCAGGTGCAGATAGTGCTTGGTGCGGCGGAAGAGGATATCATCGGGCCGCAGCGCCCACTCCTTCGCCACCAGGTAGCGCACCTCGGCTTCGTAAAGCTGGCCACCGAAATGCCGGCCCAGATCGGCCATGCCGGTCGCGCCCGCGACCAGGTCCCCGGTCCGCGCGCCGTAAAGCCTGCCGTAGTGATGGACCAGCGCGCGCGGCATCCAGGGATGCAGTTCGCGCAGCAGATTGACGTAGCTTTCATAGTCCGAGTTCGCGATCTCGCCGCCCGGCAGGGGCGCATTTTCGGTCCAGTCGCCACCCATGTCGGGAAAGATCGGCCGCAGCTTGTGCATGCCGCGTTCGGCCAGTTCACGGAACGTGGTGATCTTGCCGCCGAACACGTTAAGCAGTGGCGCACCGCCGGTCTGGTCCAGATCGAACACATAGTCGCGCGTCACGGCCGAGGGGTTGCCCTGCCCGTCGTCGAAAAGCGGGCGCACGCCCGAAAACGTGTGCAGCACGTCCGACCGGCGCAGCTGTTCCTTGAAATAGCGATTCACCGCCGCCAGCAGATAGTCGATCTCGGCCTCGTCCGCCGACACGTCTTCGGCGCGTCCTTCATAGGCGATGTCGGTGGTCCCGATCAGCGCCTTGTCGCCCTCGTACGGGTTGATGAAGATCACCCGCTTGTCGTGGTTCTGAACCAGATAGGCGTTGTTGCCCGCCCAGAACTTCGGGACGATGATGTGGCTGCCCTTGACCAACCGCACATTGCGGGCCGAGTTCGCGCCGGCGACGCGGGTGATGAAGTCGCTGACCCACGGGCCCGCGCAGTTCACGAGGCATCGCGCGCGAAAGATCCGGGTTTCGCCCGTAAGCTGGCTTCTCGTCTGCACCGTCCAGGCGCCATCCTCGCGACGGGCCGAGACGCAGGGGCTGCGGGTCAGCACTTCGGCGCCCTTCTCGGCCGCGTCGACCGCGTTCAGGATCACCAGCCGGGCGTCGTCGACCCAACAGTCGCTGTATTCGAAACCCTTGCTGTACTTGTCCAGCAGCGGTGCGCCCTCCGGGTCGCGGCGCAGATCCAGGGTGCGCGTGCCCGGCAGCTTTCTGCGCCCGCCCAGATTGTCGTAGAGGAACAGGCCAAGCCGCACCAGCCAGGCCGGCCGGTCCTGCGGACTGTGCGGCAGGACAAAGCGCATCGGCCAGATGATATGCGGGGCGGCGTTCATCAGCACCTCGCGTTCGATCAACGCTTCGCGGACCAGCCGAAACTCGTAGTATTCCAGATAGCGCAGACCGCCATGAACCAGCTTGCCCGACCGGGAAGAGGTGCCCTCGGCCAGATCGTCCTTTTCGCACAGCACGACACTCAATCCACGGCCGGCAGCATCGCGCGCGACTCCGGCGCCGTTGATACCCCCGCCAATCACGAACAGGTCGATCACCTGGCTGTCATTGCTCATCTTCAATATCCTTCCGGGAAAGTCCTGCGGGCGGCGGCAAGCGCGCCCCATGTCGCGGCCAGGTCGCCGCGCGACGCCGAGAAAACGTGAAACAGGCGGTCATAGGCGCCGACCAGCTGCGCGTCGGGACGCTCGGCCTCGGCCAGAAGCGGCGTCACCCATTCGGCGATGCAGGCCTCCATGTCGGGATAGGCGCCGATGGCGACCGCGGCCATCATCGCGGCTCCTGCCGCACCGGCCTCGTCCCGATCCGAAACGCGCACCGGCGCATTCAGGCTGGCGGACAGGATGCCGCGCAATGCCCCGGATCGCGCCGCCCCGCCGGTCAGGCGCAATTCGCCGGGCAACGGGCCCATCGCGGCATAGCAGTCACGCATCGCCATACCCAGCCCCTCGGCCACGGCGCGGACAAGATCGGGAAAGCGATGGCCGGTCGACAAGCCCACGAAGCCCGCGCGCGCGTCGGCGTTGACAAAGGGGCCGCGTTCCCCCGCATCCGAGATATAGGGGTGATAGAGGATCTGGCCGGGCCGCGACCGGGCCAGCCAGCCATCGATATGGCCGACGAGGTCGCGATGGGTGACGGCATGCCCCATGTCCGACATAATCCCGGCTGCGATGCACAGTAACCAGTCGAGGTTCAGCGTCGCGGCCATGTTGGTCTGGACCTGTGTCACGATACCCGGGATCGGAAGACAGATCACATAGCCCGTGCCCTCGGCATTCAGATGCACATCGTCCGACCGGACGGCCCGCAGATGCACCCCGGTCGAACCGACGGTGGAACAGGCCACATCGCCCGCAGCCCCACCATAGACGCCCGCGCCCAGGGCGGTCATCACCATGTCGACATAGCCCAGGCTGACCGGCGTGCCGGCGCGCAGACCGGTCTGGCGCGCGGCATCAGCGGTCAGCTTGTGGGTGATCTGCGTTCCGTCGATGATCTCTGGCAGCAGCCCCCGGCGATGAGCCAGCCCGAGCGCGTCAAGCACGCCGTCATCATAGCGCCGGTTGCGGAAATTCCCGAAGGTGAAGCTGGCCTCGGACGGGTCGGTCGCGCGGATCCCCGTCAGGTTGAGATAGAGCCAGTCCTTGCAGTGCAACGCCACTTCGGCCTGGTCCAGCAGGCCGGGCGCATGGGTATCCATATGGGCCATCTGACAGCCCTGCTGGCAGGTGTTCAGCCCGGTGCCCGTCGCCTCGAATCGGGCGCGGTTCGCCGGATCCGCCGACAGCTTCGCGACCGTCGGCGCGGCGCGGGCATCAAGCCACAACCACGCGTCGCCCACGGGACCGTCGCGTCCGACAAGCCAGGTGCCGTCGCCCTGAGCGGTGACCGACAGCGCCGCAGCACGATCGGCGAGGCCGTCGATCTTCTGTCCAAGGGCGCGCAACGCGGTCGCGCAATCGTCCCAGGTCTGGCTCAACGCTTGCGTGGCGCTGCCGTCCACGCCCGAGCGATAGCGATTGGGAACCGAGGACACGCCAAGTTGCCGGCCCGCCAGGTCGAATGCGACCGCCTTGATGACCGAGGTGCCCGCATCGATCCCGATCAGGATCTCAGAACCCGACATGGACCGCCTCGGGCGCCACAGCAGCACGACAAGCTGTTCTCATACTGACTTCCTCCCCGGCCGTCGCTCGACGCGCGACCTGCGGTCATGCCTTGCAGGCCGTCTCTTGAGGGCTCCGCTCCGCAAACATATACCATAGCGCTACCACATAAAACGTATTTTTTTACGGACAAAGGAATAAATTTCAGATACCCTGTTCCGTAAAGGGCCTGACCAGATCGGCGACAGGATGTGGACGCGGTCGCATTGCGGCACCGCCACAACATGGGATGGCCAGCCGGTGCACGCGACTGAGAACAGTCCAGGCAGCAAAGAAATGCCGCTTTTCCCCCGCGCGGCATCGGGGCTGAGCCCTTCCGCCAGCGATCAGGACAGCCGCCGCGGCCGTCCGCAAGCCGGTACGTTCGGTCGGCACCGACAGCTGATTTGCCAGGATTTCATGTTATGTTATTGACTAGTTTTTATCATTATCATATCACAAATGGGCTGATTCGGGCCGTCGACGCCGAGGAGGGCGTCAGGATCGGCCGATGGAGGAGGAATGGCTATCATGCACGACCCTGCACGACGACGCCTTCGCCTCGTCCGGAAACCGCAGCCGGCTGACTCGGCCGGGCGTTCCCCACATCACTCGGCCTGAGGCTGCATCATGACCCAGAGCACCGCGCCCACCTCACCTGCCCCGAAGGCGCCGGCACCGTCGCGACGCGGACTCTTCGTCAGTGCCGCCGTCGCGATCGCGGTTGTGGCCGGCATCGCGCTGGACACCGCGGTCGTCCATGTCGGCTCAGAGTCCGACATCCGCGTCCAGGCGTTTTCACCCGACAGCTATGGACAGTCGGAATTCCCCCGCATCCTGGAATTCGTCCAGCAGAAGGCTGTCGATGCCGCGACGCTGGTGCCGGCAGTCCTTGCCGACAAGAACGCAGCAATCGAGCAATACGGCATGGCCGCCTCGACCGGCGCGATCATGTTCGTGACTCTCACCGGCGTTGCGGGCGAGGCGAAGTCCGGCGTGCATGCGCTGGAGGCGGCCGGCGTGCCCGAGGGCGTCGCCATCCGCGTCCAGACCGGCCCGGCCATCAACGGAACCGATCTGCGCGATGCGCCTGGCGACATCGCATTCGGCCAGTTCAAGAACCAGATCGAATACCAGGACGCGGGCTCGGGCATCAATCGTGCCATGAAGGCCGCGGTGCTTGACGGCATCGACACGACGAACCTGACCGGCCGCACCGTTTCCGTGACCGGCGTCTTCCGGCTGATAAACCCGAAGAACTGGTTGATCACGCCTGTCGAGATGAGCGTCGAATGAGCCGCACCGTCAACATCGCGGGCGAGATGCCCGAGGGCGGCCCCGATGCGCGCCAGGTTGTCCTGGCCGCCCGCCATGTCTCCAAGTCCTATGGCAATGTCCACGCGCTGAAAGGCGTCGACTTCGACATCCATCGCGGCCAGGTCACGACTCTTTTCGGCGAGAATGGCGCAGGCAAGTCGACCCTGATGAAGATCCTGTCCGGCGTCATCCAGCCGACCGGCGGCGAGATCATCCTCGACGGCCGGCCGGTCAGCTTCGGCAGCGCCACCGAGGCGCGCGATCGCGGCATCTCGATCATCCACCAGGAGCTGAGCCTCGCCCCCAACCTGTCCGTGCGCGACAACATCTTCATGGGCCGCGAGATCAGCGGTGCGACCGGTGTCGATTTCGCCGAAGAGGAACGCCAGACCCGCAAGCTGATGCAGGATCTGGAAGAGGACATCGACCCGCTGACCCCGGTCGAGGAGCTGCGCCTTGGCCAGCAGCAGATCGTCGAGATCGCCCGCGCCCTGTCGGTCAACAGCCGCATCCTGATCATGGACGAACCCACCAGCGCGCTGTCTGCCAGCGAAGTCGAGGTGCTGTTCAAGGTCGTGCGCGACCTGACCGCAAAGGGCGTTTCGATCGTCTACATCTCGCACCACCTGGAAGAAGCGCTGACCATAACCGATCACGCGGTCGTCCTGCGCGACGGCACCATGACTGCCTATGGACCCCGTGCCGACATCGATCTCGAATGGATCGTGCGCAACATGGTCGGTGACAACTACGATCTGGGCAGTCCACCCCGGACCCGCCTGGGCCATCCCGCCCTGTCGATCCGCAACCTGACGCTGCCGGACCCGGCCGGCGGGTTTCATCTGGTCGACGGGTTGTCGCTGGACGTCCGCGCGGGCGAGATCGTCTGCATCTATGGGCTGATGGGCGCCGGACGCACCGAGCTGCTGGAAACCTGTGCGGGCAAGCTGCGGGCAAGCGCGGGCGAAATCGTGCTGGAGGGCAAGGAAATCTCGCATCTGTCGATCGCCGAGCGCATTGCACGCGGGCTTGCGCTGGTCCCCGAGGATCGTCAGCGCGACGGCCTGGTCCAGACAATGAGCGTGGGCGAAAATCTTTCACTGGCCTCGATCGCCAGCTTCACCAAGGGCCTGTTCACCCGGAAAGCGGCCGAACGAACGCTGATCGACGCCAGCATCCGCGAAGTCACGGTCAAGACATCCGGTCCCGACGCGCCCATCGGCTCGCTGTCCGGCGGCAACCAGCAGAAGGTCGTGATCGGCAAGATGCTGGCGACAAGGCCACGCGTCATCATGCTGGACGAACCCTCGCGAGGCATCGACATCGGTGCCAAGGCCGAGGTGTTCAGACTGCTGGCGGAAGAGGCAAGGCAGGGGCTGGCCGTCATCTATTCGACGTCCGAGGTCAGCGAGTGCCTTTCGATCGCGCATCGGATCATCGTCATGCACAAGGGCCGCATCTCGGCCGAATTCGATTCCACCGTCACCAAGGAAAGAATCATGGCCGCCTCGGGCGAGTCCGTGGCCGCCTGAGGGACGAGAGTGAGGGAAACCAAGGACATGTCGGATACCATCGTTGCCCGTCCCGATGGCAGAAAGCGCGATTTCAACATCGGGCGCCTGCTTCTGGAAGGCCGCGCATTCTTTGCGCTGATCGCGATCATCGTGGTCTTCTCGATCCTGTCGCCAAACTACCTGACCATCGGCAACCTGCTGATCATGGCAAGCCACGTGGCCATCTACGGCATCCTGGCGATCGGCATGCTGCTGGTGATCCTGAATGGCGGCATCGACCTGTCGGTTGGTTCGATCCTGGCGCTGGCCGGCGTCGCCGCCGGCGCGATGATGCAGGGGATCGAACTGCAGGCGATGGGCGTGATCCTGTATCCCCCGGTCTGGGCGGTGGTGGTGCTGACCTGCGTGCTGGGCGCGCTGGTCGGGGCGGTCAACGGCGTGCTGGTGTCGATCTTCAAGGTGCCGGCCTTCGTCGCCACGCTTGGCGTCATGTATGTGGCGCGCGGCGTCGCGCTGCTGATGACCAACGGATTGACCTACAACAACCTGTCGGGACGTCCTGAACTGGGCAATACGGGCTTTGACTGGATCGGCTTCAACCGCATCGCGGGCGTACCGATCTCGGTCATCGTGCTGGCGGTGCTGGCCATTCTCGGCGGGCTGATGCTGTCGCGGTCGTCCTTCGGTCGCTGGCTGTACGCGTCAGGCGGAAACGAGCGCGCGGCCGAACTGTCGGGGGTGCCGACCCGCCGCGTCAAGATCACCGTCTACACATTGTCGGGGATGCTGTCGGCCATTGCCGGGCTGGTGCTGGCGTCGCAGCTGACCTCGGCCGGCCCGACGGCGGGCATGACCTATGAACTGACAGCCATCGCTGCGGTCGTGATCGGCGGCGCGGCGCTGACCGGCGGGCGCGGCACCATGCGCGGCACCATGCTGGGCGCCTTCGTGATCGGCTTTCTGTCCGACGGCCTCGTCATCATCGGCGTGTCGTCCTACTGGCAGACGGTATTTACCGGCGCCGTGATCGTGCTGGCCGTGCTGATGAACTCGCTTCAATACGGACGCGGCGGCCGCAAGAGCTGACGTCTCCGCGAAACTTCCCGGTCCGGCGCCCATCCAGGAAAGCCGGGCGGAAAGCCTGTCGCATGCGACAGTTCCACCAACCCAAGGGAGAGAAGACCAATGCTGAACATGACGCGCCGCCTGCTTCTGGCCGCTGTCGCCGCCGCGCCGCTGATGGCCGGGGCGGTCCAGGCCGAAGGACTGATGACGATCATCGTCAATGACCCTGCAAACCCGTACTGGTTCACCGAGGGCGAGGTTGCCAAGGCCACCGCCGAAGAGCTGGGCTACACCGCCAACGTTGCCGCCCACAAGGGCGACACCAACGCCGAGAGCACGCTGATCGACACGGCCATCACGAACAAGTCGGTCGCGATCATCCTTGATCCGGCCAATGCCGATGGATCGGTCGGCGCGGTCAAGAAGGCCGTGGACGCCGGTATCCCGGTGTTCCTGGTCAATGCCGAGATCAATCAGGAAGGCCTGGCCAAGGCACAGCTTGTGTCCAACAACGCGCAGGGTGCCGCGCTTGGCGCACAGGCCTGGGTCGAAGCCGTGGGGGACAGCGGAAAATATGTGGAACTGTTCGGAAACCCGGCAGACAACAACGCCTTGACCCGTTCCAACGGCTTCGAGACCGTGCTGACGCAATATCCCGACCTCGAGAAGGTCGGTCGCGAGGTCGCCAACTGGGACCGGACGCAGGGCTATCAGAAGGCACAGTCGCTGCTGCAGGCCAATCCGGACGTGATCGGCGTCATCTCGGGCAATGACGAGATGGCGCTTGGTGCGATCGCCGCGCTGAAAGAGGCCGGCAAGCTCGATCAGGTCAAGGTGGGCGGCTTCGACGGCTCGCCCGATGCCGTCGAGGCCGTGAAGGCCGGAGAGATGCAGTACACCGTCCTGCAGCCGGTCGCGATCTTCTCGGCCGAGGCGGTCCGGCAGGCCGACAGCTTCATCAAGACCGGCGAAACCGGCGTCGACACCGAGAAGCAACTGTTCGACTGCCTGCTGATCACCAAGGACAACGCCGACAACTACACGGCCGCGTTCGTTCTCGGAGAATGATCCCGCAAGGGGCGCGGTTTTTCGCGCCCCTCCTGCATCCGGGTGCATCGCGGCCATGCATTTCGCTACCACGGTCGCAGCCGGATCTGTAAAGAACAGGCCATGACCGAACCCAAGACGCCCAATCGCGACAGCCCGCCCGCCCGGATCGAGCGGCCGTTGAATGACGAACTGCCCAGCGACAGCCGGCAGGCCCGCCAGATCGCGCGCCGCCAACTCATCGCCGCCGCGGTGATGGCCGAGGGGACGATGCGCATCGAGGACCTGACCGAGCGCTTCGGCATCAGCCTGATGACCGCCCATCGCGACCTTGACGATCTGGCCGCCCGCGGGCTGCTGCGCAAGACGCGCGGCATCGTTTCGGCCGCGCCGACCAGCCTGATCGAGGCCAGCGACGTCTATCGCGAGGCGCGGCAGGCGACCGAGAAATCCGCGATCGCCGCTGCCGCTGCCGCCTGCATCGAGCCCGGCCAGGCGGTGTTCTTCGACGACAGCACGACGGTGTTTCGGATGGCACCGCATCTCGCCGCCCGGGTGCCCCTGACCGCAATCACCAACTCGATCACGCTGATGAATGCGCTCAAGGAGATCCGCGACCTGACGCTGCTGGGCCTTGGCGGCCAGTTTCACCATTGGTGCAACGCATTCATGGGCGCCGCGACAACCCAGCAGATCCGGCATCTACGTGCCGATCTGGCGTTCCTCTCCATGTCCGCGATCACCGACAACATGGTCTTTCATCAGTCGCCCGACATGGTCGAGACCAAGCGCGCCATGTGGGCCAGCGCGGCGCGGCGCATCCTGCTGGCAGATCATACGAAATTCGGTCGCCGCGCGCTGCACGCGATGTGCCCGCTGGACGATTTCGACCTGGTGATCGTGGATGATCGCACGCCGCCGCGCCTTGTCGAGACGTTGCGCGACCGCGGGATCCGCGTCGAGGTGGCCCGCACAGGGCGGGACGACAGCACAGCCTAGGCCGTGGACCACCCCGGCCGCGCCGGAACTGCGCCCGACGGCCCCGTCCTGAAAGGGCCCTGTGCCCGTGGCCCTTCAGCCAGGCACGCCAGATTTCCGGGTTCGCTTATCAGGCCGCCTCATCGCGCTGCTCGGCCTTCAGGCGCGCATCCAGGGCCAGAACCTGATGGACGGCCACGGCGGCTTCGGCGCCCTTCGCAAGGAAATGCTCGCGGTAGAAGGCGCTGATCGTCGGAGTTTCCTGATAGTTGTGCGGGGTCAGCGAGACCGAGAAACAGGGCACACCGGTGTCCAGCCCGACCGCCATCAACCCGTTGACCACGGCGCCAGCCACGAAATCATGGCGATAGATCCCGCCATCGACCACCAGCGCCGCCGCAACCACCGCGTCATAGCGCCCGGTTTGTGCAAGCTTCTTCGCCAGCAGCGGCATTTCAAACGCCCCGGGCACGTCGAACGGATCAATCCGGACACCCGGGATCAGCCGTGCGGCCTCGGTCGCGAAACCTGCATGCGCTCGGTCCACGATATCTGCGTGCCAGGATGCCTTCACGAAGGCGATGCGCGGATTGTTGGCGGTCATTCAGGAGCACTCCGTTGAAACAGCGTCAGGTCCCAGAGCACGAACCTTGACCGTCCCGCGCGACTGGGCCGGCCTCGGCTCTCTTCCATCCGGACCATACCGTCGGCCCCGGAATTTCACCGGATCTGCGGACCCTTCCAGCGGTAAGGCGCTCGCGGGCTGTCACCGCCGGTGGGGACTTTCACCCCGCCCTGAGAACATGGATCCGATATCATGGCCTTTCGCGACCGCCAATATCACCGTTGCGGCAGAAATGCTGGAGATACGCGGCAGCAGGCTGACCGCGCGCGAAGTGGTCGACGGAGTGCCGCAACCGCGCGCGAAGCGCGCGCCTTGCCCAGCGGCAGCGACCGGGGCGGGCCTGGCCCGCCCCGCCCCCGGCCTTTGGGCTGTCCGGCGCTGCGTCGCGCCCCGTTCAGCGCAGGGCGATGACCGCGACACAGTCTCCGGTCTGGATCAGACCGGGGAAATGACGGGCAGCGATCACCCCGTCGCGATTGGCCAGCACATCAACAGGCTCCACGCCGGTCCGGTCCGGGGGCCAGATCCGCGCGATCGGCTGGTCCTTTCTGACCGCGTCGCCCAGATCGGCCAGCGGGTGCATCAGCCCATCCCGTGTGGCGAAATGGAAGCAATCATCCCCCGGCATGTCCAGCATCACGCTGTCTTCGGGCAACTCGACCGCTCCGGAAAGGATTCCTGCGTGCCGCAGCACGTTCCTTGCCCCGCGGACGGCGATTTCGGACGATCGCGCGGTCGCGGTCCCACCGCCTCCCAGTTCGGTCGTCACGAAGACCTTGCCCTGCGCCTCGACCGTGGTGTCGAACATCCCGACCGCATCGATTTCCAGCATCATCATCGTGTAGGGCGCACCGAAAGCCTTGACCGCCTCGACGCATTTCGCCTGCTGCGCCTTGTCCTCGAGATAATGTGCCGCAGCATAGGGCAGGAAATCCAGAGTCTTGCCGCCAGAATGATAGTCCAGAACGATATCGGCCATCGGCACCAGCACATGCGCGAAATAATGCGCGATCTTGTGGCTGGGCGATCCATCCGGCCGGCCCGGAAAGATGCGGTTCAGGTTCTTGTGGTCGATCGGGCTGACCCTGGCCGCGGCCCGGAAGGCAGGATAGTTCATGTAGGGCACGATGATGACCCGACCGGTGATGTCGGAAGGCTCGATCTCCCACGCCAGTTGCTGCAGCGCGATCGGTCCCTCGTATTCGTCGCCATGGTTGCCGCCCGTCAGCAGCGCCGTCGGACCCTCGCCGTTGGCAATGACGGTGATCGGTATCATGACGCTGCCCCAGGCGCTGTCATTGCGCGAATAGGGCAGCCGCAGGAATCCATGCGTCTTGCCCTGCCCGTCCAGCGGGATCGTCGGGCTTATCGGGTTCGCGTTCATTCCTTCACCAGCATCTTGCGGGGCAGGCTGCAGAACAATTCCGGATCGCCTTCCTCGGTGATGATGATCGACTCGGTCGTCTCATAGCCCCAGTCCTCCATCCACAGGCCGGTCATGAAGTGGAACGTCATGCCTGGCTTCAGCTCGGACCGGTCGCCCCGGCGCAGCGACATGGTGCGCTCGCCCCAGTCGGGCGGATAGCTGAGACCGATCGGATAACCGGTGCGGTTGTCCTTGACGATGCCATAGCGGTCCAGCACGGTGAAGAAGGCAGCCGCAACATCCTCGCAGGTGTTGCCGGCGCGGGCGGCCGACAACCCGGCATCCATGCCCTCCAGCACGGCCTTTTCAGCGTCCAGCATCTTCTGCGGCGGACGGCCCAGGAAGATCGTTCGGGACAATGGCACATGGTAGCGCTGGAAACAGCCGGCGATCTCGAAGAAGGTGCCCTCGTTCACCTTCATCGGCTGGTCGTCCCAGGTCAGGTGGGGCGCCGATGCGTCCGGCCCCGAGGGCAGCAGCGGCACGATCGCGGGATAGTCCCCGCCATGACCCGACCATTCGTCATAGCGCAGCCCGGCGTCATAGATCTCGGCCACCAGATCGCATTTGCGCATCCCGACCTCGACCTTGTCGGCGATGCGGCGATGCATGCGCTCCACGATCCGCGCGGCCTTGCGCATGTATTCCAGTTCCTTGGGAGTCTTGACCGCGCGCTGCCAGTTCACCAGTCCGGTGGCATCCAGGATCTGCGCCTCGGGCAGGCCATGGACCAGCCGCTCATGCGCCTTGGCGGAATACCAGTAATTGTCCATCTCGACGCCGATGAAGCCGCGATGCCAGTCGCGGTCGGCCAGTTGGGCCCAAAGGTAATCCATCGGATGACGTTCGACCGACTGCACATAGTAATCGGGATAGCCGATGATGTATTCGTCCGGCATCCACACGGTTCGCAACGCGCCCTGGCCATCCTGCCCGCGTCCGAACCAGATCGGCGGCCCCTCGGGCCCGACGATGACGCATTGATGGACATAGAACGACCATCCGTCATAGCCGGTCAGCCAGGCCATGTTCGAGGGATCCGATACGATCAGCAGGTCGAGGCCAAGCTTGGCCATGCTGGAGCGGGTCTTGCGCAGGCGTTCCTCGTATTCGGCGGTCGAGAAGCGCTCGGGCGTTCTTTGCAGTTCTGGCATTCAAGTCTCTTCTGAAAACGCGGCAAGCGCGTGGGTGGCAATGGCAGTGTCCTGCACACCCGTGCCCGTCAGATCGGCAATCGTGATCTGATCGGGCCCGGTGCGTCCGGGATGCCGGCCGATGATGATATCGCCCAGCTCCGGGATGATTTCGTTTTGTCCGAGCAGCCCCGCGTCGATCGCGGCGCGCAGTTCGCCCATCAGCATGGTCTGGCTGACGCGGTCGGCCACATACAGGTCGGCGCGGTCCAGGCACTGCGGATCCAGCTCGTTCTTGCCGGGCTGATCGCTGCCCATGGCGGTCACATGCTGGCCGGGCCGCAGCCATTCGGCGCGCAGGATCGGCTGGCTGGCAGGCGTCGTGGTCACGATGACGTCGCCGAAGCTCGCAGCAGCGGCCGGGTCTTGCTCGGCCCGGACGGTCAGCCCGTCGCCGCACATGTCCGCCGCCAGAGCCTCGGCTTTCGCCGGGTCGCGCGCCCAGATCACCGCTTCGGCAATCGGGCGGACCAGCCTGAGCGCCTGCAACTGCATCCGCGCCTGAAGCCCGGCGCCAAAGATCGACGCGCGGGAGGAGTCCTTGCGCGACAGATGCCGGGCCGCGACGCCGCCCGCCGCGGCGGTCCGCACATCGGTCAGATATCCATTGTCCAGCAGCACCGCCTGGACCCGTCCCGTCGCGGATGAAAGCACCACCATCAGCCCCGAGGTCGAAGGCAGACCCTTGGCGGGATTGTCGAAGAATCCGGGCGACAACTTGACCGCGAACCCTGCGAGCCCGGGCACATAGGCTGTCTTCACGTCCAGTTCGCCATTCACGTCGGGCATGTGCATCGACAGGATCGGCGGCATGACGACGCCGCCCCTCGCCAGCGCGGCGAAGGCGTCCTCGATCACGCGGATCGCGGCCTCGTCCAGTTGAACCCGGTCGCGCAGCTGGTCTTCGGTCAGGATCCGGATATCGCTCATCTTTCGCCCCTCACGATCGCGGCGTGGCGGGCGGGGTCGATATTCTGGCCGGACAGGATCAGAACCAGCGGGCCTTGCTCGGCCCGCAGCTTGCCGGCGATCACGGCTGCGGCGCCGACGGCGGCCGCACCCTCGACGGTTTCGCCATCCTCAAGCGCCAGATGACGGATGCCGGCGGCGATCTCATCCTCGGTCAGCAGGATCAGATCGTCCATCAGATCGCGCACCATGGCGAAGGTCAGGCGGTTCTGCATCCCGATCCCTCCCCCGAGGGAATCGGCGAGTGTCTCAAGCTCTTCGACCTGGACAGGCCTGCCTGCCTCAAGGCTGGCGGCCATCGCAGCGCCGCGTTCCATGCTGATGCCGACAATCCGGATATCGGGACGCAGCGACTTCACCGCCAGCGCCACGCCGGCCAGCAGGCCGCCACCCGACAGCGGGACGGCGATCGTCGCGGCGTCCGGGATCTGCTCGATGATCTCCAGTCCCAGCGTTCCCTGCCCGGCGATCACATCCGGGTGGTCAAAGGGCGGGATCAGCGCAAAGCCCTCATCGCGTTTCAGGCGACGCGCTTCCTCGAAAGCCTCGTCCTGACTGGCGCCGATGACGCGCGCCTCGGCGCCCAGCGCCTCGATCGCCGCCAGCTTGTTTCCCGGCACCAGCCGTGACACGCAGATCACCGCCGGCATCCCCAGTTGGCGCGCGGCATGGGCCAGGGCGCGGCCATGATTGCCGGTCGAAGCGGTCGTGACGCCGGCCACGTCGCTCAGTCGTGCCGCAGCATTCGACGCGCCGCGCAGCTTGAATGCGCCGGTTTCCTGACGGTGTTCGCATTTCAGCCAGACCGGACCGCCCGCCAACCGGGAAAGCCCCGGCGAAGCCTTGATCGGCGTCACCCGGATCATGTCGCCGATACGCTCGGCCGCGGCGGTCACATCGTCGAGCGTCACCACGTGCGGACCTCGAACAGCCTGCCCGGCCCCGTCGCAGGGATTCTTGCAAGGTCCAGCATCGACCAGAACAGCGCCAGATTCGAACTGACCACGGGCTTGCCCAGGCGTTCCTCGATCCGGTCGATCACCGAAACCGCAGGCAGCGCCGTGCAGGACATGAACAGCGCCTGTGCATCCGGGTGGTCGGATTCCAGCGCGAAATCCAGGATCTCGTCGCCAGGCAGCAGCGCCATGTCGCGATCATCGGCATGCCCCATCGACTGGCGCGACACGACCTTGAGCCCATTCGCCTCGAAATGGTCGCCCACCAGATCGGTGGTCTCGGGCAGATAGGGGGTCATGAGGGCGATCCGATGAACCCCCAGCGCCTCGAAGCCGCGCAGCGCGGCGGCGACAGGCGTGCTGATCGGGGCGCGGCCGCCGATGGCCTGCTGCACGCCATCACCCAGCACGGCCGAGGCGGACGTGCAGCCGAACCCGATGCCCTTCAATTCGACCCCGGGCACAAGCAGATCGGCCGCAGCTTTCAGATGCGGGCCGGTCCGGCGGAGGTTCTCGGCGGTGGTGGGATTCTCGAAGGCGATCCGGGTGACATGCAGCCGGCAATCGGGCGGAAACAACCGCGCGGCATCGCCCTCGATCGTCAGATCGGTGGCCAGGGCGATCAGCCCGAAACGGTTCAGATTGTCGCGCCACATCGGGAAATGCCACCTCTCCTCAGACGACCAGAACCGGGCAGTCCGCAAGGCCTGTGACCTTGTGACTGACCGACCCCAGAAGATAGCCTTCGGTCGAACCAAGCCCGCGCGACCCCAACACGATCAGATCGCATTCCTTGTCCTTGGCCATCGCGACAATGGTGCGCGCGGGCTGACCTGCCTTGATGAAGGCGCTGACCTTTTCGACGCCGGCGTCGCGCGCGTGGCTCTTGGCGAAATCGGCGACATCGCGGGCAGCCTGGCGCATCGTCTCGTCCAGATTGCCGCCAGGGTCGATGCTGCCCCTGACCATCGACAGCGAGGCCTCGAGCATCGAATGATGGCGATAGACAGTCAGGATGATCATGCTCGACCCGCACAGCCTCGCCAGTTCGGTCGCCTTGATCAGCGCCCGCTCGGCACCGCTGGAGCCGTCATACGGCACAAGAATCCTTTCGAACATCGCGGCCTCTTACTTGTTGAACGCCAGGTCGCGCAGGAACAGCGCGATCTGCGGGAAGAAGATCAGCAGCACCGCAACCGTCAGCAGCATGAAGATGAAGGGCGGCGTTCCCCTGACCACCTCGACATAGGGCCGCTTGAAGACCGCGATGGCTGTGAAGATATCGCAGCCGAACGGTGGCGTGGCACTGCCGATCGCGACTTGCAGTGTGATGATCGTGCCGACCAGCACCGGGTCCAGCCCGACCGAATTCACGACAGGGGCGAAGATCGGCACGAAGATCAGGATCACCACGATCGGATCGACGAACATGCAGCCGACGAAGAACGCGATCGATATGGTGAACAGCACGCCATACTGGCCCATCTCGTCGATGCCGATGCTGCCAAGGATGTGCTGGGGGATCTGCGCGAAGCTGATGACATAGCTGAACGCCGCGCCGGCCCCGACCAGTATGAACACGACCGCGGTAATCAGGCCGGTCGACTTGGCGGTCGAATACAGCTGCTTCAGCCCCATCTCGCGGAACACGATCATTTCCAGGAACAGCGCATAAAGCACGCAGGCGGCCGCCGCCTCGGTGGGCGAGAAGATGCCGCCATAGATGCCGCCGATGATGATGGCCGGAAAACCCAGCGGCCAAAGCGCCCGCAGGACCGCCTTACCCCGTTCGGGCCATGTCGATTTCTCCAGCGTCGGCACGTTGTGCCGCACGGCATAGATATAGCTGTAGATCGAGAACAGCAGCAGGATCAGCAACCCCGGCCCGATACCCGCGATGAACAGTTCGGAAATCGACGTGCCCGACACGACGCCATAGATGATCATGCCGATCGAGGGCGGGATCAGGAACGCGATGTCGGACGAGTTGACGATCAGCGCCAGGATGAAGCTGTCCTTGTAGCCCGCCTTCAGCATGCGCGGCCGCAACGGTCCCCCGACCGCGACCACTGTGGCCTGGGTGGATCCCGACACCGCGCCGAACATCGTGCAGGCTCCGGCGGTCGAAATGGCCAGCCCGCCCTTGACGTGACCCACGAACGCCATCACCAGGTCGATCAGCCGCGATGCGGATTGTCCGCGCGTCATGATGTCGGCGGCGAAGATGAACATCGGCACCGCGATCAGGCTGGCCGGACGTATCCCGCCCAGGATCTGCTGGATCATCGTGTCAAGCTGTCCAAAGCCGCCGAACAGCGCCACGAACCCGATCAGCGACCCGGCGATCAGCGGGATCATCATCGGAAAGCCCAGCAGAAGCAGAACGATCATCGTGCCGAATATGGCCCAGGTCATCATGGCTCAGACCTCCTCTTCCGCGCTGTCGTCATAGCCTTCCAGCGTGCTTGTCGACAGCCAGATGTCCTTGTCGATGATGTTCTTGATGGCGGTCAGCCCGTATTGCAGCCCGGTCATGAAGAACCCCAGTGGCACCCACAGGATGATCCACCATTGCGGGATCTGCAGCGCCGGCAGCAACCGGCCTCGCGACATCTGGACCACCAGGTAATCGACCGAATACCACGTCAGCAGGAACATCGCGGCCGAGGTCACGGTGGCGATGATGATCATCATCGCCTTGCGCATCCGGAACGGCATGGCGTCGAAGAACGCCGACATGCGGATATGACGGCCATGCCGCGCCGCGTAGGAAATGCCGGCGAAGGTGATGAGGATGATCAGCGCCCGATTGAGCTCTTCCGAGAAATAGATGCTCTTTCCCAGCACGAACCGCCCGACCACATTGGCCATCGTGTTCAGCGCCATCAGCAGGACGCCGATCGCCAGCAGGACCGCCTCGATCCGGGCGATGGCCACATCCGCGACACCAAGCACGCCCGGCAGTCCCGAGACATATCTGGAATCGTCGATGTCGTCGTCAGGCACCGCGATCTCGGCTGCGGCGATGACATCGGGATCGGGATCGGGGGCATGCTTGTCGTCAAGCTTCATGGCCGCTGTCCGTTATGTTGTCGAGGGGATCGGCTGTCGTGCAACCGGCCGCTGCCGCGCGGCCGGCCGAGAAGGCATGCGATGCGCCCGGCGACGGGCGCATCGCGGGGCTGGACCGACCCGACCGGGTCAGCCGCTGTCCTAGCCCTGGTCTTCGTCGCCCTCGGCAGCCTCGTCCGCAGAGCCGTCTTCCGCATCGGACTCGCTGCTGCCCGCAGCGGCCGCGGCCAGATCGGCCTTCATCTGGTCAAGGATTTCCTGCGCCTTCGGCCCGCCAATCTTCAGGAATTCCTGCTCGACGGCGTCGGCGGTCTCCATGAAGGGCTGGCGCTGCTCATCGGTCAGCGTCGTGATCGTGATCGAAGGCTTCGCTTCCTTGATCTTCTCAAGCGATTCCTCGGTCAGGCCGGTCTGGTAGTCGACGATATAGTCGAAGGCCACCGAGATCGCTTCGTTCACGACCTGCTTGTCCTCATCCGACAGCCCGTCATAGAAATCCTTGTTGGCCATGACGGCTGTGGTGAAGTTGTTGTGGCCGGCGCGGGTGATGTAGTCGGTCACCTCGTACATCTTCGTCGACTCGATGAAGAAGGCGGGGTTCTCCTGACCCTGGATGATGCCGGTCTGCAGCGCGCCATAAACCTCGCCCCAGGGCAGCGGCGTCGGCGTTGCGCCGAATGCCTGATAGCTGCTGACAAGCAGCGGGTTGGTCATCACCCGGAACTTCACCTCGTTCAGATCCGCGGGCGACGTGACCTCGTTGGTCGTGGTCATCATGACCTCGCCCTCGGGGAACATGGTCAGCAACTCAAGTCCCTGCTCGGCGTAAAGCGGCGGGAACAGCTCGTTGATGGCCTTCGAGTTGCGGAAGAAATCGACCAGCGTGTCCTGATCGGCGGGCAGCAGATAGGGCACGAAGAAGACTTGCGCCTCGGGGATCAGCGCGCCGGTGAAGCCGGGCGACTGGTCGACGAACTGCAGGATGCCGGACTGTGCCTGCTCCATGATGTCGGCCGATTCACCCAGTGTTCCGAACGGGAACAGCTGTACCTCATGCTCCGAGTTCGCCTCGACTTCTTCCTTGAATTTCTGGGCAAATTTGCCCTGCACCTCTTCCATCGCCTCTTCGAAGGCGTAGCGCCAGGTTTCAGCCAGCGCGCCACCCGTGCCCAGGATGAGGGCCGCAAGGCTGGCAGCGGTGAGCGTTTTGTAGGTCATGTTACCTCCTGTGAATGGGCCTCGTGACGCCTCGCGTCCTTGGCCTCGGGGTTGCAGGATTCGGGTCGTTCTACCCGATCTGGCTGATCCGACAGATCGGACCAACCGCATTGCAAGTCAATTTATATATTAAATCATGACAATTCTGACTCCGAGTGTCAAACCCGCGGCTTTCAGGCTGCCGAAAACAAGTTTCAGACGCGCGGCAGAATCGTCTCGACGACGGTCATTGCCTCCTCCAGTTCGCGCAGCGGAACGCCGCCAAGGCACAACCGCAGGGCGGGCCCCCGGTCGGTGACCGAAAATCCCGATCCGGGCGCCAGGGCGATCCCCCGATCCAGTGCGGCACCCAGCAGCGCGGCCTCGTCCGCGCCCTGCGGCAAGGGCAGCCACCGATGCAGGCCATGCGCAAACCCGGTGCTGCGGTCGCCCAGCACGCGTTGCGCCAGCCGGTTCCGGGTCGCAAGCTCGGCCCGCTGCGCGGCCAGCAGGCCATCAGCCAGGCCGCTGTCAATCATCTCGGCGGCGATTTCGGCGATCATCGGCGTGGCCATCCATGCAACCGAAAGATGACGATTCAGCGCACGCTCTGCCAGGGAGTCTGGCATGACCAGAAAACCCAGCCGCAGTCCCGGAGACAGGCATTTCGTCAGGCCGGTCAGATAGAAGCTGCGTTCCGGCGCGAAGCTTGCGACCGGCGGAGGGCGCCGCGGCGCAAGCGCCCCCAGAACATCGCTTTCGATGACGATCAGCCCGGATTCGGCGGCGGCCGCAGCCAGTTCCTCGCGCCGCTCGCGGTCGACGATTCGCGCCTGCGGCCCGCCCCCCGAAGGCAGCAGGAAGACCGCGCGCAACTTGCCGCCCGACGCCCGCGCGGCGGCGGCCAGCGCCTCGGGCAGCATCCCCCGGGCGTCGCAGGCGATCCCGCGCATCCGCAGATGCAGGTGACGAATGGCCGGCTTCAGCGTGTGGCAGGTATAGCTTTCGGTCGCGATCTCGTCGCCCGGCTGTGCCGTGCTCATCAAGGCGACCATCAGTGCCGACGTGCAGCCATTGGTGATCAGAATCCGCTGCGCGGGCACCACCATGCCGCAGCGCGCCAGCCAGGCCGTGGCCAATCCACCGTAGTGGGCCATCGTCCGGCGCGGGCGAAATGAATACATGGCCTCGTCCGGGGGACGTTGGGCGATGCGCCCCAGGGCGGCCTGCCAGGCCTCGGCGATCTGCGGCAGCCGGACGGGGGTCATCATCGACAGGTCGATCGGCTGTCGGTCGGCGGCCGCACGAAACCACGGCAGTTCGACCAGCTCGCGCGGGCCGGACTTCACGAAGCTGCCGCGACCAACCTCGCCCGAGATCAGATCGGCGCGGATCAGCTCCTCGTAGGCGCGGCTTACGGTCTGCACCGAGACCCCCAGCCGCCACGCCAGATCGCGATGTGGCGGCAACCGATCACCCGGCCGCAGGCTGCCCGCATCGATGGCGGCGGCGATCCCCTGCGCGACGCTGCGATAGGCGGGGCGCGCGATATCCTGTCTGGTCAGCGGCCAATGCGTCATGGCGGTCATGATCCGCCAGGCGACAGGCATTTGTCCACATTGACATTTTCCAAGACGGCGGAAAGAAGCGAAGGCATGAACCCGCTGCGCCTTGACGATCGTGACATTGCCATTCTCGCGACCCTGTCGCGCGAGGGTCGAATCTCGAAGACCGAACTGGCCGCGCGGGTGAACCTGTCGCCCACCCCATGCTGGGAACGGATGAAGCGGCTGGAAAAGGCCGGGCTGATCCGCGGATACCGCGCCGAGATCGATCTGACCGGCCTTGGCCCGCATGTGCAGGTCTTTGTCACCGTCGAGCTGGAAAGCCACCGTGCCGAAAGCTTCCAGCTGTTCGAGCGCACCGTCGCAAGGATGGATGACATCACCGGGTGCTGGGCGATCGGCGGCGGCTATGACTATCTGATGCAGGTCGTGTCGGCCGATGTGGAGGCGTTCCAGACGCTGATGGACGGCCTGCTGGAAAGCCGCGCCGGGGTGCGCCGGTATTTCAGCTATATCGTGACCAAGCCGGTCAAGGACCTGCCGCCCGCCATGGCCCTCTTGCGGCCCTAGCAGCGGCGCGGCAGGTTCTCGCCAGAGGAATTCCGTCCGGATCAGGTCCAGAACAGAGGATTCGCCTGCCCCTACCCGGTCCCTATGGTGAAATCCTCTGCCACGTCTCCTGCATTTTCCTCATCGACATGGAGGTGCGCGATGCTTGACGATATTTCTTCCCGACTGACGGACAAGATCACCGATTCCGGATTGCTGCCCGGGCGCGGCGATTTCGCCGGCGAGGGTCGGCTGGCCGTTCGCGATCCGGCAACCGGTGAACTGGTCGCGCAGGTCGCGATCAGCGACGCGACCGGAGCCCGCGACGCGGTCGATGCCGCGGACCGCGCATTCGGGGCCTGGGCGGGAATGCTGCCCCAGCACCGCGCCGCGATCCTGCATCGCTGGCATGCGATGATCCTGGACGCCAAGGAGGATCTGGCCCGCATCATGGTGGCCGAACAGGGCAAGCCGATCAGCGAGGCGCGCGGCGAAATCGACTACGCCGCCAGCTTCGTCGCGTTTTACGCCGAAGAGGCGCTGCGCCCCAATATCGAGGGCGTCACCAGCCATCTGCCGGATGCCGAGATGGAGTTGTGGCGCGAACCCGTGGGCGTCGCCGCGCTGATCACGCCGTGGAACTTTCCCTGCGCGATGATCACCCGCAAGGCCGCAGCCGCGCTGGGTGCCGGTTGCACCGTCGTCATTCACCCCTCTGCCGAGACGCCGCTGTCCGCGCTGGCGCTGTCCGAACTGGCGCGCCGGTCGGGCTTTCCCGAAGGCGTGGTGAACACCGTCATCGGCGACGCCGCAACGATCGTCGGCGAGTGGACCCGCGACGCCCGCGTCCGCGCGCTGTCCTTCACCGGATCGACCGAGATCGGGCGGCTCCTCTATCGCCAGTGCGCCGACACGGTAAAGCGCCTGGTCATGGAACTGGGCGGCCACGCACCCTTCATCGTCTTCAATGGCGCAGATATCGACCGCGCCGTGAGCGAGGCCGTCAAGGCCAAGTTCGCGACCTCGGGTCAGGATTGCCTGGGCGCCAACCGGTTCTATATCCATCGCCCGGTCTATGAGGAATTCTGCACCCGGTTCACGGCCGCCGTCGAAAAGCTGCGCCTGGGCACCGGCATGGACGACCCCGATATCGGCCCGCTGATCCATGACCGCCAGATCGACAAGCAGAACGCCCATGTCCAGGACGCGCTGACCAAGGGCGCGCGGCTTCTGACCGGCGGCGGCGTGGACGAGGCGCTGGGGCCGCTTTTCTTCAAGCCGACGGTTCTGGCCGACGTGCCCGACGAGGCCGCGATCATGTCCGAGGAAACCTTCGGCCCGGTCGCCGCGCTGTCGGTGTTCGACGACGAGGACGAGGTCATCGCCCGCGCCAACGCCACCGAATACGGGCTGGTCGCCTATGTCCACAGCATGGATCCACGCCGGATCTATCGCCTGACGCGGGCGTTGCAATACGGTATGGTCGCGGTCAACCGCACCAAGGTCACCGGCGCACCCATCCCCTTCGGGGGCATGAAACAGTCGGGGATCGGCCGCGAGGGCGCCCGGCAGGGCCTCGAGGCCTTCACCGAAATCAAGTATGTATGCCGCGACTGGGCTTGAAAGGAATGACGATGCTGACGAATGACGAACTGGCGAAATGGGACCGCGAGAGCTTTTTCCACCCTTCGACCCATCTGGGCCAATTCGCGCGCGGCGAGGCGCCGCAGCGGATCGTGACCGGCGGTGAAGGCGTCTTCATCACCGACCGCGACGGAAACCGCCTTCTGGACGGCTTTGCCGGGCTCTATTGCGTGAACGTGGGTTATGGCCGCACGGAAATCGCCGATGCGATCGCCAAGCAGGCGCATGAGCTGGCGTTCTACCACTCTTACGCGGGCCACGGGTCCGAGGCGAACATCACCCTGGCCAAGATGGTCATGGACCGCGCGCCGAAAGGCATGGCGCGGGTCTATTTCGGGCTTGGCGGATCGGATGCGAACGAGACGAACATCAAGCTGATCTGGTATTACAACAACATCCTGGGCCGGCCCGAGAAGAAGAAGATCATCTCGCGCTGGCGCGGCTATCACGGATCGGGGCTGATGACCGGGTCGCTGACCGGGCTGGAGCTGTTCCACAAGAAGTTCGACCTGCCGCTGTCGCAGGTGCTGCACACCGAGGCGCCGTATTACTATCGCCGCCCCGACCTGAACATGTCCGAGGCCGATTTCGTCGCGCATTGCGTGGCCAGGCTGGAGGACATGATCGCAGCCGAGGGCGCGGACACCATCGCGGCCTTCATCGGCGAACCGGTCCTGGGCACCGGCGGCATCGTGCCACCCCCCGAAGGGTACTGGCCCGCGATCCAGAAGGTTCTGGACAAGCATGACATCCTGCTGATCGCGGATGAGGTCGTGACCGGCTTTGGCCGTCTTGGCAGCATGTTCGGCAGCGATCACTACGGCATGAAACCGGACCTGATCACCAGCGCCAAGGGCCTGACCTCGGCCTATGCGCCGCTGTCCGCCAGCATTGTCGGCCAGCGCATGTGGGACGTCCTGACCCGCGGCACCGACGAATACGGCGTTCTGGGCCATGGCTGGACCTATTCGGCCCATCCGATCGGGGCGGCGGCGGGCATCGCCAACCTCAACCTGATCGACAGCCTGGGACTTGTTGAGAACGCAGGCGAGACCGGGAACTACTTCTGGCAGGCCATGCGCGACGAGTTGGCCGAGCATGCCAATGTCGGCGAAGTGCGCGGCGAAGGCATGCTGTGCGCGGTCGAACTGGTCGCGGACCGCGACAAGCGGCAGTTCTTCGACGCGTCGGAAGGCAAGGGTGGCAAGGTCGTTGCCGCGATGCTGAAGCGCGGGGTGATCGCGCGGGCCATGCCGCAAGGCGACATCCTGGGCTTTGCGCCACCGCTGTGCCTGACCCGCGACGAGGCCGACCAGATCATCTCGGTGACGAAGGACGCGATCGTCGAGGTGCTGGGCTAGGCCGCAGGCGTGTGATTGCGTCCCGCGGCGGCCGGGGGCGCGGCCCCCGGACCCCCGGACGAGCTACCATATCCGCGGGGGGCGGTCCGGACGGGCCGCCCCTTCGCTGTCCAGCAGGTCGGCGACGGTGTCGATATCGGCCAGCAGCCCGTCTGCGGGAACCAGCGCCTCTGCCGGAAGGGCGCGGATCAGGGCGCCGGCGCCGCGGTCGCCGGTCAGCGCGGCAAGCCGGGGCAGCCAGCAGGCGGGAAAACACGCCGGAGGCATGACCGTTTCGCCGGCGCAACTTGCAGCCGGGCGGTCGTCGCGACAGGCCGCACGCACATGGTCCAGATGGATCGCGGTGACGAAAGGCATGTCGGCCAGCGCGATCAGCAACCGGTCGGGCGTTCCCGCGGCCTCGATGCCGGCACGCAGGCTGTCGGACTGCGTGCCGGGATGGACCCGGACGATCAGGAAATCGTCCAGATGGGACACAAGCCGGGGATCGGTGATCACCGCAATGCGCCGGTCCAGCGATGCCAAGCGCATCGCCTGCGCCGCATGCGCGATCAGCGGCCGGCCACGCAGCATCGCCAGAAGCTTGTCGTCCACGCCGAAGCGCCGCGACGCCCCGGCGGCCAGCAGCAGCCCGGCGCGGATCATCCGAATTCGGTCTGGTAGGCGGCTAGGATCTCGGTCAGCACCGAGGCCGCCAGCAGCTTTGGCTCGCGGACAGGCGCGACCACGCCGATCGGGCCGTGAAGACGCACAATCTGCGCCTCGGTCAGTCCGGCCTCGCGCAGGGCAGCAAGCCGCGCCAGCTGCGCGCGGCGCGATCCCAGGGCACCGACATAGAACGCCGGCGACAGCAGCGCCGACCGAAGCGCGGGCAGTTCACGGTCATGGTCGTGAAACAGCGTGACAACTGCGGTCTGCGCGTCAGGCGGCGGCGTCTCGGGCCCGAGATGACAGGGCAGATCAAGCCCGCGCGCCATCGCGGCCAGCGCGGTCGCCTCGTCGCCCTCGCCGTGGACATGCAGTGCGCAAGGAGGCGGCAGGTCCAGCACGAACCCGTCATCCGACAACCCGGCGCGGCGCCGGTCGTCGCCGTGTGCATGGCCGGTTGCAAGATCAACCCGCCAGCCGCGCCGGGTGCGATCCCGCCTGGCCTGCGCGATGGCTTTCAGCCAATCGGCGTCAGGATGACGGATCAGCGCGATCTCGACCGTTCCGCCGCACGGCAGGGGCAGATCGACCGGCCCCCCGGCACCATAGATCAGGCGCGTGACCGGGCCGGAGTGTTCCAGATGGGCCGCGATATCCGCATCGATGCAGCCCGCGCCAAGGCGGCCGACGCGGGCGCCGTCGGGCCACAGCGCCATCACCGCGCCGGGGCGCCGCGGGAACCCTCCCTCGGCCCGGATCAGCAGCGCCAGCGCGCCGTCCGGGCGCGTCGCCAGGGCGGCGAACGGATCGGTCATCATTCCGGACATCGTTGACCTGCCGCACCCCATTCCAGCATCGCATCGATCCGGGGTCGCTGATCGTGCGGCGGCGGCTGTCGGTCCCCGGCCGACCGATGCCTGCCATGCGACAGCACCTCGCAGACCCGTTGCCCTGCGGCAAGCCGGTCCTGCCGGCTGGCCATGCCATGCGCAGGCGGTGTCACGGTCGCGGGCCTGACATCGGCGCTGACGGGCGAGCCCGAGGCGACAGCAAGAGGAACGGCATGGGTCATGCGAAGCGAACCCGCCCGGCCAGCGGCAGTTCCCGGATGCGTTGCCCGGTGGCTGCGAAGATCGCGTTCGAAAGCGCGGCGGCGGCGGGCGGCACGCCGGGCTCGCCCAGGCCACGCAGCGGACCGTTTTCCAGCAACCGGACCCTGATCTCGGGTGTCTGGTAGAGGCGCATCGCCTCGTAGGCGTGATAATTCGTCTGCAAGGGACGGTGATCGCGATAGGTCAGTTCGCAATTCATCGCATGGCCAAGGCCGAACAACATCCCACCCGACAGCTGCGCCTCGGCGTTCACCGGGTCCAGAACGGTGCCGATATCGGCGACCGCGAAGCCGCGGTCGATCCGGATGCCGTCGTCGGTGTCGGTCACGTCGACCACCTGCGCGCAAGGGACGCCGAAGGACAGACAGAACGCCACGCCCCGCCCTTTGCCCGGGCCGATTTCCCGGCCAGTCCAGCCGGACAGATCGCGCAGTTCCTCAAGCACCCGACGCGAAACGTCGTGCCGGCAAAGCCGGATCAGCCCCTGCATCGGGTCGATGCCGCCTGCCGCAAACAGCTCGTCCAGGAACGCGCCGTGGAAAAAGCCGTTGCCAGAGGCCCCGACCGACCGCCAGCTGCTGACCGGAAACGTCTCGCGCGCCCGGTGGCCGGTGACACGATAGGCCGGGATCGCAAGGGGCTGATCGCCCGCTCCGGCGGTGATGGTGGCGTCGGGCCCCGGCGGCGCCATCCAGATGCGTCCGAACCACGAGGCTGTCACCGAAGGCGATGCGATCGCCAGTTCCATCGCCTGAACGCCGTCGCTGGTGGCCCGGCCGCGGCCCCGCGCAATCTGCGCCGGGCGGGGCTGTTCCTGCGCGAAATCCTCCTCGCGCGACCAGATCATCTTGACCGGCCGCCCGGGAACAGCCTGCGCGATCTCGACGGCCTGAAGGATGAAGTCCAGTTCAAGCCGCCGTCCGAAGCTGCCGCCGATCATCTGGTTGTGCACGCGGATGCTGTCGCTGGACAGCCCGGTCAGGGCGGCGGCCTTAGAGACGACGAAATCCGGCACCTGCGTGCCCGCCCAGATATCGCAACCCGCCTCGGTCACGCGCACCGTGGCGTTCATCGGCTCCAGCGGCGCATGGGCCAGAAACGGTACGCGATACTCGGCCTCGATCACCTCTCCCTGGGCCAGGACCGCGCGGATATCGCCCTCGTCGCGCGGCCGGCTGTCGATGCGGCCTGTGTCCAGCGCCTCGGTCAGGCTGTCCCAGACCGTCTGCTGGTCGCCGGGTCCGTCTGGCAGGCGCCAGTCGATCCGCAGCGCATCCAGCGCCTGCATGGCGCGCCAGGTGTTGTCAGCGACGACCGCCATGCCGCCGCTGATCGGGATGACGGCATGGACCCCGCGCATCGCGCGCGCGTTCGTGGCATCGACCTTTGCGATACCGCCTCCGGCCGGCGCGGCCCGGACAGAGGCGTAAAGCATGCCCTCAAGCGTCAGATCGATGCCGTAAACCTGCGTGCCGGTGGACTTGGGCACGATGTCGGCGCGCAGCGTTTTCCTGCCCAGCAGCCGCCATTGCGAGGGCGCGCGCAGCACGACATCCTGCACCGGCGCGATGCCCGCTGCGGCGGCAGCCAGATCGGTGTAGGGAACGCGCCGCCCGTCAGGCAGGATCACGGCGCCGTCCTCGCTGTCGAGATCGGCGCGCGCAAGCCCTTCGCGGCGGGCAGCGGCCTCTTTCAGCGTCTCGCGCGCCACCGCTCCGGCCCGGCGCAGCTTGTCGAAGCCATCCGGGGCCGAGGACGATCCGCCGGTGATCTGCAAACCCAGCAATCGCGCCGGAATGTCCGCGGCGGCGCGCAGCGTCTCGGCCAGCCAGCCGTTGTCGGTCGGATCAAGCGGAAGGTTTTCCTGAAGCAGCGCGGTGTTGTAATAGGCCTTGCTGACCGGGCCCGGCACGATCCGGGCACGGGACGGGTCGATGTCCAGCTCTTCTGCGATCAGGGCAGCCTGCAACCAGCGTGTCCCCTGTCCCTTGTCGGCGCGCGGCGCCACCAGGGTGATGCCATCGCCATCAATCAGCACATAGGGGTTCAGTGCGGTCGTGCCCTCGGCCAGACGACGGTCCAGGCCACCGTCCAGACCCTCGGCGAAGGGATCGGGCAGCGGACGGGCATAGTGCCAGGCCCCGAAGGCCACGCCGCCCGCTATGGCGACCGACCCGATCAGAAAGCCGCGCCGCGCGATCCGCCCCGCCCGCGACATCAGCCGGGCGCCAGACGTTGCGCGGCGTCGTGGATGGCGGCGCGAATGCGCGGATAGGTGGCGCAGCGGCACAAATGGGCCGACATCACGCTGTCGACATGATCATCCGTGGGTGCCCCGTCCAGCGCCAGCAGCGCAGCCGCGGCCATGATCTGGCCGGACTGGCAATAGCCGCATTGGGCGACCTGATGATCGATCCACGCAGCCTGCACGGGATGGGGCGCGTCAGGCGTACCCAGCCCCTCGATCGTGGTGATCTCGCCCTCGACATCCTGCAACGCCAGCTGGCAGGATCGCACCGCCATGCCGTCCATCTGCACGGTGCAAGCCCCGCACAGCGCGATGCCGCAGCCGTATTTCGTTCCGGTCAGGCCAAGAATGTCGCGCAACACCCACAGAAGCGGCATGTCCGGCTCGGCATCGATATCGTGGCTTGCGCCGTTGACGATCAGTTGCATGACCGCAAGCTATGCAAGCCGCCGGCCCGCCGCAAGCGGCATGGACGGGCGGGCGGACCCGTATACGACGAAAAGGCCGCTGCCCGATGGCGCGGCCTTCGTATCCGTCAGGACAGGCAGATCCTACTTGATCTTGCCTTCCTTGTATTCGACATGCTGACGCAGGACCGGATCGTATTTGCGGACGGTCATCTTTTCAGTCATCGTGCGGGCGTTCTTCTTGGTCACGTAGAAATGACCGGTCCCGGCCGTCGAGTTCAGCCGGATCTTGATGGTCGTCGGCTTCGCCATGGTCTTCGCTCCTGCTTCGGGGAAAGTCGCGCGTTGCGAAGCCCCGTGGAATTCGTTTCGAGCCCGCCTTGTATCCGCGAGCCACATGGAGTCAACCGCGAATCGCGTAAAATCGCGGCGTTTTCCAATGCGCATGGCAGCCATGCAGATAGCGCGCGGAGGGCCTGTAAGCCGGATTCTGTCATCCGGGCCGAAGCCCGGACGGATGACCATTCCTCTTGCCCGGCCGTTACCGGCCGGGTCCAGCTGCCTACCCGGACCTGCTGGGGCAAGGCGGCCCCGCGGGTTTCCCCGCACGCGGTCCCTATTCGGCATTGCTCCCGGTGGGGCTTGCCATGCGGGGTCTGTTGCCAGCCCCCCGGTGGGCTCTTACCCCACCGTTTCACCCTTACCCGTGCGGACACGGGCGGTCTGTTCTCTGTGGCGCTTTCCCTGGGGTTGCCCCCGCCGGGCGTTACCCGGCACCGTCGCCTCATGGAGTCCGGACTTTCCTCGACGAATTCCTCCGCCGCGGCCATCCGGCCCTCCGCGCAATGCCGATATGGCCGGGATGGTCGGCGCGGTCAATGGGGGCGCGGCCGCGGGACTGATTTCGCCAGAGCCGGCGAGGTCAGGCGGGAAGCCGGGCGGGACGCCGGGCGGTGGCGGCCAGTGCCGCCGCACGGCGGCGGTCCTCGGCCTCTTCGGGACCGCGGCCCCAAGGGCGGAATCTGAGGCGAAAGGCGGACAGGCGGGCTTGGGGATCGGCCGGCGGATAGCCGATCGCGTCGAGGCTTTCGGCCAGCGGCAGGTCCGGACCCGCGACGGGCCAAGACGCAAGACCCTGCCGGGCAAGACGTTCCCAATCAAAGCGCGGTCCCGGGTCGAACTTGCGGCCCGGCGCCATGTCGGAATGGCCGATCACCCCGTCCGCTCCGATCCGCCAACGGGCCATGATCCCGGCCAGCAGAGCGACCAGCGCATCCATCTGCGCGGCGGTGAAGGGCCGGTCGCCAGGATTCACGATCTCGATGCCGATGCTGCGGGAATTCACGTCATCGCGGCCCCGCCATGCGCCCGCGCCGGCATGCCAGGCCCGTCGGTCCTCGGGGACCAGCGGCTCCGTCCGGCCGTCTTCGCCCACCAGCCAGTGGGCGCTGACCTCGGCCTGCGGATCGCATAGCCGGGCCCGGGCCGAGGCGGCGTCTTCCATGCCGGTATAGTGGAGGACAATCAGTTCGGGACGCTGACCGCGCCGGTCGCCGTGGTTCGGGCTGGCGTAGCTGCCGCTCAAGGCAGGGACTGGCGGAACGGCGCTGGGTCCCAGCCACAGACGAAACCATCGCCGTCGGGATCCATGCCGCGCGGGTCCCGGCGCGGGCCGCCAGCCGCCAGGAATGCCGTCTGAGCGGCATCGGCACTGGCATACCCCGCGCAGATGCGGCTGACCTGCCCGGCCGGAACGCGTGCGCGGCTGTAAACCGCCGTGCCGGGTGCGTGCTCAACGGTGAAGGCATAGCGCACCAGCACCGGGGTCGATCCCGGATAAGGCCCGACCCCGGCCCTCGGCAGCGTGTCGTCAGCAACGCTGCTGCCTGAAGAGGGCGAGGTGGTGGTCGGGGTCCTGGTCGTCCGGACGCGCCGCACACCCATCGTCGCAGGCACCGGCACCGGGCTGGCGCCGGCGATCTGTTCGGGGGTGGGCGCCTGCGCGGGCAGCACGATCGGGATGATTTGCGAGGTCGCGCCGCCGGTTGTCAGCGCCGCTTCGCGCGCGACCAGATATTCGCCATAGCGCGTCCCACCGAACTGGTAGTTCGGGTTCAAGCCCTGATGTTCGCCGCAGCCAGCCAGCGCCAGCATCGAAATCAACAACCAGCCGCGCATCCTGCCCCCGTCGCGTTGTCCATCTGGCGGCAGCCTACCACCAGCGTTCAGGCTTGGCCACAAATCCCGCCGCGCGTTCCAGGACCATCGCCTGGTTCATCAGATCGCCCTCTTCGAAGGGTCGGCCGATCAGTTGCAGCCCCAGCGGCAGTCCCTGCCGATCCTGCCCGACCGGCACCGAAATCCCCGGCAGGCCGGCAAGGTTCAGCGTGACGGTGAACACGTCCTGCAGATACATCTGAACCGGATCGGCGTTGTCCATTGCCCCCAGCGGGAATGCCGCCGAAGGGGTCGTCGGGGCGAGGATCGCATCGACGCCATCCGCATAGGCGTTGTCGAAATCGCGCTTGATCAGCGCGCGGACCTTGCGGGCGCGATTGTAATAGGCGTCATAGAAGCCGGCAGACAGCACATAGGTGCCGATCATGATGCGACGCTGCACCTCGGGGCCAAAGCCCTCGGCGCGGGTCTTTTCGTACATCTCGACGATGCCGTCGCCCTGTCCCAGTCGCGCGCGACGGCCATAGCGCACCCCGTCGTACCGGGCCAGATTCGACGATGCCTCGGCCGGCGCGATCACATAATAGGCGGGCAGCGCGTATTTCGTGTGCGGCAGGCTGATATCCACGATCTCGGCCCCGGCGTCCCGCAGCATGTCGGCGCCCATTTGCCACAGCGATGCGATGTCGTCGGGCATCCCCTCGATGCGGTATTCGCGTGGAATCCCGATCTTCTTGCCGCGAATGTCACCGGTCAGCAGCGCTTCGTAATCCGGCACGGGAAAATCGGCGCTGGTCGAGTCCTGCGGATCGACGGACGCCATCGCGCCCAGCATGATGGCCGCATCGCGCACCGTCTTGGTCATCGGACCCGCCTGATCCAGCGAGCTGGCATAGGCGATCACCCCCCAGCGGCTGACCCGGCCATAGGTCGGCCGCAAGCCGACCGTGCCGGTGAAGGCCGCAGGCTGACGGATCGAGCCGCCGGTATCGGTGCCGGTCGCCGCCAGACACAGATCGGCGGCCACAGCCGCCGCCGATCCGCCCGAGGACCCGCCCGGCGTCAATTCCTGACCGTCCGCACCCTTCCACGGGTTGACCACCCGGCCATAGCAGCTGGCCTCGTTGGTAGAGCCCATCGCGAACTCATCCTGGTTCAGCTTGCCCAGCATCACGGCGCCAGCATCCCAGAGGTTCCGTGTGACGGTCGATTCGTATTCGGGCGTGAAGCCTTCAAGGATCCTGCTGGCGGCCTGCGCCGGTACGCCCTTCACGCAGAAGACGTCCTTGATGCCGACCGGAATGCCGGTCATCGGTGCGGCCTCGCCGGTCCTGAGCCGCCGATCGGCGGCCTCGGCCATCTGACGCGCCATCTGGGGGGTATGGTGCACGAAAGCGTTCAGCGCGCCCGCCGCGTCGATCGCCGACAGACAGGCCTCGGTCAGGTCCACCGAAGTCAGGTCGCCGCTGGCCAGCGCGTCGCGCGCCTCGGCAATGGTCAGTCTGTTCAGTTCGCTCATTCCACCACCTTCGGCACCGCAAAGAAGCCTTCGCGCGCGTCGGGCGCGTTCGAGAGGATCTTGTCCTGCATCCCGCCGCTGGTCACGACATCCTCGCGCCGCTTCAGTCGCATGGGCGTCACGCCGGTCATCGGCTCGATGCCGTCGACATCGACCTCGTTCAACTGCTCCATGAAATGCAGGATTCCGCTCAGTTCGCGGGCAAGCGCGGGAAGCTGCGCGTCAACGACCGCGATGCGCGCCAGATGGGCGACCTTGCGGGCCTCGTCCTCGGTGATCGACATGACATTTCCTTTCATTCGCGCGCGGTCTACAACCCCGCGCGCGACGCTGCAAGAAGCCCGCCGCCCGCAACGAGTGCGCGCGCCGCCGGCGCTGTCGTTCCTGCCGCCGGCGCGGGCGTGACAGTCGCGGCTCCGGCACGCCGTCGGCAGCTCATCGCAGCCCATATCCGGCGCGGGATCGAGCGGCTGAACCATCATGCCCTGTTTTCCGCGATGCTGCCGGCAACCTGTCCCCGGTCGGTTGCGTCCTGACGCAGGAGATGGGCCGAGGCGCGAAACGCGATGCAGGCCGGGTGCGGCTGGCGGACCGTGCGAACGCCCCTCAACCTGCCTCTCCGGCTTGCTGCGCAAGGGCGGCCGGGGCATTGAAAACAGGGCCGCGCCCGCATCGAAAAAATTGCGCCGATGCCCAAAAATTTCCCTTGCGCCCATGAGACGCTTTGCCTAAACACCGCCCCACGCCGCCGGCCAGACGGGCTGCGCCGTGGCCCGTTCGTCTATCGGTTAGGACGCCAGGTTTTCAACCTGGAAAGAGGGGTTCGATTCCCCTACGGGCTGCCAATTCTCCCCAGAAATGTGTTCCACGCCATTTCAGAGGGGAGAAAGTTGTTTAAAATCAATCTCTCCAAAATCCATGCGTCCAGATGCGTCCCTATGCATCCACGCGATGTTGGTATCAAATGACTGCAGCGCCTTCCTGACCGAACCGCCATGACCCTGACCCCTTCACGTCTTGCACGTCCCTGACAATGGACCGGCCGCGGTCGATCGGTTAACACTTGTCCGGCAGCGTTCACTCAAATCGGCGGATCGACCCTCATGAACAAGTATGAAGGACTTGATATTGCAAGGAAATCCTTGCTGATGACGCCCTTGCCAAACGAAACTGCAGAGGCATTGCTGACCGATGCGTCGACGCGCGAGTTTGCGCGGGGAGAAACCGTTTTCCTGCAAGACGAAAAGGCTACACTGGTCCATGTGGTGCTGGAGGGCTGGGTCAAGCTTTACCGTATTTCGCCCAACGGCAACGAGACGATCGTCAACGTCTTCACCAAAGGCCACAGCTTCGGCGAAGCTGTGGCCTTTCGACTGAAGCCCTACCCCGTGTCGGCAGAGGCGGTAACCGATTGTACTCTTTTGCAGATTTCAGCGCGGCGCTTCATCTCGATGCTGCAGCGCGAGCCGGAGTTGGCAATCGCGGTGGTCGCCTCGACGTTCCAGCACCTGCATGACCTCGTAGCCCAGGTCGAGCAGATGAAATCGCAGACCGGTGCGCAGCGGGTGGCGGATTTTCTGCTGCGTCTTTGTACATGCGAAACCGGGAGCTGTGTGGTGACATTGCCATACGACAAGCTGCTGATCGCGGGTCGGCTTGGGATGAAACCCGAAAGCCTGTCGCGAGCATTTGCGAAGCTGAAGCCTGTCGGGGTCCATGTTTCACGCCATCACGCTACCATCAATGATATCGCGGCGCTAAAGGTATATTCCGAGGCAGCCCCGGCGAATTCATTCAGCAACGCATTGTGAAAGAGGTGGAAGCTTTTCGTTCCGCGATTGATGCGGCGAACACGCATGATCCCGGCAGGATCGGGCGACAGCCAGCCGCGCAGTCTTGCGGGCAGCGGATGCGCGCGCGGGTGCATATCGCGTTCGACCGGGCAGATGACTTCACCGCGCATGTTCGCGCCTGAGCGCGCTAGAATGCCGAGGCGAGCAGGTAGAGACCGAGCAACAGCAGACAGAACATCGCGA
Source organism: Paracoccus salsus (assembly GCF_021556615.1). Lineage (GTDB taxonomy): Bacteria > Pseudomonadota > Alphaproteobacteria > Rhodobacterales > Rhodobacteraceae > Paracoccus > Paracoccus salsus. The sequence continues at coordinate 206,909 of NZ_JAKGGD010000003.1, forward strand.
GCGCCAGTTCGAATCCGCGCCGCCAGAACGGGGCGGCGGCAAGGCCGAGATAGCGCGACAGGATCACCCGCGCCTTGAGCCATCCCAGTGTCAGGATGAGCGCCCCGGCCAGCGCGGCGAATTTCGGCGGCCAGTGCCAGAGTGTCAGCGTGGTCGAGCCGAGGCTGAGGCCGATGAGCGCCACCCAGGCGCGCAAGAGGGGATCGCGGGGCATGACCATCACCGCAGCAGGTAAATCACCGGAAAGAGCAGCACCCAGACCAGATCGACCATGTGCCAGAAGGCAGCCCCCGCCTCGATATTCCGGGGCGTATCCTGCCACGCAACCAGCAGAAGCAGCACCACCCCCGCCAGCACATGCGCGGCGTGAAAGCCTGTGAGCAGGTAGTAGAAGGTAAAGAACGGGTGCGTATCCCATGCGATGCCCTCGCCCGCCTTCCCCGCATATTCGATGGATTTCACGATCAGAAACACCAGCCCCAGCAAGGCCGCGCCCACCAGTGCGAGACGCGCCAGGCCACGCTGCGCGTCCTCGCGCAGGCGCAGGGCCCAGGCGGCCAGCGCCCCGGATGTGATCAGCACCACCGTGTTGAGCCCCGCCCCGGTGCGATAGAGCGCATCCTGCGCGGCGGCGAAGCCCGCCGGGTCGGTGATGCGCACGGACAGAAAGGCGGCCAGTCCCGCGCCGAAAACCAACAGCTCGCTGACGATCAGAACCCAGATCATCAGGTCGCCGGGCAACTCGTCGAAGACGGAGCTGTCGCTCATGCGCCGACCAGCTCGCGATAGATCATCGGCAGCGCCTCGGTCAGGCGTTCGGGGTGCGGGATGACGTGGAAGCCGCCCTGCCCGAACATCCGCGCGAACCAGGCCTTGGCCTGTTTGTCGACGGTGATCCCAAAGACCGACTGCCCGGCGCGGCGCGCCTCGCGCACCGCCATCGCGGTATCCTCGATGCCGTGGCGGCCCTCGTAGTGATCCAGGTCGTTGGGCTTGCCATCGGTGATGACCAGAAGCAGGCGCCGCTTGCGGCCCTGCCGCGCCAGATCGGCGGAGGCGTGGCGGACGGCGGCGCCAAGGCGGGTGTAGAAGCCGGGGCGCAGGCCGGCGATGCGTTGCTCGATCATGCCGGTCATCGGCTCGGCAAAGCTCTTGCAGGTCTGGAGATAGACGCGGTCGCGCTTGAGCGAGGAAAAGGCGTGGATGGCGAAGCTGTCGCCGCATGCATCGAGCCCCCAGGCCAGCGCCGCCAGAGCCTCGCGCTCGATGTCGATCACGGCGCGGTCGCCCACGGCGCTCTCGGTCGAGCGGCTGACATCCAGCAGGATCGACACTGCGAGGTCCCGCGCAATGGGGCGGGTCTGCCGCCAGATGCGGTTGGAGCCAGCGCCGTTTGCCATGATATCGACCCGCGCACGCACCGCCGCTTCCATGTCAAGTTCGTCCCCGTCCAACTGGCCCGGGATGGAAATGCGGCCGGGGCGCAGGGCCTCGAACTGGCGTTTGACATGGGTGATGCGGCGCGCCGCGCGCGGGTCCTGACGAAAGGCGGGAACGCAATCCTGCGGCTCTGCCAGGCTGTCGAGGACGCGCACGTGATCGGGCAGGTAGGCGCCGCTGCGCGTATCCCATTCCGGGTAGAGCGTGACGCCGGAAAGTCGCTCGCGGTCAACGTCCTCCGGGGCGAGGTCGAGGTGAAGCTTGAGTCGTGTGGCGGGTGCCTTGGAGATCTGCCCCAGCCCGATTTCATCCTGGTCGTCGGCGGCCTTCTTGGCGCTGTCGGGATCGTCGTCGTCGACCCGGCGATTGAGGTTGAGAAACTCGGCCCAGCTCAGGATCGCCTCGAATTTGTGCAGGATGAGGCTATCGCCGCGCTCGGCCTGATCGGCCTTGCGGCGGCGAGCGCGGTGGGTCTTGTCGCTGCCCTCTTCGGGCGGGCCGTCAGTGTCGCGGCTTTCGACCTCGTCACGCGCCGAGAGTTCCAGTTCGCGCAGGTCCGGCCAGAGGGCGACGGGCCGGTAGGGGCGATAGCCGCGCGGGGCTGTGATGGTGGTCAGATTGCCGGACTCAAGCGCGATCCTCATGGCGTGGGCGCGGTCGGATAGCGGCGCCGGATCACCCAACAGGTGACGGATCAGCGCCTCGGTGTCCGCCTCAGAGCGTGGCAGGGAATTGGAGGGCCTGTACTGCAGCGTGGCCGCGCAGAGGCTCTTGTAGAGGTCGCGCAGCCCCGGTGCGGCGGCCAGCGCGGCGCGGGTCATGCGCTGTGCGGCGCGCAAAGACAGCAGATCGGCGCGCAGCTGGTCGGCTTCGGCGATATGCGCCGTGGCATGGGCCGCCGCCGCCGCGAGCCAGAGGTAGAGCGCCCCGTTTGCCTCACGCGCGGGAAAAAGCGCCAGGGTTTCGGGCAGGCGCAATACCTCGCCGTCGAAACTGGCGCGCGGGGTCAACTCTGCCTCGGTGCCCAGACGGCGCAAGAAGCGCAGGCGGTGGCGCGACACCTCCGGCGAGACCGGCCTGATCTCGACCGAATGGGCGCCGCCGAGCCCGCGAAAAAAGACTGCCAGCCGCCCGCTGACCTCTGAAAGGTCAACCGCGGCTCCGTGATGCACCTGAGGCGCATCGAGGCGACTGGCAAATGCGTGCCACAGTTTCCCGATGGTTTCTTCGGGTTCCCATGGCTCGATTTCGATCCCGGTCATGGCCATGCCTCACCCAAAGACGGCCGTCACAAGATCGAGGAGCCCGCGTTTGATATCCGCATCATCGGTCAAGGGCTGAATCATCGCGGCCTCGATCGCCCGCTCGATGGGCATTCCCGTGGCGATGAGGGTCGCCGCGTATATGACGAGGCGGGTCGAGACGCCCTCCTCCAGATCCTGGCCCTTGAGCGAACGCAGTTTTCCGGCAAGACGGACAAGGGCCTTGGCGCGGTCCTGCGACACGCCGGATTCCTGCACCACGATCCGGGTCTCCAGATCGGGGGGCGGAAAGTCGAACTCCATCGCGACGAAGCGCTGCCTTGTGGAGGGTTTCAGCGTCTTGAGGATGTTCTGATAGCCCGGGTTATAGGAGGCCACGAGCATGAAGCCGGGGGCCGCCTCAAGCACTTCGCCCGTGCGGTCGATGGGCAGGATGCGGCGGTCATCGGTCAGCGGGTGCAGCACCACGGTGACGTCCTTGCGCGCCTCCACCACCTCGTCGAGATAGCAGATCGCGCCCTCACGCACCGCGCGGGTCAAAGGCCCGTCGACCCAGACGGTTTCGCCGCCCTTCAGAAGGTATCGCCCGATCAGGTCCGCCGCCGAAAGGTCGTCATGGCAGGCCACGGTATACAGCGGGCGTCCAAGCTTTGCGGCCATGTGTGTGACGAACCGGGTCTTGCCGCAGCCTGTCGGTCCTTTCAACAGCACCGGCAGGTCGTTTTCGCTGGCGGCCAGGAAGAGCGCGCATTCGTCGCCCTGAGCGAGGTAGAAGGGGGCGCCAGACGCCCCCTTCGTTTGCAGGGTCATGTTTCCGTCCATGTCACTCACTCCGCCGCGACCGTGGGTCGGTCCGAGATGATCTCGCGGCGCGGCACGGCGAGCGCATAGATCAGCACCAGCACGCCGATGAACACCACCACGCCCGAGCCGAAGCGCATCCAGTAGAAGATCGCGATCTGGTCCTGCACGTCCATGTAATACTCGCCCATCACCCGCTGCAGATGGGTCTGGATCGTGCCGGCGAAGGTCAGCGTGAAGGTCATGAAGACCATGCCGCCCGACATCAGCCAGAACGCCGCCATGTTGAGCACCTGGTTATAGGGGTCGCGGTTGCGCAGAATGGGCAGCGCATAGGTGAAGATCGCGATATTGAGGCAGACATAGGCACCGTAGAACGCGAGGTGCCCGTGAGCGGCGGTGATCTGCGTGCCGTGGGTATAGTAGTTGACCCCGTGCAGCGTATGCAGAAAGCCCCATACACCGGCGCCGAAGAAGGCCAGCGTCGCGCAGCCCAGGGACCACAGCAGCGCGGCCTTGTTCGGGTGGTCGCGCCGCCCCTTCCAGACCATGACGAAGGCAAAGGCCATCATCGCGAAGAACGGGATCACCTCGAGACTGGAGAAGATCGAGCCGATCCACTGCCAGTAGCCCGGCGTGCCGATCCAGTAATAATGGTGCCCGGTGCCGAGGATGCCCGAGAAGAGGGCTGCGGCGACGATCACATAGAGCCATTTCTCCACCACCTCGCGGTCAACGCCGGTCAGCTTGAGCATCAGGTAGGCCAGGATCGACGCCATCACCAGTTCCCAGGTGCCCTCCACCCAGAGATGGACCACATACCACCAGTACATCTTGTCGAGCGCGAGGTTCGCGGGGTTGTAGAAGGCAAACAGGAACAGCAGCGCGAGCAGCCACAATCCCAGAAGCAGGATGTTGGTGATCGCGGTCTTGCGGCCCTGCAGAACGGTCATCGAGACGTTGTAGAGAAAGATCAGTGCCGCCACGACGATACCGGCCTTGACCCATTTCGGCTGTTCCAGGAATTCGCGGCCCTCCTTGCCCAGAAGCCAGTGCCCCTCGAACAGGTTGAACAGATAGGTCACCACCACGCCCAGCGTGCCGAGAACGAGGATCGCCAGTTGCAGATAGGCGAGTTTCGGCGAGTGGATCTCGCGCTCGGCTTCCTCGGGAATGAGGAAATAGGCGGCCCCGAAAAAGCCCAGCAGCAGCCAGACGATCAGCGAATTGGTATGTAGCATCCGCAGGATGTTGAACGGCACGAGATCGCTGAGGAAATTGGGGGCGACATAGACGAAGCCCACCAGCAGCCCGCCAATGATCTGGATCACGAAAAGACCCAGCGCGACGGCAAAATAGGCCATCGCGATTTTTTGCGTTTTGTATTTCATCGGGTGTCTCCTTCCCTCAGCCCGCGTCATTGGGCGGCCAGCCCTGCGCATCGATCTGATCGACCCAGAGCAGGAAATCGGCGAGGTTGCGCGTCTCCTCCTCGGTCAGCTCGAAATAGGGCATCTGACGACGCCCCTCGACGCCCGAGGGCTGCGACTTCATCCAGCCATCGAGGACTTCATAGCCGCCCTCGGCATCGCCGCTCATCCCCCAACGGGTCATCACGTTCATCAGTTCGGGCGCGAAATAGGCCCCCTCGCCCATGATCGAGTGGCAGTTTATGCAGGCGTGCTTTTCCCAGACATGCTTACCCTTGGCCACGCTTTCGCTCAGTTGGTCGTTATTGCTCGACGTGTTGAGGATGTAGAGATGGGAGTGAGCGGTGAGGCCAACGAAGATGATGATGAAGAACAGTGAGCCCCCGTAGAAGATGTTTCGGGCCATGTTCTTGGTCATGACTTCGCGCATGATGATCTCCTTTGCGCGTGGATTCATGTGGGGGACTGTGCGCCGGGGGCGCGGCGCGCTCCTTGACTATTGTCAACGGTGACGCCGGTTTTCACATCTGGTCATCCCGGGGTTGACTGGCCTGGACTGACCTTGGGCGACTGCCAGACGGTGCTGCGCGGCCGCAGGGCGGGGGCTGGCGACACAACAGTTCTGGCGGGTGCTTCATGCCAGCCAGGTCGTTCGAAATTCGACATGTCGCGCGCCGGTCCAGATCGCCAGGCCGCGGGACGGCCCGATGATCGCGCGGTACGGGCTTGCGTCCGCGTCGGGCCAGTCTCTGCTGATCCACCCCTATCCCGCACCGCCCGCACGCGGACCCGTGAAGGCGGGCCACAGGCACACGACATAAAGCGTGAAGGCCGCGATCCAAAGCGCGCCAGTCATCAGCATCAGCGGGAAATAGAGATCACCCGACAGCGAGGACGCCAGCCAGCGCAGCCCGGCGGCCAGCGCGACCAGCCCATAGGACAGCGCCACCATGCCAGGCGCCACCAGCGCGCGCCCGGTATGTCCCAGCACCGCGCGGCTCATCACCGCAAGTGTCATGCCGCCCACCGCCCCGATGCCCAGCAGATGCAGCGCCGCCACCTCGCTGCCCAGCCCGAAGGCGCTCAGCCCCCAGAACAGCAGCCCCGCGCCCAGCATGACCATGCCAAGATGCAGGGCCCAGAGGATCGGCTGGCGCCAGATCAGAAGCGGCCCCCAGAACGCGACGCGCACGATCTGCATCGTGCCCGAGGTGACCGCCAGCACCGCCGGAACCAGCGGCGGCACCTGCATCAGAAGCGCGAGCGGCACCAGCGCGATCAGCGCGGTCGTCGCGAGATCGAGCGGTTTGGAGGTGCGGGGCAAGGTGGCTTCCGGGTGGCCTGCGCGTTTGAGCGCGTTGCGGGTAAAGCCCGGCGTGACCCGCCCGCCCAGCACCGCGATCATCAGGCAAAGCGCGAACAGCCCGACGCGCAGCCCGGTATCGAGCGTGTCGGCCACCCCCAGCCACTCAAGATGCACCATCAGGTTACCCGCCCAGATCAAGGCCAGAAAGCCAAGAAACGCCACGTTTTGCGGCTTGGGTCGCTTGACAAGCATCAGCGCGATCTTCGCACCCAGAAGCGGCAGGAACGCGAGATCGAGCGCGGCCACCAGCGCGGGCGGCAGGGCACCGGAGAACCAGATCGCCAGCCGCCCGGCGATCCAGATACCGGCGGCGAGGGCCACGAAGGCGCGGGCGGCCTCCTTGCTGTCGGTCCAGTTCGGCACGGCGGTCAGGAAAAATCCGCCCAGGGCCGCGCTGGCGTAGCCGAAAATCATCTCATGCGCGTGCCACAGATGCGGCGCGGCGGCGAAAGGCATCGCACTGACCATTCCACCGGCGAAATGGATGCCCAGCCAAAGCTCCCACACCAGAAGCGCGAAGATGGCATAAAGCCCGGCAGCCAGAAAGAAGATCCGGTAGGGTTCGGTCAGGACGCGTTTCAGGTCGGTCATGATGGTTTCGCCTCGGGTTGGCGCTGGCGGCGCTTGAGCACCGGACAGGTGCCAGGATCGGTCATCACCACCTGGCAGCGCAGGCAAAGCACACATTCATTGGGGTTGATGCGACCCAGCGGATCGATCGCACCGACAGTGCATTTGGTTTCGCACAGGCGGCATTCGCGGCCGCATTGCGGGCGGCGGTGCAGCCAGTCGAAGATTTTCAGCTTGGCCGGGATCGCCAGTGCCGCGCCGAGGGGGCACAGATAGCGGCAATAGAAGCGTTCGATGAAAAGCCCCGCCAGCAGCAGCACCACCACGAAGGCGACAAACGGCCATGCGCGCATCATGCGCATGGAAATGGCGGTCTTGAACGGTTCGGCCTCGGCCAGCCGCAAGGCCATATCCATCGAATAGAAGCTGAGCGCGAGGATCGCGACGAAGAGCGTGTATTTGATGATCCAAAGCCGCTCGTGGATCGCATGGGGCACGGCGATTTGCGGCACTCCAAGGCGGCGGGCGGCGAGATTGCTCAACTCCTGCAAGGCCCCGAACGGGCAGAGCCAGCCGCAGAACACCCCCCGCCCCCAGAACAGCAGGCCAAGGGCAACACCCGCCCAGAGCGTGAAGATCACCGGTTCGATCAGGAACGTCTCCCAGTGAAAGCCTGAGAGCAGCGATTGCACGAAGGCCACCACCTGCACCACGGAAAGCTGGCCATTGAGAACCCAGCCGAGCCACACGAGGGTAAGCGTGAGATAGCCCAACCGCAGCCCCAGCCACAGCCGCTTGCGCCGCACGATCCACTCCTGCGCCAGCAGGATCATGGTCAGCGCCGCCATCATGACCATGACCGAGGCAACCGGAAGCCGCTTTTCCTGCCAGCGTGATTGCCAGAGCGGTGCGGGTGCTGCCGGCGGCTCGGTGATATGGGCCGCGGGCAGGACATAGCCGAGATCGGTGGTGAAGCTGACCTCGCCCGTCTCGGCGGCGCGGCTGGCGGTCAGTTCCAGCGTGAAGGGCCTTGTCGGGTCGAACCCGTCACCGGGGAGGTGGAAAATGCTGCGCTCCTTGAGCTCGGGCGCGCCTGTGATGGCCAGATCATCGATGCGGGTGTAGCCGGATTTCACCAGCGCGATGCGCGCATCGCCCTGCGTCACGACCAACCGGTCGAACACGCCGTCACGCCGCCATGCGGTGCCGCGGTACGAGTACAGCCCGCGCGAGGCGACGAAGAGCGCGGTCTCACCCGGGCCAAGCGCGCCGACCGCGCGGGTGTATTGCTGTTGGCCGAGAATGTTGCGGCCGATGGTGGGCGGATCGATAACGGCGGCGTAGAGGTCGATGAAAGGCGCGTCGCCCGTCGGCAACGGCATCTTGGCCCCCGCGAGGGCCTGCGCCGCCTCGGTCAGGGTGACGGTGCGGCGGGTGATCGCCCCCTGCTCGATCAGCGCATCCCAGTCGCGCGGCGCGTATGACACCCGGTCGATCCCACCCCCCGGCAGCAGCCCGCGCGCGATGGCAAGCGTCCGCGCCGTGCGCAGGATCGAATCGCGGATCACCCCGGTGGAAACCGTGGCGCGCGAGATGATGTCGGGCATGTCCGGGCCCTGCCCCGCGCCGTCCGGGTCGGTCAGGTCGATCCCCGCGAAGCCATCGACGAAACGGGCAATGTCCTCGTCCGACAAGCCCAATGTCAGGATCGGCTCGGAATGGCGCATGAGCCGCGCCCCGGTGATGCGAGCCTGCATGTCCACGGCCACGAGCATCTCCAGAGGACGGCCCGAATAGCCCACCGATCGAGTCACCTCCCATGTCGAGGCGATAAAGCCCAATGGTTCCGATGGACCAAGGACCTTCCAACCCGGCACCGCGTCGTCCTGCCGTTGCAGGGCCATCGGGCCGGTGCGGCCGAACAGTCCGGCGGCGATCGCGCGGGTGGGCTTGGCCGTTTCGATCGCCCGTTCGGATCCGGGGCGCATCACGCCCTGCGCCTGCGCCTGCGCCAAGACTGGCGGCACGAGACAGGCGATCAGCCAGGCAAGAAGGACGGCGCGCATCATGCCCGGACTGTGATGCGAGGACGCGGCCAAGGCGTTGACTTTGGTCAAGGAGCCTTCGGTCCATCTGCCACAAAGTCGACCCTGCCTCACCAGCGGAATTGGAGAAACCCAGATGATACCCAGGAAAGCCAAATGGCGCGCCACGCTTTTGTCGGGCGCCGCCGTCGCCCTCGGGCTGGCTGTCTCAGGCGCAAGCGCGCAGGAGGACAAGCCCAAGGACCATACCGATGGTCCCGCAGCCGCCTATGAGCCTTCGATGACCACGCTTGGCCAGCTTCAGGTCGAGCTTCCGGGCCGCAAGCCCGGCGATCCGGTCATGACGGCCGACGAGTACCAGAAGGCCAACACGATCTATTTCGAGCGTTGCGCCGGCTGCCACGGCGTGTTGCGCAAGGGCGCGACGGGCAAGGCGCTGACAACCGACATCACCCGCGAGCAGGGATATGAATACCTGCGCGACTTCATCACCTACGGCTCGCCCGCGGGGATGCCGAACTGGGGCACTTCGGGCGATCTGACCGAGGAAGAGGTCGACATGATGGCCCGCTACATCCTGCTCGACCCGGCCGTACCGCCGGAATTCGGGATGCCCGAGATGAAGGCAAGCTGGAAAGTTCATGTGGCGCCCGAAGACCGGCCCACCGAGAAGATGAACGATATAGATATCGACAATCTTTTCTCGGTCACGTTGCGCGATGCCGGACAGATCGCCCTGATCGACGGCGCCAGCTACGAGATCGTATCGGTGATCGAGACCGGCTATGCGGTGCATATCAGTCGCATCTCGGCCTCGGGCCGGTATCTGCTGGTCATTGGCCGCGACGCCAAGATCAACATGATCGACCTCTGGATGAAGGAACCCGCAACCGTCGCCGAAATCAAGGTCGGCAGCGAGGCCCGCTCGGTCGAGACATCCAAGATGAAAGGCTGGGAAGACAAATACGCAATCGCCGGGAGCTACTGGCCGCCGCAATACGTGATCATGGATGGCGACACGCTGGAGCCGCTCAAGATCAAATCCACCCGGGGCATGATCTACGACGAACAGACCTACCACCCCGAACCGCGGGTGGCGGCAATCCTGTCGTCGCATTACAATCCCGAATTCATCGTCAACATCAAGGAAACCGGCAAGATCCACCTGGTGGACTACTCCAACATCAAGAGCCTCAAGATCACCGAGGTGGAGGCCGAACGCTTCCTGCACGATGGCGGGCTGGACAGCACCAAGCGCTATTTCCTGACGGCGGCCAACGCGCGCAACGCGGTGGTGGTGCTGGATACCAAGGAAGGCGATGTCGAGGCGGTGATCGACACCCAGGGTCTGACCCCACACCCGGGGCGCGGTGCCAATATCGACCACCCGACCTATGGGCCGGTCTGGGTCACTTCGCATCTGGGCGATGAGACGGTGGCGATGATCGGCACCGACCCCGAGGGCCATCCCGAGCACGCCTGGAAGATGGTGCAGCAGGTCTACGCGATGGGGGGCGGCTCGCTCTTCGTCAAGACACATCCGGAATCGGAAAACCTCTACGTTGACGCGCCACTCAACCCCGATGCCGAGGTCTCGGGCTCGGTCGTGGTCTTCAAGGTGGCCGATCTGGCGCAGGAAGAACCCGAATACACTGTTCTGCCTCTGGTGGAGTGGGCCGGGATCACGGATGGCCAGCCCCGCGTGGTGCAGGGCGAGTTCAACAAGGCCGGGAACGAGATCTGGTTCTCGCTGTGGAACGCGGCGGACAAGGAATCGGCCCTCGTGGTGATCGACGACAAGACGCTGCAGCTCAAGACCGTGATCAAGGACAAGCGCCTGATCACGCCCACGGGCAAGTTCAACGTCTACAACACCCGTGCCGACGTCTACTGACGCAGCCCGCGTGCGCCGGGGGCCCGTGAGGGCGGGCCCCCGGTTCTTTCCTACCGATTCCGAACAACATGGCCGGGGAGCCAGAACAATGACAGGGACAGGCAAGGTATATCTGATCGGCGCTGGCCCCGGCGCGGTCGATCTGATGACGCTGCGCGCGGTCAAGATGCTGAAATCCGCCGATGCGGTGGTCTATGACCGGCTGGTCAGCCCCGAAATCCTGGCACTTGCCCCGGCGAAGGCCCGGATGGTCCCGGTTGGCAAGGCCCCGAAATCGCACACCGTCCCACAGGAACGGATCAACGAAATCCTGCACGAACTGGCCTGCGAAGGGCTGACCGTCGCGCGGCTCAAGGGGGGCGACCCGCTGATCTTCGGGCGCGGCTCGGAGGAGGCGGCCTATCTCGCGGAGCGCGGTGTCGCAGTGGACTATGCCCCGGGCATCACTGCCGCTCAGGGCATGGCGGCGGCCACCGGCGTGCCGCTTACCCATCGGGGCCTTGCCACCGGCGTGCGCTATGTCACCGGCCACCGGGCGCGCGATGCGCGGCTCGATCTCGACTGGCAGAGCCTGGCCTGCGAGGACACCACGCTGGTGATCTACATGGGGGCCGCCAATATCGCCGAGATCGCGCTCAACCTGATGCGCGCGGGCCTGCCCGGCAGCCTGCCGGTGCTGGCGGTGGCGCATGTGACCACGCCGCGCGAAACCCGTCACATCTCGCGGCTCGACCAGATCGGCACCGACATGGCCGCGCGCCCGATGCCCGCCCCTGTGCTCATTGTTCTGGGACATGTCGTGTCACTCTATCACAGCGCAGCGCTGCCGCTTGACCTGCCGCAGGTGATGGCCGGTGAATAAGGCGGCGCTGATACTGGCGCTGGTCGCTGCCCCCGCCCTGGCCGAGCCGGACGCACACGCGCTGGAGCGGCTTGTGAAACAGGATTGCGGCTCGTGTCACGGGCTCACGCTGAAGGGCGGGCTGGGGCCGGATATCCGCGCGCAGGCGCTTGCGCATTACGAGGCGGCGGCGCTGCAAGCGGTGATCCTTGACGGTGTGCCGGGCACGCCGATGCCCCCCTGGCGCCCCCTTCTGACCGACGAGGAGGCCGCGTGGATTGCCGAATATCTGCTCGACGGAGACCGCGAATGAGCCTGACCCCACGTTTTCTTGCGGGCGCTGCCCCCGCCGCCATCAGGGCAAATGCACCGGGGCGTCTGGATCAGGAAGGAACACCGTCCTTGTGCCTTCCTGGCGGAAGCCCCCATTTGCGACGCCTGCTGACCGCGGCAGCACTGGTTCTGTGCGGCGCGCTTGCCACGGGCGCGCAGGCGCAGGCGACCGGCGATCTTGGGCTGGTCGTGGAGCGTGCCAGCGGGTCCTTGCTGGTCGTCGATCAATCCGAGCGCGCCCGGCTGGGGCGGATCGAGGGATTGGGCGATCTGAGCCACGCGAGCCTCGTCTATTCCCCCGACGCGCGCTTCGCCTATGTCTTCGGCCGTGATGGCGGGTTGACCCAGGTCGATATCCTGGAGCGCCGCATCGTGGCGCGCGTCATGCAGGCGGGCAACTCCATCGGCGGGGCGATCTCGGACGATGGGCGCTATGTGGCGGTCTCGAATTACGAGCCAGGCGGCGTGCGGGTGTTCGATGCGGCCACGCTGGAGATGGTGGCGGATATCCCCACGGGGGGCAAAACCATCGGGCTGGTGGATATTCCCGGCACGCGCTTCGTGTTTTCGCTTTGGGACGCGGGCGAGACATGGATCGCCGATCTGTCCGGCGCCACGCCGCAGATCACCAAGATCACCGGAATGGGCAGGAACCCCTATGATGCGCTGGTGACTGGTGACGGGCGGACCTATATTGCAGGTCTCTTCGGCGAAGACCACCTGACCGCGCTGGACCTGTGGCAGGACAGCCCTGAACCGCAGCCGATCCTGCCCGGCTATGCCCACGGGCGCGAAGGCTTGCCGGTCTACAAGATGCCGCATCTGGAGGGCTGGGCGCTGGCGGGTACGGATTTCGTGCTGCCTGCCATGGGCCAGCACGAGGTGCTCTGGGTCGATGCGCGCAGCCTTGAAGAGAGCGGGCGCACCAGCGTCCACGGCCAGCCGGTTTTCGCCATGGCGCGGCCCGATGGCCGCCATGTCTGGGTGAATTTCGCCCACCCGCGCAACGACACGATCCAGGTGATCGACACGCTGACCAAGAAGGTCATCCATCAGTTCAAACCCGGCCCCGGCGTTCTGCACATGGAATTCACCCCGCGCGGGCATGAGGTATGGCTGTCGGTCCGCGATGCCGGCAAGGTCATGATCTACGACACGGAAACCTTCGAGAAACTCCGCGAGATCGAGGCCGAGAGCCCCTCGGGCATCTTCTTCACCGCGCGCGCGCACAAGACGGGGCTTTGAGAGATGCATCGCTTTGCCGACCCCCTTGACCGCGCACTTCTCGATGACTGGCAGCGGAATTTCCCGATTTCGGCGCGTCCCTTTATGGCGCTGGCGCAGCATCTGGGCACATCAGAGACGGATGTGATCGCGCGACTGCGTGCCAAGCAGGCGGCGGGCCAGATCACCCGGGTGGGGGCCACTGTGGCCCCCAATACCATCGCCGCAAGCACGCTCGCCGCCGTGGCCGCGCCCGAGGCGAGGATCGAGGAGGTGGCCGCGATCATCGGTAGCGAGCCGGGGGTGAACCACTCCTACCTGCGCGAGAATGTCTGGAACCTGTGGTTCGTCGCCACCGGGCCGGACCGGGCGCATGTCGACGCAGCGCTTGCGCGGATCGGGCGGCGCAGCGGGCTGCGGGTGCTGGATCTGCCGCTGGTGCGTCCCTTCAACCTTGATCTGGGATTCTCGCTGCGCGGCGAGACTGGCGCGCGCCCCGCGCCGATGCCGCCGGATATCACGGTGCTGCGCCCCGGCGACCGCGCGATCGTGCAGGCGCTGATGCACGGCCTGCCATTGGTCGAGCGTCCCTATGCCGAAATCGGCGCGGCGCTCGGGCTGGACATGGATATGGTGATCGCACGGATCAGGGCGCTGGTGCGGGCGCGGATCATCGCGCGTCTCGGCGTGATCGTGCGGCACCGGGCATTGGGCTGGCGCGCCAATGCGATGGTGGTCTGGGATCTGCCGCATGACGCGATCACCGCCGCCGGGCCGGCGCTGGCGGCGCAGCCCGGTGTCACGCTGTGCTACGAGCGTAGCCCGGTCGAGGGGGTCTGGCCCTACCGGCTCTACTCGATGATCCACGCGCGCAGCCGGGCCGAGGCGCTCGCGCATCTCGACCAGGCGACGACGCGGCCCGAACTGCAGGGCGTGCCGCATCGGGCCCTGTTTTCCAGCCATTGTTTCAAGCAGACCGGCGCCCTGGTTGCGCGGGAAAGGGCCATGACATGACTCTTGATGCAACCGACCGGACGATCCTGAACCATTTGCAGGACGGGTTTCCCGTCTCGCCCGACCCGTTTGCCGAAGCGGCAAAGGAGATGGGCCTGACCGAAGACGACCTGCTGGCGCGGCTGACGCGGATGAAGGAGGCACGGATCATCACCCGCTTCGGCCCCTTCTTCGACGCCGAGGCCATGGGGGGTGCGTTTTGCCTCTGTGCCATGGCGGTGCCCGACGCCGAATTCGAGCAGGTCCTGACAAAAGTCAATGCCCGCCCCGAGGTGGCGCATAATTATGAACGCACTCACCGGCTCAACATGTGGTTCGTCCTGGCCACGGAAACGACGCAGGAGATCGAGGCGGTGGCCAGGTCCCTTGAGCGGGAAACCGGGCTGCGCGTGCTGTGTTTCCCCAAGCTCAGGGAATTCTTTATCGGATTCAGGGTAGCCGCATGACTATCGACGCCACAGACCGCCGCATCATCGCCGCCACGCAGTCCGGATTGCCCCTGGTGCCGCAGCCCTACCGGGCCGTGGCCCTGGAACTGGGACTGACGGAAGCTGATCTCTGCGCCCGGCTGCGCGCGATGCAGGAACGCGGGGTGGTCCGCCGGGTGGCGGTGGCGCCCAATCACTATGCGCTTGGAATGGTCGCCAATGGCATGTCGGTCTGGGACGTGGAGGATGCGGCGGTGGCCGATCTGGGCGCGAAGGTCGGCGCGCTGGACTATGTGAGCCACTGTTACGAACGCCCGCGCGCCCTGCCCGACTGGCCCTATAATCTGTTTGCCATGGTCCATGGCCAAAGCCGCCACGAGGTCGAGGAAAAGCGCGCGCGGATCGCCGCGCTGTTGGGCGTGGCCTGTCGCGGGAATGACATTCTCTACTCGACGCGAATTCTGAAAAAGACGGGGCTGCGGCTGCGTCAAAAGGAGGCCTGAGATGTTTCGGCTGACCGAATACATGCACCAATTGGTGAACCCCACCCCCGTGCGCACAAGGCGCGGCGCGGGCCCGGTCAAGCCGGTGGTGATCTGGAATCTCACCCGGCGCTGCAACCTGAAATGCCGGCATTGCTACACGGTCTCGGCGGATGTCGATTTCCCCGGCGAGTTGAGCCACGAGCAGGCGATGGCGACGCTGGACGACCTTGGCCAGTTCGGCATTCCCGCACTGATCCTGTCGGGGGGCGAGCCGATGGGCCGGTTCGATTTCTTTGAACTGGCCGAGGCGGCACGCAAGAGGGTGCGGTTTCTGGCGCTCAGCACCAACGGCACCCGGATCCACGGAGAGGCGGCCGACCGGGTGGCCGAGGTCGGGTTCCAGTATGTCGGCATTTCCATCGACGGAATCGGCCGCACCAATGACTGGTTTCGGGGCGTGGATGGCGCGTTTGACGACGCGCTGCGCGGGGTGCGCGAATGCAAGGCGCGCGGTATCAAGGTGGGGCTGCGCTTTACCCTGACGCGGGACAATGCCGCGCAACTCCACGATTTGCTTCAGCTTTGCGATGACGAGGGGGTGGACAAGTTTTACCTCAGCCACCTTGTCTATGCCGGGCGCGGCGACAAGAACCGGGGCGAGGATGCGGTGCACGCCCATACCCGCAGGGCGCTCGACGATTTGATCGACCGCGCCTGGGCGGGGGTGGCCGAGAATGCGCCGCTGGACATCGTGACCGGAAATAATGACGCTGACGCCGTCTATATGCTTCGATGGGCCGAGCGCCATTTCGACGAGGCGCGCGTGGCGCATCTGCGCGATCACCTTGAAGCCTGGGGCGGAAACTCATCCGGGCTTGGCGTGGGCAATATCGATACGCTGGGGCGGGTGCATCCCGACACCTACTGGTCGGATTACACCGTGGGGAACGTGAAGACCACGAAGTTCTCGGAGCTGTGGACAGGCGACGACCCGATGCTTGCACAACTGCGCCGTCGCCCCCGCCCGCTGAAGGGGCGCTGCGGGGCCTGCGCATTCAAGGCCGTTTGCGGAGGCAATACCCGGATCCGGGCGTTGCAACTGACCGGCGACCCCTGGGCCGAAGACCCCGCCTGCTACCTCGATGACGCCGAGATCGGCGTCGCCGATGCCGGCGAGCGTCTGGCCGTCACCCCGTTCCGAGGCAAGAGACATGATCCGATCCATCGGTTTTATTAGCGCGCTGGCCCTGCTTGGCGGCCCGGCCATGGCGGAGCCGGCGCAGGTCTACGCGGATCATTGCGCCGCGTGCCACGGGGCCGGGCGACTGGGCGGAGAGGGTCCGGCGCTGATCGCGGAAACGTTGCAGCGGATGCGCGGGCCGAAGGTGGCCGAGGTCATCGCCCATGGCCGCGCCGCCACGCAGATGCCTGCCTATGGCGAGACGTTGAGCGAGGCGCAGATCACCGAACTGGCGGCCTGGCTGAAAACGCCGCTGGCTCATGTGCCGGAGTGGGGACCTGAGCAGATTGCCGGGACACGCTGGTTCGATCCCGACTACATCCCTGCCGAGGCCCCCGCCTTCGATGCCGACCCGATGAATGTCACGCTGGTGGTGGAGACGGGCGATCACCATGTGAGCGTGCTGGATGGCGACAGCCTCAAGGTGATGGACCGGTTCGAGACGCCCTTTGCCGTGCATGGCGGCCCGAAATTCAGCCCCGACGGGCGCTATGTGTTCATCATGTCACGCGATGGCTGGGTGCAGAAATACGATATCTGGTCGCTGCATCAGGTGGGCCGGGTACGCGCCGGGCTCAACAGCCGCAACATCGCGATGAGCGCCGACGGCAAGTGGCTGGCGGTGGCGAATTACCTGCCCATGACCTTGACGATCCTCGACACGAGCGACCTGAGCGTTGAGACGGTCATGCCGGTC
This sequence comes from Paracoccus salsus, assembly GCF_021556615.1. GTDB lineage: Bacteria > Pseudomonadota > Alphaproteobacteria > Rhodobacterales > Rhodobacteraceae > Paracoccus > Paracoccus salsus. The sequence continues at coordinate 223,979 of NZ_JAKGGD010000003.1, forward strand.
GCGGGCAAGGATGGCACCAGCAGCCGGGTTTCGGCGGTTTATCAGGCCCCGCAGCGCAACAGTTTCATCCTCGCGCTGAAGGACGTGCCGGAAATCTGGGAGGTCGCGACCGACCCCGAGGCAGAGCCCGTTTATGAGGGGTTCGTGCATAGCCGCCGCAAGGACATGATCGAGGCGCTGCCCTCGTCCCAGGGCCTGTTCGCGCGGCGGCGGATCATGCTGAGCGCGCCACTCGACGATTTCTTCTTCACCGACGATTACCGGCACCTGATCGGGGCCGCGCGTGACACCGGGCAGGGGGTTGTGGTCAATCTCAATGTCGGCCGTGAGATCGCCGAGCTGCCGTTACCGGGCATGCCGCATCTCGGATCCGGCATTTCATGGGAACGCAACGGCAGGCGGGTGATGGCCACGCCCCATCTCGAGGAGGGCGTGCTCTCGATCATCGACACCGAAAGCTGGACTGTGACGGATACGATCAAGACCGAAGGCCCGGGATTCTTCCTGCGCAGCCACGAGGAAACGCCGTATTTCTGGGCCGATGTCTTCTTTGGCCCCAACCGCGACGCGATGCATGTGATCGACAAGCAGAGTCTGAAGATCGTGCGCACGCTGCGCCCGGTGCCCGGGGCGACGGTCGCGCATGTGGAATTTACCCGCGACGGCAGCCTTGCCCTGGTCTCGGTCTGGGAGGACGAAGGCGCGGTGATCGTCTATGACGCGACCACGCTGGAGGAGGTCACCCGCCTGCCGATGCGCAAACCCTCGGGCAAATACAATGTCTTCAACAAGATCACCTTCTCCGAAGGCACCAGCCACTAGTCGGCCCATGTTCATGCGAAACCGTCCCCCCCTGCGGCTTTTCCTGCTGCTCTACCCCTTCACCGCACTGGCCGTGGCGATCAATCTCTTCATGCTGGCGCTGCTGTGGCAGGCTGTGGGCTGGACCGCCCTCTCTCCGGTCGCCTCACTCTGGCTGTGCCTGCCGCTGGGCCTGCCCGCCAACTGGTGGGTGACGTTGTGGGTGAAGGGCCTGATCGACGAGGCCGAAGGGCGAAAATGAAACGGGATGCCCCGCGCCTGGCGGAACGGCCCTGATCCCGGCCGGAACCTGGCCATTCGAAACGCGCAAGATCGGCGATCGCGTCGGCAATCTGCTCATCCTTGCCCGCGACCGGCAAAGGTCATCCTGGTGTCCCTGGCATATTTGCGGGGGTGGCGAGGAAGGCGGCACGCTTCTCTGCACGTCGGATCGCGGCGACGATCCCGTCACCTACGGGACCCACGCGGTGCCTGGACCTGCGCGGAGCAGGTGGCAGGTCTTGCGTGTGCGGAACAGTTCCTCGCCCGCCGCCGGGTCGCCTTCCGCCGCAGCGGAAGCCGCAACTGGCAAGGACAAGACAGGCTCCCAGGGTCAACCGATTCCGTACTGTTCCATTTCCTCTGCCGGATCATAGCGTGGCTTCGAGCCGCGCCTCCTGAAAACGCGCCAGGGCGTGCGCCGTCTCGTCCGTGTCCAGCAGGCAGAGCGCCGTTGACAGCCCGTCGGCCAGCGCCGCGCGCGGGGCCGACACGCTGACCAGCCTGCGGGTAGGCACGCGCCCCCCGGAGCCCAGAATATGCGCCACCCCGCCTGCCAGCTGCGTGCCGAGCGGGGCCGAGGTCGCCAGCGCGCGGTCGCGCAGCGTCACGCGCTGCGTGATCAGGCCTTCGGGCGTGGCGACGCCCGCGCGCCAGCCTGTGCCGTCGCCACGCTGTCCGCGCGCCGCGATCTCGCCCATATCCACGAGAACGTCGACAAAGCCGCGCGCCGCCAGAAGATCGGCGATGCGGTCGGTGATATAGCCCTGCGCGATGCCGTTGAGCGTCAGTCCCATGCCGGGCCGGGCAAGCGTCACGCGGCTCGTATCGAAGCCGACCTGCCCCCAGCCGATCGCTGCGCGTGCCCTTGCCGTATCGCTGCCGGTGGCGAGCGCCTGCCAGAGCGGTTGCACCGTCGGGTCGAAAGCACCCGCCGTCGCCGCATGAAGTGTGCCGGCCAGCGTCAGCACCTCCAGCAATTCGGGCGGCGGGGTCGCGATATGGCCATCCCGGTTGAGCCGCACCAGCGCGCTGTCATCGCGATAGAGGCTGAAAATCCGCTCGAGCCGAAGCAGTTCGGCCTCGATCGCGGCAAAGACCGGGCGCGCCGCGATCGGCGTGACACCTGCGAGGATCATCGTGGCCGGCGCGCCAAGCGCCACGCCCTGCCAGCGGGCGACGGACTGCGCCCTTGCGCCCGAGGGCAGCGCCAGCGCGGCGGCGGAGAGGGTCAGGAAACGGCGGCGTGTCAGGCTCATGTCGGGGGGTCCTCCAGCACTGTGTCCACCGGACCGAGCACGGTCTCGGGCGGGATCGCGTCGAGGCGCATCACCTCGCCTGCCTTGCCGGCCGCAAAGCTGCGCGCGGCATCGGCATCGCGGAAGGGCACGATCTCGGGGGCCCCCATGCCGCCGGTGACAGCGGCACCTGTGACGAAATGCGCGGTGGCGGCATCGGTCCAGTTGTCGATGCCCGGAAAATCCCAGCTTGTCGCCGCGCCCATGTCGCTGACATAGAAAGCGAGGATATCGGCGTCGCGCTCGAGGCCTTTGACATAGGCCAGCGCGTCCCGGACCTGGGCGAAAAAGATCGGATCGGCCATGCCCGACAGGTGAATCTGCGCCTTGGGACCGGGGTGCTGGTCGAGCTGCATCATGCAGACATGGCCCAAGGCATCCCCGGTCATGGTAACAGCATCCGGGACTTGGGCCGCTTCCTGCCGACAGGCGGTCAGAAGCAGGATCGCAAGCAGGAAACGCTTCATGGCTCGACCCTCGCAAAGGCGGCCCGGGCCAGCACGAGCGCCAGCACCGGCCAGAGGAAAAGCGAAAGCGGCGCGGCCCAGCCCGGCAGGGCCTTCCCTGCCCCGGCCATGCCCGAAATCAGCGCCACCTCCTGCGATCCCGCGACGTTCCACAGGCGGAAGGCGTCGGCCGGGTTGGCGGCCAGAAGCCACGGGAAGATGTGTTTCGTAAAGTCGCCGCCCTGATCGAAGACCAGCGCGCCCAGCAGGCCCAGATCGTAAAGCACCACCAGCACCAGCCAGAGACCCACCGCCAGCCCTGCCGCCGCCGCCCCGCTGCCAGACAGGGCCGAGGCAGCATAGCCCAGCGCCAGGAAGGACGCCCCCAGAAGGATGGACGTGGCGATGAGGCGGGCGAGCGCCCGAGCGCTCTCTGTCCCCGCCCCGCCAGCAAGCCAAGCCGCCAGACCCGCCGCGCCAAGCCCCAGCGTGATCGCGATCGCCAGCACCGCCAGATGCGCCGTGAATTTGCCCAGCAGCATCTCGCCCCGGCTCAGCGGGTAGGTGAGCGTCAGGCCCAAAGTCCCGCGCTCGGCCTCGCCGGCCACCGCGTCAAAGGCAATCATCAACGCCAGGAAAGGCGCCAGATAGACCGCCAGGGTGGTCATCGAGGCCACCGCGACGGTCAGCAGATCCACCCCCAGCGTTCCGGTGGGCGCCGACCCGGCAAAGGTGAGTGCCAGCGCGAAGAGCAGCATCAGCACCGTGGCCGAGGCCAGCCAGCGGTTGCGGGTCTGGATGCGGAACTCGGCAATGGCGATGGCAAGCAGACGGGCGATCATGGACGCAGCTCCGCGCAATAGTGGCGGTAAAGATCTTCAAGGCTGGGCGGCACCATCTCTATATCGCGCACCGCGTCGCCCAGGGCCGAGATGCGCGCGAGCTGCGCCATTTTCTGGTCGGTCGTGCAGTGCAATTCGACCGTGCGGCCATTTTTTCGATCGCCGCCAAGCTCTGCCTGCACGGCATCCGCAGTCCCGTCGCGCGCCGTGAGCCTGATGCGCGTGGGCAGGGCGGCGGCGCGCGCGAGATTGACGAGGCTGTCATCGGCCACCAGCCGACCCTTCGCCATGATAGCGATGCGGTCGGTGCGGGCCTCCAGCTCGGTCAGCGCGTGACTGGCGATGAGCAGAGCGGTGCCGTTTGCCGCCATCTCGTCGACCACGGCGTAAAGATCGTGGCGCGAGATCGGGTCGAGCCCGCTGGTCGGCTCGTCCAGCAGCGCCACACGGCGACGGCCCAGAAGCGCCTGCGCCAGACCCAGCCTTTGCCGCATCCCCTTGGAATACGTCCCGATGCGGCGGTCGGCGGCGTCGATCAGCCCTACACGCTCCAGCAGCGGCGCGACCGTCCTGGGGTGCTCGCCCGCCAGCCTTGCGAAGGTGGTCAGTTGCTCGCGTCCGGTGAGGGATTTGTGAAACGCCACCTGTTCGGGCAGATACGCGGTGGCCGCGCGTGCCGCCGCACTTCCCGGCGCATGGCCGACCACACGGATGGTGCCCGCGCCGGGATGGGTGAGGCCAAGGATCAGCCTGATCAGCGTCGATTTCCCCGCGCCGTTATGGCCCAGAAGCGCCACCCGCTCGCCCGGGGCGAGGTGAATCGTGATGCCCTCGAGCACCGGCGTTCGGCCGTAGCTCTTGTCCAGCCCCGCGATGGTCAGCGCCGTGTCACGATCCGTCATGTCTCGCCTCCCAGTCGGGGATCGGGATCGCGATCGGCTGCATCAGCGGCGCGCGGTCCACCACGCCGCCCGGCAGCAGCGCCGGAAAGGCCGATTGCGCCCACTTCACCAGCTGCACGGCGGGCGCCCCCATCAGAAGCTTGGCCGCCGGCTGCGTCCACAGGATGTGGTCCATGCTGTCATTGGGGCGGTAGGCCGTATCGGCGATGCCGTCGCCATCCAGGTCATAGCCCGCGAAATCCGACCAGTAATTGCCGATGCCCTCCTCGCTCCAGTCGACCCAGGTCGTGCCCACGTATTTCACCTGCGTGCGGTTGCCGACAAAGGCGTTTCCGGTGATCGTGTTGCGCTCGGATCCGGCGGTGAAATGCACGCCGATGTCGCAGCGCTCGAACCGATTGCCAGCGATCTCGTTCTTGTGGGCGTTGTAGATGAACAGGCACTTGGTGCCGCCACCGCTCACCAGGTTGCCACGCATCTCGGAGTCGTTGGTATAGTTCAGCATCACCCCGTGCTTGGCGTCGTTCACCGAGACATTGTCGATGATCCTGACACGCTTGGAATACATCACCGCGTAGCCCAGGTGATTGCCGATCGAAAGGTTGCCGCGCAGTTCCGAGCGGTTGGCATACATGTAATGCACCGCGAAGCGCAGGTCGCGGAAGCGGTTGCCCACAAACGCGTTGGAATGCGAGGTGTTGACGAAGATCCCGTCGCGGCCCCAGCGGATATCGTTGCCGGTCACACGCGCGCCGGGCGCGTTCCAGACATAGACTCCGTTGCCGCGGTCGTTCATGCGGTGATCCGTGCGGCCCTCGATGAGGTTGCCGCGCACGATGCTGTCATCGGCTCCGTGGATGTCCACGCCGTAGAGGTTTCCGAGGATGCGGTTATGCTCGATCACGGCGCGACGCGCCGTCTTGGTCAGCTGCACGCCCGAGTCGATGTCCTGGTGATCGCTGCCCGACCCCACGATGGTGAGGCCGCGCACGGTGATATCCTCGCCTGTCACGGTGATGACCGAACCCGCGCCGCCCGCATCGACCGTGGCCGTGCCGCGGCCATCAAGGGTAAGCGGCTTCGACAGCGTCACCGGCCCGTCATGCCGGCCCGGTGACAGGATCAGCACGTCGCCGGGGGACGCCCCGGCGACGGCCGTCTTGAGTGCTCCGCGCGCAGCCGGGACCGGCACGTCCTCCGCATGGGCGGCGGACGCGATCAGCCCGATCAGCATGAGCAGACGGAGCAGCATCGGTCACGCGCCTCGCGGCTTGACCAGCATCCGCCCGCGCATCTCCATGTGAAGCGCATGGCAGAACCACTGGCAGTAATACCAGTAGACCCCGGGCTTGGCTGCGGTGAAGGTCACCGATGCGGTCTGCTGGGCCGACACTTCCATGGCGACACCGTGGTTGTTCAGCGTGAAGCCGTGGCTCAGGTCGTCGATGTCATCGAGGTTGGTGACGATCACGGTCACCTCGTCGCCCTCGCTCACCTCGAATTTCTCGAGCGAGAAGGTCGGCGCCTGGCTCGCCATGTAAACCCGCACCTTGTCGCCATCGCGAATGATCGTATCGGTCCATCCGTCGATATCGACGCCATCGGCCTCGGCCTGCGCGCGGGTCTCGGCCCACATCGGGTCATTGCGGTCCCAGATGCTGACCGGGTTCACGATGTCGCGCCTGACCAGGATCACGTCATGCGGCTCGGCAAAGGTCGGGCCGTCATGGACCACCTTCATGTCGTCGGTCGAGATGTCGATGACCTGCTCGTTCTCGGGCTTGAGCGGACCGACATTCAGGAAACGGTCCTTCGAGAACTTGTTGAGCGAGACGAGCCAGCGGCCATCAGCCTCCTTGGTCTCTCCCATGGTGGTGTGGTTGTGACCGGGCTGATAATGCACATCGACCTTGGACACGATCGGGTCGACGTCGTCTCCGGCATAGGCGCGCACCGCCTTGGCGATGTCCCATTTCACCATCTGGCTGTCGAGGAACAGCGTGGTATAGGCAAAACCCTTGCCGTCGAACGCGGTGTGCAGAGGCCCAAGGCCCAGTTCCGGCTCGGCCACGATGCACGAGCGCGGATCGGCGTCCTCTTCGAACAGCGCATCCAGCTTACGCACGTCGATCACCGAGCAGGTCGGCGACAGCTTGCCGTTGACCACCACATGCACCCCATCCGGCGCGGTATTGATGCCGTGGGGGCTGTTGGGGATGGGGATATAGCGGGTGTATTTCTTGTTCTGCCCCTTGCGCCCGTCGATCACCGGCACGCCGTTGAGGACCTGCACATCGCCCGAGGCAACGCCCGCCTCGATCTCCTTGATGTTGAAGACCACAACGTGATCCATCTCGTTCTCGGTCATCTCGGCAAGGTTCATGCCCATTTCCGAGTTGTAGGAGGTCGAGAACGCGTATTTGCCCTGATAGTCGCAGTCGGTGTTGTCGAGGTTGCCCGACACCACAACCTGCCAGGAGATTTCCATGGTGTCGCCGTCGAGCGCGGTGAAGAAGTTCACATACTTGTCGGGCTCGTCCAGCACCGTGCCGTCATTGACCATCGGCACCTCGTCCTCGCCATTGGCAAAGACATAGCCCGTGCGCGGGAACTTCTGCGGGCGCAGGCCGTGGATGGCCTTGGCATTGGGGATCTCGACGATGCGATCGCATTTCATCACGTCGCAGCGCACCCGCGCGACGCGCGTGTTGGCCTTGTCGTTCATGAACAGATAGCGCCCGTCATAGGTGCCGTCGGTAAAGGACATGTGCGGGTGATGCAGGTCGCCGTTGTCATGCACGCGCTTGCCGTTGGCCGCGAGGAACGCCCTGGTCTCGGGCAACATGCCGTCATCGAAGATCTTGAGGCTCTCGTTGGTCTGGCCCCAGCCGGTGGCCGAGCAACGGTTGAACACCGGCACGCGCATCAATTCGCGCATGGACGGAAAGCCCAGGATGCGCAATTCGCCGCTCTGGCCCGAGGACCAGAAGCCGTAATACTCGTCCAGTTCGCCGGGCACGGGCGACAATGCGCCTTCGGCGGCCCGCGCCGGGCCCGCGCCGACAAGCAGGCCCGCGCCGCCGGTGGTGGCCGCAAGCGCGCCGGTGGCGGTGGCCCCCAGCATGCCCCGCCGGCTCAGCTTCATCGCTGTTCTTTCCTCAGACATCAGTCAATCTCCTTTGCCGCTGTCCTGGGCTCGATCAGGCGCTCCAGCACGCCTGATTCGGCCTCTCGTGACGCGCGATCCTTCGCGCGCCGTTTCAGTTGCCGGATGATCACCGGACATTTCGCGTCAGACTGGTAGAGCACCTGGCAATGCAGGCAGTTGACGCATTCGTTGGGGTTGATCTCTCCCGTGGGGTGGATCGCCTGCACCGGGCATTCGTTGGCACAGGTCTGGCAAGGGCTGCCGCATTCGCGATACCGCTTGAGCCAGTCGAACATCCGGATCCGCGCAGGGATCGCCAGCGCCGCGCCAAGCGGGCACAGATAGCGGCAATAAAACCGCTCGACGAAGAGCCCGATCAGCAACAGCACGAGGGCGAAGACCACGAACGGCCAGTCGCGCACGAACTTGAGGATGATCGCGGTCTTGAACGGCTCGACCTCGGCCAGTTTTTCGGCCATCGGGATCGAGGCAAGCGAGACGCCGAACAGGCCCAGAAAGATCATGTATTTCACGGGCCAGAGCCGCTCGTGCAGGCCCCAGGGCAGCGTCCATTGCGGCACCTTGAGCCGCCTCGCGACCCGGTTGGTCAGTTCCTGCAGCGCGCCGAAGGGGCACAGCCAGCCGCAATAGGCCCCCCTGCCCCAGAAAATCAGCGCGGCAGCGACCGCGAACCACTGGATGAACACCAGAGGATCCATCAGGAAGGCGTCCCAGGTGAACCCCGCGCGCAGCGATCCGGCAAGCGCCATCAGGTTGACCACAGAAAGCTGCGCATTTGCATACCAGCCGACGAACACCAGCGTGACGAGCAGGAACCCGGTGCGGAACCACAGGTAGGCGCGGGGATGCGCGGTGATCTGCATCTGAAAGAAGAACGCGCCCGTAAGTGCTGTCAGCATCACCGCCAGAACCGCGATTTCGGGCGTCTTGTCGCGCCAGATGCGTTGCCAGAGCGCAGTCTTGGCGGCGGCCTCCTCATCGGCGGCGTCGAGAAGTGGCGACGGCGCGAGCGGCACAAGATAGCTCTCGGGCAATCGGTAGCCCAGATCATAGGCGATGAAATCCTTGTCCACCGCCCCCACGGCGCGCTGAACCAGAAGTTGCAGACGCCACGGCTCGGCAGGGTCAAAGCCGCTGTCGGCGGGGATGCGGAAGATGTCGAGTTCGGTGAAACTCGGCGCGCCGGCCGCTGCGATCTCGCCCAGGCGGCGGTGGTCGCGGTCGAAAAACCGCACCGAGCGGTCGCCCTGGATCAGCTGGATCCGGTCGAAGATGCCGCCGCGCACATAGCCCGAACCCTTGAAGGAATAGCGCCCGCGCCCGGCGACGACAATCGCGTGGTCGCCCTCCTCCAGCCAGGCTTGCAGATTGCTGTATTCCTTCGCGCCCAGCAGGCTGCGCCCGATCGTGGGCACGCTGACAATGGCCACGCGCATGTCGATGAAGGTTGCGTCATCGGGGCCCTTTTCCGGCCGCGCGATGGCGCGCTCGTCCCCGCTCGCCTCGAAGGCGCGATTGACCTGCCCGACATCCAGCGTCAGCCCGCGCAGCGATCCGTCGCCGGCCAGCGTCGACCAGTCCTTGAGCGTGCCTTCGCCCGGCAGCAGCGAGCGTTCCGGCCCCGCCTTCGCCACCTGCGACAGCCCCCCCAGCCCCAACGCGCGCGCCACCTTGATCCCGCCGCGCACGAGGCTGTCGTCGATCACCATCACCGTGACCGTCGCGCCAGAGATGATGTCGAGATCATGCGCCGTGCCCGATTGCGCCGCCTCGGCCTTGAGATCGAGCCCGGCATAGCCCTCGATCACGCGCCGCATCTTGGCCTCGGGGATGCCGATCAGAACGATCGGTTCGGAATGCTCGACCAGCACCGCGCCGGTCATCACCGCATCCGCATCAATCGCCGCGACCACATGGATGGGCTTGCCGGAATATCCCGTGGTTCCGGCGAAGTCCGAGGTCAGGAAGGCCCAGGCGACTGTTTCCCCGTCCTTGAGCACCGGCGCCACCGGCACGTCATCCCGCATCGCCCCGAAGCCAGAGGCACCGGGAAGCAACTCTGCCGCGTCGAGACCGGGCAGGAATCGTCCCAGTTCCGATACGTCGTCGGCCGCCGCCGCAAGTGGTGCCGCAAGACAAGCAAGCGTCAATGCCAAGCGCAATGCCGCGCGCCAAAACCTGCAGAGGTGAGAGGGCGTGATCATGCGCACAGCATTAGCCCAGCCGACGCGCCGTCTCGTTGACGAAAGTCAAGACTGCGCGATCATCCCGGTCCGCAAGCTCGGGGCGCCAGGCCCTTGACCTGCTCGCCGTCGCATCCGCGTTTGCGTGGCAGCCCGTTGCGGACCTGTCACGGTTTCAATTCGGTCCTCGGAGGGCGATGCTCGGCAGGAACGAGACCGGACCGGCCAGCGACGCACAGCGGCGCGTTCAAGCGGGATGCAGTTCGCATCGCGCTCATCAGCGGAGGGGCACGGCGTCAGGCTGCGTCGGATCACGGGGTCGGGCTTGCGACCCCAGGCACATGGCCGGGCGATTTCCGATCCGGCAAAAGTCCCGGAACGCAACGCCGGTCTGGGGCGCGGGGACGAACGGTTGCGCATGGAAGACCGCATGCTCAGGGAAAGGAGGGGGGTGCCAAAGACGGCAGCTCAGGTCTTCGCGGCTCAAAGCCCACAAGGTTTCAGATCATGGCCCGCTGCCTCATGAGCCTGAAACCCATTCTTCGCCAGATCGAGCCCGGCGGTGATGATCTGCGCATTGTCGCATCATCAACGCCCAACCGGGCCGCGTTGGCAGGGATCGGGTCGCCACGTCGATCCTTCACCCCCATCTGTGGAACCGGCCTTGCAAGATGCCTCACAGCCTCACCGCCGCCATCCCCTGCGACACGGGCTGGTCCTTGGGGCTTGATCCGACGCGATGCTTTGGCGATAAACCAGGCAATCGTCAGCCCGAGAGGTTTTTTGTCCCATGCGTGTCCGCATCTACCAACCTGCCCGCAACGTCATGCAATCCGGCACGGCACGCACGAAAGGCTGGGTTCTGGAATTCCCGCCAGCTGATGCGCGCGATATCGATCCGCTGATGGGCTGGACCAGCAGCGACGACACGCAAAGTCAGGTGCGCCTGCGTTTCGAGACGTGCAAGCAGGCCGAAGACTATGCGCGAGACCATGGGCTGGACTATGTGGTGCAAACCCCGCACAAGCGGGCGGTGAACGTCCGGCCGCGCGGCTACGGCGAGAACTTCGCAACAGACCGCCGAGCCCCCTGGACCCACTGATGCATGTTGCAGGCCGAGGGCAAGTCGGCAACGGTATCGGTCAAAGCGTTCCGGGCGCCCATTTCCGTCGGCTCCTGCACAGGGCAGTCGCAAGGGTGACAAGCTTTCGGGCGCATCCGCTTCCTTGCTGACCACCGAAGAATCGTGGCGGATAGGGCTGGCTCAGCCCCTCAGGGCGCGTGACAGGCGGTCCCATTCCTCGCGGCTTCCCGGAATGCCCAGCCGCAACCAGCGGTCCGAACAGGGAAAGCGGCGGGTCCACAGATGCGACCGGGCCAGACGGTCCTGCTCTGCTCTGGCATCATGCGTTCGGTAAAGGCGGAAAAGATGCGTGCCGCCGACCGGCCGCCACCCGGCGCGCAGGGCGAGATGGTCCAGCCGCAGACTGGCCTCGGAGTGATACACCACTGCGTCGTCCGCCCACCCCCGATCAGCCATCGCGGCGGCGCCGATAAAAAGCGCGGGGCCGCTGGCGTCCCACGGCCCCGCGCTGTCCCAGATGCGCGACAGCAGCGCGGGCCATGCGATGACGAAGCCCAGGCGCGGCGCGGCCAGCCCCCAGAACGTTCCGAAGCTGCGCAGAACCAAGGCATTTCGCGGTGCCCCCGCGGCCAGTGAGAGGTCGGGACGCGGATCGGCGAAGCTTTCATCCACGATCAGGTGGCCGACGCGGGCGGCAAGCCTTGCAAGCGACTCGGGCGTCCATTCGCGACCATCCGGATTGTTGGGGTTCACCACCACCGCCAGATCGGCGCCCGCCATCTCGGCCGGGTCGTGCGTCCGGGTCACGTGCCAGCCGGCAGCCTCAAGCCTGGCCGCGTGCTCGTTATCGCTGGGAGACAGCACGGCAGCGCGGCCGACAGGCAAAAGAAGCGCTATCTGCTGCATCGCCGCCGAAACGCCGGCAACGGGCAGGACATGCGCGGGATCGCATCCGAACCAGCCTCCCGCGACCTGCGCCAGCCGGGCGCCAGCCACCGCGGTCGGCAGCGCCCGCCAGGCGTGATCGGGCAGTTGGGCGACCGGCCAGGGGCGCCGGTTGATGCCGGTTGACAGGTCGATCCAGTCCCCCGCCCCATAGCGTGCCACCGCCGCGTCGATATCCCCGCCGTGATCGCGGCGCATCTGGTGTTTCCCCGCCTCGCATCCTGCCGGATCTGGTAGGCCAGCGGCCTTTCGGGCGCAATGCGTTAACGAATTTTCGCTTTACAGCAATCGGATTCGCGCCCACGATATGTAGTAGGAACATTCGGGCACCCATGCCCTGTGTTGTGAGGCCACCAAGGGTTAGCGGCGTCAGAATCGCTCCCGCAGAGAGGCAGGAAGCAGGCTATGGCACAGACGGATCATTTCATCCCCAACGACGAGATCCACCCCATCGACATCGTCGAGACGGTGGCGGCCCACCACCAGTGGGATTTCGACCGGTTGGCCGACGATCAGATCGCGATGGTGGTCGAGGGGCAATGGCGCAGCTACTCTCTGACGCTGGCCTGGTCTCCGCGCGAAGAGGTGCTGCGGCTGATCTGCACCTTCGACATGGACCCGCCCGCCGATCGGCTTCCCCTCATCTATGAAACGCTGAACCTGGCCAATGACCAGGTCTGGGATGGCGGCTTCACCTTCTGGTCGCAGCAGCGGCTGATGGTGTGGCGCTACGGGCTGGTGCTGGCGGGCGACGCGGTCGCCTCGGCCGAGCAGGTCGACCAGATGATCGGCAACGCCCTGATCGGCTGCGAACGCTTTTATCCCTCGTTCCAGCTGGTGGGCTGGGGCGATACCCAGCCGTCCGCAGCGCTGGACATCGCGCTGGGCGAGACCTACGGACGGGCATGAGGGGGCGCCGCGCCCCCGCATGACTGACAGAGGGGGGGAAGCTGATGAGCGATTTCGACGACATCAATGCGCGCGGTCTGGTGCTGGTCGGTTGCGGCCGGATGGGCGGCGCGATGCTGAAGGGCTGGCTGGCGCGCGGTCTGGAACCCGGCGCGGTCACGGTGATCGACCCGAAACTGGCGCCCGAATGGCAGGACAAGGGGCTGCGGATCAACGCGCCCCTGCCGGAAAATCCCGCCGTGCTGGTTCTGGCCGTCAAGCCGCAGATGATGGCCGACGCCCTGGGCGAGGTGCCCCGGCTGCGCGACACCCTGATCGTGTCGGTCGCGGCAGGAACGACGATCTCGACCTATGAACAGACCTTTCCGGACGCGCCGGTGATCCGGGTGATGCCGAATACCCCCGCGGCCATCGGCAAGGGCATCTCGGCGATGATCGGCAATGCGGATGCGACGGACGCGCATCTGGACCTGGCCGAGGCGCTGATGCGTGCCGTGGGTCGGGTGGTGCGCCTGGACAACGAAGGCCAGATGGATGCCGTCACCGGCTTGTCCGGCAGCGGCCCCGCCTATGTGTTCCACATGATCGAGGCCATGGCCAAGGCCGGCGAGGCGCAGGGCCTGTCGCCGGATCTGGCGCTGGAACTGGCGCGGATGACGGTTGCAGGCGCGGGTGCGCTGGCGATCGATGCGGACGAGGATCCCGACGTCCTGCGCGAGAACGTGACCTCGCCGGGCGGGACCACAGCCGCCGGGCTGACGGTCCTGATGGATGCCGAAACCGGCCTGCGGCCGCTCATGGCGCGCACGGTCGCCGCAGCCACCGAACGCGGGCGCGAACTGGGCAAGACGATGAAATGACGATCGATTTCGACGACTTTCTGAAGGTCGATATCCGCGTCGCCACGATCACCCGCGCCGAGGCCTTTCCCGAGGCGCGCAAGCCCGCGGTCAAGCTGTGGCTGGATCTGGGCGAGATGGGCGAGCGCAAATCCTCGGCCCAGATCACACGGCACTACCAGGCCACGGCGCTGGTCGGCAAGCAGGTGCTGTGCGTGGCGAATTTCCCGCCGCGCCAGATCGGCCGGTTCATGTCCGAGGTCCTGGTCCTGGGCGTGCCCGACGCGGATGGCAAAGTCGTGCTGATCGGGCCTGATCTTGAAGTGCCGAACGGGGGGAGGCTTTACTGATGACACTGCTGGTGACGCGCAAGATGCCAGAACGGGCGACGAAATCGATCGCCGCGCGGTTCTCGGCCGAGTTTCGGGACGAGGCTCCGCTGAGCCGCGACGACGCAGCCGCGGCCCTGCGCGATTACGACATGATCATGCCGACGCTGGGGGACGATTTCTCGGCAGGCGCCTTCGAGGGCGGCGATCTGCGCTGCCGGATGATCGCGAATTTCGGAGCGGGCTACAACCATATCGACGTGGCGGCGGCCACGGCAGCCGGAGTTGTCGTGACCAACACGCCCGACGTCGTGACGGACGCGACGGCCGACATTGCGCTGACGCTGATCCTGATGACCATGCGGCGCGCCAGCGAAGGCGAGATGATCGTCCGCGCGGGGCAGTGGACCGGCTGGACACCCACGCAGCTGCTTGGCGCCCAGGTGAGCGGGGCGACGGTCGGGATCATCGGCATGGGCCGGATCGGCAAGGCCATCGCGCGCCGTTGCCATCATGGTTTCGGGATGCGGGTGGTCTTTCACAATCGCTCGAACGTGTCGGCACTGGACATTCCCGCACGCCAGATGCCGGGCCTGCATGAGACGCTGCAAGCCTGCGATATCGCCGTCGTGGCGGTTCCCGGCGGGCCGGGCACCCGACACATGATCGGCGCGGCCGAGCTGCAGGCGCTGGGTCAGCAGAGCTATCTGGTCAATATCGCGCGCGGCGATGTCGTCGAGGAATCGGCGCTGATCGCGGCACTGCAATCGGCTGCGATCGCGGGCGCCGGGCTTGATGTCTATGAAAGGGAGCCCTTGGTGCCGCAGGCGCTGATCGACGCGCCGAACGTCACATTGCTGCCGCATCTGGGAACGGCGACCGAACAGGTCCGCACCGAGATGGCGATGCGCGCGCTTGAAAACCTGATCGATTTTGACGAAGGGCGAAAACCGCGCGACCGCCTGGGCTAACTTTTGCTGCATCGCGGAACCGGTGACTGGCGCGCGCGTTTTCCTCGCACACGAAACATGTATCCAAGGGAGGACGCCATGAACTGGGATATCGTCAAGGGCAAATGGAAGCAGCTGCAAGGTTCGGTCCAGGAGAAATGGGGCGAACTGACGAACGACGATCTGGATCAGATCGACGGCAACAAGGACCAGCTGGCCGGCAAGTTGCAGGAAAAATACGGCTGGACCAAGGAAAAGGCCGAAAGCGAAATCGACGATCACTTTCGCGATCAGGGCTGAGCGCAACCCGAACTGACTGGAAAGGGCGCCTTCGGGCGCCTTTTTCTCATGCCCTGCCGTCGCCCGCTGCGAAAGGCCGGGGGGCTTTCCTTTTGCGCGGTCTGCCTTAACGATGCACCTCATGAGCCAGACCGAGGACCTGCGCGATCGCGCGCTTGAACTGATACGGGCCGGCATCGCAGCAGCCGATCCTGCTGCGGCGGTGCGCGCGGCCATGCCGGAACTGGTCGCGCAGGGGGGCGAATGGCGGATCCTTGCTTTGGGGAAGGCCGCGCGCGCGATGGCCAGCGCGGCGCTTGAGGCGTTGCCGCTGGCACGGGCGCTGGTCGTCACCAACAAGGGCAATGATGCGCCGCTGGCGCGCGCCGAGATCCTGGTCGCGGGCCATCCGGTGCCGGATGCCGCCGGCAAACAGGCTGCGGAACGGGTCGAGACGCTGCTGCGGGGCTGCCGTCCCGGCCAGCGGGTGCTGGCGCTGATCTCGGGCGGTGGTTCGGCGATGCTGCCCGCCCCGGTCGAGGGCGTGTCGCTTGAAGAAAAGCAGCAGGTCAACCGGCTGTTGCTGGGATCTGGCGCCGATATCGGACAGACCAACCTGATCCGGCAGGCGCTGTCGCGCCAGAAAGGCGGCGGCTGGCTGCGGCTATGCCCGGTGCCGGTCACCGCGCTGATCCTTTCCGACGTCCCAGGCGACGATCTGCGCGTGATCGCATCAGGACCGACCGTGGCCCCGATCGGCACGATCGCCGCGGCCGCCGCGACAGCGCGCGATCTGGGCATCTGGGCGCGGTTGCCGCCGGCCGTCCAGCGCGCATTGAAGCGGCCCGAGGATCGCCCTGACCCGCCCGTGGCCCGGAACATCCTTGTCGGCTCGAACGCGATCAGCGTGGCGGCGATGATCGCCGCCGGCGCGCGCAGTGGCGGTCCGCCGCTGGCGGGCGATGTCGAGGACTGCGCCCGTGTCCTGGTTGCAGCGGCCCGCCGGGCGCGGCCGGGCGACGCCTTGGCCTTTGGCGGCGAGACGACCGTTCGCCTGACAGGCGACGGGCTGGGCGGGCGCAACCAGGAACTGGCGCTGCGGTTCGCGCGGCATGCGGAACTGTCGGGCCTCGACGGGCGATGGGTCTTTGCCTCGGTCGGCAGCGACGGGCGCGACGGACCGGGCGAGGCCGCAGGCGGGATCGTCGATCCGGGCACGCTGCCGCGGATGCGCGCAGCGGGGATCGACCCCGACGACGCGCTGGCGCGCAACAATTCCACACCTGCCTTGCACGCTGCGGACGGCTTGGTGACAACCGGCGCGACCGGAACCAACGTCGCGGATCTGGCGATTTTCCTGCGCGGGGCAGCCGCCCCGACCGACTGACGAGGACAGGTTACCGATGTTATATGCCTATGCTGTCCGGAGCGGACGTCTTTCGCTGATCGAGCGCGACACGCCTCTGGAACAGGCGGTCTGGATCGACCTGATCCAGCCGGACAAGGACGAGGTCGCACTCTTGCGCGGACTGGGCGTCGAGGTTCCCTCGCTGGCCGAGATGGAGGAGATCGAGATATCGAGCCGGCTTTATCGTGAAAACGGCATCGACTACATGACGGCCGTGCTGCCGGGCGAACGCCCGGATGGTGTTCGTTCCGCGATGCCGGTCAGCTTTCTGCTCTCGCACTCCCGGCTGGTGACGGTGCGACATCATTCGCCGCGACCGTTCCTGACATTCGCCGACCGCGCCGAACGCTCGACCCTTGGCTGCGGCAATGCCGACCGGATCTTTCTTGGTCTGGTCGAAGAGATCATCGCGCGTCTGGCCGATATTCTGGAAAGCTCGGGGCGGGTTCTGGACGAGACCAGCGCCAGCGTGTTCCAGCAGCAGCGCCCGCCCGGGCGCAAGGCCGGTCGCAGCGCGGCCGAGCGATTGCAGAACGCCCTGCGCAAGGTCGGGCACGAGGCGGAGGTGATGGCAGGCGTCCGGCTGGGCCTACTGACGATCGAGCGCATTCTGGTCTTCCACGCCGCGAGGATCGAGGAGCGGCGCGAAAGCGGCAAGCTGCGCCCGGTCATCAAGGGCCAACTGCGCGACGTGCAGGCGCTGGAGGTGCATGCCGACTTTCTGTCCGCGCGCGTCAGTCTGACGGTGGACACGATCCTGGGGATGATCAATCTCGAACAGAACAATGCGGTGCGCATCCTGTCGGTGATTTCGGCGCTGTTCCTGCCGCCGACCCTGATCGCCAGCATCTACGGCATGAACTTCACCAGCATGCCGGAACTGGACAAGCCCTGGGGCTATCCGATGGCTTTGCTGCTGATGCTGGGCACTTCGGTTGCGATCTGGCTGTTTCTGCGCTGGAAGAACTGGCTGTAAGACCGAACGGCGCGACGACGATCGGACCGGGTTGCGGGGGCGGGGGCGGGGGCGATCCGCATCACCAACTGGAAATCGACGCGCCTGGCGAGGCGCGATCGTCCGATCGCCAGCCATCTCGCCGGACCGAAGGTCGCGATCGTCGAACCGAGCGGGCGGGTCCTGCTGATGGGGCCGTGCCGGGGCGGAAACGGGCGTTGCGGGTCGATCGAACTCACCCGCCTGACCGCGGTTCGACCGCGATACCGTCCGCGATCAGGTCGCTGGGGTGCAGAATCACCCAATCGCCGGCCTCCAGTCCCGAAAGCACCTGCGCGAAGGACTCGTTTCGTTCACCCAGGCGGATGACATGCAGCCTCGCACGCCCGTCACGCACCACATAGGTCGCCCACTCGGCGCCGTCACGGAACAGGGCGCCCACGGGGATGGACAAGACCTCCTCGCCCTTCCAGATATCGATGCGGACGATGACGCGGAAGCCGTGGCCCAGCAATTGCCAGTCCTGCGGATGTCCTCGCAAGCCCAGGATCACCATGACCCGCTGCTCATCGATCCCCAGGGCCGAGATCCTGGTCGTCGCCGAGGGTTCGATCCGCTCGACCACGGCGGCGATCGGGGCCCCGCCCCAGCCGGAAATCAGGGCGTCCGCACCCTCGCGGACCCGCACCGCGTCGCGCGACAGGAGATGGACCGCGATCTCAAGCTGACCGGGATTGCCGACTTCAAGAATCGGCGTGCCGGGCAGGACGACCTGTTCGTCCTCGGTCAGCACCCGCAGGACGCGCCCGGACACAGGGGCGAACAGTTCGATGCAACAGGTTTCGGCGCCATTCCGGTTCGCCGTGTCGAGAACGGCCATGGCGCTTTCAAGTTCTCGTTCGCGCACGGCCAGATTTGCACTGGCGCTGTCGACCGCGGCCTGGGCCGTCTTCTGTTCAAGAACGGCATTGTCCAGCACTCGCCGGGCGATCGCCGCCCTTCCGTAAAGCGCGCGGGCCCGATCCGCCTCGGAGGTCATGAACTCCAGCGTGGCCTTGGCCTGCGCCAGCTGGGCCTGCGCCAGATCGACGGCGGATTGCGCGGCGGCCCGTGTTGCCTCGGCCACCGACCGCGCCCGCGAATCCAGCAGTGCCGGGGCCGCCGGGCCGATGATCGCGACGACGGTTTCCTGCGCGACGACCGGATCGCCCGCATGCAGATCGATGCGCCCAAGCTTGCCCCCGATGGTGGCCGAGATGGTGAAAACCTCCTTGATCCGCGCCACGCCCTCTTCCTCGACCGCGATCTGGATGGTGCGCGGTGCGATCTCGGCCAGCTCGACCTGGATGGGTCGGGGCAGAAACGCCCAGACGACAAGTCCAAGCGTGGCAACGACAGCGATTGCAGAGACAAGCCGGCGCATGGGTCATTCCCTCGTTTTCAGGACTTCGATCATGTTGAGATTGTTGATGCGCCCGCGAATGGCCAGTGCCGAGGCAAGGGCAGCGGCGCCGACGATCAGGCTTGCGGTCGCATAGACATCGGGCCTGATCACGAACGGCACGCGATACAGATCCGATGAAAATGCGCTGACCATGCCAAGCCCCATGAGATAGCCAAGAAACCAGCCAAGCGGTTGAGCCAGAAGAACAATCGCGACCAGTTCGCCCAGGAGGATGCCCGCCACCTCGCGACGGCTGAAACCAAGAACCCTCAGGCTTGCCAGTTCCCGTCCCTGTTCGGACAGGGCGATGCGGGAAAAATTGTAGACCACCCCGACCGCGATGATCCCAGCCAGGGCGACATAGACGGTAATCATGATCGTGATGTTCTCGGCCAGCGTTTCCTTGAACCGGGCGACCGTCAGCGCCGTCACGGTGACGAAACCGGTCGTGGGTGTGTCCTTCGCTGCGGCATAGAAGGCGTCGCGTTCGGCGTCGTCGATCAGCAGGCCGACGCCCGAGATGACATCTCCGTCACCCAGCGCCCGATTCAGGGCCGATAACTCCATCGCGGCGCCAAGGCCGACATAGCCCAGTGACACGCCGCTGACCGGGAGCGTGACCGTCCGGCGCGCGCCTTCGAGGAATTCGACGGTCACGCGGTCACCGGGGCGGACGTCAAGCGCCTCTGCCAGGGCCTCGGAAACGATCAGCCCGGCCTCGGGCATGGTCATCGGGCGCAGGTCGGGTGACAGCACGCGCGACAGAAGGGGTGTCTCAGGCTTTCCGATGACCGACAGTCTGCGCGACAGGTTGCGGTGGCTGATCTGCGCGCTGACCGCCCGGAAAGGCTCTGCCGCAAGCACGCCGGGCATCTGACGCATGGCGTAGGCCGCGCGCGCGGGTCTGGTATCCGTGAACACCACCCGCGCGTCATGACGTTCCGCGCGCGTGAAGGTGACGTCGATCATGTGGTCGATCGACCCGAAGGACCACAGCGATGCCACCAGGATCGCCACGGACATGGCCATGCCCAGGACGCCTGAAGCCGTCCTCAGCGGCCAGTGGACCAGATGCCGCAGGATCATGACGTCGGTCTGCCGCAGCGACAGCCGCCGCCTGAGGAACCCCGTCCTCGCCCGGTAGTCAGCCGGTGCGGGCGGCGACATCGCGATGGCGGGTGGCAGGGCAATGGCCGCGCGCACGGCGAACAGGGCACCACCCGCCGCCGATGCCGCGCTGACGGCGGCGGCCACTCCGTAGATCTGCGGGTCGCGGGTGAAGACGAGGAAGGGAAACGAGAAGAAGCTTGCGTAAAGCTGCGCCAGACCGGCCCCAAGCCAGACCCCGGCGGCAAGCCCGATGACGATGCCCAATGCGGCGATCGCGAGCACGAATTCCAGATAGTGCTGGGCGATGGCGCGCGAGGAATAGCCGATCGCCTTCAGAAGCCCGATCTGCTCGCGCTCCAGCGTGATGAGGCGTGACAGGGTGATGTTCACCAGCATTGCCGCAACCAGCAGGAAAATCGGCGGCAGAATCCTGGCCATGGCGCTGAGCTGTCTGAGTTCGGCATCCAGAAAGGCGTGCGATGTCTGATCGCTGCGCGCCGTGGCCCCACCGCCGCCATAGGGCGCGGTCAGCCGGTCAAGCGCCTCGATCGCACGGTCCACCGACGCACCGGGGGCAAGCTTCAGGACCACGTTGGAAAACGCGGATTCCAGATCGTAGGCCGCCTCCATGCCTGGTCGCGGCAGCCAGGCGATGCCGAAGCGGCGCGGATCGGGCATCATCTCGCCCGGGCCCAGCGCATAGATGAATTCAGGCGACAGCGCGATGCCGGTTACCGTCATCTCGCGCCGCTGCCCGTTCATCAGCACGGCCAGGGAATCGCCCGGACGAAGCCGGTGCGCCCTGGCGAAGCCTTCCGAAAGCACCACCTCGCGGGCTGATTGCGGATCCGGCAGCCGGCCCTGGCGCAGATGCAGCCGGTTCAGTCCCCTGGCTCCGCCTTCGGGCAGCGACACCAGAAGCATCGTCCCCGGCTCGGTCATGGCCGGAAGATCGAGAAGCCCCAGCTTCACGATCCGCGCCTCGGCGGCCAGAACGTCCTCGATCGCCGCAATTTCCGCCATCAGCGCGCGGGGTGCCCGTGTCACATCGGCGAACACGTCGGCGAAACGATAGCTGTCGTAATATCGCGCCCGGGTCTCGTGCAGCGATGAATACGCTCCGTTGCCAAGGATCAGCGTCGCGACACCCGCCGCCAGCACCAGCGCGATGGCCAGCACCTGGGCCCAGAGGCGAAGCAGGTCGCGAAACATCTTGCGGCGAAGGGGCGGGATCACCAGGATACCTCGGCCGGGCTTTTCCTGGCCGCATTCACCGTCTCATCGACGATCCGCCCGTCGGCGAAGCGCAGGACCCGGTCGGCAATCTCGCGGATGGCGGCGTTGTGGGTGATGACCAGCGTGGTCGTTCCGATGGTCCGGTTCACCTGTGTCAGGGCCTCGAGAACGCGAATACCGGTGACCGAGTCCAGCGCGCCCGTCGGCTCGTCGCACAGCAGGACCTCGGGATTCTTGGCGATGGCACGGGCAATGGCCACGCGCTGTTGTTCCCCGCCTGACAGCTGCGCCGGGAAATGATCGCGCCGGTCCGAAAGCCCCACCAGCGCCAGCGCCTCGTCGGGCGACATGGGGCGGCGCGCGATTTCGGTGACAAGGGCGACGTTCTCGTGCGCCGTCAGGCTGGGTACCAGATTGTAGAACTGGAACACGAAGCCGACATGGTCGCGCCGATAGCGGGTCAGCCCGCGTTCGTCCAACGCCGTCAGTTCACGATCCCCGAACCACGCCTTACCCGCCGTCGCGGTATCAAGTCCGCCGACGATGTTCAGGAAGGTCGATTTTCCCGATCCCGACGGACCCAGGATCACGATGAACTCACCCCTTGCCGCCTGAAAATCGACGCGGCGCAGAGCATGCACCTCCTGGGCGCCGCTGCGGTAGATCTTGGTCAGCCCCTTGGTCCGGAAGATGATCTTGCCATCAATCGCCATCGCGCGCGCCCTCACATGATGCAAGCTTACCGGTGCGCGGCGGCACGAGGCCATGACCTGCGTCAAACACGCCGACGAAGGGGCGCAGACGCCGGCCGCAACGGCTTTTGCAGCCCCCGGCTCAATGGCCCGGGCCTTGTTCGCCGCCGTGATCCGCGTGATCGGGCTCAAGCGCGCGCTGCAATCGGCGGATCAGCATCGCGCGGGCCTTGCGGTCCGGACTGGACCGAAGGGCCTCGTTGATGTCGAGGACCAGACGCGACGCGTCGTTGTGCCAGTCAGGTCGCGCGACCTGATCGGGGGCGATGCGCGGGGGCGTGGTTCCGGCGAGTCTTTGCACACCCTCGGGTGCAAGGACGAACCCTTCGTCCAGCACGGGACGCAGCACGTCGGCGGGCTTCACGATGTCGTCCAGCCGTTCCGCGAGTCCCTGCATCGCCGATTCCTCGCCATGAACCAGAAACACCTGGTTCCGGACGGGAAGGCGCGCCTTGATCCAGTCGCGCAATTCGGTTCCGTCGGCATGGCCCGAGTAAAGGTCAAGCGACCTGATTCGGGCGCGGACGGCGAATTCCTCGCCCTGGATGCGCACCGATTTCGCCCCGTCGCGCAAGATGCGCCCAAGCGTTCCGGCAGCCTGAAAACCGGTGAACAGCACCGTCGCCTTGTCGCGCCAAAGCCAGTTCTTCAGCCGGTGCCGGATGCGCCCGGCCTCGCACATGCCCGAAGCGGCGATGACGATATGAAACCCCTGAACCCGGTCAAGCGCGATGCTTTGCTCGCGCGTCTCGGTAAAGTGCAGATGCGGGGATTTCAGGCCCTGCATCAGCACAGCGCCTTCCTCCAGCTCGCGGTGATGTCTGGCAAAGACCCGCGTGGCCCTGGTGGCAAGCGGGCTGTCCACATAGATCGGCACCTGCGGCAAGGCCCCTTCCGCGATCAGTCGGCTCAGATCGCTGATCAGTTCCTGTGCACGCTCGACCGCGAAGGAGGGGATCAGCAGCACGCCACCGGGGTCGATGGCGGCGCGCACCTCGTCGCGCAGCAAGGCGCGGCGATGGTCCGCCGAGGCGTCCATCCGGTCCCGGTCGCCATAGGTGGACTCGCAGATCAGGTAGTCCAGTCCGCTGGGTCCCGTGGGGTCAGGGTGCATCAGCTTGCAGTCGGGACCGATATCGCCGGAAAAGAGGATGCGCAAAGGGTCGCCCCCGGCCTGTGCGGATTCGACCTCTACCGAGGCCGAGCCCAGCAGGTGCCCGGCGTTCCAGAACCGCGCCCGCAGCCCGGGCAAGACGGCAAACCAGCCATCATAGGGGTGCGGATGGAGCAGCCGAAGACAGGCCGCCGCGTCCGCGCCGGTGTAGATCGGCGTGACCGAACCGCGATCCCGCCGGGCCGCACGGCGGTTGAACTGTTCGACCTCAAGCTCCTGGATATGGGCGCTGTCGGGCAGCATGACCCCGGCCAGGTCGGTGGTGGCTTGCGTGGCATGGATCGGGCCGGTGAACCCGTGCCTGACCAGCTTGGGCAGCAGGCCGGAATGGTCGATATGGGCATGGCTGAGAATCACCGCGGCGATCCTGCCGGGCTCGAAGGGGAAGGGGCGGTAGTTCAGCTCTTTCTCGGTTTTCGACCCCTGAAACAGACCGCAGTCGATCAGGATGTCGCCGTGATCGGTCTCAAGCCGAAAGCAGGATCCCGTGACCGAGCGGGCGGCACCGTGGAACGTCAGGCGGGGATAGGCCATGGTCAGATCCCTCCGGGGGCTTGAGTCACGTCTGCAGCACATAGGTTCCGGGCGCGGGCCCAAGCGGGGCAAGGCCCTTGTCCTCGGCCCCGGTTCCAGGCGGGGCCGCCAGGCCATCGCCCTGCGCGGTCAGCCAGTCCGCCCAGTGAGGCCACCACGAACCCGGCACCGGCTGGGTCTGTGCCAACCAGGCATCCGGACCGACATAAAGCGCGCCAGCCGGCCTGCGCGAGACGCGGAAATGCCGCCCCTTGCGGCCCGGTTCGCTGAGGATGCCGGTATTGTGCCCGCCCCTGGTCAGCACGAAAGTCAGGTCGCAGTCGGTGAACAGCTTGGTCTTGTAGACCGAACGCCAGGGCGCGATGTGGTCCGCCTCGGTGCCGACAACGAAAAGTGGCACCGACAGATCCTTCAGCGCGATCACCCGGCCTTCGACGGCAAAGCGGCCGGCGGTCAGCCGGTTTTCCAGAAACAGCCCACGCAGATATTGCGAATGCATCAGGGCCGGCATCCGGGTCGTATCGGACAGCCAGACCCCCAGATCGGTCGGAACATCCTCGCGTCCCAGGAAATAGCGTTGCACGGCACGGGTCCAGATCAGGTCCTCGGCACGGATCGCGGCAAAGGCGCGGGCCATCTGAGGGCGGTCCAGATAGCCCAGTTCCCACATGAGATCCTCCAGAAACGCGATCTGGCTTTCGTCAAGGAACAGCAGCAATTCGCCGGCTTCGGCGAAATCCACCTGAGCCGCCATCAGCGTGACCGAGCAAAGCCGGTCGTCGCCGTCACGCGCCATGGTCGCGGCAGCAATCGCCAGGATGGTGCCGCCCAGACAATAGCCAACCGCATGCACCGGACGGCCCGGCACGATCGTCGTCACCGCGTCCAGCGCCGCCATCACGCCGCGCTTGCGGTAGTCCTCCAGCGACAGGTCGCGCTGCTCGGCGGTCGGGTTGCACCACGAGATCATGAAGACGGTGAAGCCCTGCCCGACAAGATAGCGCACCATCGAATTCCCCGGCGACAGGTCGAGGACGTAATATTTCATGATCCATGCCGGGACGACCAGGATCGGCCGGGCCTGCACCTGCGGTGTCTGCGGCGCATACTGGATCAGTTCGAACAGATCATTGCGAAACACCACCGTTCCGGGCGTTGCGGCCAGATCCGTGCCGATGCGATAACCTTCGGGGGGCGGATCGCGCTCGCCGGTCAGGGTCTTGACCGCATCATGTGCGAAATGGGCCGCCCCTTCGGCCAGGTTGCGGCCGCCGGTGCTGGCCGTTTCGGCGACGATCTCGGGGTTGAGCGGCGGAAAGTTCGAGGGCGACAACACGTCAAGCGTCTGGCGAGCCAGAAAGCGCGTGCGCTCGGCGTCCTCGCGGCTCAGGCCGCGCGTCGGCTCGGTTGCATGGTCCCACCAATCCTGCACCGCCAGGAAGCCCTGCTGCCACAGTCGGAAGGGCGTTTCTTGCCAGCCGGCATGGTCAAAGCGATGGTCATGGGCCTTGGGCACGAAGGGTGGCGGGCTGCCGGGGCTTGCCGCCATAGCCATCAGCTTCACGAGGTTGCGCTGTGCGTGTTCGGCAAGTTCCATCTGCCGGCCGGGCGCGCGCGCCAGATGCTGTGCCCAGTCGCTCCATGCCTGCAGGAAAGCATGGGTGGAGACCCCGCCACTGAGCCGCGCCAGGGCGGCGCGGGCCGCTCGATCGAAGTTCTGATGGGCATGCTCGGGCGCCGGCGCCGCCTCGATCACTGCGGGAAGCTGGACACGGGGCGGCGCCGCGTCGGGGGCCTTGGGCCTTTTCGTGATTCGGGTCATCTCGGCCTCGATTCTCCTGGACGCGGCTTGCCGCAAGGGGACCAGCTTGGTCTAGCGCATCTAACCTGTCCGGACCTTGTCTCAGATCATGCTGTCAGCCGCTGCCGCTTCGGTTTTTCGATCTTGATGGCGGTGCCGCGGACCGGCGAATCGCCATGTTCAGGATGCCGTCCGTTGCTGGCAGGGTCGAGCCAGTCGTGCGGATCGGGCGGCGTGCACATCCGCAGCACCGCTCCTGCGCGGCTTTCACGTGGGTTTTCCGACCTGCGTTGGCGTTGCTCCAGCCACGAAGCGCTGTGGGCTGCCGCAGCTGATCGCCGCCGCTTCAGTGCGGCCGATCATTCCGCCGGCCGACCCGGACATGCATGGCCTGGGAACTCATGGGGCCATGAAGGCTTTTCTCAACCATGAGAGAGACCCCGCACAAGGCCCGTTTCGACCGGCTTGACCGGCTTTCCCGGCAACTGGATTCCGTTTTTCGCATTCCCGGAACCCGTTTCCGTGTGGGTTACGACGCGATCGCGGGCGTGCTGCCGGTCATCGGCGACGCCGCGGCGGCCTTGCCCGCCGCGTGGATCCTGATTGAAAGCTATCGCATGGGGTTGCCGCCGGCGAAGCTTGCCCGTCAGGGCCTGAACCTCGCCGTGGACAGCGTCATCGGCAGCATACCCGTGCTGGGGACCATATTCGATGCCGCTTTCCGGTCGAACCTCCGCAATGTCGAGATCCTCCGCGGTCACCTCGAAGCACTTGACCGAAGCTGAAATGGTCCGCGGGCAAACCGGCCCGGCTGACCAGGCGCCCGATGTCAGGAAAGCCAGCGTCGCACGGCTTCGAGAGCCAGGGTCATGCCCGCAACGCCGAGTCCGACCACGACGAGGGTCGGACCCTCGAGCAGAGTTCCCGCAGCCAGCAGCGCGCCCGCGACGATCCAGCCCGTCGTCGGGGCAGAGGGAAGCGGCATGTTCCGGATCATATCTGGTTCTTCCTTCTTAATGACATGCATCGCGCCGCAGGGCTTTCGCCAGACGACCACGCAGCACCCGACGCCAAGGGAACAGGACGATGAAAACCGGCCTGCCTCGCGGCGTCAGAGATGCGATATGCCGCCCTGCCCTACAGCCCCCCAGAGATGCAGGCAAGACCCGCGCGTTCCAGGTGTCGCTGCGTCATGAGGGGCGGCTGTGCGGCAGCGGTCCGTCCGTGCGCATGCCGAAATCGTCAGCCCGACCGTCAGGTTTTGGTCGATGCCCGACGAAGTGCCGGGCTGCGAGGGGCACTCCGCCGGTCTGGTCCCGGCTGGCGACGGGTCTGGTCGCCGGCGATCCCGGCCAACGGCGGCCGATGCTCGGCGTTCGGGCCGCTCTCTGCATGTCCTGGCCTTCCAGCGTTTCGGGGGCCGGACGGGCAAGGATGGGTGCTTGCCGAGAGGACGCAGGCCCCGCGAGGGGCAAGCCAAGCGCTTGAGGACCTTATCAGAACCGCGCTGGCCTTCGTGGGTTCGGCTTCAGGACCGCGACGGGCTGGCGGCAAGCCTGACGCCCGGCCCGCTGAAAAAGCCTGTTGCAAGCACGCCCATGTCGCCCGCCATCTGGGCTTCACACGGATCCAGCCAGAGGATCCGGACGACTGGATTGGGCGATCACGCCGTTTCGCCACGTTTCTTGCGCGACCGGCTTGGGCGTGCCAGTGATGGCTCATCCTGACTCGCAGCGTTGGAAAATGACCATGGCCCGCGCATTCCGCCCTGTCCTGTTCGGGCTCTTGTCGGTGTTCGGACTGTCTGGTGCGCCGGCCGCCGCCGATGCGCCGTTGATCATCCTGGACCAGACCCAGCTACCCTTCGATCTTGGACCCGGGCACCCCGACAACAGTCCGGCCAGGCAATCGAATTCGCCCAACGCGCCCTGGAATTCCGCCGGCAACACGGCCAACGCCCGTTCGACATGGCAGAACAGGCCGGCAAATCCCGACAATGAAAACCGCTTGATCATGACAGCCGATGGTAATGTTCTGGGTTATTACGCGACCAATGCGGGCGGGGTTCTGAACCTGTTCGACCTGAACGGCCGCCGCGTCGCCTATCGGCCCGCCAGGGGAACGCGCAGCCTGTTCACGACCGCGGGCCAGTGGTGTGGGACCGTCGATGGCGGGGCGAGGGCCTTCGTTCTGGCGGTCACGAAATCCTGTGCGCGCCGCTTTGCGCACTGACCGGATTCAGCCGGACAACCGTTACATTCCCGTTCTAGACGGGGCGCACAAGCCCAAGAGGATCACGATGGACAACCCCAAGGACTGGCTCGACGCCGAACTGCAGGACACGCTGGACGAGGATTACGAGATCGAGCTTGAAGACGCGATCCTGTCGGCCGAGATCAAGCGCATCTATCGCAACAACCACCCCGGCCAGATGGATCGCAGGCTGTATTTCCGCGAGCTGCTGCGTCTGCAATCCGAGCTGATCAAGCTGCAGGACTGGGTCAGCTACCACAAGGAAAAGGTCGTCGTCCTGTTCGAGGGCCGCGATTCGGCAGGCAAGGGCGGCGCGATCAAACGCATCACCCAGCGCCTGAACCCGCGCGTGGCGCGCGTCGTGGCACTGCCGGCACCGTCGGATCGCGAAAAGACCCAGTGGTATTTCCAGCGCTATGTTCCCCATCTTCCGGCCGGCGGCGAGATCGTGCTGTTCGACCGCAGCTGGTACAACCGTGCCGGAGTCGAGCGGGTGATGGGCTTCGCGGACGAGGATCAGGTCGAGCAGTTCTTCCAGGACGTTCCGGAATTCGAACGGATGCTGGTGCGGTCCGGGATCAGGCTGGTCAAGTACTGGTTCTCGGTCACCGACGAGGAACAGCAGATGCGGTTCCTCATGCGCATCCACGATCCCCTGAAGCAGTGGAAACTGTCGCCGATGGACCTGCAATCGCGCGTCCGGTGGGAGGCCTACACCAAGGCCAAGGAGGACATGTTCGAGCGCACGAACATCCCCGAGGCGCCCTGGTACATCGTTCCCGGAAACGACAAGAAACGCGCGCGGCTGAATTGCATCAGCCACCTTCTGGGGCTGGTTCCCTACACCGAAGTGCCGCATGAAGAGGTGGTCCTGCCGAACAGGGTCTTCAATCCCGATTACGAACGCGAGGTCTTGCCGCGCGACCTGTATGTGCCACAGAAATACTGACTGACATGACAGCAGGCGCGGACACAAAGGCGGAACACATGCTGGACTATCATATCTGCGATGTCTTCACCGACCGGGCCTTCAGTGGAAACCCGCTTGCCATCGTTCTGGGCGCGGATGGGCTGAACGCGACTCAGATGCAGATCATCGCCCGGCAGTTCAACCTGTCAGAGACGATCTTCGTGATGGCGCCGCGCGATCCGGACCACACCGCCCGGGTGCGGATCTTCCTGCCCGGGGCCGAGATCCCGTTTGCGGGACATCCCACCATCGGCTGCGCGCTGCATCTGTCGGCGGGGCGCGACGGGCTGATCCTGCTGGAGGAAGAGGCCGGGCTGGTGCCGGTGCGGGTCCGCCAGGGCGAAGCCGAGTTCGTGGCTCCACGACTGCCGGTCTCTCTTCCCGGCGGCACTGACGCCGAACTGATCGCACAAGCGCTGAACCTGCCGCGCGATGCCATCGGCTGGGGGGCGCATCACCCCGGCACCTGGCAGGGCGGCCCGGCTTTCCTGTTCGTCCCGCTGGTCGACCTGGCGGCGCTGGCAGCCGCGCGTCCCGCCGAGCCGCACTGGTCGCGGCTGACGGACGCGGCGGGCGTGGACAAGGTCTATCTGTATACGCCCGAGGATCAGGGCTACCGCGCCCGGATGCTGGCGCCGACCGCCGGAGTGCCCGAGGACCCGGCAACCGGGGCGGCATCCGCGATCCTGGCCGCGCAGCTTCTGGCCGCCGGTGCCCTGCCCGACGGGCAGACCACGATCCGGTTGCGACAAGGCGTCGAGATGGGCCGGCCATCGGACATCAGGATGACGGCAAGCGTCGAGGCCGGGTCGCTGCACGAGGTTCGGGTCGCGGGACGCGCCGTGCCGATCGCTTCGGGCCGCATCAGGGTGCCGGAGGACCGCAGATGAGCAAGGGCTACTGGATCGTGCATCTCAGCGTCGATGACGCCGACGCCTATCAGGCATACCGGCAGGAGGTCGCCGCCTTTCTGGCCACGGTCGGTGGACGCTTTCTGGTCCGCGGCGGGCCGCAGCAGGTGGTCGAGGGCCAGGCGCGACCCCGGACGGTGGTGATCGAGTTCCCCTCGGCCCAGGCGGCGCATGAGTGCTATGCCAGCGATGCCTATCGCCGCATCAAGGCGATGCGCGAATCGATCAGCGCTGCGGACCTGGTCATCGTCGAGGGCTGGGACGCCACGTCCTGATAGCTTGTGACCGCATGAAATCAGCCTATGATCGCACGATGTTCCGCAATCTGCTTTCACGCCTGTTCACCGACGACCCTTCCCCGGCTCCGCTGACCGCGCCGGACGCCGAAGTCGCGATCGCGGCTCTGCTGGTGCGCGTGGCCCGCGCCGACGACCATTACGAACTGGTCGAACGTCAGCGGATCGACCGCGTTCTGGCACGCCGGCGCGGCCTGACGGCGGACGAAGCCGCCGAGCGGCGCGCCGCCGCCGAGATGATCGAGGCCGAGGCGCCCGACACCGTCCGCTTCACCCGGCTCATCAAGGACCGCATCGCGCTGGAGGATCGTTCGACCGTCATCGCCGCGATGTGGGAGATCGCCTATGCCGACCAGAACCGGGACATGGACGAGGAAACGATGATCCGGCTGGTCGCGGGATTGCTGGGCGTGCCGGACCGCGAGTCCGCGCTGATCCGCAGGAAGGTCCTAGAAGATCTGGGCCTTCCCGACGACTGAGGTCAGATCCCAAGCCGGTCGCGCAGCCCGAACCACGCCATCCCCGCAACAAGCAGCGGACCGCGCAAAAGCGTGCCGCCGGGGAAGGCCCTGCCGGGGACAGCGGCCATGGCGTCGAATCCGGCGGCCTGCCCCGCGACCGCCTCGGCCATCAGCCGCCCGGCCAGCGTCGCGATTGCCACGCCATGTCCCGAAAACCCGCTGGCCGACAGGCAGTTCGGCGCAGGCCGCGCAAAGCACGGCATGCGGTTCATCGTGATCGCCAGCGTTCCGCCCCAGGCATGGGTCAGCGGAACCCCTTCAAGCTGCGGATAGACGGCCAGCAGATGCGGGCGCACCACGGCCGCGATGTCCTTGGGAAAGCGATAGGTCGCGGTCTCTCCGCCGCCGAAGATGAGCCGGCGATCATCATCGAGCCGCCAGTAATTGACCACGAATTTCGTGTCCGCGACGGCGGTGTTCTGCGGCAACAGTTCAGGATAGCGGTCGCCAAGCGGCTCGGTCGCGACGATGTAGTTGTTGATCGGCATCACGCGGGCGGCGACACGAGGCGCGATGTCGCCCAGATAGCCATTGCCCGCCAGGATGACATGGTCGCAGACGACCCGGCCCGTGTCGCAATGAACAACGGTCCTGTCACCAGCCTGTGCCGCGTGGCTGATGCGGTGGACATGGCTGTTCTCATGGATGCGGGCACCTGCGGCGTCGGCCAGCCGCGCCATGCCTATGGCCAGGTTCAGCGGATGAAGGTGCGCGGCGCCGCGATCAAGATCGCCGCCGACATAGGCGCGGCTGCCCAGCAAGGCCGCCATCGCCTCTTTGTCCAGCGGCTGGACCCGGTCATAGTCGTAGTGGCGCGCCAGGTGGTCGGCCATGCGGCGGGCGTGGCCGAGTTCGGACTCGGTTCGGCAGGCATGGGCAACTCCGTCACGGACCGGCACCCCGGCCTCGGCGGCCAGCGACCGGACCAGCGCCTTGGCATCCTCGGCCAGATCCCACAGGCGACGCGCGGTTTCGCGGCCCATGCGGGCTTCCAGCCAGTCGACTTCCTGCCGCTGCCCGGACCCGACCTGGCCGCCGTTGCGCCCCGACGCGCCGAAGCCGATGCGGTGCGCCTCGAGCAGCACGACCTGATATCCGCGACGCGCCAGCTGCAGCGCCGCCGACAGGCCGGTATACCCTCCGCCGACCACCGCCACATCGGTTCGCGTCTCGCCGCGAAGCTGCGCGAACGGGTCAAGCGGCAGCCGCGTCTCGGCATAGAGACTGCGCGGATATTCCCCGCGCCGGTCGTTCACATAAAGAAGGTTCATACATTCAACAGCAGGTGTTCGCGTTCCCACGGGCTGATGACCTGCAGGAATTCCTTGTATTCGTTGCGCTTGACCGCCTCGTAGACATTGACGAACTCCTCGCCCAGAATGCCGCGCATCGGCTTGCTTTCCGTCATGATGTCCAGAGCGTCGCCCAGATTATAGGGCAGTTCGTCCTCGGACATGTAGGCATCGCCCAGACACTCCGCGCGCGGTCCTTCCTGTTCCAGCAGGCCCAGGTAACCGCAGGCAAGCGAGGCTGCGATGCCCAGATAGGGGTTGCAGTCCATCCCCGCCAGCCGGTTTTCGATCCGCCGCGCCTCTGGCCCCGAGATCGGCACCCGCAACCCGGTCGTGCGATTGTCGCGACCCCATTCCAGATTGATCGGCGCCGCGAAGTCGGGAACATAGCGGCGATAGCTGTTCACATAGGGCGCCAGCAGGGCGATCGCCGCCGGCAGGTGACGCTGCATCCCGCCGATGAAATACAGGAACGCATCGGTCTCGCGGCCCTTTTCGTCCGAGAAGATGTTCTGCCCGGTATCCACATCGATGACCGAGTGATGGATATGCATCGCGCTGCCCGGCTCTCCCTCGATGGGCTTGGCCATGAAGGTGGCAAAGCAGTCGTGGCGCAGCGCAGCCTCGCGGATCAGTCGCTTGAAATAGAATATCTCGTCGGCGAGGGCGACGGGATCACCGTGGTTCAGGTTGATCTCGACCTGCCCCGCACCGCCTTCCTGCAGAATGCCGTCGATCTCGAAGCCCTGCGCCTCGGCGAAGTCGTAGATGTCGTCGATGACCTTGCCGTATTCGTCCACCGCCGACATCGAATAGGCCTGCTTGGCCGCGGCGCGACGGCCGGTGCGGCCCATCGGCGGAATGATCGGCTGGTTCGGGTCAATATTCCTGGCGACCAGAAAGAACTCCATCTCGGGGGCGACGACGGGCCTCCAGCCCTTTTCCCGATAAAGCCCGACCAGCCGCTTCAAGAGGTTGCGGGGCGCGATCGGGACCGGGTTGCCTTCCTGGTCCAGCGCGTCGTGGATCACCTGAATGGTCCAGTCGGCAGTCCAGGGCGCAGCCGATGCGGTGCTGTAATCGGGTTTCAGAATCATGTCGGGTTCGGTGAAGGCGCCCGTGGGATTGTCTGCCCATTCGCCTGTGATCGTCTGCAGGAAGATCGAGTTCGGCAGGTAGAACTTGTCCTGATGCGCAAATTTCGATGCCGGCATGGCCTTTCCCCGCGCGACCCCCGCGATGTCCGCGAGGATGCATTCGACCTCGTCCAGCCGACGACCGGCCATGTATTCACGCGCGGCAGTCGGTGCCTGTTCCATCCATGCGGCACTCATGCTGCCCCCTTTGCGATCGAACGCGGTTGCCTGAAGAATTTCTCGATCCGGTCAGCGATCGCAGCCGAATCTTTCGGCGTTCCCAACCGGGCGACGGCATCGTCCAGCAGGTCTTGGGGAACCACACCCTTGCCGCGCGTAGCGATCAGGCGTTGCAGGAAATCGTCGCTGAATTCGGGATGCGCCTGGACGGTCAGCGCGCGGTCGCCATAGATCAGCGCCGCGTTCTCGCAGAATTCGTTTCGGGCGATCACGCGTGCATCGTCGGGAGGCGCCGCGACCTGATCCCGATGCCAGGCATTCAGCGTCACCTTCTCACCCTCGAAATCATAATCCGTGGTGCCGACGGCCCACCCCTGCGGATGGGCGATCACCTGGCCGCCAAGCGCTTGCGCGATCAACTGATGGCCAAAGCAGATGCCGACCATCGGAACCGGGGCGGCATAGGCGCCCCGGATGAAATCTTCGAGAGGCGGGATGAAGGCAAGGTCGTCATAGGCACCATGCCGGGACCCGGTCAGCAGCCAGCCATCAGCGTCATGCACATCGTCGGGGAACTGCATCTCCTCGACCAGCCAGGTTCTGAATTCGAAGCCTCGCCCGCCCAGCAGGCGGATGAACATGTCGGGATAGTCGCCCATTTCGTCCTTCAGTTGCGAAGGCGACTGGCCGCATTGAAGTATGCCGATACGCATGAAGATCCTGCGATGTTGCCGATGGCTGCAAGGTAGTCTCGCCCATGGGGGGGCCGCAAGGGGCTGCACCATTTGGTGGTCTGGCGCGCTGCGCCTTGTCAGGCTAGCCTGCACCAAACTTTCCCGGAACGGAGCCGCAGCATGTCCGCGATCGACCCCGACGGCCTTCAGGAATTCTCGGTCGTGTTTACCGACCGCTCTTTGAACCACATGTCGCAACGATTCCAGCAGGTGATGCGCGACCTGTCCGCGACCCTGAAAGAGGTTTACGCGGCGGACGAGGTCGCGATCGTGCCCGGTGGCGGCAGCTATGCCATGGAATCGGTCGCGCGGCAGTTCGGGCGTGACGCGCATGCACTGATCGTCCGCAATGGCTGGTTCAGCTATCGCTGGAGCCAGATCTTCGACGCTGGCGGCTTTGCGCGCGACGTGACCGTCGCGATGGCCCGGCCAGGCGGGAACGATCCGCAGCCCGCCTACGCGCCCCCGCCGATTGACGAGGTGGTGGCGAAGATACACGAAACCCGCCCCGACGCGGTCTTCGCCCCGCATGTCGAGACTTCGGCTGGCCTGATCCTGCCCGACGACTACATCGGCGCGCTGGCAGAGGCGGCGCATCGGGTCGGCGCGCTGATGATCCTGGATTGCATCGCCTCGGGCGCGGTCTGGGTGGACATGCGCGCCACCGGCGTCGATGTCCTGATCTCGGCCCCGCAGAAGGGCTGGTCCGCGTCACCCTCGGCCGGGCTGGTGATGCTGTCGGAACGCGCGGCCACGCGGCTGAACCAGACCGACAGCGACAGTTTCGCATTGGACCTCAGGAAATGGCGCGCGATCATGGCGGCGTATGAAGATGGCGGTCATGCCTATCATGCCACCATGCCGACCGACGCCTTGACCGGGCTGCGCGACGCGATGGAGGAAACCCGCGAGATGGGCTTCGACGCCGCGAACGAGGCGCAGTGGCGCCTGGGGAACGAAGTTCGCGCGTTCCTGTCCGAAAAGGGCATCCGGTCTGTCGCCGCGCAGGGCTTCGGCGCGCCTGGCGTGGTGGTGTCCTATACGTCCGACCCCGATATCAAGTCCGGCAGGAAATTCGCCGCCGAGGGGTTTCAGATCGCGGCCGGCGTGCCGCTGGCGATCAACGAGCCGGCAGACTTCTCGACCTTCCGTCTTGGTCTTTTCGGGCTGGACAAGCTGAAGGATGTCGATGGCACGCTGGCGAGGCTGAAGCCGGTCCTGGACAAGCTGCTGTAGACGGCAGGTCAGGCAAACCACCTCGTCCCCGCACGCGGCAGGGGGCGGTCGGATTAAACTTTTTCACTCCCGCGTGAGACGCCGCGCCACGCGTTGTCTTGCGCCGGTCGAGCGACCATTCTGGCGTTCATGCCCAAGCTTGCCGGAGTGCCCATGTATCGCATGTTGATGATCGCGACCGTCCTGTCGCTGCTGGCCTCGCCGGGTCTTGCCGCCGAACCGACGCTCTGCACGTCCCGGATCGACGGCAAGGACGTCCCGATGGCCTATGACAAGGACGAGGACATCTCGCGCCAGAACTACAGCCTGCGCGAAGTCCTGTTCACGCGCCGGGGCCGCGACACCTGCCCCAGCTATGTGGTGCTGCGCAGCCTGACCCCCGACCTGACGGACGAGCAGCGCCGCCCCTTCTGTCTGCGCCATGACGCGGAAGCGGACTCGATCATCGGCTATGATCTGGGTCGGCGCGACGCCTATGGCCGATGCAGGGCGCCGTCGGGTTCGCTGTGCCGGCGCATCAACCAGACCAAGGGCGCGGCAGGCCAGATTTCCGGCGCGGCAGCCGGTGGCGCGGTCAGGGGCCTGCGCGCGTTGCCCGACGGATCAGGCGCAATCATCCTCGAGGGGTCCAGAAGCCACATCTCAAGCGCGCTTGGCGCCATCGGCGGAGCGGCGGCCAGCCTGGCGGCATCGCCCGTCCTGTTGACCGGCGCGGCGGTCACCGTGCTGACCGTCGGCGGCGCCGTCTATGCCTGCCGCGAGGACTGAACGCTCAGAATTCGAGCCAGCTTCCGATCTTCAACGCCGCTTCGCCCGGGCCTGCGACCGGCGCGATGACACCAAGTTCCAGATTTGCCGGCCCGGCCACGCGCTGCACCACCGACACGGCCAGCTTGGCCGAAAGATCCTCGTCCTTGCGCTGCTCGAGGCGCAGCTGATTGACAAGGGTCGTTCCCTGACGCGGACGAAGGCCGAAGGTGAATTCCGCCTTCGTCGTCATCTCCGGCGTCAGGAAAGCCGATTGCGCGTCCGACAGCGGCCGATCGGGCGTCGGGCGCAATCCCAGGATCTTGACCCGCATCTCGGCCGCGAACCAGCCGCCATCCCTGAACCCTTCAAAGCCACGCCCCCAGCCGATCCCGGTCATGACGACGGGCATGTTCACCCCCTCGCGCCGGATGGCCCCCACCCCCACAGACATGGCCAGCCGGTGCCGCCCCTCACCGGAATCCATGGCGCGCTGCAACCAGAGCAAGGCGCTGGTCTCTCCGACATTCGTGCGCCCGATCTCGTATCCAAGGGTCGTGCGCGGCCGCAGCCCGTATTCACCGTAAAGGCCGGTATGGCTGTTTCCGTCCCGGTCCACCTCGTAGGACGGCGCAACGAAGTTGCTTCCGGGCTCCCTCGGCCAGGGGCTGGCCGAAGCAGGCCCGACGACCAGCCCAAAGCAGAGGCCGAGACTTGCAAGATGAAGTGATCGCATGGGTCCCGCCACATTCTGTGATTGCACGAAGGATACGCCGCACAGGCATTGATTGTGAAGAAGACTTTGCGGCGGGTCGGGACGGCGCAATCGAGCGTCAAAACCGATGATGAGAATGTTACCTGCCGCACCGTCGAAATCTCGAATCAGTCTTCTGGATGATCGTTTCCTGGTGGATGCGAGGATCACCGACCGCTTCAAATCCCGCGCAACCTGGCTGCATGGGCCGCGGGATTGGCGACGACCATCCTGGCCTGAAACCTATCAGCTGGTCTGGGACGAAGACGCCGGCTTCGGTCAGCTTTTGCCACGTCCGACCCCTGCAGAGGCGGCGGCGCTCTATCGGTTCGATTACTATAGGCATGGCAAGGAGGCGCCGTCCCAGCATCCCGAGCCCGGCTTCCTGCGCCGGTTGCTGTTTCATCTTGCCCGGCGCGTCGATCGCGGCGTGGATATCGACGAGGCTTGGTGGTCCACCCTTCAGGGTTCCGCCGGGGCGAAACGGGTTCCGAAAATCGGTTGCGGCGACGCGGTCAATCTCGACCGCCTGTCCCGGATGGGTCATCAAGTCTGTGGTGTCGAGCCTGATCCGACCTCGGGCGAGGTCGCGCGCCAGCGTGGGATCGCGCTTCACGTCAGCACCGCCGAGGATCGTGGCACGGCGCAGCGCCATAGCCGCCGCTAACGAAGAAGGCCGGGGTTTCCCCCGGCCTCCCTTCTCAGTTCTTTTCCTCGATGATCGTCACAAGATGCGGGATCTTGGCGACCATGCCGCGGACCGACGGAGTGTCCTCCAGTTCGCGCGTGCGGTTCATCTTGTTCAGACCCAGTCCTTTCAGCGTCTGGCGCTGTATGGCGGGGCGGCGGATCGGGCTGCCGATCTGCTTGACGACGATGGTATTGGCCATGTCTCTCTCCTTACGCCTGCGCGGCCGAGGTCACGGTCGCGTCCGTGCCAGCGGTCGCGTCCGGAGCCTTCTCCTGCGAGGGCAGGATGTCGGCAACCTTCTTGCCACGACGCTGCGCGACGGAACGCGGGCTGGCTTCCTTCTTCAGGCCATCCAGCGTCGCGCGGATCATGTTGTAGGGGTTCTGCGACCCCTGCGACTTGGCCACCACGTCCTGCACGCCCAGCATCTCGAACACGGCACGCATCGGGCCGCCGGCGATGATGCCGGTCCCCGGCACGGCCGTGCGCATGATCACCTTGCCGGCGCCGTGCCGACCTTCGATGTCATGGTGCAGGGTCCGGCCATCGCGCAGAGGCACGCGGATCATGCCGCGCTTGGCCTGCTCGGTCGCCTTGCGGATCGCCTCGGGAACTTCCTTGGCCTTGCCCTTGCCGAAACCGACACGGCCCCGCTGGTCGCCCACGACCACCAGCGCCGCAAAGCCGAAGCGCTTGCCGCCCTTGACGGTTTTCGACACGCGGTTGATCGCAACCAGGCGATCGGCGAATTCGGGGTTTTCTTCACGCTGGTCGCGCCGACCCCGGCGATTGTCACGTTCTGCCATCAGGCATTCCTTGTACGCTGGCGCAGCTTCGGCGCCGTTATATCCAATCCAGGTGGACCGAGAGCCCCCGGATCATCGGGGTGGCGCGAACGCCACCCGCAATATCAGAACTTCAGCCCGCCTTCGCGCGCGGCATCCGCCAAGGCCTTGACCTTGCCGTGGAACAGAAAGCCGCCGCGGTCGAAGACGACCTCTTCCACGCCGGCTTTCTTCGCACGTTCGGCGATCGCCGCGCCGATCTTGGCAGCGGCCTCGACGTTGTTCTTGCCCACGACGCCAAAATCCTTCTCGAGCGTGCTGGCCGAGGCCAGGGTCACGCCTTTCAGATCGTCGATGATCTGAACCGACAGGTTCTTGGACGAACGGTGAACCGACATGC
The DNA here is from genome assembly GCF_021556615.1 of Paracoccus salsus. Classification (GTDB taxonomy): domain Bacteria; phylum Pseudomonadota; class Alphaproteobacteria; order Rhodobacterales; family Rhodobacteraceae; genus Paracoccus; species Paracoccus salsus. The sequence goes on from NZ_JAKGGD010000003.1 coordinate 262,554, forward strand.
GCGGACGGCCATTCGACATCGCCCGCAATTTGTTCCGTACGCGCAGGCGGCGCTTCTGGAACAGCTCTTGCTTTTTCAGTGCCATTTCTCTGCGCCCCTTACTTCTTCTTGCCTTCCTTGCGGAAGACATACTCGCCCTTGTAGCGAATACCCTTGCCCTTGTAGGGCTCGGGCTGTCGCCACTCGCGGATGTTCGCCGCCACCTGGCCGACCAGTTGCTGGTCGATCCCTTCGACCACGATTTCGGTCTGCTTGGGCGCGGTGATCGTCACGCCTTCGGGCGTTTCGAAATTCACCTCGTGCGAATAACCCAGAGACAGCTTCAGGGTCCTGCCCTGCATCTGCGCGCGGTAACCCACGCCCTGGATCTCCAGTTCTTTCTTGAAGCCGTCCGAGACGCCGACCGTCAGGTTCTCCACCATCGAGCGGGTCATTCCCCACTGCTGGCGCGCACGTTTCGATGCACCGCGCGGCGTCACGCTGACGCGACCATCGTCCACGGCCAGAACCACGTCGTCGGTCGCGGTGAAGCTGCGGGTGCCTTTCGGCCCCTTCACCTCGATCGTCTGACCCTTGATCTCGGCCGTCACGCCCTTGGGCAGTTCGACCGGCTTCTTACCAATCCGAGACATCTGCTGCCCTCCCTAGAATACGGTGCAGAGAACTTCGCCGCCGATATTGGCGTTGCGAGCCGCTGCATCCGACATGACACCCTTGGGGGTCGACACGATCGAAACGCCCAGGCCCTGGCGGACTTGCGGGATATCGCGGGCGCCCGCGTAAACGCGGCGACCGGGTTTCGAAACGCGCGACAATTCCCGAATAACCGGGGTGCCATCGTGATATTTCAGGCCGATTTCCAGCTCGGTGTGGCCGGCTTCGGTGGTCACTTCCTCGTAGCCGCGGATGTAACCTTCTGCTTTCAGCACATCCAGAACCCAGGCGCGCAGCTTGGATGCCGGGGTGCGAACGGTCGATTTGCCGCGCATCTGCGCATTGCGGATGCGGGTCAGCATATCGCCGAGAGGATCGTTCATGTTCATTTTCGCCCCCTTACCAGCTGGATTTGACCAGGCCGGGGATCTGACCTTGCGAGCCCAGCTCGCGCAGCATGATCCGCGACAGTTTCAGTTTGCGGTAATACGCATGCGGACGCCCGGTCAGTTGGCACCGGTTGTGCAGACGCGTCGCCGAGGAATTGCGCGGCAGTTCGGCCAGCTTCAGCGTGGCCTTGAAGCGCTCTTCCATCGGGCGGGACTGATCCTTGACGATCTCGTTCAGGGCTGCACGCTTGGCGGCGTATTTCTGAACCAGACGCTCGCGCTTCTTCTCGCGCTCGACCATCGATTTCTTTGCCATATCTTCTTCCCTCCGCGATCAGCTGTTGAAAGGCATGTTGAAATGCTTCAACAGCGACTTCGCTTCCGCGTCGGTCTTCGCGGTGGTGCAGATGATGATGTCCATCCCCAGAACTTCGTCGACCTTGTCGAAGTTGATTTCCGGGAACACGATGTGCTCTTTCAGGCCCATGGCATAATTGCCGCGGCCGTCGAAAGAGCTGCCCTTGACGCCGCGAAAGTCGCGGACGCGGGGCAGCGCGATGTTGATCAGGCGGTCCAGGAATTCGTACATCCGGTCGCCACGCAGCGTCACCTTGGCACCAAGAGGCATTTCCTCGCGGACACGGAAGCCGGCAATCGAGTTCTTCGCCTTGGTGATGACGGCTTTCTGGCCGGCGATCAGCGACAGTTCCTCGGCGCCCTGCTTGACCTTCTTGGTATCCTTCACGGCCTCGCCGATGCCCATGTTCAGGACGATCTTGTCCAGACGCGGGATCTGCATGTCGTTCTTGTAACCAAACTCTTCCTTCAACGCGGCCTTGATCTGCTCGCTGAATTGCGCCCTCAGGCGCGGCGTGTATTTGGCGGCATCCAGCATCAGATCAGATCTCCCGTGGTCTTGGCGAAACGCACCTTCTTGCCGTCTTCCTCGCGGAAGCCGACGCGGGTCGCTTTGCCGTTCTTGTCCATCAGAGCAAGGTTCGACAGGTCGATCGGCATCGCCTTCGGCACACGCCCGCCCTGGCTGTTCTGCGACTGCTTGGTGTGACGGATGGCGACATTCACGCCGTCAACGACGGCCTTGTTGTCCTTGGGCATGACAGCGGTGATTTCGCCCTGCTTGCCCTTGTCCTTGCCGGCCAGCACGACGACCTTGTCGCCCTTCTTCAGCTTGGCAGCCATCACAGCACCTCCGGAGCAAGCGAGATGATCTTCATGAAGTTCTTGGCACGCAGTTCGCGAACGACCGGCCCGAAAATACGGGTTCCGACCGGCTCGCCCTGGTTGTTCAGGATGACGGCGGCGTTGCGATCAAAGCGGATCGAGGTGCCGTCTTCACGGGTGACTTCTTTCGCGGTGCGGACGACGACGGCCTTGCGGACATCGCCCTTCTTGACCCGGCCCCGCGGGATGGCTTCCTTGACGGACACGACGATGATGTCGCCCACCGACGCATAGCGACGGTGCGAACCACCCAGGACCTTGATGCACTGAACCCGGCGAGCGCCAGAGTTGTCAGCGACATCCAGATTGGTCTGCATCTGGATCATTTGGTTTCTCCCGACCTTTGGGGACTTGCCCCAGGGTTTCGATCATTTCTGACCTGTGATGATGGACTTACGCGTTAGCCGCTTCGTCCGTCAGGACAGTCCAGCGTTTCGTCTTCGAGATCGGGGCACATTCGACGATACGAACGCTGTCTCCGATCTTGAACTGGTTGTTGGCGTCATGCGCGCGGAATTTCTTCGACATGCGGACGGTCTTGTGCAGCAGCGGGTGCTTGAAGCGGCGCTCGACCAGGACGGTCACGGTCTGATCGTTCTTGTCGCTGGTCACGCGGCCTTGCAGAATGCGTTTGGGCATGGGCCGGGCTCCTTAATTCGAGGCCGCGGCTTCCGCCGCTTTCTGGTTCAGAATGGTCTTCACGCGCGCCACGTCACGACGCACGACACGCATGCGGGCGGTGTTGTCAAGCTGGCCGGTGGCCTGCTGGAAGCGCAGGTTGAAGGCCTCTTTCTTCAGCGCGACCAGCTGATCCTTCAGCTGGTCAGGCGTCTTTGATTTCAGTTCTTGCGCGTCCATGCGCGTCTTCCTTTCGACATCACCGGAGAGCCCCGGGTTGCCCGGGCCACCCTGATTCCGGTGGAGTTTCGTGGTGAAGGACTGCCCATACAGGCGGACCCGGATTTTTGCAAGCCCTCTCCCCCGCAAATCGGGGAAAAGGCAAGCCCCGCCGTGTCCGGCGGGGCAATTGTCATGGCATGCGCGTCAGCGCAGCCTCCTTACCAGTCTTCGCGCGCGACGATGCGCGTCTGAACCGGCAGTTTCATCGCGCCCAGGCGCAGGGCCTCGCGGGCGATCACGTCGTTCACGCCGTCGATCTCGAACATGATACGACCCGGGTGGACGCGGGCGGCCCAGAAATCGACCGAGCCCTTGCCCTTGCCCATCCGCACTTCCGTCGGCTTCGACGAAACCGGGACATCCGGGAAGATCCGGATCCAGACCCGGCCCTGACGCTTCATGTGCCGGGTGATCGCGCGGCGGGCCGCCTCGATCTGGCGTGCGGTGACGCGCTCGGGCTCGATCGCTTTCAGGGCGAACGACCCGAAATTCAGGTCGAAACCGCCCTTCGCGTTGCCGTGGATCCGGCCCTTGTGCTGTTTGCGGAACTTCGTCCGTTTAGGTTGCAGCATCTCTCGTTCTCCTTACCGGCCGTCGCGGCGCGGACCGCGCGGAGCCGGACCTTCCTGCGCCTCGGCGGCCTTGCGGTCGCGAGCCTGCGGGTCATGCTCCATGATCTCGCCTTTGAAGATCCAGACCTTCACCCCGATGATCCCGTAAGGGGTCGTGGCTTCGGCCAGTGCATAATCGATGTCGGCGCGAAGCGTGTGCAGCGGCACTCGGCCTTCGCGATACCACTCGGTGCGCGCGATCTCGGCGCCGCCGAGACGGCCGGCGACGTTGACGCGGATGCCCAGGGCACCCATGCGCATCGCGTTCTGAACCGAACGCTTCATCGCGCGGCGGAACGACACCCGACGCTCAAGCTGCTGGGCGATCGATTCCGCGACCAGCGCGGCATCGACTTCCGGCTTGCGGACTTCGACGATGTTCAGGTTCACATCGCTTTTGGTGAAGTTCGCCAGCTTCTTGCGCAGCACCTCGATATCGGCGCCTTTTTTGCCGATGATGACGCCCGGACGCGCGGCATGAATGGTCACGCGGCACTTCTTGTGGGGACGCTCGATGATGACGCGGCTGATACCGGCCTGCTTGGCTTCCTTCTTGATGAAGTCCCGAATCTTCAGGTCTTCAAGCAGCAGATTGCCATATTCCTTGTCATCGGCATACCAGCGGCTGTCCCAGGTGCGGTTGACCTGCAGGCGCATCCCGATTGGGTTGACTTTCTGACCCATTACGCTTGCTCCTCGACTTGGCGCACCTTGATGGTGATTTCCGAAAACGGCTTCATGATCTTGCCATAACGGCCACGCGCCCGCGGACGGCCGCGCTTCATCACCAGGTTCTTGCCGACCCAGGCTTCGGCGACGATCAGGCTGTCAACGTCGAGACCGTGGTTGTTCTCGGCATTCGCGATGGCCGACTGAAGGCATTTCTTCACGTCCCCGGCGATGCGCTTGTGCGAGAAGGTCAGATCGGCGAGAGCCTTGTCCACCTTCTTGCCCCGGATCAACTGAGCCACCAGGTTCAGCTTCTGCGGCGAGGTGCGAAGCATCTTGGTCTTGGCGAATGCCTCGTTCTCCGCCACGCGGCGCGGATTGTTTTCCTTACCCATGACGATTATTTCCTCTTGGCTTTCTTGTCCGCCGCGTGACCGTAATAGGTGCGCGTGGGCGAGTATTCACCGAATTTCTGCCCGATCATGTCCTCGGAAACGTTCACCGGGATATGCTTGTGTCCGTTATAGACACCAAAGGTCAGGCCGACGAATTGCGGCAGGATGGTCGACCGACGCGACCAGATCTTGATGACGTCGGATTTACCCGACTCACGGGCCTTTTCCGCTTTCTTGAGCACATAGGCATCAACAAAGGGGCCCTTCCAAACAGAACGTGCCATAGGTCAGCGCCCCTTCTTCTTCGCGTGACGCGACCGCAGGATGTACTTGTCGGTCGCCTTGTTGCTGCGGGTCTTCTTGCCCTTGGTGTCCTTGCCCCAGGGCGTGACCGGCGTGCGGCCTCCCGAGGTGCGGCCCTCACCACCACCATGCGGGTGGTCGATCGGGTTCATCGCGACGCCGCGGACCGAGGGACGGATGCCCTTGTGGCGGTTGCGACCGGCCTTGCCGAGATTCTGGTTCGAGTGGTCGGCGTTCGACACCGCACCAATGGTCGCCATGCATTCCTGCCGGACCATCCGCAACTCGCCCGAGCTGAGGCGGATCTGGGCATAACCACCGTCCCGGCCGACGAACTGCGCGTAGGTGCCGGCCGAGCGTGCGATCTGGCCGCCCTTGCCGGGCTTCAGTTCGACATTATGGACGATCGTGCCGATCGGCATGCCGCTGAACGGCATCGCGTTGCCGGGTTTCACATCGACCTTGCTGCCGGCGATGATCTTGTCGCCAACCGCCAGACGCTGCGGCGCCAGGATATAAGCGCGCTCGCCGTCCTCATAGCTGACCAGCGCGATGAAAGCGGTCCGGTTGGGATCGTATTCGATCCGCTCGACCACCGCGGTCACGTCGAACTTGTTGCGCTTGAAATCGACGATGCGATACAGGCGCTTCGCCCCGCCGCCCTTGCGGCGCATGGTGATCCGTCCGGTGTTGTTCCGACCGCCCTTCTTGGTCAGGCCCTCAGTGAGGGACTTGACCGGGCGACCTTTCCAAAGCTCCGAACGGTCGATCAGAACCAGCCCGCGCTGGCCAGGCGTCGTCGGTTTATACGACTTCAATGCCATCTTTCTGTCTTCCGTCGCTTTGGACCGAGATGGTCCGTTTCAGTCAAATGATCGCGGCCCCGGATCAGCCGGGGCCGCGTATTCGCGGCCTGCTATCAAAGTCCCGTCGAGACGTCGATGGTGTTGCCCTCTTCCAGGGTCACATAGGCCTTCTTCACGTCGCTGCGGCGGCCAAGCTGGCCCCGGAAGCGTTTCTGCTTGCCCTTGGTGATGGTCGTGTTGACGGCCTTCACCTTGACACCGAACAGCGCCTCGACCGCTTCCTTGATCTGCGGTTTGGTCGAGTCCTTGGCCACCTGGAACACGACACCGTTGTTTTCGGACGTCAGGGTCGCTTTCTCGGTGATGATCGGCTTCACGATCACATCGTAATGTTCAGCTTTCGCGCTCATTTCAGGCGAGCCTCCAGAGCTTCGACACCCGCACGCGTGATCACCAGAGTGTCGCGCTTCAGGATGTCATAGACGTTGGCGCCCATCGACGGCAGGATATCCACGCCTTCGATGTTGCGCGCGGCGCGGGCGAAGCCTTCGTTCACTTCGGCACCATCGATCACCAGCACACGCTTCCAGCCGTTCTCCTTGACGGCCTTGGCGACGGCTGCTGTCTTGGCGTCGGTGAGGTTCAGATCCTCGACGACGACCAGCTCGCCCGCCGTGGCTTTCGCCGACAGGGCGTGCTTCAGCCCCAGGGCGCGCACCTTCTTGGGCAGATCGAACGCGTGCGAACGCGGCGTCGGGCCCTTGTAGACACCACCCTTCCGGAAGATCGGCGCCTTGCGCGAGCCGTGACGAGCGCCGCCCGTGCCCTTCTGGCGATAGATCTTCTTGGTCGAATAGCTGACCTCCGACCGGCCCAGCACCGAGTGCGTACCGGCCTGCGCCTTGGCGCGCTGCCAACGGACGACGCGCTGCAGAAGGTCGCCGCGCGGCTCTAGCCCGAAGATTTCGTCGGCCAGCTCGATGGACCCGGCCTTACCGGAGTCCAGCTTGATCACATCGAGTTTCATTCCTTGTCTCCTTCAGGCGCAGAATCGTCAGCTTCGGCGGCCGGATCGGCATTCGGATCGGCTGCTTCCCTGTCGGACTTGATCGAAGCCTCTGCCTCGGCCAGAGCCGCGGCCTCCTGCTCGGCTGCCAGACGGGCGGCCTCCTCGCGAGCGGCTTCTTCTTCGGCTGCGGCTTGCGCGGCGGCTTCTTCGGCCAGCCGCCTGGCTTCTTCAGCGGCGGATTTCAGCGCGGCAGGGTAGATCAGGTTATCGGGCGTGGTCTTCTTGACCGCGTCCTTGACCGTCACCCAGCCACCCTTCGAACCCGGCACAGAGCCCTTGACCATGATCAGGCCGCGTTCCGCATCGGTCCGCACCACTTGCAGGTTCTGAGTGGTGACGCGGACGGCGCCCAGGTGACCGGCCATCTTCTTGCCCTTGAACACCTTGCCGGGGTCCTGGCACTGACCGGTCGAACCATGCGAACGGTGGCTGATGGACACGCCGTGCGATGCACGCAGACCGCCAAAGTTGTGACGCTTCATCGCGCCCGCGAAGCCCTTACCGATCGACGTGCCGGCGATGTCCACGAACTGACCCGCGAAGTAGTGGTCAGCGGTGATCTCTTCACCGACATTGATCAGGTTCTCGGCGGCCACGCGGAATTCCGCGATCTTGCGCTTGGGCGCGACCGAAGCCTTGGCGAAGTGACCGCGCAGAGCGGCGGTCGTGCGCTTGGCCTTGGCGACTCCGGCTCCAAGCTGAACGGCGGTATAGCCGTCGCGCTCGACCGTGCGCTGGTCCACGACCTGAAGGTTGTCCAGTTGCAGGACGGTTACCGGAACCTGACGGCCGTCTTCCATGAACAGCCGGGTCATGCCCAGTTTCTTGGCAATAACACCAGTACGCAGCATGCTCGCCTCCTCAGACCTTGATCTCGACATCCACGCCGGCGGCGAGGTCGAGCTTCATCAGGGCGTCAACCGTCTGCGGGGTCGGGTCGACGATGTCCAGAAGGCGCTTGTGGGTACGGATCTCCCACTGGTCGCGCGACTTCTTGTCGATATGCGGACCGCGCAGGACGGTGAATTTCTCGATCTTGTTCGGCAGCGGGATCGGACCGCGAACGGTCGCGCCGGTGCGCTTGGCGGTGTTGACGATTTCCTGGGTGCTGGCGTCCAGCACGCGATAGTCGAACGCCTTCAGCCGAATGCGGATATTCTGGCTTTGCATGAATTTATCCCTTGGATGGGATTTCAGTTGAGAGGCAGACCCCGCACCGCGCGACGCCTGCTTCGAACCGTAGTAAATGGACAGAGCGGCCAGTTAGCGGCCGCTGCGCCCGATGGCAATCCCCTTTCGGAGAATTTCTCAGATGTCGCGAAAGCCGCGCAAAGCGCGGCTTCCGGATCACATCGTCACTCGATGATTTTCGAGACGACGCCTGCGCCGACGGTGCGGCCGCCTTCGCGGATGGCGAAGCGCAGCTTTTCTTCCATGGCGATCGGGGCGATCAGCTCGACCTCGAATTTCAGGTTGTCGCCCGGCATCACCATCTCGGTGCCTTCCGGCAGCTTGACGGTCCCGGTGACATCCGTGGTGCGGAAGTAGAATTGCGGGCGGTAGTTCGCGAAGAACGGCGTGTGGCGGCCGCCTTCCTCCTTGGTCAGGATATAGGCCTCGGCCTCGAACTTGGTGTGCGGGTTGACCGATTTCGGCTTGCACAGCACCTGGCCGCGCTCGACCCCGTCACGCTCGATTCCGCGCAGCAGAACGCCCACATTGTCGCCCGCCTCTCCGCGGTCCAGCAGCTTGCGGAACATCTCGACGCCGGTGCAGGTGGTCTTCTTGGTCGGGCGGATGCCGACGATTTCCAGCTCGTCGCCCACGTTCACCGCGCCACGCTCGACCCGGCCCGTCACGACCGTGCCGCGGCCCGAGATCGAGAACACGTCCTCGATCGGCATCAGGAACGGCTGGTCCACGGCGCGCTCGGGCGTCGGGATGTAATCGTCCACCGCCTTGATCAGCTCGCGGATCGAGTTCTCGCCGATCTCGGGATCGCGGCCTTCCATCGCCGCCAGCGCCGAGCCCTTGACGATCGGAATGTCGTCGCCCGGATAGTCGTAGGAGGACAGCAGCTCGCGCACCTCCATCTCGACCAGTTCCAGCAGCTCCTCGTCATCCACCTGGTCGACCTTGTTCAGGTACACGACCATGTAGGGGATGCCGACCTGGCGGCCCAGAAGGATGTGCTCGCGCGTCTGCGGCATCGGGCCGTCGGCCGCGTTCACCACCAGGATCGCGCCGTCCATCTGCGCCGCTCCGGTGATCATGTTCTTCACGTAGTCGGCGTGGCCCGGGCAGTCCACATGCGCATAGTGGCGCGCATCGGATTCGTATTCCACATGCGCCGTCGAGATCGTGATCCCGCGCGCCTTCTCCTCGGGGGCCCCGTCGATCTGGTCATAGGCCCGGAAATCGCCGAAATACTTCGTGATCGCTGCCGTCAGAGTCGTCTTGCCGTGGTCAACGTGACCAATCGTCCCGATGTTAACATGCGGTTTGTTACGTTCGAACTTTGCCTTTGCCATAACTGGCTCCTTTCGATGTGACGGTGCGTGCAGTCACGCACCCTACGAGGGTGGTAGGGTGCGCGGCCCGCGCACCGCCCTTATGCGTATTTCTTTTGAATCTCGTCCGAGATGTTCTGCGGCACGGCCTCATAGTGGTCGAACTGCATCGAGAACACCGCACGGCCCGAAGACATCGAACGCAGGTTGTTGATGTAGCCGAACATGTTGGCCAGAGGGACAAAGCAGTCGATGACGTTCGCGTTGCCGCGGCTGTCCTGTCCCCGGACCATGCCACGACGGCTGGTCAGGTCCCCGATGATCGACCCGGTATATTCCTCCGGCGTGACGACCTCGACCTTCATGATCGGCTCCAGCAGCTTGGCGCCGGCCTTCTTCAGGCCTTCGCGCATCGCCGCACGGGCCGCGATCTCGAATGCCAGCACCGATGAGTCGACGTCATGGAACGCACCGTCCGTCAGCGCGACCTTGAAGTCGATGACCGGGAAGCCCGCAAGCGGACCGGAGTCCATGACCGACTTGATGCCCTTCTCGACGCCCGGAATGTATTCCTTGGGCACAGCGCCACCGACGATCTTGGATTCGAACGAGTAGCCTTCGCCCGGCTCGGTCGGGGTGATGGTCAGCTTGATGCGGGCGAACTGGCCCGTGCCGCCGGTCTGCTTCTTGTGGGTATAGTCGATCTCCGCCTGCTGGCTGATCGTCTCGCGATACGCCACCTGCGGGGCACCGATATTCGCCTCGACCTTGAACTCGCGCTTCATGCGGTCGACCAGGATATCGAGGTGAAGTTCGCCCATGCCCTTCATGATCGTCTGGCCCGATTCGATATCGGTCTCGACGCGGAAGGACGGGTCCTCGGCAGCCAGGCGCTGCAACGCCAGACCCATCTTTTCCTGGTCGGCCTTGGATTTCGGCTCGACCGCGATCTCGATCACCGGGTCCGGGAACGTCATGGTTTCCAGCACGACGGGCTTGGCCGGATCGCACAGCGTGTCGCCGGTGGTCGTCTCTTTCAGGCCGGCCAGCGCGATGATGTCGCCTGCAAAGGCTTCGTCGATCTCCTCGCGGTTGATCGAGTGCATCATCATCATCCGGCCAACGCGCTCGCGCTTGCCCTTGGTTGCGTTCAGCATCTGGCCGCCCTTGCTGATCTTGCCCGAATAGATCCGGGTGAAGGTCAGCGAGCCGACGAACGGGTCGTTCATGATCTTGAAGGCCAGACCCGAGAACGGTTCGTCGTCATCGGCGTGCCGCGCGATGTTGCGCGTCTCGGTCTCGTCGTCGGGCGAAAAGCCCATATAGGCCGGCACGTCCAGAGGCGTGGGCAGAAAGTCGATGACCGCGTTCAGCAGCGGCTGCACGCCCTTGTTCTTGAAGGCCGACCCGGCAGTGACCGGGAAGAACGACAGCGACAGCGTACCCTTGCGGATCAGCTTGCGCAGAGTGTCCTCGTCGGGCTCGTTGCCTTCCAGATAGGCTTCCATCGCAACATCGTCCTGCTCGACGGCAAGTTCGATCAGGTTGTTGCGCCATTCCTCGGCGACGTCCTTCAGCTCATCGCGGATCGGCTGGCGGGTCCAGGACGCGCCCAGATCTTCGCCGCGCCAGGTCCACTCTTCCATCTTGATCAGGTCGATGATGCCTTCCAGCTTGTCCTCGGCGCCGATCGGCAGGGCGATCGGGCACGGGATGCCGCCGGTACGATCCTTGATCATCTTCACGCAGTTGAAGAAGTCGGCACCGATCTTGTCCATCTTGTTGACGAACACGATCCGCGGAACCTTGTAGCGATCGGCCTGGCGCCAGACGGTCTCGGTCTGCGGCTCGACGCCGGCATTGGCGTCCAGCAGACATATGGCGCCGTCCAGCACCGCCAGCGAACGCTCGACCTCGATGGTGAAGTCCACGTGGCCGGGCGTGTCGATGATGTTGAACCGGTACTTGGTGTCCGAAGTCCCTTCCGTGGTCGGGTCTTCCTGACGCTGCCAGAACGTGGTGGTCGCGGCAGACGTGATCGTGATGCCGCGTTCCTGTTCCTGCTCCATCCAGTCCATGGTCGCGGCGCCGTCATGCACTTCGCCGATCTTGTGCGACTTGCCGGTGTAGAAAAGGATGCGCTCGGTCGTCGTCGTCTTGCCGGCATCGATGTGGGCCATGATGCCGAAGTTGCGATAACGCTGCAGCGGATATTCGCGTGCCATGGGTGGAGTCCTTTCGCCTTACCAGCGGTAGTGGCTGAACGCCTTGTTCGCGTCGGCCATCTTGTGCGTATCTTCGCGCTTCTTGACGGCCGTGCCGCGGCCGTTGACGGCGTCGGCAAGCTCGCCCGCAAGGCGCTCTTCCATCGTGTGTTCGTTGCGCTTGGCCGCGGCCGTGATCAGCCAGCGGATCGCCAGAGCCTCGCGGCGAATCGGGCGCACCTCGACCGGGACCTGATAGGTGGCGCCACCGACGCGGCGCGAACGGACTTCCACCGAGGGCTTCACGTTGTCGAGCGCCTCGTGGAAAACTTCGATCGGCTCGCGCTTGAGGCGGGTCTCGACGCGCTCGAGCGCGTTGTAGACGATCCGCTCGGCAACCGATTTCTTGCCGTCAACCATCAGGTTGTTCATGAATTTGGTCAGCACGCGATCGCCATATTTGGCGTCGGGCAGGATTTCGCGCTTTTCAGCGGCGTGACGACGGGACATTGATGCCTCTCCTTACTTCGGACGCTTGGCGCCGTATTTCGAACGACGCTGGCGACGATCCTTGACGCCCTGGGTATCCAGCACACCGCGCAGGATGTGGTAACGGACACCCGGAAGGTCTTTCACGCGGCCGCCGCGGATCAGCACGACGCTGTGTTCCTGCAGGTTGTGCTTTTCGCCCGGAATGTAGGAGATGACCTCGAAACCATTCGTCAGGCGGACCTTGGCCACCTTCCGCATAGCAGAGTTCGGCTTTTTCGGCGTCGTGGTGTAGACGCGCGTGCAGACGCCGCGCTTCTGCGGGCATCCTTGCAAGTGCTGCGACTTGCTACGCTGCACCTTGGGCTGCCGCGGCTTGCGGATCAGCTGTTGAATCGTCGGCATTCGGTTCCCCGTCTTGCTCTGTCAATACTCGCAGCCGACCGGCTGCGCCGCTTCTCGACGGCGCCTTGCGCGAATCGCAAAACGCCAAGCCCATCCGGCCCCGTAGCGCGAGGTGGACGAGCTGAATTCCAGAGGATCGGGGCATTTTCGGCCCGGATCGTGACCACACAGGTTCTGGTTCCCGTGACGGTTTCCCGCCGGGTGTGGGGCGTATATGGGGATTCCCCGGGCAAGTCAACAGCACGCCCGGCAGCAGTCCCGGTGCCCGCAAGACCGTTCGTCCGGGCCCCTCAGAGGCCCCAGCGCGGACGGTCCGCGCCTGGCAGTCCATAGTCACGCGCGGCCTGGTTCAGGCATCGCAGATCGATCCTGAACCGGTCCATCAGGACGCTTTGCCAGTCGGTGCTGTCCGGCTCCCACCGATAGCCCGCCCCGATCGCGCCCGAGTCGTTGTCATGGTTCAGGAAGCGCACGAACATCGTCTTGCCGGGCAAGGTCACGCCGGGCATCGACAGCCCGATCTGCCAATGCGGGAAATGCATCACGCTGCGGCCGGAATCGGGTGGCAGATAGACCGTCAGCGCGGCGACGGCATTATAGATCATGCGCGGCTCGATGGTGACGCCAGCCTCGGTCGCCTTCAGCACCAGCCCGCGCGAATAGTCGCATGACAGCCGCCGCCTGCGCTGCCACAACGGCTGCAGCACCTCGAAGTCCCGCCTTGCGTCACGGATATAGTCCACGGCCACCGCATCGTCATCATCCTGGCGGAAATGACCGATCACATCGGCGGTCATCTCCAGATGCGGCGCAATGGCGGCAAGGCAGGCCTCCAGATGCTTGTCCATGGGCGGGATCAGCGCCAGGTGGACTTGCGGAACCGTCAGGGCCAGGTCGCGCAGACGCGACAGGTAAGGCTCTGGCAGGTCCGGCCCGGTCATCAGGACCAGCGTGAAATCGGGATCGGTCTGCGCCAGAAGGCCCGGCAAGGTCACGTTCTCGAACCAGAACCAGCGCCGCGCCAGTCTCTGGGGATCGTAAAGGAAGTCCCGACGTTCCGCATGGTTGTCGTGAAGAACCTGAAAACCGCGGCCGCCCAGATACGAGAACCGGCACAAACCCAGCATCTGTACGCGCATCATCGCCTCCCAAGCTGGGCTTCGCGCCAGATCGTATAGCCCCCCGCCCCGACGATCAGCCCCGATCCCAGCCAGGTATACAGATCGGGCCATTCGCCGAAAATCAGCAGGCCTGCCACGATCGCAACCAGCAGCGAGGTATAACGGAACGGCGCGATATACGAGATTTCGCCGACCCGCATTGCGCCGACCGCGGTCACATAGCCAAGCGTCAGGAACGCCGCGCTCAGCAGCAAAAGCCCCAGCTGTGCCGCATCCGGCATGATCCAGCCCTGTCCCAGGCTGAGGACCAGACCCATCACCGTCACCGCCAACGCCGCATAGAACGAGATCGTCGCCGAGGATGCGTCACGCCCGAACAGCCGCGTGACCATGTCGCGCAACACCATGAGCAGCATCGCCCCCAGCGCAACCAGCGCCCAGACCCCGAAGGCGCCGCTTCCGGGACGCAGGATCACCATGACGCCCACCAGGCCGACCATGACGGCGCTGGTCCGCCGCCACCCCAGCGGTTCGCCGAAGAACAGCGCCGCACCCAGCATCACGGCAAGCGGCAAGGACTGCATGACCGCAGCCAGATCGCCGATTGCCATGGCCTGAAGCGCGTTGAGAAACAGGACCGTCGAACCGACCTCACCCAGCACGCGCCAGAACATCGGCCAGCGATCCCCTGGCGCAAGCCGCAGCCGCAATCCCCCGTCGCGCTGCGCCAGCAGCGCCAGCGCCACCAGCATCACCAGGCCCCGCAGGGTGATCGCCTGATACAGCGGCATCTGTTGGGTGACGAACTTCATTACCGCGTCGTTGCAGCCGAATCCCAGCATCGACAGGCACATCAGGACCGCACCGCGCAGATTGTCCCCCGGCTGAGGCGGCAACGTGGTTATCGAAGCCGGGCTGACCCGGCGAAAGGGCGAAATCAGGGGCGCGCGCATTCATCACCTGCGGCATTTTCATGCCCTCTTGCGACAGGCCCTTCACCGGTCGGTGAAAAGCCCTGGCCTACCACAGCAGAAAACCGCTCAAGGCAAAATGCTGCTTGAAGACATCCAGCAACTCGACCAGCGGAATGAAAGACAGGAACACGAAAGCATCGAACAGGTTGCGGCGCAGCGGTCCGGTGCGAAACACGGCCTCGGGCGCGGCCCGGAACAGACGCGGATCGGGCAGGAAGAACGGCACGCGACCGGCATAGGCATCATAGGTCGCGCCGAACTCCTGATGCAGGAAGGCCGCCTCGCGCCGGGCGGTCAGATAGAGGATCAGCCCGACCGCGCCACCAATCAGGATCGCGAAACTCAGGGCCCCCATCATCAATCCGATCCCGAACGCCGCCACGGTCGAGAAGAAATAAAGCGGATTGCGCGTCATCGAGAACGGGCCATCCTGCATGACCTCGCTATTCTTGCGGCCGCCAAGGTAGAGGATCGACCAGAAGCGCCCCAGCACGCCGGCAATCAGGGTCAGCACCCCGATCGCCTCCATCACCTCATGCGCGGTGCCGTTCACTTGCAGATGCGGCCTGGCGAAAACCAGGATCGGCAGCATCAGCAGCATGCCGACGCGGAGGATGTTGATCCGGATCCGCTGATTCACCGCCGCACGCATGTCCACGCCCTTGCCCGAAAGATGTCCCGGTCAGAGCTAGACCCGCGCCGGCCGCAGGGTCAACCCCCGCACATTGCCTCTGCCAAGACGCCGAGATGACACCGCCATGAAAAAAGGCCCGGCCTGGCGGCCGGGCCTTGTGCTGTCATGACAAGACGATCATTCCTCGCCGTTGGTTTCCGGCAGATCGCTGATCGCGCTTTCGGTCATCGTCTCGGGCGCGGTCTCACCCATGGTGGGCTCGGGCGCGGCAAGCGCGGCGGCGGCCTCGGCCTCGGCGCGGCGTGCCTCGATCACCTCGGCGTCACGGTCGGTCGCGATCCGGCGCAAGCGGGCGGCCGCGCCACCGGTGCCGGCCGGGATAAGACGGCCGACGATGACGTTCTCCTTGAGCCCGACCAGCTTGTCGCGCTTGCCCTGCACGGCAGCCTCGGTCAGCACGCGCGTCGTCTCCTGGAACGAGGCGGCCGAGATGAAGCTGCGGGTCTGCAACGATGCCTTGGTGATCCCCAGCAGCACCGGCTCGCCCGAGGCCGGTCGGCCCCCCTTGGCTTCGCTCTTGGCGTTCTCTTCCTCGAACTCGTCGCGTTCGACATGCTCGCCCTTCAGCAGGGTGGTATCGCCGCTGTCGATGATCTCGATCTTCTGCAGCATCTGGCGAACGATCACCTCGATATGCTTGTCGTTGATCTTCACGCCCTGCAGGCGATAGACATCCTGCACCTCGTCGATCAGATAATCGGCAAGAGCCTCGATGCCCATGATCCGCAGGATGTCATGCGGCGCAGGATTGCCGTCCATGATGTAGTCACCCTTCTGCACGAAGTCGCCTTCCTGCACCGGGATGTGCTTGCCTTTCGGCACCATGTATTCGACCGGCGTGTTGCCTTCCTCCGAGGGCTCGATGCTGATCCGGCGCTTGTTCTTGTAGTCCTTGCCGAACCGTACATAGCCGTCGATCTCGGCGATGATCGCGTGATCCTTGGGACGACGGGCCTCGAACAGTTCCGCCACGCGGGGAAGACCCCCGGTGATGTCCTTGGTCCGGGCGCCTTCACGCGGGATCCGCGCCACCACGTCGCCCGGACGGATATCCTGGCCGTCCTCGACCGACAGGATCGCGTCCACCGACATCGGATAGCTGACCGGGTTCCCCTGATCGTTCCGCACCGGCTCTCCGTTCACATCCAGGATGATGATCTCGGGCTTCAGATCGTTGCCTTTCGGCGCGCTGCGCCAGTCGGTCACGATCTTCTGGGTCATGCCGGTCGCGTCGTCGGTCTCGTCGCGGACCGACAGGCCCGTCGCAAGATCGACGAACTTCGCCACACCGCCCCGTTCAGCGATGATCGGCAGCGTGTAGGGGTCCCATTCATAAAGCTTGGCGCCACGGATCACGCGATCGCCTTCCTTGACGAACAGCTTCGAGCCGTAGAACAGCTTGTGACTGGCGCGTTCCTGGCCCTGATCGTCCATGATCAGCAGCTGCATGCTGCGTGACATGACGACCATTTCGCCAAAGGCGTTCTCCAGCAGGTTTTCGTTGCGGAAAAGCACCTTGCCTTCATGCGATGCTGCCTGGAACGACTGCTGACCGCCCTGTGCGATGCCGCCAATGTGGAAGGTCCGCATCGTCAGCTGCGTGCCCGGTTCGCCGATCGACTGCGCAGCGATGATGCCGACAGCCTCGCCGATATTGACCAGCGTGCCGCGTGCAAGGTCGCGACCATAGCACAGCGCGCAAACGCCATCCTCGGATTCGCAGGTCAGCGCCGAGCGGATACGGACCGCCAGGACGCCGGCCTGTTCCACCGAGTCGGCCTTGCGCTCGTCGATCAGCTCGCCCTCGCGCACGATGATCTCGTCCTCTCCCGGGACCAGCACATCCTCGGCCGCGGTGCGGCCCAGAATACGCTCGCCCAAGGGCGCGATGACCTCGCCGTCGTTGATGGCTGCGGACGCCGTGATCGATTGCAGCGTGCCGCAATCATGCTCGCGGATGATGCAGTCCTGTGCCACGTCGACCAGACGACGGGTCAGGTAGCCCGAGTTCGCGGTCTTCAACGCGGTGTCCGACAGACCTTTCCGAGCGCCGTGGGTGGAGTTGAAGTATTCAAGAACGGTCAGGCCCTCCTTGAAGTTCGAGATGATCGGCGTCTCGATGATCTCGCCGTTCGGCTTGGCCATCAGGCCGCGCATGCCGCCAAGCTGCTTCATCTGGTTGGTCGAGCCGCGGGCGCCGGAATGGGCCATCATGTAGACCGAGTTGGGCTCTAGCTCGGCGCCATTCTCGTCCTTCTTGACGGCCGAGATGGTGGACATCATGGCCTCGGTCACCCGGTCGTTGCATTTCGACCAGGCGTCCACGACCTTGTTGTACTTCTCGCCCTGGGTGATCAGACCATCCAGATATTGCTGCTCGAACTCTTTGACCTGAGCCTGGACCTCGTCCACGATGGTCCACTTGTTGTCCGGGATCACCATGTCGTCCTTGCCGAAGCTGATACCGGCGCGGAACGCTTCACGGAAGCCAAGCGTCATGATCTGGTCACAGAAAATCACCGATTCCTTCTGGCCGCAGTAGCGGTAGACGGTGTCGATGACGTGCTGCACGTCCTTCTTGCGCTGCAGGCGGTTGGCCAGCTCGAACGGGGCCTTGGCATTCAGCGGCAGCAGCGCCCCCAGCCGGATGCGGCCCGGCGTGGTCTCGTAGCGGCGGATGACCTCCTGACCGTTCTCGTCGATCTGCTTGATGCGGGCGGTGATCTTGGCATGCAGATGCACCGCGCCGGCGGCGAGCGCATGTTCGACTTCTTCGACATTGGCGAAGGCCATGCCCTCGCCCTTCATGCCTTCGCGCATCATCGAGACGTAATAGAGGCCCAGGACCATATCCTGCGAAGGCACGATGATCGGCGCGCCGTTGGCGGGCGACAACACGTTGTTCGTCGACATCATCAGCACGCGCGCTTCAAGCTGCGCTTCCAGCGACAGCGGAACATGCACGGCCATCTGGTCGCCGTCGAAGTCGGCGTTGAAGGCCGAGCAGACCAGCGGGTGCAGCTGGATCGCCTTGCCTTCGATCAGGATCGGCTCGAACGCCTGGATGCCCAGCCGGTGCAGCGTGGGCGCGCGGTTCAGCAGGACCGGATGCTCGCGAATGACCTCGTCGAGGATGTCCCACACCTCGGGACGTTCCTTTTCGACCAGCTTCTTGGCCTGCTTGACGGTCGAGGACAGGCCCTTGGCCTCAAGCCGCGAATAGATGAACGGCTTGAACAGCTCGAGCGCCATCTTCTTGGGAAGACCGCACTGGTGCAGCTTCAACTCGGGGCCGGTCACGATGACCGAACGGCCCGAGAAGTCCACGCGCTTGCCCAGAAGGTTCTGGCGGAAGCGGCCCTGCTTGCCCTTGAGCATGTCGGAAAGCGACTTCAGCGGGCGACGATTGTTGCCCGTGATGACGCGGCCGCGACGGCCGTTGTCGAACAGCGCATCGACCGATTCCTGCAACATCCGCTTTTCGTTGCGGACGATGATGTCGGGCGCGCGCAGCTCGATCAGCCGCTTGAGGCGGTTGTTGCGGTTGATGACGCGGCGATAGAGGTCGTTCAGGTCAGAGGTCGCGAACCGGCCACCATCCAGCGGAACCAGCGGGCGCAGCTCCGGCGGGATGACCGGGATCACGGTCAGCACCATCCATTCCGGACGGTTGCCCGATTCCAGGAACGATTCGACGATTTTCAGCCGCTTGATGATCTTCTTCGGCTTCAGTTCGCCGGTTGCTTCCTTCAGATCCTCGCGCAGCTGATCTGCCGTCGCCGCCAGATCGATATTGGCCAGCATCGCGCGGATCGCCTCGGCGCCGATATCGGCGGTGAAGGCGTCGGCGCCGTAGTTGTCCTGGGCGTCAAGAAATTCCTCTTCGCTCAGCAGCTGTCCATAGGTCAGGTCGGTCAGGCCAGGCTCGATGACGACGTAGTTCTCGAAGTAGAGGATCCGCTCGAGGTCGCGCAGGGTCATGTCCAGCATCAGGCCGATGCGCGAGGGCAGCGACTTGAGGAACCAGATATGGGCGACCGGGGCGGCCAGTTCGATATGGCCCATCCGCTCGCGGCGGACCTTCTGCAAGGTCACTTCCACGCCGCATTTCTCGCAGACCAGGCCACGATACTTCATGCGCTTGTACTTGCCGCACAGGCATTCGTAATCCTTGATCGGACCAAAGATGCGCGCGCAGAACAACCCGTCACGCTCGGGCTTGAACGTCCGGTAGTTGATCGTTTCCGGTTTCTTCACCTCGCCGAAGGACCAGGCCAGAATTTCTTCAGGCGAAGCCAGCGAGATCTTGATTTCGCTGAACTGACGAGGCGCGGCCATCGGGTTCAGGGGGTTGGTGGCGAGTTCCTGGTTCATTTTTCAATCCTTGAAAGGGCGCGTTGGGGGTGAATGAGGGCTGGCGCCCTCACTCCTCCTCTTCCGCATCCAGGAGTTCCATGTTGAGGCCCAGACCCCGGACCTCCTTGACCAGCACGTTGAACGATTCCGGCACGCCAGCCTCGAAATTGTCCTCGCCCTTGACGATGGACTCGTAGACCTTGGTGCGGCCTGCAACGTCGTCCGACTTCACGGTCAGCATTTCCTGCAAGGTGTAGGCGGCGCCATAGGCTTCCAGTGCCCAGACCTCCATCTCACCCAGACGCTGGCCACCGAACTGGGCCTTGCCGCCCAAAGGCTGCTGCGTGACAAGGCTGTACGGTCCCGTCGAGCGGGCGTGCATCTTGTCATCGACCAGATGGTGCAGCTTGAGGACGTATTTCATCCCCACCGTGACCTTGCGGGCGAACTGTTCACCCGTCCGGCCATCGAACACCACCGACTGCCCCGAAGTGTCGAACCCGGCGCGCGTCAGCGCGTCGTTCACGTCAGCCTCTTTCGCGCCATCGAAGACCGGCGTGGCGATCGGCACGCCGGATCGCACCGTATCGGCGTGATCGCGCAGCGTCTCGTCGGCCATGCCCTCGAATGTCTCGGCATACAGATCGTCGCCGTAACCGATCCGCATTGCCTCCCGCACCGGAGCCATGTCGCCATTCCGGCGATAATTCTCCAGCGCCTCGTCGATCCTGATGCCCAGACCACGGCTGGCCCAGCCCATATGGGTTTCCAGGATCTGACCGACATTCATGCGCGACGGCACGCCCAGAGGGTTCAGCACCAGATCGACAGGGGTGCCATCCGCCAGGAACGGCATGTCCTCCATCGGCACGACCTTGGACACGACGCCCTTGTTGCCGTGACGACCGGCCATCTTGTCGCCGGCCTGCAGCTTGCGCTTCACGGCGACAAAGACCTTGACCATCTTCATGACGCCCGGCGGCAGGTCGTCGCCCTGGCGGACCTTTTCGACCTTGTCCTCGAAGCGATGCTCCAGCGCCTTCTTCTGGCTGTCGTATTGCTGGTTCAGCGCCTCGACTTCCTTGGCGATGTCCTCTTCGGCAACAGCAAGCTGCCACCACTGGCCGCGGCTCAGCGTGCCCAGCAGATCCTCGGTGATCTCGCTGTTCGGCTTGACGCCCTTGGGCCCCTTGACGGCGACCTTGCCCATGATCAGCGATTTCAGACGCGCATAGATGTTGCGGTCCAGGATCGCCTGTTCGTCGTCACGGTCGCGCGCCAGACGCTCGACTTCCTCGCGCTCGATCTGCAGGGCGCGTTCGTCCTTGTCCACGCCATGACGGTTGAAGACGCGCACCTCGACGATCGTGCCATAGGCCCCCGGCGGCAACCGCAGCGAAGTGTCGCGAACGTCGGACGCCTTTTCACCAAAGATGGCGCGCAGCAGCTTTTCTTCCGGCGTCATCGGGCTTTCGCCCTTGGGCGTGATCTTGCCCACAAGGATGTCGCCCGGCCCGACCTCGGCGCCAATATAGACGATGCCGGCCTCATCCAGATTGCGCAGCGCCTCTTCGCCCACGTTCGGGATGTCGCGGGTGATCTCTTCCGGCCCCAGCTTGGTGTCGCGGGCCGCCACCTCGTATTCGTCGATATGGATCGAGGTGAACACGTCGTCGCGGTGGATCCGCTCGGAAATGAGGATCGAGTCCTCGTAGTTGTAGCCATTCCAGGGCATGAACGCGACGACCACGTTGCGACCGATGGCCAGTTCACCCTGATCGGTCGAGGGGCCGTCGGCGATGACCTGCCCGCCCTCGACCTTCTCGCCCACCTTGACCAGCGGGCGCTGGTTGATGGTCGAGGACTGGTTCGAACGCTTGAACTTGCGCAGACGATAGATGTCCACGCCCGCGTCGCCCGCCTCCAGGCTTTCGGTGGCACGCACGACGATCCGCTGCGCATCGACCTGGTCGATGACCCCGCCCCGTCGCGCCATGATCGCGGCGCCGGAATCGCGGGCCACGATGGCCTCCATCCCGGTGCCGACGAACGGTGCCTCGGCGCGCAGCAGCGGCACGGCCTGACGCTGCATGTTCGAGCCCATCAGGGCGCGGTTTGCGTCGTCGTTTTCCAGGAACGGGATCAGTGCGGCGGCGACCGACACAAGCTGCTTGGGCGACACGTCGATCAGATCGACGGCATCGACCGGGTTCAGCATGAAGTCGCCCGACTGGCGCGTGCTGATCAGCTCGTCCACGAAATTGCCGTCCGCGTCCAGCGTCGCGTTGGCCTGCGCCACGGTATGGCGCATTTCCTCGGTCGCGGACATGTAGACCACGTCATCGGTGACCTTGCCCTCGATCACCTTGCGGTAAGGGGTTTCGATGAAGCCGTATTTGTTCACGCGCGCGAAGGTGGCCAGCGAGTTGATCAGGCCGATGTTCTGACCTTCCGGCGTCTCGATCGGGCACATCCGGCCGTAATGCGTCGGGTGAACGTCGCGGACCTCGAAGCCCGCACGCTCGCGCGTCAGACCGCCCGGCCCGAGCGCCGACAGGCGACGCTTGTGCGTCACTTCGGACAGCGGGTTGGTCTGGTCCATGAACTGCGACAGCTGGCTGCTGCCAAAGAATTCACGCACCGCCGCCGCCGCCGGCTTGGCGTTGATCAGATCCTGCGGCATCACCGTGTCGATCTCGACACCGGACATGCGCTCGCGGATCGCGCGCTCCATCCGCAGCAGACCGATGCGGTACTGGTTCTCCATCAATTCGCCGACCGACCTCACGCGGCGGTTGCCGAGATGGTCGATGTCGTCGATCTCGCCCTTGCCGTCGCGCAGTTCCACCAGGCCGCTCACGCAGGCCACGATATCCTCGTGGCGCAGCGTGCGCTGGGTGTCGGGCGCGTCCAGATTGAGACGCATGTTCATCTTGACGCGACCCACGGCCGAAAGGTCGTAGCGCTCGCTGTCAAAGAACAGGCTGTTGAACAACGTGCTGGCGGCCTCGACGGTGGGCGGCTCGCCGGGGCGCATGACGCGATAGATGTCCATCAGCGCCTGGTCGCGGTTCATGTTCTTGTCCGCAGCCATGGTATTGCGGATATAGGGACCGACATTGATGTGGTCGATGTCGAGGACCGGAACGTCGGTCACATCGTTGTCCAGCAGCACCTTCAGCAGGCCACCCGACAGGTCGCCCTGCTTGTCGTATTCGGCTGTGATCTCGTCGCCTGCTTCGGCATAGATCAGGCCGGTTTCCTCGTTGATGATGTCCTTGGAAACAAAGCGGCCGATGATGCGCTCGAACGGCACCAGCAGATTGACCTCCTCGCCCGTCTCCTGCAGCTTCTTCACCAGGCGCGGCGTGACCTTTTCGCCAGCCTTGGTGATGACCTCGCCGGTCTCGGCGTTGACCAGATCGAAGGCCGGGCGGGTGCCGCGCACGCGCTCGGGGAAGAACCTGGTGACCCAGCCCTGCTCGCGCCCCGATTTGCGCAGCCTGTAGTCCACCGTCTCGTAGAAGGCATCCATGATGCCTTCCTGATCCATGCCAAGCGCATAGAGCAGGGTCGTGACCGGCAGTTTCCGGCGCCTGTCGATGCGCGCGAAGACCAGGTCCTTGGCGTCGAATTCGAAGTCCAGCCAGCTGCCGCGATAGGGAATGATGCGGCAGGCGAACAGCAGCTTGCCCGAGGAATGGGTCTTGCCGCGATCATGGTCGAAGAACACGCCCGGGCTGCGGTGCATCTGCGACACGACGACGCGCTCGGTCCCGTTCACGATGAACGTGCCGTTCTGCGTCATCAGGGGCATGTCGCCCATGAAGACGTCCTGTTCCTTGATGTCCTTGACGGATTTCGCCCCGGTGTTCTCGTCCACATCGAACACGATCAGACGCAGCGTCACCTTCAGCGGTGCGGCATAGGTCATGTCGCGCTGCTGGCATTCCTCGACGTCGTATTTGGGCTTCTCCAGATCGTATTTCACGAATTCCAGCGTCGCTGTCTCGTTGAAATCCTTGATCGGGAACACCGACTGGAACACGCCCTGAATGCCGTCGCCATCATTGTGGCCGGTGCCCTCACCTGAATTCAGGAACAGGTCATACGAGGATTTCTGAACCTCGATCAGGTTCGGCATCTCCAGAACTTCACGGATGTTGCCATAGTAGCGCCGGATACGCTTCTGGCCGACATAAGCTTGCGCCATGGGGTCTTGTCACCTTTCGTCTTCGCGCGCGTTCCGGGTCGGGGCCCCCGGAACGCACCTACGAATGCAGGGGTGAGGTTCCATTCGTGCCGTGCGTCCCACCGCGCAGCTCCCGAACCTCGAACATGCCCTGAAGGAAGGTCTGACGGGCCTCAGCGCCCAAACCGCCCTTCAAGACAGGTTCGGCAGGGACCGGGATATCCCGGACCCTGCCCATTTCCGATCAGCCTGTCGGCCGATTACTTCAGCTCGACCTTGGCGCCAGCCGCTTCGAGCTTTTTCTTGATCTCTTCGGCGTCGGCCTTGGCAGCGCCTTCCTTGACCTTGCCGCCGGCTTCGACCAGGTCCTTGGCTTCCTTCAGGCCCAGGCCGGTGATGCCGCGAACTTCCTTGATCACGTTGATCTTGTTCGCGCCGGCTTCCAGCAGGACGACGTCGAATTCGGTCTTTTCCTCGACCTCTTCGGCGGCGGCCGCAGGGCCAGCCATCATCACGGCGCCGCCAGCGGCGGGCTCGATGCCGTATTCGTCTTTCAGGATGGTTTTCAGTTCCTGGGCTTCCAGCAGGGTCAGGCCCACGATTTCTTCGGCGAGTTTTTTCAGATCAGCCATTTTTCCGTTCTTTCCAGTTAGTGTTCCAACGTCGGGTCTTCAACCACCAGTCGGGAATGGGTTGCTTACGCAGCCTCACGTTCCTCAAGGGTCGTGAGGATGCTCGCGATGTTCGAAGCAGGCGCACCAATCGCACCGGCAATGCTGGAAGCAGGCGCACCGAGGCACGACACGATCTGAGCAATCAGCTCATCACGCGACGGCATCGAGGCGACGGCTTTCACACCGGCCGGATCCAGTGCCGAGTCACCCATCGCACCGCCCAGGATCACGAAACGATCGTTGTCCTTGGCGTATTTGTCGGCGATCCGGGCCGCAGCGGTCGGATCTTCCGAATAGGTGATCACGGTCATGCCCGTCAGGTAGTCTGCGATGCTCGCGCAGGGCTTACCTTCAAGGGCGATCTTGGCGAGCTTGTTCTTGGCGACGCGAACCGAACCACCGGCTTCGCGCATGCGCGAGCGGAGGTCCTGCATATGTGCAACCGTCATTCCCTCGTAGTGGGCAACCACCACGACGCCAGAGCTTTCAAAGATCTGGCCGAGTTCGTCGACCACCTGTTCTTTTTGCGCTCTATCCACGGTTTCACTCCAAGTTGGGGGTTTCCCCCCCGGCTCTCACTTTCCCGCGCCCGGAACCGGGCAACGGGTCGGGTCCGCAAGGGGCAAGATCGCCCGAAGATGTCCCCGAAAGGTATCCTCGGAAAAATGCTTCCCCATCTCAGGAAGGACATTAAGCGGGTCAGATCGAAATCGGGTCCCGCACCCTCCGTCTCGGACAGGACGGGGCGGCCTTGGCTGCCCCGTCATCCCCGGCTTTCGCCGGGAAACTCTCAGTTGGCGGTCGCCGAAACGACGTCCACCGACACGCCCGGTCCCATGGTCGAGCTGATCGAGACCTTTTTCATGTAGGTCCCTTTCGCGCCCGACGGCTTGGCCTTCTGCACCGCGTCGACGAAGGCGCGCAGGTTCTGGGCCAGCTTGTCCTCGTCGAACGAGACCTTGCCGATCCCGGCATGCACGACGCCCGCCTTCTCGGCCTTGAACTGGACCTCGCCGCCCTTGGCGTTGTTGACCGCGGCGGTCACGTCCATGGTCACCGTCCCGACCTTGGGGTTCGGCATCAGGTTGCGCGGACCCAGGATCTTGCCCAGGCGGCCGACCAGCGGCATCATGTCCGGCGTCGCGATGCAGCGGTCGAACTCGATCTTGCCGGACTGGATGGTCTCCATCAGGTCCTCGGCGCCGACGATATCCGCACCGGCGGCCGTGGCTTCGTCAGCCTTGGGGCCACGGGCGAACACGGCGACGCGAACGTCCTTGCCGGTCCCGGCCGGCAGCGTCACGACGCCCCGCACCATCTGGTCCGCATGGCGTGGATCGACGCCAAGGTTCAGCGCGATCTCGACGGTCTCGTCGAACCGGGCCGACGCGTTGCCCTTGACCAGCTTGACCGCGTCCTCGACGGTCAGATTGCTCTTGCCTTCGAAGGCGGCGCGGCCCGCGGCTTTTTTCTTTGCGATCTTCGCCATGGTCTAGCCCTTTACCTCGATACCGATCGACCGGGCCGAGCCCAGGATGATCTTCATCGCCTGATCGACATCGTTGGCGCTGAGATCGGCCATCTTGGCCTCGGCAATCTCGCGCACCTGCTTCACGGTCACATGGCCCGCGACATTGCGGCCCGGCTTGTCCGAGCCTTTCGGGCGGTTCCGCTTGCCGACCGACTTCAGGCCGGCCGCCTTTTTCAGCAGGAACGACGCCGGCGGCGTCTTCGTCTCGAAGCTGAACGACTTGTCGCCGTAATAGGTGATCACCACGGGAACGGGCGAACCCTGCTCCATTTCCTGCGTCCGAGCGTTGAACTCTTTGCAGAACGCCATGATGTTGATGCCGCGCTGACCCAGTGCGGGGCCAACGGGGGGCGACGGGTTCGCCTGACCCGCCTTGATTTGCAGCTTAAGCTGCCCGACGACTTTCTTGGCCATCTGGCCTTCTCCTTATCATCACGCCCCGGAAAGGGGCCGACTTAGCGGTGCGGCGTCAGCCTCCCGCGTCCAATCACGAGGCCTTGGAGACCTGCGTGAATTCCAGTTCGACCGGCGTCGGCCGGCCAAAGATCGAAACGGTGACCTTGATGCGCGACGACACCTCGTCCACCTCTTCGACCATCCCCGAAAAGCCCTCGAACGGCCCGTCGGTGACGTTCACCTTCTCACCCACATCAAAGCGAATCAGGTTCCGCGGCGCCGCCACCTCACCGTCAGCGGTGCGGTTGAGGATGGTGTTCACCTCCTCGTCACGCATCGGCATGGGCTTGCCCTGCGCACCGAGGAAGCCGGTGACACGATTGATCGAGTTCACCAGGTGATAGGTCCGGTCCGACATGTCCATGCGAACCAGGACATAGCCGGGCATGAAGCGACGCTCGGACGTGACCTTCTTGCCGCGACGGATCTCGATCACCTCTTCCGTGGGAACCAGAACCTCTTCGATTTCTTCCTCGAGGCCCTTCTCGACGGCGGCCTGCCGAATCGCCTCGGCGACCTTCTTCTCGAAGTTCGACAGGACGCTGACCGAATACCAACGTTTTGCCATGTGCCGATCGACCCCTGCTCGTGCCTGGGGAATCACCCGCGTGCTGCGTGCAACCCCCTGAATTCAAATCAGTCCAGAAAAATTGAAACAGGCGCGCATGCGAATTCGATGCACGCCGTTTGCCGGACAGTCGGGGGCAGATACCGCCGCGCGCCCGGGATTGCAAGCCCCGATCAGCCGCCCAGTGCCCGCAGCCCTTCGGTGAGGCCAAAGCGGATCGCCAGATCCACGAGGAAAAAGAACAGGCTGGTCAGCGCGGCCATGATGAACACCATGATCGTCGTGGTGATCACCTCGCGGCGGTTGGGCCAGGTGATCCGGGCGGCCTCGGCGCGGACCTGATTGATGAACTGGACGGGATTGGCCACGGACGGCTCCTTCGCGAAATCAAGCTGTCGTGTAACCGGCGGCGCCCGGCGATTCAAGCCCGCAGAAGGTCATCTCAAGCGCAGGTTATTGCCGCAACCACGCCCGGCCTACCGGACCGCCGCTCCATCACCGGCCAGGACTGCCACGCCGCGAGGGACAGGAGGCCAGCTTCGCCTCTCCAGCCAAGGCTGCCAGAAGGTCACCGGCTGGTGCTTGCGAACGGCCTGGCAGGGGCAGGGGGACTCGAACCCACGACCCTCGGTTTTGGAGACCGATGCTCTACCAACTGAGCTATACCCCTGTGGCCGTGGGACCGTTTACGGCAGAGCCGCGAACGGTGCAAGAGACTTTGAGCGATTGAGAAAGGCCGCGGGCGGCGGGCGCGGCGATACCGGTCTGGCGGTGATCGTCGTCAGCCGTGCCGGGGCCACCGGCGGCAAAACACCCCCTATTCTGCTGCATCGGCGGCAAGAAACCCGCCGGACTGGCGTGACCACAGCCGCGCATACAGTCCGCCGCCCTGCAACAGTTCGGCATGGCTGCCCTGTTCCACGATCCGCCCCTGATCCATCACCACCAGACGGTCCATCGCCGCGATGGTCGATAGCCGATGGGCGATCGCGATCACCGTCTTGCCCTGCATCAGCATCTCCAGACGCGACTGGATCGCCGCCTCGACCTCGCTGTCCAGTGCGCTGGTCGCCTCGTCCAGGATCAGGATCGGGGCGTCCTTCAGCGCCACCCGCGCGATCGCGATTCGCTGGCGCTGGCCGCCAGACAGCTTGACGCCCCGCTCTCCGACATGGGCGTCCAGCCCGCGCCGGCCGTAGCTGTCCGACAGACCCGGAACGAAGCCATGCGCCTCGGCCATCTGCAGCGCCTGCGAAATCTGATCCTCGGCCGCATCGGGGCGGCCATAGGCGATATTCTCGCGCACGGAACGATGCAGCAGCGAGCTGTCCTGCGTCACCACCCCGATGGCCGCGCGCAGGCTGTCCTGGGTGACCCGCGCGATGTCCTGGCCGTCGATGCTGATCCGCCCGCCCTCGATATCGTGAAACCGCAGCAGCAGGTTCACCAGGGTGGACTTGCCGGCGCCGGACCGGCCGACCAGCCCCACCCGCTCGCCAGGCGCGACCTGCAACGTCAGATCGTCAAGCACCGGCAGGGGGCGCGCGCCGGGAATGCCGCCATAGCGAAAGGTGACGCGGTCAAAGCGCACCTCGCCCGGCCCGGGTCGCAACGCGACCGCGCCCGGCGCATCCAGCACCTGCCGCGGCAAGGCGAGGCTGGAGATGCCGTCGCGCACGGTCCCGATATTCTCGAACAGAGAGGCGAACTCCCACGTGATCCAATGCGCCATGTTGTTCAGCCTCAGCGCCAGCGGGACCGCGACCGCCACGGCGCCGACCGCGACCCGCCCCTCGGACCACAGCCACAATCCCAGCGCGGTGACGGACCCGACCAGCGCCACGTTGATGATGTTCAGTGCCACGTCCTGAATCGTGCTGAGCCGCATCTGGCGGTGAACGGTGTGCAGGAAGGCGTCCATTCCGTCGCGCATCCAGGCCTCTTCCCGTGTCGAATGCGAGAACAGCTTGACCGTCGCGATATTGGTATAGCTGTCCACCACGCGCCCGGTCATGGCCGAGCGCGCATCGGCCTGATCCTGGGCGACCCGCCCCAACCGCGGGACGACCTGCCAAAGCATCACGCCATACGCGACCGCCCAAGCCAGGAAGGGCAGTGCCAGGCGCCAGTCCTGGCTGGCCGCCAGCGCGAGCGCGCCAAGGAAGTAGACCAGCACATAGCTGCCCACATCCATGATCTTCATGGCGACCTCGCGGACGGCCAGCGCCGTCTGCATCAGACGTTGCGCAATCCGGCCCGCGAACTCGTCCTGGAAATAGCCGATCGACTGGCGCAGCAGATAGCGGTGCGCCTGCCATCGGATGCGCTGGGGAAAATTGCCCATCAGCGACTGGTGCAGGACCAGAGAGGCAAACAGGTTCAGGACCGGCAGGCAGACCAGCAACACGACCGCGATGACCGCCAGCCGTGCCCCCTCCTGGGACCAGAAAACCTCGCGCGGGGTGTCGGACAGGCGATCGACCAGATCGCCCAGCCAGCCGAAAAGCATCACCT
The DNA here is from genome assembly GCF_021556615.1 of Paracoccus salsus. Taxonomy (GTDB): domain Bacteria; phylum Pseudomonadota; class Alphaproteobacteria; order Rhodobacterales; family Rhodobacteraceae; genus Paracoccus; species Paracoccus salsus. The sequence goes on from NZ_JAKGGD010000003.1 coordinate 292,280, forward strand.
CGATCACGGCGATCACGGCCGAAAACAGGCCGACCGCCACCAGCCAGGGCATCGCGCCATGGCTGTAATGCAGCAGGAACGGCCACAAGCCGCGCGGCGGCGTGCCGGGGATATCGGACGGATAGGGATCGATGCGTCGTTCGAACCACGCGAACATGGGGTCCCCGGATTTGCGGCGGCACAGTCGGCAGGACAGAAGTGCTGGCCCGGGCGCGCGGCCAAGTCAAGCGGGCCGGCAACGGACGACCGTGCCGCGCTGATCTTTGATGGTCGATGGAACGATCCCCGGCCGGGCCGTGTTGACGTGCCGAATGCCGCGCGGGAAGCGTGGCCACGCCAGCCGCAAGGAGAATGCGATGACCATCAAGAACCTCAAGGACCTGTATCTGGACCAGCTGAAAGACCTGCATTCGGCCTGCAAGCAGTCGATGCCCGTGGTGACCGATCTTGGCCGCGCCGCGCAGTCGAAAGAGCTTACCGAGGCGCTTATCGCCGGCAATCAGGGCATCTCGCGCGGGATGGAGGTGCTGGCCGAGTTGTGCAACCGCCACGGCGTCGATCCGACCGGCGAACATTGCAAGGGCATGGAAGGTCTGGTCTTCGAGGCCAGAAAACACGGGATCGACACCGACTACGCCGATGCGGATGCCCGGGATGCGGCAATCATCACCCAGTATCAGCGCATGGCGCATTACGCGATCGCCGGTTATGGTTGCGTGCGGACATTCGCCAACCGGCTTGGCCTCGACGCTGACGCGGGTGCGTTGCAGGAATGCCTCGACCACACCTGGGAAGGTGACCGCAGGATGACGAAGATCGCCGAGAGCGGCGTCAACATGGCGGCTGTGGACGGCAAGTGATGCCGTCTGCGGGCGGGGCCTGTGGCCCCGTGGCTCAGTCTCGCGGCGGCGCGGTCATGCACCAGTGCCGCCGTTCTTTCGGGTTGAGGCGCACGGCCTCGATCATCCGCCGCAGGCGCTTGCCCATCCCCCAACCGCGATAGCGGATCTGCGATTGCTGCAGCAACGCGACCAGTTCGCCCGCATCAAGCCCCGCGACGCGGCGTTCCTGAAGATCCTCACGGGTCGGCGTGCGAATGCAGCGAAACAGCAGTGATGTCTTGCCGACATGGGCGAGAGGCTGGAAGAATTCCGCCAGCAGCAGCATGTGGGGAGGCAGCCAGAACTGGTCCCAGGCCAGAAAATCCTGATGATTGACGACCGATCGTCCGGCCACCAGGTGGGGGTAGAACGCGTCGGCGATGTGGTCTGTCAGCTGCGGCGTCTTTGCGGCGTCCACGATCAGCAGCGAGATGGGGCCGTCATCGATGCTCCAACCCATCTGCAGGATGTCGCCGCGATGAAGATGCAGACGGTCCTGCCAGGGCGCGAGCAGGCGGCGCGCGAGCGGCAGCATGTCCTCTCCATCGAAGGGCGGAATGCCGTGGGCATAGAGATGCGCCTGCTTGGCCTTGGGATCGGCGGTGAACCGATCATAGGCGTGGATCGCCGCAGGGCTTCCTGCGTCTTGCAGCCCCTGTGCCAGTCGCGCGGTCGAGCCACCTGCAAACGACCCCAGATCGACCACCGCGCCGTCGCCTCCGATCGCGTTTCTGGCCAGCCAATAGTAAAGTCGCTGCTCATGCGGATGAAGCATGGTCGGAACCGACCGGGCGCTGCCGAGCGCCGAGTTCGGCACCGCGCGCCACGGATGAGCCGCGTAATCAGAGGGGATCGAAAAGGCGCCGGACATGGGCGCGACCTTGCCGCGGGCCGGGCGAAAGTCAAGCCTCGCCTGGGAAGCGGCCTATCGGCGTGGCGATGCATCAGGCCTGAATTGCGCCTTCCGCCCCCTTTGGCCCGGGCCCGGGCGCCGAGCTGGGCGCACATTCGGTCACCCCGTGTAATCCGCATCCGTGACGTGGTCCTGCCAGTCCACCGCGCGGCCGTCCTGGCGTTCCTGAATGGCCAGGTGGCACATCGCGCGATCTGGCGAGGCGCCGTGCCAATGGCGTTCGCCCGGCTCGAACCAGACCACGTCGCCCGGATGCAGTTCCTCGATCCGGCCGCCTTCGCGCTGCGCGCGCCCAAGACCCGAGACGACAAGCAGTGTCTGGCCAAGCGGATGCGTGTGCCAGGCGGTCCGCGCGCCGGGTTCGAACGTCACCAGCACCGCGGCCACGCGCGCAGGATCGGGCGCCGTGACAACAGGCTCCATGCGGACCCTGCCGCTGAACCACTCGGCAGGGCCCGTGGTCGAGGCGCGGCTGGCGTTTCGGGTAATCTGCATGGCGGGCTCCTTTCGCGTGACGCTGGCACTCAAGCCTGCCAGCGATCATGCCGAATTGCCAAGGGCAATGTGGCCGCCTCGACGCAGGTCGGGGCGGCCCGCTGCGGCGAGGCGCTGCCGGTCAGAGATTGCCAGCCGACATCTCGCTGGCGATATGGTCCGCCTGCCGGATCGCCAGGGCGACGATCGTCAGGGTCGGATTCTCGGCCGCGCCGGTGGTGAACTGGCTGCCGTCGCTGACGAACAGGTTCGCGATGTCATGGCTTTGCCCCCATTTGTTGACCACGCCGTCCTCGGCCCGTTCCGACATGCGATTGGTCCCCAGATTGTGCGTCGATGGGTAGGGAGGCGTCGGCAGGGTGCGCGTCGCACCGACCGCCTTGTAGATCGCCTGTCCCTGCCCGTAGGCGTGGTTGCGCATCGCGATATCGTTCGGGTGGTCGGTGAAATGGACATTCGCCACCTTCAGCCCGAACTTGTCCTCGGTGTCGGACAGGGTCACGCGATTGTCGGCCTGGGGCATGTCCTCGCCCACGATCCACAGGCCGGCCATGTTCTCGTAGCTGTCCAGCGCCGTGGTGAATTCGCGCCCCCAGGCACCGGGATCAAGGAACGCCGCCATGAACGGCAGGCCCAGCGCCAGCGTCTCAAGCTCGTATCCGCCGACGAAACCGCGCGAGGGGTCGTGCCTTGCCTCGTCGCGGATGATCCCGGCCATGGTCGTGCCGCGCCACATGCGCACCGGCCGTTCGAAGGTCGCATAGACCGAGCCGGTGGTGTGCCGCATGTAGTTGCGCCCGACCTGGCCGCTGCTGTTGGCCAGCCCGTCCGGGAACCGGGACGAGGCCGAATTCAGCAGCAGCCGTGGACTTTCGAAGCTGTTCCCCGCGACGCAGACGATCCGCGCCCTCTGCATCTGCAGATTGCCATCCTTGTCGAAATACTCGACGCCGGTGACCTTGCCGGCATCGTCATGCCGGATGCGGGCGGCATGGGCATTGTCGCGAACCTCCAGATTGCCGGTCGCCTCGCCGCGCGGGATGTCGGTATAGGCCGCGGACCATTTCGCGCCCCATTTGCAGCCCTGAAAGCAGAAGCCGGTCTGCTGGCACGCCATCCGGTCATCGTATTCGACGCTGTTGATCGCCATGTTGCCGGTGTGGACGTCCTGGTAGCCAAGCGCCTTGGCGCCCTTCTCGAAGACCAGATAGTTGTTGCAGCCCGGCAGGCGCGGCCGGTCGCCCGTGCCGGTCACGCCAAGCTTGGCCTCGGCCTTGTCATACCACGGTGCCATCTCGGCCGCGTCGATGGGCCAGTCCAGCAGGTTTGCGCCCGCGACCGGACCGTAACTGGACAAGGCCTTCCATTCGTGGTCCTGAAAGCGCAGCGACGCGCCGGCCCAATGGACCGAGGTCCCGCCCACCGCCTTCACGATCCACGCGGGAAGTCCCGAGAAATCTCTGGCCACCCGCCAGTCGCCACTGGTCGGTCCAGGCCAGTTGCCCGAAGCTCTCCCATTCGTCGTTGAGATAGTCCTCGGGCAGGTAGCGCCCGCCCGCTTCCAGCGCCACGACCCTGACTCCCTTCTGCGCCAGTTCGTTGGCCAGCACGCCGCCACCCGCACCGGTGCCCACGATGACGACCACGCTGTCGTCGGTCAGTTCGAATTTTTTTGCCTCAGCCATGGTTGCTTGCCCTCCTCACAGCCAGTCGATGTCGTCGAAGCCGCGGTTGACATAACCGCCCTCAGAAAAGGACTCGCCCTGATAGCCGAAGATCGGCCAGATCTCTTTCTGGTTATAGAGCCCGGTCACCAGCCCGCCCCGCACGGTCTGGAAGAACGCGGTATCCTCGACACTGTGCAGGATCGCGACCCGCTCGGCCTCCCAGCCGGCGGCCAGATAGCTGTCAAAGCCCGCGGCCTGCGCGGCGGCATCCAGCGCGGCGATGCCATCGGCCACCTCGGCCTTGTGGTCCTCGGCGTCATAGCCCTTGACGGCAATGGCGTAGAAGCGGTCGCCCACCTTGTCATGCGGATAGATGTCGCGCGCCATCTGCAGCAGCGTTGCCATTTCGTGCTCGCTGATCGCGCTGACCTCGACCGCCCATGCGGCATCGGGCGCGGCGATGAAGCCCGCCCCCGCCACCGCCATGGCACCGGCCGCCGCGGCCCGCGACAACAGCGCGCGCCGGGTCAGCCCCTGCTTGCTCGGTTGAGACATGGTTCCTCCTCCCCTGTTGTTGGTCGGCGGTCCCTCCCCGGACCGCCGTTTTCGTCACTTGAAGCGGCCACCCCGCTTCAGCACCTCGATCTGGTAGCCATCCGGGTCGGCAATGAAGAAGAAGCGCGCGATCACCTCGCCGCCGGGCGCGAAATCCACCAGCTTGCGCGGGCCAAGGCCCAGAGCCTCCAGACGTGCATGCAGCCCGTCCACATCCTCGACGGAAAAGGCGACATGGCCATAGCCGTCGCCAAGGTCGTAGGGCTCGGTCCGGCCCTTGTTCACCGTCAGCTCAAGCTCGGTGTCGCTTTCCGCATTCGCGAGATAGATCAGCGTGAAGCTGTCGAAATCCAGCCGGTCAACGACCGTCAGCCCGAAACAGGTCTCGTAGAACGCAACCGAACGCGCCTCGTCCAGAACGCGGATCATCGAATGGATGTATTTCGCCATGCCGGGCCTCCCATGCCTGTCCGTCATCGGGCAAGTCTAGAAGGCGCGGTGCGGGCGCGGGTAGTAACGGGCTACTACAGGGGCGATTTCGCGCTATTCGGCGGCGATCGCCGGGCGCGACAGGTGGGGATCCTCGCCCAGATGGATGGTGCAGGCGCAGCGCAGCAGCGAGGTGAAGTTGCGCGCCTCGCCATGCCGTTCCAGCACCTCGCCATGCAGCCTGGAAATGAACGCCGGGGTGCTGAGCCCCTCGCGCGTGGCGATGTCGTCAAGAATGCGCCAGAAGGCCCGCTCGAGCCGGATCGAGGTCGATTGCCCGTTCAGCCGCAGGCTGCGGGTGACGGTTTCATAGCGTTCGGGGTCCTGGCCCGCGAAGATCTGGCACATCTTCATGATCTCGGATGATGGTGGATACGCAATTTTGCGGCAGATCGCCGGTTCGGTCAACGTATCCCTTCGGATGGTCCGGCTGTCCGGTGCGGTGTCGCGGTCAGGAAAAGTCGGCTCCCTGGTCGGGGTTGATGGTCCATGTGAAGGTGATCTCGTCGCGGTCATCGCCTCGATAAGCATCCCTGATATCAAGCACGTGAACAAGCGCTTGGTGACCTGCGGTGTTCCGCAAGACCACAATCTGGCCCTCTCGCGGCAGGACATGGCGGCTGCTGAAATCGAAGACGGTCGCATCGCGGATCTCCTCGAATGTCCCCGCACCTTGCGCCAGGGCGACAGCCTCCACGTCGGAAGTATCACGATAAAAAATATATTCTCTCGCCGCTCGCCCCTGAAAATTGCAAGGTGAACGAAAGCTCTTCACGACCGATGCTGAATCTGCGGTCGTTGCTGGAATGGTCGCATGACGCGCGGCCGCTCAGACGGCGATCGCGATAGCTGGGCTTCCAGGGCCAATACGATGCCATCAGGGTGGCGGTCCCGCCAACGAAGACCACCATGGGCTCCATCGGAAACGCCGAGCCGATGACCTCCAGCACGAACCAGATCAGCGACAGCGCCAGGAACACTAGTCCAAGCGCTGCGAGTATCCTTTTCTGACCCTTGGCAAGCCGGTATAGTTGCGTATGAGTCATCGTTCAGCAGGACCTTTCCGTTCAGCGTTATCCGACCGGACATAAGAGAAGGGGCCGCCCTTTCGGACGGCCCCTGTCACGCAATGTCGTTGCGGATCACTCGATGATTTTCGAGACGACGCCTGCGCCGACGGTGCGGCCGCCTTCGCGGATGGCGAAGCGCAGCTTTTCTTCCATGGCGATCGGGGCGATCAGCTCGACCTCGAATTTCAGGTTGTCGCCCGGCATCACCATCTCGGTGCCTTCCGGCAGCTTGACGGTCCCGGTGACATCCGTGGTGCGGAAGTAGAATTGCGGGCGGTAGTTCGCGAAGAACGGCGTGTGGCGGCCGCCTTCCTCCTTGGTCAGGATATAGGCCTCGGCCTCGAACTTGGTGTGCGGGTTGACCGATTTCGGCTTGCACAGCACCTGGCCGCGCTCGACCCCGTCACGCTCGATTCCGCGCAGCAGAACGCCCACATTGTCGCCCGCCTCTCCGCGGTCCAGCAGCTTGCGGAACATCTCGACGCCGGTGCAGGTGGTCTTCTTGGTCGGGCGGATGCCGACGATTTCCAGCTCGTCGCCCACGTTCACCGCGCCACGCTCGACCCGGCCCGTCACGACCGTGCCGCGGCCCGAGATCGAGAACACGTCCTCGATCGGCATCAGGAACGGCTGGTCCACGGCGCGCTCGGGCGTCGGGATGTAATCGTCCACCGCCTTGATCAGCTCGCGGATCGAGTTCTCGCCGATCTCGGGATCGCGGCCTTCCATCGCCGCCAGCGCCGAGCCCTTGACGATCGGAATGTCGTCGCCCGGATAGTCGTAGGAGGACAGCAGCTCGCGCACCTCCATCTCGACCAGTTCCAGCAGCTCCTCGTCATCCACCTGGTCGACCTTGTTCAGGTACACGACCATGTAGGGGATGCCGACCTGGCGGCCCAGAAGGATGTGCTCGCGCGTCTGCGGCATCGGGCCGTCGGCCGCGTTCACCACCAGGATCGCGCCGTCCATCTGCGCCGCTCCGGTGATCATGTTCTTCACGTAGTCGGCGTGGCCCGGGCAGTCCACATGCGCATAGTGGCGCGCATCGGATTCGTATTCCACATGCGCCGTCGAGATCGTGATCCCGCGCGCCTTCTCCTCGGGGGCCCCGTCGATCTGGTCATAGGCCCGGAAATCGCCGAAATACTTCGTGATCGCTGCCGTCAGAGTCGTCTTGCCGTGGTCAACGTGACCAATCGTCCCGATGTTAACATGCGGTTTGTTACGTTCGAACTTTGCCTTTGCCATCTAGGGCCTCCTGATCGCGGGGCGTGGCGTGACAGGCCCCCGGAATTTTGCGTGCGCCGCGATGTATAAGGCAGCACGGAAAAAATCAAGGGTGCCCGGACCGGCCGTCGCAGGTTCCTGCGGATCGCCGGAAACCTTGCGGCGGGCGCCTGGAACCGCTTTGCTGTCAGCGGCGTTCACAGTCTCAAACGGGTCGGCTTCTGCGGCCCTCCGACAACGAGAGGATGGATCATGAGCTTGATGAAAACCCTTGCCCGCGTGGCGGCCGGCGTGATGCTTGCCAAGGGAGTCGGTGCCGTGATGAGCAACCGCCAGCAGCAATCGCGCAACGACAGCGGCCGGACAGCGCGGCAGGGCAGCAGTGGCGGGTTGCTGGGCGACCTTCTTGGCAACAACACCACCGGTTCGGGCGGCAGCCTGACCGATCGGCTTGGTCAGGTGCTGGGCGGCCGCAGCGGCGCGGCCGGCACCGGTCGCCCCTATGGCGGGGCAGGCTCGACCGGCGCCCAGGGCGGCCTTGGCGGCATCCTCGACAGCCTGACGAATCGCGGCGGCAGCAGCGGTGGCGGGCTGAGTGACATTCTGGGTCAGTTGGGCGGCGGCGGCACGGGCCGCGGCACGGGCGGATCGGCGGGCGGATCGGCGGGCGGATCCGCGGGCGGCGGCCTGGGGGACCTGCTTGGCGGCCTTCTGGGTGGCGGCGCGGCGGGTGGCGCGGCGGGCGGGTCACTGGCGCGGAAGGATTCGCAGGATCGCAACGACGCCACCTTCGGCGAGCTTTTCAACGACGCCGTGGCGAAGGCCGACGAGCCCGAAATCGCCCCGACGCCGGAACAGAACGCCGTCGCGGGGTTGATGCTGAAGGCGATGATCCAGGCCGCCAAGTCGGACGGCAAGATCGATGAGGCCGAAAAACAGCGCCTGCTGGGCCATCTGGGCGATGATCTTGACGATGACGAACGCCAGTTCATCCGCGAGCAGATGGCCGCGCCGGTTGATGCCGCGGCGCTGGCGCAAGACGTCCCGAAGGGTCTGGAGGCGCAGGTCTATCTGATGTCGCTGATGGCCATCGACTTCGACAGCAAGGAAGAAGCGCAATATCTGCACAGCCTCGCAACGGCGCTTGGGATCGACCGGCAGGTCGTGAACGACCTGCACCGGGAGGTCGGCGTCACTTTGCTGTACAGCTGAAAACGCAGGATTCGCGCTCGCGGTGCAGGGCCTTCCGCCAACCGGGCCTGGCAAGCTTTCGGGCCATGGAAGTCGCGTGATCGGCCTTCAGTCCGGTTGATCGATCGCCACCTGTCTGGCACTGTACCCACCATAGGCAATCATCATATTTTTCAGAAGGATCAAACCATGCGCCTGATCAAGTCAGCCCTTGTCGCCGGCCTCATCGCCGTTCCTGTTCTCGCAACCGCTCAGTCGGGCGAAGACGCGCTTGAGGCGCGCCACGGTTACATGCGGATGCTGGCCATCAACATGGGCACGCTGGCCGGCATGGCGAAGGGCGAGATCGAGTACGACGAAGCCGCGGCCTCGACCGCCGGCGCGAATATCGCGGCTCTCAGCCAGTACGGCGCCGTGGCGCTGTTCGTGCCGGGAACCGCCAATGGCGAGATCGACGAGTCGGACGCGCTGCCTGCGATCTGGGAAAAGCCCGAGCAGTTCGCCCAGAAATTCACCGCCTTTGCCGAAGTTGCCTCCGGCGCATCGGAGGCGGTGAAAGGCGGGCAGGACAATGTCGGTCCGGCGCTGCAAAAGCTGGGTGGCACCTGCAAGGATTGCCATGACGACTTCCGCAAGCCCGAATGAGTCCTGTTCGAGAGGCGCGACGCGCCCGGGTCTGGGACCCGGCGCTGAGGGCATTTCACTGGATTCTGGCGGCGCTCGTGATCGCGAACTGGCTGCTTGGCCAGTTCGGACCCAACGTGATGACGCTGCATTTCTGGCTTGGTTACAGCATCGCCGGGTTGCTGCTGTTCAGGATCGTCTGGGGGTTGGTCGGTCCGGCACCGGCGCGGTTTGTCAGCTTCATCCGCGGTCCGCGCGCCATCCTGGACTACATGCGCCATCTCGGCAAACGCGAACCGAGCCTTTGGCCGGGCCACAATCCGCTTGGGGCATTGTCCGTCGTGGCGATGTTGCTGGCGCTGATCTGGCAGGTCGGGACCGGTCTGATCTCGGACCCGGAGGACTTCATCAATGTCGGGCCGCTGGCCGATCAGGTCTCGTCTGCCACCGCCCGAAAGGCGGTCGGCTGGCACCATCTTGGCGGCTCGATCATCCTGATCCTTGTGCTGCTGCACGTCGCGGTGATCCTGTATTACCGCTTCTGGAAGAACGAGGATCTGGTGCGACCGATGATCACCGGCTGGAAGTGGGTTCGACGCCGCTAGAGCCCAGCCTGCCGGATCGGGGAAGACGGTCGCGTGAACCGGAGGATGGCGCCGAAGCCGTCGCCCGGCATCAGGCGAACCGGTTGTCGCGGGGGAAGCCGCGCGGTGCCATGCGCCCCGCGGTGGCGCGCTTGCCCAGCCATTCCGTCAGGTCGCTTTCGGTGCGGGTCTTGCCGCCTGCCATCGGCCAGCTCAGCCCATCCGCCAATGTCAGGCACACGGCGTCGCTGAGACCGCCATCCTTGAACTTCTGAAGCCTCACACCCTTGCCGCGCGCCATCTCGGGCAGTTCCGACAGGGGGAAGACCAGCATCTTGCGATTGTCGCCGACCACCGCGACATGGTCGCCCGATACCTTGCGGCAAAGCAGCGCCGTGCCGTTCAGAACCTGCTTGCCGGTCTTGGTCTGGGCCAGAATGTCGCCTGCCTGGACGACGAACCCGTCCCCGGCCTTCGATGCGAGCAGATATTTCTCGCCCTCGCGCCACGGAAAGACGCAGATGACCTCGGCCTCGTTGGGCATGTCGACCATCAGTCTCAAGGGCTCGCCCATGCCACGCCCGCCGGGCAGGGTGTTGGCGGGCAGCGTGTAGAAGCGGCCGTTGCTGGCAAAGACCATCAGCTTGTCGGTCGTTTCGGCGTGCAGCGCCAGCCCCGGCCCGTCGCCATCCTTGAATTTCAGCTCTGCATCCAGCGGCTGATGACCCTTCATTGCGCGGATCCAGCCCATCTTCGACAGGATCACGGTCAGGGGCTCGCGTTCGATCATGGAATCCATGTCGATCGGTTCGACATCGGCCGCCTCGGTAATGCGGGTCCGGCGCTGGCCCTCGGGGGTGGACTTCCCGAACAGGTTGCGCACGTCTTTCAACTGGTCGCCGATGCTCGCCCATTGCGCGCCCTCGTCGGCCAGCATGGCCTGCAACCCCTCGCGTTCCTCAAGCAATGCGTCACGCTCGGCGCGCAGTTCGATTTCCTCAAGCTTGCGCAGCGCCCGCAAGCGCATGTTCAGGATTGCCTCGACCTGGATGTCGGACAGCGAAAATTCGGCCATCATCACCGATTTCGGCTCGTCTTCGTAACGGATGATCTCGATGACCCGGTCCAGATTCAGATAGGCGACCAGATAGCCCTCCAGCACCTCGAGCCGGGCGGCGATCTTGTCCAGCCGGAACGTCGCGCGCCGGATCAGAACCTCGCGGCGGTGATCCAGGAAGGCCCGCAACACCTCCTTGAGGGAACAGACCCTGGGCACCCTGCCGTCGATCAGAACGTTCATGTTCAGGCTGAACCGCACCTCGAGATCGCTGACGCGATACAGCGCGGCCATCAGCTGTTCGGGATCCACGGCGCGGGTGCGGGGCTCCAGCACGATCCGCACATCCTCGGCGGATTCGTCGCGGACATCGGCCAGGATCGGTATCTTCCTGGTCTGGATCAGTTCGGCGAGCCGTTCGATCAGCCTGGATTTCTGGACCTGGTAGGGGATCTGCGTGACAACGATCTGCCACTGGCCGCGCCCCAGATCCTCCTGCTGCCAGCTTGCCCTGACGCGAAAGCCGCCGCGACCGGTGCGATAGCTTTCAGCGATCGAATCGCGGCTTTCCACGATCACCCCGCCGGTCGGGAAATCCGGCCCCTGGATGATGCCCGCCAGCGTGTCGTCGCGCGCATCCGGCGTCTTGATCAGGTGCAGGCAGGCGTCGATGACCTCGTGCAGGTTATGCGGCGGAATGTTGGTGGCCATGCCGACCGCGATGCCCGATGCACCATTCGCCAGAAGGTTCGGAAAGGCCGCGGGCAGCACCACGGGCTCGGTCAGCGTGCCGTCGTAGTTGGGGCGGAAATCGACCGAGTTCTCGGCCAGGCCGTCCATCAGCGATTCCGACGCCTGCGCCAGTCGCGCCTCGGTGTAGCGGGCGGCGGCGGGATTGTCGCCGTCGATATTGCCGAAGTTCCCCTGCCCGTCCACCAGCGGATAACGCATCGCGAAATCCTGCGCGAGCCGCGCCATCGCGTCATAGATCGCCGCGTCGCCATGCGGGTGGTAATTGCCCATCACGTCACCGGTGATCTTCGCCGATTTCCGGAACGCGCCATTCGGCGACAGCCGCAACTCACGCATCGCGTAAAGGATGCGGCGATGCACCGGCTTCAGGCCGTCGCGCGCATCGGGCAGCGCGCGGTTCATGATCGTTGACAGCGCATAGGTCAGATAACGCTCGCCGATGGCGCGGCTCAGCGGTTCGGCCTGGGTGTTCTGTTCGGGGTCGAAGGGCAGATCGTCGGACATGCGCCACTGGATAGGCCGCGCCGCCGCCCCGGTCCAGCCGGAAAATCGTGGCGACGGAACGGTACCGGACGCGATGGCGTTGACCATCGCGATGGGTTAAGCAGACGGCAACGCGGCCTGCGAGGGACGATGACAGCGGGATGATACGACTGTTTGTGCTGATGGCGGTGACGCTGGCCGCGCTTTATGCGGTGATGTCGGTCTATGGTGCGGGCAACCCGCGCGCCGAACTTCGGCAGGCGCAACCCGCCCCGTCGCGCAGCGCCGCACGGGATGCCGGCAGTCGCAGCGTCCTGTCTGCGCCAGATCCGGCGCCGCTTGTCCTCGAGCCTGACGATCCGCCGCCTGCCGAGATGGTGCCGGCAAGCGAGCAGACGCCCGCAAGGGTCCGGGACTTTCCCGGCCCGCCGCTGCGCCCCTCGCCCGAGTATCGGGGCGCAGCCTCCGAGGCTTCTGCGCCCGGGCCGTCCGGCGCGACCGGGCCGATCCTGTATGTCACCGGCACGCGGGTGAATTTCCGCGCCGGCCCGTCCACCGGCGACCGGGTGATCGGGGCCCTGAACGGGGGCGAGGCTGTCGAGGCCCTTGGCCCCCCCGACAGCGACTGGGTCAATATCCGCGACAGCGACGGGCGCGTCGGATACATGTCCGGCCGGTTCCTGTCCGACACTCCGCCAGGCTGAGATGGCAGGCCGGGTCCTGATCACCGGATGCTCGTCCGGGATCGGCCTCGATGCCGCACGACGGCTACAGGCCGAGGGCTGGCAGGTCGTCGCGACCTGCCGGAACGCAGACGACATCGCGGCCCGGCAGGCTGAGGGGATGTCCTGCCTTCACCTCGAACTGTCCGATCCCGACAGCGTCGCGCGGCTGGTGGATCAGGTGCTGGCGGGTGGGCCACTGGACGCCCTGGTCAACAACGCGGCCTTCGCCCTGCCCGGCGCGGTCGAGGACATCTCTCGCGATGCGCTGCGCTCGATCTTCGAGGCGAACCTGTTCGGGACGCACGACCTGACGGTTCGCCTGATTCCGCATTTCCGTGCGCGCGGGGGCCGGATCGTCACCATAAGCTCGGTCCTGGGGCTGGTCGGCATTCCCTGGCGCGGCCCGTATGTGGCGACGAAATTCGCGCTGGAAGGGCTGAGCGACGTGCTGCGGATCGAGATGGCCAATACCGGCGTCAAGGTCATCCTGATCGAGCCCGGCCCGATCACCAGTCGCATCCGCCTGAACGCCATCCCGCATTTCGAGGCCTGGGTAAACTGGCGGGGCAGCGCGCGCGCGGATGAATACCGGTCTGTCCTGCTGAAGCGGCTCTACGAGCCCTCCGGCAAGGACCGTTTCGAACTGCCGCCCTCGGCGGTCAGCGACCGGATCCTGCGCGCCCTGACCGCTTCGCGACCAGCGCCGCGCTATTATGTCACGACCCCCACACGGCTGTCAGGCATCGGTCGGAGGATTTTGCCAACCCGCGCACTGGACTGGTTCGCGCGCCGCAGCTAGGGTCGCCGGCGAAAGGCGGTTTCCATGCAAGACAAGCCCCTGTTCTACGTCGTCGTTCTGGCGGTCCTGCTGGTCCTGGTCATCCTGGCGACCGGCATCGGCGGCTTTGCCCGCGGCGGCGAATTCAACCGCAAGCACGGCAACCGGCTGATGCGCTGGCGGATCATCGCGCAGGCCGTGGCCATCGCCCTGATCCTGCTGTTCATCTGGCTGAGGTCACGCTGATGGTCGTCCTGAACAAGATCTACACCCGCACCGGCGACAAGGGCGACACCGCACTGTCGGACGGCAGTCGCGTGGCCAAGCACGATCCGCGCGTCGAGGCCTATGGCAGCGTGGACGAATTGAACGCGACGCTCGGGCTGTGCCGACTGCACGCCAGCGGCCGGATGGCCGATCGGCTTGCGGTCATCCAGAACGACCTGTTCGACCTGGGTGCGGATCTGGCGCGCCCCGGCATGGCGGCCGACGAACAGGCGCCCTATCCGGTGCTGCGAATCATCGACGCTCAGGTCGTCCGGCTGGAATCCGAGATCGACGAGATGAACGCCGATCTGCGCCCGCTCCGCAGCTTCATCCTGCCCGGAGGGTCAGCCCTGGCCGCATATCTGCACCTGTCGCGCACCGTGGCGCGCCGGGCCGAACGTCGCGCGACAGAGCTTGCAGCGGCTGGCGATGTGAACGGCGCCGCGGTGCGTTACCTGAATCGGCTCAGCGACTGGCTGTTCGTGGCCAGCCGCCAGGCCAATGGCGGCGGGACCGAGGATGTGCTGTGGGTTCCCGGCGCCAGCCGTTAGCGACGGACTTTCTCGCATCGCGTCGCCTCGCCGCCGCAAACGCTGCGTCCAAGGACGTTTTTCCGCTGTAAATGCGCAAGGCCTGCCGCTAACAACGCCTCGACATATGACGCAATCAAGGGAGAGAAGCCCATGAAGGTTCTCGTGCCGGTCAAGCGCGTGATCGACTACAACGTGAAGGCTCGCGTAAAGGCGGACGGATCGGGGGTCGATCTGGCGAATGTGAAGATGTCGATGAACCCCTTTGACGAGATCGCCGTGGAAGAGGCGATCCGGCTCAAGGAAAAGGGTTTGGCCTCGGAGGTCGTCGCGGTCAGCATCGGCGTCAAGCAGGCCGCCGAGACGCTGCGCACGGCGCTGGCGATGGGCGCCGATCGCGCCATTCTCGTCATCGCCTCCGATGACGTTCATCAGGACATCGAGCCGCTGGCGGTCGCCAAGATTCTGGCGAAGCTGGTCGAAGAGGAGGCGCCTCAGCTGGTCATCGCCGGCAAGCAGGCAATCGACAACGACATGAATGCGACCGGCCAGATGCTGGCCGCGCTGCTGGGCTGGAGCCAGGCCACCTTTGCCAGCAAGCTGGAACTGGACGGCGAGACCGCCAGGGTCACGCGCGAGGTCGATGGCGGCTTGCAGACCATCGAGGTCAAGCTGCCCGCGATCGTGACCGCCGATCTGCGGCTGAACGAACCGCGCTATGCCAGCCTGCCCAATATCATGAAGGCGAAAAAGAAGCCGCTGGACGAAAAGACCGCCGCCGATCTGGGCGTCGATGTCAGCCCGCGGCTGGAAATCACCGGCACGCGCGAGCCTGAAGGCCGCAGCGCCGGCATCAAGGTCGGCTCGGTTGACGAGCTGGTGTCGAAACTGAAAGAAGCGGGGGTGATCTGATGGCTGTTCTGCTGCTGGGTGAAGTCACGAATGGCGAACTGAGCCGCGACTCGACCGCCAAGGCCGTGACCGCGCTGAAGACCCTGGGCGATGTGACGGTGCTGTGCGCCGGCGCATCCGCGAATGCGGCTGGCGAGGAGGCCGCGAAGATCGACGGCGTGGCCAAGGTGCTGGTGGCCGAGGACGCGCTTTACGGCCATCGGCTCGCCGAACCGGCCGCAGCGCTGCTGGTCAGCCTTGCGGGCGATTACGACCACATCGCCGCGCCGGCCACGACCGACGCCAAGAACATCATGCCGCGCGTCGCCGCGCTCTTGGACGTGATGGTCATCTCGGACGTGTCGGCGGTCATCGATGCGGACACGTTCGAACGCCCGGTCTATGCCGGCAACGCCATCCAGACCGTCAAGACGAAGGACCCCAAGAAGGTCCTGACGGTCCGCACGGCCAGCTACGATGCGGCGGGCGAAGGCGGCCCCGCACCGGTCGAGGCCATCGCCAAAGGCGAGGATCCGGCGCTGTCGAAATGGGTCGGAGACGAGGTCGCGGAAAGCGACCGGCCGGACCTGACCTCGGCAGGGCGCGTGGTGTCGGGCGGTCGCGGCGTGGGTTCCAAGGACGACTTCGCGATCATCGAGAAGCTGGCCGACAAGCTGGGCGCGGCCGTGGGCGCGTCCCGCGCGGCAGTCGATTCGGGCTATGCGCCGAACGACTGGCAGGTCGGCCAGACCGGCAAGGTCGTCGCACCGGAACTCTATGTCGCGATCGGCATCTCGGGCGCGATCCAGCATCTTGCGGGCATGAAGGACAGCAAGGTCATCGTCGCCATCAACAAGGACGAGGAGGCCCCGATCTTCCAGATCGCCGATTACGGGCTGGTGGGTGATCTGTTCACCACCGTCCCGGAACTGACGGAAAAGCTGTAGTCCGCACCGTCATCGTGACGATCGCCTGAGGGGCGCCGCATGGCGCCCCCACGCCGGCCGCCCCTGATCGTCAGGGGCGGTTTTGCATTGCAGCGTGCAGCCGCCCGCCCTATCGTCCCGGCGACACAGAACGAGGTGCGGACATGGCGATACAGTCGGTTGGGGTCATCGGAGCGGGCCAGATGGGCAACGGCATCGCGCATGTCTTTGCGCTTGCCGGCTATGACGTCCTGATGACCGATATCAGCCAGGACGCGCTGGACAAGGCGGTGTCGCTGATCGACCGCAACCTTGAACGCCAGGTCAGCCGCGAGAAGGTCTCGGCCAAGGACAAGAAGGCGGCGATGGACCGCATCTCGACCACGCTGACATTGTCGGAACTGGGGCAGACCGATCTGGTGATCGAGGCCGCGACCGAACGTGAAACGGTCAAGCACGCGATCTTCGAGGACCTTGTCCCGCATCTCAAGCCGGACACGATCCTGACCTCGAACACCTCGTCGATCTCGATCACGCGGCTGGCAAGCCGCACGGACCGGCCCGAGAAGTTCATGGGCTTCCATTTCATGAACCCGGTCCCGGTCATGCAGCTTGTCGAACTGATCCGCGGAATCGCAACCGACGAACCGACATACAAGGCGTTGATCGGGGTCGTCGAGAAGCTGGGCAAGACCGCCGCCAGCGCCGAGGATTTCCCCGGCTTCATCGTCAACCGGATCCTGATGCCGATGATCAACGAGGCCGTGTACACGCTGTATGAGGGCGTCGGCAACGTGAAGTCCATCGACAGCGCCATGAAGCTGGGGACCAATCACCCGATGGGGCCGCTGGAACTGGCCGATTTCATCGGGCTGGACACCTGCCTTGCGATCATGAACGTGCTGCATGAAGGCTTGGCGGACACCAAGTACCGCCCCTGCCCGCTGCTGACAAAATATGTCGAGGCCGGGTGGCTGGGCCGCAAGACCGGCCGCGGCTTCTATGACTATCGCGGCGAGGCCCCGGTCCCGACGCGTTGATACGGACGGCATCCACGCCCCTGCCCGCGCTCGCCGGCAACGCGGCAATCGGCGTCAGGGTCTGCTGATCCGATCCCGGCCGGACCGCCATCACCGTCACCAATGGTGTCGCCGCCGGCACGAGCGAGGCGTTGGTCGGCAATCTCGAAGGCGCCACGTTCACGCTCGCCGACAACAGGCCGGGTGCCGCCGCCATGATGGACGCCCGCAGGCTGTTCAGACAGCTGGTTTTCGATGCTCCCATCAAGTCCTCCTGATGGGCAGGATCCGGGCGAAGGAATGCAGCCGACGGCGGCCGCCGGCGCCTGGATCGCAGGAAATCCTCGCTCCGAGGCCGGGTGGCCGGAGGGCGTTAAGCCGCCGGACGCGCAACCCGGGACGGTCGCGATCATGGCGGCGGTGGGCAGGTGACGCCCAGGATCATCCTGATCCTGCTGGCGGACCAGCTGTCGGGGTTGCTTCTCCCCGATGGCCCCGCCGAATTTCCGCACACACCGAATCTGCTTCGACCTGCCGAACGCTCGACCCGCTTTGCCAACAGCCATGGCGGCAGCCCGGTTTGCGCCCCGGGGCCAGCCAGCCGCACGGGTTCGAAGAGCGGCTGACCGCCGACATCTGCCCTGCCGATTTCGGCTGGAAGCCAGATTGGCGCAACCCGGGCGAGCGCATCGACTGATGGTCCCGCAAGCTGGGCTCGGTTATGGACCCGAACCTGCTGGAAGACAGCCCGCGTTTTCCTCGCGGCGATTGAGACAGGGGGCCGGGTCTCGACCCGCCCCCCTGATCCAGGCGTCAGGCGTCGTCCTTGTGAGCGCGCTTTTCCATGAACTGGTCGAACTCCGCCTTGTCCTTGGCTTCCCGCAGTTTCTGCAGGAAGTCGACAAACTCGCGGTGCTCGTCCTCCAGCCGCTTCAGCGTCTCGTCGCGATAGGCGTCGAAAGCCGAATTGCCGGTGGGGGCCGCGTGATAGCGCGGCGCGTGGCTGCGTTTGCTGCATCCGAACATGCGTTTGCTCCAGATCATGTAGGCAAGGATGGCCAGACCGACCGGCCAGAAGGCGACGAAGCCCAGGATCATGGTGATGATCCAGGCGGGTCTGCCGCGTTCGTCCAGCCAGTCCCGCACCCGGGCCAGCGGGCCGGGGCCGCGCGAAGCCCGCATCGGATAGGCCGACATCTCGTGCGATGCACTCTGCATCTTTGTGATCCCTCCATGTTAATGTTAATCACATTTACATAGATGGGCGGTCCAGAGGCTGCGTCAAGAGAGCCGGAACATTTTTCTTATTCGGGAATAAGCCCCAGCCCGCGCAGATAGATGATGACGCCGCTTTCCAGCATCTCGGCCGGCTCGACCGAACTGCGCCCCCCCGGCTTGCCGCGCGAGAACAATTCCACGACGCCGTGGCTCATCGCCCAGACATGGTTGGCCACCATGCGCGCGGGCGGCCTTTGATCCGGCGGCAGCCGGCTCGCCAACGCCTCGGCCGCGCGCAGCAGGGTTCCCTGAGCGCGTTCGGACGCCTGCGCCAGTTGTGCATTCCCGGCGATGGAGACGCCCGATTCGAACATTGCCATGTAATGGCCGGGACGGTCCGACGCGAAATCCAGATAGGCCTGACCCATCCGGAGAAACGCGGTGAGCACGCGCGGGCGGCCCTCATCGAACGCCACCTCCAACCGGGTCGCGAAGTCCAGAAAGCCCTGACGTGCGACCTCTTCGATCAACTCGTCCCGGCCCTTGAAATGCCGATAGGGCGCAGCCGGAGAAACACCGGCACGCCGCGCGGCCTCTGCCAGCGTGAAGGCGTGCGGGCCAAGCTGTTCCACCAGCACGGCGGTCGCCTCGACCAGGGCCTGCCGCAGATTCCCGTGATGATAGGATTTCCGGTCGATCAAGTCAGATGACCTACATGCCTTCGCCAAAGTAGTCCGCGACCAGCGTCTCCAGAGCGTCGGCAAGCGGCAGCGCGTCCGGACCCGAGGTCGTGACGGTGATGCTGGAACCGCGCGGCGCGGTCAGCATCAGCAGCCCCATGATGGAATCGCCCGAGACACTCATCCCGTCCTTCGCGACCATGGCCTGCGCGTCGAACCGCTCGACCACGTCGACGAATTTGGCGCTGGCGCGGGCGTGCAGACCCTTTTCATTGATGATCGCCAGTTCCCGCGTGATCGATGCGCTCATCCCGCCTTGGTCCCCGCGTCCAGATCCGCTGCCGGCGGGACATTGTACGAGTTGATGTATTTGCGGCCCGCTTCCTTGGCAAAGGCCACCGCATCAACGACCGGCAGGTGACGCGACTTCGCCAGCTTGACCAGCATTGGCAGGTTGGCACCATAGAGGATCGTCCGGTCGCGGACCGCGCAGGCCGGCAAGGACAGGTTGGACGGCGAGCCGCCGAAAAGATCGGTCACCAGCACCACGCCGTCGCCGACATCCACGGAATCCGCCGCGACCTGAATCTCGGCGGTTTTTGCCGCACGGTCGTGGTCATCCTCGATCGCCACGACAGCGATTCCCGTCTGGGGCCCCACAACATGCAGGACCGCAGAGCGGTATTCCCGCGCCAGTCCGCCATGTGCAACGATGACAATCCCGATCAACGCGCCTCACCAAATTCCGAAGCCTGAAACCCGCCACCTTCCCGGTTGCCGCCAGGTTTTGGCTGCCTATCGCCCGAACGCTTTCCGCCGAAAGACAAGGGAATTGGCGCACGCCGTTCAAGCTCTCTGTGCCTTATTGACACCGGCCAACCGGCATCTGCAAGCGCGACCGCCATTTTTTCGGCCAGAGTGACGGAACGGTGTTGCCCACCGGTACACCCGAAACCGACCGAGAGATGCGTCTTGCCTTCGTCCAGATGCGCCGGCAGCAGGAACAGGATCAGGTCACGGATGCGGCTGAAGAACTCGTCGAACCGGGAATCCCGCGCGACGAAGTCCTGGACCGCCTGGTCCTGGCCCGTCATGCGACGCAAACCCTCTTCCCAATGCGGGTTGGCAAGGCAGCGGCAATCGAACATCAGATCGATGCCGCGCGGCACGCCGCGCTTGTAGCTGAAGGAATGCAGCGAAAGGCTGAGGCGATGGTCCTTGCGTGTATCGAACCAGCGCGTCAGTTCCGCCTTCAGGTCGTGGGGCGACAGTTCGCTGGTATCGACCAGCACGTCGGCCCGCGAGCGGATCGGCCCCAGAAGATCCAGTTCGGTTGTGACGCCGGTCAGCGGCGACCCGTCCGGCGCAAGCGGGTGACGCCGACGCGTCTCGTTGTAGCGGCGCACAAGCACCTCCAGCGCACAGTCCAGAAACAGAACCTCGGGGGCGTAGTCGGGATTGCGGGTCAGACGGTCGATCAACTCGATCACGTTCGAGGCCGAGAAGTCACGGTTCCGCACATCCAGCCCAAGCGCCAGCGGCGTCGGACGCCCCGGCCCGTCCAGCAAACGCGGGATCAGCGACAGCGGAAGGTTGTCGATCGCCTCGAAGCCCAGATCCTCAAGCACGTTGATCGCCGTCGACCGCCCCGCGCCCGACGGCCCGGTGACCAACACCAGTCGCTGCGCCTGGGGAACGCGGGCAATTCCCTGATCCTGAATTGCATCGTCCTGCGGCATGCAAAGAAAATCCTTCATCGGCGGTGCGCCATCGGTCATGCGACGCGTTCCGTCAGCAACAGCTGCCGCAACGCAGCATAAAGATGCGGTCGATACGGCCCCAGAACAAGTGGCAAGGCGAGCCCCAGCAAATCATAGCTTCGCGACTGTGGCAGCCGCGCGTCCTCTGACCGGCCCAGATCGACCACGGCCGCCAGCCGCACCGGTCCGTGCGCGGCACAGCGCAATATTCCCACCCCGCGCGCCTCGATCCGGCCGCGCAGCGGCTCCGGGCAGGACCCGACGACCCCGTCACCCTCGCGCCGCAGGTCGGTTCGGTCATCCGCCACCAGCTCCGCGCCCACCGCAATCATCTGCAAGGCCAGGCTCGACTTTCCCGCGCCGGCCGGCCCCAGGATCAGCAGGCCCCGCCCCGCAAGCGCAATCGTGGACGCGTGAATCTGGGTCATGCGAATCGCCTCCTGTCCCGATGATCCGGCAAAATGGTTAACCGCTGGCTCACATGCCCGCCAGATTCGGATTGTTGGCGATAACATTTGGTGTTTGCGTTAACCGTTAGCGCGCTCGGCTTTTTTCAACTCCCGGCCGTGCTATAGCCCGCGCATACTGTGTCACGGAATTGTCGCAGGCGAACTTGTAGTCAGGAGCGTTACGAAGATGAGCACGCGCGTGAACCCGAACTGCCGACTGGAGGATCAGGGAATCGAGGGACTCGGCCGGGTTTACTACAACCTGCTGGAGCCCGCGCTGATGACCGAAGCCATTGCCCGCGGCGAAGGCGTCCTGGGTCTGGGCGGCACCTTTCTTGCCACGACCGGCGACCATACCGGCCGGTCGCCCAAGGACAAGTTCGTCGTCCGGACCCCGGATGTCGAGGACAGCATCTGGTGGGAAAACAACGCTCCGATGCCGCCCGAGGCGTTCGACCGCCTGCATGCCGACATGCTTGGCCACATGAAGGGCCGCGACTATTTCGTCCAGGATCTTTACGGCGGCGCCGATCCCAGGGAACGGCTGGACGTCCGTGTCGTGACCGAACTGGCCTGGCACGGCCTCTTCATCCGCCACCTGCTGCGTCGCCCCGAGCCAGCCGAACTGGTTGGTTTCTCTCCGGAATTCACGATCATCAACTGCCCCGGCTTCAAGGCCGACCCGCAACGCCACGGCTGCCGCAGCGAGACCGTGATCGCGCTGAATTTCGAGAAGAAGCTGATCCTGATCGCCAACACCGCCTACGCCGGCGAGAACAAGAAGTCGGTCTTCACGCTGCTCAACTATCTGCTGCCGGCCAAGGGCATCATGCCGATGCATTGCAGCGCAAACCACGCGCCCGGGGACCCCGACGACAGCGCGATCTTCTTCGGCCTTTCCGGCACCGGCAAGACCACGCTTTCCGCCTGCGCGTCCCGGGTGCTGATCGGCGACGACGAGCATGGCTGGTCCGACGAGGGCATCTTCAACTTCGAGGGCGGCTGCTACGCCAAGACTCTCAACCTCTCGGCCAAGGCTGAACCCGAGATCTTCTCGACCACGTCGCGCTTCGGGACCGTGATCGAGAACATGGTCTACGACAAGGACACGCTGGAACTGGATTTCGAGGACAACTCGATCACCGACAACATGCGCTGCGCCTATCCGCTGGACGCAATCTCGAACGCGTCGGAAACCAGCCTCGGCGGGCATCCCAGGAACGTGATCATGCTGACCTGCGATGCGTTCGGCGTGCTGCCGCCCATCGCGCGGCTGACGCCCGCGCAGGCGATGTATCACTTCCTGTCCGGATTCACCGCGAAAACCCCGGGGACCGAGGTCGGCGTGGTCGAGCCGATCCCGACCTTCTCGACCTGTTTCGGCGCGCCCTTCATGCCGCGCCGCCCCGAAGTCTATGGCAAGCTGCTGGCCGAAAAGATCGCCCAGCACGGCGCATCCTGCTGGCTGGTCAACACGGGCTGGACCGGCGGCGCGTTCGGCACCGGCTCGCGGATGCCGATCAAGGCCACCCGCGCTCTGCTGGCGGCGGCGCTGGATGGCAGCCTGAACGACGTCGAATTCCGCCGGGATCCGAATTTCGGCTTCGAAGTTCCAGTGTCGGTCCCGGGCATATCGGACGTGCTGCTGGACCCTCGCCGGACCTGGGACGATCGGGCGTCCTATGATCGCCAGGCCGCAAAGCTGGTTCAGATGTTCAGCGAGAATTTCGCGCAGTATCTGGAAGGCATCGACGACGAGGTGCGCGCGGTCGCCATCGGCTGAACCCGCCGCCATCAGCAATTCACGGCCGCGCCCATCGCGCGGCCGTTTGCACAAGCCGCGACATCTCAGCCGTCCGCGGCGACCACGAACCCCGCCTCGGCCAGTTCCGCGAGAAGGCACCATGTGTCGGACAACAGCGTGGCCCGCGGCACGTCCGGATACAGGTCGGCCAGAAGCTCGGCCAGTTCGGTCACGTCGCCCGGGATCTCCAGCGCGGACCAGATGACATGCCCGACCGGATTGAGATGCCAGACCGTCTTGCCGCCGCGCGTCCAGAGAAAGGCGCTGCCCTCGACCTGTCGCAGCATGACGTTCGGGCGCTGTTTCCAGACCCGGTCGGGGTCGAAAGGCCGCGCCGGGCGCTCGGGTGGCGGCGGGGTCAGCGGGACGTGCAGTTCCGGACCGGGCTCCGGCTCACATTCGTCCGGCGCATCGGTCGCGAAATTGCGGCGCAGCAGGGCGACGGCTTCCTCAAGGTCGGAATACACCATCCGCAGGACCGTCAGCCGGCCCAGCAGGCACCTTGCCCCGGCGAAGGCGGCTTCGGCATCACCCAGATGCGCCATGTTCTGCGCCAGCAGATGGTGCAGCGCCTGATCCTGCGCCATCCGGTGCAACCGCGCCGCGCCATTCGCGCGTCGGTCCAGAACGATCAGGGTGGAGGGCTCCGCCATGGTGCCGTGCGGCGCCAGATTGTCCGACCGCAGATAGGCATAGCAGCGGTCGCGCGCCCCCGGCGTCTTGCGGACATGACGGAGGAAGTCGGGATGGCTGCGTCTGGGCATCGGCAGACGGATGCGCGGCGCGATGCCCAGCCCGACCGCCAGGCCCGAAGGGGTCAGCGGCAGCACATCGTCGCAGAAGATCGTGGCGTCGACCTCGGCGCCCAGGCGCGCGATCAGCGTGCTTTTTCCGGCACGTCTCGGGCCGGTCAGCATCACCAGGCCGCCCTGGAAACGGAACGCGCCGCAATGCAGTGCGAAGCTGCCGGGATTGGCATCAATCCACGATTCCGTCAGATCCGAGAGGACGGCGCAGCAGGCTTCCGCCAGGCCCAGCCCCGACAATTCATCCTCGTAAAAGGGCGACGCGGCCGTGAAGCCGTCGCGCCGGACAGCCACGCGGCTCAGCCGTTTCGCGTGCGCGCCCGAGGCAGGCGTCGGCCGGATTTCGGGTCGCCAGCCTTTGACCACCGAACTCAGCCCGCAGCGTAACCGATCGGCATCCACCAGCCGGATCGTCAGATCGGCCCCCGGAAAATGCAGGTCGGTCAGGCGTGCCGCGCCCGTGCCGTCCCGCGGTGGATCGGAGGCGCGCACTGCGCGCGCCTCCGGCTTGTCAGCATGCATCCGCATGGGCTAGCGCCGCGACGGGCGGGCGAAATTCCGCCGGCCATCGCTGGTCCGCGAAGGGCGCTGCTGCCGATTGCCGGCGCGGTCGGACCGGCTGCTGCGGCGCTGGCCGGACCGGTCGCGACCACGGCCACGACCACGGCCACGACCGCTGCCACTGCGACCGCTGCCGCCACGACCGCTGCCGTCACCACGGCCGCTGCCGTCACCACGGCCGCTGCCGCCACCACGGCCGCTGCCGCCACCCTGACCGCTGCCGCCACCCTGACCGCTGCCGCTGCTGGCGCGTGCGGAATCCAGACCCACAAGCGCGGGGGCGACATAAGCCACCCCGGCGGCAAGGCCAAGCTTGGCCAGCAGGCCACGGCGAGACAGATTCTTGTCGGTTTCGTCGGACATCTCATCCTCCTCGTGCTGTTGCAGACCGATCGTGCCGATCGGACCTCAAGGAAAACGTAGCACAAGGGGTTTTATTCCGCACAGCCTCTGCAGGGTTCGCGGAACCGGCACCGTTCGCCGGAATGGACCGTGCTCAGAGACCCAGACAGTATCGCATGATGGCCTTCTGGGCGTGCAGCCGGTTCTCGGCTTCGTCCCAGATGACCGAATGCAGACCGTCCATCACGGCACTGGTCACCTCATCCTCGCGATGGGCCGGCAGACAGTGCATGAACAGCGAATCCGGCTTGGCGCGCGCCATCAGCGCCTCGTTGACCTGATAGCCGCGCAGCTGGTTGTGGCGGCGTTCCTTGGCCGATTGCGGATCGTGCATGCTGACCCAGGTGTCGGCAAAGACCAGGTCCGCCCCCTCGACGGCCTTCGCCGGATCGCGCTCGATGAGGACGTTCACGCCCTGCGCCCGCGCGAAGTCCAGCGCCTCGCGTTCCGGATCCAGCGGCGGCGGGCCGGTGAAGGTGAAATCGAAACCGAACTGACCTGCCGCATGGATCACGCTGGCGCAGACATTGTTGCCGTCGCCCACCCAGACCACCTTGCGGCCGCCGATCGGGCCGCGATGTTCCTCGAATGTCATCACATCGGCCATGATCTGGCACGGATGGGTGCGGTTGGTCAGCCCGTTGATCACCGGCACATCGGCGTATTCGGCCATCTCTTGCAGCGTGGCCTCCTCGAAGGTGCGGATCATGATCAGGTCCACATAGCGCGACAGGACACGGGCGGTATCCGCGATCGTCTCGCCATGGCCAAGCTGCATTTCCGACCCCGACAGCACCATGGTCTGGCCGCCCATCTGGCGCACACCGACATCAAAGCTGACGCGGGTGCGGGTCGAGGGTTTCTCGAAGATCAGCGCGACCATCCGGCCAGCCAGCGGCTGATCGTCATCCGGTGTGCCCTTGGGACGGTTGTTTCGCGCGGTCTTCATGGCCTGCGCCTGGTCGATGATCGATCTCAGATCGTCCTTGGCGGTGTCGTGGATGTCCAGGAAATGCTTCATCTTGATGTCTTTCGGCGATTTCTTGCAGCAAGCCCGCTTGTGGCGGGCGGGTCAAGGGGGCGCTGTTCCCGCCGCGCGTTCCGCGCGACTCCCCCGGGATAGTTCGACACGGACGATGGGCTATCGTCGGCGCGTCATGACGCGGACGGTCTGGCCTGCCGAATCGGTGCGGGTCAGGTCGCCCGAAAAGCCCGCCTTTTCATAGGCGCGGATGGCGCGCAGGTTTTCGGGCGCCGGATCAATGACCAGCATCGAGGCGTCGCGCAGCAGCAGATCGCCAAGCACGCGCAGCCACGCGCCGCCCTTGCCCCGGCCCTGCGGCGAACCGAAAACGTCGATGGCGATGCTGTCCTGCGGCAGGCCCGCGAATTGTGGCGCGGGCCAGTGAAAGGCCGGATAGGTTTGTGCATAGCCAAGCGGCGTGTCGTTCTGCAGCGCGATCACCTGCCGGATCACCTCGTGTCCCAGATCCTCGCGCAGCAACGCGATCTGACGGTCAGGCCCCGGCCACCAGCGGGCGATCTGCGGATCGCGCAGCCATTCGGACAGCATCGGCAGATCGGCCTGCGTGACCGGTCTGAACCGGTAGTCAGGCATCGAGGCTTGCGGCGGCACGGTCCAGCCTTGCGACGGCCTCGGCGATGTCTTCGTCGCTGATGTTGAGCGGTGGCAGAAGGCGCAGCGTGTTGTCGGCTGCCGGCACGGTCAGGATATGCTGCGCATAGCCTTCCTTGACCAGATCGGCGGGCGCGGCCCTGCATTTCAAGCCCAGCATCAGCCCCTGGCCGCGCACGCCCTCGAAGATTTCGGGATGGCTTGCGACCAGACCCTCAAGCTTCTGGCGGAACAGCGCGGATTTGCGGTTCACCTCGGCCAGAAACGCGTCATCCGCGACGATCTCCATGACCCGGGCACCGACAGCGCAGGCCAGCGGATTGCCGCCATAGGTCGAGCCATGCGTCCCGGCGATCATCCCGGCCGCAGCCTCCTCGGTCGCCAGGACCGCGCCCAGCGGGAAGCCGCCGCCGATGCCCTTGGCGACCATCATGATGTCGGGCGCGATCCCCGCATATTCATGCGCGAACAGCCGGCCCGTGCGGCCCATCCCGCACTGCACCTCGTCCAGCACCAGCAAAGCGCCGGTCTGGTCGCACAGCGCCCGGATCTGGCGCAGGTCTTCATCGGCGATGGGGCGGATCCCCCCCTCGCCCTGCACCGGCTCCAGCATGACCGCTGCGGTGGCCCTGGTGATCGCCTCCTTCAGCGCGCCCATGTCGCCCCACGGCAATTGCCGGAAACCGGGCATCAGCGGGCCGAACCCCTTGACCATCTTTTCCGACCCCGCCGCCGCGATCGCACCGGTCGAGCGGCCGTGAAACGCGCCCTCGAAGGTCAGGATCTCGATGCGGTCCGGATCGCCGGCGTGATCCCAGTATTTGCGGACCATCTTGATCGCCAGCTCGGCCGCCTCGGTGCCGGAATTGGTGAAGAAGACGGTATCCGCGAACGTCCTTTCGACCAGAAGATCGGCCAGTTTTTCCTGCTGAGGGATCTGGTACAGGTTCGAGACATGCCAGATCCTGCCGGCCTGCTCGGTCAGCGCCGCGACCAGATCGGGGTTGGCGTGCCCCAGCACGTTGACCGCGATCCCCGATCCAAGATCCAGATAGCGGCTGCCGTCCGTGGCGATGGCCCAGGCACCCTCGCCGCGTTCAAAGGCGATGGGCGCGCGATTATAGGTTGGCAAAACGTGCGAAATCATGGCGGATTCCCCGGATGGCATGACAGGATTGAGGGCAGGCAGGATCGGACGGCGACTGTAACCCCGCAGGGCGGGGCGTCAACGTCGGGGACGGGTGCTGGGTACGGTCCATGCGATCATGGCAAAGCCATTAGCGCCGATTCGCCGCCCGTGCAATCAGGGTTTCATCCGATACCCCGAATTCAGCCAGCGCCAGCCCAGGGCCAGGATCGCCACCACCACCGCGACGCAGATCAGGAGTCCGCGCAGCGGCGGAGCGTCGCTGACCCCGGTCACGCCATAGCGCGCCCCGTCGATCAGATAGAAGATCGGGTTCCAGTGCGACAGGCTGCGGAACGGCTCGGGCAGGGACTGGACGGAATAGAATGTGCCGGACAGGAACGAAAGCGGCGTGATGACGAAATTCGTGATCGCCGCCATCTGGTCGAATTTCTGCGCCATGATCCCGGCCAGAATTCCCAGCCCGCCCAGCAGCAGCGCCGCCAGCAGCACGAATGTCGCCGCCCAGAACGGGTGGGCGATGCCCGCGCCGGTGACGATGACCATGCCGGTGCCGATCACCGCCGCCACCAGCCCGGCCCGCGCGACCGACCCGGCGAGATAGCCCGCCAGCAGTTCGGCCGCCGACAGCGGCGGCATCAGCGTATCGACGATGTTGCCCTGAACCTTGGCGGCGGTGATCGAGGACGAGGTGTTGGCGAAGGAATTCTGGATCACCGTCATCATCAGGATGCCGGGCCCCAGGAATTGCAGATAGGGAATCCCCATGATCAGCCCGCGTCCCTGCCCCAGCGCCAGCGCGAAGACCAGCACGAACAGGGCCGCCGTCATCAGCGGCGCAAAGATCGTCTGCTGCCAGACCGCCATGAAGCGCATCACCTCACGCCGCGCAAGCGTGGCCAGCCCCAGCCAGTTGACTCGGCCGAAACGGCGAACGCCCATCGCCGGGCGATCCTTGATCGTGATGCGGTTCATGCTGGCGGTCCTTGAATTCCTGCGCCCCGAGGTCTAGATCTCGGCATCCCGTTTGTGACGGGAGCAATCGCAGGTTTCAAGATGGGGCGGCAGGTCGGACCCGCCCGGAAAGGCAACCATGTCCTGGACGGATGAACGCGTCGAGACGCTGAAGCGCATGTGGGGCGAGGGCCAGTCGGCCAGCGCGATCGCCAAGGAGTTGGGCGGTGTGACCCGAAACGCGGTGATCGGCAAGGTCCATCGCCTGGGTCTGTCGAACCGCAACGAAGAGCCCGAGGCCGCGCCGGTTGCCGCCGCTGTCGCGGCCGAACCCGTGGCCGAAAAGAAACCCGCCAGCAAGCCCGCCGCCAATCCCGAACCCGCCGCCGAGCCGGTCGCGGAAAAGCCCGAGGCCGCGGCCGAGGAACCTGCGACCCAGCCGGCCTTCACCCCCGCCCTGCGACGCCCGATCGTCCCGGCAGGCCAGCCGCTACCGCCCCAGCCTTCGGCCAACGAGATCAGCCCCGAAGCCCTGGCCTCGGTCCGCGAGATCGAAAAGAAGGCCCGCAAGCTGACCCTGATGGAACTGACCGAACGCACCTGCAAATGGCCCATCGGCGATCCCGCGACCGAAAAATTCTGGTTCTGCGGCCTGCCCAGCCAGGCCGGGAAGCCCTATTGCGAAGCCCATGTCGGCGTCGCCTTCCAGCCCATGAGCTCGCGCCGCGACCGCCGTCGCTGATCGCCCGACGCACACGGATTGAGGGGCCGCCCGCGTGGCGGCCTTTTGTCGTGTGTCCCGGTTCCGTGCGCGCGTCACCGCATCCGCTTCGACCCGATACCCGGCCCTCTTCGCCGGGGCCCTTGGCGAAAGCGCGTGGCCGAAGCGCCGGCTCGCGCCCGCAGCCGGACCCGCACAGCCTCAGTCAGCGGACGGGATCACCCCATCGACCCAGGCCCGCAGGATCACCTGCGCCACAGCGCCCTTGCGGGCCGGCGCGATGCGGTCGTGCCGCCCCGCCAGCGCCTCGGCGATCTCGGCCTTGCCGACCCAGATCGCGTCCTCCAGCTCGTGCGGATCACGCGTGATCGCGGTCGTTTCGGCCCGGCCGGTGCAACCGATCATCAGCGACGCCGGAAATGGCCAGGGCTGCGAAGTGACATAGCGTACCTCGCCCACCATGATCCCGGCCTCTTCGGACACCTCGCGGCGAACCGCCTCTTCGATGGTTTCGCCGGGCTCCATGAAACCGGCCAGCAGCGAATACATGCGTTCGGGCCAGCCGGATTGCCGCCCAAGCAGCACCCGGTCGCCATCCAGAACCAGCATGATGACGACCGGGTCGGTGCGCGGGAAATGCAGGCGTCCGCAGGCCCGGCACTCAAAGCGCCAGCCCGCGTGGCTGACCGCATTCCGGCCGCCGCACATGGCGCAGAATCCGTGCGTCAGGCGCCATTCGAAGATGCCCTTGGCCGCCGCCGCGATGCCGGCGTCGCGATGGTCGATATCGGCCATGATGGCCCGCAGATCGATGAATTTGCGCGTCTCGGACAGGTCCAGCGTCTGGTGGTCGATGAAAGCGGCAGGGGCCTGGTCGGGCGGGGCCAGATGGGACAGATCGGCCGCGAAATGCGCCGTGCCCGCCTCGTCCAGCCCCATGAACAGCAGCGGCTCGGGGCAGGCAAGGATCAAGGGGTCGACCGCCGACAGCCAGGCCAGCCGAGGCCCATCTTCGGTCAGGTCGAACAGCGGCTTGCCGCGCCAGAAGGGCAGCACCCGGCTGACCGGGTCGGCCAGCCGTTGCGCCATGCCCTCGGCATCGGCGCGCAGCCGGTCGGCGCGGTCCAGAAAGCTGCCAGCGAAGGTGACGTCGGTCTCGGGAATCATGGACCGCAGGCTGGAACGCCGCGACGCCCAAGGCAAGACGCGCAATCGCCCCCCCTCCGCCCCGGCCGGGCGCGCAACGGGCAGCGTGCGCAAGCGGTGTACAGCCGGTGCATATGCGGTGGCTCGCCGGTGCATCGTCGGTGCGCGGCTGTGGCCAGCAAATGCAGGCGTCCCGGGACCGGCCAGCCAGGCTGTTGCGCCCCGGGCCGCTGCAACGCCCGCCGGACTTTCATTCGCTGTGCAACGCGGCTACACACGGCGCCGATCACCAAGGACACAACGCGCATGGCCCGCCACCTCATCACCTCTGCCCTGCCCTATATCAACGGCATCAAGCATCTGGGAAACCTTGTGGGGTCGCAGCTGCCAGCCGATCTTTACGCGCGCTACCTGCGCGCGCGCGGCCATGAGGTGATGTTCATCTGCGCCACGGACGAACACGGCACGCCAGCCGAACTGGCGGCCGCCAAGACCGGCGAGCCGGTGGCCGAATACTGCGCCCGCATGCACAAGGTCCAGACCGACCTGGCGCGCGGCTTCGGCCTCAGCTTCGACCATTACGGCCGGTCCTCCAGCGACCGCAACCGGGCCTTGACCCAGCATCTCGCGGGCCGCCTTGCCGACAATGGCTATATCCGCGAAGTTTCTGAAAAACAGGTCTATTCCATCGACGATGGCCGCTTTCTGCCGGACCGCTACATCGAGGGCACCTGCCCCAATTGCGGCTACGACAAGGCCCGCGGCGACCAATGCGAGAACTGCACCAAGCAGCTTGACCCGACCGACCTGATCGCCCCCCGCAGCGCCATCTCGGGCAGCACCAATCTTGAAGTGCGCGAGACCAAGCATCTCTATCTGCGCCAGTCCGCGCTGAAGGGCGAGATCGCCGCCTGGATCGACAGCAAGACCGACTGGCCGATCCTGACCACCTCGATCGCCAGGAAATGGCTGAACGACGGCGACGGCTTGCAGGATCGCGGCATCACCCGCGACCTCAGCTGGGGCATCCCGGTCCGGCGCGGCGATCAGGACTGGCCGGGGATGGAAGGCAAGGTCTTCTATGTCTGGTTCGACGCGCCCATCGAATATATCGGCGCAACCGCCGAATGGGCCGACGAAACCGGCCGCAGCGACGCAGACTGGCGCCGCTGGTGGCGCACCGATGAAGGCGCGGACGACGTCACCTACACCCAGTTCATGGGCAAGGATAACGTGCCTTTCCATACGCTTGGCTTCCCTGCCACGATGATCGGCTCGGGCGAACCGTGGAAGATGGTCGACTACATCAAATCCTTCAACTACCTGACCTATGACGGCGGCCAGTTCAGCACCTCGCAGGGTCGCGGGGTGTTCATGGATCACGCGCTGGACATCCTGCCCGCCGATTACTGGCGCTGGTGGCTTCTGTCCCACGCCCCGGAATCCGGAGACAGCGAATTCACCTGGGAGAATTTCCAGCAATCGGTGAACAAGGATCTGGCCGATGTGCTGGGCAATTTCGTCAGCCGCATCACCAAGTTCTGCCGCAGCAAGTTCGGCGAAGCCGTTCCCGCGGGCGGCGAATACGGCGACGAAGAGCGGCAGCTCATCGCCTCGCTGACGACCCGATTGCGCGCATACGAAGGCGGGATGTCGCGCATCGAGGTTCGCAAATCGGCCTCGGAACTGCGCGCGATCTGGGTGCTTGGCAACGAATATCTGCAGACCGCCGCGCCCTGGTCCAGCTTCAAGACCGATCCGGAAAAGGCCGCCATGCAGGTCCGTCTGGCGCTGAACCTGATCCGGCTCTACGCCGTCCTTTCCGCGCCGTTCATTCCGTTCGCTGCCGACGCGATGCTGACGGCGATGCGAACCGAGGATCGCGACTGGCCGGACGACATGGCCGGCGCGCTTGCGGCCCTCACGCCCGGGCATGAGTTCACTGTTCCCGAGGTGCTGTTCGCCAAGATCACCGACGATCAGCGCGCCGAATGGGAACAGCGGTTCCAGGGCGCAAGGGACTGACGCAAGGTTGACTTCCCAGCCCCGCCGACCTGGCGGGCCCCGATCCTACAGGAGACCCGGATGACCCATTGCATCCTGATTGGCGCGCCCGTCGACGAGGGGCAGCGCCGCCCCGGCTGCCTTATGGGCCCGGCGGCCTATCGCACCGCCGGGCTTGCCGCCACGCTCAATGCACTCGGCCACAGCACCGAGGATCGCGGCGACGTCACCCCCGGCCCGATCGGCGTCGAAACCTGCGCCAACCCCGCGGTCCATCACCTGCCTGAAACCATCGCGTGGACGCGCGCCCTCAGCGCCGCCACCGCGGCCGCGCTTGCCGACGGCATGCCCATCATCATGGGCGGCGATCATTCGCTGGCGTTGGGTACGGTCGCGGGCGTCGCGACCCATGCGGCCCGCCTCGGACGCCCTCAATTCGTGATCTGGCTGGATGCCCACAGCGATTTCCATACCATCGAATCGACCACGTCCGGCAATCTTCACGGCACCCCGATGGCCTATGCCCGCGGAATGCCGGGTTTCGAACCGATGCCGCCGTTCCCCGATCCGATCCGGGGGGAAAACATCTGCATGTTCGGGATCCGCAGCGTCGACCCCGCCGAACATGCCGCCATGCAGGACGCCGACATCACCGTGAACGACATGCGCGTGCTGGACGAACAGGGGATCGTCGCACCGCTGCGACAGTTCCTGGATCGCGTGCGCGACGCTGGCGGCCTTCTGCATGTCAGCCTCGATGTCGATTTTCTCGATCCCTCGATCGCGCCAGCCGTCGGCACGACCGTTCCCGGCGGCACCACGTTCCGCGAGGCCCATCTGGTCATGGAGTTGCTGCACGAATCGGGCCTGGTCACCTCGCTGGATCTGGTCGAACTGAACCCGTTCCTCGATGAGCGCGGCCGCACCGCGAAGCTGATGGTCGATCTTGTCGGCAGCCTGATGGGCCGCAAGGTGTTCGACCGCCCGACGCGCAGCTATGGCTGAACGGACGCATCGGCCCGCCCCTTTGCTTTGATCCCGATATCGCGTGGGACCGGGGGCTATGCCCCCGGCCCTGCGTCACCACAAGCGCGCTTCGCGTTTGTAGAAGCGCTGCGCGGCGGCCCTGAGGAACGCGTCCGGTTCCAGTCCGGTCACGCCATCATCGGACTGGACCCCGGCCGCCTGCAGCAATGGCATGGCGGCGTCGTCGGCGCCGATCGCCTTCAGATGTGCATGGGCGTCCGAGACGAAATCGATCGCCGGCTTGTAGGTCGACAGCGCCTGCGCATCCTCGGCGCCCAGCACCAGCGCGATCGCGTCCAGAAGGACCGAGGGCGTACCGGCCAGCTGTTCGTCGGCGTGGCCGCGTTCCTTCGCGATCATCACGACCGTCCCGCCTTCGGCCTCGACGGCCGACCGGATCGCCTCGGCCTTGTCCATGTCACCGCCCTGCCCGATCAGGATGCCGACCTTGCGGCCCTGCAGCGTGTGCCTGGCCTTCTTGACGATCGAAAGCGCATCAGAGGGCGTCATGTCCACCGGCTCGCGCTGGGGCGTCGCAGCATTCGGCAGCGGCTCGGCCAGCCCCTCTGCAACCTCGGCGGCGAGGTCTTCGTCGATGACCCGCAGATGCGACAGGATGCGCTGACGCACATGGTCAAGCGACACCTTCGACAGTTCGAACACCAGCGCGTCGGCCATATGTCCCTGTTCGGCGCCGGTCTGGCTGAGATAGAACAGCCGCGCCTGGCTGTAATGATCGCCGAACAGCTCTGGCCGGAGCCGCAGTTTCTCATCCGGCTCGTTGCCCAGGTCGGTCATCGATCTGGCGGTGGAAAACCCGCTGTCCACCGCTCGCGGTCCGGCCTCTTCCCCGGCCTCGTCCAGCGAATTCGGCTCGTAGTTGGCGCGGCCCTTCGGCACGGCCATCTGCATCTGGCCGTCACGCTGGAAGTTGTGCATGGGGCATTTCGGCGCGTTGATCGGCAACTGATGGAAATTCGCCGTCCCAAGCCGTGATTTCTGCGTGTCGAGATAGGAAAACAGCCGACCCTGCAGCAGCGGGTCGTCGGTGAAGTCGATTCCCGGAACGATGTTTGCGGGACAGAATGCCACCTGCTCGGTTTCGGCAAAGAAATTGTCCGGATTGCGGTCCAGGACCATCCGCCCGACGATCCGCACCGGGATTTCTTCCTCGGGGATCAGCTTGGTCGAGTCCAGCACGTCGTAAGGCTGGCGTTCGGCCCATTCTGCGTCGAAAGTCTGGATCCCCAGCTCCCATTCCGGAAAATCGCCCCTGTCGATCGCCTCGAAAAGGTCGCGGCGGTGGAAATCGGGATCAGCACCGGCGGTCTTGACGGCTTCGTTCCAGACCTGGCTCTGCAAGCCCAGCCTGGGCTTCCAGTGGAACTTGGCGAAGGTCGACCGGCCCTCGGCGTTGACCAGACGGAAGGTATGGATGCCGAACCCCTCGATCATCCGGAGACTGCGCGGAATTGCACGGTCCGACATCGCCCACATGATCATGTGCAGCGATTCCGGCATGAGAGAGACGAAATCCCAGAATGTGTCATGGGCGCTGGCGGCCTGAGGGTAGCCGCGATCGGCCTCCATCTTGACCGCGTGGATCAGGTCCGGAAACTTGATCGCATCCTGGATGAAGAAAACCGGGATATTGTTGCCGACCAGATCCCAGTTGCCTTCGTCGGTATAGAACTTCACCGCAAAGCCGCGGACGTCACGGGGCGTATCGACGCTACCCGCCCCACCGGCGACGGTCGAGAACCGGGCAAAGACCGGGACCCTGCCCTTCCTGGACAGCAGGCCTGCCCGCGACAATTCCGGGATGGGGTCGGTGCACTCGAAATACCCGTGCGCACCCGAGCCGCGCGCGTGGACGATCCGTTCCGGAATCCGCTCGTGATCGAAATGAAAAATCTTCTCGCGCAGCACGAAGTCTTCAAGCAGTGTCGGCCCGCGCTTGCCGGCCTTCAGGCTGTTCTGGTTGTCGGAAACCGGGATCCCCTGGTTCGTGGTCAGGGTCTCGCCGCCACGCTGGTGCCGTTCGCCTGCCTCGCCGCGCTTGTCGGTAGTGCCACCGGTCATGGCGTCCTCCTGTCAGGATGAATCTGTCTTGCGGCAGTCAACACCCGGTCCAACACCGAGGTTCCGCTTGATTAATCAAAACTGCTTGGCTAGCCACATCCGACAATGCGCGGCTTCGGCGGCGCGGCGGCGCGGGCGTGGTGGAACGGTAGACACAAGCGACTTAAAATCGCTAGGGCCTGGCCCGTGCGGGTTCGACTCCCGCCGCCCGCACCATGCGTCCGCAACCGATATCTGCCATTTCGGGGTCGTCGCAACGGCCTTCGACGACGAGCTGCCGGAAGCCCTCGTCCGACAGAACCGGCCGTCCCCGCAGCAGCGGTGCGACTGAACGCCCGCCGGTCGAAATTCAAGACGGCGGCAACGGATACGCGTTGCTGTCCGAGCCGATCCCGGATCGACGCTGAAATCGGCGAAACCCTGCCCCAGATCCGAAGAGCGCGGTGGTCCGCCATGCAGAGCGATGACGTAAAGAATCTTTCGCACTTTCAGATTTGACGGCTCCTTCCACAGTGACGGAAGGAGCGAAAGGATGGCTGACGAGAAGAAGGACGGTGCGATGGGTCAGGTGATCCAGATCGATGAGGGCCGGATCCGGGATCACCTTGGCGAGATGGTGCGCGGGACGGTCGAAGAGGCACTGAATGCGATGCTTGACGCCGAAGCCGATCAGCTGTGTGGCGCAGGGCGCTATGAGCGCAACGAAGGCCGCAAGGACACGCGCGCGGGCAGCTATGAACGTGCGCTGCACGCCAAGGCCGGCGAGGTGAAGCTGAAGGTGCCGAAGCTGCGGCGCCAGACCTTTGAAACCGCGATCATCGAGCGCTACCGGCGCCGGGAAAGCTCGGTCGAGGAGGCGCTGATAGAGATGTATCTGGCGGGCGTGTCGGTGCGGCGTGTCGAGGATATCACCGAGGCGCTGTGGGGCACCCGCGTGAGCCCGGGCACGGTGTCGAACCTCAACAAGAAGATCTACGCCAAGATCGAGGAATGGCGGAACCGACCGATCGAGGGCGAGCACCCGTATCTCTATCTCGACGGGATCGTCATGAAGCGGACATGGGCAGGCGAGGTGCGCAATGTCTCGCTGCTGGTGGCGAGCGCCGTCAATTCCGAAGGATATCGCGAGATATTGGGCATCTGTGAAGGCGCCAAGGAGCACAAGTCTGGCTGGTCGGTCTTTCTGCGCCACCTGGTCGATCGCGGCCTCAGCGGCGTGCAGTTGATCATCTCGGACGCCTGCCGCGGCCTCGTCGAGAGTATTGCGGACTATCTGCCGGACGCGCGCTGGCAGCGCTGCATGGTGCATTTCTACCGCAATGTGTTCAGCCATGTGCCCTCGACAAAGGTGCGCGAGATCAGCCACATGCTGAAGGCGATCCACGCCCAGGAAAGCCGCCAAGCGGCGCAGGAGAAGGCCGCCACCGTCGTCGAGGACCTGCGCCGCCAGAAGCTGGGGAAGGCGGCCGAGCTGATCGAGACGCATATCGACGAGACGCTGAGCTACTACAGCTTCCCCGACAGCCATTGGCTGAAGATCAGGACCAACAATCCACTGGAGCGCATCATGAAGGAAATCCGCCGCCGCACCCGCGTCGTAGGCGCATTCCCGGACGGGCAGAGCTGCTTGAACCTGGCAGCGGCGCGTCTGCGTCACATCGCCGGCAGCCAATGGTCGACACGCAAATACATGAACATGGACCCGCTCTACGCAGAGCAAACCTCAACACACGGAGCCGTCGCCTGAGAAAATGTGCGAAAGATCTTTGACACTACCTGCAGAGCCCTGATCTGGCGCGGATCGACATGCATCCGGTCGGCGGGCGAAGAGTGGCGGCCTGCGGGGGCGTGGGGCGGGTCGTGTGGACGGCGCAACCGTCTCGGCCCGGGACCGGCGCTCATGCGGGCATCCCGATCCTGTGACCGCTGCTGCGGGAGCCTGAATGGAAAGGGCTTGCACCTCGCACCCTGGCGCGACTGCAAGCCCGTGCTTCAAACACCCTGGTGCCGGTGAAGGGACTCGAACCCCCGACCCCATCATTACGAATGACGTGCTCTACCAGCTGAGCTACACCGGCATCAGGCTGTGCGGCGCCGGATAGCAGGTTCCGACGAAGGGGGGAAGAGGGGCAGATTGTTTTTTGCCCCCCACGAACGCCACTTCAGCTGCGCCTGCCCGCCACCGTATCGGCCCACTCGTCGCCATTCGGCGGCTCGACATCGGGACGCACGGGCTTGGGTTCGTCCGTGGTCTCGGCCGGCTTCGATTTCTCGTCCTTGCTGTCCGCCGGCTTCGATGGGGCCGCGGGCTCGGGCGAGCGATCCGTGCTTGCCGGCTCGACCTCGATAAAGTCCTGTTCGCGCGGCACCATGCCCGGCGCGACATCCGCGACCTCGACCTTCTTCGCGGTCGCGGATCTGGCTGATGGCGCGGCCGTTGCGCCGTCCCGGGGCGCCGCCTCGGCCCGAGGCGCCGAGACGGCACCGGACATGGTTTCGACCGGGACTTCGGCCTTGGCGTCCGGGGCGGTCTTGGGCGTGCCGACCAGCAGCGGCAACATCTCTGCACCTGCGGTCGGGTTCACGCCGTTGCCGCGCCGGATTTCGGGCTCTTTCCAGCTCAGCGTGTCGAACCCGCCGCAGCTGTCGCAGACCGGTGCCCATTCATCCATCACGTTGTGGCAGCTGTCGCAGACCCATTGCGGCCCGCGCGAGGCGGTGATGGCCTTGGCAAGCCAGCCGCGCACGACGCTGTCGTCGGCACCTTCGCCACGTTCGACAGCCGCCATGATCGACAGCGTGCGCACGGTGGGGTGGGTTTCTGCCAGGTCGCCAAGTGCCCGGCGCGCGCCAGGAAAATCCTCTGCGGCCAGCAGAAGCTCTGCCTTCAGCAGGCGCGATTCCTCGTTATCGGGGTTCTTCTTGATAAGGCGGTCGAAGCGCGTCAGCCTCGCCGACGCCTTTTCGTCCGGAACGATCTCGGCATAGGCGGCCGCGATGTCGGGGTGCGGACGCACCGACCAGGTCTTTTCCAGGACGCGCGACGCGTTGCGGAAATCCTTCTGGTCGATATAGCTGCGCGCAGCCAGCACGGCGGCAGGGATCAGGTCCGGCGAGGCACGGTTGGCCGAAATCGCCGCCTCGCGCGCGCTTACCGAATTGCCGTGCGCCAATACCTCGCTGGCCTCCTGCAATGCCAGGACCGCATCGCGGCGCAGATGCACGTCCTTCGGCAGATCCCCCTGCTTGCGCTTGTCCTTCAGCAGCTTGCGCGCACCCTTCCAGTCGTGTTCGCGCATCTCCAGTTCCAGCAGCGTATCCTGGACTTCCTTGTGACGCGGTTTCAGGGCATAGGCCTTCTGCGCCAGCTGCAAGGCCGTCGCGGTATCGCCGGCGTCCAGCCTTTGCCGCATCAGGCCCCGGACCCCGACGAAGCGGGTTCGATCATCCTCCAGCAGCTTGCGATAGACCGTTTCCGCCTTCGCGTTGTCACCCGCAACCTCGGCGGCCTGAGCGGCAAGCAGATTGGTGATATGCGGCTTGTCCAGATACTTGGCGGCCTTGATCGCCTTGTCCTGCGCCAGCTTGCCTTCGCCCGAGGCGACCGCAAGCATGCCTTCACCCAGGGCGTCATAGCCCTTGCGCTCTCGCGAGCGGGCGAAATAGCGGTCGATGGCGGTTTCATCGCCCGCCAGGAACCGGATGAAGGCCAGCGCAAGGGCCAGCAGCTTGAAGACCAGCCAGGCGACCACCATCAGCACCAGCAATCCGATGATCGCCTTGACCGGCGTCAGCGCGATCTCGGTCCCGGCATATTCAAGGCGCAGCACTTGCCCGGTTTCCGACAGCTGCATCGCCCCAAGGGCTATGGCCAGGACGACCGCGAAGAAGAACAGGATTTTCAGCAGGGACAAAAACATGACCGGGCCCTCAGTTCGAATTGGCCGACAGATCGGACAGCGCGTCATGCGCGTCCCGATAGGCAGTGGCGCCCTCCAGCCATTCGGCCATCGCCGGGGCAGAGCGCGCGGTGTCCGACAACGCCGCGATCTCGTCAAGCGCGGCGGTGATCCGACCCGCCTCGACCTCGGCATTGGCGCGCGACAGCACCGCGTCGGGATCGTCGCCTTCACGGGGCGCCACCGAACGCGCGCCGGTCTGGGCCCGCAGGAAGTTGGCCAATACATTGCTGCCGCCGCTCGAGCTGTCCTCGCGAAGCGTGGCGCGCAGGGCCGCGCGCGAGGCGTCGCCGAACGTGGCCTGAAGCCGATCGAGGCTGGGAACCTCGCGCGTCAGGGCATCCGGGGCCTCGACTCCGGCATCCGCAAGCGTCTGGCGCATCTCGTCAGGCGTCACGCCGCGATCCAGCGCAGCCTGAAGGGACGCGATCGCGGCCACCGCCTCGGCCCGCCTGGTGCTTTCCGCGGCAGCGTCCTGCATCTTCTCGGCCTCTTCCTGCGCTGCGGTCAGCTGCGCCCGCGCGGCCTCCGCGGCGGACTGGATCTGCTGTTCAAGCGCCGCAGCCTGGTCGGCCAGCGACTGCATCCGTTCGGCCGCATCCGGGTCCGGGACGGGGCGCGCGGCCAGTTCCTCGATTCGGGCGGCCTGCTCTTCCAGCCGGGCTTGCAGGCC
Source organism: Paracoccus salsus (assembly GCF_021556615.1). GTDB lineage: Bacteria > Pseudomonadota > Alphaproteobacteria > Rhodobacterales > Rhodobacteraceae > Paracoccus > Paracoccus salsus. The sequence goes on from NZ_JAKGGD010000003.1 coordinate 332,433, forward strand.
TGCGATCAGCGTGGCGGTCTGATCTGCGCCATCGTCGGCACCCGCGGCCGGATCGTCCGGCACCTCGGAAGCGGGCCGCGTGGCGGCGGCTTCGGCCAGCTCGGCGCGCAACGCCTCGACCTGCTCGCGCGCGGCCGCCTCGGCGGCGGCGGTGGCATCGGCGCGCAACGCCTCGACCTGTTCGCCCGCGGCCGCCTCGGCGGCGGCGGTGGCATCGGCGCGCAACGCCTCGACCTGCTCGCGCGCGGCCGCCTCGGCCGCCGCGACGGCGTCGGCGCGGATCGCATCGGCATCAACCTGCGGGGCCGCTTCGACCTCCTGGGCCACTTCTTCGCCCAGCCAGCCCGCCGGCAGTTGCGGCAGCGCCCACAGCGTGGCTGCGGCGCCGATCCCCGCCGCGACCACTCCGCCGAAGGCAACCGGCCAGAAGCCGGTCTTCTGGACCGTAACATTCTGCGTCGGCGCGGGCGTCGAGGCGGGCGTGTCGCGCAGGATCGCTTCGGGCGGCACATCCTTCAAAGGCCCTTTCGGACCCGGCTCGGCCCGCTTTTCCTTGCCGTTCCCGGACATGTCCTTGTCCGCGCCGCCAGAACTGCCCCCGCCTTCCGCATCGGCCTGAGACGGAGATTTCGCCTTGGCTGCGGATCGGCCCTTCGCCGGGTCCCCGACCAGGCTCGATTCGGCCGGGGCGACGGTGCCGCCCGTGGCCGCAGCCGAGGATCCGTCGCCGGAACCGACATCGCTCGACTTGATTGCTCCCGGCTTGGCCGCCGGCTTTTTGGTGACGTCGCTTGCGGTTTCGGCAGCCTTGCCGGCCTGGGCGCCCTTGGTGGCGTCGCTTGCGGTTTCGCCAGCCTTGCCGGCCTGGGCGCCCTTGGTGACGTCGCTTGCGGTTTCGCCAGCCTTGTGGACCTGGGCGCCCTTGGTGGCGTCGCTTGCGGTTTCGCCAGCCTTGCCGGCCTGGGCGCCCTTGGTGGCGTCATGTGCGGTTTCGCCAGCCTTGTCGGCCTTCGCGGCCTTGGACTTGCTGGCGGTCTTCTCGTCTTCCGGTTTTTTCACGTACTGTCCCCGTCATCGCATGCCGTCGCGGCACTGCCGCCAAGCTGATCAACGTCAGACTAATGAGCCGCGGCCGTTTGCTCAACCCGCCGTGATCAGCATTGTTCCGCTTGCCTCAAGCGGCAGATCGCCGCTGCCAGGGCATCGGCGTCGGGGCTTGCCGCCGTGATCGCACGATCCGACGGGCTGTCCCACATCTCAAGCACCGCTCCGCTGAGCGCAGCCACCCAAAGCGGCGCGCGCGGCGAACGCACGGCGTCCGCCAGCAGCCGCGCCGACCGGGGCGAGAACAGCGGCACGATCACCGGGTCGTCGCCTGCCAGAAGTCGCGTCGCCTCGTTGCTCAAGGGCCACTGGACCTGATCATAGACCACCATCCCCTCGACCGGCAGGCGGCGAGCCAGATGCGTACCGTGCGGATGGACCAGCCGCATCGTCCGGTCGGGGATCAGGGCCGCCAGCCCCGCGGCATCGCCCGGGCCCTGAATCACGTCGAACCCTGCCTTGCGGGCGGCCTCGGCGGTGTGCGAGCCCACGCAGAAGGCCGACCGGCCCCGGCCCGGCCCCGCCGCGGGGATCGCATGGCGCGAGGTGAAGACGAGGGCCTCGGCCTTGGCCAGGCGCTCTGCGTCGTGGGGCACCGGCACGATGCGCAGAATGGGTGAGATGACCGCCGGCAGGTCGGGCAGCATCGCCGCGAAACGTCGCGAATCCGCCAGAGGCCGTGTCAGCAGAAGCGTGGGCGTCGCCCCCCTTGGCATTGGCATCCCCTCTGGCCGGTGCTACGCCCTTCTGCGTAAGCGCCCCATACCCGCCCGGCAAGAGCATGGACGACCTGATTTTCCTCGGCATCGAAAGCAGCTGCGACGATACGGCCGCGGCCGTCGTCACCGGCGATCGGCGAATCCTGTCGTCGGTGGTCAGCAGCCAGACCGATCTGCATGCCGATTTCGGTGGGGTCGTTCCGGAAATCGCCGCCCGCGCGCATGCCGAGCGTCTGGACCTGGCGGTCGAGCAGGCGCTGTCAGGGGCCGGGCTGAGCGTGCACGACCTGTCGGGCATTGCCGTGACGGCTGGCCCCGGGCTGATCGGCGGGGTCATGGCCGGCGTGATGTGCGCCAAGGGCATCGCCGCCGGGGCCGGGCTGCCTCTGGTCGGGGTGAACCATCTGGCGGGCCACGCGCTGACGCCGCGACTGACCGACGGCATTGATTTTCCCTATCTGATGCTGCTCGTCTCGGGCGGGCATTGCCAGTTCCTGCGCGTCGATGGCGCCGAGGATTTCACCCGTCTGGGCGGCACCATCGACGATGCGCCAGGCGAGGCTTTCGACAAGCTTGCCAAGTTGCTGGCACTGCCACAGCCCGGCGGCCCCTCGGTCGAGTCCGAGGCGGCCGATGGCGATCCCGATCGCTTTGCCCTGCCCCGACCGTTGCTGGACCGTCCGGGCTGCGATCTGTCCTTTTCCGGCCTCAAGACGGCAGCCCTGCGGCTGCGCGACCAATTGATCGCCGAACAGGGCGGATTGCGCCAGGGCGACCGCCGCGACCTGTGTGCGGGATTTCAGGCCGCGGTCGCCGAAATCCTGGCCGAAAAATCCCGCCGCGCCCTGTCGGCAAGCGCCGCGCCGTTGCTGGCGGTCGCCGGTGGCGTCGCCGCCAATCGCGCGATCAGGACCGCGCTGGAACGGGTCGCACGAAACGTCGGTGCCGGATTCCTTGCGCCGCCCCAAGCGCTTTGCACGGATAATGGCGCGATGATCGCCTGGGCGGGAATCGAGCGGTTTCAGTTGGGCCATCGCGACGGCATGGATCTGGTCGCACGTCCGCGCTGGCCACTGGACAGTCGCGCCGCGCCGATGCTGGGCGGTGGCAAAAGGGGGGCCAAGGCATGACCATCTCGATCCTCGGGGCGGGCGCGTTCGGCACGGCGCTGGCCGTGGCGCTGTCCGCGAAAGGCAAGGTGACGCTGTGGGGCCGCAAGACGGGCTGGGGTCGCGACAATCCCCGCCTGCCGGGCATCACGCTGCCCGACGCCGTGACGATCACCGACGATCTGGGAACCGCGGCGATCGCCGACACGATCCTGCTGGCGCTGCCCGCGCAGGCGCTTGGCGCATTCCTGACAGAGCATGCCTCGGTGCTGGACGGCAAGACCCTTGTCAGCACCGCGAAGGGGATCGACCTGACGCATCTGACCGGTCCCTCGGCGCTGATTTCGACGGCGTGTCCCACGGCCGCGATCGCAGTCCTGACCGGACCGTCCTTCGCCGCAGACATCGCGCGTGGCCTGCCGACGGCGCTGACGCTGGCCTGCGCCGAAGCGCCGGCCGGGCTGAGGCTTCAGCATGCCTTGTCCACGCCGGTGCTGCGGCTCTATCGCACCACCGATGTCATCGGGGCCGAGCTGGGCGGCGCACTGAAGAACGTCATCGCCATCGCGGCGGGGATCGTGATCGGCGCGGGGTTCGGAGACAGCGCCCGCGCCGCGACCATCACCCGCGGCTTTGCCGAAATGACGCGCATGGCCACCCGCCTGGGCGCGCGCCCCGAGACCCTGACCGGACTTTCGGGGCTGGGCGACCTGACCCTGACCTGCACCTCGCCGCAATCGCGCAATTTCCGGTTCGGTCGCGCGCTGGGTACGGGTCAGAACTTCGACGCCAGCACCACTGTCGAGGGCATCGCGACCGCCCGCGCCGTCTCGGCCCTGGCCGTGCGGATGGGTGAGGAAATGCCCATCGCCGCGATGGTCGCGCGGCTTGCCGACGGCGCGGTTTCGTTGGAAAAGGCCATGGAACATCTGATGAGCCGTCCGCTGAAGGAGGAATGATGCCGCTTTTTGCCGTGATCTGCCGGGACAGGCCCGGCGCGTTGCAGACCCGTCTTGATACCCGTCAGGCGCATCTGGCCCATATCGAGGACAGCGGCATCGTCCGCATGGCGGGCCCACTGATCCAGGACGGCGAGATGCGCGGCTCGCTGGTCATCCTCGAAGCCCCGGACATCGCGACGGCGCAGGGCTGGGCGGCCTCGGATCCGTACCGGGCGGCCGGCCTCTTCGAGAGCGTCGAGGTGATCGAGTGGAAAAAGGTGATCGGCTGATGGCGTACTGGCTGTTCAAATCCGAGCCCGACGTGTTCGGATGGGACGATCTGGTGGCGCGCGGCGATCGTGGCGAGGAATGGGACGGCGTGCGCAACTACCAGGCCCGCAACAACATGCGCGCCATGAAGAAGGGCGAACTTGGCCTGTTCTATCATTCGAATATCGGGAAAGAGGCGGTCGGCATCGTCGAGGTTGTCGCCGAGGCGCATCCCGATTCGACGGCCGCGGACCCGAAATGGGAATGCGTGGACCTGAAGGCCGTCCGGCCTCTGCCCCGTCCCGTCTCGCTTGATCTGGCCAAAGAAGAGCCTCGCCTGAAGGACATGGTGCTGGTCAACAACAGCCGCCTGTCGGTTCAGCCGGTCAGCGACCGGGAATGGGCGATCGTGATGGAACTCGCCGGTCTCTGACCGGCCACGGGCGTGATGGAACTCGCCGGTCTCTGACCGGCCACGGGCGTGATGGAACTCGCCGGTCTCTGACCGGCCACGGGATTGCGGCGACGCCGGCCTTGGCCCGTCTCGGCGGAGAACGGCGTTTCGGGGCGCCCGGAGGCAGGAATGCGACGAAGGGGTCCCGGCCGCCAACAGCCGGAACCCCTCACCCTCAGGGTCGCGCGCCACACCCTCGCACGCCCCCGCGGGAACCGAAATCCGGCCTTCTGGCCCTGTCGCGCCCACCTAGCGCGACGCCGTCGCCCCGGCAAATCCAAAGCCCGCCGTGTTTTAGACAAACACGCTTCATCTTGCTGCACCGCCGCGCTAGGGTCCCGGCATTCCAGCAGACCGGAGGTCCCATGAGCCAGCGTCTTCACCTCGTCTTCGGCGGCGAACTGATCGATCCGCAGTCCACGCAGTTCCGCGATACGAACGACATCCATATCGTCGGGGTCTTCCCGAACTATGAACAGGCCTACAGCGCCTGGAAGGACGCGGCGCAGCGCACCGTCGACAGCGCCCATACCCGCTATTTCATTGCCCATCTTCACCGCCTTCGCGATGAGGAAACCGAGGTCAGCCCGACCGAGGAACTCGGCAACTGATGCCTCCGTCGGGGCTGGGCAGGCTGGGGCTGTGGCTGCATCTGCGCGGCGCATCCGGCACCGCGAACGCCCCCTGGACCCTGCCCGAGGGTGATGGTCCGCTGCTGATCCTGCACGTGTCGCCGGATGCCCGGCGCGCGGCGGATCAGGTCATGCAGCGTCTGATGCACGCCCGACCCGATCTGCGTGTCATCGAGCCGGGTCGGGACGGCGTTCCCGATAGCGGCGCCGACCTTCCCGCCGCGCAGATGCTTCTGGACAAGGCCAGGCCGGCCGCGATGCTGCTACTGGGACCCGATCTGCCGGTCGCGCTGATCGTTGCTGCGGCGCAGCGGCGCCTGCCCGTGGTGCTGGGCGAGGCGCGGCTGGATGCCGACACGTCGCGCTGGGGTCCGCGGGCGGCGATGCGGCGACAATTGCTGGCCGGTCTGCGGGCGGTGCTGGTGACCGATGTCGCCAGCCACCGGGCCGCGATCCGCATGGGTGCCGACCCCGCCCATGTCGTGCTGACCGGCCCGGTCGCCGAAATCCGCGATCCGCTAGGCTGCACCGAGGCCGAACGCGCCGGCTTTGCACAGCTGCTGAACGGTCGGCACGCCTGGCTCGCGGCGTCGGTGCCGCAATCCGAGGAGCAGGCGGTCCTGACCGCGCACCGCGCAGCGATGCGGCACTCTCATCGTTCCCTGCTGTTCCTCGCACCCCGCGATCCCGGCCGCATCGACATCCTGACCGAAAGCCTCGAGGCCGAGGGACTGCTTGTCGCGCGTCGCACCCTTGATGAAGAGCCGACCGAAGAGGTGCATGTCATGATAACCGACGGTCCGACCGAATTGGGCCTTTGGTACCGCCTTGCACCGGTCACCTATATGGGCGGCACGTTGTCGGGCGACGACGACGAGGCCCGCCATCCGTTCGAGCCCGCGGCCCTTGGATCGGCGATCGTGCATGGCCCGGCCACCGCCCGCCACCGGACCGAGTGGCAGCAACTCGACGGCGCGGACGCGGCGCGTCAGGTCGGCAATGCGGATGAAATGGCCTCGGTCATCGCGGAGTTGACCCAGCCGGATCTGGTCGCCGCCCTGGCCAACAGCGCCTGGACCGTCAGCACCGGCGGTGCCGACGTCGCCATCCGCATCGCCACGCCGGTCCTCGAGGCGTTGCGCGAGGCCGGCCAGTGAGGCGCGCGCCCGGATTCTGGTATCTGCGGCCGCCCACCGTCCTGGCGCGCCTGCTGTCGCCGCTTGGCGCGCTGTATGCGGGCGCGACCGCCCGCCGGCTGAAAAAGGGTCGCCCTGCCCGGGTCGGGGTCCCGGTGATCTGCGTCGGAAATCTGAACGCAGGCGGCACCGGCAAAACCCCGACCGTGATCTATCTTCAGCAATTGCTGGGGTCGTGGGGCATCGCCGCCCATGTCGTGTCGCGCGGCTATGGCGGGTCCGCCGAGGGGCCGCTGCGCGTGGACGAACGCCATCATCAGGCCAGGCTGACCGGCGATGAGCCCCTGCTGATGTCTGCGTTCGGTCCGGTCTGGGTATCCCGGGACCGGCTGGCCGGCGCACAGGCCGCGGCCAATAGCGGCGCGCGGGCGATCATCCTTGACGACGGATTTCAGGACCCGGCGCTGGCGCATGACCTTTCGCTGGTGGTCGTGGATGCCGCCAAGGGCTTTGGAAACGGGCTGTGCCTGCCCGCGGGCCCGCTGCGCGAGCCTGTGGAAGACGGTCTCGCACGGGCCGACCTGCTGCTGTCGATCGGCGATCCCCCCGCGCAGGACAGGTTCGCCGCGCCAGCCCCGCCGCCGATGCATCTGCGCGGCCGACTGGCCCCGTTGCCGACGGGAATCGACTGGCCGGGACAGCGCGTGCTTGCCTTCGCCGGGATCGGGCACCCCGAAAAGTTCTTTGCGACACTGACGGGGCTCGGTGCCGATCTGGTGCGGGGGGAATCCCTGGACGACCACCAGCCGTTCACCCCGGCGCTGCTGACCCGGCTGGAAAACGACGCCCGCACCTCTGGCGCGCAACTTGTGACCACCGAAAAGGACGCGGTCCGGCTGCCGCCCGGTTTTCGAACCCGGGTGCTGGCGGTTCCGGTTCGCCTGACGCTGGACGACGAGAGGCCGCTGACCGCGGCGCTGGAACAGCTGTTTCCCGGGCGGGCCGGCACCGCATGACCTCGCAGGCACGCGCCGCCGACCGCCATGACCGGCCCGCCGGAAGCATCCGTCAGCGGCGCTCCGGCGCAGCTTGGACTTTGCAATTAAGCCGATAGTGCCGATATAGGATTCGAACGATCGCGCACGACGCGCGCGCCGCCATGGACCGAACCGCCTGGAAAGGACCACAATGTCCCGCAACGCGATGCAAAGGCTGAGCTTCTATCTGCTGGTCATGCTGACGCTTTACGCGTCGCTGGCCGGGGCCGGCTGAGGGCGCGCGGATGGCAATCCGGTTCGGAGGCCGCCACTCACCCGACATGCCCGGGCAGCCGGGCGCGGCCGCCGGTCGCACCCCCGCCGCACCGCGGCTGCACCGGCTGGCCTCGCGACCCAAATGGGTCACGATCGCGGCTACGCCCTTCCTTTTCAGCGCTTTTTTCCAGGCCCCGCTTGGCATGGCGATCGACCTTGCCGCGTTCGGCGTGATCGCCACCGCGATGTGGATGACGCGCGAGGGACTGGCCGCCGAGGCAGCCTATGACGCGCGGCGCGTGGCGCGCCGTCCAGCCATCCCGCGCAAGTTGTTCGGCGGCATTCTGGCCGGTCTGGGGCTTGGGCTGGGCGCGGCCGAGCCGGGCTCGATTGCAGGTGCGGCGGTGATCGGGCTGGCCGGGCTAGCGCTGCATGCGCTGGCCTTCGGGGCCGATCCGATGCGCGACAAGGGCATGGAGGGCGGCGACAGTTTCCAGCGCGACCGGGCGACACGGATGATCGAAGAGGGCCAGGCGCATCTGGCGGAAATGCTGTCGGCCATCGCAGCAACCGGCGACCGGCGGCTGGAATCGCGGGTCGCGGGGTTCGCGGCAACGGCCGAGGCGCTGTTTGATCGCGTGCGCGACAATCCGGGCGACCTCTCCGTGGCGAGGCGTTACATGGGCGTCTATCTGATGGGCGCGCGCGATGCGACCGTCAAGTTCGCCGCACTCTACCAAAGGACCGGCGACCCGCAGACGCGCGCCGCCTACGAGACGTTTCTGGACGATCTGGAAAAGGATTTCAGCGCGCGCGTTGACAGGTTGCTGGATGGTGACCGCGCCGATCTTGAGATCGAGATATCGGTGCTGCGCGAAAGACTCGCGCGCGAGGGGGTGCGGGCCCGGACCGGACCGACGGAACCTCCGACGCTGACCAGCGACGATGCACGCACGATGGACCACTTGCTCGCACCCGACCGCGACCAGACGTCGCGGCGACGTTAGACATCCATGCCCCGGTTTGCGTTGAAGATCGAATATGACGGGCGTCCCTTTGCCGGATGGCAGGCGCAGGCCGACCAACCATCGGTTCAGCAGGCGGTCGAGACCGCGCTGGGGCGACTGGACTCGGGCTTTGCCGCGGGCGCACGGATATCGGCCGCCGGCCGGACGGATGCCGGCGTGCATGCCACCGGACAGGTCGCCCACGCCGATCTGAAACGGGACTGGGACCCTTTCCGGCTGTGCGAAGCGCTGAATTTTCACCTGAAGCCGTCCCCGGTGGCGGTGTTGGTCGCAGCCCGCGTCGGCGACAGTTTTCACGCCCGCTTCTCGGCCACCGAACGCCGATACCTGTTCCGGCTGATGTCGCGTCGCGCGCCCGCCACGCATCTGCGCGGCATGGTCTGGCAGGTGCAGCACGCGCTGGATTGCGACGCGATGCGCCGCGGAGCCAGGATGCTGATCGGGCATCATGATTTCACGACCTTCCGGTCGTCCATCTGTCAGGCGAAAAGTCCTCTGAAGACGCTTGACGAGATCCGCATCGAGGAAAGGCAGATCCCGCATGGGCGGGAATTCCGCTTTCACCTGCGGGCGCGGTCGTTCCTGCACAACCAGGTCAGGTCGATCGTGGGGACATTGGAACGGGTGGGCGCCGGATCATGGGCGCCGGATCGGGTCGGAGAGGCGCTGGCGGCGCGCGATCGCGCGGCCTGCGGGCCGGTCTGCCCTCCCCATGGGCTTTACCTGACCGACGTCGCCTACCGGGCCGATCCCTTCGCGGAATGATGCGTAGCGGCCGCTCCTGCGGCGCGTCCGCGGCGGCGCGGCCGTTCGTCCCGGCGCGAAACAACGATCTTCAGCGTGCTCCACAAGATCCACAGATCGAGGCGCAGATCGCGATGACGCTGATAGATCAAGTCGATCTTCAGCTTGGCAGGCAGGCAGCGGCGATAATAGGCGGCCTCGGTCGCCTCGGCGCTTTCGCAGCGCGCGAGAATCCTGTCCTCATGCCGGTGATAGATCAGCGTGGCCAGACCGGTCACGCCCGGCCGACTTTTCAGAACCTGGGCGTAGACGGCCGGAAAGCGTTCGACATATTCACGCAGCGGCGGGCGCGGGCCGACAAAGCTCATGTCGCCCTTCAGAATATTGAAAAGCTGCGGCAATTCGTCGATCCGCGTGCGACGGAGGAAATGCCCGATGGGCGTGATCCGCCAATGCTTGTGCGCCCCGGTGGCGCCGAAATCACCGTCCTGGCGCAGCATTGTCCGAAACTTGATCTGCGTGAACGCCCGGCCCGGCGCACGCATCCGTTGCGCCGAGTAAAAGACCGGACGACCCTGAAAGGCTAGCAGCGTCACGGCGACAAGCGCCATCACGACCGAGAGCGGCACCAGCAGCAGCAGCGCCAGAGCAATATCGAACATGCGCTTGGTCGGCGGCATCGGCACGACAGCGTCCGCCGATGCCTCGCCCAGGAACCACGCCATCTTGGGCGCGGTCAGCGTGGCAAGGCGGCGCGCTTCGGTCTTGTCCCAATCGTGGTGGATTGTCACGACGCCATCCGCTGCCTCAGTTAACATTCGGATTTTGCGGTAGCATAACGTCGGGGACATGGAAACCGGCCCGGGACGTTTTGGTGCAATCACTTGCACGATCATGGCAGTTCGGCCACTGTATCGGCGAGAATCCACCTGAACGGCCCGACAATGCGCAAATTCCTGGTGCTACTGGACGACAGCCGCGAATGCCTGAACGCGATGCGCTTCGCTGCGATGCGGGCCGCGAACAGCGGCGGAGGGGTCGTGATCCTTTCGGTCATCCCCGCCGACGACATCCAGCACGGCCTTGGCGTCGCCGATCTCATGCGCGCAGAAGCGCATGAGCGAATCGAGGCTCATTTCGAGGTGTTCGCCAAATGGATGCGGTCACGGCCCAAGGTCGAGCCGGAACTGGTGGTGCGCGAAGGCGACCCGGCCGAGGAACTGATTGCCCAGATCACCGAAGATCCCGAGATCGGCGTGGTCGTGCTGGGTCTGGACAGCGACAAGGGTGGCCAGAACCCGGTCCTGACCCGGCTTCTGCGCGAAGCGTCGACATTGGCCTGCCCGATCACCATCGTGCCGGGCGACATCTCCAAGGAAAGGCTCGAGGCGATCACGTGACGCCCCTCTCCTGCGGCCCCTGCGGCTTGACCCGGCGCCTTGCCGTCGCCATATCAGCATCAAAGGAGCGCCCCCATGTTCATCCAGACCGAAACCACGCCGAACCCCGCCACGCTGAAATTCCTGCCCGGCGAGAGCGTCCTGGGTTCGGGCACGGCGGATTTCCCCGCCCCCGAAGCCGGCGAGAAATCGCCGCTGGCCCGACGCATCTTCGCGGTCGATGGGGTGACTGGCGTCTTTCTGGGACGTGATTTCGTGACGGTAACGAAGGCCGAGACCTTTGCCTGGGACCATCTCAAGCCGTCGGTGCTGGGCGCGATCATGGAGCATTTCCAGTCCGGCGCCCCGGCGATCGAGGGCGATGCCCCTGAAAGCGCGGGCCATGCCGATCATGACGGACCGGATTCCGAGATCATCGTGCAGATCAAGGAATTGCTGGACACTCGCGTCAGGCCGGCGGTGGCCCAGGATGGCGGCGACATCACCTTTCACGGATTCGATCGCGGCGTGGTCTATCTGCACATGCAGGGCGCCTGCGCCGGCTGCCCCTCGTCGACGCTGACGCTGAAGATGGGGATCGAGAACCTGCTGCGTCACTACATCCCCGAGGTGATCGAGGTCAGGCCGATTGCCTGATCTGGTCGTCCTGGGCTTTGACACATCGGCCGCGCATTGCGCGGCCGCTTTGCTGTGCGGCGACAGGCTTCTGACACTCCGTCACGAAGAGATGGGAACCGGCCAGGCCGAGCGGCTGTTCCCGATGCTGGAGGAGATGCTGGGCGAGGCCGGTCTGGGCTGGAGCGACATCGCCGTGATCGGGGTCGGGACCGGTCCCGGCAATTTCACCGGCATCCGCGTGGCGGTCGCGGCTGCGCGCGGGCTGGCGCTTGCGCTTGGGGTTCCGGCCGTCGGCGTTACAGCGACCGAAGCGGCCGCTTTCGGCCTGCCGAGACCGTGCAGAGTTGCGATCGGCGCGCGCCGTGATCAGGTGATATGGCAGGATTTCGGCACCAGCGAACCGCAGGCCGGGGGCCGGCCGCAGCAAGCTGCGGCCGGCGCGCTGCCGCCCGGCCCGGCGCCGGCTGCGCCGGCGGTTCCGCTGGCCGAGGCCATTGCACGGCTGGCGCTGGAGCGACGCGAAGCGCCTGGCCCGCGACCCGCGCCGGTCTATCTGCGGCCGGCCGACGCCGCACCCGCCCGCCATGGCGCACCGGTCATCCTGCCGTGACGCCCGCAGAGCTGTCTGCGCTGCACAGGCAATGCTTCACGCTCGCACCGCGCCCGTGGTCGGCGGATGAATTCAGCGCGCTGATCGCGTCGCCGGGTGCCTTTCTGCTGGTGCGCGGCCAGGGCTTCCTGCTGGGGCGCGTCATCCTTGACGAAGCCGAGTTGCTGACGCTGGCCGTCGCGTCGCAAGCCCGGCGCCAGGGTCTGGGGCGCACGCTCGCCGAGGCATTTGCCGCAACGTCACGCCGGAAACATGCCGAGACCGCCTTCCTGGAAGTGGCCGAGAGCAATCACTCCGCCAGGGCGCTTTATGGGCGCCTTGGCTGGTGCGAGGCGGGACGCAGGCCGCAATATTACGGACCCGGGCTGGACGCGCTGATCCTGAAACTTGCACTTTGACGTCACGAAGAAGACGGTTGACCGTCTCTGGACGATGCGCCCTAATCGTCCCATCATGCGGGCGGCCTGGATCGCCTGCAACAACAGGATGGGGCTCACCATGACCTTGATGAAATCGCTTCTGGCCGGCTGCGCGCTGTCGACCCTGACCACCGGTGCCGCACTGGCCGATCCGGCACTGATCTTCGACCTGGGCGGCAAGTTCGACAAGTCCTTCAACGAGGCCGCCTACGCAGGCGCGACCCGTTGGGTCGAAGAGACCGGCGGCAGCTACAAGGAACTGGAGATGCAGTCCGAGGCGCAGCGCGAGCAGGCATTGCGCCGGCTGGCCGAGACCGGGGCGAACCCGATCGTGATGACCGGATTTGCATTCGGCGACGTGCTCAACAAGATCGCCCCCGATTATCCGGACACGAAATTCTCGATCATCGACATGGTCGTGGACCAGCCAAATGTTCAATCGGTCGTCTTTACCGAGGAACAGGGCAGCTATCTGGCGGGGATCATGGCCGGGATGGCGTCGCAGACCGACATCGTCGGCTTCATCGGCGGCATGGACATTCCGCTGATCCACAAGTTCGAATGCGGCTATGCACAGGGCTTCAAGGCGACCAGACCCGACGGAAAGGTTCTGATCAATTATACCGGCACCACACCCGCGGCCTGGAACGATCCGGTGAAGGGCGGCGAACTGGCCAAGGCCCAGATCTCGCAGGGCGCTGACGTCATCTATGCGGCGGCTGGCGGGACCGGGATAGGCGTTCTTCAGGCGGTTGCCGATGAGGACAAGCTGGCGATCGGCGTCGACAGCAACCAGAACCATCTGCACCCGGGCAACATGCTGACATCGATGGTCAAGCGCGTGGACAACGCGGTCTATGATACCTTCGTGGCCGGAACCGAGATGGTTCCGGGCGTCAAGGTCATGGACCTGGCCGCGGATGGCGTGGGCGTTGCCATCGATGACGCCAACAAGGACCTGGTGACCGCAGAGATGCAGGCCGCGGTCGATGACGCGAAGGCGAAGATCGCCTCGGGCGAGATCGCGGTGCACGATTACATGACCGACAACACCTGCCCGGTCGAGTAAATGGCCGCGGCGGCGCAGCATGCGGGGGGGCGGCCGGAGACGGCTGCCCCCCATGCCATAGAACTCAGGGGTATATCCAAGGCGTTCGGGCCGGTTCAGGCGAACAAGGACATCGACCTGTGCGTCCGCAAGGGCAGCATTCACGGAATCATCGGCGAGAACGGCGCGGGCAAGTCCACGCTGATGTCGATCCTCTACGGCTTTTACAAACCCGATCGGGGCCAGATCCTGATCAACGGCAAACCAACCACCATCACCGACAGCCAGACCGCGATCCGCGCCGGCGTCGGCATGGTGTTCCAGCATTTCAAGCTGGTCCAGAACTTCACGGTACTCGAAAACATCATTCTGGGGGTCGAGGACGGGGCCCTGCTGCGTCCGTCGCTGGCCAAGGCGCGCGGCGTGCTGAAAAAGCTGGCCGCCGAATACCAGCTTAACGTCGACCCCGACGAGACCATCGACGAATTGTCGGTCGGCCACCAGCAGCGCGTGGAAATCCTGAAGGCGCTGTATCGACAGGCCGACATCCTGATCCTGGACGAGCCGACCGGCGTGCTGACACCGGCCGAGGCCGATCACCTGTTCCGCATCCTCGAAGGGCTGAAGGCCGAGGGCAAGACGATCGTCCTCATCACGCACAAGCTGCGCGAGATCATGGAGATCACCGACACCGTCAGCGTGATGCGGCGCGGCGAGATGGTCGCCTCGGTCGAAACCGCCGGGACAAGTCCGGAAGAGCTGGCCGAGCTGATGGTCGGCCGCAAGGTGCTTCTGAATGTCGAGAAGGCCCCTGCCGACCCCGGTGCGCCGGTACTTGAGGTCCGCGACCTGAGGCTGGTCGACGACGAGGGCGTGGAGCGATTGCGCGGCATCAGCTTCGACATCCGGGCCGGTGAGATCATGGGCATAGCGGGCGTCTCCGGCAACGGTCAGACCCAACTGCTGGAACTGCTGGGCGGCTTTCCCGCGGCGGGTGCCAAGGTCAGTGGCAGCATCCGCATGAACGGGCAGGAACTGGACCTGACCGGCAGCAGATCGGACGCCGCCACCCGGCGCGCACGCGGGATCGGCCACGTCCCCGAGGACCGGCAGGCCGAGGGTCTCATCATGGACTTCACCGCGTGGGAAAACGTCGCATTCGGCTATCACCACGCGCCCGAATACAATCGCGGCCTGTTGATGGACAACGCCGCCATCCGCCGCGATGCCGAACAGAAGATGGAACGTTTCGATGTCCGCCCCCGAAACCCGAATCTGGCGGCGCGCAATTTTTCCGGTGGGAACCAGCAGAAGCTGGTTGTCGCCCGCGAGATCGAACGCAACCCCGCCCTGCTGCTGGTCGGCCAGCCGACCCGCGGCGTCGATATCGGCGCGATCGAATTCATCCACAAGCGCATCGTCGAATTGCGCGATGCCGGAAAGGCCGTCCTTCTGGTCAGCGTCGAACTGGACGAGATCCTGTCCTTGTCGGACCGGATCGCGGTGATGTTCGACGGACGCATCATGGGTGAAAGGCTGCCCTCCGCGACGACCACCGGAGAGCTGGGGCTGCTTATGGCGGGCATTACCGATGTCGATCAACACGCCGCCGACGAGGGGATCCCGCCCGAACATCGCCATGTCGAGTCGTTGCCCGATGACAACGCCCCCGGGGAGGCCCGCTGATGGACAAGATGCCGAAATGGGCCGACGTGGTCCTGACGCCGGTGATCTCGCTGGTGCTTGCGATGGCCATCTCGGCCCTGGTGATCCTGGCGATCGGCGAAAGCCCGACCCTCGCGCTGAAGACCATGGTCGATGGCGCCCTCGGCTCCAGCTATGGCTGGGGCTTCACGCTGTATTACACCACCAACTTCATTTTCACCGGGTTGGCGGTCGCGGTGGCCTACCACGCCAGCCTCTTCAATATCGGCGGTGAAGGTCAGGCGATGATGGGCGGGCTTGGGGTCGCGCTGGTCTGCCTGATGATAGACTGGCCGCATTGGGGCATCGCCCTGCCCGCCGCGATGGTCGGGGCGGCGCTGTTCGGCGCTGCCTGGGCGCTGATTCCGGCCTGGCTTCAGGCCCGGCGCGGCAGCCATATCGTCATCACCACAATCATGTTCAACTTCATCGCCGCCGCGTTGCTGAACTATGTGCTGGTGAACATCCTGCGCCCGGTGGGCAGCATGGACCCGGCCTCGGCGCGCTTTCCCGAAGGCACACATCTGCCCGCGCTGACCGACATGGCGGCGGCGCTTGGCATCGAATGGGGCAAGCACACGCCCGTCAACATCACCTTCTTCATCGCGCTGTCGGCCTGCCTGCTTGTCTGGCTGCTGATCTGGCGCAGCCGGCTGGGCTACGAGATCCGCGCCCTCGGCCGGTCCGAGCCCGGTGCGCTTTACGCCGGCATCTCGCCGGTCAGGATCACCGTCCTCGCCATGCTGATATCGGGCGGGCTGGCGGGACTGATGGCGATCAACAACGTGATGGGTGAATCCGAGAGGCTGGTGCTGAATGCCGTCGAGGGCGCGGGCTTCATCGGCATCGCGGTCGCACTGATGGGTCGCAACCACCCGCTCGGCGTGCTTCTGGCCGCGCTGCTGTTCGGCTTTCTGTATCAGGGCGGCGGCGAGCTGGCGCTGTGGACCAGCATTCCGCGCGAACTGATCATCGTGATCCAGGCGCTTGTGATCCTGTTCACCGGTGCCCTGGACAACATGGTCAGGATGCCGCTGGAGCGGATCTTCCTGTCGCTGCGCAAGCGGAGGGTTATCTGATGGATTTCGCGACCGTCATCCAGATCCTCGACAGCGCGGTGCGGCTGATGACGCCGCTTCTGCTGGCCTGTCTGGCGGGGCTTTATTCCGAACGGTCGGGCGTCTTCGATATCGGGCTGGAAGGCAAGATGCTGATGGCGGCCTTCACGGCGGCCTCGGTCGCCTATGTGACGGGAAGCGCCTGGCTGGGGCTGCTGGCGGGCATCGCCGGGTCGATGGCACTGTCGCTGATCCATGGGCTCGCCTCGATCACGTTCTGCGGCAATCAGCTGATCTCGGGCGTGGCGATCAATTTCCTCGCCTCCGGGCTGACGGTTCTGCTGGGTATCAAGATATTCGGCCTTGGCGGACGCACGCCCGCGCTGAGTGGCGGAGGCCGATTCGGCGAGATCACCCTGCCCTTCGCCGATGCGCTGCGCGACGTTCCCGTGCTTGGCCCCATCTATTCGGAACTGATCTCGGGCCATTCGATTCTGGTCTATGTCGCCTTCCTTGCGGTGCCGCTGACCTGGTGGGTGCTGTTCCGGACCCGCTTTGGCCTGCGCCTGCGCGCGGTGGGCGAAAACCCAGCTTCAGTGGATACCGCCGGCGTGTCGGTCACGCGCCTGCGCTTCGCGGCAATCGCCATCGCGGGCATCCTGTGCGGGCTGGCGGGGGCCTATCTGGCTACCGGGTTGTCGGCGGGCTTCGTGAAGGAAATGACGGCCGGGCGCGGATTCATCGCCCTCGCCGCGCTGATCTTTGCGAAGTGGCGGCCATGGAACGCCTTGTTCGCCACCTTCCTGTTCGGCCTGCTCGAGGCGATCGCCAACCGGTATCCGAACCTGGATCTTGGAATCGTCACGGTGCCCTCGATGTTCATGAACGCACTGCCCTATATCCTGACCGTCATCATCCTGGCCGGTTTCGTGGGTCGTGCGATCCCGCCGCGCGCCGGAGGAGAACCCTATGTCAAAGAGCGTTGAGCTTGCCGCCCTGATCCGCGACCGCGCTGGCGATCAGGCGCCGGAATACGGGCTGATCCTCGGCTCTGGCCTTGGCCATCTGTCGGCACATGTCGCGGGCACGGCAATTCCCTATGACGAACTGCCGGGATTTCCCCATGCGGGCGTCTCGGGGCATGTCCCGCAACTGGTCGTCGGCCAGCTTGAAGGACGTCGTGTCGCCGTCCTCGGCGGGCGGTCGCACTATTACGAATCCGGTCGCGCCGACGTGATGCGCCTGCCGCTCGAGGTTCTGGCCGCGCTGGGAACGCGCCGGCTGATCCTGACCAACGCGGCGGGTTCGCTGCGGCCCGACATCCAGCCGGGCGGCCTGATGCTGCTGGACGACCACATCGCCTTTGCCGGTGCAAACCCGCTGATCGGCGAGCCGACCGAGGCGCGCTTCGTGCCGATGACCGACGCCCATGACGGCGCGCTTCGCGCCGAATTGTCGGCCGCCGCGCGGGCCGAGGGGGTCGAGCTGCCAGAGGGTGTCTATTGCTGGTTCTCGGGTCCCAGCTTCGAAACGCCCGCCGAAATCCGCGCCGCGCGCACGCTTGGCGCCGACGCGGTCGGAATGTCGACCGTGCCGGAAATCATCCTGGCGCGTTTCCTCGGCCTGCGCTGCGCCGCGATCTCGGTCATCACGAATATGGGCGCCGGACTCAGCGACGAAGCGATCAGCCACGACCACACCAAGGCCATGGCCCCGATCGGCGCAGCCAAGCTGGAGGCGGTGCTGCGCCGCTTTCTGCGCGACGCTCAGGACGTCAGGTAACGCCCGAACCAGTCCAGCGTCCGTTGCCAGGCCAGATCGGCCGCCGCCTCGTCATGGCGCGGCGTCGAATCGTTGTGGAAGCCGTGGTTCACGCCGGGATAGACATGCGCCTCGCAGGTCTTGCCATGGGCCTTCAGCGCCTCTTCGTAAGCGGGCCAGCCCTCGTTGATGCGTTCGTCAAGCTCGGCATAATGCAGCAGCAGCGGGACCTCGATCCCGGGAACATCCTCGATCGCCGCCTGCCGCCCATAGAACGGGACCGAGGCCGAAAGCCCGGGATGGGCGACGGCCAGCGCGTTGCAGACACCGCCACCGTAGCAGAACCCGACGCAACCGACCTTGCCCGTGGAATCCTCGCGCGTCATCGGATGCTCGGCCCCGGCAAAGAAATCGCTCATCAGCTTCCGAGGATCGACCCGGGCTTGCAGTTCCCGGCCCCCGACGTCGTTGCCCGGATAACCGCGCCGCCGGCCGCGCCCGTTCACAAGACGGCGACCCGGGTGATTTCGGCACAGGATTCATCATGCGATGTCGCTGCCAGCGCGCCCCTCTGGCCGCGGACGGGGCCCGCAACCGCCGCCTCGACCCGGTCCGCGGCGGCGTCCAGATCGCGCAGATCATTCAGCTTTACGACCACCTCTTCGCATTCAGCATAGCGGTCGCGATGCCTACGGTAGCGCGGGTCATAGTGATCTCGCATCAGGCCCTCGGCCAGCCTCATCCAGTCGCCGGCATCGGCCTGTGCCTGCCACTGCCGGATCCGTTCCGCCGGATGCAGGGTTGCCAGCGAAGCGATGATCGCGCCCAGCCTGTCCGCATCAGCGCGCAGATCGCCATAATCGCGAACCGAATAGGCGGCGCGCGCGGCGACCGGAACGTCCAGGCGGATCCGCCGGCCGGTGCAGATCGCCTGCCACATCGCCTTTGGAACCGAAATCTCGCCGATCCGGCTGCTTTCGGCCTCGACCAACAGCGGCCGCGCGGGGTCCAGCGCTTCCAGCGCCCGCGCCAGGCGGCCCTCGAACATCTTCTGGCTGGGCTGGGCGGTCGCCATCGCGCCGAACAGACTGCCGCGATGCTGCGCCAGGCCTTCGAGATCGATCACCTGCATCCCGCGCGCGGCCAGTCGCTGAAGGATGGCGGTCTTGGCGCTGCCGGTATTGCCATCCAGAACCAGCACGGGCGACTGGACCGGCATGTCCTGCACGCGCTGGACAACGCGGGCACGCCACGCCTTGTAACCGCCCTCGATGCGATCGACCCGCCAGCCGATCTGCGACAGGATGGACTGAAAGCTGCCTGACCGCTGACCGCCGCGCCAGCAATAGATCAGCGCCCTCCATCCGCCGCCGCGATTGGCCAGCGGCCCGGCGATGTGGCGCGCGGCATTCGCGGCCACCAGCGCCGCACCGAGCTTGCGCGCATCGAAGGGCGAGACCTGCTTGTAGATCGTGCCGACGCGGGCCCGTTCCTCATCGTCCAGCACCGGCAGGTTGATCGCGCCGGGCAGGTGGTCATGAGCGAATTCCGACGGTGCGCGCACGTCGATGATGTCGTCGAATCCCGCGAATGCGGGGTCCGACACACGGGTCAGCGAGACGGACAAGGCTTAATAGACGTAGACGGGCGTTCCGATCGGAACCTTGTCGAAAAGGCTCATCACCGCTTCGTTGCGCATCCGCAAACAGCCGTTCGACACCGCCCGACCGATCGAATTGGGCTCGGTCGTGCCGTGGATGCGGATGGCCGTATCCTGCCCCCTGGCGTTGTACAGATACAGCGCGCGCGCACCCAGCGGGTTCCGGGGGCCGCCCGGCATGCCGTCGGCATATTTGGCATATGCGTTGGGGTTTCGCTTGATCATGTCGGGGGTGGGTGTCCAGCTGGGCCACTCGACCTTGCGCCCGACCGTCGCCCTGCCCTTCCAGACCAGCTCGTCCTTGCCGACGGCGACGCCGTAGCGGACGGCACGGCCCGGCGCGATCACATGGTAAAGGAAGAAATCCTTGCTGACCACGACGATGCTGCCAACCTCGAAATCATTGCGGATCGCGACTTCGGTCGGGGCATAGGGGTCGCTTGCGACGACGGGGGTGACCTTGGCAGCCTGCGCCAGCGCCAGCGAGGGCGCGGCAATCAGCGGCAAGGCCAGTGATATCAACTGACGGCGGTTCATGGTTCGATTGTCCTCAAGCCTGTATCTCTTGTGCATTATACGGCAAATTACAGGACATGGTGGGCGGCTTGCAACTCAAGAGGCCGTATTTGACGTATTTCCGACTTGACCCGGGGGCCTGCCGGACACATCTGTGCAGCCATGAACGCGTCAATCGTCCCTGGCAAGGCCTGCTGCGCCGGTCGCCGGCCCCGCACGCCGTCGATCAGGGCGGCGCATCTTTGCCGTGGCCGCGGCGACCGCTCGTGCCGATGCCATGTCGTCGCGCGCGCTATCCTGTCGCAACCGCGCAGGCGACCCAAGCGCCTGCGTCGCGAAGGCGGGACATTGCGCATCCAGTCGCCGACGATCACGCCGGCCCGGCCGCAAGGCCCCCCTGTTTCCTGACCATGCCGCCACATCACCGCATGATCACAGGAAACGGACATGACCGCATCGACTGAATTCGACCTGACCATCCCCGGCATCAGTTGCGCAAGCTGCGCTGGCCGGGTGGAACGCGCATTGGCCACGCTGCCCGGCGTCAGCGACATCAATGTGAACCCCGTCACGCGGCGCGCCCATCTGCGGGCCGATGGCGTGACGCTGCCACAGATCGGCGCGGCGCTGGCCGATGCAGGCTATCCGGCCCAACTGGCCACCACGAGGCTGCAGATCGAGGGGATGAGCTGCGCGTCCTGCTCTGGCCGCGTGGAACGTGCCCTGACCGGACGTCCCGACGTGACCGAGGCGGTCGTCAACCTGGTCGCCAGCAGTGCCAGCGTGACGCACGCCCCTGGCGTCGCAGCCGGGGATCTGGCCCGGACCGTGACGGAGATCGGCTATCCTGCACACCCGATCACGCCCGACACCGCTCCCGACATGCAGGGCGACGGGCACGAGGCGCGCGATCTGCGCCGCGCCTTCCTGCTGTCGCTCGTGCTGACCCTGCCGGTTTTCATCGCCGAGATGGGCGGACATATGCTGCCGGGCTTTCATCACTGGATGATCGGCCTGATCGGCAAGGGCCCGCTCTGGGTCGGAGAAATGCTGCTGACCGCCGCGGTGCTGGCGGGGCCGGGAAGCCGCTTCTTCCTCACAGGGTTCCCGGCGCTGCTGCGCGGCGCGCCCGAGATGAACAGCCTTGTTGCCCTTGGTTCAGGCGCGGCGTTTCTGTTCTCGACCGTGGTCACTTTGGCGCCAGATATCGTTCCCGCCCCCTCGCGGCAGGTCTATTTCGAGGCGGCGGCAGTCATCGTCACGCTGATCCTGATGGGCCGCTGGATGGAGGCCCGCGCCAAGGGACGGGCCGGCCAGGCGATCCGCAGCCTGATAGAGCTGGTTCCCGATCACGCCACCGCGCTGCGGGACGGGCAACCGGTGCAGGTGCCGGTCGCCGAATTGCGGACCGGCGATCTGGTCCATCTGGCACCGGGCGAACGCGTCGCCGTCGATGGCGTGGTGACCGAGGGGCATGGCCATATCGACGAATCGATGCTGACGGGAGAGCCCATTCCGGCCCGCAAACAGCCCGACGATCCGGTTACCGGCGGCACCATCAACGGATCGGCCGCGCTGACCTATCGGGTGACGGCGACCGGCGCTGACACGGCGCTGTCGCGGATCGTTGCGATGGTCGAGGCCGCGCAGTCCAGCAAGCTGCCCGTCCAGGCGCTGGTCGACCGGATCACGCGCGTCTTCGTGCCCGTCGTCATGGCGCTGGCCGTTCTGACCCTGGCGCTGTGGCTGGCGTTCGGGCCCGGTCTGGCCGAGGCCGTCGTCGCAAGCGTCGCCGTGCTGATCATCGCCTGCCCCTGTGCGATGGGGCTGGCGGTGCCGGTTTCGATCATGGTCGGGACCGGGCGCGGCGCCGAGATGGGCGTGCTGTTCCGCCGCGGCGAGGCGCTGCAAAGACTGGCCCGCGCCCAGAGCGTCGCCTTCGACAAGACCGGCACACTGACCATCGGGCGTCCACAGCTGACCGGAATCTGGACCGATGGGCTGTCGCAGGACCAGGCCCTGCGGCTGGCCGCCTCGGCCGAGGCGCGGTCCGAACATCCGCTTGGCGCCGCGATCGTGTCGGCCGCGCAGCACCAGGGACTGGACCTGCCCGCCGCAGAGAAGGTCGATGCCGCAGCCGGTCGCGGCCTGACGGCGCAAGTCGAGGGACAGTCCCTGCTGATCGGCAACCGGGCGGCGCTGGAAGAAGCCGGCATCGTCCTGTCCGCGGGACTTGCCGAATCGGCCGAGGCTGCCGCGGCACAAGGCGCGACCCCTGTGCATCTGGCCATTGACGGCCGCCATGCCGCAAGCTTTGCGCTGGCCGATCCCGAACGCCCCGAATCCGCCGCAACGATCGCGGCGCTTCATGATCTGGGCCTGCGCTGCGTGATGCTGTCGGGCGACACGCAGGCAACGGCACAGGCGGTCGGCCGGCGGCTGGGTATCGACGATATCCAGGGCGGGCTGCGCCCCGATGACAAGCTGCGGGCGATCCGGAACCTTGGGGACGAGACCGTGTTCGTCGGCGACGGCATCAACGACGCGCCCGCGCTGGCCGCGGCAGGAACCGGCATTGCCATCGGCACCGGCACCGACATCGCGATCGAATCGGCCGACGCGGTGCTGATGTCGGGCGATCCCTCCGGCGTGGTCCGCGCGATCAGGCTGTCGCGCGCGGTCATGCGGAATATCCACCAGAACCTGTTCTGGGCCTTTGCCTATAACGCCGCGCTGATCCCCGTGGCGATGGGCGCGCTCGTGCCCTTTGGCGGGCCGCAATTGTCGCCGATGCTGGGCGCCGCCGCGATGGCCCTGTCTTCGGTCTTCGTGGTCGGCAACGCGCTGCGCCTGCGCAGAGCGCATTGACCGGGCGGCGCGCATGTCTGGCGCTGAGGGGCGCGGCATGCGCCGCCGCCCCCGCCGAGGCAGCGAACGGTTCCGCCGGGCGGACCCGTTCGAACCGTCCAGGCTGAACGTCAGCGCGCACGCGGTCTCGCGACGGGACGGTCCAAGGGAGCTCTAGGGCTGGCCGCCGCCCATCTTCATCCTGTTCGCGCCCATGCCGTGCCGTGGCATCCGCTGGTTATCCACCGCGACCTGCATCTCGACGGTCCCGCAATCGCCGAAATCGAGGCTGAGAGGGACAGAATCGCCGTCATTCAGCGGGGCCTTCAGGCCCAGGAACATGACGTGATCGCCGCCGCGCGCCAGGCTGTGCTCGCCATGAGCGGCCACGATGAACCCTTCCTCGACATGGATCATCTTCATGACTCCATCGACTTCCTGGTGGGTGTGCAATTCGACCCGCTCGGCCACGTCCGATGCGGCGCCGGTCAGCCGGCAGTCGGTATCCCCGGAATTCTTCAGGACCATGAAGGCCGCCCCGGTCACGGGATTGGCGCTGCGGGCATAGGCATCCTCGACCGCGATCGGGTCCTGCGCGACCGCAGCCACGGGGATCAGTGCCGCGACGGCGGCGAGTATCATTCGTTTCATTTCAGCTATTCCTCTTGCTCAAGACAGTGCGCGAAAAAAATCGGGACTGTCAAACCGGAGGATCGCGCGCCGCCGCCTTCGGTGGCTGATGGGTCACGATGGCAATGTCGCGCCGGCCCGGCACCATCGCGCGAAGTGTCGCAAGCGAGGCTTGAAAAGCCGGGGGCAACGCCGTGGCCGAAAGCAGCATCAGGGCCATGTCCGGACAGACATGGGCCTGTCCACCCGGCTGACCGTCATCGCGATAGGTGACGACCACCGCCGCGCCGCTGCACAAGACAACCTGTCCGTCGATCTGCACGGTGCCACGAGCCGCGCCAAGACCGACCCCGGTCAGGGTCAGGCACAGGATCAGGGCAAGCCGAAGCACCGGTTTCATGTGCGCCACACTGGCCTGACTAACGGGTTTCGGCCATCAGCCATTCTGTCGCATCCGGGGTTGTCGCAACCATTTCCCAGGTCATGACCGGCAGATCATAGGGGTGCAGATCGCGGATCAGACCGATCAGTTCGTCGCGCCGCGCCTCGGTGGTCTTGAAAACCAGCTGCACCTCGGGCTCTTCGTCGATGGTTTCCTGCCAGTGAAAAAGGCTGAGTATCCCGGGCTGGATACTCGCGCAGGCCGCAAGGCGTCGCTCAAGCGCGTTGCGCGCCAGGTCGCGGGCCGTGTCGATATCCGGGCAGGTGGTCGTCAGGTGCAGCATCGTCTTTACCTTTCGCGGGGCTGCAGCAACGCTGCATCGGTGGCGAAGGGACAGGTCAGGGACACATCTGAAAAAGCCCCGCCAAGGCGGGGCAAACGCAGCGTTGCCGCAACGATCAGGCCTGAAGTTCGGCCGGTCCGTCTTTCTTGGCGATTTCACGCTTGATCTTTAGCGCACGCAGCGACAGATCGGTGTCTTTCGCCTTGGCCAGGAACTCGTCCAGACCGCCGCGGTGGTCGACCGAGCGCAGCGCAGCCGCCGAGATCCGAAGCGAATAGCCACGCCCCATCTTTTCAGAGGTCAGCGTCACCTCGTTCAGGTTCGGCAGGAACCGCCGACGGGTCCTGTTGTTGGCGTGGCTGACATTGTTGCCGGTCATCGGGCCTTTGCCGGTCAGTTCGCAGACGCGCGACATGGGTTCTATCCTTCGTCTCAGCTTCGCGGGCGTTCCCGAGCGGGGGTCCGGCCCAATGTGAAAGGGCGCCGCGAGGCAGCGCCCGGAATTCCGTTCGCGGGGGATTACAGCGACTGGCGGGTGGCGTCAACCGAAAACTCTGAGAACACGCCGCGCCATGCGCCGAGGTCAGGCATATCTTCGTTCAGCCTCGATCAGCTTTTCCTTGCGCCACAAGCCACCGGCATAGCCGGTCATGCTGCCATCCGCGCCGATGACGCGATGGCAGGGCACGACCACGGCGACGCGATTCGTGGCGTTGGCGCGGGCGACGGCGCGGCTGGCCGTTGGCTGGCCGATCTGGCCTGCCAGCCATGCATAGCTGCGCGTCTGACCCGCGGGAATGGCCTGCAATGTCTGCCATACCCGGCATTGAAACGCGGTCCCGTGCAGACGAACGGGCACGGTAAAGCGCGGATTGCGGCCTTCGAAATAGCTGTCCAGTTCTGCCTCGGTCCGGTCCGTGGCCGCACTGCGGCCCAGTCCGATCCGGCCCCCTGCCAGCCTCGACAATCGGCGCAGCCCCTCGGGCAAGGCCTTTCGGTCGATGAATTCCAGCAGATGCAGCGCCTGATCGTCAGCGATCGCGATCATCCCTCCCAGGGGCGTATCGATCCAGTCGGCGCGCAGCTCGGCCCCGCCCCGCATCTGGTGCGGGGGATGGCCGAACAGCCGCGCAAAGGCGTGCCGGAACCCCGACGCGGAATCGAACCCGGCATCCAGTTGCGCCTCGATCATCGCTGCCCCTTTCGCCAATGTCTGCAACCCGCCCCGCAGCCGCGACGCGCGCGCCATCTGCAGGAAGCTTTGCCCGAAATGGCGCCGGAACGCCCGCCGCACCGTCGAGGGGTCCAGCCCCATCGCCGACAGATCGCTCTCGGTCCAGCGGCGGGTGGGGTCTGCCTTGAGCCGTGCGGTCAGGTCCGAGACGATCCGGTCCCCTTCGGCCCTGGCGGCGAGCGGCCAGCAGCGGCGGCAGGGCCGGAACCCGGCGTGCTGCGCGGCGGTCACGTCGCTGAACCAGCGGCAGTTCTCGCGCAAGGGTTTGCGGGCGGGACAGGTCAGCCGGCAAAAGATGCCGGTCGTGATCACGCCGACATAGGCGCGCCCTTCATAGGCCGGATCGCGCGCCAGAAGCGCTGCATAGAGCGTGTCGGCTTCGGTGAGATCAAGCATGGCGGATTCCTTTCTCATGCTTTCATCTTACCCTGTGCGCTTGCGTTGCGGGGCGCAGAAACGGGCGTTTATTCCGGCAAGCCGGTCAGCTGCTCCAGCATCCGGGCGGCTGCGACCCCTGGGGGCAGATCGCCAGAGGCCACCGCGTCGCCAAGCTGTTGAAGCTGCGCCTTGGCATCGGGCCGGTCAAGCCTTGCCAGCAGACCGGCGCGCAGTTCCGCCATGAACCAGTGCCGGGCCTGCGCGGCGCGGTTGGCGTCGAAATGCCCCTGCTGACGCCGCCATTCGGCCAGCGCGCTCATTTCCTCCCAGGCGCGCTGCAAGCCATCGCCCGAGGCGGCCGAGACCGGCAACGCCTTGGGAAAGCCCTCGGGGTCCTGGGGGCGCTTTCGCAGCAGGCGCAACGCACCGGCATAGTCCGCGACGGTGCGGCGCGCCGTGGCCAGCAGATCGCCATCCGCCTTGTTGACCAGGATCAGGTCCGCCATTTCCATGATGCCGCGCTTGACGCCTTGCAACTCATCCCCGCCTGCGGGCGCCAGAAGCAGCACGAACAGATCCGTCATTTCGGACACCAGCGTTTCCGACTGGCCGACGCCGACCGTTTCGATCAGCACCACGTCATAGCCCGCTGCCTCGCACAGCCGGATCGCCTCGCGGGTGCGACGCGCGACGCCTCCAAGTTCCGTGCGTGACGGCGAGGGTCGGATGAAGGCGTCCGGGTTTCGGGCCAAGGTCTCCATTCGGGTCTTGTCGCCCAGGATCGAGCCGCCCGATCTTGCCGAGGACGGGTCGACGGCCAGCACGGCGACCTTCATGCCGCCCTGGGTCAGCATGCCGCCGAAGGCTTCGATGAAGGTCGATTTGCCGACGCCGGGAGTGCCAGACAGCCCGATGCGCAAGGCCTGCCGGTCGGGCAAGCGCGCCAACAGCTCGATGGCCCGCTTGCGATGGTCGGGGCGGGTCGATTCGATCAGCGTTATGGCACGCGACAACGCGCGACGATCACCGCTGACCAGTTTTTCGAGAAGATCGTCCATACGGCCCCATCGGAGTACGGAGGCTGTTTGCCCCCGCACCCCCGTGGATATTTCCAGACCGATGAAATGCCAAGCCTTGCGCTTGCCCCCCTAGGGATGGGTGCGCAGATAGGCGATTACCGCGTCGATCTCTTCCGACGTCCTCAGTCCCGCAAAGGACATCTTGTTCTTGGGAACAAACCCCCTTGGATCGGCCAGAAACCCGTGAAGATTCTCATCGTCCCAGACCATGCCCGACGCGCCTGCCTCGGCCAGCGCCGGAGAGTACCTGAAGTCCTCGACCTCGCCGGCTGCACGGCCGACAACGCCGTTCAGCGCCGGTCCCACGCGATTCTTGGCATCATCGCCGACCATGTGGCACGCCTTGCACTTGGCAAAGACCTTTTCGCCGGCCGCGACCAGTTCAGGATCGGGCGCGGCGTCGGCTGCCGCCATGCTGCTGGCCTCGTCGTCCGCTGCCGGTTCCGCAGGCGCGTCCTCGGCCGCGGCTTCCTCGACCGGCGGTTCGGTGCCTGATTCGCCCGCAGGCGGATCTTCGGAACTTTCTTCCACCGCGGCGTCCTCGCTATTGGCAGGTGCGTCGTCGTTGGGGTCATTCGGCGTCACGTCAAGAATCGACGCGCGCATGGTGATCTCGACCTCTTCCTTGCAGTTTTCCATGCAGGGTTCGCCGGTGAAACCCGGATATTCGGTTTCGTCGCGGTCATCGACGATGAAGCCGTCCGCGTTCGGCATCTCGACTTCCAGGAAATTGTCTCGCGACAGTACGAAGTCATCCTCGACCAGAAAGTTGGAAAAGAGGATATAGGCCGTGATCGCATAGGTTTCGTCGGCCGTCAGGACCTGCGCCTGCCCGAACGGCATCGAGCGGTGGACATAGTCCCAGACCGTCGAAAGGTAGGGCCAGTAGCTGCCAACCGTCTTGACCGGGTCCCTGCGGTCCAGCGTATCCATGCCGCCGGCCAGTTTTGGCCAATTCCCCAGACCCTCGGCGAAATCGCCGTGGCACGCCGCGCAGTGCAGCAGATATTTTTCCTCGCCGGTCATCACGTCGCCCGAACCTTCCGGCAGGCCGCGTCCGTCCGGCATGATCTTGACGTCCCAGGCGGCCAGCTCCTCGGGATGGGCTTCGCGGCCAATCCCAAGCGGCTCGGCGGCGGCGGGGGCGGCGGCGGCAACCGCCAGCGCGAGGGCAAGGTTACGAGACTTCGACATTTTCCGCGCTCCCGTCTGCACGCACCCACCAGGTCTGGATGCAGTTGTTGTGATAGACCGAATTCTCGCCGCGGATCTCGCGAAGCGCGGTCTTGGTCGGCTGGACATAGCCGGTTTCGTCCATGGCACGGGACTGCAGCAGCATCTCGCTGCCGTCCCAGTCGTGATCCAGCCAGAAACGGGTCATCTGCATCGGCTGGCCCGGCGCGGCAAGGCGGGCGGTCTTCCATGTCTTGCCGCCATCGGTCGAGACATCCACGCGGGATATCGCACCCCTGCCTGACCAGGCCAGGCCGGTGATGACCAGCGGTCCCTTGCCATGCGTGATGGGCACCTGCGGGCTGGGCGCGGTGACGACCGATTTCGCGTCCATGACCCAGGTCCATTTGCGGCTGATGCCGTTATCCAGCGTGTCGGTATATTTGCTGGTTTCCTCGCGGCTTTCAACGGGACCGTCGGTCACTTCGATCCGGCGAAGCCACTTGACCCACAGATTGCCCTCCCAGCCTGGTACGACCAGCCGCGCGGGATAGCCATGTTCCTTGCGCAGCGCCTCGCCATTGGCCTTGAAGGCAACCATGCAGTCGTCCAGCGCCTTTTCGATCGGGATCGATCGGCCATTCGAGGACGCATCGGCACCCTCGACATAGATCCATTTGCCCTCGGGCTTGATGCCCGCTTCGTCCAGCAAGGTCTTCAGGCTGACGCCGACATATTCCATGTTGTGGATCATGCCATGCGTGAATTGCGAGCCGTTGAGCTGCGCACCAGCCCATTCCATGCCGGTATTGGCGGCGCATTCGCAGAAATAGATTCCGGAGACGCGCGGAAAGCGCTCCAGATCCTCGTAGGTGAAGACCAGCGGGCGATCGACGAGGCCGTTGATCATCAGCCGGTAGTCGGGCTTGGCCAGTTCGATCGCGCCGGAATGATGACGCTCGAAAGCGCAGCCGGCGGGGGTGATGGTGCCGTCCAGCGCGTGGATCGGCGTGAAGTTGATCGAACTGATCGGATCGGCGGTCAACCACGGCACGTTGCGGCGCACGACGTCGGACTCGAACCGGATCGGCAAGCCATAGGGCGTCTCGTCCACGCCTTCCCCGGTATAGCGGGCCCAATCCTGAACCTCGGTGATCAGCGGATCAGGGCCGCCCTGAGCGCGGGCCGACAGCGCCGCGGCGGGCAAGGCGACGCCTGCCGCAAGACCCGCCCGCAGGATGCCGCGGCGGCTGGTCGTTGCAGAATTTGCGGACATGTGGGTAAGTCCTCCCTCAGTCTCCGTGGACGGTGATGGATGTGTTGGGCGCAAGGGAAACCGTGCCAATCTTGCGGATATGGTCCTCGACCACGTCCCAGATCTGGGGCCCCTCGGTGCCTTCGTTGACAGAAGCCCAGCCGGCGACGATATAGTTGCGCGCAGGATCGATCGGGCTGTCGTCCTTGAGCAACCTCATGTCGCTGATGCGGTTGCCGATCCGGGCATAGGGATCGATGGTGTAGCCAAGGCCACCCACGCGGACCATGTCCCCGCCCTGCTGGTAATAGGGATCCTCGTTGAAGATGTTGTCGGCCACATCCTCCATGACCGTCTTCAACATCTCTCCCGACATCTCGTTGCGGTAGACCTGCCCGTAGGTCATCGACGTGACCGAATGGATGGCCTCGCGTGTGATGTCGCCCGGCAGGACCGAGGCCCCCCAGCGGACACCCGGCGACAGCGCGATCTCGGCGTCGCGTTCGGACATGATGGCCTCGCAGATCAGGTCGTCCCAGCTGCCGTTGAAATTGCCGCGCCGGTAAAGCAGATCCTCGGACTTGCCGATCACCTCGGTCAGTTCGGCCTCGTAGGGCGCGCGGATCTCGTCGACCAGGCCAGCCATCTCGGCATCGGGTTCGATCACGTCGGAAAAGATCGGGATCAGCTTGTGGCGGAAGCCCATCATCTTTCCATCGCGCACATCCAGATCGACGCGGCTGACGAATTTTCCGTGGCTGCCGCTGGCAATGATGATCGTCTCGCCCACCACGACCGGTTCGGGGATCGCGTCATGGGTGTGACCCGACAGGATCACGTCGATACCCCTGACCCGGCTGGCCATCTTGTGATCGACGTCGAAGCCGTTATGGGACAGGCAGACGACCAGATCGACGCCTTCGGCGCGCAACTCGTCAACGACCTGCTGCATCCGTTCCTCGCGGATGCCAAAGCTGTATTCGGGGAAAATCCAGCCAGGATTCGCGATCGGCAGATAGGGGAAGGCCTGGCCCACCACCCCGACGCGCAGCCCGCCCGTCTCGAAGATCTTCGACGGCTCGAAGGCCGGCTCGTCCCATACCTTGTCGAAGATGTTCGCGCCCAGCAGCGGCTGCTGCATCATCGCCATCAATTCCGTCACCCGCTCGGTGCCGAAGGTGAATTCCCAATGCGCGGTCATCGCCTGCGAGCCCAGCAGGTTCATGACCCGCACCATGTCCTCGCCACCCGTCTTCAGACTGGTATAGCTGCCATGCCAGGTATCGCCGCCGTCCAGCAGAAGCGAGTTCGGACGCGCTGCCCGGATCGACTTGACCACCGTCGCGATGCGATCGAACCCGCCCATCTGGCCATAGGTCCGGGCAAGATCGACGAAGTCGGGATAGGTCAGGGCATAGGCCTCGGCGCTGCCCGGCGCGATGTCGAACATCTGCTGGAACGCCTCGCCCACCACATGGGGCACCCGTCCCCTGGCCTCGCCCACGCCAATATTCGTGTCGGGTTCGCGGAACCAGACCGGTTTCAGATGAGCGTGGCAATCGGTGATGTGGATCAGCGTCAGATTGCCGAAATCGTCGAATTGCAGCAACTGGTCCTGAGTCAGCGCCTGCTGAGCGAAGGCGCGCGAAAGATTGCCAAATCCAAGCCCCGCAAGCGCGGCCGAGCTGGCAAGACCCCACTGCAACATTTCACGGCGTGAAATCATCGACATCCCCAAATATTCATATATTTGCACGGCTTGGTGCGAAAAAGGCCCGCGCGAGGCAATCGCGCGGACAAGCCTCAGTGGCGGACGCTGACGCCCTCGACCGGCAGACCGTTGCCGCGCGACGCGACATACAGTTCCAGCGCCCGGAATTCATCGCTGCCGATCGCGAAGGTCTCGGCACGGGTGTCACGGACACAGCCGCGGAAGCGGTTGTGCTGCGATACCAGCCCGGCGTCCTTCAGGCGGTATACCGGGAATCCGTTGGTCTGACCCTGGCTCAGGTGGTCCGCCCGGATCCAGTCGCCATAGTGATCTTCGTGGCAGTTGGAACAGGACAGTTCAAGCTGGCCGTAGCGGGTGTAATACATCTCCTTGCCCTGTTCCCAGAAAGGCTGGGCCGGGCCGTCGATGGCGACATCCACCGGCATCCCACGCGACTGCATCGAGATGGCGGCGGTCAGGTTCTTCATCCGGTCGCCGTTCCAGTCCAGCGCCTCGGCCTCCATCCGGTTCACACGGCAGTCGTTCACATAATCCTCGACCGACCACAGCACGCCGTCCTTGTTGACCTTGGGCGTGGTCGCGCGGAGACCCTTCATCGCCACCGAGATGTCTTCATGGCAGGACGCGCAGCTTTTCTCGGCAGCGCCCTCGACGGTGTTCCATTCCGTGATTCCCTGGTCGACGAAAATCATGCCGGGGTTCTGGAAATCATCCGTCTGCATGACCTGCGTGGCGGCGTCGCGGAACAGCCACCCGGAATAGATCTCTGGCACTGCGCCATCGAGATGCGCCGGCGGGGGCACCGCGGTCGGCAGTTCCAGCTCGCCTGCGTTGATGACGATCGGATCGGTGTTTTCGGGGGCCGTCTCGGCCAGCGCGGGCAGGGACAACGCGCAGGCCATCGCGGCCGCGGCAGCCATGCGGAACGGGGTTGTCATGATCTTTCCTCCCTTGATTGGCACCCGGCCGATCATTCATTGCCGGCCGGGGCGGCCTTGCCTCAGTCTCGTAGCGTTGCGGTCAGGACACTTCGACGGAATGCTTGTCCTCGTAGACCGAGCCGTCGTCGTCATACCAGGTGAAGACGAACTCGCCGGATTCCGGGACTTTCGCCTCGAATTCGACATAGGGATTCGTGCTGATCGCCGGCTCCAGGGTCATGTCGATGACATCCGTGCCATTGAACGTGACATGGAAGCGGTTGATGATCGAACGCGGGATCAGGTTGCCATCCTTGTCCTTGCGCTGCCCCGATTCCATGGGATGCGAGATCAGCGTCTTGATCTGGATGACCTCGTCCTTGGACGCGGTCTTCGGGACGCGCACGCGGGGTGTGACGTTTTCTGCCATGATATTCTCTCCTACCCGATCAGCCGCCGCAGCCGCCGATGGTGACCTTCACATTGGAAGACGCCTTCACGAACGACCCATCGGCCAGCTTCGCGACTGCCACCACATCCTGCGTCTGCGCCAGTCGGATGCGCGTTGACGCCGTGTGCGCGCCCGCCAGTTCACCGAATCGGAACGTCGCGACCGGGGGGGTCGGGTTGCCGGCCGCCAGCACGAGGATCGCGCTTGCGCCGGGTGCCTCGACCGAGATCGGCACGGTGTTGCCGTTCTCGGCGATCTCGGGGGCATTGAGGCTCACGCCCTCGCCCTCGGTCACTTCGGCGCCACCCGTGAATTCCGCGATCAGTTCATCCACGGTCTTTGCGGCACCTGCCTCCTGGGCCATGGCGGCCCAGGGCATCGAGACGAGCGCAACCGCGCCCGCTCCTGCGACCAGAACGTCTCGTCTTTGGATCTTCATTGCTGACATCACTCCTTCAACGTCGCCAGATAGGCGACGACATCTTCGATCTGCTGCGCCGTCAACAGCGGCGGCAACGGTTCGGTACCGGCCTTGCCCGTGAAGGCGTCACCCGGGCGGATGTAACCCGACGTCTTGTACATGCTGGGCATCATCGATTCGGGGAATGTGCGCTTGGCGTCGGCCACGATGCCGCGCAGCTGCTCGGTGGTCCATCGGTCGCCAGCACCATCCAGTGATGGGCCGATATTGCCCTGGAAGTCGGCATCGGTGCGGTCCGCGATCGCGTGACAGGCAACACAGTTCCCGGTACTCCTGTCGACATAGACGACCGCGCCCTGCTCGGCGTTGCCGGCTGTATCGGAAAGCGGTTCCGCTATCGACCCAAAGTCGTCGAAGACAACGTCTTGCGGCGCAGTCTCGGCGGCCAGAGGTGCGGCCAAAGCCATCACCATCAGCGCCGCCGGTGCCAGAAACACGGCATGGCGTGACATCGGTTCCTCCCCTTTTCTTCTACTTCTTGCAACGAAGGTAAGAGCCATCGCGATCACTTTGCAACAAGAAATTCGCATCTTGCTATATGAAACCGTCCCGATTGCGCTAATATCATGAGAGTATGGCGCTGTTTGCACGAGCGATGTCCTGAAGCTTGGCATATCGACAGCCAGCGACTAACTATTGTTTATCGTTCCGGGGGAACTGCCGATGCGGCGTCCTGTCTTGTATCTTGCGGCGGTCGTTGCCGCGCTGTCGGCCGCACCGGCGACTCTGCCGGGCGGAATGGCCGTGTCCGCCAGCGGCGTTGAGCCGGACGAGGTGGACTGGACGTCCGCTCCGGTCCGCCTGCTGATGGTCGAGGCGCCCGGCTGCATCTATTGCGAAGCGTGGCAACGCGAGATCGGCCCCGGTTATCCCAAATCGACCGAAGGAAAGACCGCGCCGCTGCTGGTCACCGATCTCGACGGACCATGGCCGGATGGAATTGCCCTGCAAAGACGGCCCACGATCACCCCCACCTTCATCCTGCTGGACCAGGGCAAGGAAGTATCCCGTCTGGAAGGCTATCCCGGGGACAGGTTCTTCTATCCGCTGATCGAGCAGATGCTGACAGCGGCGGGGCTGCATTCCGCAGAAGGAAGGGACGAGGGATGACAAGTTCCCAGAATGAGATGGCCTTCGCAGACCAGACCGGCGCCGCCCAGGGTCAGCCCGGCATTGACGCCGACGAGATGATGCGCCGCGCGTCCGAGGCGACGGCGCTGATGAAAGCCTTGGCGCATGAGGGTCGGATGATGATCCTGTGCCACCTGTCGGCCGGGGAAAAGACCGTAACGCAGTTGGAGGACCTGCTGATGCAAAGGCAGGCCGCGGTCAGCCAGCAGCTTTCACGGCTGCGCGGCGAAGGACTGGTGACGTGCCGGCGAGAAGGCAAGGTCCGGCTGTATTCGGTATCGGACCCGCGCGCGGCCGAGATCGTCGATCTGATGTATCGCCTGTTCTGCGCGCGCTGACCCCCGCGCGAAAGGCGTCCGGGGGCGGTCCGGTCGCGCTGACGGCGATCCGCAAGGGATATTTCCGCGCCGAGGACGGAGACGGGGTTTTGTCCCTGCGTGGCTTGCGCTAGTCAGTGGCGGGATCAACCTTCCTCACCGGTGACAGCCATGCACGACATTCGCGCCATTCGTGAAAACCCCGCCCAGTTCGATGCCACATTGACGCGGCGCGGGGTCGAAGCGATCTCGGCAAGGCTGCTGGCGCTGGACGCCGATCGCCGCGCCAAGATCGCCGAATCCGAGACCGCTCAGGCCGAACAGAACCGCGCCAGCAAGGAAGTCGGGGCGGCCAAGGGGCGTGGCGACGAGGCCGAATTCGAACGCCTGCGGGCGCTGGTGGCCGAGAAGAAAGCGCACGTGATCCGGATGCAGGCCGAGGCCGCGATGCTGGATGGCCGGCTGCGCGACATGCTGCTACAGATCCCGAACCTGCCTCTGGACGATGTTCCCGACGGCGCCGACGAAGACGACAACGTCGAGCTGAAGCGCTGGGGCACCCCGCGCCGGTTCGATTTTGCCCCGGTCGAGCATTTCGAGATCGAAGGCGTCGTCCCCGGCATGGATTTCGAAACCGCCGCCAAGCTGTCCGGCAGCCGGTTCGTTCTGCTGAGGGGCGGCGTCGCGCGCATCCAGCGCGCATTGGCGCAGTTCATGCTGGACCTGCACACCACCCGGCACGGCCTGGAAGAGACCTGGACCCCGGTCCTGGTCCACGAGGAGATGATGGTCGGCACCGGGCAATTGCCGAAATTCGGCGAGGACAGCTATCAGTCGCGCGAGGGGCACTGGCTGATCCCGACGGCTGAGGTCACGTTGACCAACACGGTGCATGGCGATCTGGTCGATCACGCCAGCCTTCCGCGCCGCATGGTCGCCCACAGCCAGTGTTTCCGGTCCGAGGCGGGCAGCGCGGGCCGCGACACCAAGGGCATGCTGCGCCAGCACCAGTTCGAGAAGGTCGAGATGGTCTCGATCACCGATGCCGAAAACGGTCTTGCGGAACACGCGCGCATGACCCGCTGCGCCGAGGCGGTGCTTGAGGCGTTGGACCTGCCCTATCGCACGATCGTGCTTTGCACCGGCGACATGGGCTTCGGCGCGCGCATCACCCATGACATCGAGGTGTGGCTGCCCGGTCAGGACCGCTATCGCGAGATCAGCAGCGTCAGCTATTGCGGCGATTTCCAGGCAAGGCGGATGAATGCCCGCTATCGCCCCGCCGCAGGCGGCAAGCCGGAATTCGTCCACACGCTGAACGGTTCGGGGCTGGCGGTCGGCCGGACGCTGATCGCGGTGCTGGAAAACGGCCAGCAGGCCGACGGGTCGGTGAGGCTGCCCGAGGCGCTGGCCCCCTATCTCGGCGGCGCGACAAGCCTGGACGCCACAGGGCGACTGGTCTGAGCCTGCGCGAACCGGCTGGCGTGGATTGACGCACAGGATGCGAAACCGGCGAGGCATGGCGGGCGTTGCCTTTGCATGACCCGTACTGGCCAAATCGCATATCTGGCATCGACAATCGCTTTCGTGACCAGCGGACTGCTGATGGCATCCAGAACATGGCCATCTGCAGGGCTCAGCGGCGCCGAGCGCTCCCTTACGTCCCTGTCGCCCGCCATCCGCGATGCGGCGGCCTCGACATCGTTCCCGCAGCTGTTCGTCCGGCCCGAGAACCCCGTGATGTGGGCGCTGCTGCTGTCGCTGTTCGTGTTGCTCGCAATGGATGCGGCCGGGCAATGGACCGACCCCTCGCGCAGCCAGGACATGCAGGTCTGGTGGCTGCTTTCCTTCGCTCTGCTGGTGTGCAGCGTCTGGCCCTGGCTGATGGGCCATGCCGACGTGGCGGCCACCATCGGCGCGATCGCGGCGGCGATGGCCGCCATAGCCGCCGCGATCCGCACCGTTGGGCAGAGCCGACCCGCGATCGGCTTTTTCGCCGGATGGCTGACCGGACTGGCGGCCGCGACCCTGGCCACGCTGCTGGGAACGTGGGCGGCGCTGCCGGACGGTCAGATCGCAATCCTTTCGATCCTTCCGGCGGCGATGGTCGGGGTGGCACTTCAGCGCCGTCTTGGCCGGGCCTTCGCCTATTCCGTCGCGATCACATGGGGGTTCTGCGGTCTTGCCGTGTCGACGATGGGCAACACCCCGATATCCGCGCTGGCGGCCATTCTGGGCATTACCGCAATGGCCGCTGCGCTGATCCGCGCCGCCAGCTGACCCACGCCCGCCGGTCAACGCGACGCCACGCTGGCAGCGCGTCCCGGGACCGGGCTAGGCGCTTTTCGGACGCTGCCGGTTCTTGTGCTTGGACAGCGCGCCCGACTGGCTGATCTTGTTGGCCTTGTGGCGATAGGGATTGTCGCCGCCCTGATCGCGGAAGAACAGCCGGATCGGCGTGCCCGGCATGTCGAAGTCGGCGCGCAAGCCATTGATGAGGTAGCGCTGATAGCTGTCAGGCAATTTGTCGGTATAGGTGGCCTTGACGATGAAGGCCGGCGGCCGGGTCTTGACCTGCGTCATGTAGCGCAGGCGAATCCGCCGCCCTCCCGGCGCGGGGGGCGGATGGCTTTCGGTCATCGCTTCAAGCCACCGGTTCAGCTTGGCGGTCGAGATGCGCCGATTCCACACCTCATGCGCCTTCAGCACGGCTGCGTGCAGCCGATCCAGGCCCTTGCCGGTCTTGGCCGACACGGTCACCAGCGGTGCGCCCTTCAATTGCGGCAGAAGCTTTTCGAAGCTGGCGCGCAACTCGTTCAGCTTGTGCGGCTTGTCATCTTCCAGATCCCACTTGTTGGCGGCAACGACAACCGCCCGGCCTTCGGTCTCGGCAAAGTCGGCGATCCGCAGATCCTGCTGCTCGAACGGAATCGCGACATCCAGCAACACGACCACGACCTCGGCGAAACGCACGGCGCGCAACCCGTCGGCAACCGACAATTTCTCGACCTTGTCGACCACCCGGGCACGCTTGCGCATGCCGGCCGTGTCGAAGATGCGCATCGGCGTGCCCATGAATTCGGTCAGCACACTGATCGAATCGCGGGTGATGCCCGCTTCAGGGCCGGTCAGAAGCCGGTCCTCGCCGATGATCTTGTTGATCAGCGTCGATTTTCCGGCATTGGGACGGCCAATCACCGCCAGCTGCAGCGGCCGTTCCTCGGACGGCCGCCACTCCTCGGCCCCCTCGCCGGATTCAGCGTCCTCTTCGGACAGATCCACGTCGGTGGCGGCCTCGATCGGGGCGGGACGCGCGGCCTCGACACTGTCGGCCAACGGCGCCAGCACCGAATACAGATCATCCAGCCCTTCGCCATGCTCGGCCGAGATCCGCAGCGGCTCGCCCAAGCCCAGGCCATAAGCCTCGATCGCGCCGGATTCGCCGGCGCGGCCTTCGGCCTTGTTGGCGGCCACAATGACATGCTTGGCGCGGCGGCGCAGGATCTCGGCGAAATATTCGTCGGCGGCGGTCACACCGACACGCGCATCGATCACGAAAAGGCAGATATCGGCCTCGTCCACGGCGCGCTCTGTCAGGCGCCGCATCCGGCCCTGAAGGCTGTCGTCATCGGCCATTTCCAGACCGGCGCTGTCGATCACGACGAAGCGCAGGTCGCCCAGACGACCCGCCCCTTCGCGCAGGTCGCGCGTGACGCCGGGCTGGTCATCGACCAGCGCCAGACGCTTGCCGACAAGCCGGTTGAACAGCGTGGACTTGCCCACATTGGGGCGACCGACGATGGCGAGGGTAAAGCTCATCTGTATGCGTGCAACTGGCCGCTGCGCGACACGACGAAAAGGGTCTGCCCTGCGACGACCGGCGCGACGGCGGCGCCGCCCGGAATCGCGGCCTGTCCGACCAGCGTTCCCGAACCCGGATCGAACACGCGCAACACGCCGTCCGACGAGGCGACGAACAGCCTCCCGCCCGCCAGAACCGGGCCATAATGTCCGTAGATCGTTTCCTGTTTCTTGACCCGCCTGTCGGTGTAATAGGGCAGGTCGATCCGCCAGATCACACCGCCGGTCGCGGCGTCCAGCCGAATCAGCTGCGCCTGATCGTTGATGGCAAAGACCGAGCCACCCGCAACCACCACCGGGCTGCTGGCGCCGTCCTTCGACGACCAGCCCTGGATCCCCGAACCCAGCTCGACAGCATTGATGCGCCCGGACGAGGTGCCGCCATAGACCATGCCCCCCGAGATGACGGGATCGCCGGTCATGTCGCGGATCGAGGCGATCGCCCGGCCGATGCGGCTGCCGGCCACCTGTGCGGTCCACAGCGTTGCGCCGCTCGCGGTGTCCGCCGCCAGAAGCTGACCGGACGAGAAGGGGAAAACCACGGTAGTGCCTTGCACGGCCGGCACCGAGACCCCCATGACGCCCGACGAGGAAGGCGTGCCGGAACTGCGCCACAGAACCTTGCCGTCTGCGGCCCGCACGGCCCAGCCGACATTGTTGCGGGCGACGACATAGACCACGCCATCGGCCACCGCGGGACCGCCGCCGACCGGCGCATCGACGCGCTGGCGCCACAGGACACCGCCCGAGACGGCGTCCAGCGCGACCAGCTCGCCAAATCCGGTGGTGGCATAGACACGGCCACCCTCATAGGCCAGCCCGCCGCCCGACGCGCTGTCCCGGCTTTCCAGTGCAGGCGTGATGTCGGTGGACCATGCGGTGCCTCCCGACAGGGCGGTTGCGGTCACGCGCGCATGGCTGTCCAGCGTGAAGACCCGCCCGGCGGCCACGATCGGGTCGGCGGAGA
The DNA here is from genome assembly GCF_021556615.1 of Paracoccus salsus. Lineage (GTDB taxonomy): Bacteria > Pseudomonadota > Alphaproteobacteria > Rhodobacterales > Rhodobacteraceae > Paracoccus > Paracoccus salsus. The sequence continues at coordinate 371,798 of NZ_JAKGGD010000003.1, forward strand.
TGCGGTGGCGGCGGTCATTGCCCTGACCGACATCGCTGGACCAGACCCGGGTCGTGCCACCCGACAGCGCGACATGTCCGGGCTGATGCGCCACATTGCCGCCGCGATGCGTCCATTCCGCGTTGACGCGCGGCGCCGCAAGCGACAGCGCGGTCGTCGAGACCGCCGCCGGTCCCTCGACCGCGGGACCGTCGGGCGACGTCACCGCCAGCGGATCAAGCCGTTCACCCGGCAGGATGACATCGCGGTCACCGCAGGCCGACAGGCTCAACGCGGCCGCCAGGGCCATGGTCAGTCGCAGCGTTGCGCTCATCCTCGCCTCTCCCTCGTCTGTCGTCGTTGGCCGGACCTGTCAGCCGGCTTTCATGCTGTCGGTCGGCTCTGGCTCGACCCCCAGCGCGATCATCATCTCGGACAGGCGGCGACGCAAGGTCTCGCTGAGCCCGTCCTTCTGCTGGATCTGGCGGATCAGGCTGACGGCGTCCTCGTGCCGCCCGGCCTCTATCAGCGCAATCGCCTTCTGTTCCAGCGCCAGCAATTCGAACGGCGCACCGGCGCGCGACAGTCTGGCCAGCACCGCGTCCCGTTCCGACGGGTCCATCGCAGCACCGTTCAGCATCACCAGCTTCAGTTCGGCCAACTCGTGCAGCAGAGGATCCTCCGCATCGGATTCGACGACCTCGCGCAACGCGGCAGCGGCGGCGTTCGTGCCGCCGGCTTCAAGCCAGGCAGCGGATGCCAGCATCCCGGCAATCGCCTGGCGCCCCGGCGAACCTTCGGCGTCAACCTGCATCAGCGCGGCGGGATCGCCGGTCGCCTCGGCCACCAGCACCCGGTCGCCCCAGGCCTCGGCCTTGGCCTGCTGTCTGGCCTGTGCATATTCCCGCCAGGAGACCCCGCCGACCAGCAGCAGGATCAGCAGGATCGCGATCCAGCCATAGCGCCGGAAAACCCCGAACAACCTGTCACGTCGCAGATCTTCGGTCACTTCGTCGACGAAGCTGTCATTCTGGTTGGCCATTGGCGCCTTCCGCAATTTCGTATTCGCAGGCCGTCTTATACAACGCACAGCGGGATTGCCAATGCCGCGGCAGGCCGAACAGGCGCCGCGATCGCGCCCCGGTCGGTGAGACCCGTCGCCGCGCAGGCTGCACGCGACCGGAAGCGGCCGGCTCACATGCAAGGGGTCCCGCCAGCGGACCGCCGGCGGGACCCCGAATCCTGATCGGTCCTGGCGCCTACATGCGCGACGCGACGTTTTCCCAGTTCACGAGATTGTCGAGAAAGTTCGACAGGTATTTGGGACGCGCATTGCGGAAGTCGATGTAATAGCTGTGCTCCCAGACGTCGCACCCCAGCAACGCGGTCTGCCCGAAGCACAGCGGGTTCACGCCGTTTTCTGTCGAGGTGACCTCAAGTTTGCCGTCGGCATTCTTGACCAGCCATGCCCAGCCCGAGCCGAACTGACCGCCGCCCTTGGCCGAGAACTGTTTCTTGAACTCATCGACCGACCCGAAACTGTCCGTCAGCGCCTTCTCCAGTTCGGACGGGATCGCACCCGACTTGGGCGCCATCATTTCCCAGAACTGGCTGTGATTCCAATGCTGGCTGGCGTTGTTGAAGATGCCGTTCTGGGCCACGGCGCCTTTCTGATAGGTGCCCTTGACGATCTCTTCCAGCGACTTGCCTTCCCACTCGGTGCCCGAGATCAACTCGTTCAGCTTGTCGACATAGGCGTTGTGGTGCTTGTCATGATGGTATTCCAGCGTCTCCCTGGACATGCCCGCCGCTGCCAGAGCGTCGTGCGAGTAAGGAAGATCGGGAAGGTTGAAAGCCATTTTCCTCTCCTTTCTGAAAGGTTTGAGCCTTTGAGCCGGGCGCAGCGTCCCGCATTCGTGAACTCAACGCAAGGGCGTTGGGCAGGTTCCTTGCCGAATGGCAGAAACGGCACGTCCGCGCGATCAGCGCGGTGCCAGCCGGCTTCCGGGGATCGCGGCGTTCCGCAGGATCAGGCCCAGATAGTCGGCGGTGGAACGGAACCCGATCAGTCGCATTCCGCCCTCGATCCGCCAGAGCGCGACCGCCGTCTGCGCGGCGCGCGACCGGCGCAGACCGTCAGATGGCAGCGCGTCCAGATCGGCCGGGCTCAGCTTCGCGATCACGTCCCCGGCGTGCGGCCCAAGCACATCGAAGACCGCGCGCGCGTCCGAGACATCGACGACCAGCGCATGTTCGCCGGTCAGGGCCTGATCCAGCGCCGACAAGGCTTCGGGCAGTTCCTGCGCGGGCAGGATCAGCAGCAATTCGTCGGGCGACATCCAGCCCAGGGTGCGACTGCCGTCGGTCGTGTGCCGCGTGACATCGGGGATGGCCAGCCCTGCCGCCCCGGCGATGGCATCGCCGGCCCGCGACAGGTCGGCGCGGATGGCGATCATGCCCAGACCCTCGACGCGGACGACGCTTGCAAGTGCCTCAGCCATTCAGGCGGCTCCCTTCCTTGTCATAAAACACCGGGTCGCAGATCCTGGCCTTCAGCACTTCGCCCGAAGGCATCGGGAATTCCAGTATCTGTCCCATCCGTTCGGGTCCGTGGCGGACCAGGCCCATGGCGATCGGCCTGTCCAGCGTCGGAGAATGATAGCTCGAGGTGACCCGGCCCTGCGTCTTGCGCTGGCCGTTGGCGTTCGTGCCCTCGTCCACCGCGTAGGCGCCGTCGGGGATCACCCGATCGTCGAGGCTTTCAATACCGACAAGTTGCCAGCGCGTGCGGTCCTTCATGAAGCTGCGGGACTGCGCGCGCTTGCCGATATAGTCGGACTTCTTCTTGCTGATCGCCCAGCCCAGGCCCAGGTCCTGCGGAATGATGGTGCCGTCGGTTTCGTCGCCGATCATGATGAAGCCCTTTTCGGCGCGCATGACATGCATGGCTTCGGTGCCGTAGGGCGTGATCCCCAGGTCGCGCCCGGCCTCGTGCAGCCTGTCCCACAGCTCCAGGCCGCGCCCGGCCGGCACGGCGATCTCATAGCTGAGTTCACCCGAAAAGCTGATCCGGTAGATGCGTGCAGGGATGCCTGCGATATCGCCCTCGGCCCACTGCATGAAGGGTAGCGCGTCCTGCGACACGTCGATACTGCCGGGTAGCCGATCAAGAAGTTCGCGCGCCTTGGGGCCGGCGACGGCGATCTGGGCGTATTGTTCCGTCAGATTCGCCGTGTAGACCTGCCAGTCCCACCACTCGCATTGCAGCCAGTCCTCCATGTGGCCATGGATCCGGTCCGCGCCGCCGGTCGTGGTGTGGCAAAGCCAGGTATCGTCGGACAATCGCGCGACCACGCCGTCATCCATGAGAAAACCGTTCTCGCCGCACATCAGCCCGTAGCGGCATTTGCCGACCGGCAGGCTGGACATCATGTTGGTATACATCATGTCGAGGAAACGCCCGGCGTCAGGCCCCTTGACGATGATCTTGCCCAGTGTGGACGCGTCCAGCGTGCCCACGGACTTGCGCACGGCAAGGATCTCGCGGTTGATCGCCGAATGCCGGTCCTCGCCGGCCCGGGGATAGCTGTAGGGCCGGCGCCAGTGGCCCACCGGCTCCCACGAGGCACCGTGTCTTTCGTGCCATTCATGCATCGCGGTCTTGCGCAGCGGCTGAAATGCATCGCCGCGCGCGTCGGCGGCGATCGTGGCCAGGGTCAGCGGGGTGTAGGGCGGCCGGAACGTGGTGGTGCCGGTCTGCGGGATCGGCTGGTCCAGCGCCGTGGACAGGACCGCCAGACCGTTGATGTTGCTGATCTTGCCCTGATCGGTCGCCATGCCAAGCGTGGTATAGCGCTTGGTATGTTCAACCGAGGCATAGCCTTCGCGGGCCGCCAGCTGGACATCCGTGACCTTCACATCGTTCTGATAATCGAGCCACATCTTCGCGCGCAGCCTGTAGGGCGCGTCTTTCGGCATGCACCAGACCGGCATGGTCGCGGCCTCGGCGCGTTCCAGATCGCCCGCGCAGCGCAGATCGCCGTTCGCGGCGCCCACGGCCGTCACGTTGCCCTGGCCGTCGGCACCCAGCGGCGGACGATCCGGGTCCGGTCGGAACATCGCCCGCGCGTCGTCCCAGATCAGCCTGCCGCCGCAATGGCTGTACAGGTGGACGACGGGCGACCAGCCGCCTGACATCGCGACCACATCGCAGTCGATGCCGCCGGTCGGCTTGCCGTCACCATCCTGGGCGCACAGCACCACGCCCTCGACATGCCGGCTGCCCTTGACCTTGGCGATGCCGGTGCCGGTCAGGACCGGGATGTTACGGGCCCGCGCCGCCTGCGGCAGATCGCCGTCGGCCTGATCGCGGGCGTCGATGACGGTCACCTCAAGCCCCTCGGCCGCAGCGGTCAGCGCCGTCCGATAGGCATCATCGTTGTTCGTGACCACGACGATGCGCTGGCCCGGGGCGATGGCGTGATTCACGAGGAAGTCGCGCACCGCCGACGCCAGCATCACCCCCGGCACATCATTGCAGGCGAAGGCCAGCGGCCGTTCGAGCGCGCCCGTTGCGGTGATGATCCGGCGCGCACGAATGCGCCACAGCCGCTGCCGCGGGATGCCTGCGTTCGGATCGTGATCCGCAAGCGCTTCGCGCGCAAGAAGATAGCCGTGGTCGTAAAGCCCGGTCGCCATGGTGTTGCGGCGCAGGGTGACGTTCTGGCGCGCGCGCAGATCGTCCAGAAGCCGGGCGATGGCTGCCGGACCGTCCTTGTGGTCGACGGGGGTGCGGCCGCCCCAGACCGCTTCCTGCTCGAGGACAAGCACCTTCTGTCCGTCCTCGGCTGCATCGCGCGCCGCGCGCAGTCCGGCGATCCCGCCACCGACGACCACCAGATCCACATGCGCGTAGGCCTGTTCGTAGCGATCGGGATCGGGGTCGGTCGGCGCCCGGCCCAGACCTGCGCTGCGGCGGATGATCGGCTCGAACAGATGTTTCCAGAAGGGCCGCGGATGGATGAAGGTCTTGTAGTAGAAACCGGCGGGAAGCATCGGCGACAGCCAGTTGTTGACGGCACCGATATCGGCATCCAGAGAGGGCCAGCAATTCTGGCTTCGCAGCACCATTCCGTGCGTCAGCAGGGTGGTGGTGGCGCGCTGGTTGGGTTCGAATCGCCCGCCCTGTCCAAGCCCGAACAGGGCGTTCGGCTCTTCGGCGCCGGATGCGATCGGGCCGCGGGGACGGTGATACTTGAAGGACCGGCCCATCAGCATCTGGCCATTCGCCAGCAGCGCCGACGCCAGCGTATCGCCCTGCACCCCGCGCAGATGCCGGCCATCGAAGCGGAAGGGAATCTGGAAGGCGCGGTCGATCAGGCGGCCGCCCTTGGCCAGGCGGAAAGGAGGCGTATGGGTCATTCGGCTTGGGTCCAGTCGGGCTGCCAGTCGGGGCGGGATTTGCGGATTTCGCTGACCACGTCGGCCGGCGGGTGCGTGGTCTGCGCCTTGTAGGTGCCATAGACCTGCAGCGTGGCGGTGTCCCGTGCCGCAAGGAACCACTTGCCGCAGCCATACGCATGGCGCCAGCGTTCGAAATGGACGCCCTTCGGGTTCTTTCGGGCGAACAGATAGCCTTCCAACTCGTCGTCGGATCCTTCCGGGCCGACGCGCTTGAGATGCGCCTCGCCGCCGGGCTGAAGTTCGGTTTCCTCGGCGGCAACGCCGCAGTACGGGCAGGTCAGGATCAGCATTCAGTCATCCTTGCGCGAAAAGGGTCGGGCGACGGTCGCAAAGTCCAGAGGTCCCGCCCCGATGGTCCCAAGCCCCAGGGCGCATGCGAAAGCCGGGCGCTGGTTGCACCCGGCTCCGCGGTAGCCGCGGCTGCAATCCGCAGGCAGGCCCCGAACCTGCGGCCTCAGTCGACCGGTGCGGGCTCTTCCTCGGCCGCATCAGGCTCGGCCGGATCAGGCTCGGCCGGATCGGCAGGCGCGTCATCGACGGCATCGCCATCCACCGAAGCGTCGGGCGCGGTATCCACATTGACGGTGGTGTCAGCGGGCGCACCGGTGTCCGTCGCCGCATCCATGTCGTCGCCTGCCATGAAGAAGAACAGCAGCGCGACGACCACCACGATGGCGCCGACGATGAAGTAGATCGTGTTGTTGTTCTTGCCCTCGGACATGATCGGTCCTTTCCATTGAAAAGTTTCTCAAAGCACAATGCGGTTGGTGGGGGTTGTGTTCCCGTGTCCAGGGCCATTGCCGGAGCCTCGCCTAATGCGCCACGCCGGCGGCGACGGATTCATCGATGAACCGGCCTTCCCGGAACCGGCCCAACCCGAAATCGGCCGCCAGCGGTCCGGGCGAGCCGTTCGCGACCAGTTCGGCCATCGCCCATCCCGATCCCGGGATCCCCTTGAACCCGCCCGTCCCCCAGCCGCAATTGACGTAAAGATTGCCGACCGGGGTTCCGGACAGGATCGGCGAGCGATCACCCGTCATGTCCACGATCCCGCCCCATTGGCGCAGCATCTTGAGCCGCGAGATCATCGGGAATGTCTCGACCAGTGCGCGCACCGTTTCCTCGACATGATGCCAGGACCCACGCTGCGTGAAGTTGTTGTACCCATCGGTGCCGCCGCCGACCACCATCTCGCCCTTGTCGGATTGTGACAGGTAGCCATGCACGGTGTTCGCCATCACGACCACGTCCATGCAGGGCTTGATGGGCTCGCTGACCAGCGCCTGGAGGGCAACGCTTTCGATCGGCAGCCGGAAGCCGGCCATTTCCGCCAGCTGCGAGGAATGCCCGGCCACGACCAGCGCCAGTTTCTCGCAGCCGATCCGGCCCTTCGAGGTGTTGACGGCGCGGACCTGGCCCGAATCGGTCTCGATCCCCGTGACCTCGCAGTTCTGGATGATGTGCATGCCCATGTCGGAACAGGCCCGTGCGTAACCCCAGGCGACCGCGTCATGCCGCGCCGTGCCTCCGCGCGCCTGGTAAAGCCCGCCAAGCACCGGATAGCGCGGCCCGTCCAGATTGATGATCGGCACCAGCTCCTTGAGGCGGGCCGGCTCGATCCATTCCGTCGAGACGCCCTGCAGATTGTTGGCATAGACGGTGCGCTTGTAGCCGCGGACCTCGTGTTCGGTCTGGGCCAGCATGATCAGGCCGCGCGGGCTGAACATGACATTGTAGTTCAGGTCCTGCGACAGGGTCTCGTACAGCTTCAGCGACTTGTCATAGATCGCTGCGGACGGGTCCTGCAGATAGTTCGACCGGATGATCGTCGTGTTGCGCCCGGTATTGCCGCCACCCAGCCAGCCTTTCTCGATCACCGCAATGTCGGTGATGCCGAAATTCTTGCCCAGGTAATAGGCCGTGGCCAGCCCGTGTCCGCCCGCCCCGACGATCACAACCTTGTAACGCTCGCGAGGCTCGGGGCTGACCCAGGCGCGACCCCAGTTCTGGTGCTGGCGCAACGCCTGGCGCGCGATCGCGAAAACGGAATAGCGGCCGGAAGGCGTCGCAGTCGGCATGAATATCCCCTGGCTGAATTGGTCTCAGAATGACCGCAGGCTTCCTGTCTCTCAAGACAGCATGCGGCAGATTGGATCAGATTGCGACACGCGCGGCAAGATCGCTTGCGCGCGGCCGCCTGGCGGGCAGACTGGCGGGCAGACTGGCGGGCAGACTGGCGGGCAGACTGGCGGGCAGACTGGCGCGGACAGGCAACGAGGGGCGCGATGGCGGAATTCGAACTGGTCGAGCAGGCCCTGAGGGCCAAATCCCGCGATGGCGGCGAAGGCGAGGATCGTCTGGTCATTCAGGATCACTGTGCCGCGGTCATCGACGGCGCGACCGACAAGACCGGCTGGCGCGACGACGGCAGGACCGGCGGCCAGATCGTCGCCGACACGGTGGCCGCGGAGCTGGCAAGACCCCTGGCCGAGCACGATCCCCACGCGCTGGTCATGCGCCTGTCCGACGCCGTGGCCGCGCGGCTGGGTGCCTGCGCGATTCCGCCGCAGGGCCGCCCGAACGCGGTCTTTGCCGCCTGCATTCCCGCGTGGGGTTGCGTGGTCCGGGTGGGCGATCCGGGTGTGATGATCGACGGCAGCCAGCGTCCTGCGGTCAAGCGCGTCGACGATCTGCTGGCCGAGGCGCGGGCGCTGTATCGGCATCTGTGTCCCGCCTTGCCGGGTGCGGGCGACCCGGGTCGCGCGGCGATCATGCCGTGGCTGAGCCGCCAGCATCTTCTGCAGAACGACGCCAGCACGCCCTGGGGTTTCGGCTGCATCGACGGCAACCCGGTGCCGGCCCGTTTCATCGAGCTGTTCCCGCTGTCGGATGCGCGCGAGGTGGTGCTGTGCAGCGACGGCTATCCCGCACCGCGTCCCTCGCTGGCCGAGTCCGAAGCGTTGCTGGAAAGGCTGCTCGCCGAGGACCCCGACTGCGTCGCCGCGCTGCGCGGCACGAAGGGCTGGGACCCGCGAACCGCGCGGTCCCATGACGACCGCAGCTATCTGCGGCTGAGGCTGCGCGCGGGGCCGGGCGCAGGGTCGGCACTGGCGGGCGCCGCCGTGATGGCGCGGTCGAAGTGATCGCGCAGCACCTGGCTGCGTTCCAGCAGCTGCAAAAGGATCAGGATCTGGTCCGACGGATCGCGCTGGACCCGGGCGGTGTCGGTCAGGTGCCGTTCCAGATAGGCGATCATCTGTCCGGCATCGCTGATCACCGCCTGCGGCAGATCGGTCAGCAACCGCGTCTCGGCCGGACTCGAGAACGGGCAGTTGTCGGGATGCAGAGGCCGCGCCTCGAGAATGCGGTCCATGCGCTGGTCGATCCGGCCAAAGCCCACGAAGATCGGCAGGCCGCCGCGGCGCAGATCGCGATACAGGCCCGCAAGCCGCAACGCGGCGGCCTGCTGACGGATCAGCGCGTAATCGCATTCGCGCAGCGAATCCTGCGGGATCAGGCGGGTTTCCTCAAGCAGTTCGCGGGCCATGCCGTACAGGATCGCGCGATCCAGACGTCCGTCGCGGCGCGCGCCCGAGTGATCCATGTCCGCCCAGTCGATCGATCCGCTGCCCGACAGCACCGCCTTGCCCTTGTTCACTTCGGCGGCGCCGCCCTGGGTGGAAAGCACGGGATACCCCTCGCGCGACAGCGCCAGCACGACCGAGCCGACATGGTTCGACATGGTCGGGCAATCCGCAAGCCGCTTCAGCAGCAAGGCAGCGCCAGGACCTGCCGGCCGCGAGACGGGATACATGTCCTCGGACCGGTCGGCGATCACCCGGTCGCCATGCTTGATCTGCTGCGCGGCCAGATCGTTGGTCAGGCAGGAGGTAAAATAGCTGGTGCGTCCGATCCGTGCCGACAGGCCGGTCTTCTGGTCCCAACGCAGCGCCGAGAGCCTGATCTTGGGCGCATCGAAAAAGGATCGTCCGCCCCGGATGCTGTTGCGACGGCGGATGCCAAGCCCCTCGGCCTGAAAGTCGCGGACCAGACCCGACATGCGGCGCATCAGGTCGCGCTCGGTCCGCTGGTCGCCATCCGGGCTGGGCAGGATTGCGATTCCGCCAGCGGCAAGCGCGCGCGCCACGTCATTGTCGAAGACATAGCCGTTCCGGTTGCCGCGCTTGCCTTCGACCACGCCCCAGATCACGTCGCCACCGTTGTCGTGGATTTCGGACACGCCGCCCTCGATCTCGGACAGGACCAGCCTGCCATCGACCGGGTCCGGGCTGCCATGATCGAAGAAATCGCGCGACAGGTCGTGTCGCCCCGATGCGGCGCTGCCAAAGACATGCGTCCGGTGCAGGTTCAGAAACTGCCAGACGATACCGGTCATGGACCAGGCGGCCCCGGCCGCGGCCAGCAGCCAGCCCCATCCCGCGGGTGTGTCGGACAGCAGTTCGTATCCGGTGAACCCGATCGCCAGCGCCAGGGCGGCCACGATCCGCACCGCCGCCCAGGGCCGCCAGATGCGCGCCACATAGGCGATGACCGACAGGTTGGTGGACAGCCGATTCTGCCACCTGCTCTCGAAAAAGCGGCCGCGCTTGAAAAGCGAACGAAAGCAGTGGCGTGTAAACATGTTCGATGACTTTTTCGTCACCAGGCCGGTCAGGACGTCGCAAGTCAAGACTTTTGAAGGAAAATTCATGCGCTGCGGGCCTGGGGCCAGTCCCGGCTGCGGCACGGCGACGCTTTCGGTTCCGGGAAAATGCCACTAAAGCTGACGCAATCGGAGGATAGGATGTTCTGGATACTGAGTGCCGTGCTGCTGCTTGGGGTGGCTGTTGCGATCCTTGCGCCGATCTGGCGTGCGGGAAGGTCGGGCGAAGCTGCGGCAACGCCCGCTGCCGCCTATGATCTGCAGGTCTATCGCGACCAGCTGCGCGAGGTCGATCGCGATCTGGAGCGCGGGGTGATCGGCGCCGATGACGCCGCGCGCCTTCGCACCGAAATCGGGCGCAAGGTTCTGGACGCCGACAACCGGCTTTCGCAGGCCGCGTCGCCGCCCCGCGACGGCAAGGCACTGCTGGCCGGTCTGGTGGTTCTGGCGCTGCTGTCGGGCACGGTCGCGCTCTATATCCGCGAGGGCGTTCCCGGTGCGCCTGATTTGCCCTTGGCCGAACGGATCGCGCAGGCCGAGCGCGCCTATGACAGCCGGCCCAGCCAGACCGAGGCCGAGGCGCAGGCGCCTGAACGCAATGCGCCCCAGGATCCCGACCCGGAATACGCCGCGCTTGTGGAAGAGCTGCGTGCCGCCGTCGCCAGGAAACCTGATGATCCGCAGGGCCTGGCGCTGCTCGCGACCAGCGAAACGCGCCTCGGCAATCTCGCCGCCGCGCGCGAGGCGCAGCAGCGTCTGGTGGATGTCCAGGGCGAGGCCGCAAGTGCCGAGACCCTGATGCGATTGTCCGCGATGATGATGGAGGCCGCCGGCGGCATCATCACACCCGAGGCCGAGGAAGTGCTTGCCCGCGCCCTGCGCAAGGATCCAGGCCAGCCTCAGGCGCGCTATCTGCTGGGGATGCTGCAATTGCAGAACGGCCGGCCCGACCGTGCGTTTCCGATCTGGCGCAGGCTGATCGAGGAGGGTCCCGACGACGCCCCATGGATTGTCCCGATCCGGCGAACCATCAGCGACCTGGCCTGGCTGGCCGGCCAGCCCGATTACGTCCCTCCGCAAACAGCCGCACCGTCGATGCCGGCGATGCCCGGTCCCGATGCCGGGGCGATGGCGGCAGCGCAGGACATGACCCCCGAGCAGCGTCAGCAGATGATCGGCGGGATGGTCGCGCAGCTTGAAGCGCGGCTGGCCGAACAGGGCGGCACGCCGGACGAATGGGCCAGGCTGATATCCTCGCTTGGGGTGCTGGGGCAGACCGATCGCGCGCGCGCCATCTGGGACGAGGCCCAGACCCGCTTTGCCCAGACGCCGGACGCCATGACGACGCTGCGTGCGGCTGCCCGGCAGGCCGGTCTGGCCGAATGATCCATGAAGACATCGCCGATTTCGCCGCCTCGCTGCCGGCGATGGGTGCCCTGGCGGGGCTTGACCTTGGCACCAAGACCATCGGCGTCGCGGTCAGCGACGGGATGCGTCAGGTTGCCTCGCCGCTGACCGTGATAAGACGGCAGAAATTCACGCTGGACGCCGCCGAATTGCTGAAGATCGCGACAGGGCGCGGGCTGTGCGGGCTGGTCCTTGGCCTGCCGCGGAACATGGATGGCAGCGAGGGACCGCGCGCGCAGTCGACGCGCGCCTTCGCGCGCAACCTGTCGCGGCTGACCGACCTGTCCATCGGCTTCTGGGACGAACGCCTTTCCACCGTCGCCGCGGAACGCGCCTTGCTGGAGGCCGACACGTCGCGTCGCCGCCGCGCCGAGGTGATCGATCAGGTCGCCGCCGGCTACATCCTGCAGGGCGCTCTGGACCGGCTGCGGCATCTTGGCGCGGCCTAGCCACGATGTCGCCGTCAAGGACCGTGCCAGCTTGCGGCGCGCCGATGCTCCGCCTAGGTTTCGCGGATGAATGATGCCACGCCTGTTTCCAGTCACGACGCGCCGCAAAGTCCTTGCGTCAATATCTGCGTGATTCATCCGCATGAGGGGCTGTGCGTCGGCTGCCTTCGGACGCTGGATGAAATTGCGTGCTGGGCCAGCCTGTCCGCCGCTGCACGCCGCCAGGTGCTGGCGGAACTGCCGGATCGAAAGCCGATGCTGAAGAAGCGGCGGGGCGGAAAGCATGGCCGCAAGTCCTGAACGCCGAAGGTCCTCGGCCGAAGATTTGCCGTGCACTGACCTCTGGGCCGACGCGCGGGCAGCGCCGGCCCTGGCCATTGGCTCGGGCCAGGACAGGCCGGTACCCGACGGGAAACATCCGAGCCGATTTTCCCTCGTTGCAAGGCCGGACATCATCGGATGATCCCCGACATGCGCGCCCGGCGTGACCACCCGGCGCATCTGCCATCCGGCCTTCGCGCAGGGCCGGAATGGCCGAAGCGCGACCGCTTCAGCGCCGGATCTGCCGCAGGCTGTGATGGATGCGCACGCGCACCTCGTCTGGTTCCGCAGCGACCGCCTGGATCAGGGCGCGCATGTCACCGCGCGCCGTGTTCAGTTGGTCGATCAGCGACATGACCATGTTCAGCGAATCCTCGGGCAGTTGGTAGCATTCGCTGAGATGGCAGACCAGTTGCAGCCGCGCGAGGTCCGCTTCGCGATAGCGGGGCCCCTGCTCCGATGGCACCGGCTCGACGATATGCGCGCCAAGATAGGCCTGAAGCCGTCCCGGCGTCAGTTCGTCGATCAGCGTCACGACTTCGGTTTCCGAGTAATAGCGGGTCATGGCATCACCCCCCCATCTTCATCTTGCTGCGCGGATCGTAGCCGTTCTTCTTGCGCCAGCTTTCCATGAATGTCGCCAGTTCGTCGTCGATCCGCTGCGGCATGACGATCTTCAGTTCCACCTGCTGATCGCCGCCATTGATGCCGCGACCGCGCAGACGCAGCCTCTGCCCGCTGCTGGCGCCTTTCGGGATGGTCAGGTTGACCGCACCCTCGATCGTCGGCGCCGCGACCTTGGCGCCCAGCACGGCCTCGTCGATGGTGATCGGCAGGGTCAGATGGATGTCGTCGCCCTCGCGCCGGAATTCGGGATGCGGCGCGACCGAGATCTCCAGATAGGCGTCGCCCGGGCCGCCCCGGCCCATGCCCGGCCCGCCCTTGCCTTTCAGCCGGATCGTCTGGCCGTCGCGGACGCCCTTGGGAATCGCGACCTCGAGATCGCCGCCCTCGGGCAGGCTGATGCGGGTCTTGCCGCCCCTGGCCGCGGTCATGAAGTCGACCTGCAGGCTGAAGCGGTAGTCCTGGCCGCGAAGATCGCCATCGCGCGCGCCACCCTGCTGGAAGCCACGCCGCTCGAAGCCGCCCTGGCTGAAGCCGGTGCGGCGGTGGCCGAACAGATCGGAGAACACATCGGACAGATCGGGATCGCCGTCGAAACCATAGCTGCGGGCATAGGGGCTTCCGGCCGCCTCGGCATGTTCGCGATAGGTGCGCTGCTGCGGCCGCTCCTGCCCCTGCGCGTCGATTTCGCCAGCGTCAAAGCGGCGGCGCTGCTCGGGGTCCTTCAGCAGATCATAGGCAGCCGCCGCCGCCCTGAAGCGTTCGACCGCCACCGGGTCCGGGTTCAGGTCGGGGTGGTCGGTCTTGGCGATCTTGCGATAGGCCTTCTTGATCTCGGCATCGCTGGCGGATTTCGTCAGTCCCAGTGCGGCATACGGATCGTCCGCCATGTCTGCCCCCATTGCTTGTCTTTCATATCAGGAAGATAGGCTCGCGCCCGGCATCATCAATAGGGCAGCGGATGCTCCTTGTGCAGACGGTCGATGGCCTTCGCCAGATCCCGGGGCACGGTTGTGCCGAAACCCTCGATCAGATGCTGCAACTGCTCCATGTCCGTGGCGCCGATGATCGGGATCGTCTTGAAGGGCCGGGTCAGCTGCCAGGCAATCGCCAGATGAAGCGGGTCCCAGCCGTGATCGACGGCAAGCCGGTGATAGGCATCGGTGGCGGCGATGCCGCGCGCTGTCCTGCGCCCGCCCAGGTTGCCCAGCCCGCCATGCGCCTTGTCCACCTGCGCGCGGCTGGCCTCGGGAATGGCACCGCTGCGATACTTGCCGGTCAGCAGCCCCGCCGCCAGCGGCGAAAAGGCCAGCAGGGTCACATCTTCCTGGATCGCGGTTTCGGCCAGATCGGTGTCGTAGATCCTGTGCAGCAGCGAGTATTCGTTCTGGATCGCGGCGACGCGCGGCGCACCGGTCCGGTCGGCCATGTCGCACCAGCGCGCCAGCCCCCAGGCGGTCTCGTTCGACAGCCCGAAGGCGCGAAGCTTGCCGGCCTGCACGGCCTGTTCCACGGCCGCCAGCACATCGGCCATGTGGTCCAGCACCTCGGCCTTGCAGGCGGTCGGTGCATAGGCCCAGTTCTGCCGGAACGCCCAGGTTCCGCGCACCGGCCAGTGCAGCTGGAACAGGTCGATGCGGTCGGTCTGCAGCCTTTTCAGCGAGGCGTCGATACAGGCCGACACGGTTGCGCCGTCATAGGGCGCGCCATCGCGCACCATCTGGCTTGGCCCGGTGATCTTGGTGGCGATCTCGATCCGGTCGCGCTGGCCGGTCCGGGCCAGCCAGCGCCCGACGATCTGTTCGGTGACGCCGATGGTTTCGCGTCGCACCGGATTCACAGGATACATCTCGGCGGTGTCGAAGAACGTCATCCCGACCTCGAGCGCGCGGTCCATCTGGGCATGCGCGCCGGCTTCGTCAGTCTGACAGCCGAAGGTCATGGTCCCAAGACAGATCTCGCTGACCTCGACATCGCTGCCACCCAGCGTCACCCTTTTCATCGCGCATCCCCATCTTTGCTTGTGGTCACCGGCGACGCTAACCGGATCGACGCCGGGTGCAACCCCGCGAGGCCGCGGCGCGAACGCGGCTGTTCCCCACAGGCCCGTTCAGACCCGTTCGTAGCCTGCCGAGGCGTGAATCAGGTGCCGGGTATAGTCCTGGCGCGCCGCCCCCTGGCGCAACGCATCGACAGTCATCACCTCGACGATCCGGCCATGCTGCATCACCGCCAGGCGGTCGCACATATGCCCCACAACGGCGAGGTCGTGGCTTACCATCAGATAGGTCAGCCGGTGTTCGGCGCGCAGATCGGCCAGCAGGTTCAGGATCTCGGCCTGGACGCTGACATCCAGCGCGCTGGTCGGTTCGTCCAGAAGCAGAAGGCGCGGCTCGCCCGCCAATGCGCGCGCGATCGCGACCCGCTGGCGCTGGCCACCCGACAACTGATGGGGATAGCGGAAGCGGAAACCTCGTCCCAGCCCGACATCGTCAAGCAGCCGCTGGATACGGTTGTCGATGTCATCCATGCCCTGAAGCCGGAGGGCCTCGCTGAGGACCGCATCGACCGAGTGGCGCGGATGGAGGCTGGCATAAGGGTCCTGAAAGACCATCTGCACGGTCTTGTAGAACGCCCGGTCGCGGCGATCGCCGGTCACGGAACGCCCCGCGACCTCGATTCGCCCCGACCAGCTGTCGATCAGTCCGGCGATGGCCCGCAGGATCGTCGATTTGCCCGAACCGGATTCGCCCACCAGACCAAAGCTTTCGCCTTGCGCCACGCTGAAATCAGCCGAGCGGACCGCATCGACGCGATCGGGCGGAAAGCCGAACCAGACATCCAGGTTCTCGACCGTCAGCATCGGGGCGCCTGTCGAAGCGGGACAGTCAAGGCCGCGCGGCCTGGAGGGATGGTCGCGGCCAGAAGATGCGGCATGGATCACAAACCTCCGGGCAGATCGGTTTCAAGGCTCTCGCCGACGGGACCGCCGTCGCGCCAGCTGTCCTGCCGCGGCAGGACCGGCAGGCGGTCCACCGGCGCATCCAGCCGGGGCAGGCTGTTCAGCAGGCCTTGCGTGTAGGGGTGCCTGGCCTCGTGCAGGGTTCTGGCGGAAAGCGTCTCGACGATACGGCCAGCATACATGATCAGCACGCGGTCGCAGAACTGCGCGACCAGATTGAGGTCGTGGCTGATGAAGATCAGCCCCATTCCGCGGTCGCGAACCAGCCGGTCCAGGATGTTCAGCACCTCGGTGCGGACCGAGACGTCCAGCGCCGAGGTGGGCTCATCCGCGATCAGGATCTCGGGGTCCGGGGCCAGCATCATGGCGATCATGATCCGCTGGCCCATGCCGCCCGACATCTCGTGCGGATAGGCTGCCATCACGCGCTCGGGCTCGCGGATCTGCACCGCGGCCAGCATGTCCAGGGCCTTCTGCCTGGCCTGGCCCTTCGCGCCGCCGGCATGCAGGCGGTAGGCCTCGATGATCTGGTCGCCGATTGTCATGACGGGGTTGAGGCTGAATTTCGGGTCCTGCATCACCATGCTGATCCGGCTGCCACGGATCCTGCGCATCTTGCGCTCGGACAGGTTCAGGATCGACTGCCCCTCAAGCTCCATCCGGTCGGCGGTGACCCGGCCCGGCGGACGGACAAGGCCAAGGATCGCGCGGCCGGTCATGGATTTCCCGCTACCGGATTCGCCCACCACCCCCAGCCGCTCTCGGCCAAGGTCGAAGCCGACGCCGCGCACCGCCTGGAACTCGCCCTGACGGGTCGCAAAGGTCACGCGCAGGTTGCGGACCGACAGAAGCGGATCGGTCATGACTTGTCCCCCTTCGGGTCCAGCACGTCGCGCAGCCCGTCCCCCAGCAGGTTGAAGGCAAGCGACACGATGAATATCGCAAGGCCCGGCATCGCCGCCACCCACCAGAAATCCAGGATATAGGCCCGCCCGTCCGAGATCATCGCCCCCCATTCGGGCATCGGCGGCTGTGCCCCCAGCCCCAGAAACCCGAGGCCGGCCGCCGACAGGATGATCCCCGCCATGTCCAGCGCCACGCGCACGATCAGCGAGCTGATGCAGAGCGGCCAGATATGGCGGACCAGAAGGCGCATCGGTCCCGCGCCCTGCAACCGCGCCGCAGCGATGAAATCGGCGTTGCGGACGGTCAGTGTCTCGGCCCGCGCAAGCCGCGCATAGGGTGGCCATGCGGTCAGCGCGAGGGCCAGGACGGCATTGCCGATGCTGGGCCCCAGCGCCGCGACGAAGGCCAGCGCCAGGATCAGCTTCGGGAAGGCCAGGAAGATGTCTGTGATCCGCATCAGGACCTGATCGATCCAGCCGCCCGCGAATCCCGCCACGGTGCCGATGAACAGGCCGATGATCGGTGCGATCAGCGCCACCGTGCCGACGATGAACAGCGTGATGCGCGAGCCGTGGATCAGCCGCGACAGGATATCCCGGCCAAGCGCGTCGGTTCCCAGCCAGTGCTCGGCCGAGGGCGGCGCCAGCCTGCCCGCAAGGTTCTGGGCGAACGGGCTTTGCGGGGCGATCCAGGGCGCCAGGATCGCCATGCCGATCAGCAGGATCAGGATCACCAGCCCGAACATCGCCAGCTTGTTGGCGCGAAAGGTCAGCCAGCCCTGATACAGCGCGCCAAGCCGCGCCTGCCGCCGAGTCAGGGGCGCGTCCGAAAGAAGCCATTCGCGGCGGGTCATGCCGGTGACGCTCATTTCGACCTCGGATCCAGAACGCGATACAGCAGGTCGCTGAGCAGGTTCAGCGCGATGAAGCAGACCCCGACCACGATGGTGCCGCCCAGCACCGCGCTCATGTCGCCGGCCAGCAGCGATTTGGTGATGTACTGGCCCAGTCCCGGCCACGAGAAGATGATCTCGGTCAGGACCGACCCCTCCAGCAGCGAGCCGAAGGACAATGCGATCACGGTAACCAGCGGGATCGAGATGTTGCGGAACGCGTGCCGCCAGATCACCGCGCCTTCCGACAGGCCCTTGACGCGGGCCGTCGTGATGTATTCCGCGCCAAGCTGTTCCAGCATGAAGCTGCGGGTCATGCGGCTGATATAGGCCAGGCTGAAATAGCCCAGCAGGCTGGCCGGCAGGATGATGTGGGAAAACGCGTCCCTGAAGGCCGCCCAATCGCCCGCGATCAGCGAATCCACCAGGATCAACCCGGTCACGGAGGGCACCATGCCGTCAAAGATGATGCCCTGCCGGCCCGGTCCGCCGACCCAGCCGAGGATGCCGTAGAACACCAGCAACCCCATCAGACCCAGCCAGAAGATCGGCATGGAGTAGCCGACCAGCGCCACCACCCGGGCGACCTGGTCGATGATCCCGCCGCGCCGCGCCGCCGCGATCACCCCCAGCGGAACGCCGATGCTGACCCCGATCAGCGTGCCGAGCGTCGCCAGTTCCAGCGTCGCGGGAAAGACATGCCTGATGTCGTCGATCACCAGCTGCCCGGTCGAGATCGAGCGCCCGAAATTGCCGGTCAGCACGTCGCCGATATATCCGAAGAACTGCACCACCAGCGGCTTGTCGAGGCCCATCGCCTGATAGGCCGCCTCGTATTGCGCCTGCGACGCGCGGTCGCCCACCACCTTCAGCACCGGGTCGATCGGCATGACGCGGCCGATGATGAAGGTGACCAGCAGCAGCCCCAGAAGGGTCAGCGCCAGCGACAGCAATGTTCCCGCAATGCCGTGCAACCGCCTGCGCCGGGCGGCGCGCCTGTCGGATGCCGAGGCAGGCGCGGTCGGCGGGGGTGGGGTCGGGGGGGGCGGAGTCTGGCCCCGCCCGCCCGGATCGGCATCGGTCGCGGACAAGGCCTATTCGCCCTTGGTGACCTGATGATACATCACCGAGGTCACCGAGCCGCCTGCGTTCCAGTTCTGGACATTCTGCCGCAGCCCGGTGTTCTCGATCCGCTGGAACAGCGGGATGATCGGCGCTTCGGCCTGGTACTGTCTCTGGATGTCCTGATACATCTGCGCCCGCTTGTCGCTGTCCTGTTCCAGCGTGGCGGCGACGGTCGCCTCGTTCATCGAATCGGGGACTGCATAGGCATTGCGCCAGGCCAGAAGCCCGGTGGCCATCGCCTCGTCGCTGTTGTCGGGATTGTAGGCGAAGGTGGCGGCGTTGGTGTTGGGGTCGGAATAGTCCGGGCCCCATTCGCCCAGGAAGATCGGCACCTCGCGGGCACGATAGGCGTCAAGGACCTGCGCGCCGGTCATCTGTTCGATGTTCAACGTCAGTCCGGCCTCGGCCATGCTGGCCTGCAAGGTCTGGGCCACGTCGACATATTCGCGCAGGTCGCGGACCTTGGTGGTGATCGTGCCGCCCTCGATCCCCGCATCGCTCAGGATCTGCCTGGCCTTTTCCACGTCATAGGTCCAGGGCTGATCCTCGAGCGCGCCCAGATAGCCGGCGGGCAGGAATGCCTGATGGGTCATGAACATGCCCTTCAGGAAGCTGTCGGTGATGCCTTCATAGTTTACCAGATGCTTCATGGCCTCGATCACGGCCGGATTGGACAGCAGTTCGTCCTTCTGGTTCAGGCCCATATACAGGATGCGGCCGCGCGGCTCGTCCTGTATCCTGACGCCCTCGGTGGTGGAAAGCGACTCGACATCGGTGGGCGTCAGGTTGCGCGCGGCGTCGATATCGCCCTGTTCCAGCAGCAGGCGCTGCGCGCTGGATTCGGCCACGTTCCGAACGATGACGCGCTTCATGTCCGAGGCGCCCTGATAGTAATCCTCGTATGCGGTCAGCTGGACCGCCTCGTTGGGTCGCCACGCCGCCAGCTGGAAGGCGCCCGATCCGGCCTCGTTGGTGTTCAGCCAGGTATTGCCCAGATCGTCGCCCTCGGCATGGGCCATGACGGTTTCCTTGTCCACGACGCTGGCGATCATCGCGGTCAGGCAGTTCAGCACGAAGGACTGCGCATAGGGCTGGTCAAGACTGATCGTCAGCGTGTTGCCGTCATGGGTGATCTTTTCCTCGACATTGTCGGCGGTGAACCCGAACTGCGTCAGGATGAAGGCCGGGGTCTTGTCCAGCTTGACGGCCCGGTGCAGCGACCATGCGGCATCTTCGGCGCGGACCGGGTTGCCGGAATGGAAGGTGACGCCTTCACGCATCGTGAAGGTGATCGACATGCCATCCTCTGCCACTTTCCAGCTTTCGGCCAGCGCCGGCTTGAAGCCCGCCTCCATGTCCAGCGGGTCGAAATCGACCAGGCGGTCATAGGTGTTGCGGTTCACGTCGTTGCCCGAGAATTCGAAGGTCTGGGCCGGATCGAGGCTGATGATGTCGCTGATGTCGTTGGCGACGACCAGCGTATCGGCGGGCGTCTCGGCATAGGCAGCAGGCGCAAGCGCGAGGGCCGAGGCCAGCAGCAGCGCGCGGGAGGAGAGATGCATTTTCATGAGCTGGGTTCCCTGTCGGTTGTACGTGGCCCCCTCTGTCCGGGGGCATCATGCGACGAAGGTTGACCCAACCCCGCCCAACTGGCAAGGGCGGGCGGTCCTTCGATCAGGACATGGCCTTCGACCGGCAGCGCGGTCGACAGCCTTTCGACCATCGCCGTGTGGCCGATCACCCCGGGTCGGCGCCGCGAGCCAGCGCCGGGACCGGTGCGAAGCGCGGTTTCACCGGCCGATCGGGTCCGAAACCAGACCGCTTCAGGATCGTTCACCCCCCCCCCCCCCCCGATCCCGGAACGCGGCAGGCAGGAAAGATGCGCTCCGGGATCGGGCGGGGGGGATGATCGGGCGCGCGGTCATCCGCAGCTTTGTCGCGCGGAGGCCACGATCAGCCCCCGGAAAAGCGCCACTCTCCGTCGCCAAGCGCGGGTGCGGCGCGCTGCGTCGTCAAGACATTGCGCGAAAACCGCATCGGGCTGCGAAGGCCCGGAATGCCTTCCGGTGCGATGCGCAGGCCGCGCGCCTGAACCTGTGGCTCGGTCAACGCCTCGGCAACATCGTTGACCGGACCGGCGGGCACGCCCGCGGCCTCGAGCATGGCAATCAGGGCACCCCGCGCGTGGTGTCGCGTCAGCCCGGACAGGATGGGTATCAGCCGGTCGCGATGCGCGACGCGTGCCGGATTGGTCGCGTAGGCCGGGTCGGCCGGCAGGTCCGGCCGTTCCAGCGCCCGGCACAGTGCCGCGAATTGCCGGTCATTGCCGCACGCAATGACCAGATGTCCGTCTGAGGCCGGGAACAGCTGATAGGGAACGATGTTGGGATGTGCGTTGCCCAGGCGATGCGGGACCTGCCCGCCCAGAAGATAGTTCGTCGCCTGATTGGCCAGCACGGCGACCCCGCAATCCAGCAAGGACAGGTCCAGATGCTGACCCTGCCCCGATCGGGCCCGTTCCGCCAGCGCCGCCTGCACGGCGATCACCCCGTAAAGTCCGGTGAAGATGTCGATCCACGCGACCCCGACCTTCTGCGGCTCGCCATTCGGATCGCCTGTCAGGTCCATGATCCCCGACATGCCCTGGATCAGGAAATCGTAGCCGGGCTGCGCGGCGCGCGGCCCGTCCTGCCCGAAGCCGGTGATCGAAGCATAGACAACGCCCGGATTGCGGGCGGCCAGGCTGTCGTAGTCCAGCCCGAATTTCCGCAGGCCACCCAGCTTGAAATTCTCGATCACCACATCGGCGCTCTCGATCAGGACCCTCAGCCTGCCCAGGTCGTCCTGGTCGTTGAAGTCGCAGATGACCGAGCGTTTGCCGCGATTGGCGGCATGGAAATAGGCCGCGACCGTCTCGGTCGTGCCGTCCCGACGCGGCCGCTCGATGAAGGGCGGGCCCCAGCGCCGGGTGTCGTCGCCCTCGGGCGCCTCGACCTTGATGACCTCGGCGCCCAGATCGGCCAGCGTCTGGCCGATCCACGGGCCGGCCAGGATGCGCGCCAGCTCGACGACTCGCAGACCCTTCAGCGGCGCCTCAGCCAAAGGCCTGCAGGCCCGTCTGCGCGCGCCCCAGGATCAGCGCATGAACGTCATGCGTGCCCTCGTAGGTGTTCACCGTCTCCAGGTTCTGGGCGTGCCGCATGACGTGATATTCGATCTGGATGCCGTTGCCGCCATGCATGTCGCGCGCATGCCGCGCGATATCCAGCGCCTTGCCGCAATTGTTGCGCTTGACGATGGAAATCATCTCCGGCGCGAACTTACCCTCGTCGAACAGCCTGCCGACGCGCAGGGACGCCTGCAACCCCAGCGCAATTTCGGTCTGCATGTCGGCCAGCTTCTTCTGGTAAAGCTGCGTGGCGGCCAGCGGCTTGTTGAACTGGTGCCGGTCCAGCCCGTATTGGCGGGCGCGGAACCAGCAATCCTCGGCCGCACCCATCACGCCCCAGCTGATCCCGTAGCGGGCGCGGTTCAGACAGCCGAACGGCCCCCCCATGCCCTCGATATCGGGCAGCAACGCGTCCTCGCCGACCTCGACATCCTCCATGACGATCTCGCCGGTGATCGAGGCGCGCAGGGACAATTTTCCGCCGATCCTGGGCGCGGACAGCCCCTTCATGCCCTTTTCCAGCACGAAGCCGCGGACCTTTCCGCCATGCGCCTCGGACTTGGCCCAGACGACGAACACATCCGCGATCGGGCTGTTCGAGATCCACATCTTGGATCCGTTCAGCAGATAGCCGCCCTCGGTCTTTTTCGCGCGGGTCTTCATGCCGCCGGGATCAGAGCCTGCGTCGGGCTCGGTCAGGCCGAAGCAGCCGATCAGCTCGCCCGACGCCAGCCCGGGCAGGTATCTGCGCTTCTGATCCTCGCTGCCATAGGCCTCGATCGGGAACATCACCAGCGACGACTGGACCGAGGCCATGCTGCGATAGCCGCTGTCGATCCGCTCGATCTCGCGCGCCACGAGGCCGTAGGCGACGTATGAGGCACCGACCCCGCCATGTTCCTCGGCCACGGTCACGCCCAGCATGCCTGCCGCGCCCATCTCGCGGAATATCTCGGGGTCGGTGTGCTCGTTCAGATAGGCGTCCTGCACGCGCGGCGCCAGGCTTTCGGCCGCGAAGGCCGCGGCGCTGTCGCGGATCATCCGCTCTTCCTCGGTCAGCTGATCCTCCAAGAGGAACGGATCGGACCAGTTGAAGGGCGCACCCTTGTGGGATTTCGTGGACATCCGATTTCTCCTTCGACGGCATGTGCGTCATTCTGGTAATAACTCTTATCGCTTTGCAACCGGCCCGGAAAACGGATAATCCGCATCAGTTCATGCAGGGAATGAATGACCCCATGCGGCAAAGACGGTTCCTGCCCAATCTGAGCCTGCTGCTGGCCTTCGACGCGGTGATGCGCAGCGGGTCGGTGACCGCCGCGGCCCAGGATCTTTCGCTGACCCAGAGCACGGTCAGCCGGCTGATCCAGTCGCTGGAAGCGCAACTGGGACTGCCGCTGTTTCTGCGCCAGCGCAAGCGCCTCGTCCCGACCGACGCGGCGCAGAGATATTTCCGCGAGATATCGGGCGCGCTCGACATCGTGCAGCGCGCCAGCATGTCGCTGATCGCCAATCCCGACGGGGGCACCCTGTCGCTGGCGGTGCTGCCGACCTTCGGCACCCGTTGGCTGGCGCCACGCCTGCCAGCGTTTCTGTCCGCGAATCCGGGTATTTCGGTCAACCTGGCCACAAGATTTGCACGCTTCAACTTCGAGTCAGAGCCGTTCGACGCGATGATCTGCTTTGGTCAGGACGACTGGCCGGACGCCCATCACCGGAAGCTGTTCGACGAAAAGCTGACGGCGTGCGCGTCGCCGGGGTTCCTGCGCGCGCATCCGGTCGCAGCGCCCGAGGACCTGCATGACAGCGTGCTGTTGCAGCTTGAGACGCGACCGGCGGCGTGGCCGGCCTGGTTTGCGGGTCAGGGCAGCGTGCCGCCGGCGGTGCTGGACGGGATGCTGATGGATCAGTTCTCGATGATGATCCAGGCGGCGATTTCCGGGCTGGGGGTGGCCCTGCTGCCGGACTACCTGGCCCGCATCGAGATCGCCGAAGGCCGGTTGCAGCCGATCCTGCGCCAGGCCGTTCCCGGTCCCGGCGCCTATTGGCTGGTCTGGCCGCGCACGAAAGACGGGCTTGGCACATTGCGGGCGTTCCGAGCCTGGCTGACCGACTGTCTGGCCAGGCAGACGCCCTGACCCGCCACCCGGCTGGACGCGCCCGCCCGCTGGCCGCTGGTCGCCGCCGAAGGGTCAGCGGCGTCCGCCGGCAAGCCTCCTTGCCTCGGGCAGGGCGCGCAGCCGCAGCATGGCGGCCGCGCCCACAAGCGGCCCCGGCACAAGCACCACGAACGCCCATTGCCAGCCGCCCAGCAGCGCCGCGACGCGCGGCATCAGCCAGATGGCCAGCACGGTCAGCGCGAAGCCGATGCTGAGTTGCAGGGTCAGCGCCGTCCCGACAAGGCGGCGGTCCGCAAGTTCGGTGACGGCGGCCGAGAACTGGGCGCTGTCACCGATGATCGAGATTCCCCAGATCACCGCGACCAGCATCAGAACCCACGCCGGTCCGGCGAAGGCAAGGCCGATCAGCGCCGCGCAGCAGCCCGACACCGCCATCATGCCGGCGGTGGTCAGGCAGCGTCCGATCCGGTCGCTCAGCACTCCGCCAAGGACGCAGCCAAAGACGCCCGAACCGACCACGACAAAGGCAAAGACCGAGGGCGAACCGAACGGCGCGACACCGCCCTGCCGGGCAGCGGTGGCGAAGGCCAGGAACCACGCCCACATCGCATAAAGCTCCCACATATGGCCGAAATAGCCCAGATTCGCCAGAAACACGGGGCGATTGCGCAGCACCGCCAGCGCTTGCCGGGGGTCGAACGTGGCGCGGCCGAAGCCATGCGGCCCCTCGCGCACAAGCAGCCCGAAGATCAGCGCCGAAACGATCGCGGCCAGCGTCGAGGCCATCACCACGACCCGCCAATCGACCCCGCCGCCAAGGGCGCGGAACAGATGCGGCATGGACGACCCAAGCGTCAGCCCCGCGATCAGAAAGCCCATCGCCAGCCCGCGCCCGCGCAGGAACCACGTCGCCATCAGCTTCATCGCCGGCGGATAAAGCCCGGCCAGCGCGACGCCTGTGACAAGCCGAGCGGCGATCGCGATGCCGAAACCCGGTTGCAGCAGCAACACCGCATTGGCCGCCGCCGCCAGCAGTGCGGCCAGCGTGATCAACCGTGTCATCCGCACGATGTCGGGCAGGTTCACCAGCGACGACGCCAGCGCGCCCAGCACGAAGCCGATCTGCACGGCATTGGTCAGCCAGCCCGCCTGGGATGCGGTCAGCGACCAGTCCGCGATCAGCGCCGGCATGATCGCCGTGGCAGAGAACCAGCAGGTCATCGCCCCGACCACGCCAGCGCAGATCAGCGTCAACGCCGTCCAGCGACCTTCGGCCCCGGTGCTCAGGTCTCGGCCTGCTGATTGTCGCGTGGCGGCCGGCCGATGATGTCCCGCAGGGCCTCGAGTTCGATGAAATTGTCTGCCTGACGACGCAGGTCATCGGCGATCATCGGGGGGTGTGACCGGATGGTCGAGACGACCGATACCCGCACGCCCTGTCGTTGCAGCGCCTCGACCAGCGGCCGGAAATCGCCATCTCCCGAGAACAGCACCGCATGGTCCAGCCGGCTGGCAAGTTGCATGGCATCGACGGCCAGCTCGATGTCCATGTTCCCCTTGACCTTCCGGCGCCCGATCGAGTCGGTGTACTCCTTGGCCGCCTTCGTGACCACGCAGTAGCCATTGTAGTGCAGCCAGTCGATCAGCGGGCGGATCGGCGAATATTCCTCGCCATCCAGCAGCGCAGTGTAATAATAGGCGCGCGTCAGCTTGCCGCGGCGGTCAAATTCCTGCCGCAGCAGCTTGTAGTCGATCTCGAAGCCAAGAGATTTCGCCGCAGCGTAAAGATTGGCGCCATCGATGAACAACGCCAGCCGATCATCCTTGTAAAACATCAGCAATGCCTTCAATCAGACTTCTTGTTTCAGTCGTGGTGCAAGAGCCGGGGCAAGCACCCGGCCAGAACCGCCCAATCACGGAAGCAATGTAGGACGGCAAAGCAGGCATGGATAAGTTGTCTTTCGGTATTGTCGCCTTGGGTGCCAACCTGCCATCCGCAGACCGGACTGCGCAGCAAGCGCTTCGGTCCGCGATGCACATACTGCACGCTGAACCGGATATTTCAATATGCGCGGTCAGCCGGGTGTGGCAAACACCTGCCCACCCCGCAGGCAGCGGTCCGGACTACGCCAACGCGGTGGTGACGCTGCAAACCTCGCTTGACGCGGCGCAGCTGCTGCAGCGCCTGCATGCGATCGAGGCCGGGTTCGGGCGCGACCGTCGCACCGGGCGGTGGTCCGCGCGGGTGCTGGACCTGGATCTGATCGCGCTGGACGAGTTGGTCCTGCCCGACGCTGCGACCCAGCGCGCATGGGTCGCGATGTCGCCGGAATACCAGCAGGTCCAGACCCCGGCAGAGCTGATCCTGCCCCATCCCCGAATGCAGGATCGCGGCTTCGTGCTGGCACCGCTGGCCGAGATCGCGCCCGGCTGGCGTCATCCTGCAAGCGGGCAGACGGCAGCCGCGCTGCTGGCGGCGCTGGAGCCAGGGAAACTGGTCGGGATGGTGCCCCTGTCCGCGCGCGATTCCGGGGGTTTTCCTTGACATTCGCGCGCCGGGCCATCAGATGTCCGGTTTCGCCCCGGATATCCGATTCGCAACTGCACAGGTGAGATATGGCCCGCGTAACGGTTGAAGACTGCGTCGACAAGGTTCCCAACCGGTTTGATCTGGTTCTGCTGGCCTCGCATCGCGCACGCGAGATCGCGGCGGGCAGCGCTCCGACCGTTGACCGCGACAACGACAAGAACCCGGTCGTCGCCCTGCGCGAGATCGCCGACGAAACACAGCCCGTGGACGATCTGCGCGAACGCATGATCGAATCCACCCAGACCCAGATCGAGGTCGACGAGCCCGAAGAGGACGCCATGGCGCTGCTTCTGGGTGCCGAGGTTGACCGACCCAAGCCCGCCGACGAGGAATCGGAAGAGCGGATGCTGCGCATGATGCTGGAAGCAAACCAGCGCGGCTGATGGAATAACGGGGTCTTCGGCAGATCATGATCGACGTCGAAGACCTCATCGCGCTGGTCCGGAACTACAACCCCCGCAGCGACACACGGCTGATCCGCGACGCCTATGAATATGGCATGCGCATGCATGAGGGTCAGTTCCGCCATTCCGGCGAGCCCTATTTCACCCATCCGATCGCAGTCGCCGCCATCCTGACCGAGATGCGGCTGGACGACGCGACGATTGCCACCGCGCTGCTGCACGACACCGTCGAGGACACCCGCTCGACCAAGGAAGAGATCGGCCAGCTTTTCAGCCCCGAGATCGCGGACCTGGTCGATGGCGTCACGAAGCTGACAAATCTTCAGCTGTCCTCGACGCAGTCCAAGCAGGCCGAGAACTTCCGCAAGCTGTTCATGGCCATGTCGCGCGACCTTCGCGTGATCCTGGTCAAGCTGGCCGACCGTCTGCACAACATGCGCACGATCCGGTCGATGCGCCCCGACAAGCAGACGCAGAAGGCGCGCGAGACGATGGATATCTATGCGCCCCTGGCCGGTCGCATGGGCATGCAATGGATGCGCGAAGAGCTTGAGGACCTGGCCTTCAAGGTCATCAACCCCGAGGCGCGCAACTCGATCATCCGCCGTTTCGTCAGCCTGCAAAAGGAATCCGGCGACGTCATCGGCCAGATCACCGCCGATATCCGCACCGAGCTGGAACGCGAGAATATCGACGCCGACGTGTTCGGCCGCGCCAAGAAACCTTTTTCCGTCTGGCGGAAAATGCAGGAGAAGCAGCTTGCCTTCTCTCGGCTTTCGGACATCTATGGTTTCCGGATCATCACCCGGACCGAGGCCGACTGCTATCGCGCGCTTGGCGTCATCCACCACCGTTGGCGCGCGGTGCCGGGCCGGTTCAAGGATTACATCAGCCAGCCAAAGTCGAACGGCTACCGTTCGATCCATACCACCGTGTCCGGGCGCGACGGCAAGCTGGTCGAGGTGCAGATCCGCACCCGCCAGATGCACGAGGTTGCCGAGGCCGGCGTCGCGGCGCATTGGGCCTATCGCGACGGTGTGAGGGCCAGGAACCCGTTCGCCGTTGATCCCGCACAGTGGATCGAGACGCTGACCGACCGCTTCGAAGGCGAGGATCACGACGAGTTTCTCGAGCATGTGAAGCTTGAGATGTATCACGATCAGGTCTTCTGCTTCACGCCCAAGGGCGACGTGATTCAGCTGCCGAAAGGGGCCACCCCGATCGATTTTGCCTATGCGATCCATACGCGGCTGGGAAATTCCTGCGTCGGCGCCAAGGTCGACGGGATCCGCGTTCCGCTGTGGACGCGGCTGAAGAACGGCCAGTCCGTCGACATCATCGCCGCCTCGGGCCAGCGCCCGCAGGCGACCTGGCTGGACATCGTGGTTACGGGGCGCGCCAAGGCCGCGATCCGGCGCAGCCTGCGGGAGGAGGATCGCGACCGTTTCGTCCGGCTGGGGCGCGAACTGGTGCGTGTCAGTTTTGAACATGTCGGACGCAAGCCGACAGACAAGGCGCTGCGGACCGCCGCGCGGCAGATGGGGCTTGCCGGAGGCGACGAGCTGCTGGCCCGGATCGGCAGCGCCGAGAACTCGGCCAAGGAAGTGCTGGAGGTTCTGTATCCCGAACTCGCCAATGCCCCGCAGGACGAGATCGACGGCCAACGCCCCTTTGCCGGTCTGGAGGCGGATGCCAATTTTCAGCGCGCACCGTGCTGCAGCCCCCTGCCCGGAGAGCGGATCGTGGGAATCACCTATCGCGGGCGGGGCGTGGTGATCCACGCCATCGACTGCCCGGTTCTGGCCGAGTTCGAGGACAATCCCGATCGCTGGGTGGACCTGCAATGGCGCGACGGGCGCCACCCGGCCGCTTATTCGACACTTCTGAACCTGACCATTCGACACGATGCAGGTGTGCTGGGACGCATCTGCAGCTTGATCGGGGCGCAAGGGGCGAATATCTCGAACCTCGAGTTCATCGACCGAAAGCCGGATTTCTACCGGATCGAGGTCGAGGTCGAGTTGCGCGACCACGAGCATCTGCATAACCTGCTGACCGCACTGGAGGCGGAAAGCGATGTGGCGCAGGTGGCCCGGATCCGCGACCCGGCGCTGAAACCGTAAGACGCGGCAGGGTCCGCGAAGCACCGGATGGTATTTCTTGTTCAAGCGCCGAATACCTCGAAGCTATGGCCAGATGGCCAGCGACATGATCTATCCGCGGGGCGGCTGGCGCCGTGCGGGAACCTATGTCCTGCATCGATTGCGCCGCCTGCCCGATCGGCCGCACCGGATCGGCCGGGGCATTGCCGCGGGGGTGTTCGTATCGTTCACGCCGCTGTTCGGATTTCACTTCGTCTCGGCGGCGGGGCTGGCCTGGCTGATCGGCGGGAACGTCCTTGCCGCGCTGCTGGCGACCTTCGTGGGCAACCCGATCACATTTCCCTTCATCGCCGTCGCCTCGGTCAGCCTGGGCCGGCAGATGCTGGGCTATCGCGGCGAACTGGGCCCCCAGCAGATCTTCGGCGAATTCGCCCGCGCAAGTGCCGAACTTTGGCACAATATCCGCTCGGTCCTTGGCCCCGAAAGCGCCCATTGGGGACATCTGCTGGAGTTCTTCCAGCAGATCTACTGGCCCTATCTGGTCGGCGGCGCGATCATCGGCCTGCTGGTCAGCATCGCCTCGCACTACGTGACCGTTCCGGTCATCCGCGCCTATCACCGCAGGCGGGAAAAGAAGATGGCCGAGCGGATCGCGCGGGTGCAGTCGCGGGGCACGATCGTGACGACGGCACCGCCGGTGGTCGCCAACCAGACGGAAGCCCCCACCGGCGCCGCGCGCCCGGATGACTAGGCACCGAACCGTCTAGTAGCCCTTTTGGCGATCCACCAGGTGACGGACGGGACGCCCCGCCATCGCACGGCGCAGGTTGTCGGCAACCACCGGGGCGGCCGTTTCGGGGCGGGTATCGGCGGCGATATGGGGTGTGACGGTCACAGCCGGATGCGTCCAGAACGGATGGGTCGGCGGCAGCGGCTCGGTCCGGAAGACGTCGAGGACGGCATGCGCCAGCCGGCCCGCGTCCAGCGCGGCCAGCAACGCCTCATCGTCGATCAGCGTGCCCCGGCCGGGATTGACGAGCCACGCCCCGCGCGGCAAACGGGCCAGCCGGCTGGCATCCAGCAATCCGCGCGTCTGCGGCGTGTCGGGCAACAATGTGACCAGGATCGCGGCCCGCTCCAGCGCCTCGTCCAGCGCATCGCCGGCCAGCATCTCGACGCCCTCGACCGGCTTTCCCGAGGCGCTGTAACCGGTCAGGCGAAAACCGATCGGGGCCAGCATGGCCGCCACGGCGCGGCCCAGTTCACCCATGCCAAGGATCACCACGTCGCGCTCGGACGCCAGGGGCGGAATCTGCCCGTTGCGCCACGTCCCGTCCTGAACATAGCGGTCCATGCCCAGATGCGCCCGCATCACCCAGCCGGTGCAGTATTCGGCCATGCCCTGCGCCAGGCCCGGATCGACCATCCGCGCCAGCGGCTGGCTCAGCGTCGGATTGGTCACGATCCGCTCGACGCCCGCCCACAGGCTTTGCACAAGGCGGGCGTTCGCATAGGGCGACAGGTCCTCGATCTCGCCACCCGGCGCATAGATGATCGCGTCGATCGCAGACGGGTCGCCGCCGCGCTGCAACACCATCTCGGGGCAGGCTGCGCGCAGGGCCGGCGCCCATTCGGACCACATCGCATCGGGGGCAGAGAACAGCACCCGCATCCGATCAGCGCGGCCGGTGGACATGCGCGGACTGGACCATGCCGAACCCCATCAGCAGGATCATCATTGCGGTGCCGCCGTAGCTGACAAGCGGCAGCGGCGAACCCAC
This sequence comes from Paracoccus salsus, assembly GCF_021556615.1. Classification (GTDB taxonomy): domain Bacteria; phylum Pseudomonadota; class Alphaproteobacteria; order Rhodobacterales; family Rhodobacteraceae; genus Paracoccus; species Paracoccus salsus. Next base: position 402,755 of record NZ_JAKGGD010000003.1, read on the forward strand.
GACCGGCAGAAGCCCCATCACCATCCCCATGTTGATCGCGAAATAGACGAAGAACGTGCCGCTGATCCCGATCGTCAGAAGCGAGCCGAAGCGGTCGCGGTTGCTCAGTGCGGAAAAAACGCAGAAGCCGATGATCAGCGTGTAGAGCATCAGCAGCGAAAAAGCGCCGACAAAGCCGAACTCCTCGGCCAGCACGGTAAAGATGAAATCGGTCTGTTTCTCGGGCAGAAAGTTCAGCCGCGACTGGGTCCCCTGCATGAAACCGCGGCCCGACCAGCCCCCCGACCCCAGTGCGATCTGTGCCTGGGTGATGTTGTAGCCCGCCCCAAGCGGATCCACCGATGGGTCAAGGAAGGTGTCGATGCGCCGGAACTGGTAATCCTCCAGCAACTGCCAGTCGGTGCCACGGCTTTTCAGCACGGCATAGACCAGCCCGACCGCCGAACCGACCACCGCGGCGAAATACCACAGCGAGACCCCGGCCGCGAACATCACGATACCGCCCCCAGCCATCAGCATGATCGAGGTCCCCAGGTCGGGCTGTTTCAGGACCATCGCGGTCGGCAGCAGGATCAGAGCGACCGGGATCAGCACCCAGAGCGGGCGGGACACGCGGCGCAGCGGCAGCAGGTCGTAATAGGCGGCAAGGACCAGCACCAGGGCGATCTTCATCAGCTCCGAGGGCTGCAGGCGCAAGGGCCCGAACTCAAGCCAGCGCTGCGCGCCCATGCCGATATCGCCGACCAGTTCCACCGCCACCAGCAGCAGCAGGCACGCGACGTAGGACAACACCGACACCCCGCGCCAGAACCACATCGGCACGAAGGCCAGCGCGAACATCGCCACCATGCCGACGGCGAAACGGTACATCTGCGGCTCGGCCCAGACATCGGCGCGGCCGCCGCCAACCGAATACAGCATCAGGAAGCCGACGCAGGCCACGGCTGACAGCAGCAGCACGAGCGGCCAGTTGATATACAGGATCTTGCGCAGACCGGTCGGTGTCTGGGCGACCTGATAATCCAGATACGACATGCGCCGCCCTTTCTCAGGCCCGCGACCGGCCAGGGGCGGTCGGCTGCGGCGTATAGAGATTCATCGCGGCATGGCGCGCTTCCATGTCGGCACGCTGGTCTGCCGGCACGGCGTCCAGCGGCGGCAGCCCGTCGGCCAGCGCGAAAAGCAGGATGTCGCGGGCGATCGGCGCGGCTGCGGTCGATCCGCCGCCGCCATGCTCGACCACGACCGACACCGCATAGCGCGGCGATTCGTAAGGCGCGTAGCAGACGAACAATGCATGGTCACGGCGGTTCCAGGGCAGCTGCTCGTTGCTGATGACGCCGCGGGCTCGTTCGGCGGCCGTGATGTTGCGCACCTGGCTGGTGCCGGTCTTGCCGGCCATGCGCCAGTCTTCGCGGCTGATGCGGGACCGTCGCGCCGTGCCGCGCGGCCCGTTCATGACCGCATCCATTCCGCCCCGCGCCATCCGCAACAGGGCTTCGTCGAGGCCAAGCGCCTCTGCCTCGGGCAGCGGCTCGGGCACGCCGTCGATGGCGTGCACCAGTCGCGGGCTCACCGCCCTGCCAGATGCAATACGCGCCGTCATCACCGCCAGTTGCAGCGGTGACGCCAGCACGAAGCCCTGCCCGATAGAGGCATTGAGGCTGTCCCCGATCTGCCACGGCTGATCGTAACGGGCCCTCTTCCAGGCCCGGTCCGGCGCGATCCCCTCGGCCACCGCCGACATGGGCAGGTCGTGCGGGACGCCGATGCCCAGCCGCTTTGCCATCGCCCCGATCCGGTCGATCCCCACGCGCTGAGCCAGTTCATAGTAGAAGACGTCGCAGCTTTGCTCGAGGCTCTGGATCGGATCGACCGTCCCGTGGCCGCCCCTGCGCCAGCAGTGAAAGCGGCGCCCGCCGACCTCGGTGTAGCCGGGGCAGTAATAGCGGGTCCCGCTGTTGATCAGTCCCGAATCGAGGCCGGCCAGCAAGGTGACCATCTTGAAGGTCGAGCCGGGCGGATAGAGACCCTGCACCGTCTTGTCGGCCAGCGGACGATGGTCATGGTCCATCAGTGCCCGGTAATCGGCGGACGAAATCCCCCGCACGAACTTGTTCGGATCGAAACTGGGCGAGGAACATATCGTCAGCAGATCACCCGTCTGAACATTCATGACAACCGCCGCGGCGCTTTCCTCGCCCATCCGTTGCGCGGCGTAATTCTGCAACTGCGCATCCAGCGTCAGCTGGACCGTGGCCCCCTGCTCGCCCTCCTGGCGGCTCAGTTCACGCATCTCGCGACCGGCGCTGTTGACCTCGACCCGTCGGGCCCCGGCCTTTCCGCGCAACAGCGTCTCGAGCTTGGTTTCGACACCCACCTTGCCCAGCTGGAACTCCGGCAGCATCAGCACCGGGTCAGGGTCCTCGATCTTGGACAGGTCGTAATCCGAAACCGGCCCGACATATCCCATCACATGCGCCAGATCGCCCGCGCGCGGATAGGCGCGCGAGAGCCCCGATTCCGGCGTGATTCCCGACAGCGCCGGCGCATTGACCGCGATCGAGCTGAACTGTTCCCAGCTCAGCCGGTCGGCCAGCACGATCGGCGTGATCGCGGTCCGCTTGGAAAATTCTTCCAGAAGCTCGGCGATTCGTTCCTCGCTGATGGGGATCAGCTGCGACAGACGGCGCAGCACCGGCTCGACATCTCCGCCCGCCTCCTCGCGGGTCAGCGTGACCCGGTAATTCTGCTCATTGCCGGCGATCAGCAAGCCATTGCGGTCGTGGATCAACCCGCGCGCGGGCGGCAGAAGCCTGATCTTGATCGAGTTTCCGTCGGCCAGCAGCCGGTATTCCTCGGCGTGATCCAGCTGCATCGAACGCAGCCGCAGCGCCAGGGTGGTGACCACGCCCAACTGGATGCCAGCCAGCATCAGGGCGCGGCGTCCAAGCTTGCGGGTCCCATCCTGCTTTTCGCGCGGCGATTTCTTCATCGACGATATCTCATCATTTCGGACTCGGCAGAGTCGATCCGGCGCAATCCGATCAACCAGCGCGCCGCGAAGACCACCAGCGGATAGGCCGCGACAGTCGCGATGTATTGCAGCAGGACCTGCCCCAGGGCGGGGATCGGCGACATCGACAGCAACAACACCACGCGATAACCCAGCATCATCGCGCCGATCAGGATTGCGACGCGCAGCCATTCAACCATGAATGGCTGATCGCGCCAACGGGCTTCACGAAGGCGTGCGGCCTCGGTTCCCAGAAGCACGATCGCGGCCCACAGCCCCGGTGGCCGCAGAAGCAGGATATCCTCGGCCAGGAAGATGAGCGCGATCACCGGCGCGGCAAGCTGGTCGGGACGGCGCAGCACCCATGCGAAGGTCAGGCACAGCCCAAGGTCGGGGCCGGGCCAGCCTGGCAGACCTATGGTCAGCGGCAGAAGGCGCAGGAACAGCAGCAGCCCCATGCAGATCAGGAACAGGGCCGTGCCGATCATCACCTGGCGCGCAGGCCCCTCAATCATCAGCATCACCACCGGGCACCGGAGCGGCGGACCCGACCGCCCGGGCGGGCGAGGTGGGAAGCTGCGGGCCGATGATGCCCTGATCGCCCGGCCGGATGATCGCGCCGGTATCGACCACCACCTCGGACGGGTGCGACCGCAGCACGCGCAGGAACTCCAGCCGCCCGTAGTCCGCGGCCATGCGCAGCCTGATGCGCCCGTCGCTGCCCTGGACCACCTGCCCGACCAGAAGCCCCGGCGGGAATACCCCGCCATCGCCCGAGGTCACGACACGGTCGCCCGGGCGGACATTGTCAGGCGTGACGATGAAATCCAGCAACGGCAACGGCGTGTTGTCACCGGTCAGCAGGGCGCGGTCGCCCGATGGCTGGACGGTCACCGGGATGCGCGACGAGGGATCGGTCAGCAGCAAGACCCGGCTGGTCCGCTGCCCGACGCCCGAGATGCGGCCCACCAGGCCAAGCCCGTCCATGGTGGCCCAGCCATCCAGAATCCCGTCCTGGGCGCCCACATTCAACAGCACCGACTGGCGAAAGGCCGAGCCGCTATCGACCATCACCACGCCGGTCACGCTGGTCAGCGCCGGGTCGATGCGGACATTGTTCTGGGCAAGCAGCTTCGAGTTTTCCTGCTCGAGCTGCACGGCCGCTTCCTTCCATGCCTGCATCTTCTGCAGTTCGCGCCGCAGCTCCTGATTCTGTTCGTAGATCCTGGCATAGGACTGAAAGCCGGCGATCATCTGGCTGATCTGCGTGACCGGGGCGAAGGCCCATTCGAAACTGGGCACGAATCGGTCGATCAGAACCGTGCGCATGCGTTCGGCACGCGGGCTGTCGATGCGCCAGAACAGGAAAAGCGCCATCAGGGCAATCGTCACCAGCGCGATCAGAACGCGGCGGATCGGGGTTGCGAAATCTGGTCCCTTGCGCGCCATTCAGGGCCTCCGCGCGGGCGACATCAGCTTTCGTAATCTATGACATGGCGCAATTGTTTCTCGAATTCCAGCGCCTTTCCGGTGCCCAGCGCCACGCAGCTCATGGGCTGGTCGGCCAGGGTGATCGACAGGCCCGTCTGCTCGCGCAGCGCCAGGTCCAGGTCGCCCAGCATCGCACCGCCGCCGGTCAGCATCACACCGCGATCGACGATATCCGCGGCCAGATCGGGGGGTGTCGCCTCGAGCGCGACCATCACCGCCTCGCAGATCGCCTGCATCGGCTCGGTCAGGGCCTCGGCCACCATCGCCTGGCTGATCTCGATCTCCTTCGGGATGCCGTTCAGCAGGTCGCGGCCGCGCACCATCAGCGTGGCACCGCGCCCGTCATCGGGCATCCGCGCGGTGCCGATGCTGGTCTTGATCCGTTCGGCGGTCGAATCACCGATCAGCAGGTTCTGGTTGCGGCGCAGGTAGTTGATGATCGCCTCGTCCATGCGGTCGCCACCGATGCGGACCGAACGCGCATAGACCACGTCGCCCAGGGACAGCACCGCCACCTCGGTCGTGCCGCCGCCGATATCGACGACCATGCTGCCGGTCGGCTCGGTGATGGGCATGCCCGCGCCGATCGCGGCCGCGATGGGTTCTGCGATCAGGCCCGCCTTGCGGGCGCCGGCGGACAGCACCGACTGGCGGATCGCGCGTTTCTCGACCGGCGTGGCGCCGTGCGGAACACAGACGATGATCTTGGGCTTGGAGAAGGTCGTGCGCTTGAAAACCTTCTTGATGAAGTGCTTGATCATCTGCTCGGCGCTGTCGAAATCGGCGATGACGCCTTCGCGCATCGGCCGGATCGCCTCGATGCTGCCGGGCGTGCGGCCCAGCATCAGTTTCGCGTCCTCGCCCACGGCCAGGACCTGCCGCTTGCCGTCCTTGACATGATAGGCGACGACCGAGGGCTCGTTCAGGATGATCCCCCTGCCCTTCACATAGATCAGCGTGTTCGCCGTCCCGAGGTCGATTGCGATGTCGGTCGAAAACAAACCGCCGAATGCCATGCCTGTCGTCCTTCTGCGCCGGTTGATCCGACCCTGCCCCGTTTTTCCTGCCCGTCCGCCCCTGCGCAGCAGCGGGCGGAATCGCCCGCCCGCAACGGCGTTGCCCCATATAGAAGGGTTAATGCGCCGGTGAAAGACCCATGCGCCGCGCGAATGCAGAGTTTCGCGCGCACGCGCCGGATGTGCAACAACCGCTTGGACCGGACCGGCCGTCGCGCCCGGGGTCAGTGCGAATACATGCTGATCTGCTTGTCGTCTCGGCCCTGCTGGGACCGCCGGACGATCAGATGGTTCAGCGCACCGACATAGGCCTTGACGCTGGCCAGGATCGTATCCGTGTCCGATGACTGGCCATTCACGATGCGCCCGTCCTCTTCCATCCGCACACTGACCGTGGCCTGGGCGTCGGTGCCTTCGGTCACGGCGTGAACCTGATACAGCTGCAGCCGCGCATTGTGGGGAAAGATCTCCTTCACGGCGTTGAAGCAGGCGTCCACCGGCCCGTCGCCGGTTGCATGAACGCTCTTTTCCTCGCCATCGACGATCATGGTCAGGTCGGCGGACTGCCCGTCGCTGCCGCAGACAACGCGCAGATGCTTGACCTGCAGGTGATCGTCGCCGGTATTGGCGGTGGCATCCTGCACCAGCGCGACGATGTCCTCGTCATAGACCTCTTTCTTGCGGTCGGCGAGAGCCTTGAAGCGCACGAAGATGTCCTTCAGCTGGTTGTCTCCGACCTCGTATCCCAGATCGGCCAGCTTGGCGCGCAGGGCGGCGCGGCCGGAATGCTTGCCCATCGCGATATTGCTCTCGTTCAGGCCGATATCGGCCGGGCGCATGATCTCGAACGTCTCGACATTCTTCAGCACGCCGTCCTGATGGATGCCGGATTCGTGCAGAAAGGCGTTCTTTCCCACGATCGCCTTGTTGAACTGCACCGGAAAGCCCGAGACCTGCGCCACGCGGCGCGACAGGCCAATGATCTTGGTCGTGTCGATGCCGGTGTCGAAGGGCATGATGTCGTGGCGGACGCGCATCGCCATCACCACCTCCTCCAGCGCGGTGTTTCCGGCGCGCTCGCCCAGACCGTTGATCGTGCACTCGATCTGGCGGGCGCCGGCCTCGACAGCGGCCAGGCTGTTGGCGGTCGCCATGCCCAGATCGTTGTGGCAATGGGTGGCGAAGATGATCTGGTCGGCGCCCGGCACGCGTTCCAGCAGCATGCGGATCAGTTCGGCGCTTTCGCGGGGCGCGGTGTAGCCCACGGTGTCGGGGATGTTGATCGTCGTGGCCCCCGCCTTGATGGCGATTTCGACCACGCGGCACAGATAGTCATGCTCGGTGCGGGTGGCGTCCATCGGCGACCACTGCACATTGTCGCACAGGTTGCGGGCGTGGGTCACGGTCTGCTCGATCCGTTCGGCCATCTGGTCCATGTCCAGATTGGGGATCGCGCGGTGCAGCGGCGATGTGCCGATGAAGGTGTGGATGCGCGGGCGCCGGGCATGCTTCACCGCCTCCCAGCAGCGGTCGATATCGGGGATCTGGGCGCGGGCAAGGCCACAGATCACGCTGTGACTCGCCTGCCTCGCAATCTCGGACACGGCGGCAAAATCGCCTTCCGAGGCGATCGGAAAGCCGGCCTCGATGATGTCCACCCCCATCTCGTCCAGCATCGCGGCGATTTCCAGCTTCTCGGCGTGGGACATGGTGGCACCGGGCGACTGTTCGCCGTCGCGCAGTGTGGTGTCGAAAATGTAGACGCGGTTCTTGTCGGTCATCGTGGGGTCTTTCTTACGCGGATCCTGGGAATATCCGGGCGCTGGCCTGACTGAGCGGCGGCCCGGAAGACCCGCTCAGCGCAGCGTAAGAAGCAGCAGACCACCTGGATGCACAGCCCGACGCGCGCCGAACGGCACGGTCGCAGCGGTGAAGATGTGAGCCATCCGGGTCATGCGACGGAATATGCCGACCATGATCGGGTTTGAAAAGCGAAAAATCCTCACAATGCCGGCCACGCGCCGCGCGCCGTCCCCACGCGGCCCGACGCCGGGGCTGCCGCGATGGCCGGCACGCCGCAGCCCCGGCGTGCAGCACGCCGTCCCGGACAGGCAAATTCACGAAGTCGTCATGTTTTCTCTGGCCGCGACGACATTCTAGCGCCTATCATTTCATCACTGAAGCCAAACAAGAACAACACGACAAGGGGGTAACATGTCACGCAAGATCGTCGTCGGCTTCGACGGCAGCGAAGCGTCACGCCGCGCGCTGGACTTCGCGGTCGGCCGCGCCAAGGCGCAGGGGGACAGCATCATCATCGCGCATGTGCTGGAATGGTCGCCATACAGCTTTCTGACGCCCGAAGAACTGGCCGAACGCCACAAACGGCGCAACGAGGAGCTTGAACGGGCCGAAAAGGCGATCCTGCAACCGGTCGTCAAGCGGGTCGAGGACGCCGGAGTCCCGGTCACGACCGTTATCAAATACGGCCACATCGCCGAAACGATCTGCCAGATCGCCACGGACGAGGATGCCGCCCTGATCTTCATCGGGCGCATGGGCCATTCCGGCCTCGCCACGCGCATCTTCGGATCGGTGGCGGGCACTCTGGCGCAGGTCGCGCCTGTTCCGGTCACCATCGTTCCATGAGCGCAGGGAATACAATCACATGAAAATCAAAGCATTTCTCACCGCTTTCCTTGCGGTCATGACCGCTTGGCCGGCGGCAGCCCAAAGCATCGCCGAACGCATCGACAGCGGCTTCGCGGCGGCGACCAGCCCGTTCGTGAACTTCATCTTCGCGAATTTCCCCGGCACCAACTTCTCGTGGATCGTTGTCTGGCTGGTCGTCGGCGCGTCGGTGTTCACGGTCTATTTCGGCTTCATCCAGTTCCGCGCCTTCGGCCATTCGCTGGCCCTGGTCAGCGGCAAGTACTCGGATCCCAACGATGCCGGCGAGGTCAGCCATTTCCAGGCCCTGGCCACCGCCCTGTCGGGCACCGTCGGACTGGGCAATATTGCCGGGGTGGCGGTTGCGGTCAGCATCGGCGGCGCCGGGGCGACCTTCTGGATGATCCTGGCCGGATTGCTGGGGATGGCGTCGAAATTCACCGAATGTACGCTCGCCGTCAAATACCGAAACGAATACGAAGACGGGACCGTCTCGGGCGGGCCGATGTATTACATGACCAAGGGCTTCGCCGAACGCGGTCTGCCTCTGGGTGGGTTCATGGCGATCGTGTTCTCGATCTTCTGCGTCCTCGGCTCTCTGGGCGGCGGCAACATGTTCCAGGCCAATCAGGCGGCCGCGCAGCTGCGTGACACCATCGGCCTGCCGGTCTGGGTCACCGGGCTGACCCTGTCGATCATCGTCTTTGTCGTCATTGTCGGCGGCATCAAGTCGATCGCCCGTGTGACCGAAAAGGTCGTGCCGTTCATGGGGGTCGGCTATGTGCTGATCTCGCTGCTGATCCTGATCATGAACGCCGACATGATCGGCTGGGCGTTCGGCGAGATCTTCCGCGGCGCCTTCACCGATACCGGCATCGTCGGCGGCCTGCTGGGCGCGCTGATCCAGGGTTTCCGCCGGGCTGCGTTCTCGAACGAGGCCGGTGTCGGTTCTGCCGCGATCGCCCACTCGGCGGTGCGCACCAAAGAACCGATCACCGAAGGCTTCGTGTCGCTGCTGGAGCCGTTCATCGACACGGTGGTCATCTGCACCATGACGGCGCTGGTCATCATCATCACCCAGCAATTGACGGTCGACCCGGTCACCGGGCTCTACGCCATCACCGAAGAGGGCCGCATCGCCATCGCCAGCGGCGCCACCGGCGGCGTGCCGATCACCTCGGGGGCCTTCGGCTCGGTGTTCAGCTGGGCGCCCTATGCCCTGTCCGTGGCGGTCGTTCTGTTCGCCTTCTCGACCATGATCAGCTGGTCCTATTACGGGCTGAAGGCCTGGACCTACATGTTCGGCGAGGGCAAGACCAAGGAAATGGCCTTCAAGATCATGTTCTGCGTCTTCGTGTTCATCGGTTCGGTCGCCAGCCTCGGCGCCGTGATCGACTTCTCGGATGCGGCGATCTTTGCCATGGCGGTGGTCAACATCACGGCGCTGTATCTGCTGATGCCGATCGTCAAGCGTGAGTTGAACAGCTATCTGTCGCGCCTGAAGTCGGGCGAGATCCGCAAGTTCGAGTGACCTCGAAGCGGACAACGCACGAGGGCGGGCGCAGCGATGCGCCCGCCCTTTTTTTCATGTCCGCGCCCTAGTCGGTCCAGCGCACCCGGGTCAGGTCGTTCGCCTGGGTCGGCGCATTGGCCCACAGCCCTTCGATGCGCGCATCGGCAACGCCGGTCTTGGCAAGCTGGAACAGGTAGGCGTTGACGTGATCGTCGGCGATCATCTGCTGGGCCTGCCGATAAAGGGCGCTGCGTTGCTCGGGGGCGACCGCCGATTTCAGCTGCTCCATCAACGCCACGAATTCCGGGCGGGCATAGTGGAAATAGTAATCCGGGCGGGCATAGATATCGATGTCCAGCGGCTCGGTATGGCTGACGATGGTCAGGTCGAAATCACCGCCCTTGAACACCGTCTCCAGCCATTGCGCCCATTCCATGTTGGTGATCTCGGTCTCGATCCCGACCGCGCGCAGCTGCGCCGCGATGATCTCTCCGCCGCGCCGCGCATAGGATGGAGGCGGCAGCGCCAGACGCAGCCTGACCGGTCCCAGCCCGGCCTCTGACAGCAGATCCCGCGCCAGGGCCGGATCATGGGCCGATGCCGCGGTCAGATCGACATGGTCGGGGTGATGCGGCGCAAAATGGCTGCCGATCGGCGTGCCATAGCCGAACATCGCGCCCTCGATGATGTCCTGCCGGTTGATGGCGTGGGCAATCGCCTGCCGCAGCTTCGGATTGTCCAGCGGGGGCCGGCTGTTGTTCATCGCCAGAATGGTTTCGCCTTCGGTGGTGCCGACGATCACCTTGAAGCGGGGATCGGCCTCAAGCTGGGGCAGTGTCTCGGGCGCGGGGAAGTTCGGGAACGCATCCACGTCGCCGGCCATCAACGCGGCAAAGGCCGCGGTCGGGTCGCTGATGAAGCGGAAGGTCGCGGTCGCCAGCGCCGGCTGGTCGCCCCAATAGCCGTCAAAGGCGGACAGCACCACCCGATCCCCCTGCACCCATTGCTCGAAGCGGAACGGACCGGTGCCGACAGGCCTGGTGGCCAATTCGGCGGCGCTGGCCTGATCGACCATCACCGCGTCGCCCCAGGCCATCTTGAAGGGGAAGTTGCCGTCCGGCGCGTCAAGCGTGACACGGACCGTAAGCGGGTCGGTGGCCTCGACGGTCTCGATCCCCGCGAACAGCACCTTCTGGGCGTTGGTCGAATCCTCGGCCCGCGCGCGGTCGAGGCTGAAGACCACGTCATCGGCATCGAAGACGCTGCCGTCGTGGAAGGTCACGCCGTCCTGCAGATGGAAGACATAGACCTTGCCGTTTTCTTCCACATCCCAGCGTTCGGCCAGCGCGGGCAGGATGCTGCCATCGGGGCCGAACCGGGTCAGCCCCTCGAACAGATTGGCATAGACCACCTCGTCGGTGGCCGCCGCCGCCCCGCCGGTCGGGTCCAGGTTCGGCGGCTCCAGCACCATGCCGATGGTCATCGCGTCCTGCGCCGCGGCAGCGCCGGCCATCAACGCCACCGCCGCCACGGATGATTTCAGAATGTCCAGCATACGCCGCCCCCCCGATCCCTGATGCGGCCGGATCATCGGACGGATTGCCCGGTCAGGCAAGCATCAGCCGCGCCTTGGCCAGAATTGCTGCACCGGCCCCGCCAGCAGCAGCCACAGCGAGGTCAAGACCAGCCCCCAGATCGCCCAGCTTGACGGATGGAAATCGACCCAGGCCGCGCGCCCCGCGAACACCACCCACAGCACCGCGACAGGCAGCGAGATCGCCCGCCAGCGCTCGGTCCGAACCGGGTGGATGAACTTGATGTTGGTGAACATCGCCACGGTCAGCGCGACCACGATCAGCAGGATCACGACCCAGTGCGGCCTGGTGGCGAACAGCACCAGCACCACCATGTTCCAGCAGCCCGGAAAGCCCGCGAAGGAATTGTCGGTGGTCTTCATCCGCGTATCGGCGAAATAGATGACGCTGCCATAGACGATCACGATGATCGCGAACCAGCCGGTCCAGCCCGACAGCAGACTCGACTGGAACAGCGCGAAGGCCGGGATGAACACATAGGTCAGATAGTCGATGATCAGGTCCATCAGCACGCCATCATAGATGGGCCAGTTCGTCTTGACATGGTATCGACGCGCCAGCGGGCCGTCGATGCCGTCCACGACGAAGGCGACGACCAGCCACAGGAACATCAGCGCCCAGTCGGACTGAACCGCCGCCAGCATCGCCAGCATGGCCAGGACCGCCCCGGAGGCGGTCAGCAGATGGACGGACAGGGCCTTGTGACGCAGTTGCATCCGCTCGTTCTTTCAGTTTGATGACGGTCGCGCAACCGCCTCGGCCGCCTAGCGCAGGATCGGCGGCCGCTTGGGGCGTGCAGGCGGCGCGATGGCTTCGGGCGCGCTCAGATCGAACCGCAACGCGCCCGGCGGGGGCGTCGTCTCGGAAAAGCTGATATCGACGCCACCGGGCTGCGCGGGCAGGAACGCCAGCGCCTCGGCCAGCGCCTTGGCCAGCGCCGGCTGGCGCGCCGCCTCGGCCCCCGCGATCAGCAGCAGATGCGAGGACGGGCCGCCCTCGCCGGCGACCCCGGCCAGCGCCGCGCCCGCCATCAGCCCGCGCATGTCCGCAAGCCGCGCGGCCAGCGGTTCGGCCAGCGCCTCGACCGTCGCGCGCGCGGGGGCGGTCAGGCGCAGCCGGGCCTCGGCCGCTTCGGGGGCAGAGGACAGCGCGCCCGACAGCCAGTCCAGCATCGCGGCATCCAGCAGCATCTCGGACGGGTGGCCCGGGTTGACCAGCAGCCCCGCCCCCTCGGCGCGCAGCAGCCCGGCCAGAACACGCCCCGGCAGGGCCGCATAGGCCACCGGCGCGGCAAGGAAATCGGCCAGCCGATCCTCGGAATCGCAGGCCAGCGCGACCGCGCCCGACTCAAGCGGGAACATCCGCAGGCTGATCCGGTCGCCCGTCGGCTCGGCGCTCAGCGCGACCGACAATTCGGTATCGGCCAGCCGCGACAGCATGCGCGCCCGCGCGGGCGCGTCGGCGGCGTGGAACGGCGTGGCGGCAAGGTCATCAAGCGCGGTCATCTGGTCTTTTCCCGGCAGGCTTTATCCATCGCCCTACCCGGCACGTGCGCGGCCGGCAAGCCCGTCCTGACGCAGCCGTGATTTCGGTCCGGCACAGCCGGCGCCCATATTCATGGCCATGAAACGCCGTTCCCTGCTGATCTGCGCCGCCTCGGCGCCGCTTCTGGCCGCACCCGGGCTGGCGCGCGCCAGCCTCGCGCCGATCCTGGCCGAGGCCCGGTCGCTGGACCCGCTGCGTGCCCTGACCGTGTGGCGCGCAGGTCCCGGCGGGGGCACCGAGATCGCCGCCCAGGGTTACGGCGGCTTCACCCCGGACAGCCCGACCAACATCAAGTCGGCGTCCAAGACGATCGTCTCGGCGCTGGCCGGGATCGCCATCGACAGGGGCCATCTCGACGGCCCGAATCAGCCCATCGCACCGCTGCTGCAAGCAGACCTGCCGGACGATCCCGATCCGCGGCTTTCACGGATCACCCTCGGCCAGCTTCTGTCGATGCAGGCGGGGCTGGAACGGCAGTCGGGCCGGAACTATGGCCGCTGGGTCAGCAACCCGAACTGGGTCCGCGCCGCGCTGGCCGCACCCTTCACGCAGGACCCCGGCGGGCGGATGCAGTATTCCACCGCCTCGTCGCACCTGCTCTCGGCGATCCTGACGCGGGTCACCGGCCGGTCCATGCTGGATCTGGCGCGCGACTGGCTGGGCGCGATCCCGGGGTTCCGGATCACCGGCTGGGAACGCGACCCGCAGGGCATCTATCTGGGTGGCAACCAGATGGCGATGAGCACGCGCTCTCTGCTGGCCTTCGGCGCGACGTATGCCCGGGGCGGACGGGCCGACGGGCGGCAGGTGGTGCCGGAACGCTGGATCGCGGAAAGCTGGCGCCCCCGAACCGAGTCGATCTTCAGCGGGCAGGGCTACGGCTATGGCTGGTTCATCGGACGCATGGCGGGGCGCGACCTGCGCTATGGCTGGGGCTATGGCGGGCAGATGATCTATGTATTCCCGGCCACCCGCCGCAGCCCCGCCCTTGCGATCGCCATCACCTCTGACGCCGACCGGCCCTCGGCGCGCACCGGCTATCGCGATGCCCTGCACAGCCTCGCCCGCAGCATCGTCGAGGCCGCCTGAACGGCAGGCCGCCTGTTTCAGCCCTGGCCCCTCTGCGATCAGTCGATGAGATCGCCGGCCTGGAAATTCCCCAGACTGCCCAGCAATTGCCGGATGAAGGATATCTCGGTGATGCTGCCCTCGGTCACGCGGCGCGACAGCACCACGACCCGGCCACGCTCAAGCCCGAAACGCTCGATATTGGTGACGGTCCCCTCGGGCCCGAACGAGACCGCGACAACCTCGCGGCTGATCTCCTCGGGCCGCCTCGGGCCGTAATGCCGCCAGCGCGATCCCACATAATACCAGCCCGACCCGGTCAGCAGGCCCTGCGCCGAGGGGCGTCCGACCAGACCCTGCAACTCGGCCATGCCGGTCTGGCCGACGACAACCTGCGCCAGGTCCTCGTCGGGCGGCACGAAGCCGTGATTTCGATAGACCGGGGCGCAGGCGGACAGGCCAACGATGGCCACGAAAGCCAGGATCAGCAGGTTCCTGATGGCAGCCATGTAAGCAATTCCTTCGCTCGGACGGTTGACGCGGCCCGACCGGCTTAGCAAACTCGGCGACGGCGCTCAAGAATATCCATCCGCGGCTGGGACTTGTGCACCCCGTCAGGCCGCAAACACCCTTCACACCTGTGCCAGAGGCCCCGCCATGACCGCCCCGTCCTCGTCCACGCAGCGCCTGCGGGTGGCGCATCTGAACCCGCGCCACGCCAATCCCTTCGCGCTGGAGCCCGATGCCGACACCAGGAGGGCCATCGCCGCAGAGCTGGGGATCAGCGAATTGCCCCGGCTCGGCTTTCACGGCGAGTTGCGGGCCAAGGGCGGCGACGCATGGGTGCTGACCGGCCGGCTGACCGCGCGGGTCGTGCAGCCCTGCGTGGTGACGCTGAAACCCGTCAGGACCAACCTGGTCGAGGATGTGCGGCGCGAATATTCGCCCCATGTCCACGATCCCGAGGCCGAAGAGGTCGAAATGCCCGACGAGACGCTGGAACCGCTTGGCCAGTTCATCGACCTGTCGGCGGTGATGATCGAGGCGCTGTCGCTGGCCCTGCCCGACTACCCGCGCGCCGCCGGTGCGGAACGGGAAGGCGACCTGATCGAGGACGACGCGCCCGACACAAGGCGCCCGTTCGAGGGGCTGGACAGGCTGCTTGGCGGCGGCGGGCGCGACGGCGCGGAATGACCCCGCCGAGGCGGGCCGGCGTTGCAGCCTTGCCACAGGCGGCGCCCCGGGCGCCCCACGACCCGCCCCGATCGTCATCGGCGCTGGTGCAGGACACGCGCTTTGGCGCATTTTTGGGGAACATGCCGCGCCGCAGGGGCTTGCGGGCGGGACTTTCATCGCGTATCTGCGCGGTTCATTTGCGAATGCAAGACACACGGTGCCAAGGCGTCCAGACGCCGCACCCCCTAACCGAGGTTGTGACATGGCTGTCCCTCAGAACCGCGTAACCCGCTCCAAGCGCAACATGCGCCGCGCGCATGACGCCCTGGTGGCCGGGAATCCGAACGAGTGCTCGAACTGCGGCGAGCTGAAGCGCCCGCATCACGTCTGTCCGTCCTGTGGGCATTACGCCGACCGGGAAGTGGTTGCGATGGCGCCCGAGACCGACCTGGACGACGACGCGGCCTGATCCGGGCCCGCAGCGCGACCAGATGACCGTCGATTCCTCGACCAGCCCCGCGCCGCGCGCCCCGGAAGACCGGGGCAGCGTGGTGATTTCGGTTGACGCGATGGGCGGCGACCGGGGTCCTGCCGTCGTGGTCGCGGGCATGGCCGAAAGCGCCGGCAAGAATCCCGACATCCGTTTCATCGTGCATGGCGACGAGACCGAGCTTCGCCGCCTGATCGCGCGTCGGCGCGACCTGTCCGAGCGCTGCGACATCCGCCACGCGCCGGGTGTCGTGACGATGGGCGACAAGCCCAGCCAGATCGTGCGCAAGGGCAGCGACACCTCGATGTGGGCGGCGATCGAATCGGTCAAGACCGGCGAGGCCGAGGCGGCGGTCAGCTGCGGCAATACCGGCGCGCTGATGGCGCTGTCGATGCTGCGCCTGCGCAAGCTGCCGGGCGTCGATCGTCCCGCCATCGCCTGCCTGTGGCCGTCCAAGAATCCGCAGGGCTTCAACATCATGCTGGATGTCGGCGCCGATATCCGCGCCGATGCGCCCGATCTGCTGCAATACGCGATGATGGGCGCATCCTACGCCCGCAACGGCCTTGGCGTCGCCCGGCCGCGCGTCGGGCTGCTGAATGTCGGCACCGAGGAACACAAGGGCCGGGCCGAGCTGAGGCAGGCCCATGACATGATCACCGCGCAGGCCGATCGCGGCGATTTCGACTATGTCGGCTTCGTCGAGGGTGGTGATCTGCCTTCCGCGCGGGTCGATGTGATCGTGACCGACGGATTTACCGGAAATGTGGCCTTGAAGACCGGCGAAGGGACGGCCAAGCTGGTCGGCGAATTCATGAAAGCCGCATTTGCCAATTCGATCATGTCCAAATTTGCCGCGCTTCTTGCCATGACCTCGTTGAAACGCCTGCAAAAGCGCATCGACCCGCGCCGCGTGAATGGCGGCATCTTCCTGGGTCTCAACGGAACCGTCATCAAGTCGCACGGTTCGGCCGATGCGACCGGCGTGTCGGCCGCGATCAAGCTGGCCTTCACGCTGGCCAAGTCCGGCTTCCAGGAGCGGCTGGCGGCGCGTGTGGCGCAGGGCGCGGCGGCCTCGGCCAGCGCATCCGCCAAGACGGAGCCCGCATCGTGAGCCGTCGCGCGGTGATCATCGGCACCGGCCATTACCTGCCCGACCAGGTGATCGACAACAGCTGGTTCGAGGACAAGCTGGACACCACGGACGAATGGATCAGGTCCCGCACCGGCATCGAGCGGCGGCATTTCGCGGCCGAGGGGCAGAACACCAGCGACCTCGCGATCCGCGCGGCACGCGCCGCGCTGGACAAGGCCGGACTGCAACCCGACGATCTGGACGGGATCATTCTCGCCACCTCGACCCCCGACTTCACCTTCCCCGCCGTCGCCACGATGGTGCAGGCCGGGCTGGGCATGACCCGCGGCTTTGCCTTCGACGTACAGGCGGTCTGCGCCGGCTTCGTCTTCGCCCTGGCCAATGCCGACGCGATGATCCGCGCCGGCCAGGCCAGCCGCTTGCTGGTGATCGGCGCCGAGACCTTCTCGCGCATCATGGACTGGACCGATCGCGGCACCTGCGTGCTGTTCGGCGACGGCGCGGGCGCCGTGGTGGTCGAGGCGCAGCAGGGCAGCGGCGAATCGACGGATCGCGGCATCCTGTCCAGCGACCTGAACAGCGACGGTCAGTATCGCGAACTTCTGCATGTCGATGGCGGCGTGTCCTCGACGGGCACGGCGGGGCATCTGCGGATGCAGGGCAACCTGGTCTTCCGCCACGCGGTCGAGAAACTGGCCAGAACGGCCCACACCGCGCTGGATCGGGCCGGGCTTCAGCCCGGCGACGTCGACTGGCTGGTCCCGCATCAGGCCAACATGCGGATCATCGCCGCGACCGCCCAGAAGATGCAGCTGCCGCTTGAGAAGGTGGTCCTGACCGTCGCGGATCACGGCAACACCTCGGCCGCCTCGATCCCGCTGGCGCTGTCGGTGGCGGATGGCGAGGGTCGGTTCAAGCCCGGCGACGTGATCGTCACCGAGGCGATCGGTGGCGGCCTCAGCTGGGGCTCTGTCGTCCTGCGCTGGTAGAAGCGCGCCGGTCCCTGCGGGCAACCGACACGGTCCGGACCCGTCTATTTCAGTTGCGAATCCTTGCTGGCGCGGCGGTTGACGCCACCCAGGGGACGCCTTGCCCTGTCGCGGCCCGACTGGCAGGCGACGCACAGCTGCACGCCCGGGATCGCCGCGCGGCGCGCCTCGGGGATCGGTTCATCGCATTCGACGCAGGATTCCGCCGCCTCGACCGCCGCGACCCGTGCGGCGCGCTGCCGCGCGCGCGCCACGGCCTCGGCCGTGCTGATCTCGATCTGTTCGTTCACCGCGTCGTCGCGGGCCCATCCACCGGCCATCGCTGATCTCCTTTCGACAGCCACAAGATAGGTGCCTCTGCGTCATGTTTCAAAGTCAGAATGTCCTCCGACTTTCGGTTGACACCTTCTGCGCCATTGGAAAGACTGCCCGGCGAGTGCGGGCGCAGCACAAATCCTGCAAGACCTTGGGAGGGTCCATAATTTGCCGATCATTCGCGTGATCGACGGCATCAACGAGGTCGTCGGCCGGGTCGTGTCGATCGTTGCGATCGTCTTTGCCGGTATCATCATCTACGACGTGTTCATGCGCTACTTCATCGGCGAGCCGACACGGTGGGCCTTTGACGTGACCAAGCAGCTTTACGGCTTCTACTTCGTCATGCTGGGCGGCTACGCGCTGCGCCATCAGGCGCATGTGCGGGTCGATCTGGTGACGGCGCATCTTGGCCGCCAGGCCCGCCGCTGGGTCGAGGCCGCGGGCTATGTCATCTTCTTCTTTCCCTTCGCCTGGGTCTTTGCGCGCCACAGCTGGAATTTCGCCATGACATCCTGGGGTCAGGGCGAGGTGACCTATGGCGCGGTCCAGCTTCCGGTCTATCCGCTCAAGATCGCGATGTTCGTGGCCGCCGCCCTGCTGCTGATCCAGGGGATAAGCGAATTCCTGAAACTGGTCCTGAACAAGACCGACCATCTCGAACCCATGGAGCCGCTGGATGTCCGGTGAATCGATTGCCCTGATCATGTCGGGCCTGCTGCTGCTGGGCCTGTTCATGGGGCATCCGCTGGCCTTCGTGCTGGGCGGCACGGCCGTTCTGGGTGCGCTGATCGCCGGCAAGGGGATGGTGCTGGGCATCGTCATCAGCCGCATCTTCGGTGACGTGCTGGACAATTACGTGCTGATCGCGATCCCGCTTTTCGTGCTGATGGCGCGGTTCCTGTCCGACAGCGGCGTGACCGACCGGATGTTCGAGGCGCTGCGCCACCTGATGGCGCGGGTGACTGGCGGGCTTGGGCTTGCGGTCGTGTTCATCTCGATCCTGCTGGCGGCGACGACCGGCATCATCGGCGCGTCGATCACCGTGATGGGGATGATGGCGCTGAAACCGATGCTGCAATACGGCTATGACAAGCGGCTGGCATCCGGGCTGATCGCGGCCTCTGGCTGCCTGGGCATCCTGATCCCGCCCTCGATCATGCTGATCCTGATGGCCTCCTATGCGCCCGGCCTGTCGGTCGGCCAGCTGTTCGCGGGCGCGATGATCCCGGGCATGGTGCTGGGGCTGATGTATGCGCTTTATGTCGCCTTCATTGCCTGGCTGAGGCCCGAATGGGCACCCCCCGTCGCCGACGAGGAACAGATCAGCCGCGCTGCGATGTGGCGGATGCTGATCGTCGAGGCCGTGCCGCCGCTGGTTCTGATCCTGGGCATCCTGGGCTCTTTGCTGGCCGGCGTCGCCACCGCGACCGAGGCCAGCGCGATCGGCGCGTTTCTGGCGCTGCTGATCGTCATCATGCGCGGGCGGTTCCAGTGGAAGACCTTCTATTCGGCGCTGCTGGAAACCGGGCGGACCAGCGCGATGATCCTGTTCATCGTCGTGGGCGCGACGGCTTTCACCGGCGTCTTCAATATCACCGGTGGCCTGCGCGCCAGCCAGGATCTGATCCGTGGACTGGCCGACGATCCCTATACGCTGGTCGCGGTGATGCTGCTGGTGGTGTTCATCCTGGGCATGTTCCTGGACTGGACCGGGATCGTTCTGCTGTCCTTCCCGATCTTCCTGCCACTGGTCGGCGAGATGGGGATCAATCCGCTGTGGTTCGTCGTGCTGATGGCGGTGGTGCTGCAGACCAGCTTCCTGTCGCCGCCCTTCGGATACGCGCTGTTCTACATGCGCGCCATCGCCCCGCCCGAGGTCTCGACCACCGACATCATTCGCGGCGTCCTGCCCTTCATCGGGCTGGTGCTCGTGATGTGCGCGCTGATCATCGCCTTTCCGGCGCTGGTCACATGGCTGCCCGCCACGCTGTATGGCGGCTGATCCCTTCGCGCATCTATTTCCGAACCAACGAGGAGTGAACCCATGAAACACCTGATGACGACCGCCGTTCTGGCGCTGGCCACCGCCGCGCCCGCCATGGCCGAGAACTGGACCATGACCACCACCTGGCCATCGAGCCTGGAACTGATCGAGATCGACAAGCACTGGGTCGATCTGGCCAACAGCCTGATCGATGACGACAAGCTGACCATCGAATTCTACGACGGTGGCAGCCTGGTCCCGGCGGGCGAGGTCTTCGGCGCGGTCGAATCGGGCACGATCCAGGCCGGTGCCGACTGGCCCGGCTACTGGGCGGGCCGCGACAGCGCGTTCTCTCCGCTGGCGACCACCGCCAGCCTGTTCAACGCCGTGGACTATGTGAACTGGATCCAGGAATGGGGCGGCGCCGAGCTTTACAACGAGGTCTACGGCAAGTTCGGCATGGTCTATCTGCCCTATGGCGTGACCAACAACGAATCGGGCTTCCGCACGGTGAACACGCCGATCCGCACCGTGGCCGACCTTCAGGGCCTGCGCCTGCGCCTGTCCGGTCTGGAACAGGGCAAGCTGCTCGAGAAACTGGGGGGCAACCAGGTCAGCATGGCCGGTGGCGAGATCTACCAGTCGCTGGAGCGTGGCGTGATCGACGGGGCCGAATTCTCGACCCCCAATGTCGATTTCTCGGGCGGTTTCCAGCAGGTCACGAAATACTGGTCCACTCCCGGCTGGCACCAGTCGTCGTCGATGTTCGGGGTGATGATCAACAAGGCGGCCTGGGACGCGCTGGATGAGGAAACCCAGTCGCGGCTTCAGACCGCCGCCGACGCCACCATGCTGTGGTCGCTGGCCTTCACCGAAAAGCGCGCCACCGAGGCCTATGGCCAGTTCGTGGAGGCCGGCACCGAGATAAACCGGCTGGACGACGCGGCGCTGGAACAGATCCAGACTCTGGCCAACGAGACGATCGAGGAAGTCGCCTGCGAAAACCCGCTTTCGGCCAAGGTCTATGCCAGCCAGGTCCGATACCTTCAGGACTACGCGACCTGGCGCGACGCCTCGGCCCCGTTCAACCTGGGCCGGACGCCGAATGGCCCGGACCTGGCCAAGATCGAGGCCTGTGCGCAGTAAATCGCGCATCTCTCAATGCAAGTATCGGGCGGGGAACGATTTCCCCGCCCTCGTCGTTGACAGATCAGGGATTCGGGCACATCCTGCTTCCATCTGAAGGGAAAGATGATGGGCGAGAAAACGCTGACTCGAATGGACCTGGCCGAGGCTGTTTTCCGTGATGTCGGCCTGTCCCGACATGAATCCGCGCAGCTTGTCGAAAGCGTGCTCGAGCATGTTTCCGATGCGCTGGTGCGCGGCGAGCAGGTGAAGATATCGTCGTTCGGGACGTTCAGCGTGCGCGACAAGAACGAACGGATCGGTCGCAATCCCAAGACGGGAGAAGAGGTTCCGATCACCCCGCGCCGGGTGCTTTCGTTCCGACCGTCGCATCTGATGAAAGATCGCGTCGCCGCCGGCAACAAGCGATAGGACGCGTTTCACAGCATGAAGAAGGGCGCAGACGCATTCCGTTCGATCGGCGAAGTGGCCAAGCTGATCGGCGTCGCACCGCATGTGCTGCGTTACTGGGAAACCCAGTTCTCGCAACTCAAGCCGATGAAGCGGCCTGACGGACGGCGCTATTACCGCCCCGACGACGTGCGGCTGGTGGCCGGGCTGTGCACGGTGCTGCGCGACGAGGGGATGACCATCCGCGGTGCCCGGAAGATGCTGGCCCGCGACCGCGGAGAGGACATCCGCGCACGCGGCGCGGCGCGGCTTGGCGACCTGATGACGGCCGATAGCGGCCCGTTCGAGCCCGCCACGCCCGATTACCCCATGTCAGACACCCGCGTGCCAGACGCCGTGCCCGCGGCCTCGCGGCCGGCCACGCCCGCCGCGGCGCGCGGCCTGACCAACGGCCCGGCGCCCCTGCTCGCCGACGCGGCGGACGATCCCATACCCGCAGAGGAGACGCAGGACATGGCCGCCCACGGTCCCAGATCGCGCCACCGCCGTCGCCGCGCCCATGAGGGCGACGACGCGCTGCCGCTGTTTCCCGAACTCGATGCCGCAGGGGGCGATGCGGCATGGCTGGCCCGCCTGGCCGGGCTGGCGGCGCGGCTGCGCGACCTGCCGCCGGGAACCAGGCTCTCCGCCGCGCCGCGTGCCCGCCTTGCGGCGCTGCGCGGCGCCATCATCGACCTCTACTAGCGCCGCCCGGATTTGACGCAGATTTCCGCATCGCGGCCCTTGTGCAGCCTGCCTGCTTCGCTCTATATGGCCGGCGTCGGGCCGTGGCGCAGCCTGGTTAGCGCGTCCGTCTGGGGGGCGGAAGGCCGCGAGTTCGAATCTCGCCGGCCCGACCATACCGAAAACGCCCATCCCCGTGCGGGGGTGGGCGTTTCCATATCCCTGATGGGGAAAGGCAAGGCATGAACGGCGTCCTGCCTGACAGCGAAATCCGCGGACTGATCGAAACAGGGGTGATTTCCGCCGCTCCGCCGATCACGCCGGACCAGATCCAGCCTGCCAGCCTCGACCTGCGGCTTGGCGATACGGCCTTTCGGCTGCGCGCCAGCTTCCTGGCCGGGCGCGGGCGCCGCATCGCGGACCGGCTGGCCGATCTGCAGATGCACCAGATGGATCTGTCGGGCGGCGCGGTGCTGGAACGCGGCTGCGTCTATCTGGTCCCGCTGATGGAACGGCTGACGCTGCCCGCCGGGCTGACCGCCGTCGCCAACGCCAAATCCTCGACCGGACGGCTGGATCTTCTGACCCGGCTGGTCACCGATGACGGCACCGAATTCGACCGCCTCCCCGAAGGCTATGACGGTCCGCTCTACGCCGAGATCTGCCCGCGCTCGTTCTCGGTCCTGGTCCGGCCCGGAATGCGCCTGAACCAGTTGCGACTGCGCCGCGGACAGGCGGTGCTGTCCGACGCCGAGCTGCGCGAACTGAACGCCCGCGAACCGCTGGTGGGCGGCCCCGCGCTGATCGATCACGGGCTGGGATTCTCGGTCGATCTGCGGCCCGATGCCGATGATCTGGTCGGCTATCGCGCCCGCCCGCACAGCGGCGTGATCGACCTTGACCGGATCGCGGCATATCCGGCCGCCGAGTTCTGGGACGAGTTGCGCACCTCCGAGGGCCGGCTGATCCTCGATCCCGGCGCGTTCTACATCCTTGTCAGCCGCGAAGCGGTCGCCATCCCTGCGGACTGCGCGGCCGAGATGGCCCCGTATCTGGCCATGGTGGGTGAGTTCCGCGTCCATTATGCGGGGTTCTTCGATCCCGGTTTCGGGATCGGCACCGCCGGTGCGGGGGCGCGCGGCGTGCTTGAGGTTCGATGCCACGAGGCGCCCTTCGTGCTGGAACACGGTCAGGTGGTCGGACGCCTTGTCTATGAACGCATGGCCGCACGGCCCGACCGGCTTTACGGCGCCGGCATCAGGTCAAACTATCAGGGCCAGGGGCTGAAACTGGCGAAGCAGTTCCGTTAGGATCGAGAGGGCACTGGCCCGGTTCGCGGCGCGCAACGCGCGCAAGCGGTGTACAGACTGTGCACGCGCTGTGCACGCGCTGTGCACGCGGAAATCCCCGGAAATACAGGCTTTCCGCACCATCTGCGCGCGGCCGCGCCTCGGGCAACGCACGCTGCTGTTGCGCGCAACACTAAAGCGGGCCGGTCTGCCAAAGCCGCACCTTCAGCCCGCCATGCGCCACGATCGGACCCGGCGGTAGAAACGGCAGGCCCGTGGCTTTCGCCAGCCCGGCCTCGGACGTGACGATGCCGACGCGCCAGAGCGCAAATCGCTCGCGCAGCACCGCGCCCATCGCCGCGTGCAATCCGAAAAGCGGCCCCTTGTTGCCGACCCGCGCCCCGTAAGGCGGGTTCACCATCACGATGCCCGGCGCGCAATCCGGGCGCAGCAGGTCGCTGATCTGGCCCAGCTGGAAATCCGTCGACCCGGCCACGCCGGCGCTGTCGGCATTGGCCCGGCTCATCCTGATCGCGCCGGCGTCCCGATCGCTGCCGAAGAACTGCCGGGGCGCGGTGCGGCCCGACACCGATCCGCGCATCGCCTGCCAGACAGGAGGATCGAACGTTGCAAGTTTTTCAAAGGCAAAGCTTCTCGACCGGCCCGGCGCCAGCCCGGACGCCATCTCGGCCGCCTCGATCACGAATGTCCCCGATCCGCACATCGGGTCCAGCACCGGCTGACTGCCGTCGAACCCCATCTCGCGCAGGAACATTGCCGCCATGGTCTCGCGCATCGGAGCCTTGGCGACGGCCTGCTTGTGACCGCGCTTGTGCAGCGATTCGCCAGTCGTATCGAGGCTGATCGTGACCAGATCGTCCTCGATCCGGACCTTCACCACGACGGCCGCATCGGCCGCGACGGGGGCGCCCAGCTCCTCGACGATGGCGCGCTCGATCCGCTGGCTGGCGGCGCCGGCATGGTAGATCCGGCTGGCCCGGCAGGTCGTCTCGACCTTCACAGGCTGATCGGCCCGCAGCACGTCGCCCCATGGAAATTTCCGCGACCGCTTGTCCAGCTGCGCCAGATGCAGCGCCCGGAAACTGCCGACCCGCGCCAGCACCCGCGTCGCCCCGCGCAGCATCAGATTGGCCCGCCAGACATCCCGCCAGCCACCGCTTACCGTCACTCCGCCGGGCTGAGCGCGCGCGCTCCAGCCCAGCTCTCCCACCTCGGCGGCCAAGGGTGCCTCAAGGCCGGGCGTCGCCACCAGGAAGATCTCGAAAGGGTCAGTGTTCATCGGCCAGCCCTATCCCGCCGCGCCCGGCTTGGCGAGGGGCCGCGCTCAGCGACCCAGCCGGCGCACAAGCTGCACGGCCTGCTGCACGCGCCTCGCGGTCTGGCGCGCGATGGGTCCCTGGCTGGACGGTTGACGAGGCGTCGCGCCCCTGGTCCCGACCATGCGGCCGGCGCCCTTGCGAAGACCCCAGCTCATCGCGCGATTGGCCATCATCCGGACCAGCATGTTCAGGATCTGGTTCATCGCGTTGCCTTTCAGTCGTCGTCAAAAAGATCATCGGCCGGACCGTCGTGACCGATCGCGTCGTCGTCATCCCCGTCAGGAATGACGGGCAGCGACATGCCGTCGTCGGGGGGGCGGGAATCAAGCAGGCCAGCGGCGCGCAGTTCGGACAGACCCGGCAGATCGCGCGCGGATTCCAGGCCGAAGTGATCGAGGAAGGCTTCGGTCACGACGAAGGTTGCCGGCCTTCCCGGCGTCATGCGGCGGCGGCCCATGCGCACCCACTCCATCTCGATCAGCTGGTCCAGCGTTCCGCGGCTGACGGCCACGCCACGGATCTCCTCGATCTCGGCGCGGGTGACGGGCTGGTGATAGGCGATGATCGCCAAGGTCTCGACCGCAGCGCGCGACAGCCGGCGCTGCTCGACCGTTTCGGTCTGCATCAGGAAGGACAGGTCGGGGGCGGTCCGAAAGACATAGCCGTCGCCGACGCGTTCCAGCACCACGCCGCGGCCCTGATAATGGCGGCGCAGTCCGGCCAGCACCTCGGCCGGATCGCAGCCGGCGGGCAACCGCGCCGCGAGGTCGCGCACCGTCAGGGGTTGGGCCGAAGCGAACAGAACAGCCTCGACCATGCGCTGCTGCTGGTCCAGCGGGGGTGGCGGGAAATCCGGCGCGCGGGGGACGGCGTCATCGGTGTCGGCCGGGCTGGGCATGTCATCCTGGGTCAGATCGGTCACGTCAGTTTTCGGCTGCGGGTTTGCGCCGAAAGCTGATCGGCGCGAAGGTATCCGACTGGCGTATCTCCAACCGGCCCTGACGCGCAAGCTCCAGCGAGGCGGCGAAGGTGGCGGCGGTGGCGGATCGCCTGCGTTTGCCGTCCGCCGCCCAGCCGTCGGGCAGAAAGTCCGAAAGATCGGTCCAATCGCCGGCGAAACCGATCATCCGGCGCATCCGGTCCAGCGCCTGCTCCATGCTGAAGACGTTCTGGCGGTCAAACGCATAGGGCCGGAATTCGTCCCGGGTCTTGAGCCGCGCATAGGCGCGCATCAGGTCGATCAGTCCCGCCTGCCACTCGGTCCGACGACGGCGGGCGACAGGCTCGGGGGCGCCGCGCTGGAACCGGCTGATGCCCAGCCGGTCGCGTCCCATCAGTCGGCTGGCTGCCTGCCGCATCGCGTCCAGCCTTTCCAGCTGGAACGCCAGATGGGCCGCCATGTCCTCGGCCGAGGGTCCTTCGGCCTCGGGGTCCGGCGGCAGCAGAAGGCGCGATTTCAGGAAGGCCAGCCACGCCGCCATCACCAGATAATCGGCGGCCAGTTCGATCCGCAGCTTGCGGGCCCGTTCCACGAAGACCAGATACTGCTCGGCAAGATGCAGAACCGAAATCTTCATCAGATCGACCTTCTGGCTGCGCGCCAGCGTCAGCAGCAGGTCAAGCGGACCCTCGTAGCCATCGACTTCGACGATCAGCGATTCCTCGGCCTGGCGCGCCGCGACGGTGCCCGCGTCAAAGCCGTCGCCACGCGCAGCGCCGCCCGCCGACGCAGCATCCGGGACGGGGCGCAGATAGGGCACATCGGGCGTGTTTCCGGCCAAGCTGTCTTCCTGATTGTCCGCCGATCAGGGTCTGACGTCACCCTTCACAAGTCAAGCCGGGCGTGTCGGTGCGTCGTCGGGTGTCACGCAGATATCGGCGACGGCAATCGGTGGCGGTCACGCCGTCATCCTCTGCCATTCCCGCATCAAGGCAGCGCGGTCCAGGTCCTGCGGCTCACGGCGCAAGGCCAGCGCGGCCCTGGCGCGGCGTTGCGCGGCCGGTGTCATCGACCCTGCGGCCGCGACGACGGCCTCCATCGCGGACACCGAGCCGTTGCAATGCAGGACCAGATCACAGCCCGCCACGATCGAGGCCCGGGCCCGTTCGGCTTCGGTTCCCGACAAGGCGTTCATGGTGATGTCGTCTGTCATCAGCAGACCGTCGAAGCCGATCCGGTCGCGGATCAGCGTGATCATGCGCGGCGATGCCGTCGCCGGCGCGTCATCCAGCGCGGTGAAGCGGATATGGGCGGTCATGGCCATCGGCAGATCGCTGAGAGCCCGGAACGGGGCGAAATCCAGCGTGTCCAGTTCCGCCTCGGTCGCGGACACCACGGGCAGGTCGTGATGGCTGTCCGACAGGGCGCGCCCATGGCCCGGCAGGTGTTTCATGACGGGCAGCACACCGGCCGCCAGCAGCGCCTCCGCGGCAGCGCGGCCCAGTTCGGCGACACGGTCCGGATCGGTGCCAAGGCAGCGGCTGCGCAGGAAAGGATGCGTGTCGGGCCGGGCGATGTCCAGCGTGGGCGCGCAGTTGGAATCGATGCCGACATCATGCAATTCGCGCCCGATCAGGTAATAGCGCAGCCACATCGCGCGCGGCCCGCAGTCTGCCTGGTCCAGAGGCGCCGGCCAGTCTGACCAGTGCGGCGCGCCCAACCGCTGGACCCGGCCACCCTCCTGGTCGACGGTGATGACGGCCTCGCGCCCTACGGCCTCGCGCAGATCGCCGGTCAGGCGGGTCAACTGCTCGGGGCTTTCGACGTTGCGGCCAAACAGGATGAAGCCCCACGGATCGGCCGCGCGGAAAAAATCCCGCTCGGCCGACGAGAGATCGGTCCCCGCGATGCCGCCAAGGATCGTGGCGCTGTGGGCCATTACTGGGTCAGCGCGAGGCAGTCCGTGCCGCCCGATTTCAGCGCCGCGCAGAATTGCCGCGCCTCGCCGATCGTGCCGAAGCCTGCGACCCGCAACCGCCAGAAGGTCCGGCCGTTCGCGTTGTGCTGCTGGATCACCTGGCCCTTGCCCGAGAACAGCGAGCCGAACTTGCCGGTGAGGCGGTTCCATTCGCCGGAGGCGATGGCATTGCTGTCAAATGCGCCGATCTGGACCAGTGGCCCGCTGGCAGAGGATGCGGCGGCAACGGGTGCGGCTTGCGGCGCTGCCGGGTCCGGTCGCTCGGCCGGGGCGGGGCTGGCATCCGAGGCCGTTGTGCCGGCCGAGGCGACGCGGGCCGCGCGCGGGCGCGCTGCGGGCCGGGGCGAGGCGGTCAGTATGCCCGGATTGGCAGCGGCTTGTGCCTGGATCAGCGCGGCTGTAATCGCATCCGTCTGCGCGGGTGCGCCGGTTTCATCGGTGACGACCGTGTTGACCGGGCCTTCGGCGGCGGGCGCGTCGATGATTGAGGCCTCCTCGACGCTGCGATCGGCCATCGCAAGCCGCTCGGCGTCGGCGGCGGCCTGAATCTCGGCGAGGCTGCGCGCCTCGCTGTCCGACATCGGCGTGATCGGCTCGCCGTCGAAGCTGAGCGGAACTTCGGACGGGTTCTCGGGCTCGCGCGCCGTGGCGCCAAGCTGGCCCATCGCCACGTCCTGATCGGTCAGTTCGGTCGCGGCGGGCGCGATCGCGACCTGATCGGTCGGCCTGGGCTCTGCGCCTTCCGCAACGCCGTTGACGGCGTAGCCGGTATAGCTGGTCAGTTCGCCGCCCGGCTCGTCGGGCGTGGTGCGGGCGTCGCCCTCGATCGCCTTGATGACCGGCACGCCGGACACGTCCCGCGACACCAGCTGCCAGCCCCACGCCATCAGGCCGACCATCAGGCCGACCGATGCCAGCGCCCCCAGATAATGCGTCAGCCGCGCCACCCGGGCCGAGAAGCTGTCATTGCCGTCGGGGTCGGCCGCGAACCGGCTGTCATCGTGCGCCTGCGCGCCCTCGTCCCGGCCGCCCTGATCATAGGAGAAATCGCGCCGCACCTTGTGACGCGAGAACACATAGCCGCCTTCGCGGAAATCCATCACTGCCATAGCCTGCCTGCCTGCCGGTTGATCCGACTTTACCGTTCACTGCTCGATCCGGCCGGGGCGCCCGTTGAATCAGCGCATTTCCTCGACAGGAGTCACGCCAAGGATAGCGAGACCGCTTGAAATGACAACGCCAACCGCCCGGACCAGCGCGATTTTTCCCTGGGTCGTTGCAGGATCGGCTTCCTGAAGGAAACGCAGCGACGCATCATCATTGCCGCGGTTCCACAGCGAATGCAGGTCCGAAGCGATCTCGTACAGGAAAAACGCGACCCGGTGCGGTTCATGCGCGCGGGCGGCGTGTTCCACGAGGCGTGGCCATTCGGCAACTTTTCGGGCCAGGTCAAGCTCTGCCTGATGGGCGATCGCGGTCAGATCCGCCGCACGAAGCGCCGCGTCCGAAACGTCGATGCCCGCCTCTTGCGCGCGGCGCAGCACGGAATGGACGCGCGCGCTGGCATACTGGACATACCAGACCGGGTTGTCCTTGGATTGTTCCAGCACCTTCGCAAAGTCGAAATCAAGCGGCGCGTCATTCTTGCGCGTCAGCATGATGAATCGGGTCACGTCGGCGCCGGCCTCTTCGACGACATCGCGCAAGGTCACGAAGGTTCCGGCGCGCTTTGACATCTTGAAGGGCTCGCCGTTCCGGTAAAGCCTGACCAGCTGGATCAGCTTGACGTCCAGCGGCACGCGGCCGTTCGACAGCGCATTAACGGCCGCGTTCATGCGCTTGACATAGCCGCCATGATCGGCGCCGAAGACGTCGATCAGCTGATCGAACCCGCGTTCGATCTTGTCCCAGTGATAGGCGATATCGGGCGCGAAATAGGTCCACGCGCCGTCCGATTTCTGGATCGGGCGGTCCACATCGTCGCCATGCGCGGTCGAGCGGAACAACAGCTGCTCGCGCGCCTCCCAATCCTCGGGCAGCTTGCCCTTGGGCGGTTCCAGCACGCCGCGATAGATCAGGCCCTGGCTGTTCAGCCGCTCGATCGCGGCCTCGATCTTGCCGGTGCCATAAAGCGCCTTTTCGCTGGAATAGACGTTCATCGTCACGCCAAGCGCGGCGAGATCCTGGCGGATCATGCCCATCATCGTGTCGGTCACGGCATCGCGCAACTCGACCAGCCAGTCCGATTCGGGCTTGTCCAGCAGCGTGTCGCCATATTTCGCCTTCAACGCCTCGCCGACCGGAATCAGGTAGTCGCCGGGATAAAGCCCCTCGCGGATCTCGGGCTCGAGCCCGTTCGCCTCGCGATAACGCTCATAGGCCGAGCGGGCCAGCACATCGACCTGCGCGCCGCCGTCGTTGATATAGTATTCGCGGGTGACCTCGTGGCCCGAGAAATCCAGCAGGTTCGCCAGCGCGTCGCCAAAGACCGCGCCGCGCACATGCCCGACATGCATCGGCCCGGTCGGATTGGCGCTGACGAATTCGACATTGACCCTCTGGCCGGCGCCCATGGTCGAACGGCCGAAATCGCCGCCCGCCTGCAGCGCGGTGCGGACGACGCCCTGCCAGACGGCGGGCGACAGCCGCAGGTTGAGAAAGCCCGGTCCGGCAACCTCGGCCGCTGCGATGCGCGGATCGGTCAGGCGGGCCGCCAGCCTTTCGGCAATGTCGCGGGGCTTCACGCCCGCCGGCTTGGCCAGCACCATCGCGGCGTTCGTTGCCATGTCGCCATGCGCGGGGTCGCGCGGCGGCTCGACCGTGACAGCGGCGAAGTCAAGCCCAGGGGGCAGTTCACCCGCCTGTTCCATCTGATCCAGCGCCTCGACGACGACGCCGCGAAGATCGGTGAAGAGGTTCATGTCCGGCTTCCTGATTGGTCAGCGCGGGTTAACGCCTGCACCCGGTGAAGGTCAACAGCGCATGGCCCGCCCGCGACGGCTTGAGGCGATCCGTCCACCCGCTGGATTGCAGGATCGCGGATCAACCGGACTTGCCGCCCTCGCCCTTCCCCTCGCTCGCGGACGTGACCGATGCTTCGGCGGCCTCGCCGGTCTGGCCGGCATCCGGTTCGGCCTGTGGCTGGCGATCGTCCCGTGGCCTGTCGTCGGCGGCGTCGCCGCTGGTCTCGATCAGTTCGGGATCGTCCTTGATATCCTCGCGCAGCGTGTCTGCGTCGTCCTGCACGGCACCGCCGGCGACGCTGCCATTCCCCTCGCCGCGCTGGACGGCCCGGGCCTCGGCGCGCGCGATCTCCTTGGCCTGCTCCTTCGGCCTGGCCTGCGCCTCGTTCTCGCGCTCGATCCTGTCGGCGACCTCTGGCGGCAGCATCGAAACGATGCGGATGCCGGGCTTGTCGATCAGGTCGTCTTCTTCCCCGACAAACCATATGTCGCCATTCTGGACCACCGCCAGCGGTATCGCGCCCTCGCGGGCGGTGCGCCAGTCATCCAGCCCGTACTCTTCGGTCAGGCGCGTGGTGCGAAAGATCCAGCCCTCGCCCAGCAGTTCCAGATACCGCGCCAGGGTGCGGTTGCCATCGATGGTCTGGCCGCCAAGCTGGACCGGCAGCGAGTGCCGGGCCTGCTCTTCCTTGTGGCGGGCCAACTGCCAGATGTTCTCGCGCCCGAATTCGGGTCCGAGATCGGTCGCGACGAGGGTGTTGTAGGCGTCGTTGTCCGAGGCCGCGAGGATCGAGCCATAGACGATGAACTCGACACTGTTTTCGGCCGCTTCGCCCAGGATGTCGCCATAGAAGGTCTGTATCCCTGCGGCGCGTGCGGTGCGCAGATGGTCGCGGTTGGCGTCGGTGACGAGGACATTCACATCGGCCTTTTCCAGCGCCTTGGCCAGGCCGGTCGCGAACAGCGATCCGCCGACGATCAGCAATCCCGGTTTCTCGCCCGAGGTCAGCCCCAGCCGCCGCGCGAACGGCGCCAGGGTGAAACCGTGCAGCACGACAGTCACCAGAACCAGCACGAAGGCCAGCGGCGCGATCTGGGCACCGTCCGCGATGCCCTCGCCGACCAGGCGTTCGGCAAAGATGCCCGAGACGGCCACCAGCACCACGCCGCGCGGGCCGGTGAAGGCAACCAGCAATCGTTCGCGCATCGGCATGTTGGTGCCGATCAGCGAGATCATCACCGTCAATGGGCGCACAAGCAACACCACGACGGCGACGAAAAGCCCGGCCCGCAGCCAGTCCAGCCGGGCAAGC
This sequence comes from Paracoccus salsus, assembly GCF_021556615.1. Lineage (GTDB taxonomy): Bacteria > Pseudomonadota > Alphaproteobacteria > Rhodobacterales > Rhodobacteraceae > Paracoccus > Paracoccus salsus. The sequence continues at coordinate 434,804 of NZ_JAKGGD010000003.1, forward strand.
GTGTCAAGCTCGATCCCTGCCGCCAGCAGGATGAACACGCCCGAGACCAGAAGGATCGTGGCGTGCTCCTTGAAGCGGTGCAACTCGTGATAGCTGGGCAGATCGGAATTGGCGATCACCAGTCCCATCACCGTCACCGCCAGCAGACCGCTTTCATGCAGCAGGCTGTCCGAGCCCGCAAAGACCCCAAGCACGGCGACGAACAGCAGCGGCACCTTCATGTATTCGGGCACCCATCCGCGCCGGAACGCCTGCACGACCAGAATGCCGACGACGACGCCGAGCACCGCCGCGAAGCCGATGCCAAGGATCAACTGGCCCAGTGCGTCACCCCAGGTGACTCCGGTATTGCGGACCAGGACGATTTCAAGCGCGATGACCGCCACCAGCGCGCCGATCGGGTCGTTGACGATCCCTTCCCATTGCAGCGTCTGGGCTGGCCGCGAGACCAGCTTGGCCTGACGCAGCAGCGGCGCGATGACCGTCGGACCGGTCACGATCATGATACCACCGAAGACGACCGCCGATTCCCACCCCAGGCCCGCGACGAAGATCAGGGCCAGCGACGACAGCAGCCACCCGAGCGGCGCCCCGATATAGACCAGCCGACGCACGGCGGGGCGAGCATCCGCCAGCTTTTTCAGGCTGAGCGTCAAGCCACCCTCGAACAGGATGACGGCGACCGCCAGTGCAATCATCGGCGGAATCAGATCGCCGATGTCCCGGGCAGGAACGAATATTCCTGTGACAGGCCCCAGCAGCAGACCGGCCGCCAGCATCAGCACGATTGCAGGCAGGCGGAAACGCCACGCCAGCCACTGCGCGCCCACGCCTGCAATCCCCACGATCGCAAAGGCCTGCATCGGGCTCAGTCCGCCGGTCAACTCTGTCGCCATATCTGTCCCTGCCGAATTTTGTTCATCGATGAAGCTACAGACTTAATGCAGTCCCCCGAAAAATGTCACCTTGTTTAGCTGTTGTCCGGAAAGATTGACGTCTCTTTCACTTTGGTCTAGTCGAAGGCTGGCCCGCGTCCGGCGGGTCGACCGAAGGGGCGTGCGGAATTGCGTCCCATCTGCGCCGCAACCGCGCCATACGGGCGAGCGGCATGGAACGCGAAGCGCGCAACGGCGCTGCAGCCTGGAAAGCCCTGAATGACTAAATTTTCTGATCTGAAGCTTGATCCCAAGGTCCTGAAGGCCATCGCCGACGCGGGATACGAGACCCCGACCCCGATCCAGGCCGGCGCGATCCCGCCTGCGCTGGAAGGTCGCGACGTGCTGGGAATCGCTCAGACAGGCACCGGCAAGACCGCCAGCTTCACCTTGCCGATGATTACCATGCTGGGTCGTGGTCGCGCCCGCGCGCGCATGCCGCGAAGCCTGGTGCTGTGTCCGACCCGCGAACTGGCGGCACAGGTGGCGGAAAACTTTGACACCTACGCCAAGCACACCCGCCTGACCAAGGCGCTGCTGATCGGCGGCGTCAGCTTCTCGGAACAGGACAAGCTGATCGATCGCGGCGTCGATGTGCTGATCGCCACGCCGGGCCGTCTGCTGGACCATTTCGAACGCGGCAAGCTGCTGTTGACCGGCGTGCAGATCATGGTCGTGGACGAGGCCGACCGGATGCTGGACATGGGTTTCATTCCGGATATCGAGCGTATCTTCCAGCTGACACCCTTTACCCGCCAGACGCTGTTCTTCAGTGCCACCATGGCCCCCGAGATCGAGCGGATCACGAACACGTTCCTGCACTCCCCCGAGCGGATCGAGGTCGCCCGGCAGGCCACAGCCAGCGAGACGATCACCCAGCGGCTGGTGCAGATCACGCCGACCCGCAAGGATCAGACCTCCAAGCAGAAGCGCGAATTGCTGCGCGCCCTGATCGAGGCCGAGGGCGAGCGGCTGAAGAACGCCATCATCTTCTGCAACCGCAAGACGGATGTGGATATCGTCGCCAAGTCGCTGGCAAAGCATGGTTATGACGCCGCCCCGATCCATGGCGATCTGGAGCAGAGTCACCGCACCCGGACCCTGGACAGGTTCCGCGATGACACGCTGAAGCTGCTGATTGCGTCGGACGTTGCGGCGCGCGGGCTGGACATCCCGGCGGTCAGCCATGTCTTCAATTTCGACCTGCCCAGCCATGCCGAGGACTATGTCCATCGCATCGGTCGGACCGGTCGGGCCGGCCGGCAGGGCACCGCGATCAGCATTGGCACCCCGTCGGACGAGAAATACCTGTCGGCGATCGAGAACCTGGTCAAGCAGTCGCTGCCACGCGGCGACCTGCCGGAGGGATTCTCGGTGTCGGAGGCTTCCGGCGAGGCACCGCGCCATGACCGGGAAGATCGCAAGGGCGGACGCGACAAGCGGCGTCGCGGGCGGCGCGAGGACGACCAGGCGCAGGATGATCGCAAGCCCGCAGCCGAAGCCGAACCGCAGCAACCCGAACGGCCCGCCGAGGCCGAGGCGCCGCGACCCGAACGCCAGGAACGTCCCGAACGTCAGGAACGTCCCGAACGCCAGGAGCCACGCCGCGATGGCCGGCGCGATGACCGGCGTCGTGGCCGTGGGCGTGACGAAAATCGCGGTCCCGCCGTGACGGGCATGGGCGACCATGTCCCCGAATTCATGCTGGTCGATCTGCGCCCCTCGGTGGAAAGTGCCTCTGCCGAACGCGACGACCAGCCCCGGCAGACAGCCGAAGCCGTCGAAACGCCGGATGAAAAGCCCGCCAAGGCAAGGTCCAAGCCGCGCCGCAGCCGCAAGGTGGCCAAGGCCGAGGACGAGAACCCGTTTGCCGGGACGGCGCAATCGGCCGATTCGGCGACCGACGAGGCGTCGGCCACCGCAGACTCGGACGTCGCGCCCCAGGCTGTTGCCGAAGCCGCGGCCGAAGAGGCTCCGGCCAAGCCCAGGCGGACCCGGCGCAAGAAGACCGAGACCGACGCGCAGGACGTATCCACCGACGCGCCGGCCGAGGATCAGCCGAAACCGCGCAGAAGCCGCGCGCGCAAGGCCGTTTCTGATGACGCGCCGGACAAGGCGGCAGCAGACGAGGCCCCGAAGCCTGCTCGCCGCAGCCGCAAGAAGGCCGGCGAAACCGCTGAAAGCACTGACGAGGCGCCCAAGCCCAAGCGAACCCGGCGCAAGAAGACCGAGGCCGCCGAGGAGCCGCAGGACGCGCAATCGCAGGCCGGTCAGCCGCAGGACAACGCCGACGCCGAGGTCTGATGGCCGGGTCATGCATGACCAGCTGAGACCGCCCCGGCTGCGCCATCGGCGCCCGCCTCTCTTGCGGCTGGCGCCGGATCTGGTGCTTGGGCTGGTGGCGGCGCTGGGGCTGGCTCCGTTCGGGGTTTGGGGCGCCACGCTGGTCAGCCTCGGCATCCTGTCATGGCGCCTTTCGCGGGCGCGGCCGGACGCGGCCTTCTGGCATGCCATGGCCGCGGGGCTGGGCTGGTTCGGCCTTGCGATGTTCTGGATTGTCGAACCCTTTCTGGTCGACCCTGAAATCCACGGCTGGATGGCGCCGTTCGCACTGCTGCTGATGGCGCTTGGCGGTGCGCTGTTCTGGGCGCTGCCGGTCTGGCTGGCCGCCCGTATCGTTCCCGACTGGCGTCACCGCAGCGTCGCCATCCTGGCGGCCCTTGTCCTGTCGGACTGGTTGCGCGGATGGATTTTCACCGGCCTGCCCTGGGCGCTGATCGGACATGTCTGGATCGGCACCCCGGTCGATCAGGCCGCCGCCTGGATCGGCGCGATCGGGCTTGGACTGATCACGCTGGCGATTGCCGTCGCACCGACCTTGTTCTGGCGGCCAGCCAGCCGCCACGCCTTTGGCTTCCTGCCCGGCATCGCGGTGGCGATCCTTCTGACGGGCGCGCTGTGGGCGGCCGGTCTGGCGCGGCTGGCACAGCCCTTGCCGCCGGATCGCGACATCATGCTGCGGATCGTCCAGCCCGATGCGGCACAACGCCTGAAATGGGATCCGGAATGGTCGGCCGTGTTCTTCCGCCGGCTTCTGGACCTTTCTGCGCAGCCCGGCCGCCGCGACCTGGTCATCTGGCCCGAGACGGCGGTCAACTTCCTGCTGGAGGACGCAGACGAACTGCGTCCCGCGATGGCGGGCGCTGCCGGTGCGCCGTTGCTTCTGGGCATCCAGCGGCGCGAGGAAAGTCGTTTCTACAACAGCCTTGCCCTGCTGGCGCCCGACGGAGAGGTGCAGGCCATCTATGACAAGTTCCATCTAGTGCCGTTCGGCGAGTACATTCCCTGGGGCGACGCGCTGGCCAGGATCGGTATCGGCGCCTTCGCTGCGCAGCAGGGCAACGGCTACTCTGCGGGTCACGGCCCGTCGGCGATGTCGGCGCCCGGGCTGCCGCGTGTCCAGCCGCTGATCTGCTATGAGGCGATCTTTCCCCAGCATCTGCGAAATCTGGATCCGCGCCCCGAGTGGATCCTGCAAGCCACCAATGACGGCTGGTTCGGCAGGTTCTCGGGGCCCTACCAGCATCTTGCCCAGGCGCGGCTGCGCGCCGTCGAGACCGGCCTGCCGCTGATCCGCGCGGCGAATACCGGCGTCAGCGCGGTCATCGATGCGCGCGGCCGACTGCGCGACAGCCTGCCCCTGGGTGTCGCGGGCAGGATCGACGCCCTGCTGCCGGGCGCGCTGCCGCCGACGCCGTGGCTGCGGGCCGGGCCGGCGCCCATCGTTCTTGTCGCCCTGGCCCTGTTCGCGACTGCGGCGCTGATGTCCATCCGCCACCGGCGGAGGCGTGACCTGCCCGCCGACAACTGATGTCCGGCAGGGCCGTTGCCTGCCGCGGGCGCAAGCCGCTTTACCCGCCCGCCTCGCCCGACTAGCGTCGGTCCATGCTGCGCTATGTTTTTCGCCGGACGATCTCTCTGGGGCTGAGCCTGCTGGTGGCGTCGGCCGTGGTTTTCGCCGTGGTCGAGCTTGTGCCGGGCGACCCGGCCAGTTTCATGTTGGGCACGGGCGCGCAGCCCGAAACCGTGGCGGCGCTGCGCGAGCAGCTGGGATTGGATCAAACGCTTCCCGTGCGCTACGCCGCATGGGCCGCAGCGTTGCTGCAGGGCGATTTCGGCCAAAGCTTCACCTACAAGACCCCGATCGCCGGCATGATCCTCGACCGGATGCAGGTGTCCCTGCCGCTGGCCATGATGGCGCTGCTTCTGGCGGCATCGATTGCCTTTCCGGTCGGCATCTACGCCGCCGCGCGCCGGGGCCGCATCGGCGACGCCGCCGTGATGGGGGGCACGCAGCTGGGCATCGCGTTGCCGAATTTCTGGTTCGCGATGCTGCTGGTGCTGCTGTTCGCGATCACGCTGCGCTGGTTGCCCGCGGGCGGTTTTCCCGGCTGGGGCCAGCCTGGCCCGGCGATCAAGGCGCTGATCCTGCCGGCCGTCGCACTGGCATTGCCGCAGGCCGCAATCCTTGCGCGGGTTCTCAGATCGGCGTTGATCGACACGCAGGGCCAGGACTATATCCGCACCGCCCGCGCCAAGGGACTGACGGCAGGCCAGACCTTGCTAAGACACGCGCTGCGCAACGCGCTGATCCCGGTGCTGACCATCATGGGGATGCAGTTTTCCTTCCTTCTGGCCGGCGCCATCATCATCGAGAACGTCTTCTACCTGCCGGGCCTGGGACGGCTGATCTTTCAGGCGATCAGCCAGCGCGATCTGATCGTGGTGCAGTCGGCGGTGCTGGTTCTCGTCGCCGCAGTCATCGCGGTGAATTTCCTGGTCGATCTGGCCTATGCCGCGATCGATCCCAGGCTGAGGCGGCGATGAGGCCCGGCCTGCTTGTCGGCTGCCTGCTGGCCGGGGTGGCGCTCGCCGCGGCGGCACTGTCCCTCGTCTGGACGCCCTACGACATCACGCAGTTGGCCATCGCCGAAAAGCTGCATGGCCCGTCGGTCGCGCACCCGTTCGGAACCGACCATTTCGGCCGCGACATGCTGTCGATGGCGATGCTGGGGGCGCGTGTCTCGATCGCGGTGGCTCTGGTCGCGGTGGGCATCGGCATGGGCGCCGGCGTGCCGCTTGGCCTGCTCGCGGCCGCGAACCGGGGAGGCTGGCTGGACGAGGTCATCATGCGCGGAAACGACCTGATCTTCGCCTTTCCCTCGCTGGTCATCGCGATCCTGATCACCGCGGTCTTCGGGCCATCGGCGGTGAACGCCATCATCGCCATCGGGATCTTCAACATCCCGGTCTTCGCGCGGGTGACCCGTGGCGGTGCCCTGCCGATCTGGACGCTGGACTATATCCGCGCCGCCGAGGTGTCGGGCAAGGGCGGCACGCTGATCAGCCTTCAGCACATCCTGCCCAATATCGCCAATCTGCTGATCGTGCAGGGCACCATCCAGTTCAGCCTGGGCATCCTGGCCGAGGCGGGCCTGTCCTATGTCGGGCTGGGGGCGCAGCCGCCGACGCCCAGCTGGGGCAGGATGCTGGCCGAGGCGCAGACCATGGTGACGCTGGCACCGCATGTCGCGGTCATCCCTGGCCTCTGCATCGTGCTGACGGTGCTGGGCCTGAACCTTCTGGGCGACGGGCTGCGCGATGCGCTGGATCCGCGGCTGCGGGTGCTGCGGTGATCCTGACACAGGATCTGTCGGTCACCATCGGTCAGGTCCCGGTGCTGAGCGCCGTCGATCTGAGGCTGGATCCCGGAACCATCACCGGGCTTGTGGGCGAATCGGGCTCGGGCAAGTCGATGACCGCGCTGGCGATCATCGGGTTGCTGCCGCGCCACGCCGCAGCCAGCGGCAGGATCATGCTCGACGGCCAGAACCTGCTGACGATGCCCGAAACGCGGCTGTGCGACATTCGCGGCCGCCGGATCGGGATGATCTTCCAGGAGCCGATGACCGCGCTCAATCCGCTGATGACGATCGGCGATCAGGTGGCCGAGGTGCTGCGCGTCCATCACGGCATGGACCGCAAGGCCGCCCTGTCGCGTGCCCGCGCCCGGCTGGATCGCGTCGGACTGCCCGATCCGCGCTTTCCCCTGTCGCTCTACCCGCACGAATTGTCGGGCGGGCAGCGCCAGCGCGTCGCGATCGCGCTTGCCATCGCCGAACGCCCGGACCTGCTGATCGCGGACGAGCCGACCACCGCGCTTGACGTGACCACGCAGGCCCAGATCCTTGACCTGCTGGCGGGGCTGGTGCGCGACGAGGGCATGGCGCTGTTGCTGATCACCCACGATCTGGCCGTGGTCGCCGGCATCGCCGACCGCGTCGCGGTGATGAAATCCGGCAGGATCGTCGAGGAGGCCCCGACGGAAAGGTTGTTCCGCACCCAGGACCATCCTTATACAAGACGGCTTTTCGCGGCCTCGCTGCACGTGCCCGCACGGCGTGAGCATGAGCATGCGAGGTCCGGCACGACACCGCTGCTGCAACTGCGCAACGCGGTGCGGGAATACCGCTTGCCCCAGGGCGGACGATTGCGCGCCGTGGATGATGTAAGCCTGACCATCCGGCCCGGCGAAAGCGTCGGACTGGTGGGCGAATCGGGTTGTGGCAAATCGACCCTGACCCGCGCGATCCTGGGCCTGGACCCGCTGCTTGGCGGATCGATCGAACTGGACGGAATGCGGGTCACCGCGGGACGCAACATGCCACCAAAGCTGCGCGCCCGCATGCAGGTGGTTTTCCAGGACCCGTTCGGCAGTTTCGATCCGCGCTGGCGCATCGACCGCCTGATCGCCGAGCCGTTTCACCTGACCGGCCGTCCGCCGGACTGGCGCGATCAGGTCGCGGGGGCGCTGGAAGAGGTCGGGCTCGATGCCTCGGACGCCCGCAAATACATCCACGAATTCTCGGGCGGACAGCGCCAGCGCATCGCGATCGCCCGTGCCCTGATCATCCGGCCCCGGCTGATCGTGCTGGACGAGGCCGTCAGCGCGCTGGATGTCCGGGTGCGCGCACAGGTCCTTGACCTGCTGGCGGATCTGCGCCGCAGCCACGACATGGCCTATCTGTTCATCAGCCATGATCTTTCGGTGGTGCGTGGCATCACCGAGAGGGTGCTGGTCATGCAGAACGGCCGGATCGTCGAGGATGGCCGCGCCGAGCAGGTCATCGACGCACCGCGCCATGCCTGTACGCAAAGCCTTGTCGCCGCGATGCCCCGCATTCCACAGGCCTGGACAGCCAGGCCCGTCCCATGCCCTGGTCCGGACATATCCCACGCGGGTCGGGGGGCGTGAAATCCCCGGCGTGCGTCATCCGCGCCCATGGCTGCGCGATCAGGGCACCTCGATCTTGCCCACCAGCGGAACGTCGTCCTGCTGGCTGATCGAATGCCGCTCGATCATCCGGTGAACGACCGGATCGCCCTCGCCGCGATGCAGGGCGCGCAACGACACGGTCACCTCGGCCTCGGATTTCGTGCGGCGCAGATTGTGGCGCACATATTCGTCCCAGGTCGCGATATGATAGCTTTCGGACCAGAATTCGGGATGTTCCAGATCGCGCAGCAGCGCCCAGTTCCGCGCCCCGTCACGGCGGCGGATATTGCGGCGCAGACGCATCAGGCGCAGGAATTCTGCCACGTCACGCTGTTCGATCTGATAGTCCACCATCACCATGATCGGCCCCGACCGCCCTCGCAGATCCAGCCGCAGCGCCGGCTCCTGGAATCGGTTGACCGGGTCAAGATCGACCGTCCCGAACTCGGGCGCCTTGAACCACAGGCCGATCACCGCGCCCAGGGCCAGGACGCCTCCGGCCGCTGTCAGCGCCACGGACAGCCCATAGGCGCCGGCTACCGCGCCCCAGGCCGCCGACCCGGCCGCCATGCCGCCGAACGTGGCGGTCTGGTAAAGCGCAAGCGCCCGGGCAACGACCCAGCGAGGGGTCGAGAGTTGCACGGTCACGTTGAACAGCGACAGCGCCAACACCCAGGACGCCCCCGCCGGCAGCATTGCCAGACCGTGCAGCCACATCGATCCGCTCTGCCCCAGCACCACTGCGGCGAAGGCGAAGCCGGCAAAGGCCATCCGCACGATATTTTCATTGTCATGGCGGGCGCGAATGCGCGGGTTGACGATCGCGCCCGCGATCGCGCCCAGGCCGAAACAGCCCAGCAGCGCTCCGAACAGCAGCGAACCGCCCTCGGGATGCGATTTCGCCACCAGCGGCAGCAGCGCCAGCACGGAAACCGCCGCAAAGCCGAACAAGGCACCCCGCAGCATCACCCGCATCAGATTGGGCGAAAGCGCGACATAGCGCAGCCCCGCGCCCATCGCGGGCATGAACGCCTCGGGCGGCGCGGTGCGCGGCGTGACCTTCGGCTGCCAGCGCAGCAGCGCGCCCAGAAGCGGCAGATAGCTGAGGGCGTTGAGCGTGAACGCCGCTGCGGCGCCGAAGGCCGCGACGATAAAGCCGCCCGCCGCGGGGCCGACGCTGCGCATCAGGTTGAACCCGACCGAGTTCAGCGTCACCGCCGCAGGCAGATCGCTGCGCGGGACCAGATCGCCCATGCTGGCCTGCCAGGGAGGGTTGTAGAGCGCCTGTCCCGCCCCGATCAGGAAGGTGAAGCCCAGAAGCAGCACCGGGGTCAGCAGGCCCTGCCATGCCACCAGCGCCAGCGCCGCCGAGACGATCGCCATGAAAATCTGCGCCGAAAGCAGCAAGGCCTTGCGATCAAGGATGTCCGCCAGCGCCCCCGAGGCGATCGCCAGCAGCATGATCGGCAGCGTGTTCGAGGCCTGCACCAACGCGATCAGCGTCGCGCTGTCGGTCAGCTGTGTCATCAGCCAGGCGGCGCCGACCGCCTGCACCAGACCGCCAAAATTCGAGACCAGCGTGACGCTCCACAGCATGCGGAAATCGCGGTGCCGGAAAGGCGCAAGCGCCGTGCTGCGAAGAGGTTTCTGCGTGCTCACCCGAACCGTCCATGCCGACCGGAGCGCAGACTAGAACAGGGTCATCCAGACAGCAATCGGCGCGAAACGGCCAGCCGGGGATCCCTGCTGGCCGCAAAGGGGAATGGCAGGACAACGGCCTGCCGCTGCGTTCACGACAGGCGATGCCGGTCAGGCGCGGTTCACGAGGCGCAGGATCACCAGCAGTATGACCGCGCCAATGGTCGCATAGATGATTGCCGCCACAATCGAACCCTGCATGCCGGCCCCCATCCCCAGGGCAGGGAAAACGAACGAGGCGATCACGGCGCCGAGTATCCCGACCACGATGTTGACCAGCAGCCCCTGGCCATGCCCCTTGACAAGCAGCCCTGCCAGCCAGCCGGCGATGGCGCCCACGATCAACGCAACGATAAGACCCATGTCGTCCACCCTCTCTTGATTCTTTCGCGCGATGCGCGCAATGCATCCATGCAACCCGAACACACGCTAAGTTGTTCCATGCTCGTGCAAGGTTGAATTGCTGACGCGCGGCTGCCACAAAGCGGCGGTCCAGGACCTGTCATCCTGCCCCAAGGGTTGACGAATGGCCCATGTGACAGGCTGATGAACCCTTGCACGAATCATGCGCGGCCCTGCCGTCGCGGATGGTATCCGGAACTTGAACGCTGCCAACGGGACTGTCTCTGCCGGCACGCCCGATGCTACAAAGGAAATGTCATGTTGCGCCTCGCTTCCATGTTTGCGGCGCTGGCCCTTGGGCTGGCGGCCTGTGCGCCCACAGGCCCAACCTCCGTCACGCCCGGTGCCGGCCTGCTCAGCGCCGGCTCGGTTCCGGCGATCTATCAGGCGCGGACCGATATTGGCCCGAATGGCGAACCGGTCGAGATCCCCAGGGTCCGGGCGGCCTATCTGAACGAACGCAACCGCCGTCAGCGGGTGGCCTATAACGGCCCCGAAGCGCCCGGCACCATTGTCGTCGATCCGTATGCCCGTGTCCTCTATGACGTGATGGAGAACGGCGAGGCGATGCGGTTCGGGATCGCTGTGGGTCGTGCCGGCAAGGGCTTCAACGGCGACGCCGTGATCAGCGTCAAGAAACAGTGGCCCAGCTGGACGCCCACCCAGAACATGATCCGCACCGAACCCGAGCTTTACGCCCAGTTCGCGGGCGGATTGTCGGGCGGGCTGGATAATCCGCTGGGGTCGCGCGCCCTGTATCTGTACAAGAACGGCCGCGACACCTACTACCGGATCCACGGCACCATGGACCCTTCCTCGATCGGCAAGGCCACCTCGGCCGGCTGTATCCGCCTGTTCAACCAGGACATCATGGACCTGTTCGACGAGACCGAGCTTGGAAGCCGCGTCAAGGTGCGCAGTCAGGCCGAGAGCCTGCGGATCGAGGGGCCGATGATCGAAACGCCCGAGGGTTACGTGATCCCCGCCTCGGACGTCTCGCAGGCGCAGGATGCCGCCGTTGGTGCCCCGGTCGCCGCCATGTATGCCACCGCGCAGCCGGCCTTCGTCTCTCCGGTCGAAAGCGCGGTCCCCTTGCGCTAGCTGTCCGGCGCGCGCCGGCGCGAAGGCTTGCACAACGGCTGGCCACCGGCGTCCGCGTCGGTGGCTTCTCAATTGCAAATGCCCGCCAACTCACGCATTCTGCGGCGCGATCGGGTTCAGTCACCAGGGTATGAGGGCCGATATGCCAAACCACGCCAGGCGCGAAAAGGAACTTCTGACCGCCGCGCAGCGGGCACTTTCCGAGGCGACCCGGCGACCGGGCATCGCGCAGATCGACGACGCCGCGCTGATGAAGCTGATCGCGGGGCTGCGCAGGGCCGGCGAAACCGCTTCCCGCGCGGCAAGCGAGGACGGTCTGTCGCAGGCAAGCCTGATCGAGACCGCCCTCAAGCGCGCCCACGCGGAACGCCGTCGCCGCAAGCTGTCGATGGCGTCCGTTCCGGCAGAGAAACCGGCCGACAAGCGCGCGCCCGCGGCCGCGAAAACCGCCAGGCGCGCATCCGCCGGCAGCCGCCGCACGCCTGCCGACCGAAAGACCGCCGAAGCCCGGAAGACCGATCTGCGCACCGGTCCGCACCGGGTCCGGAAGACAAAGCCCGAAGCGGCGGCGTCCGAGCCGGACCTGACCCTCGCCCCGGCCGCGACAGGTGATGACACGGCCCTGAAACCTGCGATCTCGTCCCCAAAGCCGGCGGATCCGGATGAAAAGGCCCGCAGGAAAGCTGTCAGGAAAGCCGCGAAGAAGGCTCAGAAGGACGCCGAGAAAGAGGCGAGGAAGGCCGCGAGAAAGGCCGAAAAAGAGGCCGTTCGCGCCGCCCGGAAGGTCGCCAAGCTGGCCGCGCGCGAGGCCGAGAAGGCCCTGCGGAAAGCCGAGCGGAAGGCCGGGACCAAACCGCAAGAGGCCGGCAAGAAGGGCAAGTCCCCCAAGCCCGCCAAATCGCAGGGCAAGCGCAAGCCGGACAGCGCGGACTGAGCCTGCCCTTCATCCCCCTGCCCAGTTGGGAACTTTGCCGGAAGAAGACAGTCTTGCGCCGCCTCGTTGTCATCCTTTGCCTGATCTCGGGCCTCACCGCCCCGTCCGCGTCGGCCTATCCGGCGGTCGACGCGTTCGTCGGGCGTCCGCCGGCAAAGCAAAGCGACAGGCTGCGCTGCACCGATGATGGCCGCGACTGCATCCGGCTGGAATCCTATGTCGCGGATGTGTGCAAGCTGATCGAACGCAACGCGGCAGATCGCGGTCTGGATGCGGGCTTTCTTGCAAGACTCTTGTGGAAGGAAAGCCGCTTCGAGCCGGGCGCCGTCAGTCCTGCGGGTGCGCTGGGGATCGCGCAGTTCATGCCGGGGACGGCCGATCTTTACGATCTGCACGATCCGTTCAATCCCGCTCTCGCCATCCACAAGGCGGCCTGGTATCTGCGCCACCTCCGCGACATGTTCGGCAATATGGGACTGGCGGCGATCGCCTATAACGGCGGCGAGAACCGCGCGGCGCGCTTTATCGCCCGGCAGACCACCCTGCCCTACGAGACGCAGGATTATGTCGAGGCGATCACCGGTTTCGACGCCCTGCGCTGGCGCGACAATCCGCCCGCGGCCCGGGATCTGCGGCTGGCGCTGGACCCGGACAAGGCGTTCCGGCCCGCCTGCGAGGAGATGGCCGGCAATCGCAGCCTTCGCGAGTTCAACGTGCAGCCGCGGGTGTTTCCGTGGGGCGTCATCGTGGCCAGCCATCCCAGCCAGCCCGGCGCGGCGCAGCAGGTGGCGCGGCTGAACCGCAGCCTTCGCCCGATCCTTGAAGGCAAGCGCGTCGGCTATGTCCGCAAGAAGCTGTCCGGTATGCCGCGTGCCGTCTATACGGCGCAGGTCGGCTATGACAGCAAGACCGAGGCGACGGAGTTCTGCCTGCTGCTGAAGCGGGTCGGAGGGCGCTGCATCGTCTTGCGGAACTGACGCGCTGTCGCGCCACGGCACAGCCGATCACAGAAAGCTTTGCGGGTCGATATCCACCGCCAACCGCAGATTCGCAGGCGGCTTGTGCGGCGACAGCCAGTCGGCGATGGCCGCCTGCAAGGGGGCCTGTCGCGGGGCGTGGATCAGCATCCGCATCCGGTGGCGGCCGCGAATGCGCGCGATGGGGGCCGGCGCCGGACCCCAAAGCTCGGCCCCCGCATCGCGCAGCGGGGCGGCATGGGCGGCCAGATGGCGGGCGAAATCACTGACCACCGCCAGATCGGGATGCGCCAGGATGATGCCCGCCAGCCGACCGAAGGGCGGCATGCCGGTGGCCTGTCGGGCGGCCGCCTCGGCGTCCCAGAACGCCTCGTCCTGACCCGACAGGATCGCGCGGATCACCGGATGGTCGGGCTGGTGGGTCTGCAACAGCGCCACGCCGGCGGCCTGACCCGATTGCCGCCCCGCCCGGCCGGCGACCTGCCGCATCAGTTGAAAGCTGCGCTCGGCCGCGCGCAGATCCGCGCCCTGCAGGCCCAGATCGGCGTCGATCACGCCGACCAGCGTGAGGCGCGGAAAGTTGTGGCCCTTGGCGACGATCTGGGTGCCGATGATGATGTCGGTGTCACCCTTGGCGATTTCGGCGATGGTTTCCTTGAGCGCGCGAGCCGAATGGAACAGGTCGGATGACAGCACCGTGGCCCTGGCGTCGGGAAACCGCGCCGCGACCTCTTCGGCGATGCGTTCGACGCCGGGTCCGATCGGGGCGAGCTTGCCTTCGACCCCGCACGAGGGGCAGGCGCCGGGGATCGGTCGCGTCTCGCCGCATTGATGGCAGACAAGCCGGTTCTGGAAGCGGTGTTCGACCATGCGCGCGTCGCATTGGTGGCAGCCGATCTGCTCGCCGCAGGCCCGGCAGACGGTGACCGGCGCGAAGCCGCGGCGATTGAGGAAGAGCAGCGACTGTTCCCCACGCGCCAGCCGTGCCCGCATCGCGGCCTCGAGCGTGGCCGAGATCCAGCGGCCTGTCGGCATGTCCTCGGCGCGCAGGTCGATGGCCGCCATGTCGGGCAGTTCGGCCTCGCCATAGCGGGACCGCAGGTCCAGCCGCGTGTATTTGCCGCTGGCCGCGTTCACCCAGCTCTCAAGGCTGGGCGTTGCCGAGGCCAGAACCACCTGCGCCCCGTTGATCGACGCGCGCAGCACCGCCATGTCGCGGGCACTGTAATAAACCACATCCTCCTGCTTGTAGCTGCTGTCATGTTCCTCGTCGACGACGATCAGTCCCAGGTCGCGGAACGGCAGGAACAGGGCGGACCGCGCGCCCACGACCAGCCCGACCTCGCCGCGCCCTGCCATATGCCAGAGCCGGCGGCGCTCGGAGCGGGTGATGCCGCTGTGCCATTCGCCGGGACGGGCGCCGAAGCGGGCCTCGACCCGGTCCAGGAATTCCGCCGACAGAGCGATCTCGGGCAGCAGCACCAGCGCCTGACGGCCCTGCGCCAGACACTCGGCGACGGCCTCCAGATAGACCTCGGTCTTGCCCGATCCGGTGACCCCGCGCAGCAGCGTGGTGCCATAGCCGCCCGCCCGGATCGCGCTGCGCAGCGTGTCGGCCGCGGATTGCTGGTCGGCGGCCAGCGGCTTGCCCGGCAGGGTCGGGTCAAGGCGCGGATAGGGCCGGTCGCGCGGGGCCTCGATTTCGGCCAGGGCGCCTTGCGCGACCAGTCCCTTGACGACCGACGTGCCGGCACCGGCCAGTTGCGCCAGTTCCGAGGGCGCGAAGCTGGCGCCGCCATGCGTGGCGATCACGTCCATGACGCGCTGGCGGGCCTCGGTCATGCGGCGGGGGGCGGCGCTGCCCGGCACGATCACCCGGCGGGCGGCGGGCGGCTGGTCCAGATCCGGCGCGCGGGTCGCCATCCGCAGCATCAGGGGCGGCGGCGTCAGGGTATAGTCGGCGGCGCGGGTGAGGAAATCGAGAAAACCCGGCGCGAAGGGCTGAGCCTCCAGAACCTTTGCCACCGGCCGCAGCTTGGACAGGTCGAAATCGCCGGCGCCCTCGCCCCAGACCAGGCCCAGCACCCGGCGCGGCCCCAGCGGCACCAGCACAAGCTGACCCTGGCGGACGCCGCCTTCGGGGGCCAGATAGTCCAGAAGGCCCACCGGTTCGGCCGTCAGGACGGCGATCCGGGCGCGGGCGGGGAAGAAGGCGGGCAGATCACGCATCGGCCGCGATAAAGACGTGCGCGGACTGCGGTTGCAAGGCCCCTGCCCTGCCGCAGCGGATCTTTCCGTCCCGCCCGGCCTCGCGCTTTGGGGGAACAAGGCGGCTGGCGCTGAAAAAGGGCAGCGGCAAGCCGGCGATCTTCCCGGGCAGCGCCGATACCGGGATCAAGAAGGCGCCTCCCCATGTCACCGTCGAACCGGGCGAAACCCTGGCGCCCTCCGCTATCCAGCGGCATCACGACCCGGGCGTGGACAACTGCGATGCAACGCCGCATGGCATCGCCGATCAGGATGCCCGCGATCCGGCGGGCAGCTTCAGCTTGCGCCGGTTCGACAACTCGGGCGACCCGACCAGCCATGACATCAGGTTCAACATCCTCCTCTGGATCAATCCGGCAGTCTCTTCCGGCGATGACCGCAAGGATCTCCGGGCCCGTCTCGGTCCTGACCCAGCCGGACCGAATCACCGGCAGGCCCGGCCGGGTGACCACCTGCCCCGGCGGGATGAAGTCCGGAATCGGCGCAGGCTTCGGCTGCTGTCCTTTCGCCCTGCCGGCCTGTGCGCAGCTTGCGCCTGCAAGACCCGAAAGCTCCCGGCCGCGGCCGGGCTTGGCTCTTCCCGGGGGGCACCTTTTGCGCTATCACCCCAGCGAAACCGTCCTAGAGGAGCCAGGCCATGAAATTCTTCGTTGATACCGCCGATGTGGATGCGATCCGTGAACTGAACGAGTTGGGAATGGTCGATGGCGTGACCACCAACCCGTCGCTGATCCTGAAGGCCGGGCGCGACATCGAGGACGTCACGCGCGAAATCTGCGGCATGGTCAGCGGGCCGGTCAGCGCCGAGGTGGTGGCCGAAAAGGCCGAGGACATGATCCGCGAGGGCAAGCACCTGGCCAAGATCGCCGACAACATCGCCGTCAAGGTGCCGCTGACCTGGGACGGGCTCAAGGCCTGTCGCGCGCTTTCGGATGATGGCCACATGGTCAATGTGACGCTGTGTTTCTCGGCCGCTCAGGCGATCCTGGCCGCCAAGGCGGGCGCGACCTTCATCAGCCCCTTCATCGGCCGGCTGGACGACATCCACATGGACGGCGTGGACCTGATCGCCGACATCCGCGAGATCTATGACAATTACGGCTACGAGACGCAGATCCTGGCCGCTTCGATCCGGACCGTGAACCACATCATCGAAGTGGGCAAGATCGGCACCGACGTGATCACCGCGCCGCCGGGCGTCATCAAGTCGATGGCCAAGCATGTCTTGACGGACAAGGGTCTTGAGCAGTTCACTGCGGATTGGGCGAAGACCGGTCAGAAGATCGGCTGAACAGGGCCGCAGAGGCGGCGGAAAGAGGCAGGATGACGGTGGAACTGGATCAGGATGCGGGACTGGACCCGGAAACGCGCGACAGGTTGCTGGCCGATCCCGGCGTGATCCTGGCGGATCGCGACCTGATGCGGGCGCTGGTCGCCGCGCGCGAGGCCGAGATCGGCGACAATGTCATCGACATTCGCGGCCGCGCGATGGAGGCGCTGGAAACCCGGCTGGACCGTCTGGAAGGCCAGCATGAAAGCGTGATCGCCGCCGCCTACGACAACCAGTCGGGCATGGCGGTCGTGCATCGCGCGGTGATCGGACTGCTGGAATCGGCCGACCTGACGGATTTCATCGACAGCCTGCAGGCCGAGATCGCGCCGCTGTTGCGGATCGAGACGCTGCGGCTGGTTGTCGAGGCCGATCCGATCATCCCGAACCTGCCCGAGGACGTGGTCGTCGCGCCCGAAGGCGCGATCGGGCGCGTGATCAATGCGGGCCGGCGCGCGCCGCGCGGCAACGACATCGTGCTGCGTCCGGCCTCGCCGATCACCCACCCGATCCACGGCCGGGCGGTCGCCTCCGAGGCGCTGCTGCCGTTGGATCTGGGCGCGCGCCATCCGCGCGCGCTGCTGGTCATGGGCAGCGCCGACGCGCAGCGCTTCATGCCCGCCCACGGCACCGATCTGCTGCGGTTCTTCGGGCAGGTGTTCCGGCTGGTGCTGCTGGCCCGCCTGCGCGCATGAGCCAGCCCGGCCCGCTGGCGCTGGCGCCCGCCACGGCGGATGCGCTGGCCCGCTGGCTGGACATCGAGGCCGCGACACGCGACCGGTCGGTCCACACGATTACCGCTTATCGCGCCGATTTGCTGGCGTTTCTGGCGTTTCTGGGCGGCCATCACGGCGCGCCCGCAACCCCGAAATCACTGGCCGGCCTGCGCCAGGGCGACATGCGCGCCTTTGCCGCATCGGAACGGGCGCGGGGTCTGGGCGCGCGCTCGCTGGCGCGGCGGCAATCGGCGGTCCGCAGCTTCCTGCGCTGGCTGTCGGATCGCGAGGGCCATGACCTCAGCGCCGCGCTGGCCGCGCGCAGCCCGAAATACGCACGCTCCCTGCCCCGCCCGCTGACCCCTGCCCAAGCGCAAGGGGCGCTGGACATGATCGCTGCCGGCCACGACACGCCCTGGGTCGCGGCGCGGGATGTGGCGGTCACGACGCTGCTCTGGGGCTGCGGGTTGCGGATTTCCGAAGCGCTGGCGCTGGACGGCGCGGACTGGCCCTTCCGCGAGGCTCTGACCATCGGCGGCAAGGGCGGCAAGGAACGCCAGGTGCCGGTGCTGCCGGTGGCGCGCGCGGCGGTCGGCACCTATCTGCGCCTGTGTCCGTGGCGGCTGGCGCCCGATCAGCCGCTGTTTCGCGGGGTCCGGGGCAGCCGGCTTGGTTCCGGCCAGATCGCCGCGGCGCTGCGACGGGCGCGCGCCGCTCTGGGGTTGCCCCCGACCGCGACGCCCCATGCGCTGCGGCATTCCTTTGCCACCCATCTGCTGGCGGCTGGCGGCGATCTGCGGACCATCCAGGAGTTGCTGGGCCATGCCAGCCTGTCGACCACCCAGGTCTATACAGGCGTGGACGACGCGCATCTGATGGCCGTCTATCGCGCCGCCCATCCGCGTGGCTGAGGCCCTAGCGCTGGACGAGGACGGGCGCTTCGGCCTGGGCGGCCTTGCGATCGAAGATCCGGTCCCCGATCCAGGCCCCGACGAAGAACATCACCGCCGCCAGCCACAATGTCGCGTTGAAGACCGATGTGCCGGTGAGTCCCGCGCCGATCGCGCAGCCGCCCGCCAGCATTCCGCCGAACCCCATCAAGGCGCCGCCAGCCATCGAGCGCAGCATCTGCGGCGCGTCGTGATAGGATTCCCATTTCAGCTCGCGCCCCGCAAGCGCGCCCAGGAACGCGCCCAGGAACACGCCGGGGATCAGGCCGATGTCGAAACTCATGTCATCACCGGTGGTCAGCAGCGCCATCACCACCTGCGCCGACGGCCCGGCAAATGTCGCCGAAGAGACCGAGACCGGCTCGAAGGCGATCTGCGACAGCGAGAAGGTCAGCACCCAGCCAAGCGCGACGGCAAAGCCCACCCCGCAGGCCCAGACCAGCACCCGCACGCCAGTCCGGGCACGCGCAGCCAGCCCGATCGCCACCACCGAGAAGCCAAGACCGATCAGCAGCCCCGCCCATTGCGGCAGCCCGGCCGCGTTGAGAAGATTGATGTTGCGTCCGCCCGGCGTGATCCACATCGCGGCGATCGCCTGCCGCACCGGCGAAAGGGCCCCCGAAAGCGTCAGCTGCGCCGTCAGTGCAAAGACCATGCCCGCCGTCAGCGCCCGCAGATTGCCGGTCCCGGCCAGCACCAGCAGCCGCCCCGAACATCCGCGCGCCATGACCATGCCGATGCCGAACAGCAGCCCGCCGATGATCGCGCCGGACCAACTGCCCGTGACCGCCATGATTCGCGCCGTATCGGGACGGAACATCCCCGCCATCGCAGCCGCCTGCACCCAGACCATCGCGGTCGAGAAGGTCAGCAACCAGATCGCCAGCGATCGGCCCAGGATCCCGCGCGAGAACTCGACCGCGGCCGAGCGCAGACAGAACGCGGATCGCTGCGCCGCGAAACCGAACACCGCGCCGACCAGCAATCCGACCAGCATCGCTGTTGTCAAATCTCCGATCCGCT
The DNA here is from genome assembly GCF_021556615.1 of Paracoccus salsus. GTDB lineage: Bacteria > Pseudomonadota > Alphaproteobacteria > Rhodobacterales > Rhodobacteraceae > Paracoccus > Paracoccus salsus. Next base: position 454,474 of record NZ_JAKGGD010000003.1, read on the forward strand.
CGGATATATCGGTCAGCAGGGTACGCAGGTCCATGCTCTTGCCTCGCACGATGAGATGGCCAACCGCACGATGACGCGGGAAAGCCGCGACCGCAAGGCGAACCAAGCCGGGGCGACATGCGTTTGATGCTGATGACAAAAAGGATGGCAAGATGACCACACATGCAATCTTCGATCGACCGATGGATGCGCCCGCGCCGCAGGGCTACGACCAGGCGATCTTCGGCATGGGCTGCTACTGGGGGCCCGAGCGGCTGTTCTGGCAGCAGCCCGGAATCTGGCTGACCGAGGTCGGCTTTGCGGGCGGCACGACCGAAAATCCCAGCTACGATCAGGTCTGCGGTGGCGACACCGGCCACGCCGAGGTCGTGCGGGTGGTCTATGACAGGTCACTGATCAGCTATGAGCAGTTGTTGCAGCTGTTCTGGGAAAACCACGACCCGACCCAGGGCGATCGGCAGGGCGACGATGTGGGCAGCCAGTATCGCAGCCTGATCATGACCTTCAGCGACAGCCAGCGGGCCGCCGCCGAGGCGTCGAAGATCGACTATGGCAACCGCCTGGCGGTCGAGGGCTTCGGCAAGATCACCACCCAGATCATCGACAAGGCACCGTTCTGGCCTGCCCATGCCGAGCATCAGCAATATCTGGAAAAGCACCCCGACGGTCATTGCGGGCTGAAAGGCACCGGGGTAGAGGCGTCCATGCCCAATCCGGACCCGATCTGATGCCAACCTTCACCGCACTGACGCATCTTCCCGGCCGTGAACCTGCCGAGGACCTTGCCGAGGCCTGCGAGGGCCTGACCCCCGAGCCGGTCGGCACGGGCGTGTTCGAGATCGAGGACGGGTCCGAGCGGTGGGAGGTCGGCGCCTATTTCGAGGAAAAGCCCGACGCGGTCGGGCTGGCTCTTCTGGCGGCCGCGTGGGGGGCAGAGCCTTTCGTGATCTCGGAACTGCCCGAGGTGGATTGGGTCGCCCATGTCCGGCGCGAACTGACGCCGGTCACGGCCGGCCGGTTCTTCGTCCATGGCAGCCACGACGCCGACCGCGTTCCCGAAGGCGTCGAGGCGTTGTGCATCGAGGCGGCAATGGCCTTCGGAACCGGCCATCATGGCACCACCAAGGGCTGCCTCGAGGCGATCGACCGGCTGGCGACCGAGGGTTTCAAGCCGCACCGGATCGCCGATATCGGCTGCGGCACGGCGGTGCTGGCGATGGGGGCGGCGCGGCTGTGGCCGGTCACCGTGCTGGCCAGCGACATGGACCGCATGGCGGTGGACACGGCGGCGGCGAATGTCATCGCGAACGGCCTGGACGGGCGGGTGGTCTGCATCGAGGCCACCGGCCTCGATCATCCGACGCTGGAGCAGGCCGCGCCGTTCGACCTGGTGCTGGCCAATATCCTCAAGCAGCCGCTGATCGACCTGTCGCCCGAGATGGCCCGCCATGTCGGAAGCGGCGGCAAGGTCATCCTGTCGGGCATCCTGTCCGACCAGGCACAGGAAGTGGTCCAGGCCTACGAGGCTGCGGGCTTTGCTCTGGACCGACGCGACGATCTGGGGGAATGGGTCACGCTGACATTGACCCGGCAGGGCTGAACGCTCGCAGAGCCCGGCCTGCGCATGAAAAAACCCCCGCATCCGAGCGCAGGGGTTCGTTCGCTCTGTCGTGAAGGGCTCAGACGCTGCGTGCGATTCGTTCGATATCGCCGCGGCAAAGACCGATATCGTCCAGTTCGCGGTCCGACAGCGCACCCAGCTCGCGCCGGGTCTTGCGGCTGTCCTGCCAGGACGAGATCCGCGAAGCGAGGCTTGCGACGACGCTGCCAAGACCATTGGCCGAAATGCCGCAGTTCGTTTCAATGGCGGACATCATATCACCTGTGTTCGGTTTGCCCGATTCACGGGCGGGTTTCGAATGCCAGTCATGTATGGTGCGCAACGAGCCGGAACCATAGCCAAACCGACAAGGCCGGCATGCGCTGCGCGCATGAGGATACCGGCGAACGTGCCGCGCAAGTCGGGTCGCATGGGGGTCGTGCGCGCTAACCGGACCCTGCCGGATCCTGCCAGTCACCCAGGGCCGCCTGCCACAGCGCAAGGGCCGCGACCGCGGCAGTGTCGGCCCGCAGGATGCGCGGCCCGAGGCTGATCGGCGTCACGAAGTCCAGCGCCGTCAGGCGCCGGCGTTCGGGATCCGAGAACCCGCCCTCCGGTCCGATCAGGATCGCCCAGGCACCGGCAGAGAGCCCGCCCAGTGTGCGCGCGGGACCGGCAAGGGCCTCGTCGGCCCACAGGAGCCGGCGCGCGGGATCCCAACCCTCCAGCAGCCGCGAAAGCGGCTGAAGTTCGCCGACACCGGGGACATGGGTGCCACCGCATTGTTCGGCGGCCTCGATGGCGTGGGCTTGCAGGCGATCCTGTCGGATCCGTTCCGAGTTGGTGAAGTCGGTCTGCACCGGCAGGATGCGCGATGCGCCCAACTCGGCGGCCTTCTCGACGATGAAATCGGTGCGGGCCTTCTTGATCGGAGCGAACAGCAGCCACAGGTCGGGCGGATCGCGTTGCGGCGCGGTCTGCTCCAGCGTTTGAAGCGTGCCGCCGCGCTTGCCGGCCTCGGTGATACGCGCCGACCATTCGCCGTCACGGCCGTTGAACACCGCCAGCGTGTCGCCCGCCCGCAGCCGCATCACGCCAGAAAGGTAATGGGCCTGCGCGGGCTCCAGCGGCACGGGTTGTCCCGCGGCCAGGGGGTGATCTATGAACAATCTGATCTTCGACATGATGGGCAAGACGCTATGCAAAGCCAGACCGAAAGGCCAGACACCGTCATTGACGCCCCCAGGGGCAACTGGGTGGACCGCTATGCCCCCCATGGCTGGCGACCCTGGCTGCACCTGTCACGGGCCGATCGACCGATCGGCACATGGTTGCTGCTGCTGCCCTGCTGGTGGGGCGTCGGCCTGGCGATGATGGCGGACGCTCCGCGCGGGTTCGACCTGTGGATCGTGATCGCCTGTGCGGCCGGTGCCTTCGTGATGCGCGGCGCGGGATGCACCTGGAACGACATCACCGACCGCAAGATCGACGCGCAGGTGGCCCGCACGCGGTCGCGGCCGCTGCCGTCGGGCCGGATCAGCCTGCGCGGCGCCTATCTGTGGTTGCTGGCGCAGGGGCTGGTGGGGTTCGTGATCCTGTTGACGCTGGGGCGCGCGGCGATCTGGATGGGTGTGCTGTCGCTGCTGCTGGTGGCAATCTATCCCTTCGCGAAGCGGTTCACGTGGTGGCCGCAGATCTTTCTGGGCCTGGCGTTCAACTGGGGAGTCATGCTGGCCTATGCCGCGCATATGGGCCGGGTCGATGCCGCGCCGGTCGTGGCGTGGCTGGCGGGGATCGCCTGGACGATCTTCTACGACACGATCTATGCCCATCAGGATGCCGAGGACGATGCGTTGATCGGGGTGAAATCCACCGCCCTGTTGTTCGGCGACAAGAGCCCGCGCATCCTTGCGGGCTTTGCGGCACTGGCGATCCTGTTGATGGCGGTCGCCATCCTGCTGACCGGTCGCAATCTGTTGATAGGCTGGATCGGGCTGGCGGGATTCGCCGCGCACCTTATCTGGCAGCTGCAAAGATTTCAGCCTGATCAGGATGATATATGCTTGCGCCTGTTCAGGTCGAACCGCGATGCGGGGCTGATCCTCGCGCTGTTTCTTGCCATGGCCGGGCTGGCATGATTGCGCAGCAGGCGTCGCGCGGCTAGACCATTTCAGCTTGCAACAGCCCAGAGTCGGACCGAATGGCATCGTCCCGCAGCCCCATCTCGACCTCGCTTGCCACCCTTGTCGTGCTGATCGGCTTCGGCGTGCTGTGCTGGTGGGGGGCGCAATCCGCCGCGCGGTTCATCGAACAGCGTTCCCACGAGGATGTGCGGCTGGCCCTGACGACCGCGGGACAGGACTGGGTCGAAGTCAGCACCGACGGCTTGCAGGTGCATCTGTCAGGCACCGCCCCGAGCGAGGTCGAACGGTTTCGCGCCGTGACCCAGGCCGCGACAGCGGTGGATGCGACCCGCGTGATCGACAAGATGACGGTCGCCTCGATCGCGGCGCTGACGCCGCCCGAGTTCAAGGTCGAGATGCTGCGCGACCGCGACGGCATCTCGCTGATCGGGCTGGTGCCCGCCTCGACCGATCGGGCCGGCCTTGTCCGGGCGCTGAAAAGCGAGACCGCCGCAGCCAGGGTCACGGATCTTCTGGAAAGCGCCGATTACCCGATGCCCGATGATTGGCAGGACGCCATGGCTTTCGGATTGCGGGCCGCGCAGATGGCGTCGCGGGCCAAGATCTCGGTCGCGGCGGGACATGTGCAGGTGGCTGCGATCACCGACAGCCGGGCGGAAAAGGGCCGCCTGGAGACCGCGCTCAAGCGCGCGCTGCCCGACGGGATCAGGCTGACAACGCAGATCTCGGCGCCCCGACCGGTGATCGCGCCCTTCACCCTGCGCTTCCTGATCGATGAGGAAGGCGCGCGCTTCGACGCCTGCGCCGCCGACAACGAGACCGGCCAGGCGCGGATCCTGGACGCCGCGGTGAAGGCGGGGGTGGGCGGAAAGCCGGGTTGCACGCTGGGGCTGGGCGCGCCAAGCAGACAATGGGCCGATGCCGCGGTTCCCGCCATCGAGGCAGTCGCGGCGCTGGGGCGCGGGGCGGTGACCATCTCGGACGCGGATATCGCGCTGACCGCGCCCGCATCCGTCGATCAGGCGCTGTTCGACGAGGTGGCGGGACGTCTTGAACAGCAGCTTCCGCAGGTGTTCTCGCTGCAGGCCCGGCGCGAACAGGCTCAGCAGGCCGATCAGGGCCCCGCCCGGTTCGTCGCCTCGCTGTCCGGCCAACGCAGCCTGTCCATGCGCGGAAGGATTGCCGATCCCCGCATGCGCGAGGCCGTGGACAGCATCGCGCGGTCACGCTTTTCAGATGTCCAGAGCAGTCTGCGCAGCGACAGCGAGGTGCCTGGCGGATGGACCGTCAGGGTCATCGCGGCGCTGGAGGCAATGGACAGCCTGTCCAGCGGGACCGTGGAGGTGACGCCGGAACTCATAACCCTGTCGGGCACTTCGGGCGATCCGGACGCGACCGAACGCACTGCCGCCGCTCTGGCACATCGCCTGGGGCCGGGCGCGCGCTACGACCTGTCGATCCGCTATGACCGGCGGCTGGACCCGGCGCTGGCCCTGCCCGATGGTCAGGAATGCGTGCGTCTGCTGAACATCATCATGTCGGAATCCGAGATCGGCTTCGAACCGAACAAATCCGCGATCGCCGGCGATCCCGCCGCGACCCTGGCCCGCATGGCCGAGGTGATGGCGGATTGCGGGGATTTCCAGATGGAGGCGGGCGGGCATACCGATTCCCAGGGTTCGGAAGGATTCAACGCCGATCTGTCGCGTGCCCGCGCCCAGGCGCTGGTCGCGGCGATGGCCGAAGCCGGGATCGACACCACGAACATGACTTCGCGCGGCTATGGCGAAAGCCAGCCGATCGCCAGCAACGAGACCGACGAAGGCCGCGAGGAAAACCGGCGCATCGAATTCCGGCTGCTCTCCGAGCGACCGGTACACACCGCACCGCTGCCCGCGCCGATCAACCTGTCGGGTGTGACGAGGCCAGCCGATCCCGCGGCCCCCAAGGCACCGGTTCCTGCCGCCGAGTCGACTGCCGGGCAAGACCGTGGCGAGGCCGAGGGCCCGCATCTGCCCCGGATCACCACTGGCGCGGGCGCGACGCCCGCCACGGTGGGGGTCAGCGAGGAGTTCGAGAGTCTGGACGCGCGCGAGGAAAACATTAGGCTGCCAGTGCAAACCCCTGACGACAACACGCCGCGGCCCGCGCAACGTCCCGAAACGGCACCTGACGCGGTCGAGGCAGAAGGCACACCCGGCACCGAATGAACCGCACCGAATTCATCACCGTCACCGCGATCATCCTGTTTGCCGCCTTCGTCCTTGGCTGGATGGCCAGTTGGGTGGTTCATCGCCTGACGCGCCAGACCCGATCGGGCATGACCGAACTGGACAAGATGGCCCAGCAACTGCACATGGCCGAGGAAGCCCGCGATACGGCGGTCGCTCAGCTTGAAGAGCGCGAGGCCGATCTGGCCAGCCGTCTGGCCGGCGCCGAGGCCGAGTTGCAGGCCGCCATGGACGGATTGCGCGAAAGCCGCACCGAAGTCGAGGAACTGCGCGAATATATCGAGAGGAAACTCTCGCGGCGCTGATCGCTGTGGACCCGGCCGCCGGAACGCCTGGAAGCAGCGGGAACATGGCTTTCCGGCCCGTTCGGGATCGTTCGCCTCACAGGGCGTTGCGGTGACCGCGACAGCCGACCCGATTCAGCCGTCCGGCACGAAGGGCCTGGTCGCCTTGCGTGCGGACGGTTCGTCCTCGGCACCGGCGCCGGCCTCGACCAGATCGCGGGCCTCTTCTGCCTCGTCGTCCCCAGGATCTCCGTTCCCGCTCTCCTCGCTTGCCTGAAGCGCCGGAGGCCTGCCTGCGGCGAGGAAATTGCCGAACTTTTCCCATCCCGGGATGTTTTCGGACAGCACCCGCAGAACAACCAGCACCGGCACTGCGATCACCATGCCGAGCACCGACCACAGCCAGGCCCACAGAGCCACGGCGAGAAACACCACCACCGTGTTCAGCTGCAACCGGCGCGAGACGAAATAGGGCGTGATGAGCTGACCTTCCAGCGCGGTCAGCGCCAGATAGGTGGAGGCGACCATGGCTGGCCAGAACAGTCCCGGCAGGGCGACCAGCGCGACCACGGCCGCGATCACGACGCCCGCGATCGCCCCCAGATAGGGGATGAAGTTCAGAGCGAAGGCGCCCACTCCGAACAGCACCGGACCCGGCATCCCCCACGCCCACATCGCAAGCCCGATGGCCAGCCCCAGGCAGGCATTGATGATCGTGATGGCGCCCAGATAGCTGCCGAGGGAATCCTCGATCTCGCGCAGGGCCAGATAGGCGCTGCGTTTCTCGCCCATGCTGTCGAAGCTTTGCACGATCTTCAGGTAAAGCATGTCCCCCGAAGCGATCATGAAGAACATCAGTATCAGCGTGAACAGCACCTGGCCCATCAGTTGTGGCGTCAACTTGACCACGGTCTCCATGGTCGATTCGCTTTCTTCCTCGACCTTGATGGTCGCGGCCGATGCGCCGTCCTCGTCCTCAACATTCTGGGCCTCATCGATCTGCTCGGCGGCCTGCTGGATATCCCGCATCGATTCCCGGACCCGATCGAGCTTCTGCTCAAGCTGAAAACGGATCGTCGGGATGTTCTCGGCCGCCCGGTTGAGGGGACCGCTGGCGGCGTAGGCCAGGACCGCCACAAGCGCGAGGATCGTCAGCGTCACCCCCGCCGCCGTCAGCGCGTCGGGGATGCCAAGACGCCGCGCAAAGCGGCGCGACGGCGTGAAGACGAAGAACAGCAGGATGGCCATCGTGACCGGCATCAGGAAATCCCGGGCCGAGGCGATCGCCGCGAACGCAAGGATCAGAAAGATGCCGATGACGGCCCAGTTGGCGAAGCGGGCACTGGAAGGACCCGACGTGCCGCCAAAGCGCAGAGAATGGCGCTCTTCCGGATCTTGCATGAAGATGTCCCCCTCCGGTCATGGCCGACGGGGGCCACGATGCACAAACGCCGCGGATGCGCCGTTCGTTCCGGTCCACCCGACCTGTCACGCATGAGGCTGTCGGCAGGCCAGCCTAGATGGGATGATCGCCCGCCGCGTCAATGACCCGGGTCGGCAGTCCCATCTGGCCAAGCAGCTGAAGGAAAGGCCGCGCCGGAAGGTCCTCGACATTGACCATCCGCTTCACGTCCCAGACGCCGCGCGCGATCAGGATCGCGGCTGCGACCGGCGGCACGCCGGCGGTATAGCTGATCCCCTGGCTGCCGACCTCGGCATAGGCGTCCTTGTGGTCGGCGACGTTGTAGATGAACACCTCGCCTTCCTTGCCGTCCAGGCTGCCCTTGACCAGATCGCCGATGCAGGTCTTGCCCTCGTAATCGGGCGCCAGACTGGCCGGGTCCGGCAGGACGGCCTTGACCAGCTTCAGCGGCACGACCTCGTGTCCCTCGGCGGTGCGAACCGGCTGCTCGCTGAGCAGCCCCAGATTCTGCAGCACGGTAAAGACGTTGATGTAGTGATCGCCGAACCCCATCCAGAATCGCACATCGGCATCCTTGTAGCGGGCAGAGAGGCTGTGAACCTCGTCATGCCCGGACAGATAGGCGGTGCGCTTGCCGACGACCGGCAGATCCCACTCGCGGCCGATCTCGAACATCCGGTTTTCCTTCCATTCGCCGTCCTGCCAGGAGTAGACGGTGCCGGTGAACTCGCGGAAGTTTATCTCGGGGTCGAAATTCGTGGCGAACCAGCGACCGTGGCTGCCGGCGTTGACGTCCACGATGTCGATGCTGTCGATCCTGTCGAAATACTCGTCCTCGGCAAGGCGGGCATAGGCGTTCACCACGCCCGGATCGAAGCCGGCGCCGAGGATCGCGGTGATGCCGGCCTTGGCCACGTCCTCACGGCGTTTCCATTCGTAGTTGGCATACCAGGGCGGCGTCTCGCAGACCTTGGCCGGGTCCTCGTGAATGGCGGTGTCGATATAGGCCGCACCCGCGCGGATGCAGCCCTCCAGCACGGTCATGTTGATAAAGGCCGTCCCCACATTGATGACGATCCCGGCTTCCGTCTTCCTGATCAGCGCCTCGACCGCGTCAGGGTCCATCGCGTCCAGCGCGTGGCTGGTGAAGGCCATGCCGTGACCCTTCTGTCGCAGCGATTCGATGATTGCATCGGCCTTGGCCTGGGTCCGGTTGGCGATGTGCAGTTCGCCGAACTCGGCTGACCATTGCGCGAGCTTGTGCGCCGAGACTTGCGCGACGCCACCCGCGCCGATGATGAGGACATTCTTCTTGGCCAATTCCGACTCCTTTTCCGGTGGCTGGGGATGGGCGCCCTAGGACAGGCTGGACTTGTAGTCGTCGAAGGAAAAACTGCGAACGGTCCGTATGCTGCCATCCTCTTCGCGGATCGCGATGGCAGGCATGGCGACGCCGTTGAACCAGTTCTTCTTGACCATGGTATAGCCCGCCGCGTCGGCGATGCTGATCCGGTCGCCGATCTGCAAGGGCCGCGCGAAGCGTGCGTCGCCGAAAATGTCGCCCGCCAGGCAGGTCTTGCCGGCGATCTGGTATTCGTGCTCGCCGTCCTGCGGCAGCTTCGCCGTCTCGCGATAGATCAGCAGGTCCAGCATATGCGCTTCGATGCTGCTGTCGACGATCGCGACCTGCCGGCCGTTATCGATCACGTCCAGCACGCTGACCTCCAGCGTCGCGGATTTCGTGATGCTGGCCTCGCCGGGTTCCAGATAGACCTGCACGCCGTGCTTCTGGCTGAACTCCGCCAGCCGGTCGGCCAGTCGGTCCAGCGGATAGCCCTCGCCGGTGAAATGGATGCCGCCGCCAAGGCTGACCCATTCCAGCTTCTGCAGGATGTCGCCGAACTCGCTCTCGATCCGTGTCAGCTGGTGATCGAACAGGTCGAAATCCGCGTTCTCGCAATTGTAGTGGATCATCACGCCGCTGATCCGGTCCATCGCCGCCTCAAGCCGGGTGATGTCCCATTCGCCAAGCCGGCTGAAGGGACGCGCCGGGTCGGCCAGATCGAATCCGCTGGTCGAGAATCGCGGGTTCAGCCGCAGCCCGGTGGTGATGCCCGCGGCCTTGTGCGCGAAACGGTCCAGCTGGCTGAGGCTGTTGAAGATCATCTTGTCGGCATAGCCGATCGCCTCGTCGATCTCGTGGTCGGCCCATGCGACGGAGTAGGCGTGGGTTTCCTTGCCGAACTCCTCGTGCCCAAGCCGCAATTCGAACAGCGATGACGACGTCGTGCCGTCCAGATACTCGCGCATGAAATCGAAGGCCGACCAGGTGGCAAAGCATTTCAGCGCCAGCAATGCCTTGGCGCCCGACCGCTGGCGCAGCCTTGCGATCCGTTCCATGTTGCCGCGCAACAGGGTCTTGTCGATCAGATAGAATGGCGTTTGCGGCTGGGTCATGCGGGTCCTTTGGGCGAAGGCTCTGAACGTAAAGACGAAAGGGCCGATATAGCCACGCATCCCGCTTTTCGCAAGGAAGGGTAACGGGTGGATGACGCCCGCCGGTCAGCCGGCGTGAGCGATCGCCATGCGGCGAAATTCGCGTTTCAGAAGTTCCAGTTCGGATCGCAGCAGCGCCACTTCGGCGGCCAGGTCCTCGTCCAGCACCTTGCCGGCGGCGATGGTCAGACGGTCCAGCCGCACCGATTCCGGCCCGACCGGCGTCCCGGCCTCGCCCTCGTCCGCCACCAGCATCAGGCTGGCGACCCCGTCCGAGATCAACGCTCCGGGCAGGTCCAGCCGGATGTCCCACATGCCCTCGGCGGTTTCGGTGAGCCGCGCCTCGGCGACGACCTCACCGAGACAGGTCGCGCAGATCCGCGCGGGGCGCTGCGGCGCGCGCAGCCGGCCCGTCCAGACGCCGCCCTTGACGCCGTGGCTGTCGAATATGGCCATCACCTCTCCTCACATCTGGGCGCGCGGATGGCGCGACAACATCGCGTCACTCAGGGTGACGGCGTTCATGTAGGGCGCCTCGAAGATCAGGTCGATCCAGACCTTGTCGATCGGACGATGCGTCAGGTCCAGATAGGCCAGATCGAACTCGACCGAACGGGGGCAGTCGCGGCCCTCGATCGGATCGCCAAGCTGGCGCAGCATGGTTTCGGTATTCGGCCCCTGCGTGATGTTCAGCCGGCCATAGACGGTGATCGCCCGCTCGGCCTGCAGGACGGTGTCCAGCCGCAGCACATGATGCGGGCCCAGTTCATCGCGCAACGCGTCCGGCAGATCCAGGGACAGCGACAGGTAGCTGCCCGAAAAGCCCAGCATCTCAAGCGTCAGCCCGTAGGGCGACAGATCGGTCGCGCGGCGGTTGCGGTGCTGGCGCAGGATCAGCGCCTGATGCGGGCAGTCATGGAACAGCGCGACCTCGTCGCCCAGCCGCTGCCCGTTCCGGGGCGCGGCCATCGCCGCGGGCGTGATGCGGCCACGCAGCATCAGCGGCCGCCAGTGCCAGTCGGTGCCCGGCGGAAGAGTGGCCAGATCGGCGCGGTCGCCGCCACGCGGCAGGCGGGCGTCGGACATTTGCAGGAACCGGGTCAGGGTCCGGTGCAGTTCTGCGGCCTCGTCGCGTATTTCAGGCAGGGTCGGGCGATCGCGGCGCGCCAGCGCATCGACCTGCGCCAGCCATTGCCGCGCAGCCTTGTCACGGATGCGCCGCGCCAGCCAGCCCTGAGCTTTCGCCGCCATGTCGTCCTATTGATCCATGTAGACATGTGTTTCGGCGGCGGCGCCGGGATGGGTCACCGCGCCCCAGCGCGCGCCGCCGACAAGCTGGGCGTATTTCCACAGCGCACCCGACGCATAGTCGGTCTTGCGCGCGCCGGCCCATGCGGCCTTGCGCGCGGCAAGTTCGTCATCGGACAGATCGACTTCGATCCGCCCCGCGAGGGCGTCGATGGTGATCATGTCGCCATCCCGCAGCAGCGCGATCGGCCCGCCATGGGCGGCCTCGGGTCCGACATGGCCGACGCAGAAACCGCGTGTCGCACCCGAGAAGCGCCCGTCGGTGATCAGGGCGACCTTCTTGCCCATCCCCTGCCCCGACAGCGCCGCGGTCGTCGCCAGCATCTCGCGCATCCCCGGTCCGCCGGCCGGGCCTTCATTGCGGATCACGAAGACATCGCCCTCGGCATAGCCGCGCTGCTGGACGGCGGCGAAAGCCTCTTCCTCGCTTTCGAAGACCCGGGCCGGACCGGTGAAGACCTGGTCCTCGGCCGTCATGCCCGCAACCTTCACGATCGCGCCGTCGGGGGCGAGATTGCCTTTCAGGCCGACCACGCCTCCTGTCGCGCTGAGCGGTGTGGCGACCGGATGGATCACCTTGCCATCGGCTTCGCGCACCACCAGGTCGATCTCTTCGCCGATGCTGCGGCCGGTCGCGGTGATGCAATCCTCGTGGACCAGGCCCGCGCGGCGCAATTCGCGCATGACCACCGGCACGCCGCCCGCCTCGTAGAGGTCCTTGGCGACGTATGCGCCGCCCGGCCGCAGATTCACGAAATAGGGTGTGTCGCGGAAGATGTCGCAGACATCGAACAGGTCGAAATCGATCCCCGCCTCATGCGCGATCGCCGGCAGGTGCAGCCCGGCATTGGTGGAACCGCCGGTGCAGGCCACGACGCGGGCGGCGTTCTCCAGCGACTTGCGGGTGACGATGTCGCGGGCGCGGATGTTCCTTTCGATCAGCCGCATGACCGCCTCGCCCGACGCAAGCCCGTACTGGTCGCGGGATTCATAGGGTGCCGGGGCGCCCGAGCTGTTCGGCAGCGCCAGGCCGATCGCCTCGGAGACGCAGGCCATGGTGTTGGCGGTGTACTGGCCGCCGCAGGCCCCCGCCGAAGGACAGGCGACGCGTTCCAGGATATCAAGCTCGGCGTCCGTCATCTTGCCGGCCTGATGCTGGCCGACGGCCTCGAACACGTCCTGGACGACGACATCGCGGCCGTTCAGCCTTCCGGGCAGGATGGAGCCGCCATAAATGAACACCGATGGCACGTTCAGCCGCACCATCGCCATCATCATGCCGGGCAGCGACTTGTCGCAGCCGGCCAGCCCGACCAGCGCGTCATAGCAATGCCCGCGCATGGTCAGTTCGACCGTGTCGGCGATGGCGTCGCGGCTGGCAAGGCTGGATCGCATCCCTTCATGGCCCATGGCGATGCCGTCGGTCACCGTGATCGTGGTGAATTCACGCGGGCAGCCGCCGCCCTTCTTGACGCCTTGCTTGACCGACTGCGCCTGGCGGTTCAGCGAGATGTTGCAGGGTGCGGCCTCGTTCCAGCAGGTTGCGACCCCGACCCAGGGGCTGTGCATCTCGTCCTCGGAGATCCCCATCGCATAGAAATAGCTGCGATGTGGTGCGCGCGCCGGCCCTTCGGTGACGTGACGGCTTGGAAGCCGGGATTTGTCGAACCGCGAATTCTGCATCTTGTCCCCCCGCTGGCTGCGTTACCCCGGGATAAACCGCGGCGGCGGAGGGAACAAGCGTCAGGCGACCAGAGCGTCCAGTCTGGCCGCGCAGATGAAGTCGTTTTCGGTCAGGCCGCCGGCCTCGTGGGTGGTGAACTTCACCTCGCAATAACCCCATCCGAAGGTGATGTCGGGATGGTGGCCCTGCTTGTTCCCCAGCCATGCGGCAAGATTCGCCATCTCGACGGCTTTCAGGAAGCCCTTGAACGCGAACCGGCGGCTGATGGTGGTGCCATCTTCCGACAGCACCCAGCCCTCGAGCCGGGACATCATCGCCGCCGTCTCGTCGGGTCCATAGGGCGCGACGTTCCCTTGACAGGGTTCGCAGGTCTTGTCTGCCAGATCACGGTTTGTCATGTGCTTCTCCTCACGCGGCGGTGCTGGGTGGGTATTTCGGTGCGTGCAGGCCAAGACTGCGCGCCCGTTCGATATCGGCCAGCAGATCGCGCTTCGCCGCCGCGAACAAGTCGTCAAGGTCATCGACGACGAAATAGACCGGCTGATGGATGTCGATCCGGTAGGGCGTGCGCAGGATGTCGATGACATCGAAGGGGCGATGCTCGGCCGCGTCCGACAGCGACCAGGGCAGTTCGGTGACCGAGCTTGCCAGCCCCGACCCCAGCGCCTTCAGCTGCCCGTCTTCGCGCATCAGCCCGAATTCGATGGAGAACCAGTACAGTCGGATCAGCCAGCTGTAGTCGGCCTTGCCGCAGCGCGTCCCCGCCTCGCCGATGGCCTGGCTGAAGGCGGCAAAGGCCGGATCTGTCAGCAGCGGCGTGTGGCCGAAGATCTCGTGAAAGATGTCGGGTTCCTCGATATAATCGAAATGCTTGCGCTTGCGGATGAAGCTGGCGGCGGGAAAGGTCCGGTCGGACAGCATCCCGAAGAACTTGCCGAAGCCGATCAGCGCCGGCACCGGCTGCACGCTCCAGCCGGTCAGTTCCCCCAGCCTGGCCGAAATGTCGGGACATTGCGGCACACGCTCCGTGGGCATGTCCAGCAGATCGAGCCCGCGCAGATAGGGCCGCGCCATGTGCTGGCGAACGGCGGGCAACTGGCGCGCGACGAGGTCGCGCCAGACGGCGTCTTCCTGTTCGTCATAGGCGATGAACCCGGCGTCATCGGGCGTCTTGGCTTCGTATTCGGTCGATTTCGGCATGGTGCGGCTCCTCCTCGCCAACATCTTACCCCGATTCGCGGATAATTCTTGCCGATTGCGCGTTGCTTGCCAAAAGTAGGGGCAAGATATTCTTGCAAATTGCCAAGTCAGGAAATGAAATGCCCGGTCTGGACGAAACGGATCGCCGCCTGCTGCGCCTGCTGCAACGGGATGCAACATTGTCCACACAGGTGCTGGCCGAGAAGGCCGGGCTGTCCGCCTCTCCGGCCTGGCGGCGGGTCAAGCGGATGATCGAGGACGGGATCATCCGTCGTCAGGTGGCGCTGGTCGATCCGCCTCGGGCGGGGTTGCACGCGATGGCCTATCTGCAGGTCTCGCTGCTGGAACACACCGAAGAATCGCTGGCCCGTTTCGACCGCTTCGTGCAGACCGAGGAGCAGATCGTCGAATGCGCTGCCATCACCGGAACCTCGGATTACCAGCTCAAGATCGTCGCCGCCGATCCCGAGGGGCTGGAACACTTCATCATGCGCCGGATGCTGGCTTTGGGCATCGTCCGGGGAACGGTGACGAATTTCGTGCTGCGGCAAACCAAGTACACGACCGCCATGCCGCTATAGCAGCGGCGAAGCCAGCGCCAGAAGGTTGTTGCGAAGCCGCCGCAGCACACTCCAGCCGCTCACGTCCTGCAATGTGATCGGACACGAACGCGCGATGTAGGAGGCCTGTCTTGCGTCGATCTCGGTGACCAGCTGTTCGTCGAAGATCGCGATGTTGACCTCGTAGTTCAGCTCGAAGCTGCGCCGGTCCAGATTGGCGCTGCCGACCATGGCCATGCAGCCGTCCACGGTCATGATCTTGGAATGCGGCAGACCCGGCTGGAACAGGCGCAGCCTGACACCCGCCGAAAGCAGCCCGAAGTAAAATCCCTCGCTGGTCGCGCCGACCACAAGCGAATCGTTGCGCGCGGGAAGGATCATCGTGACCTGGACGCCCCGGCGCGCCGCCGCCCGGATCGCGGCATCCAGCGCCGCGTCGGGCACGTAATAAGGCGTGGTGATGGTCACTTCCCGGCGTGCGGCATGCAGCATGCCCGTCAGGCAGTCCGAAATGCTTCCCGCCCGCAGATCCGGCCCGGTCGCGACGATCTGGCCTGCCATCCCTGGCCGTTCGGCTGCATCGACAAGCTGCAGCATGTGGCCCAGATCGCGCCCGGTATAGGTCATCCAGTCGCCCAGAAACACGGACTGCAACTGCCGCACCAGCGGTCCCTCGATGCGGAACAGGACATCGACCCAGGGCCCGAAGCGCAGCTTGGGCAGGAACGCCATGTCCGCGCAGTTTCGGCTGCCGGTAAAGGCCACGCGGTTGTCGACCACCAGGATCTTGCGGTGATTGCGCAGATCCAGCCTGCGGAACAGGATGCTGATGACCGGCAGGCCCCACGGAAACGCCGTGACGCACTCTGCCCCGGCCCGCTGCATCCGCTGCCAATGTGTCGAGCGGACCAGAGTTCGTGACCCCAGCGCGTCGACGATCACCCGGCAGGCGACGCCGCGACGGGCTGCGCGCTCGATCGCATCGGCAACCTTGACACCGCTGTGGTCGGGGAGCCAGATGTAGAACAGGATATGAACGTGATCGCGCGCCCGTTCGATCTCGGCGACCAGATCGTCGATGGCCTGGTCGCCCTCGTCCAGCAGCCGGATGTGATTGCCCTGCAGCACATCCATGCCACCCACCGATGCATTCGCGGCGACCACCGGCCGGGCGAATTCCGGGGTGCTGCTGGCCAGCACATCGGGACTGGGCGTGCGCAGACCCGTCAGCCGGTCGCGGATATCGCTCATGCGCTGAACCTCGGCCTGGTTCATCCGGACCTCGCCGAACAGCAGATAGGCCAGGATACCCACCAGCGGCACCGCCTCGATGACCATGATCCAGGCCAGCCGCACCGAGGGGTCCAGCCGCGGACGGATCAACACCCGGCCGATGAAGGCCACGGTCAAGGCCGCGTGCAGAAGGACAAGGGTCGAGGTCCACATGCCGGGCATCATCCGTCTCGGCCGGGGCAATTGCAATTCCCCCGCGCCCGGCATATCTGGGACCAGTCACAGCCAGGGACGCCCGCGATGAACTGGATCACCAACTATGTCCGCCCGCGCATCAACTCGCTGTTCTCGCGCCGTGAAGTGCCCGAGAATCTGTGGACGAAATGCCCCGAATGCGGAACGATGCTGTTTCACCGCGAATTGTCGGACAATCTGAATGTCTGCACGAATTGCGACCATCATCTGGCGATCACTCCGCGTGAACGCTTCGAGGCGCTGTTCGACGGCGGCGCTTTCGTCGAGGTGAAGGTCCCCGATCCGGTCGCCGACCCGCTGCAGTTCCGCGACCAGAAGAAATATCCCGACCGGATGAGGGCCGCCCAGAAAGCCACGGGCGAAAAAGAGGCGATGCTGGTCGTCGAAGGCGAGATCGGCCGCACCCCGATCGTCGCCGCCGCGCAGGATTTCAGCTTCATGGGCGGCTCCATGGGCATGTATGTCGGCAACGCCATCATCGCCGCCGCCGAACGCGCGCTGAAGCTGCGCCGCCCGCTTGTGCTGTTCTCCGCCGCCGGCGGTGCGCGCATGCAGGAGGGGATCCTGTCGCTCATGCAGATGCCGCGCACCACCGTCGCGGTCGAGATGCTGCGCGATGCCGGCCTGCCCTATGTCGTCGTTCTTACCCATCCGACAACCGGCGGCGTGACCGCCAGCTATGCGATGCTGGGCGACATCCAGATCGCCGAACCGAACGCCCTGATCTGCTTTGCCGGACCGCGGGTGATCGAGCAGACCATCCGCGAGAAACTGCCCGAGGGCTTTCAGCGCGCCGAGTACCTGCTGGAGCACGGCATGCTGGACCGCGTCACCCACCGCCGGAAGCTGCGCGACGAGTTGATCTCGATCCTGCGCATGCTGGGCGGCATGCCTGCCCCGACCAAGGCCGACCTGCCCGCGCCCGCCCCCGCCCCCGCCGAGTTGCCGGCCGCCGATGCCGCCGCCGCACCGGCTTCCAAGCCGGACCGCGCCGGCGGCAAGTCGGCGTCCTGAGTCTTTGCCGTGGCACAAATATCCCGGGGGTCCGGGGGCTTGCCCCCGGCTTTGAACGCATGAGCCAATCCGACGCCATTCTCGACCGACTCATGTCGCTGCACCCCAAGGTGATCGACCTGTCGCTTGACCGGATGCACCGCATCCTTGCCGCGCTGGGTCATCCCGAACGCGCCATCCCGCCGGTGATCCACATCGCGGGCACCAACGGCAAGGGCTCGACCCAGGCGATGATCCGGGCCGGGCTCGAGGCGGGCGGTGCCCGGGTCCATGCCTATACATCGCCCCATCTGGCCCGCTTCCACGAGCGCATCCGACTGGCCGGCGATCTGATCGCGGAGACGGCCCTGGCCGACGCGCTGGCGGAGTGCGAGGCCGCCAATGGCGGCCGGCCCATCACCTTCTTCGAGATCACCACCGCCGCAGCCTTCCTGGCGTTCTCGCGGACGCCGGCAGATTATACCTTGCTCGAGGTCGGGCTGGGCGGTCGGCTGGACGCGACGAACGTCATCGCAACGCCCCTATTGACGGTGATCACGCCGGTCAGCATCGACCACACGCAATATCTGGGCGACACCCTGCCGCTGATCGCCGCCGAGAAGGCCGGCATCATCAAGCCGCGCGTGACCTGTGTCGTGGGCCCCCAGCAGGACGAGGCATTGCGCGTGATCGAGTCGCGCGCCTCGGGGCTGACCGCGCCGCTCTGGGTGCATGGCCAGCACTGGATGACCGCGACCGACCGCGACGGGATGATCTATCAGGACGATCACGGGCTGTGGGATCTGCCGCTGCCCAATCTGATCGGCCCGCACCAGATCCAGAACGCCGGGACGGCGCTTGCCGCGCTGCGCCAGCTTGGCGCCAGCCACGCGCAGGCTCGCGCAGCGGTCACGCAGGCGCAATGGCCCGCGCGGATGCAGCGCCTGTCGCGCGGACCGCTGGTCGACGCCGTCGGGCCGCATGGCGAGCTGTGGCTGGATGGCGGCCACAATCCGGCAGGCGGCGAGGCTCTGGCGGCGACGCTGGCCGGGCTGCCGCGCAAGCCGACACATCTGGTCTGCGGCATGCTGAATACCAAAGATGTGGCGGGCTATCTGCGCGCCCTTGCGCCCTGCGCCGACAGCCTGACTGCGATCGACATCCCCGGCGAGGCAAACACATTGCCGGCCGCACAAACCGCCGAGATTGCCGCACGGGTGGGAATCGACGCGCACACGGCCCAGGATGCCACAACGGCGATCAGTCGGATCATCGTGTCGGAACCCCGCCCGCGGATCCTGATCTGCGGATCGCTTTACCTCGCTGGCAGGGTGCTGAGGTTGAATTCCTAGCACGTCGCTCGCCCTTTGGCTGTCCTTTTCGACATGTTTCGCGCGGTCCGACAATATTCTATTAGCTGCGCTGCGGCTTGCCCTGTAACGGATGGGACAAAGCTGATATCTTGAAAGTTGAATTTCAGGGAGCGGTTGAAATGCCTGTGATTGATATCACACTTTACGAGACCCTCGTTGTCGACGGCGTTGTCCAGTCCGACTCGACGCTGATCACCCTGCAGATCGACGATGCCAACAGCGATGGCGCGATCGACCGGACCGAATGGGCCAGCTATACGGACAGGCCCTTTGGCCACCTCGCAGGCAAGACCACTCCGCCGATGCTGTTCGAGGGCGATACCGGCCAGACCACGAACGGCACGCTGTATTCTCCTGTTGCCTATGTTGAAGGACAGGACATCAGCGCGGTGCTGCGGGACCTGGACAAGAACCGCTACGAACCGACGCTGACCTCGCTGAACATATGCTATCTGGCCGGCACGATGATCGCCACGCCTTCGGGCGATGTCGCGGTCGAGACGCTGCGGCCCGGCGATCTGGTGCTGACACTGGACCATGGCCCGCAGCCGCTGGTCTGGACCCATGCCACCGAGGTGACGCCGGCCGATCTGGACCTGGCCCCCAACAAGCGCCCGGTCCGGATCGCCGCCGGATCGCTTGGCGCAGGGTTGCCCGCGCGTGATGTCGATGTCTCGCCGCAGCACCGGGTGCTGGTCCGCGACGGTGACGGGGGCGAGCACCTGATCTCGGCCCGGCATCTGATGATGGCCGCGCTGCCCGGCGTTTCGTTGCGCCCGGTGGACGGCTCGTTCCAGCTGGTCCACATTGCCTTTGCCGATCACCAGATCGTCCTGGCCGAGGGCGCCCCGATGGAATCCTTTTTCACCGGCAAGATGGCGGTCCGCGCGCTGTCCGTGCCTCAAAGGCTCAGCCTCATCGCCAGATTTCCCCGTGTTGCGCATGGCGAAAATCCGATGACCCCGGCGAGGCCCTTCATCACCCATCGCGACTATGCGCGCATCCTGGCGGTACCGACCCGGGATTGACGGCCCCGGCGCGGGATCAGGTTTCGGTGCTGTTCCGTTCGGACGGCCGCGCGCCCCAGCCCGAGGCCTGCATCTCGCGCAATCGGCTGGCCGTGCGCTCGAACTCGAAGCTTCCCTCGCCCTCGTTGTAAAGCTGTTCGGGTTCGTCGGCCGCGCTGGCAATCAGCCTGACCCTGGATTCGTAGATCGCATCGATCAACGTCACGAAGCGCTTTGCCTCGTTGTAGTTCGACGCCGACAGGCGCGGCACGCCGTCGATCATCAAGACCCGCACGTTGCGCGCCAAAGCCAGATAGTCCGCAGGCCCCAGCGGCTTGCCGCACAGATCCCAGAACCCCGTCCGCGCCACGCCGTCCGCAAACGCAGGCAGCATGACCTGCCGGCCCTTGACCTCGATCGCATGGGGCTCTGGCGTGGCAGAGCCGGTCAGATCGTCCCAGATCCCGTCCATGGCGGCGCGAGCGTCCGCGTCTGCGGGGCTGAACCAGACCTGCCCATCCGTTTCGCGACCCTGACGGTGGTCGGTCTCACTGTCCAGGCAGATGACCTCCATCCGCTCACGGATCAACTGGATGAAGGGCAGGAAAAGCTGCCGGTTCAGGCCGTGCTTGTAAAGATCCTCGGGCACCCGGTTCGAGGTCGTGACGACGACCACGCCCTGATCGAACAGGACCTGAAACAGCCGCCCCACGATCATCGCATCGGCGATGTCGCTGATCTGCATCTCGTCAAAGCACAGCAGCCGGACCTGGCGCGCGACCTCCAGCGCGACGGGCTTGACCGCGTCCTGATCGCCGCGCTTGCGCGACGCCTCCAGCCCGGCCTGTATTTCCTGCATGAATTCGTGGAAATGGACGCGACGGCTGGTGCGATCCGGCGCGGCCTCGGCCATCAGGTCCATCAGCATGGACTTGCCACGGCCGACGCCGCCCCACAGATACAGCCCCTTCGGGCCCGGTTTCTCCGACGCCGAGGCCGGATTGCCGACGCCCAGCAACGCCCTCCAGGCCGAGCGCGGCCGCTCCGGCGAAGCCGCAGCCGAGGCCATGTCGGCCAGCACCCGGTCCAGTTCCGACAAGACCGCCTGTTGCGCCGGATCGGCCCTGAGCCGGCCTTCGGACACGCGCTGCCGATAAAGTTCGCTGACCTTTCCCATGTGCAGCACCTGACACAAGCCTCGGCCCCGCCGCAAGATGCCATCACCTGCGCTTGACCGCCGATCTGCCGGCATGTCACCTGCCCAAAACCGCAGACAGGATTGCCGATGCCCCGTTCGACACAGCCCGACCTGGTCGCCGACCAGCCTGTCCTGTTCGTGATGGCCGCCGAACCCGAATACGGCCCTGCGCTGCGTGCCCGGATCAACCCGCTGATCACCGGGATCGGCCCTGTCGAGGGCGCGGTGCAGCTGACCGCGGCCCTGTCGGCCCTGCGCGCGCGGCCACGGCTGATCGTCTCGCTCGGCTCGGCCGGGTCGAACCGGCTTGCGCATGCCGAGGTCTATCAGGTCAGCGCGGTCGCCTATCGCGACATGGACGCCTCGCCCCTGGGATTCGAGAAGGGGCGGACGCCGCTTCTGGACCTGCCGGCCCGGATCGGGCTGCCGCATCGCATCCCCGGCCTGCCCCAGGCCAGTCTTTCGACCGGCGCCAATATCGTCAGCGGCGCGGCCTATGCCGGCATCGCCGAAGACATGGTGGACATGGAAACATTTTCCCATCTTCGCGCGGCCCAGCATTTCGGCATCCCCCTGATCGGGCTGCGCGGCATTTCCGACGGCGCGAAGGAGTTGCGCGGCCTGTCCGACTGGACCGACTATCTGCACATGATCGACGAAAGGCTGGCCGCGGCCGTCGATGCGCTGGAAGCCGCGATGCGGGACGGCAGCCTGACGCCCTGACGCCCTGCGCTTGTCCTTGCCTGGCCAAGCGCCTAAACCCGAAGCGCGGAAGCATTAGACAACAGGCAGATATGGCACGCGGCACGAGGATCCTTGAAGATCGGCCCACCAGCAAGCGCGTGGGCGCGCTGCGCGCGTTGTGGCCATTCGTGCGACCGTATCGCTGGCAGGTCGCACTGGCCTTCACGGCCCTCGTCATCACATCCGGCATCAGCCTGATCCTGCCGCTGGCTGTCCGGCGCGTGGTGGACAATTTCGACGACGGCGCCGGCTTGCTGGACAGGTATTTCGGCGCCGCGTTGCTGATCGTGGCCCTGCTGGCGCTGGGAACCGCGGCCCGGTATTACTTCGTGACCCGCCTGGGCGAGCGCGTGGTGGCCGATATCCGCAAGGCGGTCTTCGCCCGCGTCATCACGCTGAGCCCCGCCTTTTTCGAGCGCGTGATGACCGGCGAGATCCTGTCGCGCATCACCACGGACACGACGCTGATCCAGTCGGTGATCGGCTCGTCCCTGTCGATTGCGCTGCGCAACATGCTGATTCTTGCCGGCGGCATGGCGATGCTGGCGTTCACCTCGCTGAAGCTGATGGGCCTGGTGCTGCTGATCGTGCCGGCGATCCTGATCCCCATCATCGTGCTGGGGCGGCGGCTGCGGACCCTGTCGCGCGCCAACCAGGACTGGATCGCAGCCTCCTCCGGGGCCGCATCCGAGAATTTGCTGTCGGCACAGACGGTGCAGGCCTACACGCACGAGGCGCGCAGCATCGCCCGCTTCGACGACGTGACCGAGCAATCCTATGATGTCGCCCTGACCCGTGTCGGCACGCGCGCGCTGATGACCGCGATCGTGATCTTCCTGATCTTCGCCGGTGTGATCGGCGTCTTGTGGATGGGCGCGCGCGACGTTCGCGAAGGGGCGATGACGGCGGGTCAGCTGGTTCAGTTCGTGATCTATGCGATCCTCGTCGCCGGTTCCACCGGTGCCCTGTCCGAGATCTGGAGCGAGTTGCAGCGCGCCGCGGGCGCGACGGAACGACTTGCGGAACTGCTGACCGCGCGCGACGCCCTGACCGACCCGGCCACGCCGGTCGCGCTGCCGCGCCCGGTGCGCGGCGAGATCGCGTTGCAAGGCGTCAACTTTCACTATCCCTCGCGCCCGGATGTGTCGGCGCTTGACGCCGTCGACCTGACCATCAAGCCGGGCGAAACCGTGGCGCTTGTCGGTCCGTCGGGCGCCGGCAAGACGACCATCATCCAGCTTATCCAGCGGTTCTGGGATCCGGCATCCGGCCGGGTGATGCTGGACGGGATCGATTTGCGCGACATGCGCCGGGACGATTTCCGTCAGGCGATGGCGCTGGTGCCACAGGACCCGGTGATCTTCGCCGCGACGGCGCGCGAGAATATCCGGCTGGGCCGCCCCGACGCCCCGGACGCCGAGGTCGAGGACGCCGCCCGCGCGGCCCACGCCCATGATTTCATCGCCGCGCTGCCGCAAGGCTATGACACGCCCCTGGGAGAGCGGGGCGTGATGCTGTCGGGCGGCCAGCGCCAGCGCGTCGCCATCGCCCGCGCGATCCTGCGCGATGCCCCCGTGCTGTTGCTGGACGAGGCGACAAGCGCGCTGGACGCGGAATCCGAATCGCTGGTCCAGGCCGCCGTCAGCCGGCTCTCGGAAGGCCGCACGACCCTCGTGATCGCGCACCGGCTTGCAACGGTGAAGAAAGCGGACCGGATCGTCGTGTTCGATCACGGGCGCATCGTCGCCGAGGGCAGCCATGCCGACCTTGTTGCTCAGGGCGGGCTGTATGCACGGCTGGCGCGGATGCAGTTCACCGATGGCGCGGCCGATATCGAGCCAGACGAAGCCGCTGCGAACCTGACCGCGTGAGACGCTATCTCGGCGCCGCGTAGATGGCTGCCCAGAACCGGGTTCGGCCGTCCGATCCGATCGCCTGCCCGATGCCGTAATCGCGCACCTGCGGGATCATGATATTGTCGCGATGCCCCTGCGAGGCATTCCATTCGGACAGCACGCGCGACAGGTCGAAGGGCCCGGCGGCGATATTCTCGGCCGTCAGCATCGGCGCATAGCCGCGCGCCTTCACCCTGGGTCCCGGGCCTTTGGTCTTGCTGCCACGATGGGTCATCACGCCACGGGTTGCCATGTCGCAGGCGTGTTGGGCGGCGACCTCGGCCAGCAGCATGTTGGCCCGGACCGGGGCCAGCCCGGCACGGCTGCGTGCCGCGTTCGTGGCCTGCGCGCCGACCGAGTTCTGCGGCGGGCTGGTCTTCAGGCAGGCGGCCTTTCCGGGTGCCGTGGCCTGAACGTCATGGGGGTCGCGCGGCTCGATACCGCTGCCCTGGTCGGCGCATGCGCCCAGCACGGCGCAGCATGCGAGCGTCGCGAGAAGATGGTGCGAAATCCTCATTCCCGTGTCCTGAAAATCCTCTGGTGCCGTGGACGCTAGCCAAGCTGGTGGCTCGACTCAATCGAAGGTTGTCAAACAGTTTAGCGATCGGCGGGGCTTCGCCGCCCGCAATCTTGACCAATCCGGCACATTCTGCGTCCCTGTCCCGCAGCAAGGCAGCAAAGGAACAGGCCATGGCAATCTGGGATTTCGTGAAGGACGCGGGCAAGTCCATCTTCGGCGATGCCGACGCGGCAACGCCTTCGGCACCGGTCAAGGACAAGCCCGACATGGACGGGGAGCAAGGCGACGACATGCAACGCAAGGTCGACGCCCTGAAGGCCGAACTCAGGACGTTGAATCTTGACAGCGGCGACGTTCATCTGACGCTCAAGGGGGACACGGTGAAGGTCGACTCGCGCGGCGCCGATTCCGACACGATGGAGAAGCTGATCCTGGCCGTTGGCAATATCGAGGGCATTGCAAAGGTCGAGGCAGACCTGCCCACGCAAGCCGACGCCCAGCCGCCAGTCTTCCATGAGGTGCAGAAAGGCGAAACTCTGTCGGCCATCGCCCAGCAGCATCTGGGCAGCGCGAACAAGTATCACGCGATCTTCGAGGCGAACCGCCCGATGCTGAGCGACCCCGACAAGATCTATCCCGGCCAGATGCTGCGGATTCCCCGGCAGGACTGACCCGCCGATCTGACGCCGCGTTTCGGGGCGGGGGGCGGGCTGGCCCCTTGCCCCGCCTCCTGCCTTGATCGCATTATGGGATTGTAGAGGCGGGCTTCGGGAAGGGCTCGCAGGGAGGAAGAATGGGCCGTTTCAGCAGCTATGACGACCGCAATCGCGTTCACGAGGAAATGCCATACGAGCAGCGCAACCTGCCGCGGACCGTTTACGGCTTTCTCAGCGCCACGGCCGACCGGTTCCCCGACCGGCCAGCGATCAGCTTTCAGCTTCTCGCCGGGCCGAACGACCACGCCACCACGCTAAGCTGGCGTGACCTGCGCGAACGGGTCACCGAAACAGCGAACCTGTTTCGCAGCCTGGGCATCGGCCCGAACGATACGGTCGCCTATCTGCTGCCCAACAGCCTCGAGACCCCGGTCGTGCTGCTTGCCGGCGCCACGGCCGGGATCGTCAACCCGATCAACCCGCTGCTGGATGCCGAGCATATCGCCGGGATCCTGCGCGAGACGAAGGCCAGGGTGCTTGTCACGCTGAAGGCGTTTCCCAGGTCGGATGTGGCACAGAAGGCCGCCGCCGCCGTCGCGCAGGCCCCCGATGTCACCCATGTGGTCGAGATCGACCTCAAGCGCCATCTTCGTGGCTTGAAGAGCCTGCTGATCCCGCTGCTGCGTCCGAAGGTGAAGACCCGGCACCACGCCGAGATTGTGGATTTCGAAGCCGCCGCGAGTGCGCAGAGCCACACCCGCCTGGCATTCGACGACCCGCAGGAGGATCGCGTCGGCGCCTATTTCCACACCGGCGGCACCACCGGCACGCCCAAGGTGGCGCAGCACAAGGTCTCGGGGATGATCTACAACGGCTGGCTTGGCGGAACCCTGCTGTTTGACGAGACCGATGTGCTGATGTGTCCGCTGCCGATGTTTCACGTCTTTGCGGCCTATCCCGTGCTGATGTCGTGCATCGCGTCGGGGGCGCATGTCGTGATGCCGACGCCGGCCGGATATCGCGGCGAGGGCGTGTTCGACAATTTCTGGAAGCTGATCGAACGCTGGCAATGCACCTTCCTGATCACGGTGCCGACCGCCATCGCGGCCCTGATGCAGCGACCGGTGAACGCGGATGTCCGCTCGCTCAAGACCGCGATCTCGGGCTCGGCTCCGCTGCCGATCGAGCTTTACAACCGCTTCAAGGCCGCGACCGGCGTCGAGATCGCCGAGGGCTATGGCCTGACAGAGGCCACCTGCCTGGTCAGCTGCAACCCCGTCACCGGGCTGAAGAAGGTCGGCTCGGTCGGGATACCGTTGCCGCACACCGATGTCCGCATCCTCAAGCATGACGATGCCGGTCACGTGCACGAATGCGGCACCGACGAGATTGGCGAGATCTGCGTGGCCAGCCCCGGGGTCTTTCCCGGCTCGACCTATACCGAGGCCGACAAGAATCACCGCCTTTTCACCGACGATGTCTATCTTCGGACCGGCGATCTGGGCCGTCTGGACCCGGAAGGCTATCTGTGGATCACCGGCAGGGCCAAGGACCTGATCATCCGGGGCGGCCACAACATCGACCCCGCCGAGATAGAAGAGGCGATGCTGGGCCATCCGGCCGTCGCCTTTGCCGGTGCGATCGGTCAGCCCGACAGCTTCGCGGGCGAACTGCCCTGCGTCTATGTGGAACTGGTCGCGGGCGCCGAGGTCACGACCGAGGAGCTGGCAGCCTTTGCGCGCGACCATATCCACGAACGCGCCGCGATCCCCAAGCATATCGAGATCCTGCCCGAGCTGCCCAAGACCGCGGTCGGCAAGATCTTCAAGCCCGATCTGCGCCGCATGGCGATCACCCGCATCTACGACGCCGCGCTGGCCGGGACCGGCGCCCATGTCCGCGAGGTGGTCGAGGACAAGAAGCGCGGACTGGTGGCGCGTCTGTCCCGCGATGCGAAGGTGGACGAGGAGGCGGTCGGCCACAAGCTGGGCGAATACACGCGGCCTTGGGAATGGGTGGATTGACGGGTTGCGGTGCAGTCTGGCCAAGCCTAGAAGCAGCAGACACGGCCTGCGGCAAGGAAACCGATGCTGAACATCGATGACGAAAGCGACGATCTGGTTCTGCTTGAGAATGCGTTGGTCGTTCCCCCGGATGAAAAGACCAAGAGCAAATGGCAACCTTCGGGTGTCTTGGACCAGGCGGGGCAATTCGTCGAAAACTCGATAAGCTGGTCTTCGACATCCGAGCCGGTCAACTCGGAACCAAAATTGCCAGAGGAGAGCAGGGTCACTGCGCTCGACGGAACCTTTATGTTCGCCGGCATTTCCTACGGGCATTTCGGGCATTTCATTACCGAGAGTCTCTCAAGAATCTGGGCCCTGGACGAACTCCGCGATCGACTTGACGGGCTGATCTTCACTCCAAAGTTCCAGATGGCGAACAATCTGCGACCCTTTGAGGTCTATGATGAACTGGTCAAGGGACTTGGGATCGATCTGCCGATCACATGCCCCGCCGGACCGGTCCGGGTCGCGCGGCTTTACGTTCCGAAACAAGGGTTCGGCCTTGGCGATCTGACGGGCGGCAGCAGGAAGTTCCGGCAGTATGTAAACCGGCACGCAGGGAGCAACATCACCGCCAAAGGTGCCTCGAAAATCTATATCTCGCGGTCAGAGTTGCCGACTGATCGAGGTGGCATCCTGGGCGAGGCCAAGCTCGAAGCCTATCTGCGGGACGAGGGCTACGAGATCTACCATCCGCAGAAAGAGAAGAAGATCGATCAACTCGCGCAATACAAGGCCGCTCGGCAGATCATTGCCGTAGACTGCTCGCCCCTGCATCTTGTGGGGTATGTTGGTCACGCTGATCAGAATGTCGGCATTGTCACGCGCCGCAGCATGGCGTTCGGCGATCAGTTCGTGCGGCAACTGACCGAATTCAAGGGAATGAGCTGCCACATCATCGACGCGCTTGAGAACGACTGGCTGCCGGGCAACACCAACAGGCCCAGCCGAAGCTCTTTCGGCGAGGTCAGCCTGAGCAAGATGTATGGGCAGCTGAAATCGGCAGGCCTGATTCACGGGACGGTCCCTTGGACAGATCTTACCCCGGCGGAAAGAAACGCGGACATCCACCGGCAGGAAGAACGCCATGATATCCGTTTCAAGCCGATGAACCCGGTCGATGATTTCGTGACAAGCAAGATCGAACCGGCAGAGCAAGCGTCAAAAGGCTAGACCTGCCCTTCGGTTGCCAGCCTTGTAATGAAATCGATCGCGGCAGGCGCAACGCGCACGCCAACCAGACCATCAGCGATCGGACGGATTTTTTCGGGATTTTTGCTGGCGACATCAGCATAGACCTTGCTGTAACGGCATCCTGCAACATGCGCGTTGCCCAGGAAGTCACCCCAGCGATGCAACTGGGTCTGGACGGACCCGACTTCGATGACATGCGCGTCTGATCGGGCAAACATCAAGTGCCCGAAAAACGCTCCATGAAACGAGCCGATCACATCGGCCGCGTGAACAGCCGCCACCTGCTCATGCGGGGTGAGGTGTTCGAAGTGCATCTGTTCGAACCCTTCGCGCTTGAGACGCGCCACCAGCGCATCTTCGCCATACATCTGTCGCGAGTTCACGGCATCCGAACGGTTATCCCGACTGACCCAGATTTTCTTGGGCATGGCCGCTATCAGTTTGGGATCTATCATCGACAGAACGCGTTCCCGCAGCAATCGCATCGAAACGTCGTAGCTGTTCTTGAATGCAAACTTGCGGCGACGGACATGTGCGCCGATATCCTGCCAGGCCGTGTCCTCCCCGGTCTCATCAAGCATCCGGGTCAACATCGGATCGCCATTCGAATAGATCATATGTCTGAAGGTGAACGGAATCAACACATCATCATAGCTGGCACGTCGATCGGTGAACTCGACCAAGCCCGCGAGGTCGGGGAAAAAAGCCTCGATAAACTTGCCGGCAAAGCCCGAAGGGTCATTGTTCCGACAGTGGAAAACAATCTCCGAGGGGCTGCGATCATCGAAATGCACAAGCTGCGGCAGAGCTTCGGTCATGAAGTGATAGAAATTGCGCCGGTTTCGGCACTCGATCGCGACACGCATCCCTTTTGGGAAGCTGCCTTCCTCGGGCAGGTCGAGGCGCGTTTCCTCGCGCGCGCGGGCGAAGAACTGGTTGGAGCGCCTGAAATTTTCCATGCCACGATTGTTCTTGAGAAACCGCGTGTAGACGCGATCGCCCGCGGCGCCGTTGAGCAGGCACTTGCCCCCCACCTCCGCCGATCCGCCGCGAAACACGACGTCGCGCGCGCGCACGGGAACGGCATTGATCTCGAAAATCGCAGGCTTGATCCGGGTCCAGCGATGCTCGATGTTTTGTTCCAGCACCGAACGGATCTGGGGATACGCACTGCAAACATATTGCCGCACCGTTGCGCCGGGCGCGCGTTTCAAAATCCAGTCCGGACGGCGTTCCAGCGAAACGCCTCGATCGCGTCCGAGGACGAAGAAGTAATCGTCTGCCGATGCCGTCCAGCTGCTGGCTTGAAGGTCGGTCATGTGGTTTCCCATATCAATGCTGATCAGCGCCGCCATCGGCCCATCCATTTGCCGCTTTAGCAGACAAAATCCAGACATGAAATCCGACCGCGAGACGATCCAGCATACGCCGCCCACCTGCCCGCTTTGCGGCCGACCGATCCCTGAGGGCGTGCCGCAAAGCCGTCATCATCTGACGCCGAAGCTGCGCGGTGGCAAGGGTGGGCCGACCGTGTTGCTGCATCAGGTCTGCCATTCGACCATCCACCGGACGCTTGGCGAGACCGAGCTGGCGCGGCACTATTCCAGCGTCGAGGCGTTGAAGGCGCATCCCGGCCTGGCGCGCTTCTTTGCCTGGGTGGCGCGGCGCCCTCCCGGCTGGAAGGGCAAGGTCCGCTAACCCAGGGTCTTGCGGGCGCGGGCCACGAGGCCCTTCAACTCTTCAAGCGACAACTCTCCGAACACACCCTCGTCGCCGGCGATGAAGGTCGGCGTACCCATCAGGCCCATATGATCGGCCATGGCAAAGGACCTCTCGAGATGTTCGTCGATGCGGGGTGCGTTCATGTCCTTGCGCAGCCGCGCCTCGTCCAGCCCGACCTTGCGCGCGGCGCGGATCACGGTGGCCTCGACGGCGCGGCCCTTCATGGTCATCAGGGCGGCATGAAGCTGCCAGTACTTGCCCTGATCCAGCGAAGCCAGCGACGCCCGCGCCGCGAATTCGGATCCCTCGCCAAAGACGGGCCATTCCCGATAGACCACGCGCAATTGCGGGTCCGACGCGATCAGCTTCTGCATGGTGCCGATCATCTTGCGGCAGAACT
The DNA here is from genome assembly GCF_021556615.1 of Paracoccus salsus. Lineage (GTDB taxonomy): Bacteria > Pseudomonadota > Alphaproteobacteria > Rhodobacterales > Rhodobacteraceae > Paracoccus > Paracoccus salsus. Next base: position 484,660 of record NZ_JAKGGD010000003.1, read on the forward strand.
GGCAGTTGTAGTCGAAGAATTCGGTCAGGGTGATGTCGCCGTCCGGATTGCCGAGGACCGGTGCGTTGGGGCTGCGTTCCAGGGCATCGCGCAACTCCTTGGGCATCGGGTTGGGCCGGTCCACGCCCTGTGCAAAGGCCGGCATTCCGGCAGTTGCACCCAGTGCGGCCGCGCTGGCCAGAATCCTGCGGCGAGTGGGCATGAATCATCCTTTCGGTCACCTGAGCGCGAATCGTGACATATTCGCAGGTCGTGATACAGGCGGAAAGCCATCACGTTCCGGTGGGCAGCCTGCCCGCTGCAGCGGCATTGTGACCCCGACGGCCGGCCCGTTTCCATTTGGAGATTCCGTGATTCGGTCGCATGCTGGACCAATCCGGAAGCCACGATCAGAGGAGCAATCATGCACGCACGCATTCTTGTGTCTGTCGGACTGTCGGCACTGCTGGCAATGCCGGCGCTGGCCCAGCAGGCCGAAACGGTGACGCCGACCATCACCGCGCCTGAGCAACCGGCCACACGGGCGACCGACGGTCAGCTGCAATCGGAACCTGCAACGATCACGCCGGCGCGCAAGTCGAACTGCGCGCGCGACAAGCATGTGATGTCCTGATTGCGGCAGGCCAATCGACGGCGCGAACCGGGCCTTGTCAAGCATGGCAGCGGTCCGGTTGGCGTGCGCGAGGGCGCGTTGCGCGCTCTGGCACCGGCCGCGGCGACGGTGCGAGGCCGTTCCCCGAAAGCCGTGCGCGGACTGCGAAATCCCATCAAGACATTTGGTCATGCGTCGCTTGCGGTTCACTTGCCTTTCGGTCGGGATTCTGAAGCCCTCTTCCAGATCGTCGAGACATGCGAAGCCCGCCGTTACGCTGCTTGCCGTCCGCCTTGCCGGGATCACGTCGGATGCCGCCATGCCGAACGAGGACGCTGGCGTCCGCGGCGTGAAACTGGCCCTTGCAGATCACCACAAGGGCCGGCGTCCCGCCGCGCAGCGGGCATTCGAGGCCATCCGCCAGCGCTGTCGCGTCCACTGGATGCGCCACGCGCTCGCGCACGTCCCGGCCAAGCGGCGTGCGGCCTGGGCCACGATGCTGAAGATGATCTTCGCTCAGAAGAGCAAGGCAGCCGCCAAAGCCCGATCGAAGGTTGTGGCCGCGGCGCTGCGCGACAGGCAGGCGAGGCTCGGCACCCCCATGGACGCCTCTCGCGATGACATCCGTGCCTGAACGGATTGCTCGCGCGAGCACTGGATCCAGATCGCGTCCACGAATCCACCGGACCGGGCGAGCCGGGAGATCAAGCGCGGCTCCGACGTCATCAGCCTCATCGGCGCGCGGATTCCCGAGGCCCATCACGCGTGAACGATCACGCGACGCTATTCGTGCACTTGCGCAGACCATGCTGCCAACCGGCAATCCGCGTGTCTTTCCGAGGCCGGGCCCCGGTCCGAATACGCTTCGCCCCGCATATCGTCGGCGCAAGGAACGACGTTCACATCTGTCGGACCGCATGGATCGCGGCTATCCGAGTGTCCGCGTCTGGAGGGACAGTTCCACATTCGCACAGTTCCAGGGCGGCTTCGCGGGCGCTTTCGGCATAGAGGCGGATGGCGGTGTCGAAGCCGGGGACGAAAGCTTCAATTCGGGCTGTTCGGAAGGGTTGCCAATGACTTGCAGCGACGTGGTGGCGGTCTTCAACCCACACCACGCGGACTTCCTGCCGATGATCGGAGGCGAATCCGTCGCCCGTCCCGGGCCGCCATGAGACCGCCTGATCGCGGCAGCCGGAAACCGGGCTGCGCGATCACCGGCATGCCAGGCAGCTGCGAACCCCGAGGATTCCAGCGCACGATCGGCGAAGTCGAACCATCCGGCGCTGCCGATTGTGGTCAGCGCGTAAACTTCTTGTATTTCACCCGCTTCGGCTCGATCGAATCCGGCCCCAGCCTGCGCACCTTGTCCTCTTCATAGGCCTCGAAGTTGCCCTCGAACCATTCGACATGGGCTTCGCCTTCGAAGGCCAGGATATGGGTGCACAGGCGGTCGAGAAAGAAGCGGTCGTGGCTGATGATGACCGCGCAGCCGGCGAAATCTTCCAGCGCGGCTTCCAGCGCCTGCAGCGTTTCCACGTCCAGGTCGTTGGTCGGTTCGTCCAGAAGCAAGACGTTCCCGCCCGACTTCAGCAGCTTGGCCATGTGCACGCGGTTGCGTTCCCCGCCCGACAACTGGCCGACCTTCTTCTGCTGGTCGCCGCCCTTGAAGTTGAACGCGCTGCAATAGGCGCGGCTGTTCATCTGCGCGTCGCCTAGCACGATCTGCTCGGCCCCGCCCGAGATTTCCTCCCACACGGTCTTGCCGGCTTCCAGCGCGTCGCGGGACTGATCGACATAGCTGAGATGCACCGTGTCGCCATAGACGATCTCGCCCGCGTCCGGCTTTTCCTGGCCGGTCAGCATGCGGAACAGCGTCGACTTGCCGGCGCCGTTGGGACCGATCACGCCGACGATGCCACCGGGGGGCAGGCTGAAATCCAGACCCTCGATCAACAGCTTGTCGCCCATGGCCTTCTTGAGCCCCTCGACCTCGATCACCTTGTTCCCGAGGCGCTCGCCGTTCGGGATGATGATCTGGGCGCGTGACAGCTTTTCGCGCTCGGACTGGCCGGCCAGCTCGTTATAGGCGTTGATCCGGGCCTTCTGCTTGGCCTGCCGGGCCTTGGCGCCGGCGCGGATCCATTCCAGTTCGCGTTCCAGGGTCTTCTGCTTGGACTTGTCCTCGCGGGCTTCCTGTTGCAGCCGCTTGGCCTTCTGTTCCAGCCAAGCGGAATAATTGCCCTCGTACGGGATGCCCTTGCCGCGATCCAGTTCCAGGATCCAGCTGGTGATGTCGTCCAGGAAATAGCGGTCGTGGGTGACGATCAGGATCGTGCCCTTGTATTCGATCAGGTGCTTTTGCAGCCAGGCGATGGTTTCCGCGTCCAGATGGTTGGTCGGTTCGTCCAAAAGCAGCATGTCGGGCGCTTCCAGCAGCAGCTTGCACAGCGCGACGCGGCGGCGTTCACCGCCCGACAGGCTGGATACATCCGCATCGTCCGGCGGGCAGCGCAGAGCCTCCATCGCGACATCGATCTGGCTGTCCAGATCCCACAGGTTCTCGGCGTCGATCTCGTCCTGGAGGGCAGCCATCTCTTCGGCGGTCTCGTCGGAATAGTTCATGGCCAGCTCGTTGTAGCGTTCAAGCTTGGCCTGCTTGGCGGCGACGCCCAGCATCACGTTCTCGCGCACGTTGAGGCTTTCCTCCAGCTGCGGTTCCTGCGGCAGATAGCCGACGGTCGCGCCCTTGGCGGCCCACGCCTCGCCGCTGAAATCCTTGTCCCAGCCGGCCATCACACGCAGCAGCGTGGACTTGCCCGCACCGTTGACGCCGACGACGCCGATCTTCACGCCGGGCAGAAAGTTCAGACGGATGTTCTCGAAGACCTTCTTGCCGCCGGGATAGGTCTTGGACACGCCGTCCATGTGATACACGAACTGATAGGACGCCATCGGATTCTCCTGAAATCTTTGAGGCCTATGTAGGGGAAAGCACGGGCCGGTGAAAGGTCAGCGCAGATCGGCCATGAACTGGGCTGACATGGCCCGGCCGAGGAAATCGAACTGCGGCTCAAGCCTGGCGCGCAGCGCGGCGCGCGCCTCGGCGGGCACGGACAGCCCGCCGGGCGCGGCGAAAACCTTCTTGTTCAGGCCCTGATACTCTGCGGCGGGAAGGTTGAGGAACGCCTCGACATCCCGCATCACGCCCGAGGGATCGCGCGCGATCCGGCCGAAGGGCAGGACAAGCAGCCTGTCGGGGCCGAACCGCGCCTGCCAGCGCGGCAGATAGGCGGCATAGTCGCCGCGATCCATCAGCACCGGGTCCTCGACCTCGGCCAGCCACTCCTCGACGCTGGCGGGAACGTGCCCCCTGCGCTTGAGGTTCATCTTGAGCTGCGAGATCGCACGATCGACGGGATGCCGGATGATATAGATGAATTGCGCCTGTGGCAGGAAATCGCGGACAAAATCGACACCCTCATCCGGCAGCGTCGAGTATTCCGGGGTGATGTCGATCGGCCAGGTTCCGGCGGGCGCGGGCGCGAAGATGCCACGATACCAGCGTTCGGTGAACATTCGGCCCGTGGTGATCTGCGCCAGATATGTCGCCATTTCGGGCGAGATCGGCGTCCCCTTGGCAATGTGGCGCCGAATCAGGTTTTCCTTGCTGCGGCGGTAATGCCACGGCAGCCATTGCCGATGTTCCGGCACGAAGCGGTGGTTGAAGAACTGGACTTCCTTGAAGGGGGGCGTCCAGATCTTCGGATGCTGGGCAAGCATCTCGCTGAGCCAGCTTGTGCCCGCCTTCTGGGCGCCGATCCCGATGATGCGCGGCTTGCGCGGCTTGCCGTCGGGGTCCCACGCCGGTGCGCCGCCGCTCAAAGCCTTCCCCACAGATCGTATTCGCCCGCCTCGTCCACCGTGACCGTCACGATATCGCCGGGTTTCAGAGCCTCGAAGCCCTGGTCGACAAACAGGTTGCCGTCGATCTCGGGGGCGTCGGATCTGGTGCGGCAGGTGGCGCCCTGCGCGTCGACCTCATCCACGACCACCTCGATCCGCTGGCCGACCCTGGCCGCCAGCTTTGCCTCGGAAATGGATTGCGCCTTTTCCATGAAGCGGTCGTAGCGATCCTGCTTGACCTCGGGCGGCACATGATCGGGCAGATCGTTGGCCCGCGCACCGCGCACGTTCTCGTACTGGAATGCCCCCACGCGATCCAGCTGCGCCTCGTCCATCCAGTCCAGCAGGGTCTGGAATTCGGCCTCGGTTTCGCCGGGATAGCCGACGATGAAGGTCGAGCGCAGGGTGATCTCGGGGCAGATCGCGCGCCAGGCGGCGATCTCGTCCAGGGTCCTGGCCGCGGCCGCCGGTCGGGCCATGCGGCGCAGCACGTCGGGGTGGGCGTGCTGGAAGGGAATGTCCAGATAGGGCAGCACCAGCCCGTCCGCCATCAGCGGGATCAGCTCGCGGACATGCGGATAGGGATAGACATAATGCAGCCGCACCCACGCCCCAAGCCCGCCCAGATCGCGTGCCAGATCGGTGATGTGGGCGCGGTGACCGCGTTCCTCGGCATGTTTGCGGTCAAGCCCGTAGGCGCTGGTGTCCTGCGATATGACCAGCAGTTCCCGGACCCCGGCCTCGACCAGCTTTTCGGCCTCGCGCATGACCGCGTGGGCGGGCCGGCTGACAAGCCGCCCGCGCATGTCGGGAATGATGCAGAACCGGCATTTGTGGTTACAGCCCTCGGAGATCTTGAGATAGCTGTAGTGGCGTGGGGTCAGGCTGACGCCCGATGCCGGCAGCAGGTCGATGAACGGATCCGGGCTGGGCGGTACCGCGCCATGCACGGCATCCAGCACCGATTCGTATTGATGCGGCCCGGTGACGGCCAGCACCTTTGGATGCGCCCCGGTGATGTATTCGGGCTCGGCCCCCAGACACCCGGTGACGATCACGCGGCCGTTTTCCCGCAGCGCCTCGCCGATCGCCTGCAATGACTCGGCCTTGGCGCTGTCCAGGAACCCGCAGGTATTGACGATGACCGCATCCGCGCCCTGATAGTCGCCGCTGATCGCATAGCCTTCGGCCCGCAGGCGGGTCAGGATGCGCTCGCTGTCCACCAGCGCTTTGGGGCAGCCAAGGCTGACCATGCCGATGGTCGGCTGGCCGTCGCGCCGGTTGCCCTGGCTGTCAGCGGGAATGCGGGCGCGTGCAAGGTCGGGGCGCAGGTCGGGCGGATTGTGTTGCATCCGCCGCAGATAAGCGATTCCCCTCGCTGTGAAAAGAAGGCAGCGTGCGAAAGCGCGGCTGCGACGGCGCAACTTTTCTCTGCGATGTCCCGTGTCTGGTCGGCAAGTCACATCATGAGGTGCCATCATGCCCCGCCGTGCCGTCCTCGCGCCAACCGTTTCCGTCCCGACGGTCCCCGGACCGACCGCGCTGGCCGCGCTGGCCCTGGCGGCTGCGATTGCCCTTCCCCAAGCCGCCCAGGCAGAGCGCGTGACCAGCCGCGACGACTTTCTGAGCCTCGTCGAGCAGCGCCAGCTGACCCGGATGGGCATCTCGCTGCAAGTCATGCCCGATGGCAGGATCGGAGGCCGCGCGTTCGGACGCGAGGTTCGCGGCAGCTGGGAATGGCGTTCAGGATGGTTCTGCCGCACGCTTGGATGGGGCGATCGCCAGTGGCCGCTGGACTGCCAGCTGGTCGAACGCAGCGGCGACCGGCTGACCTTCACCTCGGGCAAGGGTGCGGGCGACAAGGCCACACTCAGGCTGCGCTGATCGCTCCTTCGCCGGAAAGTGACTTTTCCTTGTCGTCCGGATCGGCGAATGATCCGGGCATGGTCTTCATTCTGCGCCAATGTGCCCCGATCGTCATCGCGCTCCTCCTGGCGCTGTTTCCGGCCGTGTCGCTGGCCGAAGGCAAGCGAACGGCGAACACCATCGATGTCTGGAACGACAGCGGAGGCAATGTCCTGCAGATGGTCTCGCGCAGGAACCAGCTGGCAAGGTCGGGCAAGGAGGTGCGGATCCGCGGCTATTGCCGGTCGGCCTGCACCATGCTGATCACCATGCCGAACGCCTGTCTGGGACCGAAGGCGCGGATCGGTTTCCACGCGCCGCGCATCCCCAACACCACGATCATACCACCCTTTGTGGATCAGATCATGGGCAACACCTACCGTGGCGGCATCCGCGAGCGCTGGTTCGCGGGGTGGAACCGCTCACTGACGATGCAGGTGATCTCGGCGCGCGAATATGTCCGCCTGGATCCGCAAAGCCGGATCTGCGACAGCCTGCTGCCGCGCAAGCGCGGCTGAGGCCTGGTCGCGCAAGCGAGGCTGAGGCCTAGTCGCGCAGCCGCCAGCCGGTCGCGAAGATCCAGCGAATGACCGCAAAGCAGACCACGACCATGATGGACACGGCGAACAGCGAGACGCCGACCGGCACATCGGCCAGTCCGAAGAACGACCAGCGGAAGCCCGAGATGAGGTAGAGCACCGGATTCAGCTTGGCCACGCCCTCCCAGAACGGCGGCAGCATGCTGGCCGAATAGAAGGCCCCGCCCAGAAAGACCAGCGGCGTGATGACCATCATCGGGACGATCTGAAGCTGTTCGAAGGACTTTGCCCACAACCCGATGATGAAGCCCAGCAGGCTGAAACCAAGGGCCGAAAGGAACAGGAAGGCCAGCATCCAGAACGGGTGCAGGATGTGAACCCCGACGAAGAAAAAGCTGGTGGCAAGGATGACCAACGCGATCAGGATCGCCTTGGCGGCAGCCGCGCCGACAAACCCGGCGGTCACCTCGAGCCAGCCGACCGGCGACACCAGATATTCATAGATGGTGCCCGAGAACTTGGGGAAATAGATTCCGAAGCTGGCGTTGCTGACCGATTGCTGAAGCACGGTCAGCATCATCAGGCCCGGCACGATGAACGCACCGTAGGGCACGCCCTCGACCGACTGGATCCGGCCGCCGATCGCCGCGCCGAAAACCACGAAATAGAGGACCGTCGAGACCACCGGCGAGGCCATCGACTGCCATATCGTCCGGAAGAAGCGCATCATCTCATGATGAAAGATCGCCCACACTCCGGGCCAGTTGATTGCCGCATTCATGCCGCGTCCTCCGCCTTGTCACCCTGAACCAGGGACATGAACACCTCTTCGAGGCTGGATTGCCTGGTCGAGACATCGCGCACGGTCACGCCCTGCGCCGCCAGATCGCCCAGCAGCCGGGCGATGCCGGTGCGTTCGGCGCGCGTGTCATAGTCGTAGCGGATCCGCCGCCCGTCCCGCGACAGGCTCAGACCGCGCCCGGACAGCCCCGAAGGGATCGCGTCCATCGGCTGGTCCAGTTCGATCGACAATGTCTTCTTGCCGAACTCGCCCATCAACTCGTCCTTGGGTTTCATCAGCAGAAGCTGGCCGTGATTGATGACCCCGATCCGGTCGGCCATTTCCTCGGCCTCTTCCAGATAGTGCGTGGTCAGGATGATGGTCACGCCGTCCTGGCGCAGGTCCTCGACCACCTGCCACATCTCGCGGCGCAGGGCGACATCCACGCCTGCCGTGGGTTCGTCCAGAAACAGCACCTTGGGGCTGTGCGACAACGCCTTGGCGATCAGCACGCGGCGCTTCATGCCGCCCGACAATTCGCGCGTCGGGGCATTGCGCTTGTCCCACAGGGAAAGGCTGCGAAGCACCTTTTCCAGATAAGCCTCGTCAGGGGCGGCGCCATACAGGCCGCGCGTGAAGCGCACGCAGTTGATGACCTTCTCGAAAGGCTCGAGCGCGATCTCCTGCGGGACCAGCCCGATCAGCCGGCGCGCGGCGCGCCACTCTTTCCGGATGTCGTGGCCGCCGACGCGGACCGTGCCGCCGGTCGGCACCACCAGCCCGCAGATGATAGAGATCAGCGTCGTCTTGCCGGCCCCGTTCGGGCCAAGAAGCGCCACGATCTCGCCCTGCTCGATCGACAGGCTGACACCGCTCAGCGCCCTGGTGCCGCTGGCGTATTCTTTCGACAGATTGTCGATCTCGATGATTCCGGCCATGTGGTGCTCCTCATGTCGCCGCTTATGCGTATGCAGCGATCGGCTCAATTCAGGCACCTGCCGCCGCGGCGTGGCGGCCACGTCCCCGGACCCGCCCGCTCCTCTGCGCTGGTGCCATGTCAATTATCCTCGCGGTCATATGGCCGACGCTCGCGCGCGTCGGCCAGCGAATCGGCCCACCAGCGCAACCGGTGTGCAAAGACCGCCATGGCGGTCTCGGCCGCCGCGGCATCGTCGGGATCGATGATTCGCCCATCCTCGTCAAAGCGCCGCCAGGGCGAGGCAAAGCTCAGCGTGTCGCGGATGGTGACGGTGTGCAGTTCGGCCAGGATGATGCGCAACGCCTCGATCGCCCTCAGTCCGCCGGATATGCCGCCATAGCCGACCAGCCCGACGGGCCGCGCCCACCATTCCGCCGTCACCGAATCGATCAGGGTCTTCAGATGGCCGGGTTCGGCGTGGTTGTATTCGGGGGTCACGATGACAAATCCGTCAGCGCCGTGCATCCGCGCTCGCAACGTGCTGATCGCCGCCGGATCGCCGGTCTGCACCGGCAGCAATTCGGGATCCGCGGGGTCCAGCAATTCGGGCGCAAAACCATGCAGGCGCAGCTGACTTGTCACCCATGCCGCCACCCGGTCATTGATCCGGCCCTCGCGGATCGAGCCAAGAACCACCACGATCCGATTTCCGTCGCTCATCCCGTTTTCCTCGCCTTTCCGATCCAGGACTGCCACCCTAAGACCTCAACCAGAGTTCAGGACAGGCAGAAAATGTCCCGCAATACCGATCCTTGCAATGCCGGCGCACCGATCCGATCGGTCCGCTGTCGCACCGAAGCGGAATATCCGTCCCGGCCATTCATTTCCGAGAACGCGAAGGGCTGATCCGCTCCACCCGCAACGGCACCGATCAGGGATGCCATTCGCAAGCCAGCCTGCGCGTTCAGGCGATCATCAAGCCCGGCCAGCGCGCCGCGACGATCTGGACCGCCTTGTCCGGCTGCTGGAGCAGGTCCGCGACCGGCTGTCAGGCTGCCTTCGTTGCGGCTGTCTGTGGCACGGGCTGTGCGTGATGTCCAACCCCGATGATCGCGCCGCGGCAAATGGTCCCGTTGCCGCCCGGACCGGGCTGACCGGATGGGCGGCGGCGGGGCGGCGCAGCGCCGTGCGGCCTGTCGCGGGGGGGGGGGCTTGCGCCGCCGCGCACAAGCCGCGATGCTTTCTTCCTGTGACAGGCAGCGGCGGACCCGACCGGCGGCGCGGCCGCCCCGAAGAGCCGATACCCGCCATGTTCCCGATCCGTGACCACAACCCGTCCCAGCGCACCCCGGTCGTGACATGGCTTCTGATCGCTGCGAATGTGGCGATGTATCTGCTGACGCTGCCGGGCTCCGAGATCGGTGAGGCGGTGTGGGTTCGGCTGGCGCTGTATCCGATCGCCGTCAGCCATGGTGAATATCTGTGGGGGCTGGGCAGCCACATGTTCCTGCATGCCGGATTGATGCATCTGGGCGGCAACATGCTGTTCCTGTGGATCTTCGGCGACAATCTGGAAGAACAGATGGGTTCACTGGGCTTCCTGCTGTTCTACCTCGCGGCCGGATTGCTGGCGGCGGCTGCGCAGATTGCGACGGATCCCGGATCCAGCGTGCCGATGGTCGGGGCCTCGGGCGCCATCGCGGGCGTGATGGGAGGCTATCTGCTGATGTTTCCGCGTGCGCGCGTGGATGTGCTGGCGATCTTCATCGTGTTCTTCAAGGTCTTCACCGTGCCGGCCTGGCTGATGCTGGGTGTCTGGCTGGGCTTCCAGTTGTTCGGCGGCTTTACCGTGGCTGGTGACCAGGGCGGGGTGGCCTATTGGGCCCATGCCGGAGGATTCGCGGGCGGGGTCTGCCTCAGCCTGCCGCTGTTCCTGCGTCGCGGGGGGCCGGCTTTCTGGTCGCGCACCCGTGGCCATCCGCCGCATCCGGGCACGGCGTATTCGGCCTCCAGGATCCCGCGGGTCACGCGCTGAGGCAACCAAGGGCGGGCCGCAGCATTCCTGCGCTCATGTGTCGCTTGCGGCCAAAGCCCGGTCGGCGGGTGACATCGAAACCGGCCGCGTCCAGCGCGCGGCGGACATGGCCCGCCGCAGTATAGGTGGCAAAGGTCGCGCCCGCGGCGCTGTGGCTGCCGACTTCGGCCATCAGGTCAGGACCCCACATCTCGGGGTTCCGGGCTGGTGAAAACCCGTCCAGGAACCATGCATCCGCCCGCCCCTGCCACGCCGGCAGCGTCCGGCGGACATCCCCGATAACCAGTCGCAGATCGACCTGCCCCAGCCGCACCCGGGCCGCGCCCCAGCCCAGCCGCAGATCACGGGCCAGCCCGGACAGTTCTGGAAATGCCGCGTGTGACCGCGCCATCTGGTCGGTCGTCATGGGAAAGGCCTCAAAGCTCGTCATCACCACGGGCACCTTGGTGGCCGAGGCCAGCACCAGCGCATTCAGTCCGGTTCCGAAGCCCAGTTCGGCAACGTGAAAGCCCGGCCGCAGCCTGTCCGGCAGGTCGTTGCCGGCCAGAAACACATGCCGCGCTTCCGCCAGCCCTCCTGCGAGGCTGAAATACGGGTCGTCGAACCGCGTCGCCACCGGAACGTCGCCCGCGCGCCATTCCAGCTGCGGCTGGCCCGTCCCGTCCTGATCGGCTAGATCCTGCATGCCCGGCAGCTATGCAAAGGTCCCGTGCGTTGACAAGCATAACCATCATCGGCGGCGGCATCTTCGGCCTCTCGTGCGGCTGGGAGATCGCGCGACGCGGCGCGGCGGTCCGCATCTTCGAGGCCCGGCACCTCGGCGCCGGCGCGTCGGGCGGGCATGTCGGCGCGCTGGCTCCGCATGCACCCGAGAACTGGAATCCGAAAAAGGCCTTCCAGCTGGACAGCCTGCTGATGGCGCCCGGGTTCTGGGCCGGGGTCGAGGCGGCGTCGGGTCTGGCCAGCGGCTATGGCCGCACCGGCCGGATCCAGCCCGTGCCGGATGCGGCCGGCGTCGATCGGCTGCATGACCGGATCGTGGCGGCTGCCCGGCAATGGCCTGCCCCGCTGCCGATGCGCCTGACCGATGCCCCCGCGACCACGCTGTTGCCGGCAAGTCCGACCGGGCTGTGGCTGGAGGATCGGCTGACCGCGCGGATGAACCCGCGCGCCGCGATCGCGGCGCTGGCCGAGGCGATCCGCCGGCAAGGCGGCGAGATCATCGAGGGCCGGCATGTCTGTCCCGAAGACACGCCGGCCGGAACGACGCTATGGGCCGCCGGCCTTGCGGGGCTGGCTACGCTGTCCGACGACCTTGGCCGGATCATGGGCAAAGGCGTGAAGGGCCAATCGGCCCTGCTTGGCCACGCGGCCCCCGACGCGCCTCAGGTCTTTGCGGACGGGCTGCATGTCGTGGCCCATTCGGACGGCACGACCGCCATCGGATCGACCTCCGAGAACCAGTATTCGCATCCGGATGTCGATCACCAGCTGGATCAGGTCCTCGCCCGCGCCCGAGCGATCTGTCCGGCGCTGGCCGATGCGCCGGTGCTGGACAGGTGGGCGGGCATCCGGCCACGCGCCCAGTCGCGCGCGCCGCTGCTGGGACCATGGCCGGGCCGGCCGGGCCATTTCGTCGCCAATGGCGGCTTCAAGATCGGCTTCGGCATGGCCCCGAAGATCGCCTCGGTCATGGCGGATCTGATTCTCGAGGGGCGCGACGGGATACCGGACGCGTTTCGCCTTGGCTGATGGCGATTCTGTCAATCCTGATCGGGCGTCAGCCCGCGGGCCACGGGGACAGGCCGACCACGACCGGATGAAGCAGCATCAGCGCCACCCACAGCGCCGCCGCCAGCGCAAGCCGGGGCAGGCTGGCCCGGAACTGGCGCGGCCAGCCCGAACGGATCAGCCCCATCCCCGCGAACAGGGCCATGCCGCCGAACAGGACGACATGCGCCAGGTCGCCATTCGCGACCAGATGCGCCGCCGCCCACATGGCGAACGCCGCGACCAGCCCCGACATTCCCACCGCCAGCGCGCCGGTCAGGATCGCGACAGGCATCACCAGGTTGACGAGCCAGCGCGTCCACGCGCCAGAATCCCACAGCGGAACATGCGGGGCAGCGCCGGCTGCGCGCACAAGCCAGACCAGCAGCGCGATCGACAGCAGGCTGAACAGGGTCAGATAGATCGCTTTCCCCAGCCGCGCCATCAGCCATGCGCGCGGACCGGGTGCCATCGGCGCCACATGCGCGCCAAGAAAGCACAGCCATGCCAGTGCGTATTCGACCCATCCGTTCATGGCGGAAAGATACCCGCTTGCAGCCCGCGCTGCCAGCGGTGACACTCGGGCAAAACGGAGACTGCGCATGACCACTCGCCTGGACCACGCCTTCGCCGCGATCGACGCGGCCAACGCGAACGACCCCACGCTTGAAGATGGCCAGCCCGCAAACCTGCTTTACGGCCAGCGGATGACGGCCGAGCAGCAGCGGCTGGTTCCGGACGCCAGCGAACCACTGCGCATCGCCTGCCGCGGCCAGCACATCGAGCGCTGGAGGCTGCCGCGCAGCGACTATCCGATGGACCGGGCGGGCTATCTGCAATGGCGCCAGGAACAGGGGCGGCGCCATGCCGAACGCATCGCCGGGATCATGGCCGATGCCGGTTACGACAGCAGCGACATCGATCAGGCCCGCAAGATGCTGACCAAGCAGGGCCTGAAGCGCGACCCCGAGGTGCAGGCGCTCGAGGACGTGATCTGCTTCACCTTCATCCGCTGGTATCTGGGCGATTTCGCCGCCGAACAGCCCGATGACAAGCTGTCGCGCATCATCGAGAAGACCGCCCGCAAGATGTCCGCAGAGGGACGCGCGAAAGCACTTGAGGAATTCGCGATCCCCGATTCATTCGCCTCGTATTTCCGGGACCCCTCGTGATGCATGCGGTCATCATCTCGCACGGCCAGCCCGGAGAACCGGAACCCCAGGAACAGGCGATCCGCGACCTGGCGGCGCGCGTGGCGGCGCATGATCCGGGCTGCGATGTCGTCGGCGCCACACTGGCCGTGCCCGACGCGCTGGCGGCCTGCTGTGACGACGACGCCCTGATCTACCCCATGTTCATGGCCGAGGGCTGGTTCACAGGCCAGCAACTGCCCCGGAAACTGGCCGAGGCCGGCGCCGCCGGCGCGCGCATCATGCGACCATTCGGCACCGATCCCGAGTTGCCGCAACTGATCATCGCCAAGGCGCAGCAGGCCGCCGCGGCCGAGGGGTGGGCGGCTGACCAGACGACTTTGCTGCTCAGCGCCCACGGCTCTCAGCGGTCGCAAGCCAGTTTCAACATCACCTCGGCACTGGCCGATCTGATCGCGCCGCATTTCGCACGCGTGGTCACCGGCTTTGTCGAGCAGGCACCATTCATCGAAGATGCCGCCCGCGGCCTGACAAGGGCGGTCCACCTGCCCTTCTTCGCGCTGAAGGCCGAACATGTGCTGGACGACCTGCCCCAGGCCCTGGACGCCGCGGACTTTACCGGGCCGCGCCTTGAGCCGATCGGGCTTGCCCCCGAAACCCCCGCCCTGATCGCAGCAGCCATACGCCGAGAACTTTCAAGCTTGAAATAGTTTTTGGCCCGTGCCAGCCTTTCCGCAACAGGAGGTGGCACGGCATGAAGATTCTCTGCCTCGGCGGCGGCCCTGCGGGCCTGTATTTCGCGATCTCGATGAAGCTGCGCGATGCAGCGCACCAGGTGACGGTGCTGGAACGCAACCGCGCCAACGACACCTTTGGCTGGGGCGTGGTCCTGTCCGACGACGCGCTGGACAGGATGCAGCGCAACGATCCTGAATCCACGCAGGCGATCCGCGACAATTTCATCTATTGGGACGACATCGCCGTGGTTCGCGACGGGCGGCGGGATGTCTCGGGCGGGCACGGTTTCGCGGGGATCGGGCGCAGGAAGATGCTGGTGCTGCTTCAGCAGCGCGCCCGCGAACTGGGTGTGGAGATGCGCTTCGAGACCGAATTCGGCAGCGCCGAATCCTATCGCGATGACCATGACCTGATCGTCGCCGCGGACGGGCTGAACAGCCGCGTGCGGACCGAGTACGAGGATGTCTTCAAGCCCGATATCGACATGCGGCTGTGCAAGTTCATCTGGCTGGGCACGCATCAGACATTCAACGATGCCTTCACCTTCATCTTCGAACGCACCGCGCATGGCTGGATCTGGGCGCATGTCTATCAGTTCGACGACGAGACGGCGACGTTCATCGTCGAATGCTCGCAGGACACCTGGGACCGGTTCGGCTTCGAGGGGATGACGAAGGAGGAAATCGTCGAAACCTGCCGAAAGACGTTCGAAGCCCATCTGGGCGGGCATGAGCTGATGTCGAACGCGGCGCATCTGCGCGGCTCGGCTGTCTGGATGAATTTCCCACGCGTGATCTGCGAGCGCTGGTACAACGGCAATGTCGTGCTGATGGGCGATGCCGCGGCGACCGGACATTTTTCGATCGGCTCGGGAACCCGGCTGGCCTTCGACAGTGCCATCGCCCTGGCCGATTACCTGCATTCCGAACCGACGCTGGAAAAGGCTTTCGAACGCTATCAGGAGGAGCGCCGCCTCGAAGTGCTGCGCCTGCAATCGGCAGCGCGCAACAGCCTGGAATGGTTCGAGGAGGTCGAGCGGTATCTTGATCTTCACCCGATCCAGTTCACCTACTCGCTGCTGACCCGCAGCCAGCGCATCAGCCACGAGAACCTGCGCCTGCGCGATCCGGGCTGGGTGGCACGGGCCGAGGACTGGTTTCAGGAACAGGCCGGCGGCTCACCGGGACGCGCGCCGATGTTCGCGCCCTTCAGGCTGCGTGACATGGCTCTGAAGAACCGCATCGTCGTCTCGCCGATGGCCCAGTACAAGGCCGTGAATGGCAAGCCGACCAACTGGCATCTGGTCCATTACGGCGAACGCGCCAAGGGCGGCGCCGGCCTCGTCTATACCGAGATGACCTGCGTCTCGCCGGTGGGCCGGATCACGCCGGGCTGCCCCGGCCTCTACGCGCCGGAACATGAGGCGGCCTGGCGCGAGATCGTCGATTTCGTGCACCAGGAAACAGACGCCAGGATCTGCTGCCAGATCGGCCATTCCGGCCGCAAGGGCAGCACCCGGATCGGGTGGGAGGGGATGGACAAGCCCCTGGCAGAGGGCAACTGGCCCGTCATGTCCGCCTCGGCCTTGCCGTGGTCGGCGGGCAATGCCGTGCCCGAGGAAATGACCCGCGCCCAGATGGACGAGGTCACCGAGCAATTCGTCGCCGCGACCCGCATGGCCGGGCGCGCCGGCTTCGACATGATCGAACTGCATGCCGCGCATGGCTACCTGGTCAGCAGCTTCATCTCGCCCGTGTCGAACCAGCGCGCCGACGACTATGGCGGCAGCCTGGAAAACCGGATGCGCTGGCCGCTGGAACTGTTCCGCGCCATGCGCGAGGCCTGGCCCGGGGGCAAGCCGTTATCCGTCAGGATCAGCGCGAATGACTGGATCGGCGACGACGGCGTGACGCCCGAAGAAGCCGTCCGGATCGCCGCGATGTTCCGCGAGGCCGGGACCGACATCATCGATGTGTCCGCCGGGCAGACCACGCCCGAGGCAAAGCCGGTCCATGGCCGCATGTTCCAGACCCCGTTTTCCGACCGCATCCGAAACGAGGCCGGCATCGCCACCATGGCGGTCGGCAATATCTACGAACCCGATCACGTGAATTCGATCCTGATGGCCGGGCGCGCCGATCTGGTCTGCCTGGCCCGCCCGCATCTTGCGGACCCGTACTGGACGCTGCACGCGGCGGTGGCGTTGGGGGACGAGGCCACCGAATGGCCCTTGCCCTATCTGGCCGGGCGCGACCAGGCCCGCCGTCTGGCCGAGCGGCAGGCCGAGGAGATCCGCGCATGAGCCGGGTCCTGATCACCGGAGGCGGCAGCGGCACCGGTGCCGACATGGCCCGCGCCTTCGCCGGTCAGGGCCATGAGGTCATCATCACCGGTCGCAGCGCCGACAGGCTGGCCGGTGTCGCGGGCGGGCGCATCCGCGCCGTGCAGGGCGATGTCGGCGACGCCGATCAGGTCCGTGCGATCTTTGCCGAGGCCGGGCCCTGCCGGATCGTGATCGCCAATGCCGGCGTGGCCGAGGCGGCGCCCTTCAGCAAGATCACCGCCGACCACTGGCACCGGATGATCGCCACCAATCTGACCGGCACCTTCCTGACCTTCCAGCAAGGTCTGGCGCAGATGGGCGAAGGCGGGCGGCTGATCGCCATCGCCTCGATCGCGGGCGTCCGGGGGGCGGCCTATGCCGCTGCCTATGCGGCCAGCAAGCACGGCGTCATGGGGCTGGTCCGGTCCCTGGCCCTCGAGGTCGCGACGAAGGGCATCACCGTCAACGCGATCTGTCCGGGTTTTCTGGACACCGACATGACCCGGCGCAGCGTCGCCAACATCATGGAAAGGACCGGCCGCAGCGAGGCCGAGGCGCTGGCCTCTCTGAACGCCCGGAATCCTCAGGGGCGGCTGGTCCGGCCCGCCGAGGTGACGGCGGCGACGCTTTGGCTGGCGTCGGACGGCGCGGCCAGCGTCAACGGTCAGGCGATCCTGCTGGACGGGGGCGAAAGCGCATGAGCGATCTCAGCAAGCGCCGGCTGAAGACCTGGATCCGGCTTCTGGGCGTGACCCGCGCGGCGGAAAGCCGGCTGCGCGACTATCTGCGCCGTGAACATGACACGACGCTGCCCCGCTTCGACGTCATGGCGGCGCTGTGGCGGCGGCACGATGGCGTCACGATGTCGGAGCTGTCACGGATGCTGCTGGTCTCGAACGGCAATGCAACGGCGGTGGTGGATCGCCTGGAACGGGACGGGCTGGCGCGGCGCGAGGCCGAGGATGGCGACCGCCGTCGCATCCGGGTGCGGCTGACGCCCGAGGGACTGACCGCCTTCGAGGCCATGGCCGAGGGGCACGAGGCTGCGGTGGACGCGATCTTCTCGAACCTGACCGAGGCCGATCTGGACACCATGCGCGACATCCTTTCACGCGCCGGGAGGCAGCAATGAACCCGATCGAGATGGCCGGCCTGACACCCCGGCACTTCCACTGGCAGGTGACCGACCGGATCGCGGTGATCCGGCTGAACCGGCCCGAACGCAAGAACCCGCTGACCTTCGACAGCTATGCCGAATTGGGCCGGACCTTCCGCGATCTGGCCCATGCGGACGACGTGGATGTGGTCGTGCTGGCAAGCAATGGCGGAAATTTCTGCTCTGGCGGCGATGTCCACGAGATCATCGGGCCGCTGGTCGGCATGAAGATGCCGGAACTGCTGGCCTTCACCCGGATGACCGGCGAACTGGTCAAGGCGATGATCCACTGCAACAGGCCGGTGATCGCCGCGGTCGAGGGGATCTGCGTCGGGGCCGGCGCGATCATGGCCATGGCCGCCGATCTTCGTCTGGCGGCGCCTTCCGCAAAGGCCGCGTTCCTGTTCACGCGCGTCGGCCTTGCAGGCTGCGACATGGGCGCCTGCGCGATGCTGCCGCGCATCGTCGGGCAGGGTCGGGCGGCCGAACTGCTGTATACGGGCCGGGTGCTGCGCGCCGACGAGGGCGAACGCTGGGGCTTCTGGAACAGCCTGCACGAGGATGTCGAGGCGGCGGCGATGGATCTGGCGCGGGCGATCGCGGCGGGGCCGGTCTGGGCGCATGGGATCACCAAGACGCAGCTGAACCAGGAATGGAACATGGGGCTGGACCAGGCGATCGAGGCCGAGGCGCAGGCGCAGGCGATCTGCATGCAGACCCGCGACTTCGAACGCGCCTATCGCGCCTTCGTCGCCGGGGAACAGCCGGTTTTCGAGGGAAACTGACAGAGCCGGGCTGGACCCCGGAACACATGGAAAGGGACTATGGATCGCAGCTTTCTGGACTGGCCGTTCTTCGAGGATCGTCACCGCGAATTGTGGGGGGCGCTGGAGACGTGGGCGCAAGGCGCGCTGCCGGTCGATCACGGCGATGTGGATGCCGCCTGCCAGGGGCTGGTGCGCGATCTGGGCAAGGCGGGCTGGCTGCGTCATTCGGGCGGCGACGCGCTGGACATCCGCAGCCTGTGCCTGATCCGCGAGACGCTTGCCCGCCATGACGGGCTGGCGGATTTCGCCTTCGCGATGCAGGGGCTGGGGATGGGCGCGGTCAGCCTGTTCGGCAGCCCGATGCAGCGCGCATGGCTTGACCTGACGCGGGCGGGCGAGGCGATTTCCGCCTTCGCGCTGACCGAACCGGGTTCGGGATCGGATGTCGCGCGAATCGCCACCACGGCACGGCGCGAAGGCGACGGCTGGGTTCTGGACGGCGAAAAGACCTATATCTCGAATGGCGGAATCGCCGATCTCTACGTGATCTTCGCGCGCACCGGCGAGGCGCCGGGCGCGAAGGGTTTGTCGGCCTTCCTGCTGCCTGCCCAGACCTCGGGTCTTCAGGTCGTCAGCCGTATCGACGTGATGGCGCCGCATCCGCTGGCGCATCTTCGGCTGCGCGATGTCAGCCTGCCCGGGAACGCGCTGATCGGCACGGCCGGCGGCGGCTTCCGTGTCGCCATGACCGTGCTGGATCATTTCCGCCCGACCGTCGGCGCCGCCGCGCTTGGCTTTGCCCGGCGGGCGCTGGACGAGTCGTTGGCGCGGGTGACCGAAAGACGGTTGTTCGGCGCGCCGATGGCCGATCTGCAGATGGTCCAGGGCCATCTGGCCGACATGGCCCTGAAGGTCGATGCGGCCGCGCTGCTGGTCTATCGCGCGGCCTGGACCAAGGACATGGGCGCAACGCGCATCACCCGCGAGGCGGCGATGGCCAAGCTTTACGCGACAGAGGCCGCGCAACAGGTGATCGATCAGGCGGTGCAGCTGTGGGGCGGCGACGGTGTGCGGGTCGGCAGCGCGGTGGAAAGCCTCTATCGCGAGATCCGCGCGCTGCGCATCTACGAAGGCGCCAGCGACGTGCAGAAACTGGTCATCGCCCGGACGGTTCTGGGCGGATTTCAGGGAGGTGAAGGATGACGGATCTGAATGGCGGGATCACCCGCGACGGCGAGGGATTCGAAGGCGTGGAATGGAATATCCTCGGCCAGCGCTATTTTCCCAAGGCCGATTGCGACGCGGCCTTCGCGTTCGAGACGAACAGCGAGCCAGGCCAGTTCGTGCCGGTTCATGTCCACCCCGGCCAGGACGAATTCATCCTGGTCCAGGAGGGCGAGTTGCAGGTCAAGCTGGACGGCGCCTGGTCGGTGGCGCGGGCCGGCGACCTGGTGCGGATGCCGCGCGGCGTGCCGCATGGCTATTTCAACAAGTCCGACAAGCCCGCCCGGGCGCTGTTCTGGGTCTCGCCCGCGGGCAGGCTGCGCGCCCTGTTCGAGACGCTGCACGACATGACCGATGTCGACGAGGTGGTGCGCGTCTCGGCCGAACATGACGTGGATTTCCTGCCGCCGGACGCCAGCGAATGACCTATCGCCGCACCATCCCGATCGAGTTCTGCCATTGCGACCCTGCCGGGATCGTCTTCTATCCCCGCTATGCCGAGATGGTGAACAGCATGGTGGAAAATTTTTTCATCGACGAGGTCGGCTATCCTTTCGGGCGGATGATGGACGAGGGATACGGCATGCCGACCGCGCGGCTCGAGGTCGATTTCCGCAAGCCCTCGCGCCTCGGCGAGCGGCTGGACTGGACGCTGGCGGTCGAACATGTCGGCCGGACCAGCGCGCGGTTCCGGGTCACGGCCGCCGACCGGATCGAGGCGCGCAGCACCGTCGTCTGGATGGATCGCGGCTTTGTCCCCGCGCCCTGGCCAGACCATATCCGCCCTGCCCTGGAGGCTCATCATGCATGACCAGCTGCATCCCGCGACATGGAAGCGCGCCGTCGGATACGCCAACGGCATCTCGGCGCGCGGACGGATGATCTTTACTGGCGGGTTGGTCGGATGGGACGCCGATCAGCACTTTCAGACCGACATCTTCGCGGGCCAGGTCCGGCAGGTTCTGGAAAACATCGTCGCCGTGCTGGCCGAAGGCGGGGCGGGCCCCGAGCATCTGGTGCGGCTGACATGGTATGTTACCGACAAGCAGGAGTACCTCGCAGCCCTGCGCGAGGTGGGCGAGGCCTATCGCGCTGTGATCGGCCGACATTACCCGGCCATGGCCCTGGTGCAGGTGGCGGGGCTGGTCGAGGACCGCGCCAGGGTCGAGATCGAGGCGACCGCCGTGGTGCCGGACTGAACGACAGGAAAGGCGACAGGAGAGGATGATGGTTGATCTGGGACCAAGCGGACATGCCGACAGCTTCACCCGCGACAATCTTCCCCCACCCGACGCGTGGCCGATCATCGACCTTTCGGGTTTCGACTATCCCGACTGGATCAATGCCGGGGCCGAGCTGACGGACAGGATGGTCGATCGCGGCTTTGGCGACCGCAACGCTCTGATCGGCAACGGCCGCGCGCGCACCTACAAGGAGCTTGCCGACTGGACCAACCGGCTTGCCCACGCGCTGGTCAGCGATTACGGCCTCAGGCCAGGCAACCGAGTCCTGATACGGTCGGCGAACAATCCCGCCATGGTGGCCTGCTGGCTGGCCGCCACCAAGGCCGGCGCGGTGGTCGTGAACAGCATGCCGATGTTGCGCGCCAAGGAACTGGCGCAGCTCATCGACAAGGCCCAGATCAGCCACGCGCTGTGCGACACGCGTCTGATGGACGAGCTGGTTGCCGCCGCCAAGGGATCGCGCTTTCTCGAGACCGTGGTGGGTTTCGACGGCACCGCCAATCACGACGCCGAACTGGATCGTGCCGCCCTGACCAAGCCGGTCCGGTTCGAGGCCGTGCGGACCGGCCGCGACGACGTCGCGCTGCTGGGTTTCACCAGCGGCAGCACCGGCGAGCCCAAGGCGACGATGCATTTTCACCGCGACATCCTGATCATTGCCGACGCCTATGCCAAGGAGGTGCTGGGGGTGACGCCCGACGACGTGTTCGTCGGCAGCCCGCCTCTGGCCTTCACCTTCGGGCTGGGCGGGCTGGCGGTGTTTCCGCTGCGTTTCGGGGCCTCGGCGGTGCTGCTGGAACACGCCTCGCCGCCCAACATGATCGACATCATCCAGAAACATCGCGCCACGATCTGCTTTACCGCGCCCACCGCCTACCGCGTCATGCTGCGGGCGATTGACGAGGGGGCCGACCTGTCCAGCCTGCGCGCCGCCGTCAGCGCCGGCGAGACCCTGCCCGGCCCGGTATGGGAGGAATGGCGCGCCAGGACCGGAAAGCCGATGCTGGACGGCATCGGCTCGACCGAGCTCTTGCATATCTTCATCACCAACCGCCTTGACGACAGCCACCCGTCCTGCACCGGTCGGCCCGTCGGCGGCTATCGCGCACGGATCGTAAGCGAGGACGGTCAGGAACTGCCGCGCGGCGAGATGGGCCGGCTGGCGGTCATCGGTCCGATCGGCTGCCGTTATCTGAACGACCCGCGGCAGGTCGACTATGTCCAGAATGGCTGGAACCTGACCGGCGATACCTTCTGGCAGGACGAGGATGGTCGCTTCCATTTCGCGGCGCGGTCCGACGACATCATCTTGTCGGCGGGCTACAATATCGCCGGCCCGGATGTCGAAGCCGCGCTTCTGGCGCATGACGACGTGCTGGAATGCGCGGTCATCGGCGTCCCGGATGCGGAACGCGGCCAGATCGTGCAGGCGCATGTGGTGCTGGCCGAGGGTGTCCTGCCCGACCAGGCGACAGTCGAGCGGCTGCAACGCCACGTGAAGGACCTGATCGCGCCCTTCAAGTATCCGCGCAGCGTTGTGTTCTGCACCGCGCTGCCCAAGACGCAGACCGGCAAGATCCAGCGATTCAGGTTGAAGCCATGAGCTATGATCCCGAACAGGAAGGGGCGCGGATGACCTTCCAGGGCCGCATGTCCTATGGCGACTACCTGGGCCTCGACTCGATCCTGACCGCCCAGCATCCCCGGTCGCAGGCCCATGACGAGATGCTGTTCATCATCCAGCACCAGACCAGCGAATTGTGGATGAAGCTGGCGCTGCACGAGATGGCGGCCGCCCGCGACCGGATCGCTGCGGGCGATCTGCAACCCGCCTTCAAGATGCTGGCCCGCGTCGCCCGGATCATGGAACAGCTGAATTCTGCCTGGGACGTGCTGCGCACCATGACCCCAAGCGAATACACCGAATTCCGTCAATCGCTTGGCGAAAGCAGCGGATTCCAGTCCTATCAGTATCGCATGATCGAGTTCGTCGCAGGCAACCGCAATCCGGCGATGGTCCGACCGCACGAACACCGCCCCGAACTGGTCGCGCCCCTCATGGCCGAGATGCAGCGCCCCTCGCTTTACGACGCGGTGCTGGCCCGGCTCAGGGCGGCGGGTTTCGAGGTGCCGCCGCGCACCCGTCTTGACCAGCCGCACGGCCCCGACGCGCGCGCGCGGACCGCATGGGCCACCGTCTACCGCGACACGCGACAATACTGGGAACTGTACGAACTGGCCGAGAAGCTTGTCGATTTCGAGGATTACTTCCGCCGCTGGCGCTTCAACCATGTGACCACCGTCGAACGGATCATCGGGTTCAAGCGCGGCTCGGGGGGCACGTCGGGCGTCAGCTATCTGCGCCGCATGCTGGATGTCGTGCTGTTCCCGGACCTGTGGGAACTGCGCACCGAACTTTGAAGGAGGAGATGAGAATGACGGACGGAGACACCGGGATCACCGGGGCGGATCAGGCCTATGGCGGCAAGGCGTGGAATGTCGTCGGCCATACCTACACGCCCAAGCTGCACACCGAGAACGCGATGATCTGGCATGCCAGCATTCCCGACGGAACCTTCGTGCCACCCCATATCCATCCCGCCCAGGACGAGTGGATCGTGATGCTGGAGGGCAATCTGGACGTCGAGTTCGGCGATCAGGTCCACAAGGCCGGGCCGGGCGACACCGTGCGGATGCCGCGCGGCATCGCCCATGGCATCTTCAACCGCTCGGGCCGCACCGCGACCTGCGTCTTCGGCGTGGCCCCCTCGCGCAAGCTGTTCGCGCTGTTCGGGGCGCTGGACGGTGTGACCGACCCCGGCGAACTGGTCCGCATCTCGGCCCAGCACGAGGTGGACTTCCTGCCGCCCCCGGACGCATCCTGACATGGTCGCGCGCAAGACCGTCGCGGTGATCGGCGCCGGGGTGTCGGGCCTCGCCGCCGCCAAGGCATTCGACGAACGCGGCCATATTGTCGTGGGCTTCGAACGCACGCATGATCTGGGCGGCGTCTGGGAACCCTCGCGCAGCTATCCCGACGTGCAGACGCAATCTCCGAAAGAGCTTTACCGCTTTACCGACCTGCCGATGCCCGACGACTACCCGGAATGGCCCAAGGGACCGCAGGTCCACGCCTATCTGCATTCCTATGCGGACAAGCACGACCTGCACCGGCTGTTCCGGCTGAACACCAACGTGACCGGGCTGGATCGTCGCCCCGATGGCAAGCCGGGCTGGCGGCTGGCGCTGCGATCGGCCGATCACGCATGGACCGAAGACGTCGATTTCGTGGCCATCGCGACGGGCCAGTTCTCGGACAAGAACATCCTGACCTTTCCCGGACAGGACGACTTCGTGGCGGCCGGCGGCACCGTGCTGCATTCGGCGGAATATACGGACCCGTCATTGGCCCGCGACAGGCATGTTCTGGTTCTTGGCGGATCGAAATCCGCGACCGATCTGGTGGTGAACGCGGTCAGGAACGGCGCGGCATCCGTCAGCATGGTCTATCGCGAGCCGGTCTGGCGCATCCCCTATTTCGTCGGCGGCATCAACTTCAAGAAGCTGCTCTACATGCGGTTCCAGGAAGGGCAGTTCAACGGCTGGAACCCGACCCGCGCCCAAAGGCTGCGCGCGAGGGTGCTGAAGCCGCTGATCTGGGCGAATTTCCGCGGGCTCGAAACGATCCTCAAGCTGCAGCTGGGGCTGAGGAAGTGGGACATGGTGCCCTCTGTGCCGATCGAAAAGGCCGTGTCCTGCTCAATCCCGATCGTGACGCCCGGCCTGTTCGAAAGCTTTCGCGACGGGCGCGCGACGCCGATCCGCGGCACGATCGAACGGTTCGAACCCGGCCACGCGGTGCTGAGCAGCGGCAGGCGTGTGCCCTGCGACGTGGCCGCGCTGGCGGTCGGGTGGAAGCTTGGCATTCCCTATCTGGCCGAGGAATTCCGCCGCACGCTGATCGAGCCCGACGGCCAGTATCGCGTCTATCGCCTGGCGGTGAATCCCGACCTGCCGGATCTGGGCTTCGTGGGGTTCAACTCCAGCTTCTGCACAGTGCTGTCGGCCGAGATGATCGCCAACTGGCTGGTCCGGTTCATGGACGGACAACTGGCCGACCAGCCAACCGAGGCCCGGATGCGCGAGGATATCGAGGCCAATCTGCGCTGGCGGCGAACCGAACGCCCCGCCGCGCAGATCTATGGCGGGCTGTGTTCGGCGCCGTTCCATTTCCGCCATCTAGACGAGATCGTGGCCGATATCGGCGCCCCGCCGGTCCGGCGCGGCTGGCTGGCCGAGAACTTCACCCCGCCCGACGCCGAAACCTATGGGCGCTATCTGGCGGGCGCCCGGCAATATCGGGCGAACTAGGGGCGGATGCGGTAGCCATAGCCTGCGACCTCTTCGAAGCCCAGATTGCGGTAGAACGCGATCGCGGCCTGGTTGTCCCGGCTGACGGCCAGCGCCAGCCGTGTCGCGCCCTTGCCCGCGGCCCAGATCGCCGCGCCGCGCATCATCCAGCCCGCCAGCCCCTTGCGGCGCCATTCCGGCAGGACCTCGACGGCATGCATCATGGCGATGCCGGCATGGATTGCCACGAAGCCCGCGCCGGCGGCGCGGTCGTCGATCCGGCCAAGAATGGCGGCCTTCGGGTGGCTCGCACGCTCCATAACCTGCTGGCGCGCGGGTCCGATATGTCCTGCCGCCCAGATCTGACGCTGGATCGCAAGCGGCGGCCAGACCGCGAAGGTGGTGACGGGCGGAGGCTCAAGACCGGTCAGCCGCTCGATCCCGGTTGCCATGATCGCGGTCGGCACCTGCAGCCTGAAGCCGCGATCGCGCAGCGCGGCGGACAAGGCGGTGTCGTCATCCGGAACCCGGAAAAGCGGCTCCTGGCCCCACAGGCTGTGCAGATCGACCGACGCATCGATGTCAGCGTCGCGCCACGGCCCGATCGCGCGCGCCGAACTGACGCGCGCGCCCGCACCATGCCCCCGACCGACGCGAAATCCGCCGACATCGCGATACTCGGCCGCGGGCCATGTCGCCTCGAACGCCGCAGCCAGTTGCAGATCGGTCACAGCGCCAGCCGGCGCTTTACCTCGGCCATCGCGCTTGCAACGCGCTCGGCGTCGAGACCGCGCACGACCAGATTGGTGCCGAACCCGCTCGGCCTGTGGAACGGATAGGACCCCAGCGCCAGATCGGGATATTCGGCCGCCACCGCCTTGAGGTCCTCGGCCACGTCGCTTTCGCCGCGCAGCACCTCGACGCTTTGGGATAGCATCGGGCGGCCGGGCGCCAGTCGCGGGATCAGCCAGTCCACCATGCCCCGAAAGACCTCGGGCACCCCTGCCATGACATGGGTGTTGCCGATCGAGAACCCCGGCGCGGCCGAGACGGCATTGTCGATCAGCGTGGCGCCGACCGGGATACGAGCCATCCGAAGCCGGTTGGGCGTCAACTCGGTCCCCATCCGGTCGCAACGGGCCTGCAAAAGCGCCCGCGCCTGTGCATTGATCTCGATCGTGGTGCCATGCGCGGCTGCGACGGCATCGGCGGTGATGTCGTCATGCGTGGGCCCGATCCCGCCCGACGTGAACAACAGCCCGCAGGCACCGCCCAGACTGCTGTCCAGGGCGCGTATCGCCGCGACGATCTGATCCTGGTCATCGGCCACCACCCTGATTTCGCGAAGATCGAACCCGGTGGCCGACAACAGCTTGGCCAGATGATGGGCGTTTCCCTCGCGCGTGCGGCCCGACAGGATCTCGTCTCCGATCACAAGAATGGCCGCCGTCGGATTGTCTGACTGCATGACCGGTCCCTCATGGTTGCTGCCCTGTTCTATGCCCACGCACGGCACTGGAACAAGTGGCCCGGCGGGTCTATCTATGCGGTCAGACGAAAGGATCCGCGATGGACGAAGAAAGCCGCATTACCAAGGAAGGCATCCGCATTCACGCCGGCACGGATTTCGCCGGGATGCACAAGGCCGGCGCGCTGGCCGCGCGGATCCTGGACGAGGTCGGGCCGATGGTGGCGCCGGGCGTGGCGACCGGGGTGCTCGATGATTTCATTCGCGAGCGCATTCAGCAGGAAGGTGCCACATCGGCGACCATCGGCTATCGCGGCTATCAGCACGCAAGCTGCATCAGCGTGAATCATGTGGTCTGCCACGGCATCCCCGGCGAAAAGGTGCTGCAGAACGGCGACATCCTGAATATCGATGTGACCGTGATCGTGGACGGCTGGTACGGCGATACCAGCCGCATGTATGTGGCGGGCAAGCCGTCGATCAAGGCGCAGCGACTGATCCAGGTCACCCATGATTCGCTGATGAAGGGGATCGAGGCCGTCCGGCCCGGCGCCACGTTCGGCGATATTGGCGCCGCCATCCAGACCTACGCGGAGGCTCAGCGCATGTCGGTGGTCCGCGATTTCTGCGGCCATGGGCTGGGCCGGGTTTTTCACGCACCCCCCAACGTGCTGCATTTCGGCCGCGCCGGCAAAGGCCCGGTCCTCGAAGAGGGAATGTTCTTCACGATCGAGCCGATGATCAATCTGGGCCGGCCCGAGACCAAGGTCCTGGCCGACGACTGGACGGCGGTCACCCGCGACAAGTCGCTTTCGGCCCAGTTCGAACATTCGATCGGCGTGACGGCGGACGGGTGCGAGATCTTCACCGCCTCAGACCGGTTCTTCCCCGAATTCGGCTGACCGGCACCGGCTTTCGGTGCCCCTCCGCCTTCGGCGCCGCCGCGACAGCCCTCAGGGCATCGCGGGCAGCGCCAGGTCACGGCGGCGCGCGTCGCGACCAAGCGCCATGACCCGCAGGTCCTGACCTGGCCGATAGGCCCGGGGGTCCGGGGGCTGGCCCCCGGCCGTGGCGGGACGCAATCAGGCGTGGCCCGCGGCCGCCGACAGAAGCGAGGGGTCGATGCCTTGCGCGCGCAGCGCCGCCTGCCATTTGTCGTCGTGGTCGGCGCCAAAGATCAGCTCCTCGGCGCCATCGCCGGTCAGCCAGCCATTCTGCAGCATCTCGTCTTCCAGCTGGCCCGGCCCCCAGCCTGCGTATCCAAGCGCCAGAACGGCCGATTCCGGCCCCTGCCCATGCGCCAGGTCCTCAAGGATGTCGCGCGTGGTGGTCATCGCCAACGCGCCACTGATCCGCAGCCGACCCTCGGGATCGTTGCCGTGCGCGGGCACATTGTGCAGCACGAAGCCCCGTCCCGGTTCGACCGGGCCGCCGAAACGCACCTCGATCTGCCTGGCGGCGTCATCCGCCTCGATCCCGAGCTGTTCCAGAAGGTCGCTGAAATCGATCTCGGGCAGCGGCCTGTTCAGGACAAGACCCATCGCGCCCTCTTCGGAATGCGCACAGACAAGCACCACGGACCGCTGAAAACGCGGATCGGCCATGCCGGGCATGGCGATCAGGATCTTGCCCGTCAGGTTGTCCGTGTAGGCCGGCTCCTGCGGATCGTCGGACGGGTCGTCGGGGCTGATGCTCATCGGGCCTCCTTTTGACCTCAAGATCGGCCCTTGCCGCGTCTGATGCAAGACCCCCTCGCGTTTGTGACTTGGGTCGTCCGGGATTCGGGGCTATTGACCGATGCATGACACGTATTCCGGCCATCGCACTCGGCTTTCTCGCGCTGGGGGTTCTGCCGCTCTCGGCGCAGGATCTGCCGCCAGGGCTGGAATCGGCGCGGCTTCTGCCGGGCTGGATCGACGATCAGGGCAACCGCATCGCCGCGCTGGAGCTTCGGCTGGCGCCCGGCTGGAAGACCTATTGGCGCAGCCCGGGCGACAGCGGGCTGCCCCCCAGCTTCGACTGGCAGGATTCGTCGAACCTTGCCGATATCACCCTTCACTGGCCCGCCCCTGAGGCGATCCGCTCGGGCGATGACCTGACCTTGGGATATCACGACCTGCTTGTGCTGCCCTTCACCGCCCGTCCCGCGGATCCGGCCCAGCCCCTCCGGCTGGGCACAACGGTCGATTTCGGACTGTGCGAGAAGATCTGCATTCCCGCCAATGTCGCGCTGCAGGCCCCGGATCCGGGCGCGATGCCCGACCCGCAGATCGAGGCCGCGCTGAAAACGGTTCCGCGTCCGCTGGCACAGCGTCCCCTCTGCCGCCTGACAGGGATCGAGGACGGCATGCGCCTGAGCGCCCTGTTGCCGCAGGCCGGTGCCGAGGCCGCCGCGATGGAGGTCATGGGACACCCCGATATCTGGGTGTCGTCACCCGTGCTGCAGTCCGAAGGGAACGGCACCCGCGCGACCGCCGATTTCGTGGCGCCCTCGGCGCAGCCCTTCGACCTGGACCTCGCCGAAGTCCGGATCACGCTGATCGGCGCGGATGGGGCGGTCGAGACCCAGGGCTGCGACCCGCAAGGCTGACCACCGCCGCCACGATCACGGCCAGGGCTACCGCGAGCACATACCAGCCAAGCGCCGCGACCGGCGAGGCGGCCACAGGCCACCATGCCGGCAGCGTGACCCCCAGTTCCGGAAACAGCGTCGCGGGTGGCAGGATGGCCAGGAAAGCCAGCCCGGCCAGACCCGCACCAAGGCGCACCGGTCCTTGCATCGCCGGGGACCGAAGCCCGCGCCGGAAACCGATCCGCGACCGCCCCAGATCGGCGCCGATGCCCAGCACGGCAGGCACCACCAGCAACACCACGATCATCCCGAAGCCCAGCCCATAGGCCAGGGTCACGACCGTCGGCTTCAGGAACAGCGCCTGCGACGACCGCTCATACAGAAGCGGTGCCAATCCCAGCACGGTCGTCGCGGTCGTCAGCAGCACCGGACGGAAACGGTTGCACACGGCCTCGACGACGGCCGGCCTGAGGCCGCGATCCTTTGCGTATTCGTCGATGGTCGAGATCAGCACGATCGAATCATTGATGATGATCCCCGACATCCCGATCAGCCCGACGATCGAGAACATCGACATCGGCAGATCCCAGACGTGGTGGCCCCAGACCGCGCCGACCAGGCCAAAGGGGATCACCGACATCACCACCAGCGGCCGGGACCAGCTGGCAAAGATCCAGGCCAGAACCATGTAGATGCCGGTCAGCGCCAGCGCAAAGCCAAGCGCCGCGTCGCCAAGGAAGTCACGCTCCTGCTCGGCCAGGCCGGTGGTCTCGAAGTTGATGCCGTATTCGGCGGCGATCGCGGGCATGATCTCGAATTCAAGCTGCTGGGCGATCTGGGCGGCGCGCGACGGATCGTCGTCGGAAATGTCGCCCGTGACCGAGATCATCCGTTCGCCATTCTCGCGCCGGATCACGGAAAAGCCCGCTTCGCTGCTGACCGTCACGATATCGCCAAGCGGAACCCACTGTCCCAAGGCCGTGCGCATCATCATCCGCTCCAGGAAATCGCCGCGCCGTTCGTCCTCGGGCAGTTCGACCCGGATCGCGCCGGTGCGGGTGCCGACCGGATAGGTCGCCGCCTCGATCCCGGCCAGACGCTGACGCAACTCGCGGCCCAGACCCTCGGTGGTGAATCCCAGCGCCTCGCCACGCGCGGTCAGCTGTAATTCCAGCTCATCCTTGTCATAGGACATGCTGTCTTCCAGCGCCGACACCTCGGGGAAGGCCTGAAGCCGCAGCTTCAAGGCCTCGGCCGCGTTCTTCAGCCTTTGCGCCTCGGCGCCCGTCATCCGCACCGAAACCGCATCCCCGCCCGGCCCCGACCGAAAGCCCCGGAAGCTGATCGTCTCCAGCCGGGGATCGCTTGGCATGGCGTCCTGCAAGGCGGCCACGAAATCAAAGCTTGAATAGGGCCGGAAATCGGGGTCGATCAGTTCCATCTGGACGGCGCCCAGCAGGTCGGTATCTTTGGTATCCGCCCCGGGCAGAGGGCGGCCGGAATTGCTGCCGACCATGGTCATGGCGTGGGTGACCGGATTGATGCCGTATTCGTCCTCGTAGCGTGCCGCGACACGGTCGACCGCTTCCTGGACCAGCCCCATGACGCGGATCGTGTCATCGCGAGTCGCCCCCGGCAGCATGGCGAAATTGCCGGCGACGCTGCCCTGTTCGGGCGCGTCGAAGAACCGCCACGGCACCTGTCCCGAGATCAGCGCCGAGGCTGCCCACGAGAACAGCACGATGGTGGCGGCAAGAACCGGGTAGCGCAGGATCAGCACCCAGCGGGTCAGCGGGCGAAGCAGATGATGGACCACCCGGTCCAGCCCCCGATTGACCAGCTTCGAGGGCCGGTCATACCAGTGCCGGCGGGCCGAGCGGGTCAGCGCATGCGACATGTGGCTGGGCAGCACCAGGAAACACTCGACCAGCGAGGCGATCAGAACCAGGATCACCGTCATCGGAATGTCGATGATCAGGTCTCCAAATCGCCCGCCGATCAAGACCAGCGCCCCGAAGGCGATGATCGTCGTCAGCGACGACGACACGACCGGCGCGGCCATCCGGGCAGCCGCGCGTTCGGCGGCGACCACGGCAGGCTCGCCCAGCTTGCGGGCACGGTAATCCGCATGTTCGCCCACCACGATCGCATCATCGACGATGATCCCCAGCGTCAGGATCAGCGCGAACAGCGAGACCATGTTCAGGGTCATCCCCGTCGCATACATCAGCGCCACCGCGCCCAGCAGCGACGCCGGTATTCCCGCAGCCACCCACAAGGCGGTCCGCGCGTTCAGGAACAGGAACAGCAGCGCCAGGACCAGCCCCAAACCCAAAAGCGCGTTGTCCAGCAACAGCGCCAGCCGGGCCGAGATAAGCTCGGCCCGGGCGCGCACCAGTTCGATCCCGACGCCCGCCGGCAGCGCCGGTTCCATTCGGGAAACGACCTGCTCGACCGTGCGTTGCATCCCGATCGCATCGCCCGAGGCGCTGCGCTGGACCTGCACCATCACCGCCGGGTTGCCATCCACGAAATAGGCCGTGTTGCGGTCCATTCCGGACTGGCGGACCTCGGCCACGTCGCCGACCGTCAGCTGCGTTCCGTCGGACCGCGCGGCCAGAATCAGCGCCGCCACCTCTGCCGGGGCGCGGGCCTCGGTCCCGGTCCGCACCCGGGCGGCCCCCGACGACACATCGCCGGCCGGGCTGACCGACGCCGCCGCCCGGACGACGCCCGCGATCTGCTCCAGCGTCACGTCGTGGCGAACCATGTCGGCCATCCGGACCTCGACCAGCGTCTCGGGCGCTGCCAGGCCCGAAACGGTCAGCCGCGTGATGCCCTGCGCATAGAGGCGGTTCACCAGTTCATCAGCGATGCGGCCAAGCTGGTCCAGCCCGACCGGACCGGCGATGACGACATCCGCCACCCGGTCGCGCCAGGAACTGCGGACGATTTCGGGGTCCTCGGCGCCTTCGGGCAGCTCGCCGGCGCCGGCGATGGCGGTTTCCACATCGGAACTTGCGCGCGACATGTCCCAGCCGGGTTCGAACTCGACCTCGATCTCGCCATATCCCTGCACCGCACGAGATCGCGTCAACGCGACCCCCTCGACGCCGATCAGCGCCGGCTCCAGCACCGCGATGATCGAGCGGTCCACGTCCTCGGGGCCGGCACCGTCCCAACGCACCGCGACGTCGATCTCCTGCACGACGGTATCTGGAAAAAACTGTGCGCGCAGCTTCGGCGCCGCGTAGAGCCCGCCCACCAGCATCACCGCCATCACCAGATTGGCCAGCGTCCGGTGGCGGGTAAAGATCGACAGGATGCCCCGACCCTCAGCCATTGCCCTGACCTCGGCGGTTCTGGGCCCGCTGGTCTTCGGCGGGCGCCGGGGCAGCGGCATCGCGGACCATGATCCCGGTTCCCAGCTGGGGCGCGCGCTCGGCCACGATGCGGGCACCCTGAAGGTCAGCCGAAACCGCGATGATCACATCGTCGCCCTGCCGCCGCAGCACGCGCACCGGTGTCGCCATCAGTCGTCCGTCGGCATCCGCGGCCAGCACGGCGCCGTCCGGTCCCACCGCCGCAGCGGGGATCACGGCGGCATTGTCGATCTGCGGCTCGGAAATCTCGACGCTGACGAAGTCGCCCGGCCGCAGCGTCTCGCCGCCCGACAGGATCCGCGCATAGACGACCCGGCCGGCCGTGCCCTCGGCCACCGAGGCAGCCGCGCGATCCAGCCGCGCCTCGGCTGTCAGCCGCCCGGCCGAGCCGTCCAGAATGACCGTCGCCGGACGATCCCGCAACTGACCGCCATCCGCCAGAAGGCGCGAGAACTGGCTCAGCGACAACGGCGCCTGCACCTCGAGGTCGTCCGGATCGATGATCTCGGCCAGTTGTTCGTTCAGGCTGACCAAGCCCCCCTCGACCGCGGTGACGGCGGTGACGCGCCCCGAGAAGCCGGCCCTGATTTCGGTATCGGCCAGTTCGCGACGCGCCTCGGACAGCGCGATCTCGGCCCGGCGCAGTGCGTTTTCGGCCGCTGTCACGGCGCTTTCCGCCGAGGCCAGCGCAGACCGTCCCGCGATCACCGACTGCTCGGCGCTCGAGGCGGCCAGTTCGACGGTCTCGCGCGCGGCGCTGGTGCCAAGCCCGCGCTTGTCCAGCGACGCCTGGCGCTCGACGGCGGCGCGGCGCAGTTCGGCCTGACGCTCGGCCGCGGCAAGGTCGTCCGCGGCCACCTGCACATTGCGGCGCGCATCGCGCAGGGTCGCCTCGGCATCGTCGCGCGCGGCAAGCTGGTTCGCCAGCCCCGCCTGGGCGGAGGCGGGATCGATGCGGACCAGCACCTGACCGGCCTTGACCTGGCCGCCTTCCTGCATCGCCGGGTCCAGATGGACGATCTGCCCGGACGCGCCCGCGCGCAGTTGCAACCTGCGACGGGAATCGACGGTGCCGAACACCTTCATCACCGGCTGCACGACCTGCGGCGTCACGGTCAGCAGCCTGGCAGTGTAGACCTGCTCGCCACCGCTGCGTCCCGGACCGTCCTCGCCGTCGGCAGAGGTCGCCACCCACAGCTGAAACCCGGCCAGGAACAGCAGACCAAGCGTCAGGAAGGTGATGAACAGCCCGCTGAGGCTGCGAAACAGGAAACGCATTTATCCAAATCCGATCGGTGCTGGTCGCGCCTGACCCATGATGCGGAAACTGGACCTAAACGGAAAGCGTTTCCAGCCTGGCGGAAAGCGACAAAAGGTCCGCCCACGCCTCGCGCTTGGCCGGCGGGTTCCGCAGCAGGTAGGCGGGGTGCGTCATCGGCAGCGCGGGACGCCCGAAAGCCTGCGCCCACTGGCCGCGCAGCCGCAGAATGCCCCGCCGTCCCAGCGCCGCCTGGCATGGTATGTTGCCCATCAGCACGATCACGTCCGGCGCGGCCAACTCGATGTGGCGCCGCACGAACGGCATGCTCACGGAGATTTCATCAGCATTGGGGTCTCGATTGCCGGGCGGTCGCCATGCCAGCACGTTGACGATGTAGAGCGCCTGTTCGGCATCGACCGCCGCCCGGGACAATCCGATCGCATCGAACATGCGGTCCAGCAACTGTCCGGCGCGCCCCACGAACGGGCGGCCCTGCCGGTCCTCTTCGTCGCCCGGCGCCTCGCCCAGGATCAGCACCCGCGAGCCGGGCTTGCCGTCGGCGAAGCAGAAGTTCCGCGCGCCTTTCTTGAGTTCGAGCCCGTCAAAGCCTTCCTGCGCGGCGGCCAGCGCCCCGAGATTGTCGGCGGCGGCGGCCAGGGCCTCGGCCTCGGCGATCCGCACGGCCAGATCGTCGGCGGGGTCGGGTCCCGCGCGAGAGGTCTGCGGCGTCGACTGGATGGGCAGATCGGCCAGCGGCGCCGGTGCGGGCGTTGCGGGCCTGGGGCGGTTTGCCAGCTCGAACCGGTCCACCGGCGCATCGAGAACAGGCTCGTCCGCCCCCATCTCGACCTGCCACTCGAGAAGCGCCAGCGCGGTCTCCGCGTCCAGCTCTATTCCCTGATATGTCGGATTGGTGTCCATCGCCGGCAGGCTAGGCCGCACGGCGTGCGCGGGCAAGATCAGTCGACCACCAGCATGTAGCCGGTGCCGCGCACGGTTTGCAGAAAGCGCGGCTCTTTCGGATCCGGCTCGATCTTGCGGCGCAGCCGGGTGATCTGCACGTCGATAGCGCGTTCGGAATGCTCGGTCTCGTCGCCATTGCCGCCGCCCCGGCCCAGATCCTCGATCAGGTCGGCCCGGCTGACCGGCTGACCCCGGCTGGCCGCCAGACGCCGCAGCAACGCCTGTTCGCTGCCGGTCAGCCGCAGATGGGTGTCGCCCTGCCAAAGCTCGCCCTTGTCGGTGTCATAGCGCAGCATCCCCAGCGACAGGAACTTGGGCTGCGACATCTCGGCCACGGGCACGCGGCGCAGGATCGCCCCGATTCGCAACAGCAATTCGCGTGGCTCGAACGGCTTGGGCAGGTAGTCATCCGCACCGCTTTCAAGTCCGGTGATTCGGTCCTCGGTCTCGCCCCTGGCGGTCAGCAGCAGGATCGGTGTCTGGATCCGCTCGCGCAGCGCCCGGGTCAGCGAGAACCCGTCCTCGCCCGGCATCATCACGTCCAGCACGATGAGATCGAATTCCAGCCCGGACAACAGTCGCCGAGCCTGCGCGGCATCGTGCGCCATCGTCACCATGAAACCGTTCTTGCGCAGGAATCGCCCCAGCAGTGCCCGGATGCGTTCATCGTCATCGACGATCAGGATATGCGTGTCGTGACTGGTCATGGGGTGATCTCAGCGGTCCTTCGGCCAATCCTTGAGGGCCTGATACTGCGCCCGCGTCTCGGGGTCCATCATCGCTTCGAGAACCTGCCGGAAGCCCGCAACCGCCTGCGGCCCGGCATTGCGATAGGCTGTCCGCATCCGCGACCTCTGCGCCTCGGACAAACGACGCTCCAGCGCGGCGCCCTTGTCGGTCAGGTAAAGCTGGCGTTCGCGCCGGTCGCGCCGACCGACGCGGCTTTCGACCAGATCGTCCTCGATCAGCGTTCGCAGGACGCGGTTCAGTGACTGCTTGGTTACGCCCAGCACCGCCAGTAGCGAGGTCACCGTCAGGCCCGGATCGCGATTGATGAAATGCAGGGCGCGATGGTGGGCGCGGCCATAGTCCATATCGGCCAGGATCAGGTCAGGATCCGCAGTGAAGGCGCGATAGGCAAAGAACATCGCCTCGATGCCGCGACGCAACTGATCGTCGGTCAGGAACAGCAAATCCTCGCCGACCATTTGCGGGCTGCGCGCCTTCTTCTGCATTCGATTTCCTTTCCGTGCTACACACCTTGATATGGCAGCCTTGTTGACTTTCCAAGATTCGATTGTTAGCCGTCAAGGACATCACGCAACAAATGGGCCGAATTCTGGCGGTCCGGCGCAATATTCGCAAACCAGAACGGGATGGAGAGAGAGATGACTGCGGCATATGATGATCGCGACGGCAAGATCTGGATGGACGGTGAACTGGTCGAATGGCGCGATGCCAAGGTGCACGTCCTGACCCACGCGTTGCACTATGCCAGTTCGGTCTTCGAGGGCGAACGCTGCTATGACGGCAAGATCTTCAAGGGTCACGAACATTCGCTGCGGCTGATCGAGTCGGGCCGGCTGCTGGACATGCCGGTGCCCTACAGCGCCGAGGAAATCGACGCCGCCAAAGAGGCCGTGCTGAAGGCGAACGGGTTCGAAAACGCCTATGTGCGTGTGGTGGCGTGGCGCGGTTCGGGGCCGGACATGGGCGTGTCCGCCTCGCGCAATCCGGTCCGCATGGCGGTCTGCGCCTGGGAATGGGGCAGCTATTACGGCGATGCGAAATGGCAGGGCGCGAAACTGGACGTGGCCAAGTGGAAACGCCCCTCGCCCGAGACGATTCCCACCGCGGCAAAGGCCGCCGGGCTTTACATGATCTGCACCATGTCCAAGCACGCGGCCGAGGCCAAGGGCTGTTCGGACGCGCTGTTCATGGACTGGGAGGGTTATGTGGCCGAAGCCACGGGCGCGAACATCTTCTTCGTCAAGGACGAAGAGATCCATACACCAAAGGCAGACCGCTTTCTCGACGGCATCACGCGGCGCACCATCATCCAGATGCTGAAAGACAACGGCCGCACCGTGCACGAGCGGCGTATCACGCCCGACGAGCTTGAGGGCTTTCAGGAATGTTTCCTGACCGGAACCGCCGCCGAGGTGACCCCCGTGGGCCAGATCGGCGACTGGCATTTCCAGGTCGGCCAGATCACGCGCGGAATCGCCGAGGATTACGAGAAGCTGGTCCGCGCGTGATCATGCGGACAGATGCCCACCGGAGGCAAAGCCGGTGGGCGAGACGGCCTGTTCTCTCAGACCGAAGGCATGCAACCGTCCCTGCATAGGCCAGTGCGGCAAAGGCAAGGCGCGGCCCGTTCGCCTTGCCGGTCGATCGGCATGAGGCTGTGATCCGTTCGCGTCGAACTGCGCAGGGCCAAGCCGGGTCAGGCGCTGCGGCCGCGCTCGATTCGAAGATATTCCGCCGTCTTGCGGTTCTCGCCGCCGCGCGTCTGCGGGCGGGTACGCAGTATTTCCCATGCGGGATGGGTGCCCGATTCGCGTTCCTGCCTGGTGTATTCACGCAGCCGGGTGCCGGTGTGGGTGCGCGGTTGGTCGCTGACATGCTTGGTCATGCTCGGCCCTCCTCTGATCCGTGGGGAGACCAGTATAGGGTCGAATCGGGCCAATTCAAACCTTTCAGGCAGCCTTGATGCGTTGGGCGGCGGACAGCACGGCATGCAGCGTCGCGGGATTGTCATTCGCACGCAGCTTGGCTCGCAGATCGGCGTCCCGCAACGTCCGAGACACCAGTGCCAGCGCCTTCAGGTGGTCAACACCGCTGGTTTCGGGCGCCAGAAGGGCAAAGACCAGATCGACGGGCTGGCGGTCCACCGCGTCGAAATCCAGGGGCTTTTCGATCCGCAGGAACAGGCCGACCACCTTGTCAAGCCCGTGCAGCCTTGCATGCGGCAAGGCCACGCCCTGACCCACCCCGGTCGGCCCCAGGCTTTCACGCGCCTGCAGAGCGTCAAGGACCTCCGAGGCATTCAGCCGGTATTCGGCATGCGCCAGATCGGCCAACTCCTGGAACAGGCGCTTCTTGGACGTGACCTGTCCAAGGGAGCGCACGCCACCCGGCTTGAGGATCTCGCTGAGTTGCATCCTAGCGTGTCTTTCCTATGCTGGCCGCCCCCGGGGGCGGCTCAGTCTGCGAGGTGTCGCCATCAGCGGCTTCAGCCGTTGCCCCGCGGGTCAATCCAGCCCACGTTGCCGTCCTCGCGGCGATGCACGACATTCACGCCGCCATGTTTCTCGTTGCGGAAGACAAGCAAGGGCGCCCCCGCCAGTTCCATCTGCATGACCGCGTCGCCGACCGAGAGGGTCGGTACGCGGGATTCCATTTCGGCGATGATGATCGGCTGCAGGCCGCTGTCCTGCGATTCCCATTCATTCTCATCGGCGGCCAGCACATATATGCCCGCCTCACCGAATACAACCGGCCCGGATCGATCCTTGTGATGGTCCTTCAGGCGGCGCTTGTACCGGCGAAGCTGCTTGTCCATCTTTTCGCGACAGGCCTCGAAGGCGCCATAGATCTCGACCGCCGCGCCGCGGGCCTGCACGGTCAGCCCGGTGGAGAGATGCACGACGGCGTCACACAGGAACTGATGCGCATCCTTGGAAAAGGTCACCGTGGCATCGGTCGGGCGCTGGGAGTACTTGATTACGGTCTCGCCCAGTTCCTTCTCGACATGGGTGCTGAGGGCATCGCCCACATCGATGTGTTTTCCGCTGATGGTGTAGCGCATCGTCTTTCCTCTTCGGTTGCCCGTCTTCCGCGTGCGCCGACCCGTTCACGGCTGCCGGCGCGCGGCGGATAACGGGGGTGGCGGGGCGAGATCCGATACCACGCCCGCAGGAATCAATTTGGTGACAGCCGATCGGTTCTGTCAACGGGGCGCAGGATGCCATGACGAAGTTTCGCGAGGATTGCCAAGGCCGTTCACACCATCCTGAAGCCTTCGCCCAGATAGACCTCGCGGACCTTGGGGTCTGCGACGATCTCGGCGGTGGTGCCGGACATCAGCACATGACCGTCATGCAGGATATAGGCGCGGTCCACGATCCCCAGCGTTTCCCGCACGTTGTGGTCGGTGATCAGCACGCCAATGCCGCGCGACTTCAGGTCATGCACCAGTTCGCGGATTTCGCCGACCGCGATCGGATCGACCCCCGCGAAGGGTTCGTCCAGCAACAGAAAGCTGGGAGCCGAGGCAAGGCAGCGCGCGATCTCGACCCGGCGGCGCTCGCCGCCCGACAAGGCCAGCGCGGGTGCGCCCCGCAGATGCGTGATCGAGAAGTCGCCCAGCAATTCCTCCAGCCGGTCGCGACGGTGGCGCGGATCGTCCAGGGCGACCTCCAGCACGGCCATGATGTTCTGTTCGACCGTCAGGCCGCGAAAGATCGACATCTCTTGCGGCAGATAGCCGATGCCCATCCGCGCCCGCCGGAACATCGGCAGCCGGGTGGCGTCCTTGCCGTCGATCATGACCTGCCCGGCATCCGGCGGCACCAGACCGGCGATGCAGTAGAAGCAGGTGGTCTTGCCCGACCCGTTCGGCCCCAGCAGCGCCACCACCTCGCCGCGCGCCAGCGAAACCGAGACATCATGGATGACCGGCCGCTTGCGATAGGATTTGCGCAGGCCCCGCACCCAAAGCCCGTCGCCCGGCCTGTCCGTCTCGTGCCGCATCAGTTGCCGCCAGGCTGCAGGACAGACCGGACGCGACCATCGACGGTCGCGCTGCCCGAGGCCAGATCGACGACCATCCGGTCACCGGTCAGCGCGTTCCGGCCCTGGGTCAGGACCACGTCACCGGTCAGCGTGACATTGCCCGATTCGACGTCATAGACAGCCTCGCGCGCCTCGGCGGCATCGGCGCCGGACACCAGCGTGACGCCACCTTCGGCGCGCAGCGACCGGATACGGCTTTGCCCGCCCTCGGCATAAAGGACGGTGACCTTGTCGGCAGAAAGCCGCATCTCGCCCTGACCAATCACGACATTTCCCGTGAAGACGGCGCTGCCATCGGCCTGGTCGACGGCCAGACGATCAGCGGCGACCTCGACCGGGGCCGAGATATCCGCCTTGACGCCACCGAAGCCGATATCCTGTGCGGCCGCGGGCGCGGCCGCAAGCAGCAGGGCGATCGTCAGGGGGCGCAGCATGGCGGGCTCCTTCAGTGACTCATGGCTGGTATATCAGACGGACACCGCCTGAGAAGTTCAATACGGTCGAGCCGCCCGTCCCGGCTTCGCCCTCGACGCCACCTTGCGGCAGCAGTTGCATCTCTTGGGCCGTGATCCGGCCGAACGGCGCGGCAGCCGAAACCCCGTCGCGAGCGGCAATGAGGGATCGGTCGGTGGCCGCGTCGATCTGTGGCGCTTCAAGCGTCCAGCCCGACGAGGTCGCCATCCGAACCCCGCCCCGCAGCCCGATCACGCCTTCGGCGACCCGGGCATCCGGCGCGGTCAGTTCGGCCTCCAGCCCGTCTGGCCGCCGCCATGTCAGCTGCAGGTCGCGAGCGCTCTCGCGACCATCCGCGTCGGTCAGCGCCGCATCGCGGGCGCGCAGCAACAGCTCGGCCCCGTCGCTGGTCACACCCGAAAAGCGCGGCGCGACGATGCGCGGCTCGCGGGCCATCTGCTCGGCATCGACCTCGGCATAGGGAATCTGCGGCTCGGTCGCGGGCTTGCGCGAAAAGAGGAACATGGTCGACAGGATCGCCAGCGCCAGCAGGGGCAGAAGCACGCGCAGCCATCTGACGACACGGGTGCGGTTCACGGGTTCAGACCATCCCGGCACGCAGGCAGTCATGGACATGCAGAATGCCCCGCGGCATGCCGTCTTCGACCGCGAACAGACAGGTGATCTTGCGCTCCTGCATCTCGGCCAGGGCGGCCTCGGCCAGCGCCTCTGGCCGGATCACCCGCGGATCGCGGGTCATCACCTCCGAGGCGGTATGATCCAGCAACCCCTGCATGTGACGGCGCAGGTCGCCATCGGTGATGATGCCGCTCAGATGTCCCTCGATATCGGTCACGCCGGTCACGCCATAGCCCTTCTGGCTTATCACCAGCAGGGCTTCGCTCATCGGCGCGCCTTCCGCCACAAGCGGCATGTCGGGATGCATCAGGTCGGCGACCTTGGACAGCCGCGCGCCCAGCTTGCCGCCCGGATGGAAGGTGCGGAAATGCTCGGCCGTGAAGCTGCGATGCTCCATCAACGCGATCGCCAGCGCATCGCCAAGCGCCAGCGTCATCGTGGTCGAGGTGGTGGGCACGATGCCGTTGCCGCATGCCTCCTCGGCAGCGGGCAGCACCAACGCCACATCGGACTGCCGCAGCAGCGTGGATTCGGGCCGGGATGCGACGCCGATCAGCGGGATATGAAAGCGTCGCGTATGGGCGACCAGATCGGCCAGCTCGGGCGTCTCGCCGCTGTTCGAAAGAACCAGCGCGACATCGGATTGCGTGACCATCCCCAGATCGCCGTGGCTGGCCTCGGCCGGATGCACGAACTGCGCGGGCGTGCCGGTCGAGGCCAGCGTCGCCGCGATCTTGCGGGCGATATGTCCGGACTTGCCCATGCCGGACACGATGACGCGTCCCTGCGCCGCCAGGATCGCATCCACCGCCTGCTGGAATTCCGGTCCCAGCCCGTCGGCCAAAGCCGCCATGCCCCGCGCTTCGGTCAGGATCACGCGCCTTGCCGTCTCGATATAGTCGTTCAAACCGTCTGCCTTTGCGTTGGTGAAACTATCCTCGCGGGGCCCGGGAGGCAGACGGCCCCCCGGCCGCTTCGATCTAGTGACTGAAGATGTCGTTTTCATCCCCCCAGCCCAGCAGGTCCAGATGGGCCCGGGCCGGAAGATAGTCGAAACAGGCTTGTGCCAGCCCGAGCCGGTTCTCGCGCTTCAGTCGCTCTTCCAGGGCCAGCTTCAGCCTGTGCAGGTGCAGCACATCCGACGCGGCGTATTCCAGCTGCGCGTCGGTCAGATCCGCGGCGCCCCAGTCACTGGTCTGCTGCTGCTTGCTGACATCGACGCCGACCAGTTCGCTCAGCAGGTATTTCAGGCCGTGCCGGTCCGTAAAGGTCCGGATCAGCTTCGATGCGATCTTGGTGCACCACACCGGAGACGTCACGACCCCGAAACAGTTTTCCAGCGCGGCGATGTCGAAACGTCCGAAATGGAACAGCTTCAGCACCTTCGCGTCGGTCAGCAATTTGCACAGATTCGGGGCCTCGGTCTGGCCACGCTCGATCTGGACCAGATGCGCGTCGCCATCCCCGGACGACAACTGCACCAGACACAGCCGGTCGCGGCGCGGATCAAGCCCCATCGTCTCGGTGTCTATGGCCACGACCGGACCAAGATTCAGGTCGTCGGGAAGGTCATTTGGATAAAGATGGATGCTCATCTGGGATTCTACTGTTGCTGGCTTGTGCCCTCTCTGACCAGAAACAGGCGGCGTGGTCCAGTTTTATCCCGCATCCGACCCTGTCCGGCAGCACCAGCTGTCAGCAGAGCTGAGCCGATCTGGGGCAGCAAGGCTTGAAGCGTCCATTCGAGAGCCGTCGAAAACGCATCGGCCAAAGGCCGGGGATGCGTTTGCATCGCGCGCGGGAAAACGGGCTGCGGACCTCGCCTGTTTGCCGCCAAGTCGAGCCCGTAGGGCCGGTGCCGGTCGGCGTGCGGCGGCGCGGGCAATTTCGTTGCAAAAGTAACGATTATTCTTGCATAGGAAGCAATATCTGGTATCCGTGCCGTCGCGGCAAGATGCCGCAAACCACCGACCACGGGAGGCCTGTGATGCCGGCGGCTCCGACACCGTTGCGCAGCTGGATTGCGGCTGCGAACGACGCGGCCTGCGACTTTCCGATCCAGAACCTGCCCTATGGCGTGTTCTCGGTCGGCGGCGGGCCGCGGCGCTGCGGCGTGGCGATCGGCGACATGATCGTTGACCTTGCGGCCTGCGAGGCGCGTGGCCTGCTGAATGCGGGCGGCACGTTTGCAGCGCCTCGGCTGAATGACTTCATCGCGCTTGGCCGGGCCAGATGGGACCAGATCCGCAGCCGCCTGACCCAGCTTCTGGCCGAGGATGGCGACCATTCGCTGCCCCTGGTGGCGATGGCGGATACGACGCTGCACTTGCCGATCCGGGTGACCGAGTTCACGGATTTCTACGCCTCCAGGAATCACGCCTACAATGTCGGCGTGCTGTTCCGCGGCCCGGAAAACGCGCTGCCGCCGCAATGGACGCATATGCCGATCGGCTATAACGGCCGGGCCTCGTCGGTCGTGGTCTCGGGCACCGACATCCGTCGGCCGATGGGTCAGGTCAGGGGTGAGGCCGGCCCGGAATGGACCGCCTGCCGACGGCTCGACCTTGAACTGGAACTGGCCGCCATCGTCGGCGCCGACAGCCGGATGGGTGAGCGCGTCGGCGTCGAGGCGGCCGAGCAGATGATCTTCGGCTACACCCTTCTTAACGACTGGTCCGCGCGCGACATCCAGGCCTGGGAATATCAGCCGCTGGGGCCGTTCCAGTCCAAGGCCCTGGCCACCACCATCGGCCCCTGGATCGTCACGCAGGCCGCGCTGGAGCCATTCCGCAGCGGCGGCGCGCCGCGCGACAACGACATCCTGGCCTATCTGCGCGAGGAACGCCCCGGATTTTACGATCTGAACCTCGGCTGGACCATGAACGGCCAGCAGATGTGCCGGACGAACTACAACGTGATGTATTGGTCCAGCGCCCAGCAACTGGCCCATCATGCCGTGTCGGGCTGCCCGATGCGGGTCGGCGATCTGCTGGGATCGGGGACGATTTCAGGGCCCTCGCGGGATCAGATGGGTGCCCTGCTTGAAATGACCGGGAACGGGAAATCCACGGTAACCGTCAACGGCGAGACGCGGACCTTCATCGAGGACGGCGACGAGATCGGGCTGTTCGGCTTTGCCCAGGGCCAAGGCTACCGCATCGGCTTCGGACCCTGCACGGGCAGGATCCTGCCGGCGAATGGCTGACCATGCCGAACCGGATCGTGCTGCATGAATGCCGGCGGTGGTCGGCGTCACAGGCTGGGTGCGGCGCGCGCCTGCCGTTGGCCCGCAAGCCGGAATCGCGGGCGATCACGCCGGATCGTCATCTCGGGGCGTCGATCAACCGCTCCAGCGCGGCCTGAAGCCGGGGCCCGTCTTCGCCCAGATCGGCCAACAGTTCGGCCTGGAAGGCATCCGCGATCCTGCCCAGCCGCTCCATCAGCGCCCGACCGTCGCGGGTCAGCTGCAGCGCAACCAGCCGCCGATCGCGGTCATGGCCGGATTTGCACACCATCCCTGCCCCTTCAAGCCGCGAGGCGGCGCGGCTGACCACCGACTTGTCCAGGTTCACACGGGCATGGATGTCGCGCACGCTGACCGCGCCGGAATGGGCCAGATGCGCCAGCACCCGCCATTCGGGGATCG
This sequence comes from Paracoccus salsus, assembly GCF_021556615.1. Classification (GTDB taxonomy): domain Bacteria; phylum Pseudomonadota; class Alphaproteobacteria; order Rhodobacterales; family Rhodobacteraceae; genus Paracoccus; species Paracoccus salsus. Next base: position 529,239 of record NZ_JAKGGD010000003.1, read on the forward strand.
TCAAGCCCGCCTCGGCCTCGTAGAGGGCGGCAAACCGGCGACTGGTCTGCGCGGCGGCCACCGACAGGCGATAGGGCAGGAACTGGTCCAGGTGGAACGTCATGGGAACTCCTTCCCGACCAGATCAGCAAGTTTTCGTTGCGGATGCAACAATAAACTGCGCCGGCCCTTGCTGCTTGACATCGTTGCATACGCAACGATATTGTCATTGCAAACGCAATGAACCGCCGGCTGAAGGAAATCCCATGACCACCCAGGACCTGCCCACGGGAATGACCCGCGCGACCGACATGTTCGGAACGGCCGCCGGCTACATGCCGGGCTTCGGCAACGATTTCGAGACCGAGGCCTTGCCCGGCGCGCTGCCGCAGGGCCAGAACAGCCCGCAGAAATGCAATTACGGACTGTATGCGGAACAGTTGTCCGGGACGGCCTTCACTGCGCCGCGCGGCCAGAACGAGCGGACCTGGTGTTACCGCATCAGGCCATCGGTCCAGCACACCGGGCGCTTTCGGCCCATCGATGTTCCCTACTGGAAGACAGCGCCGAACATCCTGCCGAACGTGACCAGCCTTGGCCAGTATCGGTGGGACCCTGTGCCGATGCCGGCGGCGGATGCAGATCTGACCTGGCTCACCGGCATGCGCACGATGACCACGGCAGGCGATGTGAACATCCAGGTCGGCATGGCCAGCCACATCTATCTGGTCACCCGATCCATGCAGGACGAGTATTTCTTCTCGGCCGACAGCGAATTGCTGGTGGTCCCGCAGGAAGGCCGCCTGCGCTTCGTGACAGAGCTGGGCGTGATCGACCTTGAACCCAAGGAGATCGCCATCATCCCGCGCGGTCTGGTTTATCGGGTCGAGATCCTTGAGGGACCGGCCCGCGGCTTCGTGTGCGAGAATTATGGCCAGAAGTTCGATCTGCCGGGCCGTGGCCCGATCGGCGCCAACTGCATGGCCAATCCGCGCGACTTCAAGTGCCCGGTCGCGGCCTTCGAGGATCGCGAGACCCCCTCGCGCGTGGTCATCAAGTGGTGCGGCCAGTTCCACGAGACCCATATCGACCACAGCCCGCTGGACGTGGTCGCGTGGCACGGCAATTACTGCGCCTACAAATACGATCTGCGCAGCTATTCCCCGGTCGGCGCGATCCTGTTCGACCACCCGGACCCATCGATCTTCACCGTGCTGACCGCGCCGTCAGGACAGGAGGGCACCGCGAATATCGACTTCGTGCTGTTTCGCGAACGCTGGATGGTCGCCGAGCATTCCTTCCGCCCGCCCTGGTATCACAAGAACATCATGTCCGAATTGATGGGCAACATCTACGGCATCTATGACGCCAAGCCGCAGGGCTTTGCGCCCGGCGGCACCAGCCTTCACAACTGCATGCTGCCCCACGGTCCGGACCGCAACGCCTTCGAGGGCGCCAGCAACGCAGAGTTGCGGCCCGAAAAGCTGGACCAGACCATGTCCTTCATGTTCGAGACACGTTTTCCACAGCACCTGACCGAATTCGCTGCCAAGGAGGCGCCGATGCAGCAGGAATACATCGAGGTCTGGAACCAGCTTGAGAAGAAGTTCGACGGAACGCCCGGGATCAAGTGACCCGGATCCGGGACGCGACGACGGCCCCCGCGGCCAGGGCCCGTGCCAGACCCGGTCCGGCGTTCCCGACGCGCCCCGCCTCGCCCACCGGCGGCGCGCGCCGGGCGATGCGACCCGAAGATCGGTCGCGGCGCCTTGCGAACGACAGCCAGAAGTGGTGATGCTGAGGCAGGCCACAGCGCGACCGCCACAGCGCGGCGCGACGTGAAAAGCCAGGCTGGAGACGAAACGACAAGATGCGCAATGGCGGGCAATTGCTGGTGGAAAGCCTGGTGGCACTTGGGGCCACGAAAAGCTTCGGCATTCCGGGCGAAAGCTATCTTGCGGTCCTGGACGCTCTTCACGACACGCGCGGCAAGCTGGATTTCGTGCTGTGCCGCCACGAGGGCGGGGCAGCCTTCATGGCGGCGGCGTGGGGCAAGCTGACCGGCAGTCCCGGCATCTGCCTTGTGACCCGCGGGCCGGGCGTCACCAATGCCTCGATCGGCATCCATACCGCAATGCAGGACAGCGCCCCGATGCTGGTCTTCGTCGGTCAGGTCGGCACCGACATGAGGGGGCGCGAGGCATTCCAGGAAATCGACTACCGGGCCGTCTTCGGGACCATGGCCAAATGGGCGGTCGAAATCGACGACGTCACCCGGATTCCGGAACTCGTCGCCCGGGCATGGAACACCGCGACGACCGGCCGACCCGGACCCGTGGTCATCGCCCTGCCCGAAGACATGCTGACGGCCCTGACCGGCACCGCGCCGCTGTCCGCCGCGTCCGAAATCGCCGCGCCGGCCCCTGCCCCGGCCGCGCTTGAAAGGGCGGGCGCGATTCTGGCCGGCGCCCGGCGTCCGCTGTTGCTGCTGGGCGGCTGCAACTGGACCGCCGAGGGTCGCGCCGCGCTGCAGGACTTTGCGGAAGCGTCGAACATCCCGACCGTGGCCGCCTTCCGCTATCAGGACCAGTTCGACAATTTCTCGCCCGTCTTTTGCGGCGAGGCGGGCGTGGGCATGCCGGCCCATGTCAAGGCCCTGATCCGCGAGGCCGATGTGATCCTTGCGGTCAATATCCGCTTTGGCGAGATGACGACCGATGGCTACACGCTGATGTCGGTGCCGGTGCCCGCCCAGACGCTGATCCATGTCCACGGCTCGGATATGGAGATCGGCAAGATCTACCAGCCGGCTCTTGGCATTCACGCGGGACCCAACAGCTTCGCCGCCGCGATCCGGCCGGTCAGTGGCGACTGGGACGACTGGCGCGCCAGAGGTCGTGCCGCCTATCAGCAGGGCTTCGATCTGCCGGACCTGCCCTCGCCCGTCGATATGGGAAAGGTCTGCGCCTATCTGCGCGATCGCCTGCCCGACGACGCGATCGTGACCAACGGTGCGGGGAACTTTGCCGTCTGGCCCAACAAGTTCCTCAGATTCGGCCCAAGAGCCCGGCTTCTGGCGCCGCAATCGGGTGCGATGGGTTACGGCGTGCCGGCCGCGATCGCAGCGCGGCTTGCCTGCCCCGGGCGGACCGTCGTGTGTTTTGCCGGCGACGGGGATTTCCAGATGACCAGCACGGAACTGGCGACAGCCTCGCAGCACGATGCGCAGCCGATCATCCTGATCCTGAACAACGGCATCTACGGCACCATCCGTGCCCATCAGGAACGCCACTATCCGACCCGCGTCTCGGGCACGACGATGGCCGGGAACCCCGACTTCGTGGCGCTTGGCCGGGCCTACGGCTTTCACGCGGAACGGGTCGAGCGAACGTCCGATTTCGCGCCGGCCTTCGAACGCGCGCTGGCGTCAGGAACCGGCGCGCTGCTTGACCTGGCCATCTCGCCCGAGGCCCTGACGCCGCGCCAGACCCTGACGCAGATGCGCGAGGCGGCTCTGGCCGCAAGGGAGACGACACATGCGCCGTGATCGCGGCATCCGCCGTCGCGCTTTTCGAGGGTGCGATTGATCCGCCAGGTGCGATCCCCGTCGCGGGTTGGCCAGCCACCGAAAAGGAGCCGCCTTGGGTCTTTCGCGCCGGTCGGAGAAAGAGGAACGAGATGCAGGGCAGCTATGACGTCGTGATCGTGGGCGGGGCCGTCATCGGTTCGGCGGTGGCCTATTACCTGACGGCGAATCCCGATTTCGACGGCTCGGTTCTGGTGGTCGAGCGTGACCCCAGCTATGCGCGCGCCTCGACCGCGCTGTCGGCGTCGTCGATCAGGACCCAGTTCTCGAATCCGATCAATGTCAGGATCAGCCAGTATGGATCCCAGGTGATCCGGAACTTCGGTGAAATGATGCAGGTCGAGGGCGACAGGCCGGATCTGAACTTCCATGCCGGCGGCTACCTGTTTCTGGCCAGCCAACCCCATCAGGTCCGCACTTTGCGGGAAAATCACCAGGTCCAGCGCAGCTGCGACGCCGACGTGGTGTTGTGGACGCGCGAGGAACTGGCCGATGCCTTTCCCCACATGCGCGTCGAGGACATCGAACTGGCGTCATACGGGCGATCCGGCGAGGGCTGGTTCAACAACACCGGCCTGATGCACGGCTTCCGGAACAAGGCGCGCGCGCAGGGCGCTGTGTATGTCACCGACGAGGTGACGGCCATCGGCCGCACCGGCGGCCGGGTGGACCGTGTCACACTGAAATCCGGGCAGGTCATCGGCGCGGGGACCATCGTCAATGCGTCGGGTCCGCGCGCCGCGCTGACCGCGCGCATGGCGGGGATCGAGATCCCCGTCGAACCGCGCAAGCGCACTGTTTTCGTGTTCGATTGCGCGGCGTCCCCCCAGGGCACCGCGCGGATCAATCAGGGACGGCTTCCCCTGATGATCGACCCGTCAGGCGTCTATTGCCGCCCGGAAGGCAAGTTCTTTCTGGCCGGTTGTGTTCCGCTCCAAGACCCGGCGGTCGATTGGGACGACTTCGAACCGCGACATGACGAATTCGACGAGGTGATCTGGCCGGCACTGGCCGAACGGTCCCGGTATTTCGAGGCGATCAAGGTGGTGAACCAGTGGGCAGGGCACTATGCGTTCAACACGCTCGATCACAACATGGTCGTCGGCCGCCACCCCGAGGTCAGGAACCTTGTCTTCGCCAACGGCTTCTCGGGTCATGGCCTGCAGCAGGGTCCCGCGACAGGACGCGGCGTGTCCGAACTGATCATCTATGACGGCTTCCGCACGCTTGACCTGTCCGAACTGGGGTTCGAACGGATCATCGAAGGACGTCCCTTCCTCGAAAGCTCCGTGATCTGATCCGGGCACGCGACCCCGCCTTCATGCCGTCACGTTGCCATGGACCTTGCCTGTTCGCGCAGAACGAATTTCTGGATCTTTCCGGTCGAGGTTCTCGGGATCGGTGCGAAGACGAACTTGCCGGGCACCTTGTAGGCCGCGAGATGGTCGCGGCACCATGCGCGCAGCAGATCGGCGTCGGCTGTCTGGCCATCTGCAAGCTCGACGAAGGCACAGGGCGTCTCGCCCCATTTCTCATGCGGCATCGCGACAACGGCGGCGACGGCGACGGCGGGATGACGGTACAGCGTTTCCTCGACCTCGATCGACGAGATGTTTTCGCCGCCCGAGATGATGACGTCCTTGGACCTGTCCTTGAGTTGCAGGTAACCGTCCGGATGCACCACGCCCAGATCGCCGGAATGGAACCAGCCGCCGGCGAACGCCTCCTGCGTGGCGGCCGGATTGCGGAAATACCCCTTCATCACGACGTTGCCACGGAACATCACCTCGCCCATCGTCTGGCCGTCCCGCGGCACCGGAGTCATGGTTTCGGGGTCGAGCACTTCAAGTTGCTCAAGCGGCAGATAGCGCACGCCCTGCCGGGATTTCAGCCTGGCCTGCTCTGCCTCGGGCAGATCCGACCAGTCGGCATGCCATTCGTTGACCACGGACGGACCGTAGGTTTCGGTCAGGCCGTAGAGATGTGTGACCTCGAAACCCGCGGTCTTCATGTCCGCCAGCAGCTTCTCGGGCGGGGGCGCGGCGGCGGTGAAGAACTGCACGCCATGATCCAGCTTGCGCTTGACCTCGTCGGGGGCCGAAATCATCAGCGACATCACGATCGGAGCCCCGCACAGATGCGTCACGCCGGCCTCGTCCAGCGCCTTCCAGATCGGCTCGGCCCGCACCTGGCGCAGGCAGACATGCGTGCCGACGATCGCCGACAGCGTCCAGGGAAAGCACCAGCCGTTGCAGTGGAACATCGGCAGCGTCCACAGATAGACCGCGTGTTTCGCCATCGATGTTGTCAGCGCATTGCCCTGCGCCAGCAGATAGGCGCCGCGGTGATGCGAGACGACGCCCTTGGGATCGCCGGTCGTCCCCGATGTGTAGTTGATCGAAATCGCGTCCCATTCGTCCTCGGGCATCAGCCAGGTGAAATCGGGATCGCCGGCGGACAGGAACGCCTCGTAATCCGTCGCCTCGGACAGGGTGAGCGCGCCGCCGAACTCCGGGTCGTCATACTGGATCAGGACGGGCGACACGGTGGCAATCGCAAGCGCCTCCTGCATCAACGGCATGAATTCCCGGTCCACGATCACCACGCGGGCCATGGCGTGATCCAGCTGGAAGGCGATGATCGACGCATCCAGCCGGGTGTTGATCGAATGCAGCACCGCGCCGCACATCGGGACGCCGTAATGGCATTCCAGCATCGCCGGCGTGTTCGCCAGCAACACCGAGACGGTGTCGCCGCGGCCGATTCCGTCGCGTGACAGGGACGACGCCAGTTGCCGCGAGCGGCTGTAGAACGCGGCATAGCTGCGACGCAGATCGCCGTGAACGATCGCGGTGTGATCGGGGAAGACGTTTGCGGCGCGTTCGAGGAAGTTGAGGGGGGTGAGGGGCTGGAAGTTTGCGGGGTTGCGGTCGAGATCGGTGTTGTAGGGGTTCTGCG
>NZ_JAKGGD010000004.1 GCF_021556615.1 Paracoccus salsus
GCCATCGAGGCCTCGGGCCTTCAGCGAGCGCAGAAACTCGGTCCAGAAGGTCTCAGCCTCCGATGGCCCGATCCCCAGGCCGATAATCTCGCGGCGGCCTTCTGTGTTAGCGGCAACGGCGATTATGGCTGCGACGCTGACGATCCGCCCGCCCTGGCGCTGCTTCAGGTAGGTGGCGTCCAGCCAGACATAGGGCCAATCACCGGTCAGCGGGCGGTTCAGGAACTCGCCGACCCTTTCATCGATATCCTTGCACAGCTTTGACACCGTGCTCTTCGAGATGCCGCTCAGCCCCATAGCCTGCACCAAATCGTCGACGCGGCGGGTGGAAACTCCGCTGATCCAGGCTTCCTGGATGACGGCGACGAGCGCCTGCTCCGAGGTCTTCCGGGCTTCGAGGAAGCCGGGAAAGTAGCTGCGCTGAAGCGTTCGGCGGCTTCGATGCGGTCGCGCACGGCCGCCTCGCCCTCGCGGACCAGCACATCGTTGAAGTCCTGCTCCTCGGGCGGGGTGGCGATCAGCACGGTCATGCCGCGATGCGCGAGCTGGCTCGCGGCGCGGGCCATCTGACCCTCGGCCTTGCTGCCGGGCAGGTCGCCGTCACGGGCGATGATCACCGTGGCGTTCTCGGGCACCGGCGCGCGGCCGATGTTCGAGATGCCGAGGCAGGCCCAGGTCTCCTGTCCCGTCGCCTGCCAGACCGAGAGCGCGGTCTCGACGCCCTCGCAGAGGATCAGCGGTTCCCGGCCGGGGAGACGCACCGCGGCCTTCGCGGCCCAGCCATCGACGGCCTTGTTGGTGCGCTTGACAACCTTGACCGGGGCCTTCCGCCCCTCGGCCGTCAGATAGACCTGCTGGATCGCCAGCACCTCGCCCGCCTCGTCGGTGGCGAGCGCGACCATGGCGCCGAACTTGCCGAAGGCATACTGGCGGTAGCGGATGCAGTCCGGCGGCGTGGCGGTGATCCCGCGATGGCGCAGGTAGGCGAGCACCGGCGTCGAGACGAGGGTCTCCGTGCGGCGCACGATCTCGGCAACCTTCGCTGCGCGTTCCTCGGGCGTCGGCTCCTTGGGCCTGGCCGAGCCCGAGGCGGAAAGCGCGGGCGCGGTGGGCGGCGTTGCCGTCCAGGACGGACCGGCGTCGGGTTCGCCCAGCCACGACCGCGCCCAGGTCCACGCGGCCTTGTCGTCCAGACCGAGGCTATAGCCGATCAGTTCCAGCCCCGCGCCCCCGGCGCCATGCTCGTGGTCATACCAGCGGCCCTTGTTCGCGCCGTCGATTTCCACGGCGACGCTGCCCTTGGTGCCGAAGCGCAGGGTCTGCGCGCTGGAAAGCTCCCGGTTCGGCTCGCCCAGCAACTCGCGGGCCAGGTCCGCGATGCGGTCTTCCAGCATGTCGGCCAGTTGGGCGACGGACATGCGGGTGGTCGGGCAGCCGGGCATGCCGGTGCGCGTGATTTCTTCGGCATCGGGCGGCAGGATGTGGATGTCACCCGTATCCGCCGCCAGTGGTTCGCCAAGCGAAAGTCGGTGGCCGCGATCCTCAAGGAGGTGATGACCAACGAAGCCTCGACCCTGCTCGACAGCGATGCGGCCAACAAGGCGGCAGATGCAGACGAGGCGCTGCAGTAACACGGCGCCGATGTGGCGGGCGCGGCTTACGTCACCGCCACGATTACCGTTTGGGACGAGAACGCAGCAGCCGCCGAGGCCAAGCTGAAGGCCGCAGAGAAAATCGTGCAAGGACGCGATTTCACCTGCATCCCAGAAACATTGAACGCGCTTGAGGCCTGGCTCGGCTCCCTGCCCGGCCATCTCTACGCTAATGTCCCTCAGCCACCCATCTCGACGCTGAACCTGGCCCATATGATCCCGATCTCGGCGGTCTGGGCGGGGCCGGATCGGAACGACCACCTCGACGGCCCGCCGCTGTTTCAGGCCGAAACCGACGGCACGACCCCGTTCCGGTTTTCGACTCATGTGGGCGATGTCGGCCATACCTTGATCGTCGGCCCGACCGGGGCAGGCAAATCAGTCCTGCTAGCGTTGATGGCGTTGCAGTTCCGACACAGCGTCGATCCTGGACCGTATCGACCAGGACAATGTCGAAATCCGTTTCTTCAGGACGGCGTCCGACCGGTGGCGGCTCGACGACGGCACGGAGCAAGACGAGGATCTGTCGTCGCGGGTTCGAGGCAATCTCTTCGTTGATCCGTCCACCGGGCACGGGATCATCCGGATCAATGAAAGCCTAAACGACAGGCAGATGCTCCAGACCCTGTTTCATGAAACCCAACACTGGATACACCGGCAAACACGGAGTGGCCCACGCGGTCTTGAAAGCGAAATCCAGGCGCGCATCGTAGCAGAACAGATGGCGATCGACCGAGGCTGGCCGGAGACGGTTCCGGGCTACCGCACACCGGACGGCCGAGTGAACGAGACCTTCATCCGCCAGCGATTGCAGACCTCTCCGCATTACAGCCCGACGGGCCGCTCCCGCATCCCCGGAAGCCGGCGCTACGGCGGTGAGACGACGATCCCCGGACCCTTTGCCTGCCCGCCGGTGGGCGATTTCCCGATGCCCCGCTCGGACATTGCCTATTCGTGAGGCATTTTGAGAATGGCGAACATGGAACTGACCTTTGAAATCATCGGCTACCAGGAAGACGCGATGTTCGACGATTTCGACGACGGCGCTTTACCTCTCCCATCTCAGCGCGGTCTTCACCGTGGCCGGCCCGGCCTGGAACTATCCGCTGGACGAGCGCGCGATGCGCAATGCGCGGATACTTCAAGCGCATGATTCGCGAACGGATGCAGCTTGGGAGCCATGCGCTCGTCTCAGTCACCGAGATACCTTGTGATGATCCCGCTGGTCCGGGTCCGGCGACCCGGATCACGATCCTTGGCCTCGACATGGTCCGGCGCGGGTTTGTGATCCATTGGCCCATCGCGGCGATCATTGAGGCTGATCTTTACGTGGTCAGCGCGCAAGGCCGCAAATCTCGCCTTTGCTCGGCGAGGCCACATCACACAAGACAGAGCGCGTACCGCGTGCCACCGGAGACGTTTGGCAGCACGCGGTCAAAACGGTCTAGAGGCAGTCCGCCAGCGCCGTGGCGAGGTTGCGCAGGACGTTACCATAGAGGTCTGGACCGGGCTCGAGGTCGGAGCCCAAGGGATCAAGCACGCCGGTGTTGGCTTCAGACCCGTCCATCACCGCGGCGACCATGCCGGGATCGAATTGCGGTTCAGACAAGACGCATGTCACGTCTTGCTCTGCCACACGCGCCTGGATCTCTGCGATGCGCGCCGGGCTGGGATCGGAGGCATCGGACACGGATATCGCGCCCGATGCGGGGAAGTCGAACGCTGTCTCGAAGTAGTGATACGCGTCATGGAATACGATGAAGTTGCGTCCCCGAACGGGCTCTAGGATGCCGTTGATCTCGGCACTCAGCGTGGCCAGCTCTTCCCGTCCCGCCGCCGCATTGGCAAAGTAAGCGCCAGCATTGTCCGGATCGGCCGCGGAAAGTTGTGCCGCGATGGCGTTCAGCCAGACAGCGCCATTGTCTGGCGACAGCCAGGCATGCGGGTCGTGTTCGCCATGGTCGCGGCCTTCGTGCCGATCAGCGTCGGCATGCGCTTCGTGGTTGTCATGCTCGTGCTGATCGCCCTCCGCATGATCCTCGTGGTCCTGTTCGCCATCGTCTTCGTTGCCGTGGCCATGCGCTTCGAACAGCGGACCTTCCCGGAACGGAATGCCCATCGTTCCATCGACGTCCAGCAGTTCCGTGACGGTCGCGTCGCTGGCCAGTGTCGCGATCGCGCCTTCCAGCCAAGGCGTCAGTTCGGGGCTGACCCAAAAAACCAGATCGGCCTCCTGCAACGCGGTCGCCTCTGATGGGCGAAGGCTGTATTCATGCGGGCTTCCCCCAGGCGCGACGATCAGGGATGGCTCTCCCACACCCTGCATCACGCGCGCCACCAGCGAATGCAAAGGCGCGATATCTGCAGCCACGTTTGGTACATCCGCCGAAGCCGTGCCCCCGAACAGGGTTGCGGCAACAGACAGGGGAATGAGGTTTCTGGACATGCCTGGCTCCATGTGATTAAATAACGTTACGTTTTGGGTACAGGAAATGAGATAACATGACAAGCGCCGCTCAGGCCGGAAAGATCATGCCGAGCGATCCGATCGGGTTCGAGAAACACGATCATGGATCCTGCATCAGCGTGGGCATCGCTGCCGCCGAGGCGCATTGTCTGGCGGAAGGCCTGCGTTTCACGCCGGTCCGCCGCAAAGCACTGGAAATCCTCTTGCAAGAGCATCGCGCTCTTGGGGCCTATGAAATGCTCGACAGGCTGCGCGATGCCGGATTCGGTTCGCAACCGCCCGTGGCCTACCGGGCGCTTGAATTCCTCGTCGCCAACGGCTTTGCGCACAAGATCGAACGCCTCAACGCCTTCATCGCCTGCGCCCATCCCGGGGCCAATCACTCCCCCGCGTTCATGATCTGCCGACTGTGCGATTCGGTGGCCGAGGCGCAATCTTCGCCAGCGCGTGGAGCCATTGGAGAAGCAGCGCGCGCTACGGGATTCAGGATAGAGCGGACCGTGGTCGAAGCCGAGGGCATCTGTCCTGCTTGTGCGGACAAGGCTGACGCATGAGCCTGATCGCGGCAGAGAATATCAGCGTCAGCTATGGCGCGAACACGGTTTTGCGCGACGTGTCCCTTGCCGTTGAGTCCGGTGAGATCGTGACGGTCGTAGGACCCAATGGTTCCGGCAAGACCACCTTGCTGAAGCTGCTCATCGGCGCAGAACGACCGCAGTCAGGGCAGATCACGCGCAAACCCGGGCTGCGCATCGGTTACGTCCCGCAGAAACTTCACATGGATCCGACCCTGCCGATCACGGTAGAACGTTTTCTCCGCCTTCCCGGCGGCAACACGCCCGCGGCCTGCGCGGCCGCTTTGGAGAGGGCTGGCGTGCCCGGCCTTTCACAGCGCCAGATGTCCGCGTTGTCGGGCGGCCAGTTCCAGCGGGTCCTCTTGGCACGTGCGCTCATCAACGAGCCGGACCTGCTGTTGCTCGACGAGGCGACACAGGGGCTGGACCAGCCCGGCTCTGCCGCCTTCTATCTTCAGATCGAGGAAGTTCGTCAAAAAACCGGATGCGCCATCCTGATGATCAGCCACGAGCTTCATGTCGTGATGGCGGCTTCGGATCGAGTGATCTGCCTCAACGGACATGTCTGTTGCGAAGGCGCGCCCGAAATCGTCTCCGCCGCTCCCGAATACCGCGCGCTTTTTGGCACCGGTACGGGTGGCGCGCTTGCGCTTTATCGGCACGAGCATGACCACACACATGACGCAATCTGCACGCACGACCATGCGCCACAGGACAAACGGATCGAGGCCGCCGAGTAATGCTGGATGATTTCATGACACGCGCCGCGCTGGCAGGTGTCGGCGTGGCCCTTGCAGCGGCCCCCTTGGGCAGTTTCGTGGTCTGGCGGCGCATGGCTTATTTCGGCGATGCCACAGCCCATGCCGCCATTCTTGGCGTGGCCCTGTCACTGGCGCTTCAGATATCCATCTTCGCAGGGGCGGTGGCCGTGGCGCTGGCGATGGCGCTGACCGTGACGGTGCTGACCGGACGCGGCTATGCGATGGATACGCTTCTGGGGGTGCTGGCGCACTCCGCCCTCGCCTTCGGGCTGGTCGCTGTCTCTTTCCTGTCTGGCATCCGCATTGATCTCATGGCCTACCTCTTCGGAGATATCCTGGCCGTGTCACGCGGTGATCTGGCGGTGATCTGGGGCGGCGCGGCGCTCGTCGTGGGTCTGATCGGCTGGCGCTGGTCGGCGCTGCTGACCTCGACCATCAGCTCGGAACTGGCCTATGCCAGCGGGATCGACCCAAAGCGCGAACAGCTTGTTCTGACATTGGCGCTGGCCGTCACGGTTGCGGTCGCAATCAAGGTGGTCGGCGTGTTGCTCATCGCGGCCATGCTGATCATTCCCGCGGCTGCCGCCCGCCCTCTGTCACGCACACCCGAACAGATGGCCTTGACTGCAGCGATCATCGGCAGTGCGTCTGCCGTAATCGGCTTGCAGTCCGCCTATACGCTCGACACGCCAGCGGGACCATCGATCGTCTGCGTCGCGGCACTCGTGTTTCTTGGCACAAGCGTTCTGCAAAGCTTGCGATCCTGAAGGGCGGATGCTCCTGCCCAACGAAGCGTGACCGCTGCCTTCATCCTGACCCTGACATTTCCGCCCGGTTTCGCGGTTTCGAAGTGGTGAGTCCTCGATCCACCAGATTCCGGTGATCGACGTCTAGCATGTCCCGATCATCCAGCGCCGTGACGTTGCGGGTGCCTTGCGGTTGCACAGTCTGCAGCCGCAACTGGGCAGGTGCTTGCGCTTCAGCACCTTCGGCTCGGCCGACGTCGTCTCCGCCCGCGATTCGGCCCGGCGCAGGCTGCTGGACAGCCGGCTGATCTGGGGAAGCGCCACAAGCGCCGGACTCTCGCGGCCGCAATGCGGGCAGGCCAAGCCCTGCCGGCTGGCCTCGTAGTCGGCCCAGCCGCTGAATACGCCGTGATCGGTGCAGTTGAAATCGTAGATCGGCATCGCGCCCTCCGTCACATGAGACCATCGAGAAGAAGCCAGCCTGGGAGCCAGCCGGTGAAGATACCCGCCAGAAGCGTGACCCAGGCAGTCTGCTTGAGAATTGGTTTGCCCAACCGCTGTGATCCCCTGCACGAAGTCGAACACGCTCTCGGGCGGGCGGCCTTCCTCGGCCAGCACCTTCTCGACGATCCGTCCCGTCTCCGCCTTCGAGAACCCGCGTTTGCGCAGGAAGTCCTGACGGTCCTCGTCGGACCGCGCAACGATCTTCTCGCGCGCCGCGCGAATGCCGTCGATGAAGGGTGCGGGCGAGGACTCGGCGAAGCGGCTGAGCGCCGGGGCAGCCTCGTGGGCGAAACGGGAGGCAGCGTATTTCGAATGCCGGATGGTGATCTCCTGGAAATCCTCGACGCCCCAGAGGTTCCGGTTCTGGCACACCGCCCGCAGGTAGAAGCTGGCGATGCCGAGCGTCTTCGCACCCACCTCCGAATTCCAGCAATAAAATCCCCGAAAGTAGAGGTCGGGCGAGCCATCGGGCAGCAGTCCCGCCTCGATCGGGTTCAGATCGTCGACGAGGAACAGGAACACGTCGCGGTCCGAGGCGTAGAGCGTCGTCGTCTCCTTCGTCACGCCCACGCGCGGGTTGTAGATGCCAGTCGACCAGTCGAGCACGCCCGGCACCTTCCAACGCGTGTCGCCCGTGCCATTGCCCGCGATGCGCTGCACGGCGGAAACCAGTTCGTGGTCGTAGATGCGGCCATAATCGGGGCCGGTCACGGCGCGTAGTTCCGTGCGGCCATTGGCGACCTCCATGGTCTTGATCTGCTCGGCCCGGTGGTTGGTCAGCCCGTATTGCAGGTTGATGCCCGCCAGCGGTGCGGGTAGTTGCCGCAGATAGGCGGCCGGTGCACCGACCAGGCTGGAGAGCTGACCGAAGGACCAATGCGTCGGCGCGATGGGTTCATCCGCACCGGGCAGGACCAGCCCCAGCTTCTCCGGGTTGTCCCGATGCGCCTCGACCCGGATCGCCGCACTCTCCACCGTGCGCGTCCGGCTCCGCTCCGCCCGGCCCTTGACCGAGGCCAAGAGATCGTCGAGCGACAGATACCGCTCGTCATCCGGCCGCGAAAACCACTCGGACGACACGCGATCCACATTCTCACCGCGCGACACATCCACCTTGTAGCCGCCGCTGATGTCACGCCCGGCAGCGATAATCTCGGTATTCGTGGGTTTTCTCCCGCGACGGGCGGCCGAAAGCCTCTCTCTCGACCTCCAAACCCGTCACGGGCCGGGACGGCACCCCTCTGACTCTCGGATCACTCGGCTGCACGGGTCTCGAGCGGGGAAGGGGCGCGCGACGCGGCGAGCCGGTGCAGCGTTTCCGGGCGGATATGCGTGTACCGGCGCAGCATTTTCCAATCCTTGTGGCCGGTGACCAGCGAGACTTGTTCAATGGCGAAGCCGGCCTCGAACAGGCGACTTGTGCCCTCATGGCGTAGATCGTGGAAATGCAGGTCCTTCACGCTGACCTCGACGCAGGCGCGCCGGAAGGCCGTTCCGACCGATTTCGAGTTGTAGGGAAAGATCCGGCCCCTTGCGTGCCCGAGTTCCTTTGCCTGATCGGTGACCAGCGCCCAGGCGTCGAACCCCGTGGCGGCGAAGAGCGGGATCCGCTGGTCGTTCCCGGTCTTGTTGCGCGGGTCCTTCCTGTCGCGGATCATGAGCATCCGGCGGTCGACGTCGAGATCGGTCCATGCAACGCGGCAGATCTCATCGAGCCGCATCGCCGTGGCCACCGCGAACTTCACGATCCGCGTCATCGGCAGGGTCAGGCGTTCGTTGTCATCGAAGCAACGGAAGAGGCGGTTCAACTCGTCCGTGGTGGGACGACGATCCCGCTCTGTGCCCTTGCCGATGAGGCCGAGACGCTTGAGCGCGACGCGTGCCAGATCGACGGGTTCCGGAGAAATGTCGAGCCCGTGCACGGCTGCCACGTGGGTAATGATCATCTTGATCACCCCGATATCGATCCCGAGCGTCACCGGGCCCGCACCTTGCTCCGCCCGCATCTTGCCGTAGTCGATCAGCTTCTGCCGGTCCAGGTGCCCGATCTTCTCCTTGCCGAGATCGCGCTTGAGCGTCGTGAGCGTGGCGGCCTTGCTGCGACGCGGCGGTTTCCCTACCTCGCACATATCGGTTATATGAAGGTCGATGAGGTCGCCAAAGGTCTGGAGGCGGGAAACGGACGACTTGTTCGGCGCCAGCCCCTGATCGACCCGGGTCTCCGCCTGGCGGGCCCAACGATGGGCGTCGTCGCGGCGGAGGAACGTCTCGCTGGCGTAGCGGCCCTTTCGTCTGATCTGGACCCGGTAGGCACCGGAGGGGAGCTTGGTGATGGAGGCCATTTTCGTGTGCGCTGTGTGTGCAATGAGTCGTCGTAGAGGGGCAAATTCGGGGATATCGGGGCGTATTCCAGCGTAGAAGCATCCGCCGCCAACAGTTTGAAGATACACAAAAAATGCAAATAAATCAACACTCTAGATTATCCTGTGCCCCTATGATGGACTGGACGGATCGCCATTGCAGGGTGCTGCACCGGATGATGTCCAGGCAGGCTCTGCTTTACACCGAGATGGTTACCTCTGCAGCGATCCTGCACGGTGATCGTCGGCGCCTTCTGGACTACGACGCCGTCGAGCATCCGGTCGCCCTGCAACTTGGAGGGTCGGATCCTGCCGAGTTGCGGGAGGCCACGCGGATTGCGGCGGATTGGGGCTATGACGAGATCAATCTGAATGTCGGCTGCCCCAGCGATCGCGTTCAGTCGGGATGTTTTGGCGCCGTCCTGATGAAGCAGCCCGACCTGGTCGCGGATTGTGTCTCGGCGATGATGGCGGTCAGCCCGGTCGAGGTCACGGTCAAATGCCGCATCGGCGTGGACGATCAGGAACCTGCCGATGCGCTGCCAGCCTTCCTTGCGCGGATGCGCGAGGCCGGGGTGCGCCGCGTCGCCATCCATGCCCGAAAGGCATGGCTCAAGGGGCTGAGCCCGCGTGAAAACCGGCTCATCCCGCCGCTGGACTATCCCCTGGTTCATCGCATGAAACGCGAATTCCCGGACATGCATCTGTCGGTCAATGGCGGCATCGGGAGTCTGGCCGAGGCGCGCGAACATCTGCGGATCATGGATGGGGTCATGGTGGGCCGCGCTGCGTATCACCAGCCGTGGGATCTGCTTGGCGGCGCGGATCTGCTGTGGGGCGTGGCGCCGCCTTTTGCCGACGCCGCAGAGGTCGCCTGCGCCATGCGCCCGCGGATCGAGGCCCATCTTCGCCAGGGCGGGCGCCTGCATCAGGTCACGCGGCACATGCTGGGCCTGTTTCACGGCCGGCCCGGTGCGCGCGGCTGGAAGCGTGTCCTGTCCGAGGGGGCCTCGTCCGGGGGCATCGAGGTCTATGACGCGGCGTTGTCGCAGGTCGCGCGGTTGGCCGCGTGATCCGGTTTCGCGCTGGCGGACATCGCGGAGCCGCGCTAATCCGTTCCGCATGAACGACGTGATCCTTCCCGGCCTGACCCTTCTGGCCACCGGCGCCTTCGCGGGAATCCTGGCAGGGCTGCTGGGCGTGGGGGGCGGGATCGTGCTGGTCCCTGCCTTCCTGCTGGTGTTCATCCAGGCCGGCTATGGCGGCCCGGACGTCATGCAGATCTGTCTGGCAACCTCGCTGGCGACCATCATCGTGACGTCGATCCGGTCGGTTCTGGCGCATCACCGCAAGCACGCGGTCGACTGGTCGATCCTGAAGGGCTGGGCGCTGGGGATCGGGGTCGGCTCGCTGATCGGCGTGCGGATGGTCGGGGCTCTGCGGACCGATACGCTGCAGGTGATCTTCGCGGTGCTGGTGATCGTCATCGCCAGCTACATGGCGCTATCGCGCCCCCATTGGCGGCTGGCCGAGCAGATGCCGACGGGCTGGCGGAGGGCGCTGATCTCGCCGCTGGTGGGGTTCTTTTCGGTCCTGCTGGGAATTGGTGGCGGCAGCATCGGCGTGCCGCTGATGACCCTGCACGGGCGTCCGATCCATCATGCGGTTGCGACCGCGGCCGGTTTCGGTGTGCTGATCGCGGTACCGTCGGTCGCGGCCTTCCTGCTGCTGCCGGTGACGAATGCGCCGCCCTGGACCGTCGGGTCCGTCAATCTGCCGGCGTTTCTGGTGACCATCAGCATGACGCTTGTCACGGCGCCGATGGGCGCGGCGCTGGCCCATCGCACCGATGCGACGCGACTCAAGCGCTATTTCGCGATCTTCCTTTTTCTTGTTGCCCTGAACATGCTGCGAAAGGCCATGACCGGCTGAACCTTGCCTAGCTGCCGGCCTTTTCGTCCCGCTTTGCCTGATCCCACAGCCGGTCCATCTCGGCCAGGTTGCTGTCCTCGGGGCGGCGGCCCTCGGCTGCCAGCGCGGCCTCTATGGCCTGAAAGCGGCGGGTGAACTTGGCATTGGCGCGGCGCAGGGCCAGTTCGGGGTCAATCTTCAGGTGACGCGCCAGATTGGCCATGACGAACATCAGATCGCCGAACTCCTCCTCCTGCGCCTCGGGGCCCAGCTCGTCGCGCGCCTCGATCAGTTCCGCGGTTTCCTCGGTGATCTTGGACAGCACGTCGGCCGGACCGGGCCAGTCGAAGCCGACCCGGGCGGCGCGGTTCTGCAGCTTGACGGCACGGGTCAGCGCGGGCAGCCCCAGCGCCACGCCGTCCAGCGTGCCGCGTTCGGCCTTGCCGGCGCGTTCGCGCGCCTTGATGGCCTCCCAGTCCCTGACCTGCTGTTCGGCCGACTTGTCGCGGCTTTCGTTGCCGAAGACATGCGGATGGCGGAAGATCAGCTTGTCCGAGATCGCGGCGGCGCAATCGGCAAAGTCGAAGATCCGCGCCTCGGAAGCCATCTGGGCGTGAAACACCACCTGCAGCAGCAGGTCGCCCAACTCGCCCGGAAGCTCGTCCCAGGCCTCGCGCTGGATCGCGTCCTCGACCTCGTGCGCCTCTTCGATCGTGTAGGGCGCGATCGAGGCGAAATCCTGTTCGATGTCCCAGGGGCAGCCGGTCTTCGGATCGCGCAGCGCGGCCATGATCCCGATCAGCCGGGTGATTTCGGTCGCGGGGTCGCGCGGCGCGTCATCGGGCTGCGCGGGCTTCGTGTCGGGCATTGCAGTTCCCCACTGGCGGGTCCGGAAGCGTCCCGACTGCCACAGCGGACGGCGCAAGTCCACAGGTCCATCCCGGACCGCGCCGCCGCTTGGCCCGGATCTGCCCCGGACAGCGCGCGGCCGATGATGGAACCGGCGTGGCCGGCGC
Organism: Paracoccus salsus; assembly: GCF_021556615.1. GTDB lineage: Bacteria > Pseudomonadota > Alphaproteobacteria > Rhodobacterales > Rhodobacteraceae > Paracoccus > Paracoccus salsus. Next base: position 11,993 of record NZ_JAKGGD010000004.1, read on the forward strand.
AACGCTGACGGGTGCGATCACGATGACTTTGACGCGCATGGTTCCGCCCGCGGTCGCGCTTTCTTGCCAAGGGCCGAAGGCGCGGATAGGTTGCGCGCCAATTCGAGGGTCCGGTTTCACGGGCCCGCAAGCCGAAAGGAAGATTGATGTTCGCAACCCCCGCCTTTGCGCAGGCTTCTGGCGGTGCCGGTACCGGTGCCGCCTTCGCGCAGTTCATCCCGCTGATCCTGATCTTCGCGATCATGTATTTCCTGATGATCCGGCCGCAGCAGAAGCGGGTCAAGCAGCATCGCGCCATGGTCGAGGCTCTCAAGAAGGGCGACCAGGTCGTCACCCAGGGCGGCATTCTTGGCAAGGTGACCTCGGTGCGCGACGACGAACTGGAGGTCGAGATCGCCCAGGGCGTCAAGGTCCGCATCGTCCGCAGCACCGTCTCGCAGGTCCTGAGCAAGACCGAGCCAGTCGCGGCCAACGGCTGAGCCGCCACGAAACCAGACAAGGGGCGTAAGCCAGATGCTTCAGATCGACCGATGGAAGCGCATCCTGATCATCGGGATCTGCCTTCTGGGGCTGGCCTACGCCATGCCCAACCTGTTCTACAAGCGGGTCGAGGCGCATAACGACGCTGTCGCCGCCATTGAAAAGACCGGGGTGACGACGCCCGAGCTTGTCGAGGCGCGCGACGGCTGGCCCGGCTGGCTGCCGAACGGGCTGGTCAACCTGGGCCTGGACCTGCGCGGAGGCGCGCATCTGCTGGGCGAGGTTCAGGTCGATCAGGTCTACAAGGCGCGCATGGATTCGCTGTGGCCGGAGCTGCGGCGCGCCCTGGCCGACGAACGCGCCACCATTGGTGCGGTGCGTCGCGTCGCCTCGCCCGAGGGCACGCTGAAGATCGAGATCGGCACTCCGGAGCAGCTTGCCCGCGCGGTCGAGATCGTGCGGGGCTTTTCCGAGCCTGTGACGACGCTGACCGGGGCCGGGCAGACCAGCCTTGCGATCGACGCGCAGGGCAAAGCCCTGACCATCAGCCTTTCGGATGCCGAGAAATCCCTCACCGACGACCGCACGATCCAGCAAAGTCTCGAGATCATCCGCCGTCGCGTGGACGAGGTTGGCACGCGCGAGCCGACCATCATGCGCCAGGGCGAGGACCGGATCCTGATTCAGGTTCCCGGGATCGGCTCGGCTGCGGAACTCAAGGCGCTGATCGGCACCACCGCCAAGCTGACCTTCAACGCGGTCATCGGCACCGGGTCCGACCCCGATGCACGCGTCGGAATCGGCGAGATCGTCTTGCCTGCGTCGGACCGGGAAGGCGTTTTCTACACGATCGACGAGACCCCGGTGGTCACCGGCGAGGAGCTGACCGATGCGATGCCCTCGACCGACCAGAACGGCATGCCGTCCGTCGATTTCCGCTTCAACCCGACCGGCGCGCGCAAGTTCGGTGCCTATACCAGCGCCAATGTCGGCCAGCCCTTCGCCATCGTGCTGGACAATCAGGTGATCTCCGCACCGGTCATCCGGCAGGCGATCACCACCGGGTCCGGCCAGATCTCGGGTTCGATGGATTACGAGGAAGCCACCCGGCTTGCGGTGCTGCTGCGGGCGGGCGCGCTGCCGGCGGAACTGACATTCCTTGAAGAACGCACCGTCGGACCCGAACTGGGCCAGGACAGCATCGACGCGGGCCAGATTGCGGCCACCGTCGGCTTTGTGGCGGTGATCGTGCTGATGGTCCTGTCCTACGGGTTGCTGGGCGTGTTCGCGGCGGTGGCGCTGGCGGTCAACATGGGGATGATCTTTGGCGTCCTGTCGATGATCGGAGCCACGCTGACGCTGCCGGGCATTGCCGGGATCGTGCTGACGATCGGCATGGCGGTCGATGCCAACGTGCTGGTGTTCGAGCGCATCCGCGAAGAGCTGCGAACCGCGCGCGGGCCGGCCCGCGCGATCGAGCTTGGCTACGAGAAGGCGATGTCGGCCATCATCGACGCCAACATCACCACCCTGATCATCGCCGCGATCCTGTTCGTTCTCGGCTCGGGTCCGGTCAAGGGCTTCGCGGTGACGCTGACCATCGGCATCGTGACTTCGGTCTTTACCGCGCTCTACGTCACGCGGCTGATGACCATCACATGGTTCGAACGCGCCCGTCCGCGCCAGATCGAGGTGTAACATGGCTTTCCGTCTGAAACTGGTTCCTCAGGATACCAGGATCGACTTCTTCCGCTGGCAGTTCGTCACCTTCGGCATCTCGTCGGCGATGGCGATCCTGTCGGTGGTGGTTCTGGTGATCTACGGGCTGAATTTCGGTATCGACTTCCGGGGCGGCACCACGATCCGCACGGAATCGACCCAGCCCGTCGATGTGGGGGTCTATCGTCAGGCGCTTTCGCCGCTTGGCCTTGGAGAGGTTGCGATCACCCAGGTCTATGATCCGGGCTTCCGCGCGGATCAGCATGTCGCGCAGGTGCGGATCAGTGCACAGGAGGGTGCCGAATCGGTGACTCCGGAAACCGTCGCCGCGGTCGAGGCTGCGCTGAAGACGGTCGATCCGGCGGTCAGCTTCCCGTCTGTCGAATCGGTCGGGCCCAAGGTTTCCGGCGAGTTGATCCAGACGGCGATCTATGCGGTGCTGGCATCGCTGATTGCGATATCGATCTATATCTGGCTGCGATTCGAATGGCAGTTCGCCGCGGGCGCCATCGTGTCGCTGCTGCATGACGTGCTGATCACGATGGGGGTCTTCGCGCTGTTCCAGATCCGCTTCGATCTGACCACAATCGCCGCGCTGCTCACCATCGTGGGTTACTCGATCAACGATACCGTGGTGGTGTTCGACCGGCTGCGGGAAAACCTGATGAAGTTCAAGAAACGCGCGTTGCGCGAGGTGATGAACCTGTCGGTGAACGAGACCCTGTCGCGCACGGTCATGACCTCGGGGACGACGCTGGTGGCGCTGATCGCGCTGCTGGTTCTGGGCGGCGACGTGATCCGCGGCTTCGTCTTCGCGATCACCTTCGGCATCGTCATCGGCACTTATTCCTCGATCTACGTCGCCAAGAACGTGGTGCTGTGGCTGGGCGTCAAGCGGGACTGGTCCAAGAAGGATCGCAGCGATGATGGCTCGCCCTTTTCGGGCGCCGAGGCGCCCTGATGGTGATGAAGCCGACCCAATTCGATGGCGCCGTGCCGGTGGACGGCTATGGTCCCGGCTTTTTCCGGGTCGGTGGCACGGTTTTCCACGGCGCGGTGCTGGTCACCCAGGGCGGCGGACGCGACTGGGGCGGGCTGGACGATCACGCCACGCTGCTGACGCTGGCGGGGCGTGTCGACGTGCTGTTTCTCGGCATGGGGCCGCAAATCGCCCATGCGCCCAGTGCGTTGGTCGATGCCCTGCAAGAGGTGGGCATCGCCGTCGAGACAATGGCATCGCCGACCGCGGCGCGCACGTATAACGTGACCCTGTCCGAGGGACGCCGCGTCGCCTGTGCGCTCCTGCCGGTATGAGGCTTCTGGCCGTCGATCACCTGTCCGTCGCACGCGGCGGGACAAGGGCGGTCGAAGGCGTCAGCTTTGCGCTCGATGCGGGCGAGGCGCTGATCCTGCGCGGCCCGAACGGCATCGGCAAGACGACGCTTCTGCGGACCGTCGCGGGCCTTCAGCTGCCGGTCGCGGGGCGGATCAGCATGGCCGACGACGCCGTCGCCTATGCCGCTCACGCCGATGGGTTGAAGGCCGCGCTGACGGTGACCGAGAACTTGCGGTTCTGGGCCGAGATATTCGGCGGGGGACAGATCGGCGCGGCGCTGGCAGCCATGGATCTCGTATCTCTGGCCGACCGGCCCGCCGCCGCGCTTTCGGCCGGCCAGAAACGCCGTCTGGGTCTGGCGCGGCTGCTGGTGACGCGGCGGCCGCTCTGGGTCCTGGACGAGCCCACCGTGTCGCTCGACGACGTGTCGGTCGGGCGGTTCGCGGCGGCGGTCCGCGCGCATCTGGGGGCGGGCGGAGCGGCGCTGATGGCCACCCATATCGACCTGGGCCTGGCCGAGGCCCGGGTGCTGGACCTGACGCCCTATCGCGCGGTGGAGGGCGGCGTCGCGGACCCCGCCAGCTTCAACGAGGCCTTCGCATGAGTGCTCCGGCCGGATGCGCCGCACGCCCGACGCCACGCGTCGGGCAGCGCCCGGCATCCCGGTCCCGTGCGGTCCAGGCAGGGCGGTCGCCTGGCAGCCCGCGTGCCAGCGGGCGCTGTGCCATCGCCGGCAGCGCAGCGCCGGCAGGACAGGGGATGCCGCCGTGCTCTCCCTTCTGAAGCGTGATCTGTCGCTTGCTACGCGCGCCGGGGGCGGTTTCGGTCTTGCCGTGGCTTTTTTCCTGATCCTTTGCGCGTTGGTGCCTTTCGGGGTCGGACCCGCGACCACGGCGCTGCGTCCGATCGCGCCGGGCATCCTGTGGGTCGGCGCGCTGCTTGCCTGCCTGTTGTCGCTCGACCGGATATTTGCTCTGGATCATGAGGATGGCAGCCTGGACCTGCTGGCCACGGCCCCGATACCCCTCGAGGGTGTGGTCGCCGTCAAGGCGCTGGCGCACTGGATCACCACCGGCCTTCCGCTGGTCGCCGCGGCGCCGCTGTTCGGCGTGCTGCTGCATCTTCCGGGTTCGGCGATGCCGTGGCTGGTCGCCTCGCTGCTGATCGGGACACCGGCGCTGTCGATGCTGGGTGCGTTTGGCGCGGCCATCACGGTGGGGCTCAGGCGCGGCGGGTTGCTTTTGTCGCTCCTGGTTCTGCCACTGTACATCCCCACCCTGATCTTCGGGACCGAGATCATCCGCCGTGGCGCTGAACGGGGCGATCCTGCCACGCCGATCCTGTTCCTGGCGGGCATCACCGCCGGCGTCGTCGCGCTGGTTCCGTTCGCCGCCGCCGCCGCCCTGCGCGTGAACCTGCGCTGATGTGACTTGAGCCTGCCCGCCGTCGCCGCTAGGGAACACATATGTCCATCTGGGAATACGCAAACCCCGTCAAGTTCATGCGCGTCTCCGGCGCAATGTTGCCATGGGTGGTCGCCAGCGCCGTCCTGTGCACGGCCGGTGGCATCGCGTGGGGCGTTCTGACACCCGAGGATTACAAGCAGGGCGCGACGGTCAAGATCGTCTTCCTGCATGTGCCGGCCGCGATGATGGCGATCAATATCTGGGTGATGATGCTCGCCGCCTCGCTGATCTGGCTGATCCGCCGCCATCATGTCAGTGCCCTGGCGGCCAAGGCGGCGGCGCCCGTTGGTGCGGTGATGACGTTGATCGCGCTCGTCACCGGGGCGATCTGGGGCCAGCCGATGTGGGGGACCTGGTGGGAGTGGGATCCGCGGCTGACCAGTTTCCTGATCCTGTTCCTGTTCTATGCCGGCTATATCGCCTTGTGGTCCGCGATCGAGGACCCCGACAGCGCGGCGGACCTGACCGGGGTGCTCTGTCTGGTGGGATCCGTCTTTGCGTTGCTGTCACGCTATGCGGTGCTGTTCTGGAATCAGGGCCTGCATCAGGGGGCTTCGCTGTCGGTCGCGCCGGGGGAACGGATGAGCGCCGTCTATCGCTATCCGCTTTATCTTTCGATGCTGGGATTCTTCCTGCTGTTCCTGGCACTTTTGCTGATCCGGACCCGGACCGAGATCCGCAGGCGGCGGCTGGCCGCATTGCAGGCAAGGGAGATGCGTGCATGATGGAACTGGGGAAATACGCGGGCACGGTGCTGTCGGCTTACGGTGTCTCGGCACTGTTGCTGGTCGCCCTTGTCTGGCAGAGCGTCGCGGCCAATGCACGCGCGCGCCGCGCCCTCGAGAGGCAGGAACGACATGGCTAGGATCTCGCCGCTGGTGGCAGTGCCGCCGCTGGCCTTCGCCGCGATCGCGGGCCTGTTCCTTTGGGGGATGGGTCGCGAGGACCCCGACTCGCTGCCCTCGGCCATGATCGGGCGGGCGGCACCGCCGGTGCCGGTGACCACCCTGCCGGGCAAGACCCAGCTGACCGATGCGATGCTGCGTGAGCCTGGGGTGAAGCTGGTCAATTTCTGGGCCAGCTGGTGCCCGCCCTGCCGCGCCGAGCATCCGACCCTGATGGAGTTGTCGAGGAGCTTGCCGGTCTATGGCGTCGACCTCAAGGACCCCGAGTCGCAGGCGCTGGATTTCCTGAACAAGGATGGCGATCCATTCCACGCGCTGGCGACCGACCCGCGCGGGCGCGCAGCCATCGACTGGGGCGTGACCGCCCCGCCCGAAACCTTCATCATAGACGGTGACGGGACGATCCTGTTCCGCTTTGCCGGTCCTCTGGTCCGAGAGGACTACACCAACCGGTTCCTGCCAGAGCTTCAGCGGGCCATGGTCGCAGAGGACTAGGGTTTCGCCACCGATCATGGCCGGCGCTGCGCGGCCGGCGGAGGCGAAGCGCCCGGCGTCGCGCCCGCTGCCAATGCCGATCCAGACCTGTCCCTGCAAGACCGGGAGGCCGGTCGCTGCCCGACGCGATGCGTCGGGCGATCCCCACCCCGAACCTGTCCCGGCTTGCGCCAAAAGGTTGTGCGGGACAGACTGACCTCATCCGATGACATGAGGGGAGGTCGAAGATGACACGGAACAGCCTGACAGGGGCGCTGCTTCTATGCAGCATCTGGGCATGGCCCGCCGCCGCGCAGCAGGCCGCCGATGCGGTCGCGCCGGAGGCAGCGGCCCCGCAAACCGAAGCGGACGCGTTCGCGGAGCTGGGCCAAGCGGCGCGCGACGCGCTGGCTGCGCGGGACGAGGGCAAGCCCGTGACCGCGCAGGACTGGATGGTTGCCGCGGCAAATCCGCTGGCCGTCGAGGCGGGGGCCGCGGTGCTGGAACGCGGCGGGTCCGCTGCCGACGCCATGATCGCCGTCCAGGCCGTGCTTGGGCTGGTCGAGCCGCAAAGCTCGGGGCTGGGAGGGGGCGCGTTTTTGGTCTGGTACGATGCCGCAAGCGGTGAGCTGACCACGCTGGACGCGCGCGAGACGGCGCCGCTGGCCGCGACGCCCACCTATTTCCAGGACGAGAATGGCGAGCCGCTGGCCTTCTATGATGCGGTGGTTGGCGGGCGCTCGGTGGGAACGCCCGGCACGCCGGCGCTGCTGGAGGACGCGCATCGTCGCTGGGGCAAGACCAACTGGGGCCGCCTGTTCGATCCGGCGATCGCGCTGGCCGAGGGTGGTTTCGCCGTCTCGCCGCGGCTGGCATCGCAGGTCCTGGAGGACAGCGAGCGGCTGGGGCGCTTTCCCGCCACCAGGGATTATTTCCTTCCCGGCGGCACGGCCATCGTGGCGGGTGACCGGCTGAAGAATCCCGATTACGCGAATGTCCTGCGCCGGATCGCCGCCGAGGGCAGCCGCGCATTCTATGTCGGCGCGATCGCCGAGGGCATCGTGGACGCCGTGCGCAATGCCGAGGGCAATCCCGGATTGCTGTCGGCCGAGGATCTGGCCCGCTATCGCGTGATCGAACGTCCGGCTGTGTGCGCCGAATATCGCGATCACGACATCTGCGGGATGGGCCCTCCCTCGTCGGGAGCCCTGACGGTCGGGCAGATCCTTGGCATGCTGGCGGGCTATGACCTGGCAGGGCTGGGCGCAGAAAATCCTGAAAGCTGGCGGCTCATCGGCGATGCGTCGCGTTTGGCCTTCGCGGATCGCGGCCGCTACATGGCCGACAGCGACTATGTGCCGGTGCCGGTCGAGGGCCTGGTCGACCCGGCCTATCTGAGCGAACGCGGCAAGCTGCTGGCCGGCGACGACGCCTTGCCCGAGGTCAGCGCGGGCTCTCCGGGCTGGAGCCATGCGATGCTGTGGGGGCAGGACAGCGCGATCGAACTGCCCTCGACCTCGCATATCTCGATCGTGGATGCGCAGGGCAATGCGCTGTCGATGACGACCACGATCGAGAACGGCTTCGGGTCGCGCCTGTTCACGCAGGGCTTCCTGCTGAACAACGAGCTGACCGATTTCAGCTTCGAGACGCATGACGACGCAGGTTATCCGATCGCCAACCGGCTGGAGCCGGGCAAGCGGCCCAGATCGTCGATGGCGCCCAGCATCGTGATGAAGGACGACAAGCCGGTGCTGGTCATCGGCTCGCCCGGCGGCAGCCGGATCATCGGCTATGTCGCGAAGGCCGTCATCGGTCATCTGGACTGGGGGCTGGACGTGCAGCAGGCCGTCGCGCTGCCGAATGTCGTCAACCGTTTCGGCACGATGGACGTCGAGGCCGGAACGTCGGCCACCGGCATGATGCAAGCCCTGGCCGATCTGGGCTTCGAGGTGGGCGAGACCGAGCTGACCTCTGGTCTGCACGCGATCGCGATCACGCCCGAAGGGCTGTCCGGCGGCGCCGATCCGCGCCGCGAGGGGATCGCGCTGGGGGGCTGAGACAGGGGCCGCCGCCACCCCGCGCGCCCCGACCCCAGGGAATCGTCGCCTTCGGGACGGCGGTGGCCATCACCTCGCGTTCCGTTCCCGAAGGCGCGACGGTCCTCGGGGTTGCAAGAAAGCCCCCGGCCTGAGGCCGGGGGCTTCAATATCGTTGTCGTCGGGTCGGTTCAGGCGGCAGCCAGATTGCGCAGCACGTAGTGCAGCACGCCGCCGTTCTTCAGATATTCGATCTCGACCTCGGTATCGACGCGGGCCCTCAACTGGATCGTCTTTTCGGTGCCGTCCGGATAACGGATCGTGCACGGAACCTGCGACAGCGGCTTGAATTCGCCTTCCAGGCCCTCGATCGAGATCGTCTCGTCACCGGTCAGGTTCAGCGAGTTGCGGTTGTCGCCTTCGGTGAACTCGAACGGGATCACGCCCATGCCGACGAGGTTCGAGCGGTGGATGCGCTCGAAGGACTCGGCGATCACGGCCTTGACGCCCAGCAGGTTGGTGCCCTTGGCCGCCCAGTCGCGCGACGAGCCCGCCCCGTATTCGATGCCTCCGATGACCACCAGCGGCGTGTCGTTGCCGGCATAGTCCATCGCGGCGTCGTAGATCGATTCCTGTTTGCCGTCCGGTCCCTTGGTGTAGCCGCCCTCGACGTCCTCCAGCATCTCGTTCTTGATGCGGATATTGGCGAAGGTGCCGCGCATCATCACCTCGTGGTTGCCTCGGCGCGACCCGTAGCTGTTGAATTCGCGCGGCGGCACCTGGCGTTCGGTCAGATACTTGCCCGCTGGCGTCGTTTCCTTGAAGGAACCGGCGGGGCTGATGTGGTCCGTGGTGATCATGTCGCCCAGCAGGGCGAGGATGCGGGCGCCTTCGATGTTGGCGATCTTGCCCGGTTCCTTCGACATGCCCTGGAAATACGGCGGGTTCTGGATATAGGTCGAGGTCGAGGGCCAGTCATAGGTCTCGCTGTCCGTCACCTCGACACCCTGCCAGCGTTCGTCGCCCTTGAACACGTCGCCGTATTTGTCGATGAACATCTCGCGCGTGACGACGCTGGCGACCAGATCGGCGACCTCCTTGGTGCTGGGCCACAGGTCCTTCAGATAGACGGGGTTGCCATCCTTGTCGGTTCCCAGCGGGTCGCGGGTCAGGTCGATATTCATGTCGCCGGCCAGTGCGTAGGCCACGACCAGCGGCGGGCTGGCCAGATAGTTGGCGCGCACATCGGGGCTGATGCGGCCTTCGAAATTGCGGTTGCCCGACAGCACCGAAACCGCGATCAGGTCGTTGTCGGCGATCGACTTGGAAATCGCCGGCTCAAGCGGCCCCGAATTGCCGATGCAGGTGGTGCAGCCATAGCCGACCAGGTCGAAGCCGATCGCGTCCAGATCGTCCTGCAGGCCGGCGGCCTCGAGATATTCGGTGACGACCTGCGACCCGGGCGCCAGCGATGTCTTGACCCACGGCTTGCGGGTCAGGCCCAGCTCGCGCGCCTTGCGCGCCACCAGACCCGCCGCCATCATCACCGACGGGTTCGAGGTGTTGGTGCAGGACGTGATCGACGCGATCACGATGGACCCGTCATGCAGCTTGTAGTCCTTGCCCTCGACCTCGCCCTCGGAAAAGCCCTGGTGACGACCGCCCGGCACATAGCCGGGATCGCGGGCGCCGCCCTCTTCGCGCCAGTCGATCTCTTCCTCCGGGGAGACGTCGGGGAAGCGCACGCCGCGCACCATCTTCAGGAACGCATCGGCCGACTGGTCCAGCGGCGTGTGATCCTGCGGACGTTTGGGCCCCGAGATCGCGGGCACCACCTCGGCCAGATCCAGATGCAGGGTCGAGGAATAGACCGGCTCATAGCCCTCGTCGCGCCACATGCCGTTTTCCCTGGCATAGGCTTCGACCAGCGCGATACGGTCCTTGTCGCGGCCGGTCTGTTCCAGATAGCGCAGGGTTTCCGCGTCGATCGGGAAGAAGCCGCAGGTTGCGCCGTATTCGGGCGCCATATTGGCAATGGTCGCACGGTCGGCCAGCGGCATGTTGTCCAGCCCGTCGCCATAGAATTCGACGAACTTGCCCACCACGCCATGCTTGCGCAGCATCGCGACGACCTTCAGCACCAGGTCGGTTGCGGTCACGCCCTCGACCATCGCGCCGGTGATGCGGAATCCGACGACCTCGGGGATCAGCATCGAGATCGGCTGGCCCAGCATCGCGGCCTCGGCCTCGATCCCGCCGACGCCCCAGCCCAGAACCGCCAGGCCGTTGACCATGGTGGTGTGGCTGTCGGTGCCGACCAGCGTGTCGGGATAGGCGACGGTCGCGCCCGTCTGGTCGGTGTCGGTCCAGACGGTCTGGGCCAGATATTCAAGGTTCACCTGGTGGCAGATGCCGGTGCCGGGCGGAACGACGCGAAAGTTCCGGAACGCCTTCTGGCCCCATTTCAGGAACTGGTAACGCTCGATATTGCGCTCGTATTCGCGTTCGACATTGAACTGGAACGCGCGCGGCGTGCCGAATTCGTCGATCATCACGGAATGGTCGATGACCAGGTCGACCGGGTTCAGCGGGTTGATCTTCTGCGCGTCGCCGCCCAGCGCCTTGATGCCGTCGCGCATCGCCGCCAGATCAACCACCGCCGGCACACCGGTGAAGTCCTGCATCAGGACACGGGCCGGGCGATAGGCGATCTCGCGCGGGTTCTTGCCGCCCTTTTCAGCCCATTCGGCGAAAGCCTTGATGTCGTCGATGCTGACGGTCTTGCCGCCATCCTCGAAGCGCAGCATGTTTTCCAGCACCACCTTCAATGCGGATGGAAGCTTCGAGAAATCGCCAAGTCCCGCCTCGGTGGCGGCGGCAATCGAATAGTAATCGACCTCTTGGTCCCCCGCGCGCAGCGTGCGGCGGGTCTTGGCGGTATCGGTTCCGGTCTGGATCGGCATCAGGGCCTCCCTGTCTGCAAGATGGATGGGTCTGGCATGCTTCCCTCCTGATTTGCCCGATGTGCCGGTGCCGCGCAAGGGTATCGTGGGAGGGATTGTATGCCATAGCATACCACGCGCCCTGCTGTTGCTCAAGGGGCACGGTGCAGTGTTCACGCATCGGCTAACAAAGCCTTGATTTGTGGCGTGCGCCGTGCAGCCGCTATGCAGGATGCCAGATATCACGAGACATGGATCGGGAAATGCGGAAACGGCCGGCAGGGCTAGGGACGGGCAGCGCGGCGTGGCGCTGCGCTGCGGCGGCACTGGCGGTCACGGCGTCTTTCCCGGTCGGACCGGTTGCGGCGCAGCAGGGCGCGTCCACGACTTCGGGCAGCGCGGCACCGGTGATCGCGGCTCCCGCCACGCCCGGGCGCGCGGTGCCCGGGGCGATGGGTTTCAATGCGGGCGCCGAGCGTGGCCTCAACAGTTTCTCACCCTTCGAATCGGTGCCGCCGTCGCTGGACAGCTTCACGCCGCCAGGACTGCCGGTGGTGGTCGAGCTTTTCACCTCGCAGGGATGTTCGTCCTGTCCGCCCGTGGACGCGATGCTTGCGGAGCTGGCCGGGGAACCCGGCGTCCTGCCGCTGTCCTATCACGTGGACTATTGGGATTATCTGGGCTGGGCTGATGAGTTCGCCCGACCGGAATTCACCGCGCGGCAGGAACGCTATGCCCGCGCCTCGGGCGAGCGTGCGCTTTACACACCGCAATTGATCGTGGACGGGCGCGATACGGCCGTCTCGCCCGGCCCCGCGGAGCTGATGGGGTTGATCGACGCGAACCGCATGTCGCCGGCGATGATCAGCCTGCGACGCGAATCTGTCGCGGATGGCGAGGTGATCGAGTTGATGCCGCTTTCCGATCTGGGCGGGCAGGTCGAGATCCTGCTGGTGCGCTATGCGCCCGAGCGCAAGAGCGACATGACGGCGGGCGAGAACCGGGGGCGGACGGTCACTTACACCAATGTCGTTCTGCATATGGACAGGCTGGCGCACTGGGATGGCATGGCGACGCTGAAGCTGACCATCAAGCCCGATGGTCAGCCGGACGCGCATTTTCCCGAGGATACGCGTCATGCGCTGCTGATCCAGAAACTGGTGGCGGACGAACAATATCCGGGTCCCATCGTCGCGGCGATCCGGCTGGACTGACGGGCCCGACCGACGACGCAGCTTGCAGATTGTGCATTTTCAGGTCAGCTAGCTGGCATGAGTGACTGGGTCATCGGCATCGCGGGAACGCCCGAGGGCGCACGCACAGCGTCGGCCCTGGCGCTGGCGGCGGCTTTTCTGCATGCGATCTTCGGCGCCTTGCAGAAAGGTCGGCACGACCCCTGGCTCAGCCGCGCTGCGATCGATCTCAGCTATGGGCTGATTGCCCTGCCGGTCGCGCTGTTCGTCGTGCCCTGGCCCGAGCCGGAACTCTGGCTGGCGCTGTTCGGCGCGATGGCGATCCACATCGCCTACAAGGTCGCGCAGGCGCTGACCTATGTTCGCGGTGCCTATACGGTGGTCTACCCGGTGGTGCGCGGCAGCGGTCCGCTGTTTGCGGTCATCGCGGCGGGCTTTGTATTCGGCGAGCGCTACAATCCGCTGCAGTGGGTGGGCATCCTGTTGCTGGTCGGGGGGATCTTCGGGCTGGCAGGCTACAACCGGTTGCGGCTGGTCGTCGGCCGCGAGACGCTGGGACCTGCACTGGCCTGGGCGCTGGTCACGGGCGGGATGGTCGCGGTCTATACCACCTATGACGCCTGGGGCATCCGGCTGGCCGCCGATCCGTTCACGTTTCTGGCATGGTTCTTCGTGCTGGATGCGATCTTCATGCCGCTTTGGAGCATGCGCCGCCTGATGCGCCTTGCACGCCACGAGATCGGGCCTCTGGCGGTGCGAGGTGTCGTCGGTGCATGTGTGGCCCTTGGCAGCTTCGGGGCCATCATGCTGGCCACCCGGATCGACGAGGTCGGCCGCGTGGCTGTCCTGCGCGAGACCTCGACCGTGTTTGCGGCCCTTGTCGGCTGGCTGATCCTGGGCGAAAAGGTGGGACCGGTGCGGACCGGGCTGATGGCGCTGATCGCGGCCGGTGCGGTGGTGGTGGAATTCGCCGCCTGAGACAAGGAATGATGCGATGAAGGAACAGAAACCCTGGATCAAACCGGCGCTCGAGCTTGGGCCGGTGCTGCTGTTCTTCATGGTGTTCATGCTGAAGCGCGGCGAGACCGTCTCCGTCTGGGGGCAGGATTACAGCGCCTTTGTCTTTGCCACGCTGATCTTCGTGCCGGTTCTGGTGCTGGCATCGATGATTCAGTGGCGACTGACCGGCAAGCTGGCGCCGATGCAGATCGCGACGCTTGTGCTGGTGATCGTGTTCGGGGGATTGTCGGTCTGGCTGAACGATCCGCGTTTCTTCAAGATGAAGCCGACGCTGATCTATCTGCTTTTCGCCGCCATCCTCGGCTATAGCCTGCTGGCACGCCGGAACTGGCTGGGCGCTGTCCTGTCCGAGGCGCTGCCGATGGATGCAGTGGGCTGGCGCAAGCTGACCTTGCGCATGACGCTGCTGTTCCTGGCTCTCGCAGCCGCGAACGAAGTGGTGTGGCGTCTGATGTCCGAAACGACCTGGGTCTATTTCAAGACCTTCGGCCTGCCCATCATCCTGTTCGTCTTTCTGATGGGCAATGCGGGGCTGTTCCGCGCCCACGCGATCGAACCGGGCCGCAAGGATCAGGACAGCTAGCGTGGCGGCGGCGACGATCACCTTGCCAGTGTCGGGCCTGCGCCTGGCTGTCTTTCTGATCAACATGGAGGGCGCCGATCAACGGCTGTCTGCCATGCGCGACAAGCTGGCCGCGGCCGGATTGCCGTTCTGCCGGATCGTTGGCGTCGATGGAAGGGCCAAGTCCTTCCCGATTCCGGAATTCGACGAGCGCGGCTATCGGTTGCTGCACGGACGGCGAACCTCGCCCGCCGAGATTGGCTGCTATCTCAGCCACATCGGCTGCGCGCGGGCTTTTCTCGACGGTGATGCCGACCTGGCGCTGATCCTGGAAGACGACGTGACGTTCCAGCCGGATTTCCTGGCGACGCTGGATCGCGCAGCGGCGCATCGTGAACTGTGGAACATCCTGCGCCTGACGACTGTCAACCGTGGCCGCAAGTTCCCGGTGCGAGAACTGGGGCCGGGCCGCTGGCTGGCGATCGCGCTGACCCGCGAGAAGGGGGCGGGGGCCTATGTCATCGACCGGCGCGCGGCGCGCTGGTTCGCGCGGGACCTGCTGCCGATGCGTCTGGCGTTCGACATCGCCTTCGATCTGGAATATCTGCATGGCCTGCGCGCCGCCTTTGTCGAGCCGCTTCCGGCCAGCCAGATTTCGTCCCACCCGACGCAGATCCAGTCCGGGGTCGCGGCAAGCAAGCTTCCGCGCTGGCGCTACGCCACGGTTCTGCCCTATCGCGCATGGCTTGAGCTGAGTCGCGTGATGTGCAGGGGGACACGGCTTGTCGTTGCGCGGTGGTTTTCAGGTGTTCGCCACGCCAAAGGCCGCGGGTCCGGCCAGAAGGCGTGACCAGCGCGGCTCGATCCGGCCAGGCAGGCGCGCATGCAGCATCCCAAGCGGCAGCGCCCAGGGCTGGCACAGCGCGGTGCGATAGAAATCGAACAGCCCGCGCCGCAGATAGGGCGTCCAGTGCGACAGCCGCAGCGGTCGCCTTTCGGTCGGAAAGCCAAGCATTTCCAGCGCCGCGAGCGTCTCGCCATGGTCGATCTGCACATCGACCCAGTTCCTTGCCGATCGGTCCAGCCCGAAGCCCAGGGCTTGCCGCCGGCCGCGCGCCAGCCATTGCTCAAGGGCAAAGTCGAAGAGATCGTTCTCGCGCGAGGTGATGTTGATGATTTCGGCCTGCTCGCCGGCGGGCGAGGTCAGGGCGGTTGCTGCCGTGTCGCGGAACTCGGCGCCGGTCAACAGGATCACGCGCCCGACACTGCCCGGATCGGCCTTGTGCAAGGCTTGCAAGGCGACCCGGCCGCCAAGCGAATGGCCGATCAGCGCAACCGGCCGCCCGGCCTGATCCGCCAGCCGGGAAACGAGCCCCGCCAGCGCCGCGCCAGCATCGCCCGCGTTTCTATAGGCCCGGCCAAGACTGCCGCGTGCCTCCCAGCCATAGGCCAGCGCCAGGCCTTCTTGCGGCTGGTCCGCGCCAAAACCCAGTGCGCGTGGCCACGAGGTTGCGCGGCGCGCGCGGTGGTCGGGATCAAGCGCAAGGATATGACGATGCGGGTCATGGGCAGGCTCCGAAGGCGAATATCGATATCCGTGAACCATCACGACGATGGGTGCGCCTTCGGGAAGCATCGCGGCGGTCTGCCACAGTCGCGGGCAAGGCGCGTGATTGGCGTTGACCCTGACGACCGGCATTGCAGATCTCCTGAACAGTCCCTGTCGGGCGAAGCGATATCCCGATGTTGCGACAGCGGCGTGAAAGAAATGTTAAGCCTGCGTGAAGCAGCGGCCTGTGCCGCCGCGCAGATCAATAAACTTTTTCTTTCATGGCTTTGTCATGGAAACATCATGGCGGATCCTGGCTGGTGTTGCGGTCGCGCGCGGGGCCGCCCGGGGATATGCGTGGCGTGATCGGACCGTCCTGCCAGACAGGCCAGGCTTCCATGCGATGCTTCCGCTGAACGGCGATGCACGGGCGCGACAGGCGCCGCGCCTGAAGCCGAATGATTTTGGGCATTGAAATTTGCCTGTGATCACGCCTATGTTGCAGATATGCGCAATGCTGCCGCAACTGCGGGTTGTAGGGCGCCATCAGTTTCTCAGCGTGGCATCTCTGGCCGAAGCCCTCCAGGCAGGCTGCTTTTGTCACGCGGAAAACCCGCTCCCAGGCGCGCAACTGCTGCCGCCGGGGCGAATTCGGACAGTGGCCCGGCCGGCCGAAGGTCGCCGGGTCCTTGCAAGGAACAGACGCGATGACGCGCGCCATGAACGGACAGGATCGCGAAGGGCAGGCCAAAGGCCGCGCCGGACCGGCCGACCGCTTCGTGGCAGCCTCGGCGTCCCCATCACACAGCAGCCATGATACCGCGTCGCCCTTGGCGCCGCCCGGCCCATGCCTGCACGAAAGACATAAACATGGCAAAGAAGATGCTGATAGACGCCACCCACGCCGAGGAAACTCGGGTGGTCGTGGCGGACGGAACCAAGGTCGAAGAATTTGATTTCGAGACGATAAACAAGCGCCAGATTTCTGGAAACATCTATCTCGCAAAGATCACAAGGGTCGAGCCCTCCCTGCAGGCAGCCTTCGTGGACTATGGCGGAAACCGGCACGGCTTTCTGGCTTTTGCCGAAATTCATCCGGATTACTACCAGATTCCGGCCGCCGACCGCGAGGCGCTGATCGCCGAGGAACGCGCCCAGGCCGAGGCTCAGGAGGCCGAGGAAAGCGCGCGCGGCAAGCGAGGGCGCGGCAGGTCCGCGTCCAGGGCCGAAAAGGCCGAGGCGGGCGACGAGACGCTTGCAGAAGAAACCGGCGCGAACGCCGACGACGCTGCCGCAAACGGGGACAACGACGCCGATTCCGATGACCACGGCGATGCCGCGGCCAAGGATGACAGCATCGAATCGGTGGCCGACGACGATGTCAGCGAAGAAATCCGCAGCACCAAGAAGTCTCGGCCGCGCCGCTACAAGATCCAGGAAGTCGTCAAGGTCCGGCAGATCATGCTGGTTCAGGTCGTCAAGGAGGAACGTGGCAACAAGGGTGCCGCGCTGACCACCTATCTTTCGCTTGCCGGCCGCTATTGCGTGCTGATGCCGAATACGGCGCGTGGCGGCGGAATCAGCCGCAAGATCACCAACGCCGCTGACCGCAAGAAGTTGAAGGATATCGCCGGCGAACTGGACGTGCCCAAGGGCGCGGGCCTGATCATCCGCACCGCCGGCAGCCAGCGGACCCGGACCGAAATCCGGCGTGATTACGAATATCTGCTGCGGCTGTGGGAACAGATCCGCGACCTGACCTTCAAGTCGGTTGCGCCTGCGCCGATCTACGAGGAAGGCGACCTGATCAAGCGGACGATCCGCGATCTCTACAGCAAGGAGATCGACGAAGTCCTGGTCGAGGGCGAGCGCGGCTATCGCGTCGCCAAGGACTTCATGAAGATGATCATGCCGTCCCACGCCAAGAACGTGAAGCATTACAACGATCAGATGCCGCTGTTCGCGCGTTTCCAGGTCGAAAGCTACCTCTCGGCCATGTTCAACCCGGTCGTGCAGCTGAAATCGGGCGGCTATATCGTCATCGGCGTGACCGAGGCGCTGGTGGCCATCGACGTGAATTCGGGCAGGGCCACCAAGGAGGGCTCGATCGAGGAGACCGCGCTGAAGACCAACCTGGAGGCCGCCGACGAGGTGGCCCGCCAGTTGCGCCTGCGCGACCTTGCCGGACTGATCGTCATCGACTTCATCGACATGGAAGAGCGCAGGAACAACGCTTCGGTCGAAAAGCGCATGAAGGATCGGCTGAAATCCGATCGTGCCCGTATCCAGATCGGTCGCATCTCGGGCTTCGGCCTGATGGAGATGTCGCGTCAGCGACTGCGCCCGGGCATGCTGGAATCGACCACGCAGCCCTGCCCGCATTGCCACGGCACCGGCCTGATCCGCAGCGATGACAGCCTTGCGCTGACCATCCTGCGCGCGATCGAGGAAGAAGGCACGCGCAAGCGGTCTCTCGAAGTTCTGGTCCGCGCGCCCGTGGCGGTGGCCAACTTCCTGATCAACGTCAAGCGTGAGCACATCGCCGGGATCGAACTGCGCTATGGCATGTCGGTCCGGATCGAGGGCGATCCGACGCTTATCTCGCCCGACTTCGCGCTTGAGAAATTCAAGACCGCGACCCGCGTCGTCCCCAGTTCCGCGCAGCCGGTCCTGTCGGTCAATGCCGACCTGATGGCGCAGATCGACGATGAGGACTATCCGGACGAGGACGAAGACGAGGTCGAGGCCGAGGTCGAGGTCGAAACTGCGGTCGAGCGGGAACCGGCCGAGGCCAGCCCCGTCGAGGACGCCCGTGAGGCCGCAGCCGAGGATGATGGCGGTCGCGGTCGCAATCGCCGCCGCCGGCGTCGTCGGCGGAAAACCGGTGACCGGGCGGATGAAGTTGGCGGCGACAATGGCGATCCGCAGGAGTCGGACGAGATCCCCGAGGCCGAAGCAGCGTCCGCACAGGACGCAGGCGCGGAACAGGATGACGTCGAAGGTCGAAAGCCCCGCACGCGTTCGCGCAACCGTCGCCGCGGTGGCCGTGCTTCCGTCGGACAGGATACCGGCGACATTGCCCTGCCCGAGGTCGTCGATCTGCGCGACCACAGGGATGAGGATCGTGCCGACTCGCTGCCGGGCGTCAATGCCGCCTATGACAAGAGCACGGCCGTCCAGGAGGCGCGCTCTGACGATGGCCAGGCCGAAGCGCTGGCCGACGCGCAGAACGAACCTGCGGCGGCAGACGTCTCTGCGACGGAACGCTCCGAGACGACCGCGGAAGCGATCGGTCAGGCCGAGCCCGCCGTCTTCCAGGCAGAGGCTGCGCCGGAACCCCGGCCTTCCGCGCCGCATGTCGACGAACACGTCGCGACCACCGAAGAAAGCCACCAGCCGACGATTGCGCTGGTGGACCACCCCGCAGATGCCGGCACCCCGCCTGACGACGCCGATGACGGCCGCGAGTCCGCAATGGCCGAAGCGGACGCCGAGGCGGAATCGGACCGGCCGAAACGTCGCGGCTGGTGGTCCGCCGGAAGCTGATCGACAGGGCGGGGCGCGATCGGACGCGCCCCGCCGCTCAACCGAGACAGGTCGGCGCACGCAACCGTGACGAATTGCCCCCCTGTGCCCGGCTTTGTCAGTGGCTAAGGTCCCGCCATGCTTGGAATCGAACTTGCCACTGCTGCGTTCCTGCCTGCCGCCTTTGTGGCGATGCTGGCCGGATTCCTGTCCTTCCTTTCTCCCTGTGTGCTGCCCATCGTCCCGCCTTACCTGGCCTATATGACAGGGGTCGGCGTGAACGGGCTGAAGACTGGCGAGCGCAGCGCCGTGCTGCCGGCGGTGTTCTTCGTTCTTGGTCTTTCGACCGTCTTTATCGTGATGGGCTTCGCGGCGTCCGCATTTGGCCGGGCGTTTCTTCAGTATCAGGACCTTCTGTCCAAGCTGGCCGGCGTCGCCGTGATCGTCATGGGCCTGCATTTTCTGCATGTCTTCCGGATCCCGATCCTGGACCAGGAGGCGCGAATCGAAACCGGCCAGCAGGGTGGGGGCGCGCTGGGGGCTTATGTTCTGGGACTGGCCTTCGCGTTCGGATGGACGCCCTGCATCGGGCCGCAGCTTGGCATGATCCTGTCTCTGGCAGCCACTGGCGGCGAATTGTCGCGCGGAACGGCGCTGCTGGGGGTCTATGCGCTGGGCTTGGGCGTTCCGTTCCTGCTGGCCGCAATCTTTATCAAGCGCGCCATCGGGCTGATGAACAGGCTGAAGCCCCATCTGAAGGCGATCGAGCGGGCGATGGGCGGCCTTCTGGTCATTGTCGGGTTGATGCTGCTGACCGGGGCTTTCTCGGCCTTTTCCTACTGGATTCTGGAAACCTTTCCGTCCCTGGCCTTGCTGGGCTAGGACCATGCCCGCGGTGCCCCTGTCCAGGCCGGTCGCCATACCGCGGCGATGGACCGGCCGCGCGATGCCCGTGCGTGCGCCAGGACAAAGCCGCGATTGATGGTGCCCGGCCTGGCGGGTTCTGGACTGGAACGATGGATAATCGGCCCGGACCGGGGCAGGGTCCATCCGTCGCCACCATCGCGGAGTTTGCGAAAGCGGGTCGGAGACATCACTGTCGCCAACGCGATCTGATTCTCGCCAGGCGGGCACATGGCGCATTGGGCGGACGCCCGCGAGGGCAAGGTCTGGCCGCAGAGTGCGCGAACCTTCTGGACCTGCGGATCGCAAGGGTCGGTCATCCGCTGGTGCCGGGATCGCCCGGCCTTTCAGGTCATATGGGCCCGCGCGATGTTTCGGCGCCTTTGTCGAGCGGTTGAAACCCGGCCACCGTTACAAAAGCCCCGCCGCATGCAGGCCGACCCCTGCCGCAGCCGCCAAGCTAAGCGTGGCCCCCATGCCCAGCCTCAGCGCGAAGATGGCTGCAAGTGCGAGGACCGACAGCATCGCCGCGACTGGGTCCAGCGTAGCGGGCAGCGGCAGTTCCATCCTCAACGGGCCGGGCGTCAGGCTGACGGTCTGGCGCCAGATGACATGCATCGCGAACCACACGGCAAGGTTCAGGATCACGCCCACCACCGCGGCTGTCACCGCCGAAAGCGCCGAGGCAAGCCGGGGATCGCGGCGCAGCGTTTCCATGTAGGGCGCGCCCAGAAAGATCCATGCGAAACACGGCGCAAAGGTCACCCAGGTTGCCAGCAAGCCGCCCGCGGTCCCCGCCAGAAGCGCGTTGTCCCAGCCGGCGTCCCGGAAGGCGGCCATGAATCCTACGAATTGCAGGACCATGATCAGCGGGCCTGGCGTGGTTTCGGCCATTCCCAGCCCGTCCAGCATCTCGCCGGGGGCAAGCCAGCCATAGCTGTCCACCGCCTGTTGAGCGACCCAGGCCA
The DNA here is from genome assembly GCF_021556615.1 of Paracoccus salsus. Taxonomy (GTDB): domain Bacteria; phylum Pseudomonadota; class Alphaproteobacteria; order Rhodobacterales; family Rhodobacteraceae; genus Paracoccus; species Paracoccus salsus. Next base: position 33,074 of record NZ_JAKGGD010000004.1, read on the forward strand.
GCACCGCGTAGGCGCCACCGAATGTCAGCACCGCAAGTTTGGCGAAGAACGTGGCGATCTGGGTGAAGACGCTGTCGGGCAGCAGCCACCAAAGCGCCGCGACCGGCAATAGCCACGCCACCAGCGCAACCACCGCAGCGCGTCGCGTGTCGCGCACCAGCGCAGGAGAGGGACCGTCCTCGCCGCCCAGCACGGTCGCGGAATCGGGGATCCGTGTTGATTCGGGATCTGCCGCCGCGCGATTGTGGTGAAATCCGGAAAGTCCCGCCGCCGCACCCGCCCAGCCCGTCAGCGCCGCCAGTGCGATCACCACCGGAAACGGCGCGTCGAACAGGAACAGGGCCAGGAACGCGGCAAGCGCGATCAGGCGCATGGCAGGGTTGCCAAGCGTGCGGCGGCCGATCCGCAGCAAGGCCTGGATGATGATCGCCAGCACAGCGCTCTTCAGCCCAAAGAACATCGCAGAGACCACCGCGACATCGCCGAACGCCGCATAAAGCCAGCTGAGCGCCATGATCGCGGCGACGCCGGGCAGGATGAACAGGATGCCCGCAACAAGCGCGCCGCGCACGCCGTGCATCAGCCAGCCGATATAGGTCGCCAGTTGCTGCGCCTCGGGGCCGGGCAGGATCATGCAGAAATTCAGCGCATGCAGGAAACGCGCGTCGCCAAGCCAGCGGCGTTCCTCGACCAGGATCCGGTGCATCACGGCGATCTGACCCGCCGGCCCCCCGAAGCTGAGGGCTGCGATGCGCGCCCAGATCGGGACCGCCTCGGCCAGGGTCGGGCGCTGAAGCTCGGGGGGGCAAGGCGGGCCCCGCTCGTCGTCCGGTGTCCGTCCCGAGGGCAATTCCATCGGCGTTCTCTCTGGCGGAAGGCTGGCTGTGGTAGCGCTGTGATGACCTTCGCGCGCGGCACCGGGTGCGTCAAGCAGCCCTCTGCGGTGTTCCCCACGCTTGCAACCCGACCGTCCGGGATGTCAGAAGCCCACATGGATGACGTTCGGAAAGAGGATGCAGTCGCGCGATCCGCGCGGCAGGGGATGGTCGCGATGGTTGCGGCGACGTTGCTGTTGCCGGTGGGAGACGCCATCTCGAAGATTCTGACCGGCATCGTCCCGCCGTTCGAGGTGACGATGTGGCGCACCGTCATGCAGGCGGTGTTCCTGATACCTGTCGCGCTTGTGTTTCGGCGGCAGCTGACCGGATCGGTGCTGTCATGGCCGGCGCTGGCCTCGGGCGCGCTGATCTCGGTGGTGATGTTCTGCCTGATCAGCGCGTTTCAGCAGATGCCGATCGCGACCGCCATCGCGATCTTCTTCGTCGAGCCCCTGTTGCTGACGCTGTTGGCAGGCCCGCTGCTGAACGAGGTGCCGGGCCGTCGGCGGCTGATCGCGGTCGGCGTCGGGCTGATCGGTGCGCTGATCGTCATCCGCCCGAATTTCTCGGTGTTCGGGCCGGTCGCATTGCTGCCGCTTGGCGCTGCCCTTGCATTCGCATTGAACATGATCCTGCTGCGAAGCGCCACGCGCACGCGATCGGCCCTGTCAGTGCAACTTGGCGCGACGATCTTCGCGGCCGCGATGCTGCTGGCGGCTCATGCCGGTGCCGGGTTTTTCCTGGAGCGCGAAGGCGTCTCTTTCATCGAGGCGCCGGAGTGGGCGCAGCTTTCGGTCGTCGCGGCGGGTGCGCTGGCGGCCTTGTCCTTCGTGCTGATCACGGTCGCCTTCAGCAAGGCCGAGGCCGGGCTGCTTGCGCCCTTCCAGTATCTGGAAATCGTCGGAGCGACGCTGGTCGGCTACGTCATCTTCGGTGACCTGCCGGATGCAATGACATGGCTGGGCACCGGCATCATCCTTGCCTCGGGGCTGTATGTCTTTCATCGCGAACGTCACGCGCACGACTGACCGTTGCGGCAGTCAGAACGGATCCGGCATCTGGTCAAGCAGGGTGTCGGGTGTCATCGGAAAGCGATAGGGGCGCACGCCGCAGGCGTTGTAGATGGCGTTCGCGACCGCGCCGGCCGCACCGCATATTCCCAACTCGCCCACACCCTTGGCTTGCAGCGGGCTGGCGACGGCGTCACGTTCCTCAAGCAGGATGACGTCCAGCGCAGGCACGTCGCGGTGGACCGGGACATGGTATCCGGCCAGGTCGTGATTGACCAGGTGGCCGTCGCGCAGGTCGAATTGCAGCGCCTCGGTCAGCGCGCTGCCTATCCCCCAGACCATGCCGCCCAGGCATTGCGATCGTGCCGTCTTGGCGTTCAGCACGCGGCCAAACCCGAAAGCACCGGTCATGCGGCGAATTCTGGTCTCGGCGGTGAAGGCGTTGACGGCCACCTCGCAGAAGAACGCGCCGTATGTGGCCTGGCTGTAGTCCTTGCCGGTCCTGCCCGGTTCGATGCGACCGGTTTCCTCCAACATGTCCCCACCCAGCAGACCGACCAGCGTGTCGCTGCGGTTGCCGCCACGTGCAAGTCCGTCCTGCAAGGTCAGTTCCTCGGCGGCGACCCCCAGACGGCTGGACAGTTCCGCGCGGATCGCTTCGCAGGCACGCAACACCGCCGAGCCGGTGGACGCCGCCCCGAAGCTGCCGCCGGACCCGGCGCCGGGCGGCAGCCGGCTGTCGCCAAGCGCAACCGTCACCCGGTCGATCGGCGAGCCCAGCATTTCGGCCGCGATCTGCCCGAGTATGGCATAGCTGCCCGTGCCGATATCGGTCTGATCGCTTTCGACCTCGACCCGTCCATCCGGGTGCAATCGCACCCGCGCTTCGGCGGGGGCCAGCATGTTCACCCGGGCGGCTGAGGCCACGCCCATGCCGATCCACCATTCGCCTTCACGCGTCTGACAGGGACGGGCATGGCGGCGGTCCCAGCCGAACGCGGCGGCCCCCCGGTCCAGCGCCTCGACCAGTGTGCGCGAGGAAAAGGGAATACCCTCGCCGGGCGCTTTGTCGGGCAGGTTGCGCTTGCGCAGGGCGATCGGGTCGATCCCGGCGGTTTCCGCCAGCTCGTCCATCGCCGCCTCCAGTGCCTGCATGCCGACGGCTTCGCCGGGCGCCCGGACCGAGCCGGCGGTCAGCCGCGCGACCCGCGTCACCTGGACGGCCAGGCGGCGGTTGTCTCCTGCATAAAGGAATTTCGTCGCCTGGGTCACCGGTTCGGCAAATTTCTCGTCGGGCAGGTTCGACACCCGCGCCTCGTGGCCGAGGCCGACCAGACGCCCGGTCTCGTCGCAGGCCAGCCGCAGTCTCTGCCGGGTCTCGGACCGGCGAATGACGCTTTCGAAGACCTGCTGCCGGGTCAGAACCACGCGGACCGGGCGGCCCAGTTCGCGCGCGGCCACGGCCGCCGCAACCGCATCATGCGAAATGCCCAGCTTGGACCCGAAGCCGCCGCCGACATAGGGCGACACGATCCGGACCCTGGCCGGGTCGACACCCAGAGAAGCCGCCAGTTCCGGCACGTTGTAGGCGACCATCTGAAAGCTGCCATGCAGGGTCAGTTCACCCCCATCCCATGCGGCGATCGCGGCGTGGGGCTCCATCGCGGCGCTTGCATGTCCCTCGGTCCGGAAGATCAGGTCGACATGATGGGGGGCGTCGCGCATCGCCGCCTCCAGATCGCCCAGGTCCGTCGGCTTCTTCGGAGGTTCGACGCCGGCCGCGTCAGGATCGAAATGCGCCGAATCCGAGCTGTCCTCGTAGTCGATCCGCAGCGCCTTGGCGGCGGCGGTGGCCTGTTCGAAGGTCTCGGCCACCACCAGGGCCACCGGCTGACCCTTGTAGTCCACCTGTGTCACATCCTGTGCGGGCGCCTTGCCGGCCCCACCCTGCGCGGGGCGGCGCAGCATCGCGGGATCGGCGAACACCCCGAGCACACCGGGCATGGCGCTGACCTCGTCGCGGTGGATGGCCGTTACCCGGCCGTTGCTGACCCTGGCGCCGACAAGAACCCCCTCGGCGCAGCGTGGCAGGTCGTATTCCGCCGCATAGGGTGCGCGGCCCGTGACTTTCAGCGGGCCTTCGGGTCGATCCAGCGGCTTGCCGATCACGCCTTGCCGCATGTGGTCCAGAAGATTGCGCCGGTCGGGCGCGTCGTAGGTTGCGGACATGGCTCAATCCCTTGTGGCTTCGATCAGCACGGCGGCCAGGGTGCGGCGCGTCAGCGGGATCTTGAAATTATTGCCGCCAAAGCCGCGCGCATCCTTCAGCAGGATGTCGGCGGCGCGCTGGAAAACGGCCTGGCCGGGCGGCTGGCCGATCAGCGCGGCCTCGACCGCCGGATCGTGCCAGGGCTTGTGGGCCAGCCCCCCGAATGCCAGCCGCGCATGCGAGATCAGCCCGGATTCGACCTTGATGACCGCTGCGATGGACACCAGCGCAAAGGCGTAGGACGACCGTTCGCGGACCTTGCGGTAGATCTGCCGTCCGGGCGGCGGTGCCGGCAGGGTGACTGCGGTGATGATCTCGCCGGGTTGAAGCACGTTGTCCGGGGCCTCTGCCGTCCCCGGCAGGCGATGAAACTCGCGCAGCGGCACCTGACGCATGCCGTCCGGGCCCTGGATCTGCACGCAGGCATCCAGTGCGGCAAGCGCCACCGCCATGTCGCCAGGATAGGTGGCGATGCAGGCGTCGGAGGTGCCGAGGATGGCGTGGTTGTGGTTCACGCCCTTCAGCGCGTCGCACCCAGAACCGGGGGTCCGCTTGTTGCAACATGTGGACAGATCGGTGAAATAGCCGCAGCGGGTGCGCTGGCACAGATTGCCGCCCGTCGTCGCCTTGTTGCGCAACTGCGGGCTGGCGCCGGCAAGGATCGCCGATGAAAGCACCGGCCAGTGGCGGCGGATCAGCGGGTCGGCGGCGCAATCCGCGTTCGGTACCAGCGCCCCGATCCGGACACCGTCGCCCGCCCTTTCGATGCGCGACAGATCAAGGCGGGTTATGTCGATCAACGCGTCCGGCGTCTCGACCTCGAGCTTCATCAGGTCCACAAGGTTGGTTGCGCCCGCGATCGGACGGGCATGGGTCCCTAGCGCCTGATCCAGCGACGCGGCGCGGGAATAGGTGAATTCCCTCATGCCGAAGCCTCGCGCGGTTCGGTCTGAAGCACCTCGCGAATGGCGGCGATGATGTTGGAATAGGCCCCGCAGCGGCACAGATTGCCGCTCATGCGTTCCCGCAACTCGTCGTCGCTGGGGTCAGAGGGACCGGACAGGCCCTCGGTCACGACGCTTGGCCAGCCTGCCCGCAACTCGTCCAGCATGGCGGTGGCCGAGCAGATCTGGCCGGGCGTGCAGTAGCCGCACTGAAAGCCGTCATGGGTGACGAAGGCGCGTTGCAGGGCCGAGAGCGCCTCGGGCGAGCCCAGCCCTTCGATCGTGGTGACGTCGTCGCCGTCATGCATGGCGACGAGGCTGAGGCAGGCATTGATCCGTCGCCCGTTCACGATCACCGTGCATGCCCCGCACTGGCCGTGATCGCAGCCTTTCTTCGTGCCGGTCAGTCCAAGGTCAAGGCGCAGAAAGTCCAGAAGCGTCCGACGCGGATCGCCAGCGAAACTCCGCGGGGTTCCGTTGACGACAAGCCTGGCTTGCGGCGTATCAGGCATGATTTCCTCCTGCGGCCGTGTTGCGGGGTCGGCGGTCAACATGCGCTGTCCCGCAAAGTTCCATGCCGTCTCCGATTCCGGCGATTGAAATCCGCGAGGCGGCCCTTACCTGCCTCTGATGACGACTCCGTATTCCCTTCTTGATCTTTCGCCGGTGCCCGAGGGGTTCACGGCGGCCGACGCCATTCGCAACACGCTTGATCTTGCCCGCCACGCCGAGGATTGGGGATATCATCGCTTCTGGATGGCCGAACACCACAACATGCCCGGCATCGCAAGTTCCGCGACCGCCGTGCTGATCGGGCTGGTCGCGCAGGCGACCCGCAAGATGCGCGTGGGGGCCGGCGGGATCATGCTGCCAAACCACGCGCCGCTGACTGTCGCCGAAGCGTTTGGCACGCTTGCCACCGTGTTTCCCGACAGGATCGATCTGGGGCTCGGCCGTGCGCCCGGAGGCGATGGGGCGGTGATCCGGGCCCTGCGCCGCGATCCGATGGCCGACCGCTTTCCGCAGGACGTGGTCGAGCTGCTGGACTATCTGGGCCCTGCGCGCGATGAAGCGGCGGTGCGGGCGCTGCCGGGCGAGGGGACCGAAGTGCCGGTCTGGATTCTGGGCAGCAGTCTGTTCGGTGCTCAGCTCGCCGCCCATCTGGGCTTGCCCTATGCGTTTGCCAGCCATTTCGCGCCCGGCGATCTGGCACAGGCCCTGGCGGACTATCGGGATCGGTTCCGCCCTTCTCCCTGGCGCGATCGTCCTTGCGTGATGATGGCGATCAATGTCTTCGCCGCCGCCGACGCGGACGAGGCGCGGTATCTTCGCACGACGATGCAACTGGCCTTTGCGCGGTTGCGCAGCGGCATGCCGGGCAAGCTGCCGCGACCGACCCGTGACCTGGACGCCGAGATCGATCCGCGGATGCGGCGGCAGGTCGATCAGGCGCTGCGGATCAGTGCGGTGGGCGACAGGCATCAGGTCCACGATCAGCTTGCCACGCTGATCAGGACGCATGATCCCGACGAGGTGATCCTGACCGGTCAGATCCATGATCACGCCGCGCGGCTGCGCAGCTTCGGGATCGCCGCCGAGGTGATGCAGAATCTCTAGCCCGGCATGAGTCGCCCAGCAAGACGCGAAACGGCCGGCAGGGCGTGCCTGCCGGCCGTTCGTGTCGTCCGGGTCAGACGGTCAGATCAGCTTGCCCATCGCGACCGCTGTGTCGGACATGCGGTTCGAAAAACCCCATTCGTTGTCGTACCAGGTCAGGATGCGGCACAGCTTGCCTTCCATCACCTTGGTCTGGTCCATGTGGAAGATGGACGAGTGAGGGTCGTGATTGAAGTCCGACGAGACCAGTTTTTCCTCGGTATATCCCAGGATGCCTTTCAGCGCGCCATCGGCGGCCGCCTTGATCGCCTGGTTGATGTCCTCGACCGAGGTTTCGCGCTTGGCCTCGAAGACCAGGTCGACCACCGAGACATTCGGGGTCGGCACGCGAAGCGCGACGCCGTCCAGACGGCCTTTCAGTTCCGGCAGCACCAGGCCGACAGCCTTGGCCGCGCCGGTCGAGGTCGGGATCATCGACAGGGCGGCGGCGCGGGCGCGATACAGGTCCTTGTGCATCGTATCCAGCGTAGGCTGGTCGCCAGTATAGCTGTGAATGGTGGTCATGAAGCCGCGGTCGATGCCGATCGCGTCGTTCAGGACCTTCGCCACGGGCGCGAGGCAGTTGGTCGTGCAGCTGGCATTCGACACCACGATGTCGTCCTTGGTCAGCGTGTCGTCGTTGACGCCGAAGACAATGGTCTTGTCCGCGTTCTCGCCCGGTGCCGAGATCAGCACGCGGCTGGATCCGTTTTCCAGATGCGCCTGACATTTCTCTTTCGAGGTGAAGATGCCGGTGCATTCCAGCACGACGTCCACATCGCCCCAGGGCAGGTCCGCGGGGTTGCGGATGGCGCTGACCTTGATCGGCCCGCGGCCCACATCGATGCTGTTGCCGTCGACCTTCACATCGGCGGGAAAGCGACCGTGCACGCTGTCATAGCGCAGCAGATGAGCATTGGTCTCGACCGGACCCAGATCGTTGATCGCGACCACCTCGATATCGGTGCGGCCCGATTCGATGATGGACCGCAGCACGTTGCGACCGATGCGACCGAAACCGTTGATGGCGACCTTGACAGCCATGGTTCTCTCTCCCGACCAGATGATGTTGCGCCATGCTCTAGCGCGACCGTCCGGCCGATGCAAATACCCGTTGCCGAAGATGCCCGAAAACCGGACCCTGGGGGCCGAATGTCCGGACCGCCCTGCGGGGCCGGTCCGCGGCGGGCAGTTTCTGGTCCGCATGGGATGGCCTGGCGGCGACCCGATCAGCGCCAGAAGCTGAGATATTCGATTGCTCCGTCAAGCACCTTTCCACCCCGAACCGGAATGTCCAGATGCAGCCAGAGGCCGTCTGCGACGAGCAGCGCGACGATGAGGATGGCTAGCGCGATCGCGATGCGGTTGGTCATTGGTGTCCCCTTGACCCGCTTATCCCGCGACCGTCGGCCCCGGACAAGTCCGCGCAGCGGTCAAGCTTCCTCGTCGTCATCATCCGGTAGAATCAGGGTCAGATCACCGGCCTCCTCGAGCCTCCGGATCGCGGCGATCACTTCGGTCTTGGCGTCCTCGATGTCACGCGCGCGGACCTTGCCCAGTCCTTCCATCTCTTCGCGCAACCCGTCCGCCATGCGCTGCGACAGGTTTGTCAGAATGAACTCGGCTGCTGCAGCGTCATCGGGGTCCGGTGCAGACAGCGCGCGCAGCAGCACGGGTTGCTCGACCTCGCGCACGATCCGCGGCACGTCGCGCGTTTCGATCCGGTGGGGGATGTGGCCGAAGATGAAGATCGCACGCCGTACCCCGCCGGCAAATCCAGCGTCGTCCTTTTCCAGGGTTTCCAGGACCTCGTCGCGCAAGTCCGCGGTGGCAAAGTTCAGGATCGCGCCGATGCGGTCGGCCGCGGGCGTGTCGATCGCGGGCCGGGGCAGCGCATCGGCAGCCTGAAGCAGGATCAGCCCGACCCGCTGCAGCGCCTGCGGCGTCACCGCGCCGGTCATCGACATCGCCTGCGCCACGGCCCGCGCCCGTTCGCGCGGCAGGGCGCTGAAGATGTCCGAGGCCCGGACCACCGGCAGCTTGGAAAGCATCAACGCCACGATCTCGATCGATTCCGAGTTGGCAAGCGTCAGGATGTTGTCCTTCGACAGCGTCGCCACACGTTGCCACGGATCACCACGACCCGACATCGCGGCCAGTCGGCGCAGGCGATCGGTGCTGTCCTCTGACAGCTTGCCGCCCAGCATTGCCAGCGTGCCGTCCAGATTGCCGGGGAAGGTGACCCCGACCGATTCAAGCCGATCGCAGAATTCCGTGATGACGGCATCACGGGTCTTGCGGTCGATGAGTTCCATGCCGGCCATTTCCTCGGCCAGCATCGTCTGCGCATCGCTGTCCAGCCGTGACAGGCTGACAACCTCGTCATCGTCCAGCAGAAGCCGCACGATCACCGCCGCCTTCTGCCGCTGGCTGAGTCCGGTCTGCGCGTTCATCATCTGCCCCCGATCATCCCTGTGCTTCCGCCATGCAGGAAATCTGGCATATATTCCCTAACGCGCCGTTATCCGTGCACGAAAATCACAAGGGATTTGAATCGAATACGCGCGAAAAGATCCGGTCGACGTTCTTCGTGTGATAGCCAAGGTCGAACTTCTCTTCGATCTGCGCGGGGGACAGGGCCGCTGTCACCTCGGGATCGGAGAGCAGTTCTTCCTTGAAATCCTTGCCATGCTCCCAGACCTTCATGGCGTTTCGCTGGACCAGACGATAGGCATCCTCGCGTGACACGCCGGCCTGGGTCAACGCCAGCAGGACCCGCTGGCTCATCACCAATCCCTTGAACTTGTTCATGTTCGCGAGCATGTTCTGGGGATAGACGACCAGCTTTTCGATCACGCCGGCCAGGCGGTTCAGCGCGAAATCGAGGGTGATCGTCGCGTCAGGGGCGATCCCGCGTTCGACCGAGGAATGGCTGATGTCGCGTTCGTGCCACAGGGCGACATTCTCCATCGCGGGAATCACGGCCATGCGGACCAGCCGGGCGAGACCGGTCAGGTTTTCGGTCAGCACCGGGTTGCGCTTGTGGGGCATCGCCGACGACCCCTTCTGGCCGGGGCTGAAGAACTCCTCGGCCTCCAGAACCTCGGTGCGCTGCATGTGCCGGATCTCGATGGCGATGTTCTCGATGCTGCTGGCGATGACGCCGAGCGTGGCGAAGAACATCGCGTGACGGTCGCGCGGAATGACCTGGGTGCTGATCGGCTCGGGGCGCAGGCCCATCTTCGCGCAGACATGCTCTTCGACCGCCGGGTCGATATTGGCGAAGGTGCCGACCGCACCACTGATGGCCCCGGTCGCGATCTCGTCGCGGGCGCGTTCCAGACGCACCCGGCCGCGGGCCATTTCCGCATAGAAGCGCGCGAAGGTCAGACCCATGGTGGTGGGTTCGGCATGAATGCCGTGGCTGCGGCCGATCCGCAATGTGTCCTTGTGCTCGTAGGCGCGTCGCTTCAGCGCGTCCAGAACCTTGTCCATACCGGCCAGAAGGATATCGGCGGCGCGCACCAGCTGGACGTTCAGCGTCGTATCCAGCACGTCGCTGGACGTCATGCCCTGATGGACAAATCGCGCCTCGTCGCTGCCGATATGTTCAGCCAGATGGGTCAGGAAGGCGATCACGTCATGCTTGGTCACGGCCTCGATCTCGTCGATGCGCGCGACATCGAATTCGACATCCTTCGCGCGCCAGACCGCCTCGGCGTTGGCGCGTGGGATCACGCCCAGGTCGGCCTGGGCGTCGCAGGCATGCGCCTCGATCTCGTACCAGATGCGGAACTTCGTTTCGGGCGACCAGATCGCGGTCATCTGGGGGCGGGCATAGCGAGGGATCATGGCGGACTCCTTGTCATTGGCGCGGGCATAGCCTTGACGTGCCGCATGGGCAAGATTTGATGGCGGGCAAGCCGCCGCCTGCGGAACATTCCACCGCCCGCGCGGGTTCATGAGACAAATCACGCTGCATTTCCGGAGGCGACGACGATGCGACCGACCGACGACGATATTCACAACCTGACCGAAGCCGACCGCACCAGCCAGACACGGTTCGGGCCGCGTCCGGTGCCAAAGGGACACAAGACCGCCAGCCCCTATCCGCACAAGCCGATGCGGGCCAGCCGGGTCATCCCATCGGCGCCGATGTCGCCCGACGGTCGTCATGCCTATCCGGCACCTTCCCTGTCCAGCAAGATAATCGTCTGGGGCGGGGTGGCCCTGGGCGTCGCGGGGCTTACGGCCGGGGCGCTGATGGCGGCCCGCAAGCTGTCGGACTCCGGATCAGAGGATCGGCCGCGCCCGCATCGCCGTGCGACGAAGCAACGGACGCACGCGCCGGCCTTCGCCGGGATGACGCCCGACGAACAGGAGGCCGTGCGCCGGCGGGTCCGCGATCAGGCCCGGCGTGACAGCAGGGAATCCGCTCAGGCCAGGGCAACCGCGGCCGAGCGACGCGCGCCGCCGCGCGGCAACCTGGCCCACGAACTGACGGATACGGCAAATGACCTGTCGCGCAGCCTGAACGGCGTGGCGCAGTCGCTGGTTGCGGCATTCCAGGGCTTTCGCAGTGTCGCGGCGCAGGCCAAAGCCATCGTAAGCGAATTCGCGGAAGCTGCCGAGTCGGTCCGCAGCGCCCTGCGCGACGGGCATGACGATGGGCGCCCCGCGGCGGACCAGCCGGCGCGCCGGGGTGACGACGATCCGGACGAAAGGCGCCGTCACAACTTGTAGGCGCGTCCGTCGGCGCGATAGCGTATCCGGGACATGCAAGCGAAAGCAGACGGAATGGGACATGGCGACCGCCGCGGCGTTTATGACGCGCTGTTCGGAGATCTGGACGATGAGACGCGCCGCCGCTACCGGCTTGGCAAGACCGAGGGCGGGGATGGTGGCCGTGCCGAGGAGGGGCGGCCCGGATCCGTCACCCCGGATGTAGCAGCGATGCGGTTGCGGGACCTGCAACGAGGCGATCTGATCGCGATCGCGAAGGCCACCGTGACGCAGATCGGCGCCGACCGGGTTACGGCGGTTGCCGGCGGTGTGACCTTCTTCGGTCTGCTGTCGCTGTTTCCCGCGATCACGGCCTTCGTGTCGCTCTATGGCCTCGTCGCCGACCCGGACACGATTACCCGTCACATCGACACGCTGCAGCGGTTCCTGCCGTCCGGTGCGCTGGACATCATCCGCTCGCAGGTCGAATCGATCGCCGCCTCGCCCCGTTCGGCGCTGTCTCTGGCTGGCATCGCAGGGCTGCTGCTTGCGTTCTATTCCGCGAATGGCGGCATGAAGGCGCTTCTCTCGGCTCTGAACGTGGCGTTCTTCCAGCGCGAGACGCGGGGCTTTCTTCGGCTCAATCTGGTGGCGATGTGCTTCACCCTGGGTGGGCTGCTGACGCTTGCGCTGATGCTGGGCGTGGTCGCGGTGGTCCCCGTCCTGCTTGCGATGCTGCCTCTGTCCGCCGGCAGCGAGATGCTGGTGACCCTGGTGCGCTGGCCAGTGCTGTTCACCGTGCTGATCCTGGCTCTCGCAGCGGTCTATCGCTGGGGACCGGCGACGCCCAATTCGCGCTGGCGCTGGATTTCACCGGGCGCGGTCTTTGCCGCCGTCGCCCTGGTGATCGCTTCGATGCTGTTCAGCTGGTATGCGGCGAATTTCGCGAACTACAACAGGACTTATGGCTCGCTTGGTGCGGTGATCGGCCTGATGATGTGGCTGTGGCTGAACGCGACCATCGTGCTGGTCGGCGCGGAACTCAATTCCGAGGTCGAACGCCGGATGCGGCGATTGGCCGGCGAGGATGTGCCGGATGCGGCGGAGGCATGATGATCGGATCTCCCTATGTCGCCCTGGTCCTCGCGATCGGACTCGAGGTCGTCGGCACGTCCTTCCTGCAGCGTTCGGAACAGTTCACGCGGGCCTGGCCGACTGTCGGCATGGCGCTATGCTATCTGGCCAGCTTTTACCTTCTGTCGCTCAGCCTGAGGGTGCTGCCACTTGGAATAGCCTATGCCATCTGGAGCGGGCTGGGGATCGTGCTGGTCGCGCTGATCGGGTTGCTCGTCTTCGGTCAGCGGCTGGACCTTCCGGCCGCGATTGGTCTGGGGCTGATCGTGACCGGGGTGATCGTGGTGAACCTGTTCTCGAAGACGATCGGGCACTGAAAGTCAGCGTTCCGTCAGTTTGAGTTCGATCCGCCGATTTTGGGCAAGTGCGTCCGGATCGGAACCCTCGGCCACAGGTCTCGTGTCGGAAAAACCCGTCGCTGCCAGACGGTTGGGTGGGAATCCGAGATTATCGATCAGATAGCGTACGACCGCCAGCGCGCGGGCCTGGCTTAGTTCCCAGTTGTCCCGATAGCGACCGGTCCCGGACAGGGGCGTGCTGTCGGTATGGCCATCCACCCGGATGATCCAGTCGATCTCGTCCGGGATGTCGCCCGAGATCTCGGACAGCATCTGCGCCACGCCCGCAACCTGAGCGCGCCCGGCATTCGACAGCGTGGCCTCGCCCGGCGCAAACAGCACCTCTGACTGGAACACGAACCGGTCGCCGACGATCTTCACCCCCTCGCGCCCGGACAGGATCTGAGACAGGCGACCGAAGAACTCGGACCGATAGCGCGCCAGGTCGCGGGCTTCGTCCTCTGCCATCCGGCGGGCCTCTGCCTCCAGGGTCAGGCGACGGTCCTTTTCCTCGGCGGCGCGCAGCAGGGCGGCGTTGAGCTGCTGGCCCAGATCCTCGACCCGCAATTCCGCATCGCGCTGATCGGCGCCCGCCGTCTCGAGCAGTGCCTGCAAAGAGCCGAGCTGCGCGGTCAGCGAGGCCACCTGTTCGTTCAGCAGCGCGACCCGGCGCTGGCTTTCGTCCGACAGCGCCTCCTGCCGGTCCAATTCGCTTTGTGCGGTCGCCAGCAGCGCGGACTGACGCTCGGCCTCGCTGGCATTCCGCGCCGCCTCGGTGGACAGGTTGTCGCGCGCGGCTTGCGCTGCCGCCAGCAGCGTCAGGGTTTCCTCGGCCCGCTTGCGGGTTTCCTCCAGCGACAGGGTCATGGCGGTCAGCTCGCTGTCCGCACGCTCCAGCCGCGCGCGCAAGAGTCGCGCGGCCTCGGCCTCGGCCAGTCGGTCGGCCTCGGCCTCGTCAAGCTGCGCCTCTTTCGCGGTCAGTTCGGTTTGCAGAGCCGCGGTCTGCGCCTCGGCTCCGGCACTGCGCCGGCGCAGGTCGGCGATCAAGGCCTGCAGCGCCTCGCGGCGCGCCGCTGCCAGGCGCGCCTGTTCCTGCTGCGCGTCGATTTCCTGGCGCGCGGCCGCCACCGCCAGTTCCGCCGCCGAGGCACGAGCCTGCTGATCCTCAAGCTGCACCCTCAGGCTCTGCAGGTCCGCCTGTGCCTGCGCCTGATCGTCCGCACGGGCGGCGATCAGCGCCGCGACCTCGGCCTCGAAATCGGTCAGCATCGTGCGCGCTTCTCCCAGCTGCGCACGGCTGGTCTCAAGCTGGTTGGTGAGCCTGGTGATCCGCGCCGCACGCTCGCGCGCCTCGGCTTCGCCTTGCGCCAGAGCCTCTTCCGCGGTCTGTGCGCGGCGGGCTTCGGCGTTCAACTGATCCTGCAAGGCAGCTTCGCGCCGTTCGGAAACCGTCAGCGCATCACCCAGGGCCGTGACCTGTCGTCCCAGGTCGTCGAGCCTGCGTTCCTGGGCAGAGAGCGCGGCCACCTGTTTGGCGATCGTGTCGTCCTGGGTGGTGATCTGCTCGCGCAGCACCGATTGCACGATCATGAAGATCGTCAGCACGAACATCAGCACCATCAGCAGCGCCGTCATCGCATCCACGAAGCCCGGCCAGATCGTGGACGAGAAGCGGTTCCCCGACGAGGCGCGGTTGAGGGCCATTCCCTAGTCGTCCCCGCGGGTCAGCAAGGGATCTTTCAGCAGGTCGTCGCGGAAGGGGTCGTTGAAGCGCGCGGCCCGCACGGCCCGCGTCAACACCAGGATGTCAGAGCGCAGTTCGGCCACCATCTCGTCCCGGCCCTCGTTGAGATCCGCAACCAGCCGGGACAGGGCCGCCTCGATGCCGGACAGGTCCGGCGCCGTCGGGGCGGGCCGGTCGCTGCGCTGACGCGCCAGTTCCAGCATCCTGTCCTGACTGTCGGCCATCCGGGCAAGTCCCTCGCTCAGTGTCGCGACGCGCGCCAGCGATGCCTCCCGTTCGGCCTCGGACCGATGTGCGAGCGCCTCGATCGCCTCGGCCATCACCACGACGCGTTCATCCGCCATGGCGGCCGCGTCGTCGCGCGCCGCATCGCGTTCCGCGTGGAACTGCTGCAAGCGGTCCATGTTCGCGCCGATCTGTTCCAGAAAGCCCGACATCGCCGCCTGATCGATCGCGTCGCCCTCGGCCCCGGCCAGTCCGACGCGGGTAAAGCCGGACATCCATTCCTCCAGTTCGCGGTAGAAGCGGTTCTGGCCATGGGTCACGAACAGTTCCAGCAGACCCACCACCAGCGATCCGGCCAGGCCCAGCAACGAGGATGAGAATGCCGTCGCCATGCCGCCAAGCTGCGCCTCGAGGCCGCCCATGAGCTTTTCGAACACTTCGATTCCGCTTTCGCCTTCTTGCGGCGCCAGCGCGCGGATTGTGTCCACGACCGCCGGGACGGTTGTCGCAAGCCCGTAGAACGTTCCAAGAAGGCCAAGGAAAATCAGTAGGTTGGATAGGTATCTTGTGATTTCGCGCAACTCGTCGATGCGGGTCGCCACCGAATCGAGGATCGAGCGCGCCGATCCGGTCGAGATGACCCCGCCCGATGGCCCGCGCATGCCCAGCAGCGCGGCCAGCGGTGCCAGCAGCCGCGGCGGAACATCGCTGTCCGCGCTGCCACGGGCGGCGACGCCTTTTTCAACGGCATTGCGGCGGCGATCGGCGAAACGCTCGATCCAGCTGACTGACCGCACCAACTGCCCGACCTGCCAGAAGCAGGCGAGGACACCGACGGCGAAGACGGTCAGGATCAGCCCGTTCAGCCAGCGATTCGCCATGAAGATCGGAAGGATACGGCTGTAAGCCACCCATCCCCCGGCCAGCACCAGCACCAGCACCGTCAGCATCAGCACGATCTGCCGAACCGGCTGCGAGAAATGCGGCGTCGCGGGCGGAATTGCGCCGCCGGCACGTGTCGCGGTGATGCGCCGGTTCGGCAGGTGCAGCCGGTCTTCCTCTGGTCGGGCGGCGCCTTCGGGGTCGTCCGGCCTCTGGCCGCTGTCTGGATCGCTCAAGAGATCTCGGTCCCGTTATCGTTGCCGAATTCGTGATCAGGCGATTGTAGGGCGGGTGCTGCCACTTGCCAAGCGATCCGAAAGTCAGGTCGGATTGTCCTGTTCCGGCAATTCGGTCGCCAGCAGCCGACGTACCTCGTCCGCCAACTGGTCCAGCCATTCATCGGCCAGTCCGATTTCCGCCAGATGGCGGGCGGTATTGAACAGGTAGTCGCAATTGGGACCACGCCCGCCCTGGGCCCGTGCGATGATCCGGGCCTGTTCGCGCCGGCACAACCCGCCCGCGTATTGCCAGTGGTCGCGCCGCATCACATAGGACAGCGCTTCGACCTGCCGCCCGTCCTCAAGCGTCAATGGCAGCACCATTTCACGATAGGCGCCGGTGTCCAGCTCGCGCTCGCGCAGATAGACCATGATCTCGTCATGCTGGTCATCGGGAATACGAAGCGCCAGGCCGCTGCAGATCGCGCCCGGTTCGGCGTCCAGACCAAGGACCAGGCCCGGCGCATCTTCCGTGCCACGATAACGGGTTGATCGCAGGCAGAAGCTGCGTGCATAGCCTGTCAGTCGCGCCTTGACGGTCTCGACCGGTCTGAAGCCCGGATCCCACATCAGCGAGCCATAGCCGAAAACCCAGGAATTTTTTTGCATCTTGGTCGAACCCTTCCTTGGGATGGAAAACTAGGTCACGATGCGCCCGGATGAAAGCCCCGCGCCCCGACTGGGCGCCGCAGAAGCCAGGGCGGGGCCGCGGGGCGGGGCAGGGGGTTCGATGCGCTTCATTTATGGGCTGTTGTTGCTGATGCTGCTGGCAGCCGGCGTTTTCTGGCTGGGCGGCGAAAGCTGGATGGCGGAACGGGTCAGATCGCAGGCTGGCGCGCACCCCGGTCTGGCAGTCGAGGCAGTGGCGCCGCTGCGCCGGCACGACCGGATCGGGGTGCGGCTGACGCGGCCGGTCTATGAGGGGGACAAGCTTGGCCTGGACCTGCCCTGGCTGGAGGCATGGATTGCACCGCTATCCCCGGCCGAGGCGCGGATCGGCCTGCCCGACAAGGCGATGCTGCGCCTGAACGGTCGCCGCCTGCCGCTGACGCTGCGTGATGGCGGGTTCAGCCTGCGCCTTTCGCCCCTGCATGGTGGTGCGGTCCGTCAGGCAACACTGAACCTTGCCGCGCTTTCGCTGGACGCGTGGCTGCTGGCCGAAGGCATCTTCGCAAGCGGCCAGATGGTCGGGCTGGGCCACGCCGCACCGCGCGGCGCGCGTTCGGCCTTTGATGTCGATCTTTCGCTGACGGCGCTGGATCTCGACGCCCTCGCCCATCTTGGCATCGCGGCGGTATCGGTGCCGGGGACAGTGTCGCTGACGGGCATGGCGACGCTGTGGCTGGACGGAATCCTCGATCTGGATTCGGTTTCCGGGGCGACGGTGCCGCCGCAACCCGTAGGACTGCGCAGCGAGGGGCTGGATCTGCAACTGGGCGATGCAAGGGCACGGCTGGCCGGATATCTGCGCAGATCGGCGGATGGCCGCGTCGAAGGGCGACTGGCGATCTATACGCGCGATGGCGCGGCCCTGTTGCGTCGGGCCAGCGACGCGGGGCTGATTCCGACGGATGCGGCGATGCTGGCATCGGCGCTGATTAACGGCATCGGACGGATGCCGTTCCCCGAGAACAGCGAAGAGGACGGTCTGATGCTGCCCGAACCGATCGAGGGCGAACTGCGCTTCCCGGTCGTCATGAAGTCGGGCAGGCTGTTCATCGGCGATGTCGAGATCGGTCCCGCGCCGCACTTTCCGCGCGCGATGTAGCCGGCTCAGCCCTTCGGTGCCACGATTGAGCGTCCGAAATCGGGGGCCTCGGTGTCCTGTCCGGCCTCGATGATGCCGCGACGGATCGCGCGGGTGCGGGTGAAATAGTCGAAGAGCTGCTGCCCGTCGCCCATCCGTATCGCGCGCTGAAGGACGAACAGCTCCTCGGTGAAGCGGCCAAGAATGTCCAGCGTCGCCTCCTTGTTGTGCAGGAACACGTCGCGCCACATGGTCGGGTCGCTGGCCGCGATCCGGGTAAAGTCGCGGAAGCCGGCGGCCGAATACTGGATCACCTCTTCGTCCGTGACCCGGCTCAGGTGGTCGGCGACGCCCACCATCGTGTAGGCAATCAGGTGCGGCGCATGGCTTGTCACGGCAAGAACCAGATCGTGATGGCCAGCCTCCATGCTGTCCGTCTTTGCGCCCATTGCGAGCACCAGGCCCGACAGCCGCGCGACTGCCTCGGGGTCGCTGTCCGGCAGCGGCGTCAACAGCCACCAGCGGTTGCGAAACAGGGACGCAAAGCCCGACCGTGGGCCCGAATGTTCGGTCCCGGCAAGCGGGTGACCGGGGATGAAATGCACGGTCTGGGGGATGTGCGGCCCGACAGCATCGATCACCGATTGCTTGACAGAGCCCACATCGGTCACGGTCGCACCCGGTTTCAGCCGCGGCCCGATCTCGGCGGCGACATCGCCCATCGCGCCGACCGGCACGGCCAGCACCACCAGATCGGCACCGTCCACCGCCTCGGCCGCGCTGTCCGTCACGCGGTCGCACAAACCGATCTCGCGCGCGGTCTGGCGCGTCGCCGCGCTGCGGGCATGGCCGACGATCTCTCGCGCCAGCCCGCCCTCGCGCATCGCGTGGGCCATCGACCCTGCGATGAGCCCCAGCCCGATCAGCGCCACACGGTCGTAGATCACGCTCATGCCCCTCTCCGTTCGGCCATGAAGCGGCCGAGGCTGTGGACGACGCGTGCGCAGCCCGCCTCGTCACCCACCGTGATGCGCAGCGCCGAGGGCAGACCATATCCGCTGACGCGGCGCACGAGGATGCCATCCATGCGCAAGGCGGCGTCTGCGGCCCCGGCCTCGGCGGGGTCTGCGAACCGGGCCAGCACGAAATTCGCGAAGCTTTCGTCGCAATCCAGTCCCAGCCGGATCAGCGATTCCCGCAATTGCTGCCGCATCCGCGCGTTCAGATCGGCGCATCCTGCACTGAACGCTGTATCGCGGATCGCGGCCTCGGCGGCGGCCATCTGCGCGTTCGACAGATTGAAGGGCTGGCGGATACGGTTCAGCACGTCGATGATCGAACGTTGTGCATAGCCCCAGCCGATCCGCAGCCCGCCAAGGCCGTGGATCTTCGAGAAGGTGCGCGTCATCACCACGTTGGGGTGACGGTCCACAAGCGACCGGCCTCCGTCGGAATTCCCGGCGAATTCGGTATAGGCTCCGTCATGGACAAGGATCACATGCGCGGGAAGTCCTTCAACCAGCCGCCGCACCTCATCCTGGTCCAGCATCGTGCCCGTCGGATTGGCGGGATTCGCGATGAAGACAATCTTCGTGCGTGCGGTCACGGCGGCGATGATCGCGTCGATATCGACGCGCCGTTCGGCCTCGCGGACCGTCACCGGGATCGCCCCGACCATCCGCGCCAGAATCGGATACATGGAAAAGCCGTGCTCGGTGGTGATGATCTCGTCGTCCACGCCGGCATAGGCTTGCGTCACGAATTGCAGCACCTCATCCGATCCGACGCCGCAGATGATCCGGTCGGGGTCAAGGTCATGCACCTCGCCGATGGCGGCACGCAGGGCAGCGTGATCGGTCGAGGGATAGCGGTGCAGATCCCGGCCCGCGGCGGCGAATGCCGCACGCGCCTTGTCGCTGCACCCCAGCGGGTTTTCGTTCGAAGAGAGTTTCAGCACCTGCTGATGCCCCGCCAGGCTGCTTTCGCCGCTGACGTAAAGCGCGATGTCCATGATGCCGGGCTGCGGGGTGATCTGTGTCATCTGGCCTTTCCTTCGGTCCGGGCCGGTCTAATCGGCACGGGCGTTCATTGGAAGTGCGGAAATTCTTTGCCCTTCCGCGTCCGCTGGCCGATAAGGGCCCGGTCACGAGTAACGGTGAAGTGCCATGTCTGATCGCAATCTGCCCAAGGTGCTGATCGTCGCGCCCAATGCCTCGGCCCGGTTCGGCGGCGAGGCGTTTCTGCCGCTCAACTATTTTCGCATCCTGTCGCGTCGCGGCCATCCCGTCCATCTGATCGCCCACCATCGCAACGCCGAAGAGTTGCTGGCGCTGCCCGACTGCGATCCGGAGCGGATGCATTTCGTGCCTGACACGCGCTGGCACCGGATGATCTGGCAAGGCTTCTCGCGTTTTCCCGAACGGGTCCGCGATCTGATCGGCGGCGGGCTGATGACATGGCTGAACGAGCTTTATCAGGCTCGGCTGATACGCCAGCTGGTCGCCGAGGGCGAGGTCGACCTGATCCATCAGCCGATTCCGGTGTCGCCGCTGATCCCGTCGAACCTGCACCGCTTCGGCGTGCCGCTGGTGATCGGGCCGATGAATGGGGGCATGGACTATCCGCCGGGTTATGAGGATTACGAGGGGGGCGCCACGCGCGCCACGATCGGGGTCGGTCGCCGGATCGCATTGCTGCTCAACCGCATCAATCCCGGCAAGCACAAGGCCGCCGTCCTGCTGGTCGCCAACGAACGCACGCGCCGGGCCTTGCCCGACCCGCGGCACCCCCATATCGTGACGCTGATCGAGAACGGCATCGACTTCACCCGCTGGCGCGCGCCGCAGCAGGAAAGAGCCGCGCCCCGGCCTGACCGGCTGCGGCTGGCCTTTCTGGGCCGGTTCGTCGGCTGGAAGGCAATCGACATCACCTTGCGCGCGGTCGCGCTGGCACGAGAGGGTGGGGCGGATGTGACGCTGGATCTGCTGGGTGACGGCGAGGGACGCGCGGATCTTGCCGCGCTGGCCGCCGACCTGCAGATCGCGGATCATGTCACCTTTCACGGGTTCCAGCCGCAGGAACGCTGCGCCGAGGTTCTGGCCGGCTCCGACGCGCTGGTGTTGAATTCGCTGCGCGAATGCGGTGGGGCGGTGGTGCTGGAAGCAATGGCGATGGGTCTGCCGGTGGTCGCCAGCGCCTGGGGCGGTCCGCTGGACTACCTGAACGCCGACAGCGGCATCATGGTCCATCCGGCGCCACGCGAGGACTTTCCCCAGCGCCTCGCCAACGCCTTCGCCACGCTGGCGCACGATCCCGATCTGCGCGCGCGCATGGGGCAGGCGGGCCAGCAAATCGTGCGGCGGGATTTCGACTGGGAGAAGAAGGTGGACCGGATGGTCGATGTCTATCGCGAGGCGGCGGCAGCGGGTTGAATGCCGGCCGCAGACGGGCCGGCATCGTGCCTCCGCGCCTTGCGATCTGCCCGGGTGGCGATGCCGCACGAGAGGACCGTCATGAGAGAGGCCGCATCCGAAGATGCGGCCCCTTTCAGCGTGTTCGCTGTCTCGAAGATCAGTTCTTCGCGTAGAATTCGACGACCAGGTTCGGTTCCATCTGCACGGCGTAGGGCACGTCACCCAGCGCGGGGGTGCGAACGAAGGTCGCGGTCATCTTGTTGTGGTCGGTGTCCAGGTAATCGGGCACGTCACGCTCGGGCAGGCCGACGGCTTCCAGCACGATGGCCAGTTGACGCGAACGCTCTCGGATCGAGATGACGTCGCCTTCCTTGACGCGGTAGGACGCGATGTTCACGCGCTGACCGTTCACCTCGACATGGCCGTGATTCACGAACTGGCGGGCGGCGAAGATGGTCGGCACGAACTTGGCGCGATACACGACGGCGTCCAGACGACGCTCCAGCAGGCCGATCAGGTTCTCGCCGGTGTCGCCCTTGACACGCTCGGCCTCGGCATAGATGCGGCGGAACTGCTTTTCGGTCAGGTCGCCGTAATAGCCCTTGAGCTTCTGCTTGGCGCGCAGCTGGGTGCCGAAATCCGACAGCTTCTGCTTGCGGCGCTGGCCGTGCTGGCCGGGACCGTATTCGCGGCGGTTCACCGGGGATTTGGCGCGGCCCCAGATGTTCTCGCCCATGCGGCGGTCGATCTTGTACTTGGCAGACGTGCGTTTGGTCACGGCTGATCTCCTTCTATCTGTCGAAGGGCGTTGTCCTTTGGCTTGCGCCCGACAGGCATCCCCTTGCGAGGGCCACCAACACCAATGAAGTGCGCGCTTATAGAGGGCTGCGGGACGGTGTCAACCAGAGTCTCAGGCGCGCTGGTCCTGCAACCGCGACAAGGCCTCGCCCCATGCGGGCAGCAGCGCGGCGTCCGGATCGAAGCGGGCCGCGATGTCGGGCGTGGTCAGCACCTCGGCGCCGGCGCCGGTCGCGGCCATCAGCGCCAGCCGCGCCGCACCGAAGCCGGCGCCGGTTTCGGCGCCCGAGGGACGCAGTACGGGCACGCCGGTCGCCTGTGCCAGCATCGACAGCCAAAGGTCGGACCGCGCGCCACCGCCCATCGCGATCAGCGAGTCGGCACCGCCGCCCGCCGTCCGCAAGGCAGCCATGTTCTCGGCCAGCGCCAGCGCCACGCCCTCCAGCACCGCGCGGGTCAACTGGGGCCGGGTGCTGCGCGACGAAAGCCCGGTGAAGCCCGCGCGCTGCGCCGGGTTGTTCAGCGGCGTGCGCTCTCCCGACAGATAGGGCCAGAAGGCGATGCGGCCCGGCGCGATCGAAGCCGGGTCCAGTTCGGCCAGCAGATCAGCCGCCGGTCGTCCGGCGATGCGCGACCACCACTCCAGGCAGCCGGCAGCGGACAGGATCACGCCCATCTGGTGCCATTGACCGGGCAGCGCATGGCAGAAGGCGTGGATGGCGGTCTCGGGCGCCGGCAGGAAGCGGTCGGTCGCCGCGAAGACCACCCCCGAGGTGCCAAGCGACACAAGCCCCGGTCCCGGCCCGGTGATTCCCGCGCCGATCGCGGTGGCGGCGTTGTCGCCCGCACCGCCGGCGACCGGAATGCCGGCGGGAAGGCCCAGCTCGGCCGCCAGTTCGGCGCGCAGGCGGCCCGCGACCTCGCTGCCCTCGGCCAGCGCCGGCATCGACGCGCGTGACAGGCCGGTCGCGGACAGCAGGTCGTCGGACCAGTCCCGCCTGGCGGGATCGAACCACGCGGTGCCCGAGGCGTCGGACATGTCGCTGATGGCCTCGCCGGTCAGCCACAGTCGCAGATAGTCCTTGGGCAGCAGGACGCGCCGCGCGCGTTCGAAAAGATCGGGTTCGTGACGGCGCATCCACAGCAGCTTGGGCGCGGTAAAACCGGCGAAGACCAGGTTTCCGGTGATCGCGTGAAAGCGCGGGTCCGCGTCCAGCGTGGCGGCCTCGGCCGAGGCGCGGCCATCGTTCCACAGGATCGCGGGGCGCAGCACCCGATCCGACGCGTCAAGGCAGACCGCACCGTGCATCTGGCCGGACAGGCCGATGCCGGCCACCCGGTCCAGAGGTTGGTCCAGCCCGGCCAGGGCCGCGCGCGTCGCGTCGATCCAGGCCTGCGGGTCCTGTTCCGACCAGCCCGGTTGTGGCGTCTGAACGTCCAGCCTTGCGTGGCCGGTTTGCAGCACCGCCTGCGCGTCGTCGATCAGCACGACCTTAACGCCCGAGGTGCCCAGATCGATTCCCAGATACATGCTGTCCCCCGTCTGACTGGCGCGAGTCTGTTACATCTGGCCTTCGGTTGCCAGAGCGGGGGACGAACGCAGATCGCCGTCCGGCTGAAAGAAATGCGACAGCGGCAGGGCGGCCGCCCCCAGAACCCGCGCGTTGCGGCCAAGGCTGCCCTCGATGACATGCGGGGGGTCGATGCCCTCTCGCGGCATGCCCGCCAGTGCCTCGCGGGTCGTAGCGACCAGCCGCGCGCGGGTCGCGGGGGGCACGGCCCCGTCGATCACGACCAGCGGCAGGTCGACGATCGAGACGGCGGCAAGCGATACGAAGGCCAGGGCGCGCCCGGCCTGTTCGGCCCATTCGCGTTCGACCGTCTCCGGCACGTCCCACGCCGAGTCGTCGGGTTGCAGGGGTCGTCCAAGGCGCTTTTCCAAAGACGCCAGCGAGGCGCTGTGCAGCAATTGCCCGCCATCCGGAACAAGGATCGACCCCAGCGCGGCGGCATTGCGTCTGGGTCCAAAGCGAAGCTTGCCGTCCAGAACCAGTCCGCCGCCGGGAAAATGCGCGATGTAGATGTGCAGAAAATCGCTGGGAAGGGATCTGTGGCCGAAGACAAGCTCGGCCCCGCAGGCGGTCGTGGCGTCATTCTCGAGGAAAACGGGGAAGGGCAGTTCCGCTTCCAGTTCGGCGCGCAGATCGCAGTCGATCCAGCCGGCCATTTCGTCACCCCAGTCCCAAAGCCGGAAGGGCGTCGCGATTCCCAGCCCGGCGACTCGGTCGCGCGATGCGCGCGGCAGATTCGCCACGAACGTGGCGATGCCATGCCGGGCGAAGGCCAGGACCCTGTCCGGCAGCGGATACGGATATATCTCCTGCCGGTGCAGTTTCACCTGACCGGTAAAGTCCACCAGGGCCAGTTCGGCCAGCCTGCGACCCAGCTTGAGCCCCAGGAACCACGCCCCGTCAGGGGCCAGAGCCAGCGGTGTCGAGGGTTGGCCGACCTTGCCGCGGACCACCTCTTCGGCCTCCAGGAAACCGTTTGCAATCAATTTTCTGCTGAGATTCGTGATGGCCTGGGGCGACAGTCCCGTCGCATGTGCCAAGGCCGCGCGTGGCATCGGCCCATGGCGCCGGATCAGCGAAAGGATCACGCGCTCGTTCCGTCCCGCCATCGCGGTGCCAACTCGATCATTCGGCATGCCATCCATCCTCCTTGCCCGCATTAATCAATGCAATTGAGTTATTGACAAGAGAAATCTTCTGGTGCTTTTTGAGAGGCAAGGCGGGACAGGGAGCCTGCTGGTGGTGGAGGAAGGAACTGACATGAACATGAAGCCCGTATTTCGACTGTCCCTGGCCGCGTCCGTGCTGGCGCTGAGCGCCGGGCTGGCCCAGGCGCAGGACCCGGTGAAGGCCTGCCTGATCACCAAGACGGACATCAATCCGTTTTTCGTCAAGATGAAGGAAGGCGCGACCGCGAAGGCCCAGGAGCTGGGCGTCGAGCTGATGACCTTTGCCGGCAAGATCGATGGCGATCACGAAACCCAGCAACAGGCGGTGGAAAGCTGCATCTCGGCCGGTGTGAAGGGTATCATGATCACCGCATCGGACACCAAGGCCATTGTCGATGTGCTCGAGCAGGCGCAGGACAACGACATTCTGGTCATTGCACTGGACACGCCGCTGGACCCGATCGATGCCGCGGACGCGACCTTCGCGACCGACAATTTCGAAGCCGGGCGGCTGGTCGGCGCCTGGGCGAAGGGCAAGCTGGGCGATGCTGCCGCGGACGCCAAAATCGCATTCCTGGACCTGTCGGCCAGCGCGCCTTCCGTGGATGTTCTGCGTGATCAAGGGTTCATGGAAGGGTTCGGGATCGACGTGAAGGATCCCAATGTCATCGGGGACGAGGACGATGCACGCATCGTTGGTCACGAGGTAACCTCGGGCAACGAAGAGGGCGGCCGTCAGGCGATGGAAGCCCTGATGCAGATGGATTCCGGCATCAACGTGATCTACACGATCAACGAGCCGGCCGCCGCAGGTGCCTATGAGGCATTGAAATCATTCGGAAAAGAAGGTGACGCCCTGATCGTGTCGATCGATGGCGGATGTCCTGGCGTGCAGAATGTGCAGGAAGGCGTGATCGGCGCGACCTCGCAGCAATATCCGCTGAAAATGGCCTCAATGGGGGTCGAGGCGATCGCCGCCTTCGCCAAGGACGGCACCCGTCCGGCGACCAGTGAAGGCCTCGACTTTACCAATACCGGCGTGAATCTGGTCACCGACGAACCTGTCGAGGGCGTTGAATCGATCAGCGTGCAGGAAGGTTTGGACCAGTGCTGGGGCTGATGCGGGTCGCCTGACCCGTCAGGCGACACGGAAACCCTGGCGGCGGCGCCATGCGCCGCCGCACCATCATCCTCATTCGGACGGAGAGGCCCATGTCGGACGCCCCAGATCCCGTGGTCGAGCGTAGCTCAGGCGAAGCCGTGGCTCAATTCGAGCACCATTCGCGTGGTCCGCTGGACCGTATCCAGCATTTCCTGCATCGCTATCCAACCATGGTGCCGGTCATCGTGCTGGTGCTGTCGCTGATCGTCTTCGGGCTGGTCTCGCCCAATTTCTTTTCGGCCTTCAACCTGTCGCTGATCATGCAGCAGGTGGCGGTGGTCGGCACGCTGGCGGCCGCGCAGTCGCTGGTGATCCTGACCGCCGGCATCGACCTTTCGGTTGGCGCGGTCATGGTGATGATTTCGGTCATCATGGGCCGGCTTTCGATCGAATTCGGCGTCCCGGTGCCCTTTGCGATCCTGCTCGGTCTTGTTTGCGGGATGCTGACCGGAGGCCTGAACGGGCTGCTGGTCACCCGGCTCAAGCTGCCGCCGTTCATCACGACGCTGGGGACCTGGAATATATTCCTTGCGTTGAATTATTACCTTTCAGGGCGCGAGACGATCCGAAGCCAGACGCTGGACGCCGAAGCGCCGATGCTGAAATTCTTCGGCGAAAGGTTCAATCTCGGCGGTGCGGTGCTGACATATGGCGTCGTCCTGATGCTGATCGTCTTCGCGGTGCTCTGGTATGCGTTGAACAAGACCGCCTGGGGCCGCAGGGTCTATGCGGTTGGCGACGATCCCGAGGCGGCCGCGCTGGCGGGCATCCAGACCAACCGGATGCTGATGTCGGTCTACATGACCGCCGGTGTCATCTGTGCCCTGGCCGCGTGGTCCTCGATCGGACGTGTCGGATCGGTGAGCCCGACCTCGTTCTTCGAATCGAACCTTGAATCGATCACCGCCGTGGTGATCGGCGGCATATCGCTGTTCGGTGGGCGTGGCTCGATCCTGGGCCCGCTGATCGGCGCGCTGATCGTGGGTGTCTTCAACTCCGGTCTACGCCTCGCCGGTGTGGACGTTCTGTGGCAATTGTTCGCGACCGGCTGGCTGATCATCATCGCCGTCGCCGTGGACCAGTGGATCAGGAAGATCTCGTCATGACCGAACCGATTCTGGCAGCCCGCAATCTGGTCAAGCGCTATGGCCGGGTGACCGCGATCGATCACGCCGATTTCGACCTTTATCCTGGCGAGATCCTGGCCGTCATCGGCGACAATGGCGCCGGCAAGTCAAGCCTGATCAAGGCGGTCTCCGGGGCCGTGCGACCGGATGAGGGCGAAATCAGGCTGGATGGAAAGCCGGTCAGCTTCAACAGCCCGCTGGAGGCGCGCAAGTCCGGCATCGAGACCGTCTATCAGACGCTTGCGCTGTCGCCTGCGCTGTCGATCTCGGACAACATCTTCATGGGGCGCGAGCTTCGCCGCCCGGGCATCATGGGCAAGTGGTTCAAGATGCTGGACAAGCCAGCCATGGACAAGTTCGCCCGCGAGAAGCTGACCGAGCTGGGGCTGATGACGATCCAGAATATCAGTCAGCCGGTCGAGACGCTGTCTGGCGGACAGCGTCAGGGCGTTGCCGTGGCGCGCGCCGCCGCGTTCGGCAGCCGCGTGATCATCCTCGACGAGCCCACGGCCGCACTTGGCGTCAAGGAAAGCCGCCGGGTGCTGGACCTGATCCTGGACGTCAGGTCGCGCGGCATTCCGATCGTGCTGATCAGCCACAACATGCCGCATGTCTTCGAGGTGGCCGACCGGATCCATATCCACCGGCTTGGCAAGCGCCTTTGTGTCATCGATCCCAAAGAGCATACCATGTCGGACGCGGTGGCCTACATGACCGGCGCGAAACTGCCCGAAGGGGTCGCTGCGTGACGAGTGGGGATGGGGTGGACGGGCCCGCCTTGCCGGGGCTTGCCGATGGCTTTTTCGACAGCGCGCAAGGGCGGGCGCTCATCAGGCGGATCAATGCTGTGCCATCGGACCGGACCGTACTGGCCGTGGCGGGCGCGCCCGGTTCCGGGAAATCGACGCTGGCCGAGGCGCTGGTCGCCCGCCTGCCGGATGCGGTGCTGGTGCCGATGGACGGGTTCCACCTGGATGACCGGGTGCTGGAAGAGCGTGGCTTGCTCGAGCGCAAGGGCGCCGTCGAAACCTTCGACGCCGAGGGGTTCGCCGTTCTGGCTGGCCGGTTGGCGCAGCCAGGGGGCGACATCGTGTTTCCGGTCTTCGATCGCAGCCGCGAACTGGCTGTGGCCGGTGCTGGGGTCGTCGCGCCGTCGCACAGGGTGGTTGTGGTCGAGGGGAACTACCTGCTGCTGGACCGGCCGCCCTGGAACCGCGTCCGCTATGACCTGAGCGTCTGGCTGGACGTCCCTTTGCCGGAGTTGCGTCGCAGGCTTGAGGCGCGCTGGCACGCGCTGGGAAAGGACGAAGCCGGGGTCGCCGCGCATCTGGCGAACGACCTGGCCAACGCGCAGATAGCATCCACGGCTTCGCGCGCAGCCGATGTGGTGCTAGTCGGCGAGGTAGCGCATCAGGAACCAGGCCAGGGCTGAGCAGATCAGAGTGGCCGTCACGACGGGCAGCGCAGTGCCGTCATAAAGCAGGCCGACCGGCGCGGCGATCAGCGTCGCAAGCATGGTCGAGATGGCGGCGACGATCGACGCGGCCATGCCGGCGATATGCCCCATATGCTGCAAGGCAAGGGCATTCAGGTTCCCGAAGGTGACGCCGGCCATGAAGAACACGCTGACGCACCAGATGAAGAAGGCCGGGAATTGCAGTGCCGGCGGCAGCAGTCCGGCCGCCAGCAGCACCAGCATCGTGGCGCTGACGCAGGTCTGCATCACATAGGCCCATAATGCGATCCGGCGCATCCCGAAACGGGTGACGAAGACCGCGTTCAGCACCGTGCCGGAACCCGAAAGCAGCGCCATTGCGGCAAACCAGGCCGGGAACGCACCGCCCTTGCCATAGGCCTCTGCGAAGAGCTGTTGGGCCGAAGACAGCAGTCCGAACATCTGCCCGAACCCCAGCGTCAGGATCAGCGTGCAAAGCATGACCTGACGGTTGCCGAGCACCTCGCGGGCGGCCTCTTTCAGCGGGGCGACCTGCAAGGGGCGACGGCGTTCGGGCGGCAGGGTCTCGGCCTGGCGCAGGTTCAGCCAACTGCATCCGATCAGCGCGAACAGCAGGAAGCCGAAGAAGACCCCCTGCCAGCCGGCAAGCCAGATCATCCCCGCCCCGATCGAGGGGGCAAGCGCGGGGACGATGATGAAGACCATCATCACGAAGCTGGTGATCCGCGCCATCTCGCGCCCCGCATAGAGGTCACGAACCAGCGCCAACCCGACGATACGGGGGGCGGCGGCGCCAAGGCCCTGCACGAAGCGGGCGGCCAGCAGCGTCTCGATCGAACTGGCAAGGATCGCGATGACGGTCGCGAGGGCGTAGATCAGGAAGCCGATGGTGATGGCGCGCTTTCGGCCGATCGCGTCCGAGATCGGACCTGCGAACAGCGTGCCTGCCCCCAGCCCGGCGACGAAGACGGTCAGGATCAGCTGGGCCCGGTTGATGTTGTCCGGCGTCAGTTCGCGCGCGATGTCGGGCAGCGCCGGCAACATCGCATCGATCGAAAAGGCGATGGTAGCGAAAAGAAACGCCAGCATCGCAATGAATTCTGGCAGCGGCAGCCGCCTCAGCGGCGTCGGGCCCAGGGTCGCGGCTCGGGACATCGGGAAACACCTTCGATCAGGTGCAGCGCATAACGGTACTTTGCATTATGCGCAAGATTTCCCGGCCAGGTGGTCACACGCTGTCGGCTTGGGTCAGCTCATCGATGATGTCCTGCCATATCCTGGCGGTCTGCGCCCCGCTGATCGCGTGCTGGTCGGCGACGATGAAGGTCGGCACCGCGTTTATGCCGCGCTCTCGGGCATGCATCTCGCGCGCGATGATCTGGTCACGGTCGGCGTCACTGCGCAGCAACCGGGAAACCAGCGCCTCGTCCAGCCCCGCAGCCCCGGCGATGCGGGCCAGCTGTTCCGTGTCGGCGATGTCTCGCGCTTCTTGCCAGTGGGCGCGCAACAGCCCCGACATGACGGGTGTCTGGGCTCCTTCCAGACCGGCCCAATACATCAGGCGATGGGCGTCGGTGGTGTCGGGCTGGCGCGGCGCGGGGTCCAGAACAAGCCCCATCGCGGCGGCTCGTTGGGCAAGGGTGCGGGCGGCCTCGGCGGCACCGGGTTTGGCTTTCAGATAGGCCAGCCGATCCATCCCTTCGGGTGGCATGTCCGGGTTCAGGCGAAAGGGATGCCAGGTGACGTTGAAGGGGTGCGAGGGGCGGCTTTCCAGCGCGCGATCCAGTTCAAGCTTGCCGATCAGGCACCAGGGGCAGACGGGATCGGCGAAGATGTCGAGACGGATCATGCGCGGTCCTTTCGATGTGTTTCACGAAGCGCGCGGCGGTTGATCTTGCCGGTCGGCGTCCTGGGCAGCGCCTCGAGCCGGATGTAATCACGCGGTTGCTTGTAACGGGCAAGTCCGCTTGCGGCCAACGCGCGCAGGTCATCGGCCGAGGCCGTGCCGGTCCAGAACGCGGCGATGATGCTGGTCGCGGGGCTCACCGCCAGCTCGGTGACGGCCACGTCGCCGGCCTGCGGATGGGTCGCCAGAAGCTCTTCGATTTCGGATGGCGCGACCCGGAAGCCGCCGGCATTCATGATGTCATCGGCACGTCCCAGCAGCGTGATCGCGCCGTCACTGTCGGCCACCGCCTGATCGCCGGTCAGGAACCAGTCGCCGCGAAAGCGCGCCGCGCTCTCCTCGGGCTGACCCAGATAGCCGAGAAAAAGCCCTGGATCATCGCGGCGCACGGCGAGTGCGCCGGCCTCGCCCGCTGCGAGGGGCTGTCCGTCCCGGGACAGGATCGCGACGTTGCGCCCCGGTTGCGGGAAGCCTGCGGTGCCGGGCGGGGCGGGGCGGTCGGGACTGCCCGAGATGAAGGTCGAAAGCTCTGATGCGCCCATTGCTTCGTGCAGGTCGGTGCCGGTGCGGGCCTGCCACTCGTTGCGCAGGGACGGATCAAGGCGCTCGCCCGCGGCGAGGCCGTGACGCAGGCTGGCGAAGGGCTGCCAGTCTGCGCGCAGGATGCGGCGAAACACGCCCGGTGCCCCGGCAAGGATCGTGGCCCCGTGACGGGAGGCGAGCAGCGGGATCTGGTCAAGATCGGTGCCTTCGGCCGGGATCAGCGCGGTTGCGCCAAGCGTCCAGGGATCCATGAGGCCGGTCCCAAGCGTAAAGGTCCAGTTGAAGGCGCCGGCATGCATCATCCTGTCGCTGTCGCGAAGGCCATACCAGCCGTCGAACATCAGCCGCCGTGCATGGATGGCGCGGTGCGCGTGCATGACCGCGCGCGGCTGGCCCGAACTGCCCGAGGTGTAGATGATGTAGGCCAGCCTGTCGGGGTCGCCGTGCACGAAATCGGCAGGCGGCAGATCGCTGAAACCGGCCATCTCGGACTCGTCCAGAACCGGCGCGGCATGATCGGGCATCGGCACGCCGGCCCCCGCCACGATCATCGCCGGACCGATCTCGGCGGCGATCTTGCTTGCCTCGCGCGTTGTCAGCATGGCCGAGGTCGGGACCGGAACGATGCCCGCCGTGATCGCGCCCAGATAGACGATCGGAAAGCCGGGCGTGTTGCCAAGCCGCATCAGCAGCCGGTCGCCAGGGCGAAGCCCCGCCTCAAGCAGCCCGGTTGCGGTGCCGCGGACGGCCGCGATCAGCCGACCATAGGACCAGCGCTCGGCGCGGGCCGGTCCCACGACCGCAAGCGCCAGCTTTTCGGACCTTGAGGACCCCGCCAGAAGAACATGTTCCGCAAGATTCATCCTGAGCTTTGCCTGTTGTCGACCCGTTCGTTGCGCGATGACGCTGCCAAAGAAAAACGGCCCGCGCGGACGGGCCGTTTCCTGTGCCTGAGCGGCAGGGTCAGAGCAGTTTGAGATCGCTGGCCGAGGCCCGGCCATCACGGCCGGACTGCAACTCATATGCGATTTTCTGGTTGTCTTGCAGTCCGGTCAGCCCGGCGCGCTCGACCGCCGAGATGTGCACGAACACGTCCTTGCCGCCGTCATCGGGGGCAATGAAGCCAAAGCCTTTGGTGGCGTTGAACCATTTTACCGTTCCGGTCGCCATAACCGTTCTCTCCTTCAAGTCGTCATCCCGACGCAGGATTGCGCCAGGCCGTGCAGCCCGCTTTCGGTCTTCCGGCTGCCCAACAAGAGGGAGGCGGTAGAAAGTCTTCGCTCACGCACATGAAATGATGAACGAATCGTTAAGAAACGCAAGCAGGAAACGCCCACAGCCTGCGCGGCGAGTGCGACACTCGCGTGAAAGCGCCGCAATTCAGCGCAGATCGGGCGGTGTGGCTTCGGCTTTCAGCATCTCTGCCGCCTCGTCCAGCGACAACGTGCGGCTACCCTGCTGATCCAGCCGGCGCATGGATACGGTGCGGCCCTCGACCTCCTTCATGCCGATGGCAAGAATGGCCGGAACCTTCGCGACGGAATGGTCGCGCACCTTGTAGTTGATCTTCTCGTTCCGGGTGTCCGCCTCGACCCGGATCCCTGCCGCGCGCAGCGTCGCCACGACCTCGTGGACGAACGCATCCGCGTCCGAGACGATGGACGCGACGACGACCTGGCGGGGGGCAAGCCAGAACGGCAGCTTGCCGGCGCTGTTCTCGATCAGGATGCCGATGAAACGCTCGAAACTTCCCAGAACCGCGCGGTGCAGCATGATGGGGCGATGTTTGGCGCCGTCCTGACCCACATATTCCGCGTCCAGCCGCTCGGGAAGGTTGGGATCGACCTGCAATGTGCCGCATTGCCAGTCGCGGCCGATCGCGTCGGTCAGAACGAATTCCAGCTTGGGGCCATAGAACGCCCCCTCGCCGGGAAACAGCGTGTAATCATGGCCTGCGGCGCGGCAGGCATTGCCAAGCGCGGCCTCGACCCGGTCCCAGCTTTCGTCGGATCCGATGCGCTTGTCAGGGCGCGTGGAGAGCTTGATCTTCCAGTCCGTGAAACCAAGATCGGCATAGATTCCGGCTAGAAACTCGATGAATTTCCGGGTCTCGGTCTCGACCTGCTCCTGGGTGCAGAAGATATGGGCGTCGTCCTGGGTGAAGCCGCGCACCCGCATGATCCCGTGCAGCGCGCCGGACGGCTCGTAGCGGTTGCAGGACCCGAATTCCGCCATCCGCAGCGGCAGGTCGCGATACGATTTCAGGCCGTGGTTGAATATCTGCACATGGCCGGGGCAGTTCATCGGCTTGAGCGCGTTCACCGTCTTCTGCCGCGCATGATCCTCGTCCACCTCGACGATGAACATGTGCTCCTGATAGTTTTCCCAGTGGCCCGATTCTTCCCACAACTTGCGGCTGACGACCTGAGGCGTGTTGACCTCGACATAACCGTCGGCGCGCTGCTTGCGGCGCATGTAGTCCTGCAGCGTGGTGTAGATGTTCCAGCCGTTCGGGTGCCAGAAGATCTGCCCGGGCGCCTCTTCCTGCATGTGGAACAGATCCATCTCGCGGCCCAGCTTGCGGTGGTCGCGCTTGGCGGCCTCTTCCAGCATGTGCAGATGCGCCTTGAGATCCTCGCGGTTGCGGAACGCGACGCCATAGATGCGCTGCAATTGCGGGCGCGAGGCGTCACCCAGCCAATAGGCTCCGGCGATATGGGTCAGCTTGAAGGCGTCGGCGGGCAACTGGCCCGTCGATTGCAGATGCGGTCCGCGGCACAGATCCTGCCAGTCGCCGTGCCAGTACATGCGCAGATCCTCGCCCTCGGGGATGCGGTCGATCAGTTCCAGCTTGAAGGGCTCGTTCGCGGCCTTGTAGTGGGCGATCGCCCGGTCGCGGTCCCAGACCTCGGTCCGGACCGGATCGCGGGCGGCGATGATCTCTTTCATCCTCGCCTCGATCTTGCCCAGATCCTCGGGCGTGAAAGGCTCGGCCCGATCGAAATCGTAGAACCAGCCGAAATCGCGCACGGGTCCGATTGTCACCTTCACGTCCGGCCAGATGTCCTGCACGGCGCGGGCCATGACATGCGCAAAGTCGTGCCGGATCAATTCCAGCGCCTGCGCCTCGTCCTTCATCGTATGGATCGCGATCGCGCCGCTTTCGGTGATCGGCCAGGCCAGATCGATATGGCGACCGTCGAGGCTGGCCGAAATCGCGCGCTTGGCAAGGCTTGGCGCGATGCTTTCGGCCACCTCGGCCGGGGTGATGCCGGCGGAATAGTCGCGCGAATTGCCATCGGGAAAGGTCAGGGAAATATGGGACATGTCGTCCTCCTCGTCGGTTTGGCGCCCACGGAACGCCCGGTTGCGGGTATGTCGGGCGCCGTCTTGGACCCCGAGCCGAGAACTGTCAAGAACAAGGGCGGGCCACCTGTCCTGAGGACATGTCGCCAACGGATGCATGCCCGGTCTATACTTCGCGACGCAATCTGGTGGTCGCGGTCGTGCGACCGCTGGCCGGGGCTGGAACGCCCGGGAACGGGACAAGGTAAGAGCATGATCGACTATCTGACGACAACCGAAGGCCGCAGGATCGCCTATTGCCGAAGCGCCGGGCAGGGACCGGGGATCGTGTTCCTGGGCGGCTTCAAATCCGACATGGCGGGCACCAAGGCATCGTATCTGCAGGATTGGGCGCAGACACAGGGCCGGGCGTTCCTTCGCTTCGACTATTCCGGACATGGTGAAAGCAGTGGCAGCTTTGCAGAGGGGTGTATCGGCGACTGGGTCCAGGACGCCCGTGCGGTCATCGAGGCGCTGACCACCGGTCCGCAGGTGCTGGTCGGGTCAAGCATGGGCGGCTGGATCGCGCTGCTGCTGGCCCGCGCGATTCCGCAGCGCGTCGCGGCGATGGTGACCGTCGCCGCGGCGCCCGATTTCACCGAGCAGGGCTACTGGGCAGGCTTTGATGCCGCGCAGCGCGACCTGCTGATGCGGCAGGGCCGGATCGAGCTGCCAAGCGACTATGACGACCAGCCCTATGTCATCACCCGCCACCTGATAGAGGACGGCCGCAACCAGCTTGTGATGACGCAGCCATTGCCGCTGCCCTTCCCGGTGCGGATGTTGCAGGGAACCGCCGATGCGGACGTGCCGATGGATTGGGCGCTTCGCCTGCTGAAGCATGCGGATGGCAGCGACATCCGTTTGACGCTGGTCAAGAATGCTGACCATCGCTTTTCGACGCCGGAATGTCTGTCGCTGATCGGCGAAGCGATCGCGGATGTTCTGGCTTAGGGCGCTGGCGGTCATGGTCGCCGTCATGGCGGCCCTGATCCTTCTTGGCCCGCGCGAGCCGGCCGACATGCACACGGTCGAAGCCGACCTGCCCGAGGACCTCAGCGGCTGGCTGGCCGACCGTGAACGGCACATAGACGACCGTGCTGCCGGCCGCATCGAATGGGCCGGTGAGCCCGGACAGCGAACCGAGCTGGCGCTGGTCTATCTGCACGGTTTTTCCGGCAGCCCCGCCGAGTTGCGGCCATTGCCACAGCAGGTCGCGCAGGCGCTTGGCGCGAACCTGTATTCGGCGCGCCTGACCGGTCACGGGCTTGACGGGGCCGCCATGGCCAGGGCGCGCCTGTCGGACTGGTGGGGCGATACCGTCGACGCGGTCGCCGTCGCGGACCGACTGGGCGACCGGGTGATCCTGCTCGGCCTGTCCACCGGCGCAACGCTGGCCGCGATCGCAGCGCTTGACCCCAAACTTGGACCGCAGATCGATGGCCTGGTGCTGATCTCTCCGAATTTCAAGGTGAACCACCGATGGGCCTGGGTGCTGGACCTGCCCTTCGCGCGTCCGGTCATCGAGGCGCTCTGGCATGGCGACCGCTGCTTCGAGCCCCTGAACGAGGCGCATGAGCAAGGCTGGACCTCGTGCTATGCGATCGTGTCGACTTTGCCGATGGCAGCCGCGGTGCGGCACGCGCGGGGCCTGAACTACGGGACGGCGCGTCAACCCGCCTTCTTCATCTGGTCCTGGAAGGATCGCGTCGTCGTGCCGCGGGCGACGCAGCGCGTGGCCGATCGCTGGGGCGGACCGGTCACCCGGCTGAATGTGGACCCGGGCCCCCGCGACGACCCGAGCGCCCATGTCATCGGCGGCGATGCTTTGTCACCGGACCTGTCGGTGGTGCTGGTGGACCGGATCGTGCAGTGGATTGCCGGGATCTAGCGGCGGGCGCCGGTCTCGTCGCCTTGCAGCAGGCGCATGCGCGGCCGGATCAGAAATCCAGCCTGAGATGCTCGCCCAGATCGGGGGTTTCGCCGGTAACCTTGGATTTCGCGATCTTGTACAGAAAACTGGCGCTGCCGCCGGTGATCCAGACCTTGGCGCTGCTCGGATCGAGGCGCATCAGATGCACATCATCGTCCTGCCGCCCTTCCTCGAACCAGCTTGACGTCACGGCGTTCCACAGCTCGTCCAGCTTCGCCTTGTCGGAAATCCGTGAAAGCCTGCCCTCGATCCGCGCGGACAACCCCATTCCACCGTCACCCACGACGTGCAGGGCAGGAACCGGTCCGGTCGCGACCGCTTCGGCGAGTTCCGTTCCCCTGGCGGTGATGAACCACAGCGCGGCCTCGTCGCGATCGCTGTAGTGAGACATCGGCACCAGCCGCATGTCGTCCGTAAGCCCGAGCATCGCGACGCTGATATCGTCGAGACGGTCCCAGAACATGGCGCGCGTCGCGTCCGGATCGTGCAGGGTAGCTCGCCTTGCCGTGGCCTTGCGGTTTCCGGCAATCAACCGCACGGCCGTGGCAAGGATTCCGCCGATCAGACGGGCATCTTCCTGCCGTTCCCGATCGGGTCGTTCACGCCGCAATCGGCAGCCGCACCGCCGCGCGCACGGCGCCGTTTGGGCCGGATGGAATCCGGAACCGCCATGTGCTCGTCGATGAAATCGAGAACCAGCGGCCTGATGTTCAACCGCCAGGACTTGCCAGCGAAGATGCCGTAATGGCCTGCCCCAGGCTCCAGATGCTGCTGTTTCCTTTCGGCCGGGACGTTTGAACAGAGATCCAGCGCGGCGACGCACTGGCCAGGCGCCGAGATGTCATCATCAGCGCCCTCGACCGTCATGATCGCCACCTCGGTGATCTTGCCCATATCCACCGGTTTGCCGTTCACCGTGAACTTGTTCTGGGCGATCTCGAGGTTCTGGAATATCCGCTCCACCGTCGACAGATAGAATTCGGCCGTCATGTCCATCACGGCCAGATACTCGTCATAGAACTTGTTGTGCCTGTCGCCTTCGCTGGCGGCGCCACGCGCCTCGTTGAAGATCTTGTCGATGAAGGCGCGGGCATGGGTCTCGGCGTTCATCGTGATGAACGAGGACAACTGCGCCAGACCGGGATAGACCATCCGTCCGGCGCCGCGGTACTTGAAGCCCACGGACTGGATCGCCAGATGTTCCAGTTCGCCCATGGTCACGCGGCGCCCGAAATCGGTCACCTCGGTGCGCGCGGCGTCCGGATCGACCGGGCCGCCGATGAGGGTCAGCGTGCGAGGCTGGGAATTCGGGTCCTGCTCGGCAAGCATGGCGGTCGCGGCCAGCGCAAGCGGCGCCGGCTGGCAGACGGCAATCACGTTCGTGTCCGGTCCCAGATGCTTGATGAAGTCGACAAGATACGAGGTGTAATCCTCGATGTCGAACTTGCCCTGGCTGACCGGGATGTCGCGGGCATTGTGCCAGTCGGTCACATAGACCTCGCAATCGGGCAGCAACGAGGTCACGGTCGAGCGCATCAGCGTGGCGTAGTGGCCGGACATGGGCGCGACCAGCAGCACCTTGCGCGGACTGATCTCGCGCCGCGCGACGCGGAAATGGATCAGGTCCCCGAAGGGTCGCCGTATCTCGGGCTCGACATAGACGATGTGGTCCTGACCATCCTCGCCGGCGATGGCGGGGATTTCCCAGTCGGGCTTGATGACCATCCGAGAGAAGCTGCGTTCGACCACGCGGCCCCATGCGCTCATCAGCTTGATGGAGGGGTGCGGAATCAGGGCGAATGCCGGGTATGAACCCAGTGCCCGTGCCGTCGCCCCAAGCCACTCATTGGTATTCCGAATCGTCTCCATCGCATCGTAGGAGACGATTCCCTTGATCCCTTTTGCTGGCATTATACTCACCATTTGCTGCGTCGCGGCATCATTTCGCGTCCTGGCGGAGGGAGTCTGGACGTCAAAAGCCGGGTTTACGCTGTGCCCGCCCTGCGCATATCATGGGTATGTCTTTAAGGGGGAATGGATGTCATGGCAAGCAACACGGACGAGTCTGGTAAAGAAGCTGCTGGCCGCGGTGGTGAAAACGCAACTTCCGGAAAGCCTTTGAAGGCCGAACGGAAAAACGTTTCGGCGGCTGCGAAATCTGCCTCCCGGCCCCGTGGCGCGGGAGCGCCCAGGCAGGCCGATGCCGGATCCGCTGAAGACGCCACCAAGCCTGCGCGGCGACCGCGCAAGTCGCGCGCGGCGGCTTCGGATGCCGCGGCGTCCAAGGCCGCTGATGCCGCACCGCAGCGCAAGACCCCGGGCGCGGCGCGTGCCAAAGGTGCGGATGATGGCTCGGGTTCGGCGAAAAAGCAGAAGGCTGCGCCCCCGCAGTCACCCGCCGTGCAGTCGGAACGCGCGGCCCCGGTCACGCCCGACGAGGCTGCGCCTCGGGTCGATGCCGGCACATCCTCGATCGTGTCCGACGCGCCGGAGGAGGCGGCAGGGGACAGCGGGCCATCCGCGCGGCGACTGGTCGAGAACATCGAGCGCATCGAGGCGCTTGGACACCGGCTGATGGCGGCGCTGAGTGAACGCGGCCTGCCCAATCCCG
This sequence comes from Paracoccus salsus, assembly GCF_021556615.1. Classification (GTDB taxonomy): domain Bacteria; phylum Pseudomonadota; class Alphaproteobacteria; order Rhodobacterales; family Rhodobacteraceae; genus Paracoccus; species Paracoccus salsus. Next base: position 71,935 of record NZ_JAKGGD010000004.1, read on the forward strand.
GCGTCGAGAGGCCGGGGCCGGAACTGATGATGACGGCGGCAGGCGCGTGGATGAAAAACCTGTCCGAACAGCCTGCGCGCGTCATCGAGCAGCAGGTCAACTACTGGGGCGAGACGCTCAAGCATTACACACGGGCGCAGATGGCCCTGGCGCGAGGACAGTTGACCGCGCCCGAAGACGAGACCCCGGAAGACAAGCGGTTCAAACACCCGCTCTGGCAAAGCCATCCCTATTTCAACTTCGTCAAGAATCAGTACCTGATCAACGCCCGTGCGCTTCAGGAAGCTTCGGAGGAGCTGCAGTTGCCGGACCAGATCGCACGCCACCGCGTGGACTGGATGACCCGTCAGCTGATCGACATGATGTCGCCCACCAACTTTCTGGCGACCAATCCCGACGCGCTGGAAAAGGCGGTCGAGACCGAAGGGGAAAGCCTGGTCCGCGGCATGGAAAACCTTGTCCGCGATGTCGAGCAGCACGGTGGCGAGGTGATCGTGTCGCTGGCTGACCGGGAGGCCTTTACCGTCGGCGAGAATATCGGCACGTCAGAGGGCAGTGTGGTCCATCGCTCGCCCCTGTTCGAGCTGATCCAGTACAAGCCCACGACCGATCAGGTCCACGCTGTTCCGCTGCTGATCTTTCCTCCCTGGATCAACAAGTTCTACATTCTGGACCTGAAGCCGCAGAACAGCCTTATCCGCTGGCTGGTGGATCGCGGGAACACGCTGTTCATCGTCAGCTGGAAAAATCCCGATGCCAGCTATGCCGATATCGGGATGGACGACTATGTCGCCGCCTATCTCGAAGCGATGGACAAGGTGCGGGAACTGACCGGGCAGCCCAAGATGAATGTCGTCGGCTATTGCATCGGGGGCACAACGCTGGCGCTGACCTTGTCGCTGCTGAAACAGCGGGGCGACGACCGCGTCAACTCGGCGACCTTCTTCACGACGCTGACGGATTTTTCCGAGCAGGGCGAGTTCACGACCTTCCTGCAGGACGATTTCGTCAATGGTATCGTCGAAGAGGTCGAGCGTCACGGGATCCTGCGCGCGCAGCTGATGTCGCGCACGATGAGCTTCCTGCGGGCCAACGATCTGGTCTGGGGGCCTGCGATTCGCAGCTACATGCTGGGCGAGACGCCTCCAGCCTTCGACCTGCTGTTCTGGAACGGCGACAGCACCAATCTGCCGGGGCGGATGGCGCTTCAGTATCTGCGTTCGCTGTGCCAGCAGAATGTCTTCGCGCGGGATGGCTTTGAACTGATGGGCCACAAGCTTCATCTTGCCGATGTCGAGGTGCCGCTCTGCTCGATCGCCTGCGAATCCGATCACATCGCGCCCTGGAAGGATTGCTGGCAAGGCGTGGCGCAAATGGGATCGCGCGACAAGACCTTCATCCTCTCGGAGTCCGGTCATATCGCCGGCATCGTGAACCCGCCCAGCAAGAAGAAATACGGCCACTACGTCGGCGGCAAGGATTTCGATCATGGCCAGGAGGCATGGCGCGAATCGGCCAGCTTCAATGCCGGTAGCTGGTGGCCGCACTGGGGGGACTGGCTGGCCGAACGGTCTGGCAAACTGGTGGCAGCGCGCGAGCCCGAGAGCGAAATCCTGCCGGCGCCGGGCAGCTATGTCCATGAGCGATCGGCATGAATCGGGTCCCGGATAGCAGTCGCGTCAAGGGCTTGGCGGAAAGCTGCCGGCTTGTGTGAAGGTTTTGCCGCGCCGCAGCGGAAGCACTTGAAATGCCGCGATGCAGCATTTATATTCTGGTCACGCAGATAGCAAGCGCGGCGGGGCCTTTCAGAGAGCTTACCCGCCGTCGCGAAAGGAGTGACCAAAATGGCGAAGACCCCCGATTTTACCAAGACGATGCAGGACATGATGGCAAACCTCCCGGTCGACACCTCGTCGTTCCAGGACGCTTTCAAGTCGCAAGGCGTTCTGGGCGAGAAACTGGCCCGCGTGGCGCTGAGCGCCGCAGAACGTTCGACCGAAATCTCGGCACAGTGGGCCAAGGACAGCATTTCCCGCATGGGCGAGCTGGCTGTCGTCAAGGCAGAGCCTTCCGACTACACGAAAGCCGTCAGCGATTACGCCTCGGCCTCGGCCGAAGTGGCCGCCGAGCACATGGCTGCGTTCGCCGAAGTTGCCAAGAAGGTTCAGATGGACACCGTCGACCTGATGCTGACCGCCGGCAAGGACATGGCTTCGGACGCCCAGAAAGCGGCCGAAAAAGCGGCCCGCGATAGCCAGGCCGCCGTCAAGAAAGCCGCGACCGCCTCTGCGAAATAATCGCATCCTGGCAGTGCAAGAGAAAAGGGGCGGGTTCACCGCCCCTTTTTTCATGCCGTCGGTTATCCTCGGCGATGACGACTCTGGCCCACCCTCGCAGACGTGTCCGCGCAGACCTGAAAGCGCGGCAATTTTTCTTTGCCTTTTCGGAACGCTGCACCCATCATGGTAGAAAGTGATTGCAAAAGGGGCCGCAAATGGCCGCAGACGCCAAGCCGCTGCTGATCAAACGCTATGCCAGCCGGCGGCTCTACAACACCGAGACCAGCGATTACGTGACGCTAGACGACATCTCGAACTTTATCCGTGATGGCCGCGAGGTGAAGATCGTGGATCTGCGGTCGGGCGACGACCTGACGCGACAATACCTGTTGCAGATCATCGCCGAGCACGAGGGCAGGGGAGAGAATGTCCTGCCGATCGACGTGCTGACCGACCTTGTCCGCAGCTACACCACCAGCGCCCAATCCGTGGTCCCGCAGTTCCTGGCCGCCAGTTTCGAGATGCTGCGCGACGGGCAATCGAAGCTGATGGAAAACATGGCCACGATCCCGAACCCGATGGCCAAGATGCCGGGCTTCGAGGCGATGCAGCGGCAGCAGAGGATGTTCCTGACGGCAATGATGGGCGGGTGGCGAGGCGGCGCCTCGGGCCCGGAATCCGAGGATATCGACGCGTCGGAACCTGCGTCCTCGCCGCCCGAGGCGCCATCGAAGACGCCGTCCTCCCGCGCGGACAAGCCCGGGAAGCAAACCAAGGCTGAAGAGTCATCCGAGGCGCAAGACATGGATGAAATCCGCCGCCAACTGGCCGAGCTGCAGCAACGAATATCAAACCTCTGACTTGCGCTACTCCGATGCAGCGGCTAGACCCGCCGCCTAGGAGCGGTGGCCGAGTGGTCGAAGGCGCACGCCTGGAAAGTGTGTAGGCGGGAAACCGTCTCGAGGGTTCGAATCCCTCTCGCTCCGCCACAATCTTCGCCTACATAATTGAAATATATGTATAAATTCTGTTTACGCGGAATTTATTCCCCCAAAACTTCCCCCTTTCCGTTTCGGAACACCTCGGATGGTTCGGCCCGGCGCCAAGTGTCGGCGGCGCGTTGCTCGGACGCAATATCGACCAGCGCCCGGCACGACGGATGGCGCGATGGACAAAATATCGCTTTGCGCATGATTGTATGCAGTACTACGTTCTGCGTCAGGAGCAGACCACCAGATCATGACTATTGCAGTGAACCCTGAAATCCTCGTTTGGGCCCGCGAGGCAGCTGGCTTCAGTCTCGACGAGGCTGCGGCCAAACTGACGTTGTCGTCCAGCGCGAAGAGCACTGCGGCAGACAAGCTGGCGGCACTGGAAAGCGGCGAGAAGGCACCGACCCGCAACCAGCTCAACGACATGGCCAACGTGTACCGCAGGCCGCTGCTGACCTTCTACATGGCCGGGCCGCCGCGTAAAGCTGGTAGGGGGCACGACTTCCGGCAGTCTCCCGATGCCCGCACGCGTCGAGAGAACGCGATGCTTGATACGCTACTGCGCGATGTGCTTGTACGGCAGCAGATGGTACGCGAACTGCTGGAAGACGAAGAGGAAGCGATGCCGCTGCCCTTCGTCGGGTCCATCGCTATGCGGCAGGGCGTGGCGCACGCTGTAGATGCTCTCTCGACCTTGCTGGGTTTCAACACACTGGCACCGCGCAAAGGGTCGCCGGAGGCGCTATTCAAGCGCCTTCGCGAGGCTGCCGAGGGCGTAGGTATCTTCGTGCTAGTGCTCGGCGACCTCGGCTCTTATCACCATACCATCCCGGCCAGCGTGTTCCGTGGTTTCGCCATTGCCGATCCCGTCGCACCCTTCGTTGTTATCAACTCCAAGGACGCAAGAGCTGCCCGCGTGTTCACGCTCGTGCACGAACTGGTACACATCCTCCTCGGCCAGACCGGCGTCAGTGGCACGGTGTCGACGGCAACTCCGACAACCGAGGATGCGCGGATCGAACGCTTCTGCAACGACGTGGCTGGCGAGTTCCTGCTGCCGCAAAACGCCTACCGCCATGACGTGGCTGCTTTCGGTGTGAATGACCTTGAGGCTGCGAGGCTCGCGGTCGAGCAGATTGCGACCCGCTGGTCCGTAAGCGAGCCGATGGTGGCCTATCGCCTGAACCGTGAAGGTGATCTGAGCGCCGGGGTGTATGAGGCGCTGCGGGCGGAGTTCTATACGCGCTGGCTGGCAACACTGAAGCGTGAGCGCGATCGCAGCAGTTCCGGCCCCCACCCTCGGGTTGTGAAGCAGTTCTCGCTCGGTGATGCGCTGGTGTCTCTTGTGCATCGAACATTGCGCGGTAACACGCTGTCGCACACAAAGGCCGCCTCTTTGCTTGGGGCCCAGCCGAATGCCGTCGAGCCGATGCTAAGGCATTTCGAGAGCAATCGTGGTACTTTCGTCTCCGGCGCCAACTAATGTACCTGATAGATGCGAACGTGCTGATCCGAGCGCACGGTGACTTCTACCCTATAGACAGGGTGCCGCAGTTCTGGGCTTGGCTCGTAGAGCAGGGCCAGCAGGACAACGTGAAGATACCGCCCGAGATATATGACGAGATTACGGTGGGTGATGACGCGCTCGCAAATTGGGCTAAAGAGGCCGATGTGAAGGCGGCGCTGCTGCTGGATGAAACGCCCGACCCGGCGCTCGTACAGCAAGTATTGGTCGAAGGTTACGAAGGCGACGACCCTGAGTTTACCGATGTAGATGTTCAGAAGATCGGGCGCGATGCCTTCATCGTGGCCTACGCTCTCGCACAAGCGGGCCGCGTGGTTGTCACCAAAGAGGTGTCGGCGTCTTCCAAGCGACGGGGCAACCGCAAAATGCCCGATGCCTGCAACGACTGCGGCGTGGACTGGACCAACGACTTCGAGATGTACCGGCTGCTGAACTTTAACCTAAGCGGTAGATAACGGAGACGATGTTTGAAAGTTCCTGAATGGGCAAAACTCTTCGGAAAGTTACTATTCACTGACGTTACACCCAGCGAATACTAGTTCGGATGCCGCGCCATTCCACCTTTTTTCGGCGGGGGGGGGGATGGTCGATCCCGAGAGGCGCAACCTGCGGGACCGACTGCCCCAGACCTTTGCGCTAAACCGTCAGGATTTTTGATTGGCGTTCCAGATCCCGCCTACCCGGCGGACGTCCTGAGCGCGTTGCAGGTCATTGCGCTACCAGTAGCGGCGACAATATCCGGCCTGCATCATAGCTGAGGCCAATTCCTGCCCATCGCTTCGGAAGCAGTGGCCAATCCATCGGTCGTAGCTGCGCGAGCCGTCCAGGTGGCAACTGACAGTATTGCCGGAAACCAGCACCTGCATCGCGGTTTTCGCAGCACGCCCTTCTGGCGTGGCCAGTTCGGCGCAATCCAGAGAACCAAGACGAACCGGCACGCCTTTGACTTCAATTGTGTCGCCGTCGCGCACCTTCGTCACAGCGCCATCAACCGTCCGCGATGCGGTCGCTTTGACCAGCCAAGGGACATGCTCGGGGAATCGCTCAGCGGGATTCGCGACAGCGACGACCAGGACCAATCCCGTTGCGATCAGCCCTGCTGTCCCTTTCGTCGGGATAAATTTGCCAAGCACGCTGCGGCGTCGGCGGCGTGCTTTCCTTCGCCTGAATTTCACGACCGTCATGCTTTGCCGACTAAAGTAGCGTGGCCTCGATTTCAATTTCCATCGCCGTGCCGGTCAGCCATAACGATGATTGCCGGAATGTCTGCGGTGTTCCCGTTTCGTATCATTGCACCTTTTTCCCGTGTGCCATATTTCACTAATCGACACTCAAACAAGGACCTCACACATGAAGGCCTTTGCAATCATCGCCGCCCTGTCCGTATCGGCCTGCGGTGGCATGGGAACAGTCTTCAGCGAATATTCAGGCATCAAGCCCGTCTCATTCGTTGCCAATGGCAGCACGTGGCGCGTGTTCGACAAGCCCGGCAGCCTGATGATTACCCCGTCAATTGCGGCCGCGGCCGCATCCGGTCTGAAGGACGGTGCGGCACTCGGCACGACTCAGACGATCAAGGGCCAGGACTATCAGGATGCAGCAGCCGTGTGGCTCGCAGGCAAAGGCCCCGACTGCCGGATCACCAGCGGGGGCCAGTTGATCCCGGCACAGTGGCAGTTTCTGCATACCTGCTAACTGCCCGGAACCCACGTGACCGCCTTGTCCTTGAGCGACGGGATCAGCGCCATCCCGGTGTCGCCCGGAAAGCGCCATTGCTGATCGGCTTCAGTCCAGCGGCCGAACGGCGGCTTACCCTGCCATGAAATGACATGCGGCCATATGCTTCAAGTTTGATCTCGCGGCTATCCGGCGTCTCCGTGCCTGTCGGGCGCTTGCGGCGTTCGAATGGCCTCGATGGTCGATCTGCTTTGCCGCAACAGTTCTGCCAATGCGGCGCGAATCGCCACAGTTTCTTGCGACCGCGCACCGTGCTTGTAGCCCGGATGCGCTGGGCCGGGTTTCTGCCCGCCACCTGCGCCGTGCACGCGGCAGACGCGCCAGCCGGTGACTGCCGGGGCGCGGCAGGGTTTGCCGGTGCGCTTGGCTGTGGCGCGGCACCTGGGCGCGGCATTGGCGCGGTCAATGGGGTTAGCGTCACTCTGGCCCATCAGCCCGCCCCCCGTGCCGCACATTGCCGACAACCGCTTGCCCGCCGCTTTCGATGTTCACCCGCTCGACCCGGACAACCTGTTGCCCCTTGCTGCGGTAGCGTTTCAGAGTGTCCATTTGCGCCGCGTAGGTGCGCGCCAGCTTGTTCAGCGCCCGTTCGGCGGCATCCTGCTGCGGCAGGCTCCGCGCATGGTTCAGGCGGCGAACCAGCATCATGGTGGCCTGATGAATTGCCGCCATCTGTGCCAGCAACAGCGTTTCCGCAGCGTCGCGCGGGGCCATGCTATCGACAAAGCCCAGCGCGAAACTGGATGCGACCGGGTCGATCCGCTGCCCTTGAGATCCAAGGACAGCGATCTGCTTCAACAGCCCATCGGCGACCTGGGCATTCCCGGCGCCTGCCTCGATCCGGCCATAGTCGCCCGACTGTTCGACCCTCAGAGCGTCGGCCGAATCCCATTCCAGCGCGACAGACGGTCCCGCGCGGCGGCTTGCATCGACGGTTGCGGGCGGCTTGGCGCGCTTGCCGGTCATGGCTGCACCTCGCGGGGTTGCGTGGCGGTCCTGCGCCCCCGTTCAATCGCCTGCCTATGGCTCATATGTATAAATGGCTCAAATACTGCGCCGCGCATCCGCGAAAATCGGCCAGATGCGGCCCAATGATTGCGCCGCTTTGCGGTCCAGACCGGGCCTTGCGGGCGCAAGCGGCTCAATGGTTGCGCCGCCCCACTCAAATTTTGCGCGGGGATTCTGTTTTTTGTTTCCATCGCATGAAGCCCTTTGTTGCCGGTTTGCCGTCGCATGTTTCCTCCTCCAGCGCGTAGAGACTGGCCTGCCCGATCCCGGATGGGCCAAGATAATGGGCAGCGGTTTTTCGGATGAAGCCGCGCGCTTCCAGTTCCCGGAACCAGCCTGCGACCGTGTTGCGCGCCACGTTCAGCGCTATCGCTGCGTCGCGATGCGACAGGTATAGGCTCCCATTGTTCGAGCCGTTAAACCTCCGCTTGATTTCGACATAGAGTGCGCGCGGACCGGGCCGCATCGTTGCCCATGCCTCGCTCGCCTGCAGGTATTCTCTAAGCTGCACAAATTTCCCCGTGCCGCGCTTGTGGTGCTTGTATCGCTTAGCGGCCACGCTGCACCCCCACAGCGCCCCGCAGGCGCCCGCTGGCGGCATGGAACACCTCGGGACAGTCCAGCCGCCGTCCGGTCAGCACAGACCAGCGCAGCGCCCATGCAAGCGCGCTGCGGCGGCATGGCGTCCGATAGATCAGCCGGGCGCGCGTTCGGCATTCAGTCAAATCATAGACCGCGAAGGCGGGGCCGGTGCGCGCTGTCATCGCGCGCACCTCGACCCAGCCGCGCGGCGTATCGTGCCGCGCTTGGGTCATTCCAGATCCCCCCAGGCCATGCGTGCGACCAGCGCGGCGCGTTCGGTGGTGAGGCCATAGCGAGCGCGCAGGAACGCGATGCGAAAGGCGGTCATTCGCCATCGCCCGTCAGTCGATCAGCCAATGCCCGCGCGCTTGGCGGGAAGCGCAACCGCGCCGCATCGGTGCCGGGCGCCAGCCGATAATGGGCGACGTTTTCAGCCCCGCGCAATTCGGTCGTGATAGGCCAGCCATAGGCGAATTTCAGGCGGTGGATAATGGCGCCCAGCCGCCAGCCTTTCACCTCGCGGATTTCGGTCTTTTGTGAGATGGTGCGCCCCTTGGTGAGCGCATCGCAGGTCCAGAAAACCTGCGTGGGGTTGGAATACCAGCGTTCAGAATTTGCCAAAGTCTCGGCCTCTTTCATTGCGGGCCGGGGCGCTGGGCGCTATGGTCGGACTACCGCTAGACTAACCAAAGCTGCCGCCGCCCCAAGCCTCGGGGTGGCGGTTTGCTATGCGGTAGTGCGGCTGTTCAGCCAATCGGAGACGGCGCTTTCGGGCCAGCCGACCGCCTTGCCGGTCAGCTTGACGGGGCGCGGAAACTGCCCCTTGCCCATCAGGTCATAGATCGTGCTGCGGCTCAGTCCGGTGATTTCTTCAACGGCGCGGCGGCGAAGGTGTCTCTCGGTCATACTCACCCTTTCCCTGAATGTTGCGGATCGTGGGGGAAGGGTCGCCTAATGCGCTCGTTACAAATAGTCGGCGCGATTAAAATTGTGTATCGATACGCGTGCTGGAAAGAACCGGCTAGCTCGGGGGGGCTTCGACACTTCGCCGTCCCGGTCTCCCAAGCTCGGGCTTCTCGCTCCGTGCCATTGTCCAGTGCATCTCGAATTGCCTTGCGGACATCTTAGGAAAGAGCTTTTCTTTGATAGTCTTTTTTGGGCTTCGCGGATTGTCGTCGGAGTAGTTAAGTATTTTTTTGTGCGGCGCGCCCATATAGTTGCGTTGCGGGACTTCCTGTTCCCAAGACTCTTTTCTGAACGCACTTCCAATATCGTCTGGGACAAGGACCGAACATCCGTTGTATGGCTTGAGTGCGGCGAGACGTCTTAGATCGTAATTCAGCCCATTGAACACTATATTTTCAGGAATAATATCTCTCACGGCAACGAGCCCATTATTCCAGTCAATACACACTTCCGGCTCTCGAGCTGTGGCGATTGGTTCGAACAAAATGTTGTTCGCGAACATTTCTTGCCAGCCGTCCGAGTGGAAAGTCTCGGCGGTCATTTCCCAATACCAGTCCCAAGGAATACCACCTGCCGCGTTGTGCTCGTATATCGGTCTAAGTGACAATTCCACACTGGAAGGCGAAAGCTTCACGAGGCCACCGTGTGGTGTGAGGATTGTTAGGGGAACCCTCTGACGTGTCAGGGTTAACCATGCTAGATGAGTTGATGCGCCAAAAATATTAACCTCGGGGCCGAAAGCGCCAAAGCTAGTCGCCTTTCCGCAAACTTGGGACCCACCCGGATCAACGTCTTCGTGAGTGGCGACCAGATCTTTTTCCCATCTGAGCAATCCCCTGATTATTAATTGGCGGGACCGGCTAACAAAATCTCGCAGAGACATATATCCGTCAATATACAACATTAACAGATTCTCACCACGTTGTCGCGTTTTTCGGCCAGATATGCCGCCCATGCGCCCATCATGTTGCGGCGCTTTTCGAACACGTCGCTGCGCGCATAGGCCCGCTCGACCGCATCGCCGGTCAGGTGCGCCAGCGCCGCCTCGGCCACCTCGCGCGGATAGGACGTGCGTTCCTGCGCCCAGGTTCGAAAGGACGTGCGGAAGCCGTGAACATCAGCGGCAAAGCCCAATTCCTTGACCAGTTTGGAAAGCGTCATGTCAGACAGCGGGCGCCCCTTTTTCGTGCCGGGGAACACCAGCCCGGACCCATCGTCCAGCGCCTTGGCCTGCTTGAGAATGGCGACAGCGCGCGGCGAAAGGGGAACGCGGTGCGGTCGCTTCATTTTCATGCGATCAGCGGGGATTTCCCAAACCTGGGCGGTCAGGTCGATTTCGGACCAGCGCGCCTCGCGCACCTCGCCCGACCGCGCCGCGTTCAGCACCAGAAATTCAAGCGCCAGCTTGGTGGCAAGCCCGGCGCCCGATCCGTTCACCGCCTCGATGCAGCCCGCCACATCTGCGTAGGGCAGCGCCTTGCGGTGTTCTTGCGCCTTCGAAACCTTGGGAAGCGCCCGGCTGATATTTTCGGCGGGGTTGTCCTGCCGCCAGCCTTGGGCAATCGCCCATTTTATCACCGTGCCGATGCGCTGGCGCACCCGGCGGGCGGTCTCGGGTATGGTGGTCCAGATCGGCATGAGAACCGCCAGCACATCGGAGGTGGTCACGTCCTGCACCTTCAAGCGGCCCAGTTTGGGGAAGGCGTAGGCTTCCAGCGTCGCCATAAATTGCGCCGCGTGTTTTTCGTTCTTCCAGGTCGGCTTGTGCAGGGCATGCACCTTGCGGGCGGCTTCCTCGAATGTCAGGACCGCTTGCGCCTCGCGCTTGGCCTGCAAGGGGTCGCCACCTGCGCGCGCCAGCTTGCGGTTTTCCAGCGCCTTGGCGCGCGCCTCGGCCAGCGACACCAGCGACGGCGCCCCCAAGCCCAATTCGCACCGCTTGCCGCGAATGGTGATCCGCTGCACCCAGAACCGCGATCCGTTGGCATCGACGCGAAGATAGAGGCCATGCCCGTCAAAATACTTGCCCGGCGCTGCGGCGTTCTTCACCGCCTGGGCGGTCAGTGCTTTTTCGGGCCTGCGCGTTAGGTGGCTTGTCATGGCTTCCCCCGTTCCTTCCCCCAATATTGTGGGGAATAACAAGGAATATGCCGGACTGTGGCGGATAAGGGAAGCCCATAAATGCCTGTAATTGCTGGCGGTGAAGGAAGTTGCCGGAATTCATTGGATGGTGCGAGGGCGGACTCTCGCTCCGCCACTTGCCCCCGCGAAAGCGTTCTCCCGATCCGGCTGCGGCCGGATTTTTCCGTTGTTTTCGAGGGTTATGCGGGAGGGTCTGAGCACTGGCCGTCGCGCCAGAAGGCCCGGACGCGCTCTCTCAGGGGCGGTATTCTCCGGGGCTGTGAACCGCTTCGCATCCGGTGCACAGCACCAACACCCTGAAACGCATCCATTTTTTCAAGCTGCACCCGCTTGATAGTTGTGTTTTCCTTTCGCCTTGCGAGCGCACCTGAAATCCAAATGCTTGGCGACCTCCTCAGCGGTTCACTCAACAGGATCTGTCTTCTGAGCCCGGCGGAAAATTTCACTGGCGAGGTGCTCGTGCGCCGCGGCGCGGAACTGCTTGTCCGTCATCACACGAGAGAAAATTTCCTCGTTGCCCTCCATGCGGTCGATGAACAACTCGTCTAGCATCCGCTCAAGATACGACGAGAAATTTGCCAAGTTGTTCGCACGCGCAGCTTCCACGATCTTCTCGTCCTGTTCAGCGCTCACGCGTATCTGATCGAAGAAGAGCTGATCGGCCTCAGTGAAATCGGTACCAAAGCGCTCATTAAGCTTCTCGATCAAGCTAGAGAGAGCCACTTCTTCGTCGGGCGATCGGGCCGTGCCCACGTCCGTTGGACCCTTGAGCGGGTCGGCCTCGCCGTCGGACAGGTCTATCGATCCTTCGGTCATTTGCTGAAGCCGGAAGAAGCGCAGCGCAATCTCGTCGTCCAAGGCGAACGCTTGGCCATCACCCGGCGGGGGCAGCTTCGAGATCAGGTTGCGAACAAAGGCATAGAGCTTCTCGAGATCGCTATCTTGATACGGAATGATCTGCGAGAGGAAGGCGTATAGGTTCCGGTACGCCGTGAGTTGGCCGCGAAACTCCTCCTGCTCGGCCTCTTCCTTATCGAGGAACCTCTGCACAACAGCGTCCAGTACCGAGTTCATCAGCCGGTGATCGGTAGCTGAGTGCTCGCGTTTGCGTCGGTACCAGACCTCGGCAAAGGCGTTCACATCGTCGGGAGCGAAAATCGCCCATTCCAGGAGATTGTGCTGCAACTCGGACAGTCGGTGCGGATCACTGCCCATGTCCAGAAGGCTTCACGGAGTGGCAATTCACCCCGCCAAAGCGCGATGAGATTGGTCATGACCGGCCAACGAGAAGCTTGTCGATGCGCCGCCCATCCAGATCGACGACCTCGATGGTCCACCCCTGCAGTTCCAGTCGTTGCCCGACCTCGGGCAGATGTCCGATCTCGTCGAGAACCAGTCCCGCGACCGTCTCGAAGTCGCGATCGTCGTCGATCTCCAATGACAGCAGGTCGGCGAACTCGTCCACCGGCATCCAGCCTGCGATCAGGTAAGACCCATCCGCCCGCGTCACGACCTTGGCCTCGTCCGTCACGTTGTCGGGAAACTCGCCTGCGATGGCTTCAAGCACGTCCATCGGCGTGATGATCCCCTCGAAATGCCCATACTCGTCATAGACCAGCACCATGTGCGCCGGCGCCGTCCGCAGGCGATCCACCACTTCCAGAGCGCTTTGTCCGTCCCGGACCACCGGCGCTTCGCGTAGCAGGGCACGCAGATCGAACGGCTCGTTCATCAGAGCGGGGGCGAGGATGTCCCGGGTGGTCAGCACGCCGATGATGTTGTCGACGTCCCCCTCCCAGACCGGCAATCGGGACCGACTGAGGTCATGCAGAAGCTGCAGAAGCTCCGCCTTGTTGCTGCTGGCATCGAGCGTCTCCACCTCGTGCCGGGCTGTCATCAGTCCACGCGCCGTTCGGTCGGCTACCCGCATCACGCCCGCGATCATCTGACTTTCAGCGCGATTCATGGAGCCCGAGCTTTCGGCTTCTGCAATGATGAGGCGCACCTCCTCGTCGCTGACGCCGCGCGTTTGGCTTCCGGACTGCCCCAGCAGAGCCAGGACCAGCTTGCCCGATCGGTCGAGCACCCAGATCAGCGGGGCTGCAACACGGGCGATGATCCGCATCATCGGGGCCACGCGCGCGGCAACCTGCTCTGGTGCGCGCAGGGCGATCTGCTTGGGCACCAGTTCGCCGACGATCAGCGAAAGATAGGTGATTGCGACCACGACCGAGCCGACACCGACCGGCTGCGCCAGGCCGGGCGCCAGGCCAGCCTCGATCAGGCTTGCCGCCAGGCGCGCACCCAGCGTCGCACCGGAGAAGGCGCCCGCGAGGATGCCGACCAGCGTGATGCCGATTTGAACGCTGGACAGGAACCGGCCCGGATCCTCGGCCAGTCGCATGGCCGTCTCGGCCCCCTTGCTGCCCTTGTCGGCCAGCAGCTTCAGCCGCGCGGGTCGAGCCGAGACTATGGCCAGTTCGGACATCGCCAGAAGGCCGTTGATCAGCGTCAGCAGAATGACGATCGCAATCTCGAGGTACATTTTCTCCTACTCTTGCCGGAAGGTCCGGCCTTTCGTCCATATTATCGTAAACAGTTTTGCATCCTTTGTGGCCGCGGGCCGCGCGTAGCGACAGTGATCATTTCCTGTATACGCAGGATACACCTGCACGACGTTGCTCAGATCCAGATTGCCAGCTTGGAAACACGGCCCTTAACATCTTGGCGTGTTGCACCTAGACCGCAATCTGGGAGCCCAACTCGACCACGCGATCGCGCGGCAAGTGGTAGAAGTCGCTGGGGTCCGCCGCGAGGCGCGACATCAGGATGTAGAGATGGTCCTGCCAGACGGGCATGCCGACGGTCGGACTGGCCACGATCTTTCGCCGGCCGAGGAAGAACGACACCTTTCGCCCCTCGAAGTCCAGCTTGTCCTTCCGGCACTGTCCGAGGGCGCGGTTGACGTTTGGCGTCTCCATAAAGCCGAAGCGCAGAATGACGACGGTGAAACGGTCATTGATCCTCCGGATCTCTGCGCGCTGCCCCGCGCAAACCCTGGGTTCGTCGGTGGTCTCGACGGACAGGACGATGATCTGCTCGTGCAGGACATGGTTGTGCTTGAGATTGTGCAGAAGCGCAGGCGGGGTCGAGCTCGAGTCGCTGGTAAGGTAGACTGCCGTGCCCGGCGCGCGCAGGGCCGAGCCGCGCTCGATCTGTCCGACGAAACGGTCGAGCGGCACTGCCTGCGCGCGGCTTCGCAGGAAAAGGTCGCGCGTCCCGCGCGACCATGTCCACATCGCGAGACCTATCATCGCACCTAGCATGAGAGGGACGTATCCCCCTTCCGGAACCTTGAGCATGTTCGCCGCGAAGAAGGCCAGCTCGACCAGCAGGAAGGGCGCCGTGAGTGTTGCGACGAGCAGCCAGGACCAGTTGCGCACACGGATCAGCATCAGAACTGCAAGGCCCGTTGTCACCAGCATCGTGCTGCTCACGGCAATGCCGTAGGCAGCGGCCATGCTGCTCGAACTCCGGAACTCGAGGACGAGCAGAATGACGCCCAGAAGAAGCGCCACGTTTATCGCCGGCAGGAAGATCTGGCCGCTTTCGCGGTCCGAGGTGTGCCGGATCCGGAAGCGCGGCAACAGGCCGAGCTGGATGCCCTGTCGGGTCATCGAGTAGGCTCCGGTGATGACCGCCTGGCTGGCGATGACGGTGGCGAGTGTCGCAAGGATCACGAGCGGAAGCAGCGCCCAATCGGGGGCGAGCAGGAAGAAGGGGTTTTGCAGGGTCGCAGGGTCCGTCAGGACCAGCGATCCCTGCCCGAGGTAGTTGAGCGTGAGGGCCGGGAAGACCAGGGCAAACCACGCATACTGGATCGGGCGGCGGCCGAAATGACCGAGATCGGCGTAAAGCGCCTCGGCCCCAGTAACGGCGAGGAACACGGCCCCCAGCACGAAGAAGGCCACCAGGCCATGCTCGATCAGGAATCCAGCGGCGAATACCGGGTTGAAGGCTGCAAGGATCTCCGGCGCCTCGATTACCTGGACCAATCCAAGCCCGCCCATCGCCAGGAACCAGAGCGCCGTGATCGGCCCGAACCAGCGCGCCAGCGGTGCGGTCCCGACGCTCTGAATCAGGAACAGCCCTGTCAGAATGGCGATGGCCAGGGGCACCACATAAGGCTCGAAGACTGGCGTCACCAGTTTCAGGCCCTCGACCGCGGACAGGACAGAAATCGCCGGAGTAATGATCGCGTCACCGAAGAACAGCGCGGCCCCGGCAATGGCGAGGAGGAACAGCGCGAGCCCGCCACGCCGGGACGCCGACTGGACCAGCGCATAGAGCGCCAGCACGCCGCCCTCGCCGCGATTGTCGGCGCGCAGCAGGAAAAGCACGTACTTCGCCGTGACGATCAGGATCAGCGCCCAGAGCAGCAGCGAGACGACACCGATGACCTCGTCCCGTGTCAGCCCGTCGGCGGCCGCCGGCCGCAACGCCTCGCGCAGCGCATAAAGCGGACTGGTGCCGATGTCGCCATAGACCACGCCGACTGCGCCGATCGTCAGCGCGAGTGTGCGACCGTTCTTGTGGCGGAACGATTCACTCATGGCATTCATGCCAAGGACCGCTGGCAGCCTTGCCCACCAGAAGATCCTGGCGAGCGCTCATGCGCCGCACGAGATGATGGCTGCTACGAAAGCCATGAAGAAGACCGATGCCAGCAGCCCGGAGACGAGCCACACTCCGGCCCTCTCGCTGTGCAAAACTCAATGCGCGATGATTGCCAGCGCCGTCACGCCGTTGGCGGACGGGGTCGGCATGAAAATAGGAAGCGCCATCACCAAGCAAGCGAAGCCGATCACGCAGTCGATGCTCGCCGTCGCACTCGGCCAGAGGCGCGGCCGGGCCATCCGCTCGATGCGTTCGATCCACGGCAACGAATTTCGGACGATCTTCGCGAAAGCCTCGCGGTCCATGGACCGCGCGATCCGAGTCTGCGGCAACCAGACCGAGCGTCGGCCCGCGATCAGTTGCGGCGCTGCGATCATGAGCGGTCAGCGGCATTTCCGTCGCCTTTCCCCTTCTGCCCTTGTCTGCCAGCAGCTTCAGCCGCGCGGGTCGGGCCGAGACGATGGCCAGTTCGGACATCGCCAGAAGGCCGTTGATCAGCGTCGACAGAATGATGATCGTAATCTCGAGGTACATTTTCTCCAACTCTTGCCGGACGTTCCGGCCATTGTTCCAGATGATGGTGTATGCTGTTGAGCCTATGCTGGCCACGAGTCGCGCATGGCGCCGTCTGAGCGCCTCGACACGCCGCGCGACGGAGGTGCGTAAGAGAATCCGCCGGCGGGCCAGCCAGTCGGCACCCCCGCGCCAGCCTGTAAAGCGACAAAGATATGCCGCGATGCGAGTCAGCACGAGGATTGGCGACAGGACAACGTTGACAGGCGCCCGGAGGATGTCCCATCCGAGGGCCGCGCCATGAAGCCGAAGCGTTCCGGGCCAGGTGAAATGCCGTGCCACGAAGCCGTCGATCATCGCCCGGCGGCTGTCGAAGTAGCCAAGGCCGAGCGGACTGCCGGTTCCATCGGCGGTCAGGCCGCGATTTGATGATGAGCCCATGGCGGTGACCCACCATCTCCTTTCTGCAAGCCATTCAAGCGGAATGCCTTTTGCCGATCAGACGTCGGGCATTGGCGCTTCGGTAACAACCCGAGAATCTCGTGTCGAGATAGCGCGACTGCAAGAGCTTCCACGAGGATTCTTTTCTATCGGCTGACTTCGCATCCAGCTTTAATTTCTACGGCACCTTGTAGCCGACCCCTTCGATACGCAATTCTGCGCGGAAGGCGGATCAACTGCCTGCGAGGGGCTGTTGCCGTGGACTATCTCTATCTGATTGGTGGCCTGGTCGGGCTGTTCTTTGGCGGCGAGGCGCTGGTGCGCGGCAGTGTCGGCATCGCCCGGCGCATGGCGATCCCGCCTTTGCTGATCGGCCTCACCGTGGTTGGCTTCGGCACCTCGACGCCCGAGTTGCTGGTTTCGGTCGATGCGGCATGGCGCGGGGTGCCCGACATCGCGCTCGGCAACATCGTGGGCTCGAACATCGCCAACATCCTGCTGATCATCGGCCTGTCGGCGCTGATCTGGCCGATAAAGGTGATGGGAGCGACGCTGCGTCGCGACACGGCCGTGATGATGGCGGCGGCACTGGTTCTTGTGCCGGTCTTTGCCATGGGGCAGTTGGGGCGCGTCTCGGGCGTAATCCTGGTGGCGGGTCTGGCCGCTTACCTGATCTGGGCCTACCGCCAGCCCGGCGACCTCGAGGCCGAGGAAGTCGGCGTGCCCGCTCCGGCCTCGGCGCTCGTGTCGACGCTGTGGGTCATCGGCGGACTGGTCGCGCTGATGGTGGGCGCGCGGTTCCTTGTCGATGGCGCGGTCAACATCGCGCGCGGCTACGGAATTTCGGAAGCGTTCATCGGCCTGACCATCGTTGCCGTCGGCACCTCGCTGCCGGAACTGGCGACATCGCTGATCGCCGCCTTCCGCCGCCAGTCCGAGATTGCCATCGGCAACATAGTCGGCTCGAACATCTTCAACGTGCTCGGCATCCTGGGCGTGACCGCGCTGATCGCGCCGATCCCGGTGGCGTCGCGATTTCTGACCTTCGACCTGCCCGTCATGATCGCTGTATCGCTGGTCCTGACCGCACTGCTGCTGACCCGCCCCGTGATCGGGCGCGGGATCGGTGTGGCGACGCTGGCGGGCTATGTCGCCTACGTCTGGGCCGCCCAGGGATGACAAGCGCGTCGACGCACGATGTGAGAAGGCCTGGAGCGATCCTGTCGCGGCTTCTCGTTGTGCTGGCGCTTGTGCTGTTCGGTCTGCCGCAGGCTCATGCGGATGGCATGGCGGCTAATGCCGGGCCAGCTGCCCAGAGCCAGGTCGAGCAGGCCCTTGGCATCCCCTCCGCGCAGCGGCACCTGCTGCGCGCGCAGCTGCCCGACGATACGTCGCCAGACGCCGTGGTGCCGGGCGCTGCCGTGCAGGCTTGGCCATCGCGCACTGCTGCAACGATATCGCCTGCGCCGCACCAATCTTTCCTGCCCATCGCAATCCGTATCCTGCCCCCGGTCCGGGGGCCGCCTGCGGTCTGACGCGTCTTCGTCAGACTGAACACTCAGGCAAGAATGGATACTGAACATGCGCCGACCAGCATGGGTCGTGATGACCTATGTCGTCCTGCTGCTTCTGGCAGTCGCGACGGCTCTCCCCAACTTTCTCCCCTCGACCGTCCGCAGCACGCTGCCGGACTGGGCGACCAGCCAGACCGTTTCGCTGGGTCTTGATCTTCAAGGCGGCGCGCATCTGTTGCTTGCCGTGGACCGCGAGGATCTCGCTGCATCGCGGCTTGAGGAACTACGCTCGACCCTCGTGGACGAGATGCGCGCGCTTGACTTGAACCCGGCTGCAATCCGGGTCGAGGAACGTTCGCTATCGGCGCCCGCAAGTGACGCTCTGCTTTCGGCCATGAAAGGGATCGCGGGCGCGACCATGCAGCCCGGCTCCACTGCCGATTTTACGGTTGAAGTGTCTGACGGCGCTTTGCGGCTTGAACTGACCGAGGCAGGTCTGGATCACGCCGCCACGACCGCCGCCGACAGCAGCCTAGAGGTGATCCGCCACCGCGTCGACCAGGTCGGTGTCTCGGAGCCCGTCATCAGCCGTGTGGGTGAGGACCGCATCCTCGTGCAGATGCCGGGCGTGGAGAACCCTGCGCAACTGCGCGAGCTTCTGGGCTCCACCGCGAAGATGAGCTTTCAGATGGTCGCTCCCGGGCCCGGGCCCGGCGTGTCGATACTGGAAATGTGTGACGGCTCCGGGTCGATCCCGGTCGAGGATCGCGTGGCGCTGTCGGGCGACCGGCTGGACCGGGCGGCCTCTGCCTTTGACCCGGATACCGGTCGTCCGATGGTCACCTTTGCCTTCGACCGGCAGGGGGCGGTGGCCTTTGCCGAAATCACGGCGGCGAATATCGGCCAACGCTTTGCAGTCGTCCTCGATGGCGCAGTGCTGACCGCGCCAGTGATCCAGACCGCCATACCCGGCGGTCAGGGCCAGATTACCGGGGACTTCACCGTGGAAGAGGCGCAGACGCTGGCGGTGCTGCTTACATCGGGAGCGCTGCCCGCCTCGCTCGAGGTGATCGAGGAGCGTAGCGTCGGTGCGGCGCTTGGCGCGGATTCTATCAAGGCCGGGCTGATCACCGGAGCCGTGGGTCTTGCGCTGGTCGTGGCGATGATGATGGGGCTCTACGGCGGCTGGGGGCTGCTGGCCAGCGCTGTCCTCGGGCTGAACGTCATGCTGACGCTGACGGCCCTTGGGCTTCTGGGCGCCACCCTGACGCTGCCGGGGATCGCGGGCATCATCCTTTGCCTTGGCATCGCCGTGGACAGCAACATCCTGATCTTCAGCCGCATCCGAGAGGAAACGGCGAAAGGTGCCAGCGCCATCAAGGCGCTGACGCAGGGCTATGCGCGGGCCTGGTCCACGATCCTCGATGCCAACATCACCACGCTTCTCGCGATGGTGCTGCTGTTCATGTTCGGCGCGGGCGCTGTCCGCGGCTTCGCCATCACCATGAGCCTAGGCATCCTGATCTCGATGTTCACCGCCGTCGTGCTGATGCGGATGATGATGGAGGCGCTGGTGCGCCGCCGCAAACCCGCGCAGCTTGCCATCGCCCCACTGATCGGCCGGGTACCCGCGCCCGGCGCCTTCTCGTTCATGCGGCGGGGCCGGCTGGCGCTGGCCATGTCGCCCTGCTGACGCTCATCGGCTACTCGGTGAACGACAAGGTGGTGGTCTATGACCGGATCCGCGAGCACCTGCGCGGCGGCAGTGCCGACGAGCCGCTGTCGGATGTGATCGACCGCAGCCTCAATCAGGTTCTGGCGCGCTGCATTTTCACCTCCGGCACGACGCTGGCGGCGCTGCTGCCGATGGCGATCTGGGGTGGACCGGCTGTCGCCGGGTTTGCCTGGCCGATGATCGCGGGCGTTGTGATCGCGACGGGATCATCGCTGTTCGTCTCTGGACCAGTGCTGGCATGGCTCGCCGCACGCAGCCCGGCCGAGATGAGCGGACCCGCATTACAGCAAGCAGGTTAGGCGAAGCACGCGCCGGGAGACGCAACGCTTCCGGCGCAATTCGCCTGGCTGCGCCCAGAGATTTTCATCCCATGAGACAGATCATGCTCACGCAAACGAAGGTCCCCGATGTAACCTTGGTCGAAAGCCCACCCGATCCGGATGGCGCTCGCAAACCGCGGCGCCTGTCCGACATCCTTCAGAAGATTGCAGATGCACCTGCCACACCAGACGAGCGCATCTCGCTTGGTCACCTGATCGAAGGCTTCGGAAACCGTGCCTTCGGGGCGCTACTCTTCATCTTTGCGGTGCCAGTCGCTCTGCCCATCGCGATCCCCGGCATCTCGGCGGTGCTCGGCGCCCCCCTGCTTTTTCTGTCCTGGCAACTGATGCGTGGGCGTGAACAGCCATGGTTGCCCGAGGTCATGCGAAGCCGATCCTTTCGGCGCGTCGACTTCGCGAAGATGCTTCAGCGAGTCTTGCCCTCGATCCGGCGCGTGGAACGTCTGGTCGGCCCACGGTTGATCTGGTTGACGAACAGACGCGGCGAGCAGGTAATCGGCTTGTTTGCTTTCGTGCTCGCCGTGGTCCTGTTCCTGCCGATCCCATTCGGAAACACCGTTCCAGCCTTGGCCATCGCGATTCTGGCTTTGGCGGTTCTGGAGCGGGACGGGGTTGCGGCAATTGCCGGGACGCTGGTCGGCGTTGCGGGAGTTGCCGTGGTCTCAGGTGTCGTCGTTGGTCTGGTGAAGGGCACCATCTTCATCGTTCAATCGGTTATCTTTTCGTAAGTCCAGCAGGGCAATCCCCCTACGCCAGCAGATTGAAGTATCCTCAAGAATCGTACGCACGGAGTGAGTCCAAAGCATGCTTCTCGATCTGATCGTTCTTGCCCCCTATGCTGCAGTCTTTCTGCTTCTGGCGGTATTCATCGCTTTCGCATTGGAAATCCAGCCGCCCGAGATCGTCGCGTTCTGCGGCGCCGTCGCGGCACTTGCGATCGGATTGGTCGGCCCCGATGACGTTCTCGCGTCGCTCGCCAATCCGGCACCGGCAACCATCGGGGCGATGTTCGTCCTGAGCGCGGCTCTCGTGCGGACGGGCGTTCTGGAGTCCGTCAGCGGCGTCCTCGGGCGATATTCGTCGGCCTATCCCAGATTGACGGTCGGCCTGTTCTTCGCCTCTGCTGCCACCGCCTCGGCCTTCATGAACAACACCCCGGTCGTCATGGTGCTGATCCCGGTCGTCATCACACTGGCGCGCGAGATGAAGATCGCGGCATCGCACCTGCTGATCCCGCTGTCCTACATGGTGATCCTCGGTGGCACCTGTTCGCTCATCGGGACCTCCACGAACCTGCTTGTCGACGGGGTGGCGCGGGATCTGGGACTGCCGCCGTTCGGCATCTTCGAGATAGCGCCGCTCGGGATCATCGTCGCCCTGGTCGGGGCCGCATTCCTGGCGGTTGCGGCACCGCACCTTCTTCCCGTCCGACAGACCGTCGGATCAAGCCTGCCCGAGCGGGACCAACGCAGATGGCTAGTGGAGATGTTCATTCCGGCCGATTCACCGCTGATCGGCATGCCACCCGGCAAGGTCGCCGCCTTTCGAACAGGGGGTAGCCGTGTGGTCGATCTCGTCCGCGGCGATGTTTCCCTTCGCCAGGCGCTGGACGACACCGATCTCCGAGCCGGCGACATCGTCGTACTGGCCACGCGCGAAGCTGAGCTGATGGGATTCCGCGATGGCACGGTGGCGGCCAAGGTGATTGCCGGCACCGAGCCGTCGACAGCCCGGCGCACCTCCGTGGTCGAGGTCATAGTCGGTCCGAACACGCGGGCGGTGCACCGCATGATTGGCCGGCTGCACTGGCGACGGCGCTTTGGCGTCTATCCGATGGCGCTGCACCGGGGCGGCACGGCGCTCGACATGCGCCTTTCGATGATGCGCCTCGCGGTGGGCGACACACTGCTGCTGGACGGCACGCCCGACGACATCGCCCGACTGGTCGAGGAGGAGCGCTTGATCATGCTGTCGCCGGTCGCGGCGCGGGCCTTTCGCCGGTCGCGGGCACCGATCGCCATCGCCACGATGGCATCCGTGGTCGTGCTGGCGGCGTTGAACGTCGCCCCGATCCTGACGCTCGCCCTCGTCGGGGTCGCGATTGTGTTCCTGACGAAATGCATCGATGCGGACGAGGGGATCGGGGCCATCGACGGCCGCCTGCTTTTGCTGATCGTGTCCATGCTGACGTTGGGGAGCGCGCTGGAACAATCCGGCGCACTCACGCTGATCGTCGACAGCGTCTCGCCGCTGCTGGCGACCGCACGACCGATCGTGGCGCTCCTGCTCGTGTATGCGCTGACCTCGATTTTGACGGAGCTGGTGACCAACAATGCCGTCGCCGTCCTCATGGCGCCTATCGCTGCGGGCGTTGCCATGCAGCTTGGGCTCGACCCGCGCCCCTTTGTCGTCGCGGTCATGTTCGGCGCCAGCGCGAGCTTCGCGACGCCAATCGGGTACCAGACCAACACGCTCGTCTACAGTGCCGGAGGCTATCGGTTCCTCGACTTCATGAGGATCGGTGTGCCGATGAACATACTCATCGGGGCCGTGACTGTTCTTGTCATCCCGCTGATCTGGCCGCTTGCAGGGTAGCGTGGGTCATCGTTTGAGGGAAATAATTTTCCGTTATTAATCAATTACTTAATGTGGAGAAGGTTCGACGTCAGACCCATCCCCTCCGCCACTTGCACATCGCGAACCCGAGACGAGGTCCCTGACGGGTCCTTTTTTCTTTGTGTTTCAAAGGGGTTTAGCGGAGCCATCCGACTTTCGGAGACTGGCCGTCGTGCCGAAATCTGTCTCTAAACGCCCCGCGTCTCTTTCCACCCGCCCTTCACTCAAATTGAGGCGGATTCAAAATATGACGTCTTGCCAGTGACTTGAGGAAATCGGGTTGCGCCGCAGTTGAGGCGAGTTCGACCGCCGCCGATACGAACGGAGACACCCGAAGGCGGCGTGGTTGTGCGGGGTGGCGCGCATGAAAGCGGCAGTTCCGAAAGAAGGGTTCCGGAGGTCTGGGCGGAGAGCGGCCTGATGCCGGTGCGGCTTAGCGGTTGCAGCGATACCGCGAAAGCAGCCGCTCGCGCAGCGCCCAGCGATCCGGGTGAATGGGGCTAGGAACGGGCGGGGAACCGTCTCTAATGTTGCAACACCGCAACCGCAGAAACCGGCAAAAGCGGACATTCAATTGTCCCCGCAATCTCTGCCATCACCCAATTTTTGGCTTGAATCCGAAGCGCACCCCTTCGGCGGTCGATTATTTTGCCGATCGTGACCGCCACCTGCCGAAGATAGAAGGGAAACCGCTCGTTGCTGGAGACCCAGACGTCCGACGGCCTGTAGAAATGACGAACCAGACCTTCGGACGAGGGATCGTCGGCGGGAAGCCATGCACTGCTACGAACGAAGGCGCCCGCGGGTGTCAGCTTCACCGCGTGGCAGCTGAGTGCCGGGGGTTTGATCCTGTTGCCGATGGCGCTGATCGTCGAGCCGCCGCTCCCGCCGCTCACGGCGACGAACCTCGCCGGACTGCTCTGGCTCGGCCTCATCGGAGCTGCGGCCAGCTATGTGCTCTGGTTCCGGGGTGTCGCCCGCCTCGAACCCGGCGCGGTCTCGATGCTCGGCATGATGAGTCCCGTGACGGCCGTGATCCTCGGCTGGGTCGTGCTGGGCCAGTCCCTGTCGCCGCTACAGGGGCTCGGTGCCGCCATCGTACTTGGTTCGGTCTGGGCGGGACAGCGGGCCAACCGCCCATCAACTGACACCACCCCTGTGCTTCCAAACCCATCGCCGGCGAAAGCCGCATGATCGCCATTCCGGAAAGGATTATCCGAATGCCCGTTCTCACGATCACCCCCGATCTCGCATGGAAAGCGCGCCTTGCCGGGCTGCTCTACCTCGTCATCATCGTTGCGGGCCTCGGCGCCGAGCTGGGCCTCCGGGGCCCGCTGATCGACTTCAGCGATGCCGATGCCACCGCCGCCGCGATCCTCGCCGCGCCCGCCCAGTTCCGCCTTGCCATCGCCGCCGATCTCGTGATGGCACTCAGCGATGCGGGGCTTGCGATCCTGCTCTACCTGATCTTCCGCACCATGGCGCCGGGCCTTGCCCTCTCGGCGATGGTGTTCCGCCTGATCCAGACGGTGCTGATCGCGGCCAGCCTCATGGCGCTACTGACGGCCTGGCTGGTGCTGACCCGCGCCGAGGGTCTGGCCGACGCCCCGACGCTGGCACTGGTGCTCCTCGACCTGCACGCGCACGGCTACGACCTCGGGCTTGTCTTCTTCGGCGTGAACAGCCTGATCATGGGCTTGCTGGTGTGGCACTCGGGCCTCTTCGCGAAGGTGTTTGGTGCGGGGTTGGCGCTGGCCGGACTGGTCTATCTGACCGGCAGCGGCCTGCGGTTCTTTGCCCCCGACCTGTCATCGGCGTTCATGCCCGCCTATGGAGTGACGGTCCTCGCCGAGACGGCGTTCTGCTTGCGCATGCTTTTGCAACGAGGCGTGTCATGATCCCGGCCTCTTCCCAAACGCCACGCGCCGCCGTCCCCTTTTGGCATGGCAGATTGCGGTCAGACATCCCGTCGCACATGCCCGCGCTCGGGACCCGGAGACCCCCTGTGACCTCGGATATCGTTCGTGGTATTTTTTCACCTGATTGTTCGCTCCACGCGTCGAGCGGACTCTCGGGAGACGAAGAAGGACCTCATTACCTGCCATGAAAGCCCTCATCGCTCTTGT
Source organism: Paracoccus salsus (assembly GCF_021556615.1). Taxonomy (GTDB): domain Bacteria; phylum Pseudomonadota; class Alphaproteobacteria; order Rhodobacterales; family Rhodobacteraceae; genus Paracoccus; species Paracoccus salsus. The sequence continues at coordinate 97,129 of NZ_JAKGGD010000004.1, forward strand.
CCTGATCGTCGGTATCGGCGTCCTCTCGCTGGGGCTTCTGCTGTTCCTGGATCGACGCGCCGATCGCCTGGAGCGGGAAAGGCTGACCGAGCTCCAACCCGCGATGCCCGAATCCTTCGACCCGACGATGGTGGCGGACCTGCCCGAACCGGCCCGACGCTATTTCGGCTTCATGATCCGCCCTGGCACACCGATCCTGCCGGTGGCAGAGATCGAGATGCGCGGGGAGTTCAGCCTCGGCACGAAGGAGGCCCCGAACTACCAACCGATGGAGGCGCACCAGATCCTTGCCGCGCCGGAGGGTTTCGTCTGGGCCATGCGCACCACCGGCGGCATGCCCGTATCCGGATCGGATTCCGGCCGCTGGACACGGTTCCGCATCTTGGGCCTGATCCCGGTCGCCCGTCTTGGCGGCGATCCGGACCACACGCGTTCGGCCTATGGGCGCTATGTGGGCGAGGCCGTGATCTGGGCACCGGCCGCGGTGCTGCCCGGGCCAGGTGTGACTTGGGAGGCGGTGGACGAGGATACCGCCCGCGTGACGGTCGAGCACGGCGCCCTCAGTCAGGCGGTGGACGTCACTGTCGATGCCGAGGGCCGACCCGTCACCGCCGTCTTTCAGCGCTGGAGCAATGCCAATCCCGACAGGGAGCACCGGTTGCAGCCCTTCGGCGCGACCATGTCCGACTTCCGCGAGGTCGGCGGATACCGCCTGCCGTTCCGCGTCGAAGCGGGCAACCTCTATGGCACGGAGGCGTATTTCCCGTTCTTCCGCGCCGAGGTGACCTCCATCACCTTTCCTGGCGCAGGGCCATGAGGCGGCCGTTCCGACGGTCCATGGCGTCTGTCGTCGCTGCTCTGGCGCTGTGGCTGGTGGCCGCGGCGGCCGCCTTCGCGGACGAGGATGCGGAGATCGCGGCGCGGCTCGATGCGCTGGCGGGCGCGGTCATGGTGAGCGATCAGGTGCCCGGCGCCATTGGCGCCATAGTCAGCGGCGACACGGTGATCCTGCGCGGCTACGGCCTCTCCGACATCGCCGCCGGCACGCCGGTCGACCCCCGCGACACACGCTTCGAGATCGGTTCGATCACCAAACTATTCACCTGGATCGCGGTCATGATGCTGGTCGAGGAGGGGCGTCTCGACCTCGAGGCGGACGTGACGCGATACCTCTCGGACGTCGAGGTGACGGGCGGTGCGCCGCTGACGCTCGCGCAGTTGATGAGCCACCGCGGCGGCTTCGAGGAAAGTTATGCGATCTTCGACCCCGCCGTGGCCGCGCTGCCACGGGCCGAGGCGCTGTCGGTCGCGGCGCCCGACCAGGTCTTTCCGCGCGGCGCCGTCACCTCCTGTTCCAACTTGGGCGCGGCGCTGGCGGGGCACATCGTGGGGGAAGTGTCCGGTCATGCGTCTGCTGCGCGCCGGCATCGACACCGCGGTGATCGCGCTCTGGCTCGGCCACGAACAGGTTGAGACGACCCAGATCTACCTGCACGCGGACCTGCAGATCAAGGAAAGGGCCCTCGAAAGGACAGCCCCCAATCACGAGCAAACCCGGCCGCTTCCGGCCGACAGACAAACTCCTCGCCTTCCTCGAAGCCCTCTGATTATGCCGACCCCGACACAGCGGTCCCCGCCGGAAACAACGACTTACAGACCTACATCGGCATAATCCGGGCATCGGCATAATGCGACTTATGCCGACTTCGGCATAAGGCTCACACGGTGCGCGGCGCGATGGCCGGGGCGCTCAAGAAGAAGCTCGGGCTCGATGTGACCTCGGAGAAGGTCGAGGATCGGGGGCGGGTCTACCGCATCGCTTGATTGGACGCAGCTTCACGGAAGCACAACACGTCAAGGGGTATGAATCATACCTCTTGACGAATCCTATCGTTGGCCTGCAAGATGCGTGCATCAACCCTCTTGAAAGGTGGCGCGCATGGTCGACTCAATCACGGTTCGACTGGATCCCATTCTGGCAAGCCGTCTCGGCGAATTCTTAACCCAGAACCCTAGTCTATCAGCTGCATCCGTTGCCGCTCGTGCGTTGGACGATTTTCTGCCGAAGGCTCCCAAGGTCGTATCGACGAAACCCTCCAAGCCGGGCGGCGGACAGGACGAGTTCACCGGTCGCGAGGGGTATGAGTTTGGCATCTCAGCTGGCCGGGCACTAGCGAGCAAAATCGGCGACCTCGTCAGCCCTGTGGCAACAGAACTCAAACTACCTGACGGTCGGCGAGCTACGCTGCGCACGGCGAAGGGACGCAACACCCAATGGGGATGTCTCAACACACTTCTCGAGCGGATCGATGTCGTTCTCTGTGCTTTCACCCCGGACGGAACGAACTTCGATGTCTGGGAAATTGACGCCAAGGTCTGGGCTCGCGAGGCCCGAAACGCATCTCCCGGCCACAAGCTACACAACAAGCTGACGTTGCTGGGCAAGTCGGGCGTTGAGAAGTTCGGAAAGCCCTTCGGCAGCTACTCCATATAGTCGCCCCGCATCCGGATCGCCTCGAACAACCTGTCCGACGAGCAGCGCGCGGAACTGGCCGAACTGCGACAGTCGCTCGAGGATCGCATCGACGAGATCATCGAGTTCTGGCGCGACAGTCCGGAGATCGCAGCGGCGTTTCTCGAATATGTCGTAGCCGCGCGGGCGCGACCCGAACTGGCCGACGAGGCCTATCGCGCCGGGCTCGCGACGCGCGCACAGGTCGAGGCGGCGCACCGCGAACGCGCGTATCTCGAGACGGTGATCCTTCTCAACGTCGCACAGGGGGTCATGGCCGCGCGGCTGCTGCGGCGGCGCGGGCGCCGGGGCGACGGCGACCGGACGGACGATCTCGCCGACGCGTTGCTGGCCGAAGCCGCGCGCGCCCGACGCCACCCGGCGGATGTGGACTGGGACGCGATCGACAATCCCGGCATCGCGTGGTCGGGCCCGATCCGCTCGCAGGGCGAGCCATGGGAAGACCTGCTAGAGGCCGCCGGGGATCTGGCCCGGCGCTCGCCGCCGACGTTCCCAACGTTCGATTTCTTTGACTTCGATAGCCGTCTCGCGACGAGCGCCAAGACCCTCGACACCCGAGCGCCCACCTATGCAGATCGCCCGAGCCGCATCTTTGGCAGGCTGCGGGACTACATCGACCGGATCGAGCGGTTCGAACAGGGCAGCAACGGCGTCTTCCGGATACGGCCGGGCCAGATCGAACGGCGCCGGCTGGAACTCGCGGTGCCGTTCGACACGACACCTGAACAGGCAATACAAATTCAACGCGCCATCGACTATGCTATCGATCGCGGGATCGAGGTGAACGTGAGGTTCGTGCAATGAGCTTTGAAAAAGCGCTGGCTCAGATGAAAGCTCAGAATGCGCGGAAGCCGAAGCCGCCCCCCCCGCCGCCGCCCGCTGAAAGCAGAGAGGCGACCGTCGAGGTCTATCGACAGTTCACGCATGTGTTCTCGCAGGCTGTTTACAGTGCGGCGGTTGGCGACCCCAAGGGCTATGCGGCGTTTCTCGACGCAGAACCTGCGCGCGAGGATCTCGGTAGGGCGTTGCATGATGCGCTTGCCGCGAGCCGCTTCATCACCCCCGACCATCCCGAATGGGACACCGTTATGCGCCCGCCGACCGCAGACGAGATCAAGGCGCGGGAAGACGACCTGAAACGCCGCGCCGGTGTGAAAACCAACAAGGCTCTCTACAAAGGTGTGGGAAGTGTTGCAGTCACCCTACAGGATGGACAGATCGAACTGAATCCTTTGCGCCACCGCGGCCGCGGAGCTTGGGAAGGGATCAGGGGACACGAGCCAATACGGTTGCCGGCCTCCGTCTCAGACGCCGAGCTCGGCGACGCCGCCACTGCGGCCATCGAGATCAGCAGAAATTCGTAAGGCATTGATAAGACTATATATTGGTCCGCGGCGTTGATTGTCGGAAAGGTGGAGAACGTCCGATCCCGGTCCCGTCCGCTCCGCCACTTGCCCTTGCGAAAGCGTTCTCCCCATCCGGATGCGGCCGGATTTTTCCGTTGTTTTCGAGGGTTATGCGGGCGGGGCTGAGCACTGGCCCCCGCGGCAGGAGGCCCGGAAGCGGTCTCTCAGGGCCGATATTCTCCGGACCTCATGACTGCGCCGATTTGGTGAGGTTTTGACAAGCACCTGATAAAACTGCGGCTTATCAGGTGCCCCGCTGAACACTTCGATTTCAGGGGGCGCATCCCCGGAAGGAACAGAGATCGAACTTCACTTCGGGGTTGTTCTCACCGATTTGGCAGCAGTTCTCCCTGCTCGGGCGCGGCTTCTCCTGACGAGAACAGCGAGTCAATGATAGCTTTTGGTACGCGGCGACGCTCCATGATGGAGCGCAACCGACTGAGAAATCGAGGGTCCTCGACGTTCGACGGGGAGACGTTCTTCTCAACAAGACGGACGGAGGGTGGCTCAAACGCAAGCATCGTCTCGAACACCTCATTGGCCCGGTTCGCTAGTTCCAGTTTTAGGCTGTCTTCGTCAGGCTGGTTCCCCCACCGCGCGTGTATTCGGGCGGAGCCTCCGTCCATCGTGGAAGGGACTCAGCAACGAAACTCTTGTTGATTTGCACCCAGAAGTGACCCGGGTAGGCGCATAATTTTCATTGAGAAGTGACCCATGTGACACCTTCCCCTTGGCTGCTGGCAGCAGGGGATACCCGGCCTGTCCAAGCTCGTGGACAACCTTTGTCAGATGGGCCCGGTTGATGCGATGCGCCTGCGCCACCTCGTCAATCCTGACAAGATGTGGTGCGCGGATCGCTGCCATCTGCAGGGTGCGCAGCGCGTAGTTGGTATAGCCGGTCAACCGCAAGTCGGCTTCCTTCGATCGGGTGTGACAACGCGTCCCTTAATGGAGCCTGCCCATTTCCTGCCTCAGCTCCTATATTTATTCACACAGAATGTATCAATCGAAAGGCAGGCCCATGTTCGGCTTCGATGCCATCGAACTCGCGCGGATCCAGTTTGCGTTCACCGTGTCCTTCCACATCATCTTTCCAGCCTTTTCGATCGGGTTGGCAAGCTACCTGGCCGTCTTGAACGGGTTGCATCTGTGGACGGGCCGCGAGGTCTTCCTGAAGCTTTTCAACTACTGGAAGACCATCTTCGCGGTAGCCTTCGGCATGGGCGTCGTGTCCGGGATCGTGATGTCCTATCAGTTCGGCACCAACTGGTCGGTGTTTTCCGACACGGCGGGTCCGGTGATCGGCCCGCTGATGGGCTATGAAGTGCTTTCGGCCTTCTTCCTGGAGGCAGGCTTTCTGGGCGTGATGCTGTTTGGCCGTGAAAAGGTGGGGCCAAGGCTGCATTTCTTTGCGACCTTGATGGTCGCCATCGGCACGCTGGGCTCGGCGTTCTGGATCCTCTCGGTCAACAGCTGGATGCAGACGCCGCAGGGCCATGCCATCAACGAGGTCGGGCAGTTCGTGCCGGTGGACTGGTGGGCGATCGTGTTCAACCCATCCTTCCCCTACCGTCTGGTGCATATGGTCCTGGCGGCCTACCTGACCACCGCGCTGGTCGTGGGTGCGGTCGGTGGCTGGCATCTGTTGCGGGACCGGGCCAACCAGGCGTCGCGCACCATGTTCTCCATGGCGATGGGCATGCTGATCGTGGTGGCACCCCTGCAGATTGTCGCTGGCGATTTCCACGGGCTCAACACGCTTGAGCATCAACCCGCCAAGATTGCCGCGATGGAGGGCCATTTCGAGCCGCATCCCGAAGGCGGAGCCCCTCTGATCCTGTTCGGAATCCCTGATGCAGAGAACGAGACCGTGAACTACGCGGTCCAGATCCCCTATCTGTCGTCGCTGATCCTCACGCACGACCTCACCTCACCGCTGCCGGGACTGAAGGATTTCCCGCGCGAGGAACGCCCGCCGGTTGGCATCGTGTTCTGGTCTTTCCGGGTGATGGTTGCACTGGGCTTTGCAATGCTGGGCCTTGGCCTGTGGGCGGTCATAATGCGGTGGCGCGGAACGATGTATGATCGGCCGTGGCTGCACCGGGCGGCCATTGCCATGGGCCCGGCCGGTTTTGTCGCGGTGCTGGCTGGCTGGATCACCACGGAAGTGGGGAGGCAGCCGTGGACGGTCTATGGCCTGCTGTCCACCAACGACAGCGTCACCGCGGTCGGGGCGTCAGCAGTCGGCGCGTCGCTGCTGGCCTTCATCGTCATCTATTTCACGCTGTTCGGGGCAGGGACCTTCTACATCCTGCGCCTGATGGGCAAGAGACCGGACGATGGCACGCCGGTTTCGGGCATAGGGCCGACGCGCACCGCGGGTGTGACCCCAGCGCCCGCGTTCGACGACAAATTCATCCCGGCGGAGTGAGTCCACATGGTATTCGATCTTGCGTTCATCTGGGCCGGGCTGATCGCCTTCGCCATCCTCGCCTATGTCATCCTTGACGGGTTCGATCTGGGCGTCGGCATCCTGTTTCCGCTGATGCCGACGGAAGCCGACAAGGACCTTGCCATGAACACCGTCGCCCCGGTCTGGGACGGCAACGAGACCTGGCTCGTGCTGGGTGGCGGCGGTCTGTTTGCCGTCTTTCCGCTGGCCTATGCGGTGGTCATGCCCGCGCTTTACGTTCCGATCATCGTCATGCTTCTGGCGCTGGTGTTCCGCGGCGTGGCCTTTGAGTTCCGCTGGCGCACCAGGCGTGGCAAATTCCTGTGGGATCTGTCCTTTTTCGGCGGCAGTCTGATCGCCACCTTCGCGCAAGGTGTGGCGCTGGGCGCGCTGGTGCAGGGGATAGCGGTCGAGGGGCGCGCCTATGCAGGCGGCAACTGGGACTGGCTGACGCCGTTCTCCATCATCACAGGCGTGGCCCTGGTCACCGGATATGCCTTGCTCGGCGCCACTTGGCTGGTGATGAAAACCGATGGTCCGGTGCGCGCCATCGCGCATCGGCTGGCTCTGTGGATCGGCTGGGCGACGTTGGCGCTGATCGGGCTGGTCAGCCTGCTGACACCGTTCCTCAACCCCCTCTATCTGGACCGCTGGTTCCGCTTTCCCAACGCGCTCTTTTCGGCGCTGGTGCCTGCGTCGGTCCTGATCGTCGCCTTCGTATTCCTGAAGGGATTGCGAGAGAACCGCGATACCTGGCCGTTCCGAGCCACGCTGGCGCTGTTCGTGCTGAGCTTCATCGGGCTGGGGATCAGCTTCTACCCCTACATGGTGCCGCCTTCGTTGACGATCTGGGACGTGGCCGCGCCGGATGAAAGCCTGTTGTTCCTGCTGGTCGGCGCACTGGTGCTGGTGCCGATGATCCTGGCCTATACCGCCTACGCCTACTGGGTTTTCCGCGGCAAGGTCGACCCGGCGGGAGGGTATCACTGATGTCCGACGCCTTGCGCAAGGCCCTCTGGTTCGCGGCACTCTGGCTGGGCGGAGTGGCCACGCTGTTCATCGTCGCGATGATCATTCGCGCAATGATCTTCTGACAGCCAGGGTTCACAATCAATCAACGCACCAAGCACCCACGGAAAAGGCTCCATGAAGCGTCGCTTTGGTCCCTGACCGCCCCTGGACCGCACGGATGGCCATGTTGCACAGGCTGAACGCGGTCCCGGAATGGGGCGACGGCCCAGATCCGGCTTTGCGGACCAGCAGGTGATAGCGCGATGGCGGATGCACCTGAAACGGCCAGCGCGGGCCAGCCGCTTCTTGCTGCATCTTCGGTGCCCCGTTTCACGCAGTCGAACCGGTCGAGGATCGCCTCGGGAATGAACCGGGTCCGCATGGCGTGGAAACCGACCTGCTGAAGGGCACCTGGACCGGCAAGGACGGCACGACGCGCCACTCCGACAGTATCGTCATTTCCCCCTGCAAGGCGCAGGACGGTCCCGCAGTGCCCTGCGGAATCCAAGCTTGAGCGGGCGCAGCGTTCCGCGTCCGCTGAGGTCCGACCGATGGTCGGCAAAAGGACGCCCCTGCCTAGCAGCAATCGTCCTTCTTCACCTTGAGGCCGACGATGATTTCCTTGACGCAGACCTTCTCGATGTCGTGGTCGATGCCGAGGCACTTCGCCAGCCGCTGGGCCTCGTCGAGGCAGTCGCGGTCGCGCGGTCGGTCGGCATTCCATGGCCGCGAGATGTCCGGGTCGAGCCGGTAGGTCATCCCGCCGATCGGGTTGTCGTTGTGCAGGACGTCGATCCGGATGTCGCGATCCGCCGAGGCCTCCACCGCGTCGCGGGTGAAGGACTGGCCCGGATGCAGCGTGATGAAGACCTCGCGCCTGGCACCCGAGGCGAGCGTGAAGCCGTCGCCCACGCCTTGAAGCTCGAGCCGCCAGCCCCGCTTTTGCAGAAGGCTCGGCAGACGGATGTCGAAGGTCATCCGGCCGCGCCCGGGGTTGGGGTTGCCGACGAAGAAGCTCACATTGTCGAGCCCGGCCATCAGGCCGCCTTCGCCGCCGCCGCCGGGCACCGGGTTGACGTTGCGTTGGCCGACGTTGTTGTCGTTGGGCACGAGCCGCCACTCGGGAATCGTCTCGCCAGCGGTGAAGTTGTCCACGTTCGACGGATCGCCGTCGGCGCTCACCACCATCAGCAAGCAGTCGTGGCCATAGGCGTTGATGTTGGGCGTCCATTCGAAAGGACCCACGATCTTCTCCTCGGCATTGTTGGCGTTCAGCGTTCCCGCATTGATGGAAGCGGTCGCGAAGGCCTCGAAATCCGCGGGCCAGTTCAGGCCGGCACCGGGTTTGGTGTGATAGCCTCGGACCACCACGTTGGTGGCCTGGGCGGTGCCGCGGTTTCTGATCTTGACATAGGCGTAGTTGGTCGAGCCAAGCTCTGGTTCCTGATGCGCGTCGATCCCGTCCGCCGCGCGCCGGTTCCAGATCGTCGTGGTGTGCCAGTGCACGTGCTGGAAGTCGTACTCGCCCGCGCGCCCGTCATCGATATAGACATCGAACTGCGGCGGATCGCCCGCGGTGATGATCGTGCCGTCGGCGGCACTTCCCGCGGTGACGAGGGGTGTCTGGTATTCGCCCTGCCTCTCGAAGGCCCAGCGGATGACCTTGTTGTAGGCCCCGCCGAAGACACCTTCGCTGGTCCAGTTGAGCGCATCCGTCGCGATCAGATCGTCCGCGAAATCCCGGGCATATTGCGGGTCGGTGGCCGGTGTCAGGCTGCCGATCGCGCGCAGGATCAGGTACATCGCCATGCGCGAGGCGAATTGCCGCCGGCCGAGATTCGGGTGATCGCCGCCGATCGACCGGTAGAACCGGAAGAGCGTGGTGAGCAGAATCTCCTCCGAGCCGTAGCCGCCATCGTCCCGGAAGCCGCCCCAGGCCCAGCCGGCGGCGACGTCACGGTCGGCGCGCCGGTTCAGTGTCGGGTGCCAAGGCACGTAGGTGAAGCGCAGATCACCGGGTTTGCCGAGCGGTGTGCCATCGACGCCCCTGCACTGCGATTCGGGGTCGAATAGATCAGAGAGAGCGAGTCACCCGCGCTGTGGACGAAGCCCATGTTGGGGCTGTCGACGGCCTCGTAGAGGATGCCGTGACCCAACACCTCGTGCAGATGCACCCGCGGGTCGCAGGCGCGGCCGAGCGGGTTCGTGGTGTCGGTCGTGTCCATGAGCCCGTAGCCCGTGTGGCCGATCCCTCCCATGCCGTCGCCCACGCAATGCGCGTTGATGGCGTCAAAGCAGCGGATGTCCACCGGCACCGGGAAGTTCGTGTTGGCCATGTAGGTGGACACGTTGAAGCCCAAGTCCTGCATCGTCCGGAAAATCCGGTCGACATGGAAATAGCCACTCACCGAGGCGAAGTTGTTGGTCCGCGTGTCGTAGTCGAAATCGGCGCCGCTGCCCTGCGTGGGCGCGGCGATGTTGGGCCCTTCGACCTGCGTCACCTCCGCAAACGTCCCGCGCAGGGACTGGGTGCCAGCCACCGGCGCGTCGAGGTTCTGAAGCAGCACATCGTCGCGATGCGGATTCAGCGTGGCGTTGTTCGACGCGCTGGTGGGCGTGGTCGTCCCCGAGCTGGTGATCGGGTCCTGCTCGAAGACGAGACCGTTCACATGCGCCACCAGCGGCCGGAGGTAGAGGATCGAATTGCTCTCAAGTTCGATCAGCGCCCGCCAGACGGTCTTGTCGTCGCCCGCGGTGACCTCGAAGGTCACCTCGCCCACCATGTAGTACCTGCCGTCCTCGATCTTGTCGCTGACGGGCGGCACATCGAACGGCAGCGGCACGCTTGTGTGCACCTCGCGCCCGCTCGCCTTCGGCCTGCTGCGGCGCCGCGGGGGCGGGGTCTCGTCCTCCCGGATCACCGGCTGGTCCGGATCACCCTCGGGCAAGCGCTCGGCGGCGTCATAGCGGTAGATCCAGAACCGCCCGCGGATCATTCGCACATCGGTCGTGCGGTCTTCGCCATCGCCGGTGAACTTCAGTACCGATTTCAGGAAGCTTTCTCCGGCGCTGTCGGTTTCGCCCGTTTCGCGGACAGCCGCTCTCAGCTTCGTGTCGCGCAGATCGGCCTGCGCCCGCAGGGCGCGGCGGCTGATGCTGGCGGCGGTGGCATCGCCAAAGAGCGCCTGGAATTTCTTGATCACGCGGGACGGCGGCAGCGTGGCATCGACACCCGATTGCGAACTGTCCTCTGAGTGGACGACGCGGTTAGGGCCCTGCTTCACGGTGACCTTCAGACCGGCGCGCCAGACGGGCACGTTGAGATAGGTCTGGTAGAAGCCGAAGGTCTCGGAATCGAACATCCGTTTCTCTTCCGAGAGCCGGTATTCTTCCCCCTGTTCCTTCGGATCGAGGAAGGCAACCTGCGTCGCCAGCCGGTTGAGCCGCGTGGACGGGATCTCGTAGACCTGCGCGAGCTCGCGCAGGTAGCGGACCGCAGTCGTGAGGCCACCACCCACCGGGCTTTCCCAGTATTCCTGGCTGTGCCGGATCGCGCGAACGCGATTGGCGTCATCCACCCTGACATGACCCTTCAGGTCGGGACGATAAAGTACTTTCATGATCGTGTCCTCCTGGTCGTGAGGCTCCGCGCTGGCGTGGCGCGGGTCGCCTTCCGCTTCGTTTTCGGTTTTCGTTCGGTAAGTTCTGCAGTGACAGACACGCCGCCCACGATGCTGCCTCGCGCGTTGCGTTGCAGCAGGTCCGGCGTGACCCTGCTGCCTGGCCTGGCGTCGCGCGGCGTGACCAGCGTCCATGTCGGGGTCCGGCGGGCCCAGGGATTGCCCGGCCACATGGTCACCGCAGGATCGCTCGTGTCGAGCGGAACCGCACCCGGCGTCCCGGTCATGTACGTCGTCCAGGCCTCGTCCAGCCAGCCGTCCTGCCCCTGAGCCGGAACCAGCCCGCGGGCCCACCAGCTGTGGAAGACCTCGTGGGCGAGGGCGCTGTTCGCGGTGGTGGTGGCCGCGTCGTATTCCATGTTGTGATAGCCGGGCGCCGTCAGCAGCGCGGTGTGGCGGCCACCGTGCCTGCAGGGGCCGGTCCCGGTGGTGTTTGCCGCCAGATGCCCGGCGATTGCGGCCGCGCCAGCGACGAGGTCGATTCCGTCCGAGTTGCGCGTCGCCACGTCGATCGTGACTGCCAGCCCGCCCGGAAGGACGGTCGCGGCGGAATGCTGCGTGATCCGGTCGGCGGCCGCGATGATGAGAAAGTGCGAGCAGGGCGCAAAACTGGCGGGGAAGGAAATGGACCAGTGACTGGCGCCCAGACCGGTCACCGCCCCGTTCGAGAGCAGCACATGCGCCGGGGCGCCGGCCATCTGCACCTCCAGCGTGACCGGAAAGCGGTCCCAGAGCGCGGTGGAGGGCAACCAAGCTTCCAGATACCGCGCCGGATTGAGGTCGCTCATGAAGAAGTCGAAGGACAGCCGGCTCGACTCCGCCTCCCAGACCAGCCCGCGGGCATTGGGTGAAGCGGGCGTGCCAAGCGAATAGGAGAGCGCCAGCACATGCGAGGTGCCAGCGGTCAGCCAGCGTTCGAGCACCCGCATCTGCGCATCGGGCCCGCCGTCGAAATCGTGATGCGCGATCCCGGCCGGGGGAACGGAAACGCCATCCAGCGTCGCCGAGGATATGGTCTGTCGCAGGTCGAAGACCGGATGACCATCATGCGGCCCTACGGTGAACGCCATCTGGGCCGTGGCCGAGGCGGATTTGGTGCTGCCGTCGATCTGGAAGGCCGCCGTGATCTGGTCGATCATGACCGGAACCGAAAGCAGGCCCGCCACCGCACGCGGCGGGGGAGCATGGCGAAAACCGCTCACAGCAATGCCTCGTGAGTTGATATTACTGAGTCAATCAACACTCAAGAGGCCGCGCATTTACGCGACGACCACTACTAAATTATAGCAATCGCGGCAAAAGATCAAATCGCAGTTGCTATCACCGTTGCGACAAGAGCCATCGCTTTCAGGGATGTCGCATCGTAACGACGGTGGGGGCGAGGCAGGCTGGGCCACGTTGTATTGCGCCGTCATGGTTGCTCTTCCACGTCCCGTTGGAACTGTGGCACGAGACGCTGCTTGACGTGGAGCACAGGAGGCTGGCTTGCCCTCGCCGGCAGAAGCTGGACGAGGTCACGGCAGCGGCCGCACCACCAAGAGCGGTTGCGCGGCCACTGCCGCTTGGCGTTGTCGCATAACTCTCACCGTGAAGGATTCACATCGCGAGTCCATGTGGTTGGACGAGGTGCTTCAGCAAGCCAAGGACCGCCCGCCATCACAGGACCGATTGCCATCTGCAACGCCGCGCTCAGCCAGCGCGGGTCGTGCCGCGCACCGCGTACCCGCAGGGCGCGTGCCCCTTGCGTTTCGACATCTCCGATCTCGTCTTCGTCGAAGACCAGCAGACTGCAAACCGGAGCTGGAATCTGTGTCCGAATGTCGGGTTGTTGCTTGGTTTCCGGCCGCTCAGCCGTTTCTGGGCGGCCGGATTTTCTTTCCTGCGGGACGTCAGTCGGGTGCCTTGACGAGGATCTTCACATGAGACTTCTCCGCGACAAGCGCCTCGAATCCATCGGCCACCACGTCATCCAGAGCGATCCGCCTTGTTACCAGTTGATCGGCGCTGAAATAGCCCTGTTTCATCAGCGCCATGACCGCTGGATAGACATTGCGGTAGGCGATGGTGCCCTGCAACTGACGCTCTTTGAGTACTATCGTGTTGGGCTGGAAGGACGCTTCGGCTTCCCAGATCGACACGACCAGAACCTGTCCCTCGTGGCGGGTGGCCTCGATGCACTGAGGCAGCACCTGTGGCACGCCGGTCACCTCGAAGGCCACATGAGCACCACCCGTCGCTTCGCGGATCGCGGCGACCGCATCCGTTCCCGTCGGGTCGATCACCGAGGTTGCGCCGAGATCCAGCGCCTTTTGCCGCCGCACCTCGGAGGGTTCTACGACGTGGATCTCGGACGCGCCCGCAACGCGCAGCGATTCCAGCACCAGAAGCCCGATCGGACCTGCGCCAAAGATAGCGGCCTTGTCGCCGGCCTTGATCTTGGACAGGCGAACGGCGTGCAGGGCAACCGCGGCGGGTTCGACCAAGGCCCCCTGTTCCATCGACAGACCGTCGGGCATCTTGTGAACCATCCGGGCCGGCACAACGCTGGAGGCGGCAAAACCGCCGTGACCGCCGGACAGTCCGACGAACCCCAGGCGCTCGCACAGGTTGTACTTGCCTTCGAGGCAGGCGGGACATTTTCCGCAGGCAAAGATCGGTTCGATGGCGACGCGATCACCGACCGAAAGGCCAGTGACGCCTTCGCCCAGTTCGGAGATTGTGCCACAGTATTCGTGACCCATCGTGATCGGGGCCTGATCGTGGCTGAGGGGATGGTCCTCGCCAACCGGTATGAAGATTGGTCCGGCAAGGTATTCGTGCAGGTCGCTGCCGCAGATTCCGGTCCAGGCGACCTTAACCTTGACCTCGCCCGGGCCGGGGGTCGGCTCAGGGATGTCTTCGACGCGAATGTCCCTCACGCCATGCCAACGTGCTACTTTCATGTGTTTTTCTCCTATGTCAGCAAAAGGATGCGCCGGGCGGAAGGATTTCGCCGGGCGCATGGGCGCACCGTTGTCCGGCGCGCCGCCAGAGGCATCATGACCGGTGATGCACCTCTTGAAGGCCGTAGACGGGGGTGGCGATCCCTTCCATTCGCGCCTTCAATTGCAGCGCAAGGTACAGCGAGTAGTGCCGCGACTGGTGCAGGTTGCCACCATGGAACCAGAGGTTTTCCTGCTGGGTCGGTTTCCACATGTTGCGCTGCTCGCCTTCCCAGGGGCCGGGATCCTTGGTGGTGTCGGAACCGAGGCCCCAGACCTTGCCCACCTTGTCAGCGACCTCCTGGCTGATGAGGTCGGCAGCCCAGCCGTTCATCGAACCGTAGCCGGTCGCCATGACCACCAGATCGGCATCCAGATGCGTGCCATCCGACAGCACCACGCCGGTCTCGTCAAAACGCTTCACCTGGCCCTTCACAAGCTTCACCTCGCCGTCAATGATCAACTGGCTGGCGCCGACATCGATGTAATAGCCGGAACCGCGCCGCAGGTATTTCATGAACAGGCCCGAACCGTCGTCGCCCCAGTCAAGCTCGAAGCCTGCTTTCTCGAGCCCTGCGTAGAACTCGGCATCGCGTTCTTTCATCTGGTCATAGAGCGGAATCTGAAACTCATGCATGATCCGGTAGGGCAGAGAGGCAAAAACCATGTCGGCCTTTTCCGTGGTCATCCCGGATGCCACCGCCTCTTCGCTGTACAAAGCCCCCAGTCCGACCTCCATCAGCGTGTCCGAGCGCACGATGTGGGTGGACGAGCGCTGGACCATGGTCACATCGGCATCCGCTTCCCAGAGTGCGGCGCAGATGTCGTGGGCCGAGTTGTTCGACCCCACGACGACCACCTTCTTGCCGGCCCAGGCATCCGGGCCTTCGTGTAGTGAGCTGTGCTGGATGGTGCCCTTGAAGCTGTCCATTCCCGGAAACTCCGGCATGTTGGGCTTGCCCGACATCCCCGTGGCCAACACGAGATGCGTCGGCCGCAGCGTGACCTCTTCGCCATCGCGGTTCACCTTTACCGTCCAGGTCCCGGCGTCCGCGTCGTATTGCGCGCTCTGAACCTCGGAACGGGTCCAGTAGTTGATCTCCATCACCTTGGTATACATCTCCAGCCAGTCGCCCACCTTGTCCTTGGGCGTGAAGACCGGCCAGTTGTCCGGGAACTTGATGTAGGGCAGGTGGTCATACCAGATCGGATCATGCAGGCAGAGCGACTTGTACCGCGACCGCCATTGATCGCCGGGCCGGTCGTGCTTGTCGAGAACGATGGTCGGCACCCCGAGTTGGCGCAGGCGCGCGCCAAGGGCTATGCCGCCCTGTCCCCCACCCACGATCACCGTATAGGGTTGCTCGGTATACCCCAGTTCGGTCGCCTCGGATTCGCGCTTTTCCTTCCACGATTTCCGGTTCTTGGCGGCGCCGTGTTCCGCCCCCATCGGGCGGCGCTTGCCCTTGTTCTCCTCAAAGCCTTTCAGTTCCTGAAGCGCGGTCAGCAGCGTCCAGATCCGCCCGTCCTTCAGGCGCATCAGGCCCCAACCCCGGCCCACGGCGGTCTCGAAAGTGATCCACGCGGTGATGACGCCGCCATCCTCCCCGGGGATTTCGCCATCCTGAATGGCAAAATCGCGCGGTTTGGTGTGTTTCAACTGCGCCGTCAGCATGTCCCGAACACCGGACGGCCCCTCGACCGTCTTCATGTTCCATGTCACGGCGACCAGATCGCGCCAGTAACTGTCGGTGGCAAACAAGGCACTTGCGGCCTGTGCGTCGCCATCCTGAAGGGCAGCGTTCAGGCTGTCGAGTGTCTGTTGCACCTGGGTGTTGACTGTCGAGTCGAGCATCATGTTTCCTCCTCATCAGCAATGTGATGAGCAGACAGTGGCGAAACGAGCCGCATCGCCTCCATGGAAATCTGGCGAAAATCGCTGCCCAAGGCGATGCTGCGATGCGGCATGTTGCACATGCAACGCCGCGCAACGTCTCAGTCCGGCGCGCGCAACCCCTCCTTGCGGATGCGGCGCAGAACGGTCGACCGGTTGACCCCCAAACGGCGCGCGGCCCGGGCCATGTTCCAGTTGCAGGCGTCCAAGACACCTTCGAGATTCTGCTCTTGCTCGCGCGCCTGCGGCGCGGCAGGAAGATCCGGCAGGTCGATCACATTGCTCTCGGCCAAGACGCAGGCGACATCCAGAACATTGCCGAGCTCGCGCAGGTTCCCGCGCCAGTCGCGACCCATCAGCTCGGCCCGCGCCGAAGGCGTCAGGCGCATGTCTCCGCCGCAGCGCCGACCGAGCAGCCGCTCGATCAACCAGCTTAGATCCTGCCGCTCGCGCAGAGGGGGCAATTCGAGTACGGCCCCCGACAGCCGGAAATAGAGTTCCGACGGAAGCGTCTCTCGTGACATCAGCGCGGTGAGCGCCTGACCGCTGGTTGCGACAGGACGCGTATCGGGATGTGAATCCAGAAGACCCGGCAGGACCTGCGCCGTCTCTGGTGGCAGATTCTCGATGCGGTGCAGCAGAAGCGTTCCGGGTCCGCGCTGAGCTGAGAGGGCATCGCGCACAGTCTCGGGCACGGCTCCGGCGCAGTCCAGTGCCGCGAATCCTTCGCGACGAGAGGCCATGTGAATGGCGCGGGCAAGCTTGGTCTTGCCGCTGCCGCTCTCGCCGCAGATCATCAGCGGAACAGGCGTCGGCGCGAGCCGTTCTGCTTGTGACAACACGCGTGACATGGTCGGATCGCTGCCCGCCAATGTACCGACAAACCACCCCTGCGCACGTCGTTCCAGAGCCGCTTTCTTCTTTTGCACCTGTCGCGGAGCCTGTGGCGCGATCGCATGTCCGAACACTGCGCCGCCATCGCCCAAAGCCACGACCCTTTCCTCTGTGGGGCGGTCGCGCATCAGGTCGGGCAGGTCATCGACGCCCAAGCCCAACAGGCTGTCGATACGCGCGCCGATCAGGTTCCTGCCGCCCGAAAGCATCCGCGTGGCGGCGCGGGTGGCTCCGATCACATGGCCTGAACCGTCAAGGGAAATGGCCGCTTCCGGCTCGACATCGAGGAACTCGGGGCTGGACGAAAACCGCAACACCCATTCTCGACGGCTGGCAGCCATGAGGTTCGCCATCTCGACGCGTCGCGCCGCCGCCATGACCAGGGACATGGCAAGGTTCTGGCTGCTTTTGGGGGACGGCGAGCGCAGCAGGGAGATGTCGAGCACGGCCGCCAGTTGGCCCAGACTGTCGTATATCGGCGCCGAGGTGCAGGACAGCGCCGTATGCGCGTTTCCGAAGTGATCATCCTGATGGACGGTGACCGGCTCGCCGGTCACGATGCAGGCACCGACCCCGCATGTTCCGGCCACGTCCTCGGACCAGTTCGAACCGAGGTAAAGACCCGCCCCGCGCAACTCGTCCAGAAAGAGATCGTCACCGAAAAAATCGACGCAGACGCCTTTGGCATCCGTCAGCAGCAGCACGTAATTCTGGCCCGCAACCTGTCGGAACAGACTTTGGAGACTGGATCGCGCCGCCCCGATCATCCAATCGGCCTGCTCGCGGTGTGTGCGAAACTCGGTGTCCGTGACGATGTGGGCCGGATCACTGCGCGTTGGGTCCATGCCGTAAATCTCGACGCATCGCCGCCAGGAGGCATCTACGTAACTGTCCCGGCCGGTCGCATGACCGCCCAGAACCTGCGCGATTTCCTCGATGTGATGACGTTCAACCATGAGAACCTCCTCCCGCGCACATTAGTACAACCAGGAGATACTTGCACGATGCTGGACTTTGGTATCAGGCTTTGGTGGTTTCAAATCAGATCGGTGTGCACGACGACGTTTTCAGCGGAATGGGCTGACGGCGGTTGTTGGCACCGTTCCAGCGAATGACGGCTTGTTCCCGGATGTCTGGCGTCATCGTCCACCGGACAGGTTCCGGGGTTCGAGCAACGGAGGATTTCTTGTTCATCTTCGATTCAATCAGGCAGCGACGATGAACAAGAAATCCGGAACATCGAGGACGCCGCTGGCAGGCTGGCCAGGCGGGATCAAACGGAAGACGCGCCAGCACTGCCCGGCAGAGGAGAGGATCCGCAGCGTGCTGGCGGGCCTTCCCGGCAAGGAAAGCGTCGCGAAGCTGTGCCGGCGCGAGGGGATCGCAGAGAGCCTCCGCTGCACCTGGCCGACGGAATTCCTGGTAGCCGGCGAGAAACGCTTGGCGGACCGCTCAGCCACGCTGCGAAGGCTGGAGCCAGCCTCGATCTCCTCGACCATGCCCGTCCGCAAATCACTCGAAAAGGGTTTCGTCATCGACGCCGGCCTCCTTCGCCGGCATCCGTCTTGAATCACCATTCGCCGAGACGGGACATCCCCGGGATTCCGTCAGGAAAGGATAGGCTTTAATCCTGACGCAACGCGCGCAGGCAGTTCGGCTTCGGACTTTGGTAACGGGGTTGTCCCGGTCACCCGACGGCGCTGTTCACGCTTGCTCAGAACACCGCCAGATAGTCTGCGGAGACATATCCCGTGACCCCGGGCGAATCCGCTAGTGAGACATGGCACCAGGTCTGGCCACGTTCGGTCCTGCAGCCACGGCGGTTCAATTCGGTCCCATCCGGCAAGCCCACGATCACCCTGTGGTTCAGCCCGGGCCCTGACCGCAGTTTCAGAAGGTCGTCCGGACCCGCGCCCTTGACGATCACCCGTCCGCCCGAGCCGACGTTGCACCCGACGACAAGAATGAGGGCCAGGAAGGCCGGGAATGCGGTTCTGCTCATGATGTCCCCTCGATCGTTCCACATGCTTGCCCTGCTTTCACGTCGAGGCAGGTGTCTGCAACAGCAACATGACTTCCGGCGCCCGATCGAGCGTTTTTGCAGGCACCTGGACAGGTTCCGCATGGTCGACATGCGCCAAAGCCCGCCACGACCTGTCCGTGTCCTGCGCGTGTTCAGCCGATCGGACAGGGGCTGCGGGGTGAATTGGCCTGCGCCGCCTCTCAGTCAAGCGTCGCTCGGCCAGGGCTTGCGCCTGTGTTCGTCGAATGTTCTCGTTGGCGAAAGTGAGAATCGCGATGCCTTCCGTTCCATCCCGCAACAGGTTCGCCAACCGTTCGATCGCCGATTGCGCCCGCGACCGCATGCTGATGGTCATGCACTGCAATCGATGCCGTCGCCAGGTGAACTATTGGGCGGACGATCTGGCGAAGGTGATCGAGGAAAGACATTTCTCGGGCGGCGTCACAGCCGATCGCCATGCCTCAGGGTTTCTGTCAACGGAACCGAATGAGTGATTGTCGTCTGCGACCTGAAGACCTACATACCGACCGACGGTTTGTAATCAGGCAATCTCCGATGGCACAGAGCAATGGATCAAGGGCAAACCGAAACCGGATGGCGCCCCAGGAACGGCGCAAGGCCATTCTGGATACTGCCCAGGCGCTGTTCATCGAGCGAGGCTGGGAGGAGGTGACCATCGCCGACGTGCTGGAAGCGGCAAGCATCTCGAAGGGGGGGTTCTATCATCACTTCAGCGCCAAGGACGACCTCTTGGCCGGTATCGTCACCCGGATGACCGAACAGGGACTTGCGGCCGCAGAGACTGCCCGCCACCAGGCGACTGGAAACGCATTGTCCAAGCTGAACGCGTTCATGGCCGGATCGGTGCGCTGGAAGGCCGACAACATCGGCGAGATGCGTTTTTTCGCCGATGTGCTCATGAAGCCCGGAAACGACATCCTTTATCGTCGCGTCGTCGACGCGACGGCGGCGGCGGCCGTGCCCGTGCTGAAGGACCTGATCGCCGAGGGCATCGCAGACGGCACGTTCGACGTGACCGATGCCCGTCTGACGGCCGAGGTGATCGTCGGACTGTCGCATGGGCGGCGGCAGGTGCTCGAAGAGGCGGCCACGCTGGCGGCCTCGGGCGATCTGGATCGCGCAACCCGCCATCTCGACGACCGCATGCAGGCCGAGGGAACGATCTGCGACCGATTGCTGGGCCTGCCGAAAGGGAGCGTCTCACTGTCGGGCCCCGCGGATTATCGCCGGATGCTGGTCGGCCTGACCGCACCCGCTGCTTGAGGCGAAAAAGGGAACGCGGTCAGCCGCTTCGAGGATCATCGACATGACAGACAAGACCGGAAGATTGTCCTTCGAGGACGACAGGGGCGCATCCCGCGCGACATGGATCGCGGCCGCGTTGGTGATGGTCATCATCGGCTGGATGGGAAGCGGCTACATCCTGCCATCCGGGGATGAGGACGCGGCCCAGGTTGCTGAAACACGGGCCGAGCCTGTTGCCGTCGCCGTCGAGCGATCTGTGACGCGGCCCGTGACGCTCTACTTCCAGGCCGAGGGCCAGGCGCAACCCGACCGGGACACCTCGATCCGCGCCGAGACGCCGGGCGATGTGGCCGAGGTTCTGGTGAGGAAAGGCGAGGATGTCGACGACGACGCCGTGATCGCGCGGCTTTCCACCACGCGCGCCGAAGCCGATCTCTCTCGCGCCCGAGAACAGCGTGCCCGCGCGCAACGCGAATTCGACAACGCCTCGGAGCTGCTGGAGCGGGGTGTGGCGACGGCCGACCGCGTCAGCGATGCCCGCGCCGCGCTCGCCGCCGCAGAGGCTTCGCTCACTGCCGCGGAGGAGGTGATCGATTCGCTCGAGATCAAGGCCCCCTTCGCAGGTCGGATCGAGACGCTGTCGCTCGACGCCGGCGAGTTCGTCGAGGCGGGCGCCGAAGTCGGGCGCATCGTCGATAACCGCCCCCTGACCGTGGCGATCCAGGTTCCGCAGCAGGCGCTAAGTCGGATCGAGAACGGGCAGACCGCGACCGTCAGCTTCATCACGGGTGAGGAGCGCGAAGGCACAGTGAACTTCGTCGGCAGCGCCGCCAACTTCGAGACACGGACCTTCCTGACTGAAATCACCGTGCCGAACGAGGATGGCGCCATTCCCGCGGGCATCTCGGCCCAGATCCGCATCCCGACCGGCACTGCGGAGGCGCATTTCGTGCAGCCGTCCACGGTCTCGCTGAGCCCCGAAGGCCGCCTGGGCGTCAAGACGGTGGATGACGATGAGACCGTGGCGTTCCACCCCATCGAGATCGTGCGCGCGGAAATCGACGGCCTCTGGGTCACAGGCCTGCCGGAAACCGTCCGGATCATCACTCTCGGCCAAGGCTTCGTGACCGAAGGCGAGACGGTCAGGCCATCGCCCGCCCCGGACGCGACCGAGGCACTGGCGGAGAAAGGCTGAGTCATGAACAGCATCATCGACGCTGCGTTCTCGCGCAGCCGGGTCGCTCTCATGGCGCTGCTGATGATCCTCGGGATCGGCGCCATCTCCTATGTCGTGATCCCCAAGGAGGCCAATCCCGAGGTACCGCTGCCGCTGGTCTATGTTTCGAGTGGCCTCGAAGGCATCAGCCCGGCGGATGCCGAACGGCTGCTGATCGAACCGATGGAGGCCGAGTTCGCCGCCATCGAGGGGCTTGAGAAGATCGAGGGCCATGCCTCGGAAGGCTTCGCAAGCCTGCAGCTCGAGTTCACGCCCGGTGGTGACATCGACGAGGCGCTCAACAAAGTGCGTGAGGCCGCCGACCGGGTCGAGGGCGACCTGCCCGAAGACGCCTATGACCTGACGATCACCGAGATCAACACCGCCCTGTTCCCGATCATCACCGCGATCATTTCGGGCCCAGTGCCAGAACGCGCCTTGAATGACCTGGCCGACGAGGCGCAGGAGGCCATCGAGGGCGTGCCAGGCGTCCTCGAGGTCGATATCGGCGGCGCGCGCGACGAGTTCCTCGAGGTGCTGATCGATCCGACCGTATTCCAGACCTACAACCTCAGCTTCGATGAACTGATCGGCCAGCTTCAGCGCAACAACCGGCTGATCGCCGCGGGCGCCATCGAAACCGGTGGCGGGAGGATCGTGCTGAAGGTGCCGGGCCTGATCGAGGATCTCGGGGACGTCATGGAGATGCCGGTGAAGGTGCGCGGCGATACCGTCGTCACATTCGAGGACGTGGCGACGATCCGGCGCGCGTTCGAGGACCCGGCCGGCTTCGCGCGGATCGACGGCCAGCCCGCGCTCGCGCTCGAGGTCAAGAAGCGCTCGGGCGCGAACATCATCGACACGGTGGCAGCGACGAAAGCCGCGCTGGAAGACCTCGGCTCCGAATGGCCCGACAGCGTCGAGGTCACCTATCTCCAGGACCAGTCCGAGCAGGTCGAAACGCTGCTGTCGGATCTGGAGGCAAACGTCATCGCCGCGGTGATCCTCGTGATGATCGTCATCGTGGCGGCCCTTGGCTTGCGTTCGGCCATCCTGGTCGGCCTTGCCATTCCCGGAGCCTTTCTCGCCGGTGTCGCCGCGCTTTGGACGATGGGCTACACCATGAACATCGTCGTGCTCTTCTCGCTGATCCTCGTCGTGGGGATGCTGGTGGACGGGGCCATTGTGACCGTGGAACTCGCCGACCGGCGCCTGCAGCAGGGCGACGATCCAAAGACCGCCTACGCCCATGCCGCCAAGCGCATGGCCTGGCCGATCATCGCCTCGACCGCGACCACGCTCAGCGTGTTCTTTCCGCTGCTCTTCTGGTCCGGTATGGTCGGGGAGTTCATGAAGTTCCTGCCGATCACGGTGATTTTGACGCTCTTCGCGTCGCTCTTCATGGCCTTGATCTTCATTCCGGTCCTGGGCGGCCTGATCGGCAAGCGGCAGCCGCAGAAGGCCGCGGCCAAGCTGTCTCTGCACGCGGCAGAACAGGGCGATCCGAGGCGCATCGGGGGCCTGACCGGCATCTATGTCCGGCTGCTCGAATGGGCGATCCTGCGTCCATGGGCGACCGCGCTTCTGGCGCTCGCGCTTCTTCTCGGTGGCTTCGGCCTCTATGGGCAGTTCGGCAAGGGACTGGCGTTCTTCCCGTCTGTCGAGCCGGAATTCATGCAGGTGCAGATCCGCGCGCGCGACAATCTTTCGATCTACGAGCGCGACGCGCTGGTGCGCCGGGTGGAGGAACGGCTCATTGACTACGACGAGATCGCCACGGTCTATGCCCGGTCGACGATGAGCGCAGGCCAAGGCGACGAGGAGACGATCGGCACGCTGCAACTCGAGCTGAAGGATTGGGACACCCGCCGAACGGCAGAAACGATCGGCGCCGAAATCCGGCAGGACGTGTCGGACATCGCCGGCATCGACGTGCAGGTTCAGACCGAAAGCGGCGGGCCGACCACTGGCAAGCCGGTGAACCTGCGGATCGCGGCCAGCAATCCCGCGGCACAGGCCGTCGCGGTCGAACAGGTCCTCTCCATCATGGATCGGATCGGTGGCTTCACCGACGTGACCGATACCCGCCCGCTTCCCGGTGTCGAGGTGTTCATCCTTGTCGATCGGGCCGAGGCTGCCCGCTATGGCGCCGATGTCAGCCTGCTGGGACAGGCGGTTCAGCTTCTGACGCAAGGCATAGCTGTCGCCGACTATCGTCCCAGCGATGCCGACGGCGAAATGGACATCCGCGTCCGGTTCCCCGCCGAAGAACGATCGCTGTCCGAGCTTGGAAATTTGCGCGTGCCGACGTCGGCCGGTCTGGTGCCCATATCCAACTTCGTGACCTTCGAACCGGTCGAGCGCACCGGCACGATCACCCGCATCGACGAGCAACGCGTCGTGACCATCGAGGCAAATGTTGCCCCGGGTCTGTTGGTCAACGACCAGGTCATCGCCCTCCAGAGGGCTCTGGACGATGCCGACATTCCCGAAAATGTCAGCTACAGCTTCGCGGGCGAGGCCGAGGAACAGACCGAGGCGATGATCTTTCTGGTCAGCGCCTTCGTTGCGGCGATCGTGCTGATGCTCGTCATCCTGGTCCTGCAGTTCAACAATTTCTACCAGGCCTTCGTGGTCATGAGCGCCATCGTCTTCTCGGTCGCGGGCGTGCTGCTGGGCCTGGTTATCACCGGCCGCCCCTTCGGCGTCGTCATGGGTGGCATCGGCGTCATCGCGCTGGCGGGCATCGTGGTGAACAACAACATCGTGCTGATCGACACCTACAACGACCTCAAGCGGTCCGGCCTGTCCCCGCGCGAGGCCGCTTTGCGCACCGGCGCGCAACGTCTGCGACCCGTGCTGCTGACCTCGGTCACAACGGCGCTCGGCCTCATGCCGATGGTCCTGGGCGCCAACCTGAACTTCTTCACCCGCGACATCGTCTTCGGCGCGCCCTCGACGCAATACTGGACCGAACTCAGCAGCGCGATCGTCGGAGGGCTCGTCGTCGCGACGTTGCTGACCCTCATCCTGACGCCGGCGATGCTCATGCTGGGCGAGAGACATGGGCGGCCAGGCAAAACGGCCGCCGGTTCGAGCGAGGCAGGCGAGATGTCAGAAAATCGCTCCGAGATCGCCTCCAGTGCGTCAGCATCGTCGCCCTGGCCTCGATGATCGTGGTGTGCGCTGACTGGGCCGGTGTCGTCTCGGTCATTCTGCCGCCGCCGCGTCTCCGATTTCGCTCAGCGATGATCGAACAGCTGGACGCAGCAGCACGGTGGACGATGGCGCGGGTGCCGTTGTCATGAATGGACGGGTTTGGACGATCTGACCTCTTTACACGTCATGCCCGGCGCAACGGGCCGTGTTGCGAATATGCTCTTGCATCCGGAGCCGGGCCGCGTCGGGATTTCGGTTTTCCAGAGCCGCCAGGATGGCGCCGTGTTCCTCGATGGATTGCCGCATCCGCTCCGGGTTGGTGTTCGGGATGGGCTGGCGCTGCGTTTCGCTCAGCAGGTGCTGCATGTTGGCGTAGACCTTCGCCAGCACCCGGTTGGGGCAAGCATCCGCGATTGCCTGGTGCAGGGCGAGATCCGCCTCGACATGGGCAACCAGATCACCGCTTTGCCAGGCATCCCGGAACGTTCTGGCGGCCAAGTGCAGCGTGCTGACCGTTTCTGCGACCATGGCTGCGGCGGCCAGCGCACATATCTCGCCTTCGATCAACAGCCGCGTCTGGAAAACGTCGCGCAGATCATGCGCGTCGTCATAGCGCCAGGAGGTCTGTGCAGGCCGGGACGCCGGATCGCGCACGAAGGTGCCGCGGGCCGGCAAGGTCTGGACAAGGCCCAGGGTCTCGAGCGTCAGCAGAGCCTCGCGCAGCGTGGGCCGCGCGACATTCAGCTGCTCGGACAGGGCGCGTTGCGAGGGCAGGCGCTCGCCGGCCTTCAACTCTCCTGTTCGGATCATGTCCTGCAATCTGCGCGCGATCACCTGCGGCACTGGCGCCTTGTCCCACATCACGTTCGGTCTGCCTTTCCTCGGCGCCATGTTCGTCCGACCCAGTTTGCGCATCCCGCGACAAGCATTGCAAACGCGTCCGCACCATGCCTTAATACTGGTCAGACCGGTTAGGCCGGTTGATCCAGAATGACAAGGGTGGGGAGCTATCATGCCGAGACAAGGAATGCGACTGACGGGATGGGCCATGGCATTGCTGGCCGGGACGACGCTGTCGGCGACAGCGCAGGACACGCTGACGGTCGGTGCCAACATCGGCAACGTGCCCTGGGAATTCCAGGACGAATCGGGTGAGTTCGTCGGGTTCGAGATCGACCTTGTCGCGGCCGTGGCCGAACGCCTCGGCGCCCAGGTCGAAACGGTGAACATACCCTTCAACGGCCTCTTCTCGGCGGTGCAGTCAGGGCGCATCGACATAGCGACCTCGTCGATCACCATCACGGACGAGCGTCTGGAATCGGTCAGCTTCGCCCAGCCCTATTACGACAGCGACCAGTCGCTGACGGCTCTGGCCGATGGCCCGGCCTCGCTGGCCGAGATGAAGGGCCGCGTCGTGGGAGTCGACACCGGATCGACAGGCGACATGTGGGCGACTGCGCAGGCCGAGGCCTACGGCTTCTCCGACATCCGCCGCTATGAGGGGCTGGCGCCTGCCATGCTGGACCTGCAGGCGGGGCGGATCGACGGCTATGTCTCCGATATTCCGGCGCTGCAATACTATGTTCGCGACAAGCCGCAACTGGAGGTGGTCGAGCGCATTCCCACCGGCGAGAAATACTCGATGATGTTCGCCAAGGATGCCGCACTCGCGACGCAGGTGAACACCGTGCTGGACGATCTCAAGACCGAGGGCGTGCTGGCCAAGCTGCACGAGAAATGGTTCGGCGTTGCCCCCGACGAGGGCTCCTCGACCGTCACCGTCCTGCCGATGCCGTCGCTGGACTGATCCGCTGCTTCGGGTCCGGGCCTGACCTGGACCCGAAAGGACGCTCATGGATCTCTTTGATACCTTCCTGAACGCCGAGGTCATGCGGCGGACCTTTCCCATGCTGATGCAGGGATTGTGGATCACGCTGCAACTTGGCGCGGCCAGCATTGTCGCGGGCCTGGTCCTGGGGCTGGCGCTGGCGATGGCACGGCTATACGGACCGATGCCCCTGCGATTGCTGACGCGGTTCTATATCGACATCTTCCGGTCGATCCCTCTGCTGGTGCTGCTGATCATCGTCTATTACGCGCTGCCTTTCCTAGGCCTGCGGCTGTCGCCCTTTGTTTCGGCCATGAGCGCGCTGACGCTTGTCTCGGGCGCCTATACGGCCGAGATCTTTCGCGCCGGCATCGAGGCGATCCCCAAGGGCCAGTTCGAGGCATCCGCCGCACTGGGCCTCAGCGGGCGGCAGGCGATGGCCGATGTGATCCTGCCGCAAGCGGTGCGGATCGTCATCCCGCCGCTGACCAACAACGCGATCAACGTGGTCAAGGACACGGCGCTGGCTTCGGTCGTGGCGATGCCGGACCTGCTGAAGCAGGCCACGCAGGCGCAGGCCCTGGCGGCCAATCCGACGCCTCTGATCGTGGCCGCCGCGATCTATATCGCGTTCCTGTGGCCGCTGGTCGCGCTGGTGTCGCGCATGGAATGCCGCTTCGCGGCAAGGAGGCGCTAGGATGGCGGCATTCGTCAGCATCAGGAACCTGCGCAAGTCCTATGGCAGCTTCGAGGCGCTGAAAGGCATCGACCTGGACGTCGCGAAGGGCGAAGTCGTCTGCATCATCGGCCCCTCGGGGTCCGGCAAGTCCACGTTGATCCGCTGCATCAACAAGCTGGAATCCTTTTCTTCCGACAGCGAGATCCGGGTGGATGGCATCCCGGTCGCATCGGGTCGCGCCTTGGCCAGGGTTCGCGCCGAGGTCGGCATGGTCTTTCAGTCGTTCAACCTTTTCCCGCATCTGACCGTGCGCGAAAACGTCATGCTGGCGCCGCGCCGGGTTCGCAACACCCCGCGTGCCGAGGCAGCGCGGCAGGCGGACCGGTTGCTGGATCGCGTGGGCATCGGAAACCAGGCCCAAAAATATCCCGACCACCTGTCGGGCGGACAACAGCAGCGTGTGGCGATTGCCCGCGCGTTGGCGATGGAACCGCAGGTGATGCTGTTTGATGAGCCCACCAGTTCGCTGGACCCCGAGATGGTGGGCGAGGTTCTGGATGTGATGCGCGATCTGGCCCACACCGGCGTCACCATGATCGTCGTCACGCACGAGATGGGTTTTGCGTCCCAGGTGGCAGACCGCGTCATCTTCATGGATGCCGGCCTGATCGTCGAACAGGGACCGCCGGACCAGGTGCTGTCCAACCCACAGGAGCCTCGCACGCGAGATTTTCTCGGCGCCGTGCTGAACCACTGAAGAAAGCAACGCGATGACACAGCTGGACATGGCTTACGTGCAGTCCCAGTTTCCCGGCCTGACCGCTGACTGGGTCTATTTCGACAATGCCGGCGGATCGCAGATCGCGCAGCCCGCGCTGGACCGAATGGTGGAGTTCCTGACCCATCGCAATGTCCAGATCGGCGGCAGCTATCCCGCCTCGATGGCTGCCGCCGCGGCGCTGATGGCCGGTCGGCAGGCGGCTGCAACGCTCGTCAATGCCGCCCGCTCCGAAGAGATCGTCTTCGGCCCCTCGACCACCGTGCTGATGGGCAATCTGATGCAGGCGATGCGCCGCCAATTCGCGCCGGGCGACGAGGTGATCGTGACCATGGCGGATCACGAAAGCAACATCGGTCCCTGGACTCGGCTGGAGGAATTCGGCGTCACGATCAAGGTCTGGCCCCTGAATGCGCAGACGATGGATCTGCAACTGGCGGATCTGGCGCCCCTGATGACGGACCGCACGCGGCTGGTCTGCGTGACCCACGTATCCAACATCCTGGGCAAGATCCATCCGGTCGCGGATTTTGCGCGCTATATCCACGACCACGGCGCGCTGATCTGCGTCGATGCGGTGGCCTATGCGCCGCACCGCCTGATCGATGTGCAGACCTGGGACGTGGATTACTATGTGTTCAGCCTCTACAAGGCCTACGGTCCGCATGGTGCGGTGATGTATGGCAAATACGATCTGCTGGCCGAACTGGACGGGCTGTATCACTATTTCTACGGCAAGGACAAGGTCACGGCCAAGCTGGAGCCGGGCAACCCCAGCTATGAGGCTGCCTATGCCACCGACGGCGTCCTTGCCTATCTGACCGGCCTTGCACGTCACCACGGAGCCACTGGCGACGAACGCGCGCTGCTCGCCGCCGCCTACGACCTGATCACCGCGCAGGAGGACGCTTTGACCGATCATCTGCTGGCCTGGCTTGGTGCCCGCAACGACTGCCGGATCATCGGAGAGGCCGCGAACCGCGCCAGCAGTCGTGTCCCAACCATCGCCTTCAAGTTCGACGGCATCGATTCCGGCAGCCTGACGCGGGCGATGGACGCTCATGGCATCGCCATGCGGTTTGGCGATTTCCACTCGCGCCGGCTGGTAGAGCATCTGGGCGAGGATCAGGACGGCGGCGTGCTGCGCGTGTCCATGGTGCATTACAATACACTCGAGCAAGTCGACCGCCTGACCGAAGCGCTGAGCGCGATCCTGGCGCAGGGCGCGGCATGAGCACGCTGGACCTGGTCATCGCAGGTGGCACGGTCGTTACCGCCGCCGACAGCTATGCCGCCGATGTCGGCATCCGCAACGGCCGCATCGCCCAGATTGGCGAGGGTTTGACAGGGTCGGACCGGATCGACGCCACCGGCCTGCTGGTCTTGCCGGGCGGCATCGACGCGCATGTGCATCTGGACCAGGCGACCTCGGACGGAACCGTCATGGCGGACGACTTCGCCAGTGGCACGCGCTCGGCTGCGGCGGGGGGCAATACCACGGTCCTGCCCTTCGCCCTGCAGATCAAGGGTCAGTCCCTGCGCGCCTGCGTCGAAGACTATCACCGCAAGGCGGAGGGCAACTGCCACACCGATGTGTCGTTCCATCTGATCGTGACTGACCCCACCCCGCAGGTGCTGGGGCAAGAACTGCCTGCGCTGGTGCGCGACGGCTATACCTCGTTCAAGGTCTTCATGACTTATGACGACCTGGTGCTGCAGGATGCGCAGTTGCTGGATCTCTTCGAGGTTGCCCGCCGCGAGCGCGCGCTGGTCATGGTTCATGCCGAGGGGCACGACGCGATCAAGCATCTGACCCGGCGGCTGGAGACCGAGGGCCGCACGGCCCCCTATTATCACAGTCAGGCCCATGCCCAGATCGCCGAACGCGAGGCCACCCACCGCGCCATCAGCCATGCCCAGCTGATGGATTTGCCCATCGTGATCGTCCATGTTTCGGGTCGCGAACCGATGGAGCAGATCCAGTGGGCCCGCGCCCGCGGCATGAAGGTCCATGCCGAAACCTGCCCGCAATACATCTCCTTGACGGCTGACGACTTGCGCGGGCTGAACATGGATTTCGACGGCGCCAGATATGTCTGCTCGCCGCCCCCTCGCGACGCAGACAGTCAGGCGGCGATCTGGCAAGGGTTGCGGGACGGGACCTTCGACCTCTTTTCGTCCGACCACTGCCCGTTCCGCTTCGAGGGGCCGGGCAGCAAGGACAATCCGCGCGCCAGAACCTCATTTCGGTGGGTGCCGAATGGTATACCCGGCGTCGAAACGCGCCTGCCGATCCTGTTTTCCGAAGGCGTCAGCAAGAACCGCATCAGCTTGCAGCGGTTCGTGGCACTGACCTCCACGAACCCGGCGCGGCTCTATGGTCTCTACCCGCAAAAGGGCAGCATCGCGATCGGCGCTGATGCCGATCTGAGCTTGTGGGACCCGAACCTGATCCAGCCCATCCGTCAGCAAAGCCTGAACCATGGCTGCGACTACACCCCCTATGAGGGGATGGAGATCACCGGTTGGCCGGTTCGGACGCTTTTGCGGGGTCGGACGATTGCACGAATGGGCAAACCGGTAAAGGAAGCTTCCGGGAGGCACCTGAGCAGGCAGGCAAGCGAGGCCTTCGCATGAATCTGGTCCGAGAGCACCGGCTCATTGACCGTTGGGGCTTTCGAGATCTGGCCCACGCCCCGCGTCGAGATCGGCGACATCACAACCTTCGTCATTCGTGCCCATGACTGCCATCAGCGCGGTGTGCCGCGTCACCTCGTTGCCCATGTCGGGCGCGGCGTCATGGTGCCGGCTCAGTGAGGTCGAGTGTGTGGAATACGCGGCCCACACGGGTCCGATGTGGTGGGTCCGATCCTGAACGAATCCGCTGCACATGCCTGTGGATTGCTTGCCAGCCGCTGTTTTTCAACACGCCCGTGCCCATGCGGCATGCCTGGCGACCGGGACTGCTGCGCCAGCGCGATGATCTCCCCGGTCAGCCGCTCTGCGCCTGGCTGGCGGCAGGGCAGCTTGCACTGGGCCGAGCGGTGCTGGCCGGGTGTGCGGAAGGCCCGGTGCCCGGATCTGCCGGGGGTCTGCCGGGCATGACCCATGCAGCGGCGACGGCGGGAAGGGCTTGGACGTTTCGAGGTTGACCTCAGCACGGGCGACGACGGTCACCTCATCGAAAACCGGCGTCACCACGACAACATCGTCGGGCCGCGCCGTTCGCTGGGCTACCGCCCCGGCACCAGACGCCTTCGACCCGATGGACCAGCGACCGACGGTGCATTAACAGTCGACAGGAACCACTCGTCGGGGGCAGGCCATGACCCAAAGCCGAAAATCGGGCTGCTTCCTCGCTTTCATGCTTGCATGCACGGAACCAAAAGGCAGAGATTCACGTCATGACATCACCCCGGACGGTTGCGGCCGAGCTCGTTAGTGCCATTGCGACATGCGCGGACATGCCAGCAATGTCCGATAACGCCGGCACGATCACGTATGGCAGACTTGGCCAGTTCGTTTCAAGACTCGGCAGCGGCCTGGAGGCACCTCAGGTTGTCGGCATTTTTGGCTCACCCGGCATTGCCATGGCGGCAAGCGCAGTTGCCTGTGTGATCCATGGCCGCGCGTTTGTGCATCTCGATCCCGCCATGCCGCAAATGGTCATGCATAACATCCTGTCTGAATTGCAGGTCAGCCTGATTGTCACTTGCGAGACAGCCGCGCCCGGTCAGTTGCCGGGTGGTTGCGAGACGATCGATGCCAAGGACCTGCTGGGCGACGCGCCCGCGCCTTATGCGCCGCTGCATGCTGCCGCGGTTGCGGCTACCGATCCGATCTATCTGGTGGCGACATCCGGCACGACAGGGCGGCCAAAATGCATTCCGGTGAGTCAGGACGCCGCCTGTCTGTCCTATGCCTGGCGCGATGAATTCACGCCCTACGGTCCAGGCATGCGCATTGGTATTTACATCTTTGCGATCTGGGAGATGTTTCGTCCCTTGCGAAAGGGCGCGGAGCTGTGCTTTCCCGATGCCAGCACCTTGTTCGCTCCGGGAAAACTGGCTGAATTCCTGATCGACAATGACATCGACGAGATGTTGTTCACACCATCCTTCTATGCCACATTCCTCGACGCGCTGGACGCAGGCAAAGCTGCGAAACTGACGCTTTCGCGTGTCGTCTTGAATGGTGAGGTCGTCAGCGATGACCTGATCCTCCTGTCACTCGCCAAG
Organism: Paracoccus salsus; assembly: GCF_021556615.1. GTDB lineage: Bacteria > Pseudomonadota > Alphaproteobacteria > Rhodobacterales > Rhodobacteraceae > Paracoccus > Paracoccus salsus. The sequence continues at coordinate 129,167 of NZ_JAKGGD010000004.1, forward strand.
CTTCCCGATGTGGCGCTTTGGAATCTCTACAGCATCTGCGAAACCCACGATGTCTGCATGTCGCATCTGACGGAACCGTCGGGTGATCGGCCTGCATCGGTTGGTGTCCCGATGGAACATCTGCGCGCTGTCATTCTGGACGAGACCGGCACGCCTTGTCCCGCCGGAACATCCGGTCAACTGCACTTCGAGGGGCCTAGAATGCTTGGCCCCGGATATGTCAACCGGCCCGAAGAAACCCGCCTGCGGTTTCGCGAATTGACCATCGAGGGCCGCGTCATGCGGCTGTATGACACCGGCGATCAGGCTTGGGTGGATGAGACCGGAGCGCTGCATATCGAAGGGCGCATCGCGCATATGCTGAAACTGCGTGGCTTTTCGATCCAGACCAAAGAGCTGGCGGATACCATGCGCGAGAAGCTGGCGTTTTCAGGCGCGGTTCCCTGGGTCGCGGCGGTCGGCGCACGCGGTCAAAGCCTGATTTTCTACTATGCCGCCGACGCCGCACAGGCAAGGCGCAATGCCGAAAACTGGGGGATCGTGGCGGGGACCAACAGAACACCCGCAGCCCTTGCCGCCGATCTGCGCGCCGTGGTGCCAGCCTATTGCGTGCCCTCCTTCCTTGTGCAGATGGATGCGCTTCCGTTGCATCCGGTTTCTGGCAAAGCCGATTTGCGCGCCCTGCCACCGGTCACGGAAGACCCCCGCCGCCCGGAGCACAGCGAAGACGCGGTCATCGCGGCCGCTGCCCTGGCAATGTCGTGTGCGCCGTCCGACATCGACCCGGCACTCAGCTTTCACGATCAGGGGGGCGACTCCCTGATGTGCGTGACCCTGATGCTGGAGCTTGAAAAGGTCTACGGCGTTCCGATCGACTTCGATCTTGCCATGAACGTGCCGCTGCACCGGCTTGACCAGTTGCTGACCAAAGAGGCCGATGCGCCTGCGCCCGCAGAAAATTTCGATCGCCCCGGAATCCTCCTGACCGGCGCTACGGGATTTCTGGGCGGACATGTCCTGGCAAAAGCGGCCCGCGACCTTCCGGGTGACAGCGTCATCTATTGCCTTGTGCGGGACAAGAACCGTGGCGCGCGAGATCGGCTGGACGCAGTGGCTTTGGCGCAGGGCGTGCCAGAAGACCGCTATGTCATCGTCCACGGCACACTGGACGCGCCACGTTTCGCGCTGGGCCACGAGGCATACACGTCTTTGGCCCGATCGGTCACACAGGTTGTCCACTGCGCGGCGATGGTCAACCTTGCGATCCGACGCGAAGACATGCTGGAATGGTCGGCGCGAGGGATGGAGACGGTGCTCAGATTCTGCGCCGATGCGGGCGCCGATCTGCGGTTTACCTCGTCCAGTTCGATCTTCCCCGACAGGGGCGGCCCATGGGCCGAGGCGCCCGCGACGGTCTGGGAAGGCTGCACGGGCTACGGCGCGGCCAAGATCGCGGCGGAGGACGCCATTCGCGCCGCGGGCATCCCCGCGGCCATCGTGCGCTTGCCGTCGCTCTACGACCTGAATGCTCCGAACCCGCGCGACATCTACGAGATCATTCTCAAGGCGTCCCTGCAAGCCGGGCACATGCCGCAGTCGCTTGAATTCCCGATGACCGACGTGACCGCTGCCGCCGCATTTCTGCTTGGCCCGGTCACGGCGCAAGGCGCTCCGATCTACAACCTGATGGCGGATGCGCATATCGCGCCCAAGCATCCGAACGCACTTCCCCCGAAGGAGTGGTTGGCCAAGGTCACTCTGGACCCGGGCATCGCCAAGGTGATCGCCGATTTTCCGGATACCTTGCGCGCCAATTCAACCTTCAGGAACAGCGCCGCCCGAGCGGCCTGGGCGCGGATAAGCGATCACCCCTTCGACACCATCAGCGACGGCGATGCCTTGCTGGCGCGCCGGGCGCATGACTACCAAAGAGATCCGGCGTTGATCTGATAATCTTCCATCGTCAAGGCCCGCGCCGCATCGCTGGCGAGGAACGCGGCAAGCTCTGCGACTTCGGACGGCTGAACAAGCTGGTTCTGCGGATTCGACCTGGCATAGTCGGCACGCACCTGCTCCAGCGTTTGGCCCGTGGCTTTCATATCGGCATCGATGAACCGGCGCAGCATCTCGGTCTCGACCCAAGTGGGGCTGATCGACACGCATGTGACGCCGTGCGCTGCCCCCTCAAGGCTGACGCAGCGTCCAAGGCCCAAAAGCCCCGCCTTGGACGCGCAATAGGCCGCGTTGTTGGCCATGCCATTATGGGCTGCGACCGAGGCCAGGTTGATGATCCGCCCCCAGCCGGCGCGAGTCATAAGCGGCATCACAGCCCGTATCATGCGGAACGTGCCGCTGAGGTTGGTATCGATGTGATCCTCCCAAACCTTGTCCGGGTGATCGATTATTCCGGCTTCCTCATAGACACCTGCGGCATTCACCAGAATATCAACGCCACCCCGCGCCGCAGCAACATGGGCTACAAAGGCATCGACGCTCTCGCGCGACTGAACGTCGAGGAACGCTGCTTGAATAGATCCGGCGTCGGAACCAAGAACATCGCGCACGACGGCCTCATCGCCAGCACGTCGCGTGCCGACAAAAACCGTGGTTCCGTCCCTTGTCAGCCTGCGCGCAATCGCAAGCCCCATTCCGGACAGCCCACCCGTTACAATCGCCGTCCTTTGTCCTGATGTCATGCTGCTCTGCCGTTACCAACGTTCGGGAATACCGGTTCGGTATGCTGAAAACGACTCAGGTTCACAAGCATTCTTGCAGACCTCGAGGCCGTTCCGCTCGCAGTGGCGCGAAACACGCGCGAGGTTTGGACGAACGGTCGCTGACAGTGGATGACGGGGGGAGTGCGCGGCATATCAAGGCGTTGCTCATGCGCCAGAAGGATTTTAGCCCGGTCCGCTGACGGATTTTCTGCGCCAGGCAGCGCGGGAGTTGAACGCGCACGCCGTCGAGGTCGCACGGGCCATATTTTGTCCGCCCATGCCGATCAGACCGATTCCAAGGGGGCGCGGCCGCCGTGTCCGGCACGGTGAAGTGCCCGAACGCGAGGTCCGGACCGGGATCGGCGCGCTGCCGGTGACGGTTCCGCGGGTCCGGGACGCTGCCCCGGAGGCCGCAACGCTTCGGCTCCCCGAGAATATCCCGTGTTTCCGCCGGCGCGGAACGCAGCGGCGTGACACCTGCCGACGGGTCGTGACAGCCCAGCCCGCGCGGAACCGTCGGGATGGTGCGGATCAGCCGCGATGACGTGACATCCGCGCTCCGCGACGTGACATCGCTGGCCAAACATCTGGTGGCGCGTCGGGCATCACGCGTCGGGACCGCCGCCAGCCGGTGAATGCGGGCGGCGCTGCGCCTGCGCGCTGCGGTGAGCGCGCGGGACGCCGGGCTGAATTCCTGGAAAGGAGGGTGCCGCTAGTCGATCATGTGGTCCGTGCGCCGACGGTCGCCGGGCGCTTCGATATGCGGCTCCCGCCCGCCACGCAGGATCGAGTTGCCTTCGAAAAGCGTACGCTGATCGATCGCCGGAGGGTCCAGCCAATCGGCTTCCTGCATTTGACCGGACTGCCCATAGGCGTCCAGCGCGTTCTGATAGCACACCATGTGCACCGTCTGCTTCGGGATGCCGCGATCGAGCGCAAGCTGCGCTGTCTTCGCCACGCCAAGGCAATCCGAGATTCCCCAGTCGCACGCGCTGTCCACGATGATGCGCTCACCGCCGTACTGACGCAGGATCTCCACCATGCGTGCGTTGCCCATCTTGGTCGAGGGATAGATCGAGAACCCAGCCCAGAACCCGCGCTGCAGCGTCTCGGCCACCGTCTCCTCGTTGTTGTGGTCCACGATCACCATGCCGGGGTCGAGACCATGCTCTTCGCAGACATCCATCGAGCGGGAGGTGCCGCGCTTCTTGTCGCGATGGGGCGTGTGGATCATCACCGGCAGGTTCAACTCCTTGGCAAGCTCCAGTTGCAGCCGGAAATACCTGTCCTCAAGCGCCGTTTGCTCGTCATAGCCGATCTCGCCGATGGCGACGACACCTTCCTTCAAGGCAAAGCGCGGAAGCCAATCCATGACACCTTCGGCCAGTTCCTCGTTATTGGCCTCTTTCGAGTTCAGCCCGACGGTGCAGTAATGGCGGATGCCGAACTGGCCGGCGCGGAACCGCTCCCACCCCACGATGGTCGAGAGGTAGTCGACATAGGTGCCCACGAAGGTCCGCGGCTGGCCCACCCAGAAGGCAGGTTCGATCAGCGCCACGATGCCCGCGTCCGCCATCGCCACGTAGTCATCGGTGGTGCGCGAGATCATATGCGCGTGGGGGTCGATCAGCATCATTGTGCGACCTCCTCCTGGCGCAGGATCGCGGCGACGGCCGGGTCGCCTCGGAACGGCTTCAGGGGGATCCAGAGGTCCTGCGGCACGGGGCGTCCCGCCGCGATGCGCTCCTCGGCGTAATCCACCAGGATCCGTGCAAGCTCCGGATTGGCGCGTGCCCCAAGCCCGGTGATTGGCGTGAGGCGGCTGCCTATGAAGAGCGCCTTCAGGATCATGTGGTTCCAGCGGTGCTCGTCGAAATGGTCGCGCGGAAAGGGGTTGCGATGCGCGATGCTCTCGAAAACGGCCTTGATGTTCGAGCGCAACCCTTCCCCCACTTCGAAATGCAGGCTGTCAGGGTCCGGATAAAGCGGCAGACCACGGTAAAGTGCGATCATCTCCGCCACGTCCGCGGTGCGGCGCAGATCCTTGAAACGGTCCGCGAAGATGCGGGTCGCCGGTGCGGTCAGAATCGCCAGAACGCGTGCGGCACCATCAACGCTCCATCCCTCGGGCGACCAGCCGGGGCACGCGGCATCTGCGGCATCGAGATCCTCGGCGCCCAACGCCAAATCGGCCTTGCCCAGGCGCCGCGGTGCCAATCCCATGAAGATGAAGAGGTCGCGCTCCTGGGTCGCCGAAGCGATCCTGGCCAGCGACCGGACGATCCAGTCCGCCTCGTCCTCGGCCTGAGCCAGAACCCAATTCCGAAGCAGATCCGCCGCCTGCGTCACTCGAAACCCTCCCCGAACAACTTCAGTCTAGGGACGCGCCAGAATCATGCCAAGGCAAATTCCTTGCAAGGCCAGGCCAATTTTCCGACGCTGCCGGTGATGAACAAGGTTCTCGTGATTCTGGTCGTGGGGTTGAGCCCGCGCCTGCTCGGCTCGAACACGCCGCAGCTGCAAAAGCTGGCGGCGGGCGGAGGGCTGCGCCCGATGAACACGGTCACGCCCGCGGTGACCTGTGCAGTGCAGTCGACGCTGGTGACCGGCCTGCCGCCCTCGGGTCATGGCGCCGTGGCGAATGGCTGGTTCTTCCGCGACCTCTCGGAGGTGCTGCTGTGGCGCCAGCCCAACCAGCTTGTCGCGGGGGAAAAGGTGTGGGACGCGGGACGCGCGCGCGATCCGGAATTCACCTGCGCCAAGATGTTCTGGTGGTACAACATGTACTCGACCGCGGATTGGTCGGCGACGCCGCGCCCGATGTATCCCGCCGATGGCCGCAAGATCCCCGATCACTATGCTCATCCCCCCGAACTGCACGATGAACTTGATGCCAGGCTCGGGCCGTTTCCGCTGTTCAGGTTTTGGGGACCTTTGGCCGACATCACCTCGTCGGACTGGATCGCGAAGGCGACGCTGCATGTGATGAAGACGCGTGATCCGACGCTGACGCTCACGTACCTGCCGCATCTTGACTACAATCTGCAGCGGCTCGGGCCGGACCTCAACCATCCGCGTCTGCAGCAGGACCTGCGGGAGGTAGACGCGCTATGCGGCCACTTGATCACCTTTGCAGAGCGGACCGGGCGCCGCGTCGTGGTCGTCTCGGAATACGGGATCACGCCGGCGCGGGACGCGGTGCATATCAACCGCGCATTGCGGGAAGCCGGTCTCATCGCCGTGCGACGCGAGGAGCATGGCCGCGAGATCCTTGACGCCGGTGCGTCCCGGGCCTTCGCCATGGCCGACCACCAGATTGCGCATGTCTATGTGAAGGACCCGGCGCAGGTTGCAGAGGTTCGGGCCCTCATAGAAGCGCTCGACGGGGTCGAGGCCGTTTGGGGCGAAGGCGGCAAGCGCGCCAACGGCCTCGACCATCCCCGCTCCGGGGAACTGATCGCGGTGGCAAGGCCCGACCGGTGGTTCAGCTATTACTACTGGCTTGATGACGCCAAGGCGCCGGACTTCGCGCGCACGGTCGATATCCATCGGAAGCCGGGCTACGATCCGCTGGAACTGTTCCTCGATCCGGACATGCCCTTCGCCAAGCTGCGAACTGCCTGGAAGCTGGCCAAGCGCAGGCTGGGCCAGCGGCAGTTGCTCGACGTGATCTCGCTCAGGGACACGGGCTTGGTGAAAGGCACTCATGGGCGCGTGACGGATGACCCCGACGACGGGCCGCTGGTCATTTCATCCGCTCCGGGACTTCTGCGCGAGGGGCCCGTTGAAGCCACGGCCTTCAAGCAACTGGTGCTCGATCACATCTTCGACTGATCAGGTTCCCGAGACAATCCGCTGCAAGGCCAGCGTAAGCACAAACCCGGCCAGCCCGAGCAGCGCAAGCAGCGCGTGACCCGCGCCGGCGATCAGCACCGCGTCGTAAAGCGCGATGCCGGCTATGAGCGTGACCACAGCCTTCGGCACATCCCCTGAACCACGCCTGAGCAGCCGATACAGCGCGAACGAAACCAACAGGATCAGCCCGGTCCACAGCGCGAGTGCCATGAGCGCGTCGCCGGTCCACCAAAGCGCGTAGAGGAGCGGAGTGATGAGCACGAGCAACGGCCAGGCATTGTCGAGCCGATCATGGGCCTCTTGCCTGGCGGCGTAGGTCAGTCCGGCCGTATAGGCCATGAGCCCCAGCGCCCCGCAGAGAACAGCGCCGGTGATCTGCCCCAAGGACAAGGCGGCCAGGAGATAGCTGAAGAACCGCGCGCCCCCCATGATGACGGGGCTGAGAATCGTGCGTTTGTGCAGCCAGTCGTAGAGCAGGATCACACTCGCCAGACAGAGCCCGGCAAGCCCCGCATGTGCGCCATTGAGGAACGAAAGCACGATGCCCAGGAACAACAATCCGAAGCCGCCGCGAAACACGGCCGCCCGTGAGATTTCGCGATTGGGGATGGGGCGGTTCGCGCGCTCCTGCGCGTCAATCTCGGCATCGAATGCATCGTTGAGCCACATGCCCCCGACATAGAAGGCCGTCAGCGCGAGAGCTGACAGCACCACAGAGCCGGTCGCGGGATTTCCTGCCAGCACAGCGCCCGCAAGTGCGTTCGTCCACACCGTCGGCAGGTTCGAGACCCGCCCGAGCGTCAGCCAGACCTTCATGTGCATCTTGTGAGTTCGCCCAGGACCCACGCGAACTCCCGCGCGATATCCTCGGCTACCGTTGCGCCGCGCAGGGTTTCGGGCAGCAGATCCCAGGTGTAGGTCTCGATCTCGAGATGCGGCGAGATCGGGTCCTGCCGGTGCAGTGCCAGGATCGATGCCAGGAAATCGCGGGTCGAGGAGAAGGCGCCAAGCTCTCGAATGAACACGGGCACGTGGAAATGCACGCGCCATTCCTCGCCATCGGCCGATGCACCGAGCGCGAGCGCGTCGGGCAGATCGACCTCGCTCTTCAGGCCTTCGCGCGTCCGGCGCATCACCTGGTGCAAATAGGTGGGTTCGGCATAGGCGGCGAGCGCGTCGCGCGTCGCAGCGCTGATCTGCGGGATCAGAAGCGCCGCACTGAGTTGCAGCTTGTGGATCGGGATACCCGCATCGCGCAAGGCCGCAATGCTTCCTGCCGGATCCTCGTACTCCACCGCCGCGTGGCAGACATCATAGCAAAGCCCGAGATGTCGGGGCAGGGCCGCGGCGACGTCTTCCAGGGGAAGTTCGGTCAGCCCGGCAACTCGCGCCGCGGCTGCGGGACTGAAAAGATGATCGATGAAAAAGGCCACACTCTCGTCGATGGTCTCCAGCAAGCAGGCTGGTTCCGGTTCGATTGCAAGAGCAACGGTCACCCCCGTGCGCGCCTCGAGCGCGGCCAAATGCGCCACGGATCGCAGGATGTTGTCCGCGATCAGCGCCTCCGCGCCAACCGCCAGGGGCTTGAAGGTCCCCGGCACCGTGCTGAGACTGACCGTCTCGCCCTCGGGCGCCAGATGCGTCATCAGATCGGCCAGCGCATTCGTGTAGCGCACGCGGTCCTCGCTGCGCCAGTCCGGCTGGTAGACCTCTTCCTTCACGCGGGTGCCGTGAAAGCGGCCATAGGGAAAGCCGTTCACGGTGACGGCGCGGAAGTCGTGCTTATCGAGCGCGGCCTTGAGAGCCGCGCGTTTGGCTGGATCCGCCAACTCGTCCAGGGCCTCACCCGAAAACCGCAGCCCGACAGCGAAGGCGTCGCCCGGGGACACACGGGCCTTCACCTGTGCTGCAGGGCCGGTCAGCGCAGCCATCACCTCCGCATGGGTTTGCGTGGCATGGATGTTGAGGCAATAGGTCAGATGGCCCAGCCTATCGGGCAGCTTCATGACCGCGGTCTCCGGTTCTCGAGCCAGTCGATGGCGTCGTGCACCAGCGTCGGGTCCATCGCGTGCACCTCCACACCGGTTCCGATCCTCTCGAGCAAGGTCACGCTGAGCGCTCCGCCGAGATGCTCTTGAAACTCGCGCAGACCTTTCAGCACCAGAAGCTCCCCCTCCGCACCGCGCTGCGTCAGGGCGTCGTGCCAGGTCGGCAAGCCAATCCGGTCCAGAAGCGCGACAATTCGGTCATCCTCCCCCGCCGCAAGACGACCCGAGAGGACGGAGTATCGGGAATCGAGGGCGATCCCGATGGCCACCGCCTCACCATGCCGGATCCGATGGTTGGTCATGGCTTCGAGCTTGTGCGCAGACCAATGTCCGAAATCCAGGGGCCGGGCCGAGCCGGTCTCGAACGGATCTCCGCCCCTGGTGATCTGGCGGATGTGCAGGGCGGCGGAGCGGCGCACCATGTGTTCTTCCGCCTCTGGCTCGAACCGGGCAAGCGCGACGGCATTGCCCTCTAGCCAGTCGAAGAAGGCCGCATCGCGGACAAGCGCGACCTTCACGGCCTCGGCAATGCCTGCGATGCGCTCCCGCCGGGGCAGCGCGTTGAGGAAGTCGAAATCGTTCAGCACCGCGTGAGGCGGCGCGAAGGTGCCCACGTAGTTCTTTATGCCCTCGAAATTGACCGCGTTCTTGACTCCGACACCACTGTCATTCTGGCTGAGCACCGTTGTCGGCACGCGGATATGCCGAAGACCGCGGTGGGCGGTGGCGGCGGCAAAGCCGACCGCGTCGAGCACCGCGCCTCCCCCGATTGCGATGACATGGGCGTGCCGGTCTACACCGTTGCGCAGGAACATGCGGTAGATGTCGGGGATGACCGTCAAGCCGTCCTTGATCGCCTCGCCGCCGGGGACGTGCCGCGGCGTTTCGAGAAGCGCGATCCGGTCCGAATGCGCGGCGAAATAGGCTGACAGGCGTTTCTCAAGCTTGGGGTCTGCACGCGCTACGCCATCATCGACCAGGACCATGCACCTGGCCTTGTCCGCGCCGTGCCCGGCCAGAGCGTCCACCAGGGCGGGATTGGCCGGATCGAACAGCCCTCGCGTGAAAACCACCGGGAAGCTGTAGCGAACGGCGAATTGGCTGGTCTGCGTTTCTGCCCGGCTCTGGGGCTTCGCGCGCGCCGTGCCAAGGAAAATGCCGGTCCAGGGAAAGGTGGCGCGCATTCCAGCATAGGCCAGGGCCGGGATGCCAACCGCCCCCGCGAAGGCCAGCAGGAAGGAGTTGGCGGACAACGCATAGGCGCCGACACCCGCATAGGCCGCCGCGATCCCGAGATTGGCCAGGCTCGTCAGCAGAATGAAACGTCCGAGCGGGTAGCGCGCCGCGCCCGCCGCCAGGGTCGAGGCCTCCGCCAGCACCGGTGCCGCGCGCATGACGACAAGGGCCGACCCGCCCACGCGCAACGCCAGGTTCTCGGCGCGCGCCAGCTCTGCCTCGCCCATCAGCCTGCGGATCAACGCCGTGCCGCCCGTCGCCCCGATCCAGTAGCCGAAAAGGCATCCAAGGGTCATTCCAAGCCAGCACACCAACGTCCCCAGCGCGAAACCCAGCACCGCCCCCCCCGCCGCGTTCACGAGGCTCGAGGGGACGGGCAGGATCACGTCGAAGGCCAACGCGCCACCAATCACTGCGGTCATCGCGGCGGGACCCGGCGGCTCGGCCAGAAGCCGCAAGGCAAGGCGTTCGATAGGCTCTTCGAAGACAAGGAAGGGAATGATCAGCGCGATGAGAAGCGCGACAAGGATCAGCGCCCAGCGCAGCGCCGGGCCCGCAGGCCCGGAAGCGGCCGGTGTCCTCACCTGGGACCCCCCGCGCGGCGACGCCGGCTGCGGGTCATGTGCTGCGCATTGCGCGGCTGAGCGCGTGGTAATTCGGCTCTGGCGCGGCATCCTTTTCGGCCTCGCCCGCCGCCGCCATTCCGGCGGCTCCGTCGAGGAAATTATAAAGCAGCCTGCGCTGGCCCTGGGTGAGGTCACGCGTGACAGGCATAAAGCGGAAATCCTCGAAATTCGCGGGATCCGTCAGCTTCTTGATCAACGGCCCGTAAGAGCGGACCTGCGCTTCGTCGCCCAGCCGCAGCCAGTTGTCCATGCAGGGCGCCATGGCCTCCCAGTTCGACAGCACGTGGTCGTGCACGTTCTGCCAGGTGGGCGGCAGCGCGGCGATGTCGTCATCGGCGGGCAGCACGCGCAGGTACATGTAGGTCGAGCGCAGGACATTGAAGCTGTTGACCGTGACCGGCAGGGTCGGGTCCGGTCCCGGTTGCAGCACCAACCCCGTGACATTGCCGGCGCTGGCGGAGAGGGGAAACGTGACCTGACCGCTGCTGTCGGTTTTCAGGCTGAGCGCGGTGGGCTGAGAGGCGCCAAGTTCGGACAGCGTGACGTCGATGCCCGCCCCCGCAGGCACGCCACGCTCGTAGACCTGGACGGTGGCCTCTCCCGGACTGCCTTCGTCCAGATAGCAATTCGGCTTGTCGGAAATCGCGCGGAGTGGCGCTTCTTCGAGGTAGGTCTTGCCTCCTGCCGATACGCTCAGGTTCATGCCCGCGAGGGATTTGGCGACACCGGGAGCAAGGGGAATATCGACGATGCCGGACGTCGCCTCAAAGGCCGCCTGATCGTACCGGCTGTAGGGAATTGTCGCGATCTCGGTGATCGCAACGGCCGGAGCGGGATCGGCGGCGATGAGTTTCAGATCGCCAAGATCGACCTTTTCCGCATCACGATTCCGGGCCGGGATGCAATTCGACAGATCGAGGGTGATGCGGTCGTCCGCCACCCGCGCGAAGGCCGTGCCGCAGACCGCCGGATGTTTGGCGGGCATGCCTTGGGTGATCGGCTGAGCGGTGGTCAGAAGCGCACGGTCGCCCGGTTCGTGCACGGCGTCGCAGCGACGCCACAGCCCGAGTGTGCCGACCAGCTTGCTGCGCGCGGGGTTGGGCTGAAAGCCGCCCGCGTTCAGCTTGGCCTGAAGGGCGGCCCCGGCGGCTTGCATCGCCGGAGAGCCGTTGGAGAGGGTCGGATCGTCGTAATAGACCGTGCGATAGGTGCAGAAGCGGACCATCACGCCCAGCACGTCATCCTCGGCCATCAGCGTATCGAGTGCGGCGAGCGCAGGGGAATCAAAGCTGTCGATCCGCAGCCCTTCGTTCTTGGGAAAGCAGGTCTGCCACAGGACCGAGGCAATGCCCGCGATCATCGAATTGTTGGGGTTGGCCTGAAAATTGATGTAGCGGTCGGTGAAATGCTGCTTGCGCTTGCCGAAAACCTGACAGCCGCCGCCGATCCCGAAGCTGATGTCATCGAAGAAAAGCTGCGATGAAAAGGCGCCATAGGGTTCGGCATCCACCAGCATGCCGACGAAATCCACCGGGGCGCTGACGAACGGGTCGCGGGTGTCCAGCCCGCTTCCGGTATCCACGCCGGTAATGCTGGTGTTGAAGAAGGGCGAGCGGTAGGAGCCGTGAGGGTTCCAGTTGCCGACCGAGACGACCTCGTCGATCGCGGCCTTGCGGAAAGCGGCGACCGTGCCGCCATCCACCGCCGTTGTATTCAAGATCGCCTCGCTGGCTTTTTCGTCGTAGGCGGCGGGGGCGCTGTTTTTTGGGTAGTTGTTGGTCGTGACCGGATCCCAGGCGATATCGCCTTTGAAGTAGATGCGGGGGATTTCCAGAACGCTCATTGCTGTTGTCCTCCCGATGACGCCGCTGGGGCGCTGAGATTGATGAAGGCCGGACCGGCCACCGATTTTCCGTCCGCGAGAGGCGTCTCGAGCGCGACCCTGGCCGCGACCCTCAGATCGAACATCTGCCGCACGGCAAGGCCCATGCCGCCTTCGCCGCCGTTGAAGGCCTCGGCCAGCATGTAGATCATGCCGGTATAGGCCCCGTTGCAGGCCAGCTGCGCCTTCTGGGCCGCTTCTGGTTCTTTCGAGAAATCGTGCAGCTGTGGGTCGGGGATCGCGGGATAGACATTGTCCCAATCCACGCCGAGCGAGGGCCCCCAGGCATAGCCAGCCTCGCTGCTGTCTTTCACAAGTAGCTGATTTCTTGATATTTCCCAGAATCGATAGTAATGTGCCAGATCATCGCGGAAATCGAGCGGGCTGCCCTTGCCGTCCGGGGTGACCGGGGTGCCTTCGCCTTCCGAGACAATCTGGTCGATGGCCTTGTGCGCGTCTTCATAGTTGTTGACGGCAAAGATCTGGCCCTGAAGGAACTGCGCGTCATCGACCTGGTTGCGGTTGGCCGTCCAGGCGCTGGCGGGCAGTGCCTTCAGCTCCTTGTCGAGACGTTCGTAGAATTCGCCGATGGTCACGCCGGTGTCTTCGGGCGCCATTGCCATCGCCTTGGGGGTGATCGGCTCGGAGGGCTCCTCGATGGCCATCCCCTGTTGCATCGCCGCTTCCGAGAGCGGCAGAAGATGCACCGTCAGCCCGGCATCGACATCGCCAGGCAGCGGCCCGGGATATTTCGGGGCGTTGATTGCAGGCTTGCCGCCGATCGCGTTCATGATGTTGCACGCCAGGCACATATGGGTCATCTCTTCCATGATGACCTCGTGCAGCCGCTCGAAGGCGGGGACATTGGTGTCGGGCCTGATCGAGAACAGCGCGTAGAGATACGGCGGCAGCGTTGAAAACTCAAGGTCGATGGCCGTCTGCACAAGCGCTTGCATATCTCCGATATCATTCGGAGATGTCCATTTAAGCCTGATCATGCTTCCCCCTGCGATGTGGTGTTCGGGCGCCGGATGCGGGTCGGGCTCAGGGCTTGAACCCGTCCGTCATCCACTGGTCGAAAAGATCGAGATCGCTCTGGTCCCATGCGGTGCCGCCCAGCGGCATCTGCGGCTGGCAGGTACCGGTCAGCTTCGCGTAGACCGTGCGCGCATTCATGTGGTCGGCAAAGTTGTTGCAGCTTCCCAGGGTGCCGCCCGCGGGGTCCGACATCCAGGTATAGTCATCGAGCTTGACGCCCATTCCGGACATGCACCCGATATCTTGCGGTGTGAAAAGGGGTTTGATTTGTGCATCGAAGCTTACTGGATCGGCCATCGGTCTTTGTTCCCTGTTGGTGTCGGATCAATCTGCCTGTGAGTGCTGCAGCATGATGTGGCTGATGTTCATGTTCTTGTTGCTGTAGGGCCCGTGGCAGCTGAAACAGTTGGCGCCGCCCTGCGTGAAGGTCTCGAGGGTCGAATTCGACAGTTTCGTGGACCCGATCGGCGTGACGGGCGTGTTCGGCGTCAGCGTGCCATCGCCCCAGACGGCACCGGTCAGTCGGTAGTTGCTCCAGACCGCATCCCCCGCGAGGGTGCCCGACAGGACGCTCTGGTTCAGCGACTGGATGTTGGCTGCGTTCTCGGCGCCGTCGGGCGCGGACATGTCCGTCCCCCAGGCGAATTGGCGGAACACATCGACGACAGGCTGCAACGTCTGGGCGCTTTGGTCGGCGAATTTCAGGTTGGTGGCGCTGTCGATGAGGTTGCTGTCCTTGGCGGGGGTGCCGGCCGCGTAGAACGTCCAGTCCTGATCGCTGACCCCATCGTCGGATGTGGGGTCCATGCCCTGCGGCAGGTCGGGCGCGTTGGATTTGTGCTCGAACGTGGCCCAGATGAATTCGGGATGGTTCTGGACGACGCCGACCACGTGGACGCCCACGAGTGCGACGGTCGCGGGGATCATCCTGGTGGGGTCGGGCACGACCTTGCCGGTGGAATCGGTGGTCAGCTCGACGATCTGGGCGTCGACGGTGAAGAAATCGCTGACGTCTTCGCCGTCTTCCACGACCATCCAGGAGTATTTGAATTCAGCCGCGCCGACGTCGAAATTCTTGTCGGCCGGTGCCCCGAGATAGGTCGCGACATCGTAGTATTTGTTGGTTCGGATGAAGTCGTAATAGACCGGATCGACGCTCAGCGAATAATAGACCGCGCGCCCGCTTTCGGGATCGTTTGAACTGCGCCGGACAAGCACCCCGAGCGAGCCTGCCTGATTGATCCCGTCGACGCCCTTGACCGTGGCGGCAGGGGCCGTCGGGTGCGCGGGCTTGATCGACCGGGGCGAAAGCACCAGCGACTTGTCGAGCGACAGGGCGCTGAAGGCCTGATTCTCCGGCGCGGGATCGAAAAGCTCTTCCAGCGTCGCGAAGTTCTCGAAGCGCAGGTCGCCGTCGGCGTCGGGCTGGGTCATCCAGAGGAAGGTGTTCCACGACCAGACGTGAAAATCGCAATTGGTTTGCGGAATGGCGGTGTTGTCGGGTGCGGGCACCGCGTCGTGCGATGTCCAGCTGCCGGGCGCTTCGCAGGCCGCCTGCGCGGTCCCGGGGAAAACACCCATTCCGACGAGCGCCACGATCCCGGCCGTTGCCCCGGCCAAACTTCCTGAAAAAGTCATCTTGGTATCCCTCTTGGAACTGGTGGTTTCGGTCGAAAGTCCTGCGCTATGATCCCGCGTCTCTTGCTTCGATGACGCCGCGGCACCAGGCCTGCAGCAACTGCCGTCGGCTTTCGGACATGTCGCGGGTGATCGGCATGAAGCCGGTGCTGCCCCAGACGGATGGATCGGTCCGCTTCAGAATGCTGTCGGCGTTGTCGGCAACGGTCTTTTCGTCGCCCAGCGAGAAGATTGCGTGCATGGCCGGGAACAGCAGATCGTAGGTCCGCAGCGTCTTTTCGTAGACATACTGGAAGGTGACATCCGGCTTGGTGATGGTTCCGGTCCTGCCTTCGGTCAGACAGGCGCCGAAATCCTCGTTGGGCAGCACCCTGACGCTGATCCCGGTGCGGTTGGTCAACGTGGTGAAGGGCGGTGCAATATAACCTGCGTAATCATCCGGGGGCGGCGATGCGGTCGGACCCGTCGCCTGCGGGGTGCCGAAGGTCAGCAGGTAAGTGCCCGGCTTGAAGAAATCCTCTGCACCATGCGGGGTCAATGACAGCGCAGTGCCCGGCTTGACCCCCTCGAAGAGCACCGTCCGACGACCCGAAAAGCCCAGCGGCGTCGTCCGGTATCCCCAGATCGTGATGGGCGGGCTATCGGCAGCGGAAAGCCTTTTGCCGCGATGGTAGACTTCGAATCTGGCGTCTTCCCTGGGCATGCCCTGATTGACAAAAAGGCCGGATTGATCGCCCTGTTCGGCGTAGATCGCTTGCTGGTTGGTCACGAAATAATAGTCGACCTCGCCAAGAACCGTTCCGTGATCCGCGCTTGTCAGGCTGAACGTGGCGTTCGGATCGGCGAGCAGCTTTTGCGCCGCGAGGTTTCCGGATATATCAAAATCAAACACCCAGCCGCGCGCGTTGCCTTTCTCGGTGTCCTGATAGGGGACCGGGCCGATTTCCACGCTCTCAGTGCTGTTGCGAAGGGACAGCGTGACATCGCCGAATCCGAACTTGGGGTTCTTCCTGACGGGATCATGCCATTCAGGGTTGTCGATCTCGGGCAGGGAGGGGAACGTGCCGGTCATCTGCTCGGGAAAGCTGCCGAGAAAATCGACGCTGATGCGCCCTTCCGCCTCGCAAAGAACGGCCGGTGCCAGCGCAAGCTTGCCGCCGGTGTTGTTCTTCAGGCCGTTGGGGATGGGGATATTGGGTGTATCATTGGCCAGCAGTCGCCCCACCGGGCCGGTACGGATGGTCTCATCTGCGAACAAGGGCGCGAGGGTGCCCGTCATGATGAAATCGGCAGGGTTGGTCGATTTCGTGGCGTAGCGCTTGAGGATCTCCCGCGGATCGTTCAGGGAATTATGCTTCGCGTAGACGTAATAGCGAAGGACCATGCCGATAAGGTTCGGATCCTCGAATCCCGGCAGCCTGATCGTGCCGCCGGTGATCGCATGGTACATGTAGCCGCCGGCCCCGGCATCGCCCTGCATGTTCAGGTTGCGGGCAAAATTGATCCACTGGCAGGCGGCTTTCCCGGGGTTCCCCGAGATCTCGATCTCTCCGGACTTCAGCGAAATACGGTTGAGGAAGAACTGCGTGCCGGGCGGAGATCCTTCGGAGTTGATGTCGGTGATGTTGCCGCTCAGGTGGATTTTCTGGCCGACCAGCTGGCTATATTCCGGGTCGGTCGTGGCGAGCGCGCCGGCACCGGTTTGTACCCCCATGATCTGCACGGTCGCGCTGGAACTCATGTTGCCGTAGTAGTTCCACTCGGCCGGGATGATGCTTTGTTCGGGGCCGTCGCCACGGGTCGGCTGAAAGGCGTGCTCTTGCTGGATCCACTCAACGAATTCCGTATTTTCCAGACCACTGGTAATTGGCTGGACTGTGGCTGAGTCAATCAGGGCCAGATTCTTTCCGGTCCTCGGATCACGCCAATCGCCCGAGTAATCGTCGTTGTTGGCTGTGCCCGGATTCAGGGTCAGAATACCGCTGAAGTTGATCCGTGGATAATCAAATATGCTCAAGACCATTCTCCAAACGAGAGGTCGATTGAAAACTGATCAGAACAAGATAAAAACTATCGCGAAATCGCGCCCGGTGCGGCCGCTTCCGGGCCGTCAATTCAGGATGTCGGTCACTTGACTTAACCTAGGTTAACTCGATCTGGCTTCAAAAATCAATGTGGTTTATTCACCAGAACCTGTGAATCTCGAGACCTGCGCCCTCCGCCTTCCCGGACATCACCTCGAGTTCCGCCTTGACGAGCGCCACGGCCGGCTCGCCGCCGGTGGCGGTGATCTCGCCGGAACTGACAATACCGACAAGGGCTTGCCGCGGTATCTCGATGCGATCGAGTCCGACCAGTCTGCCCTTGCCGACGCGGAAGATCTGCTGCCGGTCTGCATGCGGGACCTTCCCGTAAAGCACGCGATGCAAGGAACGCTGGGTGGTACGGCGCGTTTCGGCGGCGTCACCACGGTTCGTCTGATGCGCCTCTGAGCACGGATCGGTTCGACCGGGTCGAAGTGGCGTTTTTATCCTCCGATTTGCAGAAATCCCGAATGCTATTGAACTTGTCGCCTTGCGATTCGCAGATCAGCCACAAGACAATGCGGTCCGGATCGAGCGAACGATGCAGTCATCGACCTGGTCTTCATCAAACGCTGGACTTCCCTTGGCATCGCGCGCCCACGCGCCGCTGGTGTCAAGTCGCTGCTGCCCGGGCGGAACGAGGACGATGGTTCATAACCGTGCAGGGCCAGCCTTCTGCACATTCCTGTCCTGAGGGTGACGGCAGGCGCGCGTGAGCCATTCACCCAGCGCGTTCGCCAGATCTCGCCCATCCTCACCCTTCATCAACAACGTCCCTCCTGTGGACTTGGTCGGCGGGCCATTGTGTGGTTAGCGTGACCGAAGCCCGCCTTTCTGCTTCCCGGTCCCGCGTCGCGACCGGCCATAATACCAAGGGAGCCGCCGCATGGACACGCCATTCCAGGCCGATCAACCGCAGGACGCGCTGCCGTGCCCCCTGGACGAGACGCAGCGGCGCCTGCCGCTGAGCTTCGAGGTCTTCCCACCGAAGGACGCGGACGGACTCGCAGCCCTTCAGCAGACCGCGGACCGGCTTGCCCCCATGGCCGGGCATGGCTTTTCTGTCACGATGGCACAGGGCGGCGCCACGCGGGACCGTACGGTCGAGACCGCGGCCCAGATCGCCGAGCGCACCGGCCGCCCGGTGATGGCGCATCTGGTCTCTCTGGGTCTCACGCGCGACGCGGCCATGCAGACGGCGGATGAGCTTTGGCTGCGCGGCATCCGCCACATCCTTGCCCTGCGCGGCGACCGCCCCGACGGGGCTGGCCGCGTCCCGCCGGGCTTCGCCCACGCCTCCGAGCTGGTGGCCGCCCTGCGCGCGCGGCACGATTTCGAGATCGCGGTCGCCGCGCATCCCGAGACGCACCCCGAGGCCGAAAGCGCAGAGGCGGATATCGACCACCTCCGGGGCAAGCTCGATGCCGGGGCCGGGGCGGCCTATTGCCAGTTCGTCCTCGACCCGGCGGCCTATGGCCGCTTCATCGAGGCCTGCGCGCGGCGCGGGATCGACGCGCCCCTCATACCCGGCCTCATGCCGATGGAGCGCTGGCCCAGGCTCAGGCGCTTCGCCAGGGCAAACGGGACCGCCGTGCCGGACTGGCTCGACCGGCTGTTCGCCAAGGCCGAGGCCACGCCCGAGCTGGAGCCCTATCTCGCCGCAGCGATGACGGTCGAACACGCCCGCCGCCTTGTCGCCTATGGTGCCCCGGCGCTCCACGTCTACACGATGAACCGCTGGCCTCTGCCGATGGCGCTGGCCGCCTTCGTGGGCGAGACGTGAGGGACCAAGCGGTGCGGCGTCGCGCTTGCGCCCCGGTCCGCACCCGGGCGCGATAAGGGCAACTGTTGCCGGCGGTGGAAATCGATCACGTTTCCACCTTGAGGCAGCCCGGCTTGAAAGCGCCACAGCGGGGCGGTCCGGGTCATGCGTCGGCCATCGCCTCGGCCGTCTGCTTTGCCAGGCTGATCCCGGCCTGGTTCATGGTCAGATGGGTGTAATCCACGCCGGCCTCGCGGATCTGCTGCTCGTGCGACTCGTGCATGGCATGGGCCACGATCGGCCCGGCGAATCCGCGTTTCCGCAGCGAGCGGGCGGCGATCAGCTTGGCCTGGTTATCGTCCATGGCAAGGATCGCGGCCTTGATCTGGCCAAGGTTGCAGCTGCGCCAGAAGTTGCTGTCCTCGGCATCCGCGAACATCACATTGCGCCCGGATGCCTGGTGCGCCTTGGCCTTGTAGGTGTCGGCATCCAGACCCAGCGGTTTCAGCCCCTGCTCCTCGAGAAACCCGTAGGCGGCGCTGCCTGTGCGCCCCATCCCGAAGATCAGCACATCCGCATCACCCATGTCCTTGGGCTGTTCGTCCGGGTGGATGGTATCACGCTCGTAGGCGCGCAACCTGCCCTCGAAGCGCTGGGACAGCGAATGCGCATAGCGGTTGAGCGGGGCCGAGATCAGAAAGGAGATGGACACCGCAATGGCCAGCGGCACAAGGTATTCCGGCAACACTCCCGCTGCCACGATCAGCCCGAATTCGGAATAGGCTGTCAGGCTGAGCGCGCTGAGAAACGCGCTGCGCGCGCGCAGCTTGAACGCCACCAGAAGCGCAAAGAACAGCGCGCCCTTGAGCGTCAGCGCGATGCCCACGGCCAGCGCAAAGATCATCGCCCCCCAGTCTGGCAGGCCCGTCAGCCCGATCTGCAGGAAGAAACCGACGAGGAATATTTCCTTGAGCGACCAGAGCGATGCGCCCAGTTCCTTGGCGCGGGTATGGGTGGACAAAAGCACCCCCATCACCAATGCGCCGATTTCCGACGACAGCCCCATCGCCTCGAACCCCATGCCGCCAATGACCAGCGACAGCATCATGCCCATGAGCACCAGAAGTTCATCATGCCCCGCGAAATCCAGCAACCGATGCAGAACCGGGCGCAACAATGGCAGGCCAAGGACCAGAAGCGCCCAGATGTTCGGCGTCTGGCCAGACCAGACCGCCAGCACCACCAGCGCGATGATGTCCTGCACAATCAGGATGCCGATCGCGGTGCGGCCATGAAATGCGCCCAGTTCGCGCCTGGTTTCCAGCAGTTTCGCGGCCAGCACGGTCGAGGAAAAGGACAGCGCGATGGCCAGAAGCAGCGCGGTGTTCCAGTCCAGCCCCATGAACAGCTTGAGCGCCGGCATGAAGACCACGACCGAAATGGCAAAGTGCAAAAGCGCCCCGCCGATGACCTGTGGCTGGGCGATCTGGGCAAGCTTCAGCTTGAGGCCAACCGTGAACAGCAACATCAGAACACCAAGATGCGCAACATGTTGCAGCGTTTCGCCCGTATAATCGGGCAGACCCAGCACGGGTCCAAGGATGTTGATGGCGAAGCCCGCAGCCAGAAAGCCGACCAGGGGGGGCAGACCGATCTGCCGCACCGTCAGGCCAAAAATGAAGGCGAAACTTATGGTGATGACTTCAAACAAGACCGTTCACTCTCCGCTGCGAATATGCCCGAAACCTTACGCGGCTCACCCTCTCAGGCCAAAACGTTTTCCTGCACTGCGCCAGCCGACACAACGCGTGGCAGGATTCTCGACCCGCATCGGTCGTCGTTGCCGGCCTTGCTGGACCTGCCCCTGCGATCCGATATCAGGAACGATGACATCGAATCGCCTTACGGCCCGCGCAAGCTGGTTTTCGGCTCCACCAGCGGCGATTCTGGCGACGGATCCGTGATCGGCGTGACCCGGTGTCCATGCAACCTGCGACCGGTCGCGCCTACGGTCCGGTCTCCAGGGGATAGGGCAGGGGGGACGCGAAACTCTTGACAATTTTACGCGTCCGGTACAACTAGCGCCTCCATGGGGCCGTAGCTCAGTTGGTAGAGCGCATCGTTCGCAATGATGAGGTCAGGGGTTCGATTCCCCTCGGCTCCACCAATCAATAAGCTTGAATGAACTGTTGCCGAGCTGGGTTTGCGCTAAGGGCTGCGCAGCTTCTCGGACATCGATCGTTGCGGCAGTATCCACGAGGTCGCCCGCATGGCGCATGTCGGGCGCAGGCTGTTGGAAATTCGTCGGTTCCGGGATTCTGCGCTCGCGGAGCAGGCCATCCCAGGCATGGCGCAGATCGACTTCGGCCGAACACGCCGGGTCTCGCACCCTTGACCACGGTCACCACCGGGTTCGCCGCGAATGCCGGTCTGCGGCTCCGGCGCGGGCCGCTGGTCATGGTCAACCCCTCGCTCGCAGCACGATGCTGCTCGATCGATGGGAAACCGATCGACTGGACCCGGCTCATCCGCGGCCAGGAGCGCGGGTGGCCGCGGCGGGCCGGGCGAGTCCGGCTGCGGATCAGTTGCGGCGCAGCGAGGGCAGGCCCATGCTGCCGAAATCCACCAGGGACGACGGGATGACGCGCGTATATTTCGTGCCCTCGATCGCGGCGCCGGCCATCAGCCCGGCCTGCCCGAAGATCATCGCCACCACCGGATACTGTGCGGTGATGGTGTCCGCGCCGAGGGACATTCCGCCGGCCGGGATCGCGTAATAGGCGTCGGCGCCCGCGACCCAACCGGGCGCTGCGCGGAACGCGGCCAGGGCCTGATCGGTCTGGAAGATCAGCACATGGGCGTATTGCTGCGCGCCGGCCTGAAATCCCACGCTGGCCTGCGCGGCGGAATAATAATCGACGGTCGCGCCGCCGATCCTGAGCGCACCCTGTCCATACGCGCCACCGAAGCCCAGGGCCGCCTCGGTCATCAGGGGCATGTAAAGCACCCCCTTGGCGTTCTGGACGAGTGGCGCGGCGGTCGGGTAGTTTTGCAGCAGGTATTGATGGGTCTGGTCAACCCGCGCATCGAGTTGCGCGGCGGCACTGCCGCCGACCGCGTTCGTGCATCCCGCCAGGGCCAGCACGGCCCCAGCCGTGGCCAGGACCCCGCGTCGTGTCATCGTTCTGGAACTGCTCATGTCCTTGCCTCGCCCTCGCTTGCCGGACGCTGACGGTCCGTTCCGCGACACGATAAGCGAGCCGGGCCAATCATGCCAGCATTTCGGCGGCGTCTGGCGCGAAATAGCTCAGAACGCCGTCGCATCCGGCGCGCCGAAAGGCCAGCAGGCTTTCCAGCATCGCATCGCGCGACAGCCAGCCATTGCGGATCGCCCCCTCGAGCATCGCGTATTCGCCGCTGACCTGGTAAGCGAAGGTAGGCGCGCCGAACTGGTCCTTCACTGCCTTGCAGATGTCCAGGTAGGGCATTCCGGGCTTGACCATGACCATGTCCGCGCCCTCGGCCAGGTCGCGGGCCACGCAGCGCAGAGCCTCGCCCCGGTTGGCGGGATTGACCTGATAGGTATTCTTGTCCCCGACCAGCCGTCCCGACGCGCCCACCGCATCGCGAAACGGACCATAGAAGGCGCTGGCGAATTTCGCCGCATAGGACAGGATCGCCACATGCTTGTGGCCCGCAGCCTCCAGCGCGCCACGCAGAGCGCCGATCCGGCCATCCATCATGTCACTGGGACCCAGGATGTCGGCGCCCGCCTCGGCCTGGAGCAGCGCCATCCTGACCAGGGCCTCGATGGTTTCGTCGTTCAGGATCTCGCCATCCAGAACGATGCCGTCATGGCCGTTGGCGTTATAGGGGTCCAGCGCGATGTCGGTCATCACCGCCAGCTCGGGCACCGCGTCCTTGACGGCGCGGATTGCCCGGTTGCCGATATTGTCCGGGTCCCACGCACGTTCGCAGCCTTCGGTCTTCAGGGCCTGATCGGAATGCGGAAAGATGCAGATCGCCGGGATGCCCAGCCGTGCGGCCCGTTCAGCCGCGCGCCTGGCGCCGTCAAGCGTCAACCGCTCGACCCCCGGCATCGATGCGATCTCGCCCTCGGCGCCGGCCACCTCGGTGACGAAGATCGGCCAGATCAGGTTCGCGGGTGTCAGGTTCACCTCGCTGACCATCGCCCGCAGATTGGCGGTGCGGCGCAACCGCCGCAGGCGCGTGGCGGGGAAGGGAGCGATGATCGGGGTGACCATGGTCGTATCCTTTCGGGGCGTCGATGGGGCAGCCATGTGCTTTCCCTTGGCACGCTGTCGTTCTAAGGTCGCGCGCGAGCAAGGACAAGGAACCAGCGCGTGCCGCAATTCGACGGATTCATCAGCTTCCTGGACAGCCGTTCGTTCGGGACGATCTGGTTCTGGCTGGTGCTGATCGGCATGTGGTCGGCAACCGGCCGCACCGTTCTGGGGGTCCCGGCCGAGGTTTTGACGCGTGCCCGCCGCGCACAGGACGCGGGACAGACCGACGGCGCTGCGGTGGTCACCTTGCTGGATTGGCTGTCCCTGCTGTTGCCGCGCTGGCGGCTTGGTCCGCACGAGGGCGCGGCATTTCTGGCGGTGGCCGCGTTCCTTCTGACCTCGCTTGCAATCTTCGGGTTCGGATACGGGCTGGAGATGGCGCAGGCGCTGACATTCCTGCTGGCGCCCTTCCTGCTGCTGCTGTGGCTGCGCTTGCGCCTTGCGCGGCGTCTTGCCCCGCTTCTGGAGGCGGGGCAGACAGGCCAGCGGACGATCACGGATATCGCGGCCGAGGCGGTGCGGCACATGGTGCGACACAAGCGCCTGGTGACGGTGCTGTCCGTCACGGCGTTCGCCACGACCGCGTTGTGGGGCACGATCTGGGCGCTGGCCCATCCGAACGGCCTGTAAGCCTTGACACCGACGCACCGCCCGTTACCTGACGCGAGATGTCCGATCAGCTGATCCTTTCCGGCGCCCCCGAGGGCTATGACGCGGCGCTGATCGCGCGCGAGGCGGCACGGCCGGAAAACCGTGGCGCCCCCGTCCTGCACATTGCCCGTGACGACCGGCGCATGGCCGCCACGCGCGAGGCCCTGGGATTCGTCGCGCCGCATCTGGCGGTGCTGGACTTCCCCGCATGGGACACGACGCCCTATGACCGGGTGTCGCCCGCGCCCGAGGTGCAGGCCGCGCGAATGGCCACTCTGGCGGGGCTGGCGCAGGGCGCGGTGAAGGGGCCTTTCGTCCTGCTGACGACGCTGAACGCCGTGCTGCAGCGTGTACCCGCGCGCGAACTTGTCGCCGGCGCCAGCTTCGCCGCGCGGGTGGGCGACCGCATCGACGAGGCCGGGCTGCGCGATTTCCTGATCCGGATGGGGTTCGTGCAGTCTCCGACGGTGACCGAGCCGGGCGACTATGCCATTCGCGGCGGGATCATCGACATCTTTCCGCCGGGCGAATCCGGCCCGGTCCGGCTTGACCTGTTTGGCGATGTCCTGGATGGTGCCCGCCGTTTCGACCCGGTCACCCAGCGCACCACCGAGAAACTGTCGCGGGTCGAGATCGCACCGATGTCCGAGGTGATCCTCGACGAGCCCGCGATCACCCGGTTTCGCCAGAATTATCGCGCCGAGTATGGCGGCGGGACCAGCGACCCGCTGTATGAGGGCGTCAGTGCCGGGCGCAAGATGGCAGGCACCGAACACTGGCTTCCCTGGTTTCACGACCGGATGGAAAGCCTTTTCGATTACCTGCCCGGCGCCTCTGTGGTGCTGGATGACCATATAGGCCAGGTGATCGACGCGCGGCGCGAGATGATCCACGAACAATACCAGGCTCGCCGCGCCGCGATGGCCGCGAAGGGGCGGGCGGATACCGTCTACAAGCCCGTCCCGCCCGACCTGATGTTCCCGACCGAAGGCGAATGGCAAGCCTGGCTGGCCGGACGCCGCGTTCTGCGGCTTTCGGTGCTGGCTCGGCCTCCGGGTCCCGGCGTGCTGGATGCGGGCGGCCGCGCGGGCCGGAATTTCGCGCCTGAGCGGCAGTCGGAATCCGCGAACCTGTTCAGTGCCCTGGCGCAGCATGTAAAGGCTTTGTCAAAAGAGCATCGCGTGGTCATCGCCAGCTTCTCGGATGGCGCGCGCGAGCGGCTGGCAGGCCTGCTGGCGGATGAGGGGCTGACCGGCGCCGCGCCGATCGGCGATCTGCGTGACCTGCCCGAACGCATGGGAGCCATCGGGCTGGCGGTCTGGCCGCTGGACGAAGGCTTCGTGGCGCAGGGGCAGGCGCTTGGCGCCATCGCCGTGATCTCGGAACAGGACGTTCTGGGCGACAGGCTGATCCGGGGGGCAAGAAAGCGCCGCAAGGCCGAGAATTTCCTGCGCGACACGACCAGCCTGACCCCCGGCGATCTGGTGGTGCATGTCGAACATGGCATCGGTCGCTATACCGGGCTTGAAACGATCACGGCGGCAGGCGTCCCGCATGATTGCGTCGCGCTGGAATATGCCGGCGGCGACCGGCTGTTCCTGCCGGTCGAGAATATCGAACTGCTCAGCCGCTATGGTCACGAGGAGGGCCTGCTGGACCGTCTGGGCGGCGGCGCATGGCAGGCGCGCAAGGCCAGGCTGAAGGAACGCATCCGGCTGATCGCGGACAAGCTGATGCGGGTGGCCGCCGAACGCCTGCTGCGCCCGGCCCCCGTCCTCGAGCCCGAGGACCACGACTGGCAGGCCTTCGCCGCGCGCTTCCCCTATAGCGAGACCGACGATCAGGCCGCCGCGATCGAGGACGTGCTGGAAGACCTGGCCGCCGGCCGCCCGATGGATCGGCTGGTGGTCGGCGATGTCGGCTTCGGAAAGACCGAGGTCGCCATGCGCGCGGCCTTCGTCGCCGCCTCGCAGGGGATGCAGGTCGCCGTGGTCGCGCCGACCACGTTGCTGGCGCGCCAGCATTTCAGGACCTTTGCCGAGCGGTTTCGCGGCAGCGCCATTTCGGTCCGTCCATTGTCGCGTTTCGTGGGCGCAAAGGATGCCGCCAGAACCCGCGAGGGACTTGCCGATGGCAGCGTCGATATCGTGATCGGCACGCATGCGGTGCTGGCCAAGGGCGTGCGGTTCCGAAATCTGGGCCTGCTGATCATCGACGAGGAGCAACATTTCGGCGTTGCCCACAAGGAACGGCTGAAAGAACTGCGCAGCGACATCCACGTGTTGACTCTGACAGCCACGCCGATCCCGCGCACGCTGCAATTGTCGCTGACCGGGGTGCGCGACCTGTCGGTGATCGGCACGCCTCCGGTGGACCGTCTGGCGATCCGCACCTATGTCAGCGAGTTCGACAGCGTCACCATCCGCGAGGCCTTGCTGCGTGAGAAATATCGCGGCGGGCGAAGCTTCTTCGTGGTCCCGCGCCTGGCGGACCTGCCCGATGTCGAACACTGGCTGTCCGAGAACGTGCCGGAAATCAGCTATCTCGTCGCCCATGGCCAGTTGGCGGCGGGCGATCTGGACCAGCGCATGAACGGGTTCTACGACGGCAGTCACGACGTGCTGCTGGCCACGACCATCGTCGAATCCGGCCTCGACATC
Source organism: Paracoccus salsus (assembly GCF_021556615.1). GTDB lineage: Bacteria > Pseudomonadota > Alphaproteobacteria > Rhodobacterales > Rhodobacteraceae > Paracoccus > Paracoccus salsus. The sequence goes on from NZ_JAKGGD010000004.1 coordinate 155,671, forward strand.
CCGACCGCCAACACCATGATCATCTGGCGCGCCGACATGTTCGGACTGTCGCAGCTGTATCAGATCCGCGGCCGGGTGGGGCGGTCCAAGACGCGCGCCTACTGCTATCTGACCACAAGACCGCGCCAGCCGATGACCCCGCAGGCGATGCGGCGACTGAAATTCCTGGGCTCGATCGACGGCCTGGGCGCGGGCTTCAACCTGGCGTCGCAGGACCTCGATCTGCGCGGCGCAGGCAACCTGCTGGGCGAAGAACAATCGGGCCACATCAAGGAGGTGGGTTTCGAACTGTATCAGCAGATGCTTGAGGAAACGATCGCCAAGCTCAAATCCGGCGAGATCGAGGGCACGCCCGAGGACGAATGGGCGCCCACGCTGAACCTGGGCGTGCCGGTGACCATCCCCGAGAGCTTCATCCCGGACCTGGATGTGCGGCTGGGATTGTACCGCCGGCTGGCCGAACTGACCACGAAGGTCGAGCTGGAAGGTTTCGCCGCAGAGTTGATCGACCGTTTCGGGCCATTGCCGCGCGAGGTGAACACGCTGCTTCTTGTCATGCGCATCAAGGCGATGGCCAAGCGCGCCAATATCGCCCGGCTGGACGCGGGCCCCAAGGGCGCGACCGTGCAGTTCCATCACGACAAGTTCCCCAATCCGGCCGGACTGGTCGAGTTCCTGACCGATCAGCAGGGCCAGGCCAAGGTCGAGGGCAACAAGATCATCCTGCGCCGCGACTGGGGCTCGGATGGCGATCGCATCAAGGGCGCGTTCGCGATCGCCCGCGACCTGGCCGCGAAGGCCAAGGTGACCCGGTGACCGCGCAGATTCGCTTTGACCATGGGCCCTTGCCGGGCGGAACGCTGTTCTCGGCGCCGCAGACGGTGATACGGGCCGACACGCCCGCAGGCGTCGCGCCGGCGCTGGCGGCGATCCAGGCCGCGCGGCTGCGGGGCTGCTGGCTGGCGGGTTATCTGTCCTACGAGCTGGGCTATGCGCTGACCACCAGGCTGGCGCCGCTGATGCCCGGAAGCCGGGATGTTCCGCTGATCCTGATGGGTGTTTTCGACCAGCCGCGCCCGGCGCCGGCCCTGCCCCAGCCGGTCGGCGTGTCGATCTCGGCTCCGCGTGCCGACTGGTCGCGGGATCGCTACGACCGGGCGGTCGCGGCGGTGCATCGCTATATCGAGGCGGGCGACAGCTACCAGATCAATCTGACCTTCCCGATGCAGGCCGATGTCTCTGGCGATCCGCTGGCCATCTATGCCGCGCTGGCGGCGCGCCAGCCCGTGGGCGAGGGCGCCTTTGTCGATCTGGGCGGGCCGGTGGTTCTGTCGCGCAGTCCCGAGCTGTTCTTCGCGGTCGACGATGCCGGCCGGATCGAGACCCGCCCGATGAAGGGCACCGCGCGGCGCGGCGCGACGCAGGACGAGGACGTGGCCGCCGCCGCGGCTCTGTCGATATCCGAGAAGGACCGGGCGGAAAATCTGATGATCGTCGACCTGCTGCGCAACGACATCAGCCGGGTTTGCGTTCCGGGCAGCGTGCATGTGCCGAAGCTGTTCCAGATCGAGCCCTATGCGACCGTCCACCAGATGACCTCGACGGTCGCCGGACAACTGCGCGAGGGCGCGGGCCTCGATGAAATCCTGATGGCCCTGTTCCCCTGCGGATCGATCACGGGCGCCCCCAAGATCCGCGCGATGGAAATCATCGCGGAACTGGAACAGCAGCCGCGCGGGATCTATTGCGGGGCGATCGGATGGGCCAGCCCCGACGGACCCATGCGGTTCAATGTGGCGATCCGGACGCCGGTCATGGCGGAACCGGGCAAGCTTCGCCTCAACGTGGGTGGCGGCATCACCCATGACAGCGGCGCCGGCGCCGAATGGGAGGAAGCGTTGTGCAAATCGGCATTTCTGGAACTGTCCCCGACGGGCTGACCGTCATCGAGACGATGCGTTCAGGACGCGACGGCCGCATCGGCCTGTGGCCCCTGCACCTGGCACGCCTGCGGCGAGATTGCGGCGTGGTCGGCTTTCCCCTCGACGAGGATGCGGTTGCCGACAGGCTGGGCACGCTGCCGATCGGTCGGGCGCTGCGGGTGCGGCTGACGGTCGAGGGCAGCGGACGGGTCGGCCTTGCCTGCGAGCCGCTGCCGCCCGCCCCGCCGTTCTGGACGGTCGCGCTGTCCCCGGTCCGCCTCGAAAGCTCTGATCCGTGGCTGCGCATCAAGACCTCGTGGCGACCGCAATATGATGCCGCACGGCGCCTGATGCCCGAGGGCACCGACGAGGCGATCCTGATGAATGAGAGTGACGAGATCTGCGAAGGCACGATCACCACGCTGTTCCTGCGCAGGGGGCCGTCCCTGTTGACGCCTCCGCTATCCTGCGGCTTGCTGCCCGGCATCCTGCGCCAGTCGCTGCTTGACGCGGGCGAGGCCCGGGAAGCGCCGCTGGTCGCCGCCGACCTGTCACGCGGAGAGCTGTTTTGCGGCAACGCATTGCGCGGCCTGATCCCGGCGCGTCTGGTCCGGTCCTAGCGTCGCCCTCAGCTTCGCGATGCCGAGAAGCAGATCGAAACGCTTCTGGATCGCATCGTTGAGGCCGACAACGCCAGTGTCATCAAGGCCTATGAGGAAGGGGCGCGCACCGTGGGAAATCGAGTAAGCACAGCCGACGCGCTGGCGGACATGCTAAGGCTTCGCGCCGATCTCTATGCGGTGATTTCGCGGCTCTGGCCCATCCTGCGCGACGCGGACCCGCGCCTGCCAACTGGTCGGCGTCCTCGAAGCCATCGAACTTCTGGACAATGAGGGTATCGGCGGCAACGCGGTAACGTCGCTGATCGCGGTGGCGCTGCACCTTGCCTGTGAACTCAACGTGGCACTGGATAGCGTCAATCTGCCGTAGGACTGATCGCTTCGCCCATTTTCTCGGAATGTTACCCCGAGCGTTACCCGATGGCTTGGCCCCGCTTAAACGGCGGGGCTAACTTCATACTAAGTTGCTGATTTTATTGGTGGAGCCAAGGGGAGTCGAACCCCTGACCTCTTGAATGCCATTCAAAGATCTATCCCCAAAATGGCCTAACATATCAAAACACCTGAACTTGCTTATCATACTTGAAAAAATGTAAAATATGACTCATGTTAGGGGGAGTTGGTAACGCGGGGGAACACGGCCTATAAGCAACTCTGTTCCCCAGACTGTTCCCCCAAAGGGCAAAATGACATGAAGCTGAAAGCCGCGACCGTAGACAGCATCAAGCCGACCGACAGGCGGCAAGAGATACCCGATAGCCTCTGCACCGGGCTTTACCTCACGGTGCAGCCGACCGGAAAGAAGGGCTGGCAAGTGCGCTATCGGCACAGCGGCGTGCATCGTCGTATGACCTTGGGCGGGTATCCTATCCTTTCGCTTGCCGATGCACGGCAGCGGGCGCGTGATGCGCTGGCGCTGGCGGCAGAGGGGCGCGACCCTGCCGAAGAAGTGAAGGCGGCGAAGGCACCCAAGCCCAAGGACGACCGCGACAAGGTGGCAACCGTCATCGACCTGTTTTTGAAGCGCCACGCCAGCCGCAACCGTCGCGCCGACGATGTGGCCGCGATGTTCCGGCGCGAGGTTCTGGGTAAATGGGGCGATCGGGAAATTCATTCGATCACGAAACGCGACCTGATCGACGTGCTGGACGCCATCGTTGACCGGGGCAGCCCCGTGACCGCGAACCGGCTGCGGGCGCATCTGAACACTTTTTTCAATTGGGCTAAGGGCCGCGACATTATCGGCGTGAACCCGCTGGACGGCATCAAGCCCCCGGCACCTGAAAAGCCGCGGGACCGAGTGCTGAACGATGCCGAAATTCGCCTGTTCTGGATCACCTCCGAGCACCTCGGTTATCCCTTCGCACCGCTGTATCGCCTGTTGCTCCTGACTGGCGCGCGGCTGCGTGAGGTGGCGGAAATTGAGTGGCGCGAGGTCAACGGCGATGTATGGACCTTGCCGGCCGCGCGAAGCAAGAACGGCGATGAACACACCATCCCGCTGTCGCCCGAGGCGCGCGCGATCTTCGACAACCTGCCACGCATCGGGCGATATGCGTTCACGACAACCGGGCTGACGCCAGTTTCCGGCTTTACCCGAGCGAAGGAACGGCTGGACCGGGTGATGGCCGAAGCGGCGGAACCCGAGACGGTCCCGCCTTTCACGATCCACGATTTGCGCAGAACGGCGGCGACCGGAATGGCAGGGCTACGCTTTCCGCCTCATGTGGTCGAGGCGGTGCTGAATCATCGCAGCGGGACCCGGCGTGGCGTGGCAGGCGTGTATAACCGCTATTCCTATGCCGACGAAAAGCGGGCCGCGCTGAACGCATGGGCCAGCTATGTGACGCAGCTTGTTGAGGGCAAGCCGGATAATGTCGTTCGGATCGGGGGGCGATGATGGTCCAGACCCGAGGGCGCAAGACCCTTGCACTTAGGCACGCCGGTGGATGGCTGCGTGAGATAGAGACGTCAGCTATCGTCAAGGCGCTGCAATCACACAAATTGCCGCACGAGGAAGAAGTCGTGACCAGAATTTCCGACCTCTTAAGGGAGCGGCTTGTGACGGTCGATTTGACCCCGGCGGTTCTGCGTGGATCTGAAAAAGAGATCGAGCGCATCGAAAAGGCAGCCAAGGAAATGCTTGCTGCCATTCGTGGCTATCGAGACTTTGGAGATCTGTCGCTTTCAATAGATGGCGACATGGCCCAGACAACAGGTGAGCATGAAGGAAGCATTCGTTTATTCGGATGGTTGTTGCGTCTCTCGAAGGCGCGTGAGCGTTATTTCAGGGAATATAATCCGTCAGGTAGCTATCATTCTGCAATAAAGAAAATTCGAGGGATAATCAGCGATGCGGGCGGCAATGTCGCAGTCCACAAGACATCGCAGTTTGTCTTGTTCCTCTCTGAACTGGAGCGCATGCGGCCCGCCATGATCTTTCCGCCAGAGACGGTCGAAACCGGCCGCGCCCGATACGTCGAAAATGCCCTGAGGTCTGATAGCTCGAATTAGCGGCGCTAGGGCGGTAATTTAGCGATTCCCCGAATAAGCGGCGTAAGGGGCTGAAATTTGGGAAATTCACACGGCGGCGTTCGTGTGAGTATTAAGCATCACGTTCTAACAAAAGGCGTGATGCTATGGAAAACAAACTAATATCCGCAAACGCGGTGCGCGATCTATGCGCTGGCATTTCTGACATGACCCTGTGGCGCTGGCTGCATGATCCAGAGATGGATTTTCCGAAGCCGATTTACATCGGCAAGCGGCGTTACTGGCGCGAGGCCGAGATGGCCGAGTGGCTTCAAGCGCGGGCTGCTGAGGCGATCTGATGGGCCGCGACAAGCGCAACGGAGCGCGGGCCGAGCACTTCGCAGCCATGATCCGCAACACTATGTCCACCCCTGCCTGGCGCGCTCTGTCACCGAGTGCGCAGGCGCTCTATCCTTGGCTAAAGCTGGAGTGGCGCGGGCCGAAGGCGAATAACAACGGCAGGATCGTTCTGAGTGTCCGACAAGCGGCGGGGCTTATGGGCTGCGGCATCAACACGGCGGCGCGGGCGTTCCATGATCTGCAAGCCAAGGGGTTTCTGGTGGTGAAGCGTCACGCGCAACTGGGCGTCAAGGGGCAGGCAACTGCCCCAGAGTTCGAGCTAACCGAGATTGCCATGCCGGGCGAAGGCACACGGCCAAGGAAACTGTTTGCCGACTGGAAAGAGGGCGGCGATTATCCGGTGCAAAAGGCGGCGATTCATAACCCGCGCGGCACCAACCGAAAGCAAAACCCTGTCATCGAATTGGCGACGGCACGTCACCGAAATAGTGACGGGTAACAAATAGGCGTCACCAAATCAGTGACAGGGCGTCACCAAATCAGTGACGAGATGACCCCGCTGGACATGCCTACCGTCACCAAATCAGTGACATCCTTAATATACCATATACCCAGCCGGATTGGACGAGGTCAGAGGCGACCGCAGGTGCTACGGCAACGCTGTCCCATCAAGAACGGATCGTCCGTTGAACTGTAGCAAAGTTTGCCCAAATTGCCTCGCTGACCGTTTCCGACGCGACGCTGTGAGGCAGTGTTAGTTATTGATATAGTTACATAATATATTGTCTTCGGATATTCTGGCGTTGCAGAATTTGAGCGAACCGACGCGATGATCACGACCCGAACCCCGATTAGCTCCGCCACGCCCTATGATCTCGGGGCGGTCAAGGAACGTGCCCGCATCAGCTTTGACGACGACGATCTGCAACTATCCGTCATTGGCAATACAGCGGCGGCAGAAATCGAGGCGCATTGCGAACTGGCGCTGCTGGCCCAGGTTGTCACCGTCACGCTGCGGGCGTGGTGCAGCCGCATCCCGATGCCAGTTGGCCCGTTCTGGCCCGAGGGGCTGGCCGATCATCCGATCACCGTCGAACTGATCGACGAGGCAGGCAACGCAACCCCGCACCCGGCTGGCTGGTGGATCGAGGGCGGGCGCTATCCTGTGCTGAACCTCACTGGCAATGGCAACGGCGCTGCAATCCGCGTCCGCTATCCTGCTGGATATGGCACCGACCGCGCTAGCATCCCGGCTGATCTGGCACTGGCTGTCACTGACCATGCGGCGATGATGTATGACGCACGCGGCCTGACCGATGCAGCACAAGGGCTGTCCATTGCAGCGGCCCGCATCGCGGCGCGTCATCGGCGGCTCGCAATATGACAGCGGCGGCGGGCAAGCCACGCGGCAGGCCACGCAAGGACGGGTTGCCAGCGGGATCGCCCGAGGCGAAGGCGGCAGACCGGCGCGTGCGGATCAGGGGCGCGGTTGGTCCCAATGCCCGGCTTTCTGATGCAGACAGGGACCGGCGTCGGAGTGTTGCGTTCGCGCTTTCGGAAAAATCGGGGGCCGAACCTGCCGATCTGGCGATTGCGTTTCTCGAAGCCCTGAAAATTCCCGAGGGAAAAATGGCCGGGCAGCCGGTCAAGCTGGCCGAGTTTCAGCGGCGTTTCGTGCGCGGCGCTTTGGCCGGGGGCGTGATGGTGGCCTGCCTGTCGATTGGCCGGGGCAATGCGAAAACGGCGCTATCGGCGGGGCTGGCCCTGGGCGCGCTGATGGGCATCTGGGACGATCAGCCGAAACGCGAAATCATCTTTGCGGCCCGGAACCGCGACCAGGCGCGCACGGCATTTCAGTTTCTGATCGGTTTCATTGAAGGGCTGCCCGAGGCCGACCAGGAACTGTTCACCGTTCGGCGCGGCTCCAAGCTGGAAGTCGAATATGCGTCGAATGGCGGCGGGCTGGCCCGTGTCATTGCAGCGGACGGCAAATCCATCCTCGGCGGTGCACCGACGCTGGCGCTGATGGACGAGCGGGCGGCGTGGGAACGCGAAAAGGGCGACAACCTCGAAAACGCCATCCTGTCGGGCCTTGGCAAGCGCGAAGGCCGGGCGCTGATCATCAGCACCAGCGCGCCCGACGACGCGAACACGTTTTCCCGCTGGCTGGATGAACCCCCGCCCGGCACTTATGTGCAGGAACACCGGCCAGCGTTCGGGCTGCCCGCCGATGATCTGGAAAGTCTTCTGGCAGCCAACCCCGGCGCAACCGAGGGCATCGGCTCAAGCCCGGAATGGCTCATTGCGCAGGCGCGACGGGCGATTGCGCGGGGCGGATCGGCCCTGTCCAGCTTTCGCAACCTGAACCGCAACGAGCGGGTTTCGACCGAGGATCGTTCTGTGCTGGTCACGGTTGACGAATGGCTTGCCGCCGAGGTTGACCCCGACCAGTTGCCGCCCCGCGAGGGGCCTTGCGTCCTGGGCGTGGATCTGGGCGGCAGCCGGTCCATGTCTGCGGCGGCGATGTATTGGCCCGACACGGGCCGTCTTGAGGCTCTGGGCACGTTTCCCGGCAATCCCTCACTGGCCGACCGTGGCGCCGCTGATGGCGTGTCCGGGCGCTATGTCGAAATGGCCGAACGCGGCGAAATGACCGTGATGGGCGAGGCGACCGTGCCGCCCGGCCCCTGGCTGGCCGAGATCGTGCGGCAGCTGGACGGCGTGGAAATCGCCTGCATCTGCGGCGACCGTTTTCGTCATGCCGAGTTTGTCGAGGCGATGGAAAAAGCCGGTCTGGCCCGCGTTCCGTTCATCTGGCGCGGCTTCGGCTGGAAGGACGGATCAGAGGACATTGAACGCTTTCGCCGCGCGCTGTTCGACGGCGAGGTGAAAGTGGCCCCGTCGCTGTTGCTGCGGTCTGCCTTTTCCGATGCCATCGTTCTGCTGGACCCGGCCAACAATGTGAAGCTGGCGAAGGCGCGCAGCCTCGGGCGGATCGACGCGGCGGCGGCATCCGTGCTGGCCGTGGCGCAGGGCGCGCGGATGAAGGCAGCACCCACGCGGAAAGCGAGGGCGGCATGGGCGTGAGGCGCGAACATCGCCGCTATTCCCGGCCCGTGCTGAAAACGAAACGCTGGCAGGTGCTGCGCCAGATCGTCTTGGAGCGCGACGGATGGGCCTGCGTCGCTTGCGGGCAGACCCGTGGGCGGCTGGAAATCGACCATGTGCAACCCGTGCGGACCCGGCCGGATCTGGCCTTTGACCTGGCCAATTGTGCGACCCGCTGCCCGTCCTGCCACACGAAAAAAACCAGGATCGAGTGCGGGCATCCCGCGCCGATCATCACCCCTGAGCGGCAAGCCTGGGGGCAAGCTGTTGCCGATCTGGCGACGAACCCCAACCCGGCAACATGAGGTATCAAATGCTGGATTCTGTCAAAATCACGCGGCGGCAATCTGAAATCCGCCAAGCCCTGTCCGAACTCGTGGGCAAGGAAACCCTGACGACCGACGAAACCCGTTCGATAGAAACCCTCGATGCGGAATATCGGCAGAATGAAATCCGCTATCGCGCGGCCCTGACTGCCGAGGACAGCGAACGCCGCGAGGCCGGTGCTGATCTTGAAACGCGCACCGACCGTCAATTCGCTGATCTGGTTGCGGGCTTCGAGTTGCGCCAGATCGTCCTGGCGCTGGACGAGGGCCGGGCGCTGACCGGCCAGACCGCCGAAGTTGTGGCCGAGATGCGCAACGCGGGCGGCTATCGCGGCGTGCCCGTTCCGCTGGCCGCGCTGGAACTGCGCAATACCGTCTCTGCTGACGTGCCCAACCCGACGCAAACCCGCCCGATCATTGACCGGCTTTTTCCGGCATCAGTTGCGGCCCGCATCGGCGTCCAGACGATCAACATCGCGCAGGGGAGCGTTGAATGGCCCGTGGCGACCTCTGGCGCGATTGCCGGATGGGCGGCGACGGAAGGCGGCAACGTGACCGGCCCGAACCCGTTCCAGACCGCCGAGCGGATGCTGGCCCCCGATCACACGTTGGGCGTTCATATGCGCATCAGCCGCAAGGCGCTGAAGCAGACCGGCGACGGGCTGGAACAGGCGATCCGGCGCGACATGAACAGCGCAATCGGGGCCGAACTCGACCGGGCCGTGCTGATGGGCACGGGCACGGCGGGCCAGCCTCTCGGCCTCGTGCCCGGCGCGGCAACCTACGGCATCGCCTCGACCGCTATCGCAGCGGCAGCATCCTGGGCCGCGTTCCGGGCCGAGATTGTCGCGTTCATGCAGGCGAACCAGATCACCGGCGCATCGGGCGTCAACGTCGCGTTTGACCCGGAAATCTGGGCCGATCTGGACGGCGCTTTGATCACCGGAACGGCTGTTTCCGAATGGGACCGCCTGACCCGTCACGTTCCGGCGGGCAAGATCGCCACGGCAAACCATCTGGACGCGGGCACGGCGATCCTGACCACCTCGGCGGGCGGGTTGCCCCCGGCGTTCCTGGGGCTGTGGGGCGGGCTTGACCTGATCCGCGATCCCTACACCGACGCACAGAACGGCGGGCTGCGGCTCACGGGCCTGCTGACGGCTGACGTGACCGTGGCACGCGGATCGCAGATCCGCATCCTGACCGGCATCGGGGCTTAAGATGCTGTGGGGCGGCAATCTCGGGGCGCTGGAACTTCGCAGCGAGGGCGGTTCAACCCGCCTTCGCGCGCGGTTTCCCTATGGTGCAGAAACCGAACTGGCACCGGGGCGGCGCGAGGTTATCGCCTCTCGGGCATTTGCGGAACGGATCGAGGCGGGCGGCGAGATCCATCTTCTGGCCGGTCACGATTACAACCGCCCGCTGGCGTCCAGATCGGCGGGCAACCTGACGCTGACCGATGGCGACGACGCGCTGATGATCGAGGCGACAATTGCAGACGGCACGACCTGGGCGCGTGACTTCCTTGCGGCTCATGGCTCTGGCCTGGTCCGGGGCCTTTCCCCCGGCTTCCGCGTGGCGGCGGATGGCGAACGCATCGAACGGCGCGGCGCGGACGTGCTGCGGACGATCACCCGCGCATCGCTGTTCGAACTCTCGACCGTGACCCGGCCCGCCTATCCCTCGGCGCAGATCGAGGCGCGGGCGTGGGAAACGCACCAGGACCGGCAACCCCGCCGGGGCGCTGTTCACTACCTGAACCGTTGGAGGATCTGATGGGCCTGCTGTCATTTTTCGCCCGGAAGGCTGCGCCTGTCGAAACCCGCGCTGTGGCCCCCGGCTATACGGCGGCGATCATGGCGGCGCGCGAAAGCTGGATCAGCGGCGCGTCCAGCATGGGCGAACTGACTGCGACCGTGCAAACTGCTGTGGCGCTGTGGGAAGGCTGTCTCAGCCTCTCCGATGTGATCGGAACCGACCTGCTGACCCGGCACGACATGGCGCTTGCTGGCCGCGCTCTGGCGCTGCGGGGCGAGGCTGTGTTCCTGATCCGCGACCGGCTGATTCCGGCGACCGATTGGGACATATCGACCCGCAACGGAATTCCGCGCGCCTATCGCCTGGGGCTGCCCGAGGCGGGCGGCGGGCGCGCTGAAACCGTCCTTGCGGGCGAGGTGCTGCATTTCCGGATTGGCTGCGACACGGCAACCCCTTGGGCTGGCACGGCACCGTTGCGCCGCGCGCCTCTGTCGGCTGGCCTGCTGCACGAACTTGAGACTGCCTTGCGCGATGTATTCCGCGATGCGCCGATGGGCAGCCTGATCGTGCCCGTTCCCGAAGGCTCTGCCGATGACATGGCGGAACTGCGGGCGGGCTTTCGTGGCCGTCGCGGCGCGTCGCTGGTGATCGAGGGCACGGCTCAGGCAACGGCGGCAGGCATGAACCCGAACACCGGCAAGTCACCGGATCAGCTTTCACCGCACCTCGACAAGACGCTAGCCGACAAGCTGCTGACCGACGCCAAGGGCGCGATCTTCGGCGTCTATGGCATCCTTCCGGGGCTGATGAACGAGGCGACGACCGGCCCGATGGTCCGCGAGGCACAGCGGCACCTGGCGCAGATCGTGCTGCAACCCATCGCCAACATCATGGCCGAGGAAGCTAGCGAAAAGCTGGCCGCGCGCGTGGCGATTGATTGCGTCAGACCTGCGCAGGCGTTCGACGCGGGCGGGAAGGCTCGGGCATTGGCAACGATGGTCAAGGCGCTGGCCGAAGCGAAGGCGGCGGGGATCGACGGCGCGCACCTGCAAGACGCGCTGCAATTCATCGATTGGGCGGAATAGGGCCGGGATGCGCCCTGCGGCCCTAACATGCCGCGAAGCATCTGGGATCAGACGGTGAGTGCCCGGCAGCATACGGCCAGAACCCCGTCACGGCGCGGCCCCCATCTGAAACTTCCGGGGGGCGCGGCGCAGGCTGTCACGGTTCACCACCGGGGGCAGCCCGACCGGCTAGGCCGGATCGCCCGCGACAGGGCAAGGGCCGGGGGCACGGGGGAACCGCGCACCGGCCCCGATCTGTTCACCCGCGCGCGCGTGAAAGAGTGGTAATATTGACGCAACCGACAACATTTCGCGGTCCCAATCATCCGGCCAAAACCCCCATCTGAAACTTCCGGGGGCGTGGCCAAGGCTGCTACTGTTCACCACGGGGGCAGCCAAACAGGCAAGGCCGGACCGCCCGTGTTGCCGCAATCGTCCTCGGCAAGATTCTGCCGTGGCAAGACAAGATCAGGCTGAGGCGCATGAAAAAGCCCGCCGGTGAGGGCGGGCCTAATGAACAGATGTTAGCCTGAGTAAAGTCAGGCTGCGACTCGCTTAATCGCACGATCATTGGAGCCAAACAGGCTAGTTCGCTTCAAGGCATCAACACCCAATTCATTGATAGCATTGGTGAATGCACTGTGAAATGCGACGAACACCTCATCTTGGTCGATCATCTAACTAACTCCCCCGGCCGATTTGCGGCATTTCCTTCAATGTCAGATATAGCCATGCTCCCCTCATTTGAACAGTCTCGAAGGTGGGCAGACTGGCTAAAGTTTTCGCGACTGCTCCAAAAAATGATACGTCAGCTGGGCTGCGCAGGTGGAAGTGAACGTGTTTAGCCGGCAGTGTGGTAAATGCTGCCTTAACAACACCGGCAAACACAGATGTGAGGGCCATGGCGTAGGCTCCGCCATCCAAGTCGCCGAAGTCATAGGCAGGAGACAACAGTAAATGCCGAACACGCAAGACAGGTTCCTTGTATCCCGGAATGACCGCGACGTTTGCTTGGCATATCGCATGGCATCGACCGCCGGTGTCGAAAAGGCCAAGAGCTCGTGTGCGCTGATGGGGAGTGTCTGCCAAGTCTTTCACCACCGGCAATGAGCCGATGGCATATTCATCCAAATCTTCCCCATGCTCACGGCACTCACGACTCCATGATTGCTCAACGGCGTCCCAACTCCCATCGGCAGCAGACAATTCGCGAAGTTCACTTTCGAACTCTGTCAAGTAGTCACTCCCTCTCGCCAGGTGAACTGCACACAGGCAGTACATCACCCAGTGTTAAGGTTTCGTTAACAGGGAGTTTCGGGCAACACAAGGTCACGACACAGCAACAAGACGAAGCGGAATCGGCCGTTCCCCAACTGTTCCCCGAAAAGAAAACAAGACCTTACAGCGGAGCCATTTTTCACGTAAGTCATTGATTTTATTGGTGGAGCCAAGGGGAGTCGAACCCCTGACCTCTTGAATGCCATTCAAGCGCTCTACCAACTGAGCTATGGCCCCACCGGAGGTCTGCACCGCCCTTTCGGGTCGCTGCGTGGGGCGTCGTATAGGGGCGGGTGCGACGCGGCGCAAGTGGAAAATTGGCTGGCTGCGAGGCTTTTGCGGGAAACCCGCCGGCCTGCCAGGGCCGCTGCGGTTGAAACGAAAAAACGCAGCCGAGATGGCTGCGTTTCAGCGGCAGGTCGGTCACGCGGACGGTTCAATCGTCGTCGTCGTCGGCCACGTCGGCGATCTCGTCCAGCGACACGTCGCCGTCGTCGTCATCGTCTTCCAGCAAATCGTCGTCGAGATCGCCGCCCTCGTCCTCGAGTTCGTCGTCGTCCTCGGTCACGGTGCTCTTGCTTTTGGGCGCGGCCTTTTCACTGACCAGGGCTTTGCCCCGTCCGTCCGACATGCTTTCCAGCGAAAACTGGTTGTTGCAGGCCGGGCAGGTCATCGGATTGTTGCGCAGATCGTAAAAGCGCGTGGCACAATGCGGGCACAGGCGTTTCGTGCCCCATTCCTCTTTGGGCATGGTATTCTCCTTCCGCCGCAATTAGGGAAATTGGCGGTTCCCCTGCCACAGCCTCGCGGGGGTGTCAAAGGCTTTTCTGACGAGTTGCTTTGGTGGGAGATGGCAGATGGTCGAGCACATTACCATCGCCGGAGGTTTGCGGATCGCGGTTCGGCGGTCATCGCGTGCCCGTCGGCTGACATTGCGGGTTCCCCGGGATGGGGCCGAGATGGTGCTGACCCTGCCCAAGCATGTCCCTCTTGGCGAAGGGCTCGCCTTCGCCGAGGCGAAGCGGAACTGGCTCGTGCAGGCGGCGGCCCGCCGGCCCGCGCCGATGCGCGCCGAAGCCGGCGCCGCGCTTCCTGTCGAGGGGCGGCCGCGGCAGATCGTTGCGGCGTCCGTCAGGGCCGCGACCCTGCAACAGGACGCGCTGCTGATCCCCGAGCGGCGACCGGCCGGACCGGTTCTGGCGGCCTTTCTGAAACATGTGGCGCATCAGCGGCTGCGGGTGGCCTGTGACCGGCATGCCACCGCACTGGAACGGCCCTTCCGGGTCATCGACCTGCGCGATACCCGTTCTCGCTGGGGCAGTTGCACCGCCGATGGACGGCTGATGTTTTCATGGCGCCTGGCCATGGCGCCGCCAGAGGTTCTGGACTATGTCGCCGCGCACGAGGTCGCGCATCTGGCGCATATGGACCATTCCGGCCGGTTCTGGTCGGTGGTCGAGCGGCTGTGCCCCGGCCACGCATCGCAGCGTGTCTGGCTGAGGCGGCACGGTGGCGATCTGATGGTCTGGAAATTCCGCGATTGACCGCAGGCGATTTTGTGATCACAGATGGCGCATGTCCGCCGCCCGACCCGCAGATCCCGCCGCGCATGAGCGCCTGTACCGCCACCTGCGCAGCAGCATCATGCTGGGCGAAGTTGCGCCCGGGACGCCGCTGACACTGCGCGGGCTGGCGCGTGAATTCCACACATCGATGACGCCGGCGCGCGAGGCGGTGCGAAGACTGGTTGCGGAGGGAGCGCTGACTCTTTCGGCATCGGGCCGGGTCTCGACGCCCGAACTGTCCGACGAGCGGATCGAGGAGCTGGCTGCGCTGCGCGCCCTGATCGAACCCGAACTGGCTGCGCGGGCGCTGCCAAGGGCGCATTTCGCGCTGATCGACCGGCTGGCGCAGATGAATGGTCGAATTGCCGACGCCGTCGATCGCCATGACGCGGTCGGCTACATCCGGTGCAACCTCGATTTTCACCGGATGCTCTATCTGCGGGCTCAGGCCCCTGCGATGCTGGCGATGCTGGAGACGATCTGGCTGCAGCTTGGCCCCACGATGCGGGCGCTGTACGGGCGGGTCAGGCGCAACGAACCGCCGCGCCACCATCGGATGATCCTCGCCGCCTTGCGCGCCGGGGATGAACCTGCGCTCAGGCTTGCTGTCCGGGCGGATGTCACGCATGGGTTGCGGCACCTGACCTCCACCTGAGCGGAGGCCGGGGTCGGGGGATGTCGGGCATGTTGACGGAAAGCTGCAACATCGTGAAAAGGATGGCCATGTTCGGTTCGCGATCCATGCGTGCCTCGCCGCGCGAGCGGTGCTTTGGCACAAGTCCCTCAAGACAGCGCCCGCAATGACTCCTTCGGCCCGCATTTCGGCAGCCATCGCCATCCTTGACCATGTCCTTGACGGGCAGCCGGCCGAACAGGCCCTGCTGCGCTGGTCGCGGGCCAGCCGCTTTGCCGGATCGGGGGATCGGGCGGCGGTGCGCGACCTCGTGTTCGACGCGCTGCGCCGCCGCAACAGCCTTGCGGCGCTTGGCGGCGCAGCGCATGGCCGAGGGTTGATGATCGGCTGTCTGCGGGCCGCGGGGCAGGACCCGAATGACCTCTTCACGGGGCTGGGCTATGCACCCGAACCGCTGACGGCCGCCGAGGCAGGGCAAGGCGAGGACGACGATGTCGTGGATCTGCCCGACTGGATCTGGCCGATCTGGCGTGAATCGCTGGCGGGTGACGCCGTCGCGGTGGCGAAGGCCATGCGCGATCGCGCGCCGGTCTGGCTGCGCGCGAACCCGATACGCGGTGATGCGCTGCAGGCGGCCGAAGCCCTGGCCCGGGATGCGATCGAGGTCGAACCCCATGCGGGGTTGCGCACCGCACTGAGGGTGACCGGTGGAGAGCGTCGCGTCGCGCAATCCTCGGCCTATCGCGACGGTCTGGTCGAGTTGCAGGACCTGTCCCCGCAGCTCGCCTGCGCCGCCTTGCCGCTTCGCCCGGGCGATCATGTGCTGGACTATTGTGCGGGCGGCGGCGGCAAGGCCCTTGCGCTGGCTGGGCTGCAGCCGCATCTGCGAATCCTGGCGCATGATGCCGACACGGCGCGGATGCGGGACCTTCCCGCACGCGCGAGACGGGCGGGCGCGATCGTCGAGTGCTGCGAAAGGCCGTTCGGGCGCTTTGATCTTGTCGTCGCGGACGTGCCCTGTTCGGGCTCTGGCACATGGCGCCGGAACCCGGATGCGAAATGGCGGCTGACCCCCGCCGGGCTGGCGTCCTTGCTGACGACGCAGGCCGCGATCCTCGATGAGGTTGCCGGGCTGGTCGCGCCGGGGGGGCATCTGGCCTACATGACCTGTTCGATCCTCGGTGACGAGAATGCGCGACAGATCGATGCCTTCCTGGGGCGGCATGATGCGTTCAGCCTGGTCTCGCGGTCGTTGTGGACACCGCTGAATGCCAGCGACGGCTTCTTCATGGCGCTGCTGTGCCGACGGGCCTGAAAGGCCGTTTGCGGCCGCGCATCATCGGAGGGCGCGAACCTGATGGCAGGATTAACGCAATCTTAAGCGAAGAGGCGCTATTGCGGGACAGAGAAGGTCGCAGAAAGGCGATTCGCATGACCCACTGGGATGATCAGCTTGGCATTCCGCGCAGCGCGCTAGCGGCATTGCCGCTGCTGTTGCTTCCGATGGTGCTGGGTGCGTTGCTGCTGACGCTGTTGCCTGGCAGCGGGGCAGGGCGCGTCGCCGTCGTCTTTTCGACCGTCGCGGTCGCCTGGTATCTGCTGGGCGGCGCGATCTCGCTGTCGCACGGGATGCGCCAGATCGCCGGCAGACGCGCCTTGTCGGCGATACGCTCTGAGGTCATGGCCGCACCGGAACCGATCTGGATTTGCGACGCGGACGGGTTGGTGCTGTTCCAGAATGCTGCGGCCATCACTGACTTCAACAACATCACCGGCCAGAACATCCTGTCGCTTCTGGTCCGGCTGCGTGCCGACGCCGAGCGCGACCTTGCCGATCTGGCCGACCATGCCATGCGGACCGGCTGTGCCGAGCTGGAGTTGCCCGACGGTGACGCGCTTGCGCTCAGCTGCGCCTCGGATGCTCCGCTTCAGGTCTGGTCCTATCACCGTCCCGGCGCGCAGGCTGACAGTGCCGACATGGCCATCGCAATGGCGCTGGACGATGACGAGGAACCCGACGATTTCGAAGTGATGCCGGTGGCGCTGCTGCGACTGGCGCCCGACGGCCATGTGCGTCGGGCCAACGCTGCTGCCAGACGCCTGGTGCCGGGACGCCTTCCGCCCGAGGCAGCGTCCGTCCATTTGGGAAGCCTGCTGGAGGGGCCAGGGCGTCCGCTAGGGGACTGGATCGCGGATGTGTGCGCCCGCCGCTCGGACGGACGGGGCGAAATGCTGCGACTTCGGGCTGGCGAGGGTCTTGCCGCCGATGCGACACGCGACAAGCATTTTCAGGTCTCGCTGGCCGCCGACCCCGCGCAGCAAACCGGGCTGATCGCGGTGCTTCACGACGCCAGCGCGCTCAAGACGCTCGAGGCGAAGTTCGTGCAAAGCCAGAAGATGCAGGCGATCGGTCAGTTGGCCGGCGGTGTCGCACATGATTTCAACAACCTCCTGACAGCGATCAGCGGGCATTGCGACCTGCTGATGCTGCGGCACGACAAGGGCCATCCCGATTACGCCGATCTCGACCAGATCAGCCAGAACGCCAATCGTGCCGCGGCACTGGTCGGCCAGTTGCTCGCCTTTTCGCGCAAGCAGACCCTGAAACTGGAAACGCTGGATCTGCGCGACACGCTGGCCGACCTGACCCATCTGCTGAACCGGCTGGTGGGTGAGCGGGTCGGAC
Organism: Paracoccus salsus; assembly: GCF_021556615.1. Classification (GTDB taxonomy): domain Bacteria; phylum Pseudomonadota; class Alphaproteobacteria; order Rhodobacterales; family Rhodobacteraceae; genus Paracoccus; species Paracoccus salsus. The sequence continues at coordinate 173,464 of NZ_JAKGGD010000004.1, forward strand.
TGACGATCAACCACGATCCCGCGCTGCGGCCGATCAGGGCCGACAAGCGCCAACTGGAGCAAGTGATCATGAACCTGGTCGTGAACGCACGCGACGCCATGCCAGAGGGCGGCGAAATCGGGATAGAGACCGAAAACATTCACCTGCAGGAGCCGCTCGCCCGCGACCGCGTGGCGCTGCCGGCGGGCGACTATGTTCGGGTCCGGGTCAGCGACGAGGGCTGCGGCATCTCACCCGAGAATCAGTCCAAGATATTCGAGCCGTTCTTCACCACCAAGCGCACCGGCGAGGGTACCGGACTTGGACTCTCGACCGCCTACGGGATCGTCAAGCAGACGGGGGGCTATATATTCTGCGACAGCGTTCCGGGGCAGGGAACCTGCTTCTCGCTGTATTTCCCGGCCCATGCCCATGCGGCGCCGGTCGTGTCCCCGGTACCCATCGTCGCCGAAACCATCACGCCGAGCGACCGGCGTGCCACTGTTCTGCTGGTCGAGGACGAGGCGCCGGTCCGGGCATTCGCGGCGCGTGCGCTAAGGCTCAAGGGCTATGAGGTCCACGAGGCCGACAGTGCAGAGCAGGCACTGGACCTGCTTTCCGACAGCCGGCTGAAGATCGACGTGTTCGTGACCGATGTCGTCATGCCGGGAATGGACGGGCCCAGCTGGGTGCGGACCGCGCTTAAGGACCGCCCCGGAACCCGTGTGATCTTCATGTCGGGCTATACCGAGGACATCTTCGGAGAGGGGCACGCGCCGGTGCCGAACTCGCTTTTCCTTGCCAAGCCGTTTACCCTGGCCGAACTGACCCAGAGCGTCGAGCGTCACCTGTCGGGCGGAGGAGGCGGGCCGACGCTGCACTGAAACCCGGTAAGGAAACGGGCGCCCCACGCTGTGCAAGGTCGTTACAGCGTTTCGTAGAGCGCCAGGTCGGCGCGCATTCCTTCGCGCAGACTTGCCTCGTCCTCGGCGTCCAGCGCCACATCGACAGAAGGGGGCACGTTGATCCGCGGCAACTCGATCGCACAGTTCAGGTGATCTTCAAGGAACTCGACGAAGGCGCCGATCTCCTCGTATCGAAAGATCCGATCGACGCGTGCCGGCCCATCGGTAAGGAAGCCCGACTGTGTGCCGATCATCAACTCCTCCGGCCCGCCGGGGGCGGCATATTGGCGGGCGAAGCGGGTGAAGCTCAGCCCTTCCATGCGGTGAAGCGGATCGTCATCGTCGTCGCGCTGCTTGAAGCGGTACCAGCTGCGCAGCCAGTCGACGGGTTCGCGCATCAGAGCCACGGTCAGGAAATCGCCGCCATTCAGCGCCTTGAGCCATGGTCCGACATGGCGTCTGTAGGTCGCGATATCGGTGTGTTTCAGCCCTTCCGGCCGCTGGATCGCCGCCGACGCCAGAGACTCGAGCGCCACCTCGATCGCGGTCGATCCGGCCTTCGGTGTCGCCAGAAATACCAGTCTGTGATCCCAGAAAATGAGCATGGTGGGGCCGTCCCGTCGCTTTCCTGCCGCGCCGCGGGCCCCGATATCGGGACCGGAGGGGCTTGTAAACGCTTTGTTAACGGATCTGCGTTGATGATGCCGCGCCGAGGCTCTCGGCTTCAGGCGGTTTCCGCTTGAAAACCCGCTGCGGATCGCGCATTCATGGATGGGAACAAGAAGTGAACATTCCCTTCGGCCCAACTGATTGCCCCGCTCCGAAGGCTATGAAATAACGGTGAGGATGACATGGCACAGGCGAGCATTTTCGACATGAACGACAAGCGAAGCGCGGAAAAGCAGAAGGCGCTGGACAGCGCGCTGGCGCAGATCGAGCGGCAATTCGGCAAGGGCTCGATCATGAAGCTGGGCAAGGACAACCCGGTCACCGAGATCGAGGCAACCTCGACCGGGTCGCTGGGTCTGGACATTGCGCTGGGGATCGGCGGCCTGCCCAAGGGCCGCATCATCGAGATCTATGGACCCGAAAGCAGCGGGAAGACCACGCTGACGCTGCATGCCGTGGCCGAAGAGCAGAAGAAGGGCGGGGTCTGCGCATTTGTCGATGCCGAGCATGCGCTGGACCCGCAATACGCCCGCAAGCTGGGCGTGAATCTTGACGAGTTGCTGATTTCTCAGCCGGACACCGGCGAACAGGCGTTGGAGATCGTCGATACGCTGGTCCGGTCGGGCGCGGTCAGCATGGTGGTGATCGATTCGGTCGCCGCGTTGACCCCGAAGGCCGAGATCGAGGGCGATATGGGCGACCACCAAGTGGGCGCGCAGGCCCGGTTGATGAGCCAGGCGATGCGAAAGCTGACCGCCAGCATCGGGCGCAGCAACTGCATGGTGATCTTCATCAACCAGATCCGCATGAAGATCGGCGTGATGTTCGGCAACCCCGAAACCACTTCGGGCGGCAACGCGCTGAAATTTTATGCGTCGGTGCGTCTCGACATCCGCCGGATCGGGTCCATCAAGGATCGCGATGAGGTCGTGGGCAACTCGACCCGCGTCAAGGTCGTGAAGAACAAGGTGGCACCGCCCTTCCGTCAGGTCGAGTTTGACATCATGTATGGCGAAGGCATCAGCAAGATGGGCGAACTGGTCGATCTGGGCGTCAAGGCCGGCGTGGTCGAGAAATCGGGTGCCTGGTATTCCTATGGCGACGAGCGGATCGGGCAGGGGCGCGAGAACGCCAAGCAGTATCTGCGCGATCATCCCGAGATGGCCTACTCCATCGAGGACAGGATCCGGGCCAGCCACGGGCTGGATTTCGGTGTCGCGGGCGGGGAAGAGGATGCACTGACCGAGGACTGATCCGCAGACCAGGCCAGTCCGGCGACGCGCGGGGGTCTCCACCCCTGCGCGCTGCATTCCGGGACAGGCATTTCGCGGCCGGCATGCGGCGATCAGCGCCGTCTGGCGGGCGATCCGGATCGCTGGACAGCAGAAGCGGCGGGGGCTAGACGGGAATCCAGCCCGGTCGACGGCCGGAGTAGACGCGACCGCTTTGCGATGAAGGCCATCTCTCATGCCCAGTCTGAACGACATCCGATCCACCTTTCTCGGCTATTTCGAGAGGAACGGTCACCGCGTGGTCGACAGCAGCCCGCTGGTGCCGCGCAACGACCCGACGCTGATGTTCACCAATTCCGGCATGGTTCAGTTCAAGAACCTGTTCACGGGCATCGAGACGCGCGACTACAACCGCGCGACGACAGCGCAGAAATGCGTCCGGGCGGGCGGAAAGCACAACGACCTGGACAATGTCGGCTATACGGCGCGTCACCATACCTTCTTCGAGATGCTGGGGAATTTCAGCTTCGGTGATTACTTCAAGTCCGACGCGATCGGCTTTGCCTGGGAATTGCTGACGCGGGATTTCGGCATTCCCCGGGACAGGCTGCTGGTCACCATATACCATACCGATGACGAGGCCGCCGAGATATGGAAGAAGGTCGCGGGCCTGCCCGACCACAAGATCATCCGGATCCCGACAAGCGACAATTTCTGGCAGATGGGCCCGACGGGTCCCTGTGGCCCCTGCACCGAGATTTTCTTTGACCATGGAGATCAGATCTGGGGCGGACCTCCGGGCTCGGCCGAAGAGGACGGCGACCGCTTCATCGAGATCTGGAACCTCGTCTTCATGCAGAATGAGCAGTTCGAGGACGGCAGCATGCGCGCCCTGGACATGCAGTCGATCGATACCGGCATGGGACTGGAACGGATCGGCGCGCTGTTGCAGGGCAAGCACGACAATTACGACACCGACCTGATGCGCAGCCTCATCGAGGCCAGCGCGCATGCCACCAGCAGCGATCCGGATGGGCCGGGCAAGGTCCATCACCGGGTAATTGCCGACCACCTGCGTTCCACCAGTTTCCTGATCTCGGACGGCGTGATGCCCTCGAACGAGGGGCGTGGCTATGTGCTGCGGCGGATCATGCGCCGCGCGATGCGGCACGCGCACATGCTGGGCGCGCACGATCCGGTGATGCACCGGCTGGTGCCGTCGCTGGTCCAGCAGATGGGCGCGGCCTATCCTGAACTGAACCGCGCGCAGCCCTTGATCGAGGAAACCCTGCGCAGCGAAGAGACGCGCTTCCGCCAGACCCTGGACCGCGGTCTGCGCCTTCTGGACGAGGAACTGGCCAGGCTGCCCGAAGGTGCTAATTTGCCGGGCGAGGCGGCCTTCAAGCTTTACGACACCTACGGCTTTCCGCTGGACCTCACGCAGGACGCGCTGCGCGAGCAGGGCCGGACGGTCGATACCGCCGGTTTCGATGCGGCGATGGCAGAGCAGAAGGCCAAGGCCCGCGCGGCCTGGGCCGGAAGCGGCGAGACCAAGGACGCCGCGATCTGGTATGATCTGGCGGAAAAGCACGGTGCGACCGAGTTTCTCGGCTACGATTCCGTCGAGGCCGAGGGGCAGATCGTCGCTCTGGTGACCGATGGCGCCGAGGCGGACGAGGCGAAGAAAGGCGACACGGTGCAGATCGTGGTGAACCAGACGCCGTTCTATGCCGAGGCTGGCGGGCAGGTCGGCGATACAGGGCTGATCCGGACGGAAAGCGGCGCGGCGCGCGTGACGGATACCAGGAAGATTGCAGGCGTTTTCGTGCATGTGGCCGAAGTCACGACGGGGACCATCGCGCGCGGGCAGGGCGCACAATTGTCCGTGGACCGGGACCGGCGCGACATGATCCGGGCAAACCATTCGGCGACCCATCTGCTGCACGAGGCGTTGCGGCGCACCCTGGGCGAGCATGTCGCGCAGCGGGGCAGCCTGAACGCTCCTGATCGGCTGCGTTTCGACTTCAGTCACAATCACGCGGTCACGGCCGAAGAGGCCGCCCGGATCGAGGCCGAGGTGAATGAGTTCATTCGCCAGAACTCGCGCGTCGAAACGCGGATCATGACGCCCGACGACGCGCGCGGGCTTGGCGCGCAGGCGCTGTTCGGCGAGAAATACGGCGACGAGGTGCGCGTGGTGTCCATGGGCCACCAGGGCAATTCCGGCAAGGGCACCGACGGCCAGACCTACTCTCTGGAACTATGCGGTGGCACCCATGTCGCGCGGACCGGGGATATTGGCGCGTTCGCCTTGCTGGGGGACAGCGCCTCCAGTGCGGGGGTGCGCCGCATCGAGGCGCTGACCGGACAGGCAGCGTTGGCGCATCTGCGTGACGCGGACCGGCAACTGGGCGAGATCGCGGGCGTGCTGAAGGCCCAGGCCGGTGACGTGGTGAACCGGGTCCGGGCGCTCGCGGATGAACGCAAGGCGCTGGCCAACGAGGTGGCGCAACTCAAGCGGCAGCTGGCGATGGGCGGCGGCGGCGCGACCGAGGCGAAGGACATTGGCGGCGTCAGGTTCATCGGCCGCAAGGTCGAGGGCGTGGGCGGCAAGGAGCTTGGTCCGCTGGTGGACGAGATGAAGGCGCAGCTGGGCAGCGGGGCCGTGCTGGTTCTGGCGGAAGCGGACGGCAAGGCGACCGTCGCCGCGGGCGTGACGGCGGACCTGACCGGCCAGATCAGCGCGGTGTCGCTGGTTCAGGCGGCAACCGCGGCGCTTGGCGGCAAGGGCGGTGGCGGCCGTCCCGACCGTGCCCAGGGCGGGGCGCCCAGCCTGGAGGCGGCCGAAGCCGCCTTCGCCGAGGTCGAGAAACTGATCGGAGATTCCCTTTGAGCGCGCTGTGGATCGCCCATGTCCGTGTAACGGACGCCGAGGCCTATGGCCGCTACGCCAGCATGGCGGGGCCTGTCATTGCCGCACATGGCGGTGTGTTCCTTGCGCGGGGCGGGCGCTATCGGCAATTGGAGGGAAATGACCGGTCGCGCAATGTCGTTGCGCGCTTTCCAAGCCTCGACGCCGCCGTTGCGTGCTACGAAAGCCGTGAATACCAGGCGGCGCTGGCGCATGCCAAGGGCGCATCCGAACGCGATCTCGTGATCGTCGAGGAAGCCCCGCCTGCTGTGGAATAGAGTGAATTCTTTACGTTTTCATGCTAATTCCAGAAAATCGAAATCGATGAGGGGCAGGGGATGTGTCGTTGGGCCGCCTATATGGGCAAGCCGATCTTTCTCGAAGAGATCGTCAGCCGGCCGGCGCATTCGCTGATCCGCCAAAGTCAGGGCGCGACGCGCTGTCAGACGCCGGTGAATGCGGACGGCTTCGGACTTGCCTGGTATGGCGAGCGCCCTGAGCCGGGGCTCTATCGCGACGTCATGCCCGCGTGGTCCGATCCCAATCTTCGCAGTCTTGTCTGTCAGGTCAGGTCGGGGCTTTTCATGGCCCATGTGCGCGCCTCGACCGGGACCGCGACCAGCCGCAACAACTGCCATCCCTTCGTGGTGGGAAGCTGGTCTTTCATGCATAACGGCCAGTTCGGCGGCTATGACGGGTTCCGCCGGGATGCCGAGTTGCTGATCCCCGACGCCTTCTATTCTCATCGCATGGGGGCCACGGACAGCGAGGCGCTGTTCCTGATCGCCCTGGGCGAGGGCCTGGCCGACGACCCGAAGGGCGCGATGACGCGAGCGGTCGGCCGGATGGCCGAACTGGCGCTGCGGCGCGGCAGCACGCCCCATGTGCGTGCGACCTGTGCCTTCTCCGACGGCCGCACGCTTTATGCGCTGCGCTATGCCAGCGACGACCAGGCCCCGACGCTGTTTCATCGCTGGTCGGACAGCCGACAGGGGCGGGCGGTCGTGTCCGAACCGCTGGAAACTGACGAGGGAGACTGGCAAGAGGTTCCGCAGGGCAGTTTCTGCAGCTTTTCGGCCGGCGAGGTCGCGATCAGCGACTTCACACCCGTCAATGCCGCCCGCGCGGCCTGAGCCCTATTTTTCGGCCTGGGTGGTTCGCGCGGCGGGCGGCACTGCGTCGGCGACCGGTTCGCCGCTTTGGGGCGGTATCTCGGGCTGCGTGGCGTTTGGCGGATCGGCATGGTCGGGCCGTCCGGGCGCGGCGGCGACGGGGTCTTCCGGCTGCGCCTGGCTGGCAGGCTTGGCGGCCTGCTGATTGGCGGCACGGGTCGGACGGCGGAAGACCAGCAGGTTATGGTAGACGGTGGCGCGCCCGGTCAGGCCGCTGCGCTCCTCGCTTGGAAGAACGTCTGCGCGCAGATATTCCCAGCCATCGGCGGCCATGCGATTCAGTTCCGCCGTGATCGCAAGCGCATAGCGATCGGTCGGCGTCTTCGCATCCCTGGCCTTGTGGCCGCGGTTGGGTGCCGGAATGACGGAATACTCATAGGCCATGGGCGTATCCTGGATGTTGGCAATGTGGTCGGCCGGATCGCCCGACGGATGATCGTGGCACGCAACGCCTCTTGCGGGAAAGCGTCGCGCTCAGCTGCCCAGCTTTTGCGCGACAAGCTGGTTGACGGCGGCGGGATTGGCCTTGCCGCCGGTGGCCTTCAGAACCTGTCCGACGAACCAGCCTGCAAGCTTGGGGTTCCGTCGGGCCTTTTCAACCTGACCCGGGTTGGCGGCGATGATCTCGTCGACCGCCCGTTCGATCGCGCCCATGTCGGTGACCTGCCTCATGCCGCGCGTCTCGACGATCTCGGCCGGATCGCCGCCTTCGGTCCACAGGATCTCGAACAGGTCCTTGGCGATCTTGCCCGAGATGTCGCCCGCTGCGATCAGGTCTATCACGCCGCCAAGCTGTGCCGCGGATATGGGCGAGGCCTCGACCGTCAGGCCCTGCTTGTTCAGGCGTCCGAACAATTCGTTGATGACCCAGTTCGCGGCCTGCTTTCCGTCGCGGCCCTGGGCAACGGTCTCGAAATAATTTGCGTTCTCGACATCGGCGGTCAGCACGCCGGCATCATATTCCGACAGACCCAGGTCGCGCACGAAGCGGGCCTTCTTTTCGTCCGGCAGTTCGGGCATGTCGTTGGCGATCGCATCGACCCAGGGCTGGTCGATCTCCAATGGAGGCAGGTCGGGATCGGGGAAGTAGCGATAGTCATGGGCCTCTTCCTTTGAGCGCATCGACCGCGTCTCTCCCTTGTCGGGGTCGTAGAGGCGGGTTTCCTGGACGATCGCGCCGCCGTCTTCCAGAATCCCGATCTGGCGACGGGCCTCGTATTCGATCGCCTGCTGGATGAATCGCAGCGAGTTCATGTTCTTGATCTCGCAACGCGTGCCCAGATGGCCGAAATCCTGCGTCTCCTGATAGCGCTCATAGGCGCCGGGCGGGCAAACCGAGACATTGACGTCGGCGCGCAGGTTTCCGTTCTGCATGTTGCCGTCGCAGGTGCCCAGATAGCGCATGATCTGGCGCAACTTGGCGACATAGGCGGCGGCTTCCTCGGGGCCGCGGAGATCCGGGCGGCTGACGATCTCCATCAGGGCCACGCCGGTGCGGTTCAGGTCGACGAACGACATGTTGGGGTCCATGTCGTGGATCGACTTGCCGGCGTCCTGTTCGATGTGGATGCGTTCGATCCGGACGCGGCGAGCGACGCCGGGAGCCATGTCCACGATCACCTCGCCCTCGCCCACGATCGGGTGGTAGAGTTGGCTGATCTGGTAACCCTGCGGCAGGTCTGGATAAAAATAATTCTTGCGGTCGAAGGCGCTGACCAGGTTGATCGCCGCCTTCAGGCCCAGCCCGGTCCGCACGGCCTGCGCCACGCAGAATTCGTTGATGACCGGCAGCATGCCCGGCATGGCCGCGTCCACGAAGGCCACGTTGCTGTTCGGCTCGGCCCCGAACGTCGTCGAGGCCCCCGAAAACAGCTTTGCCTTTGATGCGACCTGGGCGTGAACCTCGAGTCCGATCACCAGCTCCCAATCGCCCTTGGCGCCGGCAATGATTCTGGGTTCTGGGGCGGTGAACGAGAGATGGTCAAGCATCGCGGTGCCTCGCTTGCGGGTGGCGGTCTGGCGGTGGTTCTAGGCCAGCCGGCTGCGGTTGTCACGGGGCCGTGCGGGCCGACATGCGCGATCCGGCGCGCGTCGCGGTCGCAGGGGTCCGGTCACGGAACCATCCGCATCGCTGACATTGACGGGATAATGTCTCGAATTGTCGTCATCAAAGGTCCGATCGGCAGGTTTCCGAGCATCCTCGGCACCCGCTGGCGCGATCCTGCCGACGCCTGAACGCAATGCTTGCGCGTTTCTGGTGCCCCGCTAAGCGAGCGTTAGAGAAACTTTTGATGAGGCTGCGATGCGCACCGCGCTGCTATCCTTTGTCGCCCTGGCCGCACTGGCCGGATGCCAATCCACCCTTGATCCGCAATCCGAGACGAAGGACGCTGCGCAGGCCGAGCAGATGCAACTGGCCGCGTCGCCGCCGATGCGCTGGGACGACCGCAGCGGGTCCGAGGCCTGGACCAAGGCAACGCTGGCGGCGCTGGATCGCGAAGGCGTCACGGTGCTTTCGAATGTGCCGCACGACATCCACAGCTTCTGCCCGAATTATGCCGAACTGACCAATACCGGGCGCAAGGCGTTCTGGGCCGGGCTGCTGTCGGCGCTGGCCAAGCACGAAAGCACCTACAATCCGCAGGCCAGCGGCGGCGGCGGAAAATGGCTGGGACTGATGCAGATCGCGCCGGCAACGTGGCGCAGCTACGATTGCAACGGCAACATCACCGACGGTTCGGACAACATGTCCTGCGCGGTGCGAATCATGTCGCGCCAGGTCGCGCGGGACAATGCCGTCGTTGGGAATGGCAGCGGCAGCTGGCGGGGTGTCGCGCGTGACTGGGCGCCGATGCGCAGCTCGTCGAAGCGGGCCGATATTGCCGCCTGGACCAGCAGCCAGAGCTATTGCACCGTCAGCAGCTGACCGGGAACGCCGCGCGATGCGCGGCGGTCGGCGCGTCGACGCAGCATAATGGCAAAGGACGCTCCGATTCCGGCGTGGGGGGACCACACAGGGAATCGAAGCGTCCCGCTTTTCCGGTCATCGGCGCATCGTGCCGTGACCAGTCCCTGAACATCGCAGGCGTGTCTTAACATCGCGTAAACGCCGCCGGTTTTTTCCGCTGCGCGGCGGCTTTTTTTGTCGATCTGCCCGGCCGCCCCGGTCTAGCGCAGCGCGGCCAGGATGCGTGCCCAGGACCGCGCACCCTTCTCGAAGCTTTGGACATCGTATTTCTCGTTTGGCGAATGAATGCGGTCGTCGTCACGTCCGAAGCCGATCAGCATAGAATCCATGCCCAGCAACTGCTGGAAGTCGCCGGCGACCGGGATCGAGCCGCCGGCCCCGATGAAAGCCGCGTCGCGCCCCCATTCCTCGGTCAATGCCTGCCTCGCGGCCGCAAAGGCCGGGTCCGAGATATCCATGACGCTGGCCGGGCTGGCGCCATGTTCCTGGAAGTCCACCCGGCAATCCGCCGGCACGAAGCGCCGCACATGGTCGCGGAAGGCGGCGCGGATCGCCTGCGGATCCTGCTGCCCGGTCAACCGAAAGCTGACCTTGGCGCGTGCCTCGGCCGGCAGGACCGTCTTGAAGCCCTGCCCCGCATAGCCCCCCGCGATACCGTTGATCTCGGCGGTCGGCCTGGCCCAGACCATTTCCAGCGGGGTCCGGCCCGTTTCACCGATCGGCGTCTCAAGGCCGACGCGCCCCAGGAACCTCGCTGCGTCGAAGCCAAGCGCGTCCCAGTCGCGGCGCAGCGCCGGATCCAGTTCCTCGACGCCGTCGTAAAATCCCGGCAAGGTGACCTGGCCCCGCGCGTCCTTCAGCGCGCCAAGGGCCTGCGCCAGGACCATGACCGGGTTGGCGGCCAGGCCGCCAAAGCTGCCCGAATGCAGGTCGCGATCCGCGCCGCGCACCACCACCTCTTCGCCGACAAGTCCGCGAAGCTGGGTGGTGATGGCCGGCCGGCCGTCGGAATACATGCCGGTGTCGCAGATCAATGCCAGCGATGCGCGCAACGCGTCAGCATGCGCCGTCAGGAACGGCCGCAACGACGGCGAGCCGGATTCCTCCTCGCCCTCGAACAGCAGGATCAGGTCCGGCGGCAACGTGCCATGAACCGCCTTCCAGGCCCGGAACGCCTCGATGAAGGTCATCAGCTGGCCCTTGTCGTCGGACGCGCCGCGGCCGCGGATCACCGCTCCGTCTGCGGTCTGCTCGATGACCGGGTCGAAGGGCGGGCGGTGCCACAACTCCAGCGGGTCCACCGGCTGGACGTCGTAATGGCCGTAGAACAGCAGCGTCCGTGTGCCGCCCGGCTGCGAGCGGGCGACCACCATCGGATGACCCGGCGTGTCGTGGACCCGACTTTCGAAACCAAGCTCTTGCAGCGCGTTCGACAGCCATGCTGCTGCCGCACGAACATCGCCGCGATGCGCCGGATCGGTCGAGATCGACGGGATCCGCAAGAAGTCCAGCAGCCTTGCAAGCGCCGCCTCGCGGTCATTGTCCAGCTGTTCCAGCACGTGCGGCAAGCCTGCCAAAGCTGTCATTTCCTGCGTCCTTCCTGGCTGATTGCGTTGAATTCATGTAACGACCCTGGCGCCGCTGCGACATTTTTGATCTGTCATTTTCAGGATTTGACTTGTATCAAGGACCCGCCGCGCGTGATCGGACAATGATCGCACCCAGCCAGCTACGCAAGGGAACGCCCGCAATGAACTATGATGCCGCACTGGATCAGGCCATTGGACGTCTTCACGTGGAAGGTCGCTATCGCACCTTCATCGACATAGAGCGTGCCAAGGGTCGGTTTCCGCAGGCGCTGTGGACGCGTCCCGATGGCGAGAAACAGGAAATCACCGTCTGGTGCGGAAACGACTATCTTGGCATGGGACAGCATCCGGCGGTGCTGGCCGCCATGCACGACGCGCTGGACGCTGCCGGTGCCGGTTCGGGCGGAACGCGCAACATTTCCGGCACCACCGTCCATCACAAGCGGCTCGAGGCCGAACTGGCCGATCTGCACGGCAAGGACGCGGCGCTGGTGTTTTCCAGTGCCTATATCGCGAACGACGCCACGCTTTCGACGCTGCCCAAGCTGTTTCCCGGGCTCATCATCTATTCGGATGCGCTGAACCACGCCTCGATGATCGAGGGAATCAAGCGCAACGGCGGCGCCAAGCGGATCTTTCGCCACAATGATCTGGCCCATCTGCGCGAATTGCTGGCTGCCGATGACCCGGCCGCGCCCAAGCTGATCGCTTTCGAATCGATCTATTCGATGGATGGCGATTTCGGGCCGATCGGGCCGATCTGCGATCTGGCCGAGGAATTCGGCGCCCTGACCTATCTCGACGAGGTTCACGCGGTTGGCATGTACGGGCCGCGCGGCGGCGGCGTCGCCGAGCGGGACGGCCTGATGGATCGGATCGACATCGTCAACGGCACGCTTGGCAAGGCGTTCGGGGTGTTTGGCGGCTATATCGCTGCGACCGCCAGGATGTGCGATGCCATCCGGTCTTATGCGCCCGGGTTCATCTTCACGACCTCGCTGCCGCCCGCCGTGGCAGCCGGCGCGGCGGCCTCGATCAGCTTCCTGAAGGGCGAGGGCGGTCAGCGTCTGCGCGATTGCCAGCAACTGCATGCGCGAATCCTGAAGATGCGGCTGAAATCGCTGGGGATGCCGATCATCGATCACGGAAGCCATATCGTACCGGTCCATGTCGGCCATCCCGTGCATTGCAAGGAACTGTCCGACATGCTGCTGCGCGACTATGGCATCTATGTCCAGCCGATCAATTTCCCGACCGTGCCGCGGGGCACGGAACGGCTGCGCTTCACGCCTTCGCCGGTCCATGACCCCAAGCAGATCGATCATCTGGTGCGGGCGATGGATGCGCTTTGGTCGCACTGCGCGCTTAATCGTGCCGAATTGAGTGCCTGAGAAAATCGGCGGGTGAACTGCTCTCGTGGCCGTGATAAGCTCACGTTAATCATATAAAAGTAACGTCCGATTCGGGCGGTGCCGCTAGCGGGCAGATGGGGCAGAACGGAATGAGCAGGCTGCGGGCTGATTACCCGGCAGAGGAGAATGTGCAGGTGGAGGAAGTGCAACATTTCCTCGACGACGACACGCGCCTCGGCGACATCATGCGGGGTGAGCGGGCTACGTTGGGTAAATCCCTTCTGGACGTCCAACGCGAATTGCGGATCCGGGCCTCCTATGTTGCCGCCATCGAGAATTGCGACATCACCGCCTTCGATACACCCAGCTTCATCGCCGGGTATGTGCGGTCGTATGCCCGTTATCTGGGCATGGACCCGGACTGGACGTTCCGTCGCTTCTGCGTGGAATCCGGTTTCCAGCCGACGCATGGCATGGCCGCAGCGGCTTCGGGCCCCAAGCCGGTTCGCCGACCCTCTGATCCGGCCGAGGCGCTGGCCAATCCGCGCGCATTGTTCATTCCCCAGCAGGAAAGCTTCTGGGCGGATTTCGAACCAAGGGCGATCGGCTCGATTCTGGTTCTCGTCGCCGTTGTCTCCGGGCTGGCCTATGGCGGCTGGTCGGTCCTGCAAGAGGTGCAGCGCGTCACCCTGGCCCCGGGCGAGGATGTGCCGGGTGTCGTGACGGCGCTCGATCCGGTCGAGGGGGCAGGGATGTCCGAGCCTGCGCTGGACATGACCGATACCGCCGACCTGGCGAAGAACCTGCCCCAGCCCGAGGCGCTGGACCGGCTTTACCGCCCGCAGATCCTCGAGGCGCCGGTTCTGACCGCGCGAGACGGGCCGATCGCCGCGATTGATCCCGGCCTGTCCATGCCGGCCCAGAGTCCGACTGCGACGGTCGATGACATGACCGCTGCTGTCGAGACGGCTTCGGTTGCCGCGTCGGATCCGACCGCAACGCATTATGGACCTCAGCTGCCCGAAGGCGCGGAAGCTCCGGCAGCGGTGCGGACCCTGGCCGAGGATGCGCCGCAGATGGAGTTGTTGGCCGCGCGGCCCGCATGGGTCCGCGTGACATCGATCGACGGTACGGTGCTTCTGGAAAAGATCATGGATGCAGGCGAGCGTTTCACCCTGCCCAAGCTGGAAGAGCCGCCCAAACTGCGGACCGGCAATTCCGGCGCGGTCTATTTCGCGGTCAACGGTCAGACCTATGGTCCGGCCGCGCCCGGTCCACAGGTCGTGAAGAACATCGAATTGTCGCCCGGCAGCCTGACCGAACGCTTTGCGCTTGCGGATCTGAGCGCCGACCCGGAGCTGGCACAGATGGTCGCGATGGCGCAGGCTGGTCCCGCTTCGGTCGCCCCGGACCAGCCGGCAGGCAACTAGACGGCACCTCTTCGGCTTTTGATGCGCGGGCGCCGCAAGCCTGCGTCGGGCCTGGGCATTCCCCGCATCAGCCGCCCCAGACCCGCTGCAGCAGGACGATCCAGTTCTCGCTTGCAATTTTCCGGGTCAGATCATCGCCGTAGCCGTGGATCTTCATGGCGTTCAGCAGATCTGGCAGGGCTGCGGCGTCGGGCAGGTCGCGCGGCATCAGCGCGCCGTCGAAATCCGATCCCAACGCGACGCCATCCTCGCCGAGGATCGCCAGCAGATGATCCAGATGACGCAGCATCGTATCGAAACCCTCCAGCGGCAGCCGCCTGCCATCGGGACGAAGAAAGCTGGAGGCAAAGTTCAGACCGACCAGCCCGCCGCTGTCGGCGATGGCCTGCAACTGGCGGTCGGTCAGGTTGCGCGAACTGGGGCAGATCGCGTGAACGCAGCTGTGGCTGGCGACCAGCGGTGCGTCCGACAGCCGCGCGACGTCGTCGAACCCGGCCTCGTTCAGATGTGACAGGTCCAGCATGATCCGCAGCCGGTTGCATAGGCGGATCAGGTCGCGTCCGGCGTCGGTCAGCCCGCCGCCGATATCGGGGCCGGCGGGAAACGCGAAGGGTACACCCTCGGCATAGGCCGTAGGCCGCGACCAGACCGGCCCCAGCGACCGCAAGCCGGCCGCATGCCACAGATGAAGCGCATCCACGTCGCGGATCGCCTCGGCCCCTTCCATATGCATGATCGCGGCGATTCGGCCGGCCGCCACGCTGTCGCGCAGACCGGCTGCGCTGGTCACGACATCAAGCGTGCCGGTGCGTTCCAGCGCCTTCAGCGCCGCGGCCTGCCGGAATGCATGAGGCAGCGCGGTCTCGGGGCCGATCGCGTCGGGCAGCGGCAGCGCGAAGGGCGGGTTCTGCATCAGCGTCACGGCCTCGGCATCGTTCGGCCCTGCCGGCGAGGGGATCCAGATCGCGAAGAAACCGCCGATCAGCCCCCCCGCCCTGGCGCGCGGCAGGTCCAGATGCCCGGTTCCATCGCCCTCGAGCCATATCCGGGTTCCGCCCGCTCCGGCAGCCACGACGCGCTGAAGGAAATCGTTATGGCCATCGAAAACCGGGATCATGGCAGGCTCCGTTCTTGTCCGCGCCTGACCATGCACGCTGACGCGGGTGGCGGCAATGGCTGCGGCTTGTGGCTTTGCGTGATCGCGATTTGCGCCTAGTCTGGGAACGCAGCATCGCCAGAAAGAGGCCATCCATGCCCGATATCCGTTCCGATTTCGACGGCCAGACCGTCATCTGCACCTTTGAGGTCACGCCCGGCAGCGCCCATGACGTGCTGGACCTGCTGACCGATGCCTGGGACAAGGTGATCCGCCGCCAGGCCGGATTCATCTCGGTCGCGATCCATCTGAACGACGCGCAGACCCGGATCGCCACCTACTCGCAATGGCGCGACCGCAAGGACTATCAGGCCATGTTGCGAACCGACGAGATGCGCCGCCGCAACCGCGAGATCCACGCGATGTGCAAGAGTTTCGAACCGGTGATGTACGAACTGCAATCGGTTTTCCGCGCCTGATGCTGCGCCCGCAAATACTCCGTGCATTCACCGGAACGGGGCGCTAGCCTGCCCTGAATTCACGGTAAGGGAGAGCGGCATGGCGGGCAGGATCATCACGGTGGCCCAGCAGAAGGGCGGTTCCGGCAAGACCACGCTGGCGGTCAATCTGGCCGTGATGCTGAACCGGCGCGGGCATACCGTCGCGTTGGTCGATACCGATCCCCAGGGCAGTATGGGCCGGTGGTTCATCGAACGCATTCAGGCCCGCGGCGAGGATGAGACTTTGGATTTCTCGACCTCGTCGGCCTGGGGGGCCAGCTACGAATCCGAAAAGCTGAAGAAACGCTTCGATTTCGTGATCGTCGATACACCGCCCAAGATCGACAGCGATCTGCGCCCCGCGTTGCGGGTCGCGGATCTGGTGCTTGTGCCCGTGGCCACAAGCCATGTCGACCTGTGGGCGACCGAGGGTGTGCTGGATCTGGCGCGGCGCGAGAAGGCGCAGGTGCTGGTGGTCCTGAACAGGGTGCGCCCCCATACCCGGTTGTCGGTCGAGGTGGCCGAAAAGGCGGTCGAGCTTGGTGCGACCGTGGCCGACACGCAGATTTCGAACCGCGTCGTCTATGCCGAGACGCTGGGTCAGGGATTTGGCGCGGCCGAGCGGGCCCGCAGTGGCCCGGCAAGCGATGAACTGGCGGCCTTGACCGACGAGGTGCTATCCGCGATGAATTGAATTCGAGAAATGCAATATCAACTCGGGCGACGGGCCCGATTGTGCTAGGCTCGATGCCAGTTCACGAGGAGGAGAGACACGCATGTTCCGTTCTGCCGCAATTCTGGCCGGATTTCTGGCCGTTCCGCATCTTGCCTTGGCGCAGGATGCGCCGCGCGTCGGCATCACCGCCGAGATTCCCAGTGTGACCGTCGAAACCCGGGATGGTCCCGTGCAGATCATGCGCGACCAGACCGAGGGTGCGACGCTTGACGACGATTGGGCGCTGACGGGCCGCGATTGCCCACCGTTCTGCATCCAGCCGAACACGCCTGTCGAGGGTGTGACCACGATTGGCGAGCTGGAGGTGCTTGAGGCCCTCGGCAACGGCAGCGCGACAGTTGTCGATTCGCGCACGCCGGACTGGTTTGCAACCGGCACGATCCCGGGCGCGATCAACATTCCCTACACCCAGGCGGTCGAGCAACTTGCGCAGCTTGGCTGCGAGCCCGATTTCGATGGCAAGTTCGATTGCAGCGCCGCCGAGCCGGTGATCCTGTTCTGCAACGGCTTGTGGTGTGGCCAGTCGCCGACCGCAATCCGCGCGATGATCGCGGCAGGCTTTCCGGCCGACAGGATCAGCTATTATCGCGGCGGCATGCAGGTCTGGCGTCTGCTGGGGCTGACGGTCGCGGGGGGTGGCAATCCGGTGGTCGAGGCGACGACCGAAGAGGCCGCAGCGTCAGACACCGCACCGGTCGAGGCCGACTAGACCGGCAGGAAGACCGGACCGTCCGGCGTATCGAAGCGCCGGGCGGTGATACCGAAGGCGCGGCGCAGCATCTCGTCGGCCAGCACCACGCTTGCATCGCCATCCGCCAGCACCTTGCCGTCCGCCAGCAGGACAAGCCGCGTGCAAAACCGCGCGGCCAGTCCCAGATCGTGGATCGAAACGATCAGCCCGTGACCTTCCGCGGCCAATGACCGGAACAGACGCAGACAGGCAAGTTGCTGGGCCGGGTCCAGGCCCGCGATCGGCTCGTCGGCGATCAGCAACGGGGTTTCCTGCGCCAGCGCCCGGGCGATCAGAGCACGGTTCTGTTCTCCGCCCGACAGGCGCAGCGCGGTGCGCTTGCGAAAAGGCTCCAGCCCCATCCGGGCGATGGCCGCATCGATGGCCACGCGGTCGGCCTGGCTTCGTCCGCCGCCGGGCCACGGAATGCGACCAAGCGCGATCAGATCCTCGACGCTGACCGGCCATGCGATCTCGCGCGATTGCGGCAGATAGGCGGCGGCGCGGGCGCGGTCCGTGGCCGGCATCGCGGCCAGGTTGGAACGGCCGGTGCACGGGACGAGCCCCAGCGCGGCCTCCATCAAGGTCGATTTTCCCGCGCCGTTCGGTCCGATCAGCCCGACCAGCTCGCCGGCCCGCACCGACAGGTTGACGCCATGCAGCACCGGCCGGTTGCGGCGGGTGACGGACAGGCCGCGCAGGGTCAGCATCACATCCGTCCTCCGCTGCGGGTCTTCCAGATCAGGTGCAGGAACAGCGGCGCGCCGACCAGCGCGGTCAGCACCCCCAGTTTCAGGTCGCGTTCCGGCAGGATCAGCCGCACGGCGATGTCGGCCGCAAGCAGCAGCGCAGCGCCCCCCAGCGCCGAGGCCGGCAGCAGGGCCCCGGGACGCGCCCGCACCCAGGGCCGCAGCATGTGCGGCACGACCAGCCCGACAAAGCCGATGGCGCCCGCTACCGCCGTCGCCGGGCCCACGACCAGGGCGACCCCGAGGATCAGCCGCCAGCGCAGGCCCGACGGCGACACACCCATCGCCGAGGCGGCCGCCTCGCCCAGGGTCAGCGCATCCAGCGCCCGGCCGGTCGTCCAGATCAGCGCCGCCCCGACAGCCATCGGCGGCAGCGCCAGCCACAGATGCAGCATCGAGCGATCCGCAAGCGAGCCCATCAGCCAGAACACGATCTCATTGGCGGCGTAGGGGTTGGGCGACAGGTTCAGGACCAGCGCCGTGCCGGCCCCGGCCAGCGCCGAGATCGCAATTCCGGCGAGAATCAGTGTGATCGACCCGCCGCGGGGTCCGGCCAGCATGACCAGCAGACCGACGCCGATCGCGGCGCCGAGCAGCGCGGCGGCCGGCAGTGCAAGCGCGGCCGTTGCCGACAGCCCGGTCTGGATCGCGATCACCGCCCCCAGCGCGGCCATGCCCGACACGCCGATCAGTCCCGGTTCCGCCAGCGGATTGCGCAGATAGCCCTGCATCGCCGCCCCGGTCAGCCCCAGCCCCGCGCCCACGGCGAGCCCCAGTATGGCGCGCGGCAGCCGGATCTCGCGCATGACGATCGGCATCGGACCCTCGCCGCCCAGGATCAGCGCGCGCAGTCCGTCCACCGTCCCGATTCCCGCCGGACCCGTCAGCAGCGACGCTGCGAACAGCGCCGCCGCCAGCACCGTCAGAACGATGAGGACCGGCCTCATTCCAGCGCCTCGATCGCCCGCAGGATGAAGGGCGTGCCGCAGATCCAGTCGCGGTCGGTGACCCCGGCGGTGCGCGGTGCGACGCTGGCCAGCGCCGGGTGATCCAGGATCGCCTCGCTGCGCGAACGGCCCGGCCATCTGGCGCCAGTGATCAGCCGGTCCGGTCGTGACATGACCAGCAGTTCCAGTGGCAGCGCGGTGGTGTCGGTGATGCCGTAATCCGCCGCGATATTGTCATATCCCGCCGCCTCGATGATCGCGCCCGCAAGCGTGTCGCGGCCCGACGTGAAGCCGTTGGCGTAATACAGCGCCGCGCGCCCCCGGTCGCGATCATGGCGCGCGGCGCCAAGTCCCTGGTCGAACCGTGCCAGCAGCGCCTCTGCCGCCCGCTGCCGCCCCAGCAGCCTTCCCATATGCGCGATCTCGCCGCGGATCGCGTCGATGCTTTCGGCGGGTGGCAGCACTTCGACCCGCAGCCCCAGCCGCCGCAACATCGCCACCGTCGGCCCGGGGGCATATTGCCCTGCGATCACCAGATCGGGCCTCATCAGATAGATCTCTTCGGCCCGGCCGTGATTGACCGGATAGGCCGCCGCCTGCTCGGCCATCGGCGACATGCGCGGATCGCGCGCCAGGTCGCTGACCGAGATCAGCTGTCCCGGCGCGGCCAGCAGCATCGCGATCTGGTCGGTGCACAGATTCATCGACACCACCCGCTGCGGCCCCGCGCCCGCAGGTGCGGCAAGGCTGGCCAGCAGGATCGCCGCCAGCCCGCCTCGTATCTGGTCAGAAACCGGCACGGATCCCCGCATAGACCGCCCTGTCCGAGGTGCCATAGCCGCGAACGACCTGGTATTCCTCGTCCAGAAGGTTCTCGATCCGCAGATAGCCTATGGCGCGGTCGGTCAGGTCGTATTCCAGATTGGCGTTCACGACCGTATAGCTGGGCATCTCGCCGCTGCGGTCGGACAGGCCGGAGACATGGCCCAACCCGATGCCGAAACGCGTCTTCGGACCCGCATCTCCCTCCAGCCGCAGGTTCAGCGCACGGCGGGGGACCCGGTTCAGAGGCTGCCCGTCCGGCCCCTCGCTGTCGGAATAGGTCAGGTTTCCGCTCAGCCGCCACCGGTCGGTCAGCGGCGCGGCGGCCGCGATCTCGACCCCGCGGGTGCGGCTGCTGCCGGGAACCTGCGCATAGGTCGCTGTCGTGAAGTCATAGTCGATCAGATCGGTGATCCTGGACCGGAACAGCGTGACGCGCGCGAACGCACCGTTTCCGAAACTGCGCTCGGCCCCGATCTCGACCCCGCGCGAGGTTTCCGGTTGCAGGTCGGGATTGCCGAAGAACGGAGCATAGAGTTCGAACGGCGAGGGGGCACGAAAGCCCGTCCCGAACTGGCCGCGCAGGACCCAGTCCTCGGTCGGCCGATAGGCCAGCGCGATCCGTCCGGTGTTCTCGGTTCCAAAGGCGGAATGATGGTCGTGCCTGGCCGAGACGGCGATATCCAGATCGCGGGTCGCCGCGACCCTGACTTCGGCGAAGGCGCTGTTGACGATGAAGTCGGCGTCTGATCCGGTCTGGTCCAGACGCTCGGCCGAGTGTGTGCCGCCCCAGGCCAGCGTCACGCGGTCGCTGACGCTGGTATCGCCCTTGTAGTCGAACTCGGTCCGTTCGCCGCGCGTCTCGTAGAGGCCGAAATCATCGGTCAACCGGCGGTCGATGACATAGCGTTGCGCCGAAAGCTTGTGCCGGATCGTCCCGGCTGTGTATTCGGCATAGACGCGCGCACCGCGGGCCTTGCTGCGGCTGACCTCGACCTGCGGCGCAGCTCCGTCACCCAGAACCGGAAAGCTCTCGTCGAAGTCGGCGCGGGTCTTTTGCCAGAAGGCCGCCCCGCCGATGGTCAGGTCGGGTGTCAGCCGATAGCTGCCCGACACCGAGACGCGCGTCGCCTCGGCCCCGTCCGCTTCGCTGTTGTCGTCATTTTCGTCCGCGGCCGAGAAGCCATCGGTCCGCAGATGCGAGACGGTCGCCGCAAGATCGTGGTCCGCGCCGCGGTTCGCGATGGCATAGCGGGCGCTGGCGGTATCATGGCTGCCATATTCCAGCGCCGCCGACTGCACCGTGCCATCCCTGTCCGGTCGCAGGCTGGTGATCGAGATCACGCCGCCGATCGCCTCGGAGCCGTAAAGCGCGGATTGCGGACCTTTCAGCACCTCGATGCGTTCGACATCGGCGGTCATCAGGCCGCCGGGATCAAAGGTGATCTGGGTGCCGGAGGGATCGTTCACGTCGATGCCGTCGACCAGCACCTTGACATACTGACCGCTCAGGCCCCGGACCCGCAGGGTGGTCTGGGTGCCGAACCCGCCATTGGACGAGGCCGAGATCCCCGGCAGCGTCGTCAGATAATCGATGACCCGGGTGGTTCCGGCGGCGTCCAGATCGGCGCGGGTGACGACCTCGACGGTGGCGCCGGTCCGGCCCAGCTCGGCCTCGGTCTGATAGGCGCTCAGCGTGATTTCAGGCAGCACGAGGCTGTCCTGGGCCATGGCGGGCAGGGCGGTGACCGCGCTTGTCGCGGCGAGAATGGCAAGAAGTTTCACGATGTCTGTCCTTCCGGACGCCCGGTGCACCAGATGGCCCCGGGGCAGATGGGATGGGTCCGGAAGGAAAATCCTGCCGGACGGCGAGCACCACCACGACGGAAGATCCGTTTCGCGCATGCCCCTCGCATGCCCTCAGGGTGATCGCCTTCGGCAGGTCTCCTGACTTTGCGGGTCGTCGCTCGGCCGGACCTTCCCATCCGCATGGGGCGGACAGTGGCATTCTCCGGCCTCGCTCGCCGCTGACAGTTGCGGGGGCAGCTGCGGAATCTCACCGCATTCCCTTTTCACCGGACGAATCCGGAACCGAGGCAGGGCGGGGTTAGCGCAGCCGCCGGATTCGCGCAAGGATTATCGGGACTTCATGTGATCGCCGGGGACAATGCGATACGGGCCGTCACGGGGAAATGGTCGCTGATCTTCCAGTACTCCGTGCCGTCGGCGGTGTGGCGCGGGATCATGGCCTCGTCGACCCAGCCGGCCGGGGCGTTGCGCGAATACAGGATATGGTCGATCCAGACGCGGTGATGGGTGTCGTTGAAGATCGGATCGGGAAAGCGCGTGGTGCCGAGATCGGAAAAATCCATCGCGTCCTGATCCTTCTGCGGCAGGCTGTCGTAAAGCGCGTTTCCCAGGGTCAGCTTCGGCTTCCAGACCGAGCCCATCAGCGTCTCGACGCCCGAGGCCAGCAACCGCATCTCGGACGTATCGAAGCCGGGGCCGTCATTGATGTCGCCACAGACGACAAGCGGGATGCCCGCGGTGGCGGGGTCGGTGAGGTAGGGGTCAAGGAAATGGGTGCGGATATGGCGGCATTGCGCCAGCAGGCGGCGACGATTGGCATCCGCAAGCTGCCACCATTTCGACCATTCGTAGGCCTGGAAGATGCCCTTCGATTTCAGATGCAGGCCCATCAGGCGGAAGCGCGGCCCCGATGCAGGGTGAATTTCCGCGTAGAGCGGGCGGCGCTCATAGCGGAACCATTCGAAGATGCCGTTCTCCTCGACATCCAGGAAGAACGGCTCGGAGGCGTCATGAACGCGGCCGGCCGCAGGGTCCTCGCTGTCCCACAGGGTCACGGGCGGATCGGCAAAGACGCCACGGTCGATTCGCAGCGCCAGACCGACGCATTGCGCCGATCCCAGCCTGCGGCCGTCCGGGCCGGGCCTGGACTGATAGCGCGATCGCTGGACATGGCAGACCCAGTCCCCGGGCGCCAGCGCATCGAAGATCGCCTGCAATTCGCCGGTCAGGTTCGGACCCTCGACCACCACGATCAGGTCGGCGTCCAGGTCCGCCAGCCCCCCGGCGATCAGGGCGCTGCGCTGGGCGACGGTCGGGTTCTCGCTCTGCCAGGGCGGCTTGGGGCCGCGCACCCGCGCGTCGCCCGGCTTCAGCACCGGCCGGCCATCGCCATCGGTGGTCACCATGTCGTTGAGCCATTCCAGATTCCAGACGGCAAGCTTCATCGCAGGACCCTCGGTTCGTTGCGTGAGGATCATCCGATCCTAGCATGAAAGCGGCGTGAAACCCGCATGTCCCGCGTTCATGCGCCGAGCGAGGCCACCCAGTCGGGCACGGTCTGCGAGGCCGGGCCCAGGATACGACGGTCGAAGTCGCGGGCATTGGCCGAGTCGTCGATGTTCATCTCGATGCATTCGGCACCGCAGCGGCCGGCGTGCTGGGCGAAACCCGCCGCCGGGTAGACATTGCCCGAGGTGCCGATGGCCACGAACAGATCCGCCGCGGCCAGGGCCTCCCACACGATCTCCATGTGATGGGGCATCTCGCCGAACCAGACGATGTCGGGGCGTATGGCCCGCGCGGCGCAGGCCGGGCAGGGGTCGCCGGCGGACATCACCGCCGGGGCGTCCCACCGATGCGCGCAGGCGGCGCACAAGGCCCGCGTCAGGCTGCCATGGATGTGGATGACGGAGCGACTGCCGGCGCGTTCGTGCAGGTCATCGACATTCTGCGTGATCAGCACCAGGTCGTGGCGACTGGCCAGCGCCGCGAGGGCCCGGTGCGCCGCGTTGGGACGGGCGTCGGCGGCCTTCGCGCGGCGGGCGTTGTAGAAGCGGTGGACCAGCGCCGGATCGCGGGCGAAGGCTTCGGGCGTGGCGACATCCTCGACCCGATGCCGTTCCCACAGACCATCGCCGGCGCGAAAGGTCGCAAGGCCGCTTTCGGCCGAGATCCCTGCGCCGGTCAGAACCGCGATGCGCAAGCGCTTAGCGGCAATAGGCCTCGGCCGCGCCAGCGAAACGCTTGTAGCGCGCCCAGAAGCTGTTGTCGGCATCGCTTTTCGACATGCGCACGACCTGAGCCTGATGCGGGTCGCGGAAGAACGCGGCCGCGCGGCGCTGGTCCGACCGCGACAGGGTCTGGTCGGCAACCCGCTGGATGCAGCTGCACAGGGGCGAATTGCCCCGCGCGCGATCTGAACTGACGCAGGCGCTGTCGATCGGGCCGGCCATGGCCAGCGGGGCGGTGATCATCACGGCGGCGGCCGCGATCACGAAACGATTCAGCATGGACTGTCTCCTCGGGTCCTATCCTCAGATGAAGGGGCGCCGGTTTTCCCGGTCTCGAAGCCCTTCCTAGCATCAAGTCATAGCAAATTCCTTAACCACGCTCAATCACCCCGTCGCGAGGGCGGCGCGACCGAAGCGAAGCCTTGTCGCGTCGCGATGCCGCCGACCGACGCGTGCCGGTCACGGCGCTTTCGGCTGGAACCCCGCATCCCGGATCGCGGTCGCGGCGCGGTCGCGATCCAGCCCTTCGACGGTGACCGTCCTGGCGGAAAGATCAACAACCGCATGGCCGCCGGCCTGCCGGATGGCGGTTTCGATGGCGGACGTGCAATGGCCGCAGCTCATGTCGGGCACGGTGAAGATCATGGCTCTCTCGGGTTTGACAACGCCACCTCATCATGGTCTCGGTCCCTGGCCGGGGCAAGCCGCGACATGTGGCCGCAGGAGGGTGCGATGATCGAGGCGATCGGGCTGGATGCCGACGACACGTTATGGGAAAACGAGACCTTCTTCCGCGTGACCGAATCCGAATTCGTGGCGATGCTGTCGGATCATTGCGATTCCGAGGCGGTCACCGGCAGGCTCTACGAGGTCGAGCGGCGCAACCTGGCGCGCTATGGCTTTGGCATCAAGGGTTTCATGCTGTCGATGGTCCAGACCGCGATCGAGCTGACCGATGGCCGCGTGGACGGGCGGACGATCGGTCGCATCCTCGATCTGGGACAGGAAATGCTGGCCCATCCGGTCGATCTGATCGCGGGCGTGCCGCAGGCGCTGGACGCCATGTCGGGGCGACGGCTGATCCTGATCACCAAGGGCGACCTGATCGACCAGGAACGCAAGATCGCGGCCTCGGGGCTGGCCGAGCGTTTCGAGTCGGTCGAGATCCTGGCCGACAAGACCCCCGAATCCTACGCCCGCGTGCTGGACCGGCACGCAATCCGGCCCGACCGTTTCCTGATGGCGGGAAACTCGATGAAGAGCGATGTGCTGCCGGTGCTGGAGCTTGGCGGCTTCGCGGCCTTCATCCCCCATGACCTGACCTGGGTCGCGGAACATGCCGATGCGCCCGACCACACACGGCTGCATCAACTGGCCACGATCGCGGACTTGCCGAAGCTGCTGGCCTGTCTGGAGGCCGGGACATGACCGGGAATGGCCGCGCCGCGGTCCTGATGACCCTGGGAATGGCCGCGTTTGCCTGCGAGGACGCGTTGCTGAAGCTGCTGTCGCAGCGCATCTCGATCGGGCAACTGCTGCTGGTGATCGGCTTTGCCGGGATGCTGGTCTTCGGGGCCTGGGTGGCGCTGGGGCCCGAAGGGCTGCGCCGGCGCGACCTGCTGCATCGCGGCGTGATCCTGCGCAACCTCTCCGAGGCAGTGTGCGGGGTATGCTTCCTGACCGCGCTGTCCGTCGGCGATCTCAGCATCGCATCGGCCATCCTGCAGGCGCTGCCGTTGCTGATGACGCTGGGGGCGGCGCTGGTGCTGGGCGAGCCGGTCGGCTGGCGGCGCTGGACCTCGATCGTGATCGGCTTCGCGGGCGTGATCATGATCGTGCGGCCTGGGACAGAGGCCTTTCAGCCGGGATCGGTGCTGGCGCTGGTCGCGGTTCTGGCGCTGGCGGTGCGCGATCTGGTCACGAGGCAACTGCCGGCGCGGATCGGATCGGGGTTGCTGACCGCCTCGGCCTTCGGGGCGATGTCGCTTGCGGGCGCGGTGCTGCTGCTGGTCGGGGGGCAGACTCTGACCGTACCCGGCGCGGGTGATGCGGGCATGATGGCCGCGTCGCTGGGGTTCGGGCTTCTGGGCTACATGACCATGGTCATCGCCACCCGGCTTGGCGAGATCAGCGCGATTGCGCCCTTCCGCTATTCCCGTCTGATCTTCGCGATCATCCTGGGGGTGCTGGTCTTCGCCGAGCGTCCCGACGGCTGGACTCTGGCGGGGGCGGCGGTGATCGCGGCGGCGGGCGGATACACGATGTGGCGCGAGGCGCGACTGGGACGCCGGCCGCAGCGCGACCCGGCCAGCAGCCTGACCCGGCCGGGGTGAAGGCCTGCGCCAGATCCTGCCCCCGCACCGGCGGCCTGCGTCGCGGACCCCGTCGAGGGGCCCGCGACGCAGCGGGGCTTCGCGCCCCGCGGCGCGCGACCGCGAACCGACGCGCGATACCCTCTTTTCGGGCGCTGTGCGGCCTTGTATAGCCGCGCCATGACCCAGCTGTCCCTCATCCGCAATTTCTCGATCGTGGCCCATATCGACCACGGAAAATCCACCCTTGCCGACCGGCTGATCCAGCTGACGGGCACTGTCGCCGAGCGCGACATGAAGGCCCAGATGCTGGACAGCATGGATATCGAGCGCGAGCGGGGCATCACGATCAAGGCCAACACCGTCCGGATCAGCTATCCGGCGAAGGACGGCCAGACCTATGTGCTGAACCTCATCGACACGCCCGGCCATGTCGATTTCGCCTACGAGGTCAGCCGCTCGATGCGCGCGGTCGAGGGCTCGCTGCTGGTCGTGGATGCGACCCAGGGCGTCGAGGCCCAGACCCTGGCCAATGTCTATCAGGCCATCGACGCAGACCACGAGATCGTGCCGGTCCTCAACAAGATCGACCTGCCCGCCGCCGAGCCCGACCGCGTCAAGGCGCAGATCGAGGACGTGATCGGCATCGATGCCAGCCAGGCCATACCGATCAGCGCCAAGACCGGCCTGGGCATTCCCGACGTGCTCGAGGCGATCGTGACGCGGCTGCCCGCACCCACCGGCGACGCCGAGGCGCCGCTCAAGGCGATGCTGGTGGACAGCTGGTATGACGCCTATCTGGGCGTCGTCGTGATGGTGCGTGTCATGGACGGCGTGATCCGGCCGGGCGACCAGGTCAAGATGATGCAGACCGGCGCCACCTACCGCCTCGACAAGCTGGCCGTCCTGACCCCCGCCATGAAGGACATCGCCGAGCTGGGGCCGGGCGAGATCGGCGTCTTCACCGCCTCGATCAAGCAGGTCCGCGACACCCGCGTCGGCGACACGATCACGCATGAGAAGAGGCCGGCCCCCAAGGCGCTGCCCGGCTTCAAGCCCGCGCAGCCCGTCGTCTTCTGCGGATTGTTCCCGGTCGACGCCAACGACTTCGACGCCCTGCGCGACGCGATCGAGAAGCTGGCCCTGAACGACGCCTCCTTCAGCTACGAGATGGAGACCTCGGCCGCCCTCGGCTTCGGCTTCCGCTGCGGCTTCCTGGGGCTTCTGCATCTCGAGGTGGTCCGCGACCGGCTGGAACGCGAATACGACCTGGACCTGATCACCACCGCCCCCAGCGTGGTGTTTCGCCTGCATATGCGCGACGGCGAGATGCGCGAACTGCACAACCCCGCCGACATGCCCGACCTGACCCTGGTCGATCACATCGAAGAGCCGCGCATCAGGGCCACGATCATGGTCCCCGACGAATATCTGGGCGACGTGCTGAAACTGTGCCAGGACCGGCGCGGCATCCAGCTGGACCTGACCTATGCCGGCGCGCGGGCGATGGCGGTCTATGACCTGCCGCTGGCCGAGGTGGTCTTCGACTTCTACGACCGGCTGAAATCGGTGACCAAGGGCTATGCCAGCTTCGACTACCAGATCAGCGAATACCGCGAGGATTTCCTGGTCAAGATGTCGATCCTGGTGAATGACGAGCCCGTCGACGCGCTGTCGATGATGGTCCATCGCGACCGCGCCGAGGCCCGCGGCCGGCTGATGGTCGAAAAGCTGAAGGAACTGATCCCGCGCCACATGTTCAAGATCCCGATCCAGGCCGCCATCGGTTCGCGCGTGATCGCGCGCGAAACCCTGTCGGCGATGCGCAAGGACGTGACCGCCAAATGCTATGGCGGCGATGCCACGCGCAAGAAGAAGCTGCTGGAAAAGCAGAAGGCCGGCAAGAAGAAGATGCGCCAGTTCGGCAAGGTCGAGATCCCGCAGACGGCGTTCATTCAGGCTTTGAAGATGGATGGGTGAGGATGGTTGTCCATTACCCTGCACCACTCATTTTAAGTACTCCCAAACAGGGTTAGCTACTTAAGTACTCCCAAACAGGGTTAGCTACTACGCTAAGTGCGACTTGCAAGACGCAGAAAGAGAGGAAACCGAGGGCTTTCCTAAATGCTGATCTATTCCTTTTCTCTACTTTTTCATTATGGTTCCTGTCGCCATCGGTCAGTGTAATATTCGAAAAGGTCGAAGATCTATCTATATTTTCCTCCACTTTTTTGGCAAAAAATAATCCAAGGTTGTGTCCGACGTATATGATTCCTGCAGACGCGATTAAAGACGTATATAAGCTCGCACTGAAGATGTCAGGAAGGGTCGCACATAGGTAAATCGCCGATAGGGTGGTGATGAAGGTTAGGGAATTCCGGATCCTTTCAGATTGCCTGCTAAGTTTCTGAAAGAATGTGGGATCACGCTTTTTTAGCGCATCCTCCCATCCATCAATTGTACCAATCAAATTTTTCCCGACAATAAAGTCGCTGTACTCCACGGTAGCATGAATCGGGACGGGAGGAATCCCGAAATCTTCAATTCGCTGAAAGCTTATTGGACCAAAAGTTAGACCAAAAGCGCGGGGTGTGTTTTGGATGCTAATTTGAGTCTTGAATCGCTGTGGAGTACGGTCAGAATCGAGGATGTCTGCCGTGACTTCGATTGCGATTGCTTTTGTACGGGCGGCCTGACTGGTATCGAAGCTATCAAATTCTTCCCAACTGGCGAAGTCATGTCGGGCCCCGTTGCTTAACGATAAACTGACGGTGGCCGATAAAAACAAAATATCGCGACCATTAAACTCCTGATGGATTTTATCGCTGACCTGCTTTAAACTGTTGATGTTTAAATCGTAGTCCGCGCTGAAGATCTTAGTAGTTCTTTGACTCTTCTGGTTGAGTCGTTGAATTATCGATTGCAGCGTATTGCGCGGCAAATCGTCGATTGATAGGACCCCATTCTGCGGTGATCCACCTGCGTTTACTATGTCCTGCATCGGTCTTCCCATAGCTAATCCGACCCGGATACCGACCAGTAAAACGTAAAGCAAGATACAAATAGAGGTTTTTGGTGTCGGCGTCGGGCAGACGCGTGCACGCCGTCTTTTCCACACTAAGTTCGTGGTCGCAGTCTGGTTTCCATCCGCCCAAAGTAGTTTCTGGGTTGGCAATGATTGCCCACCACCATGCCGACCGGGATGGAGCCACCCTCGGCCCCGCGCCGAATTGCGACAGGCCCGCGCCCTCGGCCTTTTGCGCCTCGTCCAGCGTGAACAGGATGCCCTCGCCGGACCCGCGCGGCGTGGGGCTGGCCCGCCACAGCCGGGTCTGGCCCGGCAGGTCCAGCGCACGCTGGGCGAAATCGGCTGCTGCGTACCAGTAGTCCGTGTCGGCGCGACGGTGCTGGTGGTCGACCGCGATCAGTGATGCGCCGGCCAGGCGGACCGTCATGCCGTTCTGGGCCGTTAAGGCCGCCGCCGGCAGCGGCAGCAGCATCAGGCCAAGCAGCGCAGGGACCCGCATCATCCGGGTGTCAGTGGTGTTTCGAGGCGCCGCCGGGCAGCCACATGCCGACCCATGCCGCCATCCAGGCGCGTTGCCATTCCTGCATCATCTGGGTCTGGGTCCTGCTGAACTCGGCCATCATCTGGCCCCGCGCCACGCCGACCACGCTGTTTGCGGCCGACAGCCACGCGCTCATCATCGGGTTCTTCATGTCGTTCTCCGGGTTGCGAAAATCGCTTCTGGGGACTCAATGCGGGCGCGGGCCGATTGTTCCGCACAGGGCATGGATGTCGGTTTGCGCGCCGCGAAGGCGGACCGCGCCGCGCAACGCCCGCAAGCGGTGTACAGCCTGTGCACATCCGGTGCCTGTCCCGTGTCCGCCCGGTGCGCCACAAAATCCTGCAATTGCTGGGTTTTCGGCGCATTGCCCGCTGGACCCGTTGCGCGGTGCCGCCCAGCAACGCGCGCGGCCGTTGCGCGGTTTGACACGGATCAAATACAGGGCCGTCCCGCCGCATATAATCGCCCCATCCGAACGCAAGGAGGCGTCACATGCCGCGACTTTTCATGCTTCTTCTGTCGATCTCGATAGCCACCTTGGCCGGAATGGGCGTGATCGTCGTGCTGGTTCTGGGCCATGTCGGCATGTGGCCGATCCTGACCGGCGCGGGCATCGGCGCCATCGCGGCCTTCCCCGTGTCCTGGCTGGTCGCGCGCCGCATCACGAACCGGGAAAGCTAGGCTGACGGATCAGAACGCCACCCCGGACCACAGGCCGATATTGGCATAGGGGGTGAACTCGCCGGTCCGCACCACCGCCCGCGCGTCGCGTGTCATCGCTTTGAAATCATTGTGCGATATGGTTTCGGTCCGCCCGATGTCGCGCTGTCGCAGCTGATGCGCCAGATCGGCTGAAGCCTCGCGGGCAAAGGCCGCGCGCTCCACCACCATCTCGGCCAGCACCGCGTCGAGCACATCGAACATCCCCGGCACGCCGCCCGTCACCGCCAGGTCGATGCAGCGCACGCCAGCCGGAACCGGCAGCCCGGCATCGCCGATCACCAGCAGGTCGCCATGACCCAGCGCGGCGACCAGCCCCGACAATTCGGCATGCAGCAGCTTGCCGCGCTTCATTCCCGTCCCTCCGGCAAGGTCTTGGCCAGATAGCGCATCATGTTGCCGCCCATGATCTTGGCGATCTGCGCGTCGTCCAGCCCTGCATCCATCAAGGCCTGCGTCAGCGCCGCCAGATGCGCCGCGTCGAACGGCGCATCCACCGATCCGTCATAATCCGACCCCAGCGACACGTGATCCTCTCCCGCCAGCGCGACCGCCGCGCGGATCGAACCGGCGATGTCGGACGGCGTGGCACCGCAGACCACGTCCGACCAGTAACCGATGCCGATCAGGCCGCCCTTTGCCGCGATCTGCGCCATCAGCACGTCGTCCAGATTGCGTTGGCTGTCGCAATGGCCGTGGATCCCGGTATGCGACAGGATTGGCCGCGCGCCCTCGATCGCCAGCACGTCGCGCACCATTTGCGGCGAGGCATGGGCCAGATCGATCACCATGCCCCGCGCGATCATCCCCTGCACCACCTGTCGGCCGAAATCGGACAGTCCGGCCCCGGATCCGCCCTCGCCATGCAGGCTGCCGCCCAGTTCGTTGTCGAAGAAATGCGTCAGCCCCATCAACCGGAAACCGGCATCGTAAAGAACGTCCAGATTGGCCAGATCGCCTTCCAGCGGGTGGCCGCCCTCGCTGCCCAGGATGGCGCCCAGCACCTGCTGACCCGATGCGCGGTCGGCCAGCAGCGCGGCCAGATCCGCGCGCGTGCGGATCAGCCGCAGTCGGTCGGGCGCGCGCGCAGCCATGTCGCGCAGCGCCTCGCCCTGCACCAGCGCGCGCTCCTTCAGCGAAAACCACGACCGCACCGGCCGCAGTTGCCCGACGAACAGCGGGGTGATGTTGTCGGCAGCCTCGGCGCTGTTGCCGTCATAATTCTGGCCGCGCGGGCTTTTGGTGACGGTGGTGAAGACCTGCACCGCGACATTGCCTTCCAGCAGGCGCGGGACATCCGTATGGCCCCGGTCAGCACGCTTGAGCAGGTCACGATCCCACAGCAAGGGATCGGCATGCAGATCGCCGATCACCAGGTTGCTGTGCAATGCCTCTGCCTCGGCGCTGACCGGCCAGCCTTCATCGGGCATTCGCAGCGGGTTCAGGCTGCGCTCGACATAGCCCGGCGCAAGCACGAGGAACGCCGTCGTTGCGACGACGATAAGGACCACAGCCGACACAAGGAACCGTCTCAGCATCCGCATCTCCGTTGTTCTCGGGCATGGACCCGCCACGCGACAGCCTGATGACAAACATGCCATCTTTCCTGCGGAAAGATCCATGCCCCGGACCGCCGGACATCGCCAGGGCGTTCGTCAGCCCGGCGCGATGACCGGCCCGGTCCATCATGGAATGGCCCGGCGGCATGCCCGTGCGCAACGACCTCGTGATGCTCTGCCGGCCCGGTCCGGTCATGGCTCCAGCGCTTCCAGCTCGTCGATGAAGCCTTCGATCATCGACAGTCCCTTGTCCCAGAAGGCAGGGTCCGACGCATCGAGGCCGAAGGGCGCCAGCAGATCCTTGTGGTGCTTCGCGCCGCCCGCCGCCAGCATCTCGAAATATTTCGACTGGAAGTCCGGCAGCCCGTCCTCGTAGGCCGCATAGAGCGCGTTCACCAGCCCGTCGCCGAAAGCATAGGCATAGACGTAGAATGGCGAGTGTACGAAATGCGGAACATAGGTCCAGAACGTCTCGTAGCCGGGCATGAATTCGAACACCGGTCCAAGGCTTTCGGCCTGCACGCTCATCCACAACGCGTTGATGTCGTCGGGGGTCAGTTCGCCCTCGGCGCGTGCCGCATGCAGCTTGCATTCGAAATCGTAGAAGGCGATCTGACGGACGACCGTGTTGATCATGTCCTCGACCTTGCCGGCGAGCAGGGCCTTTTTCTGCGCGGGATCGCCGGTCTTTGCCAGCAGAGCGCGGAAGGTCAGCATCTCTCCGAAGACCGAAGCGGTCTCGGCCAGGGTCAGCGGCGTGGCCGCCAGCAATTCGCCCTGGTCGGCGGCCAGCCGCTGATGGACGCCGTGGCCCAGCTCGTGCGCCAGCGTCATCACGTCACGCGGCTTGCCCAGGTAGTTCAGCAGGACATAGGGATGCACGGTGGTGACGGTGGGGTGGGCGAAGGCGCCGGGCGCCTTGCCGGGCGTCACGGCCGCGTCGATCCAGCCGCGATCGAAGAACGGCTCGGCAAGCTCGGCCAGCCTGGGAGAAAATCCGGCATAGGCATCCAGCACCGTGGCGCGGGCTTCGCCCCAGCCGATGGTTCTGGGCGCATCGGTTGGCAGCGGCGCATTGCGGTCCCAGACCTGCAATTTGTCCAGACCCAGCCAGCGCGCCTTCAGCGCGTAATAGCGATGCGACAGGCGCGGATAGGCGGCCGTGACGGCGTTTCGCAGCGCCTCGACCACCTCGGGCTCGACATGGTTGGACAGGTGGCGGCCGTATTGCGGCGTGGGCATCTTGCGCCACTTGTCCTCGATCGCCTTTTCCTTGGCCAGCGTGTTGTGGATGCGCGCAAACAGCTTGACGTTCTGGCCGAAGACGCGTGCCAGCGCATGGGCGGCCGTCTCGCGCCGGGTCCGGTCGTGATCGGTCAGCAGGTTCAGTGTTTCCTCCAGCCCCATCGCCTGACCATCGACATCGAAGCTCAGCGCGGCGCTGGTCTCGTCGAAGAGGCGGTTCCAGGCCGCGGCCCCGACGACCGAATTGTCGTGCAGGAACTGTTCCAGCTCGTCCGAGAGCTGATGCGGCCGCATCGCGCGCATCCGGTCGAAGACCGGCTTGTAGCGCGCCGGTCCGCCATCCGCGCCGAAGACAGACTCGTAGCTGGCGTCGGGGATGCGGTTGAATTCGAGGCTGAAGAACACCAGCGGCGTGGTGATGTCGGTGATCCGCCCCTGCAGGTCGCCCAGCATCTTGGCGCGGGCCGGATCGACGGTGTTCTGGTAATAGCGCAAGCCCGCATAGGACATGATCCGCCCGGCGATGATGTCGATCTGCTGATAGGTTTCGATGCAGGCCAGCATCCCGGCCGGGTCCAGATCGGCCAGTTTGCCCTGGTAGCGTGCGGCGAAGTCCTTCACCATGACGTCCAGCCGTTCGATGTCCGAGACCAGTTCGGGCGCATCGGGCGACGCATAGAGATCGCTCAGATCCCATTCCGGAAGATCGCCAAAGGGGCTGCTCTTGACCCGCTCGGCGGCGTCGAAGGTCGGGTGTCCTGCCATGTTCGTGGTCCTTTGCTGATTTGGACTAGATGTGGACCGCTGCCGACCGGTTCGCAACCCTCGGGCGGTGGATCGTGCCTGTGCCGTATCGAAGGCCGTCGCGGACGACGATCAGAGTGCGGCGAAGGCAGGGGCATGTCCGATGGCGGCGCCACGCGGAAGCTGGCCAAGGACAAGCAGATGCGGGCCGGCATAGGGTGAGGCCAGCTCTGCCGGTTCGAAACCGAACCGTGCGTAATAGCCGGGATCGCCAAGCACCACGACAGGGGTGCCCTCGGCCCGTGCGATCGCCTCGCGGACCAGTGCCGTGCCGATGCCAAGCCCCCGTGCCCCGGCGGCGACCGCAAGCGGGGCCAGTGCCAGGGCGGGACGCTCGCCCGTCAGCGGTGACAGCGCCACCTGGCCCAGGATGGTCCCCGCCGCCTCGGCCACCAGCGACAGCGTC
This sequence comes from Paracoccus salsus, assembly GCF_021556615.1. Taxonomy (GTDB): domain Bacteria; phylum Pseudomonadota; class Alphaproteobacteria; order Rhodobacterales; family Rhodobacteraceae; genus Paracoccus; species Paracoccus salsus. The sequence continues at coordinate 207,906 of NZ_JAKGGD010000004.1, forward strand.
AGGTCGCCCTGATCGCGCAAGCCACGGACAAGGCGCGCCTCGTCCTTGCCGTCGAAGGTCTCGCGCAGCAGGCGATCGATGGCGTCGCGGTCGCCGCGCTGCTCGGCCCGGATCGCCGGCATGACCTCGCGTTGTTCCAGGTCGCGCCCCAGATCGCCGCCATCACGCCCCCAGGCGCTGTCGGCCGTGCGGTGCTGGTGGGCGGCGAAGGCCTCGGCGTCGCGAAACAGTTCGGCCAGATGCCAGATCAGCGGATCCTCGTCCTGCCACAGGTCAAAGCGCAGATTGCCCGGCTCGGCGCGGCTCAGCTCGACGTGATCGGGCAGCAGCGAAAGCGCCGCCATCATCTGCCGGGCGTCGGCGCAGATCAGCCGGCCAGACAGCGCGACCATCGGGCGGGCCAGTTCGATCGGCGTGCCGGACGGATCACGGCTGTCGGGAAGACGGGGATGGTGGTGTCCGCAGGCGCAGCTCATCTGGTGTCCTTCACTCGGGCGATCCGCGCAATTGCGGCGGCAGTGTCACGGGCTTTGTCGCCCGGGATGAGGCGAAGCCAGAGGTCGCGGTCTGGGCGGCGATGCCGATGCGGATCATCTGCGCCTCTCCTTGTCAGGTCTCTTCTATCAGGCGGTCCCGGGCCACACGTCAAGGTCAGACCCGTTCGCCCTCCGACATGCGTCGCAGGAAATCGGCCGCTTCGGCGCGGATCGTCCTTCGCTTGTCCTCGTCCATCCGGTCCCAGTTGCCATAGATCCGGCTGATCCTCGGATTGGCCTCGAGCCTGTCGCGGTGGCGGATCATGAAATCCCAGTAGAGCAGGTTGAACGGGCAGGCCTTCTCGCCGGTCCTGGCGCTGACCGAATAGTCGCAGCCGCGGCAGTAATCGGACATCTTGTTGATATAGTTGCCCGAGCTGACATAGGGCTTGCTGCCGACGATCCCGCCATCGGCGAACTGGCTCATCCCGATCGTGTTCGGCGCCTCGACCCATTCATAGGCATCGATATAGACCGACAGGTACCACTCGTGGACCTCTGCGGGGTCAATTCCGGCCAGCAGCGCGAAATTGCCGGTGACCATCAGCCGCTGGATATGGTGGGCATAGGCAAGGCGCCGCGTCTGGCCTATGGCGGCCGCCATGCAGGCCATCTTCGTCGCTCCGCCCCAATAGAGCCACGGCAGCTTGCGTTGATGGTTCAGCGCGTTGCGGCTGGTGTAGTCGGGGCCTTCGAGGAAATAGATCCCGCGCATGTATTCGCGCCAGCCAATGATCTGGCGGATGAAACCCTCGGCGGAATTGAGACGCACCTTGCCATCGGCATAGGCGCTGGCAGCCGCCTCGCAGACCTCGCGCGGCAACAGCAGCCCGGCGTTGAGATAGGGCGACAGCACCGAGTGATGCAGCAGCGGATCGTCCTGAAGCATGGCGTCCTGATAGGGTCCGAACATGTCCAGGGAATGGCGGATGAAATGGTGCAGCGCCTTCAGCGCGCCATCGCGGTCGGTCGCATAGCCGAAGGGGCGCAGATCGCCGAAATTGTCCCCGAACCGCGCCTCGACCAGGTCGAGGACCTCCTGCGTCACCGCGTCGGGGTCGAAACTCGGCGGTTGCTGGCGCAGCATGTCGGCCTGTGCGGGCTTGCGGTTGTCGTGGTCGTAGTTCCATTGGCCACCCGCGGGCTGGTCGCCATCCATCAGCAGCCCGGTCTTGCGGCGCATCTCTCGATAGAACCATTCCATCCGCAGTTCCTTGCGGTCCTTCGCCCATGCCTCGAAGTCGGCATGGCTGGCCAGGAAGCGATCGTCGGGCAACTGGCGGACCTTGATCGGCAGATAGGTCAGCATGTCGATCAGCCGCCATTCGCCAGGCTCGGTCGCAATGACCTCGTCGGCCTCGAACTGGGCGGCACGGCGCAGCAATTCGCCGCCGATCTTCTGGCTGTTCCCGGCGTCGTCCAGCCGCGTGTAGGCGACACGAAAGCCCGCGTCTTGCAGCTCTGCGGCGAATTTGCGCATGGCGGCGAACAGGAAGGCGATCTTCTTGGGATGGTGACGAACATAGCCGGCCTCGTCCATGACCTCGGCCATCACCACCACATCGCCGTCTTGGGCCGCACGCAAGCAGGCGACATCGCGCGACAGCTGGTCGCCCAGCACGAGGATCAGTCGGGTCATCGCGGCTTCCTGCAACGACGGGGTGCGAAGGCGGCCTCGCGCGTGCCCCTCAGATGGTCATTCCCATTCGATCGTGCCCGGCGGTTTCGAGGTGATATCGTAGGTGCAGCGGTTGATGCCCTTGACCTCGTTGATGATCCGCGTCGCGGTCTCGCCAAGGAAATCGTGGCTGAAGGGATAGTAATCCGCCGTCATGCCATCGACCGAGGTGACCGCGCGCAGCGCGCAGGCATAGTCATAGGTGCGGCCGTCGCCCATCACGCCAACGGTGCGGACCGGCAGGATCGCCACGAAGGCCTGCCAGATCTCGTCATAGAGGCCGTGCCGGCGGATCTGGTCGATGAAGACCGCATCGGCCTTGCGCAGGATCTCCAGCTTGTCGCGGGTGATCTGGCCGGGGCAGCGGATCGCCAGGCCCGGACCGGGGAAGGGGTGGCGTCCGATGAATGTCTCGGGCAGGCCCAGTTCGCGCCCCAGCGCCCGAACCTCGTCCTTGAACAGCTCGCGCAGTGGCTCGACCAGCTTCAGGCCCATCTTCTCGGGCAATCCGCCGACATTGTGATGCGACTTGATGGTGACAGACGGACCGCCGGAAAAGCTGACGCTCTCGATGACGTCGGGATAAAGTGTGCCCTGGGCCAGGAATTCGGCGCCATCGATCCTGGCGGCCTCGCGCTGGAAGACATCGATGAACAGCTTGCCGATGGTCTTGCGCTTGACCTCGGGGTCGCTGACCCCGTCCAGCGCCGACAGGAACAGGTCGGATTCGTCGGCATGGATCAGCGGAATGTTGTAGTTGTCGCGGAACATCGTCACGACTTCCTCGGCCTCGTTCAGCCGCAGCAGGCCATGATCGACGAAGACGCAGGTCAGCTGATCGCCGATCGCCTCGTGGATCAGCACGGCGGCCACACTGCTGTCGACACCGCCCGACAGCCCGCAGATCACGCGGCGATCGCCGACCTGTTCCCGGATCTTGCGGATCGCCTCGTCCTTGTAGCTGGCCATCGTCCAGTCGCCGGTAAAGCCGGCAAGCTTGACGAAATTCTGCAGCATCCGCCGACCGCTGGGGGTGTGATGCACTTCCGGGTGGAACTGCACCGCGTAGAAATGCCGTGTCTCGTCAGCAATCATCGCCATGGGTGCGTTGGGCGATGTGCCGATCACCTCGAAGCCCGGCGCCATCCGGGTCACGCGGTCGCCATGGCTCATCCAGACTTCCTCGCGTCCGGTCCCGAACAGACCCGCGAAAATGCCGTCCTGCTTGTGGCCGGGGGCAGGGGCGATGAAGGCGCGACCATATTCGGCATGGTGGCCTGCTTCGACATGGCCGCCCAGCTGCTGCATCATCACCTGCTGGCCGTAGCAGATGCCGAAGATCGGCACGCCCATCTCGAAGACCGCCTGCGGGGCACGCGGGCTGCCTTCTTCCGTGACGCTGGCGGGGCCTCCGGACAGGATGATGGCTTGCGGCGGATCGGCACGCAGCTGCTGGTCCGTGACGGCGTTGAACGGGCGGATTTCGCAATAGATGTTCAGTTCGCGCAGGCGGCGCGCGATCAACTGCGTCACCTGTGAGCCGAAATCGATGATCAGAAGGCGCTGGTGCTGTGTCATGGTTGCGCTTTAAGGTCGGTCGGGCGGGCGTGCAAGAGCCAAGCGGACAGCCGCGCGCGCCTGGAACTCGCGGCACCCTGCGCGCGTTGTATTTTGTCAATTTTCTCAAGCCGCTCAGCCAGAGGTCGCCATGTCTGCCAAACCGATCGCCGCCATGCTTCTGTCCATCGCCGCGCTGGCGGCCTGCGAACCGTCCACCGTGAATGACAGCCTGTCCGTTGGCGAGGTCGGGCCTGTGCCGCCAGCCGAAGAGTCGCTGGCGGCCATCTGCACCGGCGACGCGTCCATGCAGCAGCAGATGGCTGATGCCGTGAATGCCGCGCGCGTGGCCGAGGGCAAGGCCGTTCTGGGCGTCGATGCCAGCTTGAACCGGATCGCGCAATCGCATGCCTGCGACATGGCGGCGACGGGGCGGGCGACGGTCGCCGGCTCGAACGGCTCGAATGTGGTGGATCGGGCCCGCGCCGTCGGCTATCCGGCCTGCGGTCTGGTGCAACTGGTGTCCGTGGGCGGGGCGCCGGCCGGGATCGTTTCCTCGTGGCTGACCTCGACGCCGCAGCGGGTCGAGTTGCTGGGTCAGCATAGCGATGATCTTGGCGTCGGCGCCGCGCGGGGCGCCGATGGCCGCATGTGGTGGAGCGTGGTGCTGGGCGACGACTGCGCATGATCGCCGCAGCCGTCACCGAACCATAGCCGCCGCGCGCGTGCCCGGACTACTGCTCGGGAACCAGACCGCGTGGGGCAAAGCGCAGCACCAGCAGCAGAACCAGACCCATGGCGATGAACCGCATATGGGCCGCGCTCTCCAGCAGATGCGCCTTGAGCCCGCCATCCGGCAGCGGCGCGGTCAAGAACGCGATCAGGGCCGGTCCCCAGACTTCGGCCTTGATCCACAGGAACCAGATCAGCACCGCGCCCAGCACCGCGCCCCAGTTGTTGCCGGACCCGCCGACGATCACCATCACCCAGATCAGGAAGGTATAGCGCAGCGGGTTGTAGCCGACCGGTGCCATCAGCCCGTCCTGTGTGATCATCATCGCCCCGGCGATGCCGATGACCGCAGAGCCCAGCACGAAAATCTGCAGATGCCGCGCGGTCACGTCCTTGCCCATCGCCTCGGCCGCCGTCTCGTTGTCGCGGATCGCGCGCATCATCCGGCCCCAGGGCGATTTCAGCGCCAGCTCGGCCAGAAGGATGATGGCCAGCAGAACGACCAGGAACAGCAGCATGTAGCAGATCTTGACCCAGATCCCCGAGGCCTCGGCGGCGCTGAAGCCCCAGCTGTGGGCGAAGGCCACGAATTCCGGGTTGTTCTGGAGGTCGATCTCGTAGGGGACCGGGCGCGGGATCGAGGTGACGTTCTTGACGCCCCGCGCCAGCCAGTCCTCGTTCTTCAGCACGGCCACGATGATCTCGCCGATCCCCAGCGTCGCGATCGCCAGGTAATCCGACCGCAATCCCAACGCGACCTTGCCGACCGCCCAGGCGGCGGCCGCCGCGAAGGCGCCGCCCACCAGCCAGGACAGCAGGACCGGCAGACCAAGGCCGCCGATATTGCCGTGCCGGGACGGGTTGTTGCCCTCGATGGCCAAGACCGCCGGATCGAACAGCCAGCGATAGACGACGAATCCCGTGATCAGGATCATCAGCACGACAAGCCCGCGTCCGGCGCGCAGGAGTTTCCACGCCTGCGCGGCCAGCGCCAGCGTGCCAAGGCCGACCGCCAGCGCGATCAGCAGGCGGACCCCGCCAGTGCTCCATGCCCCGGGGACGGGCTGGGTGGCGATCAGAACGGGCGCGACCCCGCCAAGGGCCAGAAAACCCACCACGCCGACGTTGAACAGGCCCGCATAGCCCCATTGCATGTTGACGCCCAGGGCCGTGATCGCCGAGATCAGGCCCATGTTCAGGATGCCGAGCGCGGTGTTCCAGCTGCCCGAGAACATCGCGTTGCGCATCGTGCCTTCCATGACGAACAGCACGGCGAGCAACGCGAACAGGATCGGCGCGCGCCACGGGCTTGCACGATCGGCCTGACGGTTCGTTGACATGACAGACCCCCTTACACCGACTTGCCGCGGAACAGGCCGGTGGGCCTGAACAGAAGCACGACGATCAGAATGACGAAGCTGACGGCAAACTTGTATTCGGTGCCCAGCAACTGAAGCAGGCCTTCCGGCTGCCAGGCCGGGAACAGGTAGCCCGCGATCTTGAGCCACGGATAGGTGATCGCGACCTCGGAAAAGGCCACGACGAATCCGCCGGCGATCGCACCGATCGGATTGCCCAGCCCGCCGACGATGGCGGCGGCGAAGATCGGCAGCAGGATCTGGAAATAGTTGAACGGCTTGAAAGCCTTGTCCAGACCATAGAGGACGCCCGCAATGGTGGCGAGGCCCGCTGCGATGATCCAGGTCATCCGCACGACCTTGTCCGGGTCGATGCCCGACAGCAACGCCAGGTCCTCGTTGTCGGAATAGGCGCGCATGGCCTTGCCCGACTTGGTGCGGTTGAGAAACCAGAACAGCGCCCAGACGACCAGCACGGCGATGACCAGCGTCAGCGCCTGCGTGGTCTTGAACGCCAGACCTTCGGTCAGCCCGGTCATTTCACGGAAGGTCCGCACGTCGATCACGAAGCGCGCGCCGTCGGCGAAACGCTGTTCATCGACCCCGATCAGCAGCCGGGTCAGGCCGTTCATCAGGAACATTACCCCGACCGAAGCCATCACGAGGATGATCGGCGCGACCCGCTGCACCCGGTAGAAACGATAGACCGCCCGGTCGGTCACCAGCGCCAGCGCGGCGGTGGCGGCGATGCCGACCGGCAGCGCCAGCAGCGCGGTCGGCAGCGGCCCCATCGAGATGCCCAGCCCCTGCAGGCCCCAGGTCGCCAGAATGGTGACCGCCGTGCCGAACGCCATGGTGTCGCCATGGGCGAAGTTCGAAAACCGCAGGATGCCGTAGATCAGCGTGACCCCCAGCGCCCCCAGCGCAAGCTGGGCGCCGTAGGCGGCCGCAGGGATCACCACGAAGTTCAGGATGGCGACAACGGCGTTCAGGATATCCATGGCTCAGCCCCCCAGGAAGGTGCGACGGACGTCCGGATCGGCCAGCAGGGCCTGCCCGGTATCCGTGTAACGGTTCTCGCCCTGAACCAGGACATAGCCGATATCCGCGATTTCCAGCGCCTGGCGGGCGTTCTGTTCGACCATCAGGATCGAGATGCCGGTGCGCGCGATCTCGATGATGCGGTCGAACAGTTCGTCCATGACGATCGGGCTGACGCCCGCGGTCGGTTCGTCCAGCATCAGAAGCTGCGGCTTCGTCATCAAGGCGCGGCCCACGGCGACCTGCTGGCGCTGCCCGCCCGACAATTCGCCCGCCGCCTGGCGGCGCTTGTCCTTGAGGACCGGAAACAGGTCGAACACCTGGTCCATGGTCTCGTCGACGTCCTCGTCACGAATGAACGCCCCCATCTCAAGGTTTTCCCGGACCGTCATCGAGGGAAAGACGTTGTTGACCTGGGGCACGAAGCCCATGCCCTTGCGGACGCGTTCCTGCGGAGACAGCGCGGTGATGTCCTCGCCGTCCAGCGTGACGCGCCCCTGGCGCAGGTTCAGCATTCCGAACACGGCCTTCATGGCGGTGGATTTGCCGGCGCCGTTGGGACCGACGATCACCGCGATCTGGCCCTTGTCCACCGTCAGCGTGCAGTCATGCAGGATATCGACCTTGCCATAGCCGCCGCGCATGTCGGTCGCGGCCAGATAGTGGCTGGCGGGTTCATTGCGTGCCGGCGCGGTGTCTGCCTGTGCCTCGCTCATGCGATGACCTCGGCTTGCCCGGCCTTGACCCGGTTCTTCAGCCCGGTGCCCAGATAGGCCTCGATCACGTCCTCGTTCTGCATGATCTCGTCCGAGGCGCCCTCGGCCAGAACCTTGCCCTCGGCCATGACGATCACCGGGTCGCAGAGGCGGGCGATGAAATCCATGTCGTGCTCGATCACGCAGAAGGTATAGCCGCGCTCCTTGTTCAGCCGCATGATGGCGTCTCCGATCGTTCCAAGAAGCGTGCGGTTCACGCCGGCACCAACCTCGTCCAGAAACACCACCTTCGCATCGACCATCATCGTGCGGCCCAGCTCCAGCAGCTTCTTCTGGCCACCCGAAAGATTGCCGGCCTTTTCGTCGGCCAGATGCCTGATGGTGAGGAATTCAAGAACCTCGTCCGCGCATCGGCGCAGTTCGGCCTCTTCGCGCTGGATCTGCCCGCGCTTGAACCAGGTGCTCCAGATCGTCTCGCCGGTCTGTCCGCCCGGCACCATCATCAGATTCTCGCGCACCGTCATCGAGGCGAACTCATGCGCCAGCTGGAAGGTGCGCAGCAGGCCACGATGGAACAGCGTGTGCGGAGGCAGTCCGGTGATGTCCTCGCCGTCCATGTAGACACGCCCTGATGTGGGCGGCAGAACGCCCGCGATGACGTTGAACAATGTGGATTTTCCCGCCCCGTTCGGTCCGATCAGCCCGGTGATGGAGCCGTCGCGGATGCTCAGGCTGGCGCCATCGACAGCCCGAAACCCGCCGAAATGGCGATGAAGGTCCTCGACCCTTATCATTCTGGTTTTCCCCGTCTTCACGATCTGGGTGAAGTGTGGCCGCCAATGCGGCTCTTGTCATTGGAAAAAGGCCCGGCGCATCGATGCGCCGGGCCCCGCAACCCTTTCGGCTCACCGGTAGCCGACGATTTCCATCTCGCCGTTGCTGAAGGCGACTTCGCGATACACGCCAGCGGATTCCCCCGCGCCGACCAGTTCGACCGAGGTCGCGCCGACGTAATCGACATCACCGCCGCCGTTGATGATCTCAAGCGCCTTGGCCAGGTCGCCCGGCATGATCTTTTCGCCGGGCTCGTTGGCGACGTCCATGATCTTGTCCTTGTAGATGCCCGGATCGCTGCTGCCGGAAGCGGCCATCGCCAGCAGCATCAGCGCGGCGGCATCATAGGCCTCGGCCGAGAACGCGCCCGCTCCGTCGAAGCCGGCTTCCTCGGCCATCTTCAGATAGGTTTCGCGGCCCTCGCCTTCGGCGGCGGGGTTCTGGCCGAAGCTGCCGTCGATCTCGGAGCCGAAATTCTCGAGCAGCGCGGTGCCGATCATGCCGTCGGGGAACACGAATGTGTCGAAGGCACCGGTGTCAAGCGAGGCGCGCACCACGCCCGACCCGCCCTGGTCCACATAGCCCGCCACGACCAGCGCGTCACCGCCCGCTGCCGCCAGCGCGGCGACCTCGGCCGAGTAGTCTGCCTTGCCGTCGTCATGGGCGCTGTTGACGGTCACATTGCCGCCCTTGGCCTCGTATGCGGCCTGGAAACTGTCGGCCAGGCCCTTGCCATAGTCGTTGTTGGTGTAGGTCACCGCCACCGACTCGATCCCACGCTCCATCAGGATGTCGGCCATCACCTCGCCCTGGCGCGCATCCGACGGCGAGGTGCGGAAGAACAGCCCGTTATCCTCGATCACCGACAGCGCCGGCGACGTGGCCGACGGCGAAATCATGACGATGCCATTCGGCTTGGCGACATTTTCCAGCGAGGCGATCGTTTCGCCCGAACACATGCCGCCGACGATCCCCTTGACGCCCTCGGCCGTGATCAGGCGCTCGACGGTCGCCGTGGCGGCGGCAGCGTCTGCGCAGGTGGAATCGCCTTCGACCGCGGTCACGGTCGAACCGTCCAGCAGCAGGCCGGAATCGCTGGCCTCCTTCATGGCCAGCTTGGCCCCGTCGCGCATGGCAGGCGCCATCGATTCAAGCGGGCCCGTGAACCCGAGCGAAATTCCCATCTTTATTTCTTCGGCGCCGGCCGAGCCCGCGATAAGGGCCCCGGCGGCGGTCGCAAGAAGTAGCTTTTTCATTGTTTGTCTCCCAGTTGGAACAGAGTCCTGATGGCGAGGTTAGAAGCGCGGTTCCGAAAAGAAAAGCATCATTACGCCACGTTATGTCTGACCATTGAGGCAGGTTCGTGGGATCGCGAGGCCGGATCAGCGCCAGGCTCGGGGTTCTGAGCGCCGGCGGAAAAAAAGACCCGGCAGCGCCGCAACCAGCCAGCCCAGGCCGAACCCGACCGCTGCGCCTGCAAGGCCCGCGACCGTGACCGGGATCGCGGGCCGAAAATCACCCCATGTGGCCGCCAGGGTCTGGGGGTCGCGCAGGCGATGGGGCAGAAGCATCCGTTCCACCGGGCCAGCACGTCGCAGCATGGTCAAATCCTGCTGCGCGCGCTGCAACCGCCTGAAGGCGCGGCGCAGATCGGCCTGATGCGCGTCGCGAAACCGGCTGCCGGCCAGGTCGCGCAGGGCCTCGTCGCGCGACAGGCCGGCCTTTTCGGCACTTGTGTCGAAATCCGCCGCGATCCTTTCCAGCGCATCGACCTGACCGCCCAGGCGTTGCACATACTGGTCCGAAAACGCCGGAAACTGCGACAGCAGCGTGGCAAGAAGCGCCGCCGACGCCAGTCGCAGCAGGACGCTCAACTGCCCGGAGCCGGCAGGCCAAGGATCGGCCGGTAGATGTCGCATATCCGTCCGACCGCATCGCGGGGCGACATCTCGACGCTATCGCCGCTGCGCCGGCTGGTCACCTCGACCTTGTTGCTGGCCAGGCCGCGCGGCCCGACCGTGATCCGCCATGGCAGGCCGATCAGGTCGGCGGTGGCGAACTTGGCCCCGGCGCGTTCCTCGCGATCATCGTAAAGCGGATCCAGTCCGCGCGACTTCAGCTCGGCATAGATTGCCTCGCAGGCGCCGTCGGTCGAGCCGTCGCCCTGCTTGAGGTTGACGATCCCGACATGGAAGGGCGTAACGCCTTCGGGCCAGATGATGCCCTTATCGTCATGGCTGGCCTCGATGATCGCGCCCAGCAACCGCGAGACGCCGATCCCGTGGCTGCCCATGTGAACGGGCACCCGGCTGCCGTCGGGACCGACCACGGTCGCGCCCATCGGTTCGGAATACTTGGTGCCGAAATAGAAGATCTGGCCGACCTCGATGCCGCGCGCGCTGCGGCGGCGTTCCTCGGGGATCCGGTGGAAGGCCGCCTCGTCATGGGTTTCGTCGGTGCGGGCATAGCGGCTGGTGAATTCCTCCAGCACGGATTGGCATTGCGCGACATCATCATAATCGATCTGCCGGTCGCCAAAGCTCAGATCGGTGATCGCGCTGTCATAAAAGACCTCGGATTCGCCGGTCTCGGCCAGCACCAGGAATTCATGCGTGTAATCGCCGCCGATCGGGCCGCCATCGGCGCGCATCGGGATCGCCTGCAGCCCCATCCGCTCATAGCTGCGCAGATAGCTGACCAGATGCCGGTTGTAGGCGTGCAGAGCCGCCTCCTTGGTCAGGTCGAAATTGTAGCCGTCCTTCATCAGGAATTCGCGGCCCCGCATGACGCCGAAGCGCGGGCGGATCTCGTCGCGGAACTTCCACTGGATGTGGTACAGCGTCAGCGGCAGGTCCTTGTAGCTGTTCACATGGCTGCGGAAGATGTCGGTGATCATCTCCTCGTTGGTCGGCCCGTACAGAAGGTCGCGCTGGTGGCGATCCTTCACCCGCAGCATTTCCTCGCCGTAATCGTCATAACGGCCGCTTTCGCGCCACAGATCGGCGGGTTGCAGCGTGGGCATCAGCATCGGGATATGGCCGGCGCGGACCTGTTCCTCGTGGACGATCTGCTCGATGCGACGCAGCACCTTGAAGCCCATCGGCAGCCAGGAATAGATCCCCGCCGTCTGCTGCTTGATCATGCCGGCACGCAGCATCAGCCGGTGGCTGACGATCTGCGCCTCCTTGGGGTCTTCCTTCAGCACGGGCAGGAAATAGCGCGACAGACGCATGGGCGGCCTCATCAAAGCGTTTCCGCCCCGTGTAGGGCACCGGCGGGCAGGGGGCAAGACGCGCCGCTTGCCGCAGGCGTGGATCGGCGGCCATACTGGGTCGAAGTTGATCGCGAGTGCCCCGATGTCCCGACCAAAGCCCCCGCCCAAGACTCTGCTGGATTGGCTGGGGCTGCGACAGGCCCCGGAATGGTCGGTGGCGCGACCTCTGGGCGGGCTGGTCACGGTCGTGCTGGCCTTGCTGTTCGCGGTCGCGCTGGCCGCGGCGATGGTTCTGCTGGTCCGCACCATCGGCGGCGGCGAGGGTTCGCTTGGCACCGGCGCGCTGATCGTCGCGCTGCTGTCGGCGCCCTTCCTGATCTGGAACACGGTGATCCGCCACCGCGCGCTGGAATTCCAGAAGGAAGGCCACCTGACCGACCGTCTGGCCAAGGCGGTCGAGCAGCTGGGCGCCGAGAAGACCGTCAAGAAGATCGTGCGTGACGCTGCGGGGCAGCCGATCAAGGACAAGGACCTGAAGGTCGTTGTCGAGGAAACCACCGAACCCAATCTGGAGGTCCGCATCGGCGGGTTGCTGTCGCTGGAACGCATCGCGCAGGATTCGACCGCCTATGACCAGGGCCGCGACCATGTCCGGGTGATGGAGATCATCTGCGCCTATATCCGCAACAACGCCCCGGCGAAGGATGCCAGGGACTTTCCCCTGCGCGATCTCGATCCGCTGCCCGACGACGCCACGCCCGACCAGCGCAAGACCCATCTGGCCTATGTAAACCTGCGCCGGTACGCGGGCGGAAACCTGCGCGAATGGTCCGCGTCGCTGCCGAAGCCGCGCGAGGATATCATGCTGGCGCTGAGCATTCTGGAACGCCGGTCCGACAGGCAGCGGCGGATCGAGGCCGCGCATGGACGCGATGATGTGGTCGAGGCCCCCTGGGTCTTTGCCGAACCCTGGACGCGCCTGCCGGACCGGCCCGAGGGGCAAGCGCATGGCGCCGATGTCATCGAGGCTTTCAAGCGGGATCTGCGAAACTGGCGCGACAAACTGTGGGACTATGGCGGCTACCGGCCGGATCTGCGCCGCACCTGCCTGCAAGGCGCCGACCTGTCGCGATTCCGTCTGGCGGGGTCAAGGCTGAACGGGGCGCGGCTGGAAGGCGCGACCCTTGTTGGGGCGCGGCTGCAAGGGGCGAACCTTTTGGGGGCGCGGCTGGACGGGGCGGACCTTCGTATGGCGCGGCTGGACGGGGCGGAGCTTTGGTGGGCACGGCTGGACGGGGCGTTCCTTTGGAAGGCACGGCTGGAAGGGGCGGAGCTTTGGCGGGCGCGGCTGCAAGGGGCGAACCTTCGTATGGTGCGGCTCGTTTGCACCTCTTTGGGCGCCTCTGCATGGGATGGTGCGGCCCTGAAAGAGGTGGATCTGTCTTCGGCGAGCGAGGTCACCCGGGAGCAGGTCCAATCATCCTTCGGCGATGCCAGCGTGATCCTGCCGGACCATCTGCGCCCGCCGCCCGGTCACTGGCCTGACTGGAATCTTGGAATTCAGGAGTTCGACGATCAATGGCGCCTCTGGCAGGCCGATCGCGCGAATTACCGCCCGCCGCCGCGCCCGGCACCGGACCAGACAGGCTGACCGCACCTTGCAACCCCGATCCCGACCGGCCACATAGTCTGGAAACAGCTTCAGGGGCCTTTCGCGATGCGTGTTCCGGGACAGAAACAGGTCGTCTGGTGGGGCATCTCGCTGGTCGGGCTGCTGGTGGTGATGTGGCTCTTGGGGCAGGCGGTGCTGCCCTTCATCCTGGGCGCCGGCGTCGCCTATCTGCTGGACCCGGTCGCCGACCGGCTGGAACGGGCCGGGCTGTCGCGGACCATGGCCGTGGTCGTCATCTCGATCGGCGCGGTGCTGATCTTTGCCGCCGTGATCCTGCTGATCGTGCCGGTCATGGTGCGTCAGGCCGCCGCCCTGATCGAGACCGCGCCGCAGATGATCGAACAGGCGCGCGGCTTTGTCAGCGCCCGTTTCCCCGAGATCCTGCCCGAAGGCGGCACCATCGGCACCGCCCTGAGCGATCTGGGCAAGGCGATGGGCGATCAGTGGAGCAATGTCGCCCAGACCCTGATGAGGTCGCTTGGCGGGATGATCAGCATCGTCGCGCTGCTGGTGATCGTGCCGGTCGTGGCCTTCTACCTGCTGCTGGACTGGGACCATCTGGTGGCCGAGATCGACCGGCTGCTGCCGCGCGAACATGCGCCGACGCTGCGCCGGCTGGCAGGCGACATCGACGCGGCGCTGTCGGGCTTCGTGCGCGGGCAGGGGTTGGTGATCCTGATCCTCGGCACCTGGTATTCCATCGCGCTGATGCTGGTCGGGTTGCCGTTCGGGTTCTTCATCGGCATCATGGCCGCGATCCTGTCCTTCATCCCCTATGTCGGCGTGCTGATCGGCGGGCTGACGGCGATCGGGGTGGCGCTGTTCAGCTTCTGGGGCGATCCGCTGTGGATCGGCGCGGTCATCGCGATCTTTGCGATCGGGCAGGTGGTCGAGGGCAATTACCTGCAACCCAAGATCGTCGGCGGCCATGTCGGGCTGCACCCGGTCTGGCTGCTGCTGGCGCTGTCGGTGTTTGGCGCGCTGTTCGGCTTTGTCGGGCTGGTCATGGCGGTGCCGCTGGCTGCGGCACTGGGCGTGCTGGCTCGATTCGGCATCGAGCGTTACCGTGTCAGCGCGCTTTACACCGGGCAGGGCGACCCGGCGGCGCATGTGCCCCCCATGCTGGTCGAGATCGCGCCGCGCGGCACCGTCGAGGCCGAGCTGCGGAAGCTCGCGCACGCCGCCGACCGCCGCAAGGCCGCCGCCGACGTCGAGGCCATGCAGGACGACCTGCAGCGTCACAAGGACTGACGCCGCGTGTCCCGCCAGCTGACCCTTGATCTCAGCACACCGCCGGCGCATTCGCGGGCCGATTTCCTGCCCGCGCCCGCCAACGCCGCCGCCCTGGCCGCGCTGGACAACCCGCAGGACTGGCCGCAGGGGCGGATGTTGCTGGTCGGTCCCGAGGGGGCGGGCAAGTCGCATATGGCCGCCTTCTGGGCGGCCGAGAACGGCGCCCGTCGGGTCAGGGCCGCGGCGCTGCGCCCCGAGGCCGCCGATGCCCTCGCGGCCGAGGGCGGCGCGCTGGTGGTCGAGGATGCCGATCGCGCCGGCCGGGCGGCAGGCGCCGAGCAGGCGCTGTTCCATCTGTGGAATCTGTGCGGGCCGCGGGACTGCCTGCTTCTGCTGACCGCCCGCACCGCGCCGCGCGACTGGGGGCTGGTCCTGCCGGATCTGCGGTCGCGGATGGACGCGATGCCGCAGGTCAGGCTTGGCCCGCCGGATGACGGGTTGCTGGCGGCGGTGCTGGTCAAGCTGTTCGCGGATCGCCAGCTGGCGGTCCCGGTCGGGCTGATCGACTGGCTGGTTGTCCGCATGGAGCGCGATCTGGGGCAGGCCCGCCGGCTGGTGGCCGCCATCGACCGCGCCGCGATGGCTCAGAAGGGCCCGGTGACCCGCCGGATCGCCGCTGATCTGCTGGACAACCTGCCGCGGGCTGACGCATGATCGCGCCGCCCTTGCAGCCCTCTGACGGATCATGACCCAGGCCGATTTCCTTCGCACCCCGTTTCCCGAACCGCGCGAATTGCCCGGCGGCATTCCCGAGGGACCCGCCCGCTTCTTCAACCGCGAACTCAGCTGGCTGTCCTTCAACTGGCGGGTTCTGGACGAGGCGCGCAATTCCCGCGTGCCATTGCTGGAACGGCTGCGTTTCGTGTCGATCAGTGCGGCCAATCTGGACGAATTCTATACCGTCCGTGTCGCCGGCCTGCGCGAACTGGTCCGCGAGGGGAATTCCAGCATTTCGGATGACGGGCTGACGGCATCCGAGCAGCTCAGCCTGATCAATGCCGACGCCCGCCGCCTGATGGGCGCGCAGCAGGGCGTCTGGAACAATCTGCGCCGCGAGATGGAGGAGGCCGGGATCGTCATCCTGTCACGGTCGCGCCTGTCGCGGGCCGAAGAGGATTTCCTGCACCGCTATTTCGAGAACAGCGTGTTGCCGGTGCTGTCACCCCTTGCGATCGACCCGGCGCATCCGTTTCCGTTCATCCCGAATGCCGGGTTCTCGCTGGCTCTTGAACTGGCGCCGGAAGGCAAGGGAAGGCGGATGCAGGCGCTGCTGCCGATTCCCGCACAGCTTCCGCGTTTCGTCAGGCTGCCCGGTGGCGAGCGGTTCCTGCGGCTTGAAGACCTGCTGCTGATGCATCTGTCCAGTCTTTTTCCAGGCTATCGCGACATCGGTCACTGCGCCTTCCGGGTGCTGCGCGACAGCGATCTGGAGGTCGAGGAAGAGGCCGAGGATCTGGTCCGCGAATTCGAGACGGCCTTGAAGCGTCGCCGCCGCGGCAGCGTGATCCGGCTGAAGATCACCGCCGGCGCCCCCGACCGGATGCGCCGCCTGATCATGGAGGAACTGGAGGTCAGCGCAGACGAGGTGATCGAGGTCGAGGGTCTGCTGGGCGTTGCCGATCTGCGCGAACTGGTTCTGGAAAACCGCCGCGACCTGCTTTGGCCAGGCTTCACGCCGCGGGTCCCCGAACGCGTGCAGGACCATGGCGGTGACATGTTCTCGGCCATCCGGCAAAAGGACATGCTGCTGCATCATCCCTACGAGACCTTCGACATGGTGGTGCGCTTTCTGGCGCAGGCGGCCCGCGACCCTGACGTTCTGGCGATCAAGCAGACATTGTACCGCACCAGCCGCGAAAGCCCGATCGTCGAGGCGCTGTGCGAGGCCGCCGAGGCCGGCAAGTCGGTGACCGCGCTGGTCGAACTGAAGGCGCGATTCGACGAAGCCGCCAATATCCGCCAGTCGCGTCGGCTGGAACGGGCGGGCGCGCATGTCGTCTATGGCTTCGTGAACTACAAGACCCACGCCAAGATCAGCACCGTCGTGCGGCGCGAGGGCGAGAACCTGGTGACCTATACCCATTACGGGACCGGCAACTACCATCCGATCACCGCCCGCATCTATACCGACCTGTCGCTGTTCACCTGCGACCCGGCGCTGGGGCGCGACGCGACGAAGGTGTTCAACTACCTGTCGGGATATGTTCAGCCCGACGGCCTCGAGAACCTGTCAATCTCGCCCATCGACATGAAGGAGCGGTTGCTGTCGCTGATCGCGCGCGAGGCGGAATTCGCCCGGCAGGGCCGTCCGGCGGCGATCTGGGCCAAGATGAATTCCCTGATCGAGAAAGACGTGATCGACGCGCTTTATGCCGCCGGCGCGGCCGGGGTCAAGATCAGCCTCGTGATTCGCGGCATTTGCGGAATACGTCCAGGTATCAAGGGCTTGTCCGAGAATATTCGCGTCAAGTCGATCATTGGCCGCTACCTTGAGCATTCCCGGATCGTGTGTTTCGGGAACGGACATGGACTGCCATCCAAGAAGGCGCGGGTGTTCTTTTCCTCGGCAGACTGGATGGGGCGCAACCTGATGCGGCGGGTCGAGACATTGGTCGAATGCCTGAACGACACGGTGAAGGCGCAGATCGTCAGCCAGATCATGGCCGCCAACATGGCCGACGAGGCGCAAAGCTGGCTGCTGCACCCGGACGGACGATTCGTGCGATACCTGCCCGATGGGCGCGACGACCTGTTCAACTGTCACCGTTTCTTCATGGAAAATCCGTCTCTTTCCGGCCGGGGAACGGCCGGCGCGCGGGATGTTCCGGCGCTGACCCATTCGCCCGATTGACCCTCGCGGCCAGACGGGTCATTAACGTGTCGACGCGCAAGCAAGAGGCTTTGCAATGAACGGCGTGGTGACAGCGACCGGCAAGACGATCGAGCCTCTGGGAAAGATGTTCGCGAAACTTCCCAAGCGGGCCCTGTCGCGAGTCGGCGTTGTCGATGTCGGGTCGAACTCGATCCGGCTCGTGGTGTTTGACGGCGCGGCGCGTTCCCCTGCCTATTTCTACAACGAGAAGGTGATGGCCGGGCTGGGCGCCGAGATGGCCACCACCGGGCGGCTGAACCCGGCCGGTATCGAACGCGGATTCGATGCGTTGCGGCGCTTTGCCGCCCTGGCAAAGGGCATGGGTATCGAACCGCTGACCTGCGTGGCGACCGCGGCCGTCCGGGAGGCCGAGGATGGTCCGGCCTTCCAGAGCCGGGTCGAGCGTGAAACCGGCATCAAGATGTGGGTCATCGACGGCGAGGAAGAGGCGCGGCTTTCGGCGCAGGGCGTGCTGCTGGGCTGGCCCGAAGCCAAGGGCATGGTCTGCGATATCGGCGGCAACTCGATGGAACTGGCAGAGATCGCCGGCGGCAAGGTCGGACGCCGCGCGTCGTCGCCTCTGGGACCGTTCCGCCTGCAGCAGGTGAATGGCGGCAAGGACGGGCTGAAAAAGCATATCCGCAAGATCATGTCCGATCTTGCCGGCAGGATGGGCACCGATCACGAACGCATCTATCTGGTGGGCGGCTCGTGGCGCGCCATCGCCCGGCTTGACATGGAACGCCGTGCCTATCCGATGACGGTCCTGCACGAATACCGCATGACGCCTGAGGCGGTCGCCAAGACCGTCGACTACATTTCGGGCAACGATCTGGGCGAGTTGCGTGGCCGGGTCGGCATCTCGGCCTCGCGCATGGAACTGGTCCCGCTGGCGTCGCAAGTGCTGTCGGAACTGGTCTCGACCTTCAAGCCGGCCGAACTGGCCGTGTCCAGCTATGGTATCCGCGAGGGGCTGCTCTACGAGCACATGTCCGAAAGCCTGCGCCGTCGCGATCCGCTGATCGAGGCCGCGCGCTTTTCCGAGCGTCAGCTGGCGCGGATTCCGGGGTTCGGCAAGAAGCTGTACCAGTTCATCTTGCCGATCTTCGACGGCGCCCGGCCCGAACGCGACCGGCTGATTCATGCGGCCTGCCTGTTGCACGACACGACCTGGCGAACCCATCCCGATTACCGCGCCGAGGCCTGTTTCGACAATGTGACGCGGGCGAACATGGCAGCGCTCAGCCATTCCGAACGGGTGTATCTCGGGCTGGCCCTGCTGCACCGCTACAAGAACAACCGTTCGAATTCACCGATGGCCCCTGTGTTCGAGCTGCTGGGCGCCGATGAGATTCAGTCAGCCGAGATCCTGGGCAAGGCCATGCGGTTCGGCGCGATGTTCGCCATCGACGACCCCTCGGACGCGGGTGCGCTGCGGCTTCGAAACGGCAAGCTCGAGCTGCGGCTGACCAAGATGGGCCGCAGCCTGATGGGCGAGGTCGCCCATGCGCGGTTCCGGTCGCTGTGCGGTTCGATGCAGGTCGAACCGCTGGTCCGCGACTGATCGCCCACATCAAGGCCTTCATGCCGGCCGGTCGTCGCGGGTCTGCCAATGCCTGCGGTCCTGGCGCGTTTTCCTGTGTCCCGGACACGAAAAGGGCGCCCCCAGGGGCGCCCTTTCCAATCCTGCCACCGTGGTGGCCAGGCGGATGATTACATCATGCCGCCCATGCCGCCCATGCCGCCCATGTCGGGCATGCCGCCGCCCTGGCCCTTCGGCTCGGGCTTCTCGGCGATCATGGCTTCGGTGGTGATCAGCAGGCCAGCGACCGAGGCTGCGTCTTCCAGCGCGGTGCGGACGACCTTGGCCGGGTCGATGACGCCGAACTTGAACATGTCGCCATATTCTTCGGTCTGGGCGTTGAAGCCAAAGGTCTTGTCGCTGGATTCCCGGATCTTGCCCGCGACGACGGCTCCGTCGACACCGGCGTTCTCGGCGATCTGGCGCATCGGAGACTCAAGCGCGCGGCGCACGATGGCGATGCCTGCTTCCTGATCCGAGTTCTCGCCCTTCAGGCCTTCCAGCGCCTTGCCGGCCTGAACCAGCGCGACACCGCCGCCCACGACAACGCCTTCCTGAACGGCCGCGCGGGTCGCGTTCAGCGCGTCGTCGACACGGTCCTTGCGCTCTTTCACTTCGATCTCGCTCATGCCGCCGACGCGGATCACGGCAACACCGCCGGCCAGCTTGGCCACGCGTTCCTGCAGCTTTTCCTTGTCGTAGTCCGAGGTGGTTTCCTCGATCTGCTGGCGGATCTGGCTGACGCGGGCCTCGATCTCGGACTTCTCGCCATTGCCGTCGACGATGGTGGTGTTGTCCTTGTTGATCGAGATCTTCTTGGCCGTCCCCAGCATGTCGATGGTGACGTTTTCCAGCTTCATGCCCAGGTCTTCGCTGATGACCTGACCGCCGGTCAGGATCGCGAGGTCCTGCAGCATCGACTTGCGGCGATCACCAAAGCCCGGTGCCTTGACGGCGGCGATCTTCAGGCCGCCGCGCAGCTTGTTGACGACCAGCGTGGCCAGCGCCTCGCCCTCGACGTCCTCGGCGACGATCAGCAGCGGCTTGCCCGACTGGATGACCGATTCCAGCAGCGGAACCATCGGCTGCAGCGACGACAGTTTCTTTTCGTGCAGCAGGATGTAGCAGTCTTCCAGATCGGCGACCATCTTGTCGGGGTTGGTCACGAAATAGGGCGACAGGTAGCCGCGGTCGAACTGCATGCCTTCGACGACTTCGACCTCGGTCTCCATCCCCTTGTTCTCTTCGACGGTGATGACACCCTCGTTGCCGACCTTCTGCATCGCATCGGCGATCTGGCGGCCGATCGAGGTTTCGCCATTGGCCGAGATCGTGCCGACCTGGGCGACTTCGTCGCTGTCGGTGACGGGACGCGAGGCGGACTTGATGGCCTCGACGACTTTCAGCGTGGCAAGGTCGATGCCGCGCTTGAGGTCCATCGGGTTCATGCCGGCCGCAACGGCCTTCATGCCCTCCTTGACGATGGCTTGCGCCAGCACGGTGGCGGTTGTGGTGCCGTCGCCGGCCTCGTCATTGGTGCGCGAAGCGACTTCGCGGACCATCTGGGCGCCCATGTTCTCGAACTTGTCGGACAGCTCGATTTCCTTGGCGACGGTGACGCCGTCCTTGGTGATGCGCGGCG
The DNA here is from genome assembly GCF_021556615.1 of Paracoccus salsus. Lineage (GTDB taxonomy): Bacteria > Pseudomonadota > Alphaproteobacteria > Rhodobacterales > Rhodobacteraceae > Paracoccus > Paracoccus salsus. Next base: position 228,633 of record NZ_JAKGGD010000004.1, read on the forward strand.
CACCGAAGGATTTGTCGATCACCACGTTGCGGCCCTTGGGGCCCAGTGTCACCTTGACGGCGTCGGCCAGGATGTTGACGCCTTTCAGCAGCCTGTCGCGGGCGTCGGTGCTGAACTTGACTTCTTTAGCAGCCATTTGAATCTCCTAATTTAGCGTGGAAGGATGCGAAGTTCCGGGGATCAGCCGATCACGCCCAGGATGTCGCTTTCCTTCATGATCAGCAGCTCTTCGCCGTCGATCGTGACCTCGGTGCCCGACCATTTGCCGAACAATACGCGGTCGCCTGCCTTGACCGCGGGGGCGATCAGCTCGCCCGAATCCTTGCGGGCGCCTTCGCCGACCGAGATGATCTCGCCTTCCGCGGGCTTTTCCTTGGCGCTGTCGGGGATGATAAGACCGCCCTTGGTCTTTTCTTCGGACTCGACGCGGCGGACCAGCACGCGGTCATGCAGCGGTTTGAATGCCATTTGTGAACACTCCGTGTTTCAGGTTCCAGTGTCTTTGTTGGCACTCACCTGATGCGAGTGCCAATGGCGCTCATCTAGGCAAACGCGTCCGCACTGTCAACGGCAATCACGGCGGACAGCGCGACTGCATCTGGCCGGGTCCCGGAAATTATGCCAGCCTCGCGCTCGTGCGGTGTCGCGAAGGGGGCGAGAATGCGGAAATGGTTGGTCGCAGCGATGCTGGTGGGGATTGTCGGGTCCGCCGCCGCGACGGAATGCGTGGGCACCAATCTGATCGAGGCCATGCCCGAGGATCGGCGCGCGATGATCCGGGAGGCGGTCAGCGAGGTGCCGTTCCATCGGGGATTGCTGTGGCAGGCGAGCAAAGGCGACGCCCGGATGACGCTGGTCGGCACCTATCATTTTGGCGATCCGCGTCACCAGGCCATGCTGGACCGGCTTGCCGAACCCTTCGCCGATGCCGCGACGCTGTTCGTCGAGGCTGGACCCCGGGAAGAGGCGCGGCTGACCCGCGCCTTGACCGAGGACCCCTCGCTGATGGTCAGCATCAGCGGGCCGACGCTGCCGGAAAGGCTGTCGGAAAAGGAGTGGACCGCCCTGTCCGAGGCGATGGCCCTGCGCGGTACGCCAGCGGTCATCACCGCGAAGCTGCGGCCCTGGTATGTCGCGATGATGCTGGGCGTCTCGCCCTGCATGATGGAGGGGTTTGCGGGTGAGGGCGAGTCCGCCGGCCTGGATCAACTGCTGGTCAGCCGCGCCGAGTCGTTGCAGATCCCTGTCCGGCCGCTGGAATCCTGGGACACGGTGTTCCGCCTGTTCGCCGACATGACGCCGGCGCAGGAAATCGACATGATTCGCGCGGCGCTCCCGGCGGCATCCTACGCGGATGACTATGCGGTCACGCTGACCGACGCGTATTTTTCCGGGGATGTCTGGACGATCTGGGAATTCGGCCGCTTCGAGGCCTATGAAAGTTCCGGCCTGTCGCGGGACGTGGTCGACGAGCAGATGGATCTGGCCCAGTCCCGGCTGATGGACCGCCGCAACCGCGACTGGATCGGGACGCTGACCGAGGGTGCCGAGGCGGCCGCGCGTCAGGGCCAGAGGATCATCGCCGGTTTCGGCGCGCTGCATCTGCCGGGCGAGCAGGGGGTGCTGAAGCTGCTTGAGGCCCAGGGATGGACCATCGAACGTCTCGACGGATAAGACCGTGATCGGGCCGCGTCTCAGAAACGCCCGCCGGGTCGCTGTTCGCGCGGTTCACGCGGTCGCCCAAGCCCGTGCTCCGGCTCTTCCTCGTCACCGTCGTCCGGTCGGGCGTTAGCACCATTCGAGAAGCGTTCCATCAGCGCGGTTTCCAGGTTGCGGTTCAGCTCTCGGCTCAGCGCGACATATTCCGGGTTCTGGTCCAGCGGCACGCCGGGCTTCCAGACGTCGGCCAGCTCGCGCAGCGAGGCGCGGTCGAGGCGATAGAAGATATTCTCAAGTTCGGCCGCCTCGTATTCCGAGAGTCCCGCGTTTTCCAGCACGTATCGGCCGGCCCGCAGCGAGCTGTCGAAGGTCTCGCGGACGATGTCGTTCGCGCCAGCGCTGTAGAGTTGGTAGACATTTACCCGGTCGCGGGCGCGCGCGACGATATGCAGGTCCGGCCGGCGCTCGCGCGCATAGCGGATCAATTTCAGGTTGGCTTCGGGCTCGTCCAGTGCGGCGACCAGGATCCGGGCCTTCTCCAGCCCTGCGGCCATCAGGATCTCGGGTCGGGTGGGGTCCCCGAAATAGCCCTTGAACCCGAACTGCCGCATCAGCTGGATCAGCTTCAGGTCGTGGTCAAGCACGGTGGTTCGAAAGCCCGACGACGTGACCATGCGGTTGATGACCTGACCGAACCGCCCGATCCCCGCGATGATGATCGGCTGCTGTTCCTCGATATCGTCGGCCGCCGCCGTGATGCCGCCTTCGGCCAGCCGCCGGTGCAGCTGGGCATGCAGGATGAACAGCAGCGGCGTGGCCAGCATTGTCAGCGCGATCACCAGCAGGACCGACTTGGCCAGTTCCGACGGCAGGATCGCCAGCGAGACGGCATAGGAAATCAGCACGAAACCGAATTCGCCCGCCTGGGCCAGCGACAATGTGAAAAGCGACCGGTCCCGGCGCGTCATCCTGGTCCATCGGGCGATCATCCACAGGATCGCGGCCTTGGCGGCGATCAGGCCGGCGGTCGCAGACAGGATCGGCACCGGCTGGTCGAACAGGATCCGGAAATCCATGCCCGCGCCGACGGTGATGAAGAACAGCCCCAGGAGAAGCCCCTTGAACGGCTCGATCTGCGATTCCAGCTCGTGCCGGAACTCTGAACTTGCCAGCATCACGCCGGCCAGGAAGGTCCCCAGCGCGGGCGACAGCCCGACAAGGATCATCAGCGATGCGATGCCGACCACGATCAGCAGCGCCATCGCGGTTTCCATCTCGGGCAGCCGGGACGCGATCACGAAGCGAAAGATCGGTCGGATCAGATATTGCCCCAGCAGGATCACCGCCGCGACCGCCGCCAGGGTCACCAGCGTTGCGCCCCAGCCGGGCAGGTCCGCCATGAAGGCCTGACCGATATGCTCGGTGTCGCCGTGGGCTGCCGAGGCGTGTCCGCCGGTGCTGGCCAGCAGCGGCATCAGGGCGATCATGGGGATCACGGCGATGTCCTGCGTCAGCAGCACGGAAAAGGCCGAGCGCCCCCCCGAGGTCTGCATCAGCCCCTTTTCCGACAGGGTCTGCAGCACGATCGCCGTCGAGCTGAGAGACAGGATCATCCCCATCGCGATCGCTGCTGGCCAGCCCAGCCCCAGATACAGGGACACGCCCGCGACCGCTGCCATCGACATCAGAACCTGCGCGCCGCCAAGCCCGATCAGGCGGTGGCGCATGGTCCACAAATTGCGGGGTTCCAGCTCCAGCCCGATCAGGAACAGCATCATGACAACGCCGAATTCCGCGAAATGCTGAAGGTCGCTCATCTGGTTGCCGGTCAGGTTCAGCACCGGTCCGATCAGGATGCCGCAAATCAGATAGCCCAGCACCGAACCCAGACCCAGCCGCGCCGAGATCGGCACGGCGATCACCATGGTGACCAGATAGACCGTGGCGAGAAGGAGGAAGTTCTCCATTACTTCCCGCTCAAGACCGACAACTCCTGTGGGCGACCGCCCTTCACATAGGTGATCCGGCTGTTGCCTATTTCGGTGATCGTTCCGCCATTGATCCTGTCACCCAGCCGAAGCGTGACGACACGGCCATTTGACAGTCTGACCAGCGCGCGGCTGGCCTTGCCTGCGCCGATCGTTCCGATGATCTGCGTCCGGTTCAGCGTGATCCCGTCCTTCACCGTCGCTGTGGCGGCGGCCGCGCCCTGGCCACGTCCTACCGGCACGGCGGCTGCGACCTCTGGCTCTTTCTCGGCTTCTGGAGGGGTATAGCTTTGGTTGCGCGCAGCGGCCGCGCGCGCCTCGGCCTGGGCCTGGGCGCGGGCGCGGGCCTCGGCCTGGGCGCGGGCATTGGCTTCGGCCTGGGCATCGGCGGCGGCGCGGGCGCGGGCGCGGGCTTCGGCCTGTGCCTGCAGTTCGGCGTCCATGCGACGCTGCTCGGCCAGGGCGGCCTCGCGGTTCTGCTCTTCGGCCGCAGCCCGCAGGTCCTGGGCGCTTGGCGCAGCCCCAGGCGCAGCCGGTGCCAGCGACGAGGCCTCGGCCGCGGCGCGCTGACTGCGGCGGGGCGGCAAGGAGGATGCCGACAGCGCCGTCAGCGCCACGGCGCCGGGCAGGGCGGAACTGTTTGCAACCGCCGCGGCAATGGCTTCCTCGACCGCCTTGCCGGACAGGCTGGCATTGCCCGGCCGGGGGGCGTTGCCTTGCGCGCCGCCTGCCGCCGATCCGGGGCGCAGGACCGGGCGTGACGATCGGTTCAGCAATGTGCTTGACGCGGTTGCCGCAGGGGCAGCGGCGGCGATGTCGGCAGCGCTGCGCGGGGGCGGGCGATCCGCTTCGGCCACCGCGGCGGCGAGGGCGGCACGGACTGCGGATTCGGCGGGGCCGGTGACCTCGACGGGCTTGCGCTGCGGCCGCGCGTCGGCCAGCCGGATCAGCAGGCCGCGCTCATCCGCGCCCAGCCCGGTCCGCCCGGCCTCGGCGGTCCGCAGGTCGCGCAGCAGATCCAGAAGGAAAGCCTCTTCGACGGCACTCAGGCGGGTGGGTGAGCCGGCCTCGTCGCGGCTTCCTTCTTCCAGATAGGTCAGGCTGTCGGGGCGTGCCGGCGGACGGCCCGAAGACCCCAGCGGTCGCGGGCTGGGCGCCGGTGGCGCGGCGGTCGGCTCGCTGGAAAGCGCCGCCGGCTGTGTCGCGGTGGTCTGCGGTGCCGGCTGGCTGACGGGCGTTGCGGGCCGCGCCGGTGGGCGGATGTCGGTCACGCGCGGCGGTTGGACCTGGGTCCGTTGCGGGAAGGGCTGCGGGTTGGCGGGCACCGCCGGGCTGACATCGGGCGGTGCGGGGGGCGTTGCCCTGACTGGCGGCGCGCCTTGCGGACGGGCTGAACTGCGCAATTGCGGTGCGCTTGCCGCCATCGCAGCGCGCGCGGCGGCGTCGTCCGACGGCCCCGATGTCGGGGCGACCCGCGGCCTTGTATCGCCGGGGTTCGCGGCTTCGGAGATCGGGGACTCAGCAGGTTTCGTTGCAGGCACCGTCGCTGACCGGGCGCTGCGGTCCGCATTCCGGTCACGATCGGCCGGGGTCATGGCCTCTGCCAGGGCACGGGTCAGGGGATCATCCTGCGCCGGTCCGGTCGGTTGCGTTGCGGGCGGGGCGGCAATCATGGCCGGGGCATCGCCGGCTTTTCCGGCCTCTGCTGCCTGCTCATCGCTGCGGGCCGCCTCGGCGGCGTCGGCCGTCTGATCCGCATCGGCATTGTCGCCCGCGGGATCGGCCGCCGCCGCGGCCTCGGGCGCGGTGCCCGCGGCCGTTGTGGTTGCGGCCGTTGCGGTTGCGGGCGCCGGCTCTGCCGCGGGGGCGGAATCCGTCGCCGGGCTTTGGTCGGTATTGGCCAGATCGGAGCCGTCCTTGCCGCCACCGAAGATCACCAGCACGGCCAGCACGGCGACCAGCAGACTGCCCATCATGACCGGCAAGCGGCCCGGCCGATAGGCGGTCAACCTGCTGATCAGCGCGGCGGCGCGACCGGCATCGGCTTCGTCGGGCTGCGCGCGGCGGGCGCGCGCCTCGGCGGCACGGCTGTGGACGGCTGCGGCGCGCGCCGACAGGCGGGGTGCGGCGACGGCCTGGCGATCGGTGTGCCGAATGACGGCCGGCGCGGCGACGGCAGGCTCTGCTTCGGCGGCACTGTCGCTCAATCTTGCCGCCACATCGCGTCGTGCGGCCGTCTGGGTCTGGGTCTGGGTCTGGGTCTGGGCCGGTCGCGGCGCGGTGACATGATGCGGCGTGATGCGCGAGACGACAGGCGTGACAGGATCCGGCCCGGTGGTGGGGGGCAGTCCAGCCTCGATCACCGGTGCGGTGATCCTGGCCTGGGTGAGGTCGGGTTCGCTGAATGGCATCCGCACCGCATCCGCGGCCAGCAGGCGGCTGGCGCCGAAATCCGGATGGCCGTCAAAGCGCGCATCCCCGGGTCTGGCGACGAACCCAAGCGGCCGGAATCCCTGGGCACGAGCGAACTCCTCGGCCTCATCCAGCGTCCGGCGCGCAACGGCGGCGACGCGCAGAGTCTCGATGTCGCCATTGTCCGATGGACACCAGTCGAACGCCAGGTCCTCGGCACGATATGGGGTCAAGGCTTCCAGCGCGCGGCCCAGCACGGCGGCCGTGTCCGAACCAAGCGGCACGGTCAGCGTGGTATAGAGGATCTGGTCGTCGGGGATCACCAGCACGGTATCGGCAGCCCCGACGAGACCGCCCGACTCGACCCGCAACGCGTTCAGCGTCGCGGCCATGTCGCGGCCGGCAAACCGGGCCTGGCCGACGGGAATCCACCCCGGCCCGTCGCGTCGTTCCAGCAGGACGGCTTCGTGGGTGAAGCTCATGGCGAATTCGGGGACGTGCTGATTCATCGTTCTGTCACTGCTCGAAAATGGCGTCGCGGTTCTGTATGCCGCGATCTGGTGGCGCTTCCTTTCGTCTACCCCAAATTGTGGGTTTAGAAAAGCGAATCTGGCGCAGCTGTGAACGCGATCGGCCAGACGAGGCGCTAAGATCCGGCATTGCGACTCCGGTCGCGTTTTTCAGGCGGAGAGGACCCGACATGAGGCATGAACCCGGTATTCTGGCGCGCACGGCGCTGATGATTTCAACAGCGTCACTGCTGGCGATGGCGAGCCCGGCACATGCCGGGTCAGGCAAGGGTGGGCACGGGCACTACAGGGCTGCGCATCACTGTCCAGGCTCCGGCGGCACGATGGCCGATCGACGCCTTACGGTCATCGGCGAGGGCGAGGCGCGCGTCGCGCCCGACATGGCGACGGTGCAGCTTGGGGTCACCAGCCAGGCTGACAGCGCGGCCGAGGCGATGCGCCAGAACTCGACCCGGCAATCGGCGGTCATCGAGGCGCTGAAGGGCGCCGGTATCGACGAAAGGAACATCCAGACCTCGGGGCTGAGCCTCGGCACCGTGATGGATTACGGCGAAAACCGGGCACCGCGCGTGACCGGCTATCAGGCCAGCAACATGGTCGCGGTGCGCGTGACCGAGATCGCCGATCTGGGCGCGGTTCTGGATGCCATCGTCGATGCCGGCGCGAACGAGATCAACGGCATCGACTTCGGCCGCGATGACGGCACTGATGTCGAGGACGAGGCCCGTCGTGCGGCGGTGGCGGATGCGCGCCACAAGGCCGGCGTGCTGGCCGAGGCCGCGGGGCTGACGCTTGGCCCGGTGCTGATGCTGCGCGACAACCAGGTGTCGGGCGGACCTCGCCCGATGATGCGGATGGCGGCCGATGGCGCGGCGGCGTCCGAAAGCGTCCCGGTCCAGGCGGGCGAATTGTCGATGTCGGCTTCGGTCCAGATGGAATACGCGCTGATCGGGGGCATGGAGTCCTGCCGCCAGGGCATGGAGGGCAGGCATCACCGGGGCGGCATGAAGCAAGGCAAGGCCGCGCCCACCGAAATGCCGCCCGCGGACGGTGCAGCGCTGCCCGAAGCCCAGGCGCCCGCGCCTGGGGAAGGGGACCAGATGCCGCCGCCTCCGGTCGAGGGCGAAGCCATGGAGCCGGCGCCGTAAAAATCGAACTGATCGGCGCATGGCTTTGAAGGAAGGGTGAAAAGGGGGCTTGCCCCCCCTTTTCTCGTGCGATCGCGGCCTCAGGCAGTCGCTTTCGCAAGCGCCTGATCCAGATCGGCGATAAGGTCCTCTGCAGTTTCGATTCCGACGGACAGCCGAACCACCTCGGGGGCAGCACCGGCTGCACGTTGCTGCTCTTCGGTCAGCTGGCGATGGGTCGTCGAGGCCGAATGGATCACCAGCGACCTTGCATCGCCCAGATTGGCGACATGGCTGAAAAGCTCGAGCGCATCGACCAGCTTCACGGCAGCCTCGTAGCCGCCCTTGATCGAGAAGGTGAACAGCGATCCCGCGCCCTTCGGATAAAGCCGCCTGGCCGTCGCATTCCATGGCGACGAGGCCAGCCCGGCATAGGTCACGCTTTCGACGCGCGGGTCCTGTTCCAGCCATTCCGCGACCTTCTGGGCGTTGTCGACATGGCGCGGCATCCGCAGCCCCAGAGTCTCGATCCCCATCAGCGTGTAATGAGCGCCTTGCGGGTTCATGGTCATGCCCAGATCGCGCAACCCGATGGCGATGCCGTGGAAGGTGAAGGCCAGCGCACCGAATGTCTCGTGGAATTTCAGCCCGTGATAGGCGGGTTCCGGCGCCGAAAGGCTGGGGAACTTGTCGCTTGCCGACCAGTCGAACGTGCCGCTGTCGATCACCGCGCCGCCGGTCACCGTGCCGTTGCCGGTCATGAACTTGGTCAGGCTGTGCACGACCAGAGAGGCGCCCATCTCGATCGGCCTGCACAGATAGGGCGTGGCCAGCGTGTTGTCCACGATCAGCGGAATGCCCGCGGCATCGGCAAGCTTGGCGACCGCCGGGATGTCGGTGACATAGCCGCCCGGATTGCTGATCGATTCACAGAAGATTGCGCGGGTGTCTTCGTCGATGGCCGCTTTCAGCGCCTCGGGATCGTCGAGATCGACGAATTTGGCCGACCAGCCGAACCGCTTGATCGTGTGGCTGAACTGGGTGACGGTTCCACCATAGAGTCGTGTCGAGGCGACGATGTTCCTGCCCGGACCCATCAGCGGAAACAGCGCCAGGATCTGTGCCGCATGGCCCGACGAACAGCATATTGCGCCGGCCCCGCCCTCCAGCGCCGCGACGCGGCTTTGCAGTGCCGCCACGGTCGGGTTCGTCAGGCGGGAATAGATGTAGCCGACCTCTTGCAGGTTGAACAACCGGGCCGCGTGCTCGGCGTCGCGGAACGCGTAGGCGGTGGTCTGGTAGATCGGCACCTGCCGGGCACCGGTCGCCGGATCTGCTGCCGCGCCGGCGTGGATCGCCATTGTATCAAAGCCTTGCTTGTCGGCCATCTCGTTCCTCCTGTGAATATGGGTGGCACCCTAAGCGGCGGGCAGGGGCTGCGGCAATGCCGTTTTCCGCGCGGCGCCGGCATCGGGCGGAAAGGCAGCGGCCGCCTGCGCCTAGCGACCCTGTCGGCGGGCCATGAAGGCCAGTTTCTCGAACAGGCCGACATCCTGTTCGTTTTTCAGCAGCGCCCCATGCAGACGCGGCAGCATCTCGCCCGGATCGCGTTTCAGGTCCTCGGGTGCCAGATCCTCGGCCAGGATCAGCTTCAGCCAGTCCAGCAACTCGCTGGTCGAGGGTTTCTTCTTCAGCCCCGGAACATCGCGCAGCGACAGGAACTGGGTCAGCGCCTCGTCCAGCAGGCGCGGCTTCAGCCCCGGATAATGCATCGCGACGATCGCCTTCAGCGTTGGCGCGTCGGGAAAGCGGATATAGTGAAAGAAGCAACGCCGCAGAAACGCGTCGGGCAATTCCTTTTCGTTGTTCGAGGTGATGACGACGACGGGCCGGTGCTTCGCCCGGACGGTTTCGCCGGTCTCGTAGACGTGAAACTCCATCCGGTCCAGTTCCTGCAGCAGGTCGTTCGGGAACTCGATATCCGCCTTGTCGATCTCGTCGATCAGCAGGACCATCTTGCGATCGGCGTCGAAGGCCTGCCACAATTTGCCCCTGCGGATATAGTTGGCGACGTCGTGGACGCGCTTGTCACCAAGCTGGCTGTCGCGCAGCCGGCTGACGGCATCGTATTCGTAAAGCCCCTGCTGGGCTTTCGTGGTTGATTTCACGTGCCATTCGATGATCGGCAGGTCGAGACTGCGGGCGACCTGACGGGCGAGTTCGGTCTTGCCGGTGCCGGGCTCGCCCTTGACCAGCAGAGGCCGCTCGAGCGTGACGGCGGCATTGACCGCAACGGCCAGTTCGGGCGGCGCGACATAGCGGTCAGTGCCGGTGAATTGCATGAAAACTCTCCTTTTCCGTGAAAAGCTTGGCCGAATAAGCCTGCACGGCGAAACAGCCGCGCGATGGTGGTGGGTCGATCGTACAAATAGCGTGTATTGGCCTAGTGACAACCATCCCATCATACTTTAATGGGGCCGCAGGTGTCGGAACCCATACCACCGCCCGGCGCCGCCGGAGGACAAATGAAAGCCCAGACCTTCCTGCCCCAAGATTACCGCCCTGCCGAGGACGAGCCATTCATGAACGAACGGCAGCTTGAGTATTTCCGCCGGAAGCTGGAAGCCTGGAAGCAGGAACTGCTGGACCTGTCCGCCGAGACGCTGGAGGGGTTGCAGGACAGCGCGCGCGCGGTGCCCGATCTGGCCGACCGCGCCAGCGAGGAAACCGACCGTGCGCTGGAACTGCGCACGCGCGATCGCCAGCGCAAACTGGTCAGCAAGATCGACTCGGCCCTGCGGCGTATCGAGACCGGGGAATACGGCTATTGCGAGATAACCGGTGAACCGATCAGCCTCAGGCGACTGGACGCAAGGCCGATCGCGACCATGACGCTTGAAGCCCAGGAAAGACACGAGCGCCGCGAACGGGTCCATCGGGACGACTGAGCCGGGAAGACAGGGTGGTCATGGCGCCCGCGTGACGATGAGATGCAAGGCGGACATGCCGGACACCATGGCGGGATCAGGCGCGCGTTTCCCGCGGCGTTCCGCAGATTTTTTCCTGCAAACGGCGCGCGGTTTCGACATGTGCATCCGCGGGATCCAGATCCGATGAGCGGCGCGCTGAAAGACCGTCCGGTGGTCATTGTCGGGGCCGGAGTGGCCGGGCTGACCTCGGCCATTGCCCTGGGTCGGCGGGGTGCGCGGGTGACGGTGCTGGAGCGCGCGGACGCGATCCGCGAGGTCGGCGCGGGCCTTCAGCTTTCGCCCAATGGCATGCGGGTCCTCGACGCGCTGGGGCTTTCGCGGCCGATCGCGCAAGCGTCGCTGCGCAGCCATGCGGTCGCGCTGCATGATGCCACCGGTGCGCCGGTGGCGCGGCTTGATCTGATCCGGCATCGTCCACAGGACGAATTCCGGCTTGTCCATCGTGCCCGCCTGATCGAGGTTCTGGCGGCTGCGGCCCGGGATGCCGGCGCGCGGATCGAACTGAACCGGGCGGTCACCACCCCGCCGGAAGCCCCCCTCGTGATCGGCGCCGACGGGTTGCGCAGCGTGATCCGCAGCCATCTGAACGGCCGCGAGGTGCCCTTCTTCACCCATCAGGTCGCGTGGCGCGCGGTGATTGCCGACGCCGACGCCGACGCCGTCCCTGAGGCGCGGATCTTCATGGGGCCGGGCCGCCATCTGGTAAGCTATCCCTTGCCTGGCGGGCTGCGGAACCTGGTTGCGGTACAGGAACGCCATGAATGGCAGGACGAGGGCTGGGCCATTCCGGACGATCCGGGCAATCTGCGCGCCACCTTCTCAGCGTTTGGTGGGCCGGTCCCGGGCTGGCTTTCTGCCGTCAACGAGGTTCATGTCTGGGGCCTGTTCCGGCATGAGGTCGCGCGCCGCTGGCAGGACGGCCGCCATGCGCTGGTCGGCGATGCGGCCCATCCCACATTGCCGTTCATGGCACAGGGCGCTGTCATGGCGATCGAGGACGCCTGGAGTCTTGCCGCCTGTCTGGACGCCTCGGCCGATCAGGCCGTCGCGCTGGACCGATACCAGGCGATGCGCGCGCCCCGCGTCACGCGCATCGTGGCAGCCGCGAACGCCAATGCCCGCAATTATCACCTGACGGGCACCAGACGTATCCTGGCCCATGCCGCCTTGCGCGCCGCTCAACGGGTTGCGCCGGGTCAGCTGCTGTCCCGATTCGACTGGCTTTACGACCACGACCCCACGCTGGAACTTCGCTAGGCTGCCCGCGAGGATCTGGGTTGCGCCGGGGGCAACGCCCCCGGCCGCCGCGGGACGCGGAAAGCGCCGCGGGTTTCCCGCGGCGCCCTCGGTCTGCGGACCAGCTGCCTCAGGCTGCCCGCTCGACGGCCGCCACGATCCCCGCCACGACTTCGCGCAGCACCGTTTCGTCCTCCGCTTCGGCCATCACCCGGATCAGCGGCTCGGTGCCCGATTTGCGGATCAGCACCCGGCCCGAGCCGGCCAGCCGCGCCTCGGCCTGGGCGATCATCGCCCGCACGCTATCCGCCGACAGCGGATCGGCACCGGCTGCGTAGCGGACATTCATCAGCAATTGCGGCACGGGTTCGAACTGGCAGGCCAGTTCGCTGGCCCGCAAACCGGTATCGGCCATCGCGGCAAGGAACTGCATCGCGGCGATCAGGCCGTCGCCGGTGGTCGCATAGTCGGTCATCACGATATGTCCCGACTGTTCGCCGCCAAGATTGAACCCGCCTTCACGCATCCGCTCGACCACATAGCGGTCGCCGACACGGGTGCGTTCCAGCCGCAGGCCCTGGCGATGCAGAAAATGCTCAAGCCCCAGATTCGACATGACGGTGGCGACCAGAGCCTCGCCCTTCAGGCGTCCCTGCTGCGCCCATCGCCTGGCCAACAGCGCCATGATCTGGTCGCCATCGGCGATCCGGCCCTGCTCGTCGATGATGACGACCCGGTCGGCATCGCCGTCTAGGCTGATCCCCAGATGGGCTTTCTGGTCCAGGACCATCGCCGCGCAGGCCGCCGGATGGGTCGAGCCGACCCTGTCATTGATGTTGAATCCGTCCGGTTCGACCCCCAGCGGGATGACGTCGGCGCCAAGTTCCCACAGCACCTCGGGGGCTGCGCGATAGGCCGCGCCATTGGCGCAGTCGATCACCACCTTCATGCCATCCAGCCGCTGCCCCGCCGGAAATGTCGTCTTGGCATATTCGACGTATCGCCCTCGGCCGTCGTCGATCCGTTTGGCGCGACCGATATTGCCGGGTTGCGCCGGCTCGATCTGGCCCGCCACGATGGCCTCGATCTCGGTCTCGGCGTCATCGGACAGCTTGAATCCGTCAGGGCCGAAGAACTTGATGCCATTGTCCTCGGCCGGATTGTGGCTGGCCGAGATCATGATTCCCAGATCGGCCCGCATGGAGCGGGTCAGATATCCGACCGCCGGCGTCGGCACCGGTCCCAGCAAAAGCACGTTCATGCCGGTCGAGGTCAGCCCTGCGGTCAGCGCGTTTTCCAGCATGTAGCCCGACAGCCGCGTGTCCTTGCCGATCACCACGCGGTGCCGGTTCCGTCCGTCCCGGCGGAAGTACCGGCCTGCGGCCGCGCCAAGATGCAACGCCATCTCGGCGGTCATGGGGTAGGTGTTGGCGCGGCCGCGCACGCCGTCGGTTCCGAAAAGCTTCCTGCTCATGTTTCTGCCTCGTCGTTCTTGTTGACGGCCTGCCACAGCCGCAATCCCTGCGCGATCTCTGCCACGTCATGGACGCGGTGGATCTGGACCCCTTGCGCCACGGCCGCCAGCGTCAGCGCCAGACTGCCGGGCACACGGTCGGCGGGGCGTTCGGCGCCGCCGACCGTGCCGATGAAACGCTTGCGCGAAACCCCCAGAAGGATCGGACATCCAAGCCCATGATACAGCGAAATCCGCCGCAGGATGGTCAGATTATGCGCCAGCGACTTGCCGAAGCCGATACCCGGATCGATCACGATCCTTGGGCGGCCGATCCCTGCCGCCTCGGCGCGGGCGATGCGGGCTTCCAGGGCGTCATAGATATCCAGCAGCACGTCGTCATAGCGCGGATCGTCCTGCATCGTGGCGGGCAGTCCCTGGGCGTGCATCAGGCAGACCGGCACGCCGCTGGCCGCGACGACCGTCGCCAACGCGGCGTCGAAATCGAAACCCGATACGTCATTGACCATTGCGGCTCCGTCCGCCAGCGCGGCGCGCGCCACGGTTGCCTTGCGCGTATCGACCGAGATCCCGATCCGGTCCGCCAAGGCCCGGATGACCGGGCGGATGCGGTCGATTTCCTCCTGTTCGGGCACCTCGTCGGCACCGGGGCGGGTCGATTCGCCGCCGATGTCCAGGATATCCGCGCCCGCTGCGATCAGGGACCTCGCCTGAGCCAGAGGCTCGTAGCTGCCGCCATCCGAAAAACTGTCGGGCGTGGCATTCACGATGCCCATCAGAACCGGCCGGTCCAACGCCATGCCCAGGACCGGCTGTCGCGCAAGCGTCAATGCCTCGATCACCTCGGCAGGCGCCTGGGTCACGATCTCGGGTCGCTGCCCGCGCCGCAGGCGTTCAAGGGCCGAGAATCCGATCTGCCCGCCCGCAAGACGCCACCGACCTCCCTGTGGCAACGGGATCGGACGAAAATATTCGCGGGATCGGGACATCGTTGTTCCTGCCTTGCGGGTGTTCGAGAAAGTGACCTGTGTCAGAGCACGGCCGCGCGCGCGACCTGTGCGGCCAGACCCGCAGGCGGCGTGGGCAGGGATGCGTCATCGGGCAGGGCAAAGTCGATGCGCAGGGCATCCAGCCTGGCCGCCAGCCAGAAGGCAAGCGAGGCGGGCGTCGTGCCGGCGGCCTCGTCGTCCGCCGCCAGCCGGGCAGGGGCCCAGACGACCGGGCGACGGTCGCGGATCGCTGCTTCAAGCTCGGTGCGCGTTTCGGCAATCTCGAGGGCCAGCCCCTCGGAAAGCGCCCAGGCGGCCTGGTCGGCGGCAAGCAGGGCGATGCGGCGCCGTGCCGTGGAGGCGTCGGGATCGCGCGCGGGGGGCGTGGTGCCCGCAATCACGATGACCGGCCCCTGCGGGGTCGCCGTCGGCGCGTCCCAGACCAGCACGCTGACCGGCAGGACCTGCGCCGTGCTGTCCACGCGCGCGGCATCCCGGACGATGGTGACGCCAAGCGCACCGGGACCGCGATCCAGCTTCTCGACCGTCACGCCGGTCCGCGCGGCGGCGGGATGCGCCAGAACCTCGGCCGCGATCTTCTCGGCCAGGGTCTCGACAAGATTGTACCGCTGGTCGGCCAGAGCCGTTTCGATCGCCTGGGTCAACACGTCATAAGACAGGATCCGGTCCACATGATCGGCGGAGCCGCTGACCGGATCGCGAAGATCCACGCTCAGCGAGAAACGCAGCCGCTGGGTGCGACCGCGCTCTGACTGGAATGCGCCGATTTCGGCGGTGACGATGTGATCACGCAGGTGAATGCGGTCTGGCTGTTCCATGCCCCCATTCACAGCATATTCGCATCTCAGGCAAGCCCGCCCTGCGTTCCCCGACAAGCGGTCAGTTCGAGGCGACGCGCTGGCCCTTCCGATAGAAGATGTGACGCCCGATCTGCACGGTCCGATGGAAGCGCTGCGACCAGGACGGCCGTACGGCGGGGGTGTGGAAATACGTCGCGCCGCCGGTGAGAACGCGCGGCGCCCCCGTCAGTGCGGCCTCGGCAATGGCGCGGGCGCGCGTGTAGGCGGCCTTGTTGCGGATGCTCTTGGGGCCGCCGATCGTATAGCTGAACTGGCTGGGCTGGTTGACCACCCCGCAGACCGAAGGCGGGAACGCGCGGCTGTCCACGCGGTTCAGAATCACCTCGGCGACCGCGGCCTGACCCTTCTTACCCTCGCCCCGCGCCTCGTGATAAAGCGCCTCGGCCATGCAGTTCAGATCGTCCGCGGTGTAGCGGGCGTTCGAGCGGGCAAGAAAGATTTCCTCGGGACCGTTTTCGATCTTCACAGGTTCGGCACCCGTGTATAGAAGCGGTCTCGGCCTCGGCTGGTCCATCGGATCCGATGCCGCCCCGAACAAGGCGATGTCGTTCGAAAACAGCGAGCCATTCCCCCCGGCGGCGGCGCTGTTCGAGACAAGGGTCATGGCGGCGGCAGCGCCCAGGCAGATGGGCGTAAGCCGTAAAAGCAGCGATTTCATGTCAGGTCCTATAAGCCACTAACATTGACAGGCGGTAAAGGCGCCCCTGCCGCGAGCAGCTGGCGTGGCACCAAAGTTCATCAGCGTGTCTAGAGTTTTCCGGACCGACCTCGCTACGACACAAATACCGTTTCCGCGAATGACCCTGCGTTAACCAGAATTCCGGCAAGATGTCGCCGAGTGATCGGGCGGCAACCGGCGAAAAACGGCGAAACCTGCCGAAGAAAGGTCCGTTTCGGATCAAAAAACAACAACTTGCGGTTGATGATCTCGTCCGGGCCGCGCGAATCGGTGATCGCTCAGCCTTCCGCCGCGGCGTTCCGCCGGGTCTGGATCGCGGCCTGCGCCGCCGCCAGCCGGGCGACGGGCACCCGGAACGGCGAGCAAGAGACATAGTCGAACCCGGCTTCGTGGCAGAAGGCGATCGATTCCGGGTTGCCGCCATGTTCGCCGCAGACCGAAACGGTGATGCCGGGGCGCTGCTCGCGCGCCCTCTGCGCGCCTGTCAGCAGCAATTCACCCACCCCGTCGCGGTCCAGGACGTGGAACGGGTCTTCGACGTATACGCCCTGTCCGACATAGATGCCCATGAAGCGCCCGGCATCGTCGCGCGACAGGCCATAGGTCATCTGCGTCAGGTCGTTGGTGCCGAATGACAGGAAGGCCGAATGCGCGGCGATGTCGCCGGCGCGCAGGGCCGCGCGCGGGGTTTCGACCATCACCCCCAGACGATAGGTGAACTCGGCGCGGCGATCATTGCGGACCGCGGCGGCGACGGCGTCGATGCGGTTCTTGACCAGTTCGACCTCGCGCATGGCGCTGACCAGCGGGATCATGATCTCGGGAACGACGGCATCGCCCTTGCGGCTTGCCTCGACCGTTGCCTCGAAGATCGCGCGGGCCTGCATGTCATAGATTTCGGGAACCGTGATCCCCAGCCTGACCCCGCGCATTCCCAGCATCGGGTTGAATTCGGACAGCGCGTCCACCCGGCGGGTCACGTCCGACAGCGGCAGGTCCAGCGACTCGGCCAGTTCGCGCAGGCCTTCACGGTCATGGGGCAGGAATTCATGCAGCGGCGGATCGAACAGGCGGATGGTGACCGGCAAACCGGCCATGATCTCGAACAGGGCGATGAAGTCCTCGCGCTGCATGGGCAGGATGCGGTCCAGCGACAGGCGCCGATCCTCGGGCTTGTCGGCAAAGATCATCTCGCGCATGGCTGGCAGCCGATCGGAATCGAAGAACATGTGTTCGGTCCGGCAAAGCCCGATCCCCTGTGCCTTGAAGCGGCGTGCGGTGCGGGCATCCTCGGGTGTATCGGCATTCGCACGCACGCCGATGCCCCCCACGGCGTCGGCCCAGTCCAGAAGCTGCGTGAAGGTATCGTCCAGCGCCGGCTCCAGCAGCGCGGCAGCGCCGGCCAGAACCTCGCCATTGCTGCCGTCGATGGTGATGACCTCGCCCTCGCGGAATGTCCGGCCACCCGCGCGCAGCGTGCGGCTGCGGCTGTCGATACGAAGGCCCGAGACGCCCACGATGCAGGGCAGGCCGAGGCCGCGGGCGATCACCGCCGCGTGGCTGGTCGTGCCGCCGCGTTCGGTCAGCACCGCGACCGAGGCATGCATGCCGCGAATATCCTCGGGCACGGTTTCATGGCGCACAAGCACGCAAGCTTCGTCGCGCGATGCCGACGCCTGCGCGGTCGCGGCGTTGAACACGATCTTGCCGGTGGCGGCGCCGGGGCTTGCGTTGATGCCACGCGCAATCACGTCGCGGGTCGCGCGCGGATCGACCTGATGATGCAGCAGGTCCGCCAGCGCGCGGGGTTCGACCCGCATCAGCGCCTCGTCCCTGGGGATCACGCCGTCATTGGCCAGCGCCACCGCGATCCGCACGCTGGCGCGCGAACTGCGCTGCACGCGGGTCGCGTCGATGATCGAGATCCTGCCATCGGTCACGACGAACTCGATCTGCATCTCTTCGCGCAGCCTCTCGCGCGCGGCGACGCCGAAGCGCACCAGGTCGGCAAAGATGTCCGGCGCCACGTCTTCCAGCGCGGGACCGCGTTTGTCGCGGGTCAGATACAGGCTTTCAGCACCCTTGCCGACGGCACCGCCGTGATGCTGGCCGCGGAAACGGCCGGTCACGCGCGGCGAACCGGTGACCGAATCGACGAACTGGATGCTGCCGGATCCGGACAGGCCCGGACCCATCGCCAGGGCCATGTTCTGCACCACCAGTCCAAGCGGCGCATCGACCGGCGCGCCCTTGGCCTGCCGCAGCAGTCGCGCCGACGGGCCTTCCCAGGCTCTTGCCATCGAGCGCAGCACCTCGGCCAGCTGGCGACTGGGCTCCTGCGGAAACTCTTCTTCCATCTCCTCGCGATAGCAACGCAGCGCATCCTTCAGCGCATCCGCGCCTTCCTGGGCGAACATGTCGGGATCGAGGCGGGCGATGTGGATGGCATAGCTTTGCACGAAGTTGAGATAGATCGCATCGGCGTTCTCGGGGCCGATGCGGTCGGACAGGCGTGCGTGCACGGCGTCGTTGATGCCGACATTCAGCACCGTGCCCGGCCCGCCCCATTCCGGTGTCGCCGCCGAGGGACGGACCCCGACCAGCCCGTCACCGCTGTCGAACAGGCTTTGGACGGCGGCCATCGCCACCGGATGCCCTGCCGCGATGGCCTGCACCGAGGCCGCCGAGATGGCAAAGCTGCGCGGAACCGGCAGTTCCATCCTGATCAGGCGCTGAAGACATTTCGCCCGCCACCCGTGGCGCTGCGGATCAACCTGCGCCGAGGGCGTTATTTCGATGATGTCGCCGGCATTGCGCATGTCCATGGGGGCGCAGGATAGGCGTGCATGCGGGCTTGCTGCAAGTGCGAAAAAAAGGGGCCGCCAGGCCCCCTTTCATGCCAGCCTGGCCGGTTGTGGTCCGGCACTATTCGGCGATCGTCACCTTCGCCATGTAGTCCGGCGCCTCGACCGCGCCGTTCGCGCTGCTGTCGCCCTTCTTGATGGCGTTCAGCACGTCCCAGCCATCGACCAGCTGTCCGACCACGGTATATTGGCCGTCCAGGAAGGTGGCCGGCGCCAGGTCGATGAAGAACTGGCTGTTGGCGCTGTTGGGGTCCTGCGAACGCGCCATGCCGACGGTGCCGGCCATGAACGGGATCTCGCTGAACTCGGCCGGCAGGTCCGGCATGTCCGAGCCGCCCATGCCGGCCATCTGGGTATCGCCGTCCTGGTTGCCATGTTGGACATCGCCGGTCTGCGCCATGAAGCCATCGATGACGCGATGAAACACCACCCCGTCATAGGCGCCGGATTTCGCCAGTTCGACCAGGCGCTCGACATGCTGGGGGGCCGTGTCGGCCAGCAGGTCCAGCGTGATGGTGCCCTTGGGATTGCCCTCGGCATCGGCGATCTCGATCACCATGTTGGGGCCGGGCCCGTCCTCATGGGTCGGGGCCGGCACCTGCGCGAAGGCGACGCCGGCCGACAGACCCAGCGCGGCGGGGATCAGGATCAGCTTACGCATCGGCAGCCACCTTGACCGAGATCATCCGGTCCGGGCTTGCGGGCGGTTCGCCGCGCGCGATCCTGTCGACATGCTCCATGCCGTCGACGACACGACCATAGACGGTGTATTGCCCGTTCAGGAAGTGGTTGTCCTTGAAGTTGATGAAGAACTGGCTGTTGGCGCTGTTGGGGTTCTGCGACCGGGCCGCCCCCAGCGTTCCGCGGTCATGCGGCAGCTTCGAGAACTCGGCCGGCAGATCCGGCAGGTCCGAGCCGCCGGTGCCCGCACGGCCGGGGTTGTAGTCCTTTTCCATGTTGGCATGCGCCACGTCCCCGGTCTGGGCCATGAAACCCTCGATGACGCGGTGGAAGGCGACATTGTCGTATTTCCCGGCGCGGGCCAGTTCCTTCATCCGCTCGGCATGTTTCGGCGCCACGTCGGACAGCAACTCGACCACGACGGAGCCGTCCTTCAGCTCGATGATGATGGTGTTCTCGGGATCCTTGATCTCGGCCATGCGGCCCTCCTTTGCGATGTTTGCCCCAAGGTCTAGGGGTTCGCGCCGCCAAGGGCAACGCGCAACCCGATCCCGGCGCGATCACGCCCGCGTCAGATCGGAGGGCTTCGGCAGTTGACGATGTCCGCGCCATGCGTGACAACCCATCCCGAAGCCTCACAGCCCGGAGGGACGCGACATGGCCCAGTTCAAGACAATCGATGACATGGATCTGGACGGTAAGGTCGTTCTGACCCGCGTGGATCTGAACGTGCCGGTCGAGGATGGCCGGGTTACCGATGCCACAAGGATCGAGAAGATCGTGCCGACCGTCAAGGACATCCAGGCCCGGGGCGGGATCCCGGTGCTTCTGGCCCATTTCGATCGCCCCAAGGGCAAGCGTGTGGACAGCATGAGCCTCAGGCAGATCCTGCCGGCGCTCGAGACGGCCCTGGGGCAAGAGGTGGCCTTCGCCGAAGACTGCATCGGCGGTCCGGCCAAGCGCGTGGTGGCCGGGTTGCAGGCAGGCGATGTCGGGCTGCTGGAGAACACCCGTTTTCACGAGGGCGAGGAGCGCAACGATCCGACCTTCGCCGCCTCGCTGGCCGCGCTGGGTGGGGCCTATGTCAACGACGCGTTTTCCGCCGCGCATCGCGCCCACGCCTCGACCGAAGGGCTGGCGCGATTGCTGGACGCGGGCGCGGGGCGTCTGATGGAGGCCGAACTGAAGGCGCTGGACGCCGCGCTTGGCAATGCCCAAC
Organism: Paracoccus salsus; assembly: GCF_021556615.1. Classification (GTDB taxonomy): domain Bacteria; phylum Pseudomonadota; class Alphaproteobacteria; order Rhodobacterales; family Rhodobacteraceae; genus Paracoccus; species Paracoccus salsus. Next base: position 249,362 of record NZ_JAKGGD010000004.1, read on the forward strand.
GGCCGGTGATGGCGGTGGTCGGCGGGGCCAAGGTCTCGAGCAAGCTTGATCTGCTGATGAACCTGATCGAGAAGGTCGATCATCTGGTCATCGGCGGCGGCATGGCAAACACCTTCCTGGTGGCCCGGGGGGTCGAGGTCGGCACGTCGCTGGCCGAACGCGACATGGCCGACACCGCCCGCGCGATCATGCAGAAGGCCGATCAGGGCGGCTGCACGATCCATCTGCCGGTCGATATCGTCGTTGCCCGCGAGTTCCGGGCCGGGGCCGACAGCGAGGTTCTTGGCGTCGATGACTGTCCGCCGGACGCGATGATCCTGGATGCGGGGCCGCAGACCGTCGAGGCGCTGACAGCCGCGATGCAGGGCTGCCGGACGCTGATCTGGAATGGTCCGCTGGGGGCGTTCGAGATCGAGCCGTTCGACCGGGCGACCAACGAAGCGGCGCGGGCCGCGGCGGAACTGACGCGCGCTGGCAGCCTGATTTCGGTCGCCGGTGGCGGCGACACCGTGGCGGCGTTGAACAAGGCCGGGGCGGCGGCCGACTTTACCTTCATCTCGACAGCCGGCGGGGCCTTCCTGGAATGGATGGAAGGCAAGGAACTTCCCGGGGTGGCCGCGCTGCAGGCCTGACCGGCGAACGGACAGCGTGGATCGCCGATGATGACCCGGGGACGGTCAGGACCGCCCCCGGTCGCAACGGCATCAGCCCAGCAACCGGCCCAGCAGACCGCCATTGCCCGAGCCCGCCTGCGTCCCGTCACCGGTTTCGGTCGGCTCGGCGTCGGGCTGGTCAGGCGCCGGTTCGACTTCCGCCTCTGAAGCTTCTTCCGCCTCTGAAGCTTCGGCCGGTTCAGTCGCGCTGCTGCTGGCCTCGGGCTGTGGCGAATCGCCGGTTTCGGCAGCCGCTTCGGCGGCGTCGCCAGTCTCGGCGGGACTTTCGGCTTCTGCCGTGGCGGCGTCATTTCGCAGCGCCGCGTTCCGATAGATCATGACCGTGTCGAGCCATTGTTCAAACGACATCGGCACGGAGGTCTTGGATTGCACCGCCTCGGTCACGGGCAGTTCCGTGACCCCGCCGGCCGCGGTAATGGGCCGGACGAAGATGCTGCGGTGATCCTGGCCGAAATCGGTCGCGGATGTGCTGGTGCCAAGACCGAACAGCGGCAGTTGGTAATGCGCGAGGGAAATATTTGTATACATTCCGTCTCCTTTCTTGAGGGCCCCCATATTCTGATATGCGCATTATTTGCGCCCGAGGCGATTCCCGAATGGTTAAGCTTTTACGAACTGCCATTCCGTCGTTCGGAGGCAGGACCGTATTTCAATCGGCATCGGCCTGTATTTGTTAGCGTCATCAGCGTTGCCTCCGGGTCTGCGCATGGTATGGAACCGCCATCACAGAGGAGAAGTTTTCCATGCAGATGACCGAGACGGTGCGGCGGATCCTGGCCAATTATGAAGGCGAGACGCCGGGCGTGAAGGCGCAGCTGGCGCGGATGCTGATGAACGGCAAGCTGGCGGGCACCGGCAAGATGATCATCCTGCCCGTCGATCAGGGGTTCGAGCACGGGCCCGCACGGTCCTTTGCGCCGAACCCGGCAGGTTATGATCCGCATTATCACTACCAACTGGCGATCGATGCCGGGCTGAACGCCTTTGCCGCGCCGCTTGGCATGATCGAGGCCGGGGCCGACCGCTTCGCCGGCCAGATCCCGACGATCCTCAAGGTCAACAGCGCCAACAGCCTGATGTCCGACACGGCCGGCAAGAACCAGGCGATCACCGCCAGCGTCGATGACGCGCTGCGACTGGGCTGCGCGGCCATCGGCTTCACGATCTATCCGGGCAGCGACATGGCGCTGGACATGTTCGAGGAAATCGTCGCGATGCGCCGCGAAGCCGCGGCCAAGGGCGTGGCGACGGTGATCTGGTCCTATCCGCGCGGCGAGGCGATCACCAAGGACGGCGAGACCGCCATCGACATCGCCGCCTATGCGGCCCAGATCGCGGCGCTGATCGGCGCGCATGTCATCAAGATCAAGCTCAGCACCGATCACCTGATGCTGCCCGAGGCCAAGAAGGTCTACGAGGACAGGCAGATCGACGTCTCGACCCAGGCCAAGCGCGTCGAGCACTGCATGCAGGCGGCATTCGCCGGTCGGCGCATCGTGGTGTTCTCGGGCGGCGCGGCCAAGGGCGCCGACGCGGTCTATGACGATGCCCGCGCAATCCGCGATGGCGGCGGCAATGGCAGCATCATCGGTCGCAACAGCTTCCAGCGGTCCCGCGAGGATGCGCTGGACATGCTGTCGAAGCTTGTCGACATCTACAAGGGTGGCTGAAGCCGATCCTGCGGGCGCGCCGCTGACGCGGCGCGACGCGATCTGCGCCTGGCGGCGCGGGCGAGGGGGCGCATGCGCCCCCTCTTGCATCCGTTCGGATGCAATTCACCCCCGACTCGCGCAACGCGGCGGCGAAGATGGTCGCATTTGATGTCCCGCGCGGCGATTTGCGGGTTTGCGCGCGGCGAAGGGCAGGGTTAACTCTGCCCGAGGAATGCGAGGTATCTGATGTCGGACGAACCGCTGGTCATCTTCACGCCCTCGGGCAAGCGGGGTCGGGTTCCGGCTGGCACGACGGTGCTGGCCGCAGCCCGTCTGCTGGGCGTCGATCTGGACTCGGTCTGCGGCGGACGCGGCATCTGTTCGAAATGCCAGGTCGAGCCGGGAAGGGGCGAGTTCGCGAAACATGGCGTCACGGTGGCCGCGGATGCGCTGAGCGGCATCAACGCGGTCGAGGCGCGCTATGACCGCGTTCGGGGACTGCGGCCGGGGCGCCGGCTGGGGTGCCAGGCGCAGATCCTGTCGGACGCGGTGATCGACGTCCCGCCCGAGAGCCAGTTGCATCGTCAGGTGATCCGCAAATCCGCGGCCGAGCGGGTGATGACGATGGATCCTGCGGTGCGGCCCTTCTATGTCGAGGTCGTCGCGCCTGATCTTGACGATCCGGCTGGCGATTTCCAGCGCCTGTCGAGGACCCTTGCCGAGCAATGGGGGATCGAGGGATTGCGCGCCGATCTGCCGGTTCTGGCACGGATCCAGCAGGTCCTGCGCAAGGCCGAATGGAAGGTGACCGCGCTGGTTGGCGATGATGGCGGGCAGCGCCCCATCCTGATCGATCTGGTGCCGGGGTTGCTGGAAACGCCGCTTTGCGGGCTGGCGATCGATCTGGGCTCGACCACCATCGCCGGACATCTGGTGGCCCTGGACGACGGGCGGGTGCTGGCGTCATCGGGGTTGATGAACCCGCAGATCCGGTTCGGTGAGGATCTGATGAGCCGCGTCAGCTATGCGATGATGAACGAGGGCGGCGCGGCGGACATGACGGCCTCCGTGCGCGCCGGGCTTGGCCAGCTGGCCCGCAGCCTGGCCGACGAGGCGGGTGTCGTTCCCGAGCGGATCGTGGATGCCGTTGTCGTCTGCAACCCGGTCATGCACCATCTGGTGCTGGGCATCGATCCGGTGGAGCTGGGCCAGGCGCCGTTCGCGCCCGCCACCTCGGACGCGATGACTGTCCGGGCGGGCGAGATCGGGTTGCAGATCGCGCCGGCCGCGCGCGCCTATGTGTTGCCGATCATTGCGGGCCATGTCGGTGCCGACGCGGCCGCGGTGGTCCTGTCGGAACGGCCGCAGAGATCGGACAAGCCGGTCCTGATCGTCGATGTCGGCACCAATGCCGAGATCATCCTGGGCGACCGTGACCGCGTGCTGGCCTGCTCGTCTCCGACCGGGCCGGCTTTCGAGGGCGCGCAGATCAGCAGCGGCCAGCGCGCCGCGCCGGGCGCGATCGAGAGGCTCCGCATCGACCCGCAGACCGGCGAGCCGCGCTTCCGGATCATCGGCGTCGATCCGTGGTCCGACGAACCCGGCTTTTCCGAGGCAGCCGGCGCGACCGGCATCTCGGGGATCTGCGGTTCGGGGATCATCGAGGCGGTGGCCGAGATGCGGATGGCGGGGATCGTCGATGCAAGCGGCCTGATCGGTTCGGCCGCACAGACCGGCACGCCGCGCTGCGTGCCGCAGGGCCGCACCCATGCCTATGTCATTCACGACGGGACCGCGCAGGGCGGGCCGCTGATCGCCGTCACGCAGGGCGATATCCGGGCGATCCAGCTGGCGAAATCGGCGCTTTACGCGGGTGCCCGACTGCTGATGGATGAATTCGGCATCGACCGACCCGACCGGATCGTGCTGGCCGGGGCGTTCGGGGCGCATATCTCGCCGCTGCATGCGCTGGTCCTGGGAATGATCCCGGACTGCCCGCCCGAACGGGTGACCAGTGCCGGCAATGCGGCCGGCACCGGCGCCCGGATCGCGCTGTGCTCGCGCGCCGCGCGGGCCGAGATCGAGGAGCAGGTGCGCCGCATCACACGTGTCGAGACCGCGCTCGCGCCGCGCTTTCAGGAACATTTCGTCGCGTCCAACGCGATCCCACATGCCACCGACCCGTTTCCCGCGCTCGCCGGGGTGGTCACCTTGCCCAATCCGGTCTTCAACGCCGGTGGCGACGCGGACCGTCCGCGCCGGCGCCGCCGCTAGCCGCGCAGGCCGGTCCGTTTCAGCAGACCCTTGCGCCTGGCCTCGTAGTAATAGCCACGAGAATACCACGTCACCGTGTCCTCGGGATCGCCCTCGGCGACGAGCCAGGCCCCGCGCAGGTATTTCACCCCGTAGCGCAGATTGACGTCGGGATGAAGCAGACCGGAAGCCGGACCGCGATAGCCCATCGTCCGGGCGGTCTGTGGCCGGATCTGCATCAATCCGTAATAGGGTCCGTTGCGCGCCTCGGGGCGGTGGCGCGATTCGCGGATCACCACGCGCTGGACCAACGCGGAGGGCACCTCATAGTGCCGCGCCCAGAAATTGATGCGCGATCGAAGATAGGGTGTCTCGTTGGCATAAAGCCCGTTGCCTTGCAGCCCTTCGGGCATTTGCGGCCCGCCGCGGCCGCCTGCCTTGCCACAGGCGGCCAGAAGCAGAAGGCCGCCCAGCAGGCCGCGTCGCCCCATGCCATGCGCGACGTCACCCGGCCGGACAAGGCCCCCCGGCCGCGAGGGCGAGAGGGTCGCCCCCCTGGCATGCTCAGGCATGGATCGCCCCGTCGCCGCAGGCCAGAGCGGCCTCCCGCACGGCCTCGGACGTGGTCGGGTGGGCGTGGCAGGTCAGGGCCAGATCCTCGGCCGAAGCCCCGAATTCCATCGCCACGCAGACCTCGTGGATCATTTCGCCGGCGCCCGGACCAACAATGTGGCAGCCGAGGATGCGGTCGGTTTCGGCGTCGGCGATCATCTTGACGAAGCCATCGGATTGCAGCATCGCCTTGGCGCGGGCGTTACCCATGAACGGGAACTTGCCGACCTTGACCTTGCGCCCCGATTCCTTCGCGGCCTCTTCGGTCAGGCCGACATTGGCGACCTCGGGTGTGGTGTAGATGACGCCGGGGATGGTGTCGTAGTTCACATGGCCATGCTTGCCGGCGATCACCTCGGCGACCGCCATGCCTTCGTCCTCGGCCTTGTGGGCCAGCATCGGGCCGGGGATGCAGTCGCCAAGCGCGTAGACGCCCTTGACGCTGGTCGCCCAGTGCTTGTCGACCTTGACGAAGCCGCGATCGGTCATCTCGACGCCCAGACCGTCCAGCCCCAGCCCTTCGACCTGCGGACGCCGTCCGGTGGCGACCAGCACGCAATCCGCCTCGACCGTCTCTTCGCTGTCATCCTTTTTCAGCGCATAGGTGACCCGGGCCTTGCCCTTGACGATTTCGGCCCCCTTCACGGCGGCGCCGAGGACGAACGTGATGCCCTGCTTGGTCAGGATCTTCTGGAACTGTTTCTGGACCTCGGCATCCATGCCGGGAGTGATGACATCGAGATATTCGATCACCGTCACATCGGCGCCAAGGCGGGCATAGACCGAGCCAAGCTCCAGCCCGATCACGCCGGCACCGATCACAACCATCGATTTGGGGATTTTCGGCAAGGCCAGCGCACCGGTCGAATCGACGATGACGCCACCGGCGTTGTCGACCTCGACCGCTTTCAGGCTGGCCGGGACCGACCCGGTGGCGACGACGATGTTCTTCGTCTCGTGGACGTCGTCACCGACCTTGACCTTTCCCGGAGCCTCGATGATGGCCCAGCCCTTGAGCCAGTCGATCTTGTTCTTCTTGAACAGGAATTCGATGCCCTTGGTGTTGCCGGCGACCGTCTCGGCCTTGTAGCTCTGCATCTTGGTCCAGTCGACCTTCACCTTGGCGCCGGTCAGGCCCATCCGGCCGAAGTTTTCGTGCGCCTCGTGCAGCATGTGGCTGGCGTGAAGAAGCGCCTTGGAGGGGATGCAGCCCACATTCAGGCAGGTGCCCCCAAGCGTTTCGCGCCCCTCGACGCAGGCCACTTTCAGGCCAAGCTGCGCGGCGCGGATCGCGCAGACATAACCGCCGGGGCCGGCGCCGATCACGATCAGATCATACATGTTTCATGTCCCTTCTTTCGGTGGCGACGGCCGGCGGCTTTGCGCCCCCGGACCCCCGCAGGATATTTGTGGACCAAGGCAAGTCAGAACAGGCTTGCCAGGATCATGACCAGTGTCGCCGCAAAGCCCACGGTCCAGATGACCGAGCGCCACGGCACCCAGCCGAGCACATAGGCCGGTACGTAGGCGGTGCGCGCGACGAGATAGATCCACGCGCAGGCCGCTGTCAGGCCGGAGGCCGCGCCGCCGAGCGTGACCAGCACCACCGCGAGTGTGAAGAGGATCAGCCCTTCGAAATGATTGTTCAGCGCGCGTTGCAGCCTGCCGGCGATACCGCTGAGCGCGGGCGGATCGTCGCGCGGTCCCATCGCCACACTCGGCCCGACCTGGCGATTGGCGGCGATGGAAAAGGCCGCGAACTGAATTGCCTGCAGCAATCCCGCAAGAGCCAGGACGGTCAGTTCGACGGTCATCATCAGGCCGTCTCGACGAAATGAAAGCTGGTCGCGGTGACGCCGCCCTGCGCGTTGAAGACGCCCGCCGCCCCGTCCAGATAGTTGCGCGCGGCCGTGGGATTGCCGACATTGAACAGCGCCCAGGCGCTGCGGTCGTCTTCGCGCCATAGTTGCAGCAGCGACAGGCCGTTATTGCCCCGATCCTCGGCATCCGCGTCGAACGCGGATTTGAAGTCGGCATAGTTCCTGATGCTGTAGTGGGCGATCATCTGCATCTGGATCATTTTCCTCTGGTTGTGGCGCGGAACGGCTGGAGATCCGCGCCGGTAAGGGGGTAACGCCCGCGCCGGACCGGCAGGCAGGCAGGCGAGGCCGTGGGTCGGTTCCAGCCTGTCGCCCAACGGCGCGACTTGCCTTCGGGTTGCCTTGCGGCGGCGGTTGTCGCGAAATCCGGTCGGGTCGCGCAGCCGGATCATGCGGTTTCGAGCGGTGTTGCGCAACGCCCGCGAGCGTTGCGCGGGAGGGGGCGCGCAGGACCGGGCGCGTCGGGGCCGGCAAATGCCGGGTTTCGGGTGGCACCGGGCGTCCACCCGGCGAGCACAGCCTGTGCACAGCACGTACACCGCTTGCGCGCGTTGCGTGGCGGGCTGTGCAGGATTGCACGGCGACCCCGAGCAAGACGTCCATTCGGTGCGGTCGCGCGGGACCCTCGCGCGACCGGCGACCACGGACCGCCCGGTCGCCTCGGCGGGCCAGCGATGACCGGGCATGGGCACGCCGTCCGGGATGCATGTCAGGCCTCGATCCGCGCGCAGTGCACCCGCCCTTCTCAGAGATCCATCAGCAGGCGGCGCGGATCCTCCAGCGCCTCCTTGACCCGCACCAGGAAGGTCACGGCGCCCTTGCCGTCCACGACCCGGTGGTCGTAGCTGAGCGCCAGATACATCATCGGGCGGATGACGATCTGGCCGCCGACGACCATCGGGCGTTCCTGGATCTTGTGCATGCCCAGGATACCCGATTGCGGCGGGTTCAGGATCGGGCTGGACATCAGCGAGCCGTAGACGCCGCCATTCGAGATGGTGAACGTGCCGCCCTGCATCTCGGCCATCGACAGCTTGCCGTCCCGGCCCTTGGTGCCCAGGTCGCCGATCTCCTTCTCGATCGCGGCGAAGCCCTTCTGGTCGGCGTCACGGACCACCGGGACGACCAGTCCCGAGGGCGTGCCGACGGCAACGCCCATGTTGACATAGTTCTTGTAGACGATGTCGGTGCCGTCGATCTCGGCATTGACCTCGGGCACTTCCTTCAGCGCATGGCAGCAGGCCTTCACGAAGAAGGACATGAAGCCCAGCTTCACCTTGTGCTTCTTTTCGAACACATCCTTGTATTCGTTGCGAAGCTGCATGATGGCCGACATGTCGGCCTCGTTATAGGTGGTCAGCATCGCCGCCGTGTTCTGGGCGTCCTTCAGGCGGCGCGCGATGGTCTGGCGCAGGCGGGTCATCTTGACCCGTTCCTCGCGCTGCGCATCCTGGGGCGCCGAGGGCGCGCGGGGGGCCTCGGCGGGCGCCGCAGGCTTCGGGGCCGACCCGGCCTTGGCGACGTCCTCTTTCATCACCCGGCCATCGCGACCGGTGCCGGTGACCTGATCCCGGTCCACGCCCTTCTCGGCCATCGCCTTCTTCGCCGATGGCGCGTCCTCGACATCCTCGCGCAGCCTCATCTCCTCGGGTCCGGCGTCCTTTGCCTTTTCCTCGGGGGCGGCGGGTTCGGGGCTGTCGGAGGACTCGTCGGCAGACTCATCGGCGGTCGCGCCTTCGGAGATCACCGCCAGCCTGGCCTTCGCATCGACGGTCGCGCCCTCCTCGGCCACGATCTCGGCCAACACGCCCGAGGCCGGAGCCGGAACCTCGACCGACACCTTGTCGGTTTCCAGTTCGCACAGCATCTCGTCGGCGCTGACCTGGTCGCCGACCTTCTTGAACCAGGTCGCCACGGTCGCCTCGGTCACGCTTTCACCCAGCGCCGGCACCATGACGTCAACGGATTTGCCGCTCATCTTCTTCTTTTCCTCCGGGGCACTCTGGGCCTTGTCCTCGGCCTTCGTCTTGTCGGCCTTTGCCTCGGCCTTCGGTTTGTCTGCCTTGCCGTCGGCCTTGGCCTCGGCCTTGCTGTCGGGCGCGGATTTCTGCGCGCTGCCGCCGGCTTTCGCGCCGGCCTCGTCGATCTGGGCCAGCAGCGCGTCGGGGGCGACGGTCTCGCCCTCGGCGGCCACGATCTCGGCCAGCACGCCGGCGGCCGGGCTGGGGACCTCGACGGTGACCTTGTCGGTTTCCAGCTCGCACAGCATTTCATCGACCTCGACCGCATCGCCCGGCTTCTTGAACCAGGTCGCGACGGTCGCCTCGGTAACGGATTCGCCCAGAGTGGGCACGCGGACTTCGGTGGGCATCAGATCATCCTTCGATATTCAGCGCTTCGTTCACCAGCGCCTCTTGTTCTGCCTTGTGGCGCGAGGCGAGGCCGGTCGCGGGCGAGGCCGCCGCGTTGCGGCCGACATAGCGGGGGCGGGTGTGTTTTGACCCCAGCCGTTCCAGAACCCATTCCAGATAGGGTTCGACAAAGGTCCAGCCGCCCTGGTTCTTGGGCTCTTCCTGGCACCAGATCACCTCGGCCTGCTTGAAGCGGCCCAGCTCCTTGACCATCGCCTGCGCCGGGAACGGATAGAACTGCTCCAGTCGCAGCAGGTAGACATCGGTGATGCCGGCCTCGTCGCGGGCCTTCAGCAGGTCGAAATAGACCTTGCCCGAGCAGATCACGATGCGCTTGATCTTGCCATCCGCGACCAGCTTGGTCGGCGAACTGCCACGCTGCGCGTCGTCCCACAGAAGCCGGTGGAAGGTCGAGCCGGTCTGGAATTCCTCGGCCTTGCTGACCGCCAGCGGGTGGCGCAGCAGCGATTTCGGGGTCATCATCACCAGCGGCTTGCGAAACCCGCGATGGATCTGCCGGCGCAGGATGTGGAAATAGTTCGCGGGCGTCGTGCAGTTCGCGATGATCCAGTTGTCCTCGGCGCACATCTGCAGAAAGCGTTCGAGGCGGGCCGAGGAATGTTCCGGACCCTGGCCTTCGAAGCCGTGCGGCAGCAGCATGACAAGGCCGGACATCCGCAGCCATTTCTTTTCGCCCGACGAGATGAACTGGTCGAACATGATCTGGGCGCCATTGGCGAAGTCGCCGAACTGGGCCTCCCACAGCGTCAGGGTGTTCGGCTCGGCCAGCGAATAGCCGTATTCGAAACCAAGCACCGCGTATTCCGACAGCATCGAGTCGATGACCTCGTAGCGGGCCTGACCCTCTTCGATATTGTTGAGCGGGTAGTAGCGGTCCTCGGTCTTCTGGTCGATCACCGCCGAATGGCGCTGGCTGAACGTGCCTCGCGTACTGTCCTGACCGGCCAGACGAACGCCGTGGCCCTCGAGCAGAAGCGAACCGAAGGCCAGCGCCTCGCCGGTGGCCCAGTCGAAGCCCTCGCCGGATTCGAACATCTTGCGCTTGGCTTCAAGAAGCCGGGTGACGGTCTTGTGCACGTTCACCCCGTCGGGCACGCTGCTGAGCGCGCGTCCGATCCGGGTCATCGCCTCGGGGCTGACGCCGGTCTCGCCGGCGACGTATTCGGCGCCCTCGCGTTCGAAGCCGGACCATTTCCCGTCCAGCCAGTCGGCCTTGTTCGGCTTGAAGTTCTTGCCGATGTCGAACTCTTCGTTCAGATGTGCCTGGAAGGCGGCCTTCATGTCCTCGATCTCGCCCTCGGGGATCAGCCCGTCAGCGACCAGCCGTTCGGTATACAATTGCAGCGTCGTCTTGTGCGACTTGATGCTGTTGTACATCGCCGGGTTGGTGAACATCGGCTCGTCGCCTTCGTTGTGACCGAAGCGGCGATAGCAGAAGATGTCCAGAACCACGTCCTTGTGGAATTTCTGGCGGAATTCGATCGCGACGCGAGCCGCGTGCACCACCGCCTCGGGATCGTCGCCGTTGACGTGGAAGATCGGCGCCTCGACCATCAGCGCGATATCGGTCGGGTAGGGCGAGGTGCGGCTGAAATGCGGGGCGGTGGTGAAACCGATCTGGTTGTTCACGACGATATGGATCGTGCCGCCGGTGCGGTGGCCGCGAATGCCCGACAGCTGCAGGCATTCGGCGACCACGCCCTGTCCGGCGAAGGCCGCATCGCCATGCAGCAGGATGGGCAGCGAGGCGGTCCGTTCCTTCCGGTCGTTCATCTGGTCCTGTTTTGCGCGCACCTTTCCCAGCACGACGGGATTGACCGCCTCGAGATGACTGGGATTGGCAGTCAGCGACAGATGCACGGTGTTGCCGTCGAACTCACGGTCCGAACTGGCGCCGAGATGGTATTTCACGTCGCCTGACCCGTCCACGTCCTCGGGCTTGAAGCTGCCACCCTGGAATTCGTGAAAGATTGCGCGGTAGGGCTTTGACAGCACATTGGCCAGCACCGACAGCCGGCCCCGGTGGGGCATGCCGAAGACGATCTCCTGAACACCCAGCGCGCCGCCGCGCTTGATGATCTGTTCCATCGCCGGGATCAGCGCCTCGGCGCCATCAAGACCGAAGCGCTTGGTGCCCATATACTTGACGTGCAGGAACTTCTCGAAGCCCTCGGCCTCGACCAGCTTGTTCAGGATGGCGCGGCGGCCGGTCTTGGTGAACTGGATTTCCTTGCCGTAACCCTCGATCCGCTCCTTCAGCCATGCGGCTTCCTCGGGGTTCGAGATGTGCATGTATTGCAGCGCGAAGGTGCCGCAATAGGTGCGTTTCATCAGATCGGTGATCTGGCGGATCGTGGCGATCTCGAGGCCCAGCACGTTGTCGATGAAGATCGGACGGTCCAGATCGCCGGATTCGAAACCGTAGGTCGAGGGCCGCAATTCGCCATGGTCGGGAACGCTGCGCAGCCCCAGCGGGTCCAGATTGGCGTGCAGATGGCCGCGGATCCGGAAGGCGCGGATCAGCATCAGCGCGCGGATACTGTCCAGCACCGCCTGGCGCATCTGCTGGGTGGTCAGCTCGACGCCCTTTTCGGTGGCCTTCTGCGCGATCTTCCGGATCGCGGCGTCGGCGTCGGACTTGCTGGATTGCGGCCATTCGCCGGTCAGCGCGGCGGTGGTGTCATCGACCGGCGCCGGCGGCCAGTCGGCGCGTTTCCAGCTTGCACCCTCGGCCTCGCGGACCGCGTCGGCCTCGGCATCGCCCAGACCACGAAAGAATTCATCCCAGGCCTGATCGACCGCTTCCGGGTCTTTCGCCCACTGGCCGTAAAGCTGTTCGACCCAGGCGGCGTTGTGGCCCTGAAGGAACGAGGAGTCGTGGAAATCGGTGTTCTTGGGTTGGTCGTTCATGGTGGACCTCACAGGTCAGGAAAAGCGGATGAAGCGGTAGCCGGGGATCGAGCCGGATGGAGCCGGGAAGGCGGCCGAGGCGGGCATGGCGGCCGCCGCCGCGGAGAACGCGCCGCCTAGCCGCATTTGACGACCATGACCTTCACGCCCGGCATGGCGCTGGACCCGCCCGACGTGTTGGTGCGCGCACTGGCGACACCGGCATCGCCGCACAGGCGTCCGGCGACGCCCTCGACGCTGGCGGGTTCGGTGCGGTCGGGCCGGAAGAGCACGCTGAAGCCCCGGTCGGCATTGCCGGTGACCGCGACGACGGCGTTCTGGCGCATGCCGGTGCGGGCATCGACCGGGCCCGAGAAGCCGGGCGCGGCGGGCTTGGGTTCCTCGGGCTGGGATGCCGCAGGCGCAGCCGCGGGCAAGGGCATCTCGATCGGCCGCGGGGCAGGGACGGCGGCCGGTGCGGTGGCCGCGCGTGCGGCCGGCGCCGGGGCCGACGATCGCGCCGCCGGTGTCTGAAGATGTGCGGGCACGACCGCGCAGCCGGCCAGCGACAGCACGGCCAGGACCGCCGCCGCGCGACCGCGCGCCAGACTGTGCATGAGGGTGTTCTTCTTGAAGGTCATGTCTGGAATCCGATCAACCACAATAGACATCGATGATGACGGCGCCGGGGTCGGAATAGGGGTCGAGCCGCGGGATGTTCTCGATCCGCGCGACCGGCCGCCGTTCCAGCCCGCACAGCGCGCGGGCAGCGCCCTGTCCGGCATTCGGCGGCGCACGGTCAGGGTGATAGATCAACCGCCAGCCGTAATCGCGGCGCGCGACTGTGCGCACGGATTCCGGGGGCAGGGTGCTGGCCTGATGCAGGTCGGTGCGGGCCGGGATGCCGCCGGGCAGGATCAGGTCGGTGGATCGCTGGCCGCAGGCGGCCAGCGTCAGCAGGGCGGCCAGCGACAGCGGTCCGACCGTGAAACGGACAGGCACCGGGCGTGACGCCGCGGCAATGGCCGGTCCTGGCTGGGGCTGATGCTGGCTCAATTCCTGCCTCGCACGGTGGGTGGTCCCGCGCCCCATAGTCAGATGGGGGGCGCGGGCTGTCAAATCATCAGCCCTTTATGGCTTTCAGAACCGCCTCGCCAAGCCCCGCGGGGCTTTCGGCGACCACGATTCCGGCCTTCTTCATGGCTTCGATCTTCGATTCAGCATCGCCCTTGCCACCCGACACGATCGCGCCGGCATGGCCCATGCGGCGGCCCGGAGGCGCGGTGCGGCCAGCGATGAAACCCGCCGTGGGCTTCCATTTGCCCTTCTTCTTCTGCTGGGCCAGGAATTCGGCGGCCTCCTCCTCGGCCGAGCCGCCGATCTCGCCGATCATGATGATCGACTCGGTCTCGTCGTCGTCGAGGAACATCGCCAGCACGTCGATATGTTCCATCCCCTTGATCGGGTCGCCGCCGATGCCGACGGCGCTGGACTGGCCCAGTCCGACATCCGAGGTCTGCTTGACCGCCTCGTAGGTCAGCGTGCCCGAGCGTGATACCACGCCGACGCTGCCGCGCTTGAAGATGCTGCCGGGCATGATGCCGATCTTGCATTCGTCCGGCGTCATGATGCCGGGGCAGTTCGGGCCGATCAGGCGCGAGGCGCTGCCTTCCAGCGCGCGCTTCACGCGCATCATGTCCAGAACCGGGATGCCCTCGGTGATCGCCACGATCAGCGGGATCTGCGCGTCGATGGCTTCCAGGATCGAGTCCGCCGCGAAGGGGGGCGGGACATAGATCGCGGTCGCGGTGGCGCCGGTCTTGGCAACGGCCTCATGGACGCTGTTGAACACGGGCATGTCCAGATGTTCGATCCCGCCCTTGCCAGGCGTGACGCCGCCGACCATTTGCGTGCCATAGGCGATCGCCTGTTCGGTGTGGAAGGTGCCCTGGGACCCGGTGATCCCCTGGCAGATGACTTTGGTGTTCTTGTCGACGAGAATGGCCATCGGGTTATCCTTTCACCGCTTTGACAATCTTCTCGGCCGCATCCGACAGATCGTCGGCCGAGGTCACGTTGAGACCGCTACCCGCGATGATCTCCTTGCCCTTCTCGACATTGGTGCCTTCCAGACGCACGACCAGTGGAACCTGCAGGCCGACCTCCTTCACGGCGGCGACGATGCCTTCCGCGATGATGTCGCAGCGCATGATGCCGCCGAAGATGTTGACCAGGATACCTTTGACGTTCGGATCGCTGGTGATGATCTTGAACGCCTCGGTGACCTTGTCCTTGGTCGCGCCGCCGCCGACGTCGAGGAAGTTGGCCGGTTCCGCGCCATACAGCTTGATGATGTCCATGGTCGCCATCGCCAGACCGGCGCCGTTGACCATGCAGCCGATCTCGCCGTCCAGCGCGATGTAGTTCAGGTCGAATTTCGAGGCGGCCAGCTCCTTGCTGTCTTCCTCGGTCTCGTCGCGCAGCGCCATGATGTCGGACTGGCGATAGAGGGCGTTGTTGTCGAAGCCCATCTTGGCGTCGAGGCATTTGATCTGCCCCTCGGGGGTGACGATCAGCGGGTTGATCTCCAGCATCTCCATGTCCTTCTCGATGAACATGCGATACAGATTCCGGACCAGCGCCACGCATTGCTTGACCTGACCGCCGGTAAGACCCAGCGCGAAGGCGACGCGGCGGCCATGGAAATCCGACAGGCCCGAGGCCGGATCGACGCTGAAGCTGACGATCTTCTCGGGGGTCTTCGCGGCGACTTCCTCGATGTCCATGCCACCTTCGGTCGAGGCGACGAAGCTGACGCGGCTGGTCTGGCGATCGACCAGCAGGGCCAGGTACAGTTCGCGCGCGATGTCGCTGCCATCCTCGATATAGATGCGGTTGACCTGCTTGCCGGCCGGGCCGGTCTGGTGGGTCACGAGGGTGCGGCCCAGCATCTGCCGGGACATCTCTTCGGCCTCGGCCACCGACTTGGCCAGCCGCACGCCGCCCTTCTCGCCGGCCGCGGCTTCCTTGAAATGGCCCTTGCCGCGGCCACCGGCATGGATCTGCGCCTTGACGACCCAAAGCGGGCCGTCCATCTCGCCCGCGGCTGCCTTGGCCTCGTCGGCCTTTACCACAACCCTGCCATCGCTGACCGGCGCGCCATACTGACGCAGCAGCGCCTTGGCCTGATATTCGTGGATGTTCATCCCGACCCCCTTGTTCGGTTCGACAGATTTGCCGTTGTATTGGCACAGACTGTCCTAGCCTAGAAACGTTTTCCCGGCAAAGAGCCGAAAACCGGCAGGAAGACGCATAATGTGATCACAGTCCGAAAATCCGTGATCACAATCGCGCCGCTGTTAACGCCAGCAGGGCGATTCGGTTTGCCGGGCGGCGGGCGTCCGGTTCAGGAGAATCATGCAAACGCCGGCATTGCCATGGAAAAGTCGGGCGAGGCCATATCGCGCCATGCCGCGGGGAACGCCGAACGACACACGGCGCGCCAGTCAGGGCGCGCCGTCCGGACGATCGCGAGTTGCGCGGATCAGGCGAGGCTGCTGTCGATACCCTTGCAGGCCTCGACCAGGCCCTTGACCGAGTCGATCGACTTGTCGAGCATCGCCTGCTCATCCTTGTCCAGCGTGATCTCGATGACCTTCTCGACCCCGCCGGCGCCGATCACGGTCGGCACGCCGACATACATGCCCTTCAGCCCGTATGCGCCGTCCACATGGGCCGCGCAGGGCAGGACACGCTTCTGATCCTTCAGATAGGCCTCGGCCATCTCGATGGCGCTGGTGGCGGGCGCATAGAAGGCGCTGCCGGTCTTCAGCAGGCCGACGATCTCGGCGCCGCCGTCACGGGTGCGCTGCACGATGGCATCCAGCCGGTCCTGCGTGGTCCAGCCCATCTTGACCAGATCCGGCAGCGGGATGCCCGCGACGGTCGAATAGCGGGTCAGCGGCACCATCGTGTCGCCATGCCCGCCCAGCACGAAGGCGGTGACGTCCTTCATGGACACGTCGAATTCCAGCGACAGGAAATGGCGGAACCGGGCCGAGTCCAGCACGCCTGCCATGCCGCAGACCTTGCCGGCCGGCAGGCCCGAGAATTTCTGCAGCGCCCAGACCATCGCGTCCAGGGGGTTGGTGATGCAGATCACGAAGGCGTCGGGGGCGTGCTGGGCGATGCCCTCGCCCACGGATTTCATGACCTTGAGGTTGATGCCCAGCAGGTCG
This sequence comes from Paracoccus salsus, assembly GCF_021556615.1. Lineage (GTDB taxonomy): Bacteria > Pseudomonadota > Alphaproteobacteria > Rhodobacterales > Rhodobacteraceae > Paracoccus > Paracoccus salsus. Next base: position 265,992 of record NZ_JAKGGD010000004.1, read on the forward strand.
TCGCGGCTCATCCCCGGCTTGCGCGGGACGCCGGCGGTGACGATGCACACATCCGCTCCCGCGATGCCCGCGTAATCGTTGGTGCCCTTCAGCGTCGCATCGAAGCCTTCGGCCGGGCCGGATTCGGCGATGTCCAGCGCCTTGCCCTGCGGCGTGCCTTCGGCGATGTCGAACAGGACGACGTCGCCCAGTTCCTTCATCGCGGCCAGATGTGCCAGCGTGCCGCCGATCTGCCCCGCACCGATCAGTGCGATTTTGGGTCGGGCCATGGGTAACCTCCGATTACAGGGATGATTGTTGCGCGGTGGTTAAGGGGTCGCGAAACGAATCGCAAGCCTCTGGCGCCGCGACGCGGCGCTGATGGCCCTAACACCTGCCGCAAGGCGGCAGCGGGCGCGGCAGATCGCGTCGCGCAAAAGCGGGCCGCGGCGGCTGTCGCAGGGGATGCCGCCGGTGCAGGCGGTGGAGAGATGCCGCGCCGCGGCATAAAGTCCCTTGCCATTTCTGACGCGGTTGGGCAGTTTCGCGCAAGAAAATTGCCGGAGGTTGTCATGGCCCGTCCTTACAGGTCCGTTCTCTATATTCCCGCCGCCAATACGCGTGCCATGGAGAAGGCGCGCGGACTGGCCGCGGATGCGATCATCTTCGATCTCGAGGATGCGGTCGCGCCGGGCGAAAAGGCCGCCGCGCGCGATGCCCTGACGGCGGCGCTGGCCGCGGATTATGGCCAGCGGGCACGGATCGTGCGGATCAACGGGCTGGCCAGCGACTGGGGCCGCGACGATGCGCGGTTCTGCGCCGAGACACTGGGCCGCCGTGCCGATGCGGTGCTGATCCCCAAGGTCGATGCCGCGGCCGACCTGGACCGGGTGGCCACGTTGATCCCCGACACGCCGCTCTGGGCGATGATGGAGACGCCGCTGGGGATGCTGAATGCCGCCGGCATCGCCGCGCATCCCCGGCTGGAGGGGCTGGTGATGGGCACCAACGATCTGGCCAAGGAACTGAACAGCCGGTTCCGCGCGGACCGCCTGCCGATGCAGGCCGGCCTGGGTCTGTGCCTGCTGGCCGCGAAGGCGCATGGCAAGGTGATCGTGGATGGCGTGTTCAACGCCTTCAAGGATGACGAGGGCCTGCGCGCCGAATGCGAACAGGGCCGCGACATGGGCTTTGACGGCAAGACGCTGATCCATCCGGCGCAGCTTGCCGTGGCCAACGAGTGCTTCGCCCCGACCGAGGCCGAGGTCGACCTGGCCCGCCGTCAGATCGAGGCCTTCGAGCAGGCGACCGCCGAGGGCAAGGGTGTCGCGGTGGTGGACGGCAAGATCGTCGAGAACCTGCATGTCGAGACCGCCCGGAAGACGCTTGACCGATCGGCGGCGATTGCGGCGATGGCCGGATAAGGGCAGGGTGGGCGCAATTCAAATCCAGCGGAAGGTATCCAGATGCTGATCCTGATCCTCGGCGTCGCCCTGTGGTGGGCCGCGCATCTCTTCAAGCGCGTCGCGCCCGCGAAGCGGGCTGAAATGGGTGACAGGGGCAAGGGGCTTGTCGCCGCCGCGCTGATCCTGTCGGTCATCCTGATGACCTGGGGCTACAAGATCGCCGACGGGCCGTTCTGGTGGGGGCCGTCGCCGGCGCTGGTGGGGATCAACAACCTGCTGGTGCTGATCGGCTTCTATCTCTACGCCGCCAGCGGCATGAAGACCCGCGTGACGGCGACGACCCGGCATCCGCAACTGATCGGCTTTTCCCTGTGGGCCTTCGCGCATCTGATGGTCAATGGCGACCTGCCCGGCCTGATCCTGTTCGGCGGCCTGCTGATCTGGGCGCAGGTCGAGATCGTCGTCATCAACCGCGCCGTGCCCGGCTGGACCCCGCCCGCCGGCCCGTTCCCGGCCCGCAAGGAAGCGATGGCCGCCGCCGGCGCGGTCATCGTCACGCTGGTGGTCGGGCTGATCCATGGCTGGATCGGGCCGTGGCCCTTCGGCGGCTAGCCATGGCGCTGATCTATCGCTGCATCACCGAGGACGACACGCCACGGTTCTGCCACCGGGTCAGTGCCGCCTTGTCCCAGGGCTGGGCGCTGCATGGCGCAGCGTCCATGGCCTTCGATCCGGTCAAGGGCGTGATGCGGCTGGCGCAGGCGGTCACCAAGGAGATCGACGGCGAATACCATCCCGACATGAAACTGGGCCAGCAATAAGGGGTCACGATGACCAAGACCAATCCGGGCCGCTTCTTCGAGGACTACGCGCTGGGTCAGGTGATCCGCCATGCCGTCCCGCGCACCGTGGCCGAGGGGGAACGCGCCCTGTATCACGCGCTGTATCCGGCCCGCCACGCGCTGTATTCCAGCGACGAGTTCGCCGCCTCCTGCGGGCTGGACGGCAGCCCGATGGACGACCTGATCGGCTTTCACGTCGTTTTCGGCAAGACGGTGCCGGATGTCAGCCTGAACGCCATCGCCAATCTGGGCTATGCCGAGGGCCGCTGGCTCAGGCCGGTCTGGCCGGGTGACACGTTGCGTTCGGAATCCGAGGTGATCGGGCTGAGGCAGAACAGCAACGGCAAGTCCGGCGTGGTCTGGGTCCGCACAAGGGGGCTGAACCAGCTGGACGAACCGGTGCTGGACTATGTGCGCTGGGTGATGGTCCGCAAGCGCGATGCCGCAGCGCCCGCCCCCGAGACGGTGGTTCCCGACCTGTCGAACAGCGTCGCGCCCGCCGATCTGGTGATCCCCGAGGGGCTGAGCTTTTCGGACTATGACTTTGACCTTGCTGGCGAACCGCATCGCTGGGGCGACTACGCGGTGGGCGAGAAGATCGACCATGTCGACGGCGTCACCATCGAGGAGGCGGAGCATATGCTGGCCACGCGGCTGTGGCAGAACACCGCCAAGGTGCATTTCGATGCCACCAACCGCGATGACGGCAGGCGTCTGATCTATGGTGGCCATGTCATCAGCATGGCGCGTGCGCTGTCCTTCAACGGCCTCGCCAACGCGCAGATGATCGTCGCGCTGAACGCCGGCGCGCACGCCAATCCCTGTTTCGCCGGCGACACCGTCCGGGCCTGGTCCGAGGTGCTGGACAAGGCCGACACGGACGCGCCGGGCGTCGGCGCAATCCGCCTGCGGCTGGTCGCGACCAAGGGTGACAGCGCGGCCTTCACGCTGAAGGACGCCGATGGACGATACGCGCCAGAGGTCCTGCTGGACCTCGATTGCTGGGCGTTGATGCCGGTCTAGGTCGGTGGCGCGGGCTGTCCAGCGAATCATGATCGTCGGCGGGCCCGGAGCGGGCAAGTCCTGGATCGCGCGCCGGCTGGGTCGGATCAGCGGATTGCCGGTCTTCCACATGGACCACATCCACTGGCTGCCCGGCTGGACGCCGCGCGATCCGCTGGAGAAGGACATGCTGACGAAAGACATCCACGCGCGCGACCAGTGGATTTTCGAGGGTGGCCATTCGCGGACCTACCAGGCCCGCGCGGCCAGAGCCGAGATGCTTGTGTGGCTGGATCTGCCCGTCGGCCTGAGGGTGCGGCGGGTCTTGTGGCGATCGCTGCGTTTTCACGGCCGGACGCGCCCCGACCTTCCCGCGGGATGCCCCGAAATTCTGGGCCGCCAGACGCTTAACTTCCTGCGCTTCGTCTGGCGCACGGCCGAGACGGGGCGGCAGGCGGTGCGCCGCGTGACCGACGCGCCGCCCGCGCATCTGCGCGTCGTGCATCTGCAAGGCGCCGCCGAGATCCGCGACTTCGTGCAGGGCTGCCGGCCGGCCGGGCAAGGCGCCGGACTGATCCCGCCGCGATGAGCGTTTCCCTGTCAGCGCGCGCGGCGATTGCGGGCCTCCGGCTCGATCCGGGGTTCGGCATGCCGAAGTATGCCTTCGCCCGGCGCGCGGCCGGCCATCTTGTGATCACGCGCGGCGTGGGCGTGATCACAAAGTGCGGATTCCGCGACTTTTCGTCCGGGGGTCTGGTATATGCGGATGACAGCCAATACAAAAGCCGACAGAAGATGCGCCAATCGCCAGCCCGCGAGGCCAGCCGAAAGCCTGCGACGGGTCGAGCTTGAACCGACAAAGGAGGGCCGCACCATGGCCGACGTGAACCGGGGTAACCGGCCGCTTTCCCCCCATCTTCAGGTCTACAAGCTGCCGGTGGCGGCGGTGACCTCGATCCTGACGCGCGTCACGGGGCACGCGCTGGTCGCGGGCATCCTGCTGATCGTCTGGTGGCTGCTCGGTGCCGTCAGCGGCCCGCGGGCCTTCGCGACCGCCGACTGGGTGGTGCGGTCCTGGCTGGGCTTCCTGATCCTGACCGCGTCGGCCTGGGCGCTGTGGTATCACGCGCTGGCCGGCATCCGGCACCTGTTTTACGACGCCGGGATCGGCCTCGAGATCGACGAGTCCCGGAAATCGTCCTGGGCGATCATCATCGGCTCGGGCGTGATGACCCTGATTTCCCTGATCCTGTTCTTCATCGGCTGAGGCGAGGGCAAAGACATGCGCTATATCACCCCACGGAAGGTCGCCGAAGGTCTGGGCGCCGCCCATAGCGGGACCGAACATCACTGGGCCATGACCGTCAGCTCCTGCGCGCTGATCCTGCTGACACCGGCCTTCCTGCTGGTCATCGGAACCGCCATCGGCCTGCCGCGCGAAGCCGTCATCGGCTATTTCGGCCGGCCCTATCCGGGCATCATCACCGCGCTGTTCGTGATCGTGGGCATGATCCATTTCATCAAGGGCACCCGGATCATGATCGACGACTATTTCCGGGGCACCGCGCGCAAGGGCGCGATCATCATCTCGGTGATCTTCGGCTGGGCGGTGATCGCCGCCGCGGTCTTCGCGCTGGCGAAGATGAGCTTCATCAACATTGCGATCTGAGGGAAACATGGCTTCTTACGAAATTCAGACGCATGATTACGATGTCGTCGTGGTGGGCGCCGGTGGCGCAGGGCTTCGTGCGACGCTGGGGATGGCGGAACAGGGGCTGCGGACGGCCTGCGTGACCAAGGTCTTTCCGACCCGGTCGCACACCGTCGCCGCGCAGGGCGGGATCGCCGCCTCGCTGTCGAACATGGGGCCCGACAACTGGCAGTGGCACATGTACGACACCGTCAAGGGCTCGGACTGGCTGGGCGATACCGACGCGATGGAATACCTGGCCCGCGAGGCGCCCAAGGCGGTCTACGAGCTGGAACATTACGGCGTTCCCTTCTCGCGCACCGAGGATGGCAGGATCTATCAGCGCCCGTTCGGCGGCCACACCACCGAATTCGGCGAAGGCCCCCCGGTGCAGCGCACCTGCGCGGCGGCCGACCGGACCGGCCACGCCATCCTGCACACGCTGTATGGCCAGTCGCTGAAGAACAACGCGGAATTCTTCATCGAGTATTTCGCGCTTGACCTGATCGTCTCCGACGGACGCTGCACCGGCGTCGTCTGCTGGAAGCTGGATGACGGCACGATGCACGTCTTCAACGCCAAGATGGTGGTGCTGGCGACAGGCGGCTATGGCCGCGCCTATTTCAGCGCGACCAGCGCCCATACCTGCACCGGCGATGGCGGCGGGATGGTGGCCCGCGCCGGCCTGCCGTTGCAGGACATGGAATTCGTGCAGTTCCACCCGACCGGCATCTACGGATCAGGCTGCCTGATCACCGAGGGCGCGCGCGGCGAGGGCGGCTACCTGACCAACAGCGAGGGCGAGCGCTTCATGGAGCGTTACGCGCCGACCTACAAGGACCTCGCCAGCCGCGACGTGGTCAGCCGCTGCATCACCATCGAGATTCGCGAGGGCCGGGGCGTGGGCGAGCAGAAGGACCACATGTTCCTGAACCTGATGCATCTGCCGCCCGAGGCGCTGCATGAGCGGCTGCCGGGGATCAGCGAATCGGCGAAGATCTTCGCCGGGGTCGACGTCACGAAGGAACCGATCCCGATCCTGCCGACCGTCCATTACAACATGGGCGGGATCCCGACGAATTACTGGGGCGAGGTCCTGAACCCGACCGAGAACGCCCCGGACGCGATCTTCCCCGGCCTGATGGCGGTCGGCGAGGCCGGTTGCGCCAGCGTGCACGGCGCCAACCGGCTGGGATCGAACAGCCTGATCGACCTTGTGGTGTTCGGACGCGCGGCGGCGATCCGCGCCGGGCAGGTGGTCGATCGCGAAGGCGCCATACCGACCGCCGATCCGGCGCAGGTGGACAAGGCGCTGGATCGCTTTGACCGTCTTCGCAATGCCAGCGGCGGCACGCCGACGGCGGCGCTGCGCGACCAGATGCAGCGCACGATGCAGCAGGATGCCGCGGTCTTCCGCACCGACAAGACGCTGGCCGAAGGCGTCGAGAAGATGGAGTCGATCGCCGCCAAGCTGGACGATCTGAACGTCACCGACCGTGGGCTGATCTGGAACACCGACCTGATGGAGACGCTGGAACTGACCAACCTCATGCCGAACGCGCTGGCGACGATCGTCGGCGCCGAGGCTCGCAAGGAAAGCCGTGGCGCCCATGCCCACGAGGACTGGCCCGAGCGGGATGACGCCAACTGGCGCAAGCACTCGCTTGCATGGGTCGATGGGAAAGAGGTTAAACTGACCTATCGCCCTGTCCACCTGAAGCCGCTGACCACGGCCGAGGAAGGCGGGATCGACCTGAACAAGATTGCTCCGAAAAAGAGGGTATACTGATGCGTTTCAAACTGACCGCGGCCTTCGGTGCCGCCGCCCTGACACTGGCGGGCTGTGTGGCCCCGCTGCCGACCGCCGGCCCGATGCCGATGCCGACCGCGCCCGTCATGACCGCCCCGGCACCGACCGTGCTGGACGCGGCCTCGCGCGCGCAGGCCCGGACCGTCATCAACGCCGAGATGCAGAAGCGCCTGCCCGGCGCGAACGTGACCGCCTATACCGATTGCATCATGTCCAATGCGACGACGGCCGAACTGATCGACATCGCGCAGATGTCGCGCTCGGGCGCCACCGGCACGGCCGACAGCGTCGCGGCGATCGTCTCGCGTCCGGCGACCACGCAGTGCATTGCCGGCGCCGCGCGGTCGACCTGAACCCATGCGGGCGGGCGCCATCCTGTTGAGCCTGCTGTCGCTTGCTGCGGCCGTCTCGGCCTGCGGACCCGTTCCGGTCGCACAGGCCGAGGCAAGCTGCCTGCGCGACGCCGAGCTTGCCAGCCGCCCGCGCGGGGACGCGCGCATCGGGATCGGCACGGACGGTGACGGCAACCTGCGCTCGATCGGGCAGATCAATGTCGCCATCTCGTCGGACTACATGGCCGGGCGTGATCCTTCGGAGGTGTTCAACCGCTGCGTCGTCCGCCGCTCGGGTCAGTTCCCGACACGGGCGCTGTACGACCAGCCTGGCTGGCGGGGGTGAGCGCGATGGGTGGAAAGGCGGCGGCAGGACGCAAGGGGCGCAGGCTGATCGTCCACCTGGGGGTGCACAAGACCGCCAGCACCGCGATTCAGCGCCACCTGCAGCGCAATGCCGCCGGCCTGGCCGATCGGCTTGTCGTGCGCACGCCGCAGGAAGGCACCCCGATGCGGCCTCTGGGGCGCGCGGCGCTGGCCTATAGCCGCAGCCCCTGTGAAGACGGCGCCATCGCGCTGCGGGTCGCGCTTGAGGATGTGCTGGAAACGCTGCCGGCCAATGGTCTGCCAGCCATTCTCAGCCACGAGAACGTCGCCGGTTCCATGCCCGGCAAGGACGGAGAGACGCGGCTTTACCCGGTGCTGCCGGACATTGCGCGGCTGGTGCTGAAGGCCGCGAAGGGTTTCGAGGTTGAGTTCGTCTATTACACGCGCGACATGGACATCTGGCGAGCCAGTGTCTGGGCGCAGGCGGTCCGCAGCGAGGGTTATCCGCGCGACTACGCCGCCTTCCTGTCCGAGACCGGGGACCTTCCCGGCTGGGACGACCTCTACGGCCGCATGACGGCCGCTCTTGGCGCGGGGCGCGTGACGCGCTTTCGCCTCGAGGACGAGGCCGATCATGCCCGTCCGGGCCGGCAGCTGCTGCGCCATGCCGGGCTGAGCGGGGCCGAGATCGACAGGCTTCTTCCGCTCGACGGTCCTGCGAACGAGCGCCTAAGCCCGTCCTCGACCGAATTCCTGCGCCGGCTGAACGGCCTGGCGATTCATCCGCATGCGCGGCGCAAGGTGTCCGACATGGTCGCCCGCGCGCAGCATCTTTTCACGACGGACACGCCGTCCGAAGGCACTTCCTGAAAGGAGCCACCCATGGTCCAGCTCACCCTGCCCAAGAACAGCCAGATCCGGGTCGGCAAGACCTGGCCCAAGCCGGAAGGCGCGACCAATGTGAAGAAATTCCAGATCTATCGCTGGGACCCGGACACGGGCGAGAACCCGCGTCTCGACACGTATTTCGTGGACCTGGACAAATGCGGTCCGATGGTGCTGGACGCGCTGATCAAGATCAAGAGCGAGATCGACCCGACGCTCTCCTTCCGCCGCTCGTGCCGCGAGGGGATCTGCGGATCCTGCGCGATGGTCATCGGCGGCGGCAACCATCTGGCCTGCATCTATGGCATCGACGAGGTGCCGGGCGACATCGCGATCTATCCGCTGCCGCATATGCCCGTGGTCAAGGACCTGATCCCGGACCTGACGCATTTCTATGCACAGCATGCCAGCGTGAACCCCTATCTGGTCACCAAGTCGCCCACGCCCGGCAAGGAGTGGAAGCAGTCGATCGAGGACCGCAAGAAGCTGGACGGGCTGTATGAGTGCATCCTGTGCGCGTGCTGCTCGACGGCCTGCCCGTCCTACTGGTGGAACGGCGACCGCTATCTTGGCCCGGCCGCGCTGCTGCATGCCTATCGCTGGATCATCGACAGCCGCGACGAGGCCACCGGCGAGCGGCTGGACGAGTTGGAAGACCCGTTCAAGCTGTATCGCTGCCACACGATCATGAACTGCACCAATACCTGCCCGAAGGGGCTGAACCCCGCGAAGGCGATCGCCTCGATCAAGCACATGATGGTCGATCGGATGGTCTGAACGCGACCGGGCCTTGCGTCCCGCGACGGCCGGGGGCGCTGCCCCCGGACCCCCGGGATAGGTCAGGACCAAAGCAGGGGCGGGCCGTTGGCCTGCCCCTTTTCCGTCAGCCCTCGATCCGGGTGAAGTCGGCGATCTGGCGGCCGGCGTCGCGGATGCGGCTGAGCAGGTTCAGGCGGTTGCGGCGCAGGATCTGGTTGTCGCTGTTGACCTGCACCGCCTCGAAGAAGGCGTCGATGGGCCCGCGCAGACCGGCGATGGCGGACATGGCGGCAGGGAAATCCTCGGTCGCGATGGCCTGTCCGATGGCGGGTTCGGCGGTGTCGAGCGCGGCGAAGAGGGCGCGTTCCGCGTCGGTGTCCGCGAATTTCACGTCCGCGCCGAAGCTGTATTCGACGCCGTCCTTCTCCTCGGCCTGGGCCAGGATGTTGGAGGCGCGCTTGAGGCCCTGGGTGAGGTTCCTTCCATCCTCGGTGGCCAGCATGGCGTTCAGCGCGGTGGCGCGGGCCACCACTTGCAAGAGGTCGTCATTGCCCTCCTGCGCCAGCACCGCGTCGATGATGTCATGGCGGATGCCCTGATCGCGGAGATGGACCTTGAGGCGATCGTGGAGGAAGGAGAGGAGGTTCCAGCTTATATCGTCAAGGCGGATGATTTTGTCTTCACTGACCACGTAGCCTTCAACCGTATCTACATCTTCAACCCAAGCAATATGATGATCTGAAATGATCTGCTTACATTCGGACGGGTTCAAAATGATCCGGTCATGCGGATCATAGCGACCTTCGCTTACTTCCTCATAACTCGGTGACCGAATGAACTCTTTCCAGCTTTCGACAGTCAAAAGCTGCCCGTCATCGTCTCTTTCGTAGTAGTCGAGGTATAGTAATTCGCTCGCCGATGCGCGATCCGAGAACACATTCGTCAAGCCGCTTTTGAAGCGCGACTGTAAGTCCAGGCTAATTTTGCCCTCCAGCAGCAACCGAATAACACCCAACGCCGCTCGCCGCAGCGCAAAGGGATCTTTCGAGCCGGTCGGCTTCTCGTCGATCACCCAGAACCCGGTCAGCGTGTCGATCTTGTCGGCCAGCGCAACGGCGACGGAGACCGGCGCTGTCGGGACTGCATCGGACGGACCCAGCGGGGAATAGTGGTCGCGGGCGGTGTCGGCGACGGCCTCGGGCTCTCCGGCCTCCAGCGCGTAGTAGCGGCCCATGATGCCTTGCAGTTCGGGGAATTCGCCGACCATGGCCGAGCGGAGGTCCAGCTTGGCGATGCGGGCGGCGCGTTCGGCCTGATCGGGGTCCGCGCCGACGAGGGGAGCGATCTCGCGGGCCAGGGCGGCGATGCGGGCGATGCGGTCGGCCTGGCTGCCCAGCTTGTTGTGGAAGGTCACGGATTTCAGGCCCTCGGCCCAGGCCTTCATGCCCGCTTTCGCCTCGCGCAGGTCGTTTTCCCAGAAGAAGGCCGCGTCGGACAGGCGGGCGGCCAGGACGCGCTGGTTGCCCGCCAGGATCGTCGCGCCGTCATCGGCCGTGTCGATATTGGCGACGGTGACGAAGCCCTCGATCCGGCCGGTTTTCGGGTTCCTGGCCGAGAAGAATTTCTGGTGTTCCTTCATCGAGGTCTGCAGCACTTCGGGCGGCAGGTCCAGAAAACGTTCCTCGATCACGCCCATCAGGGGGACGGGCCATTCGACGAGGCCCGCGACCTCGGTCAGCAGCGCATCGTCGGGGACGATCTGCCAGCCGCGCGCGAAGGCCAGGTTCTCGGCCTGGCTGCGGATCTGGGCTTCGCGCTCGGCCGGGTCCAGCATCACGCGGGCGCGGCGCAGTTTCGAGGCGTAATCCTCGAAGCCGGTTACCGTGAAGGCGTCGGGGGCCATGAAGCGATGGCCGCGCGTCGTGTTGCCCGCCGTGATCCCGTCAACGGTCAGGGGCACGATCTCGGCGCCCGCCTCGTCGGTCAGGATGCACAGGATGGCATGCAGCGGGCGGACCCAGCGCAGGCTGCCCGTCGTTTTGCTTTGCGTGCCCCAGCGCATGGATTTCGGCCACGGGAAGTCGCGGATCACGCCGTCCAGCACCTCGGCCACGATGTCGGCGGCGGGGCGTCCGGGTTTCTCGATGGTGGCGAACCAGACCTGCCCCTTCCGGTCGTCGCGGGCCTCGAGCCGGTCGCGGGTCAGGCCGGTCGCGCGCAGGAACCCCTCCAGCGCCTTTTCGGGGGCATCGAGGCGCGGGCCCTTGCGTTCCTCGCGCGTGGTGGGGCTGTGGGCGGTCAGCCCTTCGACCGTCAGGGTCAGGCGGCGAGGGGTCGAGAAGGCGCCGGCGCTGGCATAGGTCAGCCCGGACTGAACCAGGCCCTCGGTCATCAGACGCTTCAGGTCCTCGCGCGCGCGCGCCTGCATGCGGGCGGGGATTTCCTCGGAAAAGAGTTCGATCAGCAAATCGGGCATCAGTCCATCACTCCGCGTTCCGGGGTCTTGTCGTTGAATTGGTGCCAGCCATAGACGCGACCGTCGGGATAGACGGCCAGCACGCGGTCCACATCCGGGCGGATCTCGGCCTGGCTGAGAAACGCGCGCGCCGCGCCGCGTTCCAGATCGGCGCCGATCCGGACGGCATCGAAGCAGTCGAACCAGTCCGGCCCGATCAGCGGGGTCGGGGCCTCGAAGGGCAGCGCATCGTCCGGCAACGGGTCTTCGAGACGGAAACAGGCGCGCCAGCGGATGGGCGAACTGTCCGCGTCGATCCCCTCGAACCCGATGCTGGTCAGCGGTTGCGGGCCGGTTTCGGTCTGGACCACGACGGTCGCCGCCGGATCGGCGGCGTCGATCCGGTCGTAGAAGCCGTACTCCTGTGCGTACCAGACCCCGAAACCGGCCGCGAGGGTCGCCAGCAGCAGCGAGGCGACGGCGATCTTGCCCTTGTTCACGCGGATTCTCCTGCGGCGTCCGTGGTCAGGAAAAGGTCCGCGCAACCCTTGGCCAGCGCCCGGACCCGACCGATATAGGCCTGGCGTTCGGTCACGCTGATGACGCCGCGCGCGTCCAGCAGGTTGAAGAGGTGGCTGGCCTTGATCGCCTGGTCATAGGCCGGGTGGGCCATGGGGATGGTGCGTCCGGCGCTGTCGGTGCGGTCGGCGCCCAGGATGCGGGCGCATTCGGCCTCGGCGTCCTTGAAATGCCGGAACAGGGTGTCGGTGTCGGCCTGATCGAAGTTCCAGCGCGAGTATTCCTGCTCGGTCTGGCGAAACACGTCGCCATAGCTGAGCGCGATGGGGCTGTCGGGATCGTTGAAGGGCATGTCCATGACATGTTCGACGCCAAGGACATACATCGCCAGCCGTTCGAGCCCATAGGTCAACTCGCCCGACACGGGGCGGCAGTCATGCCCGCCGACCTGCTGGAAATAGGTGAACTGGCTGACTTCCATGCCATCGCACCAGACCTCCCACCCAAGGCCCCAGGCGCCGAGGGTGGGGCTTTCCCAATCGTCCTCGACAAAGCGCACGTCGTGGACCATCGGATCGAGGCCGATGGCGCGCAGGCTGCCCAGATACAGGTCCTGAAGGTCCGGGGGGCTGGGCTTGATGATGACCTGATACTGGTAGTAGTGCTGAAGGCGGTTGGGATTCTCGCCGTAGCGGCCATCGGTCGGGCGACGCGAGGGCTGGACAAAGGCCGCAGCCCAGCTTTTGCGGCCAAGCGCGCGCAGCGTGGTGGCCGGGTGGAACGTGCCGGCACCCACCTCCATGTCATAGGGTTGCAGGATCACGCAGCCCTGTCGCGCCCAGTAGGTCTGCAGGCGCAGGATCACCTCCTGAAAGCTGCGGGGTCTGTTGGGGCTGGTCATCGGGCCATCCTTTTGCGTAGATCAGGCAGAGCTTTGGCGCCTTCTAGGCGCGGTGTGGGACAGGGTCAATGAAGGGCCGGGCGACGGTGCACCCGGGCAAGGCTGACAAGGAGTGAACGATGCGGCGTTTCGGGGTGATGGTTCTGGCAGCGGTCCTGCCGGTCGCGGGGTTCGCGCAGGATGCGGTGATCCGGATCGAGGCCAAGCGTGGCGAACAGGCGGCGGCAGAGGCCGCGTCGGCCTGGGGGCAGCGATTCGAGAACGTCGTCACCTTTCCGCTGGCCCGGGGATGGGTGGCCGTGGCCCTGGGCCCGCTGACGCCGGAGCAGGCCGCCGCGCGGCTTGCCGAGTTGAAGGCGGCCGGCCGGATCCCGGCTGACAGCTTTGTCGCGGTCCCGCCGGCATCGGTCACGCTGTCCCCGGCCGGATCCGCATCGGCAGGTGATGGTGCGACCGAGATGCCGCAGGACGCACTCGTCGAAGACGTGCCGGCCGAAGAGGTGCCCGAAGTGGTTCCAGTCGAAGAGGTCCCGGCCCAGCCCGACATGGCCGCACCCGGAAGCTATATCCGCCTGCAATCGGTGCAATCCGCGGACGAGGCCGACGCGGCGCTGGCGCTGTGGCGCGAAACCTTCCCCGAGGCCGGGCTTTGGGCCCTGCCGGGCGGCTGGTGGTCCGTGGCGCTGGGGCCGCTGACGCCTGCCGCCGCCCAGGCCTGGCTGGCCGCCTTCAAGGCCGGCGGCGATCTGCCGGGCGACGCGTTTGCCTCGGACGCCTCCGAGATGGGGCAGGTCGTCGATGCCGGCCGCACCCCCGACCTGCCGGCGCCCGAAGAGAGCGCCGAGATGCCGCCGCTGGATCAGGTCCAGCGCGCGTTGCGGTGGGCGGGCCATTATGACGGCGCGATGGACGGCCAGGCTGGCCCCAGGACCCGCGAGGCGATCGCGCGGGCGGTTGCGGATCTGCGCATCTCGCCCGACGCCGGCACCGCGATGCGCGCATTGATCGACCGGCGCCAGAACTGGCGCGGCGAGATGGGCCTGACCACTCTTCGCGACGAGGCGACCGGGCTTTCGGTCAATGCGCCGATGGAGAAGCTGGCATTCGATCGGGCCGAACGCGCGCTGTCGATTTATGGCCCCAAGGATGAGTCTGGCGCGGCGCTGATCCTGTTCAGCCAGCCGGGTGGACAGCAGGAGCTGCTGGACCTGTCGGGGCTGGTGACGGCGCTTGGCTGGGTGCCGCAGCCGGACCGGACCATCGAGCCCGGCCATATCCTGCTGGAAGGCGCCAACGAGCACCATCGCAGTCGGGCGGAAGGCTGGGTCCGCGACGGTCGGGCCGAGGGCTTCGTGCTGATCTGGCCGGCCGGGGACGCGCAGAACCAGTCCCGTCTTGCGGCCGAGTTGTCGGACAGCTTCCGACGTTTTGGCCCCGCCGCGAACGACACCGCTGCGGCCACGTCCGCCAATCCGGTGCAGCGCTGACCCTGCTCAGCCAGACCTGGCCGCAGGAAACCGGGATCTCAGAAGATCCGGTCGGGGGAATGCGCAGGGCGTCACGCGGGCGTCACGCGGATGCTGCCGGACATCAACACCGGGCTGCCCGGGTCTGTCAGGCCGCATGACACGTCCGGCGGGCGCCGGATCGCGCGCTTCCACGACGATCCCTGGCCGGATGTGTCTCGTGAAACGCTGACCTGGCCGGGCATTCAGCTGCGCCAGAAGCGCGGCAACAGCAGGACCAGGACCGACACCAGCTCCAGCCGCCCCATGAACATGCCGACGATCATCATCCATTTTGCGGCGGTCGGAAATTCGACGATCGAGCCGTTGGCTGTGATCTCTGGACCCCAGGCGGGGCCGACATTGGCGATCGCGGTCCATGCCGCCGTCAGCGCGGTCCTGGAATGCAGGCCGGTCAGCGACAGGCCCACGATCAGCAGGCCGAAGGTCAGCATGAACAGCGTGAAGAAGGCCATGACCGAATCGACCACATCCTTGTCGAGCGGGCGGCCCTCGTAGCGCAGCGGATAGACGCGGTGCGGCGAATGCATCCGCCGGATCTGCGCCTTGACGGCCTGGAACAGCACCAGATAACGGAACACCTTGATCGAACAACCGGTCGATCCGGTGCAGCCGCCGATCAGCCCGGCGACGATCAGCACCGCGAAGGGCAGATGCCCCCATGCCAGCATGTCGGTCGATGCGTAGCCGGTGCCCGAGAAGGTCGAGATGGTGTTGAACACCGTCTCGCGGATCACCTCGAGCGGATGGGCGTCCTGATGCATGTAGAGCAGCCGATAGATGACGATGATCCCGCAGGCATAGAGGATCCAGCGCAGATAGGCGCGGATCTGGGTGTCCTGCCAGATCGGGACGAAATTGCCGCGCATCGCCTGGACCATGCGGATGAACGGGATCGAGGCCAGAACCATGAAGACCGATGCCGCCCATTCCGGTCCCCCCAGATACGCCCCGAAGCTGGCGTCGTAATTCGAGAAACCGCCGGTCGAGCAGGTCGTCAACGCATGCACGACGGCGTCAAACCCGTTCATGCCCAGCATGATATAGGTCAGAATGCAGGCGCCGGTCATGAACAGGTAGATGCGGGTCATCTCGGCGGCGATCTCGCCTGCGCGCGGCAGCACCTTGCCAAGCGTGTCGAAACCCTCGGACCGGAAGAACTGCATGCCGCCGACCTTCATCACCGGCAGAAAGACCATCGCGACGACGACGATGCCCAGCCCGCCCGACCATTGCAGGATCGCCCGCCACAGATGCGTGCCCCTGGGCAGGCTGTCGAGGTCGGGAAAGGCGGTCGTGCCGGTCGTCGTCACGCCCGACATCGCCTCGAAAAACGCGTCGGTGATGCCGACGCGCGGTGCGCCCAAGATGAACGGCAGGGCACCGAAAATCGGCAGCACCGCCCAAAGACCGGATGTGATCAGGAAGGCCTGCTGGATATTGAGCGTGGCGGGTGCGCCGCGGGTTGCCACGACGATCATCAGGCCGATCACGACGGTGATGGCCCCGCATTCGAGAAACACCTGCCAGTGGGCGTCGCCGTGCCACCAATCGACCATCATCGGCAGCGCCATCGCTGCGCCCAACGCGACGATGATCTTTCCAATCGGGTGGGCAACCGGGCGCAGGTCCATCATCCAGCCTGCTTGCCGCGCGCCCGCAGGACCGTCAAGCGGGCCCGCGCATGCGCGGGGCGCATCACGTCGCGCTGTTGCCGCTTTGCGCGCGTGTGGGGTAAGCTGCGGCACGGGTCCGGACGGACAAAGGCGCTTGACATATATTTAATGTTGAATATGTAAGCGTCAAGCGGGCCGGCCGGGTGTCCGGCCCTTTGTCAGATCCAGCGTGGGGAAACGACCCCGAGGAGAAAGCAATGACCGACTATCCTGTCAACATGTCCGTCAAGCCCGAGGTCAGCGCGCATTTCGATCCCGCGACCAACACCATCAGCTATATCGTCAAGGACCCTGCCTCGGATGCCTGCGCGATCGTCGATTCGGTGATGGACATCGACTATGCCGCCGGCAGAATCACCTATGAACATGCCGATGCGCTGATCGACGAGGTCACGCGCCGCGGCCTGAAGCTGGAGTGGATCATCGAGACGCATGTTCATGCCGACCATCTGTCCGCCGCGCCCTATATCCAGGACCGTCTGGGCGGCAAGATCGGGATCGGAGAGAACATCCTGATCGTTCAGGACACATTCGGCAAGATTTTCAACGAGGGCACCGAATTCCAGCGCGACGGCAGCCAGTTCGACCGGCTTTTCAAGGATGGCGACGGCTATCAGGTTGGCCGGATGCAGTGCCTTGCAATCCACACGCCGGGCCATACCCCGGCCTGCATGACCCATGTCATGGGCGATGCGGCCTTCGTCGGCGATACGCTGTTCATGCCGGATGGCGGTTCGGCGCGTGCGGACTTCCCGGGCGGCGACGCCGGCGTGTTGTATGACAGCATCCAGAAGGTGCTGGCGCTGCCCGACGAAATGCGCCTGTTCATGTGCCACGATTACGGGCCGAACGGCCGTGACATCCAGTGGGAAACCACGGTGGGCGAGGAAAAGGCCCACAACATCCATGTCGGCCAGGGCAAGACCAGAGAAGAGTTCGTCCGGTTCCGGACCGAGCGTGATGCATCGCTGGACATGCCGAAACTGATCATCCCGTCGCTGCAGGTGAACATGCGCGCGGGCGAGGTGCCGACCGACAAGGATGGCCGCCCGATGCTGAAAGTGCCG
This sequence comes from Paracoccus salsus, assembly GCF_021556615.1. Classification (GTDB taxonomy): domain Bacteria; phylum Pseudomonadota; class Alphaproteobacteria; order Rhodobacterales; family Rhodobacteraceae; genus Paracoccus; species Paracoccus salsus. The sequence continues at coordinate 283,168 of NZ_JAKGGD010000004.1, forward strand.
GTGAACGGTCTCTGAACACGCCCTGACGGTGCTGGAATGACGCGCGCTGGTTGCGGGTCTGCGTGACCTCCGCCGCGTCACGCAGAAGGAATGGAACGCCCATGGATATTCGCAAGATCGACAACGGGGTCTTCGTGGCCCCGCAGATCACGGCCGCCGATATTCCCGCGCTGAAGGCGCAGGGTATCCGCGCGGTCATCTGCAACCGCCCGGATGGCGAAGGGGCCGACCAGCCCGGCTTCGACGAGATCGAGGCCGCCGCCCGCGCCGAAGGCATCGAGGCCCGCTATCTGCCGGTGACCTCGGGCAAGGTCAGCGATGACTCGGCCGCCGAATTTGCCGCCGTGCTGGACGAACTGCCCGGCCCGGTGCTTGCTTATTGCCGGTCGGGCACCCGGTCGGCCACGTTGTGGGCCCTGTCGCAGGCTGGGCGCAGCCAGCCATCCCGGATCCTCGCCGCAGCGCAGGACGCGGGCTATGACATGGGCGGCGTCGTCCGCCGCATCGTCAATGGCGGGCGCACGCCGACCGATACCGGCGACGCCAGCTTCGATATCGTGATCGTGGGCGGCGGCGCGGCCGGCATCTCGGTCGCAGCCAGCCTGCTGAGACGGGTCAAGGATCAGTCCATCGCCATCATCGAACCGGCGGACGTCCACTACTACCAGCCCGGCTGGACCATGGTCGGCGGCGGGATATTCGATTCCCAGCAGACCGCCAGGGTGATGGGCAGCCTTGTTCCCAGGGGAGTGCGCTGGATCAAGGCGGCGGTGGCGGCCTTCGAGCCGGCCGACGATGCCGTGCTGCTGGATGGCTGCCGGGTGGTGAAATACCGACGGCTGGTTGTCTGTCCCGGCATCAAGCTGGACTGGCAAAAGGTCGAGGGGCTGGTCGAGACGCTGGGGCGGAACGGCGTCACCTCGAACTATCGCTACGACCTGGCGAGCTATACCTGGGAAATGGTCCAGAAGACCCGCAGGGGAAGGGCGATCTTTACCCAGCCGCCAATGCCGATCAAATGCGCGGGCGCGCCGCAGAAGGCGATGTATCTGTCTTGCGATGCCTGGCACAGGGCAGGGGCGCTGAAGGATATCGAGGTGAATTTCTGCACGGCCGGCGGCGCGCTGTTCGGGGTCAGGGAATATGTCCCGGCGCTGATGGAGTATGTCCGCAAATACGACGCCGGACTGAATTTTTTCCATGATCTCGTCTCGATCGACGGGCCGGGCAAGCGGGCGACGTTCCAGGTGACGGCGCCCGACCGCGAGCCCTCTCGGGTCGAGATGGAGTTCGACATGATCCATGTCTGCCCGCCGCAATCCGCGCCTGATTTCATCCGCGTCTCGCCACTGGCCGATGGTTCGGGCTGGGTCGATGTCGATCAGGCCACGCTGCGCCACAAGAGCTGGGACAATATCTGGGCGCTTGGCGACGCGATGAACGCCCCGAACGCCAAGACCGCGGCGGCGGCGCGCAAGCAGGCCCCGGTGGTGGCCGAGAACATCGCCGCCGACATTGCGGGCAGGTCCGCGGTCGCGCAATATGACGGTTATGGCAGTTGCCCGCTGACGGTCGAACGCGGCAAGATCGTGCTGGCCGAGTTCGGCTATGGCGGAAAGCTGTTGCCCTCGTTTCCGAAACGGGTGGTGGACGGCACCCGCCCCTCGCGGATGGCGTGGCTTCTGAAGGAGCGCATCCTGCCGCCGGTCTATTGGCGGGCGATGCTGAAGGGTCATGAATGGATGGCGAAACCCGAAGGACTGACGGTGGAAGCCTGAAACGAAAGCCATGACAATGAGACGACTAGCCAGATACCTGCCGATTCTGTCATGGGGCCGGCAATACACCCGCGGCGCGTTGCAAAACGACATGATGGCGGCGGTGATCGTGACCATCATGCTGATCCCGCAATCGCTGGCCTATGCGATGCTGGCGGGGTTGCCGCCCGAGGCCGGCATCTACGCCTCGATCCTGCCGATCATCCTTTATGCGATCTTCGGCACGTCGCAGGCGCTGGCGGTCGGGCCGGTCGCGGTCGTGTCGCTGATGACGGCTGCGGCGGTCGGGCAGATCGCGCAAGCCGGCACGGCGGGCTATGTCGCCGCTGCGCTGACGCTGGCGCTGCTCTCGGGGCTGTTCCTGCTGATGCTCGGGCTGCTTCGCCTGGGCTTCATCGCGAATTTCCTGTCACACCCGGTGATCGCGGGCTTCATCACCGCCTCGGGCATCCTGATCGCCACCAGCCAGATCAAGCATGTTCTGGGCGTCAGTGCCGGTGGTGCCACCCTGCCCGAGATGCTGATCTCGCTGTTTCAGCATCTGGGGCAGGTGAACCTCATCACCGTGGTGCTGGGTGTCGGCGCCACCGGCTTCCTGTACTGGGTCCGCAAGGGGCTGAAGCCCGCGCTGAAGAAGCTTGGCCTGTCCGACGGGGTGGCCACGATCGCCACGCGCGCGGGACCCGTGGCCGCCGTGGTGGCGACGACGCTGGCGGTGTGGGGCTTCGGGCTGGACGCGCGCGGCGTCAACATCGTCGGCAGCGTGCCGCAAAGCCTGCCGCCGCTGACCATGCCGGACCTGTCACCCGAACTGCTGCGGCAATTGCTGGTTCCCGCGATCCTGATCTCGATCATCGGGTTCGTCGAATCGGTCAGCGTCGCGCAGACCCTTGCAGCCAAGCGCCGCCAGCGCATCGATCCGAACCAGGAACTGATCGGGCTTGGCATGGCCAATATCGGTGCGGGTTTCACCGGCGGGTATCCGGTCACCGGCGGCTTTGCGCGATCGGTGGTGAATTTCGATGCCGGCGCCGAAACGCCGGCCGCGGGCGCGTTCACGGCGATCGGGCTGGCCCTGGCCGCCGTGGCCCTGACCCCGCTGGTCTATTACCTGCCCACCGCCACGCTGGCCGCGACGATCATCGTGGCAGTGCTGTCGCTGGTCGATTTCAGCATCCTCCGCCACGCCTGGGCCTATAGCCGGGCGGATTTCGCGGCGGTCGCCGGGACAATCCTGCTGACGCTGATCTTCGGGGTGGAAACCGGAGTTTCCGCGGGTGTCGTGCTGTCGATCCTGCTGCATCTCTATCACACATCGCGGCCCCATATCGCCGAGGTCGGGCTGGTCCCTGGCACGCAGCATTTCCGGAACATCCGGCGCCACGACGTCCATACCGATCCCGAATTGCTGACCATGCGCGTCGATGAGAGCCTGTATTTCGCCAATGCCCGCTTTCTTGAGGACAAGATTCTGGACCGGGTGACCGGTGACGAGGCGATCCGCCATGTCGTGCTGATGTTCCCGGCCGTCAACGCGGTGGACCTGTCGGCCCTGGAAACACTGGAGGCCCTGAACGCGAGGCTGGATGACATGGGCGTCAAGCTGCATTTCTCCGAGGTGAAGGGGCCGGTCATGGACCGCTTGCGCCGCAGTCACCTTCTGGATCACCTGACCGGGCAGGTCTTTCTGTCCCAGTGGGACGCCGTCGAGGCCCTGACGCCCGCCGTCTGCCTCAATGGCAGCGGGCAGCCCGTCCGCGGCGCGGACCATTGACGACGGGCGTAGCGGGCAGCGCCACACGTCGCTGCCCTGGATGCCCGTGGCGCGGGCCGTTCCTGCCGGACGGCCTGGCGTGACGATGGCGCCCCTGTCCCTGCCGTCAGCGTAGCCACGCGGATCGCCGGGCCTTGACGGCGGGCGGCAGGGAGGTTGGCGGGCAGGCCGGCTCTAGCTGCGCGATCGCCGCCCGCCGCGCCGGCCGCCGCTGATGCCCGTCGCCATCGCGGCCTTGCCGGCCTCGGCGAAGCTTGCGCCCTGTGCGACCGCTTCGAGCACGCGCGAGAAGCGGATCCATTCGCCGCCATTCGGATCGTGGTTCATCAGCAGGTTGGCGGCACGGATCGACTCCATCTCGACCAGACGGACGGGATTCATGATCGCACTGGTCATGCCAGCACCGATGGCCATCGGCAGGAACGCCGCGTTGACGCCGTGGCGATGCGGCAGGCCGAAGCTGATATTGCTGGCCCCGCAGGTGGTGTTCACGCCCAGCTCGTCGCGCAGGCGACGCACCAGCGCAAAGACCTGACGGCCCGCGGTCGCCATCGCGCCAACCGGCATCACCAGCGGATCGACCACGATGTCGCATGCCGGGATGCCGAAATCGGCCGCACGCTCGACGATCTTTCTGGCCACATCAAAGCGAATGTCGGGGTCTTCGCTGATGCCGGTGTCGTCATTGCTGATCGCCACGACCGGGACATTGAATTTCTTGATCAGCGGCAGCACCAGTTCCAGCCGGTCCTCCTCGCCGGTCACGCTGTTGACCAGCGGCCGCCCGCTCACCGCCTCCAGCCCCGCCTGCAGGGCGCCGGGAACCGAGCTGTCGATGCACAGCGGCACATCGACCAGTTGCTGCACCAGGTCGATCATCCGGCGCATCAGCGGCGGTTCGGTGATGTTGGGATCGGGATTCGTGTTGTAGACGACGCCGGCATTCACATCCAGCACCATCGCCCCGCAGGCGACCTGCTCCAGCGCGTCCCGCTCGACGGTCGAGAAATCGCCCGCCTCAAGCTCGGCCGCCAGCTTCTTGCGGCCGGTGGGGTTGATGCGCTCGCCGATGACGCAGAACGGTTCGTCGAACCCTATGGTCACGGTTTTCGAGGCTGATTCAAGAACGGTGCGGGTCATGCTGGCACTTTCACTCTGCGTGGAGGGGTCATTCGGCGCGTTGGCGCCCCGGAGAGGCTGTCGAGGCTGTGATTGCCCCGGGCGGGAACCGATGCGCGGCTCGCGATCCCGGCGGCGAGGCGCGGCATCACCTCTGACGAGGCGTCCAAGAGACGGTTCCCCAGCCGGGCCGTGTCGCGCGGCGGGGAACGAAACTGCATCAGGGCCATGCGATCCAGCCTTTCATCGCGGCTCGCGACCGCCATTGGCGATCAGGCTTCGCAACCGGTCGGTGTCGTATTCCGCCTCTATCCGGGCGGCGAGCGTGGTGGCATCGTCAGCCTCGGCCGGTGCGCGCCGCCATTCGGCCAGATAGTCATCGGTGCCGGAAAGACCGGCCTGCATCGCCGCGCGATCGATGGCCTGTTCGAAACGCTCCGACAGCGCCACGCGCTGCGCCGTCCGGCCCGTGCCATGCAGCACCTGGGCCGGGATGTCTCGCCAAAGGACCAGCGTCAATGCCGCCATCGCGTCTTGCCTTTCCGTTTGAGGACGTGTCTGCCACGGATCGCCATGGGGCGCCGCACGGTTGCGACCATGCCAGAGCCCGTTTGCGACCTTTGGCGCCACGGCTTCGTCGCGGTCATGGCCGGCGATGACAGGGCGGCGGGCCGTGTGCCCCTTGATCGGAGACGGTCGGCACGCTACCTTTCGTTCAACTTGTCATCGGAGGGCGTGTGTCATGACGCCCAGGCGTCCCGCGGGTGCGGACGCGTTCCCGAAATTGCCGGTCGAGCCGTCGGTCACCCGCCAAGCCGAGGAGGGGGCTTTATACGCTGCCCTCGACCTTGGCACGAATTCGTGCCGGATGCTGATTGCGCGACCGCGCGACAGTCAGTTTCAGGTAATCGACAGTTTCTCCAAGCCCGTTCAGCTTGGTCAGGGACTGGAAGCTTCGGGACGTCTGTCCCGCAGTTCGATGGCGCGCACCGTTCACGCATTGCAGGTCTGTCGGCGCAAGCTGGAACAGCACCACGTCATCAACATGCGGCTGGTCGCGACCGAGGCCTGCCGCCGGGCGCGCAACAGCCGCGATTTCCTGCGCACGATCCGCCGCGAGACCGGGTTGCCGGTCGAGATCATCAATGCCGAGGAAGAGGCGCGGCTGGCGGTGATCTCGTGTGCGCCGCTGGTCAGCCGCATGACCGAGACGCTGATGGTCGTCGATATCGGCGGCGGCTCGACCGAACTGGTCTGGATCGATCTCGAGGATGTCGAACCCAAGGATCGTTCGCGGGCCATCATGCGGCTGTCCGAGGGTTTCTCGAATCCGCGCCCGGGTGGCGCGCGTGTGGTCGACTGGATCAGCGTTCCGCTGGGGGTTGCGACGCTGCGCGACCAGTTCGCGGATGTCGAGGACGATCAGGGCCGATTTGCCCTGATGAGCTGGTATTTCGAGGAAATGCTTGCCGACTTTGCCCCCTACGCGGACGGGTCGCCCGACGAGGGCTTCCAGATCATCGGCACTTCCGGGACGGTCACCACGGTGGCGGCCAGCCATCTGGGCCTGCGCCGCTATGACCGGACAAAGGTCGACGGGCTGTCGATGACCAGCGAGCAGATCGACCGGGTGATCCATTCCTATCTGGCTCTCGGCCCCGAGGGTCGGCGCGCCGATCCGCGTATCGGCCGCGAACGTCACGCGCTGATCATGTCGGGCGCGGCGATCCTGCAGACGCTGATGCGGGTCTGGCCGACCGACCGTCTGTCGGTCGCCGATCGCGGACTGCGCGAGGGGTTGCTTTATTCCCAGATGGTGCGCGATGGAGTGCTGACGCCGGACGGCATGAACGGAGTGGCATGACATGAGCAACGGACCGGGCAGCCGCGCGGGCAAGTCCAGCGGCCGTGGACAGCGCGACCTGAGGGTGCGGGTCAAGACCGCCAAGGGGCGCAAGCTGTCCAGCAAGCTTTGGCTGGAACGACAGTTGAACGATCCCTATGTGGTGCGCGCCCGTCGCGAGGGGTTTCGCGGCCGGGCGGCGTTCAAGATCCTCGAGCTTGACGACAAGTACCGCTTTCTGGTGCCAGGCGCCCGGGTCGTCGATCTGGGCTGCGCGCCGGGCGGGTGGTGTCAGGTCGCGGTGGCGCGTGTCAATGCGCTGGGGGAAACATCCGGCAAGCCGATCGGTCGGGTCGTCGGTGTGGACCTGCAGGAGGTGGACCCGATCGCGGGCGCCGAGATCCACCAGCTGGATTTTCTGGAAGACGGCGCCGATGACAAGGTCAAGGCCTGGCTTGGGGGGCCTGCCGATGTCGTGATGTCGGACATGGCCGCATCGTCTTCGGGTCACAAGGGCACCGATCATCTGCGCATCGTGGCCCTGGTCGAGGCGGCCGCGGCGCTGGCGCTTGACGTTCTGGAGGTCGGCGGGACGTTCATCGCCAAGGTGCTGGCGGGCGGGGCGGAAACCGAGATGCAGACGATACTGAAGCGCAATTTCGAGAAGGTCGCGAACGTCAAGCCGCCGGCGAGCCGCAGCGATTCGTCCGAGAAATTCGTGATAGCGACAGGGTTTCGCGGCCGGCCTGGCCCCGACGATGCGCCTCAGCGGGACTGAGCGCGAAACGCCTCCGGGGTGCGGCCGGTGGCGGCGACGAAGGCGCGGGTGAAATGGCCGTGGCTTGAATATCCAAGCTCTTGCGCGATCCTGGACGTCGTCTGCTTGCCGTGGCGCAGCAGATCGACAGCGCGTTCAAGCCGCAGCTCATGCAGCAGTTCGACCGCGCGCCGGCCGCGGGCAGCGATACAGGCGCGATCCAGCGCCGCAGAGGTGGTGCCCAGCTCTCCGGCCAGATCGGCGACCGAACCGCAATCGCCAAGCCGCATCTGCGCCAATGCCAGGAAACGCTCGACCAGCGGGCGGTCGGGCGCGGATCGGGCCATGCCGTGCATTTGGTCGGGGGCTGAACTCGGCAGCTGTCCCAGCCGCAAGGCCAGAAGATTCATCAGACATTGTGTCGTCGCGGGGTCGGGCCCCATCGCCTCGGCCGACAGTTCGCTCAGCGTTGCCAGCAGTTGCGGACCATGCGTTCCGACATGTGCGGACAGCCCGTATTCTGGCAAGGAGGGGCTTGCGATGTCGGCAAGACGGGCTGAGATCAGTGCGACATGACCCTGCGCATCCTGCATCGGCGTGGCGGCGAAGGTGACGCCGGCGGGTATATGTCGGATATCGCCGGCCGCCATCAGTTGGCAGTCAGCGGGCAGGTCCAGTCTCAGCCGCCCCCGGGTCAGCCAGATGATGACGTGGTCGGATCTTGCGCGCGGCCGGGGTGGCAGGGTCTGCCCTCCCCGGATGAAGGCCGGCAGTGGAAGAAGACGCAGCCCTTCGTGACGTGGCGCCAAGGCTGGCGGCCTCGCCTCACCGTGCGATCCGGGCCGGGCCGGCTGACTGCCATCGGGCCCGACGGACGATGCCCCGTCCCGCGGGGACGCATGCGGGCGGGGATCGGGAATGTCCGCCCCGTTGATCCCGGCCCAGCTCAACGGATGCGGGAGCGGTCGTGCCGCGCCAGCGGGGCCGCGCAGCGCGCTGGGGCTGAACGGGAAGCCCATGTCGAAATGCCTGTTCTTGAACGCCGAACTCATCGAGAAACCGCCTGCGGATACGGATGAGCAAAAGCCTCATCCCTGCTCAACCCACAGTAGCGCATATCAATCTTAAGGCGAGCCTAATTTTCGTCGGCACGCCAAGGTTGCCACTCTTGCATGCGTCCACGGAACCAGATGCGTTGGGATTTGGCATATTGGCGCGTCGATATGATCGCGCGATCGATCGCCGCACGCAGGTCGAGCGTGCCGTCCAGACAGGCCATCAGTTCGGGCGCGCCGATCGCGCGTGCCCATTGCCGGGCCGGGTCCCAGCGCGGATGCATCGCGCGCGCTTCTTCAAGCGCGCCCTCGGCCATCATCGTCCGGAAACGCCGCTCGATCCGGTCCGCCAGCCAGTCCCTGTCGGCGGTGACCAGAAGGCGCTGGCTGTGCGCCTGGCCGATCAGCGGGGGCGGCGTGTCCGCCTGCCAGTCCGACAGGCCGCGCCCGGTGGCACGATACACCTCCCACGCGCGCTGGACGCGGGCCGGGTTCTGGATGTCGATCCGGTCGCGGGTGCGCGGATCGAGATCCGCGACCATGCGCGCAAGTCCGCCGCTGTCGGCAAGCCGGGCATCGCCCTCGGCCCGTATTTCGGTCGGCGTGGGCGGCACATAGGCCAGACCCCGGGTCAGCGCGGTCAGATAAAGCCCGGTCCCGCCCACCACGATCAGCCGCTGGTCCTGCAATGTGCCGATGTCGCGCAACCAGTCGCCGACCGAATAGCCGCGGTCGGGATCGACATGACCATAAAGCGCATGCGGCGCCTGCGCCTCGTCTGCGGCGGTCGGACGGGCCGTCAGCACCCGCCAGCAGGACCAGACCTGCAACGCGTCCGCGTTCACGATCAGCCCGCCCTGCGCCCGCGCGACCGCCAGCGCCAGAGCCGACTTGCCACTGGCCGTCGGACCCGCGATCAGCAGGTGGCGCGAGGCATCGATCTGTGACAGGTCATGGGCGCGCATAGGCAGTTCCGGCAGGTTGAATCTGTCCGCCTTTTGCGACATTTTGCGCCGCGATGAAAGCCGCGCGCCGCCCCAGGGAAGGACAGGACATGACCGAACAGACGGGCGCCGCGCCCACCCAGTATGGCCGGGTAATGCTGAAGATCTCGGGTGAGGCGCTGATGGGCGACCAGGGCTACGGGCTGCACCCGCCCACCGTCTCCCGCATCGCCGACGAGGTCGAATCAGTGGCCGAGATGGGTGTCGAGGTCTGCATGGTGATCGGCGGCGGGAACATCTTTCGCGGCCTTCAGGGCAGCGCCCAGGGGATGGAGCGGACCACTGCCGATTACATGGGCATGCTGGCCACCGTGATGAACGCGCTGGCCATGCAGTCCGCGCTGGAAACCAAGGGCCTGCATTGCCGGGTCATCAGCGCGATCCGAATGGACGAGGTATGCGAGCCCTATATCCGCCGCCGCGCGATCCGCCATCTTGAAAAGAAACGGATCGTGATCTTCGCGGCCGGCACCGGCAATCCATATTTCACGACCGACACCGCCGCCACGCTGCGCGCCAACGAGATGAATTGCGAGGCGATCTTCAAGGGCACCAAGGTCGATGGCGTCTATGACAAGGACCCCAAGCTTCACGCAGATGCCAAGCGCTACCAGAATGTCAGCTATGACGAGGTTTTGCAGAAGCATCTTGGGGTGATGGACGCCTCGGCGATCGCGCTGGCGCGCGACAACCGTCTGCCGATCATCGTCTTCTCGCTGGACGAGCCGGGCGGATTCCGCACCATCCTTGAAGGCAACGGCACCTATACCCGCGTTCACTGCTGAGGCCGCCATGACGCTGCGCGGACGAATAGACCTGCTGGTTCACGGACGGACCATGCAGACTGTCATTACCGGGGTCATTCTCTTCAACGCCGTCATTCTGGGGCTTGAAACCTCGGCGACGGTGATGGCGCGGGTCGGGCCGCTGATCCTGTTCCTCGACGGGCTGTGCCTTGCGGTGTTCGTCATCGAGATCGCAGCCAAGCTGTTCGCGCGCGGACCACGGTTCTTTCGTGACGGCTGGAACATCTTCGACTTCCTGGTCATCGGGATCGCGCTGCTGCCCGCGACGCAGGGGCTTTCGGTACTGCGCGCGCTGCGGATCCTGCGGCTGCTGCGGATCGTGTCGGTCACGCCCAGGCTGCGCCGCGTGGTCGAGGGGTTTCTGGCCGCGCTGCCGGGCATGGCCAGCGTGTTCCTGCTGATGGGCATCATCTTCTACATCGGAGCCGTGATCGCGACCAAGCTGTTCGGTCGATCCTTTCCGCAATGGTTCGGCACCTTGGGGGAATCGGCCTATTCGCTGTTCCAGGTCATGACGCTGGAAAGCTGGTCGATGGGCATCGTCCGGCCGGTGATGGAGGTCTACCCGAATGCCTGGCTGTTCTTTGTGCCCTTCATCCTCATGACCACATTCGCGGTGATGAACCTGGTTGTCGGTCTGATCGTGAATTCCATGCAGGAGGCCCACCAGACCGAGGAAAACGAGGTGACGGTCGCCTATCGCGACGAGGTTCTGGCGCGGCTGGACGGGATCGAGCGCATGCTCGCCGAAACGCGCGCCACCCTCGACGAGGACGCCGGCAGGCAGGACGGGAAGAACGGCTGAGGGAGGTCGGCGCCCGGTCGGGACCCCGGCCGCGCCGGGGCCTGTCTTCAGGGCCGGGCGCGGACCAGCCTGTGCCAGTGATCGGCGCGCGTCCCGTTCGGGACATAGCCAGCCTTTTCCAGCACGCGCAGCGATCCCCGGTTGTCGGGATGGACATAGGCCACAAGGCGCTTCAGGCTGGGATGGCGGGCAAAGCCCCGCAGGGTGGCCAGGCGCACCATGTTGGTGCCAAGGCCGCGCCGCCAGTGCTGCCGTCCCATCCAGAAGCTGATCTCGGCTTCGTTCGGCCCGGTGTCGGGCCCGTCGAACAGGATCCGGGTCTGGCCGATGACCTCGCCGCCAAACTCGGCCGCACGCACCTTGTGGTGCCGCTCGACGCCTGACAGCTGCAACAGTTGCCGCGCCATGTCTTCGGTCAGCGGCGCGGGATAGGGTTCATACATGAACCGCCACACCTCCGGATCGTCCAGAAGGGCGCGAAACACGGACAGGTCGTCGAGCCGCCAGGGTCTGAGGCGGATGCCGCCAAGCTGGGTCAGGTCGCCGCCCGGCTGACGGAAGGACGGTGCCCGCGGCGGATCGTCGTCCGCGTCACGCGCGTCGCAATAGACCCAGCCAAGCTGGGCAGGGTCATAAGCCAGGGGCGTGCCATTCGCTCGCGCGATCCTGATCTCGGCCGGCGTCAGCGGGCCGGCCCACCGGCGGGTGATTTCATGGCTCATCGTGCGCGACTGCGCATGTCTGCAAACGTCATGTCTTGCATTGTAAGAACCTGCGATCGGTTTGCTGTTCAAGGGTGACAAAGGCACGATAATCGCTGCGGCTCTCACCGACAACGCGGACAGGACAGGATCACGTGCTCGTGTGCGGGTTGTTGCAGATGCTGAATCAGATCGCGCAAGAACTGAACCGTTCGTTCTTCTTTCACGAGAATCCGGCCGGGCGTCGTCGATCAGAGCGCGAGCGGGGTCGAGAATCACCCCGCTCTGGCCAACCCTGCAACACTGTGCCTGCGAGGCGGGCAAAGGCTTTGCCAAGCCTCTGCATTGCGGTTACAAGCGGACAAAATTCAATGCAGAGGCGGTTCCACATGGCAGAGGACATCGAAATAGACATCGACGATCTGGAACGGCGGATGAAGGGCGCGATGGATAGTCTGCGCCACGAATTCGCATCGCTTCGGACCGGCCGGGCATCGGCCTCGATGGTCGAGCCGGTGCAGGTCGAGGCTTATGGCCAGATGACGCCCATCAACCAACTGGGCACCGTCAACGTTCCCGAACCGCGCATGGTCACCATCAATATCTGGGACAAGGCGATGGTCGGCAAGGCCGAAAAGGCGATCCGCGAAAGCGGGCTGGGCATCAATCCCCAGACCAACGGCACGATCATCATGCTGCCGATTCCGGAACTGAACGAGGAACGCCGCCGCGAGCTGACCAAGGTCGCCGCGCAATATGCCGAAAGCGCCCGTGTCGCGATCCGCAACGTGCGCCGCGACGGCATGGACCAGGTCAAGAAGGGCAAGGCGGGCGGCATGCCCGAGGACGATCAGAAATTCTGGGAACAGGCGGTGCAGGACCTGACCGACAAGATGATCGCCGCCGTCGATCAGGCGCTAGAGGCCAAGCAGGCCGAGATCATGCAGGTCTGAGAGGGTCCATGCTTGCCGAAACCGCACAGCCTCTTTCGACGGGGGGCGCAGACCAGCGGCCCCGCCATGTCGCAATCATCATGGATGGCAATGGCCGTTGGGCGACCGAACGCGGCTGGCCGCGGCTGGTCGGGCACAGGCGCGGTGCCGAGCGCGTCAAGCAGATCGTGCGGGCCTGTCCCGGCATGGGCGTCAACTGGCTGACCGTCTATGCGTTCTCGACCGAGAACTGGAAGCGCTCGACCGAAGAGGTGCTGGGTCTGATGAAGATCTTTCGCCGCTATATCGAGCGCGAGGCCGAGGGGCTGTCCGCGCAGGGAGTGCGGCTGCGCTTTATCGGCGGGCGGGAAAGGCTGGACCCGAAACTGCAGGCGCTGATGGCGTCGATCGAGGCGCGCACCGCCGGAAATTCGCTGCTGAACCTGACCGTGGCGATCAACTATGGCGGCCGCGACGAACTGGCGCGGGCGGCGGCGCGGCTGGCGCAGAAGGTCGCGCGAGGCGAGATCACCGATCCCGGCGAGGCCGATTTCGAGGCATGCCTCGACACCGCCGGTCATCCCGATCCGGACCTGGTCGTCCGAACCTCGGGCGAGACGCGAACGTCGAACTTCCTGCCCTGGCAGGCCGCCTATGCGGAATACGAATTCACGCCGACCCTCTGGCCGGATTTCACGCCCCAGCACCTGGCCGCGATTCTTGACCGCTTCGGCCTGCGCGAACGCCGCTTCGGGGGCGTATGAGGGCAGAACCGCCCATCCCTCCGAAACCGCCCGGCCCGTCCGGCAAATGGGCAGACCTGTCGCGGCGGCTGGCCTCGACGGCCGTGCTTCTGGGCATCGGTGTCCTGCTGGCCCTGGCGTCGGGTGTCTGGCTGCGGCTGGGCATGTCGGTGATCGCGGCGGTGACGTTCTGGGAACTGGCGATGATGACGGGCTGGCGTCACCCCGAGATGCATCTCACGGCCTTCGGGCGCTGGCGGCCGCTGGTGCTGGCGCTGGTTGCCGGCCTGGCGCAATTCGTCGCGCTGGTTTCGTTTCATCCGCTCGGGATGCTGGCACTGGCGCTTCCGATCCTTGCGGGCCTGCCCGGCGCCGCATCGCGCGACCGGCTGACCTATGCGATCTTCGGCACGGCGATCCTGCTGGTCGCCTTCGGGCTGGTCGGTTTCCGCGAGGAGTTCGGCCTTGGCTTCGTGCTGTGGCTGATGGGTGTCGTGATCGTCTCGGATACGGCGGGCTATTTCTTTGGCCGCATTCTTGGCGGGCCAAAATTCTGGCCCGCGCTGAGTCCCAAGAAGACCTGGTCCGGAACCATCGCCGGCTGGGTGGGGGCCGCCATGTTGGGCGCGCTGCTGTGGCTGTCGGGCCATGGCGACGCGTCGCTTGTCTGGGTGTCACCGCTGGTTTGTCTTGCAGGCCAGTTGGGTGACATCGCGGAAAGCTGGCTGAAGCGCCGGGCCGGGGTCAAGGACAGTTCCAACCTGATCCCGGGACATGGCGGGTTCATGGATCGTTTTGACGCGGTGACGGGGGCCGTGCTTGCCGCCATGCTGATCGGGCTGCTGACCAGCCTGCCGGCGGTGAACTGAGACATGCGCAGAATATCGATCTTCGGAGCGACCGGTTCGGTCGGCAGCAACGGCGTCGATCTGATCCGCCGTGCGGGCGGTCCTGACGCCTATCACACCGTGGCGCTGACCGGCGGTCGCAACATTCCCCGGCTGGCACGGATGGCACGCGACCTGCGGGCCGAGATCGCGGTGACCGCCCATGACGAGCTGCTGGACGATCTTCGCGCCGCGCTGGCGGGCAGCGATGTCCGTGCCGCCGCGGGCACGCAGGCGCTGGTCGAGGCGGCAGGGCGTCCGGTCGACTGGGTGCTGTCCGCCATCGTCGGCTCGGCCGGGCTGGTCCCGGGGCTGACGGCTCTGGCGCAGGGTGGCGTCCTGGCGCTGGCCAACAAGGAATCGCTGGTCTGCGCCGGGCCGCTGATCCATGCGGCAGCCTCGCGAAGCGGCGCCCGGATTCTGCCTGTCGATTCCGAACATTCCGCGATATTCCAGGCGCTTGGATCCGAAAACCTCGATAGCGTCCAGGATGTGACGATCACCGCGTCCGGCGGGGCCTTCCGCGACTGGCCACTGGAACGGCTGGCGGCTGCGACGGTCGCCGAGGCCTCGACCCACCCGAACTGGGCAATGGGGCAGCGGATCACGATCGACAGTGCCAGCATGTTCAACAAGGCAATGGAAGTCATTGAGGCCAAGGAATTCTTTGGCCTCAGGCCTGATCAGATCAAGGTGCTCGTGCATCCGGAATCGATCATCCACGCGATGGTCAACCACGTCGATGGCGGCAGTATCGCCCATCTTGGCGCACCCGACATGCGGCATGCCATCGGCTATGCGCTGAACTGGCCCACCCGCGCACCGTTGCCGGTCTCGCCGCTGGATCTTGCGCGGATCGGCAGTCTTTCGTTCCGGGCGCCGGACGAAATTCGCTGGCCGGCCTTGCGTCTGGCGCGCGAGGTCATGGCCGCAGGAGGGATGGCCGGCGCGGTCTTCAATGCTGCCAAGGAACAGGCGCTTGACGATTTCATCGCCGGACGTATCAGGTTCACGCAGATGTCGCCGCAGGTCGAGTCGACCCTGGCCTGTCTGGCGGGGCAGTCGGGCTTTGCCGCCGAACCCGCCGATCTGGAGACCGTCCTGCACTGGGACCGGGCCGCAAGACAGGAGACCGCCGCATGGGCGAACTGATCCCGCAATTCGGTGGCACGCTGTGGACGCTGGTGGCGTTCGTCATCGCCCTGGCCGTCATCGTCACGGTGCACGAATTCGGCCACTACATCGTCGGGCGATGGTCGGGGATCAAGGCCGAGGTATTCTCGGTCGGGTTCGGCCCGCGCCTGGCGGCGCGGCGGGATCGGCATGGCACGGTCTGGCAGATCGCGGCGGTGCCTCTGGGGGGGTATGTCCGGTTCCTGGGCGACGCAAACGCGGCCAGCGCGGGCCCCGGCCGCGCCGTCGATCCGGCCCTGCAGCGACAGACACTGCCCGGCGCCCCGTTATGGGCGCGGTTCTCGACGCTGCTTGCCGGGCCGGTCTTCAACTTCATCCTGTCGATCCTGATCTTCGGCGGTTTCGCGCTGGTGCAGGGCCTGCCCACCGACCGGGTCGAGGTGGGCCGCATCGCGCCCAGCCCGCCGGGCGTTGTCAACAACCTGCAACCGGGCGACCAGATTCTTGGGATCGGAGGCCAGCCCGTTGAAAACTGGGGCGATATCGGTCGCGCGGCGCAATCGCTGCCGATCGCACCCCGGCAGGACTGGCTGGTCCTGCGCGACGGCAGCCCGATCACGGTCGAGGGCCCGGACCCGATGCCGGCGCGGGTCACCGGCGTTGCCCCTCGCGGAGCCGCGGCCGATGCCGGCCTGATGGCCGGTGATGTGGTGATGGCAATCAATGATCGGCCGATCACGCGCTTCAGCGAGATGCGCGATCTTGTCGAGGAAACCCAGGATAAACCACTGTTGTTGAAGGTATGGCGTGAGGGGCAGGGCATGGCCAGCTACACGCTGGTGCCCAAGGAACAGGATCTGCCAAGCGCGGAGGGCGGCTTTGAAAAGCGATGGCTGATCGGCGTGACCGGCGGCGAGAGCTTCTTTTCCCCCGCAACCCGCCGGGCCGGGCCGGTCGAGGCGCTGTGGCTGGGCGCGACTCAGACCTGGGGCATCATCGCCGCGTCCTTGTCGGGCATGTGGGCGATGATCACCGGCCAGATCGGCGCCTGCAATCTGGGCGGCGCGATCAGCATCGCCGAAAGCACCGGTCAGGCGGCCAGTGCGGGCGGTGCCAGCTTCCTGTGGTGGATCGCGGTGCTGTCGGCTGCCATCGGCTTTCTCAACCTTCTGCCGATCCCGGTTCTGGATGGCGGGCATCTGATGTTTTACACATGGGAGGCGCTGACCGGCCGTCCGCCGTCCGACCGGGTGCTGAACCTGCTGACCGCGTTCGGCATGGCGGCCGTGCTGACGCTGATGATTTTCGGGCTCACCAACGATCTTTTCTGCCCCTGAACCGCGATGCGGTTTTGACAGCGCACGGCGTTTGAGGCACAAGCTTCAAGCAAAACAAGGCGCCGGCAGCGCGCCATGCAGGCTGGAAAAGAGGGGCGGCAATGACACGGAAACTGGGCAAGAGCGCGGTCGCGCTGATGGCGGCTCTGACGATCTCGGTGCCGGCGGGGCTGATGCCGGTCCCCGCCGCGGCCTATGTCTTCAACGACGTGCGGATCGAGGGCGCGCAACGCATCGAGCCGGCGACGATCCTGTCCTATGCCAATGTCGCGCGGGGCCAGGACATCTCGCCGGGCGAACTGAACGATGCGCTGCAGCGATTGCAGGGGTCAGGCCTGTTCGAGACGGTCGAGGTCATTCCCCAGGGCGGTCTGCTGGTGATCCGGGTCAGCGAGTATCCGACGATCAACCAGATCAGCTTCGAGGGCAATCGCCGCATCAAGGACGCGGAACTGGCCACCATCGCACAAAGCCAGGCGCGCCGCGTCTATCAGCCCAGCCAGGCGATCAGCGACGCCCAGAACATCGCCCAGGCCTATGCCGCCCAGGGCCGCCTGGCCGCCCGCGTTGACCCCAGGATCATCCGCCGCAGCGACAACCGCGTTGATCTGGTGTTCGAGATCCGCGAAGGCGACGTGACCGAAATCGAACGGATCAGCTTTACCGGCAACCGCGCCTTCAGCGATCGCCGCCTGCGCCAGGTGCTGGAAACCAAGCAGGCCGGCATCCTGCGGACCTTTATCCGCGCCGATACCTTCGCGCCGGAACGCATTCCGCTTGACGAACAGCTGCTGACCGATTTCTACCGCTCGCGCGGCTATGCCGATTTCCGCGTCCAGGCCGTGGCCCCCGAGATCGCGCGCGAGCGCGACGCATTCTACATCACCTTCAACATTCAGGAAGGTCCGCGCTATCGGTTCGGGACCATCAACACGGTCTCGGAAATAGCCGGCGTGGACGCCGCCCCCTTCGCGGCCCAGAACCGCGTGGACCGGGGCGACGTCTACAACCCCGCCGCCATCGACAACAGCATCCGGCGGATGGAGACGGTCGCGATCCAGCAGGGCCTGAACTTCGTCAGCATCGAGCCGCGCGTGACCCGCAATCCGGGCAATCAGACGCTGGACCTGACCTTCGCGCTGACCCGCGGCCCGCGCATCTTCGTGGAACGCATCGACATCGAAGGCAACACCACGACGCTGGACCAGGTCATCCGCCGCCAGTTCACGACGGTCGAGGGCGATCCCTTCAACCCGCGCGAAATCCGCAACGCGGCAGAACGCATCCGTGCGCTTGGCTACTTCTCGGATGCCCAGGTGAACAGCCGCCAGGGCAGCAGCGAGGAGCAGGTGATCGTCGATGTGAATGTCGAGGAACAGCCGACTGGATCGCTGTCGTTCGGGGCCTCTTACGGTGTCAACACCGGCGTCGGGCTCAACGCTTCGCTGCGGGAAACGAACTTTCTGGGCCGCGGGCAGACGCTGGGTCTGACCATCTCGACGGCCAGCGGCGACCGCGCCGGGTCGATCAATTTCATCGAGCCGTTCTTTCTGGGCCGCGACCTGAAATTCGGCTTCAACGCCTACTACAACGAGACCGAAAGCCTGAATTCGGACTATGACACACGCTCGATCGGGGTCCGCCCGTCGATCGAATTTCCGATCTCGGCCAATGGCCGGCTGGAACTGCGCTATCGGGTGTCGCAGGAACGACTGACGAATGTCCAGACCGACAGCTCGATCCTGTTGCAGGACGAAGAGGGCGAGCGCCTGACCTCGGCCCTGGGTTACAGCTATAACTGGGACACAAGGCTGACGGGTCTGGATCCCCTGACCAGCTACAAGCTGCGCTTTTCTCAGGACATCGCAGGGCTGGGCGGCGACGTGAAAAGCGTGACCACCACGGCGCTTGCCGGCGTCGAAACCAATGCCTGGCGCGAGGAGGTGACGTTGCGCGCGGAACTCGAGGCCGGTGCCGTCTATGCCTATGACGACTACGACAGCTGGATCCTCGACCGTTTTCGCGGCGGGAACAGGATCCGCGGGTTCGAGCCGAACGGGATCGGTCCGCGGGATCTTTCCGCCGTGAATCAGGACGGGTTGGGCGGCAACTACTTCTGGGCCGCGCGGGCCGAGGCGCAATTCCCGCTTGGCCTGCCCGAGGAATACGGCATCACCGGCGGCCTGTTTGCCGATGTCGGCTCGGTCTGGGGTCTGGACAACACCATCGGCAGCGATGGCAGCGCGGTCGATGACGACATGTATGTGCGCGCCTCGCTGGGGGCCTCGATCTTCTGGACGACGCCGATCGGGCCGCTGCGCTTCAACTTCTCGAAGGCGATCCGCAAGGAAGACTATGACGAGGAGCAGAACTTCGACCTGACCATATCGACGCAGTTCTGATGACCCGGTCCGCGGCGCGGCTTGCCCTGCTGGCCCTGCTGATTCTGGCGGGGCAGGTCGGCGGGGCCGCGGCGCAGCAGGCGGAGGTTCTGCCCGACAGGTCCGATCCGGGTGCCGTCACGCCTGACGATGCTCAGCAGCAGCCACCCTTCCGCCAGAACGACCGGCAGCAACGGGCGCGATCCGAGGCGATGCCGAACCGCATGATCGAGACGGCCGACGACGCGCCGCGCTATGTGGTCGCGCCGGTCCTGACCGTCGATCAGGAACGGCTCTTCACGGATTCGGCCTGGGGTCGGCGCGCGCAGGGCGAGCTGGAAGAGGCCGGTCGTGCCATTGCCGACGAGAACGATAGGCTGGCCGCGCAGCTTTCGGCCGAAGAGGCGCAGCTGACCCAGCAGCGCAGCGCGCTGGAGCCGGCCGAGTTCCGCCGCCTGGCCGAGGCGTTCGACGCCCGCGCGACCGAGATCCGCCGCGAGCGCGCCAAGGCGGTGCAGGATCTGAACGCCCGGGCAGACGCCGACCGCGCCGCCTTCTATCAGGCCGCGCTTCCGGTGATGGGCGAGATGATGCAGCAACGCGGAGCCGTTGCGGTGCTTGACCGGCGCACGGTCTTCGTGTCGCTGGACGCCATCGACATCACGCCGGACCTGATCGAGCGGCTGGACGAGACCGTGGGCGACGGCGCAGGCGCCACGACCGATTCCGACGCCGCGGCGCCGGTCGCGGACTAGGGCAGTCGGGCGATCCTCTCGGACAGCAGATCGAAAAGACCGTCCCGGCCCAGATCATTGATGAACAGCGCATTCGCCGGCCGCCCGCTGACGCGCCACCAGTCGGCCACCGTCATGCCGGTTGTGAACTCTCCCCGGGTCTCGATCTCGACATTGATCTCGCGCCCGACGAACAGGGCCGGACGCAAGAGCCATGCGATCGTGCAGGGATCGTGCAGCGGCGCGCCCTGATTGCCATACTTGTCCTTGTCAAAGCGTTCGAAGGAATCGGTCCAACCGGCGACCGCTTGACCACAGCGGCCGGGCAGGGCGCGCATCGTCTCGACCCAGCCTCGCGAGGTCAGCGCCTTGTGGGTCGCGTCCAGCGGCAGGACCACCAGCGGGACGCCGGCGGCAAAGACGATCTTCGCGGCCTCGGGATCGACATGGATATTGAACTCGGCGGCGGGCGTGATGTTGCCGACCTCGAAATAGGCGCCGCCCATCAGCACGATACGCTCGACGCGTCCGACGATATCGGGGGCACGCCGGAAGGCGGATGCGATATTCGTCAGCGGACCGATGGGAACCAGCGTGACCGTCCCGGCAGGTTCGCCACGCAGCGTGTCGATGATGAAGTCGACGCCATGCCGTGCCTGCAACGCCAGCGTCGGATCCGGCAGGTCGATACCGTCAAGCCCGGTCTTGCCGTGGACATGTTCCGCCGTCACAAGGCCGCGCGCCAGCGGCGAGTCGCAGCCCGCAAAGACCGGCACATCGGTCCGGCCCGCCAGTTCGACGATCTTGCGCGCGTTCAGTTGCGTCAGCGCCAGCGGCACGTTGCCCGCCACCGCGGTTATCCCCAGAACCCGCAATTCCGGGCTGGCCAGCGCCAGCAGGATGGCCACCGCGTCGTCCTGTCCCGGGTCGGTGTCGATGATGATCTTGCGTGCCATGCCTCCCCCCCCCCGTTGTCCGGCCCCGTTCTGATCCGGCACGAAAAGCGGCGCAAGTCCAAAACCTGCGCCGCCTTTCGTGCCGGCTCATCATGGCACGCGCATCCGTGCGGAAGGCCGCGCCCCGCCGCGGGCGCGGCGATCTGTGCGGTTAGCCGTCGAAATCGACCTCTTCGATCAGCGTCAGCGCATCGGGGCGCAGTTCCGAGATCTTGTTGAGCGACACATCGTCGGGCGTGAACGCGCCCCAGCCCTGAACAAGTTCGGACCGCGCGACATGGTCCAGGACCGGGAATTCGTGATTGGTCTCGGCGTAGATGCGCTGGGCTTCGTCGCTGACGAGGAACTGCATCAGCTGCAATGCCGCGTCGCGGTTCGGGGCGGCCCTGGTCATCGCCACACCCGACACGTTCACATGCGTGCCGCCGTCCTCGAAGCTGGGGAACTCGATCCGGACGGCGTCCGCCCAGGCCTTCTGCTCTTCATCGGCAAGCATCTGGCCCATGTAATAGGTGTTGCCGAGACTGATGTCGCATTCCCCGGCCCAGATCGACTTGACCTGACCACGGTCGTTGCCCTCGGGCTGCTTGGCCAGGTTGGCCTTCACGCCCTCCAGCCAGGCGCGCGTCTTCTCGGCACCGTGATGGGCCAGATAGGCGGCGGCCAGGGCGACGTTGTAGTCGTTGGTAAACGGACGGGTGCAGATCCGACCCTTCCATTTCGGGTCGGCCAGATCCTCGTATGTCGTCACCTCGCCATCGCCGACACGATCCTTGCTGGCATAGACGATCCTGGCGCGGGTTGTCAGGCCGAACCATTGGTTGTCGGCGTCGCGCAGGTTCTGGGGGATGACCGACAGCGCCTCGTCCTCGACCGGCTGCAGCACGCCCGCATCCTTGACCTCGCCCAGCCGCGCGACATCCACCGTCATCACCAGATCGGCCGGAGAACGATCGCCCTCGGCCCGCAGGCGCTCGACCATGCCCTTGTCCACGAAGGCCGTATTGACGGTGATGCCGGTCGCCTCGGTGAAGGCGTCGGTCAGCGGCTTCAGCAACTCGGGCTGCCGGTGCGAATAGATGTTAACTTCGTCGGCAAGCGCCGGCAGGGCGGTTCCGCCCAGCAGTGCGGCAAGGATCAGGCTGCGCATCGTTGACTCCTTTTGTCAGAATTGCCCGGAGGTTTTGCCAGCGTCCCAGGGCTGCGTCAATACCCGACAGAAAAAATCGGGTACCGGGGGCGATTGACCGCCACCGAATGGCGCGATAGGGCGCCCACATGGCACGCGCACCTCTTCTGCAACTCACCGATATCTCGCTGACCTTCGGCGGCGATCCGATTTTCCAGGATCTTTCGCTGACCGTCCAGCAGGGCGACCGCGTGGCGCTGGTCGGTCGCAACGGATCGGGCAAGTCGACGCTGATGAAGGTCATGGCGGGCCTGGTCGAGGCCGATCGCGGCGAGGTGGTGCTGACGGCCGGCGCGCATGCCGGCTACATGGAGCAGGACCCGGACCTGTCGGATTTCCGAACTCTGGGCGAATTCGCCCGCGACGGGCTGCCCGAAGCCGAATTCTACCGCGTCGAAATGGCCGCAGAGGGGCTGAAATTCGACCCCGACTGCCCGGTGGCGACGGCCTCGGGCGGGGAACGCCGGCGCGCTGCGTTGGCACGCCTTCTGGCCCAGGCGCCCGAACTGATGCTGCTGGACGAGCCGACGAACCATCTGGACATTCAGGCGATCGGCTGGCTGGAAGATCACCTGAACCAGACGCGCGCGGCGTATGTGCTGATCAGCCATGACCGCGCCTTCCTGCGCCGCCTGACCCGTGCGACGCTGTGGATCGATCGGGGACAGGTCCGACGGCAGGAAAAGGGCTTCGAGGCGTTCGAGGACTGGCGCGAAGCCGTCTGGTCGGCCGAAGACGATGCCCGCCACAAGCTGAACCGCAAGATCAAGGCCGAAGGCCGGTGGGCGGTCGAAGGCATCAGCGCCCGCCGCAAGCGCAACCAGGGCCGGGTCCGCGCATTGGCGGCGTTGCGGGCCGAACGGGCCTCGCAGATCCGCCGCCAGGGCACGGCGGCAATGGCGCTGGCATCGGCGCCGCAATCGGGCAAGCGGGTGATCGAAGCCAAGGGCATCTCGAAGACCTTCGGCGATCGCACGATCCTGAAACCGTTCGATCTGCAGATCCAGCGCGGCGACAGGATCGCCTTTGTCGGCCCCAACGGCGCCGGCAAGACGACGCTGATCAGGATGCTGACGGGCGAGGTGGCGCCGGACGAGGGCACGGTGACTTTGGGCACAAACCTGGAAATCGCCGTCTTCGACCAGGCTCGCGCGGCACTGAGCCCCGATCAGACGCTGTGGGATTCGCTGACCGCAGATCCCGAAATGCGGGTGTCGGGGCGGGCCGATCAGGTGATGGTTCGCGGACAGCCAAAGCATGTCGTCGGCTATCTCAAGGACTTCCTGTTCGACGAATCGCAGGCGCGCGCGCCGGTTCGCAGCCTGTCGGGCGGCGAGAAGGCCCGGCTGCTGCTTGCGCGGCTGATGGCGCGGTCCTCGAACCTGCTGGTCCTGGACGAACCGACCAACGATCTGGACGTGGAAACGCTGGACCTGCTGCAGGATATCCTGGGCGAATACGACGGCACCGTGCTGCTTGTCAGCCATGATCGCGACTTCATCGACCGGGTCGCAGACACGACCGTGGCGATGGAGGGGGATGGCCATGCCGTCATCTATGCCGGCGGATGGTCCGATTATCGCGCGCAGCGTGGCACGGACGGGCCAGCGGCCATCGCAAACGCCCCGGCGAAACCCGCTTCCGTGCCGCGGGCGGCCGAACCGTCCGGAAACGCCAGCGGCGGGCTGAGCTTCACTCAGCGGCACCGGTTGCAGGAATTGCCCGCTATCATCGCCCGGCTGGAAGCCGAGATCGCGAAGCTGTCGGAATTCCTGTCGGATCCGGAACTTTTCCAGACGGCGCCAGCGAGGTTCCGCAAGGCGACCGAAGCACTGAGCGAACGCCAGGCCGCGCTGCACGCCGCGGAACACGAGTGGCTGACGCTGGAAGAGAAGGCGGGCTGACCCGGCGCGCGCGCCCGGGACACATGTCAGGCGCCGCGGGCGGCGTGACGCTTCAGCCAGCCATGCGCAAAGCACATCTTTTCCCGGATCGCCGGCGTCAACACGAAAGGGTAGAGATCGGTGTTGTCCAGCGCCCGGTTGATGTCGTTGATCGCGATGGCGACTTCGGCCGCAATGCTCAGCAGATGGTCGGCATCGTCATCCGCATAGGGCGCGTAATCCGCCGGCAGGGTCTTCATGTCCAGCCCGGCGCTGACGAAACTGTCGGTGAAATCGACCATGTGCAGCAGATGCGCGACCGTTTCGGCCCAGTCCTCATGCGGGTGCGCGGTCGCGTACGCGGTGATGTGATCCTCGCCCGGTGCGGCCGGATTTTCATAGTGGCTCTGCAAAGCCGCTGCATAATCGGCGCGCTCGTCGCCGAACAATGCGCGGAAGGCGTCCGAGAACCCGTCGGCCAGGGTGAGACGGTCGAACAGGAAATGTGCCAGTTCGTGGCGGAAATGGCCGACCATGGACCGGTATTGTTCGCCAAGCTGGTGCTGGCGCTGGAGGCGGATCAGCTGGTCGGCCTCGGTCACGTTGATGGTGATCTGGCCGCCGGCATGGCCCATGACGATCTGCGCCGCGCGCTGGCCGCCGGTATGCTCGGACAGCATCAGGAAGCGCGGTCGGGCGCCGGGGTCGGCGTCGGTGAACCACTGCCAGTTCGCCAGATTCGCAAGCACCCAGCGCTTGGCCCGTTCGGCCCGCGCCAGAAGCCGCTGGTTGTCACCGACATTCAGCGCGGGCAGCATGTCGGACATCCGACAGGATCGGCACAGCGCCGCGTCGGGGACTGCGGCCCAGTTGCACTGGATGCTGTCGCGGTTCGAACAGGGCGCGGCCTGATTCCACATCGCCTGTGCCTCGGGTTCGTAGTAGAGCAGGGCGCCGCAGGCGCAGAACAGATTGTCGAAATAGACGCGCGCATGGCAGGCGGGGCAGGTAAAGCTCTGCATGACAGGTTCCTTGACGGTTGCGACAGGGAATTTCCGGTCGCGGGCACGGTTCCGCGCCAGCGCCCAACTAGCGCGGACGGGCCGGAATGCAACAGCTGTTCTTGACTTGCAGGGGCGAATCCGCCATATGCACGCGACCGGCCGGGCAATTGCCCTTGGCCGGTGCGTTAATTTTAATGACATCCCGATTGTCGGGATGCGCTGTCCGAAGGCGGGGGTACCCCTCCCGTGAACGCCGGTTTGCCGGGGCCGCAGGACGCGAAGATGAAGGAAACGAAACGATGTTCGCGGTTCTGAAGACGGGCGGCAAGCAGTACAAGGTGCAGGCGGGTGACGTCCTGCGCGTTGAAAAGCTGAATGCTGCGGCTGGCGACAAGGTCCAGTTCAATGAGATTCTGATGGTCGGCTCGACTCTGGGCGCGCCTCTTGTGTCCGACGCCTGCGTGCAGGCCGAGGTGATCGACCAGATCAAGGCCGACAAGGTCATCACCTATGTCAAGCGCCGCCGCAAGCACAGCTCGCAGCGGACCCGCGGCCATCGCCAGCAACTGACCCTGCTGCGTGTCACGGATGTGCTTGACAAGGGTGCGGACAAGACAGGCGTGAAGGCCGCTGTTGGTGCGCGCACCAAGGACGAGCCCGCGGCGAAGGTCAAGAAACCGGCGAACGACGCCGTCGAAGCGTAAGGAGACTGACCCATGGCACACAAGAAGGCAGGCGGTTCGTCCCGCAACGGTCGCGATTCGGCCGGCCGCCGTCTCGGCGTGAAACTCTACGGCGGGCAGGAAGCCGTCGCCGGCAACATCATCGTGCGCCAGCGCGGCACCAAATGGTGGCCGGGCTTGAATGTCGGCATGGGCAAGGATCATACCCTGTTCGCGCTGACCGACGGTCATGTGAGCTTCAGGAAGGGCCTGAAGGGGCGCACCTTCATTTCGGTGACCCCTGCGAGCCTCGAAGCCGCCGAGTAACCTGGAATTAACATTTCGATGTTAGTGGGGGGATCGGCGAAAGCCGGTCCCCCGGATCATGTCGAGGATCTGTTTTCCGGGGAGGGAAAATGGTGATGTCTGCACCGATGCGGGAGGGAACGCGTTTGGATGACCTGAGACCCGATGGCGTCGTCCCGAACCAGCCTGTCATCGAAACGGAACGCTTCGTGTTGCGTCCCCTGCGCCCCTCTGACGCGGGCATGATCGCCCACTACACGTCGGATCGTCGCGTTGCAGAAGGGACGCGCGCGATCCCGCATCCTCTGCCACCCGGTGCGGCCGAGGGGTTCGTCCTGCGTGCCATGTCGCCAGACAGGACCGAGGATGTCTGGGCCATCGACGGCTCGGGCAACAGGCTGGCAGAACTGCTGGGCGTGATATCCCTGACGCACATGGAGGGCGACCAGTCCGAATTGGGCTTCTGGATCGGAGCGGGCTTCTGGAACACCGGATTCGCGACCGAAGCCGTCGCGGCGCTGGTGGCGGCCAACCCGCACCGGTCGCGGACGCTTTTCGCCGAAGCGTTCCAGGACAATCCCGGCTCTGCCCGCGTCCTGACCAATTGCGGGTTTGCCTATCTTGGCGATGCCGAAAGCTGGTGCGTTGCGCGTGGTGCCCGCGTGCCCACCTGGACCTATCTGCGCAAGATGGCCTGATTGCCCGGTTGCGGGTGCCGTCGGCCGAGAGGGTCTGCGCCGGAAGCAGGATTTTCTGGCTTTCCACGTTCGACCCGCGCAAAATCGTCCGGGCAAGGGGTCGCGCAGGATGAGAACGGCCTGCACCGCGCGGCGAAGACGTCCTCGCCGGTCAGGGACTGACAGGTCATTCAGCCCCCCCCATCGGGCTTGATCGCGTTGTCGGGTGCGAGCAGACCGCGCTCTGCGGACAGGATGAACCAGTGCCGACCGCTGGCCTCTGCGGGGGCACGCACCTTCAGGACACGGCATTCCGCAACCTGGCGATCGCCCCGGCGTGCGATGGCTTCCATGGTTTGGCGTTCTTGCGTGGCTGCCATGGCTCCGAAGGAATGTCCGAACGCGTGTGCGCCACGGTCCGCGGCCGCATCACCGCATCAATCCGCCAGAGCGTATCGGAGGCGCCGTGCGCGGTCACCGATCCGGTCTTCCCGTCGGCGGGGATCGGGTCCGGTGTTTCGGGCAGCATTGGCGCGTCATCGACGCGGCTTCCGGTGATCGCGACGGCCGGGATTTCCAGCCTCTGTTCGTTGACGCCAAGGCGGAATTCGCGCCACAGTCGGCGCTTCGTGCCGCCATGCTTGCGGGCGTTCCACTCGCCTTCGCCCTCGGCCTGGATGCCGGTGCCGGCCACGGCCCGGCAGGCCATTGCGCCAGAATCTCCCGAGAGGGATCAGAAGGTGCAGGGGACCCTTCGAGCCGCGCTTGGGGATCTTCACCGTCCAGGTCTTTCGGCGTCGGCTCAAGCTGCTGAAGTCCGGCACGGGCCCGTCCGGGCCGGCCAGAGGCAGCTGTCCGCTTCTACCGCTGCCCCGTCAATCAAGTCGGCCCGGAGCGTGCCATGCGATACGGTCGATACAGCAACGCTTCGACATTGACGCAAATCAACGTCGCCGCGCATACGGTCGGCTAATCTTTCGTCAATCTGCCGCGGCCGTGCGGGCGAGATCTGCCGCTTCGCTCTCGCCCGGGCCGATATGTCGAAGGAACGTGAAATGGAGTATGGGGTGGTACCTGGCGCGGGATGCGGCGGCACAAGCTTCGCCTGTGCCATATGTGGCGCGCCTGGTGCGGATCACGCCGTTGCGGTCGTCACGAACCGCACAGGGTTTCGTTTCGTGCCCTCGAACCCTCGGGCAGGCGTGGGCTGGCGGACCAGGGCAGACGTCGAAGGCGACCCCGAAACGGTTCCTGCCAAGCGCAACATCAACCTCCATCCCGCTGAGCGAGTGGGTCTGCCATGTGGATCATGCGCTGCAAGCACAGCCGGCGGCGGACGCGCTGATCGCCGCCGTGCAGGGGGCGTCCTGCCTTGGCCCGGCCTATGAATTCGTCTTCATCGTCGGCAAGGCGCTGCGCGATGCCAAGATTCGCGACCTGGGGCCGATGACCCTTTCACCTCGGGACCCTCTGCCGGGCATCCGGAACGCGATGGGGTCGGGGACACCACGGCGCCGCAGGGAAGCGCACCGCGCGGCCGACGGGCGACCGGATCGGCAAGGAGAGCTGAAATGACACGTGATCGCATGATGAAGGCCGTCGCAGGCTTCGTGGTGCTGTTGTCCTCTGGCGCCAACGCTGTGGGTCTTGCCCCATTTCATCTGGCTGCCGGTCTTCGCAAGCGTGAACCAGATCCAGGCGGCCTTTACCGGGCTCTGCCCGGCGACCATGCTGTTCAAGGCGCTGGAGGTCCGGCCCGGACCCGCGTTTTGACCACGCGGCGCGCCATCTCTGCTTCCACGCTTCCCCTCTCGCTTTCCACGGAGTGACATGATCATGCGCATCCTGCTGTGCCTCCTCGCCCTGGCCATTTCCCTGCCGCGGACTGCGTTGGCCGAAGACTTCACACTGGCCCCGGTGCCGGTCACCGAATGGAAGGCGGTCTATGGCCGGATCGAGGCGCGCAGCCAGATCCCGGCCCGCGCGAGGCTGGGTGGCACACTCGTGTCGCTCGACATCAGCGAAGGTGATGTGGTGGAGGCGGGGCAGGTTCTGGCGCAGGTCGTCGATGCCAAGATCGACTACCAGCTTGCCGCCATCGACGCGCAGGCGCAGGCGCTTTCGGCCCAGCTCGACAATGCCCAGAGCGAATTGTCGCGGGGCGAGGATCTGCTGTCGCGCGGTGTGACCACGGCGCAGAGACTGGATGCGCTGCGCACTCAGGTTGATGTGCTGAAGGGCCAGATCGCCGCGGTCGTCGCGGACCGCAGGGTTGTGGAACAGCAGGCGCTTGAGGGATCTGTTCTGGCGCCCATCGCAGGCCGCGTGCTGACCGTTCCGGTCGCGGCGGGGGCCGTCGTCCTGCCCGGAGAGGCGGTGGCGACCATCGGCGGCGGCGGGATTTTCCTGCGGATCGCGGTGCCGGAACGCCATGCCGCGTTCCTGACGGAGGGCGCGGCGATCGAAATCGAAACCGCCACAGGTCCGGCCAGGGGCACGTTGGCGCGGATCTATCCGCTGATCGAAAACGGGCGGGTGATCGCGGATGTCGAGGTGTCGGACCTGCCTGAAAGCTTTATCAACGCGCGGGTGCTGGTGCGCCTGCCGGTCGACACCCGCATGGTGCTGATGGTGCCGGAGACGGCTGTGCTGACCCGAACAGGGCTCGATTTTGTCGAGCTTGCAGGGGCGGACGGTCCGGTCCTGCGCACGGTCTTGCTGGGCCAGCGCCAGACCGTGGGCGGGGCTGCAATGATCGAGGTGCTCTCGGGGCTCGTCGCCGGTGACCAGGTGGTGGGCGATCATGAGTAAGGCGCCGGAAACCGGCAATCTCGGCATCGCCGGGCGCCTGACGCGGGCCTTCATCGCCTCGTCGCTCACGCCGCTGTTCATCCTTGCAGCCCTTGCGATGGGACTGGTCGCGCTCGGTGCCCTGCCGCGCGAGGAAGAGCCGCAGATTTCGGTCCCGCTTGTGGATATCCACGTGCAGGCCCCGGGCCTGCGGGCCGAGGATGCGGTCAAGCTGGTCACCGAACCGCTGGAGGGGATCGTCAAGGGGATCGCCGGGGTCGAGCATGTCTATTCCTCGAGCCGTGACGACAGCGTGCTGGTCACCGTGCGCTTCAGGGTCGGGACATCCTCGGACGCCGCCGTCCTGCGGGTGCATGACAAGATTCGTGGCAATCTGGACCGTATCCCGGTCGGCATCCCCGAGCCGCTGATCGTCGGGCATGGCATCGACGATGTGGCCATCGTGTCGCTGACGCTGGCGCCCAAACCGGAGGGGGCGGGGATCAGCGCCAATGATCTGACCCGCATCGCCCGCGAACTGCGCACGCAGGTGACCAAGACCGAGGATGTCGGGCTGACCTATCTGGTGGGCGAGGTTCCCGAACGCATTCGCGTCGCACCCGACCCCGAGCGACTGGCGCTGTATGGTGTCACCCTGCAACAGCTTGAGGCCAAGGTGGCCAATGCCAACCGGTCGCAGAACACCGGTCAGGTGCGCAGTGATGGCGATCAGATCGACCTCGTGGTGGGCGAAACCCTCGTGGACCCGGCCGAAATCGGCAACCTGCTGCTGACCACCCGCGACGGGCGTCCGGTCTACGTTGCCGACGTGGCGCATGTCAGCTTTGTCTCCGACAGCTCGGACGTGATCGTCGCCAATGTCAGCCGCGCCGAAGATGGCACGGTCACCCGCACGCCCGCCGTTACCCTGGCCGTGGCCAAGCGGGCCGGTGCCAATGCGGTGGTCGTCGCCGAGGCGATCCTGCACAAGGTCGAGGCACTGGAAGGCAGCCTGATCCCCGAAACCGTCGCCGTGATCGTTACGCGGGACTACGGCGAAACCGCCAACGAAAAGGCCAACGAACTGCTGTTCCATCTCGGCCTTGCCACCTTGTCCATCGTCGCGCTGGTCTGGCTCTCCATCGGCTGGCGCGAGGCGATCGTGGTGGCGATCGTCATCCCGGTCACGATCCTGCTGACGCTCTTTGCCGCGTGGATCATGGGATATACGCTGAACCGCGTGTCGCTCTTCGCGCTGATCTTTTCCATCGGCATTCTGGTGGATGATGCGATTGTGGTGATCGAGAACATCGCGCGCCACTGGGCGATGAAGGATGGCCGCAGCCGCATGACCGGCGCGGTCGAGGCGGTGGCAGAGGTCGGCAACCCCACGATCATCGCGACCCTGACCGTCGTCGCGGCCCTGCTGCCGATGCTGTTCGTGTCGGGGCTGATGGCCCCCTACATGAGCCCGATCCCGGCGAACGCCAGCGCGGCGATGATCTTTTCCTTCTTTGTGGCCGTGATCATCACGCCATGGCTGATGGTCAAGGTGGCGGGCCGCGCATCGATGTCCGCACATGCTCATGACGAGACCGACAACGGCCATCCCGGCGGCGCCCTGGGCCGGATCTACTCCCGCGTCGCGCGGCCCCTGCTGGCCAGCAAGGCCCGCAGCGCGGTGTTCCTGTTGGTCACGACGGCGCTGTCGTTCGGCTCGCTCGGGCTGCTTTACACGCAGGATGTAACCGTCAAGCTGCTGCCCTTCGACAACAAGTCCGAGCTTTCGGTGGTCATCGACCTGCCCGAGGGTGCGGCGGTCGAGACCACCGACCGCGTGGCGCAGGATGTGGCCCGCACGGTCCTGCAACTGCCCGAGGCCGTGTCGGTCCAGACCCATGCCGGCACCGCCGCCCCGTTCAACTTCAACGGGCTGGTGCGGCACAGCTATCTGCGCCGGCAGCCCAATCTGGGCGAGGTGCAGGTCACCCTGTCGCCAAAGGCCGAGCGTGACCGGCCCAGCCACGACATCGCTCTGGATCTCCGCAACCGGCTGGCCGCCTTGCCTCTGCCCGCCGGCACCAGTCTGAAAACCGTCGAACCACCGCCCGGTCCCCCGGTGCTCGCCACCTTGCTGGCCGAGATCTACGGCCCCGACGCCGACGCCCGGCGCGCCGCAGCCACGAAGGTGCGCGAGGCGTTCGAACAGGTGCCCTTTGTCGTCGATGTGGATGACAGCTTTGGCACGCAGCCCCGCCGGTTACGCGCCACGATCAGCACCGACGATCTAGAGTTCTTCGGCGTCGAGGAAAGCGATGTCCTCGACACGCTCGCGATCCTGAACGGCGGGCGGACGGTCGGCTATTCGCATCGCGGCGAAGGGCGCCCGCCGATCCCGATCCGCATCGCACGGGACAGGGGCGATCAGGTGCTGGACGAACGGTTCCTGTCCACTCCGATCCCCGCCAATGTCCTGCCGGGCGCGCGCGGCGTCGTCGAACTGGGCGATGTGATCCGGG
The DNA here is from genome assembly GCF_021556615.1 of Paracoccus salsus. Taxonomy (GTDB): domain Bacteria; phylum Pseudomonadota; class Alphaproteobacteria; order Rhodobacterales; family Rhodobacteraceae; genus Paracoccus; species Paracoccus salsus. The sequence continues at coordinate 314,944 of NZ_JAKGGD010000004.1, forward strand.
TGGCGGAAGAGCGCGCGTCGTTCCCGGTATTCCGTCACAATGGACGCGACGCCGAAATGGTCACGGGCGAGATGGCCGGGACCTTCGAGGCACCGCTCTACGGCATGATCGCCGTGGGCAGGGCGCTCGACGCGATGGACTGGGCGGCGGGCACCAAACCCGTGATCAGCCTTCACGGCCAGCCCGAGGACGAAGCCGTGATTACGCTGCTCTGGGATGGCGAATGGGAGGTCACCTATGTCACGTTCCGCGACATGGGGGCGGCCTTTGGCGTCGCGCTGCTTGCGATCTACATCCTTGTGGTCGCACAGTTCGGATCCTTCCGGCTGCCCCTGGTGATCCTGACGCCGATCCCGCTGACCTTTATCGGCATCGTCGCGGGGCACTGGCTGTTCGGCGCGCCGTTCTCGGCCACTTCGATGATCGGCTTTATCGCCCTCGCCGGAATAATCGTGCGCAACTCGATCCTGCTGGTCGATTTCATCCGCCATGCCGACACGACTGGCAAGACCCCGGTCGAGATCCTGATCGAGGCGGGCGCCATCCGGTTCAAGCCGATCCTGCTGACAGCCATCGCCGCGATGATCGGAGCCGTGGTGATCTTGACCGACCCGATTTTCCAGGGTCTCGCGATCTCGTTGCTGTTCGGATTGCTTTCCTCGACGCTTCTCACCGTGCTGGTGATCCCGGCGATCTACCGGGTGCTCAAGACCTGAATGTGGCGAAATGACCGGCGGTGACGCGGACATCCCGATACGGAACCGACCGTGCCACGTCATCGGCAACTGTGACAGACTGTCAGGAGAATGACATGAGCGTGAAACTTGCCTGCCTTACCTGCGGTCAGGGCAACCGCGTGCCGGAGGCAAAATTGGGCGCAAGCCCCAGATGCGGAACCTGCGGAGCCGGTTTGATTACAGGCACACCCACTGAAATCTCTTGTGATATTCTCGAGAAAGCCGCGCGGATCGACGACCTCCCGCTGGTGGTGGACTTCTGGGCGGCATGGTGCGGACCGTGCAAGATGATGGCGCCCGAATTTGCCAAAGCCTCCAGGGAACTCAAGGGCCGCGCCCGCTTTGCAAAGCTGGACACCGAGGCCTTTCCCCAGGCCGGCGCGCAATACGGCATTCGCGGAATTCCATTGCTGATCGGTTTTCGCGGCGGGCGGGAGATCAAACGGCAGGCCGGCGCGATTTCATCGGCGCAAATCGTCGAATGGGCCACGGGTCTGGGCTGAACCTGGCCTCCAGGGGGCGTTGCCGCACAACTCGCGCTTGAGGCATGGCCCCTCTTTCCCCTTTGCTGTCAGGCCATGCGGACAATCTCGCAGCCGGCCGCTTTCGGCCTGGTCGTCTGGATCTCAAGATCCTGGCTCGAAGAGCTGAGGCGAGCGTAACCTATCCGGGGCATGGCAATCTGTAACACGAGGGTGGTTTCTATACTGATACTGTCACAATGATCGCTAGGCCACTCATTTGTGACATCTTTTTCTGTCACAGCGGTTCGTAACCTGCGGGTGTACCCATATGGAACATCCACAAGACGCCGCAGCACCTGGGCGTCAACATCGCTACAGAAGATCACTCTGCTCACCCCATTGAGATTGTTAGAAAAACAATCCAGCGCAGCGTCGCGAGGGGATACTACTCCGGGTGAGCAAACCTTTCATTTGACTTTGATTACAGAACGGATACGTGGCGACAATGTAGCCGGTGTGGAGTACCTTTGTGAATGAGTTCGATGCTCGCGTTCCGCGAGGCACTCTGAGTTTCAGGGTCGTTACCCAGCACGCAGATATCCCGGCCTTTCTTGAGCTTGCGCGCGAGGCGCATAGGGAAAGCAGGTTCTCCTACATTCCTTTCAGCGCGGACAAAGTGGCGAAAATAGCCGGGTTGGCGCTGAAAGACGACAAGAGACACGGGATCTTTATTGCAGCGCGTGGTTATGTGCCGGTTGGCTTTGCGTACTGCACTTTGGGTGAGTACCACATCGGCACGGATGTGCTTATCGCAACGATCCACAATATCAACGTTTCCCGTGAGGAACGGCAAAGACTTGCTGGTGGAAGGGCGGCCTTGGGACTCCTTAACAGGGTAAAGAGCTGGGCGCGCGCACGTGGCGCATCGGAGATTTTGTTTCACGTAACATCCGGTATCAAATTGGAGAGAACGCATCGGCTCGCTAAGCGACTGGGATACGCTACAATTGGTGGAAGTTATGCTTTTATTTTAAATACTCGTAGCTAACTTTCATGGCGCGGTGAGATATCGTGAGATTGAGGAAAATGTTGAGAAAAGAGAATCTCATAAGAGGAACCATTCTGTTGGTGGGCACCTCTATTTTTTTTGCGGAGTACTTATGGGGAGTGCCGTCCAGAGTTTTGGCGCCCCTAGTGCCGGAACTTTTAGATGATGAGGCCCTGAGCGATGTGATGATGTTTCTGTCTGTTTTTATGGCAGCTCTTGCGGCCATTTTTTACGATTGTTTCAGGAAGAAGTAAATGAACTTCACAGATTATACTGATATCTCAACGGTGACAGATCTCGCGCAAGCCAAGGAGTCTGAATACAGAACTATAGAATCAACAGGGAAAAATGTTACGAACGCAGCGATTGGGGTTACCGGTCTTTTCGGCACTTTCGCTGGTTATCTCGGTTTTGCTACCATAGCTAAAACTCTTGCCGCCGGCGCTGCCACAGGGAAGGCGGTTGACCTGGCTCAGACGCAAATCGGAACGAACGCAGCAGATATTGCGGATGCGATTGATGCAGTCCAAAGTGAGCTTTCAAAGGCGGCGCTTACTGGGGATTGGGTTTCTCCAGCCTTGGCGCAAGCGGTCGCTGATTTGGAGGCAATTTATCCTGAACAACAAAAATACTCTGGTTTGACCACTACGCCTGATCTGGTTGCTGTAATAAAAGAGGCTATCGCAAATAAGAACTTGGTGATAGATCAGTCGGTTGTTGATGACTTTTTCGATCCAGTGTGTTTCGCTTCTGGAACAGAAATTCAGACGCCTACCAGTTTGCGTTTGCCTATTGAAAATATCGCAATCGGCACCATCGTCTCCTGTTTCGCGAGCGATTATGACGATGGACGCGCCCCTCTCGTTTCTGGACGAGTAGCGCGCATCTATGAGAACGTGACGGACTGTTTCATTTGCCTTAGTTTTTCAGATAATCGTGATCCACTCTGCGTAACCCCGGGGCACTTGTTCCTCGATGGAACCGGCGGCTTCACGCAGATCGGAGATTTGTTGCGCCTGGGCGGTAACACGGCGCGCGTGATTAGCGACAAGGGCGAGGTCATCGCCGTCAGAGGTGAGTGGCTTTATTATTCGTCTGAAACGTCTCACCTTTTTGAATGCGCCATAAACGCGGAGAAGCGTGGCAGGCTGCAAGGCCGTCTGGAGAGGGCGGCACCCATCCCATCTGCGCCGTGACGCGGGATGAGGCGCAGCGAGAGCCATGGCACGGCTCATGGCTCCTTGGGCTCGCGTCGGGACGAGAGGTGCCAAAGGCTGAGCGCCGCCTGGCCGACGAGCAGGGGCACCAGACTGCCGCTCAGAACCAGCAACCATCCGGAAGCATCCAGCGCAACCACGTCGAGAACAGTGCTCAGGCCGGGTAGCCATGCGGCGGCTGCGGTCAAGGCAAGGCACGTGCCGATCGCATACCAGACCCAGCGGTTGCGCGTGACCTCGTTGGCGAAAAGCCCGGTCCCCGCATCGCGCATGTTGAAGACATGCCAGAGCCGCGCCAGCGCGAAGCTCAGAAAGCCGATCGTCACCGCCGCGTCCTGGCTCATGCCCTGTGCCAGCGCGACAAAGAATACCGTCGTGACCGACGCCGCAATCAGCGCGCCCCAGAGGACGGTCGCGATCCAGTGTGCTCGTGTCAGAACGGGCTCATTCGGGTCGCGGGGTTTGCGATCCATGATGCCCTCGGCGCTTTCGCCGACGCCGAGTGCCAGAGCCGGGAACACGTCGAGCACGAGATTGATATAGAGGATCTGAAGCGGCAGAAGCGGAAGGGGCGCGCCCATCACGGCACAAAGCCCGACGGCCAGAACCTGGCCAAGATTGCCGGAGAGCAGGTAGACGATGAACCTCCGGATGTTCTCGAATATCGTGCGTCCCTGTTCGATCGCCATCACGATCGTGGGGAAGGCATCGTCCTTCAGAACGATGTCCGCCGCCTCTCGGGCGACGTCAGTGCCGCGCTGGCCCATGGCGATACCCACGTCGGCCTTCTTCAGCGCCGGCGCGTCGTTCACGCCGTCACCGGTCATCGCGACCACCGCGCCGGCCTCCTGCCAGAGGCGGATCAGGTCGAGCTTCTGTTCCGGCGAGACGCGAGCGAAGACGTCATTGTCGCGAAGCCCTTCATGAACATCCGCGTCCGCCCCGTCACCCAGCTTCGGAAGATCGCGGCCCACTGTCGCCTTCGGTTCCTTGGCAAGCCCGACCTGTGCGGCGATGGCGGCAGCCGTCACCGGCTGGTCGCCCGTGACCATGATGACGCGAATGCCGGCTCTGCGGCACCGTTCGATGGCATCGGCAACGTCGTCGCGGGGCGGATCCTCCAGCCCCACGAGGCCGAGCAGGGTGAGGCCCTCGTAGGGATCGGCCTCGGTGCTGTCGGCCTGCCGTTCGGCGAATGCGAGCACGCGGTAGCCTTCGGCGGCCAGCGTCTCGACCCGCGCATCCCAGTCCTTGCGGGCCGCGTCGGACAGCGCCTCGGCCGCACCCTCTTCGGTCGCGACCTGCGTGGCGACCTCCAGCACCGCCTCCGGCGCGCCCTTGACCGCGACGCGCCAACCGCCTTCGGCGCGGTGAAACGTTGCCATCATCTTGGTCTCGGCGTCGAAGCTTTCCTCGCGCTCTTCGGGCTGCTTGTCGAGCAGGCGGTCCCGGGTGAGGCCGGCGCCCGCGGCGGCATGCAGAAGCGCGATCTCCATCGGGTCGCCGGTGCCGGCGGGGTGCTCGCCGTCGCCGCCATCCTTTTGCTCCAGTGCGGCATTGTTGCACAGCGCGGCGACCTCCAGCAGCCGGCACGCCAGGGGCGAGGGCTTCTCCGGACGCTTGTCCTCGTCCCAGGGCACCTCTTGGTCCTGCCCGGGCAGCGCCAGCCGCGCCACGCGCATCCGGTTCTGCGTCAGCGTTCCGGTCTTGTCGGCGAAGATCACGCTGGTCGAGCCCAGAGTCTCGACCGCGGCCAGCCGCTCGACCAGCGCGTTGCGGTGCGCCATGCGCCACATGCCACGCGCCAGAGCCACGGTCGCCACGATAGGCAGGCCCTCGGGGACGGCGGCCACCGCGAGCGCCACCGCCGTCTCGAGCATGAACACGAGGTCCTTGCCGCCCAGCCAGCCGAGGGCCGCGACCACCGCCGCCACGATCAGCGTGACCACGATCAGATTGCGCGCCAGTCGGTCCAGCCGCTTCTCGAGCGGCGTCACCTCTTCGCTGGCCTCCGAGGTCATGCGCGCGATGCCGCCAAGTTCGGTCCGCATGCCGGTGGCCACCACCACGCCGGCGGCGCTGCCGCCCGTGACCGCGGTGCCCTTGAAGGCCATCGAGCTGCGTTCGGCCAGCGGCGCGTCGGCCTCTACCGCCTCCGTGGTCTTGGTCACCGGCACCGATTCGCCTGTCAGCGAGGATTCGTCGCAGGTCAGCCCGTTCGCCTCGATCAGCCGCAGATCGGCCGTCACGACATCTCCGGCATCGAGCAGCACCACATCCCCGGGCACGAGGTTCTCGGAATCGACGGTCGCACTCGTCCCGTCCCGTTTCACTCGCGCCTGCACGGTGCCGAGGCTGCGCAGCGCCTCCATTGACCGGACGGCCTTCCATTCCGTAACGAAGCCGATGGCGGCATTGATCACGATGGCCGCCAGGATCGCAGCCATCTGCACGATCTCGCCCATCGCGAAGGACAGGATCGCTGCGGCGGCAAGGATGAAGATGACGAGGTTTCTGAACTGGTCGGCGAGGATCCTCCATGGACTGGCCTGTTCCGCCGCACCAAGCCGATTGGGTCCGTGTTCCCTGCGCCGCCGCCGGACTTCTGCCTCATCAAGGCCCTGCTTGGGGTCGACGGACAGATCGTCGAGCGTTTGCTCGACGCTGCGGACATGCTGTTTGGTCATGAAACTCCTCCGGCGTGGACCCGGCCGCGGCAGACCGCCTTGTGAAGGGAGACGTCGCAGTCGGTAATGCTCAAGATCCTATCCGGTTCGGCACAGCGCATGGCATTCCGGTGAGCCCAGCCCGAGGCCGAGCCCCGGACGGCATCCGTCATGCCGATACGCCTGGAAGATGAAGCGTTTCGGCCGGCTGTTCAATCACCGAAACTCCCCGATAGGATTCCCGCCGGGCGAAACGGCCGACATGAAGAATGGAATCGCGACGGCCATCCGCAAGTCAGCTCGAATCAACGCGTGGCGCGCAGCAGACCGGACGCGTATCGACCTTCCCTTGCAGAAACGAGCAACGATCACGGGGATCTTCATGCGTCAGGAACATAGAGACGAAATGGCCCTCTTGGAAGGTATTCGGTCCGGCAATGAGGCTGCACTCCCGGCGCTCTGCCCGCGTCACACCCCGTCCATGATCCGCGTGGCGGCCACCATCGTGAACAGCCGCGGCAACCCGCGAAGAACTGCGATGGAGCCAACGACTACAGGGTTTTCAGTGGATGGCCGGGGCCCGTGGCGGCACGGATGGCGTGTCCTGCAGATATCCGTGTCACACAACAGCGCGCATGAACATGTGCGCGCATGAAACGGGTTGGCAACCGGCGATCCGGGCTGGGACTTGATCGTCCAACGGTTTCCTGCATATCACGCGATATGACATCACGACCACAACGGCCGCCACAGCCCCGCTTGCGCTTCCGCATCGTCTTTGGCGAAGGCCGGATGGTCGGGCCGGGGAAGGCGGAACTGCTGGAGCGGATTGCCGCGACCGGTTCCATCGCCGCGGCTGGCCGCGAAATGGGAATGAGCTACAAGCGCGCATGGGAACTGGTCGGCACGTTGAACGCCATGTTCCGGGATCCGCTCGTGGAAAGCACGCGCGGAGGCCCGGGCGGGGGCGGGGCCGTTCTGACGGATAACGGGCGCATGGTGCTGTCGCTGTACCGGGCCTTCGAGCGCGAGGCCGTCGAGGCCGGAAAATCGCGACTGGACGCGCTGTGCGATCTGTTGAGGGATGTCCCGCAAGGAAAATAACGCTTGTGCCCGCGGCGAGTTTCCGTCGATATGTTCGGCGGACCATATCAGATAGCGGGGGTCCCCATGCCTGTTTCCGTCGCCCGGCGTTCGCTTCTCGCCCTTGTCGCAGCCTTCGCCCTTGGCACGAGCTGTGCATCCGCGCAGGACGACATCCCGATCGTTGCCGCGGCCTCGGACCTCCAGTTCGCCCTGACCGAGATCGCCGAGGCATTCAGGGCCGAAACCGGGAACGAACTGCGGCTGACCTTCGGCTCGACCGGCAATTTTGCGCGCCAGATCCGCGAAGGCGCGCCGTTCCAGATTTTCATGGCTGCCGACGAACAGTTCATCGCCGAACTGCACGCCGATGGGTTCACGCTGGACGAAGGCGATCCTTACGCCGAAGGACGGATCGTCATCATGGTGCCGGACGGATCGACCCTGACGCCGGACCCCAGGCTTGACACTCTGGCCGATATGCTCGCCGCAGGACAAATCACCCGATTTGCGATCGCCAACCCGGATCATGCGCCCTACGGGATGCGCGCGCGCGAGGCGCTGATCACCAAGGGAATCTGGGACGATCTGCAACCCTTTCTGGTGCAGGGCGAGAACGTCAGTCAGGCCGCGCAATTCGCGCTGTCGAACAATGCCGAGGGCGGGATCATTGCCTATTCGCTGGCCCTGGCTCCTGCGGTCGGGCCGCGGGGCAGCTTCGCACTGATCCCCGAGGACTGGCATGAACCGCTGCGCCAGCGCATGGCGCTGCTGGGCGGTGCGGGCAAGGTCGCGCAGGCTTTCTATGCCTATGTCAAGACGCCGGCGGCGCGCGAGATCATGCAGCGTTACGGCTTCGTCCTACCCGAGGAAGATTAACCGCATGGACTGGACGGCATTGTTCCTGTCTTTGCGGCTGGCGGGGTGGACGGTCGTCATCCTGCTGCCGGTTTCGGTGCTGGCGGGCCGATGTCTCGCCTACCGCCGGTTCCGGGGCAAGGGGCTGGTCGAGGCGCTGGTGATGCTGCCATTGGTGCTGCCGCCCACGGTGTTCGGCTTCTATCTTCTGGTGGCCTTCGGTCGCAATTCGCCGGCCGGCGATCTGTGGCAAGGCCTCTTCGGGCAGCAGCTGGTGTTCAGCTTCCAGGGCCTTGTGGTCGCCTCGGTCATCTTCAACCTGCCCTTCGCCATCCAGCCCGCGCAGCGCGGCTTCGAGTCGGTCGCCGCCGATATCCGTGACGCCGCAGCATGCTGTGGGATGTCGCCGCTGGCGAGTTTGTGGAAGGTCGAACTGCCACTGGCCTGGCCGGGGCTGATGACGGCCATGGTGCTGACCTTCGCGCATACTCTGGGAGAGTTCGGCATCGTGCTGATGGTCGGCGGTTCGATTCCCGGCGAGACCAGGACCATCGCCATCGCGATCTATGACCGCGTGCAGGCCTTCGACGGTCGATCCGCGGCGATCATGTCGGCGGTGCTGGTGGCGATATCGCTGTTCACCATCTCGTTGACCTTCTGGTTGTCGGCGCGCGTCGGTCGGAAGCTGTCCTGATGGCGCTCGAGGTGATGGCACGGGCCCGCGAACCGATCCCGCTCGACGTGGCCTTCCGGGTCGAGGCAGGCGAGCTTCTGGCGCTGGTCGGGCATTCGGGATCGGGCAAGACCACGATCTTGCGCAGCATCGCCGGGCTCTGGCGTCCCGATCGGGCGCGGGTGACGGTGGGTGGCACATCCTGGCTTGACACCAGCATCGGCGTGAACCTGCCTCCGCACCGCCGCCGCGTCGGCATCGTCTTCCAGAACTATGCGCTGTTCCCGCACATGACCGCCGCACGGAATGTGATTGCGGCGATGGACATACCGGACCGTGTCGAGGCCACGCGCCTTCTGGATCTTGTGAACCTGCACGGGCTTGCCGATCGCAAGCCCGCACAGCTGTCGGGCGGGCAGCAGCAGCGCGTCGCGGTGGCGCGCGCCCTGGCCCGCAGACCGCAGGCGCTTTTGCTTGACGAGCCGTTCTCGGCGGTGGACCGCGCCACGCGCGAGCGGCTTCATGCCGAGATCATCGCGCTGCGCGCGCATCTCTCCATGCCGGTCGTGCTGGTCACGCATGACGTGAACGAGGCGCAACTGCTGGCCGACCGCATGGTGGTGATCGAGAAGGGTCAGATGATCGGCTCGGGCACGACGGCCGAGGTGATGGCGGACCCCGACGCGCTCCGCGCGATGGGTGTCCGTGAGCTGGCGGCCCTGTTGCCCGCGACGCTGGCCGAGCAACTTCCCGACGGGTTGAGCCGCCTGGAGGTGGCGACCGGCTCGCTTTTCCTGCCCACGGTCGACGCTGCGCCGGGAACCCGCGTGCGGGTCCGCATCATGGCGCATGAGGTGATCCTGGCGCGCACCCGGCCCGAGGGGTTGTCGGCGCAGAACATCCTCGAAGGTCGCGTCGCTCGGATCGTCCCGGGCGCGGGGCCGGGCGTGATCGTGCATGTCGCGGTGGGCCGCGACGAGATCGTCGCCCGCATCACGCGCCGCGCCGCCGAGCAGTTGAGCCTGCAACCGGGCGACTCGGTTCACGCGATCCTCAAGACCATGTCGGTCGCGCGCGACCATGTCGCCCGTGCCCGCCTTCATCCGCCCGGAACGGCACCGTCCATGCCGTGACCCTCCGCACCGCGACGGCACCATCGGCCCGGACCGCGCCGCCATCATCCTGCACCCCGGGCCGCCGCGATTTGGGCCGCCCCGCGTGCGAGCTGGCGCTTGTGCAAGGTGTGTGTGGCACGCGACGGTCCTGCCGCTGGGTCCGCGCTGCGTCGCCGTCGGCGCGCCGGGATGCGTTGGTTGTGGTCCGCAGGCCCCCGATCCCGAAGACCGGCCTCGGGCGCATCCCGATCTGGTTGGTCCGACGCGTCTTGCGTCATCGCCTTTGTCGGGCACTGGCCGAAGGCACCGCCGGATCATCCTCCGGACCCGACCGCGCCGACATGAATCAACGCGGATAGGCTTGCCATCGGCTTTCTGTTAGGCTTGTGGCCGTGAAACAGGACGCAATGGATCTCTCTCGTCACTGGAACTCTGTCTACGCGTCGCGGGACGAGGCAAGACTGACCTGGTTCGAAGACATGCCCGAGATGTCACTGGCGCTCGTGCGCCAGCATCTGCCGCCACATGGCGCCTTGATCGACGTCGGCGGCGGTGCGTCGCGGCTGGTCGACCTTGTCCTGGATGAAGAACCGGGTGCGATCAGCGTGCTGGACCTCTCGGCCGAAGCGCTGGCGATCACGCAAGCGCGGCTTGGCGCGCGCGCGTCACAGGTCGATTTCATTGTCGCGGACCTGTGCGCGTGGACGCCCGACAGGACCTATGACGTCTGGCATGATCGGGCCGTGTTCCATTTTCTGACCGATCCGGACGACCAGCAGCGCTATCTTGACAGGCTGGACAAAAGCCTGCGCCCCGGCGGGGTGGCAGTCATCGCCACATTCGATCTTACCGGGCCCGACAGGTGCTCGAACCTGCCTGTGCAGCGATACTCGCCTGAAACATTGGCCGCGAAGATGGAACGGCTGATACCCGGGCGGCTGGTTCCCGTTCATGCACTGCGCCACGCCCACCAGACCCCAGGCGGCCATATCCAGAATCTGCAGATCTCGGTCTTTCGCAAGCTGGAAACGCATTCCTGAAACCCGTCAGGCTCTGCCGCCCCGGCCAGGCGCGCTGCGCGACAATCGGACAAGCGATCCCGTGACGCGGCCGCGAAACCGGGGCGCGCTGGCGCACGGCCTGATCGGAATTTCCTGCCGGGACGGGGAAGTTCGCTTGAAAGCAAGGATGCTCGCCGCGCGCGCGGATCTGGCGCGTCCGCGGCGCCATCTTGCCCCGATCGGCTTCCGGTAATTTTTCTGCACTGCGGCGGTTGCAATGCTGCGGTGCAGCATTATATGATGGGTCAGAACGAACGCGACACATGATCCCCCGGAAGGAGATTTCCCATGGCCAAGCCGAACACCAAAGCCGCCCTCGACGACATCCAGAGCCTGTTCAACCCCAAGGGTGGCCA
>NZ_JAKGGD010000005.1 GCF_021556615.1 Paracoccus salsus
CGAAACAGCAAAACCAAGTCCCGCTATCCCGTCCCTCACAGCGTCTCCCGCCGTTCGGTGAAGCGGTATTTACGGACCAGAACCAAAACCCGCAAGAGGGTTTCGCGAAAAAATCGCCGCGGAAGCTGAAATCACTCTCAAGCCATTGTTACAGATATGTTTTTTCTATGCCTTTTGTAGCGCGCCCCGTTTCAGCGGCCGCGGGATTGCCACGCGCAGCCCCAGAAGCGACAGAATCACCAGCAGCCAGAAGCCGGGCGTGACCGGAAATGTCTTCAGCGCCCAGATCCAGTGCAGCGCCACAAGCGGCGCGGCGATGTAGACAAGCCTGTGAAGGCGTCGCCACGCCTGCCCGCCCATGCGTCGGATCGCCAGATTGCTCGATGTCACGGCCAGAACCGCCAGCAGCGTGAAGGCAGTCATCCCGAACAGCAGATAGGGGCGCTTCACGATGTCCTTGGCCATCTGGCCCCAGAGGAAGCCCATGTCCATCGACAGCCACGACAGCACATGCAGGCCCGCATAGGTAAAGCACAGCAATCCAAGCGCGCGCCGAAAGCGCATGAGACTGATGCCGCCGATCCGCAAGAGCGGCGTTACCGTCAGGCTCGCGACCAGGAAGTACAGCGCGGTGCGGCCGAGTCGGTGCTCGATATCGCGAATCGGATCGATCCCCAGGCCGCCCGCCACCGCGTCCCAGACCAGTAGCAGCAGCGGAACCAGACCGCCCAGCCAGACCGCCCAGACCGGCAGCCGCCTCAATGCATCGTTGACCTGCCTTATCATCAGTAGTGCTTCGCCAGATCCATGCCCGCATACATCGAGGCAACCTGCTCGGCATAGCCATTGAACATCAGCGTCCTGTCTCGCCCCGCGAACAGGCCCGCACCGATGCGTCTCTCGGTCGCCTGCGACCAGCGCGGATGGTTCACCTCGGGGTTCACATTGGCATAGAAGCCGTATTCCGAAGGCTGCAGCGCGTTCCAGGTCGCCAGGGGCTGCTTGTCGGTCAGCGTGATCTTCACGATCGACTTGATCGACTTGAAACCATATTTCCAGGGCACCACCAGCCGGATCGGTGCACCGTTCTGATTGGGCAAAGGATCGGAATAGAGGCCGGTGGCCAGGATCGTCAGCGGATGCATTGCCTCGTCCAGGCGCAGCCCCTCGCGGTAGGGCCAGTCCAGGATCGGCCGGGTCTGGCCCGGCATCTCGTCGGGGCGGAACAACGTCTCGAACGCGACGTATTTCGCGGAAGGCCGGACGCCCGCCTTTTCCAGCACCGAGGCAAGCGGCACGCCGATCCACGGGATCACCATCGACCATGCCTCGACACAGCGCAGCCGATAGATCCGTTCCTCAAGCGCATTCTCGGGCGCCAGATCCTCGACCGCGTAACTGCCCGGCCTCTCGACCATGCCGCCGATCTCGACCGACCATGGGTCGGTCGTCAGCGCCCCCGCATGGCGGGCGGGATCCTCCTTGCCGGTGCCGAATTCGTAGAAATTGTTGTAATTGGTGATCTCTTCCAGCGTATTCGGTGCCTGATCGGTCGAAAAACGCGACGGCCTGGCAGTCAGCGCCAGGGCCGGGGACGCCGCGAAGGCGGTGCACGCCGCAACAAACCCACGCCGACTGAGCCAGTCGGCCTTGGGGGTCACGTCAGACCATGAAAGTTTCATATTCTTCCTCCGATATGTCTTGCGTCGGCTACGCATGCTGACCCATCATCGCACAGTCACGATGAAGGAGGCTGAAATGCGCATCACATTCCTATTACCCTTCGTACTTGCCGGGCTGTCTGTTACCGCCCATGCCGAAAGCCCGGCGTTAACGCATCAGGTCGAGGGTGAGTTCGACGACGTCGCATTCGCTGTCGAGAACGCCATCATCAACGCCGGGCTGGTCATCGACCATCGCAGCTTCGTCGGCGAGATGCTGGCGCGAACCAAGGAGGATGTCGGCGGGTCGGATGACCTTTTCACGAAGGCGGACGTCTTCACCTTCTGCTCGGCCATCGTGTCGCGGCAGGTCATGGAAGCCGACATCATGAACATCCAGCACTGCCCGTATTCGATCTTCATGTTCGAAGCGGCGGACGCACCCGGCACCATCACGGTGGGCCGGCGCGACTACGGTCCTTCGATGGAACCCGTGGCCGAGATGCTGGACGACATCATCGCCGAGGCGCTGGCGCTGAACTGAGCCGCCATACTCATCGCGGGTGGCGCAGCTTGCGCCCCTGCGAACGGCGGCAGAGATCCCTGACGCCCCGCCCGCCGGCGTTGCTCAGCCTTCCGTGATTTCCCGCAGGAAGGCGTCGGCGAAGCGATCGAGGCGTGGCGCATCCAGATGACGGGCCAGCGCGGCCTTGTCTGCGGGATGCGTTTCGGCAATGCGGCGCAGTTGCGCGGTCGAGCATGACAGCGGCTTTTCGGTCCCGTCCTCGCCACGGGCCAATCGCTTCTGGACGTCGATCAGCCGGTCGAACAACGCGCCTTCCGGGCGACCCGCAAGCGCGCGCCGGTGCGGATGCATGTCGGGTTGATCGCCGGCGATCACCGAGAGGAACTCGCGCCCGTAGCTTTCCAGCTTCTTTGCGCCGACGCCGTTCACCTGGGCCATCTGATCCAGCGTCTGCGGACGGCTTTGCGCCATCTGGATCAGTGTCCGGTCGGGGAAGATGACATAGGCGGGCACGCGCGCCGCCTCGGCCAGGGCGCGGCGCTTGGACTTCAGCGCCGACAGCAGCGGCTCGTCCTCTTCCGACACCTGTGTATGCACGACATTCGCGGCCTTGGCCCGCAGGGTGGTGTCACGGCGCAGCGTCACGCTGGATTCGCCCCGCAGGATCGGGTGCGCGGCCTCGGTCAGGAACAGCGCACCGTGACGATCCGGGTCGGGGCGGCACAGATCCAGTCCCATCATCTGCCGGAAGATTGCCTGCCACTGTCCGCGCGTGTGGTCGCGGCCGACACCAAAGGTCGGCAGCTTGTCATGGCCGCGTTCGCGGATTTTCTCGGTCGCGTTGCCGGTCAGGATATCGATAAGGTGGCCCGCACCGAACCATTCTCCTGTTCGCAGCATCGCGGACAGCGCCATGCGCACGGCCTGCGTACCGTCGAACAGCCTGGGCGGCGACAGGCACAGATCGCAATTGCCGCAATCCTCGGGCAGATGCTCGCCGAAATAGGCCAGCAGTCGCTTGCGCCGACAGCCGGTGGCCTCCGCCAGCCCCAGCAGCGCGTTCAGCCGCGCATGGTCTGCGCCCTTGCGCGCCGATTCCGCCAGACCCTCATCGACCTGGACGCGGCGCAGGCGGATGTCGTCAGGCCCATACAGGGTCAGCGTCTCGGCCGGATCGCCGTCTCGGCCGGCGCGACCGATTTCCTGATAGTAGGATTCGATGCTCTTGGGCAGGTCCGCATGCAAGACCCAGCGAATGTCGGGCTTGTCGATGCCCATGCCGAAGGCCACTGTCGCGACCACGATCAGCCCGTCTTCTCGCTGAAACCGGCCCTCGACCTCGCGGCGGCGGTCGGCCTCCATGCCGCCATGATAGGCGACCGCGCTGTGGCCTTCGGCGGTCAGCGCCGCGGCCAGCGTCTCGGTTCTTGCCCGGCTGGCGCAATAGACGATGCCGGACTGGCCGCGCCGGGCCGCCACGAACGCCAGCAACTGCGTGCGCGGGCTGTCCTTTGGCTGGAATGCCAGGCGGATGTTCGGACGGTCAAATCCGCGCAGGAAGGTCGTGGGCTCCTGCCCCTCGAACAGGCGCGTGACGATCTCGGCGCGCGTCTCGGCGTCGGCGGTGGCGGTAAAGGCCGACAGAGGAACCGCCAGGACGCGCTTCAGCTCGCCGATGCGCAGATAGTCCGGGCGGAAGTCGTGGCCCCACTGGCTGACGCAATGCGCCTCGTCCACGGCGATCGCGGTGACGCCCGCGCGGCGCAGCAGGGCGACCGTCCCGCCAGAGGCCAGGCGTTCTGGCGCCATGTACAGAAGTTTCAGTTCGCCCAGACCAAGCGCCTCGAGGACGGCGTCGGTCTCGTCCTGGGTGTTCCCGCTGGTCAGCGCGCCCGCCCCCACGCCCGCAGCGCGCAGGGCCCGCACCTGATCGCGCATCAGGGCGATCAGCGGCGATATCACCACCGTCACCCCTTCGCGCATCAATGCCGGAAGCTGATAGCAAAGCGACTTGCCGCCGCCGGTCGGCATGATCGCCAGAACATCCTGTCCCGCCGCGACAGCCTCGACGATCTCGCCCTGACCGGGCCGGAAGCCGTCAAACCCCCAAACCTGCCGCAGAAGATCCCCCGCCACCACGTCCCTCGGCATCACATGCCGTAGAAGAAGCCGGCGTTGTTGGCCAGGGCGCGCTGCAGAACGATGATGATGATGAAGACGACCAGCGGGGCCAGATCCAGCCCGCCGGTATTGGGCAGGATGTTGCGGACCGGTCGATAGATCGGTTCAAGCAGGCGGTTCAGCCCGTCCCAGATCTGTGCGACCAGCGGTTGCCGCAGGTTCAGCACCTGGAAGTTGATGAGCCACGACATGATGATGTGGACGATCATCACGAACCACACCACCTGCAGGATCAGTTGCAGTGCCTCGTACAGCGTTCCCATCGTGTCCTCTTTGCAGCCGTCGGGCCCTGTATGGCGGCGGGGGCGTGCGGGTGCAACCCGGTTGCCGCAGCGTCCGGGTTGACGATGCCGTGGCAGAGAGGCAGGCCGTGCCCGTCCAGAACGGGGTTGCTCATGTATCCGCTGATCCGATTTGCCAAGGAAATGATCAAGTTTCGCAACGCGCCGGCACTTGCGCCGCTCGAGGCGCATGTGTCCACCCATATGTGCTGGCCCTGGGATCTGGATCCGTGGATCGAACTGAACAACGGCCGCACGCTGACCCTGTTCGACCTTGGCCGCATCCCGATGGCGCACCGGGCCGGTCTGACCCGGGTTCTTCCGGCCAATGGCTGGGGCATCACGGTAGCGGGCAACTCGACCCGTTACCGGCGGCGCATCCGCATGTTCGACCGTTTCACCATGATCTCTCGCATGATCGGCTGGGATGACCGCTTCGCATATATGGAGCAATCCATGTGGAAGGGCGGCGAATGCTGCAATCACATGCTGCTGCGGTCGGCGTTCACC
Source organism: Paracoccus salsus (assembly GCF_021556615.1). Taxonomy (GTDB): domain Bacteria; phylum Pseudomonadota; class Alphaproteobacteria; order Rhodobacterales; family Rhodobacteraceae; genus Paracoccus; species Paracoccus salsus. Next base: position 5,160 of record NZ_JAKGGD010000005.1, read on the forward strand.
TCGGCGCAGGGGATCGTGCCGCCCGCAAGGGTCCTGGAGGCCCTGGGTCACAGGATGGACAGCCCCGCGCTGCCGGATTGGGTGCAGGCCTGGATCGATGCCGACGCGCAGCGGCCCTGGCCGCCCGAAATCCCGCCCGAGGCGAAACGCCACTTGCCAGCCTAGCCCCGCTTCGGCCTTATGAGCGCGCAGGGCAGGAAGGGCGGCAGGATGCAGCGCAGGCGGATCTGGGGCTGGTGGTTTTTCGATTGGGCCAGCCAGCCTTATTCGACGCTGCTGCTGACTTTCGTCTTCTCGGTCTATTTCGCGGATGTCGCCAAACATCACTTCATGACCATCGGTGCCAGCAGCACGCTGGCCGGCGCGCAGGCTCAGGCCCTGTGGGGCTATGGGCTGTCGATCAGCGGCCTTGTAATCGCGGCGCTGGCGCCGGTGCTTGGCGCGATCGCGGACACATCCGGGCGCAGGATGCCATGGATCTGGCTGTTTTCCGGCATCTATGTCTTCGGCGCCACGGGCCTGTGGCTGCTGATGCCGGAACAGCCCGCGCTGATCCAGGCGGTGATCCTGTTCGGGATCGGCCTGATCGGGATGGAGTTCGCGACGATCTTCACCAATGCCCTGCTGCCAGGACTTGCGCCCCGTTCCGAGACCGGGCGCATTTCGGGGTCAGGCTATGCGTTCGGCTATCTCGGCGGAGTCGTGGCGCTGGTCATCATGCTTGCGGCCTTCCAGGAAACGCCAACGGGCCGCACCCTGGTCGGGCTCGAGCCGCTGTTCGGCCTTGATGCGGCGCAGCGCGAGGGCACGCGCTTCGTCGGTCCGTTCGTGGCACTTTGGTACATCGTGTTCATGGTGCCGTTCTTCCTTTGGGTCAAGGAACCACCCGGACCGCGCGCGCCGATCCGGCTTCGCGTGGCGCTGCTTGACCTGTGGTTGCTGCTCCGCAGCCTGCGCCACCGTCGCAGCCTTGCGAGCTGGCTGGGCTCGTCGATGCTGTCGCGCGATGCGTTGAACGCGCTTTACGGGTTTGGCGGGGTCTATGCCGGCACCGTGCTGGGCTGGCCGGTGTTCCTGGTCGGCGTGTTCGGGGTGATCAGCGCGATCGCGGCCGCGATCATCAGCTGGCTGGGCGGCCGGGCCGATCGCCGCTGGGGCCCGCGCCCTGTCATCATCGCCTGCACGCTGGCCCTGATCCTCGTCTGCATGACGATCGTCGGCATGGACCGCCAGAGCCTTTACGGCATGGCGCTGCCCCGGGCACCGCTGCTTGCCGGGCTGCATGCTCCCGACCTGATCTTCTTTGCCTGCGGCGTGCTGATCGGCGGCGCGGGCGGCGCGCTGCAAGCCGCCAGCCGGACGATGATGGTCCGTCACACCACCGAAGAGCGCGCCACGGAAGGCTTCGGACTGTACGCGCTGTCAGGCAAGGCGACCGCCTTCCTGGCACCGTTCCTGATCGCCACCGTGACCGATCTGACAGGCGACCAGCGCATCGGAATCTCTCCGTTGATCGTGATGTTTCTTCTGGCGCTGGTTCTGCTAGGTTGGGTCAGACCAGAAGGAGAGGCAAGGCAGTGATCCGAGAAATCCTGGCCGCCGCCGCCATCATGGCGGGGCTGGCGGCGCCCGCGATGTCCGACCCGATCGCCAAGGACGTGTTCGGAAGTTTCAGAAACGCCTCGCAAGGGCCGGCCGTATCGATCGGCTACTATTCCAAGGGCTGCGGACAGGGCTTCGTGCAACTGCCCGAAAGCGGACCCAGCTGGCAGGCGATGCGCCTGTCGCGCAACCGCAACTGGGGCCATCCCGAGATGATCAATTTCCTGGTCGGACTGTCCCAGGCCGCGCAGCAGGCAGGCTGGCGCGGGCTTTACATCGGCGATATCAGCCAGCCGCGCGGCGGCCCGATGCTGTCGGGCCATGCAAGCCACCAGCTGGGGCTCGACGCCGATATCTGGATGCTGCCGCCCTCGTCGCTGAACCTGTCGCCGGCGCAGCGCGAGAGCGTGTCATCGGTTTCCGCCGTCGCCAGGGGCGGCACGGCCCTGTCGTCGAATTTCAATGGCGGACATATGGCGATCATGCGCGCCGCCGCGCGCGACGCGCGCGTCGAGCGGATATTCACCGATCCCGTCGTCAAGGTCGCCATGTGCCAGCTTGAGAAAGGCGATCGCAGTTGGCTGCGCAAGGTCCGTCCGCTGAACGGACATGACTACCATTTCCACGTCCGGCTGACCTGTCCGCGCGGATCGATCTGCAGGGACCAGGATTCCCCCCCGCGCGGCGACGGCTGCGCCGAGGCAGCAGAATGGATCAAGAACCGTATTGATCCAGGCCGCGTGAAACCCACGCCTCCGGATCCCGATTACCGCCATCCGCGCAGCTACCGGCTGAGCGAACTGCCCGCGCAATGCCGAACCGTCGCAACAGCGCCCTGATCGCGTTTCTTTCGGTTTTCCTGATGGCGGCCGGCAGCCTTGCGGCGCCGGCCGCGACGCTGGAATATGTCGGAACCTTCGTGTGGCATGGCGGCGAGGGCAGTTTCGGAGGGTTTTCCGGGATCGAGGTCAGCCCCGATGGCAACGGTTTTCACGCGCTGAGCGACCGCGCCTATCTGTATTGGGGCAGCATCGAGCGCGATCCGCAGGGCCGGATCCGAGGCCTCGACGTGGCCGGGCGGGCGCATCTCAAGGACAGCAAGGGCGAGGCCCTGAAACCCGGCTATCTCGGCGACAGCGAAGGGCTTGCCATCGGCCAGGACGGCCGCATCTGGGTCAGCTTCGAAGGTCTGGACCGCATCGCGGCCTATGACGATCCCGACGCCCCCGCCACTCGCCAGCCGCGACCGCCGGAAACCCCCGGAATGCGGCTGAATGCGGGGCTGGAGGCCTTGGCGATCCGTGACGATGGCAGCCTGATCGCAGTGCCAGAGCGTTCGGGTCGCGAAAGCTGGCCCTTTCCGGTTCTGCACTACAAGGATCGCGAGTGGAGCACCCTGACCCATATTCGCCGCGATCCGCGTTGGCTGCCGGTGGGCGCGGATTTCGGACCGGACGGGTTCTTCTATCTGCTCGAGCGTGACTTCCACGGCCTGTTCGGTTTTTCCTCGCGGGTGCGCCGCATGCGCCTTTCGGAAGACGGCCCGCAGGACGAGCAGGTCCTGTTGACGACAAAACCCCTGCAATACGACAATCTGGAAGGATTGTCGGTCTGGCATGATGGCCAGGGTATCCGGCTGACCATGATCTCGGACGACAATTTCCTGATCGTGCAGCGCACCGAACTGGTCGAATACCGGCTACGCGACTGAACCGGCTGACAGGCTGGACACGGGTGCCGCGCATTGACAGCCACGGTCCGCCCGCGTATCTGCCCGGCTGTCCCGATCGGGGCCGAGTTGTTCCGCGACCTTGTAAAACGGAAATCTGACATGATCCTCTATTTGCCCGGCGTCCTTGCCATGGCCGCGATCGTCGTGGCCTCGAACATCCTGGTGCAGTTCGTCATCGGGGACTGGCTCACCTGGGGGGCCTTTACCTATCCCTTCGCCTTTCTCGTCACCGACGTGATGAACCGCGTCTACGGCGCCCCCGCAGCGCGCCGCGTGGTCCTGGTGGGGTTTGCCGCCGGTGTCATCTGCTCGCTGATCGCCGCCGGGCTGGACAAGACCACGCTGCGAATCGCGGTTGCGTCGGGGCTGGCGTTCCTGACCGCGCAGTTGCTGGACGTTGCGATCTTCGACATGTTGCGCAAGGGGCGCTGGTGGGTCGCGCCACTGGCCTCGACACTGATCGGATCGGTGGTCGATACCGCGCTGTTCTTCGGCATTGCCTTTTCGGCGGCTCTGCCCGGCGATGCCAACACGGGCTGGGCCAACGAGGTGGTTCCGCTGCTTGGCTACGGTCCGGTCACGGCGTTGTGGATTTCGTTGGCAACTGCCGATTGGATGGTCAAGCTTTGTCTGGCTCTACTTGCCCTTGTGCCTTTCCGTATCATTGTACGCAATTTGTTGCGCCAGCGCGGACAAATATGATTGACACATCGTCGATCTGTGGCACCATCTCCATACAGAGTCAGTAAATTGAAAGGAGGTGGTCCAGTGTCGAGAGTGATATTGGAGAGAGGTGTCGGAACAGTCAGGGGGATCGCGGCCTGAGGGCAGCCCCAAGGGTCTTGCGCCCTGATTGGGAACGGGCGGATTCAATCCATCCCTAACCGGACCATCTCCGTGGATCTCGCGGGCCGCCACATCGAGGCGGCCCGTTCCAGTTCGCGACCATCGAGATCGCGCTTGCCGGCCCGGGGTCAATCCCGATCCGAACCGCGCGGTCGGTGAATCGTCCGTCTGGATCCTGCGCGATGTCATGCGATCGAGATCAGGCTGACCTCTGCGGATCCACCAGCGCCTTGGCAGATCCGGCATGCCGCGCGCCACCACCGACCCGCGCGCCTGACGGCACGGGCCTTGCGGACCTCACGTCGCCGGTCCTGGCTGGAGGCGAGGCTCGCAGGGGTCCAGCCTGCTGACATCTTCCGGATGGCCTGAGAGGCACCCCAGATATCAGAAAGGAATCTCGTCATCCTCAGCAGGTTGGTCCGGGAGCGCGCCGGGAGGAAGGGGGATGTTCGTCGTGATGAAAAGATTGAGAATATCGCCTCGTTCCATGAACATCACCTGTGAGCGCTTCGACGCGTCTAGCTTTTCGCCGAGCCAGTTCCTGGCCTGCTTCGTGATCTCGCCACCGGCTACGATGAACGCATGGTCAACCAAGACCCTCCGGTTCAGCTCCGGATCGAATATTTCGTGGCCCAGCATCATGCTGACCTGATTGTGGATTTCTGCAACGTTAGCGTTTCCAGACTTGCTTACCCCGGATGAGTCCAGCTTTCCCTTCTTTGCCTGAATGCCAAAGTAAAGAACGTGAAGTGTCGGAAGCGTATACTTCATCCAGACATCCTTGCCGTATTCCAGGGCCTTGTCCTTGTGCCCTGCCGCGGTGATGCGGTGAAAGCCGAGCTGTCGGAACAAGGGCAAGAGCACTTCCTCGATCAACTCATCTTCGGAACACCGATCCAGGTAGTCCGAGAGGTGCTTGCCGCGCGCGATCTCGACTGAGGACAACGGGCGATGGGGATTTCCGAACTGGGCGATCGTGTTCGTCTTGATGTGTCGCAGTTGTGCGATGGTGTCATCGTCGTAAAACGCTTCCCACCCTTCTCGCCTCAGCACCGTATTCACGGCAGAAAGCGCATTGGCGCGATCTTCGTCGCCTGTCTGCGCTTCCCCAGGGTCGAGCAAAGTTCGAATGATGCGAATGAACGGGTCGGGAGGAAGCTGTGGCGACTGCTGCGGAAGTGTCATGACTTCCTCCAGCCGATCCGAGACCCACCGCCAACGAGTGCTGCCATCGTGAACATACTCAAGATCGCAATCCTCGAAAAACTCGGTGAGGTATGAGCCGGAACGATAAGGGAAATGCGGCCCCGCCTCCTCGTCTCCGCAGATCATGCGAGCCAATTCACGAAGGCTTCTCTTCTTCCATTCCATGACAACTGCCTCCCTCATCAGTCCGTTTGCAGGAATTCGGGACTATTTTGACCGGGGCGGAAGGAGATACTCGGCGGTCGGGAAGAATGTTGGGGCGTAACGGACGCCAACGCGATTTGCGGACACCCCTATTCTTCTGGGCAGAGGAATTGCCCAACTCGCGCAAAGCTTCGCGACCGCCGGATGCTCCCCGGGCAGAACCTCGTTGCACGAAGAACGCTCGGCCACCCCGATGGGCCGCCGCGCCGATTCCCTGCCTTGGATGATCGCCGTCGCCGGCGAGGTGCCGTCAGAGGCGCTGAATCGCCAGGGCAATGCCCTGACCGCCGCCGATGCACATGGTGATCAGGGCTGTCTTTCCGTCGATACGTTCAAGCTCGTGCAACGCCTTGACCGTCAGGATCGCGCCGGTCGCACCGACCGGGTGCCCCAATGCGATGGCGCCGCCGTTCGGATTGACCTTCGCGGGGTCCAGCCCCAGCCCCTTGTTCACCGCCAGCGCCTGCGCCGCGAAAGCCTCGTTCGATTCGATCACGTCGAAATCGTCCGCGGCCAGACCGGTTCTGCGCATCAGCTCCTCGACCGCAGGGACAGGGCCGATGCCCATCACCTCGGGCCGGACACCAGCCACGGCATAGCCGAGGATCCGCGCGCGCGGTTTCAGCCCGGCCTTCTCGGCCGCGCCGGCACGGGCAAGCACCAGCGCCGCCGCGCCATCGTTGATGCCGCTGGCGTTGCCGGCCGTGACCGAGCCGCCCTTCTTGAACACCGTCTTCAGACCAGCCAGCTTTTCAAGCGTGGTATCCTTGGGATGCTCGTCTGTGTCGAAGGCCACCATGCCTTTGCGCGTCTTGACCTCGATCGGAACGATCTGGTCGCGGAAATGCCCCGCAGCGATCGCGGCGGCTGCCCGGCGCTGCGATTCCAGGGCGAATTCGTCCTGCGCCTCGCGGCTGATATCGTGTTCGGTCGCGACGTTTTCGGCGGTCACGCCCATATGCCCCGTGCCCATCGGACAGGTCAGCGCGCCGGTCATCATGTCCAGCATGACCTGATCCCCCATCTTCGCGCCGAACCGGGCCGAGGGCACCGCATAGGGTGCCCGGCTCATGCTTTCGGCGCCGCCTGCCAGCGCGAAGTCCGTATCGCCCAACAGAAGCGCTTGCGTCGCCGATACGATTGCCTGCGCGCCCGAACCGCACAGCCTGTTCACATTCATCGCGGGCGCGGTATGGGGGATGCCGGCCTCGAGCATGGCGGCCCGGCTCAGATACATGTCGCGCGGCTCGGTGTTGATGACGTGGCCGAAAACGACATGGCCGATCTGTTCCGGTGCGGTCCCTGCACGCTCCAGCGCCGCACGCGTCACGCTTGCGGCCAGCGAGATCGGCGGAATGCCGGCCAGACTGCCGCCAAAGGTTCCGATCGCGCTGCGCGCTGCGGACAGAATCACGATCTGCTCTGCGGACATGACACTTTCCTCCTGTTTCTCCACAAGGGTGGATCATAGGCCTGCCCTGCCCAACCGCAACAGCAGAAAGCACCGCAAAATTGCGAACCGCGCTCAAACCGCCTATGCTCGGCGAGCATCGAAACGACCCGGACGGTGAACACATGCGCAATGATTTCGCGGCGTGCCGCGCCATGCTGACCGGTCGCCGCTACCTGCTGACTTCGCTGGTTCCGTTCCACCGGGATGAGCGGGGCGATGTCTGGGTCAACGACCTGTGGCATCGCGACCTGATGATGCATCTGAACTACATCCCCGACCTGTTGGTGCTTGCCGCCCAGGCAGAGGGTCCCCTGGGCGAAAACATGATGCGCGTCGAGCCGGAGCCGGGTCAGCGGATCGCGTTCCTGCCAACCGGGCCGGTCCTGACCGGACGGCGGCAACTGCCAGCCGCGCTGCCGCGCATGGTCCGGGCGATGCGGCAGGCGCTTGCGCAGGCCGATGTGGTTCACAGTGGCGTGGGCGGCTGGCCGGTTCCGCCGGGCGTGATGCTGAATCCGATGACGATCCGGCGCGGCCTTCCCCTGATCATCGTCATCGAAAGTGCATTCTGGCGTATCCCTGAAGGCACGAAGGCGGGGCTGCGCTGGCGAGTCGAGGCCGCTGCGACAGAGCGGTTCGCCCGCTGGTCGGCCGCCCGCGCCGCGCTGGCGATCTACACGCACCGATCCTATGCCGAATCGCTGCCGGTCGGCCCCGAGGGGATCGCAGCCGTCACGCCGGCCTCGTGGATCAGAACCGAGGATGTCGTGACCGAGGACGCGCTGGAGGGTTTCTGGCAGGGCAAGCCGGACCAGCTGCGGCTGCTGCTTGCCTCGCGCCTGACCGAGGAAAAGGGCACCGGGGTGGTGCTCGAGGCCTTGCGGCAGATGGACCAGCAGGGCGCCGCCCTGCATCTGGACGTGGTCGGCAGCGGCTCAATGGCGCCGCAGATCGCCGATTTCGCCGAGCACGCACGCCATGTGCGCGTGAGGATCCTGCGCGAAGTGGCTTATGCGACCGAGTTCCTGCCGCTTCTGCGGAACTATCATGCCGTGCTGGTGCCAACGACGAGCGACGAACAGCCCCGCGTGATTCTGGACGCGTTCTCGCAGGGCGTGCCGGTGATCGCCTCGGACACTGCGGGCAATCGAGAGGTCGCGACGGACGGCCTGAACGCGCTGTTCGTGGCGCGCGGCGACGCGGCTGCGCTGGCGCGCTGCCTGTCGGATCCCGCGCTGACGCCCCAGGCCTTGCACCGGCTGTCGGCGCCGGCGCGCGCCCGGGCCGCCTCCTGCACGCATCTGATGATGCATCAGCGCCGCGCCGCGCTGCTGGTCCGGGCCCTTGAGGGCAAGATGCCTGCACCCGGCGGGACGGGCACCTAGCCGGCCACGATCACCCGCGTCTGCCATTCGGCGCATCGCTGCATCAGCTCGTCGGGCAACGGCTTGTCAACGAACACCGTGTCCAGCTCGGCCATCGAAATGATGCGTACCGGGGCCGACCGCTCCAACTTGCTGATATCGGTCACGAGAAAGGTCTTGCGGGCAAGCCCGGCGATCGCGCGGCTGACCCGCACCTCGGCCATGTCGAAATCCAGCAGGTCGCCCTCGGCATCCAGCGCCGACGTTCCGATAATCGCGTAGTCCGGCTTGAACTGTGCCATGAACTCGGTCGTCATGTCCCCGACCAGCCCGCCATCGGATCTGCGCAGCGCCCCTCCGGCCACCATGATCTCGCAGCTTTGGTTGGGCACCAGGATGTTGGCGACATTGATGTTGTTGGTGATGACGGTCAGGTTCCGGTGGCTGGACAGTTCGCGCGCGACCGCCTCGGTCGTGGTTCCCAGGTTGATGATGATCGAGGAATTGTCGGGGATTTCGGCCGCACAGGCCCGCGCCACCGCAAGCTTGGCGTCCTCGTTCATGCGCCGCCGCTCTTCATAGCCGATATTGCTGACCCCGCTGCGCATCACCGCGCCGCCATGCACCCGGTCCAGCATGCCCTGATCGGCCAGTTCACCCAGGTCGCGGCGGATTGTCTGCAACGTCACATCAAAGCGCTCTGCCAGATCCTCGACGGCGACCCGCCCGGATGAGCGCGCCAGATCGAGGATCTCCATTTGCCGAATGTTGAGTGCCATGACGTCGCCTTGTCCCTTGCTGCCAGAAAAGCCCCATGCGCGAATTTCTTCAATACGAACAAAAACGCGTATCCGCGAAATTTTTTGTTGACTTGACGCGCCGATTCGCGATGATCGACGGATGACCTGGGGAGGGGCCATGTCGGATACAACAGATCTTTTTATCATAGGCGGCGGCATCAACGGCTGCGGAATCGCTCGCGATGCCGCAGGTCGGGGATTGTCGGTTCGCCTGGCCGAGATGGGCGACCTGGCGCAGGCGACCTCTTCCAAGTCCACCAAGCTTTTTCATGGTGGGCTGCGCTATCTGGAATATCTTGAGATCCGCCTCGTGCGCGAGGCGCTGAAAGAGCGCGAGGTGTTGCTGCGCGCCATGCCTCATATCAGCTGGCCCATGCGTTTCGTGCTGCCGCTGGACCCCCAGATGAGGTTCGAATCGGATACGCCGGTCAGCAAGGCGCTGGCAATAGTGATGCCTTGGAACAAGGGGCATCGGCCGAATTTCCTGATCCGCGCGGGACTGTTTCTCTATGACAATCTGGGCGGCCGGAAGATCCTTCCCGGGACAAGCAGCCTGTCCCTGGACGGCACGCCGGAAGGCGCTCCTTTGCAGAACCGCCTGAAAAAGGCTTACGAATACAGCGATTGCTGGATCGAGGACGCGCGGCTTGTGTCTCTGAATGCGCGGGATGCCGCGATCCGGGGTGCCGACATCATCGTCGGCGCGAAGGTGGCCGACGCCGCGCGCGAAGACAAGCTGTGGCGGGTCACGCTGGAGGATGGGCGGGTGTTTCACGCCCGGGCACTGGTCAATGCGGGCGGTCCCTGGGTCGGTCGGGTGATCCGGGACGTCGCCCACCTGCCCTCGACCGAGACCGTGCGCCTGGTCCGCGGCAGCCATATCGTCGTGAAGCGGCTTTATGATCACGACAAGGCGTATTTCTTTCAGGGACATGATGGCCGGATCATTTTCGCGATCCCCTATCAGACCGATTTCACCCTGATCGGGACGACTGACCGTGACCATGACGGCAGCCCGCTCGAGGCCGAGTGCACGGAGGAAGAACAACAATATCTTTGCGATTTTGCCTCCGAGTATTTTGCCCGCCCGCTGACACGAGACCAGATCGTCTGGACCTATTCCGGCGTGCGTCCACTTTATGACGACGGGGCGAAATCGGCAACGGCGGCCACGCGCGACTATGTGCTGTCCATGGACCAGAACGGCGCGCCCTGCCTGAACGTGTTCGGCGGCAAGATAACCACCTATCGCCGGCTGGCGGAAAGTGCGCTGGAAAAGCTGATGCCGCATTTCCCGCAGGCCAGCGCAACATGGACGGCGGGCGTCGCGCTGCCCGGCGGCGATTTCCCGGTCGACGGCGTGCCCGCGCTGATCGCGGATCTGTGCGCCCGGCATCCGTTCCTGGATCAGCCCTGGGCCACGCGCCTGGTGCGCGCTTATGGCACCGACGCCGCCCGCATGTTGGGAAACGCCGCCGCCAAGGCGGATCTGGGCCGCGATTTCGGGGCCACGCTGACCGAGGCCGAAGTGCGCTGGCTGATGGAACATGAATTCGCCCGCAACGCCGAAGACGTGGTGTGGCGACGCAGCAAGTTGGGATTGCGTATGAGTGTCGAACAAATCGACGCCCTGGAGGAATGGATGAATCAGATGAGGGCGGCCGCATGACACTGGAACTTAGCGGCATCACCAAATCGGTCGGCGGCCGGATGCATATCCACCGCACCGACCTGACCTTGCAGCCGGGCAGCATGAACGTGCTGCTGGGTCCGACGCTGGCGGGAAAGACGACACTGATGCGCCTGATGGCCGGGCTGGACAAGCCCAGCCAGGGGCGGGTGATCTGGAACGGCACCGATGTCACCGACCAGCGCGTTCAGGACCGCAAGGTTGCGATGGTCTATCAGCAGTTCATCAACTACCCCTCGATGAAGGTGTATGACAACATCGCCTCGCCGCTGAGGCTGATGGGCGTGGACCGCGAAGAGGTCGACCGCCGCGTGCGCGAGACTGCCGACATGATGCGGCTGACGCCCATGCTGGATCGCAAGCCGCTGGAGCTTTCGGGCGGACAGCAGCAGCGTTGCGCGCTGGCACGCGCGCTGGTCAAGGGCGCGGGGCTGGTCTTGCTGGACGAGCCGCTGGCCAATCTGGACTACAAGCTGCGCGAGGAGTTGCGCGCCGAAATTCCGCGAATCTTCGAGGAATCGGGCGCGATATTCGTTTACGCGACCACCGAACCCGAAGAGGCATTGCTGCTTGGCGGCAATACCGCGACGCTGTGGGAGGGCCGGGTGACGCAGGTCGGTCCGACGCCTTCCGTCTATCGCGCGCCTCAGGATGCCACCACCGCCCGGGTCTTCAGCGACCCGCCGATGAACTTCAAGAAGGTCTCGATCAAGGCGGGCCGGGCGGGCATTCATTCGGCGCAGTGGGACACCGGCGATCTGCCCGACGGCGACTATCTTGCAGGCTTTCGCCCCGCGCATCTTTCGCTGTCGGAAACTCCGGGCGCCGTGCCGCTGTCGGCCATGCTCGAGACAACCGAAATCACCGGCGCGCGAACCTTTCTGCATCTGCGGCATGGTGACGACCGCTGGGTCGGCCTGGTGGATGGCGTCCACGATCGCGATCACGGAGCGCAGATGACCGTGTGGCTGGACCCGTCGCATGTCTACCTGTTCAAGACCGACGGCCAGCTTGCACGCACAGCGCCCTACGCGGCGGCCGCATGACGCGGAAGGGGAGGAAATCATGACACAGATCACGCTGGAGAACCTGGCGCACAGCTATCTGCCAAACCCGTCGAAGGACGAGGATTGGGCGCTGAAACCGATGAACATGGTCTGGGAGGATGGCGGCGCCTATGCGCTGCTGGGATCCTCGGGTTGTGGAAAGTCGACGCTTCTCAACATCATATCGGGGCTGCTGGTGCCCTCGAAGGGGCGGATCCTGTTCGGTGACAGCGATGTCACCGCGCTGCCGACGCTGGAGCGCAACATCGCGCAGGTCTTTCAGTTTCCGGTCGTCTACGACACCATGTCGGTGCGCGAGAATCTGGCGTTTCCGCTGAAGAATCGTGGCCTGCCGCTGGATCAGATCGCAAGCCGCGTCGCCGAGGTGGCCGAGATGATCGGCATGGCCGAAATCCTCGACCGGCGCGCCCGCGGCCTGACCGCCGATGCCAAGCAGAAGATAAGCCTGGGCCGTGGCATGGTGCGTCAGGATGTGAACGCGATCCTCTTCGACGAACCGCTGACCGTCATCGATCCGCACATGAAATGGGAATTGCGGACCCAGCTGAAGGATCTGCACCGCCGCTTTGGCCATACGATGATCTATGTCACCCATGACCAGACCGAGGCGCTGACCTTCGCCGATCAGGTCGTCGTCATGTATGACGGCCAGGTCGTGCAGGCCGGCACGCCGCAGGCGTTGTTCGACGCCCCGGAACACACCTTTGTCGGCTATTTCATCGGTTCGCCGGGCATGAACCTGCTGGATGCGAAGATCGACGGAGACGCGGCCCATGTCGCCGGCACGCACGTGTCGCTGGCCAAGGGTTATGGTCCGCTGAAAGGCCATACGCAGATCGGCATCCGACCCGAATTCATGCGCCTCGGGACCGGCGATGAGGGCCTGCCCTTCAAGGTCAACCGGATCGAGGATGTCGGCCATCATCGCATCGTGCGGGGTCAGGTCGACGGTGCCAACATCAATGTCGTCGTCCCCGAAAGCCAGCCGCTTCCGGCCGACGCCAATCGGGTCATTCCCGATCCCGCGCATATCCACGTCTATACCGATGACTGGCGGGTCGATCCCGCCCGACAGGAAAGGGCTGCCTGATGGACAAACCCGTCAACAACAGGGCATGGTTTCTGGTCATGCCCGTCCTGGCGCTGGTCGCATTCTCGGCCTTGCTGCCGCTGATGACCGTCGTGAACTATTCGTTGCAGGACACCTTCGGCGGCAACCAGTTCTTCTGGGCCGGCCTCGAGTGGTTCGAGGATGTGGTCCATTCGGACCGCATCCGGGCAGCCCTTGGGCGTCAGGTCCTGTTCTCGGCGAGCATTCTTGCGATCGAGATCCCCCTGGGCATCTTCATCGCGCTGAACATGCCCAAGAAAGGCGTGTGGGCCAGCTTCTGCCTCGTGGTCATGGCGCTGCCGCTGCTGATCCCGTGGAACGTGGTCGGCACGATCTGGCAGGTCTTCGGCCGCGTCGATATCGGCTTGCTGGGCTATACGCTGACCAAGCTGGGCATCAGCTACAACTATGTGAACGATCCGATCGCCGCCTGGATCACCATCATCGTGATGGATGTCTGGCACTGGACTTCGCTGGTTGCGCTTCTTTGCTATGCCGGCCTGCAATCGATCCCCGATGCCTATTACCAGGCCGCCAAGATCGATCAGGCCAGCCGCTGGAAGGTGTTCCGCTATATCGAACTGCCCAAGATGCAGGGCGTGTTGCTGATCGCCGTGCTGCTGCGCTTCATGGACAGCTTCATGATCTACACCGAGCCCTTCGTGCTGACCGGCGGGGGACCGGGCAACGCCACCACCTTCCTGTCCATCGACCTGGTGAAGATGGCGGTCGGCCAGTTCGACCTGGGTCCTGCGGCGGCGTTCAGCCTCATCTACTTCCTGGTCATCCTGGTGATTTCGTTTGTCTTCTACACACTCATGACCAAGGAAGGGGAGGCGCTCTGATGGCTGCCGTTGCTGAATCGAAAGGCCGGGGCGCAGCACTTGTGATGGTGCTCTACCTGCTGTTCCTGATGCTGCCGATCTATTGGCTGCTGAACATGAGCCTGAAAACCAACCGCGAGATCCTGGGCGTGTTCAGCCTGTGGCCGCAAAACCCGACGCTGGACAATTATCGCACCATCCTGACCGATCCCAGCTGGTACATGGGCTATGTGAACAGCCTGACCTATGTGGTGCTGAACACCGCAATCTCGATCGCGGTGGCGCTGCCGGCGGCCTATGCGTTCAGTCGCTATCGGTTCCTGGGCGACAAGCACCTGTTCTTCTGGCTGCTGACCAACCGGATGGCGCCAGCGGCGGTCTTTGCCTTGCCGTTCTTCCAGCTCTATTCCTCGATCGGGCTGTTCGACACGCATATCGCGGTGGCGCTGGCGCACTGCCTGTTCAATGTGCCGCTGGCGGTCTGGATCCTCGAAGGCTTCATGTCCGGCGTCCCGCGCGAGATCGACGAAACCGCCTATGTCGACGGCTATTCCTTCCCGCGCTTCTTCGTCCGGATCTTCATGCCGCTGATCGCATCGGGCATCGGCGTCGCGGCGTTCTTCTGCTTCATGTTCTCGTGGGTTGAACTGCTGTTGTCGCGCACCCTGACCAGTGTCGACGCCAAGCCGATTGCCGCGACGATGACCCGAACGGTCAGCGCCTCGGGCCTCGACTGGGGCGTGCTGGCGGCGGCGGGTATCCTGACGATCATCCCGGGTGCGTTGGTCATCTGGTTCGTCCGCAACTACATTGCCAAGGGCTTTGCCCTGGGACGGGTGTGATGCAGGATATGGCAGGTTTCGTCTTTGCAAGGGCATCCCGGGGGTCCGGGGGCAGAGCCCCCGGCCGTCGCGGGACGCAGGATAGGAGGCTCTGATGCAAAAATCGGTAACGATCGGCTTCGGCCTCGCCGGCCTCGTCTGGATGGGCTTCATCGCCTGGCTGGTCATGCAGGTTCCCATGCGCGACGGGTCGCGCGACTGGTTCGGCAGCATGAACCCCGGCGGCTGGATGGCCTGGACCTTTCCGGCGGCGTTGTTCTTCACCATTATTGCAGGGTTGCTGGTCCTGTTCACATGGCTTGCGATCCGCTTTCCCGAAACGCCGCGCAAGGGCGTTCTGGGCATCAACAGCACGCGCGGCGACAGGCTGTTCATCAGCCTGCTCGGCTCGGCCTTCATCTGCCTGATCTGGCTCGGCGTCGTGGGCACGCCGGTCTGGGGGGCGCTGGTCATCGCGCTGATCTATGCCGCAGCGGTGTTCCGCTGGGTATGACGACCGCCGGACTCAACCGGCATCCACTGGGAGGGAGACTATGAAACTACATCTGACGACCGCCATGGCGCTTGCGCTGATGGTGACCGGCGCACAGGCCGGTATCGAGGAGGCCAAGTCGTTTCTCGACGCCGAGATCGACAATTCGACCCTGACCCGCGAGGAGCAGGAGGCCGAGATGCAGTGGTTCATCGACGCCGCCGCGCCCTTTGCCGGCATGAACATCAACGTGGTATCCGAGACCATCACAACGCATGAATACGAGGCCAAGGTCCTGGCCCCGGCCTTCTCGGCGATCACCGGCATCAACATCACCCACGACCTGATCGGCGAGGGCGACGTGGTCGAAAAGCTGCAGACACAGATGCAGTCAGGCGAGAACATCTATGACGCCTATGTCAACGACAGCGACCTGATCGGCACGCACTGGCGCTATCAGCAGGCGCGCAGCCTGACCGACTGGATGGCGAACGAGGGCGCGGACGTCACCAACCCCAATCTGGACCTGGACGATTTCATCGGGCTCAGCTTTACCACCGCGCCGGACGGCGAACTCTACCAGCTTCCGGACCAGCAATTCGCGAACCTCTACTGGTTCCGCTATGACTGGTTCAACGATCCCGAGATCGCAGCCGATTTCAAGGAGAAGTATGGCTACGATCTGGGCGTGCCCGTCAACTGGTCGGCCTACGAGGACATCGCCGAATTCTTCACCGGCCGTGAAATCGATGGCAAGACGGTCTTCGGTCACATGGATTACGGCAAGAAGGACCCCAGCCTCGGCTGGCGCTTCACCGATGCGTGGCTGTCGATGGCCGGAAACGGCGACAAGGGCATCCCGAACGGCAAGCCGGTCGACGAATGGGGCATCCGGGTTGACGAGAATGACCGCCCGGTGGGCAGCTGCGTGGCGCGCGGCGGCGACACGAACGGTCCCGCCTCGGTCTATGCGATCCAGAAATATCTCGACTGGATCACAGCCTATGCCCCGCCAGCCGCGCAAGGCATGACCTTCGGCGAATCCGGCCCGGTTCCGGCGCAGGGCGAGATCGCGCAGCAGATGTTCTGGTACACCGCCTTCACCGCAGACATGATCAAGGAAGGTCTGCCCGTGGTGAACGAGGACGGCACGCCGAAATGGCGCATGGCCCCCTCGCCCAAGGGTGCTTACTGGCAGGACGGCATGAAGCTGGGCTATCAGGATGCAGGGTCCTGGACGCTGATGAAATCGACGCCCGACGATCGCGCCAAGGCCGCGTGGCTTTACGCGCAGTTCGTGACTTCGAAGACCGTGGACGTGAAGAAATCCCATGTCGGGCTGACCTTCATCCGCGAATCGACGATCCAGCACGACAGCTTCACCGAACGCGCGCCGATGCTGGGTGGCCTGGTCGAATTCTACCGCTCGCCGGCCCGTCTTCAGTGGTCGCCGACCGGCACCAACGTTCCTGACTATCCCAAGCTGGCACAGCTGTGGTGGCAGGCGATCGGTGACGCCAGTTCGGGCGCGAAATCCGCACAGGAAGCCATGGACAGCCTTTGCGCCGAACAGGAAAACGTGCTCGAGCGGCTCGAGCGGGCCGGCATCCAGGGCGATATCGGCCCGAAAATGGCCGAAAAGCACGACCTGGAATGGTGGAACAACTTCGCCACCGAGAACGGCGACCTCGCGCCGCAACTGAAGCTTGAGAACGAGAAGCCGCAGGCGGAAACCATCAGCTATGACGAGCTGGTGAAAAGCTGGCAGGAATGATCGTTTGACAGCAGGGGCAGCCCTTCGGGGCTGCCCTCTTCCTTGTTGCCCAGCTACCCACGCTGCGCTCGCGGAAAGGCCGGCAAGGCCTGACCTGGGTATCTGCGCAATGAAGAAACGCAAAGGGGGAGAGGCGCGATGACCATTCTGGCGATGGACCAGGGAACCACATCCTCGCGGGCGCTGGTCTTCAGCGATGATCTGCAGGTCGAAGCCTCGGCGCAGCAGGAATTCCGGCAGCAATTCCCGCGCTCTGGCTGGGTGGAGCATGATCCCGACGACATCTGGACAACCAGCGCGGCCACCGCGCGCGGCGCCATCGAAAAGGTCGGCAATCCGCGCATCGACGCCATCGGCATCACCAACCAGCGCGAGACCGTGCTGATCTGGGACCGCAAGACCGGCCAGCCCATCCACAATGCAATCGTCTGGCAGGACCGCCGCACTGCGGACGTGATCCAGCGCCTCAAGGACGAGGGGGCCGAGGGTCAGGTGACCGCAGTGACCGGTCTGTTGCTGGACCCCTATTTCAGCGCCACCAAGATTGCCTGGATGCTGGATCAGGTCGAGGGCGCACGAGCGCGGGCGAAGCGCGGCGAGCTTGCCTTCGGCACGGTCGATACGTTCCTGATCTGGAAACTGACCGGCGGCCGATCCCATGTCACCGATGCCACGAACGCCAGCCGCACCCTGCTCTATGACATCCGGAAGGGCGACTGGTCGGACGAGATGTGTCGCCTGTTCGATGTGCCCGCCGCGATTCTGCCAGAGGTTCGCGATTGCGCCGATGAATTCGGCACCACCCGCGCCGACCTGTTCGGGCGCGAGATCCCGATCCTCGGCGTGGCGGGCGACCAGCAGGCCGCGACGGTCGGCCAGGCCTGTTTCGATCCGGGCATGATGAAATCGACCTACGGGACGGGCTGCTTTGCCTTGCTGAATACCGGCGACCAGGCGGTGCGGTCCGACAACCGGCTGCTCACGACCATCGCCTATCGGCTGGACGGCAAGACCACCTATGCGCTGGAAGGCAGCATCTTCATCGCCGGGGCGGTCGTCCAGTGGCTGCGCGACGGGCTCAAGCTGATCCGTGAGGCAAGCGAAACCGCGCCACTGTCGGACCAGGCCGACGACAACCAGCAGATCATCATGGTTCCGGCCTTCACGGGTCTGGGCGCACCGCACTGGAACCCGCAGGCGCGCGGCGCGATCTTCGGCCTGACCCGCAGCACCGGCCCTGCCGAATTTGCCCGCGCCGCTCTGGAAAGCGTCGGCTTTCAGACCCGCGATCTGCTCGAGGCGATGCGCGCCGACTGGTCCGGCGCCGGCGACGCGGTCTTGCGTGTCGATGGCGGGATGTCGGCAAGCGAACCTGCAATGCAGTTCCTGGCCGATATCCTGGGCGCCCCGGTGGACCGGCCCCGGAACACCGAAACCACCGCGCAGGGCGCAGCATGGCTGGCCGGGTACCGCGCCGGGCTGTGCCCGGGGCCACAGGAATATGCCAAGGCGTGGCAACTGGACCGGCGTTTCGAGCCGCGGATGGATCAGGAAACGCGCGACCGGCGATACTCTGCATGGCAGCGCGCCGTCCGGGCCGTGCTGTCTGTCTAGACTTCCGGGTTTGTGATTTCACCTCTTGTCGTTTTCCCCTAGTATCACGGGAAAACGACAAGAGGGCAGGATGAACAGGTTTCTGAAACTCGCGATCGTCGGTCTGGTCGCGTCGTGCGGCGGCGGCCGTTATGAGGCGCCGCGCAATCTTGACAACGCCTGCGCGATCGTGGCCGAGCGGCCGGCCTATCTGCGCGCCATGAAAAAGGCCGAGCGGCGCTGGGGCATCCCGATCCACGTGCAGATGGCCTCGATCCACCAGGAATCGAAGTTCGTCAGCGACGCCCGCACGCCGCATCAATACGCGCTTGGCGTGATCCCGATCGGTCGCCAGAGCAGCGCCTATGGCTACAGCCAGGCGCTGGACGGCACCTGGGAGGAATACCTGAAGGACACCGGCAATCGCCGTGCCCGCCGCGACGACATCGATGACGCCACCGACTTCATGGGCTGGTACATGAACGGATCGTCACGAACCCTCGGCATCTCGAAATGGGATGCGACCTCGCAGTATCTGGCTTATCACGAAGGCCGCGCCGGTTATGCGCGACAGTCCTATCTGTCGAAAAGCTGGCTCGTCCGGGTCGCTGGACGGGTCGGCGAGCGCGCCCAGATGTATCGCGCCCAGCTTGTGTCCTGCAGAAAGGCCTAGACGCGCGGTCCCTTGCCAACCGGGCCTTTTTCGCGTCGTTATGATCCTGTCATGGACCATGGAGATCCGATGCAGGACCAGGAAGCACGCTTGCGCGCGGTCGCCGACGCGCAACCCGATTTCGCCGGACATCTGGGCGCGCGGCTGCTTGAATCGACGCCGGAAAAGGTGGTCTTCGAGATGACGGTCACCCAGGCCTTGGCCAATCGCAACGGCGTCCTGCATGGCGGCGCGATCATGGGGCTGGCCGACAATGCCGGCGGCACGGCGACATTCCTCAACCTGGCCGAGGGACGCAGCACCACGACCATCGAAAGCAAGACGAATTTCCTGCGCCCGATCCGCATCGGCGACACGGCCCGGGCCGTTTGCGAACCGCTGCATCGTGGCCGCACCACCCAGGTCTGGCAAACCAGGGTGACGCGCGGGGACGGCAAGCTGGCGGCGATCGTCACGCAGACACAGCTTGTCATCAACTGGACCGAATAGGGGGCGCGGCATGTACACCGTCATCGGAACCTCGAACAGCCGCAGCCTGCGCGTGCTCTGGCTGCTGGAAGAGCTTGGCCAGCCCTATCGCCATATCCCGGCCAATCCGCATGGCGAGGGCGTTGTCGAGTTCAATCCCGCCGGGAAGGTCCCGGTGCTGATCGACGATGGCACGCCCATCACCGATTCGACCGCGATTCTGACCTATCTGGCCGACCGCCACGGCCGCTTCACCTATCCGGCAGGCACGCTGGATCGCGCCCGGCAGGACAGCCTGACCCAGTTCCTGCTGGACGAATTCGATGCCGCACTGTGGCTGGCAGCGCGCCACAGCTTCG
This sequence comes from Paracoccus salsus, assembly GCF_021556615.1. Taxonomy (GTDB): domain Bacteria; phylum Pseudomonadota; class Alphaproteobacteria; order Rhodobacterales; family Rhodobacteraceae; genus Paracoccus; species Paracoccus salsus. The sequence continues at coordinate 25,240 of NZ_JAKGGD010000005.1, forward strand.
TCCTGCCCGAGGAAAAGCGGCTCAGCGCAATCAAGAACACGCTTCGCTGGGAATTCGAGCGCAGCCAGAAGACGCTGGTTCACCGGATCGGAGACGGAGAATTCGTGATGGGCGACCAGTTGACCGTGCCCGACCTGATCCTCACCCATTGCCTGATCTGGGCTCTGTCCGCGCGTTTTCCGATCGTCGAGACCCGGCTGACCACCTATCTGGACAGAATGCGGCAGCGGCCTGCCTTTCAGCGCGCCGCTGCCCTTTGACGAACCGAAGCCGGCTGAAACAGGTGCCGCGATAAACGCGGCTCATCGCGACGGGACCGGCACGGGCGGATCGCCGGACGCGGCCCGTTGTCGTGCTCGCCCGGTCAGGAACCGCGCCAGGCGGCCCCATGTCGCGCGGCTGCCAGCCCTGCCCGCCGGCCCGTCGCCAGACAACCGGTCAGAAGATAGCCCCCCGTCGGCGCCTCCCAGTCCAGCATCTCACCGGCCGCGAACACGCCGGGCAGGGCAAGCAGTTCCAGATCGCGGGTGACCGCGGACCACGCGATGCCACCCGCCGACGAAATCGCCCGCTCCAGCCCTGCCGGGCCGTCATGCCGCAACTCCAGCGCCTTCGCGCGCGCCGCCCAGTCCTCAGGGGCATCCGGCAAGGGTCGTCCCCATTCCAGCAGCAGGGCGACCTTTACCGGATCGCCCAGCACGCGCCGCAACCAGTTCCCGACCGACAGCCTGCCCTTGGGGCGCGCGAATCTTGCCGACAGCGCCGCGAGATCCAGATCCGGCGTCAGATCGACCTGCGCCGACGCCCCGTCGCGGATCGCGGCGGAAACCTGATAGAGGCCGCCCCCCTCGATCCCGTGGCGCGAGATCACCCATTCGCCCCGGCTGACCAGGCCCCCGGCGCGAATCGCCACCCCCTTCACGGCATGCCCGAAATAGCGCGCCATGGGCGATGACCACTCGACCCGAAGGCCCATATTCGCGGGCCGGAAATCGGCGATAGCGACGCCCGCCTTTCGCAGGACCGGAACCCAGCCCGCATCCGATCCCAGCCGCGGCCAGCTTGCCCCGCCCAGGGCCAGCACGGTCACGCGTGGTTTCAGAAGACGGGTGCCCGCCGGAGTCTCGAAACGGAAGCCGTCCTCGATGGCCACCCAGCGCCAACGCGGCCGCAACGCGACCCCGGATTCACGCAGCCGCGCCAGCCAGGCCCGCAACAGCGGCGAGGCCTTCATGCCCACCGGGAACACGCGCCCGGTCGAACCGGTGAACAGCGCGATCCCCAGCCCACGGGCCCAGGCCATGACCTCTGCCGGTCCGAAATCCAGGCAGTCGCGCTCGAAGCATCCCCCGGCTTCGGGCGGGTCTCCCGGCCCGACGCTGAAATGTCGCGCGAATTGCTGGCAAGGCTCATCCTTCGTCAGGTTCAGCCCGGACTTGCCGGCCATCAGGAACTTCCGCGCCGGCGTCGGCATCGCCTCGGCCAGCACCACGTGGCGACCGGCAGCCGCCAGCATCTCGGCCGCCATCAGCCCGGCGGGTCCCGCGCCGATCACCAGCGCGTCCACGGACTCGGTCACCGCCGGCCTCGGGCCGTCATCGCCAGCCGGATCAGCGTCCGTTCGACCAGCGCCATATGCGGCGCGCGGGTCGATGTGCGCAAAGCCAGGTCCGTATCCAGCAATGCCCGAACGGCCTCTTCAAGCGGCCCGGCGCCCCAGCCCTGCGCCTGCTTCGTCATCCGATCGCGGCGAGGCCCGAATGCCGGGGGCCGCAGCCGCGCAAGCCCGGCGCCCGGCCCCTGCGGATCGGCCGCCGCCAGGTGCAGCGCACGAAAATGGCGCTGCGCGGCAATCGCCAACGTGACCGGCGTGACCCCCTGCCCCTCGATTCGCCGCATCAGCGGGCCGAATTCCTCGGACCGCCCTTCGGCCACCACATGCAGCAACTCGTCCAGATCGGCCTCGATCGTGGCGGGCATCATCAAGCCGATCTCGTCGGGGGTCAGCGGGGTGTCGTCGCCATATTTGTACAGACCGATCTTCTCGATCGTCTGGCGCAGATCGCCCGGATCCAGCGCCCGGGCCAACGCGACAAGATCGCGCATCGATTCGCGTGGCACCTCGCGCAGCCCGGCTGCCTCAAGCCAGCGACGTATTTCCTCTTCGCCCGGCGGATCGTCGTAGATCGGCGCCGCGACCGCCAGGCGGTGCGGTTCGAACAGCTTGCGCAAGGCCGAGGATTTCGCCAGCCCGCCCGCGGTCACCACGATCACGGCATCGCCGGGTTGCCAGGCGTCCAGCGCAGCCTTGACCGCGTCGGCGCCGCTGTCGGGCGTATCCTCGACCAGAACCACGCGCGGACCCGGAAAGAAACCGACTTCCTTGATCGCGTCCATCAGCCCGGCAGGATCCTTCTTCAGCCCCGCCCCCGCCAGACGGTTCAGGCGCATCTCCTCCTCGGCCTTCTCGCCCACCAGCGCCGTGACCGCCTCGGCGCGTTTCAGCGCCACCCGCATCGCGTCCTGACCATAGATCAGCAAGGCCGGGCGCGAAGGATCTGGCCGGGCCAGATAGCGACCGATCTCTCCGCCCTTGAGATTCATTCCGGCAGACTGGCGGCCGCCGCCAGCAGGCGCGTGACCACCTGGTCGGCCAGCATCCGGGCCAGTCGCTCGCGCGCATCACCCTCGGCCGCAAGCGTGGCGATGGTCGTGCCGGTGGTGGAATACGAGGTGAAGCTGCTGACCCGACCCTCGGCCAGCTTACGGCCTGCGGCGTCGGTCAGCGCAAAATCCGCGGTGCCGTTCAGCGAATAGCGGGTCGTGACCTCGTCCGGCGTGATCGCCTGCGGCACCACGCCCACGCTGAGACGGTAATCCAGGTCATAGATCGCATCGCCATCCGGTCCCAGCCGTTCGGCCAGGCGCTGGTTGAAGCCGAAATCCTGATAGGTCTGCGGATCGCGGGGTCGGACCTTGCCGAACAGCCGCGTGCCGGCCCCTTGCGGCCCATAGACAGGCGTCAGCCCGCAGCCGGTCAGCGCCAGCAGCCCACAAAGGGCCGCGCGGCGGGTCAGGCGATCAGGCGACGACATTCACGATCCGGCCCGGCACGACGATCAGCTTCTTGGGCGCAGCGCCTTCAAGGAATCGCTGCACGGTTTCGTCGGCCATCACCAGCGCCTCGATCTGGTCCTTGGGCATGTCCCTGGCCACGCTGATCTCGGCCCGGCGCTTGCCGTTGATCTGGATCGGCAAGATGACGGTATCATCGACCAGCATCGCCGGATCGGCCCTGGGCCAGCCGGCATCGACGATCATGCCCTCGCCGCCGGCCATCGCCCAGACGTCCTCGGCCAGGTGCGGCACCATTGGCGCCATCAACTGCGCCATGATCCGCAACACCGCGCGCCGTGCCACGCCGCCAGCCTTCGATTTGCCGATGGCATTGGCCAGTTCGTAAATCCTGGCGACGGCCTTGTTGAACGCGAAGCCCTCGATGGACTTCGTGACCTCGGCAATGGCGCGATGGGCGCTTCGGGTCAGGTCGGGGTCGTCGCCGCCATCGGTGGGCGCCTCCTCGGCCAGCCGGAACACGCGGGACAGGAACTTGTGCGCGGCCTCGGCCCCGGCGGCGGTCCATTCGACATCGCGTTCGGGCGGGCTGTCGGACAGCATGAACCAGCGCGCGGTATCGGCGCCGAAGCTGGCGACAATATTGACCGGATCGACGACGTTCTTTTTCGACTTCGACATCTTCGCCGAGGGGATGACCTCGACCGGGGTTCCATCCGCAAGCCCTCCGTCGGTCACGTCCTCGGGCAGGTGATAGACCGGACGGCCACGCTGATCGCGGGTCAGGTAGATCTCGTGCGTCACCATCCCCTGCGTGAACAGCGCGTCGAACGGCTCTTTCGCACTGTCCGGCAGATGGCCGGTCTTGACCATCGCGCGGGCGAAGAAGCGCGAATACAGCAGATGCAGGATCGCGTGTTCGATGCCGCCGATATACTGGTCGACGTTCATCCAGTAATCGGCGTCGGCGCGGTTCGTCGGCGTGTCGGCATGCGGGCTGGTGAACCGGGCATAATACCAGGACGAATCGACGAATGTGTCCATCGTGTCGGTTTCCCGCAGCGCCGCGGCACCGCATGTCGGGCAGCTGGTCCGTCGCCAGGACGGGTGCCGGTCCAGCGGATTTCCGGGCTGGTCGAAGCTGACATCCTTCGGCAAAAGCACCGGCAGGTTGGCCTTGGCCTCGGGAACGGTGCCGCAGGCGTCGCAATGCACGACCGGAATCGGGCAGCCCCAATAGCGCTGGCGCGAGATGCCCCAGTCGCGCAGGCGGAACCTGGTCACGCCCTTGCCATAGCCATGCGCCTCTGCGTGGGCGATGGCGGCATCGACCGCCGATTCGCCAGTCTGGTCGGCCTCTCCGGCAAATCCGCGCACATAGGTCACGGTTTCGGACTTCATCGGCACATAAGGGCCTTTGGCGGCCAGCGCGTCGGCCTGTTCGCGCGTCATGCCCGCCTCGCCGAACGTCGCACGGATCGGCAAGCCGTATTTGGTGGCGAATTCATGGTCGCGTTCGTCATGGGCGGGGCTGCCGAAGATCGCGCCGGTGCCGTAATCCATCAGCACGAAATTCGCGATCCAGATCGGCAGGTGCAAATCGGCATCAAGCGGATGACGGACCTTGAAGCCGGTGTCCAAGCCCAGCTTCGGCGCGGTCTCGATCGCCTCTTCGGTCGTGCCGACGCGGCGGCATTCCTCGACGAAGGCGGCGACACCGGGATCGGCGGCGGACAGCGCGCGGACCAGCGGATGATCGGGCGACAGCGCCAGAAAGCTGGCTCCCATCAGCGTGTCGGGACGCGTCGTATAGACCTCGATCTCGGCGAAATCCTCGGGCGCGAAGACGGTTTCGAAGCGAAGTTGCAGGCCGCGCGACTTGCCGATCCAGTTCGCCTGCATCAGCCGCACCTTGTCGGGCCAGCCCGACAGCCCGTCCAGCGCCGACAACAACTCGTCAGAATAATCCGAGATGCGGAAGAACCACTGGGTCAACTCCTTGCGCTCGACCGCCGCGCCGGAACGCCAGCCCTTGCCGTCGATGACCTGTTCATTGGCCAGAACGGTCATGTCGACCGGGTCCCAGTTGACCTGCGCCGATTTGCGGGTGATCAGCCCGGCATCGAGGAAATCCAGGAACAGCGCCTGCTGCTGTGCGACATAATCATCGTCGCAGGTGGCGAATTCGCGGCTCCAGTCGATCGACAGACCCAGGGGCTTCAGCTGTTCGCGCATGGTGGCGATGTTGCCATAGGTCCAGTCACGAGGATGGCCGCCCTGTTCCATCGCGGCGTTCTCGGCCGGCATGCCGAACGCGTCCCAGCCCATCGGGTGCAGCACGCTGAACCCCTGGGCGCGCTTGAACCGCGCCACCACGTCGCCCATCGTGTAGTTGCGGACATGGCCCATATGGATGCGCCCCGAGGGATAGGGGAACATCTCGAGCACGTAGTATTTCGGGCGCGCATCGCGCACGGCCGTGAAGCTGCCGGCGTCGGCCCAGGCCTTTTGCCAGCGGGCTTCGGCTGTAGAGGGATCATAGGGCATGGGCGGACCTCGGGCGTCATTCCTTGCCCGAAGGATCTACAGGCCCGGCGGGATCAGGTCCAGCCGTGCAATGGCTTACAGGCGGCCGTCCTGGATCCGCAATTGCCGCGCCCGTGTCAGGATCGCGTCCTCGACGGCACGAACGGTGCCCGGCGCGATGGCCGAACCGCCGGCGCCCTGCAGCGACAGCTTGAGGCTGCGCGCGTCCAGCGCCGGATCGCTGATCTTGATCGTCGCGCGATAGGACCGGCCGCCGCCCGGCGGGGTGCCATAGCCGGTCACGATGACGCCGGTGAAGGGATCGATCGTCTGAACCGGCAGGAAGTTCAGCACTTCCAGGCTGGCGTTCCACAGATACTTGTTCACCGCGACATTGACGTTGGGATTCTCGTTGTTGCGAAACAGATCCCAGATCGTCGTCTGCCGCGCGTCGGGCCGCAATTCGCGATCGATGTCTCCGGCGGCGGTGTCCCGCCCTCCGCCGCGGCCGCCACAGGCGGCCAGCGCGGCGCAAAGCGTCGTTGCGATGATCAGGCGCGTGGCGCGTGCGGTTTTCATGCGGTCCCCCGGTTCTTCGCGTTATCGGCAGCTTTAGCCCGGAACGCCCCGCTGCCACAAGCGCCTTGGCAGGATCCGCGCGGCAGCCCCCGGCTCTGAGGGTCGGCATCACACAGAAATGTGTGGCCCATGTGCATCACAGAATTGCCCAATGATTTTCGCCTTGTGGTGAATCCGTTGCATCAAATGAACGAAAGAGGGAAACAGAATGCATACCCAAAGCGGGGCATCCGTTCTGGGCATCAGAGAGACAAGAGGGAACATCACCATGAAAAAGGCTCTTATCGCCTCCACCGCGCTGGTTCTGACCGCCGGTGTCGCTGCTGCCGACGTGACCATCTCGGGTTATGGCCGCACCGGCGTGATCTATTACGAAGACGGCCTGCTGACGGGCGGCAACAACGACAGCCAGATCATCTCGCGCCTGCGGATGAACATCGACGCCGCCACCTCGACCGACCAGGGCGTGGACTTCGGCGCACGCTTCCGCATCCAGTGGGACCAGAACAGCGGTTCGCGCGGCGAGCAGGCTGAACTGAACGCCGGCAAGCTGTACATCACCGCCAGCGGCATGACCGTTGAAATCGGCAACGTCGACACCGCCTTCGACTCGGCTGCGCTGCTGTACGGTTCGGAACTGGGTTCGTTTGATCGCGACCTGGTTCGTCGCGGCTCTTTCTTCGCCTACAACACCGGCGCTTACAGCGACGAGAACCGTGTTGGCGTTGCCGTGAAATACGCGATCGCCGACGTGAACCTGATGGCGTCCTATGTCGATCCCGATCAGACCGGTGCCCTGACCGACGACGAAGAGTTCGCCATCTCGGCTTCCTACACCTGGAATGACCGTCTGGAACTGTCGGGCGCTGCCGTGATGGACGGATCGGGCATTGCAGACAACGACGTGTACTTTGTTGGTGCCCGCTATGCGGTCATGCCGAACGCTCGCGTCGGTCTGAACTTCATCGATGCGGACAACGACACCGCAGCGGATGCGGGCCGGACCTTCGCCCTGTATGGCGACTATACCCTGGCCGATGGCATGACCAACATCGAAGCCTATGTCGCCAACAACGACGCGACCGGCAATGATACCGACAACGCGTTCGGTATCGGCGTGAACTACGATCTGGGCGGCGCTCGCCTGGGTGCATCGGTTCACCGCGGCTACGACGAGCGTGTGACCGCCGACATGGGCGTGCGCTTCGACTTCTGATCCCACGGATCACCGAATTTCGGAAAGAGCGGGCCTTGCGCCCGCTCTTTTCTTTTTGTCTTCTGCCGCCATGGGACTGGATGACATCACACGCCGCGTGCACGCGGCAGAAACGGCCGCCGGACGCGAATCCGGCAGCGTGATGCTGATCGCGGTCAGCAAGGTGCAGCCTGACGACCGGGTCGAGGCCGTGCTGGAGGCCGGTCAGCGGATCTTCGGCGAGAACTACGTGCAGGAGGCGCAGGGCAAATGGCCCGGCTGGCGTAAGCGCTTCAAGGATGTGTCGGTCCACATGATCGGCCCGCTGCAATCCAACAAGGCCAGGGCCGCAGTCGAACTGTTCGATGCAATCCACACGCTGGACCGCATCAGCCTTGCCCGCAAGCTGGCGCACCAGATCGGCGAACAGGGCCGCAACCCGCAACTGTTCGTCCAGGTGAACACCGGCGACGAACCGCAGAAGGCGGGTGTCCTGGTTGATGAACTGCCGGGGTTTCTGGACCAGTGCCGCGAACTGGGGCTGACGCCCGAGGGGCTGATGTGCATCCCGCCGGAGGACGAGAACCCGGTGCCGCATTTCCGCATGCTGCGCCGGCTGGCGGACGAGAACGGGCTTGCCCTGCTGTCGATGGGAATGAGCGCCGATTTCGAAAGCGCGATCGCCGAGGGCGCGACGCATATCCGCGTCGGCTCGGCCATTTTCGGCGAACGGGATTACGGCTGAGCCGTCACCTCACCTCCCTGTGCGCGCGCGGGCACGATCAGGCGCGTGCCGGGACTGGCGCGTTCCGCGATCCAGATCAGATCCGCCCGCGCGAAGGCTATGCAGCCTTCGGTGCCATGGCACGGCCGGCGCCACTGGTGCAGGAAGATCGCCGAGCCGCGCCCGGGCACCGCATCGGGCCAGTTCCAGTCGGTCGTCAGGATCAGGTCATACAGCGGGTCCGCGCGGCGCAGCCGTTCATGGCTGGCCGCCAGCGGGGCGCGGGCATGGTGGTTGTAGTGCGGATGCCCCGGCGCGTCGCACCACAGATCGGCCGGCCCGATCGGTCGCGCCCATGCGGCCGGCCGGGAGATCCGGTCGGGACGGTACCACAACCCGGTGACGCGGTGGACGCCTGCCGGGGTGGCCTTGTCGCCCTCGCGCTTGGCGGTCGTCACGCCGGTCTTTCCGATGCTGCATGGAAAGACCCGGCCACGAAAGCGGACGCCCTGCGGGGTCAGGACCAGGTCGGCGGGGCTCACAGCAGATGCCCCGACTTCTCGGCCTTGACGTCCAGATAGCCGGTGTTGAAGCGGTTGCGCGGCGCAATCAGCGGCACGCGCTCGGGCACCGCGATGCCGTGGCTTTCCAGCATCGCGACCTTGCGCGGGTTGTTGGTCATCAAACGGGCCGCACTGAAACCCATCCGTTTCAGCAGCGCCGCGCCGATGCGAAAATCGCGTTCGTCGTCCTCGAACCCCAGGCGGTGATTCGCCTCGACCGTGTCGAAGCCCTGATTCTGCAGGTCGTAGGCGCGCATCTTGTTCGCCAGCCCGATGCCGCGGCCTTCCTGGTTCAGATACAGCAGCACGCCCGCCCCGGCCTGCCCCATCGCGCTCAGAGCGGCGTGCAGCTGCGGTCCGCAATCGCATTTCAGGCTACCCAGCACATCTCCGGTAAAGCAGGCCGAATGCAGCCGCGCCAGCACCGGCGTGTCGCGGGGCGGGTCGCCGATCTCGATGGCGTAATGTTCGGCACCGCCATCGTCGGGCCGGAAGATGTGCAGCCGCGAGCGTTCCGACGATGTCAGCGGCAGGCGCGCGACCGCGACGGGCGCCATCGCGGCCTCTCCGGCAAGCTGCGCCAGCACCTGTCCCGGCGCCAGCACCGTCAGGCCGGCGGGCGCATGGGCCTGAACCACCAGCACGGCCGGCAGAAGCTGAGCCGACTTGGCCAGCGCCAGCGCCGCCAGATGCGGGGTCGCATCCCCCTCTCGGGCGGTGAACAGCGGTCCCTTCATCGGCATCCGCAGGTCGTTCGAGGGATCGGCGATCCCGCGCAGCCATGCCAGATCGGCATCGGCCGGCACGATCACCCGCGCCAGAGCGTCGTCATAGGCCCGCGCCTTCAGGGTCTCGGCCCGGCGCCCGGTGATCGCCAGAAACGGCCGCCCCAGCGCCATGATATCGGCCAGCCGGGCAGGCGACAGGGTTTCCACCGCCGCGGCAAGATGGCCACCGATCATCACCGGCAGGCCCATGCGCAGATCAGCACGGGCGCGCGAGACGGTTTCGGCAAGGGTCGGGATCAGGCTCATCAGGTCCTTGGCGGGCACGTAAAGTTGAAACAAACTGAAACATAGTGGCTTTTCCCGACAACTCCATGTGAGAATTTCGACATGTCGCTGGACGGGACGGCGTTGCGCCCCCACTCATTCACGCAATGATGCAACGGAGGCAAGCATGCCCGGACTGAAAAAGATCCTGCTGGTCGATGACGAGGAAGACCTGCGCGAGGCGCTGGCCGAACAACTGGTCGCAACCGATGATTTCGATGTGATCGAGGCAGGCAGCGGCGCCGAGGCCGTCGAGGCCAGCAAGAACGCCATCTTCGACCTGGTCATCCTGGATGTCGGCCTGCCCGACACCGATGGCCGCGAATTGTGCAAGAAACTGCGCAAGCTGAACGTGAAATGCCCGATCGTGATGCTGACCGGCCACGACACCGACGCCGACACGATCCTGGGCCTCGACGCAGGCGCCAACGACTATGTGACCAAGCCCTTCAAGTTCCCCGTCCTGCTGGCCCGGCTGCGCTCACAACTGCGCACGCATGAGCAATCCGAGGACGCGATCTTCCAGCTTGGACCCTACACCTTCAAGCCCGCGATGAAGATGCTGATCGATCAGAAGGACCGCAAGATCCGGCTGACCGAGAAGGAAACCAACATCCTGAAATTCCTGTATCGCGCGCAGGATGGTGTGGTGCCGCGCGATGTGCTGCTGCACGAGGTGTGGGGCTACAATGCCGGCGTGACGACCCATACGCTGGAAACCCATATCTACCGCCTGCGGCAGAAGATCGAGCCCGACCCGTCGAACGCGCGTCTTCTGGTGACCGAATCGGGTGGCTATCGGCTGGTCGCCTGATCGGAAAAACTCCGACGCTCGCGAAGACCCGGTCGTCGGAACGCGTCTTGGGCCATGCCTCCACCCGTCGATTCCGCGTGTGGGACATATTTCGGGAACCTGGCCGAACGCGCCGCGTTATCCCCCCGAAGCCCGGTGGCCGGCGGATGCGGCCACATGTGACCTCTCTCTGATTCCCCGGCGTTTCCCGCGCCGGGGTTTCGCTTTTTCAGCCACGCCCGTGCGGCGCGGTCCAGTCCTCGTCGGGGCCGATGGGGATGATGCGGTGCGGGTTCACCATGTCGTGGCTGTAGTAGTAGTGGCGAACGAAATGATCCGGGCGGACCGTCGCCGCGACCCCCGGCCATTGATAAAGCTCGCGCGCCCAGCCCCAGAGATTGGGATAGTCCACGATCCGCCGGCGGTTGCATTTGAAATGCGTGTGATAGACTGCGTCGAAGCGCGCGACGGTCGTGAACAGGCGCCAGTCGGCTTCGGTGATTTCGCTTCCCGTCAGGTAGCGATGATCGGCCAGCAGTCCCTCGATCCAGTCGAGGCTGTCGAACAACGGCGCGACCGCCTTGTCATATGCCGCTTGCGATGTCGCGAAGCCGGCCTTGTAGACGCCGTTGTTCACCGTGTCATAGACGCGGTCGTTCACCACGTCGATGCGATCGTGCAGATGCTCGGGGCGGTAATCATCCTCGTTGCCGGTGATGGCATCGAATGCGTGGTTGAACATGCGAATGATATCGGCGCTTTCGTTCGACACGATGGTATCGCGCTCGCGGTCCCACAGGACCGGCACGGTCACACGTCCAGAGGCGCGGGGATTGGCGCGCAGGTAGATATCGCGCATGTAGTCGCTGTCGAAAAGCCGGTCACCGGTCGCGCCGGGAAAGTCGTCGCTGAACTCCCAGCCCTCGTTCAACATGTCGGGATGCACCACCGAGACATCGATATGGTCCGCAAGGTCCTTGAGCGCGCGGAAGATCAGCGTGCGATGCGCCCAGGGGCAGGCATAGGAAACATAGAGATGATAGCGCCCGCTTTCGGCCTTGAAGCCACGCTCGCCCGAGGGTCCGGCGGCGCCGTCCGCCGTTACCCAGTTGCGATAATTCGCGGTGTCGCGGACGAATTCGCCGCCATGCGCGTCGGTGTCGTACCAATCGTCCTTCCAGATGCCTTCGACCAGTTGGCCCATCGCTTCCTCCTGTTGTTCCAGACATAACGGGCACGGGGCCGCTGTGGTTTCGTGCCTCAGCCGATCGCCTGATCGCGGGTTTCGGCCTTGACCAGCAGCAGCGCCGCGGCCGCCAGCAGAAGCAGCACCGCAAACACGCCGATGGCAAACCCGAAGCTGCGCGCGAAGGCGATGGCCAGCAGGCTGGGCGCAAGCAGGCCGCCAAGCCGCGCCATCGCGCTGGCCGTGCCCATGCCGGTGCCGCGCAGATGGGTCGGGTAAAGCTCGGGTGTGAAGGCGTACAGCGCGCCCCATGTGCCCAGCAGCGCAAAGCTCATCAGGATCAGCGAGGCGGCGACCATCACCGTGCCCGACGCAACCGTGAACAGAATGCAGCCCGCCGCGCTGAGGATCAGGAACGCCATCAGCGTGGTTCGCCGCCCCACGGCCTCGACCCCCCAGGCGGCCAGCGCATAGCCGGGGATCTGCGCCAGCGCCAGGACGACAAGAAAGCCGTAGCCGCGCACGAAGCCGAATCCCTCGGTCGCCAGCTGTCCAGGCACCCAGACAAAGACGCCGTAATAGGAAAGTGACACAAGGAACCACACCGCCATGACGCCGACCGTGCGCCGTCTCAGGGTGTCCGAGAAGATCGAGCGATCGGCGCCGGCGGGAACGCTTGCGGGGACCAGCCGGACATCGTCGGGCAGGGCCTGGACGCCATTTCCGATCAGCACGCGATTCACGACTTCCCTGGCCTCGTCCTCGCGCCCGTTTCGGGCCAGATACATCGGCGATTCGGGCACCCAAAGCCGCAGGAAGATGCCGATCGTCGCCGGAATGGCAGCCACCGCAAAGATCCACCGCCACGGCGCGACAGCCCCGTTGGCAGCGGCGATCCAGGCGGTCAGGGCGATGATGATCGTGCCGATGGCCCAGAATCCTTCAAGCCAGACCAGCCAGCGGCCGCGGTTCCGGGGTGGCAGGAACTCGGCCATCATGGCGTAATCCACCGGCAGTGTGCCGCCGACCGCCGCTCCGGTCAGAAAGCGCAGCACCAGCAGCACGGTAAAGTCCTGCGCAAAGGCCGAGGCCAGTCCGAAGACCGCGTCCATCAGCACGGTCAGAATCAACAGGTTGCGCCTGCCGAACCGGTCGGCCAGCCGACCAAACCCCCAAGCCCCGAAAAACATTCCCAGAAAGAAGATCGTGCCGATCTGGAAGGCCGTCACCCGGTCGATCCCGAAGGTCACCGCGACCGAAGGGGCCGCGAAGCCGACCGCGATAACCTGCATCGCATCCGCTGCCCAGACGAGGCCGAAGATGCCAAGAAGCCGCCACTGGAACCGCCCGGTTCCGCCGCGCGACAGCGCCTCATCGACCGTCATCTGCATCGCCTTGCCTCCTGTCCAGCTTCGCTTTTCAAATGCTTAGTGCCCTGACCGGCGATCACCAAGAACTCATTGCGGCGGCGCGGCACGGCTGGCTCGACACGCCGGGCACCCGCCGCTAGGGTCCGCACCCAAAGGAGCCCGCCCATGTTCACACTCGCGACCTGGAACATCAACTCGGTCCGCCTGCGCGAGACGCTTGTCGCCCGCCTGCTGCGCGAACAGGCCCCCGACATCCTGTGCCTCCAGGAGTGCAAGTCGCCGGTCGAGAAGATCCCCCTGGAACAGTTTCGTGCCCTTGGCTACCGGCATGTCGTGGCGCGCGGGCAGAAGGGCTATAACGGGGTCGCGATCCTGTCGCGGCTGCCGATCGAGGATGCGGGCGCCCGCGACTATGGGGCACTGGGCCATGCCCGCCACGTCGCCGCGCGACTCGAGAACGGCGTCACCATTCACAATATCTATGTCCCCGCGGGCGGCGATGTCCCGGACCGCAAGCTGAACGAGAAATTCGGGCAGAAGCTGGATTTCGTCGCCGAGATGCGCGACGTCTTTCATGCCGAACTTCCTCAGCGGGCCATCATGGTCGGTGATTTCAACATCGCCCCGCGCGAGGATGACGTCTGGTCGCACAAGCAGTTGCTGAAAGTCGTCAGCCACACCCCGGTCGAGGTCGAACATCTGCTGGACGCTCAGGACGCCGGCAAATGGGTGGACATCACCCGCCAGGACATCCCCGAAGGCCGGCTTTTCAGCTGGTGGAGCTATCGCAACCGCGACTGGAACGCCTCGGATCGTGGTCGGCGGCTGGACCATATCTGGGCCAGCCCCGATATCGCCAACGCCGGCCACGGCAGCCGCGTGCTGCGCGATCTGCGCGGGTGGGAGAAACCCAGCGACCATGTGCCGGTCCTGGCAAGTTTTGACCTGCAGGTCTGATCCAGGCCTGCGGTCCGCGCGACTTGCGCCGGGCTGCGGCACGGTCGGCCGGGCGGGATGATGATCTGCGCGACGCCGCTCCGGCAGCAGGCCCGCGGGTGACCTCGCGGCGCGTCTGATTGCCGCGATCTGGCCCGCGCCGATCATCCGCCCTTTCGTTCGGCCGGCTGTCGCCCCATATTGCTGACGAACCGAACTGACTCTGGCCTGTTGGCCCGAACCGAATGGGAATGACATGACGATGCTTTTCGATGGCGCGCAGGACGCCCCCAAGACCGACGATTTCATCAAGGACGTGACCGAGGCCGATTTCATGGCCGAGGTGGTCGAGGCGTCCATGCAGGTCCCCGTGATCGTCGATTTCTGGGCGCCCTGGTGCGGGCCATGCAAGACGTTGGGACCGCAACTGGAAGCCGAGGTTGCGCGTCACAAGGGCCGGGTGAAGATGGCCAAGGTGAACGTCGATGAGAACCAGGCGATCGCCGGCCAGCTGCGCGTGCAGTCGATCCCGACGGTCTATGCGTTCTTTCAGGGCAAGCCGGTCGATGCGTTCCAGGGCGCCGTGCCGCAAAGTCAGGTCAAGCAGTTCGTGGAAAAGCTGGCGGCGCTTTCCGGCGATGACGGCGGGCTGGCCGATGCGCTGGCCGCAGCCGAGGCGATGCTGGACGAGGGCGCCTTCGGCGACGCCCTCGAGACATTTGCCGCCATCATCGGCGAGGACCCCGAGAGCGCCGAGGCGTGGGGCGGACTGATCCGTTCCCATCTGGCGGCAGGCGACGCAGCGGCCGCCGCCTCGACCCTGCAGCAGGTTCCCGCGTCGGCCACCCATACCGCCCCGGTCGAGGCCGCCCGCGCGCAGTTGCAACTGGCGCAGCAGGCCGAAACCGCCGGTCCGCTGGGTGATTTGCAGGCCCGCGTCGATGCCGATCCGGGCGACCAGCAGGCGCGGCTGGAACTGGCGCAGGCCCTGCATGCGGTTGGCCGGGTCGAAGAGGCGATCGATGTCCTGCTGGACAGCTTTCGCCGCGACCGCGAGTGGAACGAGGGTGCGGCCAAGGCCCAGCTTCTGACCATTTTCGACAGCCTCAAGCCCACCGATCCGCTTGGTCAGAAGGGTCGCCGCCGGCTGTCCTCGATGATCTTCGCCTGATGGGACCGCATTTCGATCTGCCCACACGGATCGCGCTGTTTCCACTGGAATCCGCAGTGCTGATGCCGCGTACCCGCCTTCCGCTTCATATCTTCGAGCCGCGCTACCTGCAGATGCTGGAAGATACGCTCAAGACCGAACACCGGCTGATCGGCATGATCCAGCCCGAGGGCGACGGCCTTGCAGCGATCGGCACGGCAGGGCGCATGGTGGCATTCTCGGAAACCGATGACGGGCGGATGATGATTTCGCTGAAGGCCGTTTCCCGCTTTCGGCTCAGCGACACGCAAGAGGGATTCGCGCCCTATGTGCAGGGCGTTGTCGCCTGGGACAGCTTCGGCCGCGACCTGAAGGGACCGGAACATGATCCCGATCTGAACCGGGATGCGCTGTTCGAGATGCTTCGGCGCTACATGGACGCGCACGAATTGTCGACCGACTGGGAGGCTGCGGCCCGCGCCGAGGATGAAACCCTGATCAATTCGCTGGCGATGATGCTGCCCTTTTCCTCGGGCGACAAGCAGGCTCTGCTGGAAAGCCCGACCCTGGCCGACCGGCGTGAATTGCTGCAGGGACTGCTTGAATACGCCCTGCGCGGCGGCGATGACGAGGACAGGTTGCAATGAGCGAGGATCGGAAAGGTCACGGCTTCGACCGTCACATGATCGAGGCACTTGTCTGCCCCGTGACCCATGCGACGTTGCATTACGATGCCGAACGACAGGAGCTGGTGTCGAAGGCCGCCGGGTTGGCGTTCCCGATCCGGGCCGGCATCCCGATCATGCTGATCGACGAGGCACGTCAGATCAAGGCCGATGACTGACCGCATCCCGCTGGTTCGCAGGCACCGCGCCGCGCCACCTCGGGTGCCGCGCTGGGTGACGGGCGTGATCCTGGCATGCTGCGCGATCGAGCTGGTGCTGCAGCTGGCATTGGTCGCGGGTTTTCCGGCCGCGCGGCAGGCCAGCCTGATGCTGGCGGGTTTCTGGTCGCCGCTGATCCATGAGGGCTATGGCCTGTATCCCGGTCAGCCGCTGCTGATGTTCCTGAGCTACGGCCTGCTGCATTCCGGGCTGCTTCATCTGGCGATGAACATGCTCTCGCTGGCGGTGGTCGCGCGCGAACTTGGCCGGCTGATCGGCTCGGGGATGATGGCGCTGATCTATCTGGTCAGCCAGGTCGCCGCAGCGGGGCTTTTCGCGGCGATGCAGCCGCAGGCGGGGCCGATGATCGGCGCCTCGGGCGCGGTCTTCGGGATCGCGGGCGCGCTGGTCGGATACGCCGCGATCGAGGGACACCGCCGCGGCCGGAACATGGGGCAGATGTGGCGCAGCGTGGCACTGATCGTCGCGCTGAACGTGGCGATCACCGTGCTGGTGCCCGCGATCGCCTGGCAGGCCCATCTGGGGGGCGCGGCGGCGGGGCTTGCGATGGGTGCCGGCCTGGCCCTGCGCCGACGCTAGCGCCTGATCAATCTGCGGGCTCGTCGGGTGCCCTGTCGGGCCGGTCTGCTTCCGGTTCCGGTTCCGGCAGTGGCAGAACGGTCTCGTCGGTCGGTTCGTCATCTGGCTGGCCGTCCGTGCCGACAAGCCGACGCATGGCGGGACGGAACATGTCGGCCCTGGCCTGCGCCAGGGTGACCGGGTCCTGATCCACGTTCTGGGCCAGATGCTCGACGACCAGCCGGTGGCCCAGCCCATAGCCCGTCCATTTGCGGATGTCGCCCTTGCCCGCAAACCACCGGGCGTGGTCATAGTCCAGCCGCGCCCATTCGTTCAGCGCGCGCCGGGCCAGACCCGGCGCGGGTGTCACCGCATCCCAGGGATCGGTCCTGCCGCCCAGAACCTGCCCCACGAAATGTCCCGCAAGCCCCTCGCTCACCAGCGCCTCGCCCAGGGAACGGCCATAGCCGGGCCCTTCCCAGCGGATCAGGTGATGCATGCTCCGCACCAGCGTGCGGATCAGGGGCGCCGGATCGAAGCGGTCAGGGTTCAGCGTGATCCGCACCAGCCCCGGTGACGGCGCGTCGCCGGCGACGCCCCATTCGATGGTGCCGCCGCCAGGCAGGCCGTGCACGACCAGATCGAAGGGCGGCAGATCGGCATGTTCGGACACCGCTGCGACCGCCTCGCGTGCGGCGGCCCGGATGTCAGGCAAAACGCGCGTCAGATCGAGACGCGCGTTCAGCAGATGGATGTTCCAGATCGTCATGTCGCCCGTCTCAGACCTCCGGCACCAGCACCTCGCGCTTGCCGACATGGTTCGCCGAGGACACCACGCCCTGCTCTTCCATCTGCTCGACCAGCCTTGCGGCCTTGTTATAGCCGATCGCGAGCTTGCGCTGAATATACGAGGTCGAGCATTTGCGATCTTTCGCCACGATCATCACCGCCTGATCGTAAAGCGCGTCATCCCCGTTCTCGCCGCCACCCAGGCCCAGCACGGCGTCGATATTGTCGGCTTTCTCCTCGTCCGGCCCCTCGACGACGCCGGACTTGTAGGACGGCGGACCGAAGGACTTGAGATGGGTGACGATCTCTTCGACCTCTTCGTCACTGACGAAGGGACCGTGTATCCGGGTGATCCGTGCGCCGTTGCCCATATACAGCATGTCACCCTGCCCCAGAAGCTGCTCGGCGCCTTGCTCGCCCAGGATGGTGCGGCTGTCGATCTTGGACGTGACCTGGAAGCTGATCCGGGTCGGGAAGTTGGCCTTGATCGTCCCGGTGATGACATCGACCGACGGCCGCTGCGTGGCCATGATCAGGTGGATCCCCGAGGCCCGCGCCATCTGTGCCAGACGCTGGATACAGGCTTCGATTTCCTTGCCCGCCACCATCATCAGGTCGGCCATCTCGTCGACGATCACGACGATATAGGGGAAGGTCTCGGGCTGGAACTCCTCGGTCTCGAAGATCGGCTCGCCGGTGTCCTCGTCAAAGCCGGTCTGGACGGTGCGCTTGAACATCTCGTTCTTCGACAGCGCCTCGCGGACGCGGCCGTTATAGCCCTCGATGTTGCGCACGCCCATCTTGGACATCTTGCGGTAGCGGTCCTCCATCTCGCCCACGACCCATTTCAGGGCCACGACGGCCTTCTTGGGATCGGTGACGACCGGCGACAGCAGATGCGGGATGCCGTCATAGACCGACAGTTCCAGCATCTTGGGATCGATCATGATCATCCGGCATTCGTCGGGCGTCAGCTTGTAGAGCAGCGACAGGATCATGGTGTTGATCGCGACCGATTTCCCCGAGCCGGTGGTCCCGGCAATCAGCAGATGCGGCATCTTGGCCAGATTCGCCACGATCGGATCGCCGCCGATATCCTTGCCAAGCGCCAGCGGCAGCGGCTGTGTGCCGTCGCCGAATGCCCGGCTGGCGAAGATCTCGCGCAGCAGCACCTTTTCGCGCCGTGCATTGGGCAGTTCGATCCCGATCACGCTGCGGCCCGGCATGGTCGAGACCCGCGCCGACAGCGCCGACATCGACCGCGCGATATCGTCGGACAGTCCGATGACGCGGCTGGCCTTCAATCCGGGCGCGGGTTCAAGCTCGTAAAGGGTGACGACGGGACCCGGCCGAACCTCGGTGATCTGGCCCTTCACGCCATAGTCGTCCAGCACCGCCTCCAGCATCCGGGCGTTTTCCATCAGCGACTCTTCGGAAATCTGCGTGCGGTCGCTGTCCAGAGGCGCGCTGAGCAGCGCAAGGGGCGGGCGCTCGTATTCCGTCTCGACCTCGTCGAAACGCAACTGCGGCTCGGCCTCGGCGCGGGCCTGTCTCGATGTCGTCGCGGCAGGCTTGCGCATCGGCGGCACGACAACGCGTTGCCGGTCGGCGCCGAACGGGGCGGGATCCGCCGGTTCGATGTCGAATGCCTCGTCCTCGGCTGCGGGGTCGCCCCGCAACGGCGGATCGGTGCGCCGGACATCGCGGTTGCCCTCGCGGGCCAACCGTGCGGCGACCGCCGCCAGAACCGAGGATTTGCCCGCACGGCTGCGAATCGCCGCGCTGATGCGGCCGCTGACTTCTTCTGCCGAGGGGGCATCTCCGTCGTAATCGGCATCGCGCTCGATCAGCTCGGGTTCGGGCATGTCCTCTTCCAGCTCAAGATAGTCAGGCTCGGTCCGCTGCGCCCTGCGCCGCTGGAAAAGCGTCGCCGGCGAAGGGTCCGCCGAGGGCGCGTCGGCGCGTGCGCCCGGCCGGTCGTGCCGACGGCGCAGCCGCTGCAACAGGCTGGCCCCGGCCCGCGCGCCAAGCAAGGCGATCCGCCGCGCCAGATCATAGGCCGTCACCAGTCCGATCAGGAAACGCCGCCAGATCGCGCGCGTCTCGGTGCGGTCGAAGCCCAGCACGAAGATCGCGATGCCGACCGCGCCCAGGGCCGCGATCAGCGCGGCCAACCGGATTGCGATCTGCGCCTTCAGCGGGATCACGTTCAGCATCGCGCCCATCATCATGTCGCCAAAATGCCCGCCAAGGCCGTAACTCTGCTGCCACGCGGCCCCGGGCGTCAGCGTGCTGCAATAGACCGACACCAGCGCCACGGCGATCGGCGTGAAGATGCCGCGCATGATCCGATCCTCGCCCCGGTGCAACATCAGCCGGAAACCCCAGCCAAAGGCGGCCAGCACCAGCACCCACGACCCGTATCCGGCGATCATCATCAGGGGCGAGGCGATATAAGCCCCGAAGCTGCCCAGAAGATTCTGGGCGGCGGCGTCGGTCGCGCTGAGGAAGCTGGGGTCATCGGCCGACCAACTGCCCAGCATCATCGCGATCAGGGTGCCAAGCACCAG
Source organism: Paracoccus salsus (assembly GCF_021556615.1). Lineage (GTDB taxonomy): Bacteria > Pseudomonadota > Alphaproteobacteria > Rhodobacterales > Rhodobacteraceae > Paracoccus > Paracoccus salsus. The sequence goes on from NZ_JAKGGD010000005.1 coordinate 45,211, forward strand.
CAGACCGGCGCCAGCCAGTTCCTTGCCGCGCCGTTCCAGCGCCGCCTGAGTGTTCTGATCGAACAGCGGATCGCGATGCTTCGCCTGCCAGCTTGCCATGCCGTTATCCTTCCCCGCACTCAATCGTCATCATACAATACCTCGCGCAGCCGCGTCAGCGCGGCCTCGGTCTCTCTGGGCGTGGCGACCAGCGCCACGCGGATGAAGCCGCGTCCCGGGTTCTGGCCGCCCACGTCGCGCGACAGATAGGCACCGGGCAGGACCTGAATGCCTGCCCTGGACCACAGTCGCATGGCGGCCTCCTCGCCATCCGCGACCGGAAGCCACAGGAAGAACCCGCCCTCGACCGGCCGATAGCCCGACACCTGGCCCAACACACGGTCGGCGATGTCGTATTTTTCCCGGTACAGCGCCCGGCTGGCCGTGACATGCGCCTCGTCGCGCCAGGCCGCCTCGCTGACCGCCTGCGCGGGCAGCGGCAGCGGAGCCCCGGCATAGCTGCGCAGCCGCCGGAGCTGGGCGATATTGCTGGTGCTTCCGGCAGCGAAACCCGACCGCAGCCCCGGCAGGTTCGAGCGCTTGGACAGCGAATTGAACATCACGACCCGGTCGGCCAACCCCATCCCGGTCGCGACCGCCAAGGCGCCGGGCGGCGGCGCATCGCGATAGATCTCGGAATAGCACTCATCGGCGAACACCAGGAAATCGTGGCGCTCGGCCAGCGTCAGCAGCGTTTCCAGATCATCGCGCCCGGCAATCGCGCCTTGCGGATTGGCGGGCGAGCACAGATAGGCGATCGCCACGCGCTCCAGCAACTCGGGGGGCAGCGCGGCATAGTCGGGCAGGTTTCCGGTCGCCGGCGTCGCGGGCACGAAAACCGGCTCGGCCTGCACCGCCGCGGCCGCCACGGCATAGACCTGATAGAACGGGTTCGGCAGCAGCACCGCCGGACGCCGGCCGTTCTTGTGTTCCGGACACAGCGCCAGCGCGGCGTTGAACAGCCCCTCTCGCGTGCCGTTCAGCGCCATGATCCGGTCGCGCCCGACCTCGATGCCATAGCGCAGGCCAAGCCAGTCGCCGATGGCGTCCAGCAATCCGGCCGTGCCTTCGTTCGGGGGATATTTCGCGAACTGGCCGATATTGTCGGCCATCACGCGGGCGACGAAATCAGGCATGGCATGGCGCGGCTCGCCGATGGTCATCACCATCGGGGCCTCGCCGGCCTTAAGGCCGGGTTCGATACCCGACAACAGCGTCCGCAGGCGCGGGAACGCGTAATCCGGCAGGTTCGAGAACCGCTCGGGGATTGCCATTACTGCCTCGCTTCGGGGTCTTTGGCCCCGTTATTGCGATAAAGTCTAGCGTGAACGCAGGCTTGCGTCCAGCGAAAGCCGGGTCGGGGCGCAGCGGTGATGCAGCGCGGGCTCAGTGGGCGTCCAACACCGCCTCGGCCCCCGCCGCCACGCGCAGCAGATGCCGGTCGCGACCGGCATGCCCCATCAGCATGATCCCGCAACCGGGATACCCGGTGGGCAGCGACACGGCAGGCAGGCCCAGAAGATTGGCAATCCGCGTATTGCGCAGCGTCAGCAGGTTGGCATGCACGTAATAGTCGTCGTCCTCCATCAGCCGCGTGGCGTCAGGCGGCAGGATCGGAACGGTCGGCAGCAGCACCGCGTCATGCACCGAGGCGACCTCCTTGATCCATTTGCGGCGGATGCGGATCAGTTGCTCCCATGCCGCGACATAGTCGGGGGCACTGACCCCAGAGCCGCCACGGAATCGTTCAAGGATCGGACTCCACATCAGTTCCGGCGCGTCCTCGATCTGCGCGCGCCAGATGCCATAGGCCTCGGACGCGAACAGCTGCGGCGACAGGTCCATGGCCTTGTCCAGCCACTCGGTCGCGACATGGGTGACCTTCGCGCCGGCACGGGCCAGCCGGTCGACGGCGTCCTGAAAGGCGGTCACCGGGCCTTCGCCGGCATCCTCGAAGGGCAGTCCGTCCAGCACCATGAGCCGCAGCCCACCGACACCGGAATCGTTCAGATCGACCGGCTTTTCGCCGGTCATGACCGCCAGCAACTCGGCGCAATCCTCGACATTGCGGGCAATCGGGCCGACCACGTCGAACTTGCGACACAAGGGAACGACACCCTTCTCCGGGACCGAATCGTGGGTCGGCTTGAAGCCGACCAGCCCGTTCCACGCCGCCGGCACCCGGATCGAGCCGCCGGTATCCGACCCGATCGCCGCCGCCGCCAGACCCAGCGCGACCGACACCGCCGCACCCGACGACGATCCGCCCGGGGCAAGCGCCGGGTCCAGCGCATTGGGCGGGGTTGCGGTCATCGGATTCAGGCCCAGCCCCGAGAAGGCCAGCTCGCTCATCTGGGTCTTGCCAAGGCAGACCAGGCCGCCGCGCGCGGCCCGAGCCAGAACCGTGGCATCCTTGCGCGGCACCCGCGCCTCGAGCAGTTTCGATCCCGCCTCGGTCACCGTGCCGCCGCTGTCGATGTTGTCCTTCCAGCTGATCGCCACGCCGTCGAGAATCCCGTGCCGCAATTCGGCCTTGGCGCGATCATGGGCCGCGATCGCCTCGGACCGGGCGCGAGAGAAGGTCAGACGGGCATAGATGCGCTTGCCGTCGGGATGGCTTCTTGCGGCCTCGAGATAGGCTTCGGTCTGGTCGATCGGGTCCAGAAGCCCCGCCATGATGGCACGGCCTTGCTGGACCGCCGAGGCGCGCAGCCAGTCCATGCTTAAAAATCCACCGCGATGCCGTTCTTTTCATAATCACCGAAACGCACCGGTTCGGGGCCGTCGCGACCGCCATATTCGGTCGGCATCGGTTTCTGGCCTGCGGCAAGCCTTCGGCGTTGATCGGCCTCGGCAAGGGCACGTTGGGCGGCGGGGGGCAGGTCGGCGCGATCGGTCATGGCAACATCCCTCGATTGGGCGTAAGTCTTCATGTCAGTCTTTCAACAACATCTAGGTGAAGGAAAGCGATTTGGCAAAGCCGGGAGCCGATCAGGCCCGCAAAGGCGCGCTGCGCCTGCTGCAGGGCGTGCGCGAGGGTCTTTCGCTGTCCGATCAGGCCGCTGCGCTGAAGGCGCTGCCAACCGCCGATCAGGCCCGCGCCGCGCGGCTGGCGGCCGAGACGCTGCGCCAGCAGGGCCGCGCCGATGCCGTCCTGGCCGGCTACATGGCGCGCAAGCCCTCCCCTCAGGTGGCCGATGTGCTGCGCCTGGCGACGGTCGAATTGCTGGAACTGGGCGGCGCGGCGCATGGCGTGGTCGATGCCGCCGTGTCGCTGACGCGCGGGCTGGGCAAGCGCGGACAGGCGGCGGCGGGCATGGTCAACGCGGTGCTGCGCAAGGTCGCGCGGCACGAGAACTGGGACAAGCTGCCACCGCAAGCCATGCCCGACTGGTTGCGCGAGCCCGTCCTGTCCGCATGGGGCGCGCCGGTCGCGCTGGCCATCGAGCGCGCCCATCAGGCGGGCGCGGCCCTTGACCTGACGCCGAAGGTCGCGGGCAATCCGGTCGAGGGTGCCGAAATGCTGCCGACCGGGTCGTTGAGGCTGCGCGGGCCGGTGCAGGTTTCAGCCCTGCCGGGCTTTGCGACCGGCGCATGGTGGGTGCAGGACGCCGCCGCGGCCCTGCCCGCTAGGATCCTGGACCCCCGGCCGGATGAGCGGATCGCAGATCTTTGCGCCGCTCCCGGCGGCAAGACGTTGCAGCTGGCGGCCGCCGGGGCCCGGGTGACCGCCGTCGACATCAGCGCGGGGCGCATGAGGCGCGTGGCCGAAAACCTGGCGCGCTGCGGGCTGGAGGCCGGCTTGGTGACCGCCGACGCGCTGGAATGGCGACCGGACACTCGGCTGGATGCGGTGCTGCTGGACGCGCCGTGTTCGGCCACCGGCACGATCCGCCGCCATCCGGAGCTGCCGTTCCTTCGCGATGGGTCAGCAATCCCCGATCTGGTCGACCTTCAGGCGCGTCTGATCGACCACGCGTTGTCGCTGATCGGGCCCGGTGGGCGGCTGGTCTACGCGGTGTGCTCGCTTCTGACCGACGAGGGCGAGGCCCAGATCGCCGCAGCGTTGTCCCGCCATCCGGGATTGACCGTCGAGACGCCGGATCTGCCGTGCATCGATCCCGACTGGATCACGCCGGAAGGCGGATTGCGGCTGCGCCCCGACCATTGGCCGGAACTGGGCGGGATGGACGGGTTCTTCGTGGCCCGGTTGCGACTTGCCGCCGCCTGAACGAGCCCGCGGCAAGCCGGGGTCCCTTGCGTCCCGCGATGGCCGGGGGCTGTCCGCCCCCCGGACCCCCCGAGGCTATTTCCGGACCGATGCAGAGGCGGAGGCGTTTCCGCCGGAATTTCGGTACGCGCCGCGCTGGACCTTGAGGCCGCACGGGTTTAGGTGGACCGCACATCCAGATGCGAGGATCGTCCATGTCCCATCCCGTTGCCCTGAAACGCGCGCTGATCTCGGTTTCCGACAAGGCCGGAATGATCGACTTTGCACGAAACCTGGCGGCTCGGGGGGTCGAGCTGCTGTCCACCGGAGGCAGCGCGAAAGCGATGCGCGAGGCAGGATTGACGGTGGTGGACGTCGCCGATGTCACCGGCTTCCCCGAGATGATGGACGGACGCGTGAAGACGCTGCATCCGGCCGTGCATGGCGGCCTGCTGGCACTGCGGGATAACGAGGAACACCTGGCCGCGATGACGGCCCACGGCATCGAACCGATCGACCTTCTGGTGGTGAACCTGTATCCGTTCGAGGACACCGTGGCGGCGGGCGCGGCTCATGATGACTGCATCGAGAATATCGACATCGGCGGACCGGCCATGATCCGCGCCGCAGCAAAGAACCACGGCTTTGTCACGGTGATCGTGGACGTCCAGGATTATGACGCCCTGCTGGCCGAGCTGGACGCCAATGACGACCGCACGACGCTTGAGTTCCGCCGCCGTCAGGCGCAGATCGCCTATGCCCGCACGGCCGCCTACGACGCCGCCGTGTCGAACTGGATGGCGCAGGCCATCGCAGAGGACACGCCGCGACGCCGCGCCTTTGCCGGCACGCTGGCGCAGGGCCTGCGATATGGCGAGAACCCGCATCAGAAGGCTGCCTTCTATGTGACCGGAGAGCGGCGGCCTGGCGTGGCGACCGCGACCCAGTGGCAGGGCAAGGAACTGTCCTACAACAACATCAACGACACCGACGCGGCCTTCGAACTGGTCGCCGAGTTCGACCCGGCCAACGGCCCTGCCTGCGCCATCATCAAGCATGCCAATCCCTGCGGCGTCGCCCGCGGCAAGACCGCCATGGACGCCTACCGACGCGCCTATGATTGTGACCGGACATCGGCTTTCGGGGGTATCGTGGCCCTGAACAGCCCGCTGGACGGCCCGACCGCCGAAGAGATCGTGAAGATCTTCACCGAGGTCGTGATCGCCCCGGACGCCGACGAGGACGCCCGGCGCGTCTTTGCCGGCAAGAAGAACCTGCGTCTGCTGACCACCAAAGGGCTGCCCGATCCGCAGGCGGCGGGCCTGACCTTCCGGCAGGTGGCGGGCGGCTTTCTGGCGCAAGGGCGCGACAATGGCCATGTCGGCCGTGACGCGCTGCAGGTGGTGTCCAGGCGTCGCCCCTCCGAGGCCGAACTGGACGACATGCTGTTTGCATGGACCGTCGCCAAGCATGTCAAGTCGAACGCCATCGTCTATGCAAGGGATCTGGCCACGGTCGGGATCGGCGCGGGCCAGATGAGCCGTGTCGATTCGACCCGGATCGGGCGGCGCAAGTCCGAGGACATGGCCGAGGCGCTGAATCTGCCTCTGCCGCTGACGATCGGCGCGGCGGTTGCGTCGGATGCGTTCTTCCCGTTCGCCGACGGCATCGAGGCGCTGGCCGAGGCCGGCGCCAAGGCCGTCATCCAGCCGGGCGGTTCGATGCGCGACGACGAGGTGATCGCGGCCGCCGATCGGCTGGGTCTGGCCATGGTGTTTACCGGGCAGCGGCACTTCCGGCACTGACGATGCAACAAGAGCTTGACCTCAACGCCGCAAAGCGCGCCTCGGACACCCCGCAAAAGCCGAAGCGACTGCGAGCACCGCGCAAGCCAAGGCCGCCGCAGCGCCCGAACATGAGGCTGGTAGCCTGGGTGGCGGCCGCCATCATCCTGGCGGATCAGGCCCTGAAATACTGGGTCGTCCATGTGATGCGACTGGACCGCCTGCGCGAGATCGACGTCCTGCCGCCGTGGCTGAACCTGCGTATGGCCTGGAACCAGGGGGTGAATTTCGGGCTGATGTCGTCGGACCAGGACATCACCCGGTGGATCCTGATCTGCGTGGCGGTGGCGATCTGCCTGTGGGTCTGGATCTGGATGTGGCGCAGCGACGCGGGTCGCATCGCGCGCATCGCCGGCGGATTGCTGATCGGCGGCGCGATCGGGAATGTCATCGACCGCCTGGCCTATGGCGCGGTGGCGGATTTCCTGAACATGTCGCTTCCCGGCTGGCAGAATCCCTACAGTTTCAATGTCGCCGACATCGCGATCTTCGCGGGCGCGATCGGACTTGTCCTGATGCCGCAAGGCAAGCCACGCCCCGCAAGTCCCGCGCGCAAGCCGAAGGCGGGCACGGCGCGCAAGACCGCCGGGCGGTCCGCCGCGCCCGACAAGGACAACCCCCGTGACGGGGCCGAAAATTCACGCTAGAACGGGCGCGAACGAAAAAGGGGCAGGCAATGCGGGCAATTGCGCTGGTGATCGGAGTCGCTGTGGCTGGGCTGTCGGCCTGCGGTGGCGATCCGCGGCTGATGAACATCGAATCCGGCCAGAACAGTCCCGACGAATTCGCGATTCTGCCGACCAAGCCGCTATCCATGCCGCCCGACCTGGCGGTGCTGCCGACGCCGACGCCGGGTGGGTCGAACATCACCGACCCGACGCCGCGCGCGGACGCGGTCGCGGCGCTTGGCGGCAATCCGGCCCGGCTGGCGGATCAGGGCATCGCGGCGTCGGATCAGGCGCTGGTCGCCCATGCCTCGCGCCGCGGCGCCGACCCCGATATTCGCGCCACGCTGGCCGCCGCCGATCTGCGCTGGCGTTCGCGCAATGCGCGACGCCCGCTTGAGGCGCTGTTCGGCACCTCGGTCTATCTGCGCGCCTACCGGCAGATGACGCTGGACCCCGCCGCCGAGCAACTGCGCTGGCAGCGTGCCGGCGCCCGCACATCGACCTCGCCGGTGTCCACGGCCGAGTGATCGCGGATCCGCGGGCCTTGGCACCGCCACGGTGACGCCGCACGGAAAGCCGGTTTCATGGGCTTGTCCGCCGGCATCGCGCGCCCGTTCGGCCCCCCGACATGCCGCTGGCGGGCCGAACGCCCGCCTTGCCGGTCCTGCGGGCTCACACAATGCCGCGAGTCAGGCTTGCGCCCGCCGCCCCGGCAGGCCAGATTTCAGCCCGAGAAAGACGAGGTTGAGCCCGCATGCATCGCCCCACCCGATCCGCCGTCCTGCCCGCCGTCCTGCCAGCAGCGCTGGCGCTGTGCCTTTCCGGCCTGCCGGCGCTGGCCGAGATGCCCGAGGGCATCAGCCATTTCACCCTGCCCAACGGTCTGGAAACCGTGGTGATCCAGGATCACCGCGCACCGGTCATCGTGCAGATGGTGTGGTACAAGATCGGTGCCGCGGATGAGCGACCGGGAAAATCCGGAATCGCCCATTATCTTGAGCATCTGATGTTCAAGGGCACCGACAAGCTGGAACCGGGCGAGCTTTCCAAGACCGTCACGGCCAATGGCGGAATGGACAACGCCTTCACGTCTTACGATTACACGGCCTATTTCCAGCGCATCGCCTCGGACCGGCTGCCGCTGATCATGGAAATGGAAGCCGATCGGATGGCCAATCTCAAGATCGGCGAGGATGACTGGCAGGCCGAGCGGCAGGTCGTGCTTGAAGAGCGCGCGCAACGCGTCGACAGCGAACCGCGCGCGCTTTTCGCCGAAGAGCGCGGCGCGGTCCAGTTCTACAACCATCCCTACGGCCGCCCGGTCATAGGCTGGCGACAGGAGATGGAGGGGCTGACCCGCGCGGACGCGATCGAATGGTATGACGACCATTATTCCCCGAACGAGGCAGTGCTGATCCTGGCCGGCGACGTGACGCCCGAAAAGGCGCGCGAACTGGCCGAGCAGTATTACGGTCCGGTCGCGGCGAAGGGCGAGGCCGAACCCCGCATCCGCCCACAAGAGCCGACCCAGCGCTCGCCCCGCCGGATGGAGATGCGCGATCCGCGTGTCGCCCAGCCCATGCTGATCCGCAGCATGCTGGCAACGGAACGCAATGCCGGCGATCAGAAGCCCGCGGCCGCGCTGACGGTTCTGGCTGAATTGCTGGGCGGCTCGATGCAGACTTCTGTTCTGGGTCGCGAACTGGCGCTGACCGGCAAGGCAATCTGGGTCAACGCCGGCTATGACGGGCTGTCGGTCGATCCCACGACGTTCTCGGTGTCGATGGTGCCGGCGCAGAACCTTGCCCCACAAGACGCCGAGGCGCTGCTGGACAAGGCACTGGCCAGTTTCGTCGAAACCGGCCCCGACGAGGCCGATCTGGAGCGGGTCAAGACACGCATCCGCGCCGCCCGGATCTATGCGCGCGACTCGGCACATGGCCGCGCCTATGATTACGGGCAGGGACTGGCGACCGGGTTGTTGATCGAGGATGTGAATGACTGGCCAGACATTCTGGCCCAGGTGACGGCCGAAGAGGTCACTGATGCCGCCCGCACGCTGCTGTCCAGCAAGGCGACCGTGACCGGCTGGCTGCTGCCCGCCGAACCCGAACAGCAGGCCGAGGCCGAGACTCCGGCCAGCTCGGGCGGCGCCGCGGCGCAGGGCCGCCCGCCGTTGCGCCCCACGCCCAGGGACATTCCGGCCGAGGAGGTGCAAGGATGATCCGTGCCGTCATCGCCTTTTGCCTGACAGTCATCGCGGTTCCGGCGCAGGCGATCCAGATCCAGCAGGTCGTCTCGCCGGGCGGCATCGAGGCGTGGCTGGTCGAGGATCATTCGATCCCGTTCACGGCGCTCAGCCTGGACTTCAAGGGCGGTGCCAGCCTTGAGGCGCCGGGCAAGCGCGGCGCCATCAACCTGATGGCCGGCACGCTGGAAGAAGGGGCGGGCAAGCTGGATGCCACGGCCTTCGCTCAGGCCGTCGAGGATCTGGGCGCCAACATCAGTTTCGACATCGGCGACGATTCTCTGTCGGTGAGGATGCGCGCCCTGACCGAGAACCGCGATCAGGCCACCGGCTTGCTGGCACTGGCGCTGACGCAGCCCCGCTTCGACGATTCCGCCATCGAGCGGGTGCGCGCACAGGTTCAGGCCATCATCCGGTCCGAGGCCAACGACCCGCAAGCCATCGCCGCCAAGGAGATGGCCAGCCAGGCTTGGGGCGACCATCCCTACGCAACCTCGGTGAACGGCACCGCCAAATCGGTCGCGGCGCTTGGCCGCGACGATCTGATCGCCGCCAAGAACCGCGTGCTGGCGCGCGACCGCGTGCTGATCGGCGCGGCTGGCGACATCACCGCCGCCGAACTGGGGCCGTTGCTGGACACGCTGCTGGGGGGGCTGCCGGAAAAGGGCACCGCGCCGATGCCCGACCCGGCCACTCTCGAGCTGACCGGCGGCGTGACCGTCATCGACTGGGACAGCCCGCAGACCATCGTCAGCTTTGCCGGACCGGGCCTGCCACTGGACGACCCCCAGTACTTCGCCGCCTTCGTCGCCAATCACATCCTGGGCGGCGGCGGATTCAGTTCGCGGCTGATGGAGGAGCTGCGCGAGAAGCGCGGCCTGACCTACGGCATCGGCACAGGACTGGCGACCGGGCTTTTCGGCCAGACCTGGCGGGGCGGCATGGCCGCATCGAACCAGAATATCGCCCAGTCGCTTGATCTGATCAGGCAGGAATGGGACCGGATGGCATCCGAGGGCGTCAGCGAAGAGGAGCTGAACGATGCCAAGACCTACCTGACGGGCGAATATCCGCTGCGATTCGATGGCAACGGCAAGATCGCGTCGATCCTGTCCGCGATGCAGCTGGCGGGATTTCCGATCGACTACGTGAACACGCGCAACCAGCAGGTCGAATCGGTGACGGCCGAGGATGTCAGGCGCGTCGCACAGCGGCTGCTGGACTCGGATCAGCTGCGCTTCGTGCTGGTCGGTCGGCCCGAAGGCGTGCCGGTCGCCGCGGGAAACCAGGCGCCCGACCTGTCCGATTGACCGGGTGCCGCGACGCAAGGCTCTCGCAGGATCAGGCATCCCGCGGGCGTTCTGCCGTTTTTCGGCTTCAGCGCGGCGTCATTCGATCCGGACTGCCCCGCTGCCCCCCAGCGCCGCGCCGGCGACCGCGCCGATCGGGCCGGCTGCAAGCGCCCCGGCCGCGGCCCCCGTGGTCGCGCGGGTGGCGGTGTCCGGGCCACAGGCGGCCACGGTCAGCGCCGCGCCCCACAGCAAGATCATGCTCACCTTCCTCATCGTCACGTTCCTTCGTCTTGATTGTTTCATGTGCCCGTCAAACCGCAAGCGTGGCAAGTGGTTTCGCGCCTGAATCTCTGGCGCAATGATTTCTTTCCGCCGCCAGCGTCGGATGCTATATCTTGTAAGATGAATACTCAGGCACGCAACATGCGCCCCATCATACGACAGCTGGACGAATCGACCGCAAATCGGATCGCGGCGGGCGAAGTTGTCGAACGTCCGGCCTCGGCCGTGAAGGAACTGGTCGAGAACGCGCTGGACGCGGGCGCCATGCGCATCGACATCGCGATCGAAGAGGGTGGCAAGCGCCTGATTCGCGTGACCGACGACGGCTGCGGCATGACCCCCGACGACCTGCCACTGGCGCTGTGCCGCCACGCCACCAGCAAGATCGACGGCAGCGATCTGCTGGCCATCACCAGCTTTGGCTTCCGTGGCGAGGCGCTGCCGTCGCTGGGGGCCGTGGGTCGGCTGACCATCACCTCGCGCGTGGCGGGTGGAGACGGCGCGGCGATCGGCGTCATTGCCGGAAAGCCTGTCGATACGCGGCCCGCGGCAGCCAATCAAGGCACCGTGGTCGAACTGCGCGATCTGTTCTTCGCCACTCCCGCGCGGCTGAAATTCATGCGCAGCGAACGCGCAGAGACCCAGGCCGTCGCCGATACCGTCAGACGGCTGGCGATGGCTCAGCCTCATGTCGGTTTCTGCCTGACCGCAGACGGCCGCGAGATCTTCCGGGCCGACGCCGAGCAAGGCAGGCTGATCGAGGCGCTGCAGGCCCGCCTCGCCCGCGTCATGGGCCGCGACTTCATCGACAATGCCATCCCGCTGGATGCCGAGCGTGACGGCGTAACCCTGGCGGGCTTTGCCGCCCTGCCCACCTATTCGCGCGGCGCGGCGGTGGCGCAGCATCTTTACGTGAATGGTCGCCCGGTGCGGGACAAGCTGCTCACCGGCGCGCTCAGGGCGGGTTACATGGACGTGCTGGCGCCGGGCCGCCATCCCGCCGCCGTGTTGTATCTGGACTGCGATCCGCAGCAGGTCGATGTGAATGTCCACCCCGCCAAGGCCGAAGTCCGGTTCCGCGACCCGCAGGCGGCACGCGGCCTGATCGTCGGCACATTGCGACGCGCGCTGTCTGGGGCGGGGCATCGGGCGTCCTCGACCGTGGGCGACGCGACGCTTGCCGCCTTCCGGCACGCGCCAACCGAACCGGAAGTCGGGCCGCGCCGCTACCAGATGGACGACCGGCCTTCGGGTTCCGCGCTTCGCGCCGGCTTCGACCTTCAGGGCCCCGCGCCGCAGCCGGGCTTCGCCGAGACTCCGTCCGCGCGCTTCGAACAGGGCGGGGACGACATTCACACGGACGCGCCGCTGGGGGCGGCGCGCGCGCAGATTCACGAGAATTACATCATTGCCCAAACCGCGGACGGGCTGGTGATCGTAGACCAGCACGCCGCGCACGAACGACTGGTCTATGAACGGCTCAAGTCCCAGGCCACGGAAACCGGCATCCCCTCACAGGCGCTGCTCATCCCCGAGATCGTCGAGCTGTGTCCGTCGGATGCCGCGCGCCTGCTGTCGATCACCGACCAGCTTGCCCAGCTTGGGCTGGTGATCGAGCCGTTTGGCGGTGGCGCCGTCATCGTGCGCGAAGTGCCTGCAATGCTGGCGCGCCTGGACGCCCGGGCACTTCTTCGCGACATTCTGGATGATCTCGCGGATCAGGGTGCCTCGGACCGGCTGAAGGCGCGGATCGACGCAGTGCTGTCTTCGATGGCCTGTCACGGATCGGTCCGATCCGGGCGCCGAATGGCCGCCGACGAGATGAACGCCCTCTTGCGCCAGATGGAACAGACCCCGAAATCCGGTCAGTGCAATCACGGCCGGCCGACCTGGGTCAAGCTGCGCCTCGCCGATATCGAACGGCTTTTCGGACGCAAGGATTGACCCGGCGGGCGCAGGGCGCGACAACGGGAAAACCTTCGGAGACCGCCATGCTGCAGATCAGCCCCGACAAGATCGCCCATATCATCATCCGCGCGCGCGAATACGACAGCGGCGTCAACGCGTGGGCCCATCAGGGCGAAAGCCGCCAATATGGAACCCGCACCGAGCTGCATGATTTCATCGAAGGCCTGAACGAGGACGAACAGGCCTGCCTCGTCGCGGTGATGTGGATCGGCCGCGAAAGCTTCGACCCGGACGAACTGGCCGAGGCAATTGCCACCGCCAGGGCCGAACAGACCACACCGACCGAGGATTACCTGATGGGCGAACCGCGCCTGGCCGACCTGCTCGAGGCTGGCATGGATGCGCTGGGGATCTCGCCCGAGGATGCCGAGGACAACCTGCAGCGTCCGGTCTGACGCGCCGCAGGCGCGCGCGGCCCAGCGGCAGCGACCGGAACGGGCCCTGCCCGTTCCGCACCCTTTTCCCGCACCGTGGAACGCTTGACGCCGGCTAGCGCCCCGTGACCCGGAACAGCGTGCCGTTCTGCTCGTCTGTCAGCAGCATGATCGCGCCGTCCTGCGCCACGTCGACATCACGCACCCGCCCGATATTCTGCAGGTGCCGTGCCTCGCCGGTCACCCGGTTCTCCTCCAGCTCCAGCCGCACGAGCGAGCTGGATTGCAGCCCGCCGATCAGCAGGTCGCCCTGCCAGTCCGGGAACATCGCGCCGTCATAGAAGACCATGCCGCCCGGCGCGATCACCGGATCCCAGTAATAGACCGGCTGTTCGGTGCCCTCTTTCTGCGTGAGCCCTTCCAGGATCGGGTTGCCGTCATATTCCTCGCCATAGGTCACGTCGGGCCAGCCGTAGTTCTTGCCGGGTTCGGGGCGGTTCAACTCATCCCCTCCGGCGGGGCCATGCTCGATCGTCCACAGATGACCATCGGGCGACAGCGCGGCGCCCTGCATGTTGCGATGGCCCCATGACCAGATCTCGGGCATGGCACCCTCTATGCCGGCGCCCATCGGCTCGCCCGTCATCGGATCGATCCGAACCACCTTGCCGACCGTGGTGTTCAGCTTTTGCGCCTCGTGGCGGGAATCCAGGCCGCCTCGATCGCCGGTCGTCACGAACAGGCCGCCGTCGTTATCGAAAACCAGCCGCGAGCCGTAATGCGCGGCGGCAGGCCAGGGCGTTTGCTGCCAGATCCGGCGTGCATCCTCAATCCGCGCTCCGTCCCTGGACAGGATGCCGCTGGCGACCGACGTCGAGGTGAAATTCTCGGGAGTTCGCTCGGCATAGGTTACCCAGACGCGCCTTGTCTGCGCGAAATCGTCGGCCACAGCCACATCCAGCAATCCGCCCTGGGACTCCGTGTCCACCTCGGGCAGGCCCGGGATCGGATCGGACAGAGTCCCATCTGGCGACACCATCCGCAGCCGCCCCGGCCGTTCGGTGACAAGCCAGCTGCCATCGGGCAGTTGCGCCATGCCCCAGGGATGTTCCAGCCCCTCGACCACCGCCTCGCGACGCAGGCGCAAGGCGCGCAGCGCAGGGGCGCGGGTCTGGTTCTCGAAGGCCGGGGTCTGGTTCGGCGCGTTGGGCGGCCGGTCGTTGAAGTTCTGGGCAAGCGCACAGCCCGCAAACAGAATTGTCGCGGCAAAGGCCGTCAGATAACGCATGAAAGGGCTCCTCATCGGGATACTCGCTGATCGGTCCAAGCCTAGCACGCGCTTTCCCGACCCGGGATGCGCTGGCGTTCACGTCCGTGTCAGGCCGCGTTCAGCGCAGGTGATCGACCTTGGCCAGATGCTGCGCGATCTGGCCGATTTCAACCAGCCAATCCGCCACCAGTTGCGGGTCGTCGGGTGCGGCATGGACACCGGGCGCGATCCGCCCTTCGGCCACCGCCTGCACAGCCAGCGACACCGGAACGGACACCAGCTGCGCCATGGCACTGCCCTTTTCATTGCCCTGAGCGTCGAGTACCCATTCCTTGTGCCACACGGTTTCGCCGTCACGCTCGGCTTGCAGCGCGACGAAAAGCACCACCCGGTCAGGCTCGTTCGTGGCGTAGGCGTTGTCGCGCCAGAACTGATCGGCCATCTCGCGCAGCCGCTCTTCGCCAACGGGGCCGGACAGCGTCTCGACCTCGGCGAAAACCGGCGCCCAGGCATCTTTCCAGCCTTTCAGGCGCAGGGTGCCGCGCACGAAATCCTGCACATCCCAGTCGGGATCGAACCCGTATTGTGTCATGAACGGCAGCGAATCGCGGTTGGGATAGACCTCGAACCGTTCCGGCACAGGCAGCGGCGCGTCATAAGGCTCGATCGCGTCCCAGGGTCGGGCTACATCGCGAACCTCGCCGCCACGCAGCGACTTCGAGGGCGAGCGCAGCGCCCGCAGCACACCAAGGGGGGACCAGCTGAACTTGTAGCGGAACGGGTTGGGATGTTTCGGCACGCCACCGCAATACGAGCCGAACCGGATCACGTCCCCGGGGCGCGCCGCCTCGTGCTTGTAGTCGGCGACCAGATCATGGGCCATCAGATGATCGATGCCGGGGTCCAGGCCGACCTCGTTCATCAGCACCACACCGGCGTCCCTCGCCGCATCATCCAGCGCCGCCATCTCGGGGGCGATATAGCTGGAGCTGATGAAATGCGCACCGGCCGCGATTGCCAGCCGGGCCAGCGCCACATGCTGGTCGGCGGGCAGCATCGAGACGATGATGTCGCCCGGTCCGACCGCCTTCTCCAGCGCATCGAAGCTGTAGGCGCGGATATCGTTGCTCAGATCGCCCAGCTCGGCACGGGCCTTGGCCTCGGTGCGGTTCCAGACGGTGACCTTCGCATCAGACTGCAGCAGGCGGCGCAGACCCGGAATGGCGCTGAGGCCGGTTCCTATCCAGTGAATTGTCATCTCAGACCTCGTTCATAGTCTTGCGGAACACCGCTGCGGCGCGCTGCCACGGACCTTCGTCGATATGTTCAAGCCGGCGCAGGACCGGCAAGAGCTGCGCGGCGAAGTCATGCGACGATTCATGGGGCAGCATCGACGGCAGGTTGTCGATGGCCATCACGTCCAGCGGCGGATCCTCGGCCACGCGCAGCGCCGGTTCATCCCAGCCTGTCGTGCGGTCATAGACCCTGACCGGGGAAAAATCGCTGGTCGGATCGCAGGCTATATCGCCGATCACGGTCAGCGAGCGGCCGGGACCGACCGCCTCGGCAGGAACGAAGACCGGAACACCGGGCTGCGCGAGGATCGCGTTGACGAATATTTCATGGGCAAGCACCTCGGGGAAGGGCGCGCCACGGGCGGTTTCCTCGATATCCCAGCCGGTCACCGGGACGCCCATCTCGGTCAGCAGATCGACGGCGCCGGTGCCGACCCGGCCCCTGGCGCCGATCACGATGGCACGGGGCCTGGCCCGGTTGGTCGCGTCCATCCGGGCGCGCAGATCGTCGGTCAGCAGATCCTTGTCCGCATACGCATGGACCGGACCGCAGATCGCGCCATGCTGTTGCGCGACCCAGCATCGCAAAGCTACCGCCGCCCCCGCATACCCCGCCCAATAGCCAAAGGCCGCCAGCCGGCGGCCATCATCGTCCACCAGATATTCCAGATCATACAACATGCCACCGCCCGCCTTGAACCGCTGCAGCAATACCTGCCCCGCGGGCTGGCCCTTGAAGGCATGGCCGAACATGATGTGGCGGTGGTTCAGGGCGCTGCCATCATCGGGCAGTTCCTTGAGGCCGAAGATGATCGCGTCGTCGGGCGCGTCGGGCCAGCCGCCCGCTGGCGCGATCCTGGCGCCGGCGGCGGCATAGGCGTCGGTCGCGATCACCCGGCGCGGGCTGTCCTCGACCGTGACGGTCATGCCGTCGCCGACCAGCGCGGCCACGCCGTCCGGGGTGATGCCCACCCGATCCTCGTTCGCGCGGCTTTCTGCCCGCACCCACAGATGTGTCATCCGCACCTCCGCTGCCCCGACCGCCATGTTCTAGGCCAGCAGCGCCACGGCGGCAACCTGAGGGGAACCAACGACCCGGTCGCGTGTTATGCCCGCAAGCACAGATGCAAGCAGAAGGATTTCCCATGCAGATCACCCGCCGTGCCGGACTGTCCCTCGCCGCCGCCGCTTTCGGTATCGCCGCCCTGCCGCGCCTTGTCGCGGCCCAGGACGTTGGACAAGGCTTCCGCTACCCGGTCGAGGACGGTGACGTCGTGTTCCATCCGGTCGATCACGCCTCGATGGTCATCGAGACCCCGGGCGGAGTGATCTATGTCGATCCGGTGGGCGGGGCAAAAGCCTATGCCAACCTTCCGGAGCCGGCGCTGATCCTGATCACCCACGAGCATGGCGATCATTTCGATCTGCCCACCCTCGAGGCGTTGCCCTCTGTCCGGCTGATCACCAATCCGGCGGTTCATGACAAGCTGCCCGCCGCGATGAAAGAGCGCGCCAGCGCGATGGCGAATGGTGACATCTCCGAGGCGATCGGCATCCAGATCGAGGCGATTCCGGCCCATAACACGACCGAGGACCGGATGCAGTACCACCCGGTCGGACGCGACAACGGCTATGTCCTGAATGTCGGAGGCAAGCGCTTCTACATCGCCGGCGATACCGAGCCGACGCCGGAAATGCGGGCGCTGACCGATATCGACGTCGCCTTCCTGCCGATGAACCTGCCCTACACGATGACCGTCCAGCAGGCGGCCGAGGCCGTCGCGGCCTTTGCGCCCGCCGTGGTGTTCCCCTATCACCACCGCGGAAGCGACATCCAGGAATTCGCGCAGCTGGTGCTTGATGGCGGATCTGGCGCCGAGGTGGTGATCGCCGACTGGTATCCCGACGACGCGGCCTAGAAGGGCACGGGTGCGTTGTAGCCAAGTTGCACCCCGCTTTCGGGGTGCTTCACGCGCAGGCTTTCGGCGTGCAGCATCAGGCGCGGGTGGTCTGCGGCCCAGCCGGTCGCATAAAGCGGATCTCCAAGGATCGGATGTCCGATCTGCGCCATGTGGACGCGCAACTGGTGGCTGCGGCCGGTCATCGGAAAAAGCCTGACGCGGGTTTCGTCATCCCCGGCGCGCATCACTCGCCAGTCGGTCCGGGCGGGCCGGCCCTGATCGTGATCGACCTTCTGGCGCGGGCGGTTCGGCCAGTCCACGATCAGCGGCAGATCGACGCGGCCGGTCTTCGGCTGCAGCCGTCCGGCAACGCGGGCGACATAGGCCTTCTTGGTCCGCCGTTCCTCGAACTGCCGCGACAGATGGCGCTGCGCGTGCGGCGTCAGGGCAAAGATCATCACGCCCGAGGTATCCAGATCCAGCCGGTGGACCAGCAGCACGGTCGGAAACGCGCCCCGCAGCCTTCCGATCAGGCAGTCGGCCTTGTCGGGACCGCGTCCCGGCACCGACAACAGCCCCGAGGGCTTGTCGACCACAAGGATTTCGTGGTCGGCATGGATGATCCGTGGCGCATCCGGCGGCGGGGCGTAGACGAAGCTCATTTCATGACAAGGCGGATGGCAAGGCCGGCGAACATCAGCGCGGCGATCTTGTTGACGATGCCCAGATTGCGGCCGATCACATGCCCCGCCAGCCCCCCGACCACACCGTAGCCGACCGTGACCAATGTGCCCGTGAACGCGAAGATCAGGCCCAGCCCCAGGATCTGCTGCCAGATCGGTCCCCAGGCCGGGCTGGTGAACTGCGGCAGGAAAGCCAGCAGGAACAGCACCGGTTTGGGGTTCAGCGCGTTCGACATGAAACCGCGCCGGATGATGTTCCACGGCCGCACGCTGCCACGCGCCGAGGGATCGACCGGCCCTGCCATCCAGCTTTTCCATGCAAGCCACAGAAGATAGGCCGCGCCGGCGTATTTGATCGCCCGCAGCGCCTCGGGATGGGCGGCCACGACCGCTCCCAGTCCCACGGTGGCCATCGCCAGATGCATCAGCACCCCAAGCCCCACGCCGATCCCGGCCAGCACGCCCGCTCGCGGCCCGCCCTGGATGCCGCAGGCGCTTGCGAAGAACACGTCCTGGCCGGGCGCGAAGTTCAGCACCAGCCCGCCGAGGACAAAGGCCATCAGTTGAGCGGCCGGGATATTGGCCAGCGTGTCCCAGATCATCTCGGCCGTCCCCCGACTCCGTGCGACATGTTCATCTCTGATCCCGCCGCGACAGTCCATCGGTGATCCGGCAATAATCGCCCTTGTCGTTGACGACGACATGCCCCGCGAGGCGCAGTCCGGTCGGATGGCCCACCGCATCCGCAGACGCCGGGCGCAACGAAATCACCCGACAGCCATGACCACCCCGACACGCGCCGATCGTCGGCCGGGCCGGAATATTCGCGGCAGGCACGGCAGGGCGCGGCGCCATCGCCGCCAGAGATGGACGGCGCACGCGCGATCGGCCAAGCTGCGGCGCATGTTGACCCGGCTGCCCCTGACCACGCGCATCCTGCTGGTGATCCTGACCGTGCAGGCGCTGCTGTTTGCCGCTCTGGCAGCGGCCAGCATCGACAATCTGCGCCGCGAGATCGCCACCGAGACCCGGCTTGCGGCACAGACGGCACGGTCGCTGGTGGTGGCCACGATCGGCACGATGCAGGGTGCCGTTCCCCCGGACCGGCTGCTGTCCCGGCTGACAGATCAGCTGGTGCCGCCGCGCCACACCCGGATCCTCATACTGGACCCGCGAGACGGCATGGTCCGCGAACCTGCGGTGCCGACCGAATCCCATGCCGGGGCTCCGGGCTGGTTCGCCGCACTGGTCACGCCCGAGCCACTGGAAACCCGGCTGCCGGTGGTGCTGGAGGGCCGCCTGAGGGGCTTTGTCTACATCGCCAGCGATCCGGCCGCCGAGATCGCCGCCGCGTGGCGCGAAATCCGCACGACCCTGAGCCTGGCCGGGTTGGCCGCGCTGGCCCAATCATTGCTGATCCTGATCGCCACCCGCCGGGCGCTGCGGCCGCTGGACATGATCGCGGGGCGGCTGGCCGATCTGACCCGTGGCGACCTGACAACACGTGTCGGCCGGATGCATCAGCCAGACCTGGTGCCGCTTGCCGCCGGGGTCGACCGGCTGGCCGGTGCCTTGCAGCAGGCGCAGTTCGACCGCGCGCGTCTGCAACGTCAGGTCGTCAGCCGGGGCGACGAGGAACGCAAGTCCATCGCCCGCGACCTGCATGACGAAATGGGTCCCTGCCTGTTCGGCCTGCGGGTCGAGGCCGATGCGCTGCGTGCTGCCGCAGCCGGGCCAGACATCGCCGCCCAGGCCGAGGCCATCGCGGCCATCGCCGAAGAGATCGCGCGCGTGAACCGCGCCCTTCTTGACGATCTGCGCCCCGCCGCGGTCGGGCAACTGCCGCTGGTAACGGTGCTGTCGGACTATACAGCCGACCTCGCGCGCCGCTTTCCCGCCATCACACTGGATCTGGACATTGCCTCGGGCCTTCCCGAACCGGACGAGGCCACCGCCCTGACGCTGTTCCGCATCGTTCAGGAGGGCACCACGAACGCGCTGCGCCATTCGGGCGCAGGTCGGGTGCGAATCCGGCTCTGGACCGATCCGGCGCATTGGCGCATGATCCTGTCCGATGACGGGAAGGGCTTCGCCGAAGGCCACCGCGAAGGCACCGGGCTGACCGGCATGCGCGAGCGGATCACCCTGCTTGGCGGCAGTCTGCATCTGTCATCGGATGAGAGCGGAACCACCATCGAGGCAAGCCTGCCACGCACGCAGGGCGGATGAGGCAAACGGATGAAAGCTGCGCTGGTCATCGACGACCACCCCATCACCCATCTGGGCGCCAGTCGCCTGCTGCGGGATCTGGGCTATGACCCGATCGCCCAGGCGATGTCAGGCGAGGAGGCCCTGGCACAGCTCGGGGACGGCCAGAAGCCTTCGCTGATCGTGCTGGATATCAGCCTGCCCGGCGCGGGTGGGCTGGATCTGGTCGCACCGCTGCAGCACGCCGCGCCCGAAGCGCGGATCCTGGTCTTCTCGATGAATGACCAGACGGGCTTTGCGGCCCGTGCCCTGCAGGCCGGAGCCCACGGCTTTCTGTCGAAGAACGCCCCGCCAGCCGATTTCCGCGAGGCGGTCAGGACGCTGGAGGCGGGCGAGTTCTACCTGTCGGCCCGGCAGGCGGTCGCGCTTGCGACCATGCGCGCGGGCGCAAGCGCCGACCCGCTTGCCGCGCTGTCCGAGCGTGAGACGCAGGTCCTTGGTCTGATCGGTCGCGGGTTCAGCCTGCAAGCAATCGCGGACGAGTTGGGCGTCAGCTACAAGACGGCCGCCAATACCTCGTCGGCGCTGAAGAAGAAGCTGGGGGTGGACGGGATCAACGGTCTGATGAAATTCGCGCTGGAGAGCGGGGTCTGATGCTGGGCTGGTTCGCGCTCGCCGAGAACGCCGCCCCAGGGGCGGCAGACCGGATGCTGGAAAGTCTGGCGGCGGATCTTGTCGGGACCGGTCTGCGCCTCGCCGGCGCGGTTCAGCGCAACTCGGTTCCCGGGCCGGACAGCGCCTGCGACATGGATGTGGTCGTGATCGGCGAGGAAGATCGGCCGATCCGTATCTCGCAGTCGCTGGGGCGCGGCTCGACAGGCTGCCGCCTGGACGCCGGGGCGCTGGAAACGGCCGCGGCGCGGGTCGGCCTCCGGCTGGAGGGCGCGGAGTTGCTGATTCTGCCGAAATTTGGCCGACAAGAGGCAATCGGACGCGGATTTCACGCGGTGATCGCGCAGGCGGTGGCAGGCGGGCTGCCGGTCCTGATGCATGTTCCTGCCGAACAACGCACCGAATTTTCCGGGTTTTGCGGTGGCATGGGCCAGCAGATCCGCCCCGAAGCCATGCGGGAATGGTGTCTGGCGCAGACAGCAGGGATGTCGTGACCCAGCCGACCACCATCGATGCCCGCGGCCTTCTGTGTCCGTTACCGGTCCTGCGCCTGCGCAAGGCCTTGCAGGCCGCGGCTCCGGGGTCGCGGCTGACGCTGGTCGCCACCGATCCGATGGCCGCGGTCGATGTGCCGCATTTCTGCAGCCAGGCAGGCCATGCCATCATAGGCACGCGCGCGCTTGGCGACGGCGCGCAGGAATTCACCGTCGAGCGGGGGCCTTCCGCCCCCTTTGCCGCGAGCGGCCTCACCTCATAGGATATCCGAGTACCGCAGATGAAATTGACATTCCCCTTTTCGCGAAAGCGATTCTCGGAACTCAGCGAGCAGGAGATTCTGGCGCTGGCAATCTCGTCCGAGGAAGACGACGCCCGGATCTACCGCAACTGGGCCGAATACCTGCGCGCGGATTATGCTGCCACGGCGGCCGTCTTCGACGGCATGGCGGCAGAGGAAGACGGGCATCGGCGGCGCCTGCTTGACGGCTATCGGGCACGGTTCGGCGAAACGGTCCCGGTGGTCCGGCGCGAGCATGTGGCGGGCTATTACACCCGTCGCCCAGCCTGGATGATGCAGAACCTGTCGCTGGACACGATCCGGGACGAAGCCAGGGTGATGGAACGCGATGCCGCAGAGTTCTATGCCCGCGCCGCGCAGGCCAGCAGCGATGCATCGACCCGGAAGCTGCTGGGCGACCTCGCCGCGGCCGAGCGCGGTCACGAAGAGCGGGCGACCGAACTGGCGGACGCGCACCTGACGGCCGAGGCCCGTGAAGATGAAGAGGCCGTGGCCCATCGCGAGTTCGTGCTGACCTGGGTCCAGCCGGGGCTGGCGGGGCTGATGGATGGCAGCGTCTCGACACTGGCGCCCATTTTCGCCACTGCCTTCGCGACCCAGGATACCGGCACGACCTTCCTGGTCGGGCTGGCGGCAAGCCTGGGGGCGGGGATCAGCATGGGCTTTACCGAGGCGGCGTCGGATGACGGCGTGGTCTCGGGGCGCGGATCTCCGATCAAGCGCGGAATCGCGTCGGGGGTGATGACGGCGATTGGCGGGCTGGGGCACGCCCTGCCCTATCTGATCCCGCATTTCTGGACCGCGACGATCATCGCCTGCATCGTCGTCTTCGTCGAATTGTGGGTGATCGCCTGGATCCAGAACCGCTGGATGCAGACACCCTTCTGGCGCGCGGCCTTGCAAGTCGTGGTGGGCGGTGGTCTGGTGTTCGCGACCGGGGTGCTGATCGGTTCCGGCTGAACCCGCGAAGGGACGCTTCATGAATGACCGGCCCTCGGCCCCTTCTGACCGCGCCCGGACCTTCGCAGCCTTGCGCGGGCGGCTGCAAGGCAGACTCCCGCCCGAGCCGATGTCCAACCTCTGATGCTGGACGTGTTTCTGAAGACCTTGCCGTTTTTCGGGCTGATCGGCCTCGGCTGGCTGGCCGCGCGCACACGGTTCTTTCCCGAAGAGGGCGCGGTCTGGCTGACCAGGTTTGTGTTCTACTTTGCGCTGTCTGCGATGCTGTTCCGCTTTGCCGCAGGGCTGGATCTGGGCGCACTGTTCGACGCGCGCTTCGTGCTGGCCTATCTTGCCGGCTCCAGCCTGGTCTGGCTGATCGGCCTGGTCGGCGGTCTTGCGCGCGGGCTTGCCGTCCCCGAAGCGGCGATGGAGGCACAGTGCTGCATGATCGGCAACACCGGCTTTCTGGGCGTTCCCATGCTGGTCGTGCTGCTGGGTGAAGCCGCGGTCGGGCCGGTCCTGATGGTGCTGACCATCGACATGCTGGCATTCTCGACCCTGATCACGCTGATCATCCACGGCTCGCGCAGCGGCGGCCTGAGGCTGGGCGCCCTGTTGCCGGTGCTTCGCGGCGTTGTCGCGAACCCGATGATCCTGTCGATGCTGGCCGGGCTGACCTGGGCATATTTCGGCTTGCCGATGCCGGGGCCCATGAACGAGTTCCTGATCCTGCTGGGGGCTGCCGCGACGCCCGGCGCCCTGTTCGCGATCGGCGCGAGCCTCGCGCGGCTGCGGCTTGGCCGGCTGGCGACCTCGGCCTGGCTCAGCGGGGCCAAGCTGTTCCTGCATCCCGCCTCGGTCGGGCTGGCATCGCTTGCGCTGGGGGTCGAGCCGTTTGCCGCCGGCGTGATGGTCGCGGCGGCGGCGCTGCCGGTCGCCGGCAACGTCTATATCCTCGCGCAGTATTTCGGTGTCGCCCAGCAAAGGGTTTCGGCGGCGATCCTGATCTCGACCGTCGCCAGCATCGTGACCCTGCCGGTGGTGATCCTGCTGATCGGCCAGGGCTGATGCGCGATGCCGCTCGACCCGGGCGCCGCTGCGCGCTAACCGTTTCGCCGCAAAGACGGAGGACATCATGCGCAATATTGCGGATCTGAAGCTGGCCAATATCCTGCTGGAGGTGACGGATGACGGAATCGCCACCGTCACGCTCAATCGTCCCGACAAGCGGAATGCGCTGGATCTTGCGACAATCGACGAGCTGGTCGACATCTTCACGACGCTTCCGCGTGCCGGGGTGAAGGCGGCGATCCTTCAGGCGAAGGGCGATCATTTCAGCGCCGGCCTTGATCTGGTCGAACATCACCGCGAGAACCGCTCTGCCGGCGATTTCATGCATGTCTGCCTGCGCTGGCACGAGGCGTTCAACAAGATGGAATATGGCGGAGTCCCGGTGATCGCGGTGCTCAAGGGCGCGGTGGTCGGCGGCGGACTGGAACTGGCCTCGGCCGCCCATATCCGGGTCGCCGGACCGGGCACGTATTTCGGCCTGCCCGAGGGTCAGCGCGGCCTGTTCACGGGTGGCGGCGCGACGATCCGCGTCGCGGACCTGATCGGCAAGGCACGGATGATCGACATGATGCTGTCGGGCCGACTGTATCGCGGGCAAGAGGCTGTGGATGTCGGCCTGTGCCAGTATCTTGTCGAGGATGCCGAGGCAACGGCATGGGACATTGCACGGAACGCCGCGCGGAACCCGCCGCTGTCCAATTTCGCGATCTGCTCGGCAATCAGCCACATGCAGAACATGAGCGGTCTGGATGCCGCCTATGCCGAGGCCGTCGTGGCGGGCGTGGTGAACACCCAGGAGGCCGCAAAGGCCAGGCTCGAGGCTTTCACGACGGGCAAGGCCGACAAGATCAAGCCGCAGGGCTGAGCGCGGGACCAGGGCGCGTCCCGTCGCCGGCGATCGCGGCCGCGACCGGGGGGCGCGCGGCCCGGTCCCGGGCGTGGCCGCCAAGGCCGAGGAAGCATCCGGCGGATTCAGGCAAGCAGGCCCGCGATCGCCGCAAAAAGGCCTGGCAGCACCAGGAACCCCAGCAACGTGAAGACGCCGTCGCGCGCCAGCATGCCAAAGGCGAACAGCGCCACGATGCCTCCCGCGATCGAGGACGTGAACGGCACCAGTTCCATGAACGGCATCAGCAATCCGCAGATCATGCAGATCAGCAGCGACAGCAGGTGAAAAGGGAACCTGAACATGAAGGTCAGCCGCTGTCGCGTCATCCGGTCCAGCAGGCGCGCAGGTCGCTTCAGCATCTCTGCCACCTGGACCAGCCGGGCGGTGCGGACCCGCCTTGCCTTCACCGCTTCCGGAAGCCAGATATGGTCCCGACCCGACAGCATCTGAAGCGAAACCAGCGCGATGATGATGCCGCAGAAACTTGAGAACAGCGGCACGCCCGACAGCGGCGACGCGACTCCAAGCGCCGGGATCAGCAGGTTGGGCGAGAACGAGCCCTGTCCCAGTACCGCAAGGATCTGCCCGACGCTGGTGCTTCCCTCGTCCGAGGCGGTCTCGACCCGTTCGATCAGGTCCACGATGCTCACATGTTCCTGCACATCCCTCCTCCGGCGCCCGCCTGTTGCTCATGACAGGGTATAACGCCCATACCGCCGCGAATGTTCGCCCGATGCCGCGTTCAGCCGCGCAGCGCGGCCGCCAGGACGCGATCCAGCGATTGCAGGAAGCGCGACCGGTTCGCCTTCGAGAACGCTGCGCCGCCGCCCTGATGGAACGGATTGGCAGCCCGGATATCGGACATCAGATCGCGCGTCGCCAGCCGAGGCCCGATATTGGCCATGCTCAGCACCTCGCCGTCATGCTGGACCACCTGCGCGCCCGACTTCAGGCAGCGGTCCGCCAGCGGCAGGTCGGAGGTGACCACGACGTCTCCCCTGCCGCAGCGATCGGCGATCCACTGATCGGCGACATCCGGCCCCTCGGGCACGATGACCAGCGACACCAGCGGGTTGGCGGACGGTCGCAGTCCGCCATTGCAGACCAGAACCATCGGCACACGCAACCGCGTCGCCACCCGCTCGGCCTCGGCCTTGACCGGGCAGGCGTCGGCGTCGATATACAAGGTGCTCACCAGTCCGCCCCGTCACGTCCGCACACGCCGCCGTCCCCCTTGAAAGCTGCCGCGCTCAGTCGCGCAGCAATTCGTTGACCGAGGTCTTCGAACGGGTGCGGGCGTCCACGCGCTTGACGATCACGGCGCAATACAGGTTCACGCCGTTTTTCGACGGCATCGAGCCGGCCACCACGACGGACCCTGCGGGCACCTCGCCATACATGACGTTGCCGGTCTCGCGATCGACGATCTTGGTGGACTGGCCGATGAAGACGCCCATCCCCAGGACCGACCCTTCGCGCACGATGCAGCCCTCGACCACTTCGGACCGCGCGCCGATGAAGCATTCGTCCTCGATGATGGTCGGACCGGCTTGCAACGGCTCCAGCACGCCGCCGATCCCGACCCCGCCCGACAGGTGGACATTCCTGCCGATCTGCGCACAGGACCCGACGGTGGCCCAGGTATCGACCATCGTGCCCTCGCCGACATGCGCCCCCAGATTGACAAAGGACGGCATCAGCACCGCACCCTTGCCGATGAACGCCGATCGCCGCACAATCGACCCCGGCACCGCGCGGAACCCGGCCGCACGCCACTGATTGTCGCCCCAGCCGGCGAATTTCGAGGGCACCTTGTCCCACCAGTTGCCGCCCTGCGGACCGCCCGACATCTCTTCCATGTCGTTCAGGCGGAAGGACAGCAGCACGGCCTTCTTCGCCCACTGATTCACATGCCAGTCCGCGCCGCGTTTCTCGGCCACCCGCAGCCGCCCCTCGTCCAGACGGTTCAGCGTCTCGTTGACGGCCTCGCGCACCTCGCCCTGGGTCGCACTGGTGATGTCCGCGCGGTTGTCCCACGCGGTTTCGATGGCATGTTCCAGGGCTTGGGTCATCGGGGCCTCTCTTCGATCTGTTGCGTCCGGGTGGAAACTGTCTCTTCAGGGCTATAAGCGTCAGGGAAAGCCCGCGCAATCCGCGTGCGCCCCGAAGCGAGGCCCCGATGACCGACAGCGCCGAAGACGAACGCGCCCATCCCTTCCCGCACAGCGACGAGGACGTGGCGCGCGCGGACCGCTCGCCGCAGACGCCCCAGACGCGTGCGCCCGCCTATCGGCTGGCCTTCACCGACCGGGATTTCATGCTGCGCGAGGAGCTGCGCCCGGTCCGGCTTCAGCTGGAGCTGTTGAAGCCGCAGATGATCATGGACGAACGCGGCATCGAATCCACCGTGGTGATGTTTGGCGGCGCCCGCATCCCGTCACCCGACGACGCGGACCAGGCCCGCACGCCGATACTGGCCGCTTTGTCGAAATACTACGAGGAGGCGCGGGTCTTTGCGCGGATGATGACCGAGCGCAGCCTGGCCAGCTATGGCCGTGACTTCGTCATCTGCACCGGCGGCGGGCCGGGCGTCATGGAGGCCGGAAACATGGGCGCGGACGAGGCCGGCGGCGCCTCGATCGGACTGGGCATCGTGCTGCCGCACGAGCAGGCGCCCAACATCTATGTGACGCCCGACCTGTGCTTCAATTTCCATTATTTCGCGGTGCGCAAGATGCATTTCCTGATGCGCGCCCGCGCCATCACCGTGTTTCCCGGCGGCTTCGGCACGCTGGACGAATTGTTCGAGACGCTGACCCTGATCCAGACCCGGCGCATGAAGCCCATCCCGATCCTGCTGTTCGGAGCCGAGTTCTGGGACCGGATCATCAACTGGCAGGCCCTGGCCGAGGCCGGAACGATCAGCGAAACCGACCTGAAGCTGTTCCGCTATGTCGAGACGGCAGCCGAGGCGGTGGCGATCGTCGACGCCTGGAAAGAGCCGTGCTAGCGCCACCGATCCACGCAAGCTGCGGAACTGTGACTCTTGCTTTGAGCCAAGAGCGAACAGTCTGCTCCAAATAAACGATTATACAGCCTTTCGAGTGCCTTTACACTTAGGAAAACTTGTACACCCCCAGAAAGCGTTACCTGTTTTGCGACTGGTCCGCTTTACCATCTCAGCGCCGCATTTCGGGCATGATTTCAAATCTTCGCCACCGGCAGACTTCCCTGTTGGGATGCGCGTTTTGGCTGCAGCTTTCTTTTCTATGTTTTTAAGGTGCTCCATGCGCACCGCTTTAGTGTTATCCAAAGCCTTATCGCGGAGTATTTTCGCGTAAGCGTTCAGTTGCAAATCCGAGAGCACCTGCTCTCTTCGCAGCGCAATGAGCTTGCCTAGCTCTCGCAACCCCCACGCAACATTATCGGGCATAGCTGTCTTTGGTTCAGCCTTGCCGGTGAAGACTATGAAGTTGTACAGGATATCTTCATTAACTTCTAAAATATCCTGCACGGCCTTAACGTGGGCGTAGTTCTGCCGAAGTGGGTTTTGAAAGCTGTGGCGCTTTCCACCTTTTTGTACTTGGTTCCATTTCTTTTGGTCAGCGCCGCCAAAAATCCAGCCTGACATATTCTTGGTTTCGATTACGAAAATCCCAAAGCGAGATAGTACAAGGTGATCTAACTGCGTCGTGCCACCTGAAACCGGCAGTATCAAATCAGACAACACACGATAGTCTTTTTGGTCAAGAACCGACGAAAGCGCGTTGTGCACCCGCCGCTCACCTCTAGCGCCTTTTCTTTCCGGCGTATTGTAAACCGCTTCAACCGCTCGAAATGCTGATTTCAACAAAGACTTCAGCATAATAGTTCACTTCCACCGCAGCTTAGATCTGACAGCGGCGATACTCGCACAGCTTTCAAGTATTGCCTATCCCTTGAGTCAAGTAGTGGTCTGCAGTGGCCATTACGCTGCATTTGCGGTGAGCTCACGCGTCGGATTTGCCCGCACTCAAGACATTGAGCCGAGACGATCGCGGGCACTCGGCCGCGACTAGCCTGCCGCCTCCTGCGCGATCTGGGCGCGGCTTTTGCGGCCGCGTTCGGTCGCGGATTTCAGCTGGCCGCAGGCGGCCATGATGTCCTCGCCGCGCGGGGTGCGGATCGGGCTGGCGTAGCCGGCCTTGTAGACGATGTCCGCAAAGGCCTCGATCCGTTCCCAGCCTGAGCGCTGGTAGGGCGCGCCGGGCCACGGGTTGAAGGGGATCAGGTTGATCTTGGCCGGGATGCCGCGGATCAGCCGGACCAGCCGCCGCGCATCTTCGTCGCTGTCGTTGACGCCGTCCAGCATCACGTATTCGAAGGTGATCCGTTCGGAATTCGACAGGCGCGGATAGTCGCGCAGGGCATCCAGCAGCGTCTGGATGTTCCAGCGCTTGTTGATCGGCACCAGCTTGTCGCGGACGTCGTCGGTGGTGGCGTGGAAGCTGACGGCCAGAAGGCAGCCGATCTCTTCGGCGGTCCGGGCGATCTCGGGCACGACGCCGCTTGTGGACAGGGTGATGCGGCGGCGCGACAGGCTCAGCCCCTCGCCGTCCATGACCACCTTCATCGCGTCGCGCACGGCCTCGAAATTATACAGCGGCTCGCCCATGCCCATCAGCACCAGGTTGCTGATGAGGCGGGTCTCGTCCCTGGGCGCCCCGGGTTCGGGCCACTCGCCCAGGTCGTCCCGCGCCACCATCAGCTGGCCCGCGATTTCGCCCGGTGTGAGGTTGCGCACCAGCTTCTGCGTGCCGGTATGACAGAACGAGCAGGTCAGCGTGCACCCCACCTGGCTGCTGACGCACAGCGTGCCGCGCCCCTCTTCGGGGATATAGACCGTCTCGACCTCGTGACCGCCTGCGATCCGCAGCAGATATTTGCGGGTGCCGTCCGCGCTGACCTGCCGGGTCACCACCTCGGGAACCGAGATCTCGAATCGCTGCGCCAGGAGGGCGCGGTAATCCTTGGCCAGATTGGTCATCGCGGCGAAGTCGCGCACGCCCCAGTGATAGACCCACTGCCAGACCTGTCCGACGCGCATCTTCGCCTGGTTTTCGGGCGTCCCGGCCTGAACCAGAGCCGCATGCAGCTGATCGCGGGTCAGGCCGACGATATTCGTCCGCCCGCCCTCGGGCAGCTTGCGGGGAACGGTCAGGGCATCCTGCGTGATGGGGGCGGACATGAGATCACCGGGGGCTTGCGAGAAAGGCCCCGAGATAAGCGAAACCGGCCGGTCTTTCAACCTGCGCCGTCTTCCCTGTGCAAATTACCCGCCCCGCTCACCGCAAGGTGACGGGGGCCGCGCCCCCCGGCGGATGCGAGCTACTGGCAGCGCGATTGCGCGGTATTGGTCGCGGCGGTGATCCCCGACAGGCTGAAGCTGTCCTTGGTGGTGGTCCCGCGCGAGGAACGGCCGGTGATGACCGCCGTCGTTCCGGCCCGCAGGGCACCGATCAGCTTCTGGTCCTCGGACGGGCTGCCGGTCCAGGCGCTTTCGCCTTCGGTGAACAGGTTGAACTTCTGCCCGCCCACATCGACCTCGACGGTCGAATCCGGTGCGAACGGATATCCGCCCGTGAACGAGACCTCGCCGTTCTGACCCGGCCGATAGGCCACATACAGCCGGATATCGCCGCGCGTCACCTCGACCTCCTTGCCGTCCTTGCTGTTCAGCGTGGATTTCGGGGGTGACACCGCCCAGCATTCCTTCGGATTGTCGGCCGCAAACACCGTCCAGTCGCCTTCGGTCCCGACGACGTTGGTGGATTCCTGTGCGCCCGCCATGCCGAGCCCGGCTACCACGATCGCCATGGCCGCCATGCCGCGCAGGGTGAAATTGTTCATGCTCTGGCCTCCTGCCATTCGTTTCGCCGCTTCGCCCGGCGTTGTTCCTGATTGCTGTGGTCTTTTCAACCACCTCCGATCAGGATAGCCAAGATCATTGCGCGAAAAAGAGCGCAAGGCAGGAAATCGCGCAATTGTCAGGAGGGGGAATTGCGATGCGTTCGGCCGAACTGATCGAATTGTGGCGCGGCGGGCAGTGCGAAAGCCTGCATTGCGGGCATGCGCTGGTCTGCGACGACAGGGGGGTCGTCGAAGCCTGGGGCCGCCCTTCGCAGATCATTTTTCCGCGATCCTCGTGCAAGATGATCCAGGCGCTTCCTCTGGTCGAAAGCGGCGCGGCGAATGCGGCCGGCCTGACCGATCGGCACCTGGCCCTGGCCTGCGGCAGTCACAGCGGCGCCCGGCTGCATGTCGACGCGGTCGGCCAGTGGCTTGCGGCGCTGGGTCTGGGTGAACCCGACCTGCGATGCGGCGTCCACATGCCCATGGACCGGAACGAACATCGCCGCTTGACATGCACAAACGAGACGCCCTGCCAACTGCACAACAACTGCTCTGGCAAACATGCCGGGTTCCTGACCCTGAACCGGCATCTGGGCGGCCAGGCGGACTATGTCGATCCGGCGCATCCGGTCCAGCGGGCGGTCCGGTCCGCCTTCGAGGATGTGACGGAAGAGGACAGCCGCGGATACGGGATCGACGGTTGCTCGGCGCCGAACTGGTCGTGCACGCTCGAGGGGCTGGGTCGCGCGATGGCAGCCTTCGCCAACCCCCGTCAGGACCGCCGCGGTCGGGCGATGCGTCGGCTGGTCGATGCGATGCGCGCCCAACCCGAACTGGTGGCAGGCGAGGACCGGTCCTGCACTTTGCTGATGCGCGCCATGAATGGGCGCGCGGCCGTCAAGACCGGGGCCGAGGGGCTGTTCGTGGCGATCCTGCCGGATCAGGGTCTGGCGATCGCGCTGAAGATCTGTGACGGCGCGACTCGGGCGGCCGAGGCGGCGATCGCCGCCCTGCTTGTCCATGTGGGCGTGCTGGACCGCGGCGACCCGGTCGTTTCGCGTCTTCTGAGCGACCCGATCCGCAACTGGCGCGGCATTGCTACCGGCGAAATGCGGACATCGACCGGCTTCCCGCGCTGACCCGTCACGAATCCGACGCAGTTATGTGGTTGAATGACCGCGAGGACGGCCCTCCCCCCCGGACCGTCGCTCCGTCAGAGGATCGGTCGGCGCCCCTTGGCAGAGCGGGCGTCGGTCATCCATTGTCAAAGCATTTGCCAGATCAGCCGAAGCGCCAGCGCGGTCGAGGTGAAGACAAGCAGCGGCTTGATCAACCGCGCCCCGATCCGGGCCGCCAGCCGCGCCCCCAGCGCCGCACCGACGACCTGCGCCAGCCCCATCGTGATACCCAGCAGCCACATCGGCTGCCCGACCAACGTAAAGGTCAGCAACCCGCCCAGATTAGAAAACAAATTCAGAAGCTTGGTATGCGCGGTGGCCTTCAGCACCCCGTAACCGGCCATCGTCACGAAGGCGATCATGTAGAATGACCCCGCCCCGGGTCCCATCAGGCCGTCGTAAAAGCCGATCAGCGGCACGACGGCGGCTGTGAACAGCGCCGGCGAGACGCGGCGGATGCGGTCCAGGTCGTTCAGGCCGGGCTTGAGCGCAAAGAAGATCGCGATCCCGATCAGGATGACCGGCAGGCCCAGCCGCAGCAGCTCGGTCGGCAGATAGCTGACCAGCGCCGCGCCCAGCACGCCACCGACCGCCGCGACCAGGGCGGCGCGCCACTGCGTCCGCAGATCGACAAGCCCGCGCGCGGCATAGCTGACGGCCGCGGTCGCAGCCCCGAAGACTCCCTGCACCTTGTTGGTGGCCAGCGCCTGCGCGGGCGGCAGCCCCGCCAGCATCAGGGCGGGCACGGTGATCAACCCGCCGCCTCCGGCAATCGAGTCGATGAAGCCGGCCGCAAATCCGGCGGCGATCAGCAGCAGGGCAAGATCAAGTGTCAGTTCGAACATCGGCGCGGCAATGCGCTTTTGGCCGCGGCTTGTAAAGGCACCGTCAGCGACGGGGCTTCGCGGTTCCGCGCCAGCAGGAAATATTTTCTCAGGGCGCGCGTTCCGTGCCCGACTGCGCGCTTGCCAAGACGCAGGCAAGGCTCTGAACGCGGCCGTGTCAGCCCGCGACGAACTCGGCGGCGCGGTATCCCTGCAGATACAGCAGCGCCGTCAGATCTGCGTGGTTGATCCGGATCTGCGCCTGCGCGGCAACTGCTGGCTTGGCATGCAACGCGACGCCGGTCCCGGCCAGGCTCAGCATGTCAAGATCGTTTGCGCCGTCGCCTACCGCGATCACGGTCGCGGGTGTCAGGTTTCGCATGTCGGCGATCTGCCGCAGCGCCTCGACCTTCGCCTCGCGCCCCAGTACCGGCAGCGCCACATGACCGGTCAGCACGCCGTCCTCGACGAGCAGCGTGTTGGCGCGGTGCTCGTCAAAGCCCAGCCGCCTCGCGACCGGCCCCGTGAACGAGGTGAACCCCCCCGAGACCAGCGCCGTGTAGCCGCCGTTGGCGCGCATCGTGGCGACCAGCTCGCGTCCGCCGGCAGCCAGGGTGATGCGGGTCTCCAGCACCTCCTGGATTACGGATTCCTGCAATCCCGCCAACAGGTTGACCCGTTCGACCAAGGCCTCGTGAAAGTTCAGCTCGCCGTTCATGGCGCGGGCGGTGATGGCGGCGACGCGGGGGCCGGTGCCGGCGAGGTCGGCGAGTTCGTCGATGCATTCCTGGTCGATCATGGTCGAGTCCATGTCGGCGAGCAGGATCGTCTTGCGGCGGCCGGCGGTGGGCTGGATGGCCAGGTCGATGCCGATGGCCTGCAGGTCGGACCAGACCTGGTCGGCGTCCGAGGGCAGCGCCGGAATGTCGAATTCCCCAGCGATTCCAGGGTTCAGCCAGCGCGGGCCGGTGCCGTCCCAGGTCCTGGCCAGCCCGTCCAGAAGCGCGCTTTCGAGGTTGGCCCTGGCGGGCGCGGCGATCAGCGAGACGGTGTGCATGGGCGGCTCCTTGGCGGGGTGGGGATGCGTCTAGGCCGAAGATCGCCGCCGCACAAGCCGTGCACCAGGGGGGCACCGGGCGTACACAGCGCGTACACCGACAACGCGCGGGACGTTAAGGCCGCGTTAACCGCGCCGCAGCAGGCTGGCGGGCAGGCAGCAAGGGGCACGTCCGGCGATGGGCATCAGCAAGGCGGAAGAGACGCGGCGGGTCAATTACCACTACATGGCCGACGCGATGCGGATGCTGGAATGGGATCTGCACAGCACGATCCTGGACCGGATGCGGATCCCCGAGGAATGGCACCAGATCGCGCGCGAGAAACCGAGCAAGGCCAAGACGCGGGTCACGCTGCGGCTGGACGGGGATCTGGTGGCGTTCTTTCGCAGCATGGGTCCGGACTGGCAGGTGAGGGTCAACCGGCTGATGTCGGTGTGGATGCATGCAAGGCTGGCGGGGCTGATCCGGGGCGGCGAGACGATGGATTACCTTGCGCGGCGCGAGCACGAGATGCTGGACGGCCTGCGCCCGGAATTCGGGGATGACGAGCGCCGGCACGCGGCGCCGCCGGGCCCCGAGACCCCGACGGGCCGGCGCGCGCCGGACGACGTGCCCGACGTGCCGATCCGCGACCGCATCGCCACGATGTCACCCGCCGCGCGGCGGGCGCTGATGGAGGAGATGAAGAAGCGCAACGGGATCGGGGAGGTGTAGGATTGCTTGGAGTCTGAACCTTGCGATTCCGGTTCTTGTTATGCTGCTTCCCGTTTCTCAATATGCTCAGAAATTGATCGCACTGATGTGAAAGATCTCAGGCGCATTTCAGCTTCATCGGCTTGAGCCTCAAGACTGCTAAGCACCGCCGAAAAATTCTGCCGCTTGCGGTCAGTAAGTTCTGGATGATCGTCATCAGGAAGCTTAATTATAAGCTCATGCGCGCGAACTTTTTTAGATTTGTCGCGTTCTCGGTCTACTTTTAGATCCCAAAGACGCTCCTTTATGTTCCCAGCTGAAGCAGAAACACCACCTGCGCCTAGAGTCGCAAAGTTGGCCACAAGTTTTTTACCAGAAAAATCGATAGTCACTTCAAAAGCCGAATTTCTGCGCCTCCTCACACGCCCATTACGTATATCCTCGGAGAAATAGGCTGACAACTCAAGATGCTTCTTACTGAGCGAATCAAAAACCATAATAGGCAAACTATCTACTCGTGACTTGGCATCCGAGAGAGAGTGAGCAGCACGCAGCAAAATGTCTGCGTCTTTCTTTGGAGCGATGTGGAAAGATGAGAGCGTGGCGAGCCAATCATGAGCAATACTTTCGACACTTTGACCAGCAGCTTCTCTGACGCGTCCGAGTTCGGCCCCTTCAAGCGCAAGCCGCGGCTCAAGAAGCGCCTCTATTCCCCGCTGCTTAATATCCTCTGCTAAACTATTAACTAGGTGATAGACGGCGCTACTGATAATCTCAGCCTCTGCCCCATAGAGACATCCTAACCTGCTCAGTTGGTTTCCGACCTGAACGTGATGGCTCCCAGGGCCCACGACAGCACATGCAACGACGAGCCTCTCATACGATCCGGGAATTGGAGAAAACACAAGCGGCGCCCATTTGGCGCGGACCTCATCCCGCCAGCGGGGAAAGCCATAGCTGTCTAGCACCACTTCGTTCATCATACCAACTTAGGCATACCGAGCGCTTCACAGGCAAGCCTCACCACGTGATTAGCACGCGCAGTAAGGAATCCTTGGATCGCATCGATGTCTCCTTTACCCATGAGCGTCTGCACCGAATGATCCGATAATTCTTGCTCTATGTCTAGCCCAGCTAGCGCCCGCTCGATTGCGCCCGCTTTTTTACGACAGTCTACTTTTTGCCTTGGAGTGAGTTTCGGCGATACCCAATCCGCTAGCTTACTTTGGTAGGCAAATTCTGCCTGTAACTTCCGGAAGTCCCCAAAAGGGCCATTAAATGCGTGGCCATGATCGATAAGCCAAATATTATCAGGGCCGCCGTAGAGAAAATTGCGAGGATGACGGTCTGTATTCGCAATCCAAGCATCGAAGGCATAAGTTTTTCCAAG
This sequence comes from Paracoccus salsus, assembly GCF_021556615.1. GTDB lineage: Bacteria > Pseudomonadota > Alphaproteobacteria > Rhodobacterales > Rhodobacteraceae > Paracoccus > Paracoccus salsus. The sequence goes on from NZ_JAKGGD010000005.1 coordinate 80,898, forward strand.
GTCGGCCCATTCGAGAAAAATTCCAAATGCTTCTTTCTGGTCCGCGCTCGCCTCTATTCGTCTGTATAGGTTTGGAACCCCAAGGTCCTCACTAACGAATACTAGAGACGCTCCGGAATTCCCGAGCTTCGGGGCATCGGTTGTAAGTAGATTCGATTGATCCGCGATCGCTAAATATGCGTTCGGAATTTTCAGCTTTAGTCCTTTTGCGAAAAGCCAAGCGATTATCTCGTTAGCAAGCTGTAGGGGCGATAGATCCTTGATTACGCCGTGTGCTGTGCCCCCGTCACGACGGAGTACTAGGCCCCGATAGGTTCTATTCACGTTCGCATCGCGAAAAGGGGATGCGCCAGGTAAGACCGAGGCGAGAGGTATAGCAGTCATACAGACATCTTGAGTAAGATCAATATTTCTCAGCCTACAGTCACTGCGCGCGCTTTGTCGATAGGGGTGTTTTACGCCTGCAAGCTTCGCACCCCGACTTCCCCCTCCTCGCGTGACTTGATCGCCGCCACGGCGGCGATGCTGCCGGCGGCGGTGGTGAAGTAGGGGATCTTGTCGTAGAGGGCGACGGCGCGGATCTCGCGCGAGTCGGCGATGGCCTGGACGCCCTCGGTGGTGTTCAGGACCATGGCGATCTCGTCGTTCTTGAGGCGGTCGACGATGTTCGGGCGCCCCTCGTAGACCTTGTTCACGCGGGTCGTGTCGACGCCGTGCGCGGCGAGGAAATCGGCGGTGCCGGAGGTGGCGACGATGGAAAAGCCCATCGCCACCAGGTCGCGCGCCGCCTGGGCCATCGCGTCGGACTTGTCGGCGTCCTTGACCGACAGGAAGACGCGGCCCTCATGCGGCAGATGCGTGCCGGCGCCCATCTGCGCCTTGAGGAAGGCGCGCGGGAAGTTGCGGTCCCAGCCCATCACCTCGCCGGTCGAGCGCATTTCCGGGCCCAGCAGCGTATCGACGCCGGGGAAGCGGGCGAAGGGCAGCACCGCCTCTTTCACCGAAAACCAGGGCGTGATCGGGTCGGCCAGCGTCAGCGGATCGGCGAAGGGCAGGTCATCCTCGGGCCCCGCATCGGCGGGATAGGGGGCGCGTTCGGGGAAGTTCGACATCGGCTCGCCGGCCATCAGGCGGGCGGCGATGGAGGCGATGGCGCTGTCGGTGGCCTTGGCGACGAAGGGCACGGTGCGCGAGGCGCGGGGGTTGACCTCGAGCACGTAGATGTCGCCGTCCTTGATCGCGAACTGGACGTTCATCAGCCCGACGACGCGCAGGGCGCGGGCCATCGCGGCGGTCTGGCGTTTCAGTTCGTCGAGGGTGGCGGCGTCCAGCGTGTGGGGGGGCAGCGAGCAGGCGCTGTCGCCGGAATGGACGCCGGCTTCCTCGATATGTTCCATGATGCCGGCGACGTGGACGGCCTCGCCGTCGCTGAGGGCGTCCACATCGACCTCGATCGCGCCCGAGAGGTAGCTGTCGAGCAGGACGGGGTTCCTGCCCGAGACGGTCACGGCCTCGGTGATGTAGCGTTTCAGGTGGTCCATGTCGCGCACGATCTCCATCGCGCGGCCGCCCAGCACGTAGGAGGGGCGGATGACCAGCGGGAAGCCGATGCGTGTCGCGATCGCGATCGCCTCGGCGTCGCTGTGGGCGATGCCGTTGACCGGCTGGCGCAGGTTCAGGCGGTTCAGCAGGTCCTGGAAGCGTTCGCGGTCCTCGGCCAGGTCGATGGCGTCGGGCGTGGTGCCGAGGATCGGGATGCCCTCGGCCTCGAGCGCGTTGGCGAGTTTCAGGGGCGTCTGGCCGCCGAACTGGACGATGACGCCGTGCAGCGTGCCGTTCTGCTGCTCGACGCGCAGGATTTCGAGGACATGTTCGAGGGTGAGCGGTTCGAAATAGAGCCGGTCCGAGGTGTCGTAGTCGGTCGAGACGGTCTCGGGGTTGCAGTTGATCATGATGGTCTCGTAGCCGGCATCGGTCAGCGCGAAACAGGCGTGGCAGCAGCAATAGTCGAATTCGATCCCCTGGCCGATGCGGTTGGGGCCGCCGCCGAGGATCACGACCTTCTTCGCGCCGGTGGGGCGCGATTCGCATTCCACCTCGCCCATCGCCGGGGCCTCGTAGGTGGAATACATGTAGGGGGTCTGCGCCTCGAATTCGGCCGCGCAGGTGTCGATGCGCTTGAAGACCGGGCGGATATTGGCGGCGTTGCGGGCGCGGCGGATATCGGCTTCGTCGCGATCGGTCAGATGCCCGAGGCGGGCGTCGGTGAATCCCATCATCTTGATCGCGCGAAGATCCTCGGCGGCGGCGGGCAGGCCGTTTTCGCGGATCTGGTGTTCGGTCTCGACGATCTCGCGGATGCGCGACAGGAACCAGGGGTCGAAACGGGTGACGCGCTGGATCTCGGCGTCGCTGAGGCCGAAGCGCATCGCCTCGGCGATCACGCGAATGCGGTCGGGGGTGGCGCGGGACAGTGCCGCGATGACGGCGGGCTTGCCCTGCTCGGCCGCGCCTTCGATCGCGATCTCGTCCAGACCCGTCAGGCCGTTTTCCATCGACGCCAGCGCCTTTTGCAGCGATTCGTGGAAGCTGCGCCCGATCGCCATGACCTCGCCCACGGATTTCATCGCGGTGGTGAGTTCCGGCTTGGATCCGGGAAATTTCTCGAAGGCGAAGCGCGGGATCTTGGTGACGACATAATCGATCGAGGGTTCGAAGCTGGCCGGCGTGACCTTGGTGATGTCATTGTCCAGCTCGTCCAGCGTGTAGCCCACGGCCAGTTTCGCGGCGATCTTGGCGATCGGGAAGCCGGTCGCCTTCGACGCCAGCGCCGAAGACCGACTGACCCGCGGGTTCATCTCGATCACGACCATCCGACCATCATCGGGGTTGATCGCCCATTGCACGTTCGATCCGCCGGTTTCCACGCCGATCTCGCGCAGGACCGCGATCGAACCGTTGCGCATGATCTGGTATTCGCGGTCGGTCAGGGTCAGGGCGGGGGCGACGGTGATCGAGTCGCCGGTATGAACCCCCATCGGGTCGATGTTCTCGATGGCGCAGACGATGATGGCGTTGTCGTTGCGATCCCGCACGACCTCCATCTCGAACTCCTTCCAGCCCAGCAGGCTTTCGTCGATCAGGACCTGCGCGACGGGCGAGGCATCCAGCCCCGACCGGACGATCCGCTCATAGTCGTCGCGGTTATAGGCGACGCCGCCGCCGGTTCCTCCCAGCGTGTAGGCCGGGCGGATGATCGCGGGCAGGCCGATGTCCTCCAGCGCGTCGATCGCCTGTGTCACCCCAGCCGAGATGTCGAACTTGCCGCTGGTCAGTCTGGGCGCGGCGATGATCGTGGCGCGCGGGTTCTCCAGCCCGATACGGTCCATCGCCTCGCGGAAAAGCTTGCGATCCTCGGCCATCTCGATCGCGCTGCGCTGCGCGCCGATCAGTTCGACCCCATAGCGGTTCAGAACGCCCGCGTCGGCCAGAGCCAGAGCGGTGTTCAGCCCGGTCTGGCCGCCCATCGTCGGCAACAGCGCATCGGGGCGCTCCTTGGCGATGATCTTCTCGACGATTTCGGGGGTGATCGGCTCGATATAGGTGGCGTCTGCCATCTCGGGATCGGTCATGATCGTGGCCGGGTTCGAGTTGACCAGGATGACCCGGTAACCTTCCTCGCGCAGCGCCTTGCAGGCCTGGGCACCGGAATAGTCGAATTCGCAGGCCTGTCCGATGACGATCGGCCCCGCCCCGATGATCAGGATCGATTTGATATCGGTTCTTTTCGGCATCGAAGCCTCCGGGCTGTCTTGGATCGGCGCAAATCGTCCGGGGTTATAGCCAAGCCAAGTCCGGGTGCAAGGTCCGAAGGCGTGCAGGGCGCGCGAATAGGACATGCGAGCGTAGGCGGCTTTGCTGATCCTGCGACAGTTTGGGCGAGCCGGGTCGCCATATTCATCGTCATGATCGCTCATGCACGCGGGCCCGGTGTGAACCAGACAACTTCGGCGCGCGTTTCGCATGATGCCCGGCTGCATCTCGGGTCATGTGCCCAAAGCGGCATCCCTGCCGCCTTTCGCACCGGCCGAGCCGGAAGCCCGGCGCCCTGATCAGGAAGACAGCAGGGTCAGGGCCGCGCTGTACCGATTCTGCACGGGTGAATCCTGCAGTTGCGAGCGCGCCAGGAAATTCCGGACCAGTCGGTCGATTCCCTCATCAGTGGCGAGGTCCTTGAACGACGCGCTGCCCAGAAAGCGCTCGGATGCCTTGGTGAATTCCTCTGCCTGGCGGTCGATTGACAGCTTGCCATAGGAATCGCCGAAGCCGAAGGCATTCTCGAACACCTTGCGCAGTGGCGGGTTTCCAAGCACCTCGAACCACATCGTCCTGTCGGAGGAATCGCGACCGGCCAGGGCCTGCATTTCACGGCGCGCGTTCAGGGCGAGGCGCAGATTCTCGTCGCCCTCGCCGACGCGGCGTTCGAACTCTCGCTGCAGGAACGCCTCGGACACGCTGTCCGCCAGCCCCGTCCCGGGCGCGCCATTGGCATAACCGAACGCTTCGGCCAGCCGCAGATAGCGCTTGTCACTGAGACGATTGACCAGCGACCGGTCATCGCTGATGTCGGATTCCAGGATCTTGCGGATGAACGCCTTGTTGCCGATGTCGTCCTGCAATCCGAAGGCGCCCAACGCGACACTGAGAAGTCGGTAGTCCTTGACCAGGTCGCCCGCCGTGGGGGCGGACGAAATATTGTCACGGAAATAGGCGGTCGATCGCCTCAGTGCCGTGTCCTGGGACAAGACCTGCAACTGGCGTGCTTCGCTGTTCTTGAGGATGCGCCAGCCTGCCAGACCGCCGACCCCGAATGTGATTGCGGGCGTCATGGCATGCTCATTGGCGTCGCGCCGCGAACAGGCGGCTTTCGCGCGGAAGCAATTCGCGCAGGCTTCGCATCGCCTGATAGGCGTTGCCGTCGACGGCGTGGCGGGTTGCACAGGCCAGCAGGTTCCGGCTGTCGCGATCATCGAAAACCTGGCTGAGTTGTTCGATCGCAAGCAGAAGCTGTCGGCCGCCCTCCCTTGGGTCCGCGTCCCCGGACAGGATCAGCTGGGCGACGTAACAGGCCCGCGTGACCGGGGTCGTGGCGCTGTCAGGGTGGATTGCGTCCTTGAGGCGCAGCACGTTGACGTTGGGGGTCTTGATCGAGATCTTCGATCGCTTCTCACCATTCTCGATGACCGCGCCATTGATCAGGACGCGTTCGTTTGGTGCAAGCTTCAGGACGAGGCCGCTCATGCGTCACCCCCGCTGCGCAGACCCTTCATGATCGACATGTTGATCTCGATCAGGACATCCGTGGTGCCCTGTCCGGCAAGGACCGAATGGCCGTGTCGTAGCGCAAAGCCGGCCAGCGACAGAAGACCTGCCTTCATGTCTTCGGGCAGAGCGTTTCCCGGTTCGGCCAGATCGGCCGCCAGCAAGGTCCAGAGTTCGTTGTTCTTGTGGACCGCCATGATCGATTCGGCGCTGCCGCCCGCACGATCGGATTGCCGCAGCAGGCGGGTCACGCGCGAGATGACGTCATATTCGGCATCGCGCGCCGTCCGGACGGCGCTGGCGCCGTAACCGTTTTCAGACAAGGATGTTAACGCGTTCAATGTGTCAGTTCCCGGTGTGAGGTGGCGTGGGAAGGACGGGGCGCCCGAAGGCGCCCCGCAAGGTCATCAGCGGAACAGGGCCAGGATCGACGAAGGCGCCTGGTTGGCGATCGACAGCGACTGGATGCCCAGCTGCTGCTGCGTCTGCAGGGCCTGAAGGCGGGCCGAGGCCTCTTCCATGTCGGCGTCGACCAGCGAACCGATACCCACTTTCAGCGAGTCGGCCAGCTTGCCCACGAAGTTCGACTGATCGGCGATCCGCTTGCCCGAGGAACCCAGCGCAGCTGCCCCGTTCACCGCCAGTTCGATCAGCGCCTCGATATCGCCAACGGCGGTTTCGGCGGTTGCCCGGTCGGTGATCGCGGTCCGCGTGCCGCCGACGATGGTCGCCTCGAAATCGGCCGAGTTGACGACGATGCTGTTGACGGTGGTCGCTGCGGTCGCCACGACACGGTCAAGCGAGGCAAGAACCGTAAAGGTCGCGCCGCCGTCGATGCCGTTGGTGCTGAGCAGGTTGACACCGTTCATCTGGGTGCCGGAAACAATCGCGCCGATCTGTGTCATCTTCGCGGCGATGTCGGTCTCGACCTTGTCGTAGTCGAAGCCGTCGGTGCCGGCGTTCAACGCCAGGTTCTTCATCTCCTTCAGAAGTTCGGTCACCTGCTCGGCCCCGGCGCGTCCCGTTGCCACGGTCGCCTCTGCGACGTTCAGACCGCTCTGGATGGTCTTGAACGCGGCCTGGTCGGTTTCCATGACCTTCGAGATCGCCCAGATCGCCGAGTTGTCCTGCGCGTTGCCGATCGCCTTGCCGGTCGAGATCTCGGACTGCGCCTTGTTCAGGCCGGCATTGATCGATTTCAGGGTCTGCAGCGCGACAATGGCGCCATTGTTGGTCAGAATGCTGGACATGTTGTCCTCCATGAGTGGGGGCGCTTTGCGCCCGCGTTTGAGAAAATCGGCCTTCTGACCCTTCGGGCTGATCTGCCCCGCACGCTTCTTCGTGCCTCCACCTTTCTATCGGCTGGCTATTTACAAATAGTGAAACCCGACCCTGCGCTCAAACACGCTTCATCGCGCATTTTACTCAAAACCTTTGTGGCGCCGGTGCCGAGGTCGCCGACACGCGCCGCCGACCTTCGTTGTCATATGTCTGCAGGGTGCGTGCGGCCTGGATGATCGCCTGAACATCGTCGGCGGCCTGCTTGGCCCCGCGCAGGGACGCCTCGGCCAGGACATGCAGTTCGGCCAGTGCGGCATCGATTCGCGGCCGGTCCTGCGACGCGATCCCGATCCGCCGGGCGTATTCGGCGAAATCCTCGATCCGCGCCAGCGCCTTTTGAGGGTCGCCGGCGATCACGGCGGATCTGACCGCCGCCAGCCGGTCCGTCAGCGGCCGGCTCATCCCGCAGCCCCCGGCAGCAGCGAATCGAATCCCAGATCCAGCTTGCGCGACAGGATCGCGGCGTGCTGCTGGTTCAGGAAGCTTGCGAACTGGTCTTCGCCGATGCCGCCCGAAAATCCGCCCTCGGCCGCGCGCGGACCGCAATATTTCAGCATCTCTTCCAGAAAGGCCTGTTCCAGCCGATCGGCCGGGCTTTGCGGCGCCGCGACAGGCGTGCTTGATAGTGAAACCTGGTGAATCTGCATCCGTTTTCTCCGAATCCTTCCGAATTCCGGAAATTAGCGTGCAGCGGTAAATAATCGGTAAGGATTGGCATTTATATATCGGGGAAATCGATAGGCATGAGCATGAACAGTCATTCGTTTATCAAGGCCCTCCCCGATCGCGCGCCCGATTCGGCGCAGGCCCGGTCCGGCACCGGAACGGCGCAATCCGAACCGCGCCGGGGCGAGGATTTCGACAAGGCGGTGACCGCACGCGACCGTGAGGCCGCGCCCCGGCCAGAGCCCGGGGCGGCCCCGGCCGCCGAGGAGCAAGCGACCGACAGCGCAGACGGCGCCGATGTGGTGGCCGACCCGCCGGGTGACGCGGAGGACGCAGTCGCGGCCGCCGTCGCGCCCGTGCCCGATCCCGACGCGACGGTCGATCGCTTGACGGCCATGCTGGAATCATGGTCCGGGGTCAGCGCGGCCGTGGCCGAGGACACTGGCGGCGAAGAGGCCGAGATGGTGCTTGCGGCGCCGCGATCCGGCCCGGGAAACATCAAGGCGGCAGGAGCCGCGCCGATGGCAGAGATGGACCCCGAGGCGACGATGGTCGGTCGGGCCAGGTCCGATGGCGACGCCGAAACGCCGGACAGCGTGCGCGCGACGCGGATGGCCGCCGACGGCGCCGTCGAGGCCGGCACGCCGGCACGGACCGATGCGCCTGCGAATCGTCCTGCCGTACCGACCGCCGTCGCGAGCGGCGAGGCCGCGGCCGGGATGCCGTCCGACTCGGCCGGCAGCGACGCCCTGCTGACCGCGACGGCGACCGGTGCCCGGGCCGAAACCGCCCGCATCGCCTTTGCCCAGCATGAGTGGCGCCCTGTCCAGACCCCACCGCAGACGGTGATTCGCCAGATCGCGGACGCGGTGGTCACCACCAGCGACAACCGAATCGAGATTGCGCTGTCGCCCGAGGAGCTGGGCCGGGTCCGCTTGGTGGTCACCGGCGCCGACCGGGCAGCGCATGTGACGGTGTGGATCGAACGCCCCGAAGTCATGGACCTGGTGCGCCGCAACGCCGGGCTGCTGTTGCAGCATCTGGGCGACGCCGGGCTGGACGGCGCTGCGCTGGAATTCAGGCAGGAGGAAGGTCGGTCGCAGGATCGACAGTCGCCGCTGGATCAACCCGGTGGCGACCCGGAGGCCTTGCGGGACGCGGCATGGCCGATTGCCCGGCACGCCGTCCACCTGGCCGCGACCGGGCTTTCGGGTGATCGAAGACTGGATATCAGATTGTGAAAGGGAAAGACTCATGATTTCGGCTATTGGCGGCACGGCCGCGAGCAGCGCGGCGGGGCCCGCCGCGACCGGTTCCACGACCACGGCGACGGGCGCCGATTTCGACACGTTCCTGAAGATGCTGACCGCGCAGCTGAAGAACCAGGACCCGCTGAACCCGATGGAGGGGACCGAGTTCGCCGTCCAGCTGGCGACATTTTCCGGGGTCGAGCAGCAGGCCCAGACCAACAAGCTGCTGAACCAGCTGGTGACGCAGATGGGCGGCGGCAGCCTGGGCCAGATCGCCGACTGGATCGGCAAGGAAGCCCGGACGACCGAGCCGGTCTGGTTCGGCAACAAGGCCTTGACGCTGGATGTCGCTCCGGATCCCGCGGCCGATGCGGTGACGCTGGTCACGCTGAACGCAACCGGACGCGAGGTGGCGCGCGAGGAAATCGGTCCCGGCGCCGGCCAGATCGACTGGTTCGGCCGCGACGCGATGGGCGACAAGCTGCCTGACGGGCGCTATTCCTTCATCATCGAAAGCGCGCGCAAGGGCGAGGTGATCGCCGAAACCAATGTCGGCGCCTATGCACGCATCGTCGAGGCCGAGATCGACGGGGCCGATGGCGCGAGCCTGATCTTCGAGGGCGGCAGCTCGGCCGCGGCGGTATCGATCGACGCGCTGCGCGATCCGGCCTGACATCGGCCGCAGAGGCGCGACGACCCTCAGAGGGCGGGCAGGAAGCTGCCCCGCAAGGCCTCGATCTCGTGGCGGACGCGGGCGGTCGCGGCGGTCATGTCGCGGTCGGCACGACGCAGCAGATACCAGCTGCGCTGGATCGGCAGTCCGATCGCCGACAGCGCGACCAGGCGGCCCGAGCGCAGTTCCTCGGTCACGGTGTGCTGCGAGATCAGCGCGATCCCCAGCCCGGCGATGACGGCCTGCTTGATGGTCTCGTTGGTGCCCATCTCGACCGCACGCCAGGGGATGCCCTCGCCGATCCGGTCCAGAAACCGCGTCATCAGGATGCGCGTGCCAGAACCCTCTTCGCGCGACAGGAAGGTCTGGGCCAGCAGGTCGCCGGGCGTCACCGGATCCTGCCGGGCCAGCGGATGATCGGGCGCGGCGATGATGATGTGGGGATGCGGGCCGATCGGATCGGCGATCACCGCGGGTTCGCGCGGCGGGCGGCCCATGATCGCCAGATCCAGCTCGTTGGCCGACAACGCCGCGATGATCGCGTCGCGGTTGCCGATCCGCAGCGTCACCGCGACATCGGGCAGAAGCCGCAGCAATTGCGCGACCATGCCGGGCGCGAAATACTTGCCGGTCGAAACCACGCCCAGGACAACGTTTCCGCTGTAGCCCTGTTGCAGGGCGGCGATCTCGCGCCCCGCGCGGGCCAGCGCGGTGCCGATCTGCGATTCCGCCTGCAGCAGGGCCAGACCTTCAGGGGTCGGGCGGAACGCACCGTGATCGCCGCGCTGCATCAGCGCACAGCCCGCCAGCCCCTCGAGCGCGCGCAGCTGGCTGTGCACTGCGGGCGGGGTCAGCCCGACTGCGGTCGCGGCGGCGGTCAGACTGCCGCAGTCGCACACGGCGCGCAGGCTGCGAAGCTGGCGAAGTGTCAGGGCATCGAGGCGCATCTTCAGAAATTTCTAATTCGATTTCTATCTTATTAAATTTTACATAATCACCTCTCCTGTCAAGGTCGCTGCATGCCGCATTGACGCCAAGGGAGGGGCGGATGACCGCGCCAAGCATCGACACCACGCATATTCCCGCGGCGCTGCGTCCGCTGATGCTGGCGATGGCGCGCGGCGGTGCGGCGCTGGCGGCGGTGATCCGCCGTGGCGACGCCTCGATGGCGGCCGAGGTCGGCACCAACAGCGACGGAGACGGGCAGAAGCGGCTGGACCTGCATGCCGACGCGCTGTTTCGCGACGCGCTGAAGGACGCCGGGCTGCGCTGGTACGCCAGCGAGGAACTGCAGGACCCGGTCGCGATGCAGCCCGACGGCGCCTGGGCGCTGGCGATCGATCCGCTGGACGGGTCCTCGAATATCGACACCAATGTCTCGATCGGGACGATCTTCGCGATCTACCCCGCCAGAGACGAGGCCGAGGCCAGCTTTCTGCGTCCGGCGCGCGACATGATCGGTGGCGGCTTCATCATCTATGGGCCGCGCTGCTGCATGATGGTCAGCTTTGGCGCGGGCACGCAGTTCTACACGCTGAACCCGGACACCGGATGTTTCGACCTCACGGCTGCGCGGGTGACAATCCCGGACAACGCGTCCGAGTTCGCCATCAACGCCTCGAATTATCGCCACTGGCCGCGTCCGGTGCGGGCCTATATCGACGATTGCGTGGCCGGCAGCGACGGCCCGCGCGCGCGCAATTTCAACATGCGCTGGATCGCCAGCCTGGTGGCCGAGACGCATCGAATCCTGATGCGCGGCGGCATCTTCCTGTACCCGGCCGATGCGCGCCCCGGATACGAACAGGGCCGGCTGCGGCTGCTTTACGAATGTGCGCCGATCGCCCTGGTCATCGAACAGGCCGGCGGCCGGGCCACCGACGGCGCGCTGCCGATCCTGGACCGCCAGGTCACAAGCCTGCATGGCCGCACGCCCCTTGTCTTCGGCAGCGCCGGAAAGGTCGACCGCGTCGCCGCCTACCACGACCTGCCCGAGGCCGAGGTCTCGGCGCTGTTCGGCATTCGCGGCCTGTTCCGCGCCTGAGGACATTCCATGAGCAAGAAACACCCCATCATCTCGGTCACCGGCAGCTCGGGCGCGGGCACGACAACGGTCAAGGCCACGTTCGACCAGATCTTCCGCCGCGAGGGCATCACGGCGGTCAGCATCGAAGGCGACGCCTTTCACCGCTTCGACCGCGCCGCGATGAAGGCCGAGCTGGCGAAACGGCTGGAGGCCGGCGACGCGACCTTCAGCCATTTCAGCTATGACGCGAACGAGCTTGAAAAGCTGGAGGACATCTTTCGCGCCTATGGCGACACCGGCACCGGCGAGACGCGCCACTATGTCCATGACGACAAGGAAGCCGTAGCCTATGGCGCCGCGCCGGGCACGTTCACCGACTGGGCGCCATTCGAGGATGGCAGCGACCTGCTGTTCTACGAGGGGCTGCACGGCGCGGTGGTCAACGATCAGGTGAACCTGGCCGAACTCGCGGACCTGAAGATCGGCGTCGTTCCGGTCGTCAATCTGGAATGGATCCAGAAGATCCACCGCGACAAGGTCAGCCGGGGCTACACGACCGAGGCGGTCACCGACGTGATCCTGCGCCGGATGCACGCCTATGTGCACTGCATCTGCCCGCAATTCACCCAGACCGACATCAACTTCCAGCGCGTGCCGGTGGTCGATACCTCGAACCCGTTCATCGCGCGCTGGATCCCGACGCTGGACGAAAGCCTGGTCGTGATCCGGTTCCGCAATCCCCGTGGCATCGATTTTCCCTATCTCACGCAGATGATCGACGGGTCCTGGATGACCCGGGCCAACTCCATCGTCATCCCGGGTCCCAAGATGGACCTGGCCATGCAGCTGATCCTGACCCCGATGATCCTGCGCCTCGTCAATGAAGCCCGTCGCGCCTGAGGAGACGCAAGATGAACCAGATGACCCGAATCGACGCCGCGCTGGAAGCCCGGATGGCCAATGCGATCCGCGCGCTGGCGATGGATGCCGTCGAGGCCGCGCAGTCCGGCCATCCCGGCGCGCCGATGGGCATGGCCGACGTGGCGACGGTGCTGTTCAACCGATTCATCCGCGTCGATCCGGCCGATGCCGCGTGGCCCGACCGCGACCGCTTCGTGATGTCGGCGGGCCACGGGTCGATGCTGGTCTACGCGATCCATCACCTGCTGGGCCATGACGACATGGGCATGGACCAGATCCGCGCCTTCCGGCAGCTGGGATCGCGCACCGCGGGACACCCGGAATACGGCCATGCCAAGGGCATCGAGGTGACGACCGGACCGCTGGGCCAGGGCATCGCCACCGCCGTCGGCATGACGCTGGCCGAACGCATGGCCGAAGCGCGCTGGGGCGGCGATCTGGTCGATCACTGGACCTATGTGATCGCCGGCGATGGCTGCCTGATGGAGGGGATAAGCCACGAGGCGATCGACATGGCCGGCCATCTGCGGCTGGGGCGGCTGATCGTCATGTGGGACGACAACGGCATTACCATCGACGGCGGAACCGGGCTTTCGACCTCGACCGACCAGCCGGCGCGCTTTGCCGCCGCCGGGTGGCACGTGCAGGCGGTCGATGGACATGACCGCGAGGCGGTGGCGGCCGCGATCGAGGCCGCGCGGGCCGACAGCCGGCCCTCGATGATCGCCTGCCGGACGGTGATCGGCTTCGGCGCCCCGAACAAGCAGGGCAGCCATGATGTGCATGGCGCGCCGCTGGGTGCCGACGAGATCGCGGCCGCGCGCATCGCGCTGGACTGGCCGCACGAGGCCTTCACCCTGCCCGAGGATGTCCGCGCCGGCTGGGCCGCAATCGCCGCGCGGGGCGGCAGGGCGCGGGCGGCATGGCAGGCACGGCTCGAGGCGTCGGACAACCGCGCCGCGTTCCGGGCGGCGCAGGCCGCGCCCGACGCGGCGGCGCTGCGCGCCGCGATCGCGGAGTATTGCCACCGCCTTGTCGCGGACCGGCCGAAGCTGGCGACCCGCAAGGCCAGCGAGATGGCGCTGGAGGTGGTGAATGCGACGCTGCCCGACACGATCGGCGGCAGCGCCGACCTGACCGGCTCGAACAACACGCGCAGCAAGGGGATGCGGGTGATCGCGCCCGGCGATTACGCCGGCCGCTATGTCCATTACGGCGTCCGCGAACATGGCATGGCGGCGGCGATGAACGGCATCGCGCTGCATGGCGGATTCATCCCCTATGGCGGCACGTTTCTGGCCTTTGCCGATTATGCGCGCGGCGCGATCCGGCTGGGCGCGCTGATGGGGGTGCGCGTCGTCCATGTGATGACCCATGACAGCATCGGGCTGGGCGAGGACGGCCCGACCCACCAGCCGGTCGAGCACCTGGCCAGCCTTCGGGCCATCCCGAACCTGCGGGTCTTCCGCCCCGCCGACGCGGTCGAGACCGCCGAAGCGTGGGAGATCGCGCTGACCAGCGGCGCCACGCCCTCGGTCCTCGCGCTGTCGCGGCAGGCGCTGCCCGCCGTCCGGATCGAGGACGAGGACAACAACCGCAGCCGGCTTGGGGCCTATGTGCTGCGCGAAACGCCCTTCGATCGGGACGTGACGCTGATCGCCACCGGATCGGAAGTCCAGATCGCGCTGGCCGCCTCGGATCTGCTGAAGGCCGCCCGGATCAACGCCGCGGTGGTGTCGGCCCCCTGTTTCGAACTGTTCGCCGCGCAGGATGCGGATTACCGGCGCGGCGTGCTTGGGCACGCCCCGCGGATCGGCATCGAGGCGGCGATCCGGCAGGGATGGGACCTGGTCCTGCGGCCCGAGGACGGGTTTGTCGGCATGACCGGCTTTGGCGCCTCGGCCCCGGCGCCCGAACTTTACCGCCATTTCGGCATCACGCCCGAGGCCGCCGCTTCGCTGGCCCGGCATCTGATCGAGGGAGAAACCTGATGGCGCTGATCACGCTGAGACAGCTTCTGGACCACGCGGCCGAGCATGGCTACGGGGTGCCGGCGTTCAACATCAACAACATGGAACAGGGCCTTGCGATCCTGAAGGCCGCGGCCGAGGTCGATGCGCCGGTCATCCTGCAGGCGTCGCGCGGGGCGCGCCGCTATGCCGGCGACATCATGCTGCGCCGCATGGTCGAGGCGCTGGCCGAGATGAACCCGGGGATCCCGATCTGCCTGCATCAGGATCACGGCAACAATCTGGCAACCTGCATGTCCGCGATCCGCCACGGCTTTACCAGCGTCATGATGGACGGCTCGCTGCATGAGGACATGAAGACCCCGGCCGATTACGACTACAACGTCGCCGTCACCGCCCGGGTGGCCGAGGCCGCGCATGGCGTCGGCGCCTCGGTCGAGGGTGAGTTGGGCGTGCTGGGCAGCCTGGAAACCGGCGAGGCGGCGGCCGAGGACGGATCGGGCGCCGAGGGCAAGCTGGACCACAGCCAGTTGCTGACCGATCCCGATCAGGCGGTGGATTTCGTCCGCGCCACGCGCTGCGACGCGCTGGCCATCGCCTGCGGCACCAGCCACGGCGCCTACAAGTTCACCCGCAAGCCCGATGGCGACATCCTGGCCATGCATGTGATCGAGGCGATCCACCAGCGCCTGCCCGGCACGCATCTGGTCATGCACGGCTCGAGCAGCGTCCCGCAGCATCTGCAGGACCTGATCAACGCATCGGGCGGAGAGATGCCGCAGACCTGGGGCGTGCCGGTCGAGGAAATCGAACGCGGCATCCGCATGGGCGTGCGCAAGGTCAACATCGACACCGATTGCCGGATGGCGATGACCGGACAGTTCCGCCGCGTCGCCCGCGATACGCCGGCCGAGTTCGATCCGCGCAAGTTCATGATCCCCGCCATGACGGAACTGACCGCGCTGTGCCGCGACCGGTTCGAACGCTTCGGCACCGCGGGGCACGCCGGCACGATCAGGGTCATCGCGATTGACGAGATGGCCAAACGCTATGCGTCGGGGGCGCTTGACCCGGCCATCACCGGCGCAAGAGCCGCCTGAAGGGAGAAGGACATGAACCAGATGTCGAACCAGACCGTCACCGACGCCAAGAAGCGTTACTCGGCGGGCGTGATGAAATACGCCCAGATGGGCTATTGGGAACCCGATTACGAGCCCAAGGACACCGACGTGATCGCGCTGTTCCGGATCACCCCGCAGGACGGGGTGGACGCGGTCGAGGCGGCGGCGGCCGTCGCCGGCGAAAGCAGCACCGCGACCTGGACGGTGGTGTGGACCGACCGGCTGACGGCCTGCGAGAAATACCGCGCCAAGGCCTATCGCGTCGATCCGGTCCCGGGCAGCGAGGGCGAGTTCTTTGCCTATATCGCCTATGATCTGGACCTGTTCGAGGGCGGCTCGATCGCCAACCTGACGGCATCCATCATCGGCAATGTCTTCGGCTTCAAGCCGCTCAAGGCGCTGCGGCTGGAGGACATGCGCCTGCCCGTGGCCTATGTGAAGACCTTCCAGGGCCCGGCCACCGGCATCGTCGTCGAGCGTGAACGCCTGAACTGCTATGGTCGCCCGCTGCTGGGCGCCACCGTGAAACCCAAGCTGGGCCTGTCGGGCCGCAACTATGGCCGCGTCGTCTACGAGGCGCTGAAGGGCGGGCTCGATTTCACCAAGGATGACGAGAACATCAACAGCCAGCCCTTCATGCATTGGCGGGACCGGTTCCTCTACTGCATGGAGGCCGTGAACCGCGCCAGCGCCGCGACCGGAGAGGTCAAGGGCACCTATCTGAACATCACCGCCGGGACGATGGAAGAGATGTATGCCCGCGCCGAATTCGCCAAATCCCTGGGCTCGGTGATCGTGATGATCGACCTGGTGATCGGCTATACCGCGATCCAGTCGATGGCCAGATGGGCGCGCGACAACGACATGATCCTGCATCTGCACCGGGCCGGTCATTCGACCTATACCCGCCAGCGCAGCCACGGCGTCAGCTTCCGGGTCATCGCGAAATGGATGCGGCTGGCGGGCGTCGATCACCTGCATGCCGGCACGGTCGTGGGCAAGCTGGAGGGCGATCCGGCGACGACCAGGGGATACTACGACATCTTCCGCGAGGAACGGAATCCGATGGCGCTGGAGAACGGGATCTTCTTCGATCAGGAATGGGCCAGCCTGAACAAGATGATGCCGGTCGCCTCGGGCGGCATCCATGCCGGCCAGATGCACCAGCTGCTGCACTATCTGGGCGAGGATGTGGTGCTGCAGTTCGGCGGCGGCACGATCGGTCATCCGCACGGGATCGCGGCGGGGGCTCAGGCCAACCGCGTCGCGCTGGAGGCGATGGTGTTCGCCCGCAATGCCGGCCGCGACATCTGGAACGAGGGCGAGGACATCCTGCGCGACGCCGCCCGCACCTGCACGCCGCTGAAACAGGCGCTGGATGTGTGGAAGGACGTTTCGTTCAACTATGCCTCGACGGATGCGCCCGACTTTGCCCCCACCCCCGAAGTCTCGGCTTGAGGAGAACCGACATGAAACTGATGCAAGGCCAGTTCAGCTTTCTGCCCGACCTGAGCGACGACGACATCCGCGTTCAGGCGCAATACGCGATCGACAACGGCTGGGCCGTGTCGGTCGAATATACCGACGATCCCCATCCCCGGAACACCTACTGGGAGATGTGGGGCCATCCGATGTTCGACAACCCCGATGCCGCCGCCGTGGTCTATGAGGTCAACGCGTGCCGCAAGGAACATGGCAGCACGTATATCCGCGTCATCGCCTTCGATTCCTCGCCCGGCTGGGAATCGATCCGGATGAGCTTCATCGTCAACCGGCCGGAAGTCGAGCCCGGCTTCCGGGTCGTCCGCCAGGAAGGCGAGGGCCGGACCGTGCGCTACACGATCGAAAGCTATGCCATGCGCGAACCCGAAGGGTCGCGCTACGCCTGACCGGCCTCCGGGCGGCCATTCCCCGTGCCGCCCGGACCAACCTTGCAGCCAAACGAGGCATCCCATGACCGACGAGACCACGATCCAGGACGCGCGCCCGACCAGCGTCGATCTGGCCGCCGCCTTCGAGGAAAGCGGCGTGAGGGACGTGCTGCGCGAGCTGGACGAGACGCTGATCGGGCTGGAGCCGGTGAAATCCCGCATCCGCGAGACGGCGGCGCTGCTGCTGGTCGACAAGGCCCGCCGGCAGATGGGCCTGGCGACCGAAACGCCGACGCTGCACATGTCCTTCACCGGCAATCCCGGCACCGGCAAGACGACGGTGGCGCTGAAGATGGCCGATCTGCTGCATCGGCTGGGCTATGTCCGCAAGGGCCATCTGGTGACCGTCACGCGCGACGACCTGGTGGGCCAGTATATCGGCCACACCGCGCCCAAGACCAAGGAGGTGCTGAAGAAGGCGATGGGCGGAGTGCTGTTCATCGACGAGGCCTATTACCTCTACCGGCCCGAGAATGAACGCGATTACGGGCAGGAGGCCATCGAGATCCTGTTGCAGGTGATGGAAAACAACCGCGACGACCTGGTGGTGATCCTGGCGGGCTATGCCGACCGGATGGACCGTTTCTTCGCCTCCAACCCCGGCTTCCGGTCGCGGATCGCCCATCACATCGAGTTCCCCGACTACAGCGATCCCGAATTGCTGCACATCTCGGAAAGGATGCTGGCCCGACAGAACTATCGCTTCGACGAGGCCGCGCGGCAGGCGATGGCGCAGTATATCGCCGCACGCCGCGGCCAGTCGCATTTCGCCAATGCCCGCTCGATCCGGAACGCGCTGGACCGCGCCCGGCTGCGCCAGGCGAACCGGCTGTTCAACGAGGCGAGGGGGCCGGTCGATGCCGACACGCTGTCGACCATCACCGAGCCCGACCTGCGCGCCAGCCGGGTGTTTCGCGGCGGGCTTGATGCCGGGCTTGACGGGAACCGCACAACCGGGCAGCAGGCTGCCGAGTAAGCTCAGGGGACCCGCACCATGACATTCGACCGCAAGATCAAGATCGCGCCTTCGATCCTGTCCGCCGATTTCGCGAATTTCGGCGCCGAGATCCGCGCCATCGAGGGACAGGGCGCCGACTGGGTGCATGTCGATGTGATGGACGGGCATTTCGTGCCGAACCTGACCTTCGGC
This sequence comes from Paracoccus salsus, assembly GCF_021556615.1. Lineage (GTDB taxonomy): Bacteria > Pseudomonadota > Alphaproteobacteria > Rhodobacterales > Rhodobacteraceae > Paracoccus > Paracoccus salsus. The sequence goes on from NZ_JAKGGD010000005.1 coordinate 99,269, forward strand.
CCGCCCGCCGTGAAGGCGTTCCGTCCGCATGTCACGACCTTCATGGACGTGCATCTGATGATCGCGCCTGTCGATGCCTATATCGACGCCTATGCCGAGGCCGGGGCCGACATGATCACGGCGCATGTCGAGGCCGGGCCGCATCCGCATCGCACCTTGCAGGCGATCCGCGCCACCGGCAAGAAGGCCGGCATCGCGCTCAATCCGGGCACGCCGCTCGAAGCGGTCGATTACCTGCTGGATCTGTGCGACATGGTGCTGGTGATGACGGTGAATCCCGGCTTCGGCGGGCAGAAATTCATCCACAGCCAGATCGACAAGATCGCCCGCCTGCGCGGCATGATCGGCGACCGCCCCATCCATATCCAGGTCGATGGCGGGGTCGATCCCAAGACCGCGCCGATCGTCGCCAGGGCCGGGGCCGACGTGCTGGTTGCGGGCTCGGCGGTGTTCAAGGGCGGCACGGTCGATCAGCCGCAGGTCTATGGCGACAATATCCGCGCCATCCGCGAGGCGATCGAAGGCAAGGTTTGACAAACCCGGCCGCCGCGCGTTTCCTGCCGGGCAAACCGACAGGAGGGCGTGATGGATCTTGGTATCAGGGGCAGACGGGGGCTGGTCTGCGCGGCCTCGAAGGGCCTGGGACGCGGCTGTGCCGAGGCGCTGGCCCAGGCCGGCGTGGATCTGGTCATCAACAGCCGCACCGAATCCGAGATCACCCGCACGGCGCGCGAGATCGCCGACCGGCACGGCGTCAGCGTCACGCCGGTCGCCGCCGACATCACCACCCAGGAGGGCCGCGCCCGGGTGCTTGAGGCGGTCGGCCAGGCCGACATCCTGGTCACCAATGCCGGCGGCCCGCCCCCCGGAAACTGGACCGACTGGAACCGCGACGATTTCATCAGGGCCATCGACGCGAACATGCTGAGCTCGGTGGCGCTGATGCAGGCGCTGGTGCCCGGGATGATGGATCGCGGCTGGGGCCGGGTCGTCAACATAACCTCGCAATCGGTCCGCTCGCCGATCGCGGTCCTGGGGCTGTCCAATACCGCGCGGACCGGGCTGACGGGCTTCGTGGCGGGCATGTCGCGGCAGGTCGCGGGACGCGGCGTCTGCGTGAACAACATCCTGCCGGGCATCCACGCCACCGACCGCGCCGACAGCCTCGACAAGGGCGTCGCAGAGCAACAGGGGATCAGCATGGACGACGCCCGCCGGCAGCGGCAGGCGGGCATCCCGACCGGCACCTATGGCCAGCCCGAGGATTTCGGCGCCACCTGCGCCTTCCTGTGCAGCCAGCATGCGAAATTCATCGTCGGCCAGAACATCCTGCTGGACGGGGGCGCGCTGAACGTCACGATCTGATGCCGTCGCAGCGATGCAGCCGCCGGCAGGGGCCGATCGCTCCGGCCATGCCGGTGCCGGGCCTGGCGCTGCCGGATCGCGGCCTGGTCCGGGGCGGTTGCGGGTGCTGCATCCCGCTGCTAGGGCAAGGCAAAACCCAAGTGAAAGAATCGGACAGGACGTGACCACTCCGCCCCGACTCGAGGTCCAGGACCTGACACGCGCCTTTGACGGGCTGAAGGTCGTGGATCAGGTCTCGTTCAGCGTCAGCGCCGGGCAGGTCGCCTGCCTTCTGGGGCCGTCTGGCTGCGGCAAGTCCACCACCCTGCGGATCGTTGCCGGGGTGGACATGCAGGACAGCGGCAAGATCTTCGTCGATGGAAATCTGGTTTGCGACACCGTCTTCCGGGTGCCGCCCGAACGTCGTGCGGTCGGGCTGATGTTCCAGGATTTCGCGCTGTTTCCGCATCTGCCGGTCAGCGAGAATGTCGCCTTCGGCTTGCCGGGCAGGTATTCCGCCAACCGCGCCCGCGTCGCGGAATTGCTGGAACGGGTGCATATGTCGGGCCATATCGACAGCTATCCCCATGAACTGTCGGGTGGCGAGCAGCAGCGCGTGGCGCTGGCCCGCGCGCTGGCGCCGCGCCCGCGCGTGCTGCTGATGGACGAGCCGTTCAGCGGACTTGACGAGCGCCTGCGCGACGGGATCCGCGACGAGACGCTGTCTCTGCTGAAGGAAGAAGGCACCGCAGTCCTGCTGGTGACCCACGAACCCCACGAGGCGATGCGGATGGCCGACCAGATCCTGCTGATGCGCCTCGGCCGGATCGTGCAACAGGGCGCGCCCTATAATCTCTACAATGCGCCAGTGGACCGGCAGGCTGCCGCTTTCTTCAGCGATGTCAATGTCCTGGAGGGTCGGGTCAAGGGCGCGCTGACCGCCACCCCATTCGGCGACTTCCTGACCCCCGGCGTGCCCGATGGCAGCGAGGTCGAGATCGTGATCCGGCCTCAGCATCTGAAGATCGATTTCGATCGCGCCGGCCAAGGCCCTGCACCGACGCGGGAAAACGGCGCGGCGGCGTTGGCCCGCGTGGTTCGCGCCCGCTACCTGGGCCGCGAATCGCTGGTCGAGTTCACGACCGACGAGGGCGGCATCGCGCTGAACGCCACTGTGCCGGGCGTGTTCCTGCCTCCGGCCGGCACGCCGATGTGGCTGATGCTGCGACGCGACCGGGTGTTCGTCTTTCCCAGACGCTGAGGCCCGGTCCGCACCCCAACCCCGCAGGGCCTCGGCCCGGCCCATCCGCCGAAAGCGACCGGTTTCGACCCCGATACGACAAAGGGCTTGCCTTGCACGCGACCTGGGGCTAGCTGTCAGCGTCAGGAATTCGGGAGAATCCGGCTTCGTGCCGGTGCCGAAGGAGCAGCCGCCCCGGCGAACTCTCAGGCAAAAGGACCGTTTCCGACATAGGCTCTGGAGAGTGGCCGCGACCCGGCCCGCCGAAGGGATAACGATCTCAGGCGCCCGTGCGGGCAGGGACAGAGGGGGCATCGAAACGCGGCTGAGCCCGCATGATCGATGCCGGCCTGCCCGGCGAGACGAGAGGAGGCCAGATGGCCGAGGAACTGCGCCGGACCGGGCTTTACGATCTTCATGTCGAACAGGGCGCGCGAATGGTGCCCTTTGCCGGCTGGGACATGCCGGTCCAGTACCCGGCGGGCGTCATGGCCGAGCACCTGCACACGCGCGCGCAGGCCGGGTTGTTCGATGTCAGCCACATGGGACAGGTGCTGGTCGTGCCGTCCGACGGTGTGCTGTCCAGCGCGGCGCTGGCGCTGGAAAGCCTGATCCCCGCCGACCTGCTGGGACTGGCCCCGGGCCGGCAGCGCTACGGGCTGTTCACCGACCCCAAGGGCGGGATTCTGGACGATCTGATGTTCGCCAATCGTGGCGACCATTTCCTGCTGGTCGTCAACGCCGCCTGTGCCGATCAGGATATCGCGCATCTGCGATCGCTGGAGGGCGTCGAGGTTTTGCCGGTCACCGATCGGGGGCTTGTCGCGTTGCAGGGCCCAGAGGCCGCGCCCGTACTGGCCGCGCTGATCCCCGAGGCGGCGGACATGCGCTTCATGGACAGCCGCAGTCTTGACTGGCGCGGACAAAAGATGTGGATCTCGCGGTCGGGCTATACCGGCGAGGACGGGTTCGAGATTTCCGTCCCCGAGGCGGTTCTGGTCGATTTCGCGACGGCTCTGCTGGCCGATGACAGGGTCGCGCCGATCGGGCTTGGCGCGCGCGACAGCCTGCGGCTGGAGGCGGGAATGCCGCTTTACGGTCACGACATGGACCGTGGCGTGACACCGGCCGCCGCCGCGCTTGGCTGGTCGATCCCCAGGCTGCGCCGCCACGGGGGCGCCCGCGCCGGAGGCTTTCCGGGCGCGCAGACGATCCTCGACGAACTGGCCGGGGGTGCGTCGGCCACCCGCCGGGGCCTGCGGCCCGAGGGGCGGGCGCCGATCCGCGAGGGCGTGCCGATCTTTCCGTCCGCCGATGCCGCCGAGCCAATCGGCCGCATCACCTCGGGCGGGTTCGGACCCTCGGTCGGTGGACCGGTCGCGATGGCCCGCATTCCCGCCGGCATCCCGGACGGCGACACGGTTTTCGCCGAGTTGCGCGGCAAACGCCTGCCCGTGACGGTCGCCCCCCTGCCCTTCATCACGCCGTCCTACAAACGCTGAGGAACCCATGCTGAAATACACCGAAGACCATGAATGGATGCGCGCCGAGGGCGACGAGATCGTCGTGGGCATCACCAGCCACGCCAGCGAGCAGCTGGGCGATGTGGTGTTCATCGAACTGCCCGAGGAAGGCCGCGAGGTCGCGGCCGGAGACGAGATCGTGGTGATCGAATCGGTGAAGGCCGCCAGTGACATCACCGCGCCGGTCGCGGGCGTCATCTCGGCGGTCAACGCTGATCTGGCCGACAATCCCGGGGCCGTGAACGAAGACCCCATGGCGGCCTGGTTCTTTCGCATCCGCCCGGCGCAGCCCGACGCAATCGAGGGATTCCTGGACGAGGACGCCTACACGGCCCTGATCGGCTGATCCACCCCCTGCCGGGCCTGGCGGCCCGGCGAAGACCGGGGCGCTTCGCATGACGACCAGAATGCGGCGCAGGCCGCATTGTCGACCGGAACTGATGGACACGCGCATGACCCGCTGGATGCCGACCGACTACAACCCCGACGATTTCGCCAACCGGCGCCATATCGGGCCGTCTCCGGCAGAGATGGCCGAGATGCTGAAGGCTGTCGGCGCCGACAGCCTTGAGTCGCTGATCGAACAGACGGTCCCCAAGGCGATCCGCCAGGACCGGCCGCTGGACTGGCCCGCCCTGTCCGAGGCGGCCTTGCTGGCCCGGATGGAGGCGGTCGCCAAGAAGAACCGCGTCATGACCAGCCTGATCGGGCAGGGTTATTACGGCACCTTCACGCCGCCCGCGATCCAGCGCAACATCCTGGAAAACCCGGCCTGGTACACGGCCTATACACCCTATCAGCCCGAAATCGCCCAGGGTCGCCTTGAGGCGCTGCTGAATTACCAGACGATGGTGGCGGACCTGACCGGGCTGCCTGTCGCCAATGCCTCGCTGCTGGACGAGGCGACCGCGGCAGCCGAGGCGATGGCCATGGCGCGGCGGCAGGCGAAATCCAGCGCGGACGCGTTCTTCGTGGCCCATGACCTGCATCCGCAGACCATCGCGGTGATCGAGACGCGGGCCGCGCCGCTGGGGATCCGGATCGTCAAGGGATCGGTGGACGATCTGGTTCCAGACCAGGTCTTCGGCGCCATCTTCCAGTATCCGGGCACCTATGGCCATATCCGCGACCTGACGCCCGAGATCGACGCGCTGCACGACGCCAGGGCGCTGGCCATCGTGGCGACCGACCTGCTGGCGCTGTGCCTGCTGAAGGAGCCCGGCGCGATGGGCGCCGATATCGCGGTCGGATCGGCGCAGCGTTTCGGCGTGCCGATGGGCTATGGCGGGCCGCATGCCGCGTTCATGTCCTGCCGGGACGCACTGAAGCGGGCGATGCCCGGACGGATCGTGGGGGTCAGCGTGGATGCCAGCGGCAACCAGGCCTACCGGCTGTCCTTGCAGACCCGAGAGCAGCATATCCGGCGCGAAAAGGCGACCAGCAATGTCTGCACCGCGCAGGCTCTGCTGGCGGTGATGGCCGGGTTCTATGCGGTGTTCCACGGTCCCGAGGGACTGCGCGCCATCGCGCAGCGGGTGCATCTGCACGCGGTCACCGTGGCCGATGCGCTGCGCGCGGCGGGCGCGGATGTCGCCCCGCCGGCGCTGTTCGACACGATCACCGTCAAGGTTGGCGTCGGGCAGGCGGGCATCCTTGCGGCAGCCGAACAGCGCGGGATCAATCTTCGCAAGGTCGGCCGCGACCGGGTGGGGATCAGCGTGGACGAAACCACCGATGCCGCCGTGATCGCGCGACTTCTGGATGCGTTCGGCATCGATCAGGCCGCCGCACCCGCCATGAGCCCGGCGATCCCCGAGGACCTGCTGCGTGACAGCGACTACCTGACCCATCCGGTGTTCCACATGAACCGGGCCGAATCCGAGATGATGCGGTACATGCGGCGTCTCTCGGATCGCGATCTGGCCCTGGATCGGGCGATGATCCCGCTGGGGTCCTGCACGATGAAGCTGAACGCCGCCGCCGAGATGATGCCGATCACCTGGCCGGAATTCGGGGCCCTGCACCCGTTTGCGCCGCGCCACCAGGCGACCGGCTATGCCGAGGCGATCGCCGATCTGACCGACAAGCTGTGCCAGATCACCGGCTATGACGCGTTTTCGATGCAGCCCAACAGCGGCGCGCAGGGGGAGTATGCGGGCTTGCTGACGATCCAGGCCTATCACCGCGCCAATGGCGACGATCAGCGCGATGTCTGCCTGATCCCGATGTCGGCGCATGGCACCAACCCGGCCAGCGCCCAGATGTGCGGCATGAAGGTCGTGGTCGTGAAGTCCGCCCCGAACGGCGACATCGATCTTGAGGATTTCGCCGACAAGGCCGCCAGGGCCGGGACCCGTCTGGCCGCGGTGATGATCACCTATCCCAGCACGCATGGCGTCTTCGAGGACACGGTCCGCGATGTCTGCCGGATCACCCATGAGCATGGCGGCCAGGTCTATATCGACGGGGCGAACCTCAATGCGCTGGTCGGTCTTGTGAAGCCCGGCGAGATCGGCGGCGATGTGAGCCACCTGAACCTGCACAAGACATTCGCCATTCCGCATGGCGGCGGCGGTCCCGGCATGGGGCCGATCGGCGTCAAGGCGCATCTGGCCCCGCATCTGCCGGGCGATCCGCGCGATCCCGACAGCGGGGCCGTCGCGGCCGCACCCTTCGGCAGCGCCTCGATCCTGCTGATTTCATGGGCCTACTGCCTGATGATGGGCGGCGCGGGGCTGACCCAGGCAACGCGCGTCGCGATCCTGAACGCGAACTACATCGCCAGCCGCCTGTCGGGGGCCTACCCGATCCTGTTCATGGGCAATCGCGGCCGCGTGGCGCATGAATGCATCCTGGACACAAGGCCCTTTGCCGAACATGGCGTGACCGTGGATGACATCGCCAAGCGACTGATCGACAACGGGTTCCACGCCCCGACGATGAGTTGGCCGGTCGCCGGCACGCTGATGGTGGAACCCACCGAAAGCGAAACCAAGGCCGAGATCGACCGATTCATCGCCGCCATGCTGGCGATCCGGGACGAGATCACCGATGTCGCCGAAGGCCGGATCGCGGCCGAAGCCAGCCCTCTGCGCCGCGCACCCCACACCGTCGAGGACCTGGTCGCGCAATGGCACCGGCCCTATTCGCGCGAACAGGGCTGCTTTCCGCCCGGATCATTTCGGGTGGACAAGTACTGGCCGCCGGTGGGGCGTGTCGACAACGCCCATGGTGACCGCCACCTGATCTGCACCTGTCCGCCGCTGGACAACTATTCCGGGCAAGCCGGGTAGGAACACCACTCCACCCGGCGACCCATGCAGACGTCGCCGCGCATGCCCCGCCGGCCCTGTCGCGCCCCGCCCCCCACGCGCGGCGAGCCGTGGCGGGATCGTGCGGCGATTTTCGGGCGTCGGGCGTCGGGCCGGCTTTCAGTCAAAGAGGTCGATGGTGGCGAACAGGTCGTCCCGCGACAGCCGGAATTCGATGTCGCCGCCTTCGGCCACCAGCAGCCCGTAATGCTGGCCAAGGCGGTCGGTCATCTGCTTCAGCGTCGCGGCAACCCGCAGCGGCGGCTGGATCGGAATGATCGCGGCGCCTTCGGGCGCGACGGTTATGCCGTGAACCAGGTGACTGCCCTCGACCCCGACGATGATCCTTGCGGCCCCGCAGGCTTCGATCAACTGCTCAACCGTCGCCTGCAGCGGATCGATCACCCGAAACCCGCGCTCGGCCGCCAGACATTCGGCGAGGTCGCGTTCGTTGACCAGCACACGCCGGTCGCCCGCATCTCCGCGCAGCAGGAACACGCCGGGCACCGGCTTGGGATCGCGGCCCGCCAGCAGGCGGCGGCGCAATGCACGGGCGCGCGCCGCCTTGTGACCGTTATTGGCAAGATCGCCGAACATCACCAGATCGGTGAAATGCACGTCGGCCTCCACACGCCCAGGCGTCATTCCGATGAGCCGCTCGTAATCATGCTGATGGCTGCCCGGCGGCCTGGCGGCCGATATGCTGACAGGGCTGCCCTGCGCCTCTGCCAGCTCGTAGGTGAGCGTGGCGTCCATCAGCCAGCTGCCGAACCAGCGATTCGTGGTCCAGCTTTCATACAGCGTGCCGCTTGCCTCGGTCCGGGGCCGCGGGGTCAGGCCGAAACGGCGCTGGCGCGGTCGCAGATGGTATTCCGCCCCGCCGTGATACAGCACCCCGTCCACCAGATCGACGCCGCGCAGCCGCCAGGCCGTCGTCGGCCCCTCATGGGTGTCGCCCCGGCGGGTCAGGGCCTCGATCGTGTCAGGCAGCGGCGCGAAAACCGAGGCGCGGATCCGCTCGACCTGTCCCGGAAGCGCGCGCGAGGGAAGATAGTGCATCGTTTCGGCGGGGCCGACCTGCCAGGTTTCTGTGGCGCTGGCGAAGAATTCCGGCGCACCGCGCCGGGCGAGGCGGCGCAGGCGGGCGGTGAAGGGTCTGAGGAAAACCACCATGCCGAACCGAGCAACTTGCAAACACGCAATAGCGCAGGACCGTCGGCAATCCGGCAGAATCGGCCTTGCGTCCGGCGAACGGACCGCGCGTCATCTGGCTCAAGCGCAATGATCCGCGATATAGATTTTCTAGAGCCCATCACCGTGGTTCCGTCAAGTCGTTACCATCGACCGCAAGAAGGAAAAAATCGGCATGTTGATACAACTTGTCAGCATCGAGGTGCTGCCTGGCCACCGGGATGACTTTCTCGAGGCGTTTCGCATCAACTGGCAGGGGACGCAGCGCGAACCGGGCAATCTGCGCTTTGACCTGCTCTGCGACCCCGAGGACGACAACCGATTCACGGTCTATGAGATCTTCATCGACGAGGATGCGCTGAAGGCCCATGGGCAGACCGACCACTATCGCCGCTGCATCGAACGGATCACGCCGATCACCACCGGGCAGCGGACCAAGCGGTATTTCCGGCCTGCCCTTGTCGAGGATACGCCGCCGGCCGGACGCTAGAACAGCATGTCGTCGTTCGACAGGCACCGCGCGGTGGCGTCGAAGGCAAGGTCGATGCTGTCGCCGGATGCCTGGCCGGACGTCCCGCCCGGGGCTTCAGGGCAGGTGCCGGTGCCCGCGCCTGGCGCGCAAACCCTCCGGGCCGTCCCGCCCGTGTCGCGCGGATAGGGCGTCGGAGGCCGGCGGGACCGGACGCAAGGCGAAACTCAGAGCCCCTCGGCCTCGTCCAGTCCCAGCATGATATTGGCGTTCTGGATCGCCGCACCGGACGCGCCCTTGCCCAGATTGTCCAGCACCGCGACGACCGTCGCGCAGCCGTTGTCGTCATCGCCATGCACGCTGATCCGCATGACATTGGTGCCGTTCATCGCGGTCGGCACAAGCCGCGAGCCGACCTCTTCGGCATCCACGACCTGCACGAATTGCTGGCCGTCATAGTGCTCGGACAGCGCCTCGAACAGCGCCGCCACCGTGCGTTCGTCGTCCAGATGCAACGGCAACTGCACCACCATGCCCTGCGCGAAATTGCCGACCGCAGGCGAAAACACCGGCTGCACCAGCAGGCCGGCATGGGCCATGATCTCGGGAATGTGCTTGTGACGCTGGGTCAGGCCATAGACGAAATGCGCCGGGGCGCCGCCATCCTGATACTCGGCGATCAGGGCCTTGCCGCCGCCGGTATAGCCACTGACGGCATTGATCGCCAGCGGTTCGTCCTCGTCGATCAACCCGGCCGCGACCAGCGGCGCGATGATGGCGATCGAGCCGGTCGAATAACAGCCGGGATTGCTGACCAGCCTTGCCTCGGCGATCTGGTCGCGGATCTCGTCGGACAGTTCGGGAAAGCCGAACACCCAGCGATCATCGACCCGATGCGCCGTCGAGGCGTCGATCAGCCTGACATCCAGATCGCGGGTCAGTTCGACCGCCTCGCGGGCCGCCTCGTCGGGCAGGCAGAGGATGCCGATATCGGCCCGCTCGAACGCCTCGCGACGCGCGTCGGCGTCCTTGCGGCGACCCGGGTCGATGGTGATCAGCCGGATATCCTCGCGCGGCTCCAGCCGTTCGCGGATCTGCAGACCCGTGGTGCCGGCTTCGCCGTCGATGAAGATGCTGTAGGCCATGATCGGATCTCCTCAGGGAACGCGCCGCTTATAGGCCAATCCCCTGGTCGCCACAATCATGGGGCGTATCAGGTCGAGCAGATCTCGGACCGGGTCAGGAAGCGTTTCTCGCGGCCATTGTCCAGGCTGAACATCCCGCCGCGCCCCGCCACCACGTCGATGATCAGGTCGGTATGTTTCCACGTCTCGTACTGGCTGGCCGAGATATAGAAGGGCGCGCCGCCGATCTCGCCGATCTTCACATCCCGTTCGCCGATCTTGAAGTCGGACTGCGGATAGCACATCGGGCTGGACCCGTCGCAGCAACCGCCCGACTGGTGGAACAGGACGGGACCATGATCGGCGGTGATTTCCTCGATCAGTTGCAGCGCCGCGGGCGTGGCGGTGACGGTGCTCATGTCTTCAAGCTCCTCTTCAGGAATTTCGGGTCTTTCCTCCGGCTTCAGGCCCGGCTGTTGCGAATTCTCCGCGATCCGGCGTTGCAATTCCAGCGTCAGCGTGCCCGACAACAAGCCCCGGGCGATCCCGGGAGGGACGCCGCAATCCCGCAGGGAAGGAGACAATCCGCGCTGATGCCGCGGGGTCCCCGCGGCTTGCGGGGAAAGGGACGGCCCCTGGGGGCCGCCCGCCGTGGCAGGATCAGAAGAAGCCCAGTTTCTTGGGGCTATAGCTGACCAGCATGTTCTTGGTCTGCTGGTAGTGGTCCAGCATCATGCGGTGGTTTTCGCGTCCGATGCCCGACTGCTTGTAGCCGCCGAAGGCCGCATGGGCAGGATAGGCATGGTAGCAATTTGTCCAGACCCGGCCCGCCTTGATGGCGCGGCCAAAACGGTAGCAGGTGTTGGCCTCGCGCGACCAGACTCCCGCCCCAAGGCCGTAAAGCGTGTCATTGGCGATCGACAGCGCCTCGTCGTCGTCCTTGAAGGTGGTGACCGACACGACCGGGCCGAAGATCTCCTCCTGGAAGACCCGCATCTTGTTGTGGCCCTTCAGGACGGTCGGCTCGATGTAGTAGCCCGACGACAACTCGCCGCCCAGATCGGCCGCCTTGCCGCCCGTCAGCACCTCGGCGCCTTCCTTGCGGCCGATGTCGAAATAGGACAGGATCTTTTCCTTCTGCTCGCTGGACGCCTGCGCGCCGATCATCGTCGCGCTGTCGCGCGGGTCTCCCTGAACGATGTCTTTCACGCGTTGCAACGCCCGTTCCATGAAGCGGTCATAGATCGATTCATGGATCAGCGCGCGCGACGGGCAGGTGCAGACCTCGCCCTGGTTCAGCGCGAACATCACAAAGCCCTCGATTGCCTTGTCGAAGTAATCGTCGTCCTCGCGCGCGACATCCTGGAAGAAGACGTTGGGCGACTTGCCGCCCAGTTCCAGCGTCACCGGAATCAGGTTTTCCGCGGCATACTGCATGATCAGGCGGCCGGTGGTCGTCTCGCCGGTGAAGGCGATCTTCGCGATGCGCGGATTCGAGGCCAGCGGCTTGCCGGCTTCCAGACCGAACCCGTTGACGATGTTCAGCACGCCCGGCGGCAGCAGATCGCCGATCAGATCGGCCCAGACCATGATCCCGGCCGGGGTCTGTTCGGCGGGCTTCAACACGACGCAATTGCCAGCGGCCAGCGCCGGTGCCAGCTTCCACGTTGCCATCAGCAGCGGAAAGTTCCACGGGATGATCTGCCCCACGACGCCAAGCGGCTCATGGAAGTGATAGGCGACGGTGTCGTGGTCGATTTCCGAGATCCCGCCTTCCTGCGCGCGCAGCACGCCGGCGAAATAGCGGAAATGGTCCACTGCCAGCGGCAGGTCGGCGGCCATCGTCTCGCGGATCGGCTTGCCGTTGTCCCAGGTCTCGGCGGTCGCCAGCAGTTCCAGGTTCTTCTCCATCCGGTCGGCGATGCGGAACAGGATGTTCGACCGCTCGGTGGTCGAGGTGCGGCCCCAGGCGTCCTTCGCGGCATGGGCTGCATCCAGCGCCGCCTCGATGTCGTCGGCGTTCGAGCGGGCGATCTCGCCGATCTCGCCGCCGGTGATCGGCGTGGTGTTGGTGAAGTACTTGCCCGATTTCGGCGCCACCCACTGGCCGCCGATGAAGTTGTCATAGCGCTTGGCAAAGGGCATCACGCCCACGCCCTTGAACTCGTGCGTCTGATCGTTCGGCATAATTCCATTCCTCCTCTGATGGTCCCGAAGTCTCCTTCTTCGGGTCTCGTCCCAATCTCGGTGCCGGGTCGATTCGTTTCAACGGCACCGGGGTCGCGGTCGCCGGCGGCTGTCTCAGGGATGAGACAGTCTGCGCGATTTTCAGGTCAGGCCCAGCCGTGCCATGCGGCGATACATGGTCGCCCGGCCGACCCCCAGCGCCCGCGCCGCCGCCGAGACATTGCCTTCGGCCCGCGCCAGCGCCCGCGCCACGGCCGCCCGTTCGGCCTTGTCAAAGCCGGTCAGGTCGCCGTTGCGGCCCAGAAGATCGACAGCGGGACGCGGCCGGATCGCGCCTTCGCGCTCCAGCCCAAGCGCGCGGCGTGCCGCGCGGGTCGCGCCGATCGCCAGGTCGTCCTGGTCCACAGCCAGCAGCATCGTCGCGTCCGGACCATCATCCGAGGCGACCACGATCCGCGCCCCCGGGAACGAGGCGCGGAAGAACATCGCCTCGATGGCGCGGGCCGTCTGCGCCACCTGGGCGCTGATCAGGCGGTTGTAGCGTTCGGTCTGGTCGGCGCGCGCGGAACTGACATCCAGCGCCGCGACCAGCCGTCCGTCGGGACCCCAGATCGGCGCGTCCATGCAGGACATGCCGATATTGCGGGTGTGGAAATGTTCGTCGCGATGGATCGTGACCTGCCGCCCCTCGGCCAGGCAGGTCCCGATCCCGTTGGTGCCCTGCGCGGCTTCGGACCAGTCGATGCCCTGCCACAGCCCCCATTCCCGGAACTGCGCCGCGTCGGCATCGTCCACGCGCTGATCGAGGACCACCCCGGTCGCGTCGGTCAGCAGCACGTTGCAGCCAGACAGGCAGACAAGATTGTAAAGCTGGTCAAGCTGCGGTCCGGCGACGTTGAGAAAACCCTCCATTGCCTGCCTGCGGGCCGAAAGCTCGGCCAGAGTCAGGCGCTCGGGACGACTGGAATCGCCGGGATCAAGCCCGTGCTTCAGCATCGACCGGCGCCAGGAAGCGGCCAGAGCCGATGTCGCGGATTTCGACTGCGATCTTTCGGCCACCAGATCGGCGTGGCTGCGTTTCGTCATGATTCCTCCCCAGGTCGGGGAAGTATAGCAGAACGACCGGGCCGCGACTTAGGACTTTCGTCGCGATCCGGCGGGATCATGCCTCAGCGCACCGGGCCCTGGGGCTTGACCAGGCCCTCTTCGATGCGGTCATCCCGGTCGTCCGTGTCGGACGGCATGGCCGCCGCGCCATGGGCGCCGCCGGCGCTGCCCGAGGGGCGAGCCGTCGGCGGCTGATAGGGCGGCAGGTCCACCCCGTCGCGATAGAGAAGCGAAACACCCTTGTGGAACAGATGCAGCGCGGCGGGATCGGCGGTCAGGCGCACGACCTGGCCGTTCAGGCCCCCATGGACGCCGGGCAACTTGGCCGTCACCGGCACGACATCCTTTCCGGTGCCGAAATACAGCAGCGTCACCTCGCCCAGGGCCTCGGTCAGATCGACCTTGCCTTCAAAGACCGGCGTGCCCTCGGTTTCGCGCATGTCTTCGGGACGGACGCCCAGATTGACGGCCATGCCCTCGTCGCCGGGGCGGGTCGGTATGGCGACCTGCGCCTCAAGCCCGCCATCCAGCGCGACCGTGGTCATCTCGCCGGTCGTCTTGACCTTGCCGGGCAGCAGGTTCATCGCCGGACTGCCGATGAACTGGGCGACGAATTCGTTCACCGGCCGCCCGTACAGCTCCAGCGGCGCGCCGACCTGGGCGATGCCGCCCCCGGCCAGCACCACGATGCGGTCCGCCAGCGTCATCGCCTCGGTCTGGTCGTGGGTGACATAGATCATCGTGCGGTCGGGCATCGAGGATTTCAGCTGCGCGATCTCGATCCGCGTCGCCACCCGCAGCGCCGCGTCGAGGTTCGACAGCGGCTCGTCGAAAAGATAGACCTTGGGATCGCGCACAATGGCCCGGCCGATCGCCACGCGCTGCCTCTGGCCGCCCGAAAGCGCCTTGGGCAGTCGGTCCAGATAGGGGGTCAGCTGCAGCATCTTGCCGGCCCGATCGGTCGCGGCCTTGATCTTGTCCCTGGACTGGCCGGCGATCTTCAGCGCGAAGGCCATGTTGTCGCGCACCGTCATGTGCGGATAAAGCGCATAGGACTGGAACACCATGGCGATGCCGCGCTGGCTTGGCGGGATGTCGTTCATCACCTGGCCGTCGATCTGCAACTCGCCCCCGGTGATCTGTTCCAGCCCGGCGATCATCCGAAGCAGCGTGGACTTGCCGCAACCCGAGGGGCCGACAAACACGATGAACTCGCCCGATCTGATATCGAGGTTGATATTGCTCAGCACCTGCACGTCGCCATAGGCCTTGGCGACATCCGTCAGTTTCAGATCGGCCATTCGCGATCCCTCCCCCGTTTAACCCTCGATGATCTGCACTTGCCACGGCCCCAGCCCGCCTGCCTCTTCGTCCGACAGGTTGGCGCGGATTTGCAGGGTCTGTTCGTTGTCCGCGCGCGTGAAGGACAGCACCGGTCCGTCGGCGCGCATGTCGGTCATCGTGCCCAGCCGCAGCGCACTGTGTTTCTTGCGAAGCCCGATCGCCCAGCGATAGTGATGCAGCATGGACTGCGCATCGGCTTCTTCGGCGACGACGGTGCGCTGCAGATGGCCGTGCGGGATCGGCAGCCAGGGCTGGCTTGTCGAGAAGCCGCCATTCACGCCCATGTCCCAGACCATCGGCGTCCGGCAGCCGTCTCGGCCCTTGTATTCGGGCCAGAACTCGATGCCGTAGGGATCGCGCAGCTCCTCGTAGGACAGCTCGGCCTCGGGCAGGCCAAGCTCTTCGCCCTGATACAGGCAGACCGATCCGCGCAGGCACATCAGCACCGTGCAATAGGCCTTGGCGGCCTGATCGGTCAGGTTCCAGCGGGTGATGTGGCGCATCACGTCATGGTTCGACAGGGCCCAGCACGCCCAGGAATTCGGTGCCACGCCATGCAACTGGTCGAAGACCTCGACGATGCGCTGCGCGGGCAGGCTTTCGCCCGACAGGAAATCGAAGACATAGGACATCTCGACCCGGCCAGCGACGCCGGTATATTCCTCCAGCAGTTCCAGCGCCCGTTCGCTGTCGCCGATCTCGCCTATGACGGCGGCGCCATAGGGTCGCAGCAGCGCCGCGAAACGTTCCAGGAAGGCCAGGTTCTCGGGCTGCGACTTGTCGTATTTGTGGCTCTGGTGGTTGTAGGGATTGACCGCCGGCGCGGTATCGGCCTTGCGCCTTTCGGGCGGCAGCGGCGGATTGTCGCGCAGCTGCTTGTCGTGGAAGTAGAAGTTCACCGTGTCGAGGCGGAAGCCGTCGACCCCCTTGTCCAGCCAGAACCGTGCCATCGCCAGCAGCTCTTCCTGGACCTCCGGATTGTGGAAGTTGAGGTCCGGCTGCGAGACAAGGAAATTGTGCATGTAGTATTGTTCGCGCCGCGGGTCCCAATGCCATGCGCTGCCCCCGAAGATCGACAGCCAGTTGGTCGGCGGCGTGCCGTCGGGCTTGGGATCGGCCCAGACATACCAGTCGGCCTTGGGATTGTCGCGGCTGGCGCGGCTTTCCGCGAACCACGGATGCTCGTCCGAGGTATGCGACATGACCAGGTCGATCAGGACCTTCAGGCCCAGCTCATGGGCCCGTTCGATCAGCCAGTCGAAATCCTCCATCCTGCCGAAGATCGGGTCGATGCCGCGATAATCGCTGACGTCATAGCCGAAATCCTTCATCGGAGATGTGAAGAAGGGCGAGATCCAGATCGCGTCCACACCCAGCGACGCCACATAGGGCATGCGCTGCGCGATGCCGACCAGATCGCCGATTCCGTCCCCGGTCGTGTCCTGGAAGCTGCGCGGGTAGATCTGGTAGATGATCCCGCCCTTCCACCAGTCGATCTTCTGTCCAGTCAAGTCAGCCACCTTTCACCGATCCGGCCAGCAGGCCGCGGACCAGATATTTCTGCATCGCAAAGAACACGATCAGCGGCACGGCGATCGAGATGAAGGCCGATGTCGCCAGGATCTCCCATTCGCCGCCTTTCGAGCCCATCAGTTCGCGCAACACCCCGGTCATCACCAGCTGCTCGCGCGTGTTGCCCAGGAACACGGTCGCCACCAGCAGATCGTTCCAGACCCACAGGAACTGGAAGATCGCAAAGCTGGCCAAGGCCGGGAAGGACAGCGGCAGGATGATGCGGCGGAAGATCTGGAACTCGGTCGCGCCATCGACGCGGGCGCTTTCGATCACTTCGCGCGGCAGGCCGACCATGTAGTTTCGCAGCAGATACACCGCCAGCGGCAGGCCGAACCCGGTATGCGCCAGCCAGATACCCAGATAGCCCTTGCCGATGCCCAGATCGTTATGCAGCCGCAGCAGCGGGATCAGCGACACCTGCAACGGCACCACCAGCAGCCCGACCACCGCCGCGGTCAGCAGCGCCCGGCCCGGAAACTGCATCCACGCCAGCGCATAGGCCGCGAAGGCCGCGATCAGGATCGGGATCACCGTCGCCGGAATCGTCACCGTCATGGTGTTCATGAAGGCGCGGCCCAGCCCCTCGGCCGTCAGCACGCGCTGATAGTTGGCCGTGGTGATCGTCGGGGGCACCTCGGTCGTGGTGAAGATCCGCTCGCCCCGCCGCATCTCGAACGGCGCGGCCGAAGTCAGCCGATAGCTGCCGTCGGCGTTCACCGTCAGATCCCAGCCGTCGTTGATCCGGGCGGTCTCGCCGGGCTGGAATTCGGCCGGCCGGCGGGCGCCTGTGCCCCAGGCGACCAGTTGCTGGTCCCCCTCCAGCACGCTGCCCTCTATGACGTAAAGACCGCCCTCCTGCCTGGCGTCGTCATCCGTTCCGGTCCGCACGAAGCCGGTCTGTTCCGACGCCGAGAAGGACTGCCACCAGCCGCTGGACGCGATCTGGTCGCGGTCGCGGAATGAGGACACGAACAGGCCCAGCGTGGGAATCGTCCACAGCAGAACCAGCAGGAAGGCCGCGATGTTCACCGCCCATGACAGCGAGGATCTCTTTCCGGCCATGCCCTCCATCAGCGAAGCTCCTTGCGCGCGTTGATGATGTTCCAGACCATGATCGGCGTGACCAGCAGCATCAGCACCATCGCGATCGCCGAACCGCGCCCGTAATCGGGGCTGCCGCGGAACATCCAGTCATACATCAGATTGGCCAGGACCTGCGTGCCCCACTGGCCGTTGGTCATCACGAAGACGATGTCGAAGACCTTCAGCACGACGATCGTGATGGTGGTCCAGACGACCGCGATGGTGCCCATGATCTGCGGCACCTTGATCTTCATGAAGACCTGCATCGGCGAGGCGCCGTCCAGAATTGCCGCCTCGATGGTTTCCTCGGGGATGCCGCGCAGCGCGGCCGAAAGGATCACCATCGCAAAGCCGGTCTGGATCCAGACCAGCACGATCATCAGGAAGAAGTTGTTCCACGGGATCAGCGTCAGCCAGATCTGCGGGTCGCCGCCCAGCCTGGTGACAAGCCAGTTCAGCAGGCCGATCTGCGTCTCGTCCGGGCCGCGATACTCATAGATGAATTTCCAGATCACGCCGGCGCCGACAAAGCTGATCGCCATCGGCATGAAGATCAGCGACTTGCCGATATTGCCCCACTTGATCCGGTCGGTCAGCTGCGCCGCGATCAGGCCGAAAAACGTGGACAGCGCCGGAACGACCAGCAGCCACAGCATGTTGTTCAGCATCGATTCGCGGAACTTTTCGTCGCCGGCAGCCCAGGTATAGTTCGACACCCCGACAAAACGGCTGCCGTCGGAACTGTGCAGTGACCGCCACAGGCTGTCGATCACCGGATAGACCAGATACATCCCCAGAAACAGGATCGCGGGCCCCAGGAACAGCCACGGCCGGATCTGGTTTGCCCTGCGGATATTGTCGCCGGCGTTCTGCCCGCGCGGCGGGTAGATCGCGTCGAGGACCCAGTTCGATCCCCAGAACCATGCCACGCAGCCGAATACGCCAATGACGATCGTGCCGGCGGCCAGCCAGAACAGTTCCATCCCTCATCCCCCCCCCGGACGTTTCGACGGATGGCGCGCCGTCCGCGCCATCCCCGGTCTTGCGGCAGTGCCGGTCTACTTGATCGTGTCCCAGGTGTTCTGGATGCTGTCCGCGACGTCCTGGGCCGGTTTCCCGCCCACGTAATCGACCATCGCGGTCCAGAATGCACCCGCGCCGACCGCGCCGGGCATCAGGTCCGATCCGTCAAAGCGGAAAGTGCTCGCGTCCAGCAGGATCTGGCCAAGCTTTTTCTGGGTGTCGCTGTCATAGGCTTCCAGATCGACGCCGAGATGCGGGGTCAGGAAGCTTTTCTGAGTCATCCAGATCTCATGCGCGGCCGGAGTCTTCAGGAACTCGACAAAGGCCCGCGCTGCGGGGTTGTCGGACAGCACCGAAAACAGCGTTCCGCCGCCCAGCACCGGCTTGCCCATGCTGCCATCGGCCGGCGCGGGCATGTAGAAGAAATCGACATCAAGCCCGACCTCGCTTCCCTCGGGGAAGAAGGACGGCACGAAGCTGGCCTGGCGATGCATGTAGCAGGCTGGCGGGAAGTCGAACAAACCCTTCGGGCTGTCGCGGAAATCGGTCGATGCCACCGCGGCGGCGCCACCTGCGACGTAATCGTCGTTCTTCGCGAACCAGCCGAATTCCTCGATCGCGGCGATGACCTTGGGATCGTTGAAGGGCAGTTCGTTGGTGGTCCAGGCGTCATAGACCTCGGGGCTGTGCAGCCGCAGCATCAGGTCCTCGACCCAGTCGGTCGCGGGCCAGCCGGTCGCGCCGCCGGATCCCAGCCCGATGCACCACGGTGTCTCGCCATCGGCGGCGATCTGTTCGGTCAGCGCCTTCAGGTCCTCGTAGCTTTCCGGCACCTCGTAGCCGGCATCCTCGAAATTCTCGGGGACATACCAGACCAGCGACTTGACGTCGGCCTTGTAGGGGAAGGCATAGAAATTCTCGGCCCCGTCGGCCCCGGCATAGCTGCCCAGCCGGGCCCAGCTTTCGCCGGCGGCATAGTTGTCGCGCACCCATTGCGCGGTCTCTTCACCAAGCGGCGTCAGATGACCCTTCCTGGCCAGGTCGGCGGCCAGTCCCGGCTGCGGAAACACCGCGATATCGGGGGGCGATCCGGCCTCGCTGTCGATGACGATCTGCTGCTCGAAGCTGTCAGAGCCCGAGTAGTTGGCCTTCGCGCCGGTCGCTTCCTCGAAATAGGGCAGGACCGACGTGAACAGCGCCTGATCCTCGCCCAGCCACGGGCCCAGGATGGTGAAGGACTGGCCTTCCAGATCACCATGCGCTGCCTTGAAATCCTCGAGGCTCTGCCAGTTGATCCGGTCGTCGCTACCCGGTTCGATCACCATCTGGGCCTGAGCCAGCCCGGCGGTCAGGGCCGCGACGGCGGCCGTCGTCAGAAATGCTGTTTTCAAGTCGTCCTCCCTTGTCAGGCCAGAATCACGTCGGACCACTGACCGTTAACGCTATCAATCGCCAATTTTCCGGCGGCTGTCAAAGGCTTATCATTCCCACTCCAATTCCTTGTAGGCGGCGGTCGCGTTCCGCGCCACCGTCGCCGGGAACGAAGTCCAGTTACCCTGCATTTCCTTCAGTGATTCCACCATGTTGGGCACGGCTTCAGACAGAGGCGCGCCGGCGCTGATCTGCCCCCGCGCCGCCTCCGCAAGCGCTTTCAGGAACTGCGTCTGCAACATCACCGCCTCCTGCCAGCCTGACGCCACCGGACCATGCCCCGGCACCACACGCTGCGCGGGCGCGCCGGGCGGCGCTTCCAGCCATTGCAGCCATCCCAGAAGCGATCCGTCAAGTACGGGTGTCAACTTGCGGAAGATCAGGTCGCCCGAAAACAGCGTTCCGCTGATCTCGTCGCGCACCCACAGATCGTTGTCGGTATGCGCCGGATCGACCGCCTGAAGGGTCAGGACCCGGTCGCCCAGGTCGATCTGCTCGCGTCCGTTCACGACGCGGTCGGGCAAGGTCACCTCGGTTCCGATCACCTGCTCGGGCGGGAACAGCCGCGCGATGCCGTCCAGATAACCCCCCGCCCGCATCTCCAGCGCAAGGGGCAGTGCGTGATGCCCGACGACCTGCGCGCCGGCCTCGCGGAACACCGATGCGCCCAGCACGTGATCGGGATGCATATGGGTCAGGATGACATGGCTGATCGGCTTCCCGGTCCGCGCCCTGATCGCGGCGTAAAGCTGCTGGCCCTGGCGACGCGACACGCCCGCGTCGATCACCGCGACCGAATCCGCGCCGATCACCACGCCCAGATTGGCGATATGGCCATCGGCGCTGTCCTCAAGCTGGACGGGGCTGCCCGAAGACACGAAGACCCCCGGCGCAAGCGGGTGCAGTTCCAGCGCCTCCAGCCGGTCGTTTGGCAGGCAGGCATGGCCCTCGCCGGTCAGATCGGGATGCGAGGCCAGCCAGTCCGCGGCGATTCGGTCGGCCCCTGCCGCGCAGCCGGCCTGATCGCGCGCCTCTCCCTCGGGCAGCAGCATCGGCGCGCAGACCCCGGAAGACGTGGCAAGGCAGGCGGTCAAGATAAGATGAAACATTGCCGAAACTTCCTGGAACGCGGCGGAAACAGCGAAAGGACACGCGATTGCGACCTTAGTACCGTTGACGCATCGTGCCTCTCGAATATCATGAAATCCAGCCGTGAATTCTGCGGCAGAAGTTTTTGGAGGAAAAAGCTCATGGCCTGGACCAAACCGACCCTGAAGGAAATCGCCTGCGGCATGGAAATCAACATGTATGCCCCGGCCGAGGACGAGCCCGTCCTGTTCTGAACCTCAGGGAACGGACACAAGAATGGCCCTGTCCGATCGCATCGGGCAGGGCCGTTCTGTCTGAACGAACATGAAAATCATCATCCTGGGCGCCGCAGCAGGCGGGGGCCTTCCGCAATGGAATTGCGGTTGCGTCAACTGCAACGACGCCCGATCCGGCCTTGTTCCGTCGCTGACACAAAGCTCGATCGCGGTCAGCGCGGACGGGCTGGGCTGGGCGATCCTGAACGCCTCGCCTGACATTCGCGTGCAACTGGCGGCGACGCCGGCGCTGCATCCGACCGGGCCGCGCGACATGCCGCTGCGGTCCGTCCTGGTGACGAATGGCGATATCGACCATGTCGCGGGGCTGCTGACGCTGCGCGAAAGCCAGCCCTTCGACCTTTACGCCACCGCCGCGATCCACGACGCGCTTGCCGCCAACCCCATGCTGTCGGCGCTGCGCTCCGACCTGGTGCCGCGCCGGACGGTGCGGCTGGACCAGACGATCGATCTTGCCCCCGGCCTGACCGCGACGCTGTTCGCCGTGCCCGGCAAGGTGCCGCTGTATCAGGAAGGAGACGTCGTCGAGACCGGCCTGATGGGCGAAACGACGGTCGGCGTCGAACTGCGCGCCAACAACCGCCGGGCGCTTTACATCCCCGGCTGCGCCGAGATGCCGGGCTGGCTCGGCGAGCGCATCGCGGGGGCCGACGCGCTGCTCTTCGACGGCACGCTGTGGGACGATGACGAGATGATCCGCATGGGGCTGGGCCAGAAGACCGGGCGCCGGATGGGACATATGGCCGCCACCGACTCGATCGCGGCGCTGGCCGGCACCCAGATCGGTCGCCGCGTCTTCGTTCACATCAACAATTCGAACCCGCTGACCGACCCGCGCAGCGCCGAAACGGCCCAGGCCGAGGCGCAGGGCTGGCAGGTCGGCCGCGACGGCATGGAGATCACGCTGTGAAGGACCTGCAGGACCCGGCGCAATCGCGCGACGAATTCGAGGCAAGGCTGCGCGCCATCGGCGCCGAGCGCTATCACGACCGCCACCCGTTCCATGCCCGCCTGCATGGCGGCCGGTGCACGCCCGACGAGGTGCGCGCCTGGGTCATCAATCGCTGGATGTACCAGTCGCGCATCCCGATGAAGGACGCCGCCTTCATGTCCCGCGTCGAGGACCCCGATCTGCGCCGCGCCTGGCGCAAGCGGATCGAGGATCACGACGGCGGCGTGACCGACGGCGGCGGCATCCGCCGCTGGCTGGCGCTGGCCCGGGCCGTGGGTCTGGATCCCGATTATGTCGCCAGCGGCGTGGGCATCATGCCCGCCACCCGCTTTGCCGTTGACGCCTATGTGCGTTTTGTCCGCGACATGCCGCTGCTGGATGCGGTCGCCGCCAGCCTGACCGAACTTTTCGCGCCAAAGATCCACGCCCAGCGGATCGAGGGCCTGCTGGCCCATTACGATTTCGCCGACGACAGCAGTCTTGCCTATTTCCGCAAACGCCTGACCGAGGCGCCCGAGGACGTGAAATTCGGCCTCGACTACGTTCTGACCCATGCCGATACAAGGGAACGTCAGGACGCCGCCGCCGCCGCGCTGATCTTCAAGACCGACGTCCTGTGGGCCCAGCTTGACGCGCTGTGGCATGGCTATGTCGAGGGCAACATCCCGCCCGGCGCCTGGCGTCCCGGCGAGGGCATGGCCTGATGGACCCGCTGATCGCCCCCGGGGACATCCCCTACCTGCCGCGCGGCGTGCGCCTGACCGATGACCATGTGCGCGGCATCCGCGTGTTGCAGGCCCCCGAACGCGCGATGCAGCTGGACCCGATCGGCGACGCGATCCTGTCGGAACTGGACGGCGCGCGCAGCATGGCCGAGATCGCGCGGGACCTCGCCGCCCGCTACAAGGCCCCCGAAGACCAGATCGCCGACGATGTCCGTGACTTCCTGACCGGGCTGATCGAGCGGCGGATGGTCTTCGTCAAGGAGACCCCATGAAAGACCACCCCGCCCCCCACGACCCCGCGCCGCACGACATCGACGGCAATCCGGTGACGCCCGGTCTGCCGATGGCGATGCTGGCCGAAATCACCCATCGCTGTCCCCTCGCCTGCCCCTATTGTTCGAACCCCGTCGAGCTGACCCGCGCGCAAGCCGAACTGCCGGCCGAGGACTGGGCGCGGATCTTTCGCGAGGCCGCCGAGCTGGGCGTGTTGCAGGTGCACGTCTCGGGCGGCGAACCCGGCGCGCGCCGCGATCTGGCCCAGATCGTCGCCAGCGCCCGCAACGCCGGGCTGTATGTCAACCTGATCACCTCGGGCATCGGCATCACCCGCGCCCGGCTCGATGAGCTGGACCGGGCCGGCGTCGATCACGTGCAGCTGTCCCTGCAAGGCATCCGCCCCGACATGGCCGACCGGATCAGCGGTCATCCGGGATCGTGGGACAAGAAGATGGGCTTTGCCGACTGGGTCACCGAGATCGGCTTTCCGCTGACCATCAACGCGGTCGTGCATCGCCAGAACATGGACCGCCTGCCCGACATGGTCGATCTTGCCGAACGGCTGGGGGCGCGGCGCATCGAGGTGGCGACCGTGCAGTTCCACGGCTGGGCCGACCTGAACCGCGCCGCGCTGATGCCGACCCGCGAACAGGCCGCCTTCGCGCGCCGGATCGTCAACGACGCCCGCATCCGCCTGCGCGGCCGCATGGTCATCGACTATGTTCCCGCCGATCACCACGCCATCTACCCCAAGGCCTGCATGGGGGGCTGGGGCAGCACGGGGCTGAATGTCGGCCCCGACGGATCGGTGCTGCCCTGCCACGCCGCGCCCTCGATTCCGGGGATGCGGTTCGAAAATGTCCGCGACCGCAGCCTGTCCGACATCTGGCATCTCTCGGACGCGTTCAACGCCTTCCGCGGCACTGCCTGGATGGCCGAGCCGTGCCGATCCTGTGAACGCAAGACCGTGGATTTCGGCGGCTGCCGGTGTCAAGCTATGGCATTGGCGGGCGACGCGCGGGCGACCGATCCGGTCTGCTCGAAATCGCCGCTGCATGCGCAGGTGGTGGCCCGGGCCGAGGAGGATGCGGCCGCGGACACCGCGGATTTCATCTACCGGCGCATGAAAAAGGGAGGATGAACGCGATGAAGGCTTATGTTCTGGCCGCGCTTCTGCTGGCCTCACCCGCGATGGCGCAGGATAATCCCCTGCTGCCGTCCGAGACCTGGAACGACCTGCGCGATTCGGTCGTGGGGCTGACCCAGGACCCGCCGCTCGATGCGATGGCGCTGGATCTGGATGCGCCGGTGCGCGCCAATGACGCCGCGATCGTGCCGATCCGGCTGACCCAGGCGGAAGACGCGCCGCCGCTGTCGGCGCTGACCCTGGTGATCGACGAGAACCCGGCCCCGGTCGCCGCCGAATATGAGTTCGGCCCGGCGCTGATGCCGCTGGATTTCGAGGTGCGGGTGCGCGTCGATGCCTATTCCGACGTGCGCGCGATCGGCGTGCAGGCGGATGGCGGCACGGTCATGGCGGGGCGCTTCGTCAAGGCCTCGGGCGGCTGCTCGGCGCCAGCCGGCAAGGACATGGCCGCGGTCGAGGCCAGAAAGGGCGAGATGCGCTGGAAGACCGCCCTTCAGGACGGCCGCCAGATCGGCACGCTGATGATCCGCCACCCGATGTTTTCCGGGCTTCAGCGCGATCAGGTCACGCTGCTGAACATTCCCGCGAATTTCATCGACCGGCTGGATGTCCGGCAGGGCGACGAGTTGCTGTTCTCGATGCAGGCCGGCATCTCGGTCAGCGAGGACCCGGTCTTCCGCTTTGCCTATGTCCCGAACGGCCAGCCGATCCGCGTCCATGCCGAGGATGTCGACGGCAATGTCTGGGACCAGAGCTTCGACGCGGCCGGCTGAATCAAGGGCCGACGCAGCAAGGCGCTGCATCGGCCCCCTCTTGCCTTACCAGATGAAATCGTCCGCATCCATTCGTGACAGGCGGAAATCCTCGATCGTCAGGCGATGGCTTCCGGCCGATATGACCACGTCGGACCCGTTCTGGCTGGCCGCGGCGCGGATATCGGCATAGCTGCCGAAGCGCGCGAACGAGGACAGGTCGATCACGTCATCGTCGCCGTCATCCTCGAAATCGACGATCACGTCGCGACCATGGGTGAACACGAAGCGGTCATCGCCCTCGCCGCCGGTCATGGTGTCGTCGCCACGTCCGCCGTGCAGCAGGTCGTTGCCCTCGCCCCCCGACAGACGGTCGGCGCCCCATCCGCCGAACATGCGATCGTTGCCGTCACCGCCGCTCATCACGTCGTTGCCGCCACCGCCGTAGACGGTGTCGTTGCCTTCGCCGGCGCTGATCCGGTCGTTGCCGGTCCCGGTCCAGATGCGGTCGTTGCCGTCACCGCCATAGACCAGGTCATGACCGTTGCCCGACCAGATCCGGTCGTTGCCTTCACCGCCATGGACGGTGTCATTGCCACCGCCGGCGCGCAGCGCGTCGTCGCCCGACCGTCCATAGATCAGGTCGGCGACCGTTGTTCCGGTGATGCGGTTGTCGTCGTCGTTTCCACGAAATAAGGGCATGTCTCCAACTCCCAGGATGATGGCCACGTGACAGACCCGAAACACCTGGACCCTGCGCGAAGGAACCGGGTCCTGCCCGTCGCCGCGCCCTGTCAGTCCGTCCGGGCCAAGCCCGAAAGCCCCGATCCCCTGGCGTGCATCGCCACGGTGATCCCGGCTTCCCGGTCTCTGCCATGATGACGCGCGGGCGGCCCGATCATTCCATGCGACATGCGAAAGATCGCCGTCAGCGGCAGGTCTGTCGCGGCGTCACCAGGCCCTGGCCGAAGATGTCGTCGCGGCCCTCGGCGCCCAGATCGCGGGCATCGCCCAGCAGCCGCGCGCGCAAGGCGGCGTTGCTCAGTTCCGGCTCGCCCTGCAGCATCAGCGCGGCGGCGGCGCTGACGAAGGGCGCGGCATAGGATGTGCCGGTCTTGGTGCGCGCCCCGCTGATCGAGGCCGCGGTCCAGACATCCACCCCCGGCGCGGCCAGATCGATATGCGGCCCCCGGCCCGCCCGGCGATAGACGACACCCCGGCGATCGACGGCCGTCACCGCCAGAACCTGCGGATAGGCCGCCGGATAGGCGGGCGGCGCGGCCGGGCCGTTATTGCCGGCCGCGGCGATCATCAGGATTCCCTGCGCGTCCATCCGGGCAATCTGCGCCTCAAGTGCTGCGTTGCCGGGCCCGGCAAGCGACAGGTTCACGATCCGCACCTGCCTCCGGCTCAGGTAGTCCAGCGCCCGGATCAGCGAGAACGCGTCGCTGCGCTGGTCCTGTCCGGCCCGGTGAAAGGCATCCACCGCCAGCAATTCCGCTTGCGGCACCAGCCCGGGCGCGCGGCTGTCGGAATCGCCGACCAGCAGCGCGGCGACGGCGGTGCCATGAAGCAGATCCGAGGCCGGGCGCGCGTCCTGAAGCCGGTGCAGTTCGATCCGGGCACCGGCCAGCGCGCTGTGCTCGACATTCAGCCCGGTATCGACCATGCCGATGCGCGGCAGGGGCCCGCAGGATTGCGGCGTTTCCGGCCAGCCGATCATCAGGCGGGCCGGGCAGTCGATGCCCCGGCACTCCTCGCCCTGCTCGGTGCGGTAGAAATGATTGAAATCCGACCCCTCGGCCTCGGCCAGTCCGCGCACCACCGCCAGCGCCTGGTTCATGCCCAGCGCGGCGGGCTTGCGAAGCCGCACCAGCAACCGGCCGGTTCCCAGCCTGTCGCTTTCCAGGCTGTCAAAGCCCTGGGCCAGCAGGGCGGCCAGGTCGTCCTCGGCGAGGCCGCGCGCCAGGATCTCGTTCTCGGCCCGCTGCGGCAGGGGCGGCGGCGCAGCCTGTCGGCGCACGCGCCGCCGCACCGGGGCAGCGTCGTCGTCATCGTCGTCCCGGACCCGCCGGCCATCGTCGTCATCGTCATCGCTGTTCCGGGCCCGCCGGCCACCGCCGTCGTCGTCGTCATCGTCGTGGTCGTCGGCCTGCGCGACGGCGATCAGCGACACGCCGCCGGCACCGTCAGGGCGCGGCTGCGCCGTCAGCGACATGGCGCCAAGCAACAGGAACAGAACGATCTTCCGCATGGTCGGACCTCTTTACTTCCGTTTGCAGACGACTACGCTGCGATCCCAGATCAATTCCCTATGCAGCAGAAAAACGGTGCTGCCCGGTCGGAGATTGCCATGAACGCCGCCTTTGGCGAAGCCCTGATCGGGCGGCTGCCGGCGCTGCGACGTTACGCCCTGTCGCTGGCGCGACGCGCCGATGTCGCCGACGATCTGGTCCAGATCACGGTCGAGCGCGCGATCGCCGCGGCCGACAGCTATGACCCGGCATCGCGCCTCGATCCGTGGCTGTTCCGCATCACGCGCAACGCCTTCATCGACATGACCCGGCGCCAGCGGACCCGCGGGATCGAGGTCGATGTGTTCGACATGCCCCAGGCACTGCCCACGGACGGCCAGCGCCAGATCGAGGGACGCCTGATGCTGCGCGCGACCGCAGCGGCGATGCGGACCCTGCCGCCCGAACAGCGCGAGATCCTGTCGCTGGTCTGCGTGCACGAGCTCAGCTACGCCGAGGCCGCCGAGATCCTGCAGATCCCCACCGGCACGGTCATGAGCCGACTGTCTCGCGCCCGTCTGGCCCTGGCCCGCAAGCTGGGAATAGAATGACGGGCAAGGCGTAGATGTCGGATAATGTCGGATGACGCGCGAACAGGCCAGGAAACCGCAGAATGCTGATCGACGATGAAACCCTGATGGCGCTTGCGGATGGAGAGTTGGAGCACGGGATGGCCGAGCGGGTCAGGGCCGCCATCGCCGCCGACCCCGCGCTTCAGGCGCGGCTGCGGGTCTTCGTCGAGACAAGACGCGCCCTGCGCGAGACGGCGGCGCAATCCGGACCGGCACCCGGCGACGACGCGCTGATCGCCCGCATCCGCGCCGCCTCGATGGCCACGCAGCCCGCGACGGCGCCAGGCACGGCGCCGACCCTGCAGCCGGGGCCGGCGACCGTCCGGCATCCCGCCAATCTCGTCCGCCGCCCGCTTGCCGGCCTCGCGGCGGCGCTGCTGACGGTCGTCATCGGGCTTGTCTGGTGGTGGCCGGCGGGCGGCCCCGATGCGGCGATTCCCGCGTCGCAGATCGCCGCCCTGCAGGAACTGATGTCGGGCGAGACACGCGACCTGCCGGACGGCAGCCGCCTGACCATGATCGCCTCGTACCGGACCGGCGGGGGCGCGCTGTGCCGCGAATACGAAACCCATGCGGGAACACGCATGACCGTGATGGTCGCCTGCCGGAACGACGACGGCTGGACCCGGCATTTCGCCACCGACATCACCGCCTCGGAGGATTACATCCCGGCGGCGGGCGAGATCGAGGCGCTGGACGCTTTCCTGGCGCAGACCGCCGCCGGCGCGCCGCTCGGCCCCGCGCAGGAGGTCGAGGCGCTGGCCAACTGATCGCCCCGCCGGTCCCTCGCCCGCCGCCGCCGTTTCGGGAATACGCCCCCCGGTCGCCGCGTCATCCCAAACGACGCCGCATGTTGGCAGGAGGAACCGATGTCAGCCTCGCTCACAAGACGGGTGGCGGCCCGCCTGTCACAGGACGTTCCGGCGCAATCGCTGGCCGTGTTCCGCATCCTGTTCGGCGCGCTGCTGGTCTGGGATTGCTGGCGCTTCATCCGCGACGACCGGATCTGGCGCTACTGGGTCGCGCCCGATTTCCATTTCGCCTATCCGGGTTTCGCGTGGGTCAGACCGCTGCCCGAGCCCTGGCTGCAACTTGCCTGGCTGGCGCTTGGCGCAGCGGCGCTGCTGGTCATGCTGGGGCTGTTCTACCGGCTGGCGATCGTCGTGCTGACGGGGCTGTTCGCCTATTTCTTCCTGCTCGACGCGGCCGAGTATCTGAACCACTTCTACCTGGTCCTGCTTTACGCGCTGATCCTGTGCTGCCTGCCCGCGGCGCGGGTGTGGTCGCTGGACGCGCTCTTGCGGCCGACCGGGCGGACGACGGTGCCCCGCCTCTCGATCGTCATGCTGCGCGCCCAGACCGAGATCGTGCTGATCCATGCCGGGCTGGTCAAGCTGACCCCCGACTGGCTGCGCGGCCAGCCGCTGGGGATGTGGCTGCGCGAGCGGACCGAGGGGCTGTGGATCGCGCCCGCCTTCCAGCAGGACTGGCTGATCGTGCTGGCCTGCTGGGGCGTGATCGTGCTGCATGTCCTGGGTGCGCCGCTGCTGCTGTGGCGCAGGACCCGGCTTGCGGTGTTCCTGGTCTACTGCGCCTTTCACGCCGCCAATGCGTGGTTCTTCAATATCGGCATCTTCCCGTGGCTGACCATCGCCGCCAGCACGATCTTCTTCGCCCCCGACTGGCCCGCCCGCCTGCATCCCGGCCTTGCCATCCGGCCCGTCACCCCGGAACGCGGCGCGCGGGGGCCGTTGCCCGCCATCGTGCTGATCGCGGCGGGCGTCTGGCTGGCGGTGCAGGTCGCGCTGCCGGTCCGCGGCGCAGCCTTCGCCTCGGAAACCAGGTGGAGCGGCGACGGCCACCGCTTTTCCTGGCGGATGCGGCTCTTCGACCGTCAGGCGGTCGGCAGCTTCGTCGTGACCGACCGCGACAGCGGCGACAGCTGGCGCGTCGATCCCGACGCCTACCTGACCCCGCGCCAGACCGACAAGATGCTGGTCCGCGCCGACATGGTCCATCAATTCGCCAACCATCTCGCGGGTCTGTGGCGCGCGCAGGGCCACGATGTCGCCGTCCGGGCCCAGATCTGCAAGTCGCTGAACGGCCGGCCCTGCCAGCTGTTCATCGACCCCGCCACCGACCTGACCCGCGCCCGCCGCAACCTGTTCGGTCCCGATCCCTGGGTCCTGCCGCTGGACATCGCCCATTGGGGCCTCGCCGACGACGCCCGCACGGCCGGCCTGCCGCCCGGGACCTGACCCGCGCCGTCTGCCCGCCCAGGCCCCGGCAGGTCTTGCGCCTGGCGGGAGCGGGACCGTTGTGTCTTCGGCCGCCGTCGGGCATACGCAGCCCTGGATCGAAGGACAGCCGCCTGGCGGTATCGCACGCGGTTGGATCACCGACGTCGCGACCGACAACGGCGAACGACACAAGAGGCCTGAATAGCACGATGCGTTGCGTAGTTCATATTGGAACCGAGAAGACCGGAACAACCTCGATCCAGGAATCGCTAGACCGGAACGCGACACTGCTGGCCGCAAGCGGCGTCCATTATCCACCGGTCCTGATGAACGGCAGGCACGCCAGAATCGCGTGTTACGCGATGGATTATGACACGGCGGACCGGCGAAAAAGACAATTCGGCCTTCTGGACAAGGCCTCGACGGACGCGTTCCGGAAATCCTTCGAAATGCAGTTCGAGAAGGCTCTGGATAAAAACTGCGAGACGGTTCTGATCGTCAACGAGCATCTGAGCCGGCTTCGCAACGTCACGGAAGTCGAAAGGCTCAGGAAATTCCTGTCTCGCCACTTCGATGACATCAGGATCGTTGTCTATCTGAGACGTCAGGACAAGCTCATGAGAAGCATGTACTCGACAAGGATCAAGATCGGCCTGACAAGCGACGAGGTCTTTCCTGCGCGGCCAGAGAACCGGAACTCCGTTTACACGCATTATGATTTCCGCCGGATCCTGGATTTGTGGACCAGGGTCTGGGGCCGGGATGCGGTCACTCCGCGCATCTTCGAGCGGGATCTTCTGATCGGCAGGGATGCGCTTTCGGACTTCCTGCATCTTGCGGACGTGACGCCACCGAAAGGTTTCGTCCCCGTGCGCGCCAATGAAAGCATTTCGCCTCAGGCACTTGTCGCGATCCGCGAGATCAACAAGCATCTTCCGAAGGAATGGAAATATCGTGGCGATATCGGCCGCATTGCCTCACGCTGCTTCCCCGGCGATGGAATACCCGTATCGCGACGGGAATCGTGCGAGTTTCTGTCGCATTTCGAGGATGGCAACGATCACGTCGCGCGCGCGTTCTTCGATCGCGAAAAGCTGTTCGACCCGGTCAGGGAGGACGAGTTCGACGGTGCCGACAAGGCTGAGGAAATATCCCTGACGGTTCCCGACATGGCCAGCATATTCGCAAAGCTGTGGGCCCAGTCTGCCGTTCAGAAGAATGCGCTGACGGCCGAAAGAAATCAGGCCCGGCAGCAGAAGAGAAGACTGGCCGCCGGATTGGATCGTGCGCTTGAAGAGAAACAGCGGTTGATCGCCGAGCGGGACCGGGCCATCCGCCATCCCTTCAGAACGCTGTGGAGCAGGCTCAGGAACAGACTCCGGAAACCCCGCTAGGCCGGCCATTGTCCCGGCCTGTCCGGGCCTCGGCCAGGTCCGACGCGCGAAGACGCGCGCGTCGCGTCAGGCGGTCAGGGTTGCCTCTGCCCTCTTCGTTGAGCGTTCGTTAACCGGGGGTGCGCAAGCTGTGTACGCGCTGTGCACGGGTGGTGCCCGTGCGGTGCCTGCGCTGTGCGATGCAAAACCCTGCAATTGCTGGCCCAGGTCGCGCCGCCCCCGTTGCGCGGCATGACGCAACGCTCGCGGCCGTTGCGCGCCACGGCCTAGTCCGCGCGCAAGGTTGCGGGTGATCCGGTCAGGCGCAGCGGGCGGGCGCCCAGGCGATCCGGCTCGGCCTCGTCATGGGTGACAAGGATCAGCCCGGCGCCGCTGCGGTCCAGCAGCTCTGCGGTCAGCCCGATCATCCGCGTTGCCGTTTCAGGATCGAGGCTGGCGAAGGGCTCGTCCATCAACAGGATGTCGGGCCGGGCAGCAAAGGCGCGGGCCAGCGCCAGCCTGCGCTGCTGGCCCAGCGACATCTGCCGGGGAAACCGCGTCTCCTGCCCATCCAGCCCCAGCCGCGCCATCAGATCGCGCCCGGTCTGGACATCGCAACCCGTTGGGATAGTGATGTTTTCCAAAGCCGTCCGCCACGGAAGAAGGGTCGGTTCCTGAAACACGACGGCCAGCCGGTCGTCGCCCGAAAGGCAACCCTCGAAGTCCGGGTCAAGCCCGGCGACGATCCGCAGCAGCGTCGATTTGCCGATCCCCGATGGGCCCAGGACCGCCACGCGCTGGCCGCGCCCGACCTGCAGCGCGACCGTGCCCAGCACCGCCCGGCCGCCAAGGGACTTGCCGCGCAGGTCAATCCGCATCGCGCCTCCAGCGGTTTGCGCGCGCCTCCCACGGGCGCAGCACGGCCAGGTCGATGGCCAGCATCACCGCCACGAAGGACAGCGCCCATGCCAGCACGCCAGCCACGTCGAAGCTGGAGAAAAGCAGGTGGATCTTGAACCCGACCCCGTTGGAACGGCCCAGGAACTCGACCACCAGAACGATCTTCCAGATCAGCGAAATCCCCGCCCGCGCCGCCGCCGCGACATGCGGCGCCAGCTGCGGCAGGACCACATGCCGCAGCCGGTCCAGTCGCGACATGCGGAAAGCGGTTGCCATGTCGTCCAGATCGGGCCGCAACGCGCGTGCGCCCTCGCGCAGCATGACCGTCACGACCGGGATCTTGTTCAGCGCGACCGCGGCGATCGCGGCGATCTCGTTCAGGCCGATCCAGATATAGGCCAGCACGATCACGACCAGCGCCGGGATGTTCAGCGCGATCACCAGACCGGGATTCAGCCAGTGGTCGGCAGTGCGCGACCGGCCCATCCACAGGCCCAGAGCGACGCCGACCGTCATCGCCAGTCCAAAGCTGGCCAGCACCCGGAACAGCGTCATGCCCGCATGGAACCACAGCTCGCCCGAAGCCGCGATGTGGCCAAGCCTCGCCGCCACCGCGCCCGGACCGGGCATGGTGCGCGGATTGTCGATGAGCCACGCCACGACCAGCCACAGCGCCAGCATTGCCACCAGCGACGCAAGCCCCGGAAGCGTGCCGGGGCTTTGCCCGGGATATCGGCGCGTCCTACTCACCCGTCCAGAACAGACCCTCGGGCAGCTCGGTCAACCCGCCGGTCAGATCGGTCCCGCCCAGCTCGGCCATCACCGCGAACATTTTCTGCGCGCCGGCCGGATCGACCGGGCCATCGGGCGGGACGCCTTCGCGCCAGCCCTCGCGCAGGGCCCGGAACTCGGCGTCGTTCGCGGCATTCATGATCGGCCTGATATCATCCCAGGCGGCATCGTCCGACGCCAGCAGCGCCTTGGCCTGCCGCGATGCGCGCGCAAGGCCTGTCGCAAGATCGGGGTTCTCTGCGATCCAGGAATCGCGCAGCACATAGCCCAGAAGCGGGGTTGAAGGATCCAGCCCCAGATCGGATGCGGCCTGCGAGACAGCCAGAACCTCGCGCATGCCCGCGGCCTTCATCCTGGCCAGGAAATGCCAGAAATTGATGGCGCCAGCCACCTGCCCTGTCTCGGCGGCGGACTGGATGACGGGTGGAGCGCCGAAGACCTGCTGCGTCACGTCGGCCAGGTCCTCGGCGTTCCGTTGCCTGCTCCAGGCGCGCAGGATCAGCCAGCTCTTGTCCACGGGACCACCCGCGATGCCGATCTTGCGGCCGGCCAGGTCGCCCGGGACGCGCACATCGCTGTCGCCAGGCACGACCAGGCCACCCACGGCCGTCGAATAGGGCAGGAAGGTGAAGTCCGCGCCTGCCGACCGCTGCTGCGCGACCCACAGCCAGTCCGACACGATGCTGTCCACCGCGCCGCCCTGCATGGCGATCTGTGTCGCGGGATTCCCGGCCAGCGGAATCACCCTCAGCCGGAAGCCATTCTCGCGGTCCAGCCCGCGATTCGCGATGGTCCTCAGCTCCCAGTTGACGGTGCCATTTTCCAGCGTGCCGATGGTGATCGTGGCGTCCTGGGCCATGGTCCAGGACGCCATCAGCGGTGAGACAAGCCAAAGGGCGGCCAACATCGCGGCCACCTTCGCGCGCGTCATGCCCATGCCGTTTCCTCCCCGAAACACCTCGAGGCTTGCACGGCGCCTGTCTGCTCACAAGAGCGCGCGCATACGACCTTGGTCGTGCATCCAGACTTGCTTTAACGGCATCCCGAACTACAATCCCGAAACAATGTTGCGGCTTACGGGGGCAGGTCGTGGCAAACATATAGGGGAGGAGCCACCATGACCGCCGCTGCCATGCAGGCGCGACAGTCCGGCACGCCGCGGACAAGCGCGGACCAGGTCCGCGAAATCCTGATCGTCGATGATCATCCGTTGATGTGCGACGCGCTGGCGCTGACGCTGAAGATAAGTTTCGGGCTGAAGAACGTCCGCACCGCCCGCAGCCTTGCCGCCGCCGTCGAGCAGATCAGGACACAGGGCGCACCCGACGCGGTGATCCTTGACCTGAACCTGCCGGATGCACGGGGCGCCGAAGGCATCGTCGCGCTGCGACGGCAACTGCCCGAGGTGCCGATCACGATGATCTCGGCCGATCTTGAGACCGCGATGATCTCGGCGGCGATGGCCGCCGGGGCCCAGGGCTACATGAGCAAGTCGCTGAGCCGCGAGGCGCTGGTCGACAGCCTGCGCCGGATGTGGAACGGCGAACATGTCACGCCCGAAGGCTACGAGCCCGACAAGGCCAATGCCGAGGATCAGGCGAAGGCCGAGCTGGCCCGCCGCTTCGCCACGCTGACACCGCAGCAGATGCGCATCCTGCGGTTGATCTGCCTGGGCAAGGCGAACAAGGAGATCAGCTTCGAATTGTCGATCGCCGAAGCCACGGTCAAGACCCACATCACCGCGATCATGTCCAAGATCAATGCCCGGCGCCGCACCCAGGCGGTGCTGCTGGCAAACACGGTCCGGCTGTTCGAGGCCGGCTGATGGATACCGGCCCGGCCGCGAAGGAGGGCGCCGCCGGGCCGGTGGCCGTGCAGGCCGACCGTGGCGGGCCGGATACGGTCCCCGTCCTGCTGGCCGGCCTGCGGGCCGCCTCGCCGGCGCTTGTGCTGATCTTCGGGGAACAGGGCGACGGACTGGCGCAGCTTGACCGGGACATGCGCTCCGGGCTACCGGCGGGTTGCATCGTCACCGGCTGTTCCTCGGCCGGCGAGATCGGCCCTGATGGATATGCGTCCGACAGCGTGATCGCCATCGGCTTTCCGGCCTCTTGCTTTCGGGCCCGGGCGGTGGTTCTGGACAATCTTTCCGCTCTGCCGGTGTCCGAGTGGATGGCCGCCCTGCGGCGGATGCATGCGGAATTTGCGCCCGATCCGCGCCGATCAATGTTCGGGCTGCTGCTGGTGGACGCCATCGCCGGGCAGGAGGATGCGCTGGTCGCGACCATCGACGCCGCATTGCCCTCGGTTCCGACGCTTGGCGGATCGGCCGGTGACGGTCTGGATTTCCGGCACACCTCGCTGCTGGCCGACGGCCGGGCGATCTCGAACGCCGCCGTGTTCATGCTGGTCGAGACCGATCTGGCCATCGACGAGGTGACCTTCGCGCATTTCAGCCCGACCGGCACCCGCGCCGTCGTCACCGCCGCGATCCCCGAAAAGCGCCGCATCCTGGAACTGAACGCCGAACCCGCGGCCGAGGAATACGCCCGGATCGTCGGTATTCCGTGCGACCGGCTGACCCCGACCGAGTTCGCCCGTCACCCGCTGTTGCTGCGGGTGGGGCGGCGGCATCATGTGCGCGCGATCAGCGCGCTGACCGATGATGGCGGGCTGTCGCTGATGTGCTCGATCGACACCGGAACCGTCCTGACACTGGGGCGGGCCGAGGACCTGATCGAGGGTTTCGCCAAGACACTTGAGGCGCTGCCGCGTCCGCCCCTGATGGTTCTGGGTTTCGACTGCATCCTGCGCCGACTGGCGCTTGAGCGGGCCGGCCTCATCCGGACAATGTCCGACCTGTTCACCCGCTATCGCGTGTCGGGGTTCAACACCTACGGCGAACAGCATTGCGGGATGCATGTGAACCAGACCTTTGTCGGGCTCGCCTTCATGACCCCCGCCCCGCCAGGCGACAATCCGCCCAGAGATCCTGATGCTGCGTGACGACGACCCGCCGGAACGGCAGGTCGCGAAACTGCGGCGCATCAACGAGGTGCTGATCGACCGCATCGACCGGCTGGAGGAATCGCGCGGCTCGGGATGGTCGATGTTCCAGGCCGCCGTCGCGCTGGAGCAAGAGGTGCTGACGCGCACGAGACAGCTTGAAAAGGCGATGGCAGACCTGTCACAGCGCAACCGCGAACTGGCGGTGGCGCGCGCCGCGGCCGAAGAGGCAAACCGGTCGAAGACGCGGTTCCTGCGCGCGGCCAGCCACGATCTGCTTCAGCCGCTATCGGCCGCGCGGCTGTTCCTGTCCGCCCTGACCGACACGCCGATGGATGCGCAGCAGCAGGAACTGACCCAGCGGCTTTCGGGTGCCTTCGAATCGGTCGAGCAGTTGATGCACGCGGTCCTCGACATCTCGCGCCTCGACAGCCAGCGGATCGAGTTTGACCGCCAGCCCGTCCCGCTGGGAGAACTGTTTCGCAGGCTCGCTGCGGAATATGCGCCACTTGCCGAGGCCAAGGGGCTGCGGCTCAGCTTTGTTGCGACCGACCTGGTGGTGGAAAGCGATCCGGTCTTCCTGCGGCGGATCGCGCAGAACCTGGTCTCGAACGCGATCAAGTATACCAATCGCGGCGGGGTGGTGGTCGGCGTGCGGCGGCAGGGGCCGACCTGCTGGCTGTGTGTCCATGACAGCGGCGTCGGCATCCCGGCGGTGGACCGCAACCGCATCTTCGACGAGTTCCAGCGGCTGGGCAACGACAGCGGCACGCCGGGCATGGGGCTGGGCCTGTCGATCGTGCGCCGGGCCTGCAGCAAGCTGGGCCATCCGATCAGCCTGGAATCCGAGGCGATGCGCGGCACGGTCTTCAAGATCGGCCTGCCACGGGTCGAGGGCGGCGATGTTGACCGCCGGACAAAGCCCCCGGACGCCGCGATGTTGGCGCTGCGCGGACGCGTCGCGCTGGTGGTGGAAAACGATCCCGACATGAGGCGGGGCTACGAGATGATCCTGAAAGACCGGCTGGGCATGGTGCCGCGCGTGACCGGAGGTACCGCCGAGGCGGTCGCCACGATGGGCGAAGAGCCGCCGGACGTGATCCTCGCCGATTACAGCCTGGAAAACGGCGATACCGGCGTGAGCGCGATCGTGACCCTGCGGGCCATGGCTGGCCGCGCGGTGCCCGCCGTCATGGTCACAGCCCATCGCGACCCCGAGATCGCCAGGACCTGCGCGGCAATGGGGGTCTATCTGATGGAAAAACCGGTGCGCCCGGCCGAGCTGGGCGAGGTTCTTGGCCGGCTGCTGACCTGAGGCCTGCGACCTAGGGCTGAGCCACGCGGCGGCAGGGCTTGCCCTTGACGACAAGCGGCGCAACTCTGTTGGCGACCTATGGGAGGAAGATTCATGAAACGCGTCCTGGCTATCGCTCTGTGCCTGTCGGGCCTTGCCCTGCCTTCGGCCCTTTCGGCAGGCGAGGCAGGCGACGCGGTCTTCGCCGACCGTGGCCCGTGGGCTCTGGGCCAGGGCGAAATCACCTGGTCGCTGCATGTCGAGGGTCCCCCGGCGCCCGGCTTCCTGCCCATCGATGACGGTCTTGTGACGCTGACCGAGACGATCGACCCCTCGGACCAGCAGCCGGTCCTGCAGGTGATGCAGAAAACCGATGCCCGCACGCGCAAGATCGGCCCGTTCCCGATCTCGGGCGGCGATCCGGTGCTGGTCTTCTTTCTGGAACAGACCGCCCGCGACATGGCCGCATTGACCGGCGGCAGCCCTTTCTACATCCGCAACCGAATCAAGGATGCGGTGTTCCGGGGCGGCCGGCTGAGCCGCGAGGGCGAAAGCGCGACCGCGGTCTTCAGCCCGTTCGAGGACGACCCGAATGCAGACCGGATGCAGGGATTCCAGACGCTGATCCTGAGCTTTCGGCTTGACGAAGCCGACAAGGCCCCGATCCGCGAGATGCTGGCCCGGACGGACGGCGACGTGCCCGGCTATGTGAACCGCATGGTGCGGCAATGATCGGCCGTGCGGCAATTCTTGCGCTGGCAGGCTGGGCCATCGGGACGGGTGCGGGGGCGCAGGGCGTGAACGACTATCCGACCAACGCGCGGGCCGAGTATGTTTTCACCTGCATGGCGACCAACGGGCAGAACCGCGAGATGCTGGACCGCTGTTCCTGCGGGATCGACCAGATCGCCTCGATCCTGCCCTACGCGGCCTATGTCGAGGCCGAGACCGTGCTGCGGATGCAGCAGATGACTGGCGAGCGGGCTTCGATGTTCAAGAGCATGGCGCAGATGAACGAGATCGTCGCCGAACTGCGCCGGGCAGAGGCAGAGGCCGAGATCATCTGCTTCTAGGCGACCGCGATTTCGGAACAGATGGACGCCCGGGTCCGGCGGGTTCGGCGGCCTCGGGGGCGATCATACTTTACCGAAATATTCATATAATAATTGGACGGTTATTCATTTATTGTCCAAGTATTGTCCAAGAATGAAAACAATACGAATCGCTCCGATTTATGGCATGATATCCTTGCTCAGCAATCTTGCCGGTAGTGGAGGATTCAGGAATGGCCGAAAAGACGGAGACCGAGAAGACGCTTGAAATGCGGGTGGCCGAGCTTGAGGACAAGCTGAAGGGAATGCAGGTCACCGAAGATGAAATGAAGGCCTACAACAAGGTCGCATCGCTCATGGCCGGCGGCGCGGGCGCCGCAACGGCCGCGACGGCGGGCACGAACGAACTGACGCCGCACCCCGACAGCTGTGTCGTCCAGCAATGCGTTCGGCCTTGCGTCGTCCAGCAATGCATCCGCGCCTGCACGGTGCGGGCCTGCACCGTGATCCATCCCTGCGTGGTCCAGCAATGCACGGTCGTGCAGCAATGCACGATCCGCGCCTGCACGATCATTCAGGACTGCATCAATGAATGCGGCGGCGGTTGCGCGCCGGGTGGCGGTGGCTTCAGCGGGAGCGGCGGCTTCGGCGGGCTTGGCGGATAGATGTGACCGGCCGGGATGTCCGGCCCCGGGCCGCGGAGGCGGGAACCATGCATGTCGTCTTTCCGGTCGTGCCCTTCGCCGATATCGGCAGGCCTGCCATGGGTGTGGGCCTGCTGATCGCAGAGGCGCGCGAGTCCGGTCATACGGCCGAGGCGCTGTATGTGAATATCGATCTGGCCTCGGCGGTCGGGCTTGTGCCTTATCAACGCATCGCGACCAGCTTTCCGCCGAACCTGCTGATCGGAGAATGGATCATTGCGTCGGATCTCTTCGGCGAGGACATCGCTGCGCCACAGGATTATTTCGCCGATATCCTGCAACCCTATCTGGGCGAGGACCGCGACCTGTTCGCCGCGATCATGCAGATCCGTCAGATTTTGCCCGACTATCTGAACCGCTGCGCCGATGAGATCATGGCGCTGCAGCCGGACGTCGTGGGTTTCAGCACCGTCTTTCACCAGACCTGCGCCTGTCTGGCGCTGGCGCGGCGCCTGAAGGAACGCGAGAATGCGCCGGTTATCGTCTTCGGCGGGGCCAATTGCGAAGGCGAGATGGGGCTGCAACTGATCCGCAGCTTTCCCTGGATCGACCATCTGTGTTCGGGCGAGGCCGATATCAGCTTTCCGGCGCTGCTGAACTGGCTGGGGCGCGGCGGTGAGGGCAGTCCGCCCCCCGGCGTGCTGTCGCAGGGCGCGGCCGAATTGCCGATCAG
Source organism: Paracoccus salsus (assembly GCF_021556615.1). Classification (GTDB taxonomy): domain Bacteria; phylum Pseudomonadota; class Alphaproteobacteria; order Rhodobacterales; family Rhodobacteraceae; genus Paracoccus; species Paracoccus salsus. The sequence continues at coordinate 139,358 of NZ_JAKGGD010000005.1, forward strand.
GTCGCGGGGCGTCACCGCCATGGACAAGCTGCCCTATCCCGACTTCGACGACTATTTCGCCCGCCTGGCGGATTCGGCGCTGGCCGGAGCCTTCGAGGGTCATCTGGTCTTCGAAACCTCGCGCGGCTGCTGGTGGGGGGCCAAGCATCACTGCACCTTCTGCGGGCTGAACGGCGACACCATGGCCTTCCGGTCAAAATCACCCGAACGCGCCTTCGACGAGATCGCCTGGCTGACCGACCGGCACAAGACCCGGCGAATCGGCTGCGTGGACAACATCCTGGACATGAAATACCTGACCACGCTGTTTCCGCGCCTTGCGGCGGCGGGTTTCGAACTGGATCTCTTCTACGAGGTCAAGTCGAACCTTCGCCTTGAACAGCTGCGCCAGATGCGGGCCGGCGGCGTGACCCAGATCCAGCCGGGGATCGAAAGCTTTTCGGATCATGTGCTGAAGCTGATGGACAAGGGCTGCACGGGGTTCCAGAACATCCAGCTGATGCGCTGGTGTTCGGAGCTGGGCATCGAGGTCTCGTGGAATGTGCTGGCCGGCTTTCCGGGTGAGGACCCGGCCGAGTATGCCGCGATGGCCGCGCTCATGCCGCGCCTGACCCATCTGGACCCGCCCTGTTCCTGCGGAATGCTGCGTCTTGACCGTTTCAGCCCGTTTCACAGCCGCGCCGCCGAGATGGGTATCCGGCGCATGCGGCCGGCGCGCGCCTATTTCTATGTCTATCCGCTTGGCCGGCGCGAATTGTCCCGGCTGGCCTATTTCTTCGATTTCGATCACCAGGACGGGCGCGACCCGCAGGACTATCTTCACCCGGTGCAGGCCGAGGTGGCGGCATGGAAGGCCGCGCAGATGGACCCGTCGAATGCGCCCCGTCTGGATGCCCGGTTCGACGCGGACGGCGTCACCATTCGCGACAGCCGTCCCATGGCGCGGCGCGCCGTCCACCGGCTGGAGGGGCTGGCGGCACGGCTTTACGCCCTGTGTGACAGCACAGCCAGCCTGGCCGGGCTTGCCCATGCGACCGGCTTGGATCCGGACGCGATCGAGTCCCAGCTTGCTGCGCTGGACGCCGATGGCCTGGTCGCGCGCCAGGGCGATAGGGTCCTTGCGCTGGCCGTGTTCCGCACCCGACCCCACACCCTGACCCCGGAAAGCCATGCCGTTTCAGAACCCAGTTTTGCCTAGCCACTTCCTGACCTGGCTGGAACCGCCGGGCGACAGCGGCGACGAGGTGCTGCGGGTTGTCTCGTGGCGGCGTTCGGTCACGCTGAAGGGGCATTCGTTTCGGGAATTCAATCGCGAGGTCGTGCCGCTGCTGGACGGGCGGCATGATCTGGACAGCATATGCGACGAGGTGTCGGACATCTTTGACCGTGACGACCTGGTGGCGGCTCTGGACATGCTGGCAGCGCAGGGCATCGTCGTCGAGGCCGCCGCCGAGGACGCCGACGCGCCGGCCGGGGCCCTGCCACAGCTGGGCTGGCTGGCCGAGGCCGCACCCGAGGGTCGGGCCGCACAGCGTCACCTGTCGCAGGCGCGGATCGTGCTGTTCGGCTGCGGCGGGCCAGGGGCGACGGCTGCGCGCAATCTGGTCGCCGCCGGGGTCGGTGACCTGCTGATCGTGGACCCGGCGGACCTGTCCGCGGCCGATGCCTATTTCTCGCCCCTCTATGGACGCGACGATATCGGCAAGCCGCGTGCCGAGGTTCTGGCAGCCGCGCTTGGCGCCCACGCCCCGGATGCACGGATCACCGCCAAGACCGGCCGCCCCGAGGACAGCGCCACCATTGCGGGCCTGCTGGAGGGCGCCACGCTTGCGCTGTGCTGCCTTGAATCGGCGGAATTGAACCTGGCGTTGAAGCTGAACCGTGCCTGCCGCGATCTGGGCCTGCGCTGGCTGGCCGGCAGCCTCGAAGGGCTGGATCTGGTGGTCGGGCCAGGCTTTTCCGGCGACCGGGACGCGCCCTGCTACATGTGCTGGCGGATGCGCGAGGTGGCCTGCGCCGGCAACCCTCAGGCGCGCTTTGCGCTGGAACGCCATCTCGACCGCCTGCGGCGCGACCTGTCGGGACGGCGCGAGAATCTGTCGGTCGGTGCGGATATCGTCGGCGGCATGATGGCCGCCGAAGTGATAACGGTCCTGACCGGCGCGGGCCCGCCCGCGCTGGACGGCCGGGTTCTGGTGATCGAGATGCCCGGCCTGCGCCAGGAACGGCACACCCTGCTGCGCAAGCCCGGCTGTCCGGTCTGCGGGGCCGGCCCATGACCGCGACCGCGCCCGGGCAGCCCGGGGCATCGGACGAAGCCGAGGCCGTGCGGCTGACGCAGGCGCTGGTCAGCCGCCGCTGCGGGCTGGTCCGCGAGATGGCACCGCAGGGCCGCGGCACCGAGGAGCCATGCCCACCCTATCTGTGGACCGCCACCCTGTCGCATTTCGATTTTCGCGCCGCCGGGCGCAGCGAACGGCTTAACGCAGGCAAGGGCCGGACCGAGGCCGAGGCGCGCCTGTCCGCCCTGGGCGAAGCGATCGAACGCTATTGCGCCTATCACTGGGACGCCGCGCGGATCCGGGTCGGCCGCGCTTCGGCCGGTTCCATCACCCCCGATGACCTGGTGCTGCATTCCCAAGCCCAGCATGCCTCCGGAACCCTGCCCTACCCGCCCTGGTCGGACGAGACGGATACCAGCTGGATCAGCGGCACCGAGTTGCCCGGCGGCACCCCGGTCGATCTGCCCGCGGCGCTGGTCTTTCTGGTCAGCCCGACCCCGCGCCATGACGATCACGTCACCGCCATCACCTCGAACGGGCTTGCCGCCGGGGCCGATCTGGAATGCGCGATCATCGGGGGACTGCACGAGGTGATCGAACGCGATGCGCTGATGATCACCTGGCTGAACAGGCTGCCGGCCACGCTGATCGAGACGCCCGAAACCGGCTGCATGGCCGCAGCCATCATCCGTCACTATCGCCGTCATGGCGTGCAGGTCAGGCTGTTCCGGCTGGCCTCGGATCAGGCGCCGGTCGTGGTCATGGCGGTGGCCGACAATCCCGACCCGGCACAGGGGGTCCGGATGATCGGCATGGGCTGCGATCTGGACGGCGTGGCCGCCATTGACAAGGCCATGTTCGAGCTGTGCCAGGCGCGTCCCAGCATGGCGTCGCGCATGGCTCAGGGCGATGCCGCGGGACGGCTTCGCAGCTATGCGGATGTCCGCGATCTGGATGATCATCCGCTGTTCCATGCGCTGCCGGGGAACAGCGCCGAGTTCGACTTCCTGCTGGCGTCGGGACAGCGCACCACGATCGACGGGATGCCACGACACCGCCACGCGACCCCGGCCGACACCTTGGCACGAATCGTCGCGGCGGCATCTGACGCCGGTGCGCGGGTCGCCTATTGCGACATCACCGCGCCCGACATCGCGCCGCTGGGGCCGCGGGTGGTGCGCTGTGTCATCACGGGCTTTCAGCCGATCCATTTCGGACATGGCGAGGGTCGCCTTGGCGGCGCGCGCCTGTTCGAGGCGCCGGTTCGCTGGGGCCTGCGCGACGTCCCTCTGACCGAGGCCGAACTGAACCCCTGCCCCCATCCGCTGGCGTGATCCCATGACCCTGCCCTCTGACGATCCGTTCTCGCTGTCGCGCCTTTTCCACCTGAATTCCGAACCCTGGCTGAACGAGGACGCCTATCGCGCCGGGCCCTATCTTCAAAGCTTCCGCAGCCATCCCGACGCGCCGCGCATGCCGCTGCCGGCGACCGCGCCGCTTCAGGTCGAGGCGCTGGCCGCAGCGCGACGTTCGGTGCGCGCGTTCCGCCCCGATCCGATGCCGCTGGCGACGCTGGCCGCGTTGCTGCGCACCGGCTATGGCCTCACCGGCCCCGACCCGATGGAGCAGGGAGGACGGTTCCTGCGGCGCAGCGTGCCCTCGGCCGGCGGCACCTATCCGCTGGACATCTACGCGCTGGTGGCACGGGTCGAGGGTCTGACCCCCGGCATCTACCATTTCGACGCGATGGGCGAGGCGCTGGAGTTGCTGCGGGCCGGCGCGTGGCGGCACGAGGCCGCGCCGGTCTTCTATACCTGGCCCTATGTCGTCGACGCGCCGGTAATCCTCTGTCTTGTCGCGACCTTCGCGCGCACACAGTCGAAATACGGGCCGCGCGGCTATCGCTATATCCTGCTGGAAGCCGGGCATGCCGCGCAGAATCTGTGTCTGGGCGCGGTCGAGCTGGGTCTCGCCAGCCTCTGCATGGGCGGCTTTCGCGATACGGCCCTCAACCGGATGCTGGGCCTGCCTCAGCCTGACCAGGGCGTGGTCTACACGCTCGCGCTTGGCGCGGCCGCCTGAGCGCGATTCGCGCCGCCCCGGACCGGCGCCGCGGAGCGGTCGACAACCCGCCGTCAGTCAGCCAAGCGCAAGGCCGATCGCGGCACCCGCGGCCAATGACAGCAGCCCGATCAGCCACGCGGGCAGGCGCGTCCCCGATTTCACGACCAGCGGGCGGATGTCCTCGGGATGGGCGCGCTCCCACAAGGCCTGTTCGACGATGCGCGGCAGCAGCGGCCCATAGCGGCCCACGGTCTGCGCCACCCTGGCCAGATCACCCGCCAGCGCACGCGGACCAAGGTTCGACTTGATATAGTCCGACACCACCGGCCGCGCCGCCTCCCAGATGTTCAGCTGCGGATCGACCGAGCGGGCCACGCCCTCGACCACCACCATGGTGCGTTGCAGCAGGATCAGCTGGGTCTGGGTCCGCATGCCGAAACGTTCGGTCACCTCGAACAGATGGGACAGCAGGTTTGCCATCGAGATCTGGCTGGCGTCGGCCCCGAAGATCGGCTCTCCCACTGCGCGCAGGGCGCGGGCGAACTGTGCCTCGTCCCGGTCGCGGGGCACATAGCCCGCCTCGAAATGAACCCGCGCGACAAGACGATAATCGCGCTTGATGAAGCCCATCAGGATCTCGGCATAGACGCGGCGCGTGTATTCATCGATCTCGCCCATGATCCCGAAATCATAGGCAATCACGTCGCCATTCGCCGCGACCTTCAGGTTGCCGTGATGCATGTCGGCGTGAAAGAACCCGTCGCGCAGCGCATGTTGCAGGAAAAGCTGGACGACCCGTGTGGCGATGCGGGTCACGTCATGGCCGGCCGCGATCAACGCTTCGCGGTCGCCCATCGGCAATCCTTCGGCCCAGTCCGAGGTCAGCACCCTGCGCGACGACAGGTGCCAATGCGGCTTGGGAACCGCGAACCGCGGGTCCTCGCTTGTGTTCTCGGCGAATTCCGAGGCCGCGGCAGCCTCCAGCCGCATGTCCTGCTCGCCGGTGACCACGCCTTCGAAATGGCGGACCACATCACGCGGCCTCAGCCGACGACTGCCGGGCGACAGGAGTTCGATGATGCCCGCCGCGAAATGGAAGGCGTCGGTGTCGCGACGGAAGGCCGCGCCGATGCCCGGACGCAGCACCTTGACCGCCACCTCCTGCCCGGTTTCGCGGATCCGGGCGCGGTGGACCTGCGCGATCGAAGCGGCTGCGACCGGCTCGGAGAATTCCGAGAACAGCCGATCGACAGGCTGGCGCAGATCGGCTTCGACCATCTGCTTGGCGATCTCGGTCGGGAAGGGTGGCAGCCGGTCCTGCAGCATCCGCAACTGGTCGGCCAGCTCGGTTCCGACGACGTCGGCGCGGGTCGAAAGGATCTGGCCGAACTTGATATAGGCGGGTCCAAGCGCCGTGATGGCGCGGGTCAGCGGCGGCAGGTTCGGATCGCCCTTGTAACCCAGCCACCGGAAGGGCCAGCCCATGATCCGGGCCGCCAGCCGCAGTCGCTGCGGAGCCTCGAGCGCGTCCAGCGCGACTCCCATCGCGCCGGTCCTCTCGAACGTGGCACCGGTGCGGATCAGGCGCAGGATATTGTGCGGGCCGCGCATCTACAGTTTCCAACCGGAATGCAGCGCGGCGATCCCCAGGGACAGGTTGCGCCATTGCACCCGCGCGAACCCGGCCGCGCGGATCATTTCGGCAAAGCTGTCCTGATCGGGAAAGTTGCGGATCGACTCGACCAGATACTGATAGCTGTCGCGATCGCCGGTGACCGCCTGCCCCATCGCCGGGATCACGTTGAAGCTGTAGCGGTCGTAGGCCCATTGCATTGCGGGCACCGGAATCTGGCTGAACTCCAGCACCATCAGCCGCCCGCCGGGTCGCAACACGCGAAACGCCTCGGCCAGCGCATCGGGAATGCGGGTGACGTTGCGGATTCCGAAGCTGATCGTGTAGCGGTCGAAGCTGTTGTCGGCGAAGGGCAGCGCCATCGCATCGCCCGTCACCCAGGACAGGCTTTCGGCCTTGTCCGCCGCCTCGGCCCGCTGCCGCCCCTCGACCAGCATCTGTTCGGTCATGTCGCAGACCGTGACGCGCGCGTCCGGGGCGCGGTCCAGAAACCGGAACGCGATGTCGCCCGTGCCACCGGCCACGTCCAGCAGGCGCTGTCCGTCGCGCGGGACCAGCCAGTCCATCATCGCGGTCTTCCAGAGCCGGTGGATGCCCGCGCTCATCAGGTCGTTCATCAGGTCATAGCGCGAGGCGACGCTGGAAAAGACACCGTGGACCATGCCGGCCTTGGCGTCCTCGTCCACGGTCTGGAAACCGAAATGGGTCTGCTTCTTGTCACTCATCGCGCTTGCCGTTCTTTGCCTCAACCGCCAGATACGTCCGGCGCGCCGCGCGCACAATGCGATGAAAGGACCCGGATTGCCAGAACTGCCGGAAGTCGAAACCGTCAGGCGTGGCTTGATGCCGCATCTTGAAGGTCAGCGCATCGCGCGCGCCGAGGCGCGGCGCCCTGACCTTCGCTGGCCGCTGCCGCCCGATCTGGTCCAGGTGCTGACCGGTGCGACCGTGACGGCATTGCGGCGTCGGTCGAAATACCTGCTGGCGGATCTGGACCGCGGCGGCACGCTGCTGCTGCATCTGGGCATGTCGGGCCGGATGCTGGTCGAGGGCGCAAGCCAGGGCGGCTTTCACCGCGATCCCTCGATCCTGCCCCGCCATGACCACGTGGTTCTGATGACCGAGGCCGGCACCACGATCACCTTCAACGATGCGCGCCGCTTCGGGATGGTCGATCTGATCCGCGACGGCGCGACCCATCCGCTGCTGGCCCGGCTTGGCCCCGAGCCGTTCGACCCTGCGTTCTCGGCCGGCTATCTGCGGGCGGTCTTCGCCGGGCGGCGGGTTCCGGTCAAGCAGGCGCTGCTGGATCAGAAGATTGTTGCCGGGCTGGGCAACATCTATGTCAGCGAGGCGCTGCACCGCGCCGGTATCGATCCGCGCCGGGCCGCGGGCCGGATCGGCGCCCCGCGCATCGCCGCGCTGGTGGGTCATGTCCGTGATGTGCTTGCCGACGCCATCGCGGCCGGCGGATCGTCCCTGCGCGACCACCGGCAGGCGACCGGCGAGCTGGGCTATTTCCAGCACAGTTTCCGGGTTTACGACCGCGAAGGCGCGCCCTGTCCGACGCCCGGCTGCCCCGCCGCGATCCGGCGAATCGTGCAATCCGGCCGGTCCAGCTTCTTCTGTCCCCAGTGTCAGCGCTAGCTTCTAGTGCTTGGCTTCGCCGCCCTCCTGCTGATAGGACTCTCGCGACTGCTCAATTGCAACGAGGTCCAAGCCTATGGCTTATGAAACCATCATCGTCGAGATCGAGGACGAGGTCGCCCTGATCCGGCTGAACCGTCCCGAGGCGCTGAACGCGCTGAGCGCCACGCTTCTGGGCGAACTGTCCGAGGCGCTGACCGAGGCCGACCACAACGACAAGGTGCGCTGCATCGTCCTGACCGGCAGTGAAAAGGCCTTTGCCGCCGGCGCCGACATCAAGGAAATGGCACAGAAGAGTTTTGTCGATGCCTATGGCCAGGACCTGTTCGGGCCGCAGATCGAGTCGATCAGCCGCATCCGCAAGCCGATCATCGCCGCCGTCAGCGGCTATGCCCTGGGTGGCGGTTGCGAACTCGCGATGGTCTGCGATTTCATCATTGCCGCCGAGAACGCCAAGTTCGGCCAGCCCGAGATCAATCTGGGCGTCATCGCTGGGATCGGCGGCACCCAGCGGCTGACGCGATTTGTCGGCAAGTCGAAGGCGATGGACATGAACCTGACCGGACGCTTCATGGATGCTGCCGAGGCCGAGCGTGCCGGGCTTGTCAGCCGCATCGTGCCCACCCCGAAGCTGGTTTCCGAGGCCATGTCCGCCGCGCGCAAGATCGCGGAAAAGTCCCAGATCACCGTCATGGCAGCCAAGGAATCGGTCAATCGCGCCTATGAGACGACATTGCACGAGGGGCTGCTTTTCGAACGCCGGACGTTCCATTCGATGTTCGCGACCGAGGATCAGAAGGAAGGCATGGCCGCATTCCTCGAAAAGCGCGAGGCGCAGTTCCGCGATCGCTGAATTCGGGGTTTCCTTTTTCCCGCTCATGGCCTATAGGCCCTCGCTTACATGCGCGTGGGCCCGCTTAGGCAAGAATCATGTCCGCCTTGGATCGAGGCGGGCGCTTGGGTCTTTTGCGCGACAGAACCGTTGAAGACCCGATAGGACCTGACCCATGGCAAACACTCCCCAGTCGAAAAAGCGCGCCCGCCAGACCGAGCGCCGCACCGACATCAACAAAGCCCGTCGTTCGCGCATCCGCACCTTCCTGCGCAAGGTCGAGGAAGCCATCGCCAGCGGCAACGCCGACGCGGCCCGCGATGCCCTGAAATCCGCCCAGCCCGAACTGATGCGCGGCGTCACCAAGGGCGTTGTGCACAAGAACACTGCGGCGCGGAAAATCTCGCGCCTGTCGGCACGCGTGAAAGCCATTTCGGCGGCCTGAACAGCGGCATGATGCAGGCCGAAAAATACCGCGAAACGGCCCTGTAAGACCAGCAATCCTAGAACATTCACGACCGGGCGCGAGCACTTCGCTGGCGCCCGGTCTTTCTTTTTGATCGCGCAAAAAGTGTTAATAAATCGTTAATTTTCAAGGCGTTCATGTTTTTTTACTTGAGAGTCAAAGGCCTCGCAGATTCGATTTGGCAAAGGCTCTGTCAAGCGCATAGTTCGGTTGCGCGGCGCTGTCCGCTATTGCTAATTTCACGATGCGATTCACGTCGCTTTGGGGGACAGGCCAGCACCGATCCGCGGATCCATTCGGAACCACGACTGGGGCAAGGCCAGGCGACGAAGCAGAGCACGCTCTCTTCTGCCCTCGGATTCTGCGGATTCCGGCTGCCACTGGATTCCGTTGGACCCGTGTCTAACGTTCTGAACGGGCCGACGCCCACGCATGCGACCATCTCGGCCGCAACGGCGTTCTGTTGGCTGTTCGAATCCCAAGGCGTGCGGATTCTGTCCCGCCGAATATCGGCGGGGCCGGGACAGGACAAATAGGGCTGGATGATGGACAATATCTGGGGGCAGGCGTGCGCGGAGCTGGAAAAGAGTGTCGGACCGAACAACTTCAATCACTGGATCAAACCGCTGCGCCTGACGGCACTGAAAGACGGCGTGGCGCATTTCGCCAGCCCGACGCGCTTCGTATCCGACTGGGTATATCGACACTTCGCCGATGACATCCTGGCGCAATTGAACAAGCTTGGTCCCGGGATCGATCGTCTGCGTTTCGAGGTGATCCCCCAGCAGGCTCCCGCTGGGGCGCGCAGCCGGGCCACGGTGGAGGCGGCGCAGCAGCCCGGCGCACAGGCCTCGTCGTCCGATCCGGCCCCGGTCACCGCTCGGGCGACCCGCAAGGCCGAGCTTTGCGCGCCGCTGGACCCGCGCTTCACCTTCGGGAATTTCGTCGTCGGCAAGCCCAACGAACTGGCCCACGCCGCCGCGCGCCGCGTGGCCGAAGGCGGGCCGGTGGGTTTCAATCCGCTGTTCCTCTATGGCGGCGTGGGCCTGGGAAAGACACACCTGATGCACGCCATCGCGCATGACTATCAAAGCCGGCACCCCAGCGCCCAGGTTCTGTACCTGTCGGCCGAACAGTTCATGTACCGCTTCGTTCAGGCGCTGCGCGAAAGCACGATCATGGACTTCAAGGGCATGTTCCGGAACGTGAACATGCTGATGGTCGATGACGTCCAGTTCATCGCCGGCAAGGACAGCACCCAGGAAGAATTCTTCCATACGTTCAATGCCCTTGTCGATCAGGGCAAGCAGATCGTGATTTCCGCCGACCGCGCCCCGGCCGAGATCAAGGGACTCGAGGAGCGGATCAAGTCGCGCCTCAGCTGCGGCCTGATCGTGGACCTGCATCCGACCACCTACGAGTTGCGCCTTGGCATCCTGCAGTCAAAGACCGAGACGTTCCGAAAGCAGAACCCCGATGTCCGGATCGGCGATGGCGTGCTGGAATTCCTGGCCCACCGTATCACCACCAACGTGCGCGTGCTGGAAGGTGCCCTGCAGCGGCTGTTTGCCCATGCCAGCCTGCTGCGGCGCGAGATTACGCTGGAAGTCGCGCAGGAATGTCTGGCCGACATCCTGCGCACCAACGACCGCAAGATCAGCATCGACGACATCCAGCGCAAGGTGGCCGAGCATTACAACATCCGCCTCTCGGACATGATCGGTCCAAAGCGGTCGCGCAATGTCGCCAGGCCGCGGCAGATCGCGATGTATCTCTCCAAGCAGCTGACCAGCCGCAGCCTGCCCGATATCGGTCGCCGCTTTGGCGGGCGCGACCACACCACGATCATGCACGGCGTCCGCAAGATCGAGGAGCTGTCCGCCGGCGACCACGGTCTGGCCGAGGACATCGGCATGCTGAAGCGGCTTCTGGAAGCCTGAATCCGGTTCCTGAATGAAATCCTTGTGACCGCCCATCCGGGCGGTTACAAATCAGGTCCGACGCACGGGCCGATGGCCACAGGGACAGGGAAAAGCGATGAAATTCTCGATCGAACGCGCCGTTCTGGTCAAAGCCGTTTCGCAAGCCCAATCGGTCGTCGAACGCCGCAACACCATTCCGATCCTTGCCAATGTGCTGATCGAGGCGACAGCCGACCTCGTCAGCTTCCGCGCGACCGATCTGGACACCGAGGTGGTGGATCGTGCGCCCGCGCAGGTAGAGCGCACCGGCGCAACCACCGTCAGCGCCGTGATGCTGAACGAGATCGCCCGCAAGCTGCCCGACGGCGCCCTGGTCGCGATCACCTCGGACGATGCAACGGGTCGTCTGTCGGTTCAGGCCGGTCGGTCCAGCTTCAACCTGGCCACCTTGCCCCGCGAGGATTTTCCGGTCATGGCCTCGTCCGAATACAGCGTCAATTTCACGGCCCCGGCGGCGATGCTGCGCCGCCTGTTCGACAAGTCGAAATTCGCCATTTCGACGGAAGAGACCCGCTATTACCTGAACGGTGTCTACATGCATGTGGCCCAGTCCGACGACGGCCCGTCCCTGCGCTGCGTCGCGACGGACGGCCACCGGCTGGCCCGCATCGACGCGCCGCTGCCCGAGGGCGCCGCCGACATGCCCGGCGTGATCGTGCCGCGCAAGACCGTCGCCGAACTGCGCAAGCTGCTGGATGATGACGAAGCTGAAATCGCGGTCTCGATCAGCGAAACCAAGGTGCGCTTCGCGACACCGACGATCACCCTGACCTCGAAGGTGATCGACGGCACCTTCCCCGATTACAGCCGCGTGATCCCGGTGAACAACACACGCAAGCTGGAAGTCGACGCCAGCGATTTCGCCCGCGCGGTCGATCGCGTCGCGACCGTCAGCAGCGAACGGTCTCGCGCGGTCAAGCTGGCGCTTGAGGCGGACCGCCTGATCCTGTCGGTCAACGCCCCCGATGCGGGCGCCGCCGAGGAGGAACTGATTGTCGCCTACGCCGACGAGCCGCTGGAAATCGGGTTCAACGCCAAATACCTGCAGGAGATCGCCAGCCAGGTGGACCGTGACAATGCGGTGTTCATGTTCAACGGCTCGGGCGATGCTGCCCTGATCCGCGAAGGCAGCGATACCAGCGCGGTCTATGTCGTCATGCCGATGCGCGTGTGACCCTGACGCGGATTTCGCTGGCGCAATTCCGGTCCTGGCCGCGACTGGATCTGGAACTGGACCGGCGGCCGCTGGCGATCTTCGGGCCGAACGGGTCCGGCAAGACCAATATCCTCGAAGCCGTGTCGATGCTGGCGCCGGGTCGCGGTCTGCGCGGAGCCGGTGCCCCGGAACAGGCGCGACAGGGCAAGGACAGCGGCTGGCGCATCCGCGCGCAGATCGGCGATCGGCAGGTCGAGACGGCGGCGCCCCCCGGACAGACGCGGGCTGTGACGATCGACGAGAAGCAGATGCCGCAGACCGCGCTGGGGCGCATGATCCGGATCGTCTGGCTGGTCCCGGCCATGGACCGGCTGTGGACCGACCCGCCCGAGGCGCGACGTCGCTTTCTGGACCGCGTGACGCTGAGCCTGTTTCCCGACCATGCCGAATTGTCGCTGAGCTATGACAAGGCCATGCGCGAACGGAACCGGCTGCTGAAGGATCAGGTTGGCGATGCCGGCTGGTATCGCGCGCTCGAGGCGCGCATGGCCGAGACCGGCGCGGCCCTGACCCGGAACCGCCAGCAGGCCCTGGTCGCGATCATGTCCGCGCAGGACGCGGTGGCGACCGGCTTTCCCGCCGCAAGCCTGACGCTTCTGCCGGGCGAGGGGCAGGCCTGCGACACTGATCCGTCCAGCATCGCCGCGCGGCTTGACACCATGCGGCCGCGCGACCTGGCGGCAGGGCGCAGCCTGTCCGGCCCCCATCGAGCCGATCTGGGCGCGAGCTGGGGTCCACAGGACATGCCGGCCGCGCTGTCTTCGACCGGCGAGCAGAAGGCGCTGCTGCTGTCGCTGATGCTGGCCAATGCTCGTGCGCTTGCCGACCAGCCGGTGGTCCTGCTGCTGGACGAGGTCGCGGCGCATCTGGATTCCGACCGGCGCGCGGCGCTTTATGACCAGATCTGCGCCCTGCCGGCGCAGTCCCTTCTGACCGGAACGGGTTCAGAACTGTTCGACGCCTTCGGTCCGCGTGCGCGCCGACTGGCCATCACCAGGCATGACGGCGCATCGCGCGTGCAGGAGGCCGCGTGACGCTGACCCCGGAATCGATCTGGCTTTACGCGGGCGCGATGGTCGCGATCTGGCTGACCCCCGGTCCGGTCTGGGTGGCGATCATGGCGCGCGCCATGGCGACGGGGTTCCGGGGCGTCTGGCCGCTGTCGCTTGGCGTGGCGATCGGAGACATGCTCTGGCCGCTGATCGCGATCTTCGGGCTGGCGGTGGTCGTCGCCCAGAATGACGTCCTGATGGTCGGGTTGCGCTGGGTGGCCTCGGTCGTGTTCGTCGGCATGGGCCTCGCGCTGCTGCGTCAGGCCGCCCGGCCGGTCGAACGTGACGCGCGGCTGACGCAGCGCGGGCGATGGGCGGGGTTTTCGGCCGGCTTGCTGGCGATCACCGGGAACCCCAAGGCGGCGCTTTTCTATGTCGGCGTGCTGCCGGGTTTTTTCGATGTGGCGCGGATCACCGCCGCCGACGTGGCGGTGATCGTCGCCATGTCGACCGCGATCCCGTTCCTGCTGAACCTGGCGATGGGCGGGGCGGTGGCCGCGGCACGGGCGAGGCTGGCGACACCCACAGGGTTGCGAAGGCTGAACCTGCTTTCGGGCGGGCTGCTGATCCTTGTCGGCTGCGCCATCGCGATGGGCCAGTTGCTGGCCGGCTAGAGAAGGCCTTCGGCTGGCCCCCGCGATCGCGCCGCTGTCGATCGGGAAGCCCATCGCGCGGTTCAAGGCCTCTCTCGCACAAGATCCCGGATCGCGTCAGGGCGGCGCGGAACGAAAACCGGCTGACGCACGAAAAGGCGGGAAAAAGCATGTGTTTGCCGTGACTTTGCTGCGGCAAGCGCATATATCGTGATCAGAATGACAGGAACAATCGCGCATGACTGACACAGCTCCGAACCCCGCCGAATACGGCGCCGATTCCATCAAGGTTCTCAAGGGGCTGGAGGCGGTCCGCAAGCGACCGGGCATGTATATCGGCGACACCGATGACGGCAGCGGGCTGCATCACATGGTCTACGAGGTGGTGGACAACGGCATCGATGAGGCGCTTGCGGGTCATGCCGACTACGTGATGGTGAAGATTCACGCCGACAGCAGCGTCAGCGTCCGCGACAACGGACGCGGAATCCCGGTCGGCATGCACACCGGCGAAGGTGTCAGCGCGGCCGAAGTCATCATGACCCAGCTGCATGCCGGCGGGAAATTCGACCAGAACAGCTACAAGGTCTCGGGCGGTCTGCACGGCGTGGGCGTGTCGGTGGTCAACGCACTCAGCGACTGGCTGGAACTGCGGGTCTGGCGCGAGGGCAAGGAACACTATGCCCGCTTCGAACATGGCGACACGGTCGAACATCTGCGGGTGGTTGGCGATGCGGCACCGGGCGAAAGCGGGACCGATGTGCGCTTTCTGGCCTCGGCCAAGGTGAACCATCCCGAGGGCACCTTCAGCGATCTTGAATACAGCTTCAAGACCCTGGAAAACCGCCTGCGCGAGCTGGCTTTCCTGAACAGCGGCGTGCGGATCATCCTCGAGGATGCCCGCCACGCCGAGGTGCAGCGGACCGAACTGTTCTACGAAGGGGGCGTCCGCGAATTCGTGAAGTATCTCGACCGCTCCAAGACTCCGGTGATGCCGCAGCCGATCTTCATGACCGGCGAGAAGAACGGCATCGGGGTCGAGGTCGCGATGTGGTGGAACGACAGCTATCACGAAACGGTGCTGCCCTTCACCAACAACATCCCGCAGCGCGATGGCGGCACGCATATGGCTGGCTTCCGGGGCGCGCTGACCCGGGTCATCAACCAGTACGCGCAGTCCAGCGGCATCGCCAAGCGCGAGAAGATCGACTTCACCGGCGACGACGCGCGCGAGGGGCTGACCTGTGTCCTGTCGGTGAAGGTTCCCGACCCCAAGTTTTCCAGCCAGACCAAGGACAAGCTGGTCTCGTCCGAGGTGCGGCCCGCCGTCGAAAGCATCGTGGGCGAGAAGCTGTCCGAATGGTTCGAGGAAAACCCCGGCGAGGCGCGACAGATCGTCGGCAAGATCATCGAGGCCGCGCTGGCCCGCGAGGCCGCGCGCAAGGCCCGCGAACTGACCCGTCGCAAGACCGCGATGGACGTGGCGTCCCTGCCGGGCAAGCTGGCCGACTGCCAGGAAAAGGACCCCTCGCGGTCCGAACTTTTCATCGTCGAGGGTGACTCGGCCGGCGGCTCGGCCAAGCAGGGACGTTCGCGCCAGAACCAGGCCGTGCTGCCCCTGCGCGGCAAGATCCTGAACGTGGAACGGGCGCGCTTTGACCGGATGCTGGGCAGCGACCAGATCGGCACGCTGATCACGGCCCTGGGCACCGGCATCGGCCGCGACGAATTCAGCCTCAAGAAGCTGCGCTACCACAAGATCGTCATCATGACCGATGCCGATGTGGACGGCGCGCATATCCGGACGCTGCTGCTGACCTTCTTCTTCCGCCAGATGCCCGAGCTGATCGAGGCCGGGCATCTCTATATCGCGCAACCGCCGCTTTACAAGGTCGGCCGCGGCCGGTCCGAGGTCTATCTGAAGAACGAGGCTGCGCTCGAGGAATACCTGATCCAGCAGGGCGTCGAGGGTGCTGCGCTGCGCCTTGGCAGCGGCGAGGACATCGTCGGCAACGATCTGGCGCGGGTGGTCGAGGAAGCACGCACCGTGCGTCGGGTGCTGCGCGCCTATCCGACCCATTATCCGCCCCACATCACCGAGCAGGCCGCGATCGCGGGCGCGCTTGTGCCGGGGCGTGCCGACGACGACGTGCAGGAAGTGGCCAGCGCCATCGCCGGCCGCCTGGATATGATCGCCGAGGAGTATGAGCGCGGCTGGACCGGTCGCCCGACCCAGGATGACGGCATCCGCCTGACCCGTACGTTACGCGGAGTCGAGGAAATCCGCACCCTGGATGGACAGATGCTGCGCAGCGCCGAAAGTCGTCGCCTGGCGGAAATGACGCAGGTGCTTCAGGACATCTACGCCCAGCCAGCCCGCCTGATCCGCAAGGATCGCGATCAGCCCATCTATGGCCCGCTGGGGTTGCTGGCAGCGATCTTCCTGGAGGGTGAGAAGGGCCTTTCCCTGCAGCGCTACAAGGGGCTGGGCGAGATGAACCCCGAACAGCTGTGGGAAACGACGCTGGACCCGGTCGCGCGGACCATGTTCCAGGTCCGCATCGATGACGTGGCCGAAGCCGAGGATCTGTTCACCAAGCTGATGGGCGACGTGGTCGAGCCGCGGCGCGAGTTCATCCAGCAGAACGCCTTGTCCGTCGAAAATCTTGACACCTGAACAGGCGGCGCGCGGGTTTGTGGTAAAACTGCCGCGACCCGGGCAAGATTTTGTCCAATTACGCGCGATCTTGTGGCATTAAGATTGTGTTCCCACATCGTTGGGAACTATCCGTCGAGATCAATTGGCAACCCGCGATCAACCGGGAAGCACTCAGGATTGTGTCAGGACCGAGGATCTGAAAATGGCTAGCAAGTTCACCGTTTCCGCCTGCGCGACGATTGCGCTGTTCGTCGCTTCGGGCTCGACCCTGGCGGGCGGCTACATCGCCCCGACGACCGAATCGCCGCTTATCCCGCCGGTTGCGGTTCCTGTCCCTGCCAGCGACTGGGCAGGCGCTTATCTGGGCGGCTCGATCGGATACGCCTTCGGCAGCGACGACACCGTCGGCTATGATTTCCTGGAAGCCGGGGAACTGGTCGGCAGCGTCAGCGATGTTGCGCAGGTCGATGTCAAGGGCGTGAATGCCGGCCTTCATGCCGGCTACAGGTGGCAGCGCAACAGCTGGGTCTTTGGTCCCGAATTGTGGGTCGAGGCCGGCAGCATCGATGCGACCGACAGTTTCTCTTTTGACGATGATGGCGAGACCATCACCGGCACCGTCGAATCGTCCGTGAACTATATTGTCGGGCTTCAGATGAAGACCGGCTACGTGGTGAACCCGGAAACGCTGGTCTATGGGACCGCCGGGCTGGTGTACGGCGATTTCGATTACACCACCGCCGGCCCTGACGGATCCAGCACGCAAGGCTATGATGCGAACGGCTACTCGGTTGGACTTGGCGTCGAACGCAAGCTGAACGCGCGCACGTCCGTCTTCGCCGAATGGCAGTATCGCAATTTCGGCAAGACCGATGTCAGCTTCCCCGACGGCGCAGACTCACTGGTGACCCGCGCGACGCCCGAGCATCACAACATCAAGCTGGGCGTAAACTTCGCGTTCTGAGCCGAACGGCTAACGCGATCTGAAGGGTCGGAACCTGGCGGTTCCGGCCCTTCTTGCTGCCGGCTCGACAGGCACCGGCATGGCGCGCGTTCCGCAGCTTATCGCCAGCCCGGTCGGCACAAGCGCACGCAGCGCCGGATCGTCGATCGCGAGTCCTCCGGTATAGGCCCCGAAGGCCGGCAGGATCAGATGTCGTTCTCCGACCAGGAAACAGCGCCGCCGCTGTCCTGCAAGCCGGATGCACGGGTGGAAATGGCCCGAAACATCCGGTGCCTCGCCAGCCTCGTGCCGCAACGTCAGACCGTCGCGCAGTTCCGCAAGCGCAGTCCCCGGAAGTCGCGCGCAGACCGGCGCGGGGTCGTGATTGCCGCGGATCCACAGCCATGTGCGCCCCGCGGCCATGTCGTGCAGCCGCGCGCAGACCTGATCGGGCAGCATCCGGCCCGCCGCGTCGTCATCGAAACCGTCACCCAGGCTGACGACGCATCGAGGTTCGGTTTCCGCGATCTCGGCCTGCAACCGATCCAGCGTGGCCTCGATCTCATAGGGCGGAAGCAGCGCTCCGCCCCGTCTGGCGATCCGCTCGGACTTGCCCAGATGCAGGTCGGCGACGATCAGCCAGCGCCGCGCGGGCCAGAACAGCGCACCTGACGCGCGGGCCTGAAGGCGCTGCCGGTCGAAATCGAACGCATGGGATGTCACGCCAGCCCTGCCTCTGCCATCAGTGCCGCCGCCTCCGCTTCGGCCAGTCTCTCGCGCCCCTGACCCGCGATCGGAACGCGACCGACCTCCAGCAGCAGAGGCGCGGCCAAAGGCGTGACCCGATCCAGCATCCGGTGGTCATGGCGCGGCGAGCGGTCCAGCATGTCCTCGATCCGGTCGAAATCCACAAGCCCCCGGCGCGCCTCATCGGCGGTGATCCGCAGCAGCAGGTGATCGGGATCATATCTGCGCAAGGTGTCATAGAGGATGTCGCTGGAAAACGTCGCCTGCTTGCCCGATTTGCGCTGCCCGGGCAGGTTGCGCTGGATCAGCCCGGCGATGGTCGCGACATTGCGAAAGGTCCGCTTCATCACGGCGTTGCTTGCCAGCCAGTCGCCCAGCCCGTCGCGAAGCGCGTGGCGGTTCAGCAGCGCGGCGGGGTCGGTGACCGGGTCCAGCGACCAGATCAGCAGCGCATAATCGGTGGACAGGAACCCCAGCGGCCCCAGACCGGCCTCTTCCATCCTGCGCGTCATCAGCAGGCCAAGCGTCTGCAGGGCGTTGCGCCCGGCAAATCCATACAGCGCGAAATGCCAGCGGCCCCTATGGGCAAAGCTTTCGCTGACAAGCACGCCGGCGCGGGGCAGGCTGCTGATCTCGGCCTGAAGCGCCAGCCAGTCGCGGGTATCGGCGGGAAGGACGCAGTGTCGTGCCGCGTCCCCGATCAACGCCTGCACACGCTGGCTGAGCTGTGTCGAGGTCGCCAGCTTGACCCCGGAAAACACCGCGATCTTGGGCTGGCGGGCGGGCTGTCTGGTGACTTCGACAACCATCTCGCGCAGCCCTTCATAGCGCACGGTCTGCCCACCGATCAGGAACGTATCACCCGGTTCAAGACTTGCGGCGAAGGCTTCCTCGACCTCGCCCAGAGCCGCCCCTCCGCGCCCGCGAAAGCGCACCTTCAGCATCTCGGCCTCGACGATGGTTCCGACATTCATCCGCAGATCGCGCGCCGCGCGCGGATCGCGCAGCCGCCACATCCCGTCGCGCAGCATCAGCCGCTGCCAGCGGTCGTAGGCGCGCAGCGCGTAGCCGCCGCTTGCCGCGAAATCCAGGCAGGCGTCGAAATCAGCGCGCGTCAGCAGGCGATAGGGACCGGCATTGCGGACCTCGTGAAACAGCAGGTCGGCGTCGAAAGGCCCGGCGCAGGCCGTCAGCAGGATATGCTGGCACAGCACATCCAGCGGCCCAGGACCGCGCGGATCGCCATCCAGATCGCGGGCGCGGACCGCCTCCAGCGCCGCCACGCATTCCATGACCTCGAAGCGGTTCGCAGGAACGATCCGGGCGCGCGAGGGGGCGCTGTAGCGATGGTTCGCCCGTCCGATCCGCTGCACCAGCCGCTTGACGTTCTTGGGCGCGCCGACCTGGATGACCAGATCGACCGCGCCCCAGTCGATGCCAAGATCGAGGCTGCCGGTCGCCACGACGGCCCGCAACTGGCCGGCCGCCATCGCCGCCTCGACCTTCTGGCGGGCCTCGCGCGCAAGGCTGCCGTGATGCAGGCCGATCGGAAGATTGTCCTCGTTCGCGGCCCAGAGGGCCTGAAAGAACAACTCGGCCTGGGCCCGCGTGTTGATGAAGATGATCGTGGTGTTGGCCTGCCGGACCTGTTCCAGCACCTCGGGGATCGCATGATGCCCGCCGCCGCCCGCCCAGGGGGCGGGACGGGCGGTCGGAAGCATGGCGATATCCGGATCGGGGCCGGGATCGGCATGGATGATCGCGGCGCCGCCCATGAATTCGGCCAGCGCCTGCGGGTTCTCGACCGTCGCCGACAAGCCGGTCACGACCAGGCCCGGGGCAAGACCGCGCAGCCGGGCCATGCACAGCATCATCTGATCGCCGCGCTTGTTCTCGGCCAGCGCATGCAGTTCATCCAGAACCACCCGCCGCAGCGCGCCAAAGATCCGGGGCGCCTGCTCGTAGGACAGCATCAGCGCCAGGCTTTCAGGCGTGGTCAGCAGGATATCGGGAGGATCGACACGTTGGCGTGCGCGCTGTGCGGCCCGGGTGTCGCCGGTCCGATCCTCGATCCGCACATCCAGACCCAGGTCGGATACCGGCCGCGCGAGATTGCGGGCGATATCCGCCGTCAGCGCCTTCAACGGGGACACATACAGCGTGTGCATGCCCTGATGCGGACCCTTCGCCAGATCGACCAGGCTGGGCAGGAATCCGGCCAGCGTCTTGCCGCCGCCGGTCGGCGCGATCAGCAGGCTGTCGGCGCCGGCCTCAAGCAGCGCGATCTGATGCGGGTGTGGCTGCCAGCCCTGGCGCGCGAACCACCGGGCGAAATCGGGCGGCAGCTTCACGTCAGCATGTCCTTCAGCGTTTCAAGCTGGTCGGCCTCGGCGGCAGGCTTGTCCCAACGGATGCGGCTGATCCGGGGGAACCGCATGGCGATGCCCGATTTGTGGCGCCCGGATTCGTTCAAACCCTCGAAGGCGACTTCCAGGACCAGCTTGGGCGCGACCGCGCGGACCGGGCCGAAACGCTCGACGGTATTGTTGCGAACGAAGCGATCGAGTTCGCGCAACTCCTCGTCGGTAAAGCCGAAATAGGCCTTGCCGACCGGAACAAGCTGTTCGTCGTCCCAAAGCCCGAAGGTGAAATCACTATAGAACCCCGAGCGTTTGCCGTGCCCCCGCTGTGCGTACAACATGACCGCATCAATCACCTTGGGGTCGCGTTTCCACTTGAACCATGGTCCGCGCGGCCGGCCACCGACATAGGGGCTGTCGCGGCGCTTCAGCATCACGCCTTCGATCACCCGGCTGGGTGGATCGGCGCGCAAGGCGGCCAGGTCGTCCCATGTCGCGAAGTCCAGCACCGGCGAGACGTCGATCCGGTCGCTGCCGAAATCCGCATCGTCCAGAACCGCGCGGCGTTCGCGGAACGGCAGGCCGCGCAGATCCCGGCCCTGCCAGATCATCAGATCGTAAAGCCGCAGGCCGGCCGGGTGGCTTTCCAGCATTGCGCGACTGATCGTCTTGCGGTTCAGGCGCTTCTGCAAATCCCCGAAGACGGCCACATCGTCGCCACGCCGGACCAGCAATTCTCCATCGGCCGCACCGTCGAAGTTCAGCGCCTCGAGCACGTCGGGAAAGCTGTTGCCGATATCCTCGCCCGTGCGGGAATACAGCCTGCGGACGCCGCCGTCATTGATCGCCTGAACGCGGATTCCGTCCCATTTCCATTCGGCCGCGTAATCGGCGGGATCGAACGCGCGCAATTGGTCCAGATCGGCCGCTGTGGACAGCATGACCGGGCGGAACGGCGCCTTCGCGGCCTGTTCGGGGCGCGGGCCGCCCTCGATCCAGTCGAACAGCGGCTGATAGGGTGGGGCCAGCCCGTGCCAGATTTCCTCGATATCGGCCAGCTCGGGATCGCCCATCTCGGCCAGGGCGATGCGCGCCATCCGGGCCGACAACCCCACGCGCATATTGCCGGTGGCCAGTTTCAGAAACGCCAGGCGCTGCGACGGACCCAGCCGGTCCAGCATGCCGGCAATCGCGACCGGCAGCCCGGCCTTTCCGGTCTGTGCAAGCAGTTCGACCGCCTGGTGAAGTGGCACATCCTCGTCGCCTTCGGCATCCCACAGCAGCGCGATCGTTTCGGCCAGATCGCCCACGAAATCATAGGACAGCGCGAAAAGCTGTTCGTCCACCCGCTTGGCCGTCAGGCCGCGCAGCAGGCTTGGCGTCACCGCGCGCAGCTTGAGATCGCCCGTCAGCGCGGCCAGCCCATAGCCGCGATCGGGATCGGGCGTGGCCGCAAGGTAATGCCGCAGCAATTGCAGCTTGGCATTGCGCGACTGGGTGAAGGCAAGCCGTTCCAGCAGATAGGCAAAGCCTCTCATTCCGGCTCGTCCTCGTATCCCACCAGCCGCAGCGGCCGGGCCGGGATGCCCTCGATCTGGCACCAGCGCATCAACCCGTCCTCGGCGCCATGGGTGATCCAGACCTCGGAGGGAGCCAGTTCGCGGATCGTGGCCGTCAACTGCGGCCAATCGACGTGATCGCTGACGATCAGGGGCAGTTCGACCCCCCGCTGCCGGGCGCGGGCACGGACCTGCATCCAGCCCGAGGCAAACCCGATCACCGGGTCGCGGAAGCGCTGGACCCAGGGACTGGCAAAGGCCGAGGGCGGTGCGATCACCAGGCGGGCGGGGACATCCTCGACCGTGGCGGGGATCAAAGGACCAAGATCGACGCCCTGCCCGACGTGATAATCGCACAGCCGCTGAAGCGCGCCATGAATGGCGATCGGTCCCTCGATCCCGGCCTCTCGGGCCAGCACGATCAGCCGCTGCGCCTTGCCTAGCGCATAGGCCCCGATCAGGTGCGGACGGTCGGGGAATTCGGTCATGCTGTCCAGAAGCCGCGTCATCTCGGCCGCCGGGTCAGGATGACGGAAGACCGGCAGGCCGAACGTCGCCTCGGTGACGAAAACATCGCAGGCCACCGGCTCATAGGGCGCGCAGACCGGGTTGACGCGGCGACAATAATCGCCTGACACGACGATCTTGGGACCCTTTCGTGGCGTGACGGCGATCTGCGCCGAGCCAAGGATATGCCCCGCCGGATGAAAGCTGACCGTGGTGTCGGCGACGCGGATCGAGCCGTCGGCCTGCTGGACTTCGGTCGCGAAATCGGCGCCATAGCGGATCGCCATGATTTCCAGCGTCTGCCGCGTCGCCAGCACCGCGCCATGGCCTGATCGCGCGTGATCGCCATGGCCATGGGTGATCAGCGCACGGCGGACCGGCCGGATCGGGTCGATGAAAAAGTCGCCGGGCGGGCAGTAGAGACCGGCCTCGGTCGGGTGCAGGATCTGATCGGCGCGCATGGTCCCAAGATGGCAAGAATTGCGTGAAGATCAACGCCGCTCGCCTGCGATCGGTTCAGACGCTGGCGGAACCGGCGGCACACGGCGCGTCGCGGAAAGGTCCCGCACCGGGGCGACCCGATGCGCAGGAATGCCTTCGTGCGCCGGATGCAAGGGCCGGCTGGGGTCTATGAGGGCGGCGGGCGTTTCACGGGCGCGGGGGCGCGCGACAACTGGACCGCCAGGATCCCCGCCATGATGATCGCGACGCCCAGCACATCGCTGAGGCCAAGGCGCTCGCCCAGCACCAGGGCGGCGATCGTCACGCCGAAGAACGGGCTGAGAAAATGGAAGGTCGCGGCCCGCACGGCACCGATGCGACCGACCAGCATGAACCACACCCAGGTCGCGGCCAGGCCAGGCACGAACACGGTATAGGCAAAGGCCCAAGCAAGGCGCGGAGTCACGGTGACCTGCCAGCTTTCGAAGAACGGGCCGATCACGGCCAGCGAGATCGACCCCACCAGCATCTGCAACCCGACCACCATCATCACGTTGCCGCTGCCGCTGGCACCCCGCACGGTCAGCGCGGCGATCGCAAGGGCCAGCGCCGCCAGGAATCCCATGGCGATGCCGACCGGATCGCTGCCACCCTGCAAGCGCACGCCCATGATGATGCTGACCCCGACCAGCCCCAGAAGCAGGCCCGCGATCCCCATCGGACGCAACCGCTCGCCCAGCACCGACCAGCCGAGGAAGGCGACCATCAGCGGCATCGTGGCCGCGATGATCGACGCCAGCCCGGCCTCGATCCACTGCATCGCAACCCAGTTCAACCCAAGATACAGCGCGTTCTGGCACAGCCCCAGTATGACCACCGCCCGCCACTGGCCGGGCGTCAGCTTGCGCCATGTCTCGCCCATGGCCAGTGCGATCAGGATTCCGATGCCGCCCGACAGCGCAAAGCGCAGTGCCAGCGACAGCAGCGGAGGAGCCTCGGTCACGATCATCCGGGTGGTCGTGAATGCCGAGGCCCACATGAGCGCGAAGCCGACACCCATGAATATCGCGCGTATGTCCATCGACCGGGCTTTCTTGCAGATGATGCAGAATAGCTAGCAGAGAGCCCGGCGGACGAAAAGAGCGCATGAAAAAAGGGGCACACCGAACGGCGCGACCCCCTTCAATCCGACTTGCCGGGAATGGATCAGCTGTTGACGCTGTCCTTGAGGGCCTTGGCAACCGTCACCTTCACCTGCTTGTCGGCGGGCTTGGTCATCATTTCCTGGGTCTGCGGGTTGCGAACCTGGCGTTCGGGACGGGCACGGCAGGCGATCTTGCCGATACCGGGCAGGGTCACGGCACCGCCATTGGCGACTTCGCGTGTCACGACGGACGCAATGGCATCCAGAGCAGCCGATGCCGACTTCTTGTCCGACCCCATTTCTTCGGCCAGCGTCGCCACCAGCTGGGTTTTGGTCATCGGTTTTGCGGAAGGCGTTACCATAGTTTCTGTCTCCTCTTGCCCTGATTTTCCGGGCCCACAAATTGCGCCTTTGGCGGCATATCGCCTGCTACACACGGTTTTGACGGGCAGATCAAGCCTTTTTCGCGAAACGCGCGAAATGCTGCGACTCAATGCCCGGTTGACGCATGGTCAAAGGAATGCCGTCTCGCTGAAGGAACGCAATTTCCGCGAATGGATGCGTTCCAGCGGCATTTCCCGCAGCTTCTCCATCGCAAGGATGCCGATCAGCAGGTGATTGGCGACCTGCGTCCGGTAGAAGTCGGTGGCCATGCCGGGCAGCTTCAACTCGCCATGCAGCGGCTTGTCGCTGACGCAGAGAAGGGTCCCGTAGGGCACCCGGAACCGGAATCCGTTCGCGGCGATCGTGGCGCTTTCCATGTCCAGCGCGACCGCGCGCGACAGCGACAGGCGATGGACCGGTCCGGACTGGTCGCGCAACTCCCAGTTGCGATTGTCGATCGTGGCGACCGTGCCGGTCCGCATGATCCGTTTCAGCTCGTAGCCGTCCAGTTGCGTGACCTCGGCGACAGCTTCCTGCAGGGCGACCTGGACTTCGGCCAGGGCCGGGATCGGCACCCAGACCGGCAGATCGTCGTCCAGCACGTGATCCTCGCGCAGATACGCGTGCGCCAGCACGAAATCGCCAAGGCTTTGCGAATTGCGCAACCCCGCGCAGTGCCCGACCATCAGCCAGGCGTGCGGGCGCAGCACCGCAATATGGTCGGTGGCGGTCTTCGCGTTCGACGGGCCGACGCCGATATTGACCAGGGTGATGCCCTGCCCCGCCTCGCGCTTGAGATGATAGGCCGGCATCTGCGGCATCTTGGGCAGCGTCACCAGCGGCGCCTCGGGGTCAGCGATCTCTCGGTTTCCCGGCGCGACGAAGCCGGTATAGCCCGAGGCCGGATCGGCCAGTGCGCGACGGGCGAACGCCTCGAACTCGTCCACATAGAACTGGTAGTTGGTGAACAGGACGAAGTTCTGGAAGTGTTCGGCCGCCGTCGCGGTGTAATGCTGCAACCGCGCCAGGGAGTAATCCACCCGCTGCGCGGTAAAGGCCGCCAGGTGCTGTGCCCCGTCAGGCAACGCGGATGCGACGCCGTTCACGATGTCGTCGTTCATCGTGCGAAGATCGGGGACATCGAAGACATCCCGCAACGAGAAATCCAGCACGCCCTCCTGCGGCACCGCCAGATCGCTTTGCGCCGCCACGGCGAAATGCACCGGCATCGGCGTGTCACTGACGCCGACCGTCACCGGGACGCCATGGTTCTTGACCAGCAGCCCGATCTGTTCGGTCAGGTAGTTCCCGAACAGATCGGGCCGGGTGATGGTCGCGGCGTAGCTGCCCGGGGCGACGACATGGCCAAAGGACAGGCGCGAATCAACCTGTGGATGGCTGGCGACGGTCAGCCGCAGTTCGGGATAGAAGGCGCGATATCGCGCATGAGGCTTGCCGCCCTCGATCAGCCGGCTGAAATGCCCCAGCAGGAACTGCGTCGCCTCGGCATAAAGCTGCTGCAGACGCTGCACCGCGGCACGAGGGTCGCTGAACTGGTCGCGCGCGGCGGGTTCAGGCGTCTCGATCGGCAGAAAGCGGGAATCCGTATCCATTGTTCTTGTCCTTGTGACTGACGGAACCCTGCCAGCGCGCGGCGCGGCAGGCAAGCGTCTGGCATCCGCGCCGGCGCGCGGCTAATCTGCCGTCATGGAGATGCTTGTTTTCGGTCACGGCTACTCGGCCGGTTTTCTGACGCCCCTGCTGATTGCACGGGGCTGGCGCGTCATCGGCACGACTCGCCGCGACACCGGGCGGGTCGCGGCGACGGGGGCAGAGCCGCTCTTGTGGCCCGGCCACGAGGACAGGTTGCGCGCCGCCATCGCCCGCGCGGACGCCATCCTGGTCTCGGCCGCTCCGGGCGAGGGCGGCGATCCGGTGCTGGCCGATTTCGCCGACGACCTGGCGCAGGCCCGGCCAGGCTGGCTTGGCTACCTGTCCACGACCGGCGTCTATGGAGACGCCGGCGGCGGCTGGGTGGACGAGACGACGACGCCCGCCCCCTCGACCCGTCGCGGCAGGGCGCGGGTGCAAGCCGAAGCCGCGTGGCAGGACCTGGCGCGGGCCCACGCCCTGCCCCTGCATGTCTTCCGTCTGGCCGGGATCTATGGGCCGGGCCGCGGCCCCTTCGCCAAGCTGCGCGCCGGCACGGCGCAGCGTGTCGTCAAGCCGGGGCAGGTCTTCTCGCGCATCCATGTCGAGGATATCGCGCAGGTTCTGCTGGCCTCGATCGACCGCCCGGATGCTGGCGCGATCTACAATCTTTGCGACGACCAGCCGGCACCGCCCCAGGATGTGATCGCCTGCGCGGCCGAGATGCTGGGTGTCCCGGTCCCGCCCGCCGTCGATTTCGCGGATGCCGATCTTGGACCCATGGCGCGGTCCTTCTATGCCGACAGCAAGAGGGTCCGGAACGACCGCATCAAGACCGATCTCGGCGTTCGACTGCGCTACCCGGATTACCGCAGCGCGCTGGAAGCGATCCTCGAGGCCGAGAATGCCTGACCCGCGCGTTCCGTCGCATGGACTTTGCCGGCACGGCATGCATGATCCCCGGCCATGATGACGGATTTCGATGTCGTGATTGCGGGCGGGGGCCTGAACGGCCCGGCCCTGGGGCTGGCTCTGGCGGGGGCCGGGCTGCGCGTCGCGGTTGTTGATCCGCGCCCCGCCGAGGCCCGGGCAGGCGACGCGTTCGACGGTCGCGCCTATGCCATGGCTGTGGCCTCGCAACGCATGATGAAGGCGCTGGGGCTTTGGGACCAGCTGCACGCGCACAGCCAGCCGATCCTTCAGGTCAAGGCGTCACAGGGCCAGCCGGGCGCCGGCGCCGCGCCGCTGTTCCTGCATTTCGACAGCGCCGAGATCGAGGAAGGCCCGGTCGGCTACATGCTTGAGGACCGGTTCCTCTATCGCGCGCTGCTGGCCGCGATGAACAGGCGGATCACCCATCTGCCGGGCGTGTCGGTGACCGGCCAGACGCCAGGCAGTTCAAGCGTCACGATTGGCCTGTCCGACGGCCGCGAGACGACCGCGCGGCTGCTGGTCGGCGCGGACGGGCGGGGGTCCGGGGTGGCCGCGCGTGCCGGGATCACGCGGCGCGGCTGGGATTATGGCCAGACCGCGCTGGTCGCCGCCATCGACCATGAATTGCCGCATCAGGGCATCGCGCATCAGTATTTCATGCCGACCGGCCCGCTGGCGATCCTGCCGCTGCCCGGCAACCGCAGCAGCGTCGTCTGGTCCGAGACGCGCGCCAACGCCGATGCGATCGCGGCCCTTCCGGATGGGTTCTTTCTCGAGGTCCTCCGGCCCCGCTTTGGCGACTTCCTGGGCTCGATCGCCCTGGCCGGGCAGCGTTTCTCCTATCCGCTCAGCCTGTCGCTGGCCGACAGATATGTCGCCGAGCGGGTTGCACTGGTGGGCGATGCCGCCCACGGGGTGCATCCGATCGCCGGTCAGGGATTGAACCTGGGGCTGCGCGATGTGGCGGCGCTGGCCGAAACCGTGATTGACGCGGCGCGGCGCGGCGAGGATATCGGCTCGCCCCTTGTCCTGGAGCGGTATCAGGGCTGGCGTCGGTTCGATGCGACCAGCCTGGCACTGGGAATGGACGCGGTGAACCACCTGTTCGGCAACGACAATCCGGCGCTGCGCGTGGCGCGCGGGCTGGGCATGGGCGCGGTGACGGCGTTCCCCGCGCTGCGCCGCCGCTTCATGCGGCAGGCGGCCGGGCTTTCGGTGGACCCGATGCCGCGACTGCTCGCCGGGCAAGACCTCTAGGGCGCGACCGGAATATCGCACGGTCTCGAACGCAACTCAGGCATCCGTCGCGGCGCCTGACGGGCGCCGGCCCGCGTTTCAGCGATCCGGTTGGTCAGACGCCAGAAGGGCGGCGGCCATGGCCAGGTCGCTGGCGAATTCCGCCCGTGCCTGCTCGGCCGGCCGGCCCGACCGGCGCAGGATCAGGCTTGGGTGCCAGGTGATCAGCACCCTGCCACCGTCGCGCCCGATCTCGACCTTGCCGCGCCTCGGCGTCAGCGGGCTGCCATCGCCGGTCAGCGCGAGGGCCGCGCTTGCCCCCAGCGCGACGGTCAGGCGGGGCTGCACGAAGCGCCGCTCCAGATCCAGCCACCAGCGACAGTGCCGGATCTCTCCGCCGTCTGGATTCCGGTGGATGCGCCGCGTGCCGCGCGTGGCAAACTTGAAATGTTTCACGGCATTGGTCAGCCAGGCACGCTCGATGCCCGCAGCGGCCGCCTCGTCGCGCAGCAACCGCCCGGCCGGACCCACGAAAGGTTGGCCCTGAAGATCCTCATGATCGCCCGGCGCCTCGCCCACGATCATCAGCTTCGCATCGCGATCCCCCTCGCCCCAGACGGTCTGCGTCGCCGCGTGGCACAGATCGCAGCGCGTGCAGCGCATCGCCTGTTCGCGTGCGGCCTCGAGGCTGTCGGGCGGGCGGTCGTCAGGCAACTGGCGAAGGCGCGCGGTGACGCGCGCCGCGAAGGCCGGGGCTTCGGTCGCGCCGGCCTCTTGCATGGCCTCGACGCGACGGGGCGCGTCGGCCAGCATCGCCGGGATCAGCCGCGTCTCGGGCAGGTTCTTCCAGTACTTCACCGGCATCTCGGACCGCATCGCGGCAGTCTTGACGCGTGCCGGGTTGAAAATACTGGCGAAGTAGGTTTGCCACAGGCCGTGGCTGGCATCGGGCGGCAGTTCGGGCCGGCTTTCCGGCGGCGCGTATGTGACCGCATCGCCCGCAAAGCGCGCAACCCCTTCGGGCGTGGCGATCAGCCAGTCCATGTCGGCAAATCGCCTGGCAAAGAACGGCGCTCCGGCCTCGAGGATCGGATGTTCGGGTTCGAACCACGCGCCGAAGCGACGGCGCGGTCCCTGAGCGGGCAGTTCGTGGAACCGTACGAAAGCATGCATCTTGTGGATATCACGTCGCACGGAGCGGGCCATGCGGGACAGCCGGTCCCGCAAGGGATCGGCCGGATTGCCCAGAAATCGACGATCGTCCTGAACGCGAATCAGCGCCTGGTAAAGCAGCGCCCACCGTTCCGGATCGGAATGGCTGGCGACCTGGGCGGCAAGTTGCAGGAAGTCGCGCGTCGCGACGACAGGATGCGGACCAACCGGCGGCAAGGGCGCTGCCCCGAAAAGGTCGGGGTCACTGTCGGGATGCCTCCAGGCCACCCGCCCCGGATCGACACGCGCGCTGGCCAGTTGCCTGGCGGCCTGTCGCCACGATGCGAACCGTCCGAAACGCGGCAGCTCGACCCGGATCACAGCAGTTGCAACTGCTCGGCCGGCGGCGCAAACCGGGCGCGCAACCCGGCGCTGTCGGTCAACGCGCCGGGCCGCCAGTCGGGCAGCGTCACGAACGCACGCGCCTTCGCCATGATCGCGCCCATCCGCAGCAGATCGGCATAGCGCACAGGGCCGTTGCGACGCGCCGCAAGAATGCGACCGACCGTCCTGGTTCCAAAACCGGGAACGCGCAGCAGCAATTCCCGCGGGGCGCGCGCCACATCGACCGGGAACTGCGCACGGTTCGCCAGCGCCCAGGCAAGCTTGGGATCGATGGCCAGATCCAGATTGCCCGAAGGATGCGCCGCGCCGATCTCGTCGGCGTCGAAACCATAGAACCGCATCAGCCAGTCGGCCTGGTACAGCCTGTGTTCGCGCATCATTGGCGGCTTTGTCAGCGGCAGCGATTTCGACGTGTCCGGGATCGGCGAGAAGGCCGAGTAGTAGACGCGCTTCAGGCGATAGCCGGCATAAAGATTCGACGATGTCCGCAGGATGTCGCAATCCGTCGCCGCGTCCGCCCCGACGATCATCTGCGTGGACTGGCCGGCGGGCGCGAAACGTGGCGGGCGCCTGCCCCGGAGCGTCTTGTCCTTCGCGGCTTCGCGCCCCAGCCGGACATCGGCCATCGTGGCGCGGATCGTCTCGGGACGCTTTTCCGGTGCAAGCCTGCGGATGCTGGCATCCTGCGGCAATTCGATATTGACCGACAGCCGATCGGCGAGAAGTCCTGCCTCGGCCACCAGTTCGGGGGCGGCATCCGGGATCGTCTTCAGGTGAATGTAGCCCTTGAAGCCATGATCGACCCGCAACATTCGTGCGATGCGGACCATGTCGGACATCGTCTGGTCGGGGCTGCGGATGATACCCGAAGACAGGAACAGCCCTTCGATCATGTTGCGTCGATAGAATTCCAGCGTCAGCGTCACGACCTCGTCGGGCGAAAACCGCGCGCGTTCGACATTGCTGCTGACGCGATTGATGCAATAGGCGCAGTCATAGATGCAGAAATTGGTCATCAGGATCTTCAGCAGGCTGATGCAGCGCCCATCGGGCGTATAGGCGTGGCAGATGCCGCTGCCGCCCGCCGAACCGACACCGCCCGACCGCGAATCGCGCCGCGAGGTGCCGCTGCTGGCGCAGGAGGCATCATATTTCGCCGCGTCCGACAGGATCGCCAGCTTCTGCTGAAGGGTGGGTGCTGACATGCCGACAGCGTATGTTCCATGTTTGTTCTTTTCAATATGATTCATGCTGCAACATGCGGCCCGCAATCGTCACGACCGCGCGAGCGCTGACGCGGCATTCTTCCGCCAGACGTGATGTGCAGCCTGGATCAAAGGAGATATATTGGCGCCATGAACATCAGATCGCTCGCCCTTGCGCCCGCCCTCATCCTTGCCCTTGCCCTGCCGGCTCTGGCCGAGAAAATCCCCCTGAGCGAGCTGTCTCGCTATCTCAACAGCCTGAAGACGGTCACATCTGCCTTCACGCAGGTCAATCCCGACGGCACGATCTCGACAGGGACGGTCTATATCCAGAGGCCGGGCCGCGTTCGCTTCGAATACAACAACGACAATACGCTTGTGCTGGCCTCGGGCGGCACGGTCGCGGTGTTCGATCCGAAATCCTCGGGCGGGCCGCAGCAATATCCGCTGTCGAAGACCCCGCTGTCGATCATTCTGGATGCGAATGTGAATCTGGGCCGCGCCAACATGGTGACCGGCTATACCGAGGCAAAGAACGCAACGGTGGTGACCGCACAGGATCCGGCCCATCCCGAATACGGCAATATCCAGATGGTCTTCACCAGCCCGACCGAGTTGCGGCAATGGGTCGTGACGGACGATGCCGGCACGAAGACCACCGTCATCCTGGGCGAGATGCGCAAGCTCGGCACGATCCCGGCGTCGAAATTCTCGATCGGGACCGAAACGGCGCGCCGGAACTGACAAGGACAAGGGCGGCGGTCGGGCAGACGCATCAGGCGCGGTGATCGGTTTCATCATGAAAGCCGGCTTGATCTCGGGGTGTTGAGGGTCCAAGGCTGCAACGACTCCCCGCAGCGCGACGACCGATGACGCCTCAAGCCCGCCTGTTCACCCCCGTCCTGATCGGCGGCTCGCTGATCCTGCTGATCAATTTCGCGCTGCGCGCCAGCTTCGGGATGTTCCAGATCCCGATCGGCGAGGAATTCGGCTGGCCCCGGGCAGAGTTCAGCCTGGCCATCGCCATCCAGAATCTTGCCTGGGGGATCGGGCAGCCGATCTTCGGCGCGCTTGCCGAACGCTGGGGCGACCGGTGGGCCGTCATCCTTGGCGCGATCCTGTACTCTGCGGGCCTCATCCTGACCGCCTTCGCGACCAGCCCCGCGACCATGCAGATGCTGGAGGTGATGGTCGGCTTCGGCATCGCCGGCACCGGCTTCGGCGTGATCCTGGCCGTGGTCGGCCGCGCCGCCAGCGACGAGAACCGCAGCCTCGCCTTGGGCATCGCGACCGCCGCAGGGTCCGCGGGACAGGTCTTTGGCGCCCCGCTGGCCGAGATCCTGCTGGCCTTCTACAGCTGGCAGGCAGTGTTCATCATCTTCGGCGTGATCGTGCTGGGCTGTCTGGCGTTCCTGCCGATGCTGGGCGACGGCAAGCCCGCCACCCGAACCGAGTTGGAGGAAAGCCTGGGCCGCGTGCTGAGCCGCGCCTTTCGCGATCCGTCCTATCTGATGATCTTCACCGGCTTCTTTTCCTGCGGCTATCAGCTGGGCTTCATCACCGCGCATTTCCCCGCCATGATCGCCGAGATGTGCGGCCCGATCGCGCCGGGCGGCATCCTGGCCGGGCTGGGCATCTCGACCACGTCGGCGTTGGGCGCGGCGGCGATCAGCCTGATCGGGTTGGCCAATATCGCCGGCGCGATCTATGCCGGCTGGCTTGGCAAGCGATACACCAAGAAATATCTGCTGGCCGGCATCTATACGCTGCGCACCATCGCCGCGGCGGCTTTCATCCTGACGCCGATCACACCGGCCACGGTGATCGTCTTTTCGCTTGTCATGGGCGCGCTGTGGCTGGCGACCGTGCCGCTGACCTCGGGGCTGGTCGCGCATATCTATGGGCTGCGCTACATGGGCACCCTCTATGGTTTCGTCTTCCTGTCGCACCAGATCGGTTCGTTCCTGGGGGTCTGGCTGGGCGGTTGGCTGTATGACGTCTATGGCGACTATACGCTGGTCTGGTGGGTCGGCGTCGGCGTCGGGGCATTCAGTGCGCTGATCCATCTGCCGGTTCGCGAGGCGCCGATCCGGCTGGCGCCCGCGCCGACCGTCGCATCCTGACGCTTGCCGCAGCCTCAGGCGCTGCCTTATCGTAAGCCTCTGGCCGCCTGTTGCGGCCGACAGAGGGGGGGAACGATGATGCGTATTCGCAGGGGAACCGCCATTCTTGCCGCCACGGCAGGGCTGATGCTGGTCGGCGCCGCCGCCGCGCAGGAGGCCGCGCCGGCCGATGACTGCGCGGTGCGCGAATTTGCCATGGGTTTGCGGTTTCAGCAGCAATCGGCCGAGATTCGGGCGCTGCAATTGCAGGCCTACAACATCGCCAGGATGCGGCTGGATGCCGCGGTCGAGGGCGCCGAAGACGCCTCGAAACTGGCCGTCGTCACCGATCTGGACGAGACGGTGATCGACAACACCGCGCTTCTGGCGCGCGACCTGGCGGATTGCCACATGTACGACGCCTGGGACACCTGGCTGCCCTGGGAACGTGAAGGGTTGCCGGCACTGATCCCCGGCGCGCTGGACTTCCTGACCCATGCCGACCGTCTTGGGGTGACGATCCGCTATATCTCGGACCGGGCCGACCAGCAGAAATCCGACACCATGGCCACGCTGACCTCGCTTGGCTTGCCGCAGATCAGCGAGGAATCCGTGCTGCTGCTGGGACCACCCAAGGTCGAGCGGCGCGACATCGTCAGCGCGGATCACCAGATCGTCCTGCTGCTGGGCGATACGCTGCATGATTTCGACGGGCGCTTCCGCAAGACGCCGCTGGACGCACAACGCGCCACCGTGGTCGAGGAGTCCGCGAAATGGGGCACGGAATGGATCGTGTTCCCGAATGCGGGCTATGGCACCTGGTCGGGCGCTTCGCTGACCGAATGGGCTGCCGAGCCGGTCATCGAGCCTTGGGAATAGGGCCTGTTTGACCTTGGCGCGCGCCCGGCCTAGCGTCGCGGCGCGCAACCAAGGACGATCCGATGACCCAGGCCCGTACGCCCCACGACCATGCGATGGCGATCCGCTATCAGCAACGCTCGGCCGAGGTGAAGGCCCTGCAACGCCAAAGCTATGCGCTGGCGACCCTGCGACTGAAGGCGGCAGTCGATGCGGCGGGCGGTTCGGGCAAGGGTCTGGCCGTGGTCAGCGACATCGACGAGACGATCCTGGACAACAGCGCGATCATGGCCCATGCGATGGTCCACCAGGGAGACAATGTCGAGACGTGGAAACTGTGGGAACGCGAGGGCGACCCGCATCTGATCCCGGGCGCCGCGGACTTCTTTGCACTGGCCGATCGGCTGGGGGTGACGATCTTCTACGTTTCGGACCGCTTCGACGAGAACAAGCTGGCGACCATCGCCACATTGTCGCGTCTTGGCCTGCCTCAGGTCTGCGCCGCCCATGTTCAGCTTTTCGGCCCCCCCAAGGCCGAGCGCCGCGCCGCGATCGAGCGCGAACACCGCATCATCCTGCAACTGGGCGACACGCTGCACGATTTTCACGGCGCCTTCGCCGGAATCGGGCTGGACGACCAGCACAAGCTGACCGAACACCACGCAGATCGCTTCGGCGAGGATTGGATCGTGTTCCCGAACGCCGCTCACGGCACCTGGATGGAGGCCGAAATTCGCCCCTGGACCGCGTCGGCGACGACGCGCTGATCGCAATTGGCCGCCCCCGATCCTCGACGCCCCCGATCCTCGACACATCGGGACCGGTTTTCACCAATCATCGAGATCCATCGCCAGGATCCCGTCCGGTGTATTGGAAGTTCGCTTCTTGTGGACCCTGCGATGGTCATGTTCCAGCGCGCCGGGGCTGTGAGGTTGCCGTTTTCTGGTCTCGGCCGGGTCAGGGACCGCATCCTCTGTCGAGCGCGGCCTGATCCAGGTCCCGATGGCGCAGACCGTGTCCATGCCGCGCGACCGCGAAATCCTGGCCGATGACGCCCTGTCGGTCGAAAGCCCCCGGGGCAACGGACCGCCTGCGCGGGCCCTCATCCGGCGCAGGCGCCCGGGCTTGTCGATCTTTGCCATGCCTGATAAGGCCGCGCATCGATTATCCGAAATCGCGCTGTTTCCGCCGTGTCATGTGTCGCCGGTTTCGCCTTGCAAGAGGTTTCAGCGATGGGTCCACAAGCGGACGACACGGTCAGCCGCCTCGGGATCGGCGCAGTCGTGGTGACCCATTCACGGCTCGACAAGCTGCGCCAGACGGTGTCGCGGCTTCTGGCCGAGGATCTCGATCATGTGCTGGTCTTCGACAACGCATCCGATGACGGCACCGCCGAATGGCTTGCGACGCTTGGCGACCGACGCCTGATGGTGCGCCACAGCGCGCGCAATCTGGGCGGCGCGGGCGGTTTCGCGGCGGCGCTGCGCGAGATGCGAGACCGAGTCGATCCCGACTGGGTGGTGGTCATGGACGACGACGGGCGGCCGGCCCCGGCAGCCATCGCTGGCTTTCGGGCTATGGACCGCGCTGGCTGGGATGCGATCGGGGCGGCGGTCCTTCACCCGGACGGTCGGGTATGCGAGATGAACCGCCCCTACCGCAACCCGTTCTGGCGCGGGCCTGAATTCCTGCGCACATTGCGCGGCCGGGGGCGGCACGGGTTTCACCTGCAGGATCCTTGCTATGCAGCCGATGCGCCCATGGTCGAGGTGGACATGGCCTCGTTTGTCGGGCTGTTTCTCTCGCGCAAGGCGCTGGCGCGCGCCGGACTGCCGGATGCGCGGCTGTTCGTCTATGGCGACGATCAGCTTTATACGCTCAACATGCGTCGCCTGGGGTTGCGGATCGGGTTCGCCCCGCAGATCCGTTTCGAACATGATACCGAAGCGCGGCAGGGTGCGACCGGCGTGGTGCTGAGCCCGCTGTGGAAGGTCTATTACATGTACCGCAACGCGCTGATCGCCTATCGCGTCGCCGCCGGGCCGTTCTTCTGGCCGCTGGTGCCGGTTCTGGCCCTGAAATGGCGGCGCAAGGCGCGCGATTACGGGCCCGACGCAGGTCGATTCCGCCGCATTCTGCGGGTGGCGTTTCGCGACGGGCTGGCGGGACGGCTGCACCGCAGCCACGCCGATGTCCTGGCGCTGGCCGAGCGCGACGGCTGATCGGTCAATCTGCTTGCCCGATACGGCAACGCCCCGATATGCACGGTCTTGCGAAAAGGGAAACGGCACGGGCAGGACACAGACATGCGGATCCTTCTGGTAGGCGCCGGGCTTTCCGGTGCGGTGATCGGGCGCAGCCTGGCCGAGGCGGGTCATGCCTGCCGGATCATCGACGCACGCGACCATATCGGCGGCAACTGCCACACCGCACGCGATCCCGAGACCGGCGTCATGCTGCATGTCTATGGCCCGCATATCTTTCACACCGATGACGAGCCGGTCTGGAACTACGTCAATCGCTTTGCAGACTTCATGCCCTTCCGGAATCGCGTCAAGACCACCGCACAGGGCAGGGTCTATTCGCTGCCCATCAACCTGCTGACGATCAACCAGTTCTTCGGCAAGACCATGCGCCCCGACGAGGCCCGCGACTTCATCGCGACCCAGGCCGATCTGTCGATCAAGGAGCCCCGGAATTTCGAGGAACAGGCGCTGCGCCTGGTGGGCCGCGATCTCTACGAGGCGTTCTTCAAGGGCTACACCCAGAAGCAGTGGGGCTGTTCGCCGACCGAATTGCCGGCCTCGATCCTCAAGCGCCTGCCGCTGCGCTTCAACTATGACGACAACTATTTCTTCCATCGTTTCCAGGGCATGCCCAGGGACGGCTACACGCCGATGATCGCGGCGATCCTGGATCATCCCGGCATCACCGTCGACCTCGACACCGCCTATCATCCCGGCATGGTGCGGGACGTCGATCACGTGTTCTGGTCCGGTCCGCTTGACGGGTATTTCGACCACGCCCTCGGCCGCCTCGGCTATCGCACGCTGGATTTCGAACGGTTCACCTATGGCGGCGACTATCAGGGCTGCGCGGTCATGAATTACGGCGATCGGGACGTGCCATGGACCCGGATCACCGAGCACAAGCATTTCTCGCCTTGGGAGTCGCATGAGGGCAGCGTCTGTTATCGCGAATACAGCCGCGCAGCCCAGCCAGGCGACGTCCCCTGTTACCCCGTCCGCCTGGTCGAGGAAAAGGCCCTGCTGGAGACCTATATCGCGGCCGCCCGCGCGACCGAGGCCGTCACATTCGTGGGCAGGCTGGGGACCTATCGCTATCTGGACATGGATGTGACCATTCGCGAGGCGCTGGACACGGCGCGTGTCTTTCTGGACTGCCTCGCCGCGCGCCGCGCGCCCCCAGCCTTCGTGTCGTCGCCGCGCTGACGGGGCAGCCCGGCCCCCGGGGATCGCGTGCCACGGACACCGAGCGGTCAGTCCAGATGGCTTGCGATGGCGCGCGCCAGAGCAAAGATGCGCTGTTCAAGGATGACCGGCGTCTCGCAGACATAGGTCAATGATTGCTGCCGTTCGTTGAAGATCCTCTGGTCCAAGTCCAGCGCCTTCTCCTCGGCGTCGATGGCGTCGAAATCGGGACGTTCGGCGGCCTCCAGCGTTGCCATGACGGCGCGCCGGTCCTCGATCTTCCGGGACAGATCGACCTGCTTTCGGCCATAGCGTGCAATGCCCTCGATCAGCGCGCTGCGGTCGGGTTCGATCCGGTCGAAGACCGCCTGCATCAGCGCGGTCAGTCGGGCGTTGTCCGCTTGACTGGCGAATTCGGCGATGGCCGCTTCGGCGTCCTCGATCGGCATGCGGCGCTGTTCCAGCCGGTCGGCCAGCGCCGCGATCTGCGGGTCGCGCGCCAGTTCGGCGGTCTTCTCATCGGGCACGGGACCCGCCCACATCTGACCCAGGGACAGATGTGGTTGCTTGCGCTGGATGCAGGGCCAGGTCGGGTCGGTTCCCTGCGCAGCAAGCGCGGGCCCCGAGGCAAGCGCAAGGATCAGCGCCAGGATATGTCTCATGCTTTCCCCTTTCTGCGGGCCCAAAGCCCTTTTGACGGATCATACATGAACACCGCCGCGCCAAAGAACCCCGCCAAACAGCCTAGAACGACCGCCAGCGAAAGCCAGTTCACCTGACCATAAAGCGCAAAGCGGATCAGTTCGACGGCGTGGGTAAAGGGATTCAAGGCGCAGATATCGTGCAGCAAGGTCGAGCTTTCGCGCATCCGCCACAGCGGATACAGCGCCGATGACGCGAAGAACATCGGGAAGATCACGAAGTTCATGACGCCGGCGAAGTTTTCAAGCTGGCGGATGGCAGAGCTGAGAAACAGCCCCATCGCGCCCAGCATCAGGCCCGACAGGATCAGCGCGGGCAGCACGGTGGCATAGCCCGACAGCGGGGGGCGAACATCCCAGAACCAGGCGATCACCAGGAATGTATAGACCTGGATGATCGACACGACGACGCCTGCGATCAGCTTCGACGCCAGCAGGAACCAGCGCGGGAACGGGCTGACAAGCAAGGTCCGCATGGCGCCCGTCTCGCGGTCGTAGACCATCGACAACGACGATTGCATGCCGTTGAACAGCTGGATCATCGCGACAAGGCCGGGCGTCACATAGACCTCGTAGAGAACATAGGTCTGGTAGGGCGGGGTAATCGACAGGCCAAGCACCGCGCGGAATCCGGCCGCAAAGATGAACAGCCAGACCAGCGGACGCACCAGCGCGGCAAGAAATCGGCCGCGCTGGTTGATGAATCGCAAGGTTTCCCGGCGCGCGATGCCAAGAAACGCCGTCATCCAGGCACCGGGCGGGAAGCTGCGATCGCTCATGCGGCCACGCCAGTCAGGTCGAGAAACGCCTGCGTCAGTCCGCGCGACCCGGCGATGTCTGCCGCCGTGCCCGCCCGTAGCACCTCGCCCTGATGCAGGATCACAAGATCGTCGTCGGGCTGGATTTCGTCGAGGATGTGGGTCGCCCACAGCGCCGAGACACCGTTCATGGCAATCAGCCGGCGCGTCAGGGCAAGAACCTCGGCGCGGGATTTCACGTCCAGCCCGACCGTCGCCTCGTCCAGCAAGAGGATGTCGGGGCTGTGGATCAGCGCGCGTGCGATCTCGGCCCGTCTTTGCTGGCCGCCCGACAATGCCGAGACGCGGTCGCCGGCCTTTTCGGACAGGTCCACCTGCGTCAGGACCTCGTCGATCCGCGCACGCGCCATCGAACGTCCCATGCCGTGCAGACTGGCGTGATAGGCCAGGTTCTGGTGCACGCTCAGATCGGCGTCCAGGGCGCGCGTCTGGAAGACCACGCCAAGCCGGGCCAGCGCCTGACGCGGATCGCGCCGCAGGTCATAGCCTGCGACGCGGATCGTGCCCGAATTGTTGTTGTAGAGCCTTGTGACAAGGGAAAACAGCGTGGTCTTGCCGGCGCCGTTCACCCCCAGAAGCGCGGTAAAACCGCCGCGCGGCACCGTGAGCGATACGTCCCTCAGCGCCTCGACGCGCCCGAAACTGTGGCTGACATGGTCGATTTCAAGCGCGTTGGTCACGATCCCTACTGAATGTTGAAAACGGCTTGCTGAGTTTCACCAGATGATCCGGGGATCGACAAGGTGTGGCGGCCCGGGACGATGGCGATAAAGCTCATGCTGGCGGTTCCGGCGTCATCGAATTCAAGGCTGTGGACACCCATCGGTCGGACCTCGATATCGTTGATGACCACCTCGTTGACCCAGACCGCACGAAAGAAATCGCCGCCCGACAAGGCCAGTTCCTGACTGCCATCGGCGACCAGTTCAATCCGGTAGTAGCCGCCGGATTTCAGCGTGTATTCCGCGGTTGCGACAGGCTGACCGGCAGCGAGCGTCAGCGGCGCCAGATCGGTCCGGTTGTCGCGCGCCAGAAGTCCGCCGAAGCCATAGTCGAACTTGCCCTTCGCGTCATGGACACCTTTGGTCTCCGCGCCGGCCTCATCATCATCGTCGTCGTCGTCGTCATCCCCTGCGCCGGCGGGCATCGCCTCGGTCGCGGCGGCGGCATCGTCTGCTGCGGTATCCTGCGCAACGGCTGGTGCCCCCAGCCCCGCAACGATCATCAGGATGGTCAGTAAACGGGTCATGTCTTGTCTCCTTTTGGGAACTTCAGTTCGGTGCAACGACGACACCCCAGGGCTGCTGACCCACGGGGATCGACTTCACCACTCTTTCGGCGTCGACATCGATGGCCGAAACGTCGTTGGAATTGCCATTTGTCGTGAACAGGAATTTCTCGTCAGGTGTGAAGGCCATCTGCCAGACGCGCTGGCCGACCAGCAGGTAGTCCCTGACCTCGTCGGTCTCGCCATCGATGACGGCAACGCGGTTTGCCGGGCCCAGAGCCACGAACACCTTCTTGCCATCGCTCGTGACGCGCACGCCGACGGGCTGGATCGCCTCGGGCAGGACGCCGGGGATGTCGAAACCGATCTTGTGGGTGATCTGCTGCGTGGCCGGGTCGATCACGCTGACAGTGCCGCCGATCTCGGAGCTGACGTAAAGCTTGCTGCCGTCGTGGTTGTACTCGGCGAATCGCGGACGTGAATCCACCAGCACATTCGCAAAGATCTCGAAGCTATCGCTGTCGATGAAATGCGCCATGTTGGTGGTTTCCGATGTGTTGATGACGACCTTGCCGTCCGGGCTGACGCCCATTCCCTCGGGCTCGACGCCGACCGGGATCTCGGCCAGGACCTGATGGGTCTTGACGTCAACCACAGTGACCAGGTTGTCGTCCTCATTGGCGATATAAAGCGGATTGCCCGACGGATGCAGCACGAAGAGTTCGGGATCGGGACCCGAGGGCAAGGTGTGCGTCTCTTCCATGGTTTCCGGATCGAACACGCGTACCAGATCGTCATCCGAGGCGCAGACATACAACTCGGACCCGTCGGGGCTGATGGTGATCCCGCGCGGCCGGTTGCCCGCCGGATAGGTGCCGATCACATCAAGCGTCGCGCTGTCCAGCACGGTGATGTCGTTGCCCTTTTCGTTGGTGACGAAAACGCGGTTGGCCATCGCGGGGGCGGCGGAAAGGCACAGGGCCAGGATAAGCAGGTGTTTCATGTCGCCTCTTGGAATGTGCATTCGGTTTCGGGCCGGTCGATCCCCAGCGTGTCAAGCTGGCTTGTCTGGTGAAGATATTGTTCCTGCGGGCTCACCGACGCCATGAGAAGTCCGGTGGTCAGCAGGATCGGCTGGCGAAGCTGATGGTCCCAGTCGCGCAGGGTCAGCTTCTGGCCCTTGAACCCCGCCACCTCGAATCGGTCGGACAGCATGAATTCGCGCAGCGTGTCGGCATCGCCCGACTGGGTGCGGGTCGCCGCCTCGCCGATCATCCGCAGCGCCAGCCAGGCCTGATAGTCGACTTCGCGCATCTGCCTGCCCGCCAGCCTTTCGAAACGGTTCTGGAACTGGGTCGCGCCCCAGGCTTCCATCGCCGGATGCCAGCTGCGCGGAACCAGCCCGGCCGAACCGGCAACGGGGCGGGGGTCCCATGTCTGGTAAGGGAGATAGGCGGCGAAAACATCGGCTTCGTCGGCGGCCAGCACGACGTCATGCTCTGGCGCGCGCTGGGTGAAGACCGGCATCTGCTTTTGCACCTGAACATGCCCCGAGTCGGTGCGCCTTGCGCCGCCGGTATCCTCGTAGACCCGTTCCTCGACCAGCTTGGCGCCGAACTTGCTGGCCGAGCGGCGGAACGCGGCGGCCAGATCGCCGTCGGCTGGATGGCTGCCCTCGATCAGGAACCAGCGGGTCCAGTTCTTCCACATCAGGAACTGCGCCAGCGCATCCGCCATCATCGCGTGGCTTGGGGCGACATGGATCGTGTTGAAGCGGCAATCGGCACCGCGCAAATTATCCCCGCGCGCACGCGCATTGAGGATGACCGCGCGGTCGCCAACCTGATCGGCGGCCTTCAGCGTCACCGGGTCATCGGCAAGCAGAACGATGAACTCGATCCCGTCGGACAGCAATCTGCCGATCTCGTCCGAAAAGCTCTGCGGTGTGGCGGTGATCTCTTTCGCCTCGAAGTCCTGGCCCATGAAGCGCCCGGTGGTGTCGTTGTCCTCGATCGCCAGGCGGGCGCCGGCGAAGCCCAGATCATCGGTCGGCAGTTCCAGGCGCGATATCGGCGGCAGGCCGGGATCGTCCACCCGCAGCACCGCCGCACGGATCACCGTGGGCTGTTCCGCCTCCTGCGCCGCGACAGGCGCGGAAAGCAGGCAGACACCAGCCAAAAGTCCTATGATTCCCTTGCGCATTTCTTTCTCCCCCGTTGGCATGTTGGGGCGGCGCGCGAGGCGCGGCAACCCGGCAATCCTTCCCGCCCGGTGCGGGAAGGATTGGCTCAGCCTTTGGTCTAATGGACTGCCCTTCCGGTGGCGCGCATCCTCGGACCGATATTCCGGCGGGAGCAGACAGGATGATGACGAGAATGCTTGGAGTGGCTCTGGGCGCGACGCTGATACTGGCGACGGCGGCGGCGGCCCATGGACCGTCCCGGCTGAAGACCGAGATGTCGGTAACGCTTGATGCCACGCCCGACGAGGTGTGGGAGGTGATCGGCAGGTTTGATGACATGAGCTGGCATCCGGCGGTCGCCTCGACCGAGATGACGCCCGAGGGAGCGCCCGCCGACATTCCCGACGAATCCACCCGAATCCTGCATTTGCAGGCAGAAAGCGGGGATCCGACCATGACCGAACAGCTGATTCAGATCGATCCCGAAAACCGCATGTACAAATACATGATCACCGAAGTCGCCGTCGAGGTTCTGCCGGTCACGAATTACTCCTCGTCGCTGCAGGTCAAGGACAAGGATGGCAAGGCCGAGCTTGTCTGGAAGGGCGGCTATTACCGGGGTTTTCCGAATAACGATCCGCCCGAGAACCTGAACGATGCCGCCGCCGAGGCCGCAGTCGCCGGCGTCTATCAGGCCGGTCTCGACGCGCTGGCCGAACGTTTCGGCACGGTCGAGTAGCCTTCTTGCTTCGCATCGCGCTGGTCATTGCCGCGCTGATATCCCCGGCCTTCGCCGGGGATGTTGCGTTCGTCACATCGCAGAACGGGAACGCGGTCTCGGTCGTGGATCTGGACAGCGGTCAGATCGTGGCGCAAGCCGACCTGCCGGGCGCCCCCGCGCCCGTCGCCTATGACCCTCGCGCCGGACGCGCCTATGTGGTGGCCGCCGATACGGGAAGGCTGACCGTGCTGGACGAGGCGGCGTCGGTCATCGCCCATCGCGATCTGGGCGCCGGCGCATTCGGGCTTGCGGTCGCGCCCGGCGAGGGTGTCCTTGTGACCGACTGGTACAAGGGTCGGCTGCACAGGCTGGACGCCGGGCTGAAGACGCTGTGGTCGGCCGAGACCGGTCAGACGCCGGCCGGCGTCGCGGTCAGCAAGGATGGGTCGCTGGTCGCGACCGCCGATCGCGACGATGATCGGGTCAGCATCTTCGACACGGTCACCGGACGGCTGCTGCGCAGGGTCGGCACGGCCGGCGCGCACCCGTTCGGGATCACCTTTCACGACGAACTGCTATGGACCGCGGATGTCGAGGGC
The DNA here is from genome assembly GCF_021556615.1 of Paracoccus salsus. GTDB lineage: Bacteria > Pseudomonadota > Alphaproteobacteria > Rhodobacterales > Rhodobacteraceae > Paracoccus > Paracoccus salsus. Next base: position 183,090 of record NZ_JAKGGD010000005.1, read on the forward strand.
GACAGCGTCTCGGTTATCGATCCGGTCGCGGGACGATTGATCGGCAGCATCCCGACCGGCAGCCGGCCCTATGCGGTGGCCTTCGCGGCGGCACGCGGCTTCGTGACCAATCAATATTCGGGCAGCGTGACCGTCTTCGACCCCGAAACCCTGCAGGTCCTGGGCGAGGTCCGGACCGGCGACTATCCGGAGGGCATCGCCCCGCTGCCCGATGGCACGGGGGTCGTCGTCGCCAACTGGGATTCCGATACGGTCACGATCATCGACGCGCAAAGCCTGGCAATCAGTGCCGAAATCGATGTTCCGGCAGGCCCCCGGGCATTCGGCAGCTTCACGGGTCGCCAGGCTCGACCTTGACCAGATCGGCGCCGAGCGCCTGCTGCCAGTCATCGGTGCCGCCCGGAAACCAGCTTACGGCGCTGTAGCCCATCTCGACCGCGCGCCGGGCAGCGTTCCAGCTCATCCAGCAATCGGCGCGGCAGAAGATCACCACGGGCGCGGATCGGTCGCCGCCCGTCACCTGCGTCAACCCCTCTGCCAGTCGCGCCTGTTCCGCCGGGGCAAGCTCTTGATAGCCGGTGTCCCACAGCCAGACCGCGCCCGGGATCGTCTCGTGCCGCGGCTCGCGCCAGATCGTGCCCTCGGGCAGTCCCTCGGGCTTTCGTGTGCGCGGATAGACATCGACAAAGGCCGCGCCCTGCGCGTGCAGCTGGATGGCCCGGTCGGCATCGATCACCTCGGCGCCGCGCAGCGTGGCTGGAACCGGGGCCCTGTAGGGTTCACCACGATAGGTTTGCGGTTCGGGAACCTGCGCAAGCAGGGGGCCGGCGGCGACCAGCATCAGCAAGGCCGCCCACCGGATCATTGCAGCATCTCCTTGCCGTAATCGTCGACCAGAGGCACCCCGGCTTCACGCAACAGGGCGTTGATCTCGTCCTGATGGCGGCGGATCAGGCTGTTCAGCTGCCGTTTCCATTCCTGTTCGCCCAGGCGGACGCCCATGGTGATGCGATAGAACATCTTCGGGCCCGCATCTTCCTTCAGCAACGGTGTGAATTGCAGATCCGGATCGTCCTTGATCCGTGGTCCGGCCAGCGGCCCCCACAGAACGGCGGCGTCCAGGCTGCCGTCGCGGACACCCTCGATCAGTCCGCCCACAGGGTCCTTGACCCGCCGATCCACGAACAGGTCGGCCCCGCGCATGTCCTTGGCCAGGCCCGCCCGCGCCATGATCGTGGCCGGCGGCGATCCCGCCACGACTCCGATCGCATGATCCTTCAGCGCGGGGTCGCCGAGATGATCGACCGAGGCCAGCGGATCGTCCCGGCGCGTGACGATGCCGAAAACCGAGGTGTAGTAATGGTTGGTATTCTGGACAAGTTCGTCGCCCTGGGCGTAGCCCATGACCAGATCGCAGGTGCCGGCCCGGAGGGTCCTGGTGATGAACCCCATGCCGGAGGGGAACCAGCTATAGGTGACAGGCATGTCCAGCCACTGGCCGAACTGCTCGGCCAGCCTGTTCTCGAAGCCCGATCCATCCTTGCTCGACATCGGCGCGTTGGCCGGGTCGGCACAGACCCGCAACTGCGTCGTGGACCGCAGATCGGCGACCTGCGCCGGGGCGGCGGACGCCAGGCAGATCGCGATCAGGGCTGTCTGTACCAGTTTGCGCATCTTTACGTCGACATGCAGGAATCTTCCTGCGCTGTGAATTCGTCCGTTTTCGGTCCCTTCTTGGCCGGACGTCCGCGCGGAATCTCCTCGGTCCCGCGGGCCAGCAGATAGGCATAGATGTCGTCGATATAGCACCAGACATTCTTGTTGGTGCCAAAGGCCGGCATCACCTGGTTCTGGGACGCGCTTACCGCTTTCTTGCCCGAGGCGACGATCTGCTGGAAGTCGTAGTAGTCCATTCGCAGCGCCGAGTCCTTCAAGGCCGGCGCATAGGTCGAGCCCTCGCCATCCGGTCCGTGGCAGACATGGCATTCGGCCGAATAGCGGCGATACCCGTTGAAGGTCGCGAAATCGACCGTGCCGTCATCCTCGATCTTGTAGGTCGGAATGCCATCGGCATTATACCAGCGGCCGTTCTCGGTGTATTCGGGCGTTATGTCCATGCCGTTCGGCAGCGTTGACGGGCTTTCTGCCATGCCGGCCCCGGCATCTGCGGCGGCGGCATCGTCCGCTGATGCCTCGGGATCGGCGGGGGCATCGCCCGAGACGGTCGCCTCTGCGGGGGTCTCGCTGGTCGTATCGGTCTGTGCGGTGGCCGTGCTGGCCAGCGACAGGCCAAGGACCAACGCCGTCAGGCTGGTGATGGCATTCATGCTTGTCTTCCTCCCAAAATCTTCGACTGCCCGTTTTCGCCAGACAGAACCGCCCCAGTCTATCGCTGGGGCGGTCCTTTCACAGATCAACTTCGCTCGTGCGGAACGAAAGTATTAGCCGCTGCTGGCGTCCTCGGCCGGCGCGGCTTCCGCCGGGGCGGAAGCGACGTCGCCCGGCAGTTCGAACACCGTCAACTGGCCGCCCAACTGGGTATAGTCGCTGAGCGAGGCATAGCCACCGACCGCGCCGAGGCCGTCGTTCGGATTGGTCAGGCCGGCTGCAAGGCCGATCCCGGCCCATCCACCCACGCCCGACAGCACGCCGACATACTGCTTGCCGTTGAGTTCGTAGGTCATGACGTTGCCGATGATGCCCGACGGGGTCTTGAACTTGTAGAGTTCGTCGCCCGTTTCGGCATCCACCGCCTTCAGATAACCCTCGAGCGTGCCGTAGAAGACCACGCCACCAGCCGTCGCCAGCGCGCCCGACCAGACCGAGAACTGCTCGGGCAGGGACCACTTGATCTCGCCGTTGATGTTGTCCCAGGCGATGAAGTTGCCCATGCCGCCGTGGCTGTCAGGCGCCGGATACATGGACAGGGTCGCGCCGACATAGGGCTGGCCAGCGGTATAGGCCACGCGGAACGGTTCGTAGTCCATGCAGACATGGTTGGTCGGGACGTAGAACAGTTGCGTGTCCGGCGAATAGGCCGCCGGCTGCTGGTCCTTGGACCCCAGCGCCGCCGGGCAGACACCGGTGGTGTTGGTGTCTTCGCCATTCTGTGCGGTCGAATATTCGGCAACCACGGCCGGACGGCCATAGGTATCCGAATTCGGGTCCATGTCGACGCCGGTCGTCCAGTTCACCGTTGGATCATACTTCTCGGCCACCAGCAATTCGCCGGTTTCGCGGTCCAGCGTGTAGCCAAGACCGTTGCGGTCGAAATGGGTAAGCAGCTTGCGCGGCGTGCCGTCGATCTCCTGATCGGTCAGGATCATCTCGTTCACACCGTCGTAGTCCCATTCGTCATGGGGCGTCATCTGGTAGAACCACTTGGCCATGCCGGTATCGGCGTCGCGGGCCATGATGGTCATCGACCACTTGTTGTCGCCGGGACGCTGCGAGGGGTTCCAGGTCGAGGGGTTGCCGGTGCCGTAATAGATCAGGTTCAGGTCCGGATCGTAGGAATACCAGCCCCAGGTGGTGCCGCCACCGATCTTCCACTGGTCGCCTTCCCAGCTGTTCAGGCTGCTGTCGGCGCCGATCGGCTTGCCAAGATGCATGGTGTTCTCGGGATCGACCAGCATTTCTTCGTCCGGACCGGTGGAATAGGCTTTCCACGCTTCGGAACCGTCGGCCAGGTTGTAGGCTGTCACGCGGCCTCGGACGCCGTATTCGCCGCCCGAAACGCCGACGATGACCTTGTCCTTCACCGGAAGCACGGTGGCGGTGTTGGTTTCACCGATCGCCGGATCACCCGTAACGACCTTCCACTTCTCTTCCCCGGTCTTCGCGTCCAGCGCGACGAGGGTGGTGTCGGCCTGGTGCGACAGGATCATCCCGTCCGCATAGGCGACGCCGCGATACACGGTGTCGCAGCACATGACCGCGATCACCTCGGGGTCCTGCTGCGGCTGATAGCTCCACAGGATCTTGCCGTCATCGGTCAGATCCAGCGCGAAGATGTTGTTGGGGAACGGCGTGTGCACATACATCACGTCACCGATGACCAGCGGGCTTCCCTCGTGTCCGCGCAGTACGCCGGTCGAGAAAGTCCAGGCGACGCGAAGATCGCCGACATTGTCCTTGGTGATCTGGTCCAGCTTGGAATAACGGGTGTTGGCGTAATCCCCGGTCTGGATCGCCCACTGGCCAGGCTTGCCGGTTTCGGTCAGCACGCTTTCATTGGCGTATGATGCGCCGGTCAGAAGCAGCGCGATGGCCGCGCTGTTCAGCAAATGTTTCATGAGTATTCCTCCACTGTTGGATCTGTTGCTGCGGCTTCTCCTCAAGCCGCGGCTGTCCATAGCGTACTGTTCGACGCGCACCGCCTTCCGTCAATCAGCCGCCCTGCCATTTGCCCCTAAAGTCTGATGGTCAAACGGCAAGACAGGCGGGAAGGTTCGGCAAGCCTCTCAAAGCAAACGCTCGGCATGCCACATCACGTGGTCCGCCATGAAGGTCTGGATGAAGAAGTAGCTGTGATCGTAGCCCGGCTGCATCCGGAAATGGCCGGGCTGACGCCGCGCCATCATCGCGTGGGCCAGCGCCTCGGGCTTGAGCAGATCCAGGAACTGGTCGCCGCTGCCCTGGTCGATCAGAACCTCGCCGGGATAGCCACGTTCGGTCATCAGGACGGTCGAATCGTGGCTGCGCCATGCGGCCTTGTCGTCACCCAGATACGCCGAGAACTGCTTGCGGCCCCAGTCGGATTCGGACGGGTTGGCAATCGGCGCGAAGGCCGAAACGGACTTGTAGCGATCCGGATGGGTCATCGCGATGGTCAGCGCGCCGTGCCCGCCCATCGAGTGGCCGGTGATGCCCATCGCCTCGCGGTCGATGGCGAAATTGTCGCTGATCAGCTCGGGCAGTTCGTGGACGACGTGATGCCACATCTGGAAATGCGGCTTCCACGGGTCCTGCGTCGCATTGACATAGAAGCCCGCGCCCTTGCCAAGATCGTAGGCGTCGTCGTCGGCGACAGCGTCACCGCGCGGCGATGTGTCGGGAAAGACGATGGCGATCCCGGCTTCGGCGCACCATTCCTGCGCGGCAGCCTTGGTCATCGCGTTCTCATGCGTGCAGGTCAGGCCCGACAGATACCACAGCACCGGGACCCGGCCATGCTGCGCCTCCTGCGGAAGGAACAGGCCGAATGTCATGTCGGTGCCGGTCGCACGCGAATTATGCCTGTAGACACCTTGTGTGCCCCCGAAGCAGCGGTTCTCGGCTATCGTTTCAAGGCTCATGGTATTCTCCGTTCAGGTCTTGGAACATGACCAGCGCATCGACCGGCCCCAGTCGCGGGTGAGAAAACGCCGCGGGCAGTCGGCCGACAACCCGGAAACCGACTTTCTGCCACAAATTGACGGCATCCTCGTTGGTCGCGACCACAAAGTTGAACTGCATCGCCCGAAAGCCCATCGCGCGCGCCCAGGATTTGGCGTGCTCGACCAGCGCACGGGCGACGCCCCTGCCCCGGGCCGCCGGCTCGGTGGCGAATGAGGCATTCGCCACATGAGAGCCGCCGCCCGGTCGGTTCGCGCCGACATGGCTGGTTCCGACGATCCGTCCGTCGATTTCAGCCACGAACACATGGAATGGCGCCCCGAACCAGTCGGACAACGCCTCGGCGCGGGTTGCGTCACGTGGCATGCAATAGGTTTCGCCGGCCCGGTAGACAGGCTTCAGAATGGCCCAGATCGCGTCGTGGTCGGCCGGGGTCGCAGGACGGATCGCCACCCCGGCAGCCATCAATCCAGTTCGTCCACGCGGCGGATGATCTTGCCCAGAAGGCCGTAATCGAGCGCCTCCTGCGTGTTCAGCCAGAAGTCGCGGTGGGTGTCCTTCTCGATCCGCTCGACGCTCTGGCCGGTTGCCTCCGCGAAGATGTGATTCAGCCGGTCGCGCATCAGGCGAACCTGTTCGGCCTGGATCATCATGTCCGACGAGGTGCCGCCGATTCCGCCCGAAGGCTGGTGAATCAGGAATCGCGTGTTCGGCAGGCAGTAGCGGTTCTCCTTCTGCGCGGCCACGAAGATCAGCGCGCCGGCGCTGGCCACCCAGCCCGAGCCGATGGTCCGCACCGTGGGGCGGATGAACTTGATCACGTCATGGATCATGTCGCCAGATTCGACATGTCCGCCGGGCGACGAGATCAGGATGTTGATCGGCTTGTCGCTGTCCTCGGCCAGGGCCAGAAGATGCGCGACGGTGCGCTGCGCCAGCTTGTCATTGATAGCCCCGGCCACGATCACCGTGCGCGACTTGAAGTACAGCTTGCCGATCTTGTCGCCATCGGGGAGTCCGAGACCCTCGTCCTTGTCGCCCTTGTGGCGGCGGTCTTCCTCTTCCTCGTCATCGTCGTCGTCGTCCAGCCACTGGTGACGCATCGGCCTGCTCCTTTTTTGTTCTCATGGCGACGGCGGAGCCATCGGCCCCGCCGTCCTTTTACCTAAGCAGCCGTGAAGGATCAGTAAAGCACGACCGACCGGATCGACTCGCCGTGATGCATCAGGTCGAAGCCCTTGTTGATGTCGTCCAGCGGCATGGTGTGGGTGATCATCGGGTCGATCTCGATCTTGCCGTCCATGTACCAGTCGACGATCTTGGGCACGTCGGTGCGGCCCCGTGCGCCACCAAATGCCGTGCCCTTCCAGACCCGGCCCGTCACCAGCTGGAACGGGCGGGTGCTGATTTCCGCCCCGGCCGCCGCCACGCCGATGATGACCGACACGCCCCAGCCCCGGTGGGTGCATTCCAGCGCGTCGCGCATCACCTTGGTGCTGCCTGTGGCGTCAAAGCTGTAATCGGCGCCGCCGATCTGGTCGAACGGCGTCTTGGTCATCTCGACGATATGATTGACGATGCCGCCGTCGATTTCCTTGGGGTTGACGAAATGCGTCATGCCAAAGCGTTCGGCCATCTCTTTCTTGTCGTTGTTCAGGTCGACGCCGATGATCATGTCGGCGCCCGCAAGCCGCAGGCCCTGGATCACGTTCAGGCCGATCCCGCCCAGACCGAACACCACCGCCTTGGCGCCGATTTCCACCTTGGCGGTGTTGATCACCGCGCCGATGCCCGTGGTCACACCGCAACCGATATAGCAGATCTTGTCGAACGGTGCGTCTTCGCGAACCTTGGCGACCGCGATTTCCGGCAGAACCGTGTGGTTGGCGAAGGTCGAGCAGCCCATGTAGTGATAGATCGGCGTGCCATCCAGCATCGAGAACCGGGTGGTGCCGTCCGGCATCAGGCCCTTGCCCTGCGTGGCACGAATCTTGGTGCACAGATTGGTCTTGCCCGACAGACAGGACGCGCATTCGCGACATTCCGGCGTATAGAGCGGGATGACGTGATCGCCGACCTTCAGCGAGGTCACGCCTTCACCGATCTCTACGACCACGCCCGCGCCCTCGTGGCCCAGAATGGCCGGGAAGATGCCTTCCGGGTCGTCGCCCGAACGCGTGAACTCATCGGTGTGGCAGATGCCGGTGGCCTTGATCTCGATCATCACCTCGCCTGCTTTGGGGCCTTCGAGATTGACCTCCATCACTTCCAGAGGTTTGCCGGCCTCAAGGGCCACGGCGGCGCGGGTTTTCATCTTCTCTCTCCTATCGTCCCGATCGGGCTTTTCGGTCATGGCCGAAGGGGCCGTCGATGCGGCCCCCCGGCGGATCTGTGAATTCATGGCAGGCCGCCGTCAAGCGGCCAGCGCACCGGATTTCTTGGCGATATGGGTCGCGATCGCGTCCATCAGGGGTGGCGACAGGGCATCATAAGGCTCAAGCCCCAGTTCGCGCAGGCGCGACCTGATACCATCCATCCGCGACGGATCGACGCCCGATTCGATGACCGAGCTGACAAAGGCCGCAAATTCGGGCGCCGACCACCCGTCTTCGGACGACAATTCCGTATGAACGAAATCCAGCCCATAGAACGGATGGTCCTTGTTCTCGATGCGGCCAAACATGTGGACGCCGCATTCCTTGCATCGATGGCGCTGGATCGGCGCATCCGCATTCACGATTTCCAGCTTGTCGCCATTCTCGACAACCTCGACCGCGTCCCGTCCGACAACGGCGACCTGGCTGAAGATCGCGCCGTCCGGCTTCCAGCATTTGGTGCAGCCGCAGACGTGATTATGGGCCGTCTGCCCGCCGATCCGGACCTTGACTGGATTGGAGGTGCAGTGGCATGTCAGCACCCCGCCCGAAAAGTTCGGGTTTCCCTGCTTTATGCCGTCATCGACTGCCGGGTGAATCTTCACCCCATCTGTGTGGGCCATGGTCTCCTCCTCCGATAGACCGAATGTCTATCCTAGCGTGGCGCGCCCAGGAAGAATCGGCAAGTCAGCGGAAGGTTGTAGCGCCCCGGACAGGCCCGGACAGGCCCCGGACAGGATAGCCGGGGCGCGCGGCCGGGTCATTGGCCCGCCGGAGTCGAGCTGACACCCACCTTGGCCGGGCGCAGCAGGCGGTCGTGCAGCCGAAAGCCGCGATCCATGACCTGTATGATCTCGCCCGCCCTGGTGCCGGGAACGGCAGCCTCGAACATGGCCTCGTGGAAGCTCGGGTCGAATTTCTCGCCGTGATCGGGCGTGATCACCGTGATTCCGTGCTTGGCGAAGACGTTCGACAATTCGCGCAGGGTCAGCTCCACGCCCTCGAACAGCGCGGCGGACGCGGCGCGCTGTTCGTCGCTGGCGGCGTCCAGCGCACGGATCAGCGCGTCGTAAACCGGCAGAAGATCGCGCGCCAGTCGCGAACCGCCATATTGTTCCGCGTCGCGGCGGTCCTTTTCGGCCCGCTTCCGCGAGTTTTCGGCGTCGGCCAGCGCGCGCATCCACTTGTCGCGAAATTCGTCGCGTTCGGCCGTGAGGCGGGCGATATCCCCGTCGGGATCAGACAGTGGGTCTTCGATGAAATCCTCGTCGGGCTGTTGGTTCTGCTCGGTCATCCTCAACTCATCCTTTCCGGCCGGACAATACGCGTCCGACCAGCTGCGCGGTGTAATCGACGATGGGAACGATACGGCCATAGTTCAGCCTTGTCGGACCGATGACGCCGACCGCACCCACAATCTTTCGGTCGGCATTCATATAGGGTGAAACGACCAGAGCGGAACCCGAAAGTGAAAAAAGCTTGTTCTCGGAGCCGATGAAAATGCGCACCCCGTCGCCCCGCTCGGTCAGTTCCAGGAATTCGACGATGTCGCGCTTGCGTTCGAGATCATCGAACAGGATCCGGATACGGTCCAGATCGGCGGCCTCGCGATCCAGCAGGTTGGCCCGCCCGCGCACGATCAGCCGCGGATCGACATTTTCGCCGTCCCAAAGCGCAAGGCCGGATTCGACCAGTTCGGCGGCCAGAACATCCAGCTCGCGCCGCCTGTCCGCGATCTGGCGCGACAGATGCGTGCGCAATTCGGCAAGCGTCTTGCCCTCGGCCATCGCATTCAGGAAGTTGCCGGCCTCGCGCATCGAGGACGGGGTCTGGCCGGGCGGCGGCGTGAAGATGCGGTTTTCGACATGGCCGTCCGCGAAGACCAGCACCACCAGTGCGCGGTCAAGGGCAAGGCTCACGAACTCGATATGCCGGATCGGCGCCTCGTGCTTGGGCATCAGCACAAGTGAGGCCCCGCGCGTGATCGAACTGAGCGCGGTGCTGACCCGATCCAGTAGCAGGCCGGTATCGGGATCGTCATTCCCCAGCGTCTGGTCGATGGCCGCGCGGTCTGTGGGCGTGACGCTGTCGATTTCCATCATGCCGTCCACGAACAGCCGCAAGCCCAGATGCGACGGCAGCCGACCGGCAGAGGCATGCGGGCTGTCCAACAGACCCATGAATTCCAGATCCTGCATCACGTTGCGGACCGTCGCCGCGCTGAGCTTTTCCGACAGGGCACGCGTCAGTGTGCGCGAACCGACCGGCTCGCCGGTCTCAAGATAAGTCTCGACGACCCGGCGAAACACTTCGCGGGACCGGTCATTCAGTTCTGAAAGCAGCGATTCCTGGTTCATGTCCCTCGCGGGCTTGCGTGACGGGGTCGCAGGACTGTATTGGGCAGCCAACCCTTACCGGAAAGGACTGTCCATGCGCCCCTCTGGCCGGAATCTAAGCCAAATGCGCCCGATTTCAATCGAAACCGGCGTGATGCGGCATGCAGAAGGATCGTGCCTGATCCGTTGTGGCGACACGCATGTGCTGTGCAGCGCCAGCATCGAGGAAAATCCGCCGCGTTTCCTGAAGGGAACCGGCCTGGGATGGGTGACGGCCGAATACGGCATGCTGCCGCGAGCCACCAATACCCGCAACCGCCGCGAGGCCGCGCAGGGAAAGCAATCCGGCCGGACTCAGGAAATCCAGCGCCTGATCGGGCGCAGCCTGCGCGCGGGCGTGGACCGAGTCGCACTGGGCGAGCGGCAGATCACCATCGACTGCGACGTGCTTCAGGCCGATGGCGGAACGCGCTGCGCATCGATCACCGGGGGTTGGGTCGCGCTGAGGCTGGCGGTCAACAAGCTGATGAAGGCCGGGGTGCTGAACAGTGATCCGATCGTCGATCATGTCGCCGCGGTCAGTTGCGGCGTCTATGCGGGCCAGCCCCTCGTGGATCTGGACTATGCCGAGGACAGCGAGGCCGGGACCGACGGGAACTTCGTGATGACCGGCAACGGCCAGTTGATCGAGGTCCAGATGTCCGCCGAGGGCGCGACCTTCAGCCGCGACCAGATGGCCAGGCTGCTGGACCTGTCCGAAGGCGGCGTGGCCGAACTGGTCGCGGCGCAGAAGGCTGCGCTCGGATGAGGAGGTTCGCCGAGAAGCGGTTGCTGGTGGCAACACACAACGAAGGCAAGCTGGACGAAATGCGCGCCCTGCTGGCGCCTTACGGGGTCGAGGTCGTCGGGGCTGCCCGAGCCGGGCTGGAGGAGCCTGAAGAGACCGAGGACAGCTTCATCGGCAATGCCCGGATCAAGGCCCTGGCGGCGGTCAAGGCGACCGGCCTGCCCGCGCTGGCCGATGACAGCGGTATCTGTATCGACGCGCTGGACGGCGCGCCCGGAATCCATACCGCCGACTGGGCCGAGACCGGCAACGGGCGTGACTTCGCGATGGCGATGGCCAGGACCTGGGAAAAGCTTGAAGTGGCGGCAGCGCCCGAGCCACGCACCGCGCAATTCCGCTGCACGCTGGTGCTGATGTGGCCTGACGGACATGAAGAGATATTCGAGGGCGTGCTGCCCGGACGCGTGGTCTGGCCACCCCGCGGCGATGCGGGCCACGGCTACGACCCGATCTTCATGCCCCTGGATCAGCAGCTAACGCTTGGCGAGATGGATCCTGCGATGAAGAACAGTCTCAGCCACCGGGCACGCGCGGTGCGGCAGCTGATCGAGGGTTGCTTTGCATAGGAACTCGAGCAGGTCGCCCTTCCAGCCTGCGTTGTGCCGCAACCGCGCGGTTGGAAAGGGAAACTGGTGCGTCGTGCCGGGCGTCACGGGCTACGGCGATCGCGATGTGACCGAGCCCTGCGATCGACCAGCCGAGATGATGGTGATCGCTGGATTGATCCGCCCTGAACTGAAGGTCGAGGTCGAAGTCGCCGCGATGCGAGCATGACCGCGCAGGCCTTGAAGAAAACTGCGGAGGACTGGCGTGACGGCGGCTTCGGACTGTATGTCCACTGGCCCTTCTGCGCCGCGAAATGCCCCTATTGCGACTTCAACAGCCATGTTGTCGACCATGTCGACCAGTCGCGTTGGGCCGACGCCCTGTCCAGCGAAATCGCCCGGCTGGCCACCGATCTGCCGGGCCGGATTCTGGGCAGCATCTTCTTTGGCGGGGGTACGCCATCGCTGATGTTGCCCGATACCGTGGACACGGTGCTGACGGCGGCGCGCGCGGCCTGGGGTTTTGCCAACGACATCGAGATCACGCTGGAGGCGAACCCGACCAGCGTCGAGAAGCAGCGCTTCCGGGCTTATGCCGAGGCCGGCGTCAACCGCCTGTCGATGGGGGTCCAGGCACTGAACGACGACGATTTGCGCCGGTTGGGCCGACTGCATTCGGTTGCCGAGGCGCGCGCGGCCTTCGACGTTGCGCGCGACTGTTTCGACCGGGTCAGTTTCGATCTGATCTACGCGCGCCAGGGTCAGAGCCGCGAGGCCTGGCGGTCCGAACTGCGCGAGGCACTGTCGATGGCCGTCGATCATCTGTCGCTTTACCAGCTGACGATCGAGCCCGGCACAGCCTTTGGCGCAAGGGCCGATGCGGGCCGCCTGCGCGACCTGCCCGATGATGAGATGTCGGCTGACATGTATCTGGAAACACAGGATATGTGCGGTTCTGCGGGGATGTGGGGCTACGAAATCTCGAACCATGCCGCAGCCGGGTCAGAGAGCCGCCACAACCTTTTGTACTGGCGTCAGGGGGACTGGGCGGCCGTGGGACCGGGCGCTCATGGCAGGCTGACGCTGCCGCAGGGGCGCGGCGCCACCGAGTCGCACATGGCGCCAGGGGCCTGGCTCGCGGCCGTCGCGACACAGGGAACAGGCGAGTCGCTGCGCGCGTTGCTGCCACGGAACGAACAGGCGATGGAGTATCTGCTTATGGCGATGCGACTGGCCGAGGGCCTGGACGAAGCACGCTACGCGCGCCTGGCGGGCGGCCCGCTGGATCAGGCCGCCCTGGCTGCGATGGAAGAACTGGGCGTCATCCGTCGTGGCGCGGGTCGCGTCGCGGCCACCCGCGCGGGACGCCCCGTGCTGAATGCCATCCTGCGCGAGTTGGCGGCATGAGGGTCAGCCGGATGCGCCCGGTATGGTACGCCGTCGGCCTTGTGTTCCTTGGATTGGGAATCGTCGGCGTCGCATTGCCGGTGATGCCGACCGTGCCCTTCCTGTTGGTATCGGCTTGGGCCTTCTCGCGCAGCTCGCCAAAGCTTCGGCAGAAAATCCGCGAACATCCGACCTACGGGCCTCCGGTGCGCGCGTGGCAAGAGCGCGGCGCCGTCGGCCTGGTCGCCAAGATCTGGGCGATTGGGGCCATGTCTGCGGGTGTCGGGTTGTCGTTCTGGCTGGGCTTGCCAGGCTGGGTGGTGGCGATTCAGGGCGCGATCTGTTTTCTGGTCGGGGTGTATATCGCGTCGCGTCCACCAGCTTGAAACACCATATATAGTATAGATTATTTATTTAATACTATATATTGGATCAATGCCCAGCCAGAAGCTGACAAAGCTGGTCCAGCTGGTCCAGGTCCCGATAGGTGATCGAAAGCGTCCCGCCATCCATTCCGGCATGGTTGATGACAACTTTCATCTTCAATTGCGCCGAAAGATCCGATTCCAGTCCACGCGTATCCGCGTCCTTTTCGGCCGAGCGGTTCGCGCTCTTGCGCGCCGCCGATTCCGGTTGCGAATGCTTGCGTACAAGCTCCTCGGTTTCTCGAACCGACAACCCTTTCTCGACGATCCTGCGCGCCAGTTGAGCGGCGTTCGGCGATGTGATCAGTGCCCGCGCGTGCCCGGCCGACAGCTTGCCGTCCTTCACCATCTCCTGCACCTGTTCGGGCAAGCTCAGCAGCCGCAACAGGTTGGCGATATGACTGCGGCTCTTGTTCAGCGCCTCGGCCAGTCTTTCCTGAGTGTGACCGAACCTGTCCATCAGCTGCCGAAATGACGCGGCTTCCTCGATCGCGTTCAGATCTGCGCGCTGGATGTTTTCCACGATTGCAATTTCCAACACTTCGGTGTCGGACAGTTCGCGGATGATGACTGGCAGCTCGTGCAATTGAGCCATCTGCGCTGCGCGCCAGCGCCGTTCGCCGGCAACGATCTGATAAAGGCCGGAATCGGCCGGATGCGGGCGCACGATCAAGGGCTGCAGGACGCCCCTGCTTTTCAACGATTCCGCCAGCTCTTGCAGCGCGTCCTGATCAAAGCTGCGGCGGGGCTGATCCGGGTTGGCGGTCAGTTGCTCGATCGGGATCAGGCTGCGGTCGCGAACCGGGCGCTCTGGCGCAGCCCCGGACAGATCAACATCAGCCATCAACGCCGAGAGCCCGCGTCCCAGGCCTCGCTTCGCAGCTTTTCCATCCTGCATTTCAGGCCTCCTCTGGAACCAATTTCAGACGCGCAGCAAATTCCGCAGCGAACTGCCGATAGGCGGCGCTGCCTTTCGAAGTCGGATCATAGACAAGCACCGGTTGTGCGTGGGACGGCGCTTCGGACACCCGCACATTGCGCGGAATGACGGTCGGATATACCAGGTCCGCCAGCGTCGCCCGAGCATCCGCTTCGACCTGCAGCGACAGATTGTTCCGGTAGTCTGACATGGTCAGCAGGACACCATTAATCCGAAGTTCAGGATTCGCGCTCTGCCGCACCTGCTTGACTGTGTGCAACAGTTGCGACAACCCCTCGAGCGCATAGAACTCTGCCTGCAGCGGCACAAGCACGCTGTCTGCCGCGACCATGGCGTTGACGGTCAGCAGTCCAAGCGCGGGCGGGCAGTCGATCAGGACGATACTGCCCGCAGGCACCCGTTCCAGTTTCTTTCTCAGCAGTCGCGTGCGGTCAGAAGCCTGCGAAAGCTCGACATCAGCCGAGGACAGGTCCGGGGTCGCGGGCACGATCCTGAGATTGGCGATATCGGTTTCTATGGCGCAATCCTCGAGTGAATCATCGCCGGCAAGCAAATCATAGACCGTGCGCTCGCGACGCTCCGCGCGAATGCCAAGCCCAGTCGAAGCGTTTCCTTGAGGATCGAGGTCAACGAGAACGGTAGGGTGCCCTGCCTGAGCGAGAGCCGCGCCAAGGTTGATCGCCGTCGTCGTCTTGCCAACCCCGCCCTTCTGGTTCGCGATCGCCACGATATTGTGGTCAGGCATGCTGGACTCCGTTAATTTTCAGTATTGCGGCGCCGGTCATTGTCTGGCTCGGAAGGATTTCCGCATTGAAGTTCCATTCGACCTTCGCTGCCTGAAGCTCTTCCTGCCAGCGCTGACCCTTCATCACCCACGCTTCGCCATCATGCGCCATATGCTGCATCAGATATGCCATGAGGCGTGGCAGGGGGGCAAGCGCTCTCGCCGAGACATAGGCGGCTTTCAGCGGCTTGACGTCTTCTATTCGGCGCGGCAGCACGGTCGCCCGGGACAGTCCAAGCTCCCGAATGACGGTCCGCAAGAAGGCCGCTTTTCGCTGGTCGCTTTCGATCAGGTTGAACTCTGTCCGGGTATGCGCAAAGACGATTGCAAGCACGATGCCGGGGAGGCCGCCGCCACTGCCCAGATCAGCCCAAAGCCCTCCATCTGGCTGAGCATGGCGCGCAATCTGAAGGCAATCCTGAATGTGCCGGTCGCGCAGATTGGCTATCGTCGAGGGCGCAACGAGGTTGATGCGCGCGTTCCACCGGATAATCAGCGACTCATAAGCCGCCAGCCGGTCTGTTGTTTCACGTGAAACATTGCCGATCATGCGCTGTTGCGCGCCGTCATGCGAGAGATGGCGACAAGAAGCGAGAGGGCCGCGGGGGTCATTCCCTCGATCGTTGCGGCTGCGGCCAAGGTCAACGGGCGCGCACTGGTCAGCTTGGCGCGCAGTTCAGCAGAGAGACCGGGAATGCACTCATAATCGAGCGCGTCCGGCAAAATGATGGATTCGTCGCCGCGAAGTGCTTCGGCATCTCTTGCCTGACGATCTTCATATTGGTGATACAACGCGTCGTTTCGCAACTGCTCAAGAGTTTCCGCCCCAACACCTTCCAATTCGGGCACAAGTGACAACAGATCGTCGCCGCTGATGTCGCGAAGGCCCAGAAGCGCATAGGCGGATCTCATTTGTCCGTCCAACCGAACATGAAGCCCGGCCCGCTGCAACTGCGTGGGAGAAAACCGCCTATTCTCCAGAAGCTGACGGGCTGAGCTATAACGCTCTTGGCGCAGATCGAAAGCGGCTTTGCGCTCTTCTCCGACGCAACCAAGCCGGATCCCAACAGGGGTCAATCTCTGATCCGCGTTGTCCGCGCGAAGCGTGAGGCGAAACTCTGCGCGCGATGTAAACATCCGATACGGCTCGGTTACTCCTCGCGTCGTGAGATCATCAATCATGACGCCAATATAGCTTTGCGTTCGGCTGAAGGTCACTTCGGACCGACCCAATGCCCGCGATGCCGCGTTGATCCCCGCCACCAGACCTTGTGCCGCTGCCTCCTCGTAGCCGGTGGTGCCATTGATCTGACCCGCCAGGAAAAGGCCGCTGACCGTACGCAATTCCAAGGACGGTGCGAGGGCGCGTGGGTCAACATAATCGTATTCGACCGCGTAGCCGGGCTGGATGATCTTCGCCCGCTCGAGGCCCGGGATGGTTCGGACGTAGCTCTCCTGAACCTCGGCGGGAAGCGAAGTCGAGATACCGTTCGGATAGACCGTAAAATCGTCCAGCCCCTCGGGCTCAAGAAAGATCTGATGAGATTGCTTGTCGGAAAAGCGCACCACCTTGTCTTCGATCGAAGGACAATACCTCGGCCCTCGTCCTGTGATTTGGCCGCCGTACATCGCCGAACGAGACAAGTTATGCCGAATGATGTCGTGTGTGGCCTCGGTCGTATGGGTGATGCCGCACGCGATCTGCGGCAACGAAGCCGCAGAACTCAGGTAAGAAAACAGTGTTGGAACGTCATCGCCCGGCTGCATCTGCAGTATGGGCCAGTTGATTGTCCTGCCATCAAGTCGGGGTGGTGTGCCGGTCTTCAGCCTGCCCAGTGGCAAGCCGAACCGACGAAGTGAGGCGGCCAAAGTGTTGGACGATTGGTCGCCCCATCGGCCGGCCTCGCGGCTTTGGTCGCCGATATGGATGACGCCGCCCAGAAACGTGCCGGTCGTCAACACCACAGCCGCCGCGGAGAGCCGCGTTCCGTCGCGCAGCTCTACACCGCTTACATTTTCCCCGCCCCCCAGGAGAGTTGCGACCTCACCGTAGAGAAAGTTCAAATTCTTCTGCTGCTGCACCAGCTCGTATGAAGCCGCGCGATATTGCCGACGATCCATCTGTGCTCGGGGGCCTTGAACGGCAGGCCCCTTGCGTCGGTTCAGAAGCCTGAACTGGATCCCCGCACGATCGGCTATTCGCCCCATGACGCCATCCAACGCGTCGATCTCGCGCACCAGATGGCCCTTGCCTAGCCCACCAATGGCAGGGTTGCACGACAGGGCGCCGATATCCTCCTTGCGCATTGTTACAAGCAATGTCGAAGCGCCCATCCTGGCAGCTGCGCACGCAGCCTCGATGCCCGCATGGCCCGCGCCAACGATGATGACATCATGATGTTTCACGTGAAACGTACCCTATTTCCCAATGCAGAACGTCGTGAAGATAACGTCCAGATAATCCTCGGCACCGATCCGGCCTATCAACCGATCAAGCGAGACAGAAGCGACCCGGATAGCCTCGGCAACAAGTTCGGGCGGCAGTTCATCGACACAAGACAGCGCAACCGAAGCCTCCCGCAACGCTTGTACCTGCCGCGCATGACTTATTATCCCGGCCCCAGCGACTTTCGAAGACAAGATTTCGTATATCAGATCCAGCAATTGGGTTATACCCTCGCCGGTTACCGAAGATATCCGCAGTCCGGTGGTGTTCTGCGAAACATCAGACTTGCTGTGCGCAAGGATGTCTCCCTCGCGCCACAAATCCCTGTCGGTGTACCCGCTGTCAGAAACGTGAATCCGAAGATCTGCCGAAACCGCCCGATCACGGGCGCGCGCGACACCCAGTCGTTCGACCTGGTCTGAAGATTCGCGCAAGCCTGCGGTATCCAGAAAGGTCACCGCCAATCCCCGCAAGTCGATACCCAGTTCGATGATATCCCGGGTCGTTCCGGCGATATCCGATACCAGCGCGACTTCGCGCCTTGCAATACGGTTGATCAGGCTTGATTTTCCTGCGTTCGGCGGTCCGATGACTGCGACTTCAAAGCCCGTTCGGACGCGCTCGGCAGCTTGGTACCCGCGAATTTCAGCCATCAACTCATCGCGAAGGTCCCGCAGCAAGCCGAAGACCTCCTCGGGGATATCGTCGGGGACCTCTTCGTCGGCGAAATCCACGCTGGCTTCGACCAGTGCGCCCGCCGTGATGAGAACGCCGCGCCAGGCTTCGGCACGCCGTCCCACTTCCCCACCGGCGATCCTTACAGCCTGCTGCCGCTGGCTCTCGGTCTCGGCCTGCAGCAGGTCTCCGAGACCTTCAATCTCGGCCAGATCCATTCTTCCGTTCAAGAAGGCGCGACGCGTGAACTCGCCCGGTTCCGCAGGACGGGCACCCCCCACCACCAAGGCCGACGCGACCCGTCTGGCAATGACAGGGGCTCCGTGAAGGTGCAATTCGGCGACTTCCTCGCCGGTAAAGCTCGCACCAGCCTCGAACCAGATGACGAGTGCCTGGTCCAGCAACTCTTCGCCATCGCGCAGATTCCTGAGATATGCCAGCCGGGCGCAAGGCAATGGCCCGGCAAGTCGCTGTGCGAGTGAGAGGGCGCCCGTGCCGCTGATCCGGATAACCGAAACGCCCCCCCTTCCGGGAGGGGTTGCCTCGGCAAAGATAAGGTCCATGACGGCTCCGTCAGGCGTTCATCGAATCGAAGAACTCGGCATTGGACTTTGTCTGCTTCAGCTTCGAGATGAGGAACTCGATCGCGTCGGTCGTCCCCATGGGATTAAGGATACGGCGCAACAGATAAGTCTTCTGCAGATCACGCGCACCGACCAGCAGTTCCTCTTTTCGCGTTCCCGATTTCAGGATGTCCATGGCAGGGAACACGCGTTTGTCCGCAACCTTCCGGTCAAGGACGATCTCGCTGTTGCCGGTGCCCTTGAACTCTTCGAAGATCACCTCGTCCATGCGCGACCCGGTATCGATCAATGCCGTCGCAATGATCGTCAGGCTGCCGCCCTCTTCGATATTACGCGCAGCGCCGAAGAAGCGCTTTGGCCGTTGCAAAGCATTCGCATCAACGCCACCCGTCAGCACCTTGCCAGAGCTGGGAACCACGGTGTTGAAAGCCCTACCAAGTCTGGTAATTGAGTCGAGGAGGATAACTACATCTCGCTTATGCTCGACAAGCCTCTTGGCCTTTTCGATCACCATTTCGGATACCGCAACGTGCCGGCTGGCCGGTTCATCGAAGGTCGAAGAGATCACCTCGCCGCGAACACTGCGCTGCATGTCGGTAACTTCCTCGGGCCGTTCGTCGATCAGCAGCACGATCAGATAGCACTCGGGGTGATTGCGCTCGATCGAATGGGCGATATTCTGCAGCAACACGGTCTTGCCGGTACGAGGTGGCGCCACGATCAGCGAACGCTGGCCCTTCCCGATCGGCGCAACCAGATCGATGATCCGCGCGCTGCGATCCTTCACGGTCGGATCCTCGATTTCCATGTTCAACCGGTCATCGGGATAAAGCGGAGTAAGATTGTCGAATGCAACCTTGTGCCGAGCCTTTTCCGGATCCTCGAAATTGATCCGTTCGACCTTGGTCAACGCGAAATAGCGCTCGTTGTCGCCGGGTGCGCGGATCACGCCCTCCACGCTGTCGCCGGTCCGCAACGAATGCAACCTGATCATGTCGGGGCTGACATAGATGTCGTCGGGACCGGGAAGATAGTTCGCCTCGGTCGAACGCAGAAAGCCGAAACCGTCCTGAACGACCTCCAGCACGCCTTCGCCACCAATATCCCAGCCTTCCTCGGCATGCTCCTTGAGGATCGAGAACATCATCTCGCCCTTGCGCATCGTCGAGGCGTTCTCGATTTCCCATATCTCGGCCATCGACAACAGATCGGCCGGGCTTTTCGCCTTCAGATCGGACAGGTTGAGACGCTCTTCGTTCATTCCAGTTCACCAAATACGCCGCGACACGAGGCGCGAGCTTGCAGATTTCAGATCGGGGGTTCCCATACCGGACGGCTGGGGTTGCGCATCAGATAGGGGGCAACGGGTCATGAGTCAATCAATCGTCAGTATTTGACGATCACCGACAGAACGATCGCAATCATCAGAACGGTCGGAACCTCGTTCATCATCCGATACTGCCGCCCCGGCCGTGGCGTTCCGTGCTCAAGACGACGACGCTCGGTCGCGCACCAGATGTGAAACCAGGTCATCGCAAGCACGCCGACTGCCTTGACCCACGGCCAGGTCAGCGACCAGTCCACGATCCCAGGCGTGATTACCAGACTGACGCCACTGATCCATGTCGCGATCATCGCCGGACGCATGATCACCCGCAGCAATTTCTCTTCCATGATGACGAAGCTGCCCAAGGGTTCGGTCCCCCGCTGACCCCGTTCCGAGTGGTAGACGAACAGACGCGGCAGGTAGAACAGCCCGGCCATCCAGGAAATCACGGCCATCACGTGGAAAGCCTTCATGTAGGGATAGATCGTCGCCAAAAGGTCGGTCATCAGGTCCTCGCTATCACTCTTCACTTAAATAAAAAGATTAGAGAAAGGAATGTTGTTGAAGTAGGGGCTGTGGATGACGGGAATACGGGCCTATCCATCGCTGCATCCACAGAACGGCATGCTGTGGGCAGATGTGGTAAATCCTGCCAATATTGCGAATTAATCAAATATAATCAATGCTTTGATCTGTGGATAACTCTGTTGAAAGATTCTGGCAGCCATGCTTGTCCACAACGCATCCAGCCCGGTTGCAGGAAGCATCCACTTGTGGGCGCAATGGTCTCGTTCTTCATTCGTTTCAGCCGGAATCCCGCGCAACATCGCCACCTTGCACCTTGTTCACAACCCCGGGACCGTGTTCTCCCGGGTCTTATCCACAGCCACGGCCCGAACGCATGGCCAATCGGTCGACAAAGCGCGTCGTGGGGCCTTTTTTCTCCAACGATCCCGGCCTAGTCTGGGCCACCCGAATGATCACAGAACACCCATGATCGACGACACCTCCTTCACGATTGCCAACGCGCCGCTTGCCGGGGTGATCGGCATGCCCATCGCCCACTCGCGCTCGCCTGCGCTGCACGGACACTGGCTTCGACGCTATGGCATCAAGGGCTATTACGTTCCCCTGCCGGTGATGCCGGAACATCTGGCGGATGTGCTTCGCATCTTGCCGCGGGCTGGTTTTGTCGGGGTGAATGTCACGATCCCGCACAAGGAAGCAATCTTGGGGCTGGCCGATGCAGTCACGGATCGTGCGGCGCTGATCGGGGCCGCAAACACGCTGATCTTCAGACCAGACGGCAAGATTCACGCTGACAATACCGATGGCTACGGGTTCATCGCCAATCTTCGCCAGAACGCGCCCGACTGGCAGGCGGATGCCGGCCCGGCGGCCGTCATCGGCGCCGGCGGGGCAGCGCGCGCGGTCGTGGCCTCCCTTCTGGACAGTGGCGTCCGGGAACTGCGCATCACCAACCGCACGCGCCTGCGTTCAGAGCAGATCAAGGCCGAGTTTGGCGCCAGGGTGGTCGTCTATGACTGGGCGCAGGCTGGCAACATGCTCGAGGGCGCTCAGACCGTGGTCAACGCCACCTCGCTGGGGATGGAGGGCAAGCAGGCACTGCGGATACCGCTGGAGGCCCTGTCACCCGGCGCGCTGGCCACCGATCTGGTCTACACGCCGTTGATGACCCCCTTCCTCATCGAAGCCCAGGGCCGTGGCTGCCGGATCGTTGATGGTCTCGGGATGTTGCTGCACCAGGCCGCGCCGGGCTTCGAACGCTGGTTCGGACAGCGTCCCGAGGTCGATGACGACACGCGCCGGGCGGTGATCGGATGACCTATCGCCTCGGGCTGACCGGCAGTATCGGCATGGGCAAGTCCACGACCGCGCAGATGTTCCGCGACCTGGGCCATCCGGTCTGGGACGCCGACGAGGCTGTGCATCGCCTCTACGAAGCTGGCGGGGCTGCCGTCGATCCCGTCGCGGCCGCCTTTCCGACGGCGCTGAAGGACGGCTCGATCGACCGCGACGCGCTCAAGGCTGCCATTTCGGCTGACCCGAACGCTCTCAAGCGCCTTGAGGCGATCGTCCACCCGCTTGTCGCGGCGGACCGCGACGAGTTCATCCGCGGTCTGCCGAATCGCGGACTGGTCGTGCTGGATATCCCGCTGCTTTTCGAGGGCGGAAACCAGCGGTTGGTGGATGGTGTCGCAGTGGTGTCCACCGACCCCGAGACGCAACGCGCGCGCGTGATGCAGCGGCCCGGCATGACCACGCAGACGCTGGAGATGATGCTGTCGCGCCAGATGCCCGATGCGGAAAAGCGGGCCCGCGCGGACTGGATCATCCCGACCGACACGATGGCCGTCGCCCGCGCTGCCGTCGAGCGGATCTGCAAGGAAATACAGAACCATGCGTGAGATCGTTCTGGACACCGAAACGACCGGCTTCGAGGCGGAACAGAACGACCGCATCGTCGAGATCGGTGCACTCGAATTGCTGAACCACATGCCGACCGGGCGGACCTTCCACGTCTATATCAATCCCGAACGCCCGATGCCGCCGGACGCGTTCGAGGTCCATGGCCTGGGCGACGACTTCCTGCGGGACAAACCCAAATTCGCCGAGATCGCGCAGAGCTTGGTCGATTTCGTGGCGCATGATGCGATGCTGGTCATTCACAACGCCAGCTTCGACATGAAATTCCTCAATGCTGAACTGACACGCGCAGGGTATCCCGCCCTGCCATGGTCCAGGGCGCTGGACACGCTGGCACTGGCCCGGCAGAAATTCCCAGGCTCACCGGCCTCTCTCGACGCGCTGTGTCGCCGTTTTGGCGTGGATAATTCCGGGCGCGAACGACATGGCGCGCTGCTGGATTCCGAACTTTTGGCCGAGGTCTATCTTGAACTGATCGGGGGTCGTCAGCCCGACCTGGTGCTGGATCAACCGCGCCGCGACGATGCCCATGACGGCATCCTGGCGCCCGGCCAGCGACGCGCGGCGCGACCCGCGCCGCTGCCCCCTCGCCTGACTCAGGAAGAGGCACGGGCTCACGCAGAATTCGTCGTGCGGCTGGGAGCGGAAAGCGTCTGGGCAAGATATCCGAACTAGCCGATCCAGGGTTGCAACGCGGCTTCTGCCGGAACATTCTGGCGTAACGGCAAAAGGGACATATTCTGGGTCTGATCCGCGATATCTGGAGCTTCTGGGCGGCCATCTTCGAGCGGATGGACAAGATTCACATGAGCCTGATCGCGGCCGGAGTCGCTTTCTACGCGATGTTCGCCGCCTTTCCGGGGCTTGCGGCGATCATCGCCCTGTGGAGCCTGTGGTTCGATCCGAACGTGATCATGGCATATGTCGATGTGGCGCATGACTTCCTGCCCAGTGGCGCCGCCCAGATATTCGATTCTCAGGTCGAGTCCCTGACCTCCAGCGGCCGGACCTCGATCGGCTGGACGTCCTTCATCTCGTTCATGATTGCGACGATCGCGGCGCGGGCCGGGGTGGGCGCGCTGGTCCGCGGCCTGAACGCGGCCTATGGCGTGCGCGCGCATTCGACGATCTTCGGCTTCGTTCTGGCCTATGCACTGACCCTGGCCATCGTCGGCATCTCACTGGCCGCGCTGGCAACCATCGTCATCGTGCCGGTGGTGCTGAATTTCATGGTCATCGCGCCGGTTCGCGTCTGGCTGGTCGCGGCGCTGCCCTGGGCGGCCATGTTCGCCCTGGTAATCATCGGAATCGGTATTCTTTATCGCTATGGTCCGAACGTGAAGTCACCGCGGACACCGATCTTCACCTGGGGCTCGTTCTTCGCCGCGATGCTGTGGGCGGCGGCGTCCGTCGCATTCTCGGCGTATCTCGGCAGTTTCAACAGCTACAATCGCATCTACGGTTCGATCGGCACGGTGGTCGCATTGCTGATGTGGTTCTATCTTGCGGGGTTTTCCGTGATGATGGGGGCGCTCATCAATGTGGAGATGGCGCGGCGCAGACGTCTGCGCGCCGCGCGCGAGGCGCGTCAGGCGTGAAAGGCGCGGTGCCTGGCGCAGGTCAGGCTTCCATGCCTTCGGTCGAGGCAAAGAACATCGCCTGCGACACCGCCGACCGGACCTGCTCTTCGCTGTAGGGCTTCGAGATCAGGAACGCCGGCTCGGGCCGCTCGCCGGTCAGCAGGCGTTCAGGGAACGCGGTGATGAAGATCACCGGGATGTCGCCCAGATCCGCCAGCACTTCGTTGACGGCATCGATGCCCGAAGAGCCGTCGGCAAGCTGGATGTCGGCAAGGATCAGATCCGGCCGGGCCTTGCCTGCAAGCTGCGTCGCCTGGTTGTGGGTGCGGGCGACACCGGTCACCTCGTGGCCCATCGCCTGCACGATGCCTTTCAGATCCATGGCGATGATGATCTCGTCTTCGATGACCATCACGCTGCCCCTCACCGCCTTGCTCATCTCGTTCAGCGCGATCTGCACCAGCTCTTCCGCCTCGGGCTGGTCGATCTGCATGATCCGGGCGATCTGGTCGTAGCGCAGCTCCTCGATGGTGCGCAGAAGCAGCGCCTCGCGCGAGTTCGGCGTCAGGCTGCGCAAATGATCCTGCGCCCGCTGTTCGCGTGACGAAAGATCCGCCTCGTCGACCGGCTGGCCGGAGCTTTGCCAGATCGCGTGGAAGGCCCGGAAAAGTCCCAGACGGGTCTGTTCCTCGCTCTCCAGAGCCGACCGATCCGACAGGATGGCCTCAAGCGTGGCCGCCGCATAATTGTCACCAGCGCGCTGACTGCCCGTCAGCGCACGCGCATAGCGGCGAAGAAAGGGAAGCTCGCGCCCGATGGATTGGGCCAGGTCAACAGACGCCATGTTTTCGTATCCTTGGAAATTCGCAGTCAGAACGGAACTTTCCTCGAGGCCTAATGGTTGCATCGCGTGCGCACAAGATTTCCGGGATTGACGAAAACATGACACCAGAACCAGAAGACAGCCGGCGAGAGGCGGTGGAAAAGCAGATCGACGAGAATCTGCGCCGTGTCTATGAGCAGGACACGACCGAACAGATCCCCGAGCGTTTTCTGGCTCTCCTGAAGAAACTGCGAGACCAGGACTGACATGGAATATTTGCGGGAAGGCGCTATGTTAACCATATGAGCGAATCCGAGACGATCGACCCACGCGATCAACTGGTTGACCACCTGCCCGCCCTCAGGGCCTTTGCGCTGTCTCTGACGCGCGAGGGTGCTTCAGCGGATGATCTGGTGCAGGACACCATCGTCAAGGCATGGACAAACATGGACAAGTTTCAGGCGGGCACCAATCTGCGGGCCTGGCTGTTCACGATCCTGCGCAACACCTTCTATTCAGCCCGCCGGAAGACCAAGCGCGAGGTCAGCGATACCGACGGAATTCACGCCGCGCGCCAGGCCGCCCGGCCCGACCATGACGGCAAGCTCGCCATGCGCGATTTCCGTGTCGCCTTCCAGCAGTTGCCCGTCGAGCAGCGCGAGGCGCTTATCCTGGTCGGCGCCTCGGGTTTTTCCTACGAAGAAGCGGCAGAGATGACGGGCGTGGCCGTGGGCACCGTCAAGTCGCGCGCCAACCGCGGACGTCGCAAGCTGGCCGAACTCTTGCAGATCGAGGGCGCGGACGAGTTGGACATGACCGATCAGGCCACGATGGCCGTGATGGCATCCAGCCATACAATCGCACGCTAGGCGGGGCGCCGCGTGCTTCGACGACTGAATGAACGTCTTGAATTCACGCGGCGCCTCGGCTTCCGTCTTGGTGCCCTCTTGTCGGTTGCCATCCTGCCGATCGGGCTGATCTCGGTGGTCCAGAATCTGCATCTGTCGCGCGAGGCGCAGCGCAGCGCCGAGATGGCGCTTCTGGGGCGCACCGCCTCGGCGGCGGCCGGCGAAAGGGCACTTCTGATCAGCGCGCTGGGGTCGGCCGACGCCCTGGGGCCAGCGGTCCTGAACGCTCTGGCGAGTGGCGGCGATTGCGGCGACCTGATGCGGAACTTCGTCGAGCGTAGCGCAACCTATGTGTATGCCGGATTTGTTCCGCTCAGCGGGCTCAGCACGTGCAATTCCGGCCCGGAACGGGATGCGGTGGTGGATCTGAGGGAATCGCCCGCGTATCAGAAATTCATGGCCGAACCCGGCACCCTGGTGACGCCGCTCAACCGTGGAGTCGTGAGCGGTCGTACCGTGGTGCTGGTCATGCATCCCTTGTATCAGGATCGCAAGCTGCTGGGCTATATCGGGGTCTCGTTGACGCAAGAGCTGCTGCGATCGACCCATTCCCTCAATTTCGGCACGGAAGGCGCCCGGATCGTCACCTTCAACCACCGCGGCGAGATCCTGACCTCCGACAGGGCCGAGGAAGGCTCAGCCGAGGATATCCTGCCGGTCGACACACCGCTGTTGAGCCTTTTGTCGCGGAATGAAACGACGTTCCGCACCCATGCGAATACCGGCGAGATGCGGGTCTTCACGGTCGTTCCGGTGGTGCCGGGCCTGGTGTATGCGCTTGGCAGCTGGAGTCCGCAGATCGCCGGGATCGGCTTGATGCAGCTGTCGCGGTTCGGGGCGGTGCTGTTCCCGGTCGCGCTTTGGATCGTGTCGCTTGCCGTGGCCTATTTCGCCGTGTTCCGGCTGGTCCTGCGACATATCACCGTGCTGCGGGGCCAGATGCGGCGTTTCGCGATTGGCAAACGTGACGAGCCGCCCCCGGTTCTGACCGACGCCCCGACCGAGATCCTCGATGTCAGCCAGACGTTTCACAACATGGCCCGAATCCTGATCCGCGACGAGGAAACGATGGAGGACGCGGTCACTGAAAAGACCGTCCTGCTCAAAGAGGTGCATCACCGCGTGAAGAACAATCTTCAGCTGATCGCATCCATCATCAACATGCAAAGCCGGGTCATCTCGGACGAGGACGCCAAGCGGGTGCTTCGGTCAGTCCAGGACCGCGTGGCGGCGCTGGCGACGATCTATCGAAACCTCTATCAGGCCGAACATCTGGACGCGGTCGAGGCTGACCGGCTGATCGGGGACATCATCAACCAGATGGTCAGCGCCTCGGTCGGGCCGGGCAGCAACCTGAAGGTCGAAACGCAGATCCAGCCGATGACCCTGCTACCGGATCAGGCCGTGCCATTGTCGCTTCTGGCGACCGAGGCCTTCACGAACGCGCTGAAATATGCCGGTACCGCGTCGGGCGAAGACGGACCCTGGGTCCGCGTGAGCCTGACCGCCCCCGAGCCGAATTGGGGCCTTCTGGAAATCGTCAACTCGACCGGCGCGCCCCAATGCGAAGGCGAAGGCACCGGCCTGGGCGGCCAGCTGATCGAGGCCTTCTCGACCCAACTCGAGGGCGAAACCAGCAGTCAGGTGGAAGACCACCGATTCACGCTGAGACTGCGCTTCCGGATCGAGAGGGCCGGCCCGATCCTCGCCAACGAGCAGCGGAAGGTGGTCCTGACCTCTGCCGCCCGCTCTGGCGCACAGCACTGAGCGTTCCGCATCTGCGTATCGCAGATGCCCCTTGCCGCCGCCCGCACGAGGTTTATCCTGTGCGGATGACAGCGCGTGAAGCATACGATCTGAGCAACGGCGAAGGGCTGATGGCCTGCCCTCGTTGCGACGCCCTGCATGTCGAGGAAGAACTGACAAGCGGCGAGACCGCGCGCTGCGTGCGGTGCGACACGGTGCTGGCCAAACCGCGCAGCGGCGCTTTCGGCCAGCTGATCGCGCTATCGTTCACATCGATGGTGCTTCTTCTTGGGGCGGTGTTCTTTCCCTTTCTGGAAATCTCGCGCATGGGCTTCGGCAATGCGACCTCGCTCTTTGGCGTCGCGATGGCGTTCGCCGACGGCATCCTGCTGCCACTTGTGCTTGCGGTGATGGTGATGATCGTCGGATTGCCGGTGCTGCGCGCCTTTCTGCTGGTCTATACGCTGGTGCCGCTGGCCCAGGGTCGTGCGCCCCATCGGCACGCAGCGACCGCGTTTCGCTGGTCCGAGACGATGCGCCCATGGTCGATGGCCGAAATCTTCGTGATCGGCACCGCGGTCGCGCTGATCAAGGTCGCGGGTCTCGCCACCATCCATCTCGGCCCGGCCTTCTGGGCGTTCTGCGCGCTGATCCTGGTCAACGCGGCCTCGCGAGGCTTCATGTGCCAGACGACGATCTGGGATGCGATCGAGGATGCGGGTCTGCCCACCGACGGCCGCGAGATGGTCGAGGACCCCACGGCATGAGCAAGGCGCAGCCGGACGCCCCCGTCATGACCGCCCATCGCGCCGGGCTGATCGGCTGCCGCAGCTGCGGCCGGGTCTGGCCCGAGCAGGAAACCACCTGCGCCCGATGCGGCTCTGCCTTGTCCCCGCCCGACCGGCGCAGCCTTCAGATGGTCTGGGCGTGGCTGGCGGCCGGCGTGATCCTGTATATCCCGGCCAACCTCTTCCCGATGATGAGCACCCGCACCTTCGCCGGGCTGAAGGGAAATTCCGAGGCGACGATCTACGAAGGCGTCCTGCAATTGATCGATCACGGCAGCTATGACATCGCCGCGATCGTGTTTGTCGCCTCGATCGTCGTGCCGGTCGCGAAATTCATCGCGATCTCGTGGCTGGCGCTTGTGGCCGGCAGGCCCGCCACGGTCGAGCAGGCGCATACGCGGCTGAAGATGTTCGAAGTGGTCGAATTCATCGGCCGCTGGTCGATGATCGACGTGTTCGTCGTCGCGATCCTTTCGGCGCTGGTGCAGCTTGGTTTCGTGGCATCGATTCATCCCGGCCCGGCAGCGGCTTCGTTCGCCTTGTCGGTTGCTTTTACAATGCTTTCCGCGCAAAGCTTCGATCCGAGGCTGATTTGGCGCGGCTTGCCGCTGCGCAGCCGCACAAGCGATTAGACGGCAGGAACCCCAGGCAGAATGACAGACACGACACCGCCGATGAAGCCGGCAAGCCCGGTTCGCAAGAGGGCCGTCCGCGCAGCGCAAGCCGGGGTCAACGTGATCTGGCTGGTGCCGATCGTCGCCCTGATCGTGACCCTGGGTGTCGCCTGGAACGCCTATTCCGGGCGCGGTGCGCTGATCGAGGTCGAGTTTGCCGATGCCACCGGCGTGACACCAGGGGAAACCACGCTGCGTTTCCGCGAAATCACCGTCGGCCAGGTCGAGGCTGTCCAGTTCACCGAGGATCTTTCGAGGGTGGTGGTCCAGATCCGGGTCGATCCCGACATCGCGCCCTATATCGACGCCGCCGCGCAGTTCTGGATCGTGCGCCCGCAGGTGACGGCGCAGGGCGTCACGCGGCTTGACACGGTTCTGACGGGCTCGTTCATCGAGGGTTACTGGGATGCATTGCCCGACCCGGCGCAGACTCAGTTCGTGGGACTTGAACGCCCGCCACTGACGCGTGAGGACGCCGCGGGAACATGGGTCACGCTGGCGATGGAGAGCGCGGACGGCATCGGCGAGGGCGCGCCGATCCTGTATCGCGGTGTTCCGGTGGGCCGGATGGAGAACTTGCGTCTGAAAGACGAGGGTGACGGCGTCATCGCGGACGCCTTCGTCGAGGCGCCGCATGATGCGCGGCTGACGACGGCCACCGTGTTCTGGGACACGTCGGGATTCTCGCTGTCGCTGGGGACGCGGGGCATCTCGTTCGACGTGAATTCGCTTTCCTCGCTGCTGCAGGGCGGGGTGGCGTTCGACACCCTCGTCAGCGGTGGCCAGCCGGTCGAGGCGGGTCATCTCTTCAGCCTGCAACCGGACGAGGATACCGCTCGCAACAACCTGTTCGTCGCCGATCAATCCGGCCAGCTGAACCTGACCGTGCTGATCGACAACTCGGTGCGCGGGCTGGAAAAGGGCGCGGATGTGCAGTTCCAGGGGCTGAATGTCGGCCAGGTGACCGAGCTGTCCGTGCGCGTCGAGGACGATCGCGACGGTTTCGGCCCGGACGTCCTGCAGCAGGTCACGATCGCGATCTCGCCAAGCCGGCTTGGTCTTGCCCGGGACGCCAGGCCCCAGGATGCGCTGGAATTTCTGGATCAGGCCGTGCAGGACGGGCTGCGCGCACGCGTGGCCAGCGCCGGGTTCTTCGGCACTTCGCTGATCGTCGAAATGGTAGAGCTGCCCGGTGTGCCCGACGCGCAGATCCGGATGGACGCCAAGCCGTATCCGGTCATTCCCGCAGCGGAAAGCGACATTTCCGATTTCACGCAGACGGCCGAGGGCTTTCTCAGCCAGATCGGCAACCTGCCGATCGAAGAGGTTCTGAAATCCGCAACCGACATGCTGAACAGCGTGACCGCGCTGACCAGCTCGCAGGACACGCGCGCGATCCCCGAGAGCCTGCGCCGAACCATGGACGAGGCGCAGACCACGCTGAACGATATCCGGGCGATGGTCGAGGAATTCCGCGACAGTGGCGCCGCCGAAAATGCCGGGACCGCGCTGGCTTCGGCGGGCGAAGTCGCCGAAAAGCTGAGCGAAGCCGCTGATCGCCTGCCCGAGATCATGGAGTCACTGAAGAAGGCTTCGACCTCGGTGCAGGATGTGGATTTTGCCTCGATCGGCGCGCAACTTGACGCGACGCTGCAGGATGTGCGCGATGTGATCGGCACATCTCAGGCCGAGGCGCTGCCGGAACAGATCGGCGCGCTGGTCGAGACGCTGGACAGCGCGGCGGCCGGGGTCGGCGCGCTGGCCGGCGAGATCCGCGAATCCGGGGCAGGCCGCAGTCTGGGCAAGATGATCGACGAAGCCACCGCTGCCTTCGAGTCCGTCCAGGAGGCGGCGGTCGACGTTCCGGGCATGGTCGATGAGATCGACGCCGCGGCCGCCAAGGTCAACGAGGTCGACTTTGCTAGCATCGGCGCGCAGGCCGAAGGCATCCTGGCCGATCTGCGCGCGATGCTGGGAACCGAGGATGCCGCGCAGTTGCCGGGCAATCTTTCGACCACACTCGAGGCTGCGGCGGGATTGCTGAACGATCTGCGCGACGGCAATGCAGCCACCAGCCTGAACAGCGCGCTGGATTCGGCCAGCGTCGCGGCCGACGAGGTGGCACGATCGGTGCGTGAATTGCCGCAGCTGATACAGCGGCTTCAGGCGACGGCGGGGCGCGCGGATGCGGTGCTTGCCGCCTATGGAAACCGGTCCTCTTTCAACACAGAGGCCATCAACATGCTGCGCGAGCTTCGCCGGGCGACGGAAAGCTTCGGCTCGCTTGCGCGGATGATCGAACGGAACCCTCGTGCCTTCATACTGGGACGGTAACATGATGACGAAACCCGTGACTGCGACGCTGCTCGTTACCCTTCTGGCGCTGTCGGGTTGCTCCAACCCGGAAAAGACGGGCCGATTCCTGATCGATCCGCCCATCCCTGCACAGCAGGTTCCAAACCGGCTGGGAACGGCCGAGCTGAAGGACGTGTCGTTGCCCGAATACGCATCGGATCAAGAGGTGATGTGGCAGACGGCCGATGGCGCGGTGCGCTCGACGCCCGACAATCTGTGGGCCGACAATCCGCAGCGCGCCTTCACGCAGATGCTTGCGCGGACGATTTCGGACATGTCCGGGGCCACCGTCATCAGTGAGCCCTGGCCGCTGGCCGAACCGCCGCAGCGGGTGCTGGAGGTGCGGGTGGAAAAGGCCCTGGCGCAGGCCAATGGCCTGTACCGGCTGTCCGGGCGATATTTCGTCTCGCAGGAAAGCGGCGGTGGCACCAATCACGCGCGCAGCTTTGACATTTCCGTTCCCTTGGCTGGCAATCAGCAGCCTTCGGCGGTCGCGGCGGCACTGTCTCTGGCGATTACGCAGCTTGCCGGACAGATCGCGACGCTTTCGGGCCCCGGGCGCACCATCGCGACCAGCCAGGCGGCGTCAACCAGCCCCTTCGCGCTTGACGGAATGTTCTGACGACGATCAGCGGGGTCTGTCTTGCCGCGAATGCGGATGGGCGAAAGAGTTTGGCGGATGGCCTGAGGGCCATCCGCCAATCCACCCCTGAGCGGGGACTGAAAAGAAAGAAACTGGTTAAACTGACGTGCTCAGCGGGCGGTTCCGGTCGCGCCTCGGCGAGACCGGGTTCGGGACGTCCTGCGCGTCGCGGTCGCGATTCATCACAAGCGACATCACCGGCAGGACGAAGTGGTCGAAACACTTGCGGTCGGGATTGTACGCGCCGGGCGTTCCGATCCCGCCGCAATCCTCGCAGTCGGGGATCGTGCCCCAGCAGTTGGGACAGGCACCCAGCGCGCAGGCCAGCATTTCGGCGTGATCGACCAGAAGCTGATTTTCACGCTCCAGTCGTCGGAATGCGGACCAGGTGGGACGGTCGGCCCCGGGTAGAGGAGCCACCGGCTCCGACCGTCCCCGCGCCGCCTCCCCCAGGGTTTCAAGCGCGCGGCGGACCGGTTCATTCTCTACACCCCCCGGAGCCGCGCCCAGAAGCTGAAGGGCGGCGAACACATTGTTGAACCTCGAACTCGACAACGCGGACATGGACAACATCCTCTCTGCTGGCTGCGGGTGGTGTTGCCCACCTTGAGCGTGCCCCGCGGTTCTTGAGTCTGTTTTGCGCCACAGCCGTGAAAGCGGCGTGAATCCAGACGGCCCGATTGCGTGAAAACACCCGCAATCGAGCCGTCACCGAAACTTTTTTGATTCAAAATTCGGGAAATTGGCGCAATGCAGGCAGAACGGGTGTCGGACCGGGCGTTTCCGAAAGCGTTTCGGCCAATGCCCGAATCGCGGACCGATTCGTCACGCTGGCGCCTGCGGACAGCTGGGTGGCAAGCCAGCGGGCCAGTTGCGGGGCCGCCAGCGAGGTGCCGGACAAAAGGCCGAATGCGCCGCTGCTTCTGCCCGAGACGACCATGCCCGGCTGCGTGATCGCGCAATCGACCACCGCGAGGCAGTCTCCGCCCTGTCCGTCATGAAGAAGCGAGCAATAGGATATCAGCGATCGGCGCTGTGCGTCGACCGCCCCTGCCCGCAGGCTGCGGCGGCCGCCCGCATACGCATTCAGCGTCCGGCTGCGCAGCACTTTCGGGGCGCCGCCATTCTCGGCGTCGGTCAGGATCAGCCTGCCTGCCTCGTCATGGACCCGGTAGGCCGGATCGATCAGCCAGCTTTGCCGTGCTCCGCTGCGAAACCCTCGGATCACTTCGTCGCGCTGGACGCAGATTTCGTATTCGCCGGCCGGGGCGCTGCCGGCGATGGCGATGCGCCAGTTGCCCGGCGGGGCGAAAGGCTCGCCCAGGCGCTCGGGACAGGTCGGATTGATCATGACCGTAATGCCCTCGCGCCAGCGATTATCGCCTACAAGGCGCGGGGTGTAATAGGCGCGGGCGATTTCCTGACCAGCGCCGTCCGAGACAAGCGTCTGGTATTGCCAGGGACCGCTGAAGGCGGTGGCGACAGGGTTGTGGCCGGGTGCCGTCAGCACGATCTGCATCAACTCGCTCTCAAGACCCGCGCGCGTGGGGCCCCAGATCTCCAGTGGTGTCATGGTCCGGTCATCCGGCGGCAGGCGCCAGCCCAGTTCATCGCCGGGCGACAGCACCCCGCTGAGACGTTCCAGCCGGCCGTTGCCGGTCGGCAGAACGAAGTGGATGTCGCCCAGATCGGGGGCGCCGGATTGCGACACTGCGTCCATGAACAGTTCCAGCAGACTTGACCCGTCGCGCGCGCCCGCCGTCACCCCATAGCTGAGATTGATGACCACCGGCAGTCTGACCGAGCCATGGTCCCGGCCCTGCCGTTTCTCGATGAACCGGCAGAGGCGGCGCGCCCGGTGGATCACGAACAGGAACGAGGACAGCAGCAATGGCGGTGTCAGCGTACCCATGGAATCTTCGGTCAGCTTGGGGGGCAGGTTGACCGCGATCACCGGGTGTCTGCGGCCGGTCGGATCGCTGGTGGGAAAGCCCGCCGCAAGCATCGCCACTGCGGCCCCGTGGCCATGCGCGAAGGCGGTCGATTGGGTTGTCTGGCGGGTCATGTCCACCACGCCGGTGAGGCGGTAGATCGCATCCTCGCCCGGGATCTGGCCAGCCCGCGCCCTTGCCAGATAGTCGTCGATCTCGGCGCCGCGCAGCTCGATTCCGTTGGGCAGGTCGCTGCCCGACGCGCCGCTGCGACATCGGGCGTCCTGCACCCAGATCGAGGCGACCCGGCTGTGACCATTCGCCAGCCGCAGCCTTTCATGCGCGAAGGGAATGGCGTCGTCGATGACCGCAATGATGCAGCCCGTATCCGGACAAGGCAGCGCATCGTCGGACAGATAGGCCAGCGCCGGGTCTGACAGGTCGCTGTCATCGAACTCGGCCGGGTCCGGGTTGATGGAATCTGCCGGCAGCACCGCCGAGGGGTCGTTCAGGAACGCCTCGAAGGCAGACAGCATCGCCGTGGCGATCATGACCCAAGACTCTGCTTCAGCAGATCCTCCAGCGTCGATTTCATCTGGTCCGGCATCGAACGTCCCGCATCCGGTTCGAAATCCGTCGGTGCCTGCGCCAGCTTTCGCCGTGCCCGCAGCACCTGCCAATAGTGCAGATAGGGAGAGAGGCCGGGCTGGTAGCGGGCAAATGCAACCTTCGGTGCCGACCATTGCGCGCGCCTCGTCTGTTGTCCCGGGTCCGGGTCCGGATATTTCAGCTCCACCGTTGCCCCCATTCCGCGATTGCGGCGGCGGTGAGCGAGCCCCACATCGGCGCCGGCCGGACATCGCTGGCGTCGGCCGCGAACGCGGTGGAATCGCCGTCCCCGCCACTGACGCCGCCGCCCCCGGTCATGGTGTTCAGGACGGCATAGTGAAAGTCGCGCGGATCGCTGCCATTGGTATAGGCGACCCCGTCGAAACTGGCCGAGCCGACCGTCCCGGCCGCGCCATTCGCGGCCCGGCCGCGCGCCATCAGATAGCGCCCAAGCTGGATGCCCAGCACCGCGCCCGCCGCGCTGTCGGCGGGAAAATGCACGCCCGCGACGGTCCGGTTGATGGCAATCCGGCAGGCCAGGCGATAGAGTTGACTGTCCGCAGGAACGCCGGCCGCCGGATCCTGCATGAGGGTCAGGACCGTCGCCAGCGTGAAGGCCTGCGTCGCATGACCGCTTGGGAAGGTCGCATGGGTCGGGCAGGCGATCATCGGCTGTATCAGGTCCGAAAACTGGCCGGGGCGCGGGCAACCCAGGGCCAGCTTGACCCGCATCACCACAAAGGTTGCGATATCCTGGGCCATGTCCAGCATTTCAAGGATCTTGTCCGACCGGCTGGGTTCGATTGGCAGGATGCTGGCGAAAAAGGCCACCAACTCTTCGGTCTGCACATCGATCTCGGCGGCGCGATCAGCCCGCAATTCGGCATAATGACCGACCAGCGCGACGGCCTGCTGGAATCCGTCCAGCCCGGGCCGCGTGATCGAGGCCAGCGGCGTATAGGTCGCGTTCAGGGCATCCCCGGCGGCGGTGCGCCTGAGCACGGTTACCGTCTGCGCGGTCGATTGCGCGGGCGCGTAACCGGTCATGTCGAACGCGATGTCTTCCAGCAATTCCCCGGCGATGACCGCCTCGCGATGGTCCGGGTCCAGACGATACAGACGCGCGCCCATGTCCAGCCCCGACGCCGCCCCCACCACCCCGGCGATCTGTTCGGCGCCGGCGATCCCGTCGCGAGTCCGCATCAGCGCCTCGATCAGGGCCCCGGTCCCGAAATTTTCGCCATCGCTGCGCGCGTTCCGGGCATTCCTCGCATTTCTGGCGTTCCGCGCGTTCCGTGCATTTAGTAAAGACATATCAAGATCCTGAAAATGCTGGCATTCGTATGCTGTCCTATACTAGCGTGAAAGGTTAACAATGCGTAGCATTAACACCGGTCCGGCCAAGAACTGATAATGAAGCGGCTGACACTTCGGCTAATGGGCCCTGTCGAACTGACGGGGCCTTCAGGAGTCATCCTGACACCGCGTGGCATGCGTGCCCGCGGGGCGCTTGCGATATTGGGCAGTGCCAAGGGCATGCGCGTGACCCGCGCGCGGCTTCAGGACCTGCTGTTCAGCGAACGCGACCCCGAACACGGCAATGCCAGTATCCGCCAGTTGCTTCGCGAAATCCGGATCGCGCTGCGCGACGATCGCGCTGCCCTTGTCACCGGGCCGGGCTGGGTTGGGCTTGATCCGGAATGGGTCCGGATCGACCTCTCTGCGCCGCCAGGCGTCGATGGACAGACGCCGGAATTCGCAGCCGACCTGGATATTCCCGATGCCGAGTTCGAAGATTGGCTGCGTGAGGCAAGGCTGCATGCCGAAAGCCATGTCGTCGCGGTCGAAGAGCCCGCCAGAACGCATCAGTTGCCCAATATCGTTCTGATCGCGCCGGTTTCGGAAAGCCCGCAGGCCAGGATTATCACAGAGATGGTGCTGGGTGACGCGCTTGGGCGGGTCATCGACCTTTTGCCAGTTCATATTCTGGACGAGGATCCGGCAAATTCGGGCCCGGCAATTCTGGTTCATTCGTCCAGTGACATCATCGCCAATACCTACTATCTGGTCATCAAGCTGGTTTATCGGCAAAGCGGCGCCGTGCTTTGGGCGCACCGTTTTTCATGGCCGGTGGCGCAATCCGATCCCCACATGCAGCAATGCTCCGCTCAGATCTGCCTCTCAGCGTTCAGGGTGATCGATGCTGCATCATCGATCGATACGACATTCCAGCTTTCCTTTGGCGACATTTTCAGCTTTTCCAAGAACAAGCTGGACAGGGCTGACCTGAACCTTGGAAAGATCGACGAGAAGATTAATCCGGCGGTCGTTCTCTCGTTGCGAGCCTGGATCAGAAGCACGCTTGCGTTCGAAAGACTGACGGATGATCCCGTCAGAAATATCGAGGAAGCAAAAGAATTCTCAAGGAGAGCGCGAGAAATCAGCCCTCTGAATGCAACGGTTGTCGCGGTCAGTTCTTTCCTCGAGTCTTATTTGTACAATACGGACACCGCGAAAGAGCTGGCGCGCCAGGCGATTGCGCTGGACCATCAGAATCCGATCGCGCGTCTGTCCTATTCCCGATCCCTTTACGATATGGGCAAGTTCGAGGAAGCCTCGAACGAGGCGCGGGCCAGTCTCAACCATCCGTTCTCGAATCTGAATCCGGCCAACTGGCATGTCGAGATCGCTCTTACGATGACCAAGCAGCGGCGCTTTGCAGAGGCGGTCAAGCATCTTGAGGTCGCAAGCCATCACGCGCCGGACCATCGCCCCGCCCTGCGGTTCCTGTCTGCCCTGCGCTATCAGCTGAACGATGAGCAGGGCGCAATCCAGGCCCTGCGGAAGCTGAAAAAGCTGGAACCAGACTTCACGCTGGATCTGATGGCAAGCGATCAGTACCCGGTCGATTCTCTGCGCAACGCGGGATTGATGAAGATCACCAAATCCGGCCTGATCTAGGGCTTCAGCGCCTCCAGCAACTGCTGGTGAAGCCGCGCGCCGGCGACGATCAGCCCGTCCACCATCGCCCGTTGGCTGTTGAACCGCATCCGGCCGCCGCGCCGGTCGCTGACGGCGGCGCCCGCCCGTTCGGCGATCAGGCTGCCCGCGGCGATGTCCCATTCCCACGCTGCGCGCAGCGACAGCGCGGCGTCGAAGCGGCCCTCGGCCGCAAGGCACAGCCGCCATGCCAGTGACGGCCTGAATTCGCGGCTGAATGGCGGCACAAGGCCATTCAGCCAGTGCCCCGGGTCGGAAACGGTTCGATAGGTCAGCACCCGCGCACCGGCGATCCCGCTGTCTGAAGGGGCGATGGCGGCACCGTTCAGCAGCGCGGGTCCGTCCGCAAAGGCGGTATAGCAGAGGTCTCTGACCGGCAGATAGACAACGGCCGCCACGATCCGATCACCGCGCGCGACGGCCAGCGAATGCGAAAAACCCTCTTGCCCGGCGATGAAGGCGCGGGTCCCGTCGATCGGGTCGATGATGAAGCAGTTCCGGGCATCCAGCCGCGCGGGATCGGCCTCGCTTTCCTCGGACAGCCAGCCGTAATCGGGCCGTGCGCCGGTCAGAAGCGCCTGCAATTCCTCGTTCACGGCCAGATCGGCCTCGCTGACCGGGCCGGCGTCGCCGGGTTTTTCCCACGAATGCGGATCCTGCCGCCAGTATCGCAGCGCGATCCGGCCCGCGGCGCGCGCGGCCTGTTCCAGCAGGGCAAGATCGTCTTCAGGCACCGGCAACCGTCATCCCCTCGACCAGCAGGCTGGGCACCTCGGCCGCGCGCCACGGCAGCGCATCGTCGGCCGCCCGCAGCGTCATCAGCATGTCGCGCAGATTGCCCGCGATGGTGCATTCATTGACCGGATAGGCGAGCTGGCCATTCTCGACCCAGAATCCTGCCGCGCCGCGGGAATAATCACCCGTCGTGGCGTTGATCGAGGCCCCCAGCATCGAGGTCACGACGAGGCCGGTGCCCATCGCGACCTGCAACCCGTCAAGACTGGACGCCCCCGGCGTCAGGACCACGTTGCTGTTCGCGGGCGAGGGCGGCGAGGCGAGCCCGCGCGCCGCAGACGCCGTGCTGTCCATGCCCAGCTTGCGCCCCGTGGCCAGATCCAGCGTCCAACCCAGCAACACGCCATCCGCGACGATCCGGCGTGGCGCGGTCGCCAGCCCCTCGGCGTCGAACGGGCGCGAGGACGGATAGCGTGGGCGCAGGGGATCTTCGGTCAGGTCCATGCCCGCGGGCAGCACTGGTTCACCCATCGCCTTGCGCAGCCAGCTGGCGCCGCGCGCGACCGCGCTGCCATTGACCGCAGACAGAAGGTGGCCGATCAGCGACGCCGAGACGCGGCGATCATACAGGATCGGATAGGCACCGGTGGGCGGCTTGCGCGAGCCGGCGCGGGCCAGCGTGCGTTCGGCGGCCAACCGGCCGATCTCCTCGGGTTCCGGCAGATCTTCGGCCCAGATGCGCGACTCGGCGGCATAGTCACGCTCCATCCGCAGCCCCTCGCCGGTGATGGCGACGGCCGAGACGGCATGCGTGGTCCGACCGTAACCGCCCGAAAACCCGTTCGATGCCGCCAGCCACAGATAGCGGCGGCTGAAGCTGGCATTGGCGCTTTCCACCTGGCTGATGCCCTTGGCCTCCAGCGCCGCCGCCTCGGCCCGCAGCGCGATCTGCTGCAACCCCTCGGGGGCGGGATCCGGCAGGTCGTCGGCGATCTGCAAGTTGCCGGCGTCACGAGCCGCGGCAAGCTGATTGCTGTCGGCCAGCGCCAGCGTGTCGTCGACCGGCGCCTCGCGGGCCATAGCCACCGCGCGCGCCGCCATCTCGGCGATGCTGCTGTCGCTGTGGTCCGAGGCCGAGACGCAGGCCTGGCGACCACCGATCAGCACCCGCAGCCCGATCTCGATGCCTTCGGCGCGGTCGGCATGTTCCAGCGTCCCGCAGCGCACGTCGATGCTGGTCGACTGGCCGCGCATCGCCAGCGCGTCGGCCTGATCCGCGCCCGCCTTTCGCGCCGCGCCGACCAGCGCCTCGGCCAACGATCTCAGCCGCGCCGCATCCTGTCCTGCCTTGTCCTCGCTGCCCATGTCGTCCTCTTTTTCTTTCGTCCCCTTTTCACGCGCGCGGACGCGCGGCGCAAACGAAAAGGGGCCGGACAAGCGTCCGGCCCCTGCCCTTGCGGGATTTCAGGTCACTTGACCTGCTGCCCGTTCGCATAGATCGACCCGTCTTCCCGGAATTCGATCTCGCTGCGCAACTGACCGGGATTGTCCTCGACCGGCCGGGCGAACATCGCGAGCATCATCCTTGCGGCCATCATCTGCTCTTTCGGCAGCACGCCCATCGAAACCAGCGTATCCAGAAGCGTGTTGACCCCGTCGAAATTGCCCTCGATCCGGCCCACCGGTTGATCAGCGCCCTCGCGCATCGTCAGGGCACCCGACAGATCGGCATTCACGCCAGCCGCGTCCAGCGTAACCTGGTTGATCTTCAGGGTTTCGGGGCGGAACGGCATCTGCGGCCTGTCCGCGCCACTGGGCGCCGCTTCGCCATCGGCGGCTTGCGTGTCGGCCTCGTCCCGTTGCCGCGCGGCCTGTTCCATGCGATCCGCAAACGCCGGGTCCAGCAGATCGTCGGTCAGGGTCGCGGTGCCCTCGACATCGATCGTCAGGCTGGCGGGGTCGCGAGGCAGTTGCCCGTTGGGGTCGAAAAGATCCCAGAGTCCATCCGCAAGCGTCAGGCCATCCCGTGCATAGCCGAACCTGAAGGGCTGCGGCTGTTCGGATTGCGACACCGGGATCGTCATCAATCCCGACGCGGTTTCCACGGCGTAGCTGATAGGAAGCGGCAGGTCCGAGGTCGTCATCTCGGCCTTCATCTCGCTTGCGCTGCCCTGAAAGCTCAACCCGTCCCGCGACAACGCCAGCCCAAACTGGCTGCTGTCAGACGAGAAGCTGGTCTCACCGGATGTCTGTCCGCCCTCGGCGTCGGTGCCAGAGAACTGCGCGCTGCCGGTCAGCGGCCCGATCGCGACCTTGCCGTCGATCTCGAGCCCGGCCTTCAGCGCGCCGTGCATGTTGTCGGCCATGTCGAACTGGCCGTCGGGCGCAGTCACGCTGCCGGTCACGGTCAACTGCTCGACGATCGAGCGCGCGGTGAAAGATCCGGTCTCACCGCCATCATCCGCGGTTTCCAGTTCCTTCAGGTCCAGCGTCAGGTCCAGTTTTTTCGCCGTCATGTCATAAGTCGAGACTGCGGCGGGGCCTGAAACACTGCGATAGCGTCCCGTCACGTCGGTCATGCGGACGTGAAGCGGCATGTGTTCGGCGGAAACGCTGCCGTCCTCGCCGTCAAAACGCGCCGAAACCAGAAGATCCGGATAGACGACTTCGTGCAGCATGTCGTCGGGGCTGCCCGACGACAGCATCTCGTTATCGGGCAGCGACACGATCATCTGCGTGACCATATCGTCCTGATCGGGAATCCGGGCGCTGATATCGGTGGTGATGGGGCCGTCGATCACGGTCCGCACCCTGGCGTCCCCGGTCGCGCGCAGCACGATCCCGGGCACGCGAATGCTGAGTTCGCCGGTCTCGGAATCGGTCGAGATGACGATATCGGACAGCGTCAGCGTATCGCCAGCCTCGGCGCGGCTGCCGGTCGCGATCTCATACCCCATGTCGGTATAGTATGCGCTGAGATCTTCCCAGACCTGTGCCGGGGTGACCTCGGCAAGAACCGGCGAAGCGGCGGCGATCAGCGCCGTGGCCGAGGTTGCAAGAGGGCGGAACATGCCGGATACCTTTCCAGAAGTCAGAAACCTGCCTGATCTGTGCCATAGCGGCGGGGCGAGGAAAAGGGAACATTCCGTGATCCAAAGCGAACAACGCGGCGGCCTTGTGCAGCTGACCATCGATCGGGCCGACAAGGCAAACTCGCTGACCGAGGCGATGCTGCGCGATCTGACCGCGGTTCTGGACGATGCCGCTGCCGGCGACTGCCGGGCGATCGTGCTGACCGGGGCGGGGAAGGTATTCTCCGCCGGCGCCGATCTGGCAGAGGCCAAGGCAGGTCTGGCAAAATCGCCTGAATGGGAACGCCTCTCGGCGCGCCTGGCGACAATGCCCTGCCTCACCATCGCGGCGCTGAACGGCACGCTTGCGGGCGGCGCATTCGGGATGGCGCTGGCTTGCGATCTGCGGCTCGCGGTGCCCGAGGCCAGGTTCTTCTATCCGGTGATGAAGCTGGGCTTCCTGCCGCAGCCAAGCGATCCGCGCCGCCTGACACAGCTGGTCGGCCCGTCACGCGCCAAGATGATCCTGATGGCCGGAGCCAGGATCGAGGCGGCAGAGGCGCTGGACTGGGGGCTGATCGACCGGATCGTTCCCGCCGCATCCCTGATGGCAGAGGCCGAGGCCCTCGCGGCGGATTGTCTGGCCGCCGCGCCCGACCACGTCACCGCCATCAAGGGGCTTGTCGGTCAGCGATAGACCGCTTCCTTTCCGAAATGCCGGCACAGCATGTAATAGACGACGGCGCGATACTTGTTGCGGTTCGACCTTCCATAGGCGTCGATGACCGCATGGATGGCTTCCATCAGCGCGGGTCCATCCGCCAGGCCAAGCTTGTTCATCAGATAGCTGGTCTTGATCCGTTCCAGTTCCGCCTCGTCGCTTGACGCGACCGTCGAGGCGTCATCCTTGTAGATCGAGGGCCCGCAGCCGATCGTCACCTTGGTCAGCAGGTCCATGTCCGGGGACTGGCCCAGCTTGTCCTGAATGTCGGTTGCGTATCTTGCGATCAGATCGTCGCGCTTTCCCATCGTCCCTCGTC
Source organism: Paracoccus salsus (assembly GCF_021556615.1). Classification (GTDB taxonomy): domain Bacteria; phylum Pseudomonadota; class Alphaproteobacteria; order Rhodobacterales; family Rhodobacteraceae; genus Paracoccus; species Paracoccus salsus. Next base: position 225,448 of record NZ_JAKGGD010000005.1, read on the forward strand.
TCCACAATGACCTTTGACACGGTCGCGAGGATGCTGGCGGAAACGGGATTTATCAAGTCCCAAGATCCGCCCATGCATCAGCGCGAAAAGCCGCCCAGTGTCGGCAACCAGGTGGACAGACCCGGCACGAAGGTCAGGACCAGCAGGACGGCGAGCGCGGCAAGAAAGAACGGCGGCAGTTCCCGGATCAGCGCCGAGGGTCGCTGACGGGTGGCGGATGCGACCACGAAGATCAGCCCGCCCACGGGCGGCGTGATCAGCCCGAAGGTCAGGTTCACGATCACGATGATCGCGAAATGATCGGCGGCGATCCCCAGTGAATGCGCGATCGGCGCAAGGATCGGGACCAGGATCATCACGCCGGGCAATGGGTCCATGAACATGCCGAAGGCCAGCAGCAGCAGATTGACCATCAGCAGGAAGGCCACCGGCGACAGGTTCATCGCAATCACCGCGTCCGCCAGCGCCTGCGGCACGCCCTCGATGATCAGCACCCAGGCGAAGGCCCGCGCGGCGGCCAGGATCATCAGCACTGCGACCGACATGATCCCCGCGCGCCAGAACGCCCCCCACAGATCCGCTGGCGTGAACCCGCGATAGATGACCGCGCTGACGACGATCGCGTAGCCGACCGCGATCACCGAGGCTTCGGTCGGAGTGAAGATCCCGCCGCGAATGCCGCCCACGATCAGCACCACCAGCAGCAGGGCGGGCAACGCCGCAAGACTGTTGCGGATCATCTGGCGCAGGGGCGGTCGGGGCTCGGCGCTGCGATATCCACGCTTGCGGCTGATCCACCAGTTCACCGACGCCATCGCCCCCGAAATCAGCAGGCCCGGCAGGATCCCGGCCATGAACAACGATCCGACCGATACGTTTCGATCCTGCAGGGCATAGATGATCATCGTGATCGAGGGCGGAATGATCGGCCCCACGACCGATGTCGCGATGGTCAGCGCCCCCGCATAGGCGCGCGAATAGCCGCCCTTCTCCATCATCCGGACCATCATCGCGCCGGGGCCTGCCGCATCGGCCAGCGCCGAGCCGGAAATCCCCGCGAACAGCGTCGAGGTCATCACGTTGGCATATCCCAGGCCACCCCGCAGATGCCCGACGAACTGCGAGGCGAAACGCAGCAGCATGGTGGAAATCGCCCCCGTCGACATGATCTCGGCCGCGAGGATGAAGAACGGCACCGCCAGCAGCGGAAAACTGTCCAGCCCGGTGAACATCTCCTTGACCACCACGACCAGCGGATATTGCCCGCCCAGACCCACCGCCGCGAACGCGGCCAGCGCCAGCGCAAAGGCGACCGGGACGCCGATCAGCATCAGGATCAGGAACGCGGCGACCAGGATCTCAACCACGCGCGGCCTCGTGCGTGGCCGAGAACCCGGCGCGCAGGTAACGCGGCGCGACCAGGGCGAGGTGCAGGATCATCAGCACGAAGCCTGCGGGCATGGCCGCATAGACCCATTTCATCGGCAGTCTCAGCGCTGCCGATTTCTGGATCGACATCCGGTTCATATAGTCGATGCCGACCCACACCATGAAGGCAAAAAATCCAAACAGGATCAGAAGGATAAAGAGCCGCAGCAGCCTTTGGGCGGGGCGCGGCAGCGCCTCTTGCGCGTTGGCGATGGCGACATGGGCACCCTCGCGCAGGGCAAGCCCGCTGCCCAGGAAGGTCAGCCAGATCATCGTGTAGCGCGCCACCTCGTCCGCCCAGGGCAGCGATCCCGCCCACAGATAGCGGGCGGCGACGTTCCAGCCGACCACCACCGCCATCAGGGCGAGGCCCGCGATGACGGCGGCGCCGTTCAGGATGACGAATGCGCGCTCGATCCGCCGCATCCTTCGGTCAATCGACCGCCTGGATCCGGTCCATCAGGTCCTTTCCGAACTGCGCCTCGTAGGTCTTGTAGGGCTCGGCCAGCGCGTCGCGGAACGCAGCCTTCTGGTCCGGCGACAGCTCGTTCACCTGCATCCCCTGTTCTTTCAGCGTGGCGACGCCCGAGGCTTCGACATCGTCGACATAGCCGCGCATCGCGGCGACGGCGTCGGTCGCGGCCTGATCGAACGCGGTTTTCTGGGCGTCATCCAGCTGCCCCCACAGCGCGGGAGAGATCAGGATGACCGCCGGCGAATAGACATGGCCGTCCAGCGTCAGGTATTTCTGAACCTCGCTCAGCTTGGCCGAGACGATCACCGAAAGCGGGTTTTCCTGCCCGTCAATGGCCCCCTGCTGCAGCGCCCCGATCACTTCGGGCCAGGCCATCGGCGTCGGCGCCGCGCCAAGCGCCCTGAATGCCTCGATATGAACCGGGTTCTCCATCGTGCGGATCTTCAGGCCTTCGGTGTCTTCCGGCGTCGCGATCGGTCCTCGGTTGTTGGTGATGTGGCGAAAGCCCTGCTCGCCCCAGGCCAGCGCGCGAAGGCCGGCATCGTCGAACTTCGCCAGCATGTCCTGACCGATCTCGCCGTCCAGCACCTTGCGGGCGTGGTCGAGGCTGGCGAACAGGAACGGCACGTCGAAGACGCCGACCTCGGGCAGGAAGTTCGACAGCGTCCCGGTCGAGACGATGGTCATCTCGACGGAGCCAAGCTGCACGCCCTCGACCACCTCGCGTTCGCCGCCCAGACCCGATGACGGAAAATGCCGGAAGCTGAACTGATCGCCCAGGCTGTCGGTCACCGACCTCTCGAAAGCCTTGGCCGCGACCCCGTAATGGCTGTCCTCGGCCAGCGCGTAGCCGATCTTGACCTCTTGCGCGGCGGCCCCGGCGGCTGTCGTCCCGATCAGTGCGGCGGCATAAACGTATTTCATGTCGTTTCCTCCCATTGCGCGCGGATTTTGCGCGACCTGCAGGTGAAGCGCAATCACCTCGGCGCCGAAGGGTCCGCAACCGCATCCACCGGGATCGTGTTCCCGCGATCCTGCGCCCTGCGGGCAATCGGCACGCAGGCGATGCCAGGGGCGCTGCGGGTCATGTGACTGGGCCGCTCATGGTGCCGGTTGCGAGATGCAGGATGCGACGCCGCGCCGCCGGTTCCGTCGCGTTCGGTGCGGCGGACCCGGCCAACGCGCGCCAAGGGTGTTTCCGCTAGCACTAACCCCTCGAAAACGCCGCGCGTCTGGCATAAGGATGTGAACAGGAACACGACAGCGTGCGGAGATGGGTCATGGCGATGCTTCTGGGGGATGTGGGCGGCACGAACGCCCGGCTGGCGATCGCGCGCAACCACGTCATAGACGAACAGACAGTGACCCGGTTCCGTGGCGACGACTTCACCAGTTTCGACGACGTCGTGCGCCGCTTCCTGCAGGAACAGGACCAGCCGCGCATCAGTTCGATGTGCATTGCGGTCGCGGGGCCGGTCGGCGGCGGCAAGGCACGGCTGACCAATCGCGACTGGGATTTCGACGAGGACCGGCTGGCCCGGTTGACCGATGCCGATCAGGTCAGGCTGATCAACGACCTCACCGCGCTGGGCTATGCGACCCCTGCCTTGCATGGCGACGGCCTGACGGTCCTGCGCGCGGCGCCCGAGGGGCGCGCCCGCAACGGCCAGGCGCTGGTCGTGGGCCTGGGCACAGGGTTCAATGTCTGCGCGGTGCGCGCCCTGCACGGCGGTGCCATCACGGCGATGGAAGCCGAAGAGGGCCACACGCATCTGCCCGCCAACATCTATCTGCGGCTGGCCGAGCTTCTGGGCGCGGACGCGGCGCGACGCTTCTCCTCGACCGAGGAGACCTTTGCCGGGCGCGGCCTGTCGCGGTTGCACGCCGCGCGCACCGGCGGCGCGCCGGTCCGCAGCGAGGACATCGCCCGCGCTGCCGAGGCGGGCGATCCCCAGGCGGTCGCGACCTATGATCTGTTCGCCGATCTGGTCGGCCATCTGTGCCGTGAACTGGCGCTGCGGTTCATGCCTCTGGAAGGGCTGTTTCTGGCCGGCAGCGTCGGACGCAGCATCGCCGACCGCATCGACGTCTTCGAGCGCGGCTTTCTGGCCGAACCGCTCATGCGCCATATTCCTGAAAACACGCCCATCTTCCTGATCCGCGACGATATGGCCGCGTTGCACGGCTGCCTGGCGGCACTGTCCTGAAGGCCACATGCTGCCGGAATAGTTAACGCCGTAACAGCTTCTTGTCACGAACCACTGGATTCAGAGCCCTGTTCCTGTTCATATTGCCGAAAGAAGAACAGGCAGGGCAGGAAAGATGCGGGCTTATCTTCGGGCGGGACTTGTCGTGTCCGCGGCCTTGGGGTTTGGCGGAATGGCGCTGGGGCAGTCCTCGTCGCCGTTCTCGGGCTGGTTCGGTGGCGGCAGCAAGGCCGAGGGCCCCGTTTCGCTGGATATCCGCGTCGCCGGTGATGATGGCGACCTGGCACGGCTGGTCCGCAACACCTCGCTGATCGCCGGCGCCCTGCAAGAGGGGCGCACGACCGGGCAGGACATGCTTGCCGCCGCGCGCGCGGATTATGCGCGCATCCTGGGAACGCTTTACGATGCCGGGCACTATTCGGCGCTGATCTACATCACGCTGGACGGCGTCGAGGCGGCCGAGATCGCGCCGCTGGACGCGCCGCCGGTGGTCCGATCGGTCGTCGTCAGCGTAGAGCCCGGTCCGGTCTTCCGGTTCTCGCGTGCCGCGATCGCTCCGATAGCGCCGGCGAGCGAGATCCCCGACGGCTATGCTGCGGGCAAGACAGCCGGCACCGGGACGATCAAGTCGGCGGCCTTGGCGGGGGTCGATGGCTGGCGAGGTCATGGCCACGCGAAGGCGGACGTGAACCGGCAGGACATTACCGCGGACCACAACGCGAATACGGTCGACAGCCGGATCGGGCTTGCCCCCGGACCCGCTGTCACCTTCGGCAGGCTGAACATCTCGGGCCATGAGCGGATGGACCCGCGCCGCCTGCGCAAGATCGCGGGCTTTCCCGAGGGCGAGCCCTTCGATCCCGAAAAGCTGGAAACCGTCCGCAAGCGACTGCGCCGGACCGGGGTGTTTTCCGCCGTGACACTGGACGAGGCCCGGGATCTGGGTCCGCACGACACGCTGGACGTCGATCTGGCGGTGGTCGAACATAAGCCACGCCGGATCGGCGCCGGCTTCGAGATTTCCAGCACCGATGGCGCCCGGGTCTCGGCCTACTGGATGCACCGGAACCTGCTGGGCGGCGGCGAAAGGCTGCGGATCGACGCGGAGGTGTCGGATATCGGGTCGGACACCAGCCGGCGGGATGAGGAACTGAGGCTGCGGATCGATCGCCCGGCCACCATCACGCCGGACACCACCGGCTATATCGAGACCAGGATCGCGCGGTTGCGCGAGGAAGATTACGATTTGGATTCGGCCAGCGCCGCGCTGGGTTTCAGTCATATCTTCAGCGACAGGCTGACCGCCGACGTCGCGATCGAGTATTTCTATGAGCGCGTGGACGACCGCAACGGGTTCACCGACTTCAACGCCATCGCGCTGCCGATGAAGGTCACGTGGGACATGCGCGATGAACCCACCGACGCCAAGGACGGTTATTACCTGAACGCCGAGGTGACGCCGTTCATCGGCCTGGACGAGACCGGTTCGGGCGCGCGCACCCTGGGCGAGGCGCGCGCCTATCGTTCGTTTGGCGACGAGGACCGCTTCACGCTGGCCGGACGAGCGCGCGCCGGCACGTTGCTTGGCAACGAGATCGAGGAAACACCGCGCGAATATCTGTTCTTCTCGGGCGGCGGCGGAACCGTGCGCGGCCAGGCCTACCAGTCGCTCGGCATCCGCGAGATCGTCGGCGACAACGGCAACAGGATCAAGACCGGCGGGATGAGCGTCATGAATGCCAGCGCCGAAATCCGCTATCAGGTGCGCGAGCGCATCGGGGTGGTGGCGTTCGCCGATTACGGGCGCGTCTGGTCGGACAGCTCATGGTCGGGCGACAGCAATTGGCATGCCGGTGCGGGCCTGGGGGTGCGCTACGAGACGCCTATCGGTCCGCTTCGCTTCGACATCGGCGCGCCGGTCGGGAACGGCGATACGGATGATGGCGTGCAACTGTATCTTGGACTGGGGCAGGCATTCTGATGCGCAGGATCGTCACGACAACCTTCGTACTCTTGTTCCCGCTGCTGGCTCTGGCGCAGGGCGTCGCCGAGCTTTCAGAGCAGACCGATGACGACCGCGGATTTCTGACACGGCTGCTCGAGAGCAGTCTGTCCGGCACCGACCGGCAGGTGACCATCGACGGCTTCCGCGGCGCGCTGTCGTCGCGGGCGACCTTCGATCAGATGACCATCGCCGACGGCGACGGCGTATGGCTGACCCTTGAGGAGGGCGCGATCAGCTGGAACCGCGCGGCCTTGCTGCGCGGGCGCGTCGATATCGCGGAACTGTCGGCCGGCCGGATCCTGCTGCCCAGATTGCCCGGTGCAGGCGAAGCGCAGCCCAGGGCCGAGGCGCCGGAATTCGCGCTGCCGGAGCTGCCGGTGGGTGTGCGGATCGACAAGATCGAGGCACAGCGGGTCGAACTGGGCGAGCCTGTGATCGGCGTCGAGGGAGCGATATCGCTGGCCGGAAGCATGGGCCTTGCGGGCGGTGAGGGAACCGCACAGCTGGCCATCAAGCGTCTGGATGGGCCCCAGGGCGATTTCGTCCTGGACGCGGGCTATGCGAACGAAACCAAGGCTTTGCGGCTGAACCTGACGCTGGACGAGGCGGCTGACGGGCTGCTGGCCAACCTGATCGATCTCTACGACAAGCCTTCCGTCAGCGCCCGGATCAGCGGAGAGGGCGCGCTTGAGGACTTTGCCGCGGATATCCGCCTGGCGACAGACGGTCAGCCGCGCGTGACCGGTCAGGCAAGTGCGAACGCCGCCATGGGCGAGGACGGCACGCCCGGGACCGCATTCCGGCTGCAGCTGGGCGGGGATGTTGCCTCATTGCTGCCGCCGCAGGACCGGACCTTCTTCGGCGAAAGGGCCGTACTGGTCGCCCGGGGCTGGCGCGGCGAGGATGGGCGCATCAGCCTGCCCGAGCTGAAGGTCGATACCGAGGCGCTATCGCTGTCCGGTTCGCTGGCGACCAATGCCAAATCCGCACCCCAGAATGTCGATCTGGAAATCCTTCTGGGGCGCGATGCCGGTGCGACACAGGTCCCGGTCGTTCTGCCTGGCGGCGGCGGCGAGATGACGGTCGAGTCGGGCAGGCTGGCTCTGCGTTTCGACGCCGCCCAGGGGCAGGGCTGGACGCTCTCGGGACATGTCTCGCAATTGGACCAGGGCCAGGTCGCGATCGGCGAGCTGACTCTGGACGGCTCGGGCGAGGTGGCCATGAACGATGGTGCCTTGTCCGAAGTAACCGGCGAGATCGCCTTCGGGGGCCAGCGGCTGGAATTCGACGATCCCGGCCTGGCCCAGGCGGTCGGGGACCAGGTTACCGGCCGCGCGCTGTTCAGCCTTTCGCCGGGGCAGTCCCTCGAGGTCTCGGAGCTGACGCTGGACGGCACCGATTACGGTCTTTCGGGCCTTTTCCTGCTGTCGGGGCTGTCGGGAGGTTTCGTGCTTTCGGCGGATCTGGCCGCGCGCTACGAGGATCTGGCCCGGCTTTCGACGCTTGCCGGGCGCGACGTGACGGGGCGCGCCGACGCGGCCGTGACCGGCTATTACCGCGTGCTGACCCGCAGTTTCGACATCGATGCGCAGATCAGCGGTAAGGATATCGCGGTGGATCAGCCGCAACTGGACCGGCTGCTTTCGGGCGATTCCCGTATCAGTCTGCAGGCCCGCCGGGACGAGGCGGGAATCGAACTGGACCGATTCTCGATCGACGCGCAGGGTCTGACCGCCGAGGCGCAGGGCTTCCTGAACAGCCTGTCCAGCGACGTGACCGCGCGCATCTCGATGCCGTCGCTGGCGGCGGCCGACCCGGGCTATTCGGGATCGCTTGAGGCCGAAGCCTCGTTGAACGGCGCTTCGGGACAAAGGCGTCTCACCGTCAGCGGCGAAGCCGAGGACCTGAAACTGGGAATTGCGGCGCTGGACGGTGCGCTGAGTGGCCGCACCAACCTGGCACTTCTGGCTGGCGAGACCGAAAATGACGGCTATCAGATCGAATCCTTCCAGCTTTCGAACCCGCAGCTGAACGCCGAGGGCGAAGGCAGCTTTGCCTCGGGCGACCTTGACGCCGTTGCCGATTTCGAGGTCGTCGATCTCGCGGCGATCCGCCCCGACTGGTCCGGCAACTTCAAGGCCCGGGCCTTGTTGTCGGAACATGACGGCACGCGGCTTGTCGATCTGACGGGAACCGGCGAGAACCTGAGTCTTGGCCAGCAGAATGTCGATGGCGCGCTGACCGGAACAACCCGCCTCAAGCTGCTTGCCGAGGAAACGGGTGGCGTGATCACCCTGCGCGATGTCCAGCTGGACAACCGTCAGATGAGCGCCACCGCCGAGGGCATCTACGGACCGGGCGTCACCGATCTGAAAGCGCAACTCGAAGCGCGCTCGCTGGCGTTTCTGGGGGACGGGTGGCGCGGTTCGCTGGATGTCGATGGCAGCTTCCGCGAAGCGGGCGACGGCGTGCGCCGGCTGGAGGTGACCGGCGCCGCGCAGGACCTGGCGCTTGGGCAGGCACAGCTGGATGGCGCGCTGGCGGGCGAAACGCGGCTGGCGCTCACGGGCACCGAACGCGAGGGCGTGTTCACCATCGAACAGGCCCAGATCGAGAATCCGCGGCTGAATGCCAGCGCGACGGGAACCGTCGGGGGTGGTCAGACGGATGTCCGCACGACGCTGAATGCCGGCGATCTGCGCTTCCTTGGCAACGGCATCAGCGGTGCCATGTCCGCCGATGCCCGCCTGATCGAGGAAAACGGTGTCCGCCGGATCACCGCGACCGGCAGCGCGACAGGTCTTTCGCTTGGTCAGCCGCGCCTGGATCCGCTGTTGCGCGGCCGGACCCGCTTTGAGGTGGCGGCGTCCCAGTCTTCCGACGGGCTGTCGCTGCAGCGCATCGATATCGGCAATCCGCAAGTGCAGATCGATGCCAGCGGCGACACGGCTTCAGGTCTCGACGTGGATGCGAGGCTGGTCGATCTGGCGCTGATCCAGCCGCAATTGCCGGGGCCGTTGCGGGTGGTCGGCACGGTCCGGGAATCCGGGCGGGATTTCGTGGTGGACCTGAACGCCACCGCGGCGGCCGACATCGACCTTCGGATCTCCGGCACCGCGGCGCGTGACTTCGCCACGACCGATCTTGCGATTGCAGGGACCGCCAACGCATCGCTGGCGAACGGCTTCATCCGCACGCGCAACATCGAGGGGCCGCTGCGGCTCGATCTCAGCCTTCAGGGGCCGCCCGGACTTTCTGCGCTTGGCGGCAGGCTTGTGCTGGAGGGGGGCGAACTGGCCGAGCCGGGACTGGGGCTGCGGCTGGAACAGATGAACGTCACCGCCGCGTTCCAGACCGGTCGGATCTCCGTCGACGCCAGCGCCAATGTCGGCGCTGGCGGACGCATCATCGTGCGCGGGCCGATCGACCTGACCGGCGGCAATGTGGATCTGGACGTGCAGCTTGACGGGGTGGTGGTGCGCGACCCCAATCTTTATCAGGCCGAGATCGACGGCGCAGTCCGGTTCACGGGACGGATGGCCGACGGCCCGCTGATATCGGGCCGGATCGACATTGCCGAGGCCGAGATCCGCATCCCTTCGACGGGGCTGGGCGGCGCCAAGTCGATCCCCGACATCCAGCATGTCGGCGACACGCGGCCGGTGCGTGCGACGCGCGCCAAGGCCGGGCTGGAGGCCTATCTGAGCGCCGCATCACGCGACGCGGCAATGGGCGGCCCTGCCGCGACCCCGCCGGCCAACCCGCCACGGCTGGATCTTCTGATCAGCGCGCCAAGCCGCGTGTTCATCCGCGGCCGCGGCGTCGATGCCGAAATGGGGGGCGAACTGCGCGTCCAGGGCACCGCAAGACGGGTCATCCCGATCGGATCGCTGGAGCTGATCCGGGGTCGCGTCGATCTGCTGGGCAAGAGGTTCGATCTGACCGATGGCCTCATCGAACTGCAAGGCAGCCTGGTTCCCGTGATCCGGCTGGTGGCGCAGACAAGCCAGGATGGCGTCACGACGCGCATCATCATCGAAGGCGAGGCCAGCGACCCCGACATCACCTTTGAATCCAGCCCCGAGATGCCCGAGGAAGAGGTGCTGTCGCAACTGCTGTTCGGGCGCGGTCTTGACAATATCAGCCCGCTTCAGGCCGCGCAGCTGGCGAATGCGCTTGCCGTTCTGGCCGGGCGCGGCGGCGAGGGAATCGTCGCCAGGCTGCGCAATCAGGTCGGTCTGGACGATCTGGACCTTCAGACCGATGACGAGGGCAATGTACAGGTCCGTGCCGGGAAATACCTGACCGAGAATCTCTATACCGATGTGTCGGTCGGCGATAACGGCCAGAGCACGATCAACCTCAACCTCGACATCTCGGACACGCTGCGGGCGCGCGGCTCGGTCGGCAGTGACGGCGAGAATACGCTGGGGCTCTATTTCGAACGCGACTACTGACCCGGCGCCTCAGTCGGCGCCGACCGCGCTGGCAAGGCCTGGGGCGTCCGGGCCGCTGTGCGAGGCGCGTTCGCGCATCGATTCAGGGCTGCGGAAGCGAAGCATCTGCCGCCCGCCGCCCAGCCGCGAAACCGTCCACCCCAGAAGCCGACCGTCAGGTCCGCTCATCGCGCCGCTTGCAGGCCCGCCGTCCTCGCTTGCGTTCAGGCGGTCGCGCAATGACCTGAAGCCGGGGCCGGGCTCGATCCGGCCCTCCCACGAGGCAATGGCCGAGGTCAGCGTCTTGTTTTCGTCGCCCCAAAGATCACGATAGGCTTGGTTCATCATGACAAGCTGACCATTCGGCGCGAAGACGGCCAGGGCATCCTCGATCCCGTCAAGGACATGGGTTCCAAGCAGAAGTTCCGCGCGGAACTTGCGTGTCAGAGAGATCTCGGATGTGATATCCTCGAACAGGAATGCCACGGCGCCATCCGGGTGCGGCCGCCCGGTCACCCGGTAGGTCTGGCCCCCGGGCAGGGACCAGGTCTCGACGTGATGGCCGGTCGCCGCGGCGCTTTCCAGATTGGCCATCTGCTGACGCCAGCTGCGGAAGTTCTTGGGTTCAGGCACCATCCGCAGTTCGCGAAGCTTGTCGAGCAGATCGAACAGCGTCGGGCGCGCGGTCAGGAATCCTGTGGGAAGGCCGGTCAGGTCGATCAGCGCGGGGTTGAACAGTTGCAGGTTGCGCTGCCGATCAAAGATGGCCAACCCGATCGGCAGGTCGGCGAAGGTCTTGGTCAGGGTCTGGACGAATTCGCGAAGGCTGCGTTCGGCCCGCACGGCAGCATCGGCCGGCAGCGCGAACATCATCGTCTGGTCGCCGGTCCGGTGGCTGTGACAATCGTACCACGAAACGACGCCATGGCTGTCCAGCGAGGCCCGCCGGGTCGCGGTACCGGCGCCGGGCACCGGCTTGGGCGGCTCCAGCAGCCGGGGCAGGGGCCAGCCGACCACCCCGTCGCCCTGCGCTTCGGCGCGGCGCAGATAGGCGGCGTTTGCCCAGGTCACGCGCTCTTCCGCGTCCTGTCGCCAGACCAGCATCGGGGTCTGGTCGAGGGCCCGGCGCAGGAGATCCAGCTCTTCCTCCATTGCTTGCTGGGACATGGAATCGACCATGATCCCGGCGTGTTCCGCCGCCGGGTCCGTCACGGAGATACGCAACAGTTCGTCGCCCAGATCTTCGGCCAGAAGGCGCAGCGCCGCGCTGCCCGTGCCGGCATCGCCCAGCAACTCGATTCGTCCGAGACGCGAGATCTGGTCCAGCCGGCTGCCGAAATCGGGAAAGCGCGGCCCGATCCACTGGACGAGGCGTTCCCAGTCGCCATCCGGCGCGGGCATGCGCGACAACAGGGTGCGCGCAGGACCCGTCGCATCCGTCAGGCGACGATCACGGAACAGGAAAACCATCGGCTGCAAGCGCTGTTCCAGCCTGTCGGTCGACGACAGACGGGACGATCCCCTCCACCGCCTGTCCCAGCCGCGAAGCACCGCCACGGCCAGCACCACTGAAATCGTTCCCGCAAGAACGGCCGTGATCGCGACCAGTACAGCTTCAGACGCCACGGAACCCTGCCTCCAGATGTTTCATCGAACATAGGTCAGCCATGCTTAACGAAAAGTTAAGATTCAAAGATCCCATGTCGGATTGTCGCCCAGTGCGGCCCTTTCATTCGCGCGGATCCTGTTCAGCGGCCATCTGACCGACACGATCGCCCCCGGGCCACCATTGGCGAAGGTCAGCCGGGCACCTGTCCGTTCCAGCAGGGTCTTTGCAATGAACAGCCCAAGTCCCATGCCCTCGTAGCCGCCGCGCTGAGCGCCGCCCCGGCGACTGGTCAGATACGGATCGCCGATCCTTGCCAGAAGCGCTGCGGGATAGCCGGGGCCGTCGTCGCGGATGGTCACGGTCAGATAGCTGGCGCTTTCATGCCCCTCGATCACCACGCGCGACCGGGCGAAGTCCACGGCGTTCTGGATCAGGTTGCGCAGGGCGTGCATGATCGCAGGGTCGCGGACGATGCCGGGCCCTTCGGCGACGATCTCGACGACCGGGCCGCGATCGGCATGCGGCCTTGCCGCATCCTCAAGCACGGTCCGCAACGGTGCCGCACGCAGCATCAGGTCTTCCTTGCCGGCTTGGCCCATGCTGCGCAGGATATGGGCGCAGCGGTCGGCCGACTGACGCAGGCTGATCGCATCCTCGCGCAGTTCGGGCCGATCATCCAACTCGTCCGCCAGTTCGCCCGCGATCAGCTTGATGGTGGCCAGCGGAGTTCCCATCTCGTGCGCTGCCGCGGCGACCACCCCGCCGATATGCTGAAGCCGCTGCTCGCGGGCCAGCGCCATCTGCGTCGCGAACAGGGCGTTGGAGGTGGCGGTCATCTCTGCCGTGACACGATGAGTATAGCCCGCAAAGAAGACCACACCGATCACCAGCGCCAGCCAGTGACCCAGTGTCAGGATCGGGTTCAGTTGCAGCTGCTGTCCCGAGGCGTCGTGCAGCGGCACCGCCAGCAGCGCCGCCAGCGAGATCAGCGCAACCGTGGCCAGCCCAAGAGCGACCGTTTGCCGTGCGTTGAGGGTTGTCGCGGCGATCGTGACTGGCGCCAGAACCAGAAGCGCAAAGGGATTGGACATGCCGCCGGTCAGCGCGATCAGCGTCGACATCTGGACCAGGTCGAAGGCCAGGTGGGCGATGGCGCGGTGCGGCGAGGTCCGGCGTGGCGGTCGCACGTAAAGCCAGATATTGACGGCCAGTGCCGCCGCGATCAGCGCGAGAACCGGCACTCTCGCGAAATTGATCCCGATCAGCCCGGCGACCGTCACCGCGGCAAACTGCCCGCCGATCGCGAACCAGCGCAGCAGGATCAGGGTGCGCATCCGGATCGGCTCGGCGCGGTGGGTGTCGTCGATGGAAGAGAGCCCGCGCTGCGGGGTCGGCGCGCTCATGGAGGGGCTCCGCTGCGACATTGCGCGTCTTGATACCCGGCTGCGGATCGGCGATCAATGTGCGCATTTCGGAAAGGCGGGGAAACAGCCATGGCGGATCGCAGAAATCTGATCTACGGCACGGTCGCCGCCGCGGCCGTGCTGGTTGCGGGCGGGGCATTTCTGTCCCTGGGCGGATCGGACGATACCTATGCAGAATGCCGCGCCAGCACGGTCGCCGGCGGGATGGACAGTTTCGGCTCGGATTTCACCCTCACCCGGCAGGACGGGCAGCGTGTCGGCGCCGATGAGGTCTTCACCAGACCGACATTGCTGTATTTCGGCTACACATTCTGCCCCGATGTCTGCCCGCTGGACAGCGCGCGCAATGCGGAGGCGCAACTGTTGCTGGCCGAACAGGGCAAGGATGTGCAGCTTGTCTTCATTACCGTCGATCCGCGTCGGGACACGCCCGAGGTGCTGGAAGATTTCACCGCGCTGTTCTCTGATGACATGGTCGGCCTGACCGGCAGCGTCGAGGAAATCGCCGCCGCCAACAAGGGCTGGCGCAATTATTACAAGGCCCAGGATCAGCAGGACGACGAGTATTACCTGGTCGATCACATGACCAATACCTATCTCGTCATGCCGGGAAACCGGACGGTCGAGTTCTTTTCGCGCGACACCTCTCCGCAGCAGATGGCGGATTCGGTCGGATGCTATGTTGATGCCGCGAGTTGAGGGCAACCGCTTGCGCTGACCGGCTTCCCCGATCAAACATGCATCGAACGCAGGGTATGTGAGGGAATGACATGGATGAGCCAGCAGCCACGCAGATCGGTCCCGATCCGTCCCTTCTGCTTGTCGATGACGACGAAGTCTTCGTGACGCGGCTTGCGCGGGCGATGGAGAAGCGCGGCTTCATGCCGCGCACCGCATTGAGCGTCGCCGACGCGATGCGCATGATCGCGAAGAACGCGCCAGCCTATGCGGTCATCGACCTGCGCCTTGAGGATGGCAACGGGCTGGACGTGGTCGAGACGCTGCGCGAGGCGCGCCATGACGCCAAGATCATCGTCCTGACCGGCTATGGCGCCATCGCCACGGCCGTCGCGGCGGTCAAGATGGGCGCCACCGACTATCTCGCCAAACCGGCCGATGCGAATGACGTGACGTCCGCATTGCTGGCCTCGGGCGAATTGTTGCCGCCCCCGCCCGAAAATCCGATGTCCGCCGACCGGGTAAGGTGGGAACATATCCAGCGGGTTTACGAACAATGCGAGAGGAATGTCAGCGAAACCGCGCGCCGTCTTCATATGCACCGGCGGACACTTCAGCGGATCCTTGCAAAACGCGGGCCCAGGTAGAATTGAAAATAGTCAGTTGAAAATTTTCGCGGCTGTTATAGATATACGGATATCAAAACACGCGGAAGTTAAACAATGAGCCTAGACTTTGATAAGATGACTCTCAAGGAAATGCGCGACATGCGGTCGAAACTGGACCGTGCGATCAATTCGTATGAGGATCGCAAGCGCCGCGAGGCGCTGGTCGCGATCGAGGAGGCCGCGCGCGAACACGGCTTCAATCTGGCAGAGCTTACCGGAGGCAAGCCGCGTCGCGCAGGAACCGTGCCGCCGAAATATGCCAACCCCGAGGACCCGACGATGACCTGGACCGGACGTGGGCGCAAGCCTCGCTGGGTGCAGGAAAATCTGGAAAACGGCAAAGCGCTTGAAGATCTTCTGATCTGAAACGGGACGCAGGAAACAGGCTGCAGCGCGGCCTGTTTCGATCAGCCGTCGGAATGATCGACGCCGTCCATCGACCGGATCAGCGTTTTGAAATGCGCCAGGAAAGCGGCGCGCACTTCGGCGGGCGGTCTAAGTCTGATTTGCAGGACAGACAATATATGCTCGTTCTGCAGCGGGAACAATTTGCGCGCCTCGGCCTCGGTGAAGCCCGCGATCTGCACCGACTCGAGCCTTGCGGAAATCCGGTCGGCCTGCTTGATCTTCTTCTTGATTGCCACGGGAATGGCGGCGGGCAGCCCGAAGCGGCGATGAATCGCGGCGGCCAGACGCTCGTCCATCGCCCCGTATTCCTGACCCAGCGCCGATTTGACGGGCGAAATCATGTCGCCGATCACGTATTCCGGTGCATCGTGCAATAGCGCGGACAAACGCCAGCATGGATCACAGCCCGGGTTGATCCGGACAAAGATCGATTCGACCAGCAGCGAATGTTCGGCCACCGAGTAGGGCCAGTCGCCGCGCGTCTGACCGTTCCAGCGCGCGACGAAGGCAAGCCCGTGGGCGATGTCCTCGATCTCGATGTCGAAGGGCGTCGGGTCCAGCAGGTCCAGACGCCGACCGGACAGCATGCGCTGCCAGGCGCGTCGCGGCCGGGAGGGCATCCGCGTGTGCCGTCAGGACAGCGGCTTTTCGGCCGCTGCTTCCGTCTGGGTCTGTGCACGACGGGCCAGCTCCTGACGATACAGCGCCACGAAATCGACCGGGTCCATGTTGAAGGCCGGAAAGCCGCCGTCGCGCGTCAGGTCCGAAATGATCCGGCGGACAAAGGGGAACAGCATGCGCGGGCACTCGATCATCAGGAACGGGTGCATCTGGTCCTCGGGCACCCCCTCGATATGAAACACCCCGCCGTAATCCAGCTCGGCCAGGAACATCGTCTGCCCGTCGCCCTTGTTGGTCGAGGTGACGCGGTATTTCGAGATGACCTCGTACTGGTTCTCGGTCCCACGCTTGCGTGCGTCGAGGCTGACCTGCACGGTTATTTCGGGCTGAACATCGCCCGAAGGCGCGCCTTTCGTCGCGACCGCGTTCTCGAAGGAAAGGTCGCGGATATACTGCGCCAGGATCTGCATCCGCAGTTGAGGCTGTGCTTGCGCCGCGCCATTCGGGGTGGTTTCGTCAGCCATGATCTGTCCTCGCAAATTCGGATTTGACGCCGCTTCTATCAGGCGCGGCACAGGGCCTCAATGGCGCGTCCAGCCGGAATTGCCGCGCCGATCCGGCTGGTCGTCAACCGGTTCGACCGGCAGGTCCGGTGGCGTTTGCGGCCGCCGCGGCACCTCGTCATCCTCGACCACGTAGTCGCCGTCGATGATTCCGTCGCCATAGGGCGGACGATGAGGTTCGTATCGACGGGTGCTGCGCATCTCGATCCGTCTGATCTCGATACGTTGCGCGACATAGCGCATCACGGCATCGCGTACCGCGGGGATCAGCAGCAGCAGGCCAACCGCGTCCGTGAAGAAGCCCGGCGTCAGCAACAGGATGCCCGCCGCCACGATCATCACGCCGTGCGCCAGCGGGCGGGTCGGATCCCGCATCTGATTGAAGCTTTCCTGCACCTCGTTCCACGCATGGGCGCCCTGGCTGCGCACCAGCACGCTGCCGGCCAGGGCTGTCAGAACGACGATTGCCAGCGTCGGCCACAGACCGATAAACCCGCCGATCTGGATGAACAGCGCGATCTCGATAATCGGCACCGCCACGAAAACCCAGAATAGCCACATGCCATTTCCCCCTGTTGCCAGTGCGTCAACTGGACTTGCTCTGGTCCGACCCCTACATAGTAACCTAGACGCAAGAAACAAACCGATCTGACCAGAATCGAGGCTGACCCCATGACCAACCCGCTGATCCAGTTGCTTGTGCTGGCCGCTATCGCGATCTTCCTGATCCTGCGGCTTCGCAATGTTCTGGGCACGCGCGGTGGGTACGAGCCGCCCAAGGTGGATGCGCCGGAAGCCCAGCGCCGCCGCTTCGAGGTGATCGAGTCCTCCGCGGACGAGCCTGATCACGACATCATCGACTACGCCGAGCCCGGCAGCCCGGCCGCCGAGGCGCTGGCTGCGATGAAGCGCGCCGAGCCGTCGTTCAGCGTCCATGACTTCCTGTCCGGCGCGAAATCCGCGTATGAAATGATCCTGATGGCGTTCGAGCGGGGCGACCTGTCCGAGGTTCGCGCCTTTCTGTCCGAGCCGGTCGCCGATGCGTTCCAGTCGGTGATCGATGCCCGCAAGGCGCAGGGACACAAGGTCGAGGCGCAGTTCCTTGGCGTGCGCGACACATCGCTGGCCGGTGCCGAGTTCGACCACTCCAACGCGTGGGCCGAAGTGTCCGTCCGCTTCGTCGGCGAACTCATCGCGGCGACCCGCGATTCGGAGGGCAACGTCGTCGATGGCGACCCCAAGGCGTCGCGCAAGCAGCGTGACGTCTGGACCTTCGCGCGTCACATGGGGCAGGACGATCCGAACTGGCAACTGGTCGCGACTGGCTGATGGCTCGGCGTCGGGGCCTGACACCCGAGGAGCGTGAACTGTGGGCTCGGGTCGCGCGCAGCGCCAAGCCGCTTGCCCCGCGGACAGACCCTGTTCGAGCACCGGATGCCAGCGTCCGATCCCAGGTTCGGCAGGCTGATCCTCCGCCGGAATTGCCCATTTCGAAGGTCATTTCGCGTTTCAGGCTGGGCCAGGCCGCACCACAGCGCGGCTCTGGCCATGGCGCGATGCCAGGTCCTGCCGAGCGCCTGGGCTCAGCGCCGCTCAGGATGGACCACAAGACGCACAAGCGGATGTCGAGCGGAAAACTGCGGCCCGAGGCCCGGCTGGATCTGCACGGGCTGACGCTGGCCGCCGCCCATCCCGAACTGATCCGGTTCATTCTGGCGTGCCATGCCGGCGGCAAACGTCTGGTTCTGGTCATCACCGGGAAGGGCAGGGGCGATCATGGCCCGTTGCCGACCCGCCCCGGCGCCTTGCGTCATCAGGTGCCGCACTGGCTGCACGGGCCGCCATTGTCGGCGCTGGTCCAGCAGGTCACCCCCGCTCATTATCGTCACGGTGGCGAGGGGGCCTATTATGTCTATCTGAGACGATCGCCGGCCTGATCGCGCCAGGGCGCAAGCCTCAGGCCGAGTAATTCGCCTTCGGTCCCGCGAAATACCAGATGATCAGGCCCAGGACCGGCAGGATGGCTATCAGGGCGATCCACAGGATTTTCGTGCCCGTCGTTTCGTTCGTGTTGATGACCGAGGCGATGGCCCAGACATCCAGCACGAAGATGATGATCCCGAAGATGTATTCCATGGCCGCTTTTCCCTTGCTGCTCCGACTAGCCGAACACCGGAGCCCGCCCGCGGGTTCCCGCTAGAGGACGTAGCGCGACAGATCGGCCGATCGCGCCAGATCGCCCAGATGCTTTTCGACGAAGGCTGCGTCCACGGTCACGCTCTCGCCGTTCTTGTCGGGGGCGGTGAAGGACAGTTCCTCGAAGACCCGTTCGATCACCGTGTAGAGCCTTCGAGCGCCGATATTCTCGATCGAGCCGTTGACCTCGGCGGCGATCTGCGCCAGCGCGGCGATGCCGTTTTCGGTGAAGTCCACGGTCACGCCCTCGGTCGCCATCAATGCCGTGTACTGGCGGGTCAGGGCGTTGTCGGTCTCGGTCAGGATGCGCACGAAATCCTGTTCCGTCAGCGCCCTCAATTCGACCCGAATCGGCAGCCTGCCCTGCAACTCGGGCAGCAGGTCCGAAGGCTTGGCGACATGGAACGCACCCGAGGCGATGAACAGGATGTGGTCGGTCTTCACCGCGCCGTATTTCGTGCTGACCGTGGTGCCCTCGATCAGCGGCAAAAGGTCGCGCTGCACGCCCTCGCGGCTGACATCGCCACCGCGCGCCTCGGCGCGGGCGCAGACCTTGTCGATCTCGTCAATGAAGACGATGCCGCTTTCCTGGACCGATTCAAGCGCGGTCGCCTTGACTGCCTCGTCGTCCAGAAGCTTGTCGGCCTCTTCCGCGATAAGCAGTTCATAACTTTCGGAGACCGTCATCCTGCGCCGCACGCGCCGCCCGCCGAACGCCTTCATCAGCCCGGACAGGTCCATCATGCCGCCCAGGCTGGCACCTGGCTGGCCGGGGATCTCCATCCCGCCCAAAGGGTTGGAATTGTCCTGCAATTCAAGCTCGATCATCGTGTCGTCCAGATCTCCGCGCTTGAGCTTCTCACGGAACATCTGCCGCGTGCCCTCGCGCGCACCCTCTCCGGCAAGAGCCTCGACCACGCGCTCCTCGGCCTGGCTGTGGGCGCGTGCCTTGACCTCCTCGCGCATCCGCTCACGCGTGTCGATCATGGCGGCGTCGGCCAGATCGCGGATGATCTGTTCGACATCGCGACCCACATAGCCGACCTCGGTGAATTTCGTGGCCTCGACCTTGATGAAGGGCGCGTTCGCCAGCCGCGCCAGCCGACGGCTGATCTCGGTCTTGCCGACGCCGGTCGGCCCGATCATCAGGATGTTCTTGGGATAGACCTCGTCGCGCAGGTCGTCGCCCAACTGCTTGCGGCGCCAGCGATTGCGCAAGGCGACGGCCACGGCGCGCTTGGCCTCTTTCTGCCCGATGATGAAGCGATCCAGCTCGGATACGATCTCGCGCGGTGTCAAATCGGTCATGTGTCCTGCCTTCGCTGGCTATGCTGTGTGCGGGTCAGTTCGGGTAAAAGTCGCGAATCGGGTCAAGGGCCGTTCCGTTAGCCCTCAAGCGTTTCGACCGTCAGATTTCCGTTCGTATAAACACAGATATCGGCCGCGATCGCCATCGCCTTGCGCGCGATCGCCTCGGCGTCCAGATCGGTTTCCAGCAGTCCCCGCGCCGCGGCCAGCGCGAAATTTCCGCCCGAACCGATGGCCGCGACATTGTGTTCGGGCTCCAGCACGTCGCCGGTGCCGGTCACCACGTAGATCTGGCTGCCATCGGTAACCAGCAGCATGGCTTCGAGGTTGCGCAGATACTTGTCGGTGCGCCAGTCCTTGGCCAGATCGACGCAGGCACGCTGCAATTGTCCGGGCGCGCTTTCCAGCTTTTTCTCCAGCCGCTCCAGCAGCGTGAAAGCATCGGCCGTGGAGCCCGCAAAGCCGGTGACCACCTCGCGCCCGCCCGGCGTCAGGCGCCGGACCTTGCGGGCCGTCCCTTTCATCACCGTCTGTCCGACGCTGACCTGACCGTCGCCAGCCATGACGACCTTGCCGCCGCGCCGGACCGCCAGGATCGTCGTGCCGTGCCAGCCGGGAAACTTCTCATCCGCCATCGGGGACCTCCGTCGTTTGAGCCGAGATATGGCCACGGACCCGGCGGCGCAACCCGTTGCGCCACGCCGTATGCCGCCCTAGCCTGCCCGCATGAGTTCCGATCGCATCCTGCGCATCTATCTGCATCCGCCGATCCTGCAGACCGCGCAGGCCGGGAAACTGGGTTTCCTGAACCGCATGCGCGGCGTTCTGGAGGCCCGGGGATGGCAGGTCCGGATCCATCGGTCAGGACAGGCGGCGCGGGACAAGGCGCCCGACCTGCCTGGTTACGCGCTTTATCACATGGAAAAGCCGACGCATTCGCGTGCCCTGACGTTCCGTCGCGCCTATCACTATCCGTTCTGGAGGCTTGAGCCGGTTGCCGAACGCTGGCGCTGGCCTGTGGCCCTGGCGCGATTCGATCCCGTGGCCGACCCGGCTGTGGCAGATGGCTTTGCCGCCCGTCTGCGGCACCGCGTCCTGTCCGGCGCCGCCCCGCGGCACGGCCAGCATGTCCTGATCCCGCTGCAGGGGCGGTTGCGACAGCAGCGATCATTCCAGACCATGAGCCCGCTGGCGATGGTTCAGTCCGTCGCGCGGACCGGGCGCCCCTGCGTGGCGACCCTGCACCCGAAAGAGGCCTATGACGACGCCGATCGCGCGGCGCTGGACCATCTGGCGGCAACCTTTCCCAATCTCAGCCTGGGCGGCGATACGATGAGCCTGCTGCGCGACTGTGCGTTCGTGGCCACCCAGAACAGCGCCGTGGCGTTCGACGGGTTCATCCTTGGCAAGCCCGCGGTCCTGTTCGCGCAGGTCGATTTTCATCACATCGCGCTGAATGTCGCGGAGCATGGCGTCGACGACGCCCTGGTGCGGGCACCGCGCCACCGCCCTCCGTTCAGCCGCTATCTGCACTGGTTCCTTCGGGAGCAAAGCCTGGACATGATGGCCGACGACGCCGACGATCGCATCGTCGCGGCGATGCGAAAAGGCGGCTGGCCTGTCTGAGGCCGCCGCCTTCGTCCTTGAAGCCTTGCGCCCGGCTCAGACCGACTCGTCGATCCAGCTTTTCAGGGCAGCCTTGGGTGCGGCGCCCATGCGATTCGAGACGACCTCGCCGTCCTTGAACATGAACAGCGCCGGAATGCCGCGCACGCCCAGGGCGGCGGCCTGTTCCGGGTTCTCGTCCACATTGACCTTCACGATCTTCACCTTGCCGGCATATTCGTCCGACAGCTCTTCCAGGGCCGGGCCGATCTGCTTGCACGGGCCGCACCATTCGGCCCAGAAATCGACGATGACGGGGGTTTCGGCCTGACGCACTTCAGCGTCGAATTCGCTGTCATTCACATGCACGGTAGCCATGCTGGTCGCTCCTTGGAAAGACGGGGCCGGTCGTGGCCGGCGTGACGGGTTCCTGACACAGCTATGAACGCAGAGCCCCCGGGTCAAGGGCGTGGCTTGCGGCGTCCAGCACCGCGTCGGGCAACGGCATGAGGCTGCGCGCGGCCGTCCACAGGATGGCCGTGCGGATGGCACGCCCGGGATAGATCGTCCGCAACGCCGCGCGATAGGCGGCCATCTGGCGCAGGATTCCTTCGGGTGTGGCTGCCGGGCGGTCGGGAATCTCGGCATTGGACTTGTAGTCGATGGCCAGAACCTCGTGATCCTGGACCAGCAGCCGGTCGATGATGCCGTGAAGGATGCCGGGGCCTGGCAGGGGCGCGGTCAGCCGGACCTCGCGCAGGATCACGGCGCCCGGGGCGGGCGACATCACCTCGGTCAACTCGGGCGCGTCGATCACCGAGCGGGCCTCGACCATCAGCTCTTCGAACTCGGCTTCGTCCGGCAACCCACCCTCGGCGCCGGCAAGTGCCGCACGGGCAAGGTCATTCCAGTCGCTGCGCGCTGCGCCCGGCAGATGTTCCAGCAGCAGGTGCAGCCGCGTGCCGCGCAGCATGGCGGCCTCCGGATCGGCATTCCCGATCGCGGCGCCCAGAACCTTGGCCCCGCCAAGCGAGGTCGCGGCGATCGGCCGGTGCGCCTGTGGCGCGGGCGGGGCAGGGCGGCGGGCCCAGTCGGGCAGCACGGCAACCGCCTGCGCCATGTCCGCCGCCGCGAGCGCGGGCGCGTCGGGCCATGCGCCGAAGGACAGGCGCAGACCGGTGCCGACCCCGTCGATCTCAAGGCTGTCGCGCTGCATCGGGGTGCGCGCGGCGCCTTCGGCGATCATGGCGTGCCAACTGTCCAGCCCGTCACCGGTCTCGCCCGCCGCCGCGACGATCAGCCAGCTTTCGGCCCGCGTCATCGCGACATACAGCAACCGCCGCCGTTCTTCGTCCTGCTGGCGCTTCTGCGCCGCCACGGCTTGCCCAACGGCGTCGGGCCGCTCGGCGGCACTGCCGCGCCAGGTCGGCAGGTCGCCGAGCCGCACCGTCCGGTTCCGGCTGTCGGGTTGGCGCTTGCGGGTTTCCGGCAGGATCACCACCGGGCTTTCCAACCCTTTTGCGCCGTGCACGGTCATGACGCGGATCAGCCCGCCCGCCTGGCCGGGCAGTTGGCGCTTGACCTGCACATCGTCGCTGGACAGCCAGACCAGAAAGCCGGTCAGCGATGGCGTGTCAGCGGCCTCGTAGGCCAGCGCCTGCGACAACAGCTCGTCGATGCCATCCTCGGCCTCTGGACCCAGCCGCGCGATCAGCGCCGCCCGGCCGCCATGCCGGATCAGCAAGCGCGAGATCAGGTCGTAGGGACGCATGAAATCGGCCTCGTCCATCAGGTCGGACAGCACCTCGCGCGCGCGAAGATGATCCGACCCGCGCAGGCGCTGGATCAGGTATTTCCGGCCGCGCCCCGCCGCCAGCCGGTACAGCGCATCCTCGGACAGTCCGAACAGCGGAGAGCGCAGCGCGGCGGCCAGCGACAGATCGTCCTCGGGCGTGACGAGGACCGACAGGGTCGCGATGATATCGCGGACCGCAAGTTCGGCCGCCAGCTTCAGCCGGTCGGCGCCGGCGACCGGCAGGCCGGCGGCCTTGCATTCGCGCAGCAGCTCCTCGAACAGCGCTGCGCGGCGCTGGACCAGGATCAGGATGTCGCCCGGGCCGATGGCCCGCACCCGGTCCGATTTCGCGTCAGGCAACGGCGCCCCGATCATCGCGCGGATCTGGGCCGCGACCGCACGGGCCAGCCGCGTGTCGGCGGCGTTTTCGGCGGGGCTGTCCACCGGCTGCGTCCAGTCACCGCGCTCGGGAGAATCGGGTTCCGGCAGCGGCGGCCAGATATCGACGCGACCGGGCAGGGCATCGCGAAAGGCGATGTGGCGGGGTGGATCGCCCAGCCCCTCGGCCGCCTCGCCCTGGAACACCGTATCGACCAGCGACAGGATTGCCGGCGAGGACCGGAACGAGTGGGCCAGGCCACGCTGCTGCATCGGGCGCTGGACGGCCGCGAAATCATGCCCGAAGCGGTCGCGCATGTCTTCGAACACCGCGATATCCGCGCCCTGGAAGGAATAGATCGACTGCTTTGGATCGCCGACGACGAACAGGGTGCGCGGACGGTCCTGCGCGCCCGCGCCACTTGTGAATTCGTCGGTCAGGCTGCGGATCACACGCCATTGCTCGGGGCTGGTGTCCTGCGCCTCGTCCACCAGGATATGATCGATTCCGCCATCCAGCCGCCACAGCACCCATTGCGCCATGCTGGATTCCCGCAAGAGCCGTGCCGTCCGGCGGATCAGGTCGTCGAAATCCAGCCGGCCATGCGCCGCCTTGCGCTGCGACAGCCTCAGCGTGAAGGCGTGGCCGAACCGGTGCAGCGCCAGTGTCTTCTGCGCCAGTGCCAGCCCCAGCGCATCGGCGCGGGCGTCCTGGACGCGCAGCATCAGCTGTTCCAGATCGTCCATGAACGGCGCGCAAGGTCCGGTGCGCAGCGCCTTGGTCGGCAGTCTGCCGATCTTGGCGCAAAACGGCTCGGCTGCGCTGGCGCCGGTCAGCAGCGCCCCGGCCAGGATCCGCAACTCGGCCATGCCCGGTCTGCACCAGTTGCCAGCGCGCAGCTTGTCGGCGAGTCTTGCGTCGGTGCTGCCGCCGCACGCAAGGAGCGGGATCAGTGCATCGAACAGGTCACCCTCGGACCCTTCGAAGACATGATCCAGCAGCAATTCCTCATCCAGGCCCTGCGGCAGACCCAGCGCCGCCCAGATGGCGCCCGCGTCGGGGGCGGCGCTGAAATCGGCCTCGGACAGCCCGGCCAGAAAAGCGTCCAGATTGTCGCCGCCGTGCAGCATCGTCAGGTCACGGATCGCGGGATCGCCGCTGTCTGCCATCTCTTCGATGATCTCGGCGCGCAAGCCCCGCGCGCTGCGGTCGTCCAGCTCTGCAAATCCCATCGGTACCCCGGCCTCAAGCGGGAAGCGCCGCAGCAGCGCCGCGCAGAAGCTGTGAATGGTCTGCACCTTCAGCCCGCCCGGCGTCTCGATGGCGCGGGCGAACAGCCGGCGCGCCTCGGCCAGATCCGGGGTGGTGCCCTCGCCCAGATCGGCCAGCGCGGCGCGCAGGTCCGGCTCGGGCAGCATGGCCCATTCGCCAAGCCGCTTCAGCAGGCGGTTCTGCATCTCGGTCGCGGCGGCCTTGGTGTAGGTCAGGCACAGGATGCGCTCGGGCGCACAACCCGACAGCAGCAGCCGCGCGACCCGGTCCGTCAGCACGCGCGTCTTGCCGGATCCGGCATTGGCCGTCAGCCAGGTCGAGCGCGCGGGATCGGCAGCCGCGATCTGGTTCAGCGTCGCATCATTCGTCATCGCCGACCTTTCCGGACTGCGGTGCATCCGCCAGCGACCATTCCCCGAATCGGGCAAGGTGATCGTAGTCGCCCGCATAGCTGGTCCTTTCGGGTGCGCGCATGGCGGTGAACCCGGCCGCACCGGTCAGATAGGCGGCGATCAGTCGCAGGAACCCGTCCCAGTTCTCGGCCTCGATCTGCGGGGAATAGGCGCGATCATGCGTGCGCCCATCGCCGCCAAGCTGAATATAGCGGATACCGGCCACATCCACCGGACCCAGAGCGTCGAAACCGCCCCGACGCGCCATCGCCGCCTCCAGGATCAGTTGCTTGTCGAAATGCGCGATCTGGGCGTCGGTGGGCGGGCTGCCGGACTTGTAGTCGTAGATCATCACCCGTCCGTCCCTCAGCAGGTCGATCCGGTCGGGCTTGGCGGTCAGGCGGAAATCCATTCCGGGCACGCCGACCGCCCCGCGCCGTTCGATCACCTGCGGATGACCCTCGGACAGTCGCACCAGTTCGTCGCTGACCAGGCGGTCCGCGATCGCCTCGATCCGCGCCTGCCAGAACACCCGCGCCGAGGGCCAGGGCACCTCGTCATCCAGCACTTCGGCGGTGATCCGCAGGAACGTCTCGCGCAGCGTCGTGACGGGCATGCAGGCGGACGGACCGGATTTCAGCAGCCTTTCGACGATGGCGTGCAGGGTCTGGCCACGCAGGGCGGCATCGGGTTCGGGGCGCAGCGGGTTCAGCGGCCGCAGCTTCAGCACGCGCTTGGCATAGACCGCATAGGGATCGCGGATCAGCAGCGAGACATCGGTGACCGGCAATTCGTCGAATGCCGGCACCGGCGGGATGGGCGAGGGGCGCATGGCGGCAAGGGCCGGCGCCTGCGGCCGCGCAAGAGCGGCGCAGAGGGCCAGCCAGTCCGTGCCGCGGGACCGCATCGCCGCCAGCGCCTGGGGGCCGCCCCGGTCGGGCAGTCCGGCCATCAGGTTCGTCAACCGGTTCAGCCAGCGCGAGGGGATGGTTTCGGCCTCGGCATTGCGCCTGGCGCGGGTCAGGATGACGCGACCGGCCGCGATCGCCTGCTGGAAATCATGCGCGGACAGACCGATCTGGCGTTCCGGCAGCGTCAGGCCGGCCTGCAGCCGCATCTGCCGCGACAGCCAGGGATCGGGGGACAGCGCCTGTGGCCAGCCGCCCTCGTTCAGACCTGACAGGATCACCGTGCCGGCACCCGCGATCCGGGCTTCGCGCGGGCCGCGGATCTTCATCAGCCTGTGCGCCTCGAAATCGCCGCGGACCGCTTGCGCCTCCAACTCTCCCAGCAGCAGCGTGGTGAAGTCGCGCGGGACCATGTCGGGCCCGTCTGCGGCATGGACGGCCAGCTGGTCCAGCACCGCGCGGGCAAGCTGGCCGGGTTTCTCGTGCCACAGCCGCGACGATTCCGCGTCCCCATCCGGTCCCGCGGCCAGCGCCTCGGCCAGCCCGCGCAGGTCGAAAAGCCGGTCGCGGATCGGGCGCGGCGCGATGTCGCGCGCGAAGGCCGCGATCCGGTCCATCAGCGCGGCAACCCACAGCGCCCAGGACCTGCGGCCCTCGTCGCCCCTTGTCGCCCAGTCGCGCAGTGTGTCGCCGTCGGGGAAGGCGGGGCCTCGGGCGCGCAGCTCCAGTTCAAGTTCGCGCGCCTGTCGGCGCGCCTCGTTCGCGCCGAGCAACGTCGAGCCGGTCGCGGTCAGCGGGTGCTTCAGCAGGATCAGCAGGCGGTCGATGGTCAGCGGTTCACCGAAAAGCCCGGCGATGTGGCGCAGAAACAACCCCGGCGCGGTCAGGTGCAGCGGTCGCCCGGCGCTGTCGTCGGGACGCAGGTTCCAGCGATCCAGCGCGGCGTTCACGCGCCGGATCAGACCCCGGTCGGCGGCGATCAGCGTGACCGGTTCGGCCCGTTCCGCCGCCTCGCGCATCACCATGGCGATAGCCTCGGCTTCCTGTCCCGGCTGGTCGGCCTCGATCAGGGTCAGGCCCTCGCTGGCCGAAAGCAGATCGGGCAGGCCCGGCCCTTCGGCGATCCACTGATCGGTGACCGGCGCAGGCCGCAGGGCCAGTGAAACAAGGGCGTTGCGTCCGGGCGCGGCAGGTTGTGCGTCCGTCCAGGGCCGTGGCCGCCCGGTCCGGCGGATCAGCGGGGCAAAGCGCGCCTGCGGATGGTCTTCGGCCTGCGCGTCAAGCCCGTCCCAGACCTGCTGCGGCTGGTCGACGTCAAAGCCCGGCAGCACCACCGCGCCGTTGTTCAGGCTCGCCACCGCCTGCATGAACAGACGGGTAGCCCCGTGCGAACCGGTCGAGCCCGCCACGATCACCGGATCGGGCGGCAGGTTGCGTCCCTCGGACCAGTCGGCCATTGCAGCCTCGGCGGCGGCGCGCTGGCGGGCGGCACGATCCACGGCCGGTCCGGCAAGATGGAACCGGGCGGCGATTCGCAGGAAATCCAGCGCGCTCTGCCAGTGCCGTGCATGATCGCCGGTGTCGATCCGTTCCAGCGCGTCGGCCGCGCAGCCTTCGGTCTGCATCTCGGTCATCAGATCGGCCAGCGAGCGCGCGAGTGCCGGCACCGAATGCCCGGCCGCCAGATCGGGGCGGGCCCGCAGCAAACCGTCGATCAGCCGCGCCAGTTGCAGCCGGCGCGCCAGAGGGGCGGCCAGCGGCCCCTGATGCGCGGCCGGTCCCGCACCCAGATCGGTCACCACGCGCAATTGCGGCAGCAGCAGCGGACCCTGGCTGTCGAAGGCCTCTTCGATGGCGGTCAGAGTGCGGCCCGAATTGGCATAGATCGTGACGCGGGCAATCGCCTCGGGCGGCCGGTCCGACATTCGTCGCAGCAGCCCGGCGACGAACTCGGCCGCGAAATCGACCCCGGGCGGCAGGGCGAAAAGACCGGGCTGCCATTCAGCCATCGGCCAGCATCGCCTCGGCCATCGGGATGGCTTCGGGGCGACCCACATCGCACCAGCCGCCGTCGTGAACCAGCCCGAAGGCGGTGCCCTGCGCGATCAGCAAGTCCCACAGGCGGTTCAGCGAAAACGCGCTGTCGGGAATTCCGGCCAGCCGGTCGGGCCGGATGATCTGGGCGCCGGCATAGACATGGTCGCCCGCGCGCGCGACCCGGCCCGCATCATCCAGGCCGAAATCGCCGGCGCCGATCCGCGCGGTCGCGCGCGCCAGAGGCACCAGCGCCAGCAGCGCGTCCATGTCATCGCGCCACGCCGCCATCAGCGCGGACAGAGGGTTCGGGCCGGTCCAGACGACATCGGGGTTCAGCGTCATGACCGGGCCGCGCCCCAGCAACGGCAGCGCCTGCCGCAAACCTCCGCCGGTGTCGAGGATCGCGCCGGGTTCCCTGCTGATCGCCACGTCCTGACCGGCGAGGTGGCTGGCGATCTGGTCGCCCAGGTAATGTGTGTTGACGGCGATCGGTGCGCAGCCAGCGCTGCGCGCCATTTCCAGCGCACGGTCCAGCAGGGTCATTCCGCCGACGCGGATCAGCGGCTTGGGGCGGCTGTCGGTCAGCGGGCGCATCCTTGTGCCAAGTCCGGCGGCAAAGATCATCAGCGGGCGCATTGACGGCGAATCCTTTCGATCGTGGCAGGATCCGGGTCGGGCAGGGCATCGACGATCCGGGCCAGCGCGTGCAGCGCCGGATGGGCCAGGTCACGGCGAAGATGCCCCCACACGCGCGGCATCAGGTCCAGGTAGCGCGGCTTGCCATCACGGATGCAGAGCCGCGTGAAGATGCCCATGATCCGCAGGTTTCGCTGCGCCCCCAGCAGCGCATAGGCGGCACGAAACCGGTCCGCATCCAGCCCGGTGGCGGTCAGATAGCGGGCGATGCAGGCGGCCTCGATGTCGGGTGCGACGTCGCGGCGGGCGTCCTGCAAGGCCGAGACCAGGTCATAGGCCGGGTGGCAGGCGACGGCATCCTGGTAGTCGATCACCCCCAGCGGCGCCGCGTCCCGCCAGATCAGGTTCTCGGCATGGAAATCGCGAAGGCCAAGGACCGGGGCAATATCGGTGGCAAGGCCCTCATGCAGATCCGCGATGGTCGCGGCGATGGTCGGGGCGATGGCTTCGGCCGACCCGGTCGCGACCCCGGCTGCCTGCGGATACCACTCGGCGAAAAGCCCGACCTGGTCGGCCAGCGCCGGACCGTCCAGCGCGGCGACGAAGGCGGGGACCTTCTGGCGGTGCAGGTCGATCAGGAAATCGGTGATCCGCGCATAGATCATGGGGGCCAGGTCGGGCTGCCGCTCCAGCACCCTGGCGACCAGATCGTCGCCCAGATCCTGCACCAGCAGCAGCCCATGATCGCTGTCCTCGGCCAGGATCGCGGGCGCGCCGAAGCCGTGGGCGTGCAGCCACCGCGTCATCTCGACGAAGCGAACGCAATCGCCCGAAGGGTCGTCCATCAGCACGGCGCTGCCCCTGGGGCCTGTCAGTCGAAAATAGCGCCTGGCCGAAGCGTCGCCGGCCAGCGGCAGCACCCGGGCCTGCGACCATCCCGCGCGCGCCACGAATGCCGCAAGCGGCACCGCGCGCGGGTCGCCGCCGATCAGCGTGATCCGGCGCAGGCCGGGATCGTCGCAACTGGCCAGCGAGACGGTCATCGCGCCTTCGGGCAGCGCAGCAAGCCGGTCGGGCCACTCGATCAGGCAGATCGCGCGGTCCAGCGCCTCATCAAGGCCCAGCTCATCCAGTTCGGACGGGTCGCTCAACCGATAAAGATCGGCGTGCCAGATCTCGGTCCCCTGCGGATCGTCATAGGTCTGGACCAGCGTGAAGGTCGGGCTGGGCACGTCCTCGGCCGCGTCTCCCTGCCTGGCGCGGATGAAGGCACGGGCGAAATGGGTCTTTCCCGCGCCGACCGGACCATCCAGCAGCAGCGCATCGCCGGGCCGCGCAATCGCGGCCAGCATCCGGGCCAGCCCGGCGGTCAGGTCTTCGTCGGCGGTCAGTCGCGTCGTGGTCATGCCCCGCTTCTAGCCGGTCGGCGGGCGGGTGCAAATGTCCTGTGGCCCGAGACAGGCCGACCGGCGATGATTGCCGGGACGAATCGCTGAAAGGAACCCCGATGCTGCGTGCTGCCCTTGTCGTCATGATGCTGGCCGGACCGGCGCATGCGACGCAGGAATATATGCTGCCGACCCTGTTCGACGTCGCAGGCGTCGCCTCTGACGACGTGCTGAATATCCGGCAGCGGCCCGATGCGCGCGCGCCGATCATCGGCAGGCTGGCGGCGGATGCCACCGGCATCGAGGTCGTGGACCAGACCAGCGGCTGGGGCCGGGTCAACACGGGCGAAACATCGGGCTGGGTGTCGCTGCGATACCTCGCCTATCGCACCGATGTCTGGCGGGAGGGCGCGCTGCCGGGCGGCTTTCGCTGTTTCGGCACCGAGCCGTTCTGGGATGTCAGGTTGCAGGATGGCGATCTGGTGCTGAGTGGCGTCGAAATCGCCGAGCAGCGTCACACCGCGACGGCGGTTCTGGGGACGGGCGTGTTCCGCGACCCGACCCGGGCGGTGGTGGCGGACGCGGTGACCCTGGTTTCGACGCCGCAGCTCTGCTCGGACGGTATGTCCGAGCGCCAGTTCGGTCTGCGCGCGACCTTGATCCGGCATGGCAAGGCGCCGCAGCTGATGTCGGGTTGCTGCGCGATCCAGCCCTGATCGCGGCCGCGCCGGGCAAGCGCGCCAGCCCTAGCCCAGGCCCAGCACATCCGCCATGTCGTATTCGCCCGGTCCCTTGTCCTGGCCCCAGAGCGCCGCCCGCAGCGCCCCGCGCGCGAAGATCGCGCGATCTGTCGCGACATGGCGAAGGATCAGCCTCTCGCCCTGGCCGGCGAAGATCACGTCATGCTCACCGACCACATCGCCGCCCCGGATCGCGGCAAAGCCGATGCTGCCCGGTTCGCGTGCGCCGGTGATCCCCTCGCGCGCGGGCGTCCGCAGATCGGCCAGCGTGGCGCAGCGGCCTTCGGCCGCCGCCTCGCCCAGCATCAGCGCGGTGCCCGAGGGCGCGTCGACCTTCATGCGGTGATGCGCCTCGACCACCTCGATGTCCCAGTCCTCGCCAAGCGCGGCGGCGACCTTGCGGGTCAGACCGACCAGCAGGTTCACCCCCAGGCTCATGTTTCCGGCGCGGATGATCGGTGCATGCCGTGCGGCAGCGGACAGGCTGGCCAGATCGTCATCGGACAGGCCGGTGGTGCCCACGACATGCACGGCGCGCGCCTGCGCGGTCAGTTCAGCAAAGGCCACGGTCGCGGCCGGCGCGGTAAAGTCGATCACCGCCTGTGCCCGGGCGATCACCGTGACCGGATCGTCGCTGACCGTGACGCCGACAGCCTGGCCGCCGAGCGCCTCGCCGATATCGCGGCCCACCCAGTCGTGGCCCGCGCGCTCCAGCGCCCCGACCAGCCTGGCCTGATCGCTGTCCTGGATCAGCCGGACCAGCATCTGGCCCATCCGTCCCGAGGCGCCGGTCACGACGATGCCCGGCAACTCGCCGGTGTCGATCTTCTGGAAATCGCTCATCGCTTCTCCCCCTCGCGTCTTCCCGCCTCATATCCCGTTGCGGCGCGGCCCGCGACCCCCTACATCGGGACGCATGGCACAGAACCGCTATTCCCATGGCTCAGGTCCGTCGCAGCGACAGCTGCGTGTGGGCGAGCTGATCCGCCGCACCCTCTCTGACGTGCTGTTGCGCGCGGATGTGCATGATCCCGATCTCAACCGACATTCGATCACCGTGGGCGAGGTGCGGACTTCGACCGATCTGAAGGTTGCGACCGCTTACGTGCTGCCGCTTGGCGGGCAGGATGCCGAAGAGGCGCTGGCCGCCCTGCGCCGCAACGCACCCGAGCTGCGCCACCTGGTCGCCAAGGCGATGACGCTCAAGTACGCGCCGGAACTGCGCTTCCAGCTGGACGAGACGTTCGATCGTCTCGACGATACCCGCCGGATCTTTGATGACGAACGCGTGCGACGCGATGTCGAGGCGCCCGACGATGGCGACAGGACCGATGATCGCGATGATGCTTGAGCTGCAGCGGCAGCTTGGCGTGACGTTGGGCATGGTCTTCGCCATGGCGCTGCCGGCTGCATCCGACGGCTGCGGTCGCATGGACCACGACGGGCAAGGCTATGTCGTCTGCCAGATAGAGGCCGAGCGCGAGCCGGCGCTGCGGCTGTGGCAGAACGGCGCGGACGGCACGCCGTTGAGAAATTTCAGCAATGTCCGCAAGATCCTGCTCCCCGGTGAAAGCCTCATCTTTGCGATGAATGCGGGCATGTTCCACGCGGACTACCGGCCGGTGGGATTGCTGGTGATCGAGGGCGAGCAGATCCACCCGCTGAACCCGCATGCCGGCAAGGGCAATTTCGGGATGCTTCCCAACGGCATCTTCTGCGCCGGCGGGGACCGGCCATTTCAGGTGATCGAAAGCCGCGCCTTTGCATCCGCGCAACCTGCCTGCCGGCTGGCGACGCAGTCCGGCCCCCTGCTGGTGATCGACGGGGCGCTGCATCCGCGCTTTCTGGTCGATTCGGACAGTCGATATATCCGCAATGGCGTTGGCGTCTCGCCCGACGGGCAGACGGCATGGTTCGCGATCTCGGACCGCCCCGTCACCTTTCACGAATTCGGCCGGCTGTTCCGCGACGGGCTGGGGGTGCATGACGCGCTGTATCTGGACGGCTCGATCAGCCGGCTTTACGCGCCGGGCGTGAACCGCGCCGATTTCGGCCGCAGCCTCGGGCCGATCATCGGCCTGGTGTCGCGGGTCGAATGAGAGCAACGCGGTTGACCTGTGCGGGTGGCCCGGATATCCGGCCGCACCCGCTTTTCAAGAGGATACCATGGCACGCAAGAAGGGCCGCGACATCACGGGCTGGCTGATCGTGGACAAGCCGGCCGGCGTCACCTCCACAGCGGTGGTCGGCAAGGTCCGGTGGGCGCTGGACGCGCGGAAGGCCGGACACGCGGGAACGCTGGACCCGGACGCGACCGGAGTTCTGGCGGTGGCTCTGGGCGAGGCCACCAAGACCGTCTCGGTTCTGACCGACGCGCTGAAATGCTATGATTTCAGGATCAGCTGGGGGGCCGAGACGGCCACGGACGACGCCTCGGGCGAGGTCCTGCAGCGGTCGGACGCCCGCCCCTCGCGCGCGCAGATCGAGGCCGCGCTGCCGGGGTTTATCGGCCAGATCATGCAGGTCCCGCCGGCCTTTTCGGCTGTGAAGGTCGACGGCGAACGCGCCTACGATCTGGCGCGCGAGGGCGAGGCGCTTGACCTGGCCGCGCGGCCGTTATGGGTGGACAGCCTGACGCTGATCGAGGCGGACCGCGGCAGCGCCCGGCTTGAGATGGTCTGCGGCAAGGGCGGCTATGTCCGGTCGGTCGCGCGGGATCTGGGCCGGGAGCTGGGCTGCCTGGGCCATGTCGCGGCACTGCGCCGGGTTTGGTCCGGCCCGTTCGAGGTCGAGGATGCCGTCGCATTCGAGGGGATAGACCGCGAGGCGCAGGCCGCGCTGGAGGCGCAACTGCTGCCGCTGGAATCCGCACTGGCCGATCTGCCGATGCTGCGGGCAACGCCCGAGGGCGCGATCCGGATACGCAATGGCAATCCGGGCGAAGTCACCGGCGCGGCGGAATGGGGCGAACTGGTCTGGGTCCGGAACGCCGCCGGCCCGATCTGCCTTGGACGCTATCAGGGCGGCACGGTCCAGCCCGATCGGGTGTTCAACCTTTAGGCGGCTGCCCGCGACGGCGCGACCCCGTCAGCGCGGCCGGCGGGCTCCCAGAAACGGACCGTCGCCCGCGGCCTCGATCCTGGCCATGGCCTCGGCGATCGGTTCCCTGATGACGGCCATCTGCCAGGCGGTCGCGTGCACCATGACCTCGGCCGACGCCGCCAGCGCGACATGGCCCGGCCAGAACAGCAGATCCCCGCGCACGATGTCAGAGGTTTCGGGGAACGCCGCGCGTTGCAGGTCGCTGTCTCCCGGGCAGGGAATGTCGCAGGCGCCAAGCGCGGCCTGCACCAGGCCCGAGCAGTCGATTCCCCAATCGCTGTTGCCCCCCCAGAGATAGGGCGTCCCCAACAGCCGTTCCGCGACCGCCACAGGGTCCGCGGCCGGCCGCTGGTCCACATGTTGCAGCGGCACATAACCGCCGGTCGCAAGCCGCGCGAACCTGCCTTCGGTCCCGGTGACCGCCAGCCGCGCGCCGATCGACAGCGCGTGGATCTGATGCTGCTTCATGTCGGGTTCGGGGTAAAGATGGGTGGCCGGCGCCGTCACGCGATGGGTGATCGGTGGCAGGTCATCGGTCAGCGCGGCGGCGCGCAGCCAACCGCAATAGCCGTCCTGTGCCGCCTGCACGAACGCCCAGTCGTCGCGTGTCTCGATCACCGTCACGTCGGCGCCAAAGTTCAGCTGCCTTTGGCGCTGGCCGCCAGGTGCGGACATCAGGTCGGCCAGCGGAACGGCAATCCGGGCGGGATGGCCCGGCGTATAGTCGGGCCGCTCAAGGATGCCGCGCAGGCTGGCCAATGCGACGCGGTCCGTGGCGGGGGTCAGGCGCGAATCGAGGGTCATGACAGCAGATCCGGCAGGGCCGCAAGAATCGCCCTGGCGCCCTGGGCAACCCCGCCCTTGGGGCGGCCTGGTGCGGCGGTCGGCTGCCAGCCATAGATGTCCAGATGCACATAGCGGCCGGCGCCCTCGGCAAAGCGACGCAGGAACAGCGCGGCGGTGATCGAACCTGCCATGCCACCCGAGGGAGCATTGTCCAGATCGGCGATCTGCGGCTCGATCATGGATTCGTAGGGGGCCCAGAACGGCATGCGCCACAGGGGATCGGCCGCGGCCATCGCCGCCGCCTGGATGGTCCGTGCGGCCGCGTCGTCGTCGCAATAGAAAGGGGGGATATCAGGTCCCAGCGCCACGCGCGCCGCCCCGGTCAGCGTGGCGAAGGAGACCATCAGTTCGGGCGCTTCCTCGGCCGCCAGCGCCAGCGCGTCGGCCAGCACCAGCCGCCCCTCGGCGTCGGTGTTGTTGATCTCGACCGTCAGGCCCTTGCGGCTGGTCAGCACGTCGCCGGGACGGAGGGCGTTGCCGGCGATGCTGTTTTCGACCGCGGGAATCAGCACGCGGATGCGCCGGCCTCGTGCGGCGCCGGTCGTGGCCAGCATCTTCAGCAGACCCAAGGCGGTCGCGGCGCCGCCCATGTCCTTTTTCATCAACCCCATCGAACTGCCCGGCTTGATGTTCAGCCCGCCGGTGTCGAAGCAGACACCCTTGCCGATGATGGTCAGGCGCGGGCCTTCACCGCCCATGCGGATGTCGATCAGCCTCGGCGCGGCGCTGGCTGCGCGGCCAACGGCATGGATCATCGGAAGATTCTCTGCCAACAGGTCGTCGCCCGACGTGACCGCGATCCGGGCGCCGATCTCGCCGGCCAGTGCGCGCGCGGCGGCTTCAAGCTGATCCGGGCCCATGTCGCTGGCCGGGGTGTTGATCAGGTCCCGGGCCAGGAACTCGCCTGCGGCCAGACCCTGCACACGGGCCGCATCGACGCCCTCCGGACACACCAGGCGCGCGTCTTTCGCCGGGGCGGATTTGTAGCGGGTGAAACGATACTGACCCAGAAGCCAGCCAAGGGCAGCCTCGGTCGGATCAAGCCCGTCCGGCGGGGATGCCAGCCGCCAGATGGCCTCCGGCAGTTTTCCCGCAGCGGCGAACGCAAATCGTTGCCGGCCGGCCGCGGCGGGTTTGCCCAGGCCCAACAGCGCGCCTGCCAGACCGCCGGCGCCATCGGGCAGCAGGCAGATCTGGCCGGCAGATGCCTTGAAGCCGCAGCTTTCGGGCCAGGCGCCAGCGCCCGCCTCGTCGGGGACCGGCTGGCCTTGCCAGACCGGCCAGATCGGCAGGGCTTCGTCCGAGGCGGGCGCGAATTCGGGGGTCATGGCGGCTTCCTGATTGCGAGCCCGGCCAGACTACAGCCTGTGTGCCGCCCTGCAAGCATCGGTCGCGTCGGGCGTCTCAGTCGATCCCGCTGCGATCCCAGATCGCCGTGAGGGAGCGGTTGCCGACGCGCATCAGCCGCGCCCTGACGGCTGCCAGCGCGCTCATGTCGCGGCGTTCGGCGCAGGCCCCCAGATCCATCGCCACGCCTGCCAGGGACAGCAGGCCGATCTGCCAGGCCAGTCGTGACAGCCGGTCGGCCTGGGCCACGGCCTGGGCCAGATCGCCCGCCACGAGGGCCTCATCGATCGTGCTCATGGCGCTGGCAAGCTGTTCCAGCGCCAGCCCGATGACATTCTGGGCCGCGGTCTCGCCCAGCTCGCTGACGATGTCGCCCACCCGCCTTGCATCCACGCGCACGGGTTCCGAAACGGCCAAGGCCATGATCTGCGCCATCTGCACCTCCAACGGGTCCTGTCCCCAAACGTCGGGGCAACATGACGTGCCGCGGTGAAGAAAGCCTTGACCCCGAGCGAAGAAACCCCTCGAATTTTCCTCAATCCCGGCCTATCAACGCGGGAAATAAGCGAGGTCTACGATGCACAACGTCCGTCCCCTGCCGCAATATCTGGTCACCCGCTATCACGGCTGGAAAGCCACCTCCTATGCCGAGAACAGCGCATGGTATCGCCGCCTCGCGGATGACGGACAGCGCCCGCGGGCGATGGTGATCTCCTGCTGCGACAGCCGGGTTCATGTGACCAGCATCTTCGGGGCGGATTCGGGCGAGTTCTTCATTCATCGCAATATTGCCAACCTTGTGCCGCCCTATGCGCCGGACGGGTTGCAGCACGGCACCTCGGCGGCGGTGGAATACGCGGTCACGGCGCTGAAGGTCGCGCATCTGATCGTCGTCGGCCACACCAGCTGCGGCGGCGTGGCGGGCTGCCACGCGATGTGTTCCGGCAAGGCGCCGGAACTGGAAGAGAAAACCAGCTTCGTGGGACGATGGATGGATGTTCTGCGCCCGGGATACGAGCGGATCAAGGACCTGCCCGAGGACCAGCAGATTCAGGCACTGGAACGCGAGGCGGTTCTGGTCTCGATCGAGAACCTGATGTCCTTCCCATTCGTCAAGACGGCGGTCGAGAGCGGTGCGACATCGCTGCACGGCATGGTCCATGACATTCGCGAAGGCGCGCTGTGGCAGGCCGAAGAGGGCGGACGGCGCTGGACCGAGGTCTGATCCGCGGTCGGTCCCTTGCGCGCTTCCGGCGGATGACCCGCAACGGATAGGTCGCGACCGGCGCGACGATGATGATCGTGGAGACGGGGTTCAGCCAGGCGCCGATCCGGTCATCGCCGTGGTCGAGCCTTCACCCCGCCAGCGCCAGCGCGGCGCACCAGGTCAGCCCGACCAGACACCACGGACACGTCCCGGCCAGCGCTCCACCTGTCCCGGCAGCGATCGCCAGCCACAGCGGGACCGTGCCGCGCCAGTGGCGTGATCAGCCCCGAAAAGAACGGCGGAGACGGGTCTTGCAACAGCATGAGGGCGGCGATGGCCCATGCCCCGCCGCCCTCGAGACTACTTGCGATCCAGCCAGGAAACGGGCTGTTCAGCCTTTCTTCAGAACGCGATTGCCCAGCAATTCGGCGATCTGCACGGCGTTCAGCGCCGCGCCCTTGCGCAGGTTGTCACTGACGCACCAGATGTTCAGCCCGTTTTCGATGGTCGAATCCTGGCGGATCCGGCTGATGAAGGTGGCAAAGTCACCGACGCATTCGATCGGCGTGATGTAGCCGCCCGGTTCGCGCTTGTCGACAACCATGATCCCCGGTGCCTCGCGCAGGATGTCGCGGGCTTCGTCCTCGTCGAGGAAGTCCTCGAACTCGATGTTGATCGCCTCGGAATGGCCGACGAAGACCGGCACGCGCACGCAGGTCGCGGTGACCTTGATGGCGGGATCGATGATCTTCTTGGTCTCGGCGACCATCTTCCATTCCTCCTTGGTCGAGCCGTCTTCCATGAAGACGTCGATCTGCGGAATCACGTTGAAGGCGATCTGCTTCTGGAACTTGCTGGGTGCGACTTCCTGACCCGGCACATACATGCCCTTGGTCTGGTCCCACAGCTCGTCCATCCCTTCCTTGCCGGCGCCGCTGACCGACTGGTAGGTCGAGACGACGACGCGCTTGATGCGGGCGCGGTCATGCAGCGGCTTCAGGGCCACGACCATCTGTGCAGTCGAGCAGTTGGGGTTGGCGATGATGTTCTTCCTGGAATAGCCGGTGATCGCCTCGGGATTCACCTCGGGCACGATCAGCGGGATGTCCGGGTCGTAGCGATATAGCGACGAGTTGTCGATCACCACGCAGCCGGCCTTGGCGGCGATCGGCGCGTATTTCCTGGTCGCGTCCGAGCCAATCGCGAACAGTGCCATGTCCCAGCCGGTAAAATCGAACTGGTCGATGTCCTGGATCTTCAGGGTTCGGTCGCCAAAGCTGACCTCGCTTCCCTGGCTGCGACGCGAGGCCAGGACGGCGATCTCGTCGACCGGGAACTGGCGTTCGTCGAGGATGTTCAGCATCTCGCGGCCCACGTTCCCCGTGGCGCCGGCAACAACGACTCTGTAGCCCATTGGGGACTCCTGTTTTCTGCGGTTGCGGGCATTTACCGCAGGCAGGGGCGGGATGGAAGGGGCGCGACCGTCGCGCGGCACGCGCGGCGGTCGGCCCAGCGGCAGCGACCGGGCCTGGCTCTGCCCGGCCCGCCCGCCTCGCTCGCGCATCTCAGCGCGTGACGGTCAGGCGCGGGTCGGTGCGGACCAGATCCGCGACCCATGCCGCTTCGGCCCCGAAATCATGCGGAACCTGGGCTGCGTTGCGCCGCCCTGACAGGCTGCGCGAGGCGAAGAAATCGAACCCGTAAAGCGTCAACCCGCCCAGGTGAGACCGCAGCAGCAGGTCGATCAGCATGGCCCCGGTCGTTGGCGGCGCGGCCAGCCTGTCGCGCAGGGCGTGATAATCGGCCAGCGGGTGCAGATAGAAACCGGGGCTGGTCACGCTGCGCCAATCCAGCCGCTTGCGTTTGGGCGACATCCACAGGATGCGTCCTGGCGCGATCCGGGCGCGGTCGGCATCCGACAACCGCACCGCCAGGGCCAGCCAATCCGTTCGCCGCCCATGGCTGATCGGGTCCGGCATCGGCGCGCTGTTGATCCGCACCACCAGATCGGCGCCGTCGATCTCGGCCCCGTGGCGGCTCTTTGCCAGGGCGCGGGCATTGCCGATCAGCGCAACCCGCAGCCCCGCGAGACCCGCCAGCAGATTGCCCTGCGGCACCGACCGGTCCATCAGCGGCCGTTCCTGCCGCAGGGTCCGCGCGATCAGAAAGCCGGCGCGGTTCATGACAACATCTCGCGATAGACGGCGATCAGAGCCTGCGCCTCGACCCCGATATCGTGATGGGCGACGGCGTGGTCGCGGGCGGCGCGGGCCGCGGTCGCGCGGGCAGCATCGTCATCCAGCCAATGCGCAATCGCCTGGCTGATCGCGGCGGGTTCATCGGGCGCGACCAGACTGCCGGTGGCGGGGGTCAGCAATTCCTCGAACGCGCCGACGCGGGTCGCCACAACCGGCACGCCGCAGGACAGCGCCTCCAGCACGGTCAGGCCAAAGCCCTCCCAGCGCTGCGGGGCGACATACAGATCCAGCGCGCCATACCAATCTGCCATGCGGTCCACCGTGGCCTCGGGCAGGAACAGGATCCGATCGCCCAGCCCCGCCGCCTGCACCCGCGCCCGAAGATCGGCCAGATAGGCACGGTGCTGTTCCGTGGCCCGGCCCATGATCAGCGCGGTCACATCGGGCCGATCCGGCAACAGCGTGATCATCGCGCGCACGAAGTCGCCGGTGCCCTTCTGTTCGCGGATCCGGCCATAGCAGCCGACCAGCACCTGACCGGCGGGCAGGCCCAGCCTGTCGCGTAGCGCGGCGCGGTCCCTGGGCGGTGCGAAACCCGCTGTGTCGATGCCGTGATGGATCACATCGGCCGACCGTTCGAGATAGGCCGCCCCCTTGACCGAGGTCGCCACCACCCGGTCCATCTGCCCGATCAGCCAGCGGGTATAGCGGCTGTGCCTGCGCTGCGAGGCCGAGGTGAACAGCAGCCGGTATTTCCGCCGCAAGAGGCGGCGCAGGATCAGACCCAGCGCCATTTCGGTATTGCGCCTGGCATGCCAGACGCGCCAGCGGTCGCGGGGCATTGCCGCCGCCCGCCATAACGGAATATGCGGCACCTCGGGCGGCAGGCCCGGTCCGGTGGCGCGGATCGCGATCCTCTGCGCCTGCACCGGGATCAGCCGCACGACGGTCGCCGTGACGCCTGACAGGCGGCGTTTCAGATTGGGGGCGATGACCAGCGGCAAGTCAGTCAACATCGGCCTCGGGTGTCAGAAAATACAGCAGGAACCCGACCGCCAGCGGGATCAGGAAGAACAGGAACAGCATAGAGAATGCCTGCGCCGGGGGATAGGCCGCCGTCGCGCCCGCATAGATCGGGCGCGAGGCGAATTGCATCATACCGACCCCGCCGATCGAGAACATGTTCAGAAACGTCACCCCGCGGCCGACCAGATGCGCGGGCAGAAACGACCTTCCATGCGCCATCAGCAACGGATAGCCCGCTCCCGACAGCCCGATCAGCGCCAGCAAGAGCACCGCCAGGCCCATCCCTGCATCGGGAAACAGCCACAGCGCCATCATCACGGCCAGCGTGGCGGCGGTGAAGATCAGGATCGTGCGGCGCAGATTGCCGACCAGCCGAACTGCCGGGCCGACAAGGAAATTGCCCAGCACCATCGCCAGTCCCATGGCCAATGTGGCACGCCCGATCAACTGGGCATCGGCGCCATGGACCTGTTCCAGATAGGGCGCCGCCCACAGTCCGCGGATCGCCGCCGAGGCGGCGTAGTTGCAGAAGAACAGCGGCAGAATGAACCACAGCGCCCGCAGTCTCAGGATCTGCAGGATCGATCCGTCGGGATGATCGCCCTCGGGCCGGGCGGGGTCGCGCACGCAGGCTGCGACCAGCACCGCGACCGCCAGCGTCAGCCCGGCCAGCGCCCAGAGCGTGGCGCGCCAGCCCGCGGCCTCGATCACCCAGACCAGCGGGGCGGCGCCCAGAATGTTGCCCAGCGACCCGAAGCCGACG
The DNA here is from genome assembly GCF_021556615.1 of Paracoccus salsus. Classification (GTDB taxonomy): domain Bacteria; phylum Pseudomonadota; class Alphaproteobacteria; order Rhodobacterales; family Rhodobacteraceae; genus Paracoccus; species Paracoccus salsus. The sequence continues at coordinate 267,115 of NZ_JAKGGD010000005.1, forward strand.
ATCATGCCGGCCAGTGTGCTGAAGGCCGCGGGCGGGTATTCGCGCGCGAAGATGTAATAGGGCCCCATCAGCGCGGGCGAGCAGCCGATCCCCAGAAGCGCCATCGCCGCATGCAGATGCCACGGCGCAGCAGCCAGCGCGAAGACGGTCGCGCCGCCCGCGCCTCCGGCCGCCAGCAGCACCGCGACGGTGCGGCGCGGGCCGTATCGGTCCAACCCCCAGCCGACCGGCATCTGCATCACCGCGAAGGCGATGAACCACAGTCCCGAGGACAGCGCCAGATCGGCGGGCGTGGCGCCCAGCTGGTCGCGCAGCACCGGGGTCAGGACGGCCAGGAAGGCGCGGTAGAACTGGCTGAGCGTGTAGCCCAGCGCAAGGCTGATGATCCCGGCCGACAATGCTGGCATTCGAACAGCCCTCGCTCTCGCGAAGCCACGCTGCGCGAAGCCGGGGCCGGACGCAAGGGCCAGGCTCAGTCGGTCAGGGGGCTCGTGCTGCCGCCCATGGCTTGCAGCCGCTCGATCAGCGGCCGCGCCTCGGGGCCGATGCGGTCGCAGGACAACGGATCGTCCAGAAGCGCGAAGGCCGGGCCGAAATACTGACGTTCATAGGCCGACGGGTCCAGGCCAAGCTGCGCCGCCAGCAGGTCTCCGGTGCCGGTCAGCAGCGTCCATTCGCCGTCGCTGATCGCATAGGCGGGACAGTTCGAGGTGATGACGTTGACCTGCGCCAGCTTGCGCGCCATCTCGTCGGCCTGGTTCCGGTCCAGACCCGACACATCCGGCAACGGCACCGCCATCCGGTCGCCCCCGGACGACATCTCGGCGGTGGCCAGCAGCAACGCGCCCGCCGCCACCGTCCCGATCATGATCCCGTCCCAAACGCGCATTCCGATTCCCGCCTGTCCACTTCACCCGCATCCGGCATCAGCCAGCCCCGACCCGCAAGCCAATTCACCGTGATCTTGACCGCGCGCCCGGGCGCGACTAACCCGACAGGGTGCAGAAAGAGGGTGCCCATGTCCGACAGCTATTCGCTTCTCATCCTGCCCGGCGACGGGATCGGCCCAGAGGTCATGACCGAAGTGGTCAAGGTCATCGACTGGTTTCAGGCCAATCGCGGCATGCGGTTCGAGATCGGTCACGATCTTGTGGGCGGCGCGGCCTATGACGCGCATGGCACCCCGCTGGCCGATGCCACGATGGCCCGCGCACAGCAGGCGGATGCGGTGCTGCTGGGTGCGGTCGGCGGACCGAAATACGATGATCTGGACTTCAGCGTGAAGCCCGAACGCGGCCTGTTGCGGCTGCGCAAGGAAATGGACCTGTTCGCCAATCTGCGTCCCGCCCAGTGTTTCGACGCGCTTGCCGATTTCTCGTCGCTGAAGCGCGAGGTGGTGGCCGGGCTGGACATCCTGATCGTGCGGGAACTGACTTCGGGCGTCTATTTCGGAGAGCCGCGCGGCATCCATGCCGACGACAACAATCCCGACAACGAGGGCGGCCGCGTGGGCATCAACACCCAGCGCTACACCAGCGGAGAGATCCGGCGGGTGGCGCGGGCGGCGTTCGAACTGGCGCGGAGGCGTGGCAACAAGGTCTGCTCGATGGAAAAGGCCAATGTCATGGAATCCGGCATCCTGTGGCGCGAAGAGGTCCAGTGGGTGCATGACCAGGAGTATCCCGATGTCGCGCTGTCGCATATGTATGCCGACAACGGCGCCATGCAGCTGGTCCGCAAGCCCCGGCAGTTCGACGTGATCGTGACCGACAACCTGTTCGGCGACATCCTGTCCGATGCGGCGGCGATGCTGACCGGGTCGCTGGGCATGCTGCCCTCGGCCAGTCTTGGCGCGCCGATGGCCAATGGCAGGCCCAAGGCGCTGTACGAGCCCGTGCACGGGTCGGCACCCGACATTGCGGGGCAGGGCATGGCCAACCCGATCGCCTGCATCCTCAGCTTTGCGATGGCGCTGCGCTATTCCTTCGATCAGGGCGATGCGGCGGCCCAGCTTGAACGCGCGGTCGAGCGGGTGCTGGCCGACGGTGTCCGAACCGCCGATCTGATGGGACCCGAGGGCGGCACGCCGGTGACGACCAGCGAGATGGGCGACCAGATCGTCGCGGCGCTGTCGGCGGGCTGATCCGCGCGTCTTTCGTTTTTTCCGCATTGTTCAGGACGCGCATCCTTCGGGGTGCGCGTTTCTCTTTGCACGACAGGATTTTCGGTGCGGGCACACGGGGGTTGACTTGTAATCCGTCTATAGGCATCCATATACCATCCACACGGATGGAGAAGTAAGCCATGAGCAATGTCAGAACCCTGCGCGACAAGGCGCCCGACAGCGAAAAGATCACGCTGAATCTTGGCTATGTCGATCTTGGTCGGATCGATCTGCTGGTCCAGGAAGGATTCTATTCCAACCGCAGCGACTTCATCCGCACCGCGATCCGCAACCTGCTCGACAATCACGGCGAGGTCGTCACCCGGTCGATCGAGCGGCACACGATGGAGCTTGGCCTGCGCGACTATGGCCGGGCCGAGTTGCAGGCCCTGCGCGATGCCGGAGAGGTCCTGCACGTCAAGGTCGTGGGGCTTGCGCGGATCGCCCCGGACGTGACCCCCGAGCTGGCCCGGGCCACGATCGGTTCCATCACCGTGCTGGGCGCGTTGCAGGCCAGCAAGGAACTGCGCGAGGCGCTGGCCGACCGTATTCACTGAATTCCCCTTTCGAAGGACCTGTCTGATGAAAAGCTTCAACGCCGACGCGCTGCGTCGGGCGATCGGCCCTGCGCGTCTTGCAGCCGCCAACGATCTGGTGCGCGAAACGCTGACCCGCCACGGGCTCATGACCGCGGGGGCTACGCCCGCCGCGATGCCGGCTGGCCTGCCTGCGGGCCTGCACCTGCCCGGCCTTGCCGGAGCGGGCCCCGGTGCCGCCCCGCCCGCTCCGTTGCCTGACGGCGCCAGCTTCGAAGCCGCGCGCTTCGCCGGCGAGGCCGGAGGCCGCGACTATCTGACCTATGTGCCGGCCAGCGCCTCGGACGGGGTGCAGGGGCTGGTGCTGATGTTGCACGGCTGCACCCAGACCCATGCCGATTTCGCCACCGGCACAGGCATGAACGCGCTGGCCGAGACGCATCGGCTGGTGATCGTCTATCCCCAGCAGTCGCGCGGCGAGAACGCGCAATCCTGCTGGAACTGGTTCAGCCCAGGCGACCAGCGCCGCGGTCGCGGAGAGCCGGCGATCCTGGCCGGCCTGGCCCGCCAGGTCGCGCAGGCGCACGGCGTGCCGCCGCAGCGGACCTTCGTGGCAGGGCTGTCGGCGGGGGCGGCGATGGCGGTGATCCTGGGGCGGACACACGGCGACGTCTTTGCCGCGGTGGGCGCCCATTCGGGCCTGCCCCACGGTGCGGCGCGCGACGTGGCTTCGGCCTTTGCGGCAATGTCGGCCACTGGCACGGGAACCGAGCACCGCGCGCCGCGGCCGGACGGCCACGCCGCGCGGATGATCCTGTTTCATGGCGATGCCGATCACACCGTGCATCCCGCAAACAGCGACCGGATCGCGGCGGATCTGCTGAATCATGCGCCGGCGCAGACGCTGATCGCGCGGGAGGATGGCAAGCGCAACGGCCGCGGCTTTACCCGCGAGACGACGACCACGACCGACGGCGCGCCGTTGCTGGAACGCTGGACGGTCAAGGGGCTGGGCCATGCCTGGTCAGGGGGCCGGCCGGGCGGATCCTACGCCGATCCCGCCGGCCCGGACGCCAGTGCCGAGATGGTGCGGTTCTTCCTTGAACACCCGGCACGCGAGGGCTGAGATGACCCAGATGACACTGACCTTCGATGCGGTGGACGAGGCGATGCCCGGACCGGCCTGGAAACGCCGCTGGGACAGGTCCTGGCCGGCCTACGAGGCGTGGTTCATCGCGCGTGGTGGCGACGGCGGCCCTTCGCGTGCCGCGTGCAGGGCCGCCCTGCGCGACCATATGCCAGAGTTGCTGCCGGTCCATGACCGGCTGGTGGTGCTGGCCGGCGGATCGGACCGGGCGGCGCGGTTCCTGTCCACCTGGAACCCGCCACCCTATCTGGGCGGCTGCTCGCTGGCGGCGATGTCGGATGGCCGGGATGTCCGGCTGGTACGGAACTACGACCTGTCGCCCGACCTGAACGAGGGCTTGCTGCTGCGCTCGGCCTGGACGGGGCGGCCGGTGATGGGCATGATCGAGTTCCTGTGGGGGCTTTCCGACGGCATCAACGAGGCCGGGCTCAGCGTGGCGCTGGCCTATGGCGGGCGATCGCAGACGGCGCCGGGTTTCGGCATCACCACGCTGCTGCGCTATGTGCTGGAGGTCTGCGACGACGTGGCCCAGGCGGTCGAGGTGCTGTCGCGCGTGCCCTCTCACATGGCCTACAACGTCGTGCTGGCCGATGCCGGGGGGCGGACAGCCAGCCTGGAGCTGCAACCGGGCGGCGGGGCGGTGGTCATGCCCGTGGCCATCGCGACCAATCACCAGATCGGCCCGCATCCCGAGGATCGCCCGGAATTCACCCGGACGCATCAGCGGTTCCGCCATCTTTCCGAACTGCCCGCCGCGCCCGGCGGGTTGCTGGACGCGTTCCTGCGCCCGCCCTTGTGGCAGGATCGCCATGCCGAGGGCTTCGGGACGTTGTTCACCGCCTGCTATGATCCCGTTTCCCGCAGCATGTGCCTCGCATGGCCCGACCAGCGCTGGGACCAGTCCCTGTCGGACTTTACCGAAGGGCAGCGCGTGATCGGCTATGGACGGGCGCGGGCGGCCGAGCATGTGCGGGCATCTCCGCCCGCGCCGCTACCGGACTGGACTGACTGGGTGGCGGTGACGCGCCACTATGCCGGGGCGTATCTGCGCGTCCGGACGGGCTGTGTTCCGCATGGCTGACGGCGCGGGATCGCGGGCGGGCGTCTCGCGCTCGACAACCATTCGGTCGGCATTCTATAGAATTGCGGACGAACCGCCGGCACAGCCGCCGGCGAAAGGCGAGAAACGTGCAGATGCCGGGATCACTGGTTCCCGACATCCGCAACAGGATAGTGCAAAGCGGAATTCATGGACCTTTACGTGACGACGGCGCGCAATATCGCGTCCAGGGAATTCCTTCATCAATTCGCCGGCTTGTTTGCGACGAACAGCCAGAACGGTCGCGACATCTGTCCGCTGGCACAAGAAGGTCAGACATGAATACAAGCGCCGAAGCGCCCTCGCTTGTCGTGGTCGGGGGCTCCAACTCTCTGCTGAAGAACGGCTGGGTGGACAAGCTGAAGCAGGTCCATCCCCAGCCCGAGCGGGTCGTGAATCTCAGCATCGGGGCGGCGACTTCGGCTATGGGTCTGTATCGGCTGCTGACCTGCGCCGAGATGCCCGACAATCCGGTCGTCCTTTGGGAATACGCGCTGAACGAGGCCAATTACTTCGCGCACCGGCAACCCGCCAAGGTGCTGATCTATCACACGCAGTGGCTGCTGGAGGCCTGTGCGCGCCGTGGTCTGCGCGTGTTGCCCGTCATCCTTTACAACAAGGCCGAGGCCACCGGGGCCGAGCGGCACCGATATCGTGATTTCCTGGCCGGGACATTCGAGACCTACGGGCTGACGCCGGTCGATGCCGGACAGCTTTGGCGCGCCGAGTTCGGCGATCTTCCGGTCGATCGGCTTTATGCGGACAACCCGCATTATTCGGTCGAGACCGGGTTTCCGCTGGCGCTGGCCCGCGCGGTGCTGCGGCAGGCGCGGCTGGCCACGGTGCCGTCGTGCGGACACGAGGACGGGCTCCGGTTTGCCGGCAAGGATCTGCGGATCGTGTTTCCCGATTCCGGTATCCCGGAGCCCTTCGCCAACCGCATCCTCAGTTGCGACATCTTTTCGATGGGAGCAGATCTGCATTTCAGCCTGACAGGCCGGCTTCTGGCCTGCTTCCTGATCGCCTCGCGCGCCGAGCCCGCGATCACGTTCCGGTCCGGCCGCGCCCAGAAGGGCCCCTATTCGGCGCAGATCAGCGCCAGGGGCACGGGACCGGCGCGCCAGTTGAAGCATCTGCTGCTGTGGTCGCCCAAGGATCCGCCGCTGGCCTCGCATGGCGACCTGTTCCTGTCGCCCCAACCCGCCTTCGGCGCCTCGCCAGTGGTCCAGCATACCATGGCCTGGAACGCGTCTGCGGATGGCGAAGCCGTCGGAACCGGCGGGCTGATCGGTCTGCTGGCCGAGATCGACATCTGACGCGACGCGCCCGGCGATTCGCCCGATTCGGTCAGGCAAGCGGCCCGTCGCGCCGATTTCCGCCCGGATTTGCGGCATCCGGCGCACCCTGTGCCGCCGTTGCCAGCGGCACTACCACTCGGCCGCGGTTTCGCTTATAGCGGCGTCCAGTTGCGAACCCCTGTGGCGGGTCGCCCCAGGGGGCGGCGTGGTGCAGGCCGGATCCCGCGGCCAGACGACAGGCAAAGCCGGATGAATTCCGGGATACAGGACCGAAAACCGGCTATGACGACAAGCAAAGATCAGCCTGGGCAGGCGCAGAAATCGGACCTTTACGCGCGGTTTCTGGAACTGGTCAACCGGGGCGGCGCGACGGATGTGGCGGATTTCCGCGAAGCCCTGCTGAGCCAGCGCCATCAGCCGCATCGGATAGGCTTTCAGCGCAAGAACCTGAAGACCGCCTTTTCGGCCAACCTGCCGCGGCTGTTTCCGAATCTGATCGCCGTGGACGAAAAGGGCATCGACGGCGACGCCCCGGTGCTGATGTACGGGGCGATCCTTGACGATCTGTCGAAGTCGCATGACAGCACTCGCAACCTGCTGCCGCATGTGCGCCGGAAGGATCCGGTGTTCTTCTTCGAGATGGGCTTTCTGGCCTCGACCACCAGCTGGTCCGAGGCGCTGGCCTCGCGCGATCCGAAACAGGCCTGCCTGGGTTATATCTTCGACGACCGCGCCCAGTATTACATGTCGGATTACGAAACCCGGCTGGACGAAAAGCTGAACGGCGATTTCAGCCTGACCGACGAACAGCGCGCGCGGGCCGAACGGGTCATGCGCCGGATCGTCGAGGCGCGGATCTCGAAATACAATTCGCAGCCTTTCTATCGTCCGGTCGTCTCGTCGGGCTACGCGCGTCGTGTTCTGGTGGTCGATCAGAACTTCTCGGATGCCTCGACCTTCTACGGGCGCGCGACCGACCGTGACTTCAAGGCGATGCTGGCGGCGGCCGTGGCCGAGAACCCGGATGCCGAGATCCTGGTCAAGACCCATCCCGACCTGAACTGGGTCAAGGGCGGCACCCGGCACGGCTATTTCGACGCGATGGCGTCGCAGGGGCGCGTGCGCATCCTGCGCGACAGCGTCAACCCGTTCGAGCTGTTCGATCTTGTGGACAAGGTCTATGTCGGCACCAGCGGCATGGGGTTCGAGGCACTGCTGGCCGGCAAGCAGGTCGTCTGCTTCGGCGCGCCCTGCTATGCGGGCTGGGGCCTGACCGATGACCGCGCAAGAGTGCCGCATCGGCACCGCAAGCGCGACCTGGCCGAGCTGTTTCACGCCTTCTACATCTGGTACACGATCTATCACCTGCCCGAGGGCGAGACGCCCGCGCAGATCGAGGATGTGCTGGACTTCATCGAGGCCTACCGGCCCGTGCGCCCCATCCCCGATGAGGCGCCCGCCGATCCCGACGTGTCGATCGTGATCCCGGTCCATGGCGTCGAACGCTATGTTGCCGAATGCCTCAGCTCGATCCAGCGCCAGACGCTGCAGAATTTCGAGGTCATCCTGATCGACGACGTCAGCCCCGACCGGTCGGCCGAGGTGATCGAGGGCTATATCGCACGCGACAAGCGGTTCCGGCTGATCCGGCGCAGCGAGAATGTCGGCCCGGGCTTTGCGCGCAACCAGGGGATCGATCTGGCGCGCGGGCGCTTTGTCCTGTTCATCGACCCCGACGACTACATGCCCGATCCCGGCCATCTGCAGCGCGTGGTGGCGATGGCAGACGAGGACGCGGCCGACATGGTGCGCTATCGCAAGCGCCATGAGCAGATCGAGGACCAGGACGGCGCGGTGCTGGAGATGCGGCCCGACACCACCGAGACGTTCTTTCCCGACGAGATCCGCCGCACCTCGCTGGCCGCGCATCATGCGATTGCCCATTCGCGGCATTTCTGGAACTGGCTTTACCGGCGCGATTTCCTGAACCGCAACCAGATCCGCTTTCTGACCACCTATCGCGAGGAGCGGGCTTTCCTGCTGCAGGCCTACATGGCCGATCCGGTGATCTCGCTCTGCGACAGCGATGGCGTCGTGTACCGGATCCGGTCGGATTCCGCGGTCAGGCGCGCGCAGACCATGGCGGATGTCCAGGATCAGCTGCAGAATTTCGATCTGGTTGTCCGGCATCTGCGCGAGCACGGCGCGCTGGACCCGGACTCGCCGCACTGGTGGCTGGCGCGCTTCCAGGTCTCGCAATTCCTGCACTACCTGTATTTCGGCTTTGCCTGGAAAACCGCGCTCGCCGAGGGCGCCGAGAATGTCTTCATCGACCGGCTTGCCGCCACGCTGGACCTGGCGGGACTTGGCCCGCAGGACCTGATCAGGGATCCGTCGCAGCTTTCTGAGCGCCACCAGCGCGCGGACGCCTATGGTCTGCTGCTGACCGCGACGCGGCTGCGGCGGCGCGAGGACATCGAGCGTGCGCATGCGCTGGCGCCCATCTCCGCCGCCAGGCTCTATCGCGAATATCTGCGCAAGCCCGAAAACGAGGCGCAGCGCGATTTCCAGCAGGCGCTGAACGCCTATGCCCGCAACGAGCGGGTGACGCCGCCGGAAACGCCGCGCGAGACGCCCAGGAAGCTGCCGCGCATGATCGTGCATCTTGGCGCGACCAAGACAGGCAGCACCGTGTTGCAGCATCTGCTGGAGGACAACCGCCCCGAACTGCTGCGCAACGGGGTCTGGTATCCCGAGGTCGGCCTGTTCTGGCAGGCCGACCGGCCGCACAAGCAGGCCGGTCACGCGCGCTTCATCGGCGAGGCCGCCGAGCAGCGCCAGGTCCTGCGCCAGCATCTGATGAACGGGCTGTCGCTGATGAAGGGACACGTCCACACCATCGTGCTGTCTTCCGAGGCTTTTTTCCTGAACCGCGAGTCCCTGGCGCTGGCCGAGTATTTCAAGGATTTCGCTCTTGAGATGGTGGTCTATCTGCGGCGACAGGACGAGTGGGCGAACTCGCAATACTGCGAATTCGTCGCGGGCGGGGCGATCAGTTCGACATCGTCAAGCTTTTCCGCGTGGCTCGACAGTCCGACCACGAAGGAACTGCTGGACTATGACGGGCTGCTGCGGGGATGGGAACAGCATCTGCCGCGCAAGGCGATCCATGTCCGCCGCTATCTGCGCGGGCGCGATCACGACTGGAACATCATCGAGGATTTCGCCGAGGTGACGGGGCTTCCCCTGATCGCGCAGCTGCCTCCTCCCGATCGGAAAAAGACCAACGAGGCGCGTGTCTCGGCCGCTCATGTCGAGCTGATCCGTCAGTTCAACAAGCGGCCCTTTCGCGACAAGCAGGCCTATCTGAACTTCATCGAGACCGTCACCTCGGGCCTGATCGCGTGGCGCCAGCGGAACAAGCTGCCGATGTCGGCGCCCTGGTTCCTGTCCGATGCGCTGGCCGATACCATCATGGATGAGGCGGCCTCTGGCAATGGCCGCATCGCCAAGGCGTATTTCGGGCTTAAGGCGGAGGATCTGTTCCCCGAGCGCGCCGTGCCGCCGCCGCCCTGTCCGGTCTATCTGGACGAGTTCGAACTGGCCGAAGCCGCCTATGCCGCGCGTAACCTGCGCCGCAACCAACGGCCTGGCGCGATCGTCAACTATGGCCCGTTCGGCTGGCGGTTGTGGTCGTCTGTCCCGTTGCTGGCGATGACCTATCGCCGCCGGGGCCGTGCCGATCTGGCCGCAAGCCTGGTCGCGAATCCGGCCGCCTTCGCGCGCGAACACTGGGCCGGACGGCATCCCAGATTGCGCTGGCTGGCCTATTCCACGTCAAGCCCGCTGGGGCCGCGCGGAATGTTGCCGCGGGTCTGGCTGCCGTTGCTGAAACCGGTTGTGCGCTGGCGGGGTGGCGAGGCGGCCGCTCAGCGACTGCAGTCCGCGCCGGTCGTTTTCGTCAGAAACATGCGCAATCCGATCGCGCGGCTGGCCGGACGGCTGATGTTCCCGATGGGCGAAAAAACCTGAACGCCGGAAAGCCTCGCGAGGAGAGGGCTGGATGACTGAAGCAGGCGATGGCCGCCGGATCGTGACCCTCGAGGTTCCCGAGGCCTGGTTCAGGGACCCCGATGACGGCGAACGCCACCGGCTTTTCTACAGTTCGCTTCTGGCCGCGCTGGCCGATCTGGACGTGCTGCTGGACCCGGTGTGGCTGCCGCGCGGGGCCGAACGTGCGCCGCGTCCCGACGGGGCGGGGGATGTCACGATCAGCTTTCATTCCTACGGCGCGGGCGGCGATATCCTGCGCTGCAAGGAAGGCTATATCCCGCCCTTCTACACCATGGACGGCATGGGCTATGCGTGTTTTTCGGAACTGGCCAGCCACCCTGACAGGCATGCCGACGCGATAAGCCGGCAGGATCCCGACCGCGCGGCGGCGTTCGTGCAGGCGCTGGCGCAGGATCTGCGGCAGGGGAACCGGTCGAAATATCGCCAGCCCGATCACCGGGACCATGCCCAGACCGGCTATCTGTTCGTTCCCCTGCAGGTCGAGAACGACTCGGTCGCCCAGGGTCTGTGGCTGGACACGCGGCGGGCCATGCATTGCCTGGTCGAGGCAGCGGCCGCGCGCGGTTTGCCCGTGATCCTGAAGCGGCATCCGCGCTGCAAGAGCCGGTCGGTGTCGCGGATGCTGGCCGAGCTTGCCCGGCGGCCGGGCGTGTCGGTCTCGACCGGATCGGTCCATTCGCTGATCGCGGATGCCCGGCTGGTCGTCGGCGCGAATTCCGGCGTCCTGTTCGAGGCGCTGATCCAGGGCAAGCCGGTCATCAGCTACGCCGCCTCGGATTTCGGGCCGGCAACGCAACAGGTCCGCAGTTACGCCGCACTGGCAGAGGCGATCGCCGCGCCTGCCCTCCCCGATGCCCGGTTCCGGGACCGGTTCCTGTTCTGGTATCTGACCGAATACTGCGTGCGTGCCGACGACGTTGCCGCCATCCGGCGCAGGATCGGCGCCGTTCTGGATGGCAGCGCGCCGGCACAAGGCAGCGGCCGCAACCGGGCCTACCGGTTGCGGCTCTATGCCTATTCGCTGGCCGATCGTCTGAGGAAGCGCCTGTTCTGAGGGCCTGCCCCGAACGACACGGCACGGTCGCGCCTCCCACGATCGCGGCTTCTGGCGAATCCGCATTGACAAGCAGGGGCGACGGCATTGTGTTTGCGGTAACGCGGAAGGAGCGGGGACGATATGGGCGCGAACAATCCTCGCGGAGCGGCACTGGCCTTGCTGGCGATGGGGCTTTACGCGACCCATGACGTCATCATCAAGACGCTGGGGGCGACCTATCCGGCGATGCAGATCCTGTTCTTTGCGTCGCTCATGTCCTTTCCCCTCGTCTCGATCGTGCTGATGCGCGACCCGACCCACGGCACGCTGCGTCCCGTCCATGCCGGCTGGGTCGCGCTTCGGTCGGTGTGCAATGTGCTGGCCGGGATCTGCGGTTTCTATGCGTTCTCGACGCTGCCGCTGGCGCAGGTCTATGCGATCCTGTTCGCGGCGCCGCTTGTGGTCACCGTTCTGTCGATACCGATCCTGCACGAACGTGTCGGCGTCCATCGCTGGGGCGCGGTCGTGATCGGGCTGATCGGGGTTCTGATCGTGCTGCGTCCCGGAACGCAGGCGCTGGCGCTGGGTCACGCCGCTGCGCTTGTGGCGGCCATCGGCAGCGCCACCGCCTCGGTGATCGCGCGCAAGCTGGGTACGGGCGAACGGCCGCTTGTCCTGCTGATGTGGCCGATGCTCGGCAATTTCGTGATAACGGGTGGATCTCTGGGTCTGGCCTATCAGCCGATGCCGTTGGCCGATCTCGCGCTGACCGGCGCCATCGCCGCGCTGGGGCTGCTTGCGGGGTTCCTGCTGATCATGGCATATCGCGCCGGCGAGGCAGCCCTGGTCGCGCCCATGCAGTATTCACAGATCCTCTGGGCCACCGCCTATGGCTGGTTCGTGTTTGGCGAGCGCGTCGACAACCCGACCCTGCTTGGCGCGACCGTCATCATCGCCTCGGGCATCTATATCGTCTGGCGCGAGGGCAGCGGGGGCAATTCGGCCAATCGCCCGGTGCTGACCGCCCGGCTGCGCGCCGATACGGTGACAGCGCCGAAATCCTCGATCCTGCAAAGATTGTGGCAGCCGCGGGACTGAAGACGCTTGCATTCCGCCTCGACCCGGGCTACCTGCCCCACCTACGGTCGGAGCGTAGCGCAGCCTGGTAGCGCACCTGCTTCGGGAGCAGGGGGTCGGAGGTTCGAATCCTCTCGCTCCGACCAGTTCCCACCTCAAAAGAGGCAATCTCGGTTGCACGCTGAGATTTCGCCGCCCCGTTTTCACATGATAGTCCCAAGCCTGAGAGGCGGTTCCATGTGGTCTGAGCCGCCACCCTCTGGATTGCCACGATAATCTTCCTTTCCGGCCGCCGGTGAAAACCTTCTCGTGTCGCGGCGATAGGGTTGTCGCGCGCCGGAAGCGGTCGTTTGGATCTGTCCTCGGCAACGACGTGCGACGCATCTCGGGCACGCGGCCAAAGCGCCTCGGGCCGGCCATCCGCCGCGCGCGCGGATCTGGCGCGTCCGCGGCGCCATCTTGCCCCGATCGGCTTCCGGTGATTTTTCTGCACTGCGGCGGTTGCAATGCTGCGGTGCAGCATTATATGATGGGTCAGAGCGAACACGACACATGATCCCCCGGAAGGAGATTTCCCATGGCCAAGCCGAACACCAAAGCCGCCCTCGACGACATCCAGAGCCTGTTCAACCCCAAGGGTGGCCA
>NZ_JAKGGD010000006.1 GCF_021556615.1 Paracoccus salsus
TTGAAGTCGCCAAACTCCACCTCGACCATACACCTCGATGGCCACCTGAGATTACACCGAACGAGCCGGTGAAATTACACCACGTGCTCGGACATTACCTTTTCTTTGCGCGCCGTCCCGCCTGAAGTAGTCGATGGTGTTACGTCGGGCCTGTACAAAGTCACTGGCTCCGTTGTCCGTGAGGTGTCTTCAGGGCGCGGTGTGGCATTCCTTCAAGAAACCAGTGTGGTACAGTCTCTGCTCAACAGTGCGTTGAGTGGGGTTGGCGCAACGCTTCAGAACGGATTCAGTCCCCTAGGCGTAGTTGCTCTCATCCAGAACCAGCAGATTAAATCTCGCTTGGCCGAAGTTCAATCTTCTCTGGCTCTCTTGCAGAATCTTCAAATTGGCACGTTGGCAGTTTCCGGCCTTGGGCTTGGAGTATCTGTCGCGGGCTTTGCCGTGATTCTGAAACGCCTCAAAGGCATCGAGGCACAGCTCGGCACTATCGAGGCCAAAATTGATCGCGTTACAACTGATCGTCGCACAGATGATATTCGCATGATCTTTGCTGATGTTGGGACGCAGTTGGACATCGTGGACACCTTGTCCGCGCGGTCAAACAGGGTGAGCAGCGGAGAGGCGGCTGAGCATGCGCTAGCGATCTCATCCGGGAGACTTGAAGCCCATTTTCAGCAAGAATCCGAAGCCATGCAGATGGGCCGCATGACATCTGCCGACATGGACATGCTGTGGTCGTTGGCCGCTGCGATCAGACTTTGCCATGAAGCTGGGCTCCGAGCCCTCTACAGCATCGACGAATTGGAAGCTGCAAAACAACTGGCCGAACGACGAGCGCAGCGTTTTCTAGATCTTAGCCAGAGCCTTACCCCCGATGCCTTGGCGCGCCTCTGTGCTCAGGGCAAGCTCGATCTGACCTCCTACACTGAGGCGCGGCGGCTGGCACTTCCACAGGCCGAAGTTCTTGTGCAGGCGCTGCGTGATAGTGTGGCGTCAATCAGCTCCCAATCGGAGCTGGCTCATAACCTGATAGACAACGAGATTACGGGTCCAGCTTACCTCGCTGAGATCGCAGAAGAGGAGGACGCGCCGCTACTCATGCTGTCGCCGCCTGCCTCGTAGAGGTAACAAGCACCAGTCCTTTTTTCATCAACGCTTTTCGGGGTTGGCACCGGCAAATCACCGCCATCGCTACGCACCATTCGGCCAGCGCACGCAGCTTCTGCGCCTCTTGCGTGTTGCGGCTCTGTTCCCCTTGAAGGCGATTGACACAAGGCCCGAAGTTTAAGCGGTGTTGAAACTCAGGACATTGGAAAGACGACGAAAAATCCGACCGAACCGAAATCGGCGAGGTTCGCCCGAACAGAGACGGAGCGCCATTCAGAGCCCGGAACAGGCGTGGCGCGCGGTCTCAGAGGTTCGCATGGGGGAGGCAAAGCCCTTTGAAAACACGACTATTTCCGCGCCGCGATGGGCGCCTGTCCGTGTTCGCAACAGGGATGATGGCGGAGGCGGTGGGATTCGAACCCACGGTGGGGTTGACCCACGTCGGTTTTCAAGACCGGTGCATTAAACCACTCTGCCACGCCTCCGTGGCGGGACGCTTAGCCGCTTGGCGGATAGGGCGCAAGATGCTCAGCGGCGGAGTGTCACGACGTTGGTGGCGCCGTTGATCTCGACTGCGGCGATGCGGGCGAGCTGGATATTCGACAGTGCGACCGCCGCGGTGATCTGGTCGGTTTCGGGGCGGGCGGGCAGGCGTGCGGACTCGCTTGAGGCCGCCGGGGGCAGGGCGACCATGCGCAGGCGCAGAACCCCGTCGGCGTCCGGTGTGATCCGCCCGGCGGGCTGGGGCCGTGCGGTGAGAAGCGCGACCCCGGAATATCCCTTGGTCGGGGTCATCGCCGTAACGACCAAGAGACGGCCTTCCGCAAGCGGTTCCCATCGCGCTCCCGTGATCTGTGCGATTCCTGGCCTGGCATCAGCAAGCTGGCCGTAGCCTCCATCGGGTTCCAGCGTCGTGCGCGGGGCGCTGCCGCCGCCGAACCATCCCAGCGGGTTCCATCGGCTGTCGCCGAAACGCCCGCCGCAGCCCGACAGCAGCAGGACCGAGATCAGGAGGGGCGCGGTCAGTTTCGTCATGTCACCATCCCTTGGTCTTTCGCCCGATTGTTAGGGGAAAGCGGCGCGTCGCGAAAGCCTCTTTGACCTTGTCGGCGCATCGGGTTAACCCGATATCAAGCCCGAAGGAGCAACCATGGCCAGCCCCGCCTTTGAAGACATCGCAGAGACTTTCGAATTCCTGGATGACTGGGAGGATCGTTATCGCCACGTCATCGAGCTCGGCAAGGCAATGCCGGCAATGGAGCCGGCGCTTCAGGTGCCGGCGACCAAAGTCGAGGGCTGTGCCAGTCAGGTCTGGATCATGCCGAGGGTCGAGGACGGTCGCTTCGATTTCCAGGGTGACAGCGATGCGATGATCGTGCGCGGGCTGATTGCGATCCTGCATGCCTTGTATGCCGGCCTGTCGGTCGGCGAAGTCGTGCGCGTCGACGCGCAGGCCGAACTGGCCCGGCTGGGTCTGGACGAACATCTGTCCTCGCAGCGATCGAACGGGCTGCGGGCAATGGTCGAGCGAATCAGGCTGCTTGCCGCCGCCGCAGCGTGATCCAGCCGCCACCCAGCACCCGTGTGGTGTCGCCAGCATAGAAGACACAGGCCTGGCCAGGGCTGACGCCTTCCTCGGCGTCCAGCAATTCGACCTCGGCGCGCGTGCCGTCCAGCGGCCGCAGGATCGCGGGCTTCGGCGGACGGGTCGAGCGGATGCGGACCATGCATGCGATCTCGCCTTCAAAAGGCTGATCGCCCAGCCAGTTGACCTCGGAGACCGGCACGACGGTCGTGGCCAGATGGGACTTGGGGCCGACGATGACCTGCCGCGCGAACGGATCAAGCCGCACCACATAGAGCGGGTCCTCGAGCCCGCCGATTCCAAGACCGCGACGCTGGCCGATCGTGTAGTGGATCACGCCCCGATGCCTGCCCAGCACCCTGCCGCTCATGTCGACGATATCACCGGGGTCGGCGGAACCTGGGCGAAGTTTCTCGATCACCGAGGCATAATCGCCATTCGGCACGAAGCAGATGTCCTGGCTGTCAGGCTTGTCTGCGACCGACAAACCGTATTCCGCGGCCAGCGCCCGGGTTTCGGCCTTGCTTTTCAGGTGGCCAAGAGGGAAGCGCAGGAACTCCAGCTGCTCCTGTGTGGTCGAGAACAGGAAATAGCTCTGGTCACGGGCCGGATCGGCGGCCATGTGCAACTCGGCGCGGTCCGGACCCGCCTTGCGCTGGATGTAGTGGCCGGTCGCCATGCAGTCCGCGTCGAGGTCGCGGGCGGTCTGCAGCAGGTCGCGGAACTTCACCCGTTCATTGCAGCGAATGCAGGGCACGGGCGTCGCCCCGGCCAGATACGCGTCGGCGAATTCGTCGATCACCGATTCGCGGAACTTGTTCTCGTAGTCGAGGACGTAATGCGGAAATCCCATGCGTTCGGCGACGCGGCGGGCGTCATGGATGTCCTGGCCGGCGCAACAGGCACCCTTCTTGGCCAGCGCCGCACCGTGGTCATAAAGCTGCAGCGTGACGCCGACGACATCGTAGCCTTCCGATTTGAGACAGGCGGCGACCACGGAACTGTCCACGCCGCCGGACATTGCCACCACCACGCGCGTCTGTGCCGGCGGCTTGGCAAAGCCGAGACTGTTCAATATCGGATCGCCGCCAGAAGGGCGGCGCGGAAGGACGGTGCTGGTCATGATCCCGATGGGTGTTCGCGAATTCCCGTCGAAATATAGGCAAATGCTAGCCATTCTCAACCCACGCCGCGTGAAAAAGCGGCGCGGGCTAACCTCGGTTTAAGCCATTTCCACCAGTGTCGCAGGACGCGACCGAAGGACAGGTGGAATGTTCGTGAAGAAAACCAGTGGCCCCCGCACCGTGACTTTGCCGAACGGCAGGATCCTGACCGTTGCCGATTTGCCGCCAATGGATACGCGCTGGGTGGCGAGCCGCAAGGAAACGGTCGTTCTGGCCGTCGCATACGGGCTTATCTCGCGCGATGAGGCGTTGCGCCGCTATGGGCTTTCCGAGGAAGAATTCGATGCCTGGCATCAGGCGATGAAGCAGCACGGGCGCGCGGCCCTGAAGGTCACCGCACTGCAAAGATTCAGACAACCATAGGTTGCGTCATCACGTTTTCGTCGTCATAAGTAACGACATATTAACCTGATGGGTCGATTGTCGGCACAGCACCTAGGCGAATCGAGGACGAACCAACACATGCGTATTCTTCTGGTTGAGGATGATCCCAGCACCGCGCGCGCGATCGAACTGATGCTGACGGCGGCCAGCTTCAACGTTTTCCTGACCGATATGGGTGAGGAGGGGATCGATCTGGCAAAGCTTTACGATTACGATCTCATCCTTCTCGACCTCGATCTTCCCGACATGCACGGGATGGAGGTGCTGCGCCATCTGCGACTGGCCCGGATCGATACGCCGATCCTGATCCTGACCGGATCGGACGACACCGAAAGCAAGCTGCGCGGCTTCGGGTTCGGCGCCGACGACTACATGACCAAGCCTTTCAACCGCGAGGAATTGCAGGCCCGAATCCAGGCGATCATCCGCCGTTCCAAGGGGCATAGCCAGGCGATCATCCAGACCGGCGAGATCATCGTCAATCTCGACGCACGCTCGGTCGAGGCGAAGGGCAAGCCGGTGAATCTGACCGGCAAGGAGTATCAGATCCTTGAATTGCTCAGCCTTCGAAAGGGCACCACGCTGACGAAGGAGATGTTTCTGAACCATCTGTACGGCGGCATGGACGAACCCGAACTGAAGATCATCGATGTCTTCATCTGCAAGCTTCGCAAGAAGCTGTCCGAGGCCCTGGGCGGCGAGAACCATATCGAGACTGTCTGGGGGCGTGGCTATGTGCTTCGCGACCCCGGTCCTGCGGATGAGAAACGGCTGGCCATGGGCGCCTGATTCTCGCCTCGACCGGGGTGAGGCGAAAGGCCGGCTCGCCTGTGCGAGGCCGGTCGTTTGCGTCGTTGGCCGCCGCGACTTGCGCATGGTTCCCTTCTGGGCGAAATCTGTCGGGGCGCCCTTGGCGGGCGTGGCGGGCGGGCTTTCCTGATGCAGGCGAGGCCAGCCGTCAGCAGAGCGGGACAGACGGGGCGACGGGATGGCGCAGAGCACGCGGGATGATCAGGAAGGCGCAAACGCGGCCGGGAAATGGCTGCCGGTCACCGATCTGACACCGCAGCAGGCCGGCGACGAAATCGCCGATCTGGCCAAACGCGTCGCGCAGGCGAACGAGCAATATCACGGCGGCGACTCGCCGCGAATCAGCGACGCCGAGTATGACAGGCTGAAACGACGGCTGAGCCAGCTGGAAGACGCCTTTCCCGCATTGGCGCTGCCAGACAGCCCGACCGGCAAGATCGGTGCCGCCCCCGTCGAGGGCTTTGGCAAGGTCACGCATGCTCAGCGGATGATGTCGCTCGCGAACGCCTTCGACCCTCAGGACGTGCGCGATTTCGTTGCCCGCATCCGCAGCTTCCTGAACCTTGCGCCCGGTGCCCCTCTGGATTTCACCGCCGAGCCCAAGATCGATGGTCTGTCGCTGTCATTGCGCTATCAGGACGGTCAACTGGTGCAGGCTGCGACGCGCGGCGACGGCAGCGTGGGCGAGAACGTCACCGCCAACGCCCGCACGGTCCCCGATATCCCGCATCGGTTGAACGGCGACGCGCCGGGAATCGTCGAGATCCGGGGCGAGGTCTATATGTCGCATCCGGACTTCGCGCGGCTGAATGCGGGTGACACCGGCCGCGTCTTCGCCAATCCCCGCAACGCCGCCGCGGGATCGCTGCGCCAGCTGGACCCCAGCGTGACCGCCGCGCGCCCGCTGAAATTCTTTGCCTATGGCTGGGGCGAACTGACCCGGCCTCTGGCCGAGACGCAGATGGGCGCGGTCGAACAGCTGGCGGTGCTGGGGTTCCGGACCAACCCGCTGATGCGGCTTTGCCACGACGCGGACGGGCTGATTGCCGCCTGGACCCGGATCGAACAGCAGCGCGCCACGCTTGGTTATGACATCGACGGGGTGGTCTACAAGGTGAACGACCTCGGTTATCAGTCGCGTCTGGGGTTTCGCTCGACCACGCCGCGATGGGCCCTGGCGCACAAGTTCCCGGCCGAGACGGCCTGGACCCGGCTCGATCGGATCGAGATTCAGGTCGGGCGCACCGGGGCGTTGTCGCCCGTCGCGCGACTGGAACCGGTGACGGTCGGTGGCGTGGTGGTGTCGAACGCGACGCTGCACAACGAGGACTACATCGCCGGGCGCGACCATACCGGCGCACCGATCCGCGAGGGCCGCGACATCCGCGAGGGTGACTGGGTGATGGTCTATCGCGC
The DNA here is from genome assembly GCF_021556615.1 of Paracoccus salsus. GTDB lineage: Bacteria > Pseudomonadota > Alphaproteobacteria > Rhodobacterales > Rhodobacteraceae > Paracoccus > Paracoccus salsus. Next base: position 6,487 of record NZ_JAKGGD010000006.1, read on the forward strand.
CGGCGACGTGATCCCGAAGATCGCCGATGTCGACCTGTCGCGTCGGCCGTGTGACAGCCGCCGCTACGCGTTCCCGACCTCGTGCCCCGAATGCGGGTCGGACGCGATCCGCGAGCCGGGCGATTCCGTGCGCCGCTGCACGGGCGGGCTGATCTGCCCCGCGCAGGCGATCGAGAAGCTGAAGCATTTCGTCGGCCGCGCCGCCTTTGATATCGACGGGCTGGGGGCGCGACAGATCGAGATGTTCTTTGCCGACGACATCTTGCCGATCCGCGAGCCCGCCGACATCTTCACCCTGGCCCGCCGCGACGCGAACAACATAGCCCGGCTGAAGAACCGCGACGGCTTTGGCGAGCGTTCGGTCGAGAAGCTGTTCGCCGCGATCGAGGAGCGTCGTCGCATCGATCTGAAACGGCTGCTTTTCGCGCTTGGCATCCGGCATGTGGGCGAGGTCGCGTCCGCCACGCTGGCGCGGCATTTCGGCAGTTGGGACGCTCTGGTGGCGGCGGTCGATGGCGCGGCCCAGGAGCCCGCCTTCACGGCCGAAGACGACAAGGCGCGCAAGGCCGCGTTGGCCGACAGCCCGAACTGGGCCGAGTTGACCGGCATCGACGGCATCGGCGCGGTCCTCGTCCTCTCGCTGGTCACCAGCTTCCAGCAACCGGCCGAACGTGCCGGCATCGACCGTCTGGTCACGCAGCTGGACATCCAGCCCGACCGCTCGCCCGCGGCAAACCACACCGAGATCAGCGGCAAGACCCTGGTGTTTACCGGGACGCTGGAACGGATGACCCGTGCCGAGGCCAAGGCCCGGGCCGAGGCGATGGGCGCGAAGGTCGCGGGTTCGGTGAGCGCCAGGACCGATCTGCTGGTGGCCGGGGCCGGTGCGGGCTCGAAGGCCAGCAAGGCGACCGAGCTTGGCGTCAGGGTCATCGACGAGGACGAATGGCTGCGGATCGCGGCACAATGACTCAGCCGAAAGGACGGCCCCCGGCGTTGTTTCCGCTTTTCGCCGGGATCGACACCTTGCCGGGGGTCGGACCCAAGGGTCAGGCCGCACTGGCCCATCTGGGTATCGAGCGCCCGCGAGATCTGATTCTGACGCTGCCCAACAGCGGAGTCATCCGCCGACCGATCAAGCGGATCCTGGACGCGCGACCGCCGGAAACGGTCACCCTGGCCGTCACGGTCGGACGGCATCACCCCCCGACCGGGCGGGGGCGTCCGTGGCGGGTGCATTGCGGCGACGACGAAGGCGGCGATCTGACGCTGGTGTTCTTTCATCCCCGTGGCGACTGGATCGAAAAGCAGTTGCCCACCGGCGCGCGAAGGCTTGTCAGCGGCAAGGTCGAACTGTTCGACGGGCTTGCCCAGATGGTCCACCCGGATCATGTCCTGCGCGACGACGAGCCGCCGCCGGCCGCGTTCGAGCCGGTCTATCCGCTATCGGCCGGCTTGACCCAGCGGGTCATGGCCAGGGCGGTCGAGGCCGCGCTGGAGCGGATGCCCGCGGCAGAGGAGTGGATCGATCCGCAGGTCCTGTCCTCACGCGGCTGGCCCGACTTCGCCGAGGCGCTGAGGCTGGCGCATGCGCCCAGTTCGCCCCATGACCTGTCGCCCGACCACCCTGCGCGGGCGCGTCTGGCCTATGACGAGTTCCTGGCGCACCAGATGACGCTGGCGCTGGTGCGCCGCGAAAAGCGCCGCTCCAAGGGTCGGGCCAGCGCGGGCGATGGCCATCTGAGGCGGGCGGCTCTGTCCAGCCTGCCCTGGCCGCCGACTGGCGCCCAGACCCGCGCCGTCGCCGAGATTGCCGCCGACATGGCCAGCGACAAGCGCATGAGCCGGCTTCTGCAGGGTGATGTCGGCGCCGGCAAGACCCTGGTCGCGATGCTGTCGGCGCTGATCGCCGTCGAGGCGGGCGGGCAGGCGGTGCTGATGGCGCCGACCGAAATCCTTGCCCGCCAGCATGCGCGCGCGCTGGAACCGCTGGCGCGCGCGGCCGGTGTCCGGCTGGCGGCACTGACCGGACGCGACAAGGGCGACTTGCGCACGCAGGTGCTGCAGGATCTGGCCGAGGGGCGGATCGACATTCTTGTCGGCACCCACGCCGTCTTCCAGAAGGACGTGCATTTCAATGATCTGCGGCTGGCAATCATTGACGAGCAGCACCGCTTCGGTGTGGCCCAACGGCTGGAACTCTCTGCCAAGGGACAGGCCCCGCCTGACATGCTGGTCATGACCGCGACGCCGATCCCCAGATCGCTGGCACTGACGCAATATGGCGATCTGGATCTGTCGGTGCTGGACGAAAAGCCACCGGGCCGCCAACCCATCACCACCGTCATGATCAGCGATCAGCGGCTGGATGAGGTGACGGCGCGGATGCGCGAGGCCCTGGGCCGGGGCGCGCGCGCCTATTGGGTCTGCCCGCTGGTCGAGGAAAGCGAGGTCAGCGACCTGACGGCGGCCGAGGCGCGCTTTCAATCGCTGCGCGCCCTGTTCGGGGATCATGTGCGGCTGATCCACGGCCAGATGCCGGCCGATCAGCGCGATGCCGCGATGGCGGATTTTGCCAGCGGGAGGGCGCAGATCCTGGTGGCGACGACGGTGATCGAGGTGGGCGTCGATGTGCCCGAGGCGACGATCATGGTGGTCGAGCGTGCCGAAAGCTTCGGGCTTGCACAGCTGCATCAGCTGCGCGGCCGCGTCGGGCGCGGGCAGGGGGCCTCGACCTGCCTGCTGATGTATCATCCACCCCTGAACGAGACCGGCGCCCGGCGGCTGACCACATTGCGCGACACCGAGGACGGGTTCCGCATTGCCGAGGTGGATCTGGAGATGCGCGGCGCGGGCGACGTGATCGGCACCGCGCAGTCCGGGCTGCCGCGCTTTCATGTCGGGGATCTGGAACACCAGGCCGGGCTGATGGCGACCGCACGGCAGGACGCCCGCGCCCTGTTGGAGCGCGACCCGACCCTGGACGGACCGCGCGGCAGGGCGATGCGCCTGCTGATGTGGCTGATGAGCCAGGACGAGGCCATCCGGCTGATCAAGGTCGGTTAAGAATTCTTAAGATGTTCTTAAAAAGTTCTTTACAGCACGCCGGAGAAATGAGAACAAAGAGGCAACACAGAGGAGTATCCCATGACCCGCGAGTTCCTGTCCGATCTTCTTGGCGTCACCGCGCTGTCTGTCATCACCGGCGTGATGCTGTGGCTGCCCGCCATCCTGCAAGCCTGAATTTCTGCCCCGCGATGCGAAAGCGGCGCCACGCCTGTGTGCCGTCCTGTCCCTGCTCGCGCAACTTGGCCGGCCCCGATCAGGGGCCGGTTTTTTCATGCACTCAGGCCGCGGCCAACGCCTGGTCCACCGCTTCAAGTGTCGCTTCCCAGGCCAGCAGGATCGAGGCGTGGCGGTTGGGATATTCGCGGGCGGGCAGCAAGACCTCGAGTTCGGCGAACGGGGGCGGGGGCGGATCGCCAGCGTTCTTCAGCATGGCGCGCAATTGGTCATGCGTCGCGGCGATTTCGTCGCGGCTGCGGCCGATGACGGCGCCGCCCAGCACGGCGGCCGAGGCCTGACCCAGCGCGCAGGCGCGCACCTGCTGGGCAAACTGGACAATGCGGCCGTCCTTGACGCCGACGTCCACCGTCACCGAGGACCCGCATTGCGGAGACCGGCGCATCGCGCTGCCTTGCGGCGCGGTCAGGCGGCCCTGATGCGGGATCGATGTCGTCAGCGCCAGGATCCGGCGCGAGTAAAGCTGCATCAGGTCGCTGTCGGCCATCGGTTCTTCCCCGCGCGCATCATCCGTCCTAGATAGGTGCCCCGACCGCGAAAGGAAACCCGATGTTCGACCCCACCAGCCTGAAATACGATGCCAACGGACTGGTCCCCTGCATCGCACAGGATCACCGCAGCGGCGAGGTTCTGATGATGGCCTGGATGAACGCCGAGGCCGTCGCCCGGACCCTGAGGACCGGACGGGCCACCTACTGGTCGCGCTCGCGTCAGGGCTTCTGGGTGAAGGGCGAGACCTCGGGTCATGTCCAGACGCTTGTGGAGTTGCGGGTGGATTGCGACAGCGATTGCCTGCTGGCGCTGGTCGAACAGACCGGACCCGCCTGCCACACCAGCCGCCGGAGCTGCTTCTACACCGCGATCCGCAACGGCGAACCGGTCGAGATACTGGCGCCGATGGTCGGGTAGCCCGCGGGGCACTGTGGACGTTTCGCGCCCCGCCCGCCAGTTCACAGCGACAGCAGGCGGCGGATGTCCCCAGGCGTCGCGCCGTCTTCGCGAAGCGCACGGATCGACCGGGAATCATCGCGTTTGGCCAGACGCTTCCCGGCGTCGTCCCGGATCAGCCGATGATGATGATACACCGGCGTCGGCAGTTCCAGCAACTTCTGCAGAAGCACATGTATCCATGTGGAATCGAACAGATCCTTGCCGCGCGTAACCAGGCTGATGCCTTGCGCCGCATCATCGACGACGACCGCGAGATGATAGGACGTGCCCATCCCGCGCCGAGACAGAATCACGTCGCCGATTCCGTCCAGAAATTCGGCTCGGCCCAGGCCGTGAACCTGCCCGGGCCGGATCGCCTCATCGCGGAAGGCGATCCGGTCCAGCCGCAAGGCATCGAAGGCGCGCGCGGCGTCAAGACGAATCACATCGCCGTCGCTGGCGTCCGACATCGGGCGGGCGCGACAGGTGCCGGGATAGATCAGCCCGTCGGGGCCGGCGGGCAGCGCGCCCTCCTGAGGGGCTGACAACGCCGCGCGGATATCACCACGGCGGCAGCGGCAGGGATAGCACAAGGGCGCCAGTCGCAGCAGCGCGTCCCGATAGACCGGCAGCCGGTCGGACTGCCGCATCACCGGACGGGGCCAGGCCAGCCCAAGCCATGCCAGATCCTCGAAGATCGCCGCCTCGAACGCGGGCCGGCAGCGGTCGCGATCGATATCCTCGATCCGCAGCAGGAACGCGCCGGGATCGGCCCTGGCCGACGCGACCAGCGCCGCATAGGCGTGACCCAGATGCAGAAGACCGGTCGGCGAGGGCGCGAAGCGGGTGCGCCTTACTGCGCCGCAAGCCATGACCTGAAATCGTCCTTGGCGCGCTGGGTGTAGGCTGGGTAGCGATCCTTGCGGCCCTTGCGGCCCGCCCGCATGTCGTCGAGCGGCGGGAAGAGGCCGAAATTGACGTTCATCGGCTGGAAGGTCCTCGCGTCTGCGCCCCCGGTGATGTGGTTGACCAGCGCACCCATCGCCGTGGTGAACGGCGGTGGAGGCAGTTCACCGCCCCGGATCTGCGCGGCCGCCATCCGCCCGGCCAGCAGGCCCATCGCGGCGCTTTCGACATAGCCCTCGACTCCGGTGACCTGGCCCGCGAAGCGCAGATTCGGCCGTCGCCTCAGGCGCATGCGGTTGTCCAGCAGGCTGGGCGAGTTCAGAAACGCGTTGCGGTGGATTCCGCCCAGGCGGGCGAAGCTCGCATTCCGCAGGCCGGGAATCATCCGAAACACCTCGGTCTGCGCACCGTGTTTCATCTTGGTCTGGAAGCCGACAATATTATAAAGCGTTCCCAAGGCGTTGTCGCGACGAAGTTGAACCACGGCATAAGGTTTGTCCTGCGGCTTGTGGGCGTTGGTCAGGCCGACCGGCTTCATCGGGCCATGGCGCAGGGTCTCGCGCCCGCGTTCCGCCATGACCTCGATGGGCAGGCAGCCATCGAAATACCCAGCCGTCTCGCCCTCGCGGAACTCGGTCTTGTCGGCGGCCAGCAGCGCGTCGATGAAGGCCTCGTACTCGCCCCGGTCCATCGGGCAGTTGATATAGGCCTTCTGTTCGGCCTCGGTTTCGCCCTTGTCGTAGCGGCTTTGTTCCCATGCCACATCCATGTCGATCGTGTCGGCGTGAACGATCGGCGCGATGGCGTCAAAGAAGGCCAGCGCATCGGTGCCCGTCACGGCCCGGATCGCGGCGGCCAGCGCGTCCGAGGTCAGCGGCCCGGTCGCGACGATCCAGTTGCCCCGATCGGGCAGTTCGGTGATCTCGCCGGCGCGGATCTCGATGAGCGGATGATCGTGCAGCGCGGCCGTGACCGCCTGCGCGAAGACCTCGCGATCGACGGCCAGCGCGCCGCCGGCGGGCAGGCGATGACGGTCGGCCATCGCCATGATCAATCCGCCCGCCGCCCGCATTTCCCAATGCAGCTGCCCGACCGCGTTCATGACATCGTCGTCCGAACGGAACGAGTTCGAACACACCATTTCGGCGCAATCGCCCGTCTTGTGGGCGAATGTCCCGACAGCCGGGCGCATTTCGTGAAGCATGACCGGGACCCCTGCGGCGGCGGCCTGCCAGGCGGCCTCGGAACCGGCCAGTCCGGCGCCGATGATGTGGACGGGTTCCATGGCGGACCTCCTGAGTTTGCGGACAGTGCGCATCGGCTAGCAGCGCGGGCCCGAATTGAAAAGGGCGACGCCAGTGGCGCCGCCCCGCATGTCACGCACGCCCCGGCCGGGGCAGCGCAATCACTCCTCTGCGGTCTCGGCCTCGGCCTCGGCAGCCGCCTCGGTGCTTTCGTCGCCTTCCTCATCTTCGCTGGAACGCAGCGCCGACGGCGCGGCGATGTTGGCGATGGCGAAGTTCCGGTCGATGGTTGCCCTGGTGCCTGCCGGCAGCTTGACGTCGTGGATATGCACGCCGTCGCCGACCTCAAGTCCCGACAGGTCGACGGTGATGTGATCGGGGATGTCACCGGCGGTCACGATCAGTTCGACTTCCGGACGAACGGTCACCAGCGTTCCGCCCTTGCGCAGGCCCGGGCATTTTTCCTGTCCGACGAACTCGACCGGGATGAACAGCTTGACCTTCGAGGTCCGGCGCAGGCGCATGAAGTCGATATGGATCGGCAGATCCTTCACGACATCTTTCTGGACGCCACGGCAGATGACGCGAACGTCGTCCTGTCCGTCGACCTTCAGGTTCCACAGCGTGGACATGAAGCGGCCCGAGCGCAGCTGGGTCAGCAGCTTGTTGAAGTCGAACTGGACGGCGACCGGGTCCTTGTGGTCGCCATACACGATACCGGGCACCTTGCCTTCGCGGCGAGCTTGGCGGGCGGCCCCCTTGCCTGACCCCGCGCGTGCCTCGGCCACCAGATCAGGGATCTCTTTGGCCATGATGTCTATCCTTCATATTTTCAAGAAACCGCCATCCTCCAAGGGTGCATGGCGGCAGAGCCGGGCCCATACACCATCGCGCGCGCGGAGAAAAGAGCCAAAGAGTGCAGATGCGGTGGACACAGGGTTTGACAGGGGGCGACGGCAACATTATGCCGATAGGATGGTCTGCATTTTACGCTGCCCGCAGTTTTTCGGCGAGAATTCTTCCGGGGTAAAGAGTTGATTCAGGACCGGGTTTACTCGATCGACTACATGCGCGCGATTCTCGCCGCGTTCGTCGTGATCGGGCATAGCGGGCTGGGTCGCGAGACGTTCGGCAGTTTCGGCCTGATTGTCCTCAGCATCGTGTTGCGCCATGCGGTTCCGCTTTTTGCGATGACCGCCGGCTATTTCCTGTTCCGCACCCAACAGAAGGCCCGGTACTGGCTTTGGGTGCAGCGCATTCTGCTGATCTATGTCGCGTGGTACCTGATCTATTTCGTCTTCATGCAGCTTTGGCAGCAAGCCACGACCCAGAACCTGCGAGAATTCCTGCTGGGCTTTCGGCATCTGTGGTTCCTCGAAGGTCTGGTGGTGGCCGCCTGCATGATGGCCCTGGTGATCCCGCGCGGGCCAAGGGCGATGCTTCTTTCCGCGGTCGCTTTCGGGTCGATCGGGCTGGTCCTGCAATATGCCTCGATCGGGCATCTCGTTCCGGTGCCGCTGGAAGTCTTTCGGAGCGGGCCGTTCTTTCTGTATCCGTTCATGGTGATGGGATATCTTTTCGCGCAGAAGATGTCCGCGCCTCAGTCCGTTCCCTGGGCGATCCCCGGTCGGGGTGTCCTGATCGCCGCACTGTTGACAGGGCTGGTCCTCGCTCTGTGCGAGAACCTGGTGTTCCTGACCGTCGTCAACCGATACGCGATTCTGGAATTCCAGGCCGGGCTGTTCCTGATGGCGCCCGCGATCTTTGCGCTGACCCTGCGTGTCTCGGTGCCCGCCAGCGGACTGCCGTTGGGACGGATCGCATCGGCCGTCTATGTCATTCACTATCTGTTCCTTCATTTCGCCAGCGAGATGCAGGTCAGCCACCCGCTGGTGCCGACGCTTGTGGCGTTCTTCGCGCCGGCACTGATGGTGGTCGCCATGGTCCGCATCGGGCGCGGTCAGCGTTGGCTGGCCCAGCTGTTCTAGGCAACCGGCGAAGGAAGAGCCCTGATCAGGCGCCGTATTCGGTCAGGAAGTCCTGCGGCATCATGATGTTGTGGCGGCCAAGCGCATGGACGTCGCGCTCGCCGCACAGCGCCATGCTGATATCCAGTTCTTTCCTGATCACGTCGAGGGCTGCGGTCACGCCAGCCTCGCCCATTGCGCCCAGGCCATGGACGAAGGCGCGGCCGATCCAGGTCGCATGCGCCCCCAGCGCCAGGGCCTTCAACACGTCCTGCCCGCTGCGGATGCCGCTATCCATGTGGATCTCGACCTGATCGCCAACCGCCTCGACAATATGCGGCAGCATCCGGATCGAACTGAGCGCGCCGTCAAGCTGGCGACCGCCATGATTGCTGACCACGATCGCATCCGCGCCGAAATCGGCGGCGATCCGGGCGTCCTCGGGATCGAGGATGCCCTTCAGGATCAGCTTTCCGCCCCACATGTCGCGGATCCGGGCGACCTTGTCCCAGTCCAGCCGCTCGTCGAACTGCTCGGCGGTCCAGCTCATCAGCGAACGGGTATCGCCGACGCCCTTGGCATGGCCGACGATATTGCCGAATTGCCGGCGTCTGGTCTGCAACATGCCCAAGCCCCAGCGCCATTTCGTCGCCAGGTTCAGCATCGTCGCCAGGGTCAGCTTGGGCGGCGCGGACAGCCCGTTCTTCAGGTCCTTGTGGCGCTGGCCCAGGATCTGAAGATCCAGGGTCAGCACCAGCGCGTTGCAGCCCGCCCGCCTGGCCCGCTCGATGATGGCGGCCAGGAAGTCCTGATCCTTCATGGCGTAAAGCTGGAACATGAAGGGCTTGGTCGTGTGTGCGGCGACATCCTCGATCGAGCAGATCGACATCGTGGACAGCGCGAAGGGAACCCCGAATTTCTCGGCCGCGCGAGCCGCGTGGATTTCGCCGTCGGCATGCTGCATGCCGGTCAGCCCGACAGGCGCCAGGCCGACCGGCATCGAGACCGGCAGCCCGACCATGTCAGAGGCCGTGCTGCGGTTCGACATGTCGACCGCCACCTTCTGGCGCAGGCGCAGCCGGGCGAAATCGGTCGTGTTGTCGCGGAAGGTCTGTTCCGAATAACTGCCCGACTCGGCATAGTCGTAGAACATGCGCGGCGTTCGCGCTCGATGCAGTGCCTTCAGGTCTTCGATGCAGGTGATGACAGGCATGTGCGGCCTCTTGGACTTGGCGGTTTCGTCATACGAAGGAACCGCCCTGCTTGCAATCAATCGCGCGCGGCCGTCATCCGCGCCAGCGCGTCCGGTTCGATCACCGGCCCGCGCATACCGTCCGCGCGCCGTTTCAGCGCCGCGGCGCGCGTCCGGGTTTCGTCGGCGGTGATCGATGGGCTGGCTGCGGCCCCCGCGGCGTGATCGGGCAGCGCAGGCTCGGCCAGGATCATCTCGGTCGGCAGCAGATGGGGGTAGGTGTCGCCACCGCCGCCACAGGCCGCAAGGCATATCAGGGCAGGGATCGCGGTCATGCGGAATGCGTGCGTCATCGCGACAGGTTACGTCGGGCGATGCACGGCGGCAACGGCTGGTTTGGCGTTGCGCCGCATCGCAGCCTGGGACTTCCACATGCGCGCGCGCCGCACTAGAAGTCGGCATGGCCCGCACGCAAGGTTCCCGCGCCGACATCACCGGCCCCCTCATCCGCGACAAGGCCCGCAAGCTGTTCGCGAGCCAGGGCTATGCGGCCGTGTCGATGCGGCAGATCGGGTCCGAGGTCGGCGTGCAGGCGGGGGCGCTTTACGCCTATACTGCCGACAAGCAGGCGCTGCTGCATGATCTTCTGGAAAGCCACATGCAGGAATTGCTGGCGGCGTGGCGGGACGATCCGACCGCGGATCCGCTGAGCCGGCTCGAGGCCTTCGTGCGTTTCCATATCGATTTCAGCCTCGACCACCCCGACGCGGTGTTCCTCTCCTACATGGAGCTGCGAAATCTCACGCCGGAAAACTTCACGCGTATCGCCGAGCTGCGCGGGCGCTATGAGGCCGCACTGGAAGCGATCCTGCGCGACGGCATGGCCACCGGCGTGATGCGCATCGAAGACAGCAAGCTTGCCACGATGGCGCTGATCGCGATGCTGACCGGGGTGACGAACTGGTACCGCGACGGCGGGCGTCTGGACCGTCACCGGATCGGCGACATCTACTGGGGTCTGGCGCGCGGCGCAGTCGGGGCGCATTGACGTCCGCTTGCGCGTTCTGCAGATACCCAGATCACGGCGCTTGCCGCCGTCACCGACGTTCCCGATAGTCATCCCATGAGTCTGCCACCCGGATTCCTCGACGAATTGCGCAACCGAGTCCCGATCAGCCGGGTGATCGGGCGCAAGGTCGTGTGGGATCTGCGCAAGTCGAACCAGGCCAGGGGCGACTGGTGGGCGCCGTGCCCCTTCCATCAGGAAAAATCCGCCAGCTTTCACTGCGACGATCAGAAGGGTTTCTACTACTGCTTCGGCTGCCAGGCCAAGGGTGACGCGCTGACCTTCCTGCGGGAAATGGACGGGCTGGAATTCATCGAGGCGGTAAAGCTGCTGGCGGCCGAGGCGGGGATGCAGATGCCCGAACCCGATCCCCGCGCGCGCGAGCGGGGCGACCGCCGCGACCGCCTGCTTGAGGTGACCGAGGCCGCATGCCGCTGGTTCCGCCTGCAAATGCAGACCGGGGCGGCGGCCGAGGCGCGCGACTACCTGGCGCGTCGCGGCATGGACCGCGACACCGAAGACCGGTTCGAGATCGGTTTTGCGCCCGACAGCCGCACGGCCCTGACCCGGGCGTTGCGCGAAAAGGGCCTCGATGAGGCGCTGATCGTCGAATCGGGCATGTCGGCAAGGCCGGATGGCGGTGGCGCGGCGTATGACCGCTTTCGCGACCGGATCATTTTCCCGATCCGGGACGGGCAGGGGCGGTGCATCGGTTTCGGGGGCCGCGCGATGGCAGCCGCGGCGCGGGCGAAATACCTCAACAGCCCCGAAACCCCGTTGTTCGACAAGGGGCGCAACCTCTACAATCTCGGCCCCGCCCGCGCCGCCGTCGCCAAGGGCCAGCGGCTTGTCGTGGCCGAAGGATACATGGACGTCATCGCGCTGGTGCGTGCCGGGTTCGAGGCTGCGGTCGCGCCGCTGGGGACGGCGATCACCGAGGATCAGTTGCGTCTGATGTGGCGTGTCTCGCCCGAACCGGTGATCGCGCTGGACGGCGATGCGGCCGGCCAGCACGCGGCAAGGCGACTCATCGACCTGGCGCTGCCCCTGACCGGACCGGGCCAGGCGCTGCGTTTCGTGGTCCTGCCCGCGGGCCAGGACCCGGACGACCTTCTGAAGTCGGCGGGCGCGGGGGCGATGCGCGCGCTGCTGGACCAGGCGCGCCCGCTGGTCGATCTGCTGTGGTCGCGCGAAACCGAGGGGCAGGTGCTGGACAGTCCGGAACGCAAGGCCGCGCTGGACCGCCGGCTGCAGCAGGCGATCGCGCGGATCCCGGACGACCTGACCCGCCGCCACTATGCCGACGAGATCCGCACCAAGCGGCGCGAGTTGTTCGGTGGTGACTGGCAGAAGCGCCGCGGCGGGCCGGCTGCGCGCCGTGCGGGTCCGGGTGCGGCGGGCCAGGGGCCGGCCCGGCGCGGAGGGGCCTCGATGGCCCCGCGCGCGCCGCGCCCTTCTGCCACGGTCAGTACGCCGCAATCGGGTGAATGGCTGCTGGAAGGTGCCAGCCTGCTGATCTGCGCGCTGCGCCCCGAACTGATCCCGGCGACGGAATCGCGGCTCGAGCGACTGGTGCCGCAGGATCCCGACCGCGGCGCGCTTCTGCATGACCTGCTGTCGGGCACCGATACCGCGGCCGGCCGTCGTGCCCTTGAAACGCTCCGGGCCGACGCCCATCTGGGCCTGACCCCGGCCGTGATCGAATCGCAGGATGATGCGGCCGCGACCGCGATCCTGACCAATCTTCTCGAACGTCTGGAGGCGCAGCGCGCCGCCGGAACCGAGCTGGTCCGGGCAGAGGCGGAAATCCAGGGCGAGGCCGATGAGGGCCTCACCTGGCGGATGCAACAGACCGCCCGCGCCCGCCACCGGGCCGAGCGGCCCGACATGGAGGATAGCGGCGACCTGAACGAGGATCGCGACGCGCTGTCTGCACAGCTGGAAAGCTGGCTCAATGGCCAGATCTGGCGCAAGCCGCCGCGGCGCTGACACGCGACGGATCGCCCGGCCCGGAAAGCCATTGCGAATCACCGCCATGCCGCATGCGAATCATCCGCCCGGCCGGCCTTTGATCCGGCCCGGAATCGCGATAGAACAAATTCAGATTCGTGCCGATTCGCAGGTGAGTCGCGAATCACTGCCCCGAGAAGGAGCCCTGGATGGCCGCCAAGGACGACGAGCAAGACAAGACCGACAAGGACGAGAACGCCCATTCGCTGGACATGAGCCAGGCGGCGGTCAAGAAGATGATCTCCGAGGCGCGCGATCGCGGCTACATCACCTATGACCAGTTGAACAGCGTGCTTCCGCCCGAGCAGGTCAGCAGCGAACAGATCGAGGACGTGATGTCGATGCTGTCCGAGATGGGCATCAATGTCATCGAGGACGAGGAAGGGGCCGACGACGCCGAGGGCGGGGCCGTGGCCACGACCGCCTCGGGCTCGCGCGAGGTGGCGGTCGCCGCGACCGAGACCGAGAAACTCGACCGGACCGACGATCCGGTCCGCATGTATCTGCGCGAGATGGGCAGCGTCGAACTGTTGTCGCGCGAGGGCGAGATCGCGATCGCCAAGCGGATCGAGGCCGGTCGCAACACCATGATCGCGGGCCTTTGCGAAAGCCCGCTGACCTTCAAGGCCATCACCATGTGGCGCCAGGAGCTTCTGGACGAAGAGATCCTGCTGCGCGACGTGATCGACCTCGAGACCACGTTCGGCCAGGCGATGGACGACGAGGAGGCCGAAGAAGCCGAAGAGCTGTCCGCCGAGGACAGCGGCGCCGCTTCGGGCGAAAAGCGCGACGAGGTGGATGCCGACGGCAATCCGATGGGCGCCGATGACGACGACGACGAAGATGACGGCGCCAACCTGTCCCTCGCCGCGATGGAGGCCAGCCTCAAGCCGAAGGTCCTCGAGACTCTCGAAGCGATCGCGCTGGATTATTCGCTGCTTGCCGACATGCAGGACCAGCGGATGTCGGCAACGCTGAACGAGGACAGCAGCTTCTCGGCCAGCGCGGAATCGGATTATCAGAAACTGCGCAGCGAGATCGTCGTTCTGGTCAATTCGCTGCATCTCAACAACAGCCGGATCGAAGCGCTTGTCGATCAGCTTTACGGCATCAACCGCCGGATCGTCACGATCGATTCGGGCATGGTCAAGCTGGCCGACGGCGCCCGGATCAACCGGCGCGAATTCATCGACGCCTATCGCGGCAGCGAGCTTGACCCCACCTGGGTCGAACGGTTGCAGCAGCAGTCCGGACGCGGCTGGCAGGCCTTGTTCGAGCGGTCGCGCGAGCAGGTCGAAAAGCTGCGCGGCGACATGGCCGAGGTGGGCCAGTATGTCGGCGTCGACATCGAGGAATTCCGCCGGATCGTCAGCCAGGTCCAGCGCGGCGAGAAAGAGGCGCGTCAGGCCAAGAAGGAGATGGTCGAGGCGAACCTGCGCCTGGTCATCAGCATCGCCAAGAAATACACGAATCGCGGCCTGCAGTTCCTGGACCTGATCCAGGAAGGCAATATCGGCCTGATGAAGGCCGTGGACAAGTTCGAGTATCGGCGCGGCTACAAGTTCTCGACCTATGCGACCTGGTGGATCCGCCAGGCGATCACCCGCTCGATCGCGGACCAGGCGCGGACGATCCGCATTCCGGTCCACATGATCGAGACGATCAACAAGCTGGTTCGAACCGGCCGTCAGATGTTGCACGAGATCGGCCGCGAGCCGACCCCCGAGGAACTGGCCGAGAAGCTGCAGATGCCGCTGGAAAAGGTCCGCAAGGTGATGAAGATCGCCAAGGAGCCGATCAGCCTCGAAACCCCGATCGGCGACGAGGAAGACAGCCAGCTTGGCGATTTCATCGAGGACAAGAACGCCGTTCTGCCGCTGGACTCGGCCATTCAGGAGAATCTGAAGGAAACGACCACCCGGGTTCTGGCGAGCCTGACCCCCCGTGAGGAACGGGTGCTGCGCATGCGCTTCGGGATCGGCATGAACACCGATCACACGCTGGAAGAAGTTGGGCAGCAGTTCAGCGTCACGCGCGAGCGGATCCGCCAGATCGAAGCCAAGGCCCTGCGGAAGCTGAAGCATCCATCCCGAAGCAGAAAGCTGCGGTCGTTCCTTGACCAGTGATCCCATGCTTTTCGAGGGGCTGGGCTTCTTTCTGTATCGCAGCACTGCCCGCGACGGGCTGTCGGAACCGGACCTCAGGGATATTCTGGCAGCGGCCAGGCGCCGCAACGCCAGGCTGAGCCTGACCGGAAGCCTGCATCACGAGGACGGCCTGTTCTTCCAGTGGCTCGAGGGTCCCGTGGAATCGGTCAGGCTGGTCGTCGAATCCATCCTGCGCGACCCCCGGCATCGTGACATCACCGTCCTGGACGAAGGCGGATTGGCTTGGCGTCGGTTTCAGGACTGGCGGATGCGGTTCTCGGACCGTGAGCAGGCCTCGATGCTGGACTGGTTCGCGCGCTCCAAGGCCTCGACGGTGGATCGCGGCGCCTATGCGGACGGGGTCGCGTCCTTCCTGCAAGCTGTGGCGATCTGATCCTGCCGGGGTGAGGCTGGGCTGCGGCGGGTTGCGTTGCGGCACAAAAAGTGAACACTGGTCCTGGCCAGAAACAGTTCGGAGTGTTCATGCCGCAGGATCTTACAGCCCGCCTCGCCGCCTGGTTCAATGACCTCCAGACGGTACAGGCGATGCTGGCGGCGGCGGTGGTTTGCCTGTTGCTGCTTTGGGTCGTGGCGTCGCGCTTGCGCCATGATCGGGCGCGGTCGGCCGCTGCCCTGTCGGATGCCGCGGCGCGCGAAGGCGACCTGACATCCCGGCTGGCCCAGATGGAACGGGTCCAGCGCGATCAGGAACTTGAACTGGGCCGACACGCCGTCCGGCACGAAACACAGTCCGCGCGGCTGGCCGAACTGGCCGAGGATCGCGACGGGCTGGCCGACGCCCTGCATCAGGCACGCCAACAGCTTGCCCGTGGCCAGACCGAACTGGCGGAAACCCGGCTTGGCGCGCAGAAGGACCGCGAGGCCGCTGCCCGCGAGATCGCAACCCTTCGCGAATTGCGAGACGAGATGACCGGGCAGTTCAAGCTGCTGGCTGCCGAGACCCTGCGCGTTCAGCAAGGCGACATGCAAAAGGCCCAGGGCGACCAGCTGACGGCGCTGCTGAACCCGTTTCGCGATCAGGTGCATCGCTTCCAGACCGAATTGCAAAGTCGCAACAAGGTTCTGGACGAGGAAGGTGCGCGGCTGCGCGAACAGATCGCATTCCTGCACAAGCGCTCCGAGGATATTTCTCGCGAGGCGGTCAACCTGACCCGCGCCCTGAAGGGCGAAAAGCAGCGTCAGGGCGCCTGGGGCGAGATGGTGCTCGAGCGCATCCTTGAGCAATCCGGTCTGGAAGCCGGCACCCATTACGACATGCAGGCCAGTTGGCGCGACGAGGACGGCAAGCTGTGGCGACCCGACGTGGTGATCAGGATGCCGCGCGAGAAGATCATGGTGATCGACAGCAAGGTTTCGCTGAACGACTACGAGATTCTGGTGAACGGCGAGGACCCTGACGAGACCCAGGCCGCACTGCGCCGGCACGTCGCGGCCGTCCGTGCCCATGTCACCACGCTGGCGGAAAAAGGCTATCACCGGATGGATGATGCCTCGGTCGATTACGTGCTGATGTTCATCCCCATCGAAGGCGCCTTCTCCGAGGCGCTGCGCGCCGACCCGACCCTGGCGGGCTTCGCGCTTGAACGCGGGGTCGGGCTGACCACGCCCACCACGCTGATGCTGACGCTGCGGACCGTGGAACATATCTGGGCGGTCGAGCGGCGGGAAAGCAACGCCATGGAAATCGCCCGCCGTGCCGGGGCGCTTTACGACAAGGTCGCCGGTTTCGCCGAATCGATGGAAGGCGTCGGAAAGGCGCTGGATCAGGCATCGCGCGCGCATGGCCAGGCTCTTGACCGGCTGACCCGTGGGCCCGGCAACGTCATAAGGCAGGTCGAGATGCTGCGCGAACTGGGCGCGCGGACGCAAAAGCAGATCGCCCTCGATCATGACCGGGCCGATGATCGCGAGCCCGACGGTCGCACCGTGCTGGGGCCGCCGACACCGCATGGACCCGAAGCCGCCGAGTGATCCGTCTGTTCACCATCGCCACAAGCGGCCCCGCCTGCCACGAGTTCACCCGCGACGTCGCGCGCTGGCTGGCCGAGATCGGCGCACATGACGGCGTGCTGACACTGATGGTCCGGCACACCTCCTGTTCGCTGCTGATCCAGGAAAATGCAGATCCCGATGTGCAGATCGATCTGCTGAACTGGCTTGATCGCATCGCACCGGCCGCAGACCACCCCACGATGGGCTGGATCACCCATCGCGACGAGGGGCCAGACGACATGCCCGCGCATCTGAAGGCGGCGCTGCTGCCCGTCAGCCTGCAGATCCCGGTGTCCGCCGGGCGGATGATGCTGGGCACCTGGCAGGGCATCTATCTGGTCGAGCATCGGAAGGCCCCCCATGACAGGCAGGTCGCCGGGTTGTTTCAGCCGGTGGAAGGCTGAGCGCGGCTGGATTGGCCAGCCCGGGCCAGCCCCGCCCAGCCCGGGAACGATCTGTTGCCCGCACCCGGCCGTCCCGCACCGGGCATGGGCGCGCGCGCGGCATTCGGGTCACACGTCGTTCCGTGCCTATGTAGTAGCCTGTGGATAACCCTACCCAAGCCCTGCCAAGCTGCCTATAGTGGCTGCGGATCCAGGGACTTGGGGGACAACAGGATGCGCTGCCCGTTTTGCGGAAATGCCGATACGCAGGTCAAGGATTCGCGCCCGGCCGAAGACAATGTGGCGATCCGGCGCCGGCGTTTCTGTCCCGCCTGCGGGGGGCGTTTCACCACCTATGAGCGGGTCCAGCTGCGCGATCTGGTCGTGGTGAAATCGAACGGCAAGCGCGAGGATTTCGACCGCGACAAGATGGCCCGCTCGATCCGCATCGCCATGCAGAAGCGTCCTGTCGAACCCGAGCGCATCGAACAGATGATCAGCGGCATCGTGCGGCGTCTGGAAAGCACCGGCGAGACGGACATCCCCTCGAAGATGATCGGCGAGATCGTGATGGAGGCGCTGTCGCGCATCGACAATGTCGCCTATGTGCGCTTCGCCAGCGTCTACAAGAACTTCCAGGACGCAGACGATTTCGACAAGTTCGTATCGGAACTGCGTCCGGGCGCGGGGTCCGATTGACCCGGAACGAACTGGATCTGCGGCACATGCACCATGCGCTGCGACTTGCGCGGCGCGGGCTTGGCAATGTCTGGCCGAACCCTGCCGTGGGCTGCGTGCTCGTCAGCAAGGGCAGGGTGGTGGGGCGCGGATGGACACAGCCCGGCGGACGACCCCATGCGGAACGCGTGGCGCTGGACCAGGCCGGAGCCGAGGCGCGCGGCGCCACAGCCTATGTCACGCTTGAACCCTGCGCCCATCACGGCCGCACATCTCCCTGCGCCGAGGCGCTTGTCGCTGCCGGAATCGCCCGCGTCGTGACCGCCCACACCGATCCCGACCCCAGGGTCGCGGGACGCGGCCACGCCATCCTGCGCGCCGCCGCGATCGAGGTGACCGAGGGCGTCGCCGAGTCGGATGCCCGGGCGCTGCAATCGGGCTTCCTGTCTTGCGTCGCGCGCGGTCGGCCCTTCGTCACGCTGAAACTGGCCAGCAGCTTCGACGGGCGCATCGCCACTTCGCAGGGCGAGAGCCGGTGGATCACCGGCCCGGCCGCACGCGTGCATGTTCATGCCATGCGGCTGCAACATGACGCGATCATGGTCGGCGGCGGCACCGCGCGGGCCGACCTGCCCCAGCTGAATGTGCGCGGATTCGGTCCGGTCCGACAGCCGGTTCGCGTCGTTCTGACGTCGCGGCCGCTGCCCGAACTGCCCGACGAGGGGCCGGAGCACGGGCCGTTGTGGCAGCTTTCCGGCACGCCCGCGGCGGTGATGGCGGAACTGGCGGCGCGCGGGCTCACGCGCGTGTTCTGCGAGGGGGGCGGTCAGCTGGCCGCCGGCCTGATCGCCGCTGATGTCGTCGATCAGCTTGTGGGCTATACGGCCGGGCTGGTTCTGGGCCGGGACGGCCGTCCATCGATCGGTGCGCTTGATCTGCCCCGTCTGTCCGACGCGCCGCGTTTTCACCTGGTGGAAAGCCGCGCGGTCGGTCCCGATATCTTCCACCGCTGGCTTCGCGCGTGACGCAATCGCGTTTCAGCGCCGCCAGATCCAGCTATGCCCCGCCAGCGCGCCCTGCGCCTTCGCCAGCAGACGCAGCGCCGCGCCGCGATTTGCCGCTTGTGGATCGGCCAGCCTGTCCAGCGCGACCTCGGGCGGGCAGGGCAGCCCCGAAACCGGGTCGCGATAGCGGGGATAGGCGATCAGGCAGGCGTGGACCAGTGCCGCAAGCGTCGGACGCGCGACCCGGCGCGCGGGGATCGGGCCCAGGTCGCGGGTCAGTCCCCAGCCGGCGTAGAACGGGGCGCCAAGCACACTGACCGGAATGCCGCGCAGCAAGGCCTCGAACCCCAGCGTCGAGGTGATGGTCCAGACTTCGTCCACGCTGTCCAGCAGGGCTGCGGCGTCCACTCGGCGTGCGACCTGGTCGCAAATCCCGGACAGGTCGGCGTCGGAGATCGCGCCGGGACGCAGCCCCGCCTCGACATCGGGGTGGGGCTTGTAGATCAGCAGCGCTGCGGGGTTCTCGGCCCTCGCGCGTGCCAGAAGCTCGATGTTGCGCCGCTCGGCGCCGGCACCCAGCCGGATCGACGCGTCGTCCTCGACCTGTCCGGGCACCAGGATGACCCGCCGACCGTCGCGGTGCAGCGGGGCAGGTGGCATGCTGGCCAGATTGTATTTCGACAATCCCTTCAGCCGGATCGCGTCGATCAGCCGGCTTGCGCGGGCCTCGCCGCCCGGTGGCGGACCCAGGGCGATCAGACGCTCCAGCCGGCTTTCCCGCGTCGGATCGTAGTAGATGCCCAGATCGTCGGCGACCAGCGACAAGGGCGGTGTCAACGCCGCGCCAAGGCCGCGCGACCGCAGGAAACCGTCCTCGACCCGGATCGCCCGGGCGGCCTCGGCCCCCCGTCCTGCCCAGGTCAGCGTCACCTGCGCCGAAGGCCGTCGGGCGAAGCGGACGGGCCTGGCATCACCGAACGCGCGGGCGATGAAAGGCCGCTTCCACAACCGCATGCCGTAAGCCAGATGTCCGTCGCGATCCTGTCGCCAGACCTGGGTCTCTGCCTGCAGCTGGTCAACCGCGCCATGGAAATCGGTCAGCCGGTCGCGGCATGGATCATACCAGACGGGCGCCAGGAGATGGCTGGCCGCGAACAGATCCTCGCGGCTTGCCCGGCCCCGACGCCCGTCGGGAAGGCCATGCTCATCCTGGCTGAGTCCCCAGCCCGCATAGAAGGGTTGACCAAAGAGCCTCGGCGCTTGCCCGGCCAGCAGCGCCTCGTATCCCAGTTGCGAACTGACGGCGTACACGGCGCGGGCATCCGCGACCAGGCGCCAGGGTGAGACCGGGCCGTCGCACAGCATCTCTCCGGCGCGCAGATCGGCCGCAGCCAGATGACCGAGGCGAAGTCCGGCGGCGGTTTCGGGGTGGCTGCGCACAACGATCGGGACGCCGGGGTTTTCTGCGCGGGCGGCGCCCAGCATGCGCAGGAAAACCCCACGGCCCGCGCCCATCAGCGATGCGTCGCCACGCGTCTGGTCGATGACCAGCACATATCCCCGACCGGGTGGAGCCAAGGCCGGATCGTGGCCGTTGTATTTCGACAGATCGAGCGACCTCAGTCGCGCCAGACCGGCGGCCGCCTGGACTTCAAGCCCTTCGGTGCGCCCGTCCACAATGAGGCGTTCGATCAGGGACGGCCGTGCAGGATCGAAATGCACGCCTTCGGTGTCGATCAGAAGTCCCACAGGTCCGCGCCGGGCCAGCCGTCCGGCGGCACGACCGGGCAGGATCGACCGCAGGAAGGCATCCTCGATCGTGACCAGCGGCGCGCCGGATCGCGCCGCGACAGCGCGTCCGCGCCAGGCGGTCGGGCTGGCCCCCCAGATCGCGATCGCATCGCCGCAGCGGGGAACGCCCGCCGCTACCCGCCATCCGGCCAATGCAAGGATCCGGTGCAGCCGGGGCCTTGTCCAGAAGCCCGCGCTATAGACACAGAGCCGCCGGGGACTGTCCCCGGCGGCCCAGCCCGTTCCCGCGTCCATCTGGCCCTTATTCGCCGAAGCTTGCCACGGTGTCTGCCGAGTCGACGCTGCCGGTGATGGCCGCGATGGTCTTGTTCCACTGCACATAGGGGGCTTCGGTGACGTAGATCGTGTCGCCATCGCGGATCAGGAAATCACGCGCGAGGAACAGCCCGTTCGGCCGCGTCAGGTCCAGCACATAGGCCATGCGCTGCGTGCCGTAGACCGGCTTGCCAAGAACCCTGCTGGCCACGGATTCAGGTTCGTCGCGCAGAACGAACACGCCGGTCGGGTCCGCCAGCGCCGAGCTGAGGCCGCCGACCATGGCGATCGCCTCGACCGCGCTGATCATCTCGTTGCCCAGGGGCACGCGGGTCTGTCCGCCCAGTGCGCCAAGCGCGGTGAAGTTGCGCTGATCTTCCTCGACCAGGATGATGTCGCCCGGTCGCAGCGCGATGTCGTTGGACCGGCTGCCGTAAAGATCGGTCAGCGAGACCTTGCCCTGGCTGCCGCCGCGCTTGACCGTGATGACCGCCACTTCGGGCTCGACCGAGACCCCGCCAGCCTGAGCCAGCATCGATGACAGGGTGCGGGTCGGCCGTTCGATCGGATAGACGCCCTGCGCCAGGACCTTGCCCATCACCGACACCGTCGCACCATTGCCGGCAACCCGCGAGACGGTCACCTGCGGATCGGGGGTCTGAGCGCTGAGACGTTCGGTGATGATCTGGCGCAGCTGTTCGGGGCTGTTGCCCGCCGCGCGGATGCGGCCGGCATAGGGCACGAAGATATAGCCCGCGCTGTCGACCTGAATTTCTGTCAGTGCGGTCGAGCTGGCCCCCAGCGAGGTCAGCAGCCCGTCATCCACGTTTTCCCAGATCGACAGGCCCAGAACGTCGCCTGCCCGGATTTCATCCGCGCCGACCTGGCCCGCGTTGCGGAAGCTGGACGAAAACCCGTAGGCGGGCGCGAAATTGCTCGCCCGATTGACGTGATCATTGACATAGATGACGTTCGCGTTCCCGCCACGTTCGACGGCACCGGCGTAGATCTCTTTCTTGTTCGGGCCCGGTCGCGGCAAGCCGCATGCTGTCACCAGCACCAACGCCGCGATCATGGTCAGCCGCAGGATACCGGCCTGGGGGAAAATGGCTGTCACCTCGAAACTCCTGTTTTCATTTCGGCGGGGGTATGCGCCCGTTTATGCTTCAATCTATCGGTTGGTCCCTGAAGAAACCACCATTTCATGCTGTTTCAGTCGCGGCGGTCTGCGATCTGGTGCCGATGTGCGACACGCCCCTTTGCCAGCGCCTCGTAGGGGTCGTCCGGGGCCAGGATCAGGTCCGCGACAAGCCGCAGCGTGTGGGCGCGCGAGCGGCGGGAATAGAATCCGCCGGGCACCTGGCTGGTCTGCAGAAGGAAGTCGCGAAGGACGCGGTAGGCTTGCGGATCGGGTGGCTGCGGTTCGGCAAGGAAATCCGCCAGCGACTGGTCGGCAACGATGCCCGGCTTGGCGTAGACCGCGCGACCCAGTGCCTTCACCGGGATCCCGCGCCACAGCGCCTGCTGCGCGGCGGTCGAGTTGACAGTGATCACCGAGCGCGCATGGGCCATCTGTTCGGCCAGTTTGCCGCTGCGCATGTAATGCACGCGGCCTTCGACGCCGAGATGCCTCGCGGCCTGCAGGATCGCGCGCCGGTTTTCCGCGCGGCCATCCTCGAGCGGGTGTGCCTTGAAGATCAGATGATGGTGACGCGGCGCGGCGCGCGAAAACTCCCCGATGACGGTGTCGATGAACTGGCTGTTGCGGGTGAAGGGTGAATGTCCCAGGAAGTTGGAATCGTGTTCCAGTTGCATCGGCACCAGAGAATAGGGCCGACCCGACAGCTTGAAACGCCGCCACTGGACCATGGATTTCAGACGATAGGCCGGTGCCATCAGGAAACGCCGCAGATTGAGCCTGAATTCCTGCCCGATCGTGATCGCGCGGTGGCCGCGATAGCGGCGATACCGGCCATTCGCGATCAGCACGATGAAATGATAGAAGGCGCCATAGAACTTGTGATGACCCATGTCGCCCCAGCGTGCCGGCGGGCGACGGATCTCGCTGCCGGAGTCCCGCAGGGCCGCGCGCATCTGCGACAGCGAGATCCGCAACAGCGCCGAATGACCATTCGATCCACCCCGCTCGTAGCTGATCCAGTAAGGGCGCAGATACCCTTCTTCGAAGACATGCAGGCGCAGGCCGTCATCGCGGGCGGCGCTGCGCGCGATGTCGTGGATCGGCCGGACGTCACCATAGAGCACGATATCGGTCACACCCTTTTCGACAAGGATGCGGTCCAGATGCTGGGGCCAGTCCTGCATGCTCCCGGTGTGGCGGATGAGTGACGCCTTGTCTGACCAGAAGAATTCGTCGCCGGCGTTGAAACCGCAGCGCCAGACGGTCGCGCCGGCAGCGCGCAGCAACCGGGCCAGGCGGTCAAAGAACGGCCCGTGCGGCCCTTGCAAAAACAGGAAGACCCGCGCCTCTGTCCCGGTGGGCGGATCGGTGGCCAGGCCATCTACGGAAAGGCGTTGGTGCAGCATCTTGCCCGGCGGACGATATGAGATCGGAAACGGAACGTCTGCCGGTCATGACACGAATTCGTTAGGATATCCATAACGCTTCGGCCCCATTTCGCCCCATTGCCGCGGCGTCCATGCGCCACCCCTTCTTGCGCGGGCGCGGTCGATGGCCTAGTTCGGGTCCAGCAGCAGGGGTCATGACGATGTTCACGGGGATCATCACCGATATCGGCACGGTTCGCGCGGTCGAGATGCGCGGCGACATGCGCGCCCGGATCGGCTGTGGATATGACATGGCGGGGGTCGAGATGGGGGCCTCGGTGGCCTGCGACGGCGTTTGCCTGACGGTTGTCGCGAAGGGTGACGACTGGTTCGATGTCGACATCTCGGCCGAGACGATCAGCAAGTCGAATATCGGCGCGAACGGATGGTCCGTCGGCAGGCGGCTGAACCTGGAACGCGCGCTGAAGGTCGGAGACGAACTTGGCGGCCACATCGTCAGCGGGCATGTCGATGGCGTCGCGCGGATCGTCGGGGCACGCGACGAAGGCGGCAGCCTGCGCCTGACCTTCGAGGCACCCCCGGGGCTGGCGCGGTTCATCGCCCCCAAGGGATCGGTCGCGCTGAACGGCACCTCGCTGACCGTGAACGAAGTCGATGGCACCCGCTTCGGCATCAACCTCATCCCGCATACGCAGCAGGTCACGACCTGGGGCGATGCGCAGGAAGGCGATGCCGTCAACCTCGAGATCGACACGCTGGCGCGCTATGTCGCGCGGCTGGCCGAAGCCGGCGCGGCGGGTATATAGGCAAGTGAGGCGGGCTGGCGGTTCCGTCAGCGGAGCGCGACATTTCAAGGGAAGCCACCATGCAGTTTGAAAAGCCCGGTCCGGTCGAAAGCGATCTGAGCAACGCGATCTCGACCATCGAGGAGATCATCGAGGATGCCCGGAACGGCCGGATGTTCATCCTCGTCGATCACGAGGACCGCGAGAACGAGGGCGATCTTGTGATCCCCGCCCAGATGGCCACGCCCGATGCCGTCAATTTCATGGCCACGCATGGTCGCGGTCTGATCTGCCTGTCGCTGCCCGGCGACCGCATCGACGCGCTGGGGCTGACGCTGATGAGCCCCAAGAACTCCAGCCGCCACGAGACCGCGTTCACCATGTCGATCGAGGCGCGCGAAGGCGTCACCACCGGAATCAGCGCCCATGATCGCGCGCGCACGATCAGCGTGGCCATCGATCCCTCCAAGGGTGGCGCCGACATCGCCACGCCCGGCCATATCTTTCCGCTTCGCGCGCGCGAGGGCGGCGTCCTGGTCCGCGCAGGACACACCGAGGCTGCGGTGGACATCGCGCGCCTTGCCGGCCTGAACCCGGCCGGTGTCATCTGCGAGATCATGAACGAGGACGGCAGCATGGCGCGGCTGCCCGACCTGGTCGCATTCGCGCAGAAGCACGGGCTGAAGATCGGCACGATCAGCGACCTGATCCGCTATCGCCGCCGGCACGACAACCTGATCGCAGAGCGCAGCCAGCGCGCGGTGCAATCGGTCAATGGCGGTGAATGGATGATGCGGGTCTTTGCCGACGAGACTCAGGGGGCCGAGCATATCGTGCTGACCAAGGGCGATCTGAACGCGCCGGGGCCGGTTCTGGTCCGCATGCACGCGCTGGACCCGCTGCACGATGTGCTGGGGATCGGCCGCGAGGATGCCGGCAGCCTGCCCGCCGCGATGCAAGAGATCGCCCGCGAGGGAAAGGGCGTGGTCGTGCTGATCCGCGACCTGACCAACGCGGTGGCCCAGCCCGGCGAGGTCGGTCCCCATACGCTGCGCCAATACGGGCTGGGCGCGCAGATCCTGTCGGCGCTGGGTCTGTCGGAGCTGATCCTTCTGACGAATTCCGCGCCGGTCAAGGTCGTCGGGCTTGACGCCTACGGGCTTTCCATCCATTCCACGCGGCCTATTCCCAGGGATTGAGACGATGGCCTCGAACACACAGCACCACCTGCTTGAGCTGCCGCACCTTGATGCGCCGGTCCGTCTGCTGGCGGTCATCGCACCCTATTACAAGGCGATCGCGGACGGGTTGCTGGCCGGGGCGCGCGCCACGGCCGACACGGCCGGCGCCGTTCTGGACGTGGTCGAGGTGCCGGGTGCGCTCGAGATACCGACCGCGGTCGCGATCGCCGCGCGCCGGTCCGGATATGACGGCTTCGTGGCACTTGGCTGCGTGATCCGGGGCGAGACGACACATTACGACACCGTCTGCAACGACAGTTCACGCGGGCTGACGCTTCTGGGGCTTCAGGGCGTGTGCATCGGCAACGGCATCCTGACGGTCGAGACCATCGACCAGGCCGAGGTCCGGGCCGACCCCGAGGGTCAGAACAAGGGAGGGGGCGCCACCGCGGCGGCGCTTCATCTGGTGGCGCTCAGCCGGAAATGGGCGAGCCGCCGCGATCCCGGCAGTCCGCCGAACGACCCTGACCCCGTCCGGCTTGCGGGCCGACTGGAAGGGCAGGGCAACGCATGAGCGACGCGGACGAGGCCGGAAAGCATTCGGCGGCACGACCCGACCGGCGCGCTCTCAGCAGCGCCGCGCGGCTTTACGCTGTCCAGGCGCTGTTTCAGATGGAGGCGGCGGGAATCTCGGCCGACCGCGTGCAGCGCGAATTCCGCACATACCGGATCGGCGCCGAAGACGAGGATGGCCGGGCGGCCGAAGCGGACGAGACAATGTTCGCCCGGATTCTGGATGACGCGGTGCAGTGGCAGTCGCGGATCGACCAGGCGACGGATCGGGGACTGGTTGCGAAATGGCCGATCGACCGCATCGACCCCGTGCTGCGTGCGCTGTTTCGTGCCGCCGGTGCCGAGCTGGTGACCCCGCGCACGCCCCCCAAGGTGGTGATCGCGGAATATGTGCGTCTCGCCGAAGCCTTCTTCCCGGAAGGCAAGGAACCGAAATTCGTGAATGCCGTACTGGATCATGTCGCCCGGCAATTGCGGCCCGACGCGTTTCCGGGTGCGACGAGTTGAACTGGTCAGAATCGGGCGGGATGGGCTAGACTGGTCGGAAGCGCAGATTGGAACCGGAGTCAGCCATGCCACGCCTTGTCCGCCTTTATGTCAAAAGCGTCCTGATCGGGCTCGCTCTGGCCTTGAGCTTCACGATTCTTCTGCTGGTGCTTGACGTGGGCGGCCTGGGCCGGCTGGTTCTGGCAAGCCCTGTCGGTTGGCTTGCCGCACTGATGCTGGTGATCTTCAATGCCATCGTCTTTTCGGGTGTTCAGTTCGCATTCGCGATCATGAGGCTGGCTGATTCCCCGCCCGCCGGCGGAGGTCGCCAGCCCTTGGTCATGATGCCTCTGCGCGCGGCCCTTTCGGCTACGGCCCGGTCGCGCGCCGGCAAGTAAGCGGGCGCCCATGTGACCTGCGGCAGAATTCACCCATGCCGTGTCGAAATGGCAACAAGATCGGCTCCGCGCCAAGCCCCCAGATCCAGCTTTTCATTGATAAGTAACGCAAATATTTCAATCTTGGCATCATTTCTGCTGGATTTTTCTGCAGACAACATCCGGCAAAAGAGCAAGGTTAACAATCTTTTAACCAGTGTCCGGCCGTGATCGCCCGGGATTTCCTGTCCCATCCTCACATTATTATTTCAGCATGCGTTCGCGGATCCTGCAGAAGCCACGCGCCTTGTCACGTTTTCGTTATGTCGCATTGTGCCGGGCCGGTGTTTGAACCGGGCGCGCCTGTCTGTAAATAACCATCAGCAGAGATGCTTTGGCGCACAGACTGCGCCAGGACAACGAAATTAAGATCGTGAGGATAACCATGAAAAAAGTTACGCTACTGACCGGCACCGCCGCACTTGTGGCCGCCCTGTCCGTTCCGGCTTTTGCCCAGACCGAAATGGCGACCGGCGCCACCGCCACCGGCGTGTCGGCTGTCGATGACCGCATCACCGATATCGAAGATGCCGTTCAGGACGATTTTGATCGTGCCAACGACCCGGACCGTTTTGGCCCGGCTGACCGCCGCCAGGGCCTGTTCGGCAACATGGCGCTGACCTATTCGGGCAACACCAGCAACAGCGACGAAGCCATCGATGATCAGGATCTGTCCGTGGCTGGCCGCATCTCGTTCAATCAGGGCCGGTTCGCCCAGTCGGTTGGCCTTGCGATCGAGTTCTCGGAAACCGACAACGAGAAGACCAAGGAAGAAGTCGCGGCGATCTACGACGCCCAGTACTACTTCAACGACCGCATGTATGGTTTCGGCCTGGGCCGGATCACCGTTGACGGCGTTGCCGCGACCGGCGAACTGGACCGTGACGGCTTCCTGGGCTTTGGTCCTGGCTACCGCGTCATCAGCACCGAAGCGACCGCATGGCGCGTCCAGGCCGGTCTCGGCGTCCGCTACACCCGCTTTGTCGGCGCTGACTCGGACACCGAAGTTGGCTACATCGCTTCGTCGCGCTTCTACCACCGCTTCAACGACGTGCTGTTCCTGACCAACGACACCGACTACCTGACGTCGGATTCGGGCGATACGATCAGCAACTCGCTGGGTCTGGGCTTCAAGGTCACCGAAGCGCTGGCGACCAAGATCAGCTACGACACCGACTACGAAAAGAACGACGCCACGGGTGACTCGGTCACCGACAACACCCTGGGCCTGTCGGTCGTTTACGGCTTCTGATCCTTCCCTCGGATTGGATGTCTCTCTG
The DNA here is from genome assembly GCF_021556615.1 of Paracoccus salsus. Classification (GTDB taxonomy): domain Bacteria; phylum Pseudomonadota; class Alphaproteobacteria; order Rhodobacterales; family Rhodobacteraceae; genus Paracoccus; species Paracoccus salsus. The sequence goes on from NZ_JAKGGD010000006.1 coordinate 34,668, forward strand.
GAAGGGCGGGTGCAAACCCGCCCTTTTCGACGTGCCGACCACCAAAAAAAAACAAAACCGCCACTGCCGGGGGCAGGGCGGTGATCGGGCGGCGGGAACCGCAGCAACCGCGGCAGCGCGAGATTTCCCGAAAGCCTGGAGTACCAGGTGGGCGCCGGGTAACGTGACCAGGGCCACGACAGGGCCAGCCCCCTCGGAAAAGTTATAGGCCAGTGGAAAAATGGCCGCTCGCGAGTAGTGCAGAAACCCGCCAAGCCCGAGAAATAGGGCCGATCGCGCGTGCTTTCAAGCCGTCCCGCACGAAAATCCGAAGGGCAGGGCGCTTGCAAGCTGTTGCCGGTTCGTCCTAGTCTGCGGCATGGATCAGTCTGCGGCCAGCCTCGTTCCGGCGATGCCGGGTCAGCGCCTTGCCCGAGGCGTGGCGCGGCTGTTGCACAGCATGGATCACGCCGTGCTGACCGAATTCGTTCCGGAGCGCGGACTGCGGGTCGATCTTGTCGGCTTGGGTCCCCGGGGCGAGATCTGGATCGTGGAATGCAAGAGTTGCCGGTCGGATTTCGTCGCGGACCGCAAGTGGCATCGTTATCTGGATTGGTGCGACCGGTATTTCTGGGCCGTGGACGAAGCGTTTCCGCTGGACCTGCTGCCCGAACGGACCGGGCTTATCATGGCCGACCCCTACGGAGCCGAGATACGGCGCATGGCACCCGAGACGCGCCTTCAGGGTGCGCGCCGCACGCGGCTGATGCGGGACATCGCCCGCGTTGCCGCGCGGCGATTGCAGGCCGCCAACGACCCCCTGGCGTTCAGCGCCGGGGCTTCCTAGGCTTGTCCGCCCTGCTGCCCATCTGCCGGACCGCCTCGGCCGCCGCCATCAGTTCCTCGGCGATCTCGATCGCTTCGTCGGCGTCGAAATCCAGCGGCAGGTCGACGCCCTCGGCCTCGACATAGATCCGCACCATGCCCTTGTCGGTCGGTCCCACCTGAAGGTTGGCGGCGACGTTGCTTTCGCTGTTGATGCTCACGGCTGATCCTCGTTTCTGGTGACGCATTTTGTAGCCCGCGACGAATTTCGCGGCAAGTCGGGCTTGCAACGCGAGCCTGTCAGGTTTAGAGAACGCATCCGTGCCGCCTTAGCTCAGTTGGTTAGAGCGCTGGATTGTGGATCCAGAGGTCCCCCGTTCAAGCCGGGGAGGCGGTACCATTCCGCCCTTTCCCTGCATGTCGGCCTGTCCACTCCTGCGACGCCATCGACCGTTCGCCGCATTCGGCGATTCCCACCAGAAAAATATGATCTGCGATGGAACAATGCCGCACAGCGGCGGGTTTGCTGGATGATAGCAATCAAGACCTGTGGAAAGGACATCCCCATGGCTCAATCGAACCCGACAGCCGACGAGATGAAACGCGACGCGAAGGCCGCCGTCGAGGAGGCACGCAGTGATCTGCGCGAGGGCGCCAGGAATATCTCGGACGACATGCGCGATACCGCGAAGGATCTGGCAGACAATGCCGGCGCCGAGCGGTTGATGGACCGGGGCGCGGAGCTGGCCGAAAATGCGCGCGAGACGGGCCGCAAATACGCCGAGCGCGCGCGCGAGGCCGGCGAGGAATATGCCGGGCGCGCCCGGGAAGAGGCCGATCGGCTTTATGCCGCCGGCCAGCGCAAGGCCGACGAGGTGGCCCATTATGCCGAAGAACGTTATGACGAATTGTCCGACATGGTCCGCCGCAACCCGGCGCAGTCGCTTGGCATCGCAGCGGGCGTCGGCTTCCTCGTGGGCCTGCTGATCGCGCGTCGCTAGGACCACAGCGCATGTTCGATTTTGCAAGACGCCTTCAGCTTGCGGCAGGCGACACGGCGCGGCGCACGGCGATGAAGATCGTCGCCGGCGTCGTGCTGTCGGTTGCGTCGGGTTTTCTGCTGGCGGCATTGTGGACCTGGCTTGCCCACGGGCTGGGCTGGGGCGCGACCTACGCCTCTCTGTCCATCGGCGGCGGTTTCGCGGTGCTTGCGGTGATGCTGCTGATGATCGCGTCGCGGACACGCCACCCGATGCCGACCGGCGAGGATCTGCGGCGCGAGGTGGAAGCCCGCCTCAACCTGGCCGCCGATGCAGCCGTCGAACGCGCCCAGTCCGAAGCCTTGCGGCTTGCCGACATGGCCGAGGGAAAGGTCCATTCGCTGATCGATCGCGCCGGATACCGCGCCAATCAGTTTGCCAGCGATGCCGAACGGCGCGCGCAGGGTCTTGTGCGCGACACAGCCAGAAGCGTCGGACTGACAAGTGGCAATGTCCGCGCCGCGAAGGATGGTGCGCGCGACATGGCCAGCCGGGCGAACCGTGCGGCGAACAGCGACATGGGCAACATGGCAAAGCTGGTCGGCGCCTTCGCGATCGGCGTGACGCTGGCCGCAAAGTTGCAGGAAACACGTCGCCCCCGGACGCGGGAATTCGACCCGGACGATTTCCTCTAGGCGCTGACATGGACCGGAATCAGAGGGCCGCTTCGTCGCGGCCCTTCTTCATGCCGCCGCGGCGCGGACCTGCACCTCGACCACAAGCGCCGACAGGTCGTCACGGGTAAAGGGCGAGGCGAGGGTGAACCAGCCGCGCCGATGGACGGCCTCGGATGTGTCATCGCCGATCCGGACAACGATCTCGACCAATCCTTCGTCTGCAAGACGCGACAGGCTGCAATCCTCGATCTGTGCCAGCGAAAGCTTGGTGATGATGACGGTCCGCAAGCGTCCGTCTGGCTGCCTGCCGCACACGAGCTCGACGGCTTCTTCCGGATCTCGCAGCCGGATGGTTTCGCAAGCGGGATCGGCAGCCTCCAGCCCTTCCTGCATATCGCGTGCGATGAAGCAGTCCTTTTCGATGATGACGAAGAGCAAAGCGGAATCCGACATGACCGCTTCAGCATCACAGCACGACGCAAAGCTTGCAATTTAATGTTTGTCAGCCGGCGGAATTGCTCTGGTCCGGGCAAGGCCGCAGCCGGATCGCGCGGCTTGCGGCACGCCCGATCTCGCGGCATGTCGCGACGTCGCAGATGCGCCAGCCGCCCTCGGTCGCACCGCTGGCACCAAGCAGCAGCTCGCGCTGCGGAGGCAGATCGGGCGTCCAGACCCACCAGCCATCGCTCAGCACCGCGTCCTGCCCGGGCTCCATTCCCGCCCCCGAACCCTGCACCGCCGCGCGCTGCAGATCGAGCATTCCGTCCTTGATCAGCCATTCCTCGCGCCAGGCGACATGTTCGACCGAATGCATCCATTCCAGACGGAAATCCGGCCCGCTGAGAGCCAGCGTCATGAAACCCGCCAACAGGCAACCGCTCATCCGCGCCTCCGCATCCACCACAGTCCCAGGAATGCCGCAGCGAGGGCAAAACCGATCTCGTCCGTCATCGGAAGTGCGGCGATCAGCGTGAATGCCGCGGCAGCCGACAGCAGACGTTCCCAGAACCGAAGCGGGTGGTGCAGCCAGCCGATCACGGCGATGCCCCACAAGCCGATCGCCAGCACGCATTTCGCGACGATATAGGCCACCGCGGGCACATAGCCGATGTCCTGGGCCAGCGGTCCGCCGTCTTGCAGCATCAGGGCAGGGGTGTAGACCGCCATATAAGGGATCACGAAGCCGGCCGCGGCGATCTTCACCGCCTCGAGACTGATCTTCAGGCCGTTCTCCTTCGCGATCGGGGCAGCGGCGAAACAGGCCAGCGCGACCGGCGGCGTCAGATCGGCCAGGATGCCGAAATAGAACACGAACATGTGGCTGACGATCAGCGGAACGCCAAGCTGCAGCAGGGCGGGCGCGGCGATCGTCGAGGTGATGATGTAGTTCGGAATCGTCGGGATCCCCATCCCCAGCACGATGCAGGTGATCATGGTCAGGACCAGGGACAGGATCAGGCTGTTTTCGCCGACCGACACGATATACAGGCCGAATGTGTTCGCTGCACCAGTCAGCGTCATGGTGCCGATGATGACCCCGACCAGCGCGCAGGCCACGCCGACGGGCAAGGCGGTCTTGGCCCCCTCTGCCAGGCTGTCGATGACCTGCCAGATCGTTCTGCGCCCGCCCGCGCGGAACGCGTTCCAGGCCAGAAGCGCGCCTATGCCCCCCCATAGCGCAGCGTTGCCAAAGCGCAGGAAGCTGGCTGCGACCAGTCCCAGCCCGACCCAGAAGATCAGCCGCAGGACCCCGGCCGGCAGCCCTAGCGCGGCCGAGGCGCCAAGGATCAGCATGATCGTCAGTGCCAGCCCGACCGTTCCCGCGAACAGCGGGGTGTAGCCCGAGAACAGAAGATAGACCAGCACCGCCAGCGGCAGCAGCAGGTACCAGCTCTCTGTCAGCGCCGCGCGGGCGGAGGGCAATTCGTCCTTCGCCATGCCGCGCAAATGGCGGCGCCCAGCCTCGAGATGGACCATCCAGAACGCGCTGGCGAAATACAGGATGGCGGGGATGATGGCGGCACGGACGACCTCGACATAGGCCACGCCAAGGGTTTCGGCCATGATGAACGCCACCGCGCCCATCACCGGCGGCATCAGCTGGCCACCCATGGATGAGGTCGCCTCGACCCCGCCCGCGAAGGCCGCGCGATAGCCGAAGCTTTTCATCAACGGGATGGTGAACTGGCCGGTGGTCACGACATTGGCCACGCCCGAACCCGAGATCGTGCCCATCAGACCGGAACTGACCACGCTGACCTTGGCCGCGCCGCCCATCCGGTGACCGACCATGCCAAGCGACACGTCGGTGAACAGCTTGATCATGCCGGCCTTTTCCAGAAAGGACCCGAACAGGATGAACAGGAAGATATAGGTCGCACTGACGTAAAGCGGGGTGCCGTAGATGCCCTCGGTGCCGAACGACATCTGTTCGATCACCTGCGCGAAGTCGTAACCGCGGGTGACAAGCGGGCCGGGAAAATGCTGGCCGAACAGCGCATAGGCCAGGAACAGTCCCGCCACGACCGGCAAGGCGGGCCCCATGACCACATAGGCGGCCGCGAATGTCGTCACGAGGGCCAGGACCCCGATGACGACATCGGTCTGGTTCAGCGCCCCCGAGCGCAGCATCAGCGGGACATACTCGACCCACTGATAGCCGGCCACGAGAACGCCAGAGCCGCCCAGCAGCCAGGCAATGACCATGGCCGCCGGACCGCGCTTGCGCAGAACGGCCAGCAGCGGAAAGCAGAGCAGCATCAGAAAGCCGAGATGCAGCGCCCGCTGGACCTGGCTGGACAGGGTGACGATATGCGCCGCGATCGCGATCTGATACAGAGAGAAGGCAACCGCGATCCAGAACAGAAGCTTGCCCTGGACGCCACCGGGAAAGCTGTCTGCCAGCGGATCATGCAATCCCAGCTCGGGGTCGCCGGCCGGGGCTGAGTGCGTGGCTTGGGCCATGGGATTCGTCCGGAAGTGGCATCACGGGGCCGTGACATGGGTCCCGCCCCCGGACGCGGCGGGATCTATTCGGCGGAGACGCCGACCTCGTCGTAGTAACGCTGCGCACCCGGATGGACAGGCACCGGCATGCCCGTCAATGCGTTCTGGACGTCGATGCTGGCGGTCGCGGCGTGCGCGGCCTTCAGTTCGTCCAGGTTCTCGTACATCAGCCGGGTCATCGCGTAGGCCAGATCATCACTGACATCGGCGCTGGTCACGAGGAAGTTGATGACCGCGACGGTCGCCACGTCCTCGGTCTGGCCATCATAGGTGTCGGCCGGGATCGTCTCGGCCACATACGGGGCGCCCAGCTGGGTCGCGACCTCATCGGGAACAGAGACGACCGTGATCGGGATCGAGGTCGAAAGGTCCTTCAAGGAGGCGACGCCCAGTCCCGCCGACTGCAAGGTCGCATCCAGCTGGCGGTTCTTCATCAATTCGACCGATTCAGCGAAGGGCAGGTATTCGACCTTGCCCAGATCGTCATAGGACATGCCCGCGGCGGCCAGGATCGCGCGGGCGTTCAGCTCGGTGCCCGATTTCGGTGCCCCGACCGACAGGGCCTTGCCCTTCAGGTCCTCAAGCGTCTTGATGCCCGACTCTTCGCTGGCAACGATCTGGATGTAGTTGGGATACATGGCCGAGATGCCGCGCAGCTTTTCCAGCGGTTGCGGGAATCCTGCCTCGGCGTCGCCTTCGGCGGCCAGCTTGACCGAGTCGCCCAGGGCGATCCCGATCTCACCCTTGCCCTGCTGCAGCAGGTTCAGGTTCTCGACGCTGGCCTTGGTGGACTGGACCTGGACTTTCGTCCCGGGGATGCCATCCGTGTAGATCTTGGACAGCGCGCCCCCGACCGGATAATAGACGCCCGACGTGCCGCCGGTCAGAATGTTGATGAATTGCTGCGCGCTGGCAGCGATCGGCAGCGCGCCAACAGCCAGCGTCGCGAGGACCGCCGCAAACCTGTTGCGATTGATCATATTCCCCTCCCTGGGTTCTTTTCTTCCGGCAGGCTAGGCAGCTGTCCTGTGCAGGTCAACGCCGAATATCACGCAGGTGAGATACCCCTCGACAAGACAAGGCGCGGCGGGCATGCCTGCCCGCCGCGCCTTCCAGGATCAGGCTTTCTGCCTTCCGATCAGGCGTTTGCTTCACGAATCTTGTGTGCGGCATCCTTGTCGTAGACGACGCCCTGCTGATCGAACAGCTGATCCAGTTCGCCGGAAAGAGTCATCTCGGTGATGATGTCGCAACCGCCGACGAATTCTCCCTTCACGTAAAGCTGCGGGATCGTCGGCCAGTCCGAGTAATCCTTGATGCCCTGCCGGATCGCGTCATCGGCCAGCACATTCACGTCGCGAAAATCGACGCCCATGTAGTTCAACACACCCGCGACACGGCTGGAAAATCCGCATTGCGGCATTTCCTTGGTGCCCTTCATGAACAGCACGACATCGGCCGCGTCCACAATATCCTTGATCTGGGTGTTCACATCGCTCATTGCGTTGGTCCTTTCGGTCGATTGCCCGCGCGGGTGTCGGGCCGAATGCATGTACGGGCAGGGGTCCCGCCTAGTCGGGGGCCTTGGTGGTCAGCGCAAGGGCGTGCAGCGCTCCGGCAGGGCCGTCCATACGGCCTTGCAGCGCAGCATAGACCGCCCGCTGCTGCTGGACCCGGTTCTTGCCGCGAAAGCTTTCGTCGATGACCTCTGCCGCATAATGGTTTCCGTCACCGGCAAGATCCGTGATCGTGATCTGCGCCTCGGGGAATGCGGCCCGGATAAGGGCCTCGATGTCGTGGGCTTCCATCGCCATAGCGCTGTCCTTCTGTCATTGGTTCAGATGTAGGTGAACCGCGATTGACCCGCAAGGTCGGAGGGCCGACGGGCAGACCGGGATGCGCGTGTCGGAACTCGCAAGGCATTTGTTGATAATCAGTATTATGGAACGCATTTGAGTCTGGCGCGAACATATCCTTATGTTAGCATGCGACAAATGGGAGAAAGATCATGCGCTTGAATCGCCGTCATTTCCTGCACACTGCCACAGCTTTCAGCCTGCTGGGAGGCCGTGCCTGGGCCGCAACCGAGACCCGCTTCGAGGATTTCGTGATCCGCACCGTCTCGGACGGAAAGCTGGTCCTGCCAATCGACTTCCTCATGCCCGAGGGTGCCGATCAGCAGCAGATCGCATCCTTGCTGCAAGAGGCTGGCGTTTCTGGCGAAACATACGATTCACCTCTGAACCTGACCCTGATGCAGCGTGGCGAGGACCTGATCCTGTTCGATGCCGGCTCTGGACCAGACTTCATGCCGACCGCCGGACGGCTGCCCGACGCTCTTGCCGCCATGGGAATCGCACCGGACCAGATCACGCATGTCTTGTTCACCCATGCCCACCCGGATCACATATGGGGCGTCCTCGATGATTTCGACGAACCGATCTTCCGCAACGCACAGCATCTGATCAACCGCGTCGAGCGGGATTTCTGGCTTGACCCTGCAACGATGGAAACCATTGACCCATCGCGTCAAACCTTTGTCGCCGGCGCAAGGCGGCGGATCGAGACCCTGGGCGACCGATTGGAGGTCTTCGAAGATGGTGACGAGGTTCTGCCGGGCGTTACCGCCTTGATGACTCCGGGTCATACGCCGGGACACACCAGCTTTGATCTGGCTGGACAGGCGTTCGTGATCGGTGACGCGGTGACCACGCCGCATATGGGTTTTCACCGTCCCGACCTGCCATCCGGCAGCGACCAGAACCCCGAAAGAGGTGCAGAAACACGGGTCAGCATGCTGACCAGACTGGCCGATTCCGGTGTCGCGGTGGTTGGCTATCATCTGCCCGATGGCGGAATTGGCAAGGTCGTTCGCGATGGTGACGCGTTTGCGTTCCAGTCCGCCTGAAAGCCGTCCGCGCTACGATTTCAGGGCTTGTTCCGATCCTCGGCATTTCCGAGACTTGGCGTCAGGTCAAGAAGGAGGTCGTGATGGCCGTATCCCCGCCCGTCTGTGATTTTGGTGCTCCGTGGCACGATTTCCGACTGCCCGGAACGGATGGTCGGGACTACGGTCTCGACGACGTGAAAGGTCCGAACGGCACGCTGGTGATGTTCATCTGCAATCACTGCCCTTATGTCCAGTCGGTCATCGACCGGATCGTGCGCGATGCGCGGGCGATGCAGAGCGCCGGGATCGGCGTGGTGGCGATATCGTCCAATGATGTCGCCGAATATCCTGAGGATGGGCCCCGCCACATGAAGGCCGAGGCGGACAGGAACGGCTTCACCTTTCCCTATCTCTACGATGAGACGCAGCAGGTCGCGCGCGCCTATGGCGCGGAATGCACGCCAGACTTCTTCGGCTACAACGCCGATGGCGCGTTGCAGTATCGCGGCCGGTTCGATTCCTCGACCCGGATGGCCGGCCCGCAGGATGCGCGCCCCGAATTGCTGGAGGCGATGTTGCAGATCGCAGAGACTGGAAAAGGTCCAGAAAAACAAACCGCTTCGATGGGTTGCTCGATAAAGTGGAAGCGCGCATGACCGTCTGCATGGCCCCCTGCCCGGTCGTCTTCGATCTGGACGGAACGCTGATCGACAGCGCGCCAGATATCCACGCCTGCGTCAATGCCGTGCTCCGGCATCACGGTGTCGCGCCGCTTGGCCTGGACCGCGTCCGCAGCTTCATCGGCGGAGGCGTGGATGTGCTGTGGACCAAGGTGATCGCGGCGTCCCGCATCGATCCGCGTTTCCGCCGCGACCTGATCGCCTCTTTCATGACGCGCTATCACCAGGCTACCGCGTTGACGCGGCTGTTTCCAGGCGTGGACGACGTCCTGGGGCTGCTGGCGGATCGCGGACATCCGCTGGGGATCTGCACCAACAAGCCGATGGGGCCGACCCGGGCGATTCTTGATCATTTCGGTATCCGGCACCTGTTCGCCACCATCATCGGCGGTGATTCCGTTTCGGAAAAGAAACCTCATCCGGCCCCGTTGCGCGCCGCGCTGGCGGCACTGGGGGCCAATCCCGACGCTCCGGCGGGCCTTTATGTCGGGGACAGCGAGTTCGACGCAGCCTGCGCCGCTGCGGTGCCGGTCCCCTTTCTGATCTACAGTCGCGGCTATCGGCTGACCCCGCTGGATCAGTTGACGCATCGCGCGGCCTTTGACGATTTCACCGACCTGCCCGGATTGGTGGAAAGCGTGGCAATGCCGTGATGACCGGGAAACTTGACAATCGGGCCGGAATGGCGGCAATCGGGCCTCAAGCTTTGTCAGAAAGGCCGGTCATGGATCTGCGTCAGCTCAGCCCGACCCTTGCGGTGTCGCCGCAAATCTGCCCCGAGGATGTGGCCGAACTGGCGGCCGCCGGGTTCAAGGTGCTTGTCAACAATCGTCCCGACCAAGAGGTCGACGCGCGGATCGACCACGAGGCCATCAGCAAGGCCGCTGAAGCCGCCGGGATGACCTATCACTACCTGCCGTTCCATCCGGGTGAGATCACGCCCCAGCTGATCACCGAATTTTCGCACGCGACGGCCGGTCGGGGTCCGGTGGTCGCCTATTGCCGGTCGGGTCATCGCAGCACGGTGTTGTGGGCGCTTAGTCAGGCAGGCAAGCGTCCGGACGTCGAAATCCTCGACGCCGCAAGCAAGGCCGGCTACGACCTGACGCCGGTGCAGCCCCTTCTGGCCTCGCTTGCCAGCCGCAAGGTCTGAGGTCGGGCCATGCGCCGGGCCCTCGACCCGGCAACATCGGCCGAGCTGTTCGGTTCGGCGTCTGTTGGAGCGGGCCAGGGATGAAGCGATCCGGCTCTGACGTCCAGATTTGCGGATGTCCCGGCAGGGTGTGAGCCCGGCGCCGGTCTTCATCCGGCGCGCCAGGTTGCAAGACCGGACCTGTCGCGTATTCTTGCCGTTCCAACGGCTCGTCCAGGCCACTTTGCGTCAACGACACGTGGCATCGGGTTCGAAGGAATCCCCTCCATCCAAGCGTGGGATGAGGCGGCGTTGGTTCAGGCCGGAACCCCCAGCGCCCGTTTGACATTCGCGGTCCAGCCAAGCAAGCGGTGCTCGCCGGCGACGATGGCCGGACGTTTCATCACGCTGGGTTTCTCGCCCATCATGGCCACAGGGTCGGCGGCGCGCTCTTGTTCGGACATGCCGCGCCAGGTCAGGCTGGCGCGATTGACGATCTTCTCGCCAAACTCACCCGTCAGGCGTGTCCGCTCTTCCTCGGACAGGGGCTGTTTCTGGACATCGCGGAAATCGACCGTCCAGCCGTGTTCCGACAACGCGGCCTGCGCCTTCTGGCAGGTCGAACAATGGGCAAGCCCGTACATGGTCAGCGTCTTGGACAATGCGTGAACTCCTTGACAGGTCAGATGAAGGGGACAAACGGAACGCCGCAGGCCGAAAGCGTCAGCAGGGCGGCAATGGCCAGATACAGGCGCATCCTGGGACTCCGTCTCATGGGTGATGCTGTTTATCGACGCCCGGCTGGTTGCAGGCAAATCACAAATCCGCCGTCCGATCAGCATGGTGAAGACTCTTCCGGACCCGTCGCATCGCCCACCAGACGATCAGAACCGCAATCGGTGTCATCGCCGCGATCAGATATGATTTCTCGATCCCGACGGTTTCGGCAAGCGGATACAGCGCATAGGACAAAAGGCCGACCGCATAATAGCTGATCGCGACCACCGACAGGCCTTCGACGGTGTGCTGAAGTCGCAATTGCAGGTCGGCACGCCGGTCCATCCGCTCAAGCAATTCCTGATTCTGGGCCGATCGCTCGACATCGACCCGCGTGCCCAGCAATTCGCCCGCGCGGGCCGCCCGTTCGACCATGGTCTTCATTCGCGACTCGTTGGACTTCACCGTCCGCATGGCGGGTTGATAGCGGCGGCGCATGAACTCGGTCAGCATCTGACGCCCCAGAAAGCGGGTCTCGCGCAGCGCGCTGATGCGGTCCGTCACGATCGCCTCGTAGGCAGCCGTCGCGCCGAACCGGAAAGAGTGCTGGACCGCCTCCGCCTCCAGCTCGGCCGAGACCGACAGCAGATCATGCAGCAGATCGTCGGCCGGGCGACTGTCGTCGGTCATGCCGTCCACGATCGCCGACAGCCGCGGCTCCAGCTCGTTCAGACGGTGCGACAGGCCACGGGCGCGACCCAGCCCCAGCATCGACATCGCGCGATATGTTTCCAGTTCGACGATGCGGTGCACCAGCCGGCCCGTCCGTCCGTCGCCGACACCGGGGCGCACGAACAGCGCAAACCGCATCCAGCCATCGGCGTCGATCCGGAAATCGCCCGCGATCATGGCGGCCTCCTCCAGCACCCAGACGGCGGTCAGGCTGTCGCGGGTGAACCAGTCGGAAATCCGCTCCAGTGCCTCGGCCGGGTCGTCGGGCAGCGGCTCGACCTGAACCATGACCGCCGCCACGCGCTTGCCCGGCGCATTCAACTGCCATTCCTGGGAGAAGATCGCGGCCGCGCTGGGGTCGAAGGGCCGAATCGGCAGACCAGGCGTGGTGGCCATGTAGGTCACGAATTCGGTGTGGCTTTCCCATTTCAGCTGGTATCGGCCCAGCTGGCCCTGAAAGTGGCTGTCCTCGGGGTCGGGGCGCGGCCCGCCATGCCGCTGGGTCAGCTCGGTCAGATGCGCCATGTCCAGCGACCGGTCGCGGTTCGCCGCGTCTCGCGGCTCCTTGAAGGCCACGAAGACGCAGGTCGCCGGTGCCTTGATGCGCGGCGAGGGCCGCGCATGCAGTTCGTTTACCAGCGCATAGCGCAAGGGATGTTCGGTCGCCGGGCCCAAGCCAGTCTCCTCCATCTTCGGCCGCAGAGCGGGATGTCCACAATCCCGCCCAGAGCCGCACCGATCAGCCACCCAAAGCCCGACTGCGCCCGAAGCGCCGGCAGCCACACCATCCCCATCGGGAACCGCGCGGCAAACCCGATCGCCAGGTTCGCGCCAGTGTTCGAGCCACCATCATAGTCACAGCGCCCGGACGGGTCTTGGGTGAAAAGCCGACCGATGACAAGATGTCGCTTCTGGCCCAGATGATGATCCGCGATCGGAATGGCAATAACGCGACACCCGCATCGCCGTGCCCCGCAGCGGGATGGGTCACGTGCCGCGAGTCGCGGCAGGAAACAGGCGGGCCGCCCCAAGGCAGCCCGCCATACGCAGCATGGCAACCCGGTTATTCCAGCAGCGGCAGCAGCTTGTTCACCGAATCCTTGGCGTCGCCATAGAACATCCGCGTGTTGTCCTTGAAGAACAGCGGGTTCTCGATGCCCGAATAGCCGGTGCCCTGGCCGCGCTTGCTGACGAAGACCTGCTTGGCCTTCCAGACCTCCAGCACCGGCATGCCGGCGATGGGGCTGTTCGGATCGTCCTGCGCGGCCGGGTTCACGATGTCGTTCGACCCGATGATGATGACGACGTCGGTCGAGGGGAAATCGTCGTTGATCTCGTCCATTTCCAGCACGATGTCGTAGGGCACCTTCGCCTCGGCCAGCAGCACGTTCATGTGGCCGGGAAGGCGACCGGCGACCGGGTGGATCGCGAACCGCACCTCCTTGCCCGCCGCGCGCAGCTTGCGCGTCAACTCGCTGACCGCCGACTGCGCCTGCGCGACGGCCATGCCGTAGCCCGGTACGATCACGACGCTGTCGGCGTCGTTCAGGGCGGCTGCCACGCCATCGGCGTCGATGGCGATCTGTTCACCCTCGATCTCGGCCGCCGGTCCACTGTCGCCGCCGAACCCGCCCAGGATCACCGACACGAAATGCCGGTTCATCGCCTTGCACATGATATAGCTGAGAATCGCACCCGATGACCCGACCAGCGCACCGGTCACGATCAGCAAGTCGTTGCCAAGCGTGAAGCCGATCGCGGCGGCGGCCCAGCCCGAATAGCTGTTCAGCATCGACACCACCACCGGCATGTCGGCGCCGCCGATGCCCATGATCAGGTGATAGCCGATGAAGAACGCCAGCAGCGCCACCAGGATCAGCCAGAACACGCCGGAACCGGCACCGGTGAAATAGAGGATGCCGAACAGCAAGGACAGGCCGAGCGCGCTTGCGTTCAGCATGTGCCCGCCCGGCAGCTTCTTGGGCTTGCCATCGACCCTGCCCGACAGCTTGGCGAATGCCACGACCGAGCCGGTAAAGGTCACCGCACCGATGAAGATGCCAAGGAACACCTCGATCTTCAGCATGGCAATCTCGGCCGGTGTCTTGTGTGCCAGCACCGCCGCGAAGCCCTCGAACTCGTGCAGCGCGCCCTCGGCCTTGATGCGCAGCACGCGCGCCAGTTCGATCTGCGCGTTGAAGCCGACAAAGACGGCGGCAAGACCGACAAGGCTGTGCATCGCGGCGACAAGCTGCGGCATCTCGGTCATCTGGACGCGCTTGGCGACCACCCAGCCGACCGCGCCGCCGATGGCGATCATGATCACCGACAGGAACCAGTTGCCTGCGCCCGGCCCGAACAGCGTGGCCAGCACGGCAAGCGCCATCCCGGCGATGCCGTACCAGATCGCGCGCTTGGCGCTTTCCTGACCGGACAACCCCCCCAGCGCGAGGATGAACAGGATCGCGGCAACCACATATGCGGCAGTGGTGAATCCGTATTCCATATGCCCTCCTCCCTTACGATTTCTGGAACATGGCCAGCATCCGGCGCGTCACCAGGAAACCACCAACGATGTTCACGCCCGCCATCAGCACCGCCAGCGCGGCAAGGATCATCACCCAGCCCGAGCCAGAGCCGATCTGCATCAGCGCGCCCAGGATGATGATCGAGCTGATCGCGTTGGTGATTGCCATCAGCGGCGTGTGCAGCGAATGGGCGACGTTCCAGATCACCCGGAAGCCCACGAAACAGGCCAGCACGAAGACGATGAAATGCGACATGAAGCTGGCCGGTGCGACCAGGCCCACCAGCAGCAGCACGATCGCCCCGCCCGCAAGCATCGTCACCTGCGACTTCGTCTCCGCCTTGAAGGCGGCGATTTCCTGGGCGCGACGTTCCTCGGGCGTCAGTTCCTTCTTCTTTTCCTTCGGCTTCTGCGCCGCGATCGCCGCGACCTTGGGCTTGGGCGGCGGGAAGGTGATGTCGTGATCATGCGTCACCGTCGCGCCGCGGATCACGTCGTCATCCATGTTGTGATCGATGACGCCATCTTTCTTGGGCGTCAGATCGTTCAAGAAATGGCGGACGTTGTTGCCGTAAAGCTCGGACGCCTGCGCGCCCATCCGGCTGGCGAAGTCGGTATAGCCGATGATCGTCACGCCATTGTCCGAGACGATCTTCTCGTCGGCCATTGTCAATTCGCAGTTGCCACCCTTTTCGGCGGCAAGATCCACGATGACGCTGCCCTTCTTCATCGCCTCGACCATGTCCCTGGTCCACAACACCGGCGCGTCCCGTCCGGGGATCAGCGCAGTGGTGATGACGACGTCCATCTCGGGGGCCAGTTCACGGAACTTCTTCAGCTGCGCGTCGCGGAACTCGGGGCTCGAGGGCGCGGCGTAGCCGCCGGTGGCGGATCCGTCCTGGGTCTGTTCGGCGAAATCCAGATAGACGAACTCGGCGCCCATGGATTCGATCTGCTCGGCGACTTCGGGGCGGACATCGAAGGCATAGACCCGCGCGCCGAGGCTGGTCGCGGTTCCGATCGCCGCAAGCCCCGCCACGCCCGCGCCGACCACCAGGACCTTGGCGGGCGGAACCTTGCCCGCGGCCGTCACCTGGCCGGTGAAGAATCGCCCGAAATTGTTCGCGGCCTCGATCACCGAGCGATAACCGGCGATATTGGCCATCGAGGACAGCGCGTCCATCTTCTGCGCGCGGCTGATCCTGGGCACCATGTCCATCGCGATGGCGGTGATGCCCTGCTGCTTGGCTTTCTCGAGAAGCTCGGCGTTCTGCGCGGGATAGAAGAACGAGATCAGCGTCTGCCCCTCGCGCATCTGCTCGATCTCGCCATCGGAGGGTTGGCGCACCTTTGCAACGACATCGACGGCGCCGATCAGGGCCGCGGCACTGTCCTCGATGGTGACACCGGCCTTGCGGTAATCCTCGTCCGAAAACCCCGCGCGCGATCCCGCGCTGCTTTGAACATGAACCTCATGCCCCAGTTTCTGAAGATGTCTTGCCGAGGATGGCGTCACCGCCACCCGTGCTTCACCCTCGAAACTCTCTTTCAAAGCGCCAATCTTCATGGCGTCCAAGCCCCCCATGTCCTGAGTTCGCACAACCGGCTCTGCATAGCACCCGGCCACAATCAATCACAAGGGCGCGATGTGCCAGCCTGTCGGCGCCATGCCGGAGATGCTGGAAAACGCCGCGCCCCATCCGGCGGAAATCAGGGCACGGGCCCGGCTGCCGATCGTGACGAAAAGACCGCGCGAGCGTGTCGCGCGGTCCTTTCGACTTCACGGATTCGGCTTTCGGCCTCAGTTCGTGGTCTCTTCCGGCGCAACGACCGGGTCGGTGCCCTCGGCAGGCGCAGGGTCGGTCGTGACGGCTTCGTCCTCGACGCTGATCGCGTCATCCAGGGACTCCTGGGCATCCTCAAGCGCGCTTTCGGCCGCAGCCGCCGCATCGGATGCTGCCTCCGACATTGCCTCTGTCGCATTGTCCAGCGCCTCGCCTGCGGCGTCTGCCGCGCTTTCGGCGGCGTCAGACGCTTCCGAGGCCGCGTCTTCGGCAGCGGCCGCTGCATCCTGGGCGGCATCTTCGGTCGCCGCGGCGGCGCTTTCGGCAGCGGCTTCGGCATCGGCGGCAGCATTGTCGGCAGCGGCTTCGGCATCGGCAGCCGCGTCTTCCGCGGCCTGTTCGGCGTCGGTGGCAGGCTCTTCCACGACGACGGCATCGTCGTCAGCCGCCGGTGCTTCTTCGGTGGTCGTGACCGTGGTGGTGTCGCCTTCGACCGCGACGGTGTCGTCGGTCATGAAGCGCTGCAACACGAAATAGGCCAAGGCCAGCGCCAGCAGGACACCGATGATCAGCGGAAGCGGCGACGAGCGACGCTCAACCGGCTCTACATAGGTTTCCTTGGGTGCGGCCGGGTCGCCGTCGGTCGGGGTGGTGCGTTTGGGATCGTTCGGATCATAGGTCATCGCTGGCCTCCATAAGGACTTCTAGAACACCGGGTTAGCAACGCACCCCTGTCGTCCAGCCGGCCGCCGCTGTCAATCTCATAGCCGAAAAACGCCCGTCTTGCGACCCGGCTTCCAGCCGATTAACACGGTCAGCAGTATCGGGTTCCGCCCGTCGCACAGGTTTTTTCTCAACCGGAGGGCATCATGGCGCCGACACAAGACCCGATCGCGCAGCATCTTGCCGACTATCGACCCTACCCCTTCATCCTTCACCAGACTCGCCTGGATTTCACCCTCAAGCCGGCGGCGACCCGCGTGCGTGCCGCCCTGACGCTGCAGCCGCGCGCCGGGGTCGAGGATCTGGTTCTGGACGGCGGCGGGCGGGTCACGCTGATCGCGTTGCGCATCGACGGGGCCGCGCCCGATCCGACGCAGGTCGAACGCGACGACGAAACCCTGACCATCGCCGCCGCCGCCCTGCCCCGGGGCGTCTTCGTGGTGGAAACAGAGGTCGAGATCGATCCCTCGGCCAACACCGAATTCGAGGGTCTGTATCTCTCGGGCGGCATGTTCTGCACGCAATGCGAGGCCGAAGGCTTTCGCCACATCACCTTCTATCCGGATCGCCCTGACGTGATGGCACCCTTTGACGTCACGATCCGTTCCGAGAAACCGGTTCTGCTGTCGAACGGCAACCCTGCCGGTCAGGGACCGGGCGTTGCGGCATGGCATGACCCATGGCCCAAGCCCGCCTATCTGTTCGCACTGGTCGCGGGCGATCTCGTCTCGGTCAGCGACAGCTTCACGACCCGTTCGGGACGCCAGGCAGAGCTGAACATCTGGGTTCGCCCCGGCGATCAGGACCGGGCCGGCTATGCGATGGAGGCCCTGATCCGGTCGATGACGTGGGACGAGGATGTCTATGGCCGCGAATACGACCTGGATGTCTTCAACATCGTCGCGGTGGATGATTTCAACATGGGCGCGATGGAGAACAAGGGGCTGAACATCTTCAACTCCAAGCTTGTCCTGGCCAGCCCGGAAACCGCGACGGACGCCGATTACGAACGCATCGAATCGGTCATCGCCCATGAATATTTCCACAACTGGACCGGCAACCGCATCACCTGCCGCGACTGGTTCCAGCTGTGCCTGAAAGAGGGGCTGACGGTCTTTCGCGACCAGCAGTTCACCGCCGACATGCGCAGCGCCCCGGTCAAGCGGATCAGCGATGTGCGTGCCCTGCGCGCCCGCCAGTTCCGCGAGGACCAGGGGCCGCTCGCCCATCCGGTCCGCCCCGAGCGCTATGAGGAAATCAACAATTTCTACACCGCAACCGTCTACGAGAAGGGCGCCGAGGTGATCGGCATGCTGAAGCGGCTGGTGGGCGATGAGGGCTATGCGCGGGCGCTGGAGCTGTATTTCGACCGGCATGACGGCGATGCGGCCACGATCGAGGACTGGCTGAAGGTGTTCGAGGACGCGACCGGCCGCGATCTGGCGCAGTTCAAGCGCTGGTACACCGACGCAGGCACCCCGCACCTGACCATGGAAGAGGACTGGGACGACAGCGTCCGGGGCGGGCGGTTGACGCTGCGCCTGACCCAGCACACCCCGCCCACGCCGGGGCAGGACGACAAGCCGCCGCGCGTGATCCCCGTCGCGGTCGGGCTGATCGGCCCGAATGGCGACGAGGTCGCCGCGACCCGCATCCTCGAACTGACCCAGGCCGCGCAGAGTTTCGACTTTGACGGGTTGGGCGCGCGACCGGTCGTTTCGACGCTGCGCGGTTTCTCGGCCCCGGTTGTGCTGGAACGGCCGATCGATGATCGCACCCGCGCCTTCCTGCTTGCCCATGACACCGATCCTTTCGCGCGGTGGGAGGCTGGCCGCGATCTGGCCTTGTCGGCGCTGGTCGCCTTGGCGCAGGGCCGGCAGGCGGGGGATGAATTCATCGACGCCATCGGCCGGCTGGCCGGCGATGACGATGCCGACCCGGCATTTCGCGCCCTGTGTCTGGCCCTGCCCGGCGACGAGGACATCGCGACCCGGCTTGCCGCGCTGGACGTGACGCCGGATCCCGATGCCATCCACGCGGCGCGCGACGGGCTGGCACGCCGCCTGGCCGAGGCGCATGCCGAACGGCTGTCGGAACTTTACGAGACGATGGCCGTCCCCGGCCCCTACTCGCCCGAGGCTGCGGCCGCCGCGCGCCGGTCGCTGCGCATCGCGGCGCTGGGTCTGCTGAACCGGATCGACCGGGGCGACCGGGCCGAGGTGCTGTTTGGCACCGCCGGCAACATGACCGAAAGGATGGCGGCGCTGATCTGCCTGATCCGGCGCGGCCGCGGCCAGGCGGCGCTGGATGCGCTGCACGACCAGTTCGGCGACAACCGGCTGGTCATGGACAAGTGGTTCTCGGTCCAGGTGATGTCCGCGCCGCCGGCCGAGGCCCCCGCCATCGCGGGGCGTCTGGCGGGCCGCAGGGATTTCGACTGGAAGAATCCCAACCGCTTTCGCGCGCTTCTGGGCGGGCTGGCCGCGAACCACGCCGGCTTCCACGCCGCCGATGGTTCGGGCTACGACTTCACCGCCGACTGGCTGATGCGGATGGACAAGGTCAATCCGCAGATCGCCGCCCGGATGTCCACCGCCTTCGAGACCTGGCCCCGCTATGACGCCGCGCGTCGCGAACGCGCCCGTGCCGCGCTGGACCGGATCGCCGCGATGCCGGGAATCAGCCGCAACACCCGCGAGATGGTGTCGCGGATGATCGCGGCGGGCGCGTGAGGCCGCTTGCGGGGGCAGGCGCGCCGGGGCAGGATGGCCCCGATGAACGAAAAGACCGTCGCCGCCCGGGCCGAGATGCAGGCCCGTCTGGACCCGCTGATCGCCGAGCGGGCGGCCTGGCTTTTTTCCGGCCGGCTCCATCACCGCATCGCCCGCCGGCTGATGATGGGGCTGCTGCGCTATCCCCGGACCATCGAACTTGGTGCAGAGTTCCGCGACCTGCCGACCGCGGAAATCATGCGGCGGATGGGGCAGCTGATCGTGCGCGATGTCCGTGTCGAGGGCCTGGAACATCTGCCTGCGACCGGGCCGGCGCTGATCGTGTCGAACCACCCCACGGGCATCGCCGACGGGATCGTGATGCATGCGCTGCTGGCGCCGCTGCGCAACGACCTGTTCATCTTCGCCAACCAGGACATGATCCGGGTGCTGCCGCAGACCACGAATCTGATCGCGCCGGTGGAATGGCGGCTGGAAAAGCGCACCCATGCCAAGACCAGGGCGACCATGGATTACACCCGGGCGGCGCTGTCTGCCGGTCGGATCGGGCTGATCTTTCCATCGGGCCGGCTGGCCAGGCGGCAAGGCCTGACGTTGCAGGAACGCCCCTGGATGGCCAGTGCGGCGACCATCGCGCGCAAGTTCGATGTGCCCGTCATTCCGCTGCGCATCCGCGCGCGCAACTCGGCGCTGTTCTATCTTCTGGATGCGATCCACCCGACGCTGCGCGACGTGACGCTGTTCAACGAGGTCCTGAACAAGGCCAGTCAGCCTTATCGCATCACGATCGGCCGCCCGATCGCGTCCTCCTCCCTGCCCCGGGCCAGCGATGAGGCGATCAACCTGCTGCGCGATACGGTGCTTGCGCTGCCTGCGCCGGGTCCGGCCGCCACGCAGCTCGGGCGCCCGGGCGCAGAGGGGCCAGCGCTGTCGGGCCCGAACAGGGCAGCCTGACGCCTACTGACCCGATCCTGGCGCCGGGCGGTCGAGATGCCCGAGCGACCGCTGGGGGTCGATCCGGTCGCGGATGCTTTGCTTCAGCGCCCGGATCTCGGGAAAGCCGCCATCACGCTTGCGCTCCCATATCTCGTCGCCCTCCAGCGTGATCCGGAACACGCCGCCGGACTCGTCGGGCACGAGCGTGACCCGCAAGGCGGCGCCAAAGGTCGACAGGCATTCCTGGGCATACCAGCCGGCGCGAAGCAGCCAGTTGCAGCCGGTGCAGTAGGTGATCTCGAGATGGGCAGTCATAGCGCCATGTCGTCGCGATGGATCAGGGCCGCGCGGCCCGGATAGCCGAGGATGGTCTCGATCTCGGCCGAGCGATGGCCGGCGATGCGTCGGGCCTCGGCGGCGGTGTAGCGGGCAAGGCCGGTGCCAAGGGTTTCGCCGCCGGGCCCGCAGATCGAGACCGGGTCGCCGCGGCCGAAATCGCCGGTCACCGCGCGCACGCCTGCCGGCAGCAGCGACTTGCCGCGCCGCAGCGCCTGGGCCGCGCCGTCGTCCAGCATCAGCGATCCCTTGGGCTTCATCGCGGCGATCCAGCGCTTGCGCGCGGCCTGCGGATCGCCCTCGGGCAGGAACCAGCTTGCCCGCGCGCCATTCGCGACCGCCGAAAGCGGGCGCATGACCGAGCCTTCCGCGATGGCCATGGCGCAGCCGCCGGCGATGGCCGTGCGCGCCGCCATCAGCTTGGTCTTCATGCCGCCCTTGCTGAGACCCGAAACCGGATCGCCGCCCATGGCCTCGATCTGGGGGGTCAGCCGCGCGATCACCGGCAGATGGCGCGCGGTCGGGTCGGTCTTGGGGTTGGCGGTGTAAAGCCCGTCCACGTCGGACAGCAGCAGCAGCTGGTCCGCGCCGCAGGTCACGGCGATCTGGGCGGCCAGCCGGTCGTTATCGCCATAGCGGATCTCGTCGGTGGCGACGGTGTCGTTCTCGTTCACGATCGGCACCACGCCCAGTCCCAGCAGCGTCTGCATTGTGGCGCGGCTGTTCAGATAGCGGCGCCGGTCGGCGCTGTCCTCGAGGGTCAGCAAAACCTGCGCCGTCTTGACGCCATGCGGGGCCAGCGCCTCTTCATAGGCGCGCGCAAGGCGGATCTGCCCCACCGCCGCGGCGGCTTGCGCCTGTTCAAGCGGCAGGGCGCCGGGGGCAAGGTCCAGCACCCGGCGGCCAAGCGCGATCGACCCGGACGAAACCAGCACGACATCGGTGCCCCGCCTGCGCCACTCGGCCACATCGTCGCACAGCCCGCGCAGCCATTCGGCATTCAGCCCTTCCGGGCCGACCAGCAGGGCCGAGCCGATCTTGACGACCAGCCGCCGCGCCGCAGCAAGGGATGGCGCTAGGGCTGCCATGGCCCGTCGGATTGCTCGGGGCCGGTCGCGCGTGTCGGCGCGATCTGCGACCACAGCGCCCGCAACACCTCGGTCACGCCCTGCCCCGACACGCCGGACATCAGATGAACCGGACCGCCGGTCTCGGCTTCCAGCGCGGCGCGGCCTGCGGCGATGCTGTCGTCATCCAGCGCATCGATCTTGTTCAGCGCGGTGATGCGGGGCTTTTCCATCAGCAGCGGCGAATAGGCCGCAAGCTCGGTCAGGATCGTGCGCGCATCGGCGGCCACGTCCTCGGACGTGCCGTCCACCAGATGCAGCAGAACATTGCTGCGCTCGACATGGCCCAGGAACTGGTCGCCCAGCCCCCTGCCCTCGCTGGCGCCCTCGATCAGTCCGGGAATGTCGGCCATGACGAATTCGCGCCCGTCCACCCCCACGACGCCCAGATTGGGGTGCAGCGTTGTGAAGGGATAGTCCGCGATCTTGGGTCGTGCATTCGACACGGCGGCCAGAAAGGTCGATTTTCCGGCATTGGGCAGGCCCACCAGCCCGGCATCGGCAATCAGCTTCAGCCGCAGCCAGATCGTGCGCTCGACCCCGGGCTGGCCGGGATTGGCGTTGCGCGGCGCGCGGTTGGTCGAGGTCTTGAAATGCAGGTTGCCCCAGCCACCATTGCCGCCACGGGCCAGCAGCACGCGCTGGCCGACCTCGGTCAGGTCGGCGATGACCGTGTCCTCGTCCTCTTCGAGGATCTCGGTGCCGACCGGGACCTTCAGCACGATGTCGTCGCCTGACTTGCCGGTCATCTGGCTGCCCATGCCATGCTGGCCCGACTTGGCGAAGAAATGCTGTTGATAGCGGAAATCGATCAGCGTGTTCAGCCCGTCGACCGCCTCGGCCCAGACGTCGCCGCCCCGTCCGCCGTCGCCGCCATCGGGTCCGCCATATTCGATGAATTTCTCGCGCCGGAAGGACACGCAGCCCGCGCCGCCGCCACCCGAGCGGATATAGACCTTGGCGAGATCGAGGAATTTCATCGTCCGGGCTCCTTTCGGGCAGGCGATACGCGCCCGGGAGCGGTTTCGCAAGAGCCGCGCGGCGCGCCCCGGCGTCGGTTTCCGCACCGCGCATGGCCGCGCCAGCCGCGGACGGTTGCGCCGGCATGCCGGCCGTCGAAGCGGGGCCGCTCTTTTCCTGACCGTCCCGCGCCCCTAGATGTTGAAGCAGGAGGCCGCGATGATCCATTTCGACAACAGCTATGCCCGCTTGCCAGACGGTTTTTTCGCCCGGGTCGGTCCGACGCCCGTCACCGCGCCAAGCCTGTTGGCGCTGAACGAGGCGCTGGCCTCCCGTCTTGGCCTTGAGGCGGACTGGCTGCGAAGCCCCGAGGGCATCGCGATGCTGGCCGGCAACGCCGTCCCCGACGGCGCCGAACCGATCGCCCAGGCCTATGCCGGCCACCAGTTCGGCGGCTTCGTTCCCCAGCTTGGCGACGGACGCGCGGTGCTGTTGGGCGAGGTGGTGGCCCCGGACGGGGCACGCTTCGACATCCAGCTGAAAGGCAGCGGCAAGACGCCGTTTTCGCGCCGCGGCGACGGGCGCGCGTGGCTGGGGCCGGTG
This sequence comes from Paracoccus salsus, assembly GCF_021556615.1. Classification (GTDB taxonomy): domain Bacteria; phylum Pseudomonadota; class Alphaproteobacteria; order Rhodobacterales; family Rhodobacteraceae; genus Paracoccus; species Paracoccus salsus. The sequence goes on from NZ_JAKGGD010000006.1 coordinate 58,014, forward strand.
CTGCGGGAATATGTCGTCAGTGAATTCATGCATGCGATGGGGGTGCCGACCACACGCGCGCTGGCCGCCGTGGCCACCGGCGAGACGGTCTGGCGCGAGGACGGCTTGCCGGGCGCGGTGCTGACGCGCGTCGCCGCCAGCCATATCCGGGTCGGCACATTCCAGTTTTTCGCCGTCCGCGGCAACGAGGCCGCGCTGGCCGCGCTGACCGATCACGTCATCGCACGGCATTATCCGCAGGCGAACGGACCGCTGTCGCTGCTGGATCATGTCGTCGTCCGGCAGGCCGAGACGATCGCCCACTGGATGGCGCTTGGCTTCATTCACGGGGTGATGAACACCGACAACATGGCCGTTTCAGGCGAGACCATCGATTACGGACCCTGCGCCTTCATGGACAGCTATCATCCCGATACGGTGTTCTCGTCGATCGACCGCGCCGGGCGCTATGCCTGGGCGCAACAGCCGCAGGTCGCGGTCTGGAACCTCGCGCAGCTGGCGACATGTCTGATCCCGCTGATGGGCGACCGCGACGCCGCCATCGATGCCGCGACCAGGTCGGTCCATGCCTTTGCACCCGTTTACCAGGCGGCATGGCTGCGGCGTTTCGGTGAAAAGCTGGGCCTGACCGGGGCCGCGCCCGTCCAGGATCTTGCGGAACGGTTGCTGATCGCCATGGCCCGTCAGCGCGCCGATTTCACGCGGGTCTTCGCGGGGCTTGCGGGCGGTTCGGCGCGCGCCGAGTTTGCGGACCCGGCCGAATTCGACGTCTGGGCCGCGGACTGGCAGGCGCACCGTCCCGATCCCGCGCTGATGAGGCACGCGAACCCGCTGCGGATTCCGCGCAACCACCGCATCGAGGAAGCCATCGCCGCGGGGGTATCGGGCGACCTCACACCGTTCCGGCATCTGTTCGCGGCCGTGACCCATCCGCGCGAGGCCCGTGCCGAATGGGATGATCTGGCCCTTGCGCCGGAACCGGGACAGGTGGTGCAGCAGACATTCTGCGGCACCTGATTGCCGCGCACCGCGCACCCCCTCTTGCGGTGCCCGGCGCCCACAGTATCCTGAGCGTGCGGATTCCCGGGACAGGGTGCAAGGCGGGTCTGTGTTGATACTGGCAAGTTACAACCTTCACAAATGCCGGGGATTGACTGGCCCGCACGCCCCGGAACGCAACCTGGCGGTGATCGCGGCCTTGAAGCCCGACATCATCGCCCTGCAAGAGGTCGATTTCAGGTTCGGCGCCCGTCCCGAGGCCTTGCCGCGCACGCTGATCCGCGACATGACGGGGCTTGTGCCCGCCGACATCACCGGCCGCACGGGCGAGAACTCGCTGGGTTGGCACGGTCAGACCATCCTGATGCGGCCGGATCTGGCGGACAGCGCCGTGGTGCGGCGGCTGCCCCTTCCGGGGATCGAGCCGCGCGGCGCGGTGGCCGTTCGGCTGCCGGGGCTGACGGTTGTCGGGTTGCATCTGGGTCTGGCGCGGTCCTCGCGCCGCGCGCAGCTGGCCCGGGTCGCCGCGCAGGCCGCACGCATCGCCGGGGACAATATCGTGTTGATGGGCGATTTCAACGAATGGCGCGACGATCGCGGCCTGGAATCGCTGGCCGGATTCCGGGTGATCGCGCCCGGCCCGTCCTATCCCGCCCCGCTGCCCCGGCTGCGCCTGGACCGGATCGCCCTTTCGCAGCATCTGGATGTGCTTCGACACGGCGTCTTCAGCGGGGCGGGCGCGCGCGACGCCTCGGATCATCTGCCGATCTGGGCCGAGATCCGGCAGCCCTGAAAATTGCGACTTTCGGCGCGCCGCGGCGGCAGCTATGTAGGTGCTAACGCAAACATGGAGGGGCAGATGACCGCCATCATCGACATTTTCGCACGCGAGATTCTGGACAGCCGAGGCAATCCGACCGTCGAGGTCGACGTGACGCTGGAAGACGGCACGATGGGCCGCGCCGCGGTGCCGTCGGGCGCCTCGACCGGTGCCCACGAGGCGGTCGAGAAGCGCGACGGCGACAAGGCCCGCTACATGGGCAAGGGCGTCCTGGAGGCTGTGGCGGCCGTGAACGGCGAGATTGCCGAGAACCTCATCGGCGAGGACTCGACCGAGCAACGCGCCATCGACGCGATGATGTGCGATCTGGACGGCACGCCCAACAAGGGCCGGCTTGGCGCCAACGCGATCCTCGGCGTGTCGCTGGCCGTGGCAAAGGCCGCGGCCGAGGCCACGGGCCAGCCGCTGTATCGCTATGTCGGCGGCACCTCGGCGCGGATCCTGCCGGTGCCGATGATGAACATCATCAATGGCGGCGAACATGCCGACAACCCGATCGACATCCAGGAATTCATGATCATGCCGGTCAGCGCGGACAATATCCGCGAGGCTGTCCGGATGGGCTCGGAAGTGTTCCACACGCTGAAAAAGGAACTTTCGGCTGCAGGCCTGTCCACCGGCATCGGCGACGAGGGCGGCTTTGCGCCGAATCTGTCCAGCACGCGCGATGCGCTGGATTTCATCCTGAAGGCGGTCGAGAAGGCCGGGTACAGGCCCGGCGATGACATCATGCTGGCGCTGGATTGCGCCTCGACCGAATATTTCAGGGACGGCAAATACGCGATGAAGGGCGAGGGCAAGTCCCTGACGCCCGCCGAGAATGTCGATTATCTTGCCGCGCTGTGTGACGCCTATCCGATCCTGTCGATCGAGGATGGCTGCTCGGAAGATGACTGGGACGGCTGGAAGCTGCTGACCGACCGGCTTGGCGGCAAGGTTCAACTGGTCGGCGACGACCTGTTCGTGACCAACCCCGCGCGTCTGGCCGACGGCATCGCCAAGGGCTGCGGCAACAGCCTGCTGGTCAAGGTCAACCAGATCGGCACGCTGTCGGAAACCCTGGACGCCGTGCGCATGGCCGATCGCGCGGGCTACACCAGCGTGATGTCGCACCGCTCGGGCGAGACCGAGGACGCCACGATCGCCGATCTGGCAGTCGCCACCAATTGCGGCCAGATCAAGACCGGCAGCCTGGCCCGGTCCGACCGGCTGGCGAAGTACAACCAGCTGATCCGGATCGAGGAAATGCTGGGCGAAGTCGCTGAATATGCGGGCCGCTCGATCCTGCGTTGAGCCTTGCGCGCCAGGCCACCGGGCGCCCCGGAAACGGGGCGCCCTTTTCGGTCCGCGCCCTCGCTGCGCCCGCCGGGTCCCGGCCCCGGACCGGCATTGACGCAAGGGCACCCCTGGATTGCCCGGACCTTCCCAGCCAGACCCCTCGACAGACCACGCGCAGTGGCTAAACTGCGGCGCCATGACGGGCGGGAATGTGCCGGGGCGATCGCCCCACCCGACCTGCAAGGAGGAGATTGCATGAAGAATTCCAAGAGCCTGGATCGTCGTTCGTTTCTGAGCCGGGCGTCGGTCGGCGGGGCTGCTGCGGCGGCCGGAACCGTTCTGGCGGCACCCGCGATCGCGCAGGAGATGCCCAGCATCACCTGGCGCCTGGCGTCGTCCTTTCCGAAATCGCTCGACACCATCTATGGCGGTGCCGAGGAATTCTCGACCCGGCTGAAAGAGGCGACGGACGGCAAGCTGACGATCCAGGTCTTTTCGGCCGGCGAGATCGTGCCCGGTCTCGACGCGATCAACGCCACGACCGACGGCACGGTCGAGTGTTCGCATTCGGTCGGCTACTACAACTGGGGCAAGGACCCGGCCTTCGCCTGTGGAGCGGACCTGCCCTTCACCTTCTCGGCCCGCGCCAAGGCGGCCTACAACTATCAGGGCGGCGGGATCGAGAATTACAACGAATTCCTCGACCAATACAGTCTCGTCAGCTACCCCGGCGGCAATACCGGGGTGCAGATGGGTGGCTGGTATCGCAAGGAAATCAACACCCTGGCCGATCTTCAGGGTCTGAAGATGCGGATCTCGGGTCTGGCTGGACGGGTTGTCGAGAAACTGGGCGTGGTGCCCCAGCAGATCGCCGGCGGGGACATCTATGCGTCGCTGGAAAAAGGCACGATCGACGCCGCCGAATGGGTCGGCCCCTATGATGACAGCAAGCTGGGCTTCCAGAAGGTCGCGCCGTATTATTACTATCCCGGCTACTGGGAAGGTGGCCCGACCGTCGGCTTCTTCTTCAACAAGGCGAAATGGGACGAGCTGCCCGACAGCTACAAGTCGCTGATCCGCAGCTGCGCGCAGGCGACCGACCAGAACATGCTGGCCAAATACGACATGAAGAACCCGACCGCGTTGAAAGAGCTTGTCGGCACGGGCGCGCAGTTGCGATCCTTCAGCGAAGAGATCCTGACCGCCGCCTTCGCCGCCTCGAACGAGGTCTATGCAGAACTCTCGGGAGAGAACGAGTCGTTCAAGAAACAATACGAGGCGATGCTTCAGTTCCGCGACGACTGGTATCTGTATTCGCAGACCGCGGAATACACCTTCGACACGTTCATGATGATCCAGCAGCGCAACGGCAAGCTGGCGCCCGCAGGCTGACGCCTTTCGGCGCCCATGTCGCAATGCAGGCAGCCGCCGCGATCCTGTCGCGGCGGCTTTTTCGATCGCTCCTGCGGCGCTGACCGGGCATCCATGCCCTCACGCCGTGGCGGGATGAAGAAACCGGTCGGAAGTCCGGCCTGGTTCGCTCTGTTGCGGTTCAGTTGTCGCCACCCAGCCCCGGCGGTGGCCCCTCAAGCCCAAGCCCGCCATCCGTGGCCGGTGCGGGCACTGGGTCCAAGGACGGCGCGTCCTGCGGCGTTTCGCTGCCGGTATCTGCCTGTGGGGGCGCGCCGAAATCCGGCGTGCCGAGGCCGCCAAGTCCGCCCCCCAGTCCACCGCCAGGTCCGGGGGTGGCGCCGTCGTCGCCGGATGCGCCGGCGGGCGGCTGCCCGAAGGGCGACCCGCCCCCCAGACCGCCCAGCCCGCCAAAGCCACCCGATCCCACGCCGCCCGACGGGATCTCGATGCGGATGCCCGATGTGTCGATCACCGGACCCTTGTAGTGCATCACCAGTTGCGGGAAGGCGATCACCACGGCGATCATGACGATCTGCAACCCGACGAACGGCACGGCCCCCCGATAGATGTCGCCGGTGCTGACCGCGGGCATGTCCTGCCCCGTGACCGCGTCGGCATAGGGTTTTCGTGGTGCCACCGATCGCAGGTAGAACAACGCGAAGCCGACGGGCGGGGTCAGGAAGGATGTCTGCATGGTGACCGCAAGGATGATCCCGAACCAAACGAGGTCGATGTCCAGCGCGGTGGCGGCCGGGATCAGCAGCGGCACGATGACGAAGGCCAGTTCGAAGAAATCGAGGAAGAAGGCGAGGAAGAAGATGATCGCGCAGACCGCGATCAGGAACCCGTATTCCCCCCCGGGCAGTGCGGTCAGCAGGTCGCGCACCCAGATATGCCCGTTCACCGAATAATAGGTCAGCGAGAACACCGTCGCGCCGATCAGGATGAACATCACGAAGGATGACAGCCGCGCCGTCGACAGCAGCGCCTGGTTGATGACGGTGAAGGTCAGGCGCCGCTTCAACGCCGTCAGGATCAGCGCGCCGACCGCACCCATCGCACCGCCCTCGGTCGGCGTGGCGATGCCGAGGAAGATGGTACCCAGCACAAGGAACACCAGGGCCAGCGGCGGGATCATGACGATGATGACCTGACGGGCCATCGGCGACAGCAGCCCGAGGCCAAGGCCACGATCAACCAGCGCGAACACCAGCATGATCGCCACCGCCAGCGCGGCGGCCCAGATCTTGCTGTCGTCGCCCAGGGTTTCGCCCAGATACCGCTCGCCCGCCCAATAGAGGACGATGGAAGCCACGATCGCCAGGATCAGCGACCAGCCCCCGGACCCCAGGCTGCGGGCCTCGATCGGCAGGGCCGGCATCGTCTTGGGGCGCAGGATCGACATGACCAGCACATAGCCCATGTAGACGCCGGTCAGCGCCAGCGCGGGCACCAGCGCGGCCTTGTACATGTCGCCCACCGACCGGCCAAGCTGGTCGGCCAGCACGATCAGCACCAGCGAGGGCGGAATGATCTGTGCCAGCGTGCCCGACGCGGTGATGACCCCTGTCGCCATCCTGCGGTCATAGCCATAGCGCATCATGATCGGCAACGAGATCAGCCCCATCGAGATGACCGAGGCGGCGACCACGCCGGTCGTCGCGGCCAGCAGCGCGCCGACCAGGATCACGGCATAGGCCAGCCCACCGCGGACCGGGCCGAACAGCTGGCCGATCGTGTCCAGCAACTCCTCGGCCATGCGCGAGCGTTCCAGCACAATGCCCATGAAGGTGAAGAACGGGATCGCCAGCAAGGTATCGTTGCGCATCACCCCGAACACCCGGTCGCCAAGCGCGCCCAGCAGGTTCCAGCCCAAATTCACCTGGTCGCTGAGCGGTGTCAGGAAGACGCCGAAGAAAAAGAACAGCAGGCCGTTGGCGGCCAGCGCGAAGGCGATCGGATATCCGACCAGCAGGAAGACGACCATCGACGCGAACATGATGGGCGCCAGGTTATGGGCGATGAGGTCGATCACGGACGGGTCTCCCGGTCGTTGGGCCGGAACGAGGCCGGATGGTCATGGTCGAAACCCGAGCCCATCAGTTCGGCCTCTCGCAGGGCTGTCTCGTGCGGAGATGTGTGCGGATGCGGATCGGGCATCGCCCCGCGCATGACCGCGATCTTCTTGATGATTTCCGAAATGCCCTGAATGAACAGCAGCACGAAGCCGGCCAGGAGGATCGCCTTGGCCGGCCAGATGATCAGCCCGCCGGCGTTCATCGAGATTTCGTGCGTCCGCCACGAGGTCCGCAGCGACGGATAGATCAGCCAGATCATGATGGCCGTGAACGGCAACAGGAACAGCAGTGTGCCGAGCAGGTCGATCCAGTGCTGCACGCGGCGCGACCAGCGGGCATAGATGATGTCGATCCGGATATGCTCGTTCTCCAGCAATGTGTAGGCCGCTGCCAGAAGGAACGCGCCGCCGTAAAGATACCATTGCAGTTCAAGCCAGGCATTCGACGAGACGCTGAACACCTTTCGGATGATCGCATTGATCGCGCTGACGAGAATCGCCAGAAGGATCAGCCAGGCCGCGCTGCGGCCAATCATGGTGTTGATGCGGTCGATGCCGCGAGACAGGGCCAGCAGGCCGCCCATGATTTCCTCCCTCGAGACATTCGCGTGGCTGCGGGGGGCGCTTTCCCGGCCGCCTTCACGACCGTTTCCCGGCCGTTTTCCATTCCCCGATATGCGGGAAGCGGTCTGAGCCGTCAACATAATCCCGCGCGGATGGGGGGCGCCCACCCCGGCCGGGAACGGGTTCACCCCCCTTGCGCGATGCCGCCGTGGTGTCGCGCGAAGACGGCGGCCTGGGCGCGGACCAGAGCCGGCCGCGCCCGACCCCGCCAGACGAACGTGACAAAACCGCTTTAACTCGGGCGGGCTTTGACTAGTGTTCCGCCATTCCGGTGCACCGGCCACCGCGACGCAACCTGGAGGAGCCCCGACATGACCAAGCTGTTTGCAACGACCGCGCTTGCGGCCTGGCTGGCAATGCCGGCCTTCGGCGCGCAGCCCGCCGAGGGCGAGACTTTGGCGGACAGGCAGGAGGTCCGGTACTGGATCCTTGACGCGATCAAGTCGCTGGACCCGCAGCTGACCACGACGCGCACGGATTCCGACATGATCCGGCAGCTGTTCGAAGGGCTGATGAACGAGGACGCGACCGGCGCGATGATTCCCGGCATGGCCGAAAGCCACGAGGTCCGCGACGACGGGCTGACCTATGTCTTCCACCTGCGCGATGCGGCCTGGTCGAATGGCGACCCGGTCACCGCGGGTGATTTCGTCTATGCCTGGCAGCGGGCGGCCAACCCCGAAACCGCCTCGGAATATGCGTGGTTCATCGAGCTGATGAACATCGCCAACGCCTCCGCGGTGGTCAAGGGCGACCTTCCCCCGTCGGAGCTGGGCGTCAAGGCTGTGGACGACCGGACGCTTGAGGTGAGGCTGTCGAAACCGACGCCCTATTTCGTCAAGACCCTGTCGCACGCGACCACCTACCCGGTGCCACGCAAGGTGATCGAGGCCGAGGGCGACGCCTGGACCCGGCCCGGCAAGATGGTGGGCAACGGCGCCTATGTGCTGGACGGCCACGACCTGGGCGTCGAGGCCGTGGCGGTCAGGAACGACCGGTACTGGGACGCGGACAACACCATCATCGAAACGGTCCGGTTCATCACCGTCAATGACCAGAACATCGCCCTGACCCGCTATCTGGCGGGCGAGCTGGACTGGTTCGACTCGCTGCCCGCCGGCCAGTATCCGCGCCTGAAGGAGCAGTATCCCGACCAGGCCGTGACCGTCCCCTGGTCCTGCTCCTATGCCTATCTCTTCAACCTGTCCGACAAGGGCCCCGAGGCGCTGAAGGATGTGCGGGTCCGGCAGGCGCTGGCCTATGCGGTGGATCGCGACATCATCGTGGACAAGGTGCTTCAGGGTGGCCAGACGCCCGCCTATTACTGGACGCACTGGGCGACCGAGGGCTTCGAGGCGCCACAGATCGAGATGGCCGGCTGGACCCGGACCGAGCGGATGGAAAACGCCAGGACCTTGCTGGCAGAGGCCGGCCACGGCCCCGAAAACCCGCTGAACCTGACGATCCAGTACAACACCTCCGAGGATCACAAGAAGCTGGCCGTCGCGGTCCAGCAGTTCTGGAAGGCGATCGGCGTCAACGCGACGCTGGCCAACTATGAATGGAAGGTCCACACCGACCGGCTGCAGAACCAGGATTTCGAGGTCGCCCGCTATGCCTGGTGCGCGGATTACAACGAAGCCTCGACCTATCTCGATTACTTCCGCACCGATGGCTACAACAACGGCAAGTGGTCGAACGCCGAGTTCGACACGCTGCTGTCCCAGGCCTCGACCGCCCGGAACCCTGCCGCGCTGTACGAGCAGGCCGAGCAGATCCTGATCGGGGACATGGCGCTTGTGCCGGTCTATCACTACGCCAAGGCGCAGATGTTCCGGCCCGATCTGAAGGGCATTCCGACCCGGAACGTCATGAGCACCTGGTACGCCAAGGACATGTACCGCATTGCCGAGTAGGCCGCGGCCGCGGCCGGTCCTGGCCTTGATCCTGCCGGAAGGGGCGCCCGCCCCTTGTGGCTTTGGAACGGTTTTCACCCTCTTCTGAAGCGGAGGCTGCACCCGATGTTCGCGTATGTCCTGCGTCGCATGGCGGTGGCGATCCCCACGCTGCTGCTGCTGATCGTGCTGTCCTTCGTCCTGATGCATCTGGCGCCGGGCGGGCCGTTCACGCAGGAACGCGAACTGCCCGCGCAGGTCCTGGCCAACCTGAACGCCAAATACGGGCTGGACCAGCCGCTGTGGCGGCAGATCTGGAACTATCTCTACGGGATCGTGGCGCATTTCGACTTCGGCCCCAGCTTCGTCTATCCCGACCGGACCGTGAACCAGCTGATCGCAGAGGGGTTTCCGGTGACGCTGACCTATGGCGCGCTGTCCTTCCTCTTCGCGGTCGTCGTCGGCGTCGCGCTGGGGGTGGTCGCCGCGATCCGGCAGAACAGCTTTCTGGACTATCTGGCGGTCGGCATCTCGATCGGGGCGCAGGTGCTGCCGAACTTCGTGATGGCGCCGATACTCGTGCTGGTCTTCACGCTGTGGTGCGGGCTGCTGCCCGGCGGCGGCTGGAGCTTTTCGGACCCGCGATTCTGGGTCATGCCGGTGATCGCGCTGGGAACCAGCTACATGGCATCGATCGCGCGCATCACGCGGTCGTCCATGCTGGAGGTGCTGGGCAGCAACCACATCCGGACCGCCCGTGCCAAGGGCATGCCCGAGCATCGCGTCGTCATCCGACACGCGCTGAAGCCCGCGCTGCTGCCGGTCATCAGCTATCTGGGACCGGTCTTCGTGTCGATGATCACCGGATCGGTGGTGATCGACATCTATTTCTCGACCGGCGGCATCGGAAAGGCTTTCGTGGACAGCGCGCTGAACCGCGACTACGCGGTGATGATGGGGGTCACGATCCTGATCGGCGCGCTGACCATCCTGTTCAACCTTGTCGTCGACATCCTCTATGCGTGGATCGACCCCAGGATCAGGTACTGAGCCATGGTGATCGAGCAGGAAAAGATGCGCTCTCTGGCCAGCCGTCTTGGCCAGGAGGAGGTGCGCGGCCGCAGCCCGTGGACGGATGCCCGCAAGCGCTTTGTCCGCAACCGGGCCGCGATGACCGGGTTCGTGATCCTTGTGCTGGTGGCGCTGTTCGCGATCTTCGGCAATGGCCTTGCGGTCTGGTCCAACGAGGACCTGGATTTCGAGGTCATGGGCCAGGTCGCGACGCTGGGTCAGCCTTCGCTGGCGAACGGCCACTATTTCGGCACCGACGATCTGGGCCGCGACCTTTTTGCGCGCACCGTGCAGGCCACGCAGGTGTCGCTGACGGTCGGCGTCGTGGGCGCGGCCATCGCGGTCATCGTCGGCACGCTTTACGGCGCGACGGCCGGCTATGTCGGGGGCCGTACCGACCAGCTGATGATGCGCATCGTCGATATCCTGATGTCGATCCCCTACATGTTCGTGCTGATCCTGCTGCTGGTGATGTTCGGCCGGTCGATCACGATGCTGTTTCTGGGCATCGGCCTGATCTCGTGGCTGGACATGAGCCGGATCGTGCGTGGCCAGACGCTGAGCCTGAAGAACCGCGAGTTCATCGAGGCCGCCCGCGCCATCGGCGTCCCGTCGTGGCGGATCATCCTGCGTCACATCGTTCCCAATCTTCTGGGCGTCGTCGCGGTCTATGCCACGCTGCTGGTGCCGTTGATGATCCTGACCGAAAGCTTCATCAGCTTTCTTGGACTTGGCGTGCAGGAACCTCTGACAAGCTGGGGGGCGTTGATCTCGGAAGGAGCCGGCACGATGAACTACGGCACGCTGTGGCAGCTGGCCTTTCCGCTGTTCTTCTTCTGCATCACGCTGTTCGGCTTCTTCTTCGTGGGCGACGGGCTGCGCGATGCCCTTGACCCCAGGGATCGCTGACATGGCCCTGCTTGCGATCGACAACCTGTCCATCCGCTTTGCCACCAATGACGGAGAGGTCCGGGCGGTCAACGCGGTGAGCCTGACGATCGAGGCCGGCGAGACGGTCGGCATCGTCGGCGAATCCGGCAGCGGCAAGTCACAGCTGGCCTACGCGATCATGGGCCTGCTTGCCAGAAACGGTCGCGCCGCCGGAAGCGTCATCTTTGACGGGCAGGACATCCTGAATGCCCGGCCGAACGTGCTGAACCGGATCCGCGCCGAAAAGATCGCCATGATCTTTCAGGACCCGATGACGTCGCTGAACCCCTATATGCGCGTGGCCGATCAGATGGCCGAGGTGCTGGTGCTGCACAAGGGCATGGGCAAGCGGGCGGCGGTGGCCGAGGCGGTGCGGATGCTGGACGCGGTCAGGATTCCCGATGCCAGGGGCCGGGTGCGGCTTTACCCGCACGAGTTCAGCGGCGGGATGCGCCAGCGGGTGATGATCGCGATGGCGCTGCTTTGCCGGCCACGGCTTCTGATCGCAGACGAGCCGACGACGGCGCTGGACGTCACCGTGCAGGCGCAGATCATGGCGCTGCTGTCCGATCTGCAACGCGAATTCGGCATGGCGATGATTCTGATCACCCATGATCTTGGCGTGGTCGCCGGCTCATGCGAGCGGGTCGCCGTTATGTATGGCGGCCGCATCCGCGAGACCGGGCCGGTCGGCCCGCTGTTTCGCGCGCCGGCCCATCCCTACACGCAGGGGCTTTTGCACGCGATCCCGCGCATCGACCGGACGGACGACGAACTGGCCGCGATCCCCGGAGCGCCCCCGAACATGACCTGCCCGCCGCCGGGCTGCGCCTTCGAGCCGCGCTGCCCCTGTCGCCGCGAAGTCTGCGCGACCGATCGCCCGCCCCTGGAAGGCTTTGCCCCGGGCCGCGCGCGCGCCTGTTTCGCTCCACTCGCCGATGTCCGGGGCCACCGCGAGACGGCGGCGCCGACCACGCCGCGCGGCACGGGGGCGCATCCGCCCGAAAACCGGATTGTCCCGGTTGCGGCCGTCGCGGGCGCGGGCATGGCCGCAACGCCGGGAAGGCTGGACGATCATGACTAAGCCCTTGCTTGAGGTGCGCGATCTGCGCGTGACATTCACGATCAGGCGCCCGGGCGCGATGCCCTGGACGCCGCCGGACCCGCTGCATGCCGTGGCCGGCGTCGATTTCGCGCTGAACCCCGGCGAAACGCTGGGGGTGGTCGGGGAATCGGGATGCGGAAAATCCACGCTGGCCCGCGCGCTGATCGGGCTGGTGTCCGCCACCGGCCGGGCCGAATGGATCGACGGGACGGACCTGCTTGGTCTGTCACCCCGGCAGATGATGGCCCGTCGCCGCGACATCCAGATGGTGTTCCAGGACCCGCTGGCCAGCCTCAATCCGCGCATGACCGTGGGCCAGATCATCGCCGAGCCGCTGACGACCCACCATCCCGGCCTGGACCGGGGCGAGGTCAGGGATCGGGTCAAGGCGATGATGGACAAGGTCGGGCTGCTGTCCAACCAGATCAACCGCTATCCGCACGAATTCAGCGGCGGCCAGTGCCAGCGCATCGGCATCGCCCGCGCCCTGATCGTCGAGCCGAGGCTGATCGTCTGCGACGAACCCGTCAGCGCGCTGGACGTGTCGATCCAGGCCCAGGTCATCAACCTGCTGATCCGGTTGCAGCGCGAACTGGGCCTTGCGCTGATCTTCATCGCGCACGATCTGTCGGTGGTGAAACATGTCAGCGACAGGGTGATGGTGCTGTATCTGGGCAAGGTCATGGAGATCGCCTCGACCGACGATCTCTATGCCAGGCCGCAGCACCCCTACACGCAGGCGCTCATGTCGGCGGTGCCGGTGCCGGACCCGCAGCATGACCCGCGAGAAACCGTCGTGCCGCTGGCCGGTGACCTGCCATCGCCGATGACGCCGCCCTCGGGTTGCGTGTTCCGGACACGATGCCCGCGCGCCCAGGCCACCTGCGCCGAAAGGCTGCCGGCTCTGCTGGGTCAGGATCACCAGACCGCATGCCTGTTCCCCGGCCCGCTGACCGCCGCGGAAATCGCCCGCGCCCGCGCAGCCGAGGCGGCCTGACATGTCCGGCGGCGAGGCCCCCGCAAGTTTTCGCGCCCGGTGGGCGGCGCTGAAGAACCTGCCACCGTTCATTGCGATGGTCTGGCGGGCAAGTCCTGCCCTGACGCTGGCGATGGTGGCATTGCGACTGGCACGCGCGGTCATGCCGGTCGCGATGCTGTGGGTGGGCAAGCTGATCATTGACGAGGTCGTGCGCCTGCTTGCGCTCGAGGCGCGGCCCGACGGCCTGACCGGCTGGTGGCAATCCGGTCTTGCCGAGCAGCTGGCCTGGCTGATCGCGATCGAACTGGTGCTTGCGCTGGCGTCCGACATTCTTGGCCGGCTGGTGACCTATGCCGACGCATTGTTGCAGGAAAAGCTGGTCATCTCGCTCTCGATCCGGCTGATGGATCACGCGGCCGAACTGGACCTTGCCAGTTTCGAGGATGCCGGATTTCAGGATCGGCTGGACCGTGCGCGCCGTCAGACCATGGGGCGCATCCCGCTGGTGAACCAGATCATGCAGCAATTGCAGGACGGGGTGACCGTCATCAGTTTCGGCGCCGGTCTGGTCGTCTACAACGCCTGGCTGGTCGTGCTGCTGCTGGTCGCCCTGATCCCGACGCTGATCGGCCAGATGCATTTCAACGCCGAACTTTACGAGATGAACTGGCGTCGCGCCCCCGAACGGCGCGAACGCGACTATCTGCGGATGATCGGCGCCACGTCGGATTCGGCAAAGGAAGTCAAGATCTTCGGCCTGAACCGGTTCCTGCGCGACCGCTATCTGGAGCTTGCCGAACGGTTCTACGCCGAGAACCGCGCGATCAACCGTCGCCAGCTTGTGGCGATGGCCGTGCTGACCGGGATCGGCACGCTGTGCTATTATGGCGCCTATCTGTGGATCATCGGCCGGACCTTGACCGGCACGCTGTCGCTGGGTGATCTGACATTCCTGTCGGGCAGTTTCCTGCGTCTGCGCGGCCTGATCGAAGGGCTGCTGGCGTCGTTTTCGGGCATGGCGGCACAGGCGTTGTACCTGGACGATCTCTACCGGTTTTTCGACGAGCGACCTGGCATTGCCTCGTTGCCCGATGCCCGGCCCGTGCCGAACCCGATCCTGACGGGCATCACCTTCGAGGATGTCGGGTTCCGCTATCCCGAGGCCGGACGTTGGGCGGTGCGGCATCTCAGCTTTCATCTGCGGGCCGGCGAAACCGTCGCGCTGGTCGGCGAGAACGGCGCCGGCAAGACGACCATCGTCAAGTTGCTTGCCCGGCTTTATGAGCCCACCGAGGGACGCATCCTGCTGGATGGTCGCGATCTGCGCGAATACGATGTGGATCAGCTTCGCGCGGCGATCGGGGTGATCTTCCAGGACTTCGTCCGATACGCCATGTCGGCGTCCGACAATATCGCCGCCGGGCGGATCGAGGCCCGCGCCGATCGCGCCCGTGTCGTCACCGCCGCCGAACGTGCCCTGGCCGATCGGGTGATCGCCAAGCTGCCTGCCGGATACGACCAGATGGTCGGCAAGCGATTCGCTCGTGGCATGGAATTGTCGGGCGGCGAATGGCAGAAACTGGCGATTGCGCGCGCCTATATGCGCGAGGCGCAGGTGCTGATCCTTGACGAACCCACCGCCGCGCTGGATGCCCGCGCCGAATTCGAGGTCTTCCAGCGCTTCAAGGAGCTGTCGGCCGGGCGCACCGCCGTGCTGATCTCGCACCGGTTCTCAAGTGTCCGGATGGCGGACCGCATCATCGTGCTGGAAGATGGCCGGGTGCAGGATGAGGGCACGCATGAAACGCTGGTCGCGCGCGAAGGTCGCTATCGCGAGCTGTTCGAACTGCAGGCCCAAGGATATCGCTGATCGCCGATCAGCGAGCGGTCGTGCCGATGCGGCATGGGGGCTGGTACCCGAGGTCGGACTCGAACCGACAAGCCTTTCGGCGGGGGATTTTGAATCCCCTGCGTCTACCATTCCGCCACTCGGGCCCCGTCATTCGCCTAAGGCCGCGCGCCGGAATTTGCAAGACCTCGCGCGCGATGTCCTGCCCCGTTCACGCCGGGTGCACAGCCGCAGGTCAGGCGCGGCCCAGCTTTTCCAGTCGGGCGGCGCGAAGCCGGGCAAAGTCGTCGCCTGCGTGGTAGGATGACCGGGTCAGCGGCGTCGCCGAGACCATCAGGAATCCCTTGCCATAGGCCGATTTCTCGTAGCCCGCGAATTCATCGGGTGTGACGAACCGGTCGACGCGATGGTGCTTGGGCGAGGGTTGCAGATACTGGCCGATCGTCATGAAGTCGATATCGGCTGCGCGCATGTCGTCCATCACCTGCAACACGCCCTGACGATCCTCGCCCAGCCCCACCATGATCCCCGACTTGGTGAACATCGTGGCGTCCAGTTCCTTGACCCGTTGCAGCAGCCGCAGCGAATGGAAGTAGCGCGCCCCTGGCCGCACCGACGGATAAAGACCCGGCACGGTTTCGAGATTGTGATTGAAGACATCGGGCCGCGCCTCGACGACGGTTTCCAGCGCGCCGGGCCGTGCCTTGAGGAAGTCCGGCGTCAGCACCTCGATGGTCGAATCGGGCGAACGGTGGCGAATGGCCCGGATGGTCTGGGCGAAATGGTCGGCCCCGCCATCGTCCAGATCGTCCCGATCGACGCTGGTGATGACCACATGTTTCAGACCAAGCTTCTGGACGGCATGCGCGACACGGCCGGGCTCGAAAACGTCCAGCGCGTCGGGCCTGCCGGTCGCGACGTTGCAGAAGGTGCATCCCCGGGTGCAGATCTCGCCCATGATCATCATGGTCGCGTGGCCCTGGCTCCAGCATTCACCGACATTGGGGCATCCGGCCTCTTCGCAAACGGTCGAGAGGCGGTTCTCCTTCATGATGTCGCGCGTGCGCTTATAGCCTTCGCTGACCGGCGCCTTGACGCGAATCCAGTCGGGCTTCCTGGGTTGGGCCTGGTCAGGGCGGTGAGCCTTTTCGGGATGGCGCAGGCGCGGCGCCTCGGGGGCAGACAACTCGGTCATGGCAGACCTCTCGCTGGGTTTCGTCCTGTCTAGTCGCAATCCCGGTACGGATCAACGCCGCTCGCCTTGCGAATTCGGACACACTGTCAGTCACCCAGCAGCGTCTCGCCGGCGCGCCGCAGAACCTCGGCCAGGTCATCGAACCAGCCGCCCGCCGGTGTCGAGGCACGGCGCAAGAGCAGGATCCGGCGGGCGGGCGAAGGGTCGGGGAACGCGATCGCGGTCAGGCCGGGCGCGGCCGCGATCTCTTGCCGGCGGGCGATCTGGGGCAGAAAGGTCAGCCCCATGCCCTGGGCCGCAAGCCGGCACAGCGTGGCCAGCGAGGCGGCACCCAGGTCCAGCCGGCCGCTGCGGCGGCTGAGGCCGCACAGTTCCAGCGCCTGATCGCCCAGACAATGCCCCTCGTCCAGCAGCAGCAACTGACCCGGATCGAGGTTGCGGGGCTCGATGGCTGCGCCCTTCAGCTGCGCAATCCGGGTCGCGCTGCCGGCCAGCAGGAACCCGTCCGTGAACAGCGGCGTCGCGATCAGCCCGGGATCCTCGGCAGGCGTGGCGACCACGGCCGCATCCAGACGGCCAGCGACCAGTTCGTCCAGCAGGCGTTCGGTCTGGGCTTCGCGCAGATGAAGATCGCGACCGATGTCACGGGCGCGCAGGATCGGCAAGGCCTCGGGCAGAAGATAGGGCGCCACGGTCGGGATCATGCCCAGCAGCAGGCGGCCGCCCTGCCCCGGCTGGCGCAGCCCCTGTTCCAGCCCCGCCATCACGGCCATGACCTTGCGCGCATCATCGGCCAGCGCGCGCCCGCGCGGCGTCAGCACGACCCCGGCCGAAGTCCGTTCGACCAGTTTTCCGCCCGCCAGATCCTCGAGCGCGCGGATCTGCATCGACAGCGCTGGCTGCGAGACATGGATCGTTTCGGCCGCACGGGTGAAGTGGCCATGCTCGGCCAGCGCGAGGAAATAGCGAAGCTGGCGCAGGGTGATGCTCATAACGGGACCTGATGCAAGGCGAAGGCCGGTTCGAGCATGAATTATCACGAGATGGCGCTGGAAAGGCAATCCGGTCACCAGAAAGGGGCCGCCTTGACGGCGCCCCCTTTCGCATGACGGCCCATATCCGGAACCAGGCTCGCTTGCGGATCGTCGTCAGCCGATCAGCGGCGAGCCGTGACCATAGATCTCGCGGTAATGCCGCTCGAGCCGCATGAGGGCAAGCCGGAGAACGATCTTGCCGGACCGTGCCGACCAGCCCAGACGCCGTTCGGTCATTTCGATACCTTCCAGAAAACAGCACACCCTCAGCACGATGTCGCCCATCCCCGGCCCCAGATCGCGCAGCGCCACGGCGACACGATCGCGTGCGGATTCCGACCCGCCGCGATAGCCCCCGCCGCTGGACGACAGGTCGATCCCGGCCGTCATGAAGCCGTCCCAGTTCTGCGTCACCCGCGGTCCCATCTGCGCCAGTTCGAAATCCTCGCGCAGCCGCTCGCCGGCCCCGACCATGCCCTGCGTCAGGAAGGGCTCGCCGTTCTGGTCGCGGCGGCGCGAAAGGATAAGCAGCGGGCTTTCGGCGATATTCACGCGGGCCGACCTGCGCCGGCCATCCTCGGGATCCTGGATCACCCGATCGTCCCAGATCCGGTGGCGTTCGGCATGGTCGAACCCGGCCTGCGCTTCGGCAAGGCCGGGGGCGGCCTCGCATTCCACGGGTCGGGCATCGCTGAAGTCTTGCGGGCCCGGCACGGCGTTGCGCTGGCGCGGCGAGGTCAGCATCTTGCGCAGCGCGTCGCGACCTGCGGGTGCGATCGCATAGCGCTGCAGCCGCCCACCCTGCCCGATCTGCACGACCCAGCCTTTCAGGGCCATCGTCTCGGCCAGGCTGCGGTCCAGAACGGCGGTGCGGATTTCGTCGCGGGTCACGATGGCCTTTTCCATGCCTGCGGCCGAGGCCATGACCGCGCCCGGCTCGGCCAGACGGCGCAGCACGCGCAAGGCAAGCTTGTCGCAGGCTTCCTGCGGCGGGGCGCCTTTTTCGGACAATGCGCCATCGATCAGGGGATCGTCGCGGCGAGCCTCGAATCGGCGGATGCGCCGCAGGATGGTCGAGGCATGGCAGCCGGCCTCGCGGGCCAGCGCGCGGATCGTCTCACCGTCTTCGACATGGCGCAGATACAGTCTGGCATCCTCAGGCAGATCATCTCGGCCGCCCGCGACGCCACTGATCCGAAATCGGTGCTCCGCGCCCTCTGTGTCGATTGCGAAATCACCGGTCAATATGGTCATGTCTGGTCCCTTGTCGTCCTTGGGCCGCCCGGCAGCTGGCTACCCTGGGTTGCGTTATTTCCTGTGGATGACAGGCTGCTTTCTGCACATAGGCGCAACATTCCCTAACAAATCCTAAAGAAACCTTGGTCCGCCGCGCGCTGCACAGGGTCGGAAAGCAACGCACGTTAAAGTTGTGTGAAGCTGCGATCACCGACAGCCAAGAGGACCGAAAACCATGACAGCGATGCCGAACGTGATCGTCTTCCGCCCCCGCCCCGCCCGTGACGGGCTTCGCCGGCCCGCCACGCTGATCCGCGCCGCGCGCGAGGGTCAGTCAGGCTGGAAACGCGATCGCGACCTGCCGCGCCTGCTGCGCCTGGACGGCTGCGTCAGGCCTGGCGCAGCACTGGCCAGGTTGCGCGCGGAGGAAGCGATGCTGAACGATGCGCGTCTGCGCAGCGATCCGGCCTATGACATGAGGCGCCATGTGCTGCTGATGATCGCCGTGCTGGCCGAGATGCGGGCGGCGGTCGCCGCGGCACCGCAACCGGACGACATCGCCAAGGCCGCGATCGGCGGCCTGCCGCAAGTCGGTGCATCCGCGCTCAGCGGCCTCGGAACAGCGATCCCAGCACACCTCTGACGAGTGCCTGCCCGGACTTCGTCCCCAATTGCCGGGCAAGGCTCTTGCCGAAGGTTTCGGCGATGCTATCCGATCGAGACGACCGGGTGCCGCCGCCGCTGCGCGAGCTTGCCTCGCGAGGAGGTTCGTAGCGGCGGGCATTGCGATATTCCTCGCGCTCCATGTCGAACAGCCCGCCATCGTCCTGGGTGTTCGTCTCGGCCGCGGCGCTGGCTTGCGCTGCTTCCTCGGCTCGCCGCGCCAGCACCTCGTGGGCGGAATCGCGCTCCAGCCGTCTGGCGTATTTCAGCGCCATCGGCGAGGCCTGCATGATCTGGACCCGCTCCGCCTCTGTCACCGTTCCAAGCCGGCTGAATGGCGGCCGGATCAGCGTTCGCTGTGCCACGCCCGGCACGCCCTTGGCCTCGAGCAGCGAGGTCACGGCCTCGCCGGTGCCGACATGCTGGATTGCATCGGCGATGTCGAATTCGGGGTTTGGGCGGTAGTTCTGGGCCGCAAGGCGCAAGGCTTTCTGGTCCTTTGCCGTAAATGCGCGCAACGCGTGCTGCACCCGGTTGCCCAGTTGGCCCAGGATCGTCTCGGGGATGTCCGCGGGATTCTGACTGATGAACCAGACGCTGACACCCTTCGACCGGATCAGCCGGGCCACCTGCTCGACCTTGTCGATCAGGGCCTTGGGCGCGTCGTCGAACAGCAAATGTGATTCGTCAAAGAAGAATGCGATGCGGGGACGGTCGGGATCGCCGATTTCGGGCAACTGTTCGAACAGTTCGGACAGAAGCCACAGCAGGAAGGTCGCGTAAAGCCGCGGCGACGTCATCAGCCGGCCGGCGGCGAGGATGTTGATCATGCCCCGCCCCGATGCGTCCTGCCGGATGATGTCCGCCAGATCCAGCGCCGGTTCGCCGAACAGATTCGCCCCGCCCTGGTTCTCAAGCACCAGCAGCGCGCGCTGGATCGCGCCCACGCTGGAGGTGCTGACATTGCCGTAGCGCAGCGACAGGTCCGTGGCGTTCTGACCGACCCAGACCAGCATCGCCTGGAGGTCCTTGAGGTCCAGCAGCGCCAGGCCCTGCTCATCGGCGACATGGAAGGCGATGTTCATCACGCCTTCCTGCACATCGGTCAGGCCCAGCAGACGCGACAGCAGCAATGGCCCCATCTCGGCGGGTGTCGTGCGGACCGGGTGACCCTGCTCGCCCCAGACATCCCAGAACGTCACCGGGAACGCCTGATAGGCCAGCGTCACGCCGATCTGATCCGCCCGCTTGCGGAACGCGTCATGCAGGCTGGCTTGGTCCGACCCGGGTTGCGAAAGCCCTGCCAGGTCGCCCTTCACGTCGGACAGGAACACCGGAACGCCGGCAAGTGAAAGGCTTTCCGCAAGCGTCTGCAGCGTGACCGTCTTGCCGGTGCCGGTCGCCCCGGCGATCAGCCCGTGTCGATTCGCATATTTCAGCAGCAGCGATTGTGGCTGCGCATGGTCCGCCCCGCCCCCGCCCACGAACACCGTCCCTGCCTGTTCATCCAGAACCGTCGCCATCTTCACCGTCCCGATATCCGGTTATGCGCTGCCGCGTCACTGCGCGTGCGATGCGACAATACAATCTTAAGGGATTTGTGCCATATTGGAATTGTCCGGGATCATTGCCGTGGTACCGGACCTTCCTCCCTGTTGGACTGCCGCGCCCTCGGGCGCGGCTTTTTTTCTTGATCGAACATGACATTCTGGACTGTTGACGGATCGTGATGGCGCAACTAGCGTGCAGCACAATGAAGACCGGCCAGTCCGGCAGGGAGAATACGCTCAAGGCGTTGGGGTCGCAGTCATCGCTGCGGCCCTTTTAAATTCCGACACGCCCAGGACAGGTCAAGCCAAGGTGAAGCTGGTTCGCAATCATGCCGCCTGACAATCGCGCCGATACGTGCTAGGCCGCTGAAAAGCATTGAGCAAAGGGAAGTAATGCACATGCCGATCAAACCCTCGCAGGCGCTGCTGGCGGCGCTGGCCTTCATCGCCGCGCCGGCCTTCGCCCAGGACACCGATCCAGCCGCGCCTTCGGGCGAAAGCGAAACCTCGACCCAGCAGCCGGTCGCGACCGAAGCGGCGCCCGATGCGTCTGCCGAGGATGGCGCTGCCGCGAACACTGCCGCCCCGGCCGAAGACACCGCCGCCCCGGCCGAAGACACCGCCGCCCCGGCCGCAGAGCAGACGCCGGAGGCCGAGACAGAAGACGAGGCTGCTGCGCCCGCCCCGGAAGAAACCGCTTCGGATGAGCCCGCGATCGGCAGCTATTATGTGAAATCGACCGACCAGGACTGGACCACGCGCTGCATCAGGACCGATGAGATCAAGGACCCGTGCGAACTTTACCAGCTGATGAAGGATTCCGAGGGCAACTCGGTTGCCGAGTTGACCCTGATCCCGCTGGCGAACGGCGATGTTGCCGCCGGCGCGACGCTTGTCGCTCCGCTTGAGACCGACCTGGTCGAGGGCCTCGGCTTCGCGGTCGACAGCGGCAAGCCACGCGGCTATCCGTTCAGCTTCTGCGCGCCGGTCGGATGCGTTTCGCGCATGGGCTTCACCAAGGCGGAACTGACCGGGTTGAAGCGCGGAGCCAAGGCGACCGTCACGCTGCTTCCCTTCGGCGGGGACCCCAAGAAGCCGGTCGAGCTGACGCTGTCGCTGTCCGGATTCACGGCCTCGTTCGACGCGCTGTCGGAATATGCTGCTGCACAGCCCGCACCGGCTGCCGAAGCCGAACCGGCCAGCGAATAGGCAAGAAGACAGAGGCCGCCCGTTTCCGGCGGAACGACCAGGCCGCGCCCTTTCGGGCGCGGTGATTCGTTTCAGGCGTCTTCGATCAGACCCGCCGCAGCGCGATCACCGCGTTCAGGCCTCCGAAGGCGAAGGCGTTCGACAGCACCGCATCGACCTTGGCGTCGCGTGCCTCGTTGGGAACCACGTCCAGCGCGCATTCCGGGTCAGGTTCCTGATAACCGATGGTCGGGGCGATCACCCCGTCGCGCAGCGCCATGATGCAGGCCAGCAATTCGACCGCGCCGGTCCCGCCGATCAGATGACCATGCATCGACTTGGTGGACGATATCATCAGCCGGTCGGCATGATGGCCGAACGCATGCGCGACCGCGGCACACTCGGTCTTGTCGTTCGCCGCAGTGCCGGTGCCGTGGGCGTTGATGTAGCCGATCTGTTCCGGGGCCAGCCCGGCATCGTGCAGCGCGCCGGTGATCGCGCGCTCGGCACCCTGCGCCGACGGCATGACGATATCCTGCGCGTCGGACGACATCGCGAATCCGACCACCTCCGCCAGGATATCGGCGCCGCGCGCCCTTGCATGATCGTAATCCTCGAACACGAAAACCCCCGCGCCCTCGCCCTGGACCATGCCATTGCGGTTCGCGCTGAAGGGCCGGCAGGCATCCTTGGACATGACCCTGAGACCTTCCCACGCCTTGACGCCGCCAAAGCACAGCATCGCCTCGGACCCGCCGGTCAACATCACCTGTGCCGCGCCGGAGCGGACCATCTGGAACGCCAGACCCATCGCATGGTTGGAACTGGCGCAGGCGGTTGCGACCGTGAAGGACGGACCGCGCAGCCCGAACTCGATCGAGGTGTGGCTGGCGGCCGCATTGTTCATCAGCTTGGGCACCACGAACGGATGCACACGATTCTTTCCCTCCTCGTAGACCGCCCGGTAATTTTCGTCCCAGGTGTTCAGGCCGCCCCCGGCCGTGCCCAGAATGACGCCCGAGCGCAGCCCCAGCGCGCCCTCGAATTCCAGCCCGGACTGCGCCACCGCCTGCTTGGCCGCAAGCAGCGTGAACTGCGTGAACTTGTCATAGAGCAGGATCTGCTGACGGTTGAAGTAATCCTCGGGACGCCAGTCATGGACCTGCGCGCCGATCTGGATCGACAGCCGATCCACGTCGCGAAAGTTCAGCGCGGTGATCCCGCAGCGGCCTTCGCGGAAGGCCGAAAGGGTCGAGGGAACGTCGTGCCCAAGGGCGTTTATCGTGCCCGCCCCGGTGACCGCGACCCGACGCAGTCCCTGCGCTCCCTGCGGTGCGACCGTGTCGCCCGCAGCCCGCACAGTCCGGGGCATCGTCTTCTTGCCGGATTTCTTCGGGCTCATGCAGCCTTCTGCGACACCAGGCGTTCGACCGCCGCGATGATCGTACCCATGTTGGTGATATCGAAATCCGATTTCTCGGGTTCGTTGGCGTTGAAGGGAATCGAGATGTCGAACTCCTCCTCCAGCGCAAAGATCGACTCGACCAGCCCAAGACTGTCGATTCCCAGGTCCTCGGGCGTGGCGTCCTCGCTGACCTGGTCAGCTTCCAGCATCGCCTGCTCGGCGATGATGGCCTTGATGCGGTATCTGATCGTATTGGTCATGGAGCCTCCTGCTCAGCCCTTTTCCAACAGCCGTGTAACAGTTTCCTGAAGCTTTGCTAGCTGTTGTGCGAAACGCGGCAGACGCCGCATGGCCTTCTGAATTTCCATCTGCGTGTCCATCTTCACGGCCGGGTGTCCCAGGATGACACGGCCCGCCGGTACACGGCTGAAGATCTTGGTCGCACCACCGGCTATCACATCATCGCCGATCTCGATATTGTCGGAAACGCCGCACTGTCCGGCAAGCACGACCCGATTGCCGATCCGCGACGAGCCGGCGATGCCCACATGCCCGCACAGCAGGCAGTCCTGGCCAACAACGACATTATGGCCAAGCTGCACGAGGTTGTCGATCTTTGTCCCCGATCCGACAGTGGTCGCGCGAATGGTGCCTCGGTCGATGGTTGCATTGGCGCCGATCTCGACGTCGTCGCCCAGATCCACCCCGCCAAGCGAATGGATGCGGGTCCAGTGCTGGGCCTTGATGCCTTCGCGCGCACCCAGGGTCCGACGAATCTCCTCGATGCCGGATTCCTCGGGTGTCACGAACGAGAATCCGTCACCGCCGATCACGGCACCCGATTGCAGGATCAGCCGATCCCCGGCACGCACGCCATGCGCGATGCGGGCACCGGGATGGATCAGGGCCTGTTCGCCGATCACGCTGCCGCGCCCGATCGAGACATGCGCCCCGATGCGTGCGCCGGCGCCGATCCGGACATCCGCGCCGATCACCACGAACGGACCGATCGCGGCATCCCCGGCGACGCTGGCCGACGGATCGATGATCGCGCTGCCATGAATGCCGGGGGCGATATCGGGGCCGGTGTCGAATTCCCGCGTCAGGCCCGCCATCAGCACTCGCGGCCGTGGTGCGAAGATCGCGGCCTTCAGCCCATAGTTTTCCGGCTGCATGCCCTCGGCCAGAATCGCCATGCTGCCGGGTTTCAGGGCGCGCGCGTATTTGTCCGCCATGGCCAGCGCGATGATGCCGCCCTCGGCGCCTGCGGGTTCGGTTGCCGCCGGCTCTGCGGCGCCGGTCACCTTCAATGTCTCGTCGCCCCAGCAGCGCGCATCCAGCGCGCGGGCCAAATCACCGACGGTCACGGATTTCGTCATCGCACCCTCTTTCGAGCGCGATCTAATCGCTTTCGCGGCCCAAATCCAGTGCGGCCTTCTGCAAACGATCCCAGACGGCCGCATCGCGCCCGTAGATGTCGTCAAAGAACCGGATCTGGCCGGACGCGTCGGGGTAGGCGGTGAAGTAGACAAGATGCACGGGCAGCTCGGGTGTCAGCGCCAGCCAGGTCTCGCGGCCGCTGTCCAGGGCACGCTGAAACAGGCCAAGCGGATCGGCGCTTTGCGCCGAAAGCAGGTGAGCGGCCAGATCGAAGGGATCGCCCACCCGGACACAGCCATGCGAATAGGCGCGCCGGGCGTTGCCGAACAGATGCTTGGTCGGCGTATCGTGCAGATAGATGTTCCAAGGGTTCGGGAAGATGAACTTCACCAGCCCCAGCGCATTGTCTTCGCTGGGTTTCTGCCGCATGCGATACGGAAAGCTGCCGGCGTCATAGCGCGAGAAGTCGATCCTGTCGCGCGACACGACCTTGCCCTGGCCATCCACGATGTCGAGATGAGGCACCGCATAGCGGTTGGCCTTCAGTCGCGGCAGGTATTCCCTGACGGTGATCGACCGCGGCACATTCCAGCGCGGATTGACCACGACATATTCCATCCGGTCAGAGAATTCGGGCGTCCGCATGTCGTGGTCGGTCTTGCCGACCACCACCCGTGTCCGGAACACCTCTGTCCCGCCATCCATGATCCGCGCGACGAATTCGGGAATGTTGACCCAGACGTGGCGGGCCTGCAGATCGTCGTCGGCCATCCATCGCATCCGCTCAAGCGCGACGGTGATCGCGCGACTGCGCCTGTCATCGGCGGCACCCGCATCCCCGTTCAGCCGGGCGATCGTGTTGGGCCCGGCGATGCCGTCGGCCTGCAAGCCGACGGCGGCCTGGTAGCGGGCCACCGCCTCTGACAGGGCGGCATCGTAGAGCCGCGGATCAACGGATGGGGCCCAGAAGCCGATGCTTTCCAGGCGCGCGCGCAGCGGTTCGACCCCGTCGCCGCGCATCCCGACCCGCCACAATGCCGAGGGCACGCGCGGCAGATCGGCGGGCACCGTCAGGTCCTCGAACCCGGCAAGCGCGCGTTGCAGGGCGAGATAGTCCGGGTGCTGCGGAGAAAGCCCGGCCAGAAAGGCCCGCGGATCGGGCGCGTGCACAAAGTCACGCATGAGACGGGCGGCGTCCGGGCGCGCAACGCTGCGATGGATCTGAGGGTCCGCGTCCGAGGGGCGGATCGCCCCGCCGGTCATGTCGCGCAGATAGCGCAGCAAAGCCCGCGCATGAAGCAGTTCGGCCTCAAGCCCCTGCCCCGCCGATGAAAGCTCTTCGGGCCGGTATCTTGCGGCAGGCAGGCCATGGCTCGGTGCGGCGGCGACCGCCTCGTGCAGCGCGGCCCGCAAGGCAGCACCATCCGTGCCCTGAAAGATGGGCTTGAGCCCGTTGCTTCCATAGAACGCCGCAAGCTGAGGCGCGCCGGCGACGCTTTCGGCGAGGGCCATTTCTTCGGGATGGAAGGTCAGTTGTGGCGCCATTGCAACGCCGGCCCCACGGCCTGACACGAGCGATGCCTGAGCGGACGCAGGTTCGGGCAGGCCGCCAAGCACGACGAGAGCCAGAACGGCAGGTGTCAGGGACAAACGCATCACAACCTCGGAAAAACCGGATTTTATGATGCCATCGCCGCAGGGCATCCGCCAGCGGACCGGCACAATCTTAGCGAGTTTGCCGCCTCGGGTTGCGGCGAAGACACAGCCTGAAACCAAAACGTCACGGTGGCGTCGATCGGCGGGATTCTGCCTATGCGGGTAAAATCCTGCGGCATCGGGTACGAAAACTGTTCCTCGACACACGATCTTTTGACATATTGTTAGGAAGTTGGGGATAAACCCGACGAAGTCGCGCCAGAACGCGGCGACCAGAATGAAGCAGGACAGGCGATCCGACATGACAATGAATCTTCTATCGCGCCGCGGCATCCTTGGTGTGTTCGCAGCAACAGGCGTGGCCGCCGCTCCGGTGATGGCCAACGCATTCGGCTTTCTTCGCGGGGCGGGCGACATGCGGCGTATCCGCATGTATAGCGGCCGGACCGGCGAAAGCCTCGACACCGTGTATTGGGTCGATGGCAAATACATCCGCGAAGCCCTGAACGAAATCAACATCTTCATGCGCGACTGGCGGACCGGGACGGCAATCGGGATCGACCCGCGCGCCATCGACGTTGCCGCCGCCTCGCACCGGTTGCTGCAGACCAACGAACCCTACATGATGCTGTCGGGCTATCGATCCCCCCAGACCAATGCCATGCTGCGCCGCAGCTCTGGCGGGGTTGCCAGGAACTCGCTGCACATGACCGGCAAGGCCGCCGATCTGCGGCTCAAGTCGCGCTCGGTCGGTCAGATGTTCCAGGCCGCGAAAGCCTGCAATGCCGGGGGCGTGGGCAAATACAGCCGGTCGAATTTCGTCCACATGGATTGCGGTCCGGTCCGCACCTGGGGCGCCTGAAGCGCGCAGCCCGAAGACATGTGCCGCTGCCCGCCTTGTCCTGCGCGGGCGGCGTGTTTCTGCTTGATGTCTCAGCCGATTCAGTGCTTTGGCTCAGGTGACGCAAACGCACGAATGCTTGACGCCGCTTGCCCCTCCGGGAACGCTGTGCTGCACTCGGCCCACCAGCAGATCGGACGACCCCCAGGACATGAGCCCACAGACAACCCGCCGCTTTCGCACAGCCAAGAAAATTCAGGCGGCCGCCGTCGCGCTTGCGGTCCGGGACGGGCTCTCCAACGTCACCACCGAGGCGATCGCCCGCGAAGCCGGGATCAG
Source organism: Paracoccus salsus (assembly GCF_021556615.1). Lineage (GTDB taxonomy): Bacteria > Pseudomonadota > Alphaproteobacteria > Rhodobacterales > Rhodobacteraceae > Paracoccus > Paracoccus salsus. The sequence continues at coordinate 85,562 of NZ_JAKGGD010000006.1, forward strand.
CACCCGCACCTTCTTCAACTATTACCCCTACAAGGAAGCCGCGCTGGCCGGCCCTCCGCCCGACTACCCGTCCGAGGCGGCCGAACGATTCGTGGCAGGCAGCGGCTCGCTCATCGATGATCTGGAACAGTTGATCGAGGCGCATCTCGCCCGCTTCCTGTCCGAGCGCGAGATGTTGGCGCACATGTTTCGCCTGGCCGAGACCGACGCCAAGCTTGGGGCCTTGCGAAACAGCGCCGTGATGGCGCGTCGGGCGCAGATGCGCGAATTGCTGAGCCGCCGGATGCCGCGCGCGGACGGTCGCATGGTCGAGATCCTGGCAGCCGCGATCATCGCCGCGACGAACGCCGCCACCAAGGACTGGCTTTCCGGCGAAAGGAACGACTTCATCGCCGCCGCGCGCCACAATCTGGCATTGATCCTGCCCGCAGCCGAAATGCTGAAATCCACGACGGGCCGCGCCCTCTAGGTCGCCAGCATCCGCCGGAACAGGTTTTCCAGGAACACCTGGGCCTCGGCATAGGGATCGTGGCCCGGTCCCAGAACCGCGCGCACCTGCACCTCGAAATCGGCGTAATGCTGGGTCAGCGCCCAGATCGAGAAGATCAGGTGATGCGGATCGACCTTGGCCAGCCTTCCCTCGTCGATCCATCCGGTCAGGACCGCGACGGTTTCATCGACAAGATCGCGCAGGCGCCCGCCCAGGATCTCGCTCAGATGCGGGGCGCCCTGAAGCACCTCATAGGCAAACAGGCGGCTTTCGCGGGGAAAGTCGCGCGACATGTCAAGCTTGGTCGAGACATAGCGCAGCACCTCGTCCAGCGGCTCGCCATCGGGATCGAGGCTCAGCATCGGCGCCAGCCACAGATCCAGCAGCGCCGTCAGCAGAGTCTTGTGGATCTCGTCCTTCGAACCGAAATAATACAGCACGTTGGGCTTGGACAGGCCCGCCTCCTCGGCGATCTGGTCGATCGTCGCGCCGCGAAACCCGTTGGCGGAAAAGGCCGTCAGCGCGCCCTCCAGAATTCGTTCGCGGTTCCTTTGCTGGATCCGCGTGAGTTGAGGACCATTCTGATCTGTCATCGCTCATCCCGCTCTGGCATGATCCTTTTCTGGGCAGCGGAACGTGATTTGTCACGCGCTGGTTTGAATGCTTGACTGAAAACATCCGCGTGCTAGCCTCATCCTGACCATTTGGTCAATATTCGCCGGGGTTCCTAGATGCCGCTCGACCGCAAGCCCGCGCCAATGGATCTGCGCGCCTTCTGGACGCCCTGCACGGCGAATTTCAGGTCGGCCCCGCGCCTGCCGGTCGCGGCCAGCGGCATGCACGGCGCTGACACGGACGCCCGGCCGCCTGGTCCGGGAACGTCCGGGCGGTGGTGCCGCAACGCCGGCCATACCCGCCTCCGCCTCACCGGCGCCATCATCGCCATGTCTCCGCCGCCGATCATCCGCAAGGCGCGGATCGCCGAACGGACAGGAACCCTCGCCGATGTCCGCGAGACCGCGTCCTGAACCGCAGCGGTCGCCGGCTCCCGCGCACCGGTCGCCGCCCCATCACGCCGATTTCGCATCAAGACGGAACGGCCAGACAGGAAGGAAGACGACATGACCGACAGCAACGGTCCGGGACCTGCCGCCAACATGACGGTCGATGGCGACAGGCTTTGGGACAGCATCATGGAGATGGCAAGGATCGGACCCGGAATCGCCGGCGGGAACAATCGCCAGACCCTGACCGACGCCGATGCCGAGGGGCGGGCCCTGTTCCGGATGTGGTGCGAAGAGGCCGGGATGACCATGGGGCTTGACCGTATGGGCAACATGTTCATGCGCCACGAGGGGGCCGAGCCGGATCTGGACCCTGTCTATGTGGGCAGCCATCTGGATACCCAGCCGACCGGCGGCAAGTATGACGGGGTGCTGGGCGTGCTGTCGGGGCTGGAGATCATCCGCTCGATCCGCGACATGGGGATCACCACGCGTCGCCCCGTCGTGGTGGTGAACTGGACAAACGAGGAAGGCACACGTTTCGCGCCCGCAATGCTGGCCTCGGGCGTGTTCGCCGGCATGCATGACGAGGATTATGCCAACAGCCGCGAGGATGCCGAGGGCAAGACATTCGGCGCCGAGCTGGACCGGATCGGCTGGCGCGGCGATGAGGAGCCGGGCAAGCGGCCGATCCACGCGATGTTCGAATACCATATCGAGCAAGGCCCGATCCTCGAGGCCGAGGGCTGTCAGATCGGCGTCGTGACGCATGGCCAGGGGCTGTGGTGGCTGCAGGTGACGCTGGCCGGCAAGGCCGCGCATACGGGCAGCACGCCGATGAACATGCGGGTGGATGCGGGACTTGGCATGGCGCGGATCACCGAGGCGGTGAATCGGATCGCCATGGATCATCAGCCAAACGCCGTGGGCGCCGTCGGTCAGGCGAATGTCTGGCCCAACAGTCGCAACGTGATCCCCGGAAAGGCCGTCTTCACCATCGATTTTCGCAGTCCCGATCTGGACAAGCTGACCTCGATGCGTTCGAGGCTCGAAGCCGAAGCCGCTGATATCGCAAGGGCGCTGGGGCTGGAAATCGAGATCGAGCCCGTCGGCCATTTCGATCCGGTGACCTTCGATGCGGATCTGGCCGCGAAGCTGCGCGAGGCCGCCGACCGTCTGGGATACAGCCACATGGATCTTGTCAGCGGCGCCGGCCATGACGCCTGCTGGATCAACCGCGTGGCGCCGACGGTGATGATCATGTGCCCCTGCGTGGACGGGCTGAGCCATAACGAGGCCGAGGAGATCAGCCCCGAATGGGCGAAGGCGGGCGCTGACGTGCTGCTGCACGCGGTGCTGGATGCCGCCGAGATTGTCCGCTGACGCGGACGCAAGCCGGGGGCGCTGCCCCCGGACCCCCGAGAAGGGGCGTATTTTTGGTCACGGAAGAAGAGGTTGGCGATGAGCACGGTCATCAGGGGTGGAACAATCGTCACGGCGGATCTGACCTACAAGGCGGATGTCCTGATCGAAGGCGGCAGGATTGCGGCGATCGGCGAGGGGCTGGTGGGCGACAAGGTGCTGGACGCCTCGGGTTGCCATGTCATGCCCGGCGGGATCGACCCGCACACGCATCTGGAAATGCCCTTCATGGGCACCTATTCGGCCGACGATTTCGAAAGCGGCACCCGTGCCGCGCTGGCGGGCGGCACCACGATGGTGGTCGATTTCGCCCTGCCCTCGCCCGGTCAGGGGCTGCTGGACGCTCTGCAGATGTGGGACAACAAGTCCGGCCGCGCGCATTGCGACTACAGCTATCACATGGCGATCACCTGGTGGGGAGAGCAGGTCTTCGCCGAGATGCAGGCCGTGGTGGATCGCGGCATCACCAGCTTCAAGCATTTCATGGCCTACAAGGGCGCGCTGATGGTGAACGACGACGAGTTGTTCGCGTCGTTCCGCCGGGTGGGCGATCTGGGCGGCATTGCCCTGGTCCATGCCGAGAACGGCGATGTGGTGGCCGAGTTGTCCGCCCGCCTGCTGGCCGAAGGCAATACCGGCCCCGAGGCCCATGCCTATTCGCGCCCCCCTCAGGTCGAGGGCGAGGCCACCAACCGCGCGATCATGGTGGCCGACATGGCGGGGGTGCCGCTATATGTCGTGCATGTCAGCTGCGAGGACAGCCACGAGGCGATCCGCCGCGCCCGCCAGCAAGGCAAGCGCGTCTGGGGCGAACCTCTGATCCAGCACCTGACGCTGGATGAAAGCGAATATTTCGACAAGGACTGGGACCACGCGGCGCGGCGGGTCATGTCTCCGCCGTTCCGCGACAAGAAGCATCAGGACAGCCTGTGGGCCGGTCTGCAATCGGGCAGCCTGTCGGTCGTGGCCACCGATCATTGCGCCTTCACCACCGAACAGAAACGCCATGGCGTCGGCGACTTCACCAGGATCCCGAACGGCACCGGCGGGCTCGAGGACCGGATGCCGATGCTGTGGACGCATGGCGTCGGCACCGGCCGCCTGACCCCGAACGAGTTCGTCGCCGCCACCTCGACCAACAGCGCCAAGATCCTGGGCATGTATCCTCGAAAGGGCGCGGTGCTGGTCGGCAGTGACGCGGATCTGGTCGTCTGGGACCCCGAGGCCGAAAAGACCATCAGCGCCGGCAGCCAGCAATCCGCCATCGACTACAACGTCTTCGAGGGCCAGAAGGTCAAGGGCCTGCCGCGCTACACGATCACGCGCGGCGTCGTCGCCGTGACCGAGGGCAAGGTGGACAGCCGCGAGGGTCACGGCGAATTCGTCCCCCGCGAACCGCGCGGCACGGTGAACCGCGCGCTGTCGCAATGGAAGGAACTGACCGCACCCCGCCCGGTCGAACGGTCGGGCATCCCGGCGACCGGGGTCTGATCTTGAGCCAGCCGGTCATCAGGGCGAACGCGGTCGGGCTGACCTTCCAGACCGCCGACGGACCCGTTCACGCGCTGAAGGATGTGGATCTGACCATCAACAAGGGCGATTTCGTCAGCTTCATCGGTCCGTCGGGCTGCGGCAAGACCACCTTCCTGCGCGCGATCGCCGCATTGGAGACACCCACTTCGGGTCAGCTGACCGTCAATGGCATGGACCCGGATGCGGCGCGGCGCGCGCGCGCCTATGGCTATGTCTTTCAGGCGCCCGGGCTTTATCCCTGGCGCACGATCGCCGGCAATATCAGCCTGCCGCTGGAGATCATGGGGTTTTCCAGGGCCGATCGGGCCGAGCGCGTCGCCCGCGTGCTGGATCTGGTCGATCTGGCGGGGTTCGGCGGCAAGTTCCCCTGGCAATTGTCGGGCGGGATGCAGCAGCGCGCCAGCATCGCCCGCGCGCTGGCCTTCGACGCCGACATCCTGCTGATGGACGAGCCCTTCGGGGCGCTGGACGAGATCGTGCGCGACCGGCTGAACCAGGCGTTGCTTGAATTATGGGCCAAGACCGGCAAGACCATCGGCTTCGTCACCCACTCGATCCCCGAGGCGGTCTATCTGTCCACGCGGATCGTCGTGATGTCGCCCCGGCCCGGCCGGATCACGCGCGTCATCGACAGCCCGCTGCCCGCCAGCCGCCCGCTGGACATCCGCGACACGCCCGAATTCATCGCGCTGGCCCATGAGGTCCGCGAGGGCCTGCGCGAGGGGCACAGCTATGACTGACATGGCCATCGGCGGGATGCGTGGCGGCGGAATGTTGCGGCGCGCGGCCAGCGGCGGCGTCCTGCCGATCCTGACCGTGCTTCTGGTGATCGTGATGGTCTGGTATGTCGCGGCGGTCGGCATGAACGCGCAATGGGTTCGCGATCAGGCCGCGCGCAGCGGCGCGGTGCTGGAAACAGGCGAATTCGTCCGCCAGACCCTGACGCTGGACAGGCCGGTTCTGCCCGCTCCGCACCAGGTTGCGGCGGGGCTGTGGGACGGGATCGCCGGCCAGAAGATCACCTCGAAGCGCAGCCTTGTCTGGCATGGCTGGGTCACGCTTTCGGCGACGCTGGCCGGTTTTGGCATCGGCACGCTGGCGGGCATCCTGCTGGCGGTCGGCATCGTGCACAACCGGGCCATGGACCAGTCGCTGATGCCCTGGGCCGTCGCCAGCCAGACCGTGCCGATCCTGGCCATCGCGCCGATGGTGATCGTGGTGTTTGCCAGCGCCGGCATCACCGGGCTTCTGCCAAAGGCGATCATCGCGGCCTGGCTGTCGTTCTTTCCGGTGCTGGTCGGCATGGTCAAGGGGTTGCGGACGCCCGAGGCGATGCAGATGGACCTGATGCGGTCGTGGAGCGCATCACCCGCGCAGCGCTTCTGGCGGCTGCGCCTGCCCTCGTCGATGCCCTATCTGTTCGCCAGTCTCAAGGTCGCGATCGCCGCCGCGCTGGTCGGCACCATCGTTGGCGAATTGCCGGCCGGCGCCAGTTCCGGCCTGGGCGCGCGGCTGCTGTCGGGCAGCTACTATGGGCAGACCGTGCAAATCTGGTCGGCCCTGTTCACCGCCGCCGCGCTGGCCGGGGGGCTGGTCCTGCTGATCGGGCTGCTGGAACGGCTTACGCTGCGGCGCATGGGACTGGCGCGATGAACGCGCTGCCGATCCTTGCGGTCTGGCTGGGCGGATGGGCCCTGAATGTCTGGCTCGCCCGGATCGACACCCGCGCCTCGCGGCTGCTGGTCGCGCTGATCTTTGGCGCCACGCTGCTGCTGGTCTGGGAAATGATCGTCACGCTCTACGGCGTGCCGACGGTCATCCTGCCCGCGCCCAGCCAGATCGGGGCAAGCGTTGCCGCGAATGGCTCGATCCTGTGGACCGATTTCGTGCAGACGATCCTCAAGGGCGCACTGAGCGGCTGGCTGATCGGAGGATCGGCCGCGATCCTGACCGCCATCGCCATCGATCGCAGCCCTTTTCTGCAACGCGGCCTGCTGCCGATCGGAAACTTCGTCGCCGCGCTGCCGATCGTCGGCATCGCCCCGATCCTGGTGATGTGGTTCGGGTTCGACTGGCAGTCCAAGGCCGCGGTGGTGGTGGTGATGGTGTTCTTCCCGATCCTTGTGAACATGGTCGCGGGGCTTGCCGCCACTGATCCCATGCAGCGCGACCTGATGGCGACATGGGCGGCGCCCTATGGCGCGTCGCTTTGGAAGCTGCGGCTGCCGGCGGCCATGCCGTTCCTGTTCAACGGTCTCAAGATCACCACCACGCTGGCCCTGATCGGCGCGATCGTGGCCGAATTCTTCGGCAGCCCGACGCGCGGCATGGGGTTTCGCATCTCGACCGCCGTGGGCCAGCTGGACCTGCCGCTTGTCTGGGCGGAGATCCTTGTAGCGGCGATCGCGGGGACGTTGTTCTATGGCGTCGTCGCGCTGATCGAGAAGAAGGTGACCTTCTGGCACCCGTCGCAGCGCAATCAACGGGGCTGAGCCCCCAACAGGAGAGTGGATCATGAAGAAACGGATGCTATCGGTCGGAGCCTTCGCCCTGATGAGCGGCGGCGCCCATGCGGCGGACGAGCTGAGCTTGCAGCTGAAATGGGTCACCCAGGCCCAGTTCGCAGGCTATTACGTGGCCCAGGACAAGGGCTTCTACGAGGAGGAGGATCTTGACGTCACCATCAAGCCCGGCGGTCCGGACATCGCGCCGACGCAGGTGCTGGCCGGGGGCGGTGCCGATGTGACCGTCGAATGGATGCCCGCGGCGCTGGCGGCCCGCGAAAAGGGCCTGCCGATCGTCAACATCGCCCAGCCCTTCAAGTCCTCGGGGATGATGCTGACCTGCCTCAAGGAATCGGGCATCACCGACCCCAAGGCCGACTTTCCGGGCAAGACGCTGGGGGTCTGGTTCTTCGGCAACGAGTATCCCTTTCTCAGCTGGATGAACCATCTCGAAATCCCGACCGAGGGCGGTCCCGACGGCGTGACCGTGCTGAAGCAGGGGTTCAACGTCGATCCGCTGCTGCAAAAGCAGGCGGCCTGCATCAGCACCATGACCTACAACGAATACGGCCAGGTGCTGGACGCGGGCTTGACCGAGGACGATCTCGTCACCTTCAAATACGAGGACCAGGGCGTCGCCACGCTGGAGGACGGGCTCTACACGCTGGAACAGAACCTTCAGGACCCGGCGATGGTGGACAAGCTGGTCCGGTTCGTGCGCGCCAGCATGAAAGGCTGGAAATACGCCGAGGAAAACCCCGAAGAGGCGGCCGAGATCGTGCTTGAAAATGACGAGACCGGCGCCCAGACCATCGAACACCAGACCCGCATGATGGGCGAGGTCGCCAAGCTGACCGCAGGCTCGGACGGCGCTCTGGACGAGGCGGATTATCAGCGCACCGTCGATACGCTGCTGGCCGGCGGCTCGGACCCGGTCATTTCCCAGGCGCCCGAAGGCGCCTGGACCCACGACATCACGGACCAGGCGTTGAACTGATCCGGCGCGATTCCTGCGCCGACATGCGCGGGACCGGGTGGGGGGGGCAGGCGCGCCCCCCCCTTTTTTCATGTCACGCCCTTGCGCCGATCCGGATCAGGGGGCACAGCACGCGGATGAGCGACACGCAACGCAAGCACAGCATGATCGAGGATGCGCAGGGCATCGCCTTCGGCAGCTTCATGGCCGCCGCGGGTGTCCTGCTGCTGACCCATCTGGGATTCGTCACCGGTCAGACGGCCGGCATGGCCATCCTGATCGCCTATGCCACCGGGTGGGAATTCGGCCCGGTCTTCTTCGTGATCAACCTGCCCTTCTACTGGCTGGGCTGGCGTCGTTTCGGACCGCGTTTCGTTGCGAAAAGCTTTGCGGCGGTGGCGCTGCTGTCGGCCTTCAGCATGGTGCTGCCCGCGCATCTGCACTTCGGGCCTATCCATCCGGCCGTGGGCGCGGTCCTGATCGGATGCCTGACCGGGGCCGGGCTTCTGGCGCTGTTTCGCCACGGATCGTCGCTTGGCGGGGTCGGGATCGTCGGGCTGTATATCCAGGACGCGACCGGGTTCCGCGCCGGCTGGGTGCAGCTGATCTTCGACGCCGGGCTGTTCCTGATCGCGTTCATGCTGCGCGACCCGATCACCGTGGCGTGGAGCTTTCTGGGCGCGATCGTGCTGAACCTGGTGATCGCGGTCAATCATCGCCGCGACCGCTACATCGTCTGAGGGCGGGCGAAGGGGGCGCGGCGCTGATGCGGCCCCTTCGCCCTGGTTCGGCGCGCGGTCAGCGCGCGGTTTCGCGGATCACCTCGCCGGCCGGATCGACCTCCAGCGTGACCGCCTCGCCCGCGGGGTTGGTGGCATCGACCAGCAGCCGAGGCCCGGCCGGACGTGGTGCGGCAAGCTCGGTGTATCCGGCACCGCCCAGGCGTTCGTTCAGCGCCTGGCGGTCGATCGGCGGCATCCCGCGCAGGCCATCCGGGCTGCGGCGTCCCTCGGGACCGCCGCGCATCTCGTCCCCGACACCGCGCATCTGGCGATCGCCGCCCTTGCCGTTCCAGGCGCCGTGATCCCCGCCCCGGCCCTCGCGATGCCCGCCCATGCCGCGCTTGCCGCGTTTCCCGTGATCGTCCTCATCCCGGCCAAAGCGCAGCAGGCGCCCGTCCTGGTCAAAGCCTGCCCGCAGATCGGTTCCATCCGCATCCTCGCCCGAGACCATGAAGCGACCGTCGCGACCGCCCACCCGCTCGATCTGCGCGAATTGCGTCAGGATGTCGTTGTCGCGCACGGTTTGCGGCAGCAATGCCTCAAGCAGCGGTTGCGGCATCGCGATGTCATCAACCTCGACCATGACCAGGTCGTTGCGGTCATTCACAAGCGCCTCGATCTCGCCGCCGCCCGGCAGATCGCCCTCGATCTTGCGGCCGCCGCGCGGTCCCTGCCGGATCTGGACAGCCTCCAGGTTCAGCGCGCGCAGCGCCGCGGGCAGATCATCGGCGGCGGTGACCGGTGCGGTGCCCTGCGCCAGCGCCGCATGGCCCAGTCCGGCAACCAGAGCCAGCGTTGCCGCCGAGATCTTCAGGATGTTTCTGCTCATGTCGGTTTTCCCTTCTTGTGTTCAGGTCGGGCAGGACCAACGTCCCGCCACACGAATCGGGTTCTAGACGAACAAGGCCGAACGGAACGCCAACGGTTCGTTTGGTTTCCATTTGGGCGGATCGGCGCATAGATGGTCCCATGCAAGCGCGCCATGGTATCCCGATCATCCTGCTGGCTCTGGCCCTGACCGGCTGGACCCTGAGCGGGCACGGATCGGATCGGCTGCTGCGACATGCGCTGCCCTCGCCCATGCTGTCGCCGGTGTGGGCGGATGAGTTTCGGCCCCTGCCGTTCCATGAGCTTGCCGAAAGCCTGGGCGATCGCTATCGGGGCCGTCTGGTCGGCGCCCGGATTGCCGCACCCAGGCCCTGGGAACGCGACCTCGGCGCGGCGCTTGTCTATGAGTTCCGGCTGGTCACGCCACAGCGCAACCTGTTGCGGGTCCGGATGGACGCCCGGAGCGGGCGATTCCTCGAGGTCGCCGGACGTGGCCAGCTGGACGCCTTGCGTCGCACCGGCGAGGAACGCGACGGTCGAGACCGTGATGTTGACGAGGATTGAATGCGCGCATTGATTGTCGAGGACGATTCCTTGCTGTCCAGCCAGCTTGCAACGGCGATGCAGGCGGCGGGCTTCGTGACCGATCGGGCGAGCGACGGCACGGAGGGAGAGTTTCTGGGTGCCACCGAAAGCTATGACGTGGCGATCCTGGACCTGGGTCTGCCGGGCCTGCCGGGGATCGAGGTGCTGACCCGCTGGCGCGATCAGGGAATTACCATGCCCGTCCTGATCCTGACCGCGCGCGGCGACTGGACCGACAAGGTGGCCGGGTTTCGTGCCGGCGCGGATGACTATGCCGTGAAACCCTTTCGGCTGGACGAGGTGGTGCTTCGCGCGCAGACCCTGATCCGCCGCGCGGCCGGCCATGCGCGGCCGGTGATCGCGGCCGGCCCGCTGAAACTGGACAGCCAGCTGGGTGTCATCACCCGCGACGGGACAGCCCTGAAGCTGACCGCTTTCGAGACGCGCATCCTGTCCTATCTGATGCATCATCAGAACCGGATCGTCAGCCGGACCGAGCTGTCCGAGCATCTTTACGAGGCCGAGACCGACCGCGACTTCAAATCCATCGAGGTCGTGATCGGACGGCTTCGCCGCAAGGTCGGGGACGGCCTTATCGAGACAAGGCGCGGCGAAGGCTATGTGCTGCGGGCCGTCGGCTGATGCGATCGATCCGGGCGCGCCTGCTGCTGCTGGCCGCTGCCTGGCTGGGCGCTGCGCTGCTGGCGGCATTCCTGATGGTGTCGCATCTGCTCGAGGATTTCGTGACCGGCCGCTTCGACGCCGAGGCGGATGCGGTCGCCGACGCGCTGACCGGCAGCATCGAGGCCACCGCAGACGGCCGCATCACGGTCGACGGCGTGCCCATCGACGCCCGCTTCGGCCTGCCTCTCAGCGGCTGGTACTGGCAGGTCAGCGCCGGGGAACGGGCCGTGGCGCGCTCGACATCGCTGCTGGACGGACGGCTTGACGGTCCGGGCGGGTCCTTCCTGAGCGGGCATGGCATCGGCGCGGATGGTGCCGTCCTGCGCGTGCTGCGGCGCGAGTTTACGATCCCCGACAGTGACGCGCTGATCGCCGTCACCGTCACCGCACCGGTCGACCAGATCCGCGACAGCCTGCACCAGATCCGTCGTCCGCTTGCGTTCTCGCTGATCGTGCTCGGCCTGGGTCTTGCAGCGGCAAGCGTCATCCAGGTGCAGGCTGGGCTTCGCAGCCTGACGCGGCTGGGTGCCGATCTGCGGCGCGTGCGCGCGGGGCAGATGGACCGCCTGCCCCTGCCCGACGTCAGCGAGCTGCGCGCCCTGACATCCGAGATCAACGCCGCCCTTGACCAGAACGCAACGCTGCTGGCGCGCGCGCGGCAGCATCTTGGCAATCTGGCCCATTCCTTGAAAACGCCGCTTGCCGCGCTGCGCAACGAATTGCCGCCCGATCACGGCGGGCAGGCGCTGATCACGCGGATGGACCGGCTGCTGGGCTGGCATCTGCGCCGCGCCCGGCAGGCCGGTCCGCGCCTGCTGGGTCAGCGGACGCCCGTGCCTCCGGTCATCGACGACATCCTGATGGTGCTGCGCTGGCCGATGCAGGACCGGGGCGTCACCGTGCGGACCGATTGTCCGGCCGAGGCAGGCTTCGCGGGCGAGCGGCAGGATCTGGAAGAGATGATCGGCAACCTGGCCGAGAATGCGGTGAAATGGGCGCGCAGCCGGGTGCAGATCACCGTCTCCGCGAGTGCGGCCGGGCTGTGCATCCGCGTCGAGGATGACGGTGCCGGAATGGCAGACACCGATGCCCCGAAGGCCTTGATCCGGGGGGGGCGTCTGGACGAAGATGGGGCGTCGGGATCAGGGCTTGGCCTGGCGATCGTCGCCGATCTGGCCGCGCTGCACGGGGGCCGTCTGCGGCTGGACCGCAGCGCGCTTGGGGGGCTTGCCGCAATTGTGGACCTGCCCGCCTGAAACAGTCGCAAGGACCGGCCGCAGGGGTTTTACCGTTTGATAAAAAATCGAAGCTGTGCCAGCCTGATCCTGTCCAACAGGTGAGCCAGGAGACGCAAATGTCCCAAGCCCGACTCTCGCCCGGCATCGTGCCCGGACGGCTGACCGCCGAAGAGCTTGCGGCGAATTTCGCCGATGTCGCCCCGCCGCTTGACCGGCACGAGGCGCAGGTCGCGGCAGACCGCTGCTATTTCTGTCATGACGCGCCCTGCATCACCGCATGTCCCACGGCCATCGACATTCCGCTGTTCATCCGGCAGATCGCGACCGGCACGCCCGACGCGGCCGCGATGACGATCTTTCACGCCAATATCCTGGGGGGCATGTGTGCCCGCGTCTGCCCGACCGAGACGCTGTGCGAAGGCGCCTGCGTGCGGATGGAGTCCGAGGGCGATCCGGTCCGGATCGGCGCGCTGCAACGCCATGCCACGGACGGCCTGATGGCGCAGGGCGGACATCCGTTCCGCCGCGCCGCGCCGACCGGCAAGCGCATCGCCGTCGTGGGCGCAGGCCCCGCGGGGCTGTCCTGCGCGCATCGCCTCGCGGCCAAGGGCCACGAGGTCGTCGTCTTCGACCGGCGCGACAAGCCCGGCGGCCTGAACGAATACGGCATCGCCAGCTACAAGACCGTGAACGGCTTCGCCCAGGCCGAGGTGGACTGGCTGATGGCGATCGGTGGCATCACCATCGAGACAGGCAAGGCGCTGGGGCGCGACCTGACGCTGCAGGCATTGCAGGACCGGTTCGACGCCGTTTTCCTGGGCATCGGGCTGGGTGCCGTGAACGCGCTGCGCGCCGAGGGCGAGGACTACCGCAATGTCCGCGATGCCATCGATTTCATCGCCGAACTGCGCCAGGCCGAGGATCGCTCCGCCCTGCCCATCGGTCGCGACGTGGTGGTGATCGGCGGCGGCATGACAGCCGTGGATGCCGCCGTGCAGGCCCGGCTGCTGGGCGCCGAGAACGTCACCATGGTCTATCGCCGCGACCGCGCGCAGATGGGCGCCTCGCAGCATGAGCAGGACCACGCCGCCAGCAAGGGCGTGCGGATCATCACCGGCGCGGCGCCGGTCGCGGTGATCGGCAACGATGGCGCGGCCGAGGCCGTCCAGTTCGCCTATACCGCGGTCAGCGACGGCCAGGTGCACCTGACCGGGAACGGCTTCCGTCTGAAGGCAGACCAGGTGTTCAAGGCCATCGGTCAGCGGCTCGGGGGGCCTCCGGATAGGCTGCAACTGACGAAAACCGGCAAGATCGCGGTGACCGCGTCGGGCCGGACCAGCATCGCGGGCGTCTGGGCGGGTGGCGACTGTGCCGCGGGCGGCGACGACCTGACGGTGACGGCGGTGGCCGAGGGCCGCGATGCCGCCGAGGATATCGACGCCCATCTGACCGGGCGGACGCCCGAAATTCCCGGCTGAGGCCGGATCGCTGAAGGAAAGGAGGCTGACATGGCTGATCTGCGCAGCGACTTTGTCGGGATCAGATCCCCGAACCCGTTCTGGCTGGCCTCGGCGCCGCCCACCGACAAGGAATACAATGTCCGCCGCGCCTTTCAGGCCGGCTGGGGCGGCGTGGTCTGGAAGACGCTGGGGGGCGAGGGTCCGCCGGTGGTCAATGTCAACGGCCCGCGCTACGGGGCCATCCATGGTCCCGACCGCCGGCTGCTGGGGCTGAACAATATCGAACTGATCACCGACCGCCCGCTTGAGGTGAACCTGCGCGAGATCAAGACCGTCAAGCGCGACTATCCCGACCGCGCCCTCGTCATCAGCCTGATGGTGCCCTGCGACGAAGACAGCTGGCGCAGGATCCTGTCGCAGATCGAGGACACCGGTGCCGACGGGGTCGAGCTGAATTTCGGCTGCCCCCATGGCATGAGCGAGCGCGGCATGGGATCCGCCGTCGGCCAGGTGCCGGAGTATATCGAGATGGTGACGCGCTGGGTAAAGCAGTATTCGCGGATGCCCTGCATCGTGAAGCTGACCCCGAATGTCACCGATGTCCGCAAGCCCGCCGAGGCCGCGAAACGGGGTGGCGCCGACGCGGTCAGCCTGATCAACACGATCAACTCGATCACCTCTGTCGATCTGGACCTGTTCGCCCCGCAGCCGACCATCGACGGCAAGGGCGCGCATGGCGGCTATTGCGGGCCGGCGGTCAAGCCGATCGCGCTGAACATGGTGGCCGAGATCGCCCGCCACGCCGCGACGCGCGGCCTGCCGATCAGCGGCATCGGCGGCATCACGACCTGGCGCGATGCGGCGGAATTCATGGCGTTGGGGGCGGGCAATGTGCAGGTCTGCACGGCCGCCATGACCTATGGATTCAAGGTGGTGCAGGAGATGATCTCGGGGCTGCGCGATTATCTGGACAGCCACGAGATGGCGCTGCCGGACCTGATCGGGCGGGCGGTGCCCAATGTCACCGACTGGAACCAGCTGAACCTGAACTATGTCACCAAGGCGGTGATCGACCAGGACGCCTGCATCAAATGCGGTCGCTGCTACGCTGCCTGCGAGGATACCAGCCACCAGGCGATCGCCATGAAGCCCGGCCGGGTCTTCGAGGTGATCGAGGAGGACTGCGTGGCCTGCAACCTGTGCGTCGATGTCTGTCCGGTCGAGGACTGCATCACGATGCGCGAACTGGCCCCGGGCGAGCTGGACCTGCGGACCGGCCTGCGACGTGGGGGCTACGCCAACTGGACGTCCCATCCCAACAACCCGATGGCGAAGGCGGCGGAATAGACCGCCGCCTTCGTTTGCGTCCCGCGATGGCCGGGGGGCTGTCTGCCCCCCGGCCCCCCCGAGCTTGTGTCGCGACCGATGCGGGCCGCGATCAACCCTGTTTCAGGGGCCGGAACTCGCCCTTGGCCTCGGTCGCCAGGCTGACGGCCACGATCGCGATCATGGCGAGGATGAAGCCCGGAATGATCTCGTAGACGCCCGGCCCGCCCATGAAGCTGGCATTGAGCCCGGCCCAGATCCAGATCATCACCGTGCCCGCGCCGACGACGAGCCCCGCAACCGCGCCCAGCCCGGTCATCCGCGACCAGGTCAGCGACAGGATGATCAGCGGACCGAACGCCGCGCCGAAGCCCGCCCAGGCATTGGACACCAGCGAAAGCACGCTGGAATTCGGGTCGCGCGCGATGATGGCGGCGACGATCCCCACCGCCAGCACTGCCAGGCGGCCGACCAGCACCAGCGTCTGATCGCTGGCTTCGCGGTTCAGGAACAGCCGATAGAAATCTTCGGTCAGCGACGACGAGGACACCAGCAGCTGGCTGGAAACCGTGCTCATGATCGCGGCCAGCAATGCCGCGAACAGGAAGCCCGTGACAAGCGGGTGGAACAGCAGTTCGGCCAGGATGATGAAGATGGTTTCCGGATCCTCGATGCTGAGCCCGTTGCGGACCACATAGGCGCGACCGAAGACCCCCAGGCCGATCGCGCCGAGCAGCGAGATTGCCATCCACCCCATCCCGATGTTGCGGGCCGTGGGCACCTCCTCGAGGCTGCGCACCGCCATGAAGCGGACGATGATGTGGGGCTGACCGAAATAACCCAGACCCCAGGCGACCGCCGAAAGGAAACCCACGACTGTCAGGCCCTGAGTCAGCGAGAGGAAGTTCGGATCGACCGCAGCGAGGGTCTCGCGCGCCTGTGCAAGCCCGCCGCCCCCCGGCCCCAGCAGCACCACCAGCGGCATGATGACCAGCGCCAGCATCATGATGCAGCCCTGCACGAAATCGGTCAGGCTGACCGCCAGGAATCCGCCGACCACGGTATAGGCCAGCACGACGCCAAGGGTCAGCCAGACCCCGGCCTGATAGTTGCCGCCGAATGCGCTGGCGAACAGCTTGCCGCCGCCGACCAGTCCCGAGGCGGTGTAGACGGCGAAGAACACCACGATCACCACCGCCGAGATCACCCGCAAGGGCAGTGCCCGGGTGGGAAAGCGGTTCGCCAGAAAGGCGGGGATCGTGAGAGAATTGTCATAGCGCTGTGTCTGTTCGCGCAAGCGCGGCGCGACGATGATCCAGTTCAGAAGCGCGCCCACGAACAGCCCGATGCCGATCCAGGCCTCGACCAGTCCGGCTGCGTAAAGCGCGCCGGGCAGCCCCAGCAGAAGCCAGCCGCTCATGTCCGAGGCACCGGCCGACAGCGCGGCGACGGCCGGCGGCAGGTTGCGCCCGCCCAGCATGTATTCTTCCGAGTTCGACGTGGATTTGCGCCACGCGTAGATGCCGATGGCCAGCATCAGCATGAAATAGAGGATCAGACTGATCCAGACGCCAGTCGCCATGTTTTCCATCCGTGTTTTCAAGACATCGTGATGAACCAACGGTGACAGATCGATACGCTGGACGCAACCGACAAGCCCCGGCGAACCTGGCGACACGCGCCGGGGCCGGCGGGATCAGAGGCTGTAGAGGCGCCCGAACTTGTCCTCGAGATAATCCAGAAGCGGGGCGGGGCTGACCGGCGCGCCGGTCGCCTCTTCGATCAGCCGGTTCGGCGGCCTCAGCCCGCCATGCCGCTGCACGTTCTCGCGCAGCCATTCGACGCCGGGTCCGGCATCCCCCTGCGCGAGGGCGTCGTCCAGGTCGGGCACCGCCTTGCGCATCGCCGCGTTCAGGCAGCCGGCATAGACATTGCCCAGGGCATAGGTCGGGAAATAGCCGAACAGCCCCACCGCCCAGTGGACATCCTGCAGCACGCCATTCGCCGGGCGATCCACCGCGATGCCGAAATCCTTGAGGAAACGCGCATTCCACGCTTCGACCAGATCCTCGCAGTCCAGCCGGCCAGAGATCAGGTCGCGTTCCAGATCAAAACGCAGCATGATGTGAAGGTTGTATTGCACCTCGTCGGACTCGGTGCGGACGCAGCCCGGGGTCACGCGGTTCACGGTGGCGTAGAACGCGTCGGGGTCGGCGATGTTCAGCCCGTCGAACGCGTCCGACATGCGGTCGAACAACCATCCGGTGAACGCCCTGCCCCGGCCCATCTGGTTTTCGTAGATACGGCTCTGGCTTTCGTGAAGACTCATCGACCCGCCGCGCCCCAGCGGAGTGAAGGCATAGTCCGGATCGATGCCCAGCTCATAGCTGGAATGGCCGACCTCGTGGATGGTCGAGTAGAGGCAGTTGAAGGGCTCGGGCTCGACCACGCGGGTGGTGATCCGGCTGTCCTGCCAGCGGCCACTGCTGAACGGATGGACGGCCGTGTCCATCCGGCCGCGCGACCAGTCATAGCCGAAGGAGGTGGCGCAGCTGCGTGCCAGTCGCAGCTGCGTTTCCTGCGGGAAATGGCCGGTCAGCGCCTGTGGCTGACTGTCGGCGCCCAGCACGTCCTCGCGCAGCGTGACGAGGCGCGGGCGCATGGCGTCGAAGACCGCCGCGATCTCGGCGGCGGTTGTGTCTGGCTCGAACTCCTGAAGCAACGCGTCATACAGGTCGCCGCCATCCGCCAGCGCGGCGGCCTGTTCGCGCTTGAGCATCAGGACCTGGTCCAGGGTGGGCAGGAAATCCAGAGGCGATTCATTCGCGCGCGCGTCGGCCCAGATGCCTTGCGCCAGCGAAGTGGTCCGGGCCAGTTCGGTGGCAAGCCGCGCGGGAATGCGGCTGGCGCGGGTGAAATCGCGGTTGATCAGTTCGACGATTCGCGTCTCGACCTCGGTCCGCGGCTCGGCGGCGGCCAGCCATTCGCCCAGGCGCGGATCGGTCCGCCGTTCGTGCAGCACCTCTTCCATCGCCGCGATCTCTTCGGATCGCTGTTCGGTCGCGCCGCGCGGCATTACGGTTTCCTGGTCCCAGCCAAGCCGTTCGGCGACCGAGGACAGCGCCTCGGTCTGGCGCTGGAACGCAAGCAGGTCGTCGAAAGCGCTCATCGGATGGTCCCCCTGACCGAGGTTTCATGTGGGTAGCGAGCGTGGGCGCGTGCCCGGATAATCAGCGTGAACAGCGCGACCGCGCCAAGCTGATGGGCCAGCGCCAGTGCCAGCGGCGAGGCGTACACGACGTTCATGATGCCAAGTCCGATCTGCACCGCGACTATGACGATCATGGCAGCATGGGCGCCGCGTGTCACGGGATGCGGCGATCTGCGGGCGCGCAACCAGACGACCACCGCGAAGATCGCCAGCAGATAGCCCGCCATGCGATGCATGAACTGCACCAGCGCCGGGTTCTCGAACAGATTGCGCCAGCCAAGCTCGGCCGTCCAGATCGAAGCCGGAATCCATTCGCCGCCCATGGTCGGCCAGCCGGTATATTGCCGGCCCGCGTCGATGCCCGCGACCAGCGCGCCGATCAGGATCTGGACAAAGGCCAGATGCATCAGCCCGGTGGTCATCGAGAACAGCTTCGGCTCTCCGGCGCGTCGGGCGCGCAGCAGATCGGCTTCGGACCGGCCAAGAAGCAGCACATACCACGCGATCAAGCCAAGGATCAGGAAGGCGATGCCGAGATGCGTGGCAAGACGATAGGACGCCACGCGCGTCATCCCCTCGACCAGCCCGGAACTGACCATCCACCAGCCGATCGCGCCCTGCAGACCGCCAAGCGCGCCAAGTCCCAGCAACCGGGGGGTCCAGCCTGTCGGGATCCGTCTCGTGGCCAGCAGGGTCAGAAAGCCCGCCGCCCAGACCAGCCCGACCAGACGGCCCAGCAGGCGATGCGACCATTCCCACCAGTAGATCCACTTGAAACCGGCCATATCCATGTCGGCATTGACTTGCGAATATTGCGGGATCTGCCGATAGGCCTCGAACTCGGCTTGCCACTCGGCCTCGGTCATCGGCGGGATCGTACCCGTCACCGGTGCCCATTCGGTGATCGACAGGCCGGACCCGGTCAGCCTTGTCGCCCCGCCCAGGGCGATCATCGCGGCGACCATCGCAAACAGGATCATCAGCCAGATGCGGATCGCCCGCCGCGCGCCCCGCGGGGCGGCGTCGATCATGCCGGTCCGCGGGGGCGCGCGGCGGGCAGTCTGGTCCGAGACTTCCTCGAATACGGGGCGCTTGGCCATTTTCGGCTCCATTTTGGTCGAGCGGAGGTTAGGTCGGGCTTATCGGCGGGTCAATTGCCGCAGCATGCCGTGCAGGATGCGGACATCGCCGCGTGTCAGGGTCAGCCGCGACCACATGTTGCGCAGGTTCAGGCGCATGTTGTGGGCCTTGTTTTCAGGGAAGAAAAACCCGGCCTCGGTCAGCTTTTCCTCGTAATGGTCGCCAAGGCGCTCGACTTCCACACGGTCGGCCAGCAGCTCGGAGACCGGGCGGCGGCCATGCGGCGCGGGTTCGGGCGGCAATTGGTCGCGGCCCCACTCATAGCCCATCAGCAAGACGGCCTGGGCCAGGTTGAGCGAGGGGAAGTCCGGGTTCACCGGAACGGTCACGATGGCATTGGCGCGGGCCACGTCATCGTTTTCCAGCCCGGCGCGTTCGGGGCCGAAGATGATCGCGCTCTGCCCGTCATGGCTGCGCGCCTTTTCCATCGCGGTCTGCGGGGTGTGGACCGGCTTCGACAATTCGCGCCCGCGCGCGGTGGTGGCGAAGGCGAAGTCGATGCCCTCCATGGCCTCGGCCAGCGTGGGATAGACGCGCGCCTGGTCCAGCACCGCGCCGGCGGCACCCGAAGCCATCGCGACCGCCTTCGGATTGGGCCAGCCATCGCGCGGCGCGACCAGCCGCATCCGGATCAGGCCGAAATTCAGCATGGCGCGGGCGGCCGCACCGATATTCTCGCCCATCTGCGGGCGGACAAGGATCACGACGGGTTGGCGACTGTCTTGCATGCCCGCCGCATAGTCCGTCTGGCAGCGGGCGGCAAGCTGCGCTATCTGCGTGTCAAAGATGGAGACGCCAATGACGGACGCCCCGCAACTGTATCTGATGACGCCGGCCGGCGCGCAGGCTTCGGCCCTGGGACCCTTGCTGACCGAGGTCATGGACCGATTCTCGCCAGCCTGCCTGCGCATTCGCGGCGGCGCCGAAGAGGATGAGCTGGGCCGGCTGGCCGATCTGGCGCGCGAAATCGCCCATGCCCGAGACGTGGCGGTGGTCATCGACGATCATGTCAGGCTGGCGCAGCGGCACGGCCTGGACGGCGTTCACCTGACCGATGGCGCGCGGGGCGTGCGACTGGCCCGCAAGGAGCTGGGGGCCGACGCGATCGTGGGAGCCTTCTGCGGCGCGTCGCGCCACGAGGGCCTGAGCGCCGGCGAGGCGGGTGCCGATTACGTCAGTTTCGGCCCGGTCGGGGACAGTGCCCTGGGGCGCGGCGAGCCGGCCCCGCTGGAGCTGTTCCAGTGGTGGTCCGAGCTGATCGAGATCCCGGTCGTCGCCGAGGGCGCGATCACGCGCGCGCTGATCGAGCAGCTTTCGCCGGCCTGCGACTTCATCGCGATCGGGCCCGAGATCTGGTCGGAACAGCAGCCGACCGAGGCGCTTTCGGCGCTGTGGGCGTGACACCTGCCTGATCTGTCAGCCAGCAACGGCTTGCCGCACGCTGGGCCGTGGGCCCCCGCCATCACGATCCGCGCACCAGCCCCTCGGATCCCAGCATGACCGGCGTCTTGTCGCCCGCTGAAAAACGCCGAAGCACGGCGGGGTAAAGCCGGTGCTCCTGCGTCAGCACCCGCGCAGCCAACGATTGCGGCGTGTCGTCCTTCAGCACCGGCACCCGCGCCTGACCCAGAATCGGCCCCGAATCCAGTTCGGATGTGACCAGGTGGACTGTCGCGCCAGCCTCGGTATCGCCCGCGGCGATGGCCCGGGCATGGGTGTCAAGGCCGGGATATTTCGGCAGCAGCGATGGGTGGATGTTCAGCATCCGCCCGGCAAACCGGTCGACGAAGCCTGGCGTCAGGATGCGCATGAACCCGGCGAGGCAGATGATGTCGGGCCGCGTGTCCAGCAGCGGCCTGAGCAACGCGGCTTCAAAACCCGGCCTGTCGCGCGGAAAGTCGCGGTGATCGACGGCCAGGGTCGCGATACCCAGGGCGGCCGCCTTTGCAAGCCCGCCCGCGGCAGGCTCGTTCGAGGCGACCAGCACCGGCCGCGCCGGATGATCGCCTGTCATGTCCTCGACCAGTCGCAGCATGTTCGAACCGCTGCCGGAGATCAGGATGGCGACGCGGATCACGCAAGCCTTCCGCTGTAGCGCACCCCTGCCCCGGCGCGGACATGGCCCATGCGGTGCACGGTCTCTCCGGCCTCTGACAGCAATGCGGCGATCGCCTCGGCACGGTCCGCGGCCACGGACAGGATCAGGCCGATACCGCTGTTGAAGGTCTTCAGCATCTCGGCCTCGTCGGTCCCGCCTGCCTGCGACAGCCAGCGAAAGACCCCAGGCAAGCGCCATGCGCCCAGATCGATCTCGGCGCCGAGGTCCCCTGGCAGGACGCGCGGCAGGTTCTCGGTGATCCCGCCGCCGGTGATGTGGGCCAGCGCGTGGACGCCGCCGGCGCGGATCGCCGCAAGCGCGGGCCTGACGTAAAGCCGGGTGGGCGTCAGCAGCGCCCGCCCCAGCGTTCCCTCGGCGAAGGGCGCCGGATCGGACCAGCCAAGGCCGGCGCGCTCGGCCACCTTGCGGACCAGCGAATAGCCGTTGGAATGCACCCCGTCCGAAGCCAGCCCCAGCAACACGTCACCGTCGCACACGTCCCGGGGCAGCGCGGTCCCGCGCTGCATGGCGCCAACGGCAAAGCCCGCCAGATCGAAATCGCCATCGTGATACATGCCCGGCATCTCGGCCGTTTCGCCGCCGATCAGCGCGCAGCCTGCGGCCTTGCAGCCGCGCGCGATGCCCTCGATGACCCGCGCGCCCTCTTCGACCGACAATTTTCCGGTGGCGAAATAATCGAGGAAGAACAGCGGCTCGGCGCCCTGGCAGACCAGGTCATTGACGCACATCGCGACCAGGTCCTGGCCGATACCGTCCAGATGACCCGTGTCGATGGCGATGCGCAGCTTGGTGCCGACGCCATCGGTCGCGGCGACCAGCACCGGATCGTCGTAGCCGGCGGCCTTCGGGTCGAACAACGCGCCGAACCCGCCGATGGCATCCATCACGCCGGGGCGCGTCGTCGTCGCAGCGGCCGGCTTGATACGCTCGACAAGTGCGTTGCCCGCATCGATATCGACGCCTGCGTCGCGATAGCTAATCCCGTCTCTGGTCATTGCGGCCCCCGTCTGTCTTGTCGCGCCCCCGATAGCCGAAGCCGCGTTGCGGGGCAACGGCCAAGGCGGCCGATGCCTGACCCGGCAAGCCCGGCGACGATGTCACGCTTGACCACGCGCGCCGGCCCGATTACGCAGATCAGGCTGCATGGGCCTGTAGCTCAATTGGTCAGAGCAGGGCGCTCATAACGCCTTGGTTGGGGGTTCAAGTCCCTCCGGGCCTACCACCCCCTTATCGTTCGGACCTGCATGCGGCGCCCCCTGACGGGTCTGGCCCCACAACGTTCCGGCGGTTTCCGCCACGATCGCGGCACGGCATCCCGAAGCCGTGTCTTTTTCCTGCATCGTCGCGGCGTAATTCGGGTCGGATCGTCCACAAAAGCTGGCTTGAGTGCCGCTCTTGGGGCAGACTGCATCACAGATCGGTTTTCTGCGCGCGCATTCTCTCCGGACCCATGCAAAAGATATTTCAGTGTCACTACATGAAAAATTGGCAACGAATTGTTCCTGCGGACAAAACTGTCCTGGGTCGGAATGCTGCGCCGTGCCGCAAGAGGCGGAGATCGCCATGTTGCTGATTCCCGCTCTGATTGTCGCGGTGGTGTTCGGCTTGCTTGGCTCGTCCGCGGCCCTGCTGGCGGGGTTCGGCTGGCGCGGCGCGCTTGGTGCCTATTGGCTGTCCGGAAATATCGGCCTGCTGGCGACAATCATGCCGCGCTTGCTGCGGACGGGGCCAGGCGAAACCGCTTCGGGGCTGGCGTCACGGGCAGGCCGGCACCGGATGCTGATCGCGCTTTGCTGGATGATGCTGGGGCTTGGCATCATCGCCTGGCATGGTTTCGTTGGCCATCTTCAGCCCAGAAACCCGCATGGCAACGAGATCGGTGCGGTCATTGGTCTGCAATATCAGGGCTCCAACACGGATTACCGCTATCTGTGGACGGCTTCCGCGCCGCAATTCATCAACGCGGTGGTGGAGATGGCGTTGCGGATTCCGCTGTGGGTGATGGGGGCGCTGGCCTATTTCGCCGGGCTTGCGCGGCTGCTGGTCGCGGCGGCCGATCGGATCGAAACGCCCGGTCACGGCTGATCACCCCGTTGCGGCAATCCGAACCGCCGCTATGCTGCCGATGGCATGGGGGGGGGGGCTGGAACGGGTTTGGTGCCGGGACTGATCATTTTCGACTGCGACGGCGTGCTTGCGGACAGCGAGATCCTGTCGGCCGAGGTGCTGATCGACCAGCTGGGGGCATTGCAGATCGCGCTGAGCATCGACGATGTCCGAAACGAGTTCCTGGGACGCAGCTTTCCGACCGTGGCCAGGCTGATTCGCGACCGCTTCGGTTGTCCGCTGCCCGAGGATTTCGAAGCCGCCTATCGCCGCCGCCTGCTGCAACGCTTTCAGACCGAGCTGCGTCCGACGCCCGGACTTCTGCCGATGCTTCGGCAGCTGCGCCTGCCTGCCTGCGTCGCGACCTCGTCCAGCCCTCCCAGGGTTGCGCGCACGCTGAACCTGCTGGGGCTTGAGCGTCGCTTTGGCGCGAATGTCTTTACCGCAAGCCAGGTCGCGCACGGCAAGCCTGCGCCTGATCTTTTCCTGTTCGCGGCGCAGGAGATGGGCGTCCTGCCGGATCATGCGCTGGTGATCGAGGACAGCCCGCCCGGCATCATGGCCGGGCTGGCGGCGGGGATGCGGGTCCTGCACTACCGCGGCGGCGCCCATTTGCGTCACCTGCCCGCCGGCGATCCCCAGGTGCCGTGCTTTGACAACTGGGCGGAATTCCCGCAACTCTTGAAGGACATCGAGCAAGGAGCGACCTTACGGTGAACGCAGGACGTCTTACGCCCGAGGCCACGCGGCTGGACGACGCGGCCCGTGCCGGCTGGCTTTACTATGTCGCCGGCAACACCCAGGACGAAATCGCGCGGAAGCTGGGGGTCAGCCGCCAGTCGGCACAGCGACTGGTGGCGATGGCCGTCAGCGAACGGCTGATCAAGGTTCGCATGGATCATCCGATCGCCCGCTGCATGGATCTGGGTCGCGCGCTTTCCGATCGCTTCGAACTGAGGCATTGCGATGTCGTTCCGTCGGATCCCGACGCACCGGACCTGCTGACCGGCATTGCCATCGCGGCGGCGGCCGAGCTTGAAAAGACCCTGAAATCGCCGGAGCAGAAGATCGTCAGCCTCGGCACGGGGCGGGCCCTCAAAGCGACGGTCGAACAGCTGCCGCGCATGTCCTGCCCCCAGCATATCGTCGTCTCGCGTCTTGGAAACATGATGCAGGACGGTTCGGCCTCGCCCTACAATGCCACCATCCGGCTGGCCGAGCGGATCGACGCGCCGCATTATCCCTACCCCCTGCCGGTGCTTGCCCGCAGCCCGTCAGAACTGGCCGCGATGCAGAGCCAGGAGGCGGTGCAGAACACCATCGCCCTGTGCCGGCGGGCGGATCTTTCGCTGGTCGGCATCGGCCAGATGGACCGCGGCGCGCCGCTGTTCGTCGACGGCTTCGTCAGCGCGGCAGAGATGGACCGGCTGGCCGAGGCGGGCGCCGTGGGCGAAATCACCAGCTGGGTCTATGACCGGGATGGCCGCGTGATAGACTGTGACCTGAATGCCCGCGTCGCCTCTGCCCCGCTGCCACACGCGGTCGCGCTGCCGGTGATCGCGGTGGCCAGCGGCGAGGCAAAGTTGCCGGCCATCCGGGCGGCGCTGATCGGCAAGCTTGTGAACGGACTCATCACCTCGGAAGCGACGGCAGAGCGCCTCTTGCTGTGATCTGGCTGGGAAAGATGTGCGAACCCTGTTGAAATCAGATCCCTTCCGACGTCCCGGGCCGGGTGCGGCCGGGCGGTGACGTTTGGCGATTGACAGAATCGGTTAAAATTGTGAGTATTTGCCCATCGGCATGGCAATTGCCCGAGCCGTCAAGGGAGGAAACCATGAACAAGACGATCCGCGCTCTGATGGGCGCGACGGCGCTTTGCGCGACCGCTGGCATCGCCACCGCACAGGACAACGTGACGCTGACCGTCGCGACGGTGAACAACGGCGACATGATCCGGATGCAGGGCATGACCGACGATTTCTCCAGCAGCCATCCCAATGTCAGCGTCGAATGGGTCACGCTGGAGGAGAACATCCTGCGCGAGCGCGTGACCACCGACATCGCCACGCAGGGCGGTCAGTATGACGTGCTGACCATCGGCACCTACGAGGTCCCGATCTGGGCCGAGCAGGGCTGGCTGGTTGCGCTGGACGACCTGCCCGAGGATTACGACGTCGATGACCTGCTGCCGGCCGTCCGCGAGGCGCTGTCGGTGGACGGCACGCTGTATGCGGCGCCCTTCTATGGCGAGTCGGCGATGGTGATGTACCGCACCGATCTGGCCGAGGCGGCCGGTGTCACGATGCCCGACAGCCCGACCTGGACCGACATCAAGGGCGCCGCAGAGGCGATGACCGACAAGGAAAACGAGGTTTACGGGATCTGCCTGCGCGGCAAGCCGGGCTGGGGCGAGAACATGGGCTTCATCACCGCCATGGCGAACAGCTATGGCGCGCGCTGGTTCGACATGGACTGGAACCCGCAATTCGACAGCGAGGAATGGAAGGCGACGCTGGCCGACTATCTTGAGCTGATGACCAATTACGGGCCTCCGGGCGCCTCGTCGAACGGCTTCAACGAAAACCTGTCGCTGTTCCAGCAGGGCAAATGCGGCATGTGGATCGACGCCACCGTGGCCGCCGGCTTCGTGACGGACCCCGAGAACTCGACCGTGGCCGACAGCGTAGGGTTCGCAAAGTTCCCCAACCGCGAAGGCGTGGACAATCACGGCAACTGGCTGTGGGCATGGAGCCTGGCCATCCCGGCCTCGTCGCAAAAGCAGGATGCCGCCAAGCAGTTCATCGCCTGGGCGACCTCGAAAGGCTATACCGAGCTGGTGGCCGGCAAGGAAGGCTGGCGCGCCGCGCCTCCGGGCACGCGCACCTCGCTCTACGAGAATGCCGACTATCTGGCCGAGGCCCCGTTCGCCGAAATGACCCTTTCGGCGATGAACGCGGCCAACCCGCAGAAAGGCTCGGTGCAGGACATTCCCTACACCGGCGGACAGTTCGTGGCGATCCCCGAGTTTCAGGGAATCGGCACGGCGGTGGGCCAGCAATTCTCGGCGGCACTGGCGGGGCAGATGTCGGCGGATGACGCGCTGGCGGCGGCTCAGTCCACCACCACCCGCGAGATGACCCGGTCCGGCTACATCCAGTAGGCGGCCAGCTTCGCGCTGCCCGGCGACGACCCCGGGCGGCGCGATGTCGACACCGGGACCGTGCGCGCGTCCGCGCGCCGCCGCAGAAGGAACACATCATGGCCACTCGCCAGACCGCAAGCCTTGCCCGGCTCATGCGTGCGCCCGCGATCATCCTGCTGCTGATCTGGATGGTCGTGCCGCTGGGGATGACGCTCTATTACTCGTTTCTGAACTACAACCTGCTCAACCCCGCCGTCACAAGCTGGGCCGGCTGGTTCAACTATCAGTATTTCTACACCGATCCGGCCTTCCTCGACTCGCTGTGGAACACGCTGGTGCTGGTTGTGGGCGTGCTGCTGATCACCGTCTGCGGCGGCATCGCGATCGCGATCCTGATCGACAAGCCGATCTTCGGACAGGGACTGGTGCGGATCCTGGTCATCTCGCCCTTCTTCGTGATGCCGCCGGTCGCGGCGCTCATCTGGAAGAACATGATCATGCATCCCAGCTATGGCGTGTTCGCCGACATCGCCAAGTTCTTCGGCACGTCGCCGGTGGACTGGTTCGCACAATATCCGCTGTTCTCGATCATCATCATCGTCGCCTGGCAGTGGCTGCCCTTCGCGACGCTGATCCTGCTGACCTCGCTGCAATCGCTGGATGGCGAACAGATGGAGGCCGCCGAAATGGATGGCGCCCCGGCCTATAGCCGCTTCATCCATCTTGTGCTGCCGCACATGGCGCGCGCGATTACCGTCGTGATCCTGATCCAGACGATCTTCCTGCTCAGCATCTATGCCGAGATCCTGGTGACCACCAATGGCGGTCCGGGCACGGCCTCGACCAACCTGACCTATCTGATCTATCGCGCCGCGCGACTGAACTTCGATATCGGCGGGGCAGCCGCCGGCGGGGTCATCGCCGTCGTCCTGGCCAATATCGTCGCCATCTTCCTGATGCGCGCCGTCGGCAAGAACCTGGATTGAGGGAACATCATGGCACGCGCAGTAACCCGAAACACCAGGATCGGATGGACGATCGTCGCCTGGGCGGTGGCCCTGGTGATCTTCTTTCCGATCCTCTACACCATCATCACCAGCTTCAAGTCCGAGCAGGAGGCCATCGCAGGCTTCGACCTGATCCCCAGCCTCACGCTGGAAAGCTATCAGACGGTCCAGACCCAGAACAATTACTTCCGCCCCTTCATGAACTCGGTCATCCTGGCCGTCGGATCGACCCTGCTGGCGCTGATCGTGGCCATTCCGGCCGCCTGGGCGATGGCGTTCTCACCGACCCGGCACACGAAGAACATCCTGATGTGGATGCTCAGCACCAAGATGATGCCCGCGGTCGCGGTGCTGGTGCCGATCTACCTGATCTTCCTGCGCTTCGGGCTGATGGATACACGGATCGGGCTGACCGTCCTGCTGATGCTGATCAACCTGCCGATCGTGGTCTGGATGCTCTATACCTATTTCCGCGAGATCCCGGGCGAGATTCTGGAAGCCGCGCGGATGGACGGCGCGTCCCTGCGCGACGAGATCCTCTATATCCTGACCCCGATGGCGGTTCCGGGCATCGCCTCGACGATGCTGCTGAACGTCATTCTGGCCTGGAACGAGGCGTTCTGGACGATCCAGCTGACCACCACCAGTGCCGCGCCCCTGTCGGCCTTCATCGCGTCGTTCAGCAGCCCGCAGGGTCTGTTCTGGGCGAAACTGTCGGCCGCCTCGACCATGGCGATCGCGCCGATCCTGATCCTTGGCTGGTTCAGCCAGAAACAACTTGTCCGCGGCCTGACCTTCGGCGCCGTGAAGTAACCGGAGGAAGACATGGGACGCATTACTCTTGAAGGCGTGACCAAGCGTTTCGGCGATGTCGAAGTCATCCCGCCCCTGAACCTGGATATCGAGGACGGCGAATTCGTCGTCTTCGTGGGCCCGTCGGGCTGTGGCAAATCCACCCTGCTGCGGCTGATCGCGGGATTGGAGGATGTCAGCGCCGGGCGCATCCTCATCGACGGAACCGACGCCACCGAAGCGTCGCCGGCCAAGCGCGGCCTGGCGATGGTGTTCCAGTCCTACGCGCTTTACCCGCATATGTCGGTCAGGAAGAACATCGCCTTTCCGCTGAAGATGGCGGGCATGGACAAGGCCGAACAGGATCGCCGCATCGCGGCCGCCGCCAATGCCCTGAACCTGACCGACTACCTGGACCGACGCCCGGGTCAGCTGTCGGGTGGCCAGCGTCAGCGCGTGGCCATCGGCCGCGCCATCGTGCGCGAACCCTCGGCCTTCCTGTTCGACGAACCGCTGTCAAACCTGGACGCTGCGCTGCGCGTGGGGATGCGCCTCGAGATCAGCGAGTTGCACACCCGCCTGAGGACCACCATGATCTATGTGACCCATGATCAGGTCGAGGCGATGACGCTGGCCGACAAGATCGTCGTTCTGCATGCCGGGCGGATCGAACAGGTCGGATCGCCGCTGGACCTGTATATGCGTCCCAGGAATGTCTTTGTCGCCGGCTTCATCGGCAGTCCCAAGATGAATCTCTTCACCGGCGAGGCCGCGGCCGAATACGGTGCCCGGACGATCGGCGTGCGGCCCGAGCATATAGCCATCTCGACCGAGGGCGGCACATGGAAGGGAAGGGTCGGCGTCAGCGAGCATCTGGGATCGGACAGCTTCTTCTATGTCGAGGATACCGGGCTGGCCGAAACCGTCACCGTGCGCGCCGACGGAGAGATCGGCCTGCATCACGGCGACGAGGTCTGGCTGACACCCAGCGAGGACAAGGTCCACAAGTTCGACGACGGCGGAGACCTGATCGAATGAGCGCGCCGGACGACCGGCGTTTGCATGGGCCGGGCCCGATTTCGGATCGGCGGGCGTGTCGGCCTTGCCTGTCCAGCCAGTGACCATGCGGACGAAGCGGGCGATGGCGGCATGCAGCCGATAATCTGAAAGGGCCAAAGCAATGGCGATCAACCTGTCCCAATCCACGCTTGCCGATCTTCCCGATGCGGTCGGCAGACCCGGCTATGACCGCGCCGCGATGACGCCGGGCATCCTGCATGTCGGCGTGGGGAATTTTCACCGCGCGCATATGGCGTGGTATCTGGATCAGCTGTTCGAGCGGGGAGAAGCGCATGACTGGGCCGTGGTCGGCGCCGGCGTGCGTCCCGGCGATGCCGCGATGCGCGACCGGCTGGCGGCGCAGGACTGGCTGACCACGGTGGTCGAGCTGGACCCCAGCGGCCTGCACGCGCGCGTCATCGGCTCGATGGTCGATTTCGTCGCGGTTGATCCGCACCGGGTGATCGAGGCGATGGCGGCTCCGGCGATCCGGATCGTGTCGCTGACCATCACCGAGGGCGGCTATTACGTCGATGCCAAGACCGACGGTTTCAACGCGGCCCATCCCGACATGGCGCATGATGCGGCCCATCCGGACTCGCCGCGAACCGTGTTCGGCATGATCCTGGCCGCCCTGCGCAGGCGACGCGAGGCAGGCACGGCGCCGTTCACCGTCCTGTCCTGTGACAACCTGCCGGAAAACGGCCATGTCTGCGCCCGCACGGTCACCGAACTGGCCCAGCTGTCGGACCCCGCGCTTGCCGAATGGATCCGCCAGACCATCGCCTTTCCCAATTCCATGGTGGACTGCATCACCCCGGCAACCTCGGATCGCGAGCGCGCGCTTGTCCGCGACAGTTTCGGCATCGCCGATGCGGCTCCGGTCGTGTGCGAACCCTTCCGGCAATGGGTGCTCGAGGACAATTTCCCGCAAGGCCGCCCGCCCCTGGAACATGTCGGAGCCGAGTTTGTCGCCGATGTCGGCAGGCACGAGTTGATGAAGCTGCGGATCCTGAATGGCGGCCACGCCGCGATCGCCTATCCTTCGGCGCTTCTGGGCCATCATTTCGTGCATGACGCCATGGCCGATCCGCAGATCGAAGCCTGGTTGCGTGCGCTGGAATCGCGCGAGATCATTCCGACCCTGGCCGCCATTCCCGGCGTCGATTACGACGCGTATCTGGACCTGATCATCAGCCGATTCGCCAATCCCCGGATCGGCGACACGATCCCCCGGCTTTGCTTCGACGGCGCGAACCGGCAGCCGAAATTCATCCTGCCGACCCTTCAGGACGCGCTGCGCCATGATCGCGGCATCGACGGCCTTGCACAGGAGGTCGCGTTCTGGTGCCGCTATTGCGAACGGGTGGACGAGGCCGGGAACGAGATCGCCCCGAACGACGATGACAGCGACGCCCTGCGCGACCTTGCGATGGCCGCCCGCAGCGACCCGGCGGCCTTCCTGGGAAACCGGGCCGTCTTCGGACCGCTGGCCGACAACCCGCGCTTTCAGGAAGCCTTCGCCCGCAAGCTGACGCTGCTGCGCGAACAGGGTGTCCGCAAGGCGATAGACATCTTTCTGGCAGGCTGATCCGTCGGGCCAGGCAGGCCGGGGGACAGGGGCCGGCCTGTCCGGGGGCCCCTGTCTGAGGCGCGGCAGGCCGTGAGCCGTTTCGTACACGCACATATTCGCATTTCCGATTGACGCGGCGCGGCCGACAGTCAAGCATCGCGCCCGGAAGGGGGAACCGCGATGCTTGATATCGGCTACTGGGGTGCGTTCGTGGCGGGCATCCTCTCCTTCCTGTCGCCCTGCATCCTGCCGATGGTTCCGTTCTATCTGTCCTACATGGCCGGCCTTTCGATCGCCGAGTTGCGCGAGGACGGCCGGATCGCGCCCGGCGCGCAGCGTCGCCTGATCGCCTCGGCCGTGGCCTTCGCCCTGGGGGTGACCACGATCTTTGTCCTCCTGGGTCTGGGCGCGACCGCCCTGGGCCAGGTTTTTGCGCAATGGCGACAGCAGCTTGCCTACGTCGCCGCCGCGATCCTGCTGGTTTTCGGACTGCATTTTCTGGGCGTGATCCGGATTGCCTTCCTGTATCGAGAAGCCCGTCTCGAGGGGCCGGCGAAACCTTCGGGCCTGATCGGCGCTTATGCGATGGGGCTGGCTTTCGGCTTTGGCTGGACACCCTGCGTCGGACCCGTCCTGACCGCGGTTCTGATGGTCGCCTCGGGCTCTGGCGACCTGTGGCGCGGCGGCACGCTTCTGCTGGTTTACGGTCTTGCGATGACGGCGCCCTTCGTGCTGGCGGCCTTCTTCGCAGGGCCGTTTCTGGCATGGGCAAGCCGCAACCGGAAATACCTGGGCTATGTGGAAAAGGTGATGGGTGTTATGCTCATCCTGTTTGCGATCCTCATCGCCACCAATACCGTGAACCTGATCGCAGACTGGCTGCTTCGGAATTTCGACTGGTCCGCCACGCTTGCCTGACAGAGGACACGATGACGGGATTTCTGCGAAACACGGTCGCTGCGCTGTTTCTGGCGCTGCCGGTGCATGCCGCGAGCATCGGCGATGACGGGCTGCACGACCAGCCCTGGATCCGCGAGACCTTCAAGGATCTGCGCGAGGATCTGGACGAGGCCAATGCCGAAGGCAAGCGGCTGCTGATCCTGATCGAGCAGCGCGGCTGCATCTATTGCCGCGAGATGCATGAAGAGGTGTTCGCGGACCCGGCCGTCGCGCAAGACATCACCGACAATTTCTTCGTCATCCAGATGAACATGTTCGGCGATGTCGCGGTGACGGATTTCGACGGCACCGAGTTGCCCGAAAAAGAGATGTCGAACCGGTGGGGCGCGATGTTCACGCCGACCATGATCTTCCTGCCCGAAGACGTGCCAGAGGGTCAGACCGCAGCCCAGGCGGCGGTTGCGGTCATGCCCGGGGCGTTTTCGAAGGACGTGACAGCGTCTTTGCTGGAATGGGTTCGTGATCATGGCTACGAAACCGGGCAGCATTTTCAGAACTATCTGTCCGAAAAGGCGAAAAAGGGAAAGTGACGCGCACAGCCGGTGCGGCTGCGCTGCCCCCGTCCCCGTCCCCGTCCCCGTCCTCGTCGCCGTCCGCGCGGTGCCGGAATTCGGCTGGCGCCGATCCGCTGACCGCGACACGGCGCCAGCGTCCAGGGGGCATCAGTCCCGCGCTGTCTCGTGCAGGTAGTGCCGCACCGCAGTCGCAACATGCCTGAACCGGTCACCGCCCAGATTCTTGCCGCCATACCAGCGCGTGACGACCACCACATGGTCATGCAGTTCCGCCCGTTCCAGCATCTGCAGGATCAGCGCGCCCGCGCCCGCCTCGCCGTCATCGTCCCTGAACGGCTCGCCGGACAGGACGGCGGCCCAGCTGTTATGCGTGGCCCTGGCAAACCGCTTGGTGCGCTTCAGCGCCACCAGCAGTGCCGCCGCCTCGGCCCGGTTCGTCGCCGGCCCGCCCGAGACCGCGTATTTCGACCCGCGATCCGAGATGATCCTGTCGTAGACACGAAGCCCGGTCATCCGCGTCCCAAAGCTGTCTCGCAGGGGGTCCGGGGGGCGCGCAGCCCCCCGGCGGTCGCGGGACGCAAGGCGGATGCCCTGGCGTTCATTCGGCGTTCAGGAAGGCCCGGATCCGGTCACTCGCCTGGGCAATATTCAGGACCCCGTCCAGATGCCCGCGCGTGCCTTCCAGTTCGACGATCTCGACCGATGTGCCGGCGGACCTGATGATCGCGCCCGTCTCGCGCACGGCATTCCCCGGAAAGACCAGATCCTCGTCGGTATGGATCAGCATCACCGGCACGTCGATGTCCAGCAGACCCTGATACAGCCCGTCTTCGGGATGACCCGCGACGAAAAGCTGGTTGGCCTTGGCCAGATACAGGAAGTGATTGGCGTCCGAAATCCGCGCCCGGGCCGCGCCGGCCGCATCCAGGGCCGAGACGACGGCGAACTCGTTCTGCCAGCTTGCAGCGGGATCCTTGCCCTCCTCGGCCCAGCTGCGACCGAACACCCCGTTCGCCCACTCGGCGGATTGCGCGTGCAGCGTCACGATCTTCAGCGCCTGGGCCAGCCCGGCCTCGGGCGCGGCGCCGCCGTGGTAGTCGCCGCCATTCCAGTTCGGATCCAGCCGGATCGGCGCGGCCCAGATATCCAGCCAGGCGATCAGGTCGGCATCCGCCCATCCCGACGCGATCACCGGGATCACCCTTCCCAGCAGGTCGGGATAGCGCGCCGCCCATTCATAGCTTTGCAATCCGCCCATCGAGGCGCCCATCACTGCATGCCATCTGCCGATCCCCAACTGCTCCATCAGGCCCTTCTGCGTGTCCACGAAATCGCCGATGGTCAGGATCGGAAAGTCCATCCCCCAGGGCTCTCCGGTGGCCGGATTGGTCGTCGCGGGTCCGGTCGTGATGACATTCGGATCATGCGCCCCCAGATTGACCGGACTGTCGACCGAGACCACGAACCACTTGTCCGTGTCGATCGGTTTGCCCGACCCGATGATCGCGTCCCAATAGCCGGGCGCCGCATCGTCCGGGGCGTATTTGCCGGCGGCATGGCTGGTGCCGCTGAAATAATGCGGGATCAGGATGGCGTTGTCCGCGGCCTCGTTCAGCGTGCCATATGTCTCGTATCCCAGCCGCATCTCGGGGATCACCTCGCCGCCGCGGGTGGTGAAGTCGGTCAGGGTGAATTCCTGCTTCTCGACCAGCGGTTCATAGGCGGCCGCCGGTCCGGCCAGCAGCGCGGCGATCAGGATCATGGGGCGCATCTTGGTCCTCCCTCGGTCATGCCGGGGCCATCGAACATCGGCATGCCCGGAAAGTCCAGCACCGGCTCAGCCGCGGCGGCGGCGCACATACAGTTCCAGCCGATGGTGCACGATCTCGAAGCCCATCTCGGCCGCGATCTCGGCCTGAAGCCGTTCGATCCGGTCATGGGTGAACTCCATCACCTCGCCGGTCTCGACATCGATCATGTGGTCATGATGGCGCTGGTCCGCCGCCTCCCATCGCGCCGGCTGGTCCCTGAATTCCAGCTTTGCGATCACCCCCTGGGTCTGCAGCGTGGTCAGCGTGCGATACACCGTCGCCAGCGACACCCCTGCCCCGGCGGCCTCGGCCCGGGCGTGCAGCTCGGCCGCGTCGGGATGGTCCTCGCTGCCCGCGATCACCCGCAGCAGGGCCGCGCGCTGCCGCGTCACCCGCACACCGGCGTCCCGCAGGGCCGTTTCCAGTTCTTTCGCACGGCGTTCGGTCATGGGGATGTCATGCCTGAACCCGGGCCCAGTTGCAACTGAATCGCAACTGTTGACAGTTGCGAACTATTCGCAGAAAAGCGGCACATGAACCGTTTTCTCGCCATTCTGATGATCTGCCTCGGGCTGCCCGTCAGCGTTGCTGCCGAACCGTCGGGCGACCGGCTGAAGATCGCCACCACCTTCACGATCATTGCCGACATGGCGGGCAATGTCGCCGGCGACCTGGCGGTGATCGAATCGATCACCCGGCCCGGCGCGGACATCCACAATTACCAACCCACCCCGCAGGATCTGGTCCGCGCCAGCGGCGCTGACCTGATCCTGGCCAATGGTCTCAATCTCGAATTGTGGTTCCAGCAATTTCTGGACAAGCTTGGCGATGTCCCGACGGCGGTCGTCAGCGACGGCATCGCGCCGGTGGCGATCCAAGGAGGCGACTACGATGGAAAGCCGAACCCGCACGGCTGGATGGCGCTCGATTCGGCGCTGATCTATGTCGACAACATCGCCGCGGCGCTGGCCGGGCGCGATCCGGACAACGCCGCCACCTACATGGCCAATGCCGCGCGCTACAAGAGCCGCATCGCCGCGACCGTCGGACCGCTGCGCGACGCCGCGCGCGCGCTGCCCGAAAGCCGCCGCTGGCTGGTCACCTCGGAAGGCGCGTTTTCCTATCTGGCCCGCGATTTCCAGCTGAACGAACTTTTCCTGTGGCCGATCAACGCCGATGCCCAGGGAACCCCCCAACAGGTCCGCCATGTCATCGACACGATCCGCCGGAACCAGGCCCCGGTGATCTTTTCGGAAAGCACCGTCTCCGACCGTCCTGCCCGAAGCATCGCGGCCGAGACCGGCGCGCGCTATGGCGGCGCGCTTTACGTCGACAGCCTGTCCGGCCCCGACGGGCCGGTGCCGACCTATCTCGACCTGCTGCGCGTCACCGCCGGCCGCATCGTCACGGAGCTTTCGAAATGAACCAGGGAATCGAGGTCGATGATCTCACCGTCACCTATCGCAACGGGCATACCGCACTGCGCGAGGCGGCCTTTTCCGTGCCCCCGGGCTCGGTCACCGCACTGGTTGGCGTGAACGGGGCCGGCAAGTCGACGCTGTTCAAGGCGCTGATGGGCTTCATCCCCGGTGCGCGCGGCCATGTCCGCATCCTCGGCCACGAGGTCGAGGACGCCTTGTCTCGCAACCTCGTCGCCTATGTTCCGCAGGCGGAAGAGGTCGACTGGTCGTTCCCGGTGCTGGTCGAGGACGTGGTGATGATGGGCCGCTATGGCCATATGGGCTTCCTGCGCCGGGCCCGCGCCGCCGACCGCCAGGCCGTCGACGAGGCGCTGGCGCGCGTGAACATGGCGGAATTCCGTCATCGCCAGATCGGCGAACTGTCGGGCGGCCAGAAGAAGCGCGTCTTCCTGGCCCGCGCGCTGGCCCAGGACGCCCGCGTGGTCCTGCTGGACGAGCCCTTCACCGGCGTGGACGTCAAGACCGAATACGCGATCATCGCCCTCTTGCGCGAGATGCGCGAGGAAGGCCGGGTGATGCTGGTCTCGACCCATGATCTGGGCTCGGTCCCCGAATATTGCGACCGCGTCGTGATGGTGAAGGGTACGGTGCTGGCCTCGGGGCCGACCGAAACCACATTCACCCCCGCCAATCTCAAGCGCGCCTTCGGTGGGGTTCTGCGCCATTTCGTCCTGGGCGGATCCGATCTGCACGACGACCCCGACGAGCGCAGCGTCGATGTCTTCACCGACGACGAACGGCCGCTGATCTTCTATGACGACCGCCACCGCACGCGAGAGGGCAACTGATGCAGGCTCCGACCTTCATCGCCCTGCCCTGGCGCCAATTTTCCGGGGGGTCCGGGGGGCTGGCCCCCCGGCGATCGCGGGACGCAAGGAATGTGCTGCAATGCTCGACACACTTCTGATCCCGTTCACCTATGGCTACATGGCAAGCGCCATCTGGGTGTCGGCGCTCGTCGGCGCGGTCTGCGCCTTCCTGTCGGCCTACCTGATGCTCAAGGGCTGGTCCCTGATCGGCGACGCGCTGTCGCATTCGATCGTGCCGGGCGTCGCCGGCGCATACATGCTGGGCTTGCCCTTCGCCATCGGCGCGTTCCTGTCGGGCGGCCTTGCCGCGCTGACGATGCTGTTTCTGAACAACCGGACCGGCCTGCGCGAGGACGCCATCATCGGGCTGATCTTCACCAGCTTCTTCGGGGTCGGCCTGTTCATGGTCTCGCTGAACCCGGTCGCCGTCGACCTGCAGGCGATCACGATGGGCAATATCCTCGCAATCTCGCCAGGCGACACGCTGCAACTCGCCATCATCGGCGGCGTCTCGCTGCTGATCCTGCTGGCGAAATGGCGCGACCTCATGGTGGTCTTCTTCGACGAGAGCCACGCCCGCACGGTCGGGCTGCACCCCAACCGGCTGCGCGTGCTGTTCTTCACCCTTCTGGCCGCCTGCACGGTCGCCGCGATGCAGACCGTCGGGGCCTTCCTCGTGATCGCCCTGGTCGTCACGCCGGGGGCCACCGCCTATCTGCTGACCGACCGCTTTCCGCGCCTGATCGCGCTGTCGGTGGCCATCGGGTCGCTGACATCAGGCTTCGGCGCCTATCTCAGCTTCTTCCTTGATGGGGCGACCGGCGGGGTGATTGTCCTCATGCAGACGCTGATCTTCCTTCTGACCTTCACCTTCGCCCCGACCCATGGCGCGCTGGCCGCCCGGTCGCGCGCCCGCAAGGCACTGGAGCGTCTGACATGAGCTGGCTGACCGCACCCTTCGCCTTCGGTTTCATGGTCGAGGCGGCGCTGATCGCGCTGATCATCGCGATTCCGGCGGCGCTTCTCAGTTGCTTCCTGGTCCTGAAGGGCTGGTCGCTGATGGGTGACGGCATCAGCCATGCGGTGCTTCCAGGAATCGTGCTGGCCTATATCGCCGGCATTCCGCTGCTGATCGGCGCCTTTGCGGCCGGGATGATCTGCGCGTTGGGGGCCGGGTGGCTGGACGCCAACAGCCGGATCAAGCAGGACACGGCGCTGGGGATCGTCATGTCCGGCATGTTCGGGCTTGGCATCGTGATCTACACCCAGATTCCGTCGGACGCGCATCTGGACCATATCCTGTTCGGCAATATACTGGGCGTCGGCCGCGACGATTTCATGTCGGCCGGGGCGATCGCTGCGGCGGTCAGCCTGATCCTGATCCTGAAATGGCGCGATTTCGCGATGCTTGCCTTCGACCCGGTGCAATCCAGGGTTTCGGGTCTGTCGGTGCGGCTGCTGCAATATGGCCTTCTGGCGATGATCTCGGCCTGCGTCGTGGCGATGCTGTCGGCGGTCGGCATCATCCTGTCGGTGGCGCTGCTGATCGCGCCCGGCGCCATCGCCTTCCTGCTGACGCGCCGGCTTCAGGCGATGCTTGCCATGGCGGTCGCGGTCGCGGTGTTTTCCGGTCTGGGGGGCGTCTGGGCAAGCTTCTGGCTGGACAGCGCACCGGCCCCGACCATCGTCCTGGTCCTGACGGCGCTGTTCATCCTGGCTTTCCTGTGGCGGCAGATTGCCGCGCGCCGGTCCGGCGGCGCCTGACCCCTTCCGCGTCGGGCTGTATCGTGGCAGCGTGTTTGCGCCGACACAAGGGGATCCGCCATGCTGCCGAACCGATCCGAGTTTCCCGAAGGTTTCGTCTTTGGCGCCGCGACCGCCGCCTATCAGATCGAGGGTTCAGCCTTCGGAAACGCGGGGCCGTCGCATTGGGACACATTCGCGGCGACCCCCGGCAACATCGCGGATGACAGCAGCGGCGCGCGCGCCTGCGATCATTACCGGCTTTGGGAAACCGATCTCGACCTGATGCGCGACGCGGGATTTGATGCCTATCGGTTCTCGACCTCGTGGGCGCGGGTGATGCCCGATGGCCGGACGGTCAACCCCGAGGGGCTGGATTTCTATGACCGGCTGGTTGACGGCATGCTGGCGCGCGGGTTGCAGCCCTTCCTGACGCTGTATCACTGGGACCTGCCTGCGGCCCTGGCCGATCGGGGCGGCTGGCGCAATCGCGACGTGGCCTCGTGGTTCGCGGATCATGCGCGCGTGGTGCATGCCCGGCTGGGCGACCGCGTGGCCAGCACGGCCACGCTGAACGAGCCGTGGTGCATCGCCTGGCTGTCGCATTTCCTGGGCCACCACGCCCCCGGCATGCGCGACATCCGCGCCGCCAGCCGTGCCATGCATCATGTCCTTCTGGCGCACGGCACCGCCATTCAGGCGCTGCGGGCCGAGGGCGCGCGGGATCTGGGCGTCGTCCTGAATTTCGAGACCGCACACCCGGCCGATGACAGCCCCGAGGCCGCAGCGGCCGCCACCACCCAGGACGCGATCTACAACCAGTGGTTCATTCGCGCACTGATGGGACAAGGCTATCCGCAGGCCGCGCTGGACGGGATCGGGCCCTATCTGCCCGATGGCTGGCAGGACGACATGCCGCGGATCGCCGCCCCGCTGGACTGGCTGGGCGTCAATTACTACACGCGCGTCCTGCATCGCCACAGGCCCGGCTTGTGGCCGAACGCCGCGCCGGTCCCGGGCCCGCTGGCCAAGACCCAGATGGGATGGGAGATCCGTCCCGAGGGCCTGACCGAATTCCTGGTTCGCCTGGCCCGCGACCATACCGGCGACCTGCCCCTCCATGTCACCGAGAACGGCATGGCGCTGGAGCCCGGACTTGACATGACCGACGACGCCGCGCGCGTGGCCTTCATCGGCGATCATCTGCGCGCCGCCAGGGCCGCCCTGGATCAGGGCGTCAATCTGCGCGGCTTCTTCTACTGGTCGCTCTTGGACAATTACGAATGGGCGTTCGGCTATGGCCCGCGCTTCGGTCTGGTCCATGTCGATTATCGGACGATGAGACGCACGCCGAAAGCCAGCTGGCAGGCCTTCCGACGGATGCTGACCGCCTAGGCGGCCAATTGCGCCCAGACCGGATGGCGTCCGTGAAAACGGGCAAGCCGCTGGCGCTGCGCTCCGTCGCGGTCGAGGCCCAGCCAGCGCCGCGCGTTGCCGCCCATGATCGCCTGGGACTGCCGCGCATCACCCGTCACCGCGTCGACAAAGCTTGTCAGCCCGGCAAGATAGGCCGGATGGCTGGGCAGGCGCGCGATCATCGACCAGTCGCTGCCATACAGCATCCGCTGCGCCGCCAGCGGCTCGGACGCGAACAGCGCGCGGGTCGAACGCAGCGCCTCGGGCCGGGTCGGGGCGCCGGCCATGGCCTCGGTCCAGAAGCCGGAATCGAAATACAGATTCGGGGAACTGTCCAGCATCGCGATCAGCTCGTTCTCCCATTGCGGGTTTCCATGCCCGCCGAATCCGCCGAAATGGGCCAGATTGACACGCAGATCCGGATAGTCGCGCAGCACCGGCCGCCACAGCCATGGCGCGGAATAGCCGGCCGTGCCGGGCCCGGCCCCCATGCTGGCCGAGGCATGCGCCGCGATCGGCACGTCGTTGGCCTGGCACCACGCGTAAAGCTTGCGCAACTCGCGGTCCAGCGCCGTTCCCCGCCCCGGCGGCGTCACCCGCGCATGCGAAAAACCGACGCCGGCATTCTCCAGCGGCTTGAACCCCATCGGAGGGTACAGCTTGACCCCCGCGAACCCGTTCCGGGTGACGGCGCGGCGAACGCGGTCATGCGCTGAATCGCCCTCGATCGCGGCGCGCAGCGGGCAGAACCCGACGAAATTCAGCACCAGGACATCGCTGCGGCGCGCCGAGAGCTCCGCAAACAGCGTGATGAGGTCGTCGGGATGGCTTTGGTTGACCTCGTCGGCGCGCAGCCAGTAGCCGATATCCAGAAGATGATTGCAGAAGACCCGAAGCTCGGTCGGGCGGCCATAGAGACTGACCGCCTGCTGCATGATCTGCGCACGCGGCCGTGTCATCAGTTCGGCCCACTGGACCATCCCCGCCAGCGTCTGCTTCAGCGGGTCGCCGCGCTGGTTCCGAGGATCGAAGAGTCCCTCGGCGATCTGCCTTGTGCTGGGGGCCGGCGCGGGCGGGGCCGGCGGCGGTGCGGCGCGACGGGTCGCCATCGGCCCGGTGATCGCGGGCGCCTCTTCGACGATCACCGGCTCGGCTGCGATCTCGGGCGGCGCAAGCCCCGCGGCGGCGGCCAGGTCGGCGAACAGCTGCTGGTCCTCGACCCGGCGCTGCTGCTGGACGGGACTGCCGGCGGATAACAGCTCCATCACGTCGGGATCGTCGGCCCCGGTCAGAACCGCATCCTGATAGCGCTCCAGGAACACCGCCAGACGATCGACCCCTTCATCCCGCATCTGCCGTTGGGACGGGCGCGGCAGTCGCGCCGGCAGGCGCGCAAGCTCGGCGCCCGCGGTCGGCGTCGCGTTGGCCAGGAAGCTGACGATCAGCCGGACCAGCGGCGACTTGGTGATGTCGGGCAGGCTGCCTCCGCTTTCGGCCGTGAAGTCCACCTGTGTCAGCCAGCCGATCACCGGCACGTCCGCCCCGTTGAACAGATGCATATGCGCGTCCACGGGAATGCCCGGCAGATCGGTCTGCGGACCCGGCTGGATCAGGCCCGATATGCCGCAACCCGACAGCGCGGTGCTGCCAAGGGCAAGATGGACGAAACGGCGTCGGGACAGCATGGCGCACCTCGTGGCAGGGGCAGGGAATTGCCTGAAGGTTAACACGGATCACGCGGTCGTGACATGCCCCTGCCGCGCGGAGGCCAGGATCATCTCGCTGGCCTTCTCGGCGATCATCGTGACGGGCGCATGCGTGTTGCCGGACACGATCGAGGGCATGATCCCCGCATCCGCGATCCGCAGCCCCTGCAGGCCGATGACGCGCAGTTGCGGATCGACGACGGCCATCGCGTCACGTCCCATCCGGGTGGTTCCCACCGGATGAAAGATCGTGGTGCCGACATCGCCTGCCGCACGGGACAGGTCCGCATCGCTGTGCAGATGGGCGCCTGGCATGATCTCGGCGGGTGAAAAGGCGGCCATCCGGCGGGTCTGCATCAGTCGGCGGGCCTGGCGCAGGCTCTCGACGGCAACCTGCCGGTCGCCTGGCGTGGACAGATAGCAGGGTGCGATGTTCGGGGCCGCGCCGGGATCGGCGCTGGCGACATGGCTGTGGCCCGTGCTTTCCGGGCGCAGGTTGCAGACCGATACGGTCAGCCCCGGAAAATCGTGCAGCGGGTCGCCGAACTTGTCCAGCGACAGCGGCTGGACATGGTATTCCAGATTGGCCGTGGCGAACGCGTCCGAGGATTTCGCGAAGATACCCAACTGGCTGGGGGCCATCGACATGGGGCCGGACCGCCGCAGCGCATATTCCAGCGCGATCCCCGCCTTGCCCCAGATCGTGCGCGCCCGGTCGTTCAGGGTGCGCGCGCCGGTGATCCGAAAGACCGTCCGCAATTGCAGGTGATCCTGCAGGTTCTCGCCGACGCCGGGCAGATCATGGACCGGCGCGATCCCGAGACCGGCCAGTCGCTCGGCCTGACCGATGCCGCTGAGCTCCAGGATGGAAGGCGAATTGATGGCCCCCGCCGCAAGGATCACCTCGCCGGCGGCGCGTGCCTGGCGGCTGCGTCCGTTCTGCGTGAATTCGACCCCCGTGACCCGGCGGCCGCGGACTGTCAGCCGCGCGACCTGCGCGTGGGTCTCGATCCGCAGGTTGGGTCTGCCCCGTGCCGGGTTCAGAAACGCCTTGCGGGCGTTCCAGCGGATGCCGCCGCGCTGGGTGACGGGAAAATATCCCACCCCCTCATTGTCGCCGCAGTTGAAATCCGCGCAGGCCGGCAGCCCCATTTCCTGCGCGGCCTCGGCGACCGCATCGAGGATCGGCCAGTTCAGTCGCTGCTTCTGGACCCATAATTCGCCCTGATCGCCGTGCAGGTCGTCGGCGGGGCCGAAATGCCGCTCGGACCGGCGAAAATGAGGCAGGACGTCATCCCAGCCCCAGCCTTCGTTTCCCGCCTGCCGCCAGCGATCGTAATCGGCCGACTGTCCGCGCATGTAGATCATGCCGTTGATCGAGCTGCATCCGCCCAGCACCCGGCCGCGCGGATAGTTCAGCCGACGTCCGTTCAGCCCGGCCTCGGGCTGGGTCTGATAGCACCAGTCCAGGGTCGGGTTGCCCATCGCATAGAGATAGCCGACCGGCACATGCACCCAGAACCGGTTGTCGCTGCCACCGGCCTCCAGCAGCAGGACACGGTGGCGCGGATCGGCCGACAGCCTGTTGGCCAGCACGCAGCCCGCCGACCCGGCGCCGACGATGATGAAGTCATACTCCCCGAGATCCTGCCCCGCGAAATCCTGCCCCGCAAAACCCTGCATCGCCCCTCTCCTTGCGCAGTCAGAACGCCAGCCCGCGAGACTGCGGGGGCAAGACGCGGCACCCGTCCCAAGGCGCCGCGTCCCGTGTGCCGGCCGCCCGCCTATTCGGCAGCCGCCAGCAGCGAGGCGTTCCCGCCCGAGGCCGTGGTGTCAACGCACAGATGCCGCTCGAGGATCGCGTAGGCGGCCAATTCGGCCGAGGTGACCAGCGGGATGATCGCGCCACCGCGCGCGGCCAGCGCCTGCCGGTAATGGCGGGCCTGATCCTCGGGTCCGTCAAAGACGACGACCGCCATGCCCGACAGGGTCTTCAGGGCGTTGGCGTCCAGATGGCCGGGAACCTCGACCGTCGCGCAGCCCTGCGACGACGCGATCTGCGCCTGGGATCCGGCGTCCGGGCCCAGGCACAGGACCGTGCCGCGGGCATGGGTCGTCAGGCGGTTGGATTCGCCGGTCGGACCCGGCAGCACCAGCGTCTCGCGCGGTGTCGCGCTGTCGGTCAGCGCCTGATCCAGCGCCTTCTGAACCTGCGCGGGCAGAGCCTCGCTTGAGGCGCTTGCCGGCATGCGGTTGACCGGCATCGCCCGGAAGCGGGGGACATAATGCGGGCCACCGGCCTTGGGCCCGGTGCCCGACAGCCCCTCGCCGCCAAAGGGCTGGCTGCCGACGATCGCGCCGATCTGGTTTCGGTTGACGTAGAGATTGCCGACATTCAGTCGCCTGTCGACATGCTGCACCCGGTCGTCGATCCGCGTGTGAAGCCCGAATGTCAGGCCATAACCCGACGCGTTGATCGCGCCCAGCACGCGGTCAAGGTCGCTGGCGTCGAAGCGCGCGACATGCAGCACCGGGCCGAACACCTCGCGCTCGACATCCTCGATCCCGCCGACCCGGATGGTGACGGGTGCGACGAAATGACCGCGGCCCGGCGCCTTCAGCCGGTGCAGGATGCGGCCGTCGCTGCGGGCCTTTGAGACATGGTCCTCGATGCCGGTCTTGGCAGCGGCGTTGATGACCGGCCCGACATCGGTTTCCAGATGCCAGGGATCACCGATGCGCAACTCGTCCATCGCGCCGTGCAGCATGGCCAGCAGCCTCTTCTCGACGTCCTTCTGGACATAAAGCACACGCAGCGCCGAACAACGCTGTCCCGCCGACTGGAAGGCGCTGGCCACGATGTCGCGCACCGCCTGTTCCGGCAATGCGGTCGAGTCGACGATCATCGCGTTCAGCCCGCCGGTTTCGGCGATCAGCGGTGCGTCGGGCGAAAGATGTTCGGCCATCGCGCGATTGATCGCCTGCGCCGTCGGCAGCGAACCGGTGAAGCACACGCCCGAGACCCGCGGATCGCTGCACAGCGCGGTTCCCACCTCGCGTCCCTCGCCCGGCAGCAATTGCAGCGCGTGGCGCGGCACGCCGGCCTCGTGCAGCAACTGAGTCGCGCGCCACGCGATCAGGCTGGTCGTCTCGGCCGGCTTGGCCAGGACAGCATTTCCCGCCGCCAGTGCGGCGGCCAGCTGGCCGGTAAAGATCGCCAGCGGGAAGTTCCACGGCGAGATGC
This sequence comes from Paracoccus salsus, assembly GCF_021556615.1. Lineage (GTDB taxonomy): Bacteria > Pseudomonadota > Alphaproteobacteria > Rhodobacterales > Rhodobacteraceae > Paracoccus > Paracoccus salsus. The sequence goes on from NZ_JAKGGD010000006.1 coordinate 130,228, forward strand.
AGGTGAACACGCCGCGCGGCGCATCACCGCTTGCGAAATTCGCATAGTAGCGCAGGAAATCGACCGCCTCGCGCAGTTCGGCCACGGCGTCGAACTGCGATTTCCCCGCCTCGCGCGCGATCAGGGCGAAAAGTTCGCCATAATGTTCCTCATAGAGATCCGCGCCCCGACGCAAGGCTTCGGCGCGGGCCTCTGGTGGTGCGTCCCAGGGCCGGGCGCCGTCGAGCGCCGCGCCCACGTCATCGCGCGACGCATAGGCCACCTGCCCCACCCGGTCGTTCGGACGCGCGGGGTTCACCTGGTCGATCACCTGCCGATCGTCCCCGTCCCGCTCCTCGGCAAGCAGCGGACCGCCCTGCCAGCGCGCCTCGGAAAACGGCGTGCGCGCCGCCTCGACGCGGGCCAGTTCCACGGGATCGCGCAGATCGAACCCCATCGAGTTGACGCGCTCGGGGGCAAACAGATCAGCGGGACGGATGACGCCGGCCGCCGGCTTGCCGGCCACCGCAAGCCATTCGGCGAAGGGGTCCGGAGCCACCTCGGCGGGCGGAATCTCCTCGTCCACGATACGGTTCACGAAGCTGGAATTCGCGCCGTTCTCAAGCAGGCGGCGGACCAGATAGGCCAGCAGGTCGACATGCGCACCGACCGGCGCATAGATGCGGCAGCGGGTCTTGTCGCGGGTCTTGACGATGTCGTGCAGGGCTTCGCCCATCCCGTGCAGACGCTGGAACTCGAAGTCGCGGTCCTCGCCCGCCAGATGCAGGATCGCTGCGACCGAGTGGGCGTTGTGGGTCGCGAATTGCGGATAGATGCGGGGGCTTGCCAGAAGCTTTCTGGCGCAACAGATCCACGCCACGTCGGTGGCGGCCTTGTGCGTCCAGACCGGGAAACCGTCCAGCCCCTCGACCTGCGAGCGCTTGATCTCGGTATCCCAGTAGGCGCCCTTGACCAGCCGCACCATGATCCGCCGGTCCAGCGTTTCGGCCAGCGCGTCCAGCCAGTCGATGACGGCGCTTGCGCGCTTGCCATAAGCCTGCACGACGACCCCGAACCCGTCCCAGCCCGCCAGCGACGGATCCGACAGCACCGCCTGGATCACGTCCAGCGAGATTTCCAGGCGATCGGCCTCTTCGGCGTCGATGTTCAGACCCATCCCGGCCGCCTTGGCCATCCGGCACAGCCGCAGCGCCACCGGCACCAGCTCGGCCATCACCCGGTCGCGCTGGGGTTCCTCGTAACGCGGATGAAGGGCCGAAAGCTTGATCGAGATACCGGGATTGTCGCGGATGTCGGCCTTGGTCGCCTCGCTGGCCAGCGCCTTGATCGCACCCTCGTAGGCGGTCTGATAGGCACGCGCGTCCGCCTCGGTCCGGGCGGCCTCGCCCAGCATGTCATAGCTGTAGGTATAGCCCTGATCGACCCGTTCCCGGCCGCGCTTGATGGCGGATTTCACCGTCTCGCCCAGCACGAATTGCTGGCCCATCTCGCGCATCGCGCGGTGGACGGCGGTGCGGATCACGGGTTCTCCGAGGCGCCGGACCGCGTTGCGCAGATGACCGGCGATCCCCGGCGACTGGTCGTCGCGCAAGACCCGGCCGGTCAGCATCAGCGCCCAGGTCGAGGCATTGACCAGCGACGAGGACGACTTGCCCATGTGCTGGCCCCATTCCGAGGGCGCGATCTTGTCCTCGATCAGCTCGTCCATCGTCTCGGCATCCGGGACGCGCAGCAGCGCCTCGGCCAGACACATCAGCGCCACGCCCTCGTCTGTCGAAAGCCCGTATTCGGCCAGAAACACCTCCATCAGCCCCGGCTTGCGGTCGGACCGGATCGCCCGCACCAGCTCGGCCGCGTCGGCCGCCATGGCCTCGCGCCCGCCCGTGTCGGGGGCAAGCGTCTGCATCAGGCGGTCGATCTGGGATCGTTCCTCGGTCAGGTGCAGGGCGCGGATATCGTGGCGGATCTGGTCAAGCGTCTTCATCTTGAACTCCCTCTCGGTATTCTTGTTCATTGTCCGGACGAATCGTCATCCGGTTGCACGGGCTGTTTCCACCGTCTATCTGCGAGGAGAAAAGATCAACCGAGGACGCCATGATCGTTATCGCAGCCCTAGTCATCGGGGCCATTCTGGGCTGGCGCCGCGCCACACAACTGGGTGGCAATTCGCGTGACCGCCTGCAATACGCCGCAGCCTTTGCCATGGGGCTGGGCGTGATCGCGCTGTTTCTGACCGTGCTGATCGAACGGATGGCGTGATGTTCATCCCCTTCCTCGACGCGCTGCGGCGGCAAGGGGTCCCTGTCTCGTTGCGCGAATGGCTGGACCTGATGGCCGGGATGCAGGCCGGCATCGCCGGCTGGTCGGTGGACGGGTTCTACCACGTCGCGCGGCTGGTGCTGGTCAAGGACGAGCGCCATCTCGACCGCTTTGACCGGGCGTTTTCGGAAAGCTTCGCGGGGCTGGAGCAGATCCCGGTCGAGGCGCTGGTCCACGAACAGGCGATCCCCAGGGAATGGCTTGAGAAGCTTGCCGAAAAACTGCTGACCGACGCCGAGAAGGCCGACGTCAAAGCTGCCGGAAGCTTCGAGTCTCTGATGAAGGCGCTGCGCGAAAGGCTGGCCGAGCAGCAGGGCCGGCACCAGGGTGGAAACAAGTGGATCGGCACCGCCGGCACGTCGCCCTTCGGGGCCTATGGCTACAATCCCGAGGGCGTCCGGATCGGCCAGGATGAAAGCCGGCACCGACGCGCCGTGAAGGTCTGGGACAAGCGCGAGTTCCGGGATTTCGATGACAAGGTCGAGCTGGGGACCCGCAACATCAAGGTGGCGCTGAAAAGGCTGCGGCAATGGGCGCGCCATGGCGCCGCCGAAGAGCTGGACCTGCCGGCAACGATCCGTGCGACCGCCGATCACGGCTATATCGACGTGCAGACCCGCCCCGAGCGCCGCAACGCCGTCAAGATCCTGCTGTTCCTGGATGTCGGCGGCTCGATGGACGAGCATGCAAGGCTTGTGGACGAGCTGTTCTCGGCCGCCCGGGCCGAGTTCAAGCACATGCAGCACTTCTATTTCCACAACTGCCTCTACGAAGGCGTGTGGACCGACAACCGCCGCCGATGGGACGAACAGACGCCGACCTGGGACCTGCTGCACCGCTATGGCCGCGACTACAAATGCATCTTCGTCGGCGATGCCTCGATGTCGCCCTACGAGATCGCCATGCCGGGCGGCGCGAATGAGCACTGGAACACCGAACCCGGCGAGGTGTGGCTGCGTCGGGCCTGCGAGACATGGCCCGACCACGTCTGGCTGAACCCGGTGCCGCAGCAGCATTGGCGCTACACGCAGTCCATCGCCATGATCGGGCAGGTCTTCGAGCGCCGGATGGTCCCGCTGACCCTGGCGGGGCTGACCGAGGCGATGCGCCTGCTGGGATGAAAAGGACGGCGGGCCGGTCTTGCCCGCACCGATCCCTGCCTTTCGACGATTGATCCCGGCCCCGTGCCGCCCCACATATGATCCATGCTCAAGCTGACCCCGATCCTGCTGCTCATCGCATACATGGCCGTCATGTGGTTCTTTTCCGCATGGCGGCTGAAACAGGAACTGAACCAGAAATCGACGCCGCTGAAACATCCGCGCCTGTCTCCGATGCTGAAGCGGCTGGGCGATGCGATGGACCTGCCCCCGGTCTCGGCCCACATCTACGAGATCGAACCGGTCAACGGGCTTGCCGCGCCCGACGGCCGCATCTTCCTGACGCGCGGCTTCATCCGCAAGCTGGATGCCTGCGAGGTGACGCCAGAGGAACTGGCCAGCGTCGTCGCCCACGAGCTGGGCCATGTCGCGCATGGACATGCGCGCCGCCGGATGATCGACTTTGCCGGGCAGAACGCGATCCGCCTGGCGCTGGCGGGGATCCTCGGCCGGTTCCTCCCCGGCATCGGGGCATGGATCGCGACCATGGTCGCCAGCGCCGTCGCCGCGCGTCTGTCGCGACAGGACGAATTCGAGGCCGACCGTTTCGCCAGCGCGCTGATGATTCGGGCGGGACTGGGCACCGAACCTCAGAAGTCGCTGTTCCGCAAGCTGGACAGGCTTGCCGGGGGGCGGGTCGCCGGCGCACCCGTCTGGCTGTTGTCGCATCCCCCGACCGACCGCCGCATCGCCGCGATCGAGGCGCAGGAGAAACGCTGGTCCAACCGCTGACGGGTTGCCGCAGGGCCGATTTGGCCTATGGTGCGGCACGTCAGTGAGGCTTTCGATGACGCGCCCATTCCGCCGCCGCATTCTCTACATTCCCGGCTTCGATCCCATCCCGCCCCGCCGCTACCGCGAGCTGTATCGTCGCGAATCCGCGCACCAGGCCGGCATTTCAGGCTATCGGATCGCGATGGCACCGCGCCAGCACGGCCCCGGCTTTGGCTGGCGCAGCCGGGGGGAGTTTCCCGAAGGCGCGGCCGAAAACCGCTTCGAGGTGCTGGTCTGGGACGATCTGGTGCAGACATCCATGCAGGCCGGCATCATCGGCACCTATGGCCAGCTTTTCACGACGGCATGGGTCTATCTCGGCTCGGGCGCGCTGTTCGGGCTGATGCGATTGCGGCGCGGTCCGGTGCTGGCCGCGCTGTATCCGATCGCCGTGCTGCTGGCGCAGGCGCTGGTGGCGTTGCTGGCCGGCGGGCTGGCGGGTTGGGCGGCGGCGCGGCTTGCCGGTTGGTGGCTTGGCCTGCCGGTCGCGGTCGCGCTGGTGGTGGTCGTCCTGATCGTGTTCCGCCGGCTGGATAACCGCATCTTCGCCTATTACCTGATGCATGACTATGCCTTCACGGCCCGCCATCGCGGTGCCTATCCCGCGGTGCTGGAGGAACGGCTGGCCGAGTTTTCTGGCCGACTGGCAACGGCGTTGGGCGAGGATGTCGACGAGGTGCTGGTCGTCGGCCATTCCTCGGGCGCCTATCTGGCCGTGTCGCTGCTGGCCGATGCGCTTCGCGGTGGCAGGACAGCCGGACCCGGACCGGCGCTGTCGCTTCTGACACTCGGACATGTGGTGCCGATGGCCTCGTTCCTGCCGCGCGCCGACCGGCTGCGCGCGGATCTGGCCTGCCTGTCCGAACGCCCCGACATCTTCTGGCTGGACGTGACCGCGCCGGGCGATGCCTGCTGCTTCGGGCTGTGCGATCCGGTCGCGGTGACCGGGGTCGCCGGACCCGATCAGCGATGGCCTCTGGTCATCTCGGCCGCGTTCACGCGAACGCTGTCACACGCGCAGCAGAAAAAGCTGAAATGGCGATGGTTCCGGCTGCATTTCCAGTATCTCTGCGCCTTCGAGCGGCCGGGTGACTACGACTATTTCGCGATCACCGGCGGGCCGCTGACGCTGGCGCGGCGCTTTGCCGGCCGCGCGCCCTCGCCCGGCCGCATCACCCGGCCGGTCGGCCCCGGATCACCGCGATGATGCCGCCAAAACCGGCCAGCAACGAGGCGCGCGGATCGGTCCTGCGCTTTGCACGCGGGTTCCGGCGCGATCTGCTGTCGGCCCTGCCCGCGCGCCTCTACCGTGCCTGGATGGCCGAATTCCGCAGCACGCTGATCCACAGCTTCCTGTGCAACGACCCGGCGTTGCTGCGGCTGATCCTTCAGGACCGGCCCGGCGATTTTCCGAAATCGCAGCGGCTGCGCGAAGGGCTGGCGCCGCTTCTGGGCAATTCCGTCTTTGTCACCAACGGCGCGGAATGGGCGCAGCAGCGCCGCATCATCGACCCCGCCTTCGAGGGCGGTCGCCTGCGCGAGATGTTTCCCGCAATCTGGTGTGCGACCGAGGCCGCCGTGGCCCGCCTGAAACCAGGCGAGATGGACATCGAGCCCGCGACCAGCCACGCCGCCGCCGACGTGATCTTCCGCGCGCTGTTCTCGGTGCCGATCGAGGACCGCATCGCCAGCCGCGTCTTCACGGCCTTTCGCGCCCATCAGGACGCCCAGCCGATCGTCAACCTCGCCGCCCTGCTGCCGCTGCCGCGCTGGCTGCCGCGCCGGCATTCGCGCAGGACCCGCGAAACCGCCGCCGAAATTCGCGGTCTGATCGGGGATCTGGTCGCGCAGCGGAAGGACGCGATCGAGGCCGGCACCGCGCCCGACGACCTGGCGACCAAGATCATGACGACGGCCGATCCGCAGACCGGAAAGCGGTTCGACGCGACCGAGATGGTCGATCAGGTCGCGATCTTCTTTCTGGCCGGGCACGAGACAAGCGCCTCGGCGCTGGCCTGGGCGCTGTGGCTGCTGGCAGGCAATCCCGACTGGCAGCAGCGGGTGGCGGCCGAGGGCGCCGGGATGACCGCCGATTTCGGTGCCGTGGCGGGCCTGCGCGCCAGTCGCGCCGTCTTCCGCGAGGCGCTGCGGCTGTATCCGCCGGTGCCGATGATGGTGCGCGAGACGACCCGCCCCGAGACCTTGCGCGGCCGTGCGGCGCCGCGCGGCGCGCAGCTGATCCTGTCGCCGTGGCATCTGCACCGCCATGAACGGCTGTGGGAACGGCCCGACGAGTTCGATCCCGCCCGATGGAACAACCCCGAGGGCAAGGCCAGCGCGCGCGCGGCCTTCATCCCCTTCTCGGCCGGTCCGCGCGTCTGTCCCGGCGCAGGTTTCGCGATGATCGAGGGGGTGCTGATGCTGGCACGGATCACGGCGGCGTTCCGCCTGGCACCGGGCCGCGTGCCGCCAGTGCCGGTCGCGCGGCTGACGGTGCGCGGTCGCGAGGGCATCCTGATCCGCTTGCAGCCACGCGACGCGCCATGACGCCCTGCGCCTCGCGCCACAGGATGACGCCCCGCCATTGCCGCATTCCCCGGGTCTCGCGGGACAGGGCGCGGCCCCTTGCCGAAGACGCCTAGCGGAACAGCACCAGCGAACCGGGCGACCAGGCCAGCTGCGTGCGGGTGCCGACATCCTGGACATCGCGGCCAAAGACATTCCGCATCGAGATCCGGACCGTCCGCGGCCGGCCATCCAGCCGCGCCGAACCATCAAGCCGGAGGTCGTAATAGGTCATGTCGCCGTAATAGACGACCTCGTCGATCGTGGCGCCGGTTTCGCGCGTCTGATAGTGGATCTGGCCCGGCCCCATGAGGGTCATCGTCTCGGGACGAAACCCCACCATCACGCCCTCGTCCTCCGGATTGGCGCGGCTGATCTGGGCACGGGGCAGTTCGACCTCACCCAGTCCCGCCACCTCGACCCGCGCGCCTTCGTCCGTCTCGGCAAGGATGCGCGCCGGCAGGAAATTCATCACGCCGATGAAATCCGCGACCCGGCGGTTGGCCGGGCGGGCGTAAAGCGCCTCGGGGCCGTCCAGCTGCGCGATCTCGCCCTCGAACATGACGGCGATGCGGTCGGACATGACCAGGGCTTCTTCCTGGTCATGGGTGACCAGCACGAAGGTGATCCCGATCTGCCGCTGAAGCTTGATCAACTCGACCTGCATCTGTTCGCGCATCTTGCGGTCCAGCGCCGACAAGGGCTCGTCGAGCAGCAGCACCTTGGGCTTGAGGATCAGGGCGCGCGCCAGCGCCACGCGCTGACGCTGTCCGCCCGACAGTTCGTGTGCCGCGCGGCCGCCATAGCCGCTCAGCCCGACCATCTTCAGCACGTCCTCGACCAGCGCCGTCTTTTCGGCCTTGCCGCGCGGATCGCGTCGCAGCCCGAAGGCCACATTCTGCGCGACGGTCAGATGCGGAAAGATCGCATAGGACTGGAACACCATGTTGGTCGGCCGCTTGTTGGCCGGCACGTCCTCCATGTGCTTGCCGTCGATCAGCACGGCCCCGGACGAGATGCCCTCGAAGCCCGCGATGGTCCGCAGCAGCGTGGTCTTGCCGCAACCCGACGGACCCAGCAGCGAAAAGAACTCGCCCTCGCGAATGGCCAGATCGATCCCGCGCAGCGCGTGATAATCGCCGTAGTATTTCTGCACGGCCTGACATTCGATCATCGGCCTATGGTCGTCGCTCACTGGAAGCCTCCGGAATCCTTGCCGCTGATCCGGGCGATGCCGCGGCGGCGGAAATACTCGCCGATCGCCAGAAGGACGATCGACAGCACCACCAGCACCGTCCCAAGCGCCATGATCATCGGGATCTGCTTGGGAAAGCGCAGCTGGCTGAAGATGTATGTGGGCAGGGTCGGCTCGTTCCCTGCCAGGAAGAACGCGATGATGAACTCGTCCAGGCTGATCGTGAACGAGATCAGCAGACTGCTGATGATGCCCGGCATGACCAGCGGCAGCGTGACCAGCCGGAACGCGCCCCATCGCGTCTCGCCCAGATCGTATGCGGCCTCCTCCAGCGACTTGTCGAGGCTGGAAAACGCGGTCGACAGGATCGCAATGGCGTAGGGCATGCAGATCAGCGTGTGCCCCGCGATCACCGTCAGGATCGAAAGCTGCAGCCCCGCGCCCAGCAGCACGACCAGCAGGGACATGGCGACGATGATCTCGGGCAGCACCATCGGCACCATGATCAGCCCCATGATGCCGCCCTTGAACGGGAATTCGAACCGGGTCGTGGCCCGCGCCGCAAAGATCCCCAGGCACGTCGCCAGGATCGAGGCCGAGACGGCGATCGTCAGCGAGTTGCCAAGCGCGCGGCGCAACGTCGAATTGGTCGACATCTGCGCGAACCAGTCCGTCGTGAAGCCTTGCAGCGGAAAGGCGATGATCGTCCCGGAATTGAACGCGAAGACCGGCAGCAGCGCGATCGGCGCATAAAGGAACAGCAGATACAGGATGGCATAGATCCGCAGCCCGCTGCCTTCGAAGCTTCGCTGGCTCATTGGCGCATCCTCAGGAAGCGCCGGTTCAGAAACAGGAACACGACGCTGACAAGCGCGACGGTCAGCATTGCGGTGACGGCAAGCGCAGACCCCAGAGGGCGGTTGTCCAGCGCCAGCATCTGCACCTGGATCAGGTTCGCGATCATCGGGATCTTGCCGCCGCCGATCAGTTCCGGCGTCACATAGTCACCGATCGTCGGAATGAACACGATCAACGTGGCCGCGATGACCCCCGGCATTGCCAGCGGCAGGGTGACCCGCCAGAACGTCATCGCGCGGCTTTCGCCCAGATCCCGACCCGCTTCCAGCAGCGAGCGGTCGATCTTTTCCAGCGCCACGAAGATCGGCAGGATGGCAAAGGGCGCGTAGGCGTGGGCCAGCGTCAGCACGATCGAGTTGACGTTGTAGAGGATGAAGGTCAGCGGCTCGTCGATGATCCCCAGACCGGTCAGCGTCGAGTTGATCACGCCGTTATAGCCCAGAATGACCTTCCACAGGAAAACCCGGATCAGGTAGCTGGTCCAGAACGGGATGGTGATCAGGAACAGCCACATCGACTTGCGTTCCGGCCGCACCATGAAGCTGACATAATAGGCGATCGGAAAGGCCAGCAAGACCGTCACCAGCGTCACCATCGCCGCGACGATCAGCGAGCGCAGCATGATCGTCCGCACGATCGGATCGGTCAGGACCTGCGCATAGTTGCCCCAGGTGAATTCGGCGATCACCTCCAGATAGCCATCCTTCAGGAAGCTGTAGGTCAGGATCGTCAGCAGCGGGGCGGCAAGCACCGCCAGCGCATAGAGAAGCGGCGGGGCAATCAAGGTAAGCCCCTTTTTCGCCTCTGCGTCCAATCCGTGTCTGGCCATGGCTGCGTCCCTGCTGGCCCCCGTGTCGGCGGGGCTCTTTGAACAATTCCTTCCACAAGGCCGCGGTGATGGAAAGAGGATTTGTCGCCGGGCGTTCCTCCGACGCTATCGCCACCAGCGCCCGGTCAGCGCCAGACGCGCCAGCGAGGCGCGGCGCTGAAAGGGCGAAATCTCGGGCGTTGCCGCGAAGCAGTCGATATGGCCACGCCCGATTTCTCTCAGAAAGCGCGGAACGCGCGGACCGGGATAAAGCGCCGCTGCCGCCGATCCGGGCAGGGCACGATGACCGCGTGCGGCCCGGCGCAACGATTCCAGTGCGATGACCGACAGCCGCCGGATATCCTCGGGGCGCGCGCCGTTGAGGCCAAGCCCAAGCGGCTGCAGCCTCGGCAAGGCCCGCAGCCAGGCGGCCAACCCGGCCCCCAGCGCGTGATCGGCGACCACGCCGCGCGCTGACATGGGCGCCCCAAGCCGGTGCGCCGCCCGCCACATCAGCGCGCCGGCGGTGGCATCGACATAGGCCACGACCGCCTCGGGACCGGCAAGCGGCTCGCGCGCGCAATCGCGCCGTCTTGCCTCGGCCAGCGCCGCCAGATCGCCGGCGCCATCGGCCCAGGCATCCCACAGCGGCGTCAGCACGTCATGCAGCGGAGGCTCGGTGCCGCGCCCCATCTCGGCCAGACGGTCGATCCACCATTGCAACCGCATCTCGGCCAGCATCGGTTCGGCCGATTGCAACGGCGCGCGCGCGATCTCGAGGTTCAGCACATACAGCGTGACAAGCGCGGGCCGATCCGCGGGCGGCGCAACCAGCACCGCGCCGAAGCGGTCCGGGTCCTGCTGACGCAAGACCTCGGTGCAGGCCTCAAGGGTCACGCGCGGACCATGCGGGCCAGCCTGGCCAGCCGCGCCGCGTCGAAGCCGGGCGTCAGCGCCCATTCCACGCCACCGGCCGTGTCCATGACATCGACCCCCGCCGCCTTGAAGCCGTCGCGAATGGCATCGGCGCGACCGAAATCACGCATCTTCCGGGCCTCCGAGCGCGCCGCCAGCAAGGCCTCGATCATGGCTTTTGCGGCGTCGCCCGCCTCGGCCCAGGCACCCATCTCGGGCATCAGCAACCCCAGCATCTGCGCCGAGGCGACGAACAGCGGCCGGTCGTCCTGCCCGGCAAGTTCGTGCAACGCCGCAATCGCGCCCGCGGTGTTCAGGTCGTCCGCAAGCGCCTCGACCACCGAGGGCGCGGGGCTTGCGGCGGGTTCGATGCCCGCCGCAAGCCCACGCCACCGCCGAAGCACCGCTTCGGCCTCGGCGGCCTTCGTCTCGGTCCAGTCCATCGGCTTGCGGTAATGGGTGGACAGCATCACGAAGCGGATCACCTCGCCCGGCACGCCCTTGTCCAGAAGGTCGCGGACGGTGAAGAAATTGCCAAGCGACTTGGACATCTTCCTGCCCTCGACCTGCAGCATCTCGTTATGCAGCCAGACCTGCGCGAAACCGGCGCCCGGATGGGCGCAGCAGCTTTGCGCGACCTCGTTCTCGTGATGGGGAAACTGCAGGTCGATGCCGCCGCCATGAATGTCGAAGCTGGGCCCCAGCAGCGCCGCCGACATGGCCGAGCATTCGATATGCCAGCCCGGCCGCCCCCGGCTCCAGGGGCTGCCCCAGCCCGGCTGGTTCTCATCCGAGGGCTTCCACAGCACGAAATCCATCGGATCGCGCTTGAACGGCGCCACCTCGACCCGCGCGCCCGCGATCATGTCATCGACCGAACGGCCTGACAGCCTGCCATATTCGGGAAAGGACCGCACGTCGAACAGCACGTGACCTTCGGCCACATAGGCGTGGCGCCGGGCGATCAGCGCCTCGATCATCGCGATCATCTGGGTGATGTAGTCGGTCGCGCGCGGTTCGTGGTCCGGTCGTGCCGCCCCCAGCGCGTCCATGTCGTCGTGATACCAGCCGACGGTTTCCTCGGTGATCTCGCGGATGCTGCGTCCGGTGGCGGCGGCGCGGTCGTTGATCTTGTCGTCGACATCGGTGATGTTGCGCACATAGGTGACGTGGTTGGCGCCATAGACGTGGCGCAGCAGCCGCACCAGCACGTCGAAGACCAGCACCGGTCGCGCATTGCCCAGATGGGCGCGATCATAGACGGTCGGCCCGCACAGATACAGGCGCACATTGCGCGGATCCAGCGGCGAGAAGACATCCTTCTTGCGCGTGCGGGTGTTCGTCAGCCGGATCTGCACCATTTGCCTGCCTCATCTGTAAGCTGGCAGGGTCTAGCGCATCCCGCAGGCGCTTTCCACCCATTCGATCTGGCGCGGCAGGCTGTGGCGGTGCAGGTCATAGCCGTCGAGGATGGTCTGGCGCGCCGCCTGCCGCAGCCGGGGCGCATCCGGATCGCCCGCAAGCCCGCGGATCAGCGCCGCCTCCAGCGCCGGGATGTCGAAGAAGGGCACCAGCCTGCCGTTCTGCCCGTCGCGGATCAGCTCGCGCACCGGCGCGGTGTCCGACGCGACGACATAGCCGCCCGCCGCCATCGCCTCGGTCAGCGACCAGGACAGCACGAAAGGATAGGTCAGATAGCAATGGACCCGGGCAAGCTGGATCAGCGACAGGTAATCCGCATAGCGCAGCCGGCCGACGAAATGGACCCGGTCCAGGTCCAGCCGCGTGCCCAGCTCGGCCAGCAGGATGTCCTTCCAGCTGCGTCCGTCCCTGGGCGCGCTGCCATAGCTGACGCCGTCGCCGCCGACCAGCACGACCTGCGCGTCAGGCCGCGCCTTCAGCACCTGCGGCAGCGCGCGCATGAGGACGTGGAAGCCGCGATAAGGCTCAAGCGACCGCGACACATAGCTCAGCACCTCGTCGCCGGACTGCAATTTGCGCCCGTCGGCCAGTTCCAGCCAGGCGTCGGGAGAGGGCTGCACGCGGGCGACATCGATGCCGTCATGGATCACGGTGATCTTGCTGCGCAGCTCGGTCGGGAAGCTGTCGGCCTGATACCGGGTCGGCGCGATGGCGGCATCGGCCTGCACGATGCCCTGGATCAGATGCGCCGAGCGCGCCACCGTCATGAACCGGCTTTCATCACTGTCGGGATGCATCTCGGGATCGAAGCCGACATCGTGGCCGCGCGTGCGATACATCAGCTCGGCATAGACCAGCAGCTTCGCGTCGGGCCAGATCTCGTTCAGGAACAGCGTCTCGCCCCATCCGGTATGGCCGATGATGACGTCGGGGGTGAATCCGTGGCGGTCGCGCAACGCCCGCGCCCCGCGCGCCGCCAACAGGCCGCGCTCGGCGAAATCGGAATAGCTGCGGCCCAGCACGCCGTTGGTGCTGACCGGCTCGGGCGCCTTGTAGCGCAAGGTCTTGACCGGGCTGGGCCGTTCGTTCTTTTCGTCGGTCAGGGCCAGCACCGCGTGGCCGCGCCTTGCCAGCGCGGCGGCCAGATGCGGGAACTGGCCGGGAAAGTTCTGATGGACGAAGAGGATCTTCATGCGCGTTCCGGAAATGCGGCCTTCAGCAGGCTTCTGGTGTATTCGGTTTGTGGATGATCGAATATCTCGGCCGCGCCGCCCTGTTCGATCACCTCTCCGGCGCGCATCACCATGATCTGATGAGACATCGCCCGCACCACCCGCAGGTCGTGGCTGATGAACAGGAAGGCCAGCCCGTATTTCTGTTGCAGTCCGCGCAGCAACTGGACGATCTGGACCTGCACGGTCATGTCCAGCGCCGATGTCGGCTCGTCCAGCACCACGACCTTGGGACGCAGGATCATCGCGCGGGCAATGGCGATGCGCTGGCGCTGGCCGCCGCTGAATTCGTGCGGGTAGCGGTGCATCGTCTCGGGGTCCAGGCCGACCTCGACCATGATCGCGGCAACCAGTTTCCGCCGGTCGCCGGCCTTGTCGATGCCGTGCACGCCCAGCCCCTCGGCGATGATCTGCTCGACGGTCATGCGGGGCGAGAGGCTGCCGAACGGGTCCTGGAACACGATCTGCATGTCGCGGCGCAGGCGGCGCAGCTGCTTGCCGCCCCAGGCCGCGATATCCTGTCCCATGTACAGGATCGGTCCCTGGCTTTCGATCAGCCGCATGATCGCCAGCGCCAGCGTGGTCTTGCCCGAGCCGGATTCGCCCACGATCCCAAGGGTCTCGCCCGCACGCACCGTCAGCGTGGCGCCATTGACGGCCTTCACATGGCCCACGGTCCTGCGCATCAGGCCGCGCTGGATCGGGAACCAGACCCTCAGGTCGCGTGTCTCGACCATGGTTTCGGCGCCCTCGGGCACCGGGTCGGCCACGCCACGCGGCTCGGCCGCCAGCAGCTTCCTGGTATAATCGTGCCGGGGATCGGCGAAGATCGCCTCGACCGGTCCCTGTTCGACGATCGCGCCGTCCTTCATCACGCAGACCCGGTCGGCGATGCGCCGCACGATGCCCAGATCGTGGCTGATGAACAGCATCGAAAGATTCTCGGCCTCTTTCAGCTCGGCCAGCAATTCCAGGATCTGCGCCTGGATGGTCACGTCCAGCGCGGTCGTGGGCTCATCCGCGATCAGCAGGTCGGGACCATTGGCCAGCGCCATCGCGATCATCACCCGCTGGCGCTGTCCCCCCGACAGCTGGTGCGGGTAATCGGCCAGACGGCTTTCGGGCTCTCGGATGCCGACGCGGGTCAGCAGTTCGATGATCCGTGTGCGCGCCCTGGCGCCGGTCAGTCCCTGATGCAGCGCCAGACTTTCGGACAATTGCTTCTCAAGCGTATGCAACGGGTTCAGAGAGGTCATCGGCTCCTGGAAGATGAAGCTGATATCGTTGCCGCGAATGTCGCGCAGCACCCGGTCGGGCGCGCCGACCAGTTCGCGGCCCTCGTATTGCACCGATCCTTCCACCACCGCGGAATCGCCCAGCAGCCGCACGGTGGACAAGGCCGTGACCGATTTGCCGCTGCCGGATTCGCCCACCAGCGCGACCGTCTCGCCGCGGCCGATCTGGAACGTGACACCGCGGACCGCCGGAACCAGCAGGCCTTCCTGTCGAAAGCTGATGGTGAGGTCACGCACCGCCAGCACCGCGTCCGACGCCGGCGCGGGGATGGCGCGATCCGAATCATCGCCCTCGATCCGGTCGGACGCGCCCCTGTCCTCTGCCACCGCCGCCGCGCTGGCGAAGCCGGGGCGCGAGGGGTTCAGTTCGGCCTCGTCGTCGCGTGCGCTCATCTGCCCAAGCTCATTTGAAGGTCTTCCGGGGGTCGAAGGCATCGCGCACGCCTTCGAAGACGAAGACCAGAAGCGACAGCATGATGGCGAAGGTGAAGAAGGCGGTGAAGGCCAGCCATGGCGCCTGGAGGTTCTGCTTGGCCTGCAAGGCCAGTTCCCCCAGCGAGGGCGCCGAGGCCGGCAACCCGTAGCCCAGGTAATCCAGCGCCGCCAGCCCGCTGATCGTGCCGGTCACCACGAAGGGCAGCATGGTCAGCGTGGCGACCATCGCGTTGGGCAGGATATGCCGGAACATGATCGTGCGGTCGCCCACGCCAAGGGCGCGCGCGGCGCGGACATATTCGAAGTTGCGGGCCCGCAGGAACTCGGCCCGGACGACGCCGACCAGCGCCGGCCAGCCGAACAGGACGGTCACGAAGACCAGAAGCCAGAAACTTCGCCCCAGGATCGCAAACAGGATGATGATGACGTAAAGCCCCGGCGTGGAAGCCCATATCTCCAGCAGCCGCTGGAAGATCAGGTCGGTCCTGCCGCCGAAATAGCCCTGGATCGCACCGGCCGCGACGCCGATGGTCGAGGCGATGACGGTCACGATCAGGGTGAACAGGATCGAGATGCGGAATCCGTAGATCACCCGCGCCAGAACGTCGCGGGCGGTGTCGTCGGTCCCCAGCCAATGCGTGCCGTCCGGGGCGCTGGGGGCGGTGCCGACATTGTTGATGGTCTTGAAGTGGAAGGGGATCGGCGGCCAGATCATCCAGCCCTGTTCGTCCTCGGGCACGTCGCTGCTGCCGGACCTGACCGCCGCGATCAGGCTGTCGGGTTCGTCCCAGCAGGCCTCGCGCCCGCCGGTGACGATCAGGCATTGCACGGCCTCGTCGCGATAGATCGCCTCGGTGCCGAAATCGCCGCCGAACGCGGTTTCGGGATAGAAGTTGTAGGCCGGCCAGTAAAGCTCGCCCCGGAAGCTGACGACGATCGGCTTGTCGTTCGCCACGATCTCGGCCAGCATCGCCACGACGAACAGGATCGAGAAGATCACCAGAGACCAGAAGGCCCGGCCATTGCGGCGGAAGCTGCGCCAGCGGCGCCTGTTCAGTTCCGAAAGCGCCATCAGCCGGCCCTCGCCTCGAAGTCGATGCGCGGATCGACGAAGACATACATCAGGTCCGACAGGATTCCGACGATCAGGCTCATCAGGCCAAAGACGTAAAGCGTGCCGAAGATCACCGGATAGTCGCGCTGCACGGCAGCCTCGAAGCCAAGCCGGCCAAGCCCGTCCAGCGAGAAGATCGTCTCGATCAGGATCGAGGCGCCGAAGAACACGCCCAGGAACATCGCCGGAAAGCCCGCGATCACGATCAGCATGGCATTGCGGAACACATGGCCGTAAAGCACCCGTCGCTCGGTCAGGCCCTTGGCGCGGGCGGTGATGACATATTGCTTGTTGATCTCGTCGAGGAAGCTGTTCTTGGTCAGCAGCGTCAGCGTCGCAAAGCTGGAAATCGTCGAGGCGACGACCGGAAGCGTCGCGTGCCAGAGATAGTCCTTGATCTTGCCCCAGGTGGACAGATCCGCGAAATTGTCGCTGGTCAGGCCGCGCAGAGGAAAGATCTTCCAGAAGCTGCCGCCCGCGAACAGCACCATCAGCAGCACCGCGAACAGGAACGCCGGGATCGCATAGCCCATGATGATGACGCCCGACGACCAGGTGTCGAACCGCGTGCCGTCCCGGACCGCCTTGCGGATGCCAAGCGGGATCGAGATGATATAGGCGAGAAGCGTGGACCACAGTCCCAGGGTGATCGATACCGGCATCTTCTCGACCACCAGGTCGATGACGCTGATCGAGCGGAACCAGCTGGTCCCGAAATCGAAGCGCAGATAGTTCCACAACATCGAGAAGAAGCGCTCGACCGGCGGCTTGTCGAAGCCGAATTCCTTTTCAAGCTGCGCGATGAATTCCGGCGGCAGGCCGCGTGCGCCCTCGTACTGGCCCTCGGTCACGCCGGTATCGCCGCCGCTGCCGCCTCCCGAGATGTTGCGGAACACGTCGCCCTCGCCCTGGATCTGCGCCGCGATCTGTTCGATCGGGCCGCCCGGCACGAATTGCGTCAGCGTGAAGTTGACCAGCATGATGCCGACCAGCGTGGGGATGATCAGCAGCAATCGCCGCAGGATATAGGCTCCCATCCGCCTGCCCTTCTGCCCGCCCCTCGGGACCATACGGGCCTTGCCGGCCCTGTTCGGTTGTCACGCCTTGTCGGCAATCCCGGCAAGGAAATCAAGCGCCGGTTGTCAGCGCAGCGCGCCGCTGGAGCGCAGCTGGTCCGCCCGTTCGGAATCCGCCCACCAGAAGTCCAGCACGCCCAAAGCATAGGGCGGCATCTGGTCGGGGTGGCGATACATGTCGTAATAGGCCAGCGTGTAATTGGCCTTGTACCATTGCGGCACCCAGAACCGCAGGCTGCGCAGCGCCCGGTCAAGCGCGTGGATGGCGACCAGGTTTTCTTCCCGCGTCTCGACCAGCTGGCCGCTGGCGATCAGCGCGTCGATGGCCGGGTTGGCAAGTCCCATCGGGTTGAACACGTCGCCGACATTGTCGGACCCGAAGATCTGGTCCGTGCCGCCGCCTATCGCATAAGCCTGACCCAGCGTGTCCTCGACGATGTCGAACTCCTTGGCGCGGATGCGCTGTTCCATCTGGGCGTTGTCGACCCGCTGGTTCACGGCGTCGATGCCGATGGCCCGCAAATTCTGCACGAACGGATTGATGACCCGGTCATTGCCGGCATCGTCGTTGAGGAATTCGACCCTCAGCCTCTCGCCCCTTTCGTTGCGGCGCTTGCCGTCATCGCCGACCGTCCAGCCCGCCTCGTCCAGCAGGGCCACCGCGCGGCGCATGTTCCCGCGATCAAGCTGGCGCTCGCCCGACACCGGCTGCACGACCGCATCCTCGGTCAGGATGCCCTTCGGCAGGTCGTCGGCAAGCGGTTCCAGCAAGGCCAGTTCCGCCGGCGAGGGCGGCCCCTCGGCGCGGAACTCGCTGTTGTCCCAGAACGAGTTGACGCGCGTTTCCAGCCCGTACAGCAAGGTCTGGTTGGTCCATTCGAAATTGAACATCAGCCCGATCGCCTCGCGGACGCGGATGTCCTGGAATTTCTCGCGGCGCAGGTTGAACACCCAGGACTTGCCGTTGGCGATCGTCCCGTCGGGCAGCGTGTCGCGGATCACGGCGCCGTTTGTCAGCGCCGGGAAATCATAGCGCGTGGCCCAGTGCAGCGACGACGTCTCGTTCCGGAACGTGTATTCGCCCGCCTTGAACGCCTCGAACGCGGTGTCGAAGTCACCGAACATCTCATAGCGGATGCTGTCGAAATTGTAGCGGCCCCGGTTGATCGGCAGGTCCTTGCCCCAGTAGTCCGGGTTTCGCTTCACGACCAGGGTCCGGCCCATGTCGGCCCGGTCGAACATGTAGGGGCCCGACCCGACGAATGGCTCGACGCTGCCCTGTTCCAGGTCGCGATCATTGGCCAGAAAGTCCTTGCGCGAGAAGACGATCTGAGAGCCCATCTGCGAGATCACGTCGCGGCGCGGATAGTCCGGCGCGAACGTGAACCTGATGCGGTGATCGTCAAGCGCCTCGGCCTTGGCCACCATCTGCTGCATGGCGGTGCGGAACGACGACAGCCCCTTGTCGCGCAGCGTCTCGAACGAGAACAGCACGTCCTGCGCGGTCAGCGGCGTTCCGTCCGAAAAGCGCGCCTCGGGCCGCAGGTTGAAGATCACCCAATCCCGGCTTTCAGGATATTCGACGGTCTCGCAAAGCAGGCAGTAATCCACCCCCAGCTCGTCGGCCGGGCTGTCCATCAGCCGTTCCAGCTGGATGACCGACAGCGCGATCGCCCGCCCCCGGAACGTGAACGGATTGTAGCTGTCGAACCCCCCCACGGCCCCGAAAGAGATCTCGCCGCCTTTCGGGGCATCGGGGTTCACATAGGGAAAATGGTCGAAATCCGCAGGCAACGCGGGCTCGCCGAACAATGCGATGGCGTGGGTCCGGATGATGGTCGCGTCATTGCCCGCTGCCCGCTCCGTGCCGGTCTCTTGCGACAGGGCGGGGTGGGCTGTCAGGGCAAGGGACAAGGCGGCGGTCAGGGCAAGATGGCGCATCGGCAGACTCCGGCGGATCGGGGGTTCGGGCCAAGCTAGGCCAGCGCGTGCGACCGGATCAAGCCGCGTTTTCGTGAGCAGGCAGGCCCGGCGCAGGCAGACATGAAAACGGGCGCGGTCCCTGGACCACGCCCGCGACGGTCATGCCGGGTCCGGTGCGGTTACGGCTGGGTCTGCAGATAGGCGATCAGGTCGGCGCGATCCTCGGGCTTTTTCAGACCCGCGAAGGACATCTTGGTGCCGGGCACGTCGGCCTTGGGGTTGGTCAGGAATTCCTGAAGCGCCTCGGGGGTCCAGTCGGGCGCTTCGGCGACATGGGCCACCATCGCATCCGAATAGGCATAGCCGCCAACCGATGCGACCGCGCGACCGACGACGCCATTCAGATGCGGGCCGACGCCGTCGCTGCCATCCAGCTTGTGGCAGGCCTTGCACTTGCCGAAGCCCTTTTCGCCGGCGGCCGGGTCGGCGGCTTCCATCAACACGGCAAAGTCGATCTGCTCTTCCTCGCCGCCGCCTTCGCCTTCGCCCGACTCCTCGACCGGAATCGTGTAGGCTTGCGCGTGCTCTTCGCCCTCGCCGGCATGTCCAGCCGGCCCGACACTGTAGAGGCCGCTGGCCGCCCAGTTGGCCAGCATCAGAAACAGCAGCGCGCCGATCAGCGCGCCGGCGACCTTGGTCAGGGTCATGGTGTTGAACATCGCGTGCGGTCCCCGCTTTGGTAAGCTCGTCAATTCGCCCGGTATCTATCCGCTTTCGCTTTGCGGGATCAAGGTATAGTTACCCCACGACCAATCAAAAAACGCTTATCGGACGCCAGCCATGACCACCAGACGCATCGCATTCCAGGGCGAACCCGGCGCCTATAGCCACGAAGCCTGCCGCAAGGCGCGTCCCATGCACGAGGCCCTGCCCTGCCGGACCTTCGAGGACGTGATCGAGGCCGTGCGCGGCGATCAGGCCGAGCTGGCGATGCTGCCGGTCGAGAACTCGACCTATGGCCGGGTCGCCGATATCCATCACCTGCTGCCCGAATCCGGCCTGCACATCATCGACGAAGCCTTCGTGCGCGTGCATATCAGCCTGCTGGCCGTGCCCGGCACGGAGCTGGGCGAGGTCCGCGAGGCGATGAGCCATACCGTCCTGCTGGGCCAGTGTCGGAACTTCATGCGACAGCACGGCATCCATCCCGTGACCGGCGCCGACACGGCGGGATCGGCCAGGGACGTGGCCCGGCGCGGCAATCCGTCGCTGGCGGCGCTGGCGGCACCGCTGGCCGGCGAGATCTACGGGCTGGTCAGTCTGGCCGACCAGATCGAGGACCGCCAGAACAACACCACCCGTTTCCTGATCATGTCGCGCGAACCGGACCTGACACGTCGCGGGCAGAAGATGCTGACCAGTTTCGTCTTCCGCGTCCGCAACATTCCTGCGGCGCTGTACAAGGCGATGGGCGGCTTTGCCACGAACGGGGTGAACATGACCAAGCTGGAAAGCTACATGGTCGACGGGGTGTTCACGGCGACGCAGTTCTATGCCGATATCGAGGGTCACCCCGACGACGCCCATGTGCGGCGCGCGCTGGACGAGTTGCGCTACTTCACCTCGACACTGGACATCCTGGGCGTCTATCCCGCCGATCCGCTGCGCGAAACCCGGCCGATGAACTGACCCGTCGCCGCGATCAGCGCGCGGCGTGCATGTCGGACAGGAACTGCGCGACCCGGCGATCGAACTTGCGGTCAAGCTGCGGCTTGGCCAGTTTCGCCGTCTGCAACATCAGCCGCGCCTTCATGTTGCGCGGTCGCAGGTCGGTCTCGAAGATCAGACGCGACCGTGTTCGGCTCAGCGCGATCACGGTCGCGTCGATATTGATATCCAACGCATCCGACATGCCCGCCATCGACAGCCGTTCGGGGCGGTCATGGCGCGTCACCTCCAGTCGAAGGCTGCGGGGTCGCCCACGCCAGTCGAAATCGATCTGCCAACCCATGCCCGTCCCCGGCTCTTGCGTGGGGTCGATCCGGCAGACATGGGCACCGCGACACATCAGCATCCGCTCGATCCGTCCGAAATCACCGACGACGCCGAACAGATCCTCGGCCCTGCTTTCGGTGTCGTGACGCGTCGAAAACTTCATGGCAAAAAATCCGCTGACGATGCTGACCGGACCAGGACAATGAGCAGCCCGAGCGCGCTCATAGTCCATACCGGGCGCCGTGTTCAACCAGGTCGTCAGCATCGAGCGGGACTCACTCTTGACATGTTTCATTCTTGCCAGAGCACGGCGGGATTGAGATCCTGTTTTCTTGGTCAATTTGCATGAATGTCGATTCAAGGTAGAAACATTCATGTCGCCGCAATCAAAGGTTGTTCCGTGCGGCCTGCACTCATAGTCTGGGACGGCGACCGGTCCCCGAACCCGCCCGGGACACCCGGATCAGCAGCGACGGAGAATCCGAATGCCGGATGGCAGAGGCCAGACTGAGCGACAGCAGGCATTTGCCATGCAGGCCGATTGCGCGATCAGCCTGCGAATCCTCGCGACCACCGACATGCACATGAAGGTCCTGCCCTACAATTACTACACCGACCAGCCATGCGACAGCGGTGGACTGGCCCGCACGGCCTCGCTGATCGCGCGCCGACGGGCCGAAGTCGCGAACTCGCTGCTGCTGGACAATGGCGATTTCCTGCAAGGCACGCCGATGGGCGATTTTGCCGCGACGGCCATGACCGGCAAGCCGCGCAGCCTGCACCCCGCGATCGCCGCCATGAACGCGATGGGCTATGACGCGGCGGCGTTGGGAAATCACGACTTCAATTTCGGGCTGTCGTTCCTGAGGCAGGTCACCGCGCGGGCCGGTTTTCCGTTTCTGGCCGCCAATCTGCATGTCCTGCGCGGCCCCGGGTTTCGCAGCCATGTGATCCTGCGCCGCCATGTGACCGACGGGCAGGGACGCCAGGTTCCGCTGGCAATCGGCATCATCGGCTTCGTCCCGCCCCAGACCGCCGAATGGGACCGCGACCTGTCCGGCCAGATGCGCTGCGCCGACATCCTCGAGACCGCGCGCAACCTGGTGCCCGAGATCCGTGCCGAGGGCGCACAGATCGTCATCGCGCTGGCCCATAGCGGCATCGGTGGCCTGTCACCGCATGCGCGGATGGAGAACGCGGCGACAGCGCTTGCGGCGGTGCCGGGGATCGACGCGGTCATCGCAGGGCATACGCACGAGGTTTTTCCGGGCCGCGACATTCCCGCCGCTCCGGGCATCGATCCGGTCGCCGGCACGCTGGCCGGCAAGCCCGCCGTGATGCCGGGGTTCGGCGGATCGCATCTGGGCATCATCGACCTGGATCTGAGACCCGACATCGCCGACGACTGGCAGGTCGCGAATTTCCGCGTTCGCACGGAAGCCGTGGCTGCGGGGCTGCCCAATGATGCCGATGTCGCCCGGCCGGTGATGGGCGCCCACCGCGAGACGCTGCGCCGTCTGCGCCGCCGTGTGGGGCGCAGCATGACCCCGCTGAGCAGCTACTTCGCCCTGATCGGGGACGATCCCGGGCTGCGCCTGGTCAACATGGCGCAGCGATGGCATGTGCGCCAGCGGCTGAAGAACACCCAATGGGCGTCGATGCCGGTGCTGTCGGCCTCGGCCCCGTTCAGGTCCGGCGGGCGCGGCGGACCCCAGCACTATACCGACGTTCCGGCCGGCGCGCTGAGCCTGCGAAATCTGGCCGATCTCTATTTCTTTCCCAACCGCATCTGCGCGATCCGCCTGACCGGGGCGCAGCTTGCCGGCTGGCTCGAGCGTTCGGCCAGCCTGTTTGGCCATGTGCAGCCGGGCGATACCGACCAAAAGCTGATAGACCCCGCCTTTCCCTGCTACAATTTCGACGTGGTGGACGGGGTGACATGGCAGATCGACCTGTCCCAGCCTGCACGTTTTTCGCCCGACGGCACGCTGATCGGGCCCGAGGCGCGGCGGGTCCACGAATTGCGGTGGCAGGGGCGTCCGGTCCAGCCACACGACAATTTCGTGCTGGCCACGAACTCCTACCGGCTGGCAAGCTGCGGCCTCTTCAGCCCGCTGGTGTCGGGAAACGAGGTCGCGCTGAAGGGTGACGAACTCACGCGCGACGTCCTGCGCCACTATGTCCGCCGTCGCCGCCGGATCGCGATCGAGGCTGCCCCGCATTGGAGTTTCAAGCCGATGCCGGGAACGTCGGTCCTGTTCGTCACGGGACCGGGCGGAATGTCCCATCTTGACCAGGTGGCCGCGCGGCATGGCGCGCGGATCGAGTATGCGGGCGAAGATTGCCGCGGGTTCGCAAGGCTGCGGCTGTTCCTGTAGGCGCCCGCTTGCCAGGGGTTGCATCGGCTGCCCGGCGGCATTATCTGTCGCGCTGAGGGGTTGGCGCGGGCAGGCGTCTCGCCAACTCGGTCAGGTCCGGAAGGAAGCAGCCGTAACGATTTCCGCCTGGGTCGTAGTCCAGCCTCTCACCTCACCCCCCCCCACCGTTCGATGCCTCTGCCGTGACTTGCGCGGCGGCCTTGATTGCCCCATCTTCGATGGCATGAGCATTCGCCGCATCGCCACGACAGCCTTTCTGACAGCCTTGCCGTTCGGCGCGTGCCCGGCGCTTGCGCAGCAGGACTACAGCCCGCCCATGGCAGACGAGAAGGCGCAGACCGATGACGGGCTGAGCCTGATCGAGCGTGGCATGGGCATGATCTTCCGCAACCTGCTGGAGGATGTCGGGCCCGATCTGAACAGCCTTGGCCAGAACTTGTCCGGGGCGCTGTCACGAATGGCGCCGGTGTTGCAGGACCTGTCGGTGCTGGTCGATGACCTGGGCAATTACCAGCCGCCCGAACGCCTTGAGAATGGCGACATCGTCATCCGCCGCAAGCCCGGCGCCCCCCCGCCCCCGCCCATCGGCGACAGCCTGCGCGATTTTTCAGAGCCGGGCGATCCGGCGGAACCCGGGATACCGCGCGATCCCTATTCCCCCGAAATCGAGCTTTGATCGCCGCGTGCCGTGACCGGAAGGTTTGCGTCCTCGATCAAACGCCGGTGACGACGGGCCTCGACAACGGCCTCTTCGAACCGTTCGATGCCCTTGCCTTCCAGCGCCGGTATCAGTTGCAGGAATGCCTCTGCGGTCGCCACCGTGTCGCCCATCGCGGTATGGCGGGCATCGGGCGGAATGACGATGCCAAGCCGCTCGGTCAAGGCGTCCAGCGTATGCGGCACCCCGCCACCCCAGATCATCGCCGAAAGCAGCACCGTATCCAGAACGCGATTGTCGAAATGCGCCCCCGTCTCGGCCGCCGCCGCGCGCAGCAGGCCCATGTCGAAAGGCGCATTATGGGCGATCAGGACCGAATCCTCGGCGAAATGGTGGAACGCCGTCAGCGCGGCGGTCATGTCGGGGGCGTCCGCGACCATCTCGTCGGTGACGTGATGGATCGCGGTGGCGCCCGGCGGGATCGGGCGGCCGGGATTGACCAGCGTTTCGAATCGCTCGCCGGTCAGCTTGCCGCGCGCGATCCTGACCCCGGCGATCTGCACGATCCGGTCGGTCGGTTCGAGGCCGGTGGTTTCGGTGTCGAACACGACGCAGGTCAGGTCTGCCAGGCGCGACGAGGCGGCACCGCGGCTGGCCAGCGCGAAATCATAGGTCACACCCGAGTCACGCGCCTCGGCCTGCCCGGCCAGGCGCAGCGGCAGCACCAGCCGCCCCATATCCGCATCCGCCTCGGGCCACATGCCGGTGCCATGCGTGGCCAGAATGTCGGCGCCGCTCACATCCGGCTGGTCGGGGTCGGGGGACTCGGACAGCCACGCCTCGAGCCGGTCCATCGGCAGGCCCGGGCCCTGCCATTCCAGCAGCAGATGCCCTTCGCCCGGCTCTTGCAGCGCGACGCGCAGCCGCGGTTGGCGCATCTCGCTCCGCAATCGGTCGTCAAGCAGCCGCAGCAGCGCGTTCATCGGCCCGGCCTCGGCCAGCAGCGCAAGATCCGGCATCGCGCTGGCGGTCTCCAGCCCGGCAGCCAGTTCAGAAAGCGCCGCGCGGCCGGTCGGCGCGTCGGCGGCCATGATCTCGGACAATCGGCGCGTAGCCTGCGACAGACCCTGCCCCTCGTCCCGTATCGCCTGCGCCAGGGCCGGGGGGATCGGCCCGTCCAGCGCATCGAGCATCGGGACAAGCGTCGCCGCGTGCCGACGCAGCGCCTCCAGCGTGTCGCGCGGGGCCGGGCGTTCGGGCGCGCGGTCGCGCAGGATCAGCAGCGTCTGATTGTCGATGCGCCGCATCCGCCCCGAAAGCCGCACCCCAAGCGAACTGAGGCAGACAAGGTCGGTGGCTTCGGCGCCGTTCGCCAGCCTTGCGGCAGCAGCCTCGAGCGCGCCGGGCAGGATGTGACGATCAAGCGGCCGGTCCAGCGCAAGCCCCGGCAGCAACCGCGCGGCCGACGCGTTGTAGAACACCACCCTGCCCCGCCCGTCGGTCATCACCGCGCCCGCCCCGAAATCGGCCAGAATCGATTCCAGCGCGGATTTTTCGCGGGCCAGTTCGGCGGCGTGCTCCTGCACGGCCGCGGCCAGAGCCTCGGCCGTACGCGCCCGCGCCTCGGCCGCGTCGCGGGCGGCGGGCCCTAGATCGGCCAGATAGCGTGCCTCCTCGATATCCGGGGCCTGGCCTGTGCGCAGGCCACCGGCCAGAGTCTCGATCGGGCGCGCAACATTGCGATCGAACAGAAACCAGACCAGCGTGACCGCCGCGACCGCACCGAAGCCGACGATCATCCCCGCCTGAACGGCGGGATCAAGCGACAGCTCGGCCTCGACACCCTGCTGTGCCAGGCGTTTCAGGATCAGCGTCAGCGCCAGCGCCAGAAGCCCCAGAATGACCGCCAGCAGCCCCGCAAAGATCAACAGGATTCGCAGCCTCAGCGAAAGCCGGGTCAGCATGGCGACTTCAGCAGCCGCGCCACCTCGGCGCGCAATTCGTTCAGTTCGAAAGGCTTCGCGATGAAGCCGTCGGCCCCCAGCGCAAGCCCCTTGCGCCGCTCCACGACCGAGCCTCGGGCGGTCATCATCAGCACGCGCACATCCTTCAGGTCCGGATCGGCGCGCACATCCTGGACGATCTGATAGCCAGACACGTCCGGCAGCATGATATCCAGCAGCACCAGATCGGGATGCGTCTCGCGAATGCGCGCGACCGCTCCGGCACCCGTCGACATCCGCTCATGGTGGTGACCGTCGCGCGTCAGCAGGAAGTCCAGCGCAACGGCAATATTGTCCTCATCCTCGATCACCAGTATCTCGGCCATCCTTCACCTCCCCCTCGCAAACCGCGGCGAAAGCCGGATCATCCGGCTCGGCTGCGGTCCATTCGCCGCGTGCAGGCCTGACAAGGCCGGCGTCGCAATCGAACTCCTGCGGCACGACCAGGGTCTGGCCGCGTCGCTCGACCAGCATGATCCGGGCTGTCCTGATCCCTTCGGCACCGTTGCTGATCGTGGCCGGATCCAGCGCGGCAAAGCGCACTGCCACCGGCGACAGATAGGTCCAGGGCGCCCAGGGCTGGCTGTCACGGCCGATCAGCAGCAGCTGTGCATCCTGCGGCAACCGGTCCTGCGCCCGCCCGAACCAGGCATAGTCGTTCCAGATCGAATAACTGATCATCGCCAGCCCGATACCCGCGGGCAGCAGCCATAACGGCAGGTCCAGCCCGGCCTTTCGCAGCGCGTGCATGCCGGCATACAGAACCGACGCTGCGCCGATCCCGACTGCGATCACGCCCAGCAGTTCGACCCCGACACCCATCATCCCAGCATTCCCTTTCCATGACCGACCGCCGACTGCATGCTGCGCACGACAACGAAGGCGTCACGCAGATGGCTGCGCTCGAAATCCGGCAGATCCGAGGGCGACAGATAATTGTCGGGCTTGCGACCCGCGCCGACCAGATGCGCCTGGTTGTCCAGCCGCATGGTCTGGATGAGGTCGAAGGCGGCGATCAGGTCGCGGCCGCCGCTGCCCGAGATCACGCCCTTGGCCTCGGCATCCTGCAACCGGGCGCGGGTGTTGACCGGCGTCAGCCGCCCCTGCAAGGCATAGACCCGCGCCAGGTCCGCCACCGGGACGACGCCGTTCAGCTTCATGTCGATATGGTGGCGATGCCCGCCCGAGCGGATGGTCGACAAGCCGCCCATCAGACCCAGCGGCGGGCGGTGTTTCAGGGAATTCGAGATCATGTGCGCCACGAATATCGAATTCTTCGAGGCCATCTGCAGCGTGTCCTGCTGCAACCCGGCCAGCAACGTGGCATCGCCGCCGATGGCGCGCAGATCGAACATCACGCTGGCCAGCATCTGCGCCTCGGGGCTGGGATTGTCGATCCAGTCGCGGAAATATCTCTGCCAGACCTGTCGCGGCTGCCGCCAGCGCGGGTTGGTGGCCATCATGTCGCCGGGGCAATAGACATAGCCGCATGCGTTGAGCCCGTCACTGACGAAGCGCGCCAGGCGTTCGAACCACGGGTCATCGGGATCGGCGCCGTCGCCCAGGATCAGGCAATTGTCCTGATCCGAAACCCCGGTCTGTTCCTGACGCCCCTGCGAGCCGCATGCCGCCCACAGCCAGGCGGCGGGCGCCGACCCGAGTTGTTCCTGCGCCAGATCCAGCAGGCGCCGGGTCACCGCGTCCGCGATGTCGGTGATCATCCGCGTGATGACCTCGTGGCGCTGATGGGATTTGACGAGCTGCACCAGCAGGTCGGGGATGCGTCCGGTGGCCTCGGCCATCTCGGGCACGGTTTCGGCATCGGCAATGTCGCGGATCAGCGCCGAGGCCGTGATCGCCTGCACCCGGGTCAGATCCGTCTGGCTGATCATGCCGATGAAGCGTCCATCCTCGATCACCGGCAGATGGCCGACGCGGCGTTCCAGCATGATGTTCAGCACGTCATACCCCAGCGCGTCCGGCGGCAGCGTGATCGGATCGCGGGTCATCACCTCGCTGACCGGATCGCGCAGGTCGCGCCCCTCGGCGACGACCCGGTTCGACATGTCGCGGATGGTGACAAGGCCGGTCAGCTTGCCCTTCTCGGCGATGCCGAGGCTGCTGATATTGGAATCGCGCATCCGCCGCGCGGCCTCGATGATCGGCGTGTCGGGCGGGCAGCTTTGCGGCTTGCGGCTCAGCAGGTCGCCCACCTTCAGCGTCGCGATCGGATCGCTGCGCTCGGCGGGCCCACGGCCACGATCGAAAAAGCGCGCGACCGCGCGATGCGTGGCGATCAGCCGGCGGACCTCGGCGCGCGGCAGCATCAGCACCACGGATTCCTCGACCGTGCTGGCCGACGTGACCGCCGTGCCGTCACGCAGAAGTCCGCGTTCGCCGAACGAGTTGCGTGGACCCAGTTCAGACACCGAATCGCCGTTGCGATCGGTCACCAGGACACGGCCGCTTTCGATCAGATAAAGACCTGGAAGCAGATCGCCCTGGCTGTAGATCTGCGTGTCCGCCGGATAGGTCCTGCGGCTGAAAGAGCCGGCGACCCGCGCCAGCTCGTCCCGCGGCAGGCTGTCATAGGGGTGGACCGTGGCGATGAAGTCGGCGGTCTCTGACATCCCGGAGATTCCCGATTGAGAAATGGGTCGCCGCGCCCCCGGACAGGGGGCGCGGCGCGTGTGCTTAGTGAGCCTGGGCCTGACCGGCGCCGCGCGGAACGCGGATCGATTCGACCAGTTCCTGGATCTCTTCCGGCGGCTCTTCGGTGGCATTGGACACCACAAAGGCGACCACGAAGTTGATCAGCGCACCGACCACACCGAAGGATGCGGGCGAGATGCCGAGCACCCATTCGGCCGGGACATCGTTAAGCGAGTTGGTTCCGGCGATGAAGAACCAGCCCTTGTAGAGGAAGATGTAGACCAGCGTGGACAGGATCCCTGCCAGCATGCCCGCGATCGCGCCCTGCCTGTTGATGCGCTTCGAGAAGATGCCCATCATCAGAACCGGGAAGATCGAGCTTGCCGCAAGGCCGAAGGCCAGCGCCACGGTCTGCGCCGCAAAGCCCGGCGGGTTCAGACCAAGGATCGTGGCCACCAGGATCGAGACCGCCATCGAGACGCGCGCCGCGAACAGCTCGCCCTTCTCGCTGATGTTCGGGTTCAGGGCACCCTTGATCAGGTCGTGCGAAACGGCACCCGAGATCGCCAGCAGCAGACCGGCGGCGGTCGACAGCGCGGCGGCAAGACCACCGGCCGCGACGATCGCGATGACCCAGCCCGGCAGGTTGGCGATTTCCGGGTTGGCCAGCACCATGATGTCGTTGTTCACGTTGGTCAGCTCGTTGCCTTGCAGATTCTGCTCGGCAATGACCTGGGCCAGCGGCTCGCTGTCGGCGGCGGCTTCGTTGTAATACTGGATCAGCCCGTCGCCGTTCTTGTCTTCCCAGTCCAGAAGCCCGGTGATCTGCCAGTTGCGCATCCACTGCTTGTCATCGTCGTTCTGGATCGATTCCAGCGAGACGGCCGGCTGGCTGAAGGTTTCGCCCGACGCGGCACCCGGCCACATGTTGGTGGTCAGGTTGAAGCGCGACATCGAACCGACGGCCGGAGCGACCGTGTAGAGCAGCGCGATGAAGACCAGTGCCCAACCCGCGGATTTCCGCGCGTCCGAAACCTTCGGCACGGTGAAGAAGCGGATGATGACGTGCGGCAGGCCCGCGGTGCCGATCATCAGCGCCAGCGTGAACAGGACCATGTTGAAGGTGCTGCCGTGGTGGCCCGTGTAGGATCGGAAGCCCAGATCGGTCACGACCTGATCCAGCGTGGCCAGGAACTTGGCGTCCGTGCCGTTCAGCGAGCCGAACAGCCCGGTCTGCGGCAGCACATGGCCGGTCAGCTGCAGCGCGATGAACACCGCCGGGATGGTGTAGGCGATGATCATCACGATGTACTGGGCCACCTGCGTGTAGGTGATGCCCTTCATGCCACCCAGAACCGAGTACATGAACACCATCGCCGCGCCGATCCAGAGGCCGGTCGAGTTCGACACTTCCAGATAGCGCGAGAAGGTCACGCCGACGCCGGTCATCTGGCCGATCACATAGGTGATCGAGATGATCAGCAGGCAGACGACGCCGATGATCCGCGCGGTGCGCGAATAGAAGCGGTCGCCGATGAACTCCGGCACCGTGAACTTGCCGAACTTGCGCAGATACGGTGCCAGCAGCATCGCCAGCAGAACGTAGCCACCGGTCCAGCCCATCAGGTAGACCGAGTTGTCATAGCCGGTGAAGGCGATCAGACCGGCCATCGAGATGAACGATGCCGCCGACATCCAGTCGGCCGCGGTGGCCATGCCGTTCATGACCGGGCTGACGCCGCGGTTGGCGGCGTAGAATTCGGCCGTCGAGCCGGCGCGGGCCCAGATCGCGATACCGATATAGATCCCGAAGGTGATCCCGATGAAGATCAGGTTGAGTGTAAACTGGGTCATGTGTCTTTTCCCTTACTCTTCCACGCCGAATTCGCGGTCGAGCCGGTTCATCCGCCACGCGTAGAAGAAAATCAGTACGATGAAGACCAGGATCGAGCCTTGTTGCGCGAACCAGAATCCCAGATCGGTCCCGCCGATCTTTATGCCGGAAATCAATGGTCGCAGGATGATCGCAAAGCCATAGGAGGCAAGTGCCCATATGGCCATGCTGATATAGATGATCCGCAGATTGGCCTTCCAATATGCATTCGTCGATTGTCTGTCACTCATGTCCTTCGGACCCTCCCAGTTCAGACGTGTCCCTCAATCCGCCCATGTCTCAGTCAACCGCCCCGGTTCCCGGCGGCAAGGCCGGGGCGCAAGCAAGAGGCCGGAACCCGGCCTCGCAAGGATCTGTGCCGGGTCAGCCCCGGTTCATCCGGTTGGCGATCAGATCGTCCACGACCTCTGGCTCGGCCAGGGTCGATGTGTCGCCAAGGCTGCCATAGTCGTTCTCGGCGATCTTGCGCAGGATACGGCGCATGATCTTGCCCGATCGGGTCTTGGGCATGCCCTGCGCCCACTGGATCAGGTCCGGCTTGGCGATCGGACCGATCTCGGTGCGAACCCATTTCTCCAGCTCGGTGCGCAGCTCGTCGCTGGGGTCGACACCGTTCATCAGCGTGACATAGGCATAGATTCCCTGACCCTTGACCGGATGCGGGTACCCGACCACCGCGGCTTCGGCAACCTTGTCATGGGCGACCAGCGCGCTTTCGACCTCGGCGGTGCCCATCCGGTGGCCGCTGACATTGATGACATCGTCCACGCGGCCGGTGATCCAGTAATAGCCATCCTCGTCGCGACGGCAGCCGTCTCCGGTGAAGTAATACCCCGGGTATTGCTGGAAATAGGTCTCCATGAAGCGCTGATGATCGCCCCAGACGGTCCGCATCTGGCCGGGCCAGCTGTCGGCGATGCACAGGACGCCCTCGGCGGGGCTGTCTTCGATCAGCTCGGCGCTGTTGGCATCCAGCACGGCGGGCTTCACCCCGAAGAACGGCACGGTCGCCGAGCCGGGCTTGGTTTCCGTCGCGCCCGGCAACGGCGTGATCAGGTGGCCGCCGGTCTCGGTCTGCCACCAGGTGTCCACGATCGGGCATTTGCCCTTGCCGACATGCTGGTTGTACCAGTTCCATGCCTCGGGGTTGATCGGCTCGCCAACCGTTCCCAGCAGGCGCAGGCTGGACAGGTCGTGCTTTTCGACGAACTCGGCGCCCTTGCCCATCAGCGCGCGAATCGCGGTCGGCGCGGTGTAGAACTGGTTCACCTTGTGCTTGGCGCAGACCTCCCAGAAGCGGCCGGCATCTGGCCAGGTCGGCACGCCTTCGAACATCAGGGTCGTGGCGCCATTCGCCAGCGGCCCATAGACGATATAGCTGTGGCCGGTGACCCAACCCACGTCGGCGGTGCACCAGAACACGTCGCCGTCATGATAATCGAAGGTGTATTGGTGGGTCATCGCGGCATAGACCAGATAGCCGCCGGTCGTATGAACGACACCCTTCGGCTTGCCCGTCGAACCCGAGGTATACAGCACGAACAGCGGGTCCTCGGCGTTCATCGGGCGCGGCGGACAGTCGGGGCTGACCTCTTTCATCTGCGCCTTCAGATCGACGTCCCGCCCGGACACCCAGGTGGTCTGGTCGCCGGTATGCTTGACGACCAGGCACCGCACCTTGTCGGAACAATGCAGCAGGGCCGCGTCGGCGTTCGATTTCAACCCGGTCTTGCGGCCGCCACGCGGCGCGCTGTCGGCGGTGATCAGCACCTTGGCGCCGGAATCGTTGATGCGGTTGGAAAGCGCATCCGGAGAGAAGCCGGCGAAAACGATCGAGTGGATCGCCCCGATCCGCGCGCAAGCCAGCATCGCATAGGCCGCCTCGGGGATCATCGGCAGATAGATGACGACGCGGTCGCCGCGCATGACGCCCTGGCTCAGCAGGACATTCGCCATCCGGTTCACGCTGTCGGACAGCTGTTTGTAGGTGATGTGCTGCGCCTCGACCTTGGGGTCGTCGGGCTCGAAGATGATCGCGGTCTGGTCGCCGCGCGTTTCCAGATGCCGGTCCACGCAGTTGTAGCTGGCGTTCAGGACGCCGTCCTCGAACCACTTGATGCTCACCTGGCCGAACGTGAAATCGGTGTTCTTGACCTTGGTGTAGGGCTCGAT
Organism: Paracoccus salsus; assembly: GCF_021556615.1. GTDB lineage: Bacteria > Pseudomonadota > Alphaproteobacteria > Rhodobacterales > Rhodobacteraceae > Paracoccus > Paracoccus salsus. The sequence continues at coordinate 163,071 of NZ_JAKGGD010000006.1, forward strand.
CCAGTCCAGCCGCTTGCCCTCGCGCCCCCAGAACCCGTCAGGGTCCTGAATCGATTCGGCATAGAGGCGCTGATAATCCTCCGGTCCCACATGGGCGTCTTCAAACCCCCGCGGAATGGCTTGTTTTTTGACGTTCTCGGTGCTCATGGTCCCTCCTCACGGCAATCAAGCGGCCAGCGCGCAGCTTCCCATCGGCTGCAGGCGGGCGGCTTTTCGCGTTGGGAAGGATGTTAATCACAATCAGACGGAAAAGTTAAGCCTTTTTTAAACAACGATTTTTTTGTTAATTTATTGACTGAATGTTAGCGTATAATGTAAATAATTCACAAGCCCGTCAGAGACCCAGTCTGGCGGTCTCGGACCGCCAGACCAAGCCGCCGCGAGACTCCTGGTCCCGCGGCGGCCTCGCGTGTCGATTCCGGTCGGGTGACTCAGACCGGACGGTCCATCCGGGCATAGACACAGACCTTGCCCATGACCGGCGTGCTCCAGTTCAGCCGGACCTGTCTCTTGCTGGTGCCAACGAAGGTCTGGACCCATGGCATCGCATCGACGCGGGCGCCGCTGGCATTGGTGACCGGCCCCTCCAGGATCAAGGATTGTACGGACTTCGCCCAGCCCTGGAACGGCAATCCTTCGATCACCGGCAACGTCCAGCCAGCGGACAGGCTGTTCTGGACGTGCTGGACCATCAGCGGATTCGAAACGTAATTGGCGATCCCGTTGAAGGTATTGGCCTCGAACTGGATGTTCCGCATGTTGTTGTAGTCCAAATCCGCGATCGAGGTGTCGACACGCTCGATCCTCTCGATCTGGTTCCACAGCGACTTGAAGACATTCCCGGACACCGTCAGGCCGTGAATGAAGTGCCCGGCACCAAAGGGCTTCACCGTCAGCCAGGTAAACCAGGGAACCGCCCGGCTGCACAGACAGGTGTTTCCGGTGATCGTCAGCCCGCCAAAGCTGTATTCGCTGCCGCTGAAGACAGGATAGGCGCTGTGTTCGTTCGTCCATTCGATCGAGGCATTGTCGATATAGTTGCCCGAAATCGTCGTCTGCACATTGGTCTGGGTCAGCACCAGGCCGGCGTAGCGCAGACCGTCATTGCTGTTGTCTCCCTGGAACCAATGGTTGCCCGAGATGATATGGCCGCCGCCACATGCCACCATGAAATGCGCGAAGCGCACGAACCGGTTGTTGCGGATCTTCGTGTCGTTGGCGTTGACGTTGATGGCGACCGTCCGGCGTTGCTGCGCGGGCAGGGTCATCTCGTCCGACAGGAACTGGCAGCGATCGACCAGCATGTCCTGACAGCCGCTGCCGATCGAGGTGATGGCGCGATCCTTCGGGCGGGTGAAGTAGCAGTCGCGAACGGCGATCATCTCGCCGTCGGCAGGCAGCATGATGGCACTGCCGACGCCCTGGCAATTCAGGTCCAGATCGACAAAGTTCAACCGGTCCAGCTTTCCGATCTCCGAAAAATCGAACATGTAGCGATAGCGCTCGAAATCATAGCTGCGGGTCCCGGCCCCACCATAAAGCGGTTGCGACAGTTGCAGCCATCCATCCGCGATGCTCTTCGACCTGACATAGACCTCGCGCCCGACGCCATTTCCGATCACCCGGCTGCCGACCTCGATCGCCGCGACATTGGCGACATTCGTCAGTCGCAGGGGATTGGACGGGTTGTAGGTCGCGGTGCTGGTCCAGGTCCCGGTATCCCAGGCCGGGCCGGGAACCGCCATGACGCTGCCGTTGCAGATCACGCGTCGGTTCGAGAATTCGGTCAGTTGCGGGGCAAGATCGCGGATCATCAGCGGTTCGGTCAGGTCGACCCGCCGGCCGCGCAGGTCCAGCGCGACATGGTCGGTATAGCCGAGCAGGGCCTGAAGCGCCTTCTTCATCCCCAGCGTCTCGTCGGCAAAGGCGTCCGCGTAGGTCGGATAGTCGAAGCTTTCGAGGAATGCGACCCGGGTATCGGCCGGGGTGCTCAGCCTTCCCTTGAACCGGATCGGGCTACGGATGCCGATATCGCCCTCGATCCGGAAATTGCCCTCGGGAACCAGGATCCACCCGCCATTCGCGGCATTGTCGGCGGCCAGGAAGGCGGCGCGGTCATTGGTGACCCCGTCGCCGACCGCGCCGTAATCGCGCACGTCCACCCAGTCGATCAGCGACGGCACAAAGGCCGCGGTCACGTCCTCGATGCGGATCGATTCGATGCGGAACGCGCCGCCATTCGCCCCGATCAGGTCCAGCCCGAAATGGCCGTAGATCGGCCGCGTCCCCCAGCCCATGTCCACGCCCCCGCGCGAACCGACCCCGACGATCGCGCTGACTTCGACCACCTCGCCGTAAGTCTGCAACGGAATGGTCGGGCCGATTTCGGTGAGGCCGGTCACATGGTTGCGGTTGCCGTCACCCGCCCATCCGGCAATCCTGACACTGCACAGCGCGCCCGCCACCGCCTTCACCCGAGCCGAGACACGCAGATACACGCCCGGGATGATCGGCGTCTCGCCCACAAAGCGGACGCTGGTCGTCGTTTGCTGCTTGAAGATTTCCAGACAGGCCCCGAAATCCTGATCCGCGGGGTTGATCCCGGCATTGTCGGCCGAGGCCCATGTCGCGCTGCCGGGTGTGCCGTCGCTGCGGGACCAGGCGCTCAAGCCCGCCCTGAACGCCGGCGGCATCAGCAACAGCCCGTTGGTGATCGCTATGTTCATTCACTATCTCCCCAAGACGGAACAGAAGCGGGCCCGTCGGACGACCCCGGCTCAATGCCTGAGAAAATAGTTGATGAAAGGTTAACGACCGGTGAAACCGGCGCGCGCTGCAACGTTCGCCGGCGCAACGGACGCAGCGACAGCGGGACGGTCGAAGGTCAGTCAGCCACCGGCCGTATCTGGTCTGCCCCCGAACCGTCCTCAACCGCAGACGGGGTTTCGGCGGTCAGCTCTCCGGCCAGTGCCCGCTCGATCAGCGCGCGGGTTTCATCGATCCCGTAAAGCGCGATGAAACCGCCGAAGCGCGGCCCCTGATCGGCACCCAGCAGGACCTGATACAGCGCCGCGAACCATTCGCGCAGAGGTTCGAAACCATGTTCCTTGCCGACCGCGAAGACCATCGATTGCAAAGCCTCGGGATCGGCCGGCTGGTCCCACGCCACCAGACGACCGGCAAGGTCCTCCATCGCGCGACGCTCGATATCGGAAGCTGCGCGATAGTGCCGGGTCGGCGCCACGAAGTCATGGAAATAGCGCAGAGCGAACCCCGCGGCCTGATCCAGTCCGGGATGGGTCTCGGGGCTGGCCTCGGGTGCGTAGCGGCGGATAAAGCCCCACAGCCCGGCCTTGCCACTCGCGCCCGCGACCGAGGCCAGGTTCAGCAGCATCTGGAAGGGAACCACCATGTCCGATTCCGGGACTTGCCCGCCATGGATATGCCAGACCGGGTTGGCCAGTTGCTGTTCCTGTGTCTGATCGGGATAGGCGCGCAGTTGCTGGTGATATTCGTCGACCGCCTTGGGGATCCCGTCGAAATACATGCGCTTGGCGGTCTTGGGCTTCTGGAACATGAAATAGGACAGGCTTTCGGTCGCGGCATAAGTCAGCCACTCGTCGATCGACAGCCCGTTTCCCTTGGATTTGCTGATCTTCTGCCCGTGCTGGTCCAGGAACAGCTCGTAGATGAAATGCTCGGGCTTGCGACCGCCCAGGATCTCGCAGATGCCGTCATAGATGGGCGTGTTGGTGCTGTGATCCTTGCCGTACATCTCGAAATCGACATCCAGCGCCGCCCAACGCGCACCGAAATCGGGCTTCCATTGCAGTTTGACCTGGCCACCGGTGACCGGCAACGTCATCTCCTGCCCGTCCTCGTCGAAGGTGATGGTGCCGTTCTTCGCATCGACATGCTTGATCGGCACATAAAGGACACGACCGGTTGTCGGGCTGATCGGCAGAAAGCAGCTATAGGTCTGCTGGCGCTCCTCGCGCAGCGACGCCAGCATCACCTGCATGATGGCATCGTATTTCTCGGCCGCGCGCAGCAGCGTCGCGTCGAAGCGACCGGACTTGTAGAATTCCGTGGCGCTGATGAATTCGTACTCGAATCCGAACGTGTCCAGGAACCTGCGCAGCATGGCATTGTTGTGCCCGCCGAAGCTGTCATGCGTGCCGAACGGGTCCGGCACGGTCGTCAGCGGCTTCTGCAGATGCTGACGCAACATGTCCTGCTGCGGGACATTGTCGGGCACCTTGCGCATGCCGTCCATGTCATCGGAAAAGCAGATCAGCCGGGTCGGAATGTCGCTGATGATCTCGAACGCGCGGCGGATCATGGTCGTCCGGGCGACTTCCCCGAACGTGCCGATATGGGGCAGCCCCGACGGGCCATAGCCGGTCTCGAACAGCACGAAGCCCTTTTCGGGATCCTTCTTCCCATAGCGTTTCAGCACCCGGCGCGCCTCTTCGAACGGCCAGGCCTTCGATGTCATTGCGGCGTCGCGCAGGGTGGTCATTGCATGATACTCCTGTTCCAAGGATATGACGCCTTATTGAAAGCGCGCGGAATCGTCAATAATTTGCGCCCGCGCCAGATGGAGAACCGACCATGACCACCGAACTGCCGTCCTTTTCTCCCTGCGATTCGCTGGTTGCTGTGATGGTCGCCGTGTCGGCGTCGGACGAAACCATGCGCACCTCGGAGCTGGTGGCGATCCAGCGGAATGTCGATCACGCGCCGGTGTTCGCGAATTACGACGACGAACGGATCCGCGCCGTCAGTCAGACCGTGATCTCGCTTTTCGAGGACGAGGACGGACTTGACGCGCTTTTCGGGCTGATTCGCGACGCGCTGCCTGAAAAGCTGTACGAGACGGCCTATGCGCTGGCTTGCGACGTGGCCGCCGCCGACGGCCGGCTTTACGAGAACGAGATCGAGATGCTGGCCGAGATCCGTCACCAGTTGTCCATAGCGCGACTGCACGCCGCCGCCATCGAATTGTCGGCCCAGGTGCGTCACCGCGTCCTGTAGCGCGGCGTCGTCACAGGAACCGCTGCGCCCAGCCATCCAGCAATTGACGTTGCAGCGTCTTCGCGCTGCGGGTCCAGCCCCTGGCGCCGCCCGGCCGTTCCGTGCCACTGGTCTCTGCATGACGCGCGCCGTCCACACACAGGATGGCAAAGACCGCCCGTTGCGATGTCGGTCCCCGAACATGGCCGGCCAGGTTGGAGACGAAATTCAGCGTCCCGGTCTTGGCCTCGACCCGGTAAGTCCGGCCCCGGATCGCGCCAAGCTCGTCATCAAGCGGGTTCCGCTTCAGCATTCCGGCCAGATCTGACGCGCCCTCGGCTGACAGGATCGCCCGCGCCAGTCCTTCGGCGGTCACGCGGCTTTCACCCGACAGCCCGGAATGATCCGCCAGATGGAACCCGGCGCCCAGGCCCTGACCGCGCAACCAGGCCTGCATCGCAGACGCCGAGGCCGCCAGATCGGCCGCGCCGCTCGCGTGAAGCCCCACCACCTCGGCCGTCAGGTTGGTCGAGAAAGACAGCATGTCGCGCAGGATCCGGGCCAGCGGGGGACTGTCCACGCCGGCGAGTTCCTGACTCGCGGGCAGGGATGGGGCGATTTGCGGCGCAGGCAGTGCCAGCCCCTTCGCGCGACAAAGGGTCTGGAAGACATCGCCGGCATAAAGCTCTGGCTGGCGAACGGGCAGCCAGCGGCTGCCCGGGCGTGCCAGCGCGGTGCGGGCCACGGTCCAGCGTTCCCGGCCCTCCGCCTCGGCGTATTCGAACAGACCGGCCTGATCGCCCGCCTCGGCGGTGATGGTGTAGGCGCGCGGCGAATTCGCCGCTGCCCGCGCCTCCAGCCGCAATGTCACGCCGCCATCGGCCGGACGCCAGCCCAGATGGACGCGGTTGAAGTTCAGGATCATGCCCGACATGGCTGGATTGTAGGCCAGGTGGTCCGCCTGTTCCGGCGCGATCTCGGCGATACGCGGCAAGGCTCCGCCCCAGACGAGGAAACGCGCCGGACTGGTCTGGCCGGTCACCACCAGTTCATCGGCAAGCGCCGCAAGATCATCGGTGCTGAGAACCGGATCGCCGCCCCCGGCCAGAATCAGGGTGTCGCCCGCCCGCAGCACGCGCGTGCGAAACCGATACGCCCCTCCCAGCCGGGCCATCGCGTAAAGTGCCGTCAGCACCTTCATCGTGCTGGCCGGCGGAAGCGGTCTGGCGGCCTCACCGCCATCCAGAAGGGCACCGGTCCGCGCGTCCAGCAGCGCATGGCCGATTGTACCCGGCAGTCCTGCACGCGCGATCAGGTGCTCCGCGGATGGCGACGGCCGGACAGGCGGACGCTGCGCCAGGCCCGTCGGCGCCTGCTCGGCCCATCCCCGCGCGACCGGCAGCGACAAGGCGCCCGCCAGCACGCCGCGCCGGGTCAGCGCCGTCACGATCCTTCCCCCGATGATGCGTGCTGGCCAAGCGAGGCCCGGATCGCCGTCGATGAATGAGGACGCATCGGCAGGTTTATCAGCACCCAGGCAGGCGGGCGTCGCCGTGCGAGGCTTGCGGCCTGCGACTGCGGCAGGCGCCATCGGCGCATGATCTGCGCCGCGACCGAGTTCCGGGCCGCGACACGCGTTCCGGGCCGCGCAAGAACACCGATCGGCACCATTCGTGCGATCTGGCGCCAGCGGTCCCATCGATCGAACTGCACCAGATTGTCGGACCCCATGAGCCACACGAAGCGAACGCCGGGATATCGCTTCTGCAGCGCGGCGATGGTGTCGGCGGTCATCCTCGTTCCCAGGCGCGCCTCGATATCGGTGACCTCGACCGAAGGATCCTGCAACAGCTTGCGTGCATCGGCGATGCGGTGGTCTATCGGCGCGGGTCCACGCGTTTTCAGCGGATTGCCCGGCGAGATCATCCACCAGATCCGGTCAAGCTGAAAGCGGCGCATCGCCACCCGGGTGATATGCACATGCCCGGCGTGGGCAGGATCGAACGATCCGCCCAGAAGTCCGATCCGCATGCCCGGTCGCGCGAGGGGAAATCCGTCAGCCATTCCACAGGTTTAGACGATCCCGGCGGGCAAGCCAACCGGTTGTTCTGGCCGATGGGAAACCACGACACCCAGCCATGGGCACGCCGGCAGCCCGGGTCGGTCACCACGCATCGGTCACCAGGACAGAACCGGCAGAAGCCCGACACGCGTCCCGGGCGCCCCTTTCGAACGACCGGCAGCGGGTGCGCGCGCCTCACCCCAGGTCGTCAGGCTTGCTTCATGTGACGTCCTCGGGCGGCTCGGTCAGGATCGTGACGCGTCCCCTGCCCTCGCGTTTCGAGCGGTAAAGTGCCGCATCGGCATCCGAAAGCATGCGTGCGGCAGGCAGGTCGCGATAGAAACGCGACAACACGAAGCCCACGCTTGCCGAGACCGAGCAGCTGTTCTGCTGGCTGCACAGCGCCGCCTCGATGCCTTCGATCATGCGCTTTCCCAGCCGGTCAAGCGTCGCCGGGTCTTCAAGTCCCTTCAGGATCAGCACGAACTCGTCCCCGCCGATCCGCGCGGCGGTATCATCGCTGCGGGTGACGTCGCGCAACACCTGGGCCACGTGACACAGCACCCGGTCGCCCTCGGCGTGACCCAGCTGATCGTTGACCTGCTTGAAGTGATCCAGATCCAGATGCGCCAACGCGAACCCGTCCCGTCCGCGACCGGCCCCGCCCGATCCGCGCGCCGGGCGCAACGCGTTGTTCAGCGCAAGTTCCAGACCGCGGCGGTTGCAGAGCCCGGTCAGCGCATCGGTATGGGCTTGCACCTCGGCTGCCTCGCGGGCTGCCTCCAGCTGGCTGTTGAAACGCTTCAGCTCACCCAGCACGCCGCCCATCGCCTCGCGCATGAACAGCAGCTCCATGGCCAGTTCGGCCGGCGCGAAATCGTCGTCTGTCAGCCCTGCAACCCGCACCGCGTCGTGCAAGCCGATCCCGAAGCCGAGATTCACCAGAACTGAACGATCATTCGCAAACACGGCATGGCCGCGCAGGTTCAGATGCGGAGAACGCTGCATCCGCAGGAACAGTCGCTCGCCGCGTGCCGCAGCGATGCGGATCGCGATCACGACATCCTCGGTCGCCCCGGCACGTCCACTGAGGAAAACCTCGCCGACATCGTCCGCGCCCTCGCCGATCAGCTTTCGCAGAGTCGGGCCGACCGACCTCACCCGGCCATCCAGACCGATCCAAAGATGCATGGGCAGCAAGCTGTCCATCGCCGCGCGGATGAGGACAAGATCCTGGCCGGGGGCGTTCATCGCGAGCGCTCCGCCGCCTGTCCGCCATCCAGACTGAAATCGCGGCCCTCGGCAAACGACTGGTCCGAGATCTGGACGACGACCGTGCTGCCCTCGACGTCGATCAGCCCAAGCGTGCCATAATCGTCAGCCATCGCCCTCAGCAGTCCGGCCAGCATCGCGGTCCATTCGGGCGCCGAGGACGGCAACACCAGCCGAAGCGTATTGCCATGCTGGCGATGCACGTCGATGCGTGGAATGCACAACTCGGGGATGACGAAATGCGCGCGGCCGGGCAGTTCTTCGAGGCTGATCACGAAATCCTCGAAGTCGCGTCCCGAGAAGCGAAGCAGCCGCCGGATCGCCTCGCGACTCGCCAGCCATGCGCCAAGATCCTCGAACAACTCTTCGGGGGGCTTTTTCAGCAATATCGCCGCCGTAGGGATGATCTTTTCGGCGCTGCACCCGCATCCCTTGGGGCCAGCCAGCGAACCCACGGCGTTCGACCGGGCGTTTTCGTTGCAGGACGCGATGACCTGCGACAACATCGCGGCACCATAAGTGTCGCGCAGAAACTCCTCGACCGCCCGAATTACCAGCCTGTGCATCTTTCACCTCGGTTGGCTGCAAGCTAGCCGGGAAAGATGAATAAACCGGTAACGCTGGCCGCGCCGCGATCGGATTTCAGCCCAACTCCCAGCCGTAATTTCCAGGCCCGGCGATCACCACCCGCGCGGACATCAGATCCTGCGGCCGGATCTGCAATGCCTCGGCCGCGTCCAGCACGCGTCCGTCATCCTCGAGCAGAAAGTCGAGGACATGCAGACCCAGTTCCGGCGTGCCCGACAGCGCGCGGATATCCTGCGCCCGCAGGCCAGAGCCGCCCAGGAACGTCGCCGCGAGTTCGGGCCTTTCAAGAATGTAGATCAGGCCGGCTCCGGCCAGTTCCCGTGCGGCATCGATACGGCCCGCCATACTTCACCTCCTTGTGTGGATCGGCGGAAAACGGCCGGTCCCCTCAGCGTGGAAACGCTTTGTTAAGAATTTGGTGACACGGTCCTTCTTCAGGCAACGCATGTAAAGGGACGAGACGCCCAATGACGGCACGCATCCTCGTGGCAGATGGGATGGCGACGACTCGCATCACCCTCAAGGTGCGTCTGGCCGCTGCTTGCTATGATGTCCTGACGGCAGGAACATTAGGTCAGCTTGTCCAGCAGGTTCGGTCCGGCCATCCTGACCTGATCCTGCTGGGAAGCGGCTTTTCGGATCAGAATCCCGTGGCGATCTGCCGCGAGCTTGCGCGCGACAACGGCGGCGCGCAGGCTCCGGTGCTGATGCTGGCCAACGGCGCCAACAGGCTTGAGGCGCTGCGTGCGGGCGCTGCGGCGGTGCTGGAGCCGACGGTGGATGAACAGATGCTGCTGGCACGGATTCGCGGCCTGCTGCGCGACACCGGCGCCGTCAGCGACCCGCAGCGATCGCTGGCCGAGGCGCAAGCCGAATTCGCCGGTGCCGCAAGCGCGGTGCAGGTCGCGCTGGTGGCCGACGGCGCGCCACGCGCCTTGCGCTGGCGCCACCTGCTTCAGCATCGCCTGGGCTGCCGCTTCGCGATCTGCAGCCCCGAGGAGGCCCTGGGCGCAGTCGCGGTGGGCCGCGCCGCTGATCTTTACCTGATCGCCGCCGATATCGCAGGACGGGGCGACGGGTTGCGGCTGTTGTCCGAACTGCGATCGCGCGTCGGTTCGCGCGACGCGGCGTTCGTGGTGGCCACCGAGCCCGACCGCGCCGAACTTGCGGCAATTGCGCTGGATCTGGGCGCGGGCGAGGTGCTGCCCATCGACCTTGGCGGCGATGCCGGGATCGAGGTCGCGGCGCTGGCCCTGCAGATGCAGCTGTCGCGAAAGGAGCAGTGCGACCGCCGACGGGCAGAGGCGATACGCACCATGCTTTGGGCGATGACCGACCCGCTGACCGGTCTTTACAACCGACGCTACGCGTTGCCTCGGTTGACGGAAATCGCGCGCGATGCCCTGCGCGAGGACACGTCCTTCGCGGTGCTTGCCCTCGACCTCGACCGCTTCAAGCGAATCAACGACAACCATGGCCATGCGGCGGGCGATGCCGTCCTTCGCGACGTGGCTGGTCGCCTCGAGGCCGAGATAGGCAATCTGGGCATCACCGCGCGGCTTGGGGGCGAGGAATTTCTGGCAGTGCTGCCAGGCGTCGACGACCGGCAGGCATGGCGACGTGCCGAGCAGGTCCGGCGGGCCATCGAGGCGCAGCCGATCACCCTGCCCGACCTGTCTGGCGGCGGACGCATCGATGTCACCTTGTCGATCGGGATTGCGATCGGCCGGGGTCGTGACCCCGCGGATCGTCCCGAGCGGTTGGCCGAGACGTCGCTGGAACGCGCCGACCGGGCGCTGATGTCGGCCAAAGCCATGGGCCGCAACCGGGTCATGCTGGCGCAGACCGAATATGCCGCCTGAGCGACGCCGGTTGCCGGCGGTGAGGAGGGGTGGCGCGCCCGCGTGTCAATGACTAGATTGGGGCGGTGCGGACCGCATCGGACCGCTGGCCACCACTCCGGAGACGCCCATGTCGCATTCCCAGGTCCCACACGTCGAATCCGATCGTCCAAGCGGCCGGTCGATGCTGCGCGGCGCGCGCGGATTGTGCCCTGCCTGCGGCGATGGTCGGCTGTTCAAGGGGTATCTGACGGTCGCCGACCATTGCCCACGCTGCGACGAGGCGCTGCATCATCAGCGCGCCGATGACGGACCCGCCTATCTGACCATCCTGCTGGTGACGCATCTGGGCGCCCCCCTGCTGCTGGCATGTTTCGTTGCATGGCGTCCCTCGGCCATGACGATGATCCTCAGCTTCGGACTGGGCGCGATCGTCCTGTCGCTGCTGCTGTTGCCGCGGATCAAGGGCGCTTTCGTGGGGCTGCAATGGGCAAGACGCATGCACGGTTTCGGAGATGCGGCCGAGCCCTCTGCATCATGATGGTCCCCCAGGACGCGCCGATCCGCGATGCGGCGACGATGATCCTGCTGCGACGGACCCGGCAGGGCGCATCGGTGCTGATGGGAATGCGCGGTGCCAAGGCGGTTTTCATGCCGTCCAAATATGTCTTCCCCGGTGGTGCGGTCGATACGGAAGACGCAACGGCCTTGCTTGCCAGGCCGCTGGCAACGCTGCATCACGACCGGATGCTGGCCGAACCTCGCGGCTGCGCGATGCCGAAGCCTCACGCCATCGCCGCTGCCGCGCTTCGCGAACTTGCCGAGGAAACGGGCCTGCTGATCGGGCGTCCGGGCGGACCGCCCTGCCCCTGGCCAGGTTATGCCGAAACCGGCCTCAGCCCCGATGCCTCCGGGCTGCATTACTGTTTTCGCGCCATCACGCCGCCCGGCCGTCCGCGTCGATTCGACGCCTATTTCTTCGTGGCGGATGCTGCCACGATATGCGGCGACGCTGATGACTTCAGCCGCGCTTGCGATGAGTTGTCGCATCTGCACTGGGTCCCGCTGGCTCAGGCGCGCGCGCTGAACCTGCCTTTCATCACCGAGGTGGTGCTGGCCGAGATTGCGGAACTGGCGGGCAGCGTCGCCCACGACGCGCCCCTGCCTTCGCCGGATACGGTTCCGTTCTTCGACAATCGCGGGCCATCGCCGCGCTTTGCCCAGATCGCCTAGCGTCCGCTGAAGCGCGGCTTGCGTTTTTCCAGAAAGGCGGTGACGCCTTCGCGGAAATCGTTGCTTTGTCCCGCCCGACCCTGCAACCGCGCCTCCAGCTTCAGCTGCTCGTCAAGATCGTTGTCAAGCGACGCCGCGACGGCCTCTCGGATCGCCAGATAGGCGCCGGTCGGACCTTCGGCCAGCTGCAACGCCCGAGTTGCGACGCCCTCGGCGAACTCGCCATCGGGCAGCGCCTGCCAGATCAATCCCCAATCGGCGGCCAGCCGCGCCGGAACGGGTTCGGCAAACAGCATCATCCCCATGGCGCGCGCCGCCCCGATCGCCCGAGGGACGGCCCAGGTCCCGCCCGCATCCGGGACCAGCCCGATCCTGCTGAACGCCTGGATGAAACTTGCGCTTTCCGCCGCGATCACGACATCCGCGATCAGCGCCAGGTTCGCCCCGGCTCCGGCCGCGACGCCGTTCACGGCCGCAATGACCGGCGCCGGGCAGTCGCGCACCGCATGCAGCATGGGTTCGTATTCGTCGCGCAGCGTCGCCTCGAGATCAAGCGCCGCGCCCGCATCCGTCAGATCCTGCCCCGAACAGAACGCCTTGCCGGAACCGGTGATGACGACGCACCGCACCTCTGGTGGCAGCGTCGTCAGGGCCCGGGTTATCTCGGCCCGCATCCGGCCGTTCAAGGCGTTCATCACCTGCGGACGATTCAGGATAAGCGTCGCGATGCCGCCATTGATGCCGAACTTGATGGTTTCGAAATTCATGAGGACCCCCTTGTCTGGGACCATGATGACCGGATTGCCGCAAAGGGAAAGCAGGACCCCGCGTCAGTCCCGCATGATCTGGCGCAGGCGATCCTTTTCGGCGTCACTCAGATCGCTGGGTGGGGACTGCAATCCGGCCCGGCCACGCAGGAAACGCCACGCAACCAGCAGCGCGACCAGCGCCATCAGCGGCCCGGCCAGCCACAGCAGCAGATTGCCGCCCCGAGCGCGCGGTTCGAACAGGACGAACTCGCCGAATCGGCTCACCACGGCGTCGATCACCTCGGTATCGCTGTCGCCCGCGACCAGCCTCTCGCGCACATAAAGCCGCAGGTCCCGGCTGATCGCGGCATTCGATTCGTCGATGTTCTCGCCCTGACAGACCGGACAGCGCAGCTTTTGCGAGATCTGCCGCGCCCGCGCCTCGAGCGCGGCATTGTCCAGAACTTCGTCGGGCTGAACGGCGAACGCCGCGAAGGGCAGCGTGACCAGCAGCAAAATGGCCAGAAACAGCGCCCTCATTCCGCAGCCACCGAAGCGGGCTGTGCGCGCCGCGCCCCCGCCGCCACCCGATAGCGGCGATCCGACAGGCTGATCAGGCCACCAAGCGCCATCAGGATCGAACCTGCCCAGATCCAGTTCGCGAACGGCTTGATGTAGCTGCGCACCGCCCAGCCCCCATCGGCCTGCTCGTCCCCGATGACCAGATAGATATCGCGGAAAATACCGTTGTCGATCGCCGCCTCGGTCGTGGGCATGGCCTGAACCGGATAGACGCGCTTCTCGGGGTACAGCGTGGCGACGGTGCGACCATGTCGCGCCACGTCCATCGTCGCCATTGTCGAAACATAGTTCGGCCCCTGCACCTCGGAAACATCGGTCAGCGTGATCTGATACCCTGACATATCAAACGGCTCTCCGATCCGCGCGACGCGGACATCCTCGGTCTGCCAGGCTGTCAGCAGGCCGACCCCGATGAAGGTCACACCCAGGCCGGAATGAGCGACCGCCTTGCCCCAGTCGGCGCGCGGCAGCCGCAGGATGCGGCTCCAGCCCGATCTGCCGGTCCGCAGCATCAGCTCCGCGACCGACCCCGCGATCAGCCATGCGCCCAGGCCCGCGCCGATCACCGCGATGGCGCTGCGTCCGGTCGAGACGGCAAAGACAAGCATCATCACCGCAAGCGCGAACAGCAAGGCGCCGCGCAGCGGCCGCAGCGCGCGCGACAGGGTCGCACGTTTCCAGGGCATGATTGCCCCGATCGGCAGCACCAGCGCCAGCGCAATCATGAACGGCGTGAAGGCCTGGTTGAAGAACGGCGCGCCGACCGACAATTTGCGATCCCACATCATCTCGGCAAACAGCGGCCACATCGTCCCGATGAACACCACGAAGGCGGACACGGCCAGCAAGGCGTTGTTCAGCACCAGCGCGCCCTCGCGCGAGACGGGCTGAAAGACGCCCTTGGCCGTCATCTCGCCGGCGCGCACCGCGAAAAGCGTCAGCCCGCCGCCGGCAAAGACAGCCAGGATCGCCAGGATGAAGACGCCCCGTGCGGGGTCGCTGGCAAAACTGTGGACCGAGGTGATGACCCCGGACCGCACGATGAAGGTGCCGATCATCGAGAAGCCGAAGGCCATGATCGCCAGAAGGATGGTCCAGCTTTTCAGCGATTCACGCTTTTCGACCACGATCGCCGAATGCAGCAGGGCGGCGGCCAGCAGCCACGGCATGAAGCTGGCATTCTCGACAGGATCCCAGAACCAGAATCCGCCCCAGCCCAGCTCGTAATAGGCCCACCACGATCCCAGGGCGATGCCGATGGTCAGGAACATCCATGCCGCCAGGGTCCAGGGCCGCACCCAGCGCGCCCAGGCAGCGTCCACACGGCCCTCGATCAGCGCGGCGATCGCAAAGCTGAAGGCCATCGAAAGCCCGACATAGCCCAGATAGAGGAAGGGCGGATGAAACGCCAATCCCGGGTCCTGAAGCAGCGGGTTCAGGTCGCGCCCGTCGAAGGGCGGGTTGGCCAGCCGCAGGAACGGGTTCGACGTGAAGATGATGAAGGCATAGAACGCCGCCCCGATCGAGGCCTGGACGCCCAGCACCCGCGCCCTGAGGCTGGGCGGCAGGTTGCCGCCAAACGCGGCTGCCGCCGCGCCGAACAGCGCCAGGATCAGGACCCACAGAAGCATGCTTCCCTCGTGGTTTCCCCAGACGCCGCTGATCTTGTACAGCATCGGCTTCGCGGTATGCGAATTCTCGTAGACCAGCTTGAGCGAGAAGTCCGAGGTCACGAAGGCCACGGTCAGCGCGGCAAAGGAAACCCCGGTCAGCAGGAATTGCGCCATCGCGGCGGGACGCGCGCTGTCCATCCAGCCCGGCCAGCCCTTCGCCGCACCGATCATCGGCACGGTCATCTGGTACAGCGACACTGCAAAAGCAAGGATCAGGGCGAAATGGCCAAGTTCAGCGATCATCAGGATGGTCCCTCCGTCGCGGCCAGCATAGGGATACGGAAAAAGGGGGGAAAGTCCCCCCTTCGTCCCGGTACATCAGTTTTGCGTGCGACCTATTCGCGCAAGCTGGCCGACCAGTCGCGCAGGGCCGCGTTGTCGGCAAAATCGTCATCGGGACGCGCGGGCCCGGCAAGGGCCTTGGTGTCCGCACCCCCCGCCTCGACAGAGACTTTCCTGGCAGGCCAGACGCGATGGCGAAAATAATGCGCCTCGCGCGCCCCGAAATAGAAGCCGACGATCGCTCCCAGCAGCCACCACAGCGGTTCCGGCACCTGTTGAAGTCCCTCCATCCGCAGCCCGAAGCCGACCGGCTCGACCATTGCATAGACGAACAGCGCCATCGTCCCCATCGCCAGCAGCGGGCGCGGAAGCCGGTTCAGTCCGTTCACAACACCATCGAAAAGGCCCGGCCGCGCGACCTCGAATTCCCGGCCAAGCTGGGTGATGGCGTGGGCATAGGCCTGCTCGTCCAGTTCCATCTTCCGCGTCGCGTTCTGGGTAAAGACCTCGGCCATGCCGGTCGCGGCGCTGCCAAGCGCAGTCACGCCCTGGCTGACGCCGAGGAAACGGTCGATCATGCCCATCCGGATGTCCTTTCGCGATGCTCGGCCTCGGTCAGGTGATAGCGAGGGGCGACGAATGCCTCGGCCCGGGTGATCCAGCCACCCTTGCCGCCTGCCCGCGTGCGGGCGTATTTGCGGCTTGCCGGACGTTGGTCGGCCAGCGCGTAGTAATAGTTCCTGCGTGCGATCCCGTAGGCGTCGGCCAGATGGTCCGGCGCCGCATCGGCGGCATCGGCGACCGCCGCGATGGTTCTTGGTCCGATCACCCCGTCGGCGGTCGCGGTGAACCCCATCCGCGTGACCAGTTTCTGCAGGATCTTCACCGCGTTGGCCCCGGCGTTGACATACATGTCGAAGACGCTGGCCTGGACGGGTGGGGCGAGTTCCGCCAATCGCGGCTTGCGGAAATAATGCTGAACGAAGATCTGCTCGGCCTGGGTCCGCGTCAACGCCCTGACATCGCCGGCATCGACCTTGCCATCGCGGTTCAGATCCAGCCCCAGCGACCGCATCGTACCGATCGTCACGCCGAAATTGGTCGCACCGCCCGGATCGTCGGGGTCGTTGACGTACCCGCCTTCGCGGGCGACGATCTCGCGCGCGATTTCCTCAACACTCGGCATAGCTGCCCCCTCATGCCGCCCGCCACCATTGACGGACCGGGGCATCCTCGCGGTCGGCAGTTAACCCTTTCTTAACCGGACGGGCGTTGCTCATGCCTCGGGCAAGACATCCTCGGGGGGTCGGGGGACGAAGCGCGCCCGGAAGTGGCGGGAGGCAATCAGGAATTCGGGTCCTGATAGACGCCGCTTTCCTTCAGTGTGTCCATGACCTCGCGCGGCATGTAGCTTTCGTCATGCTTGGCCAACAGGCTCTCGGCTTCGAAACGACCGTCACGATAATGCCCCTTGGCGATCGTGCCCTGGCCTTCCTTGAACAGGTCCGGTCGCGGGTCGCGGCCGACATAACTGACCGGGATCTCGGCGGCACCGTCGGTAATGACGAAATCGAACGCGACGCCGTCGCGGTTCAGGATCGAGCCGTCCTTCACCAGCCCGCCAAGCTGGAAATACTCGTCCGGCAAAGGCGCGCTTGCGCGGACTTCCGAGGGCGAGCGGTAAAGATTGATGCCGTCACGCAACGCATATCCGATCGTCCCTGTCGCGATGAACAACGCGACGGCCGTCGCGACCAGCACTTGCACCCTGCGGCGCTTCTTCAGCGATTTCATTCCGGCCATCGCCCCCTCCTGCTCCTCATTCGGTCTCGAATCGGATTGACCGGCGCAGGAACTGCGTGGCCTTGCCCGACACCCGCACCGGATCGCCCGTCGTCAGATATTTCGACGTGCCGCCCTCGCCCCGGAATTCGGGCCTGCGCTGAAGATAGTCCGCGAGGCTCTCGGCGACCAGCCCCGCCTGGCTGTAAACCTTGACCTGCGGGCCAAGCGCGCGCTGGAAGGCGGCTTCGACCAGCGGGTAATGCGTGCAGCCCAGAATCGCCGCCTCGGGGTGTGGCATCCGCCGCAGCAACGCCTCGACATGGCTCGTCACCAGCGCCTCGGCCAGAATTTCGTCTCCCATTTCAATGGCATCCACGACCCCGCCGCAGGGCTGCGCCTCGACATCCACGCCCACCGCGCGAAAGGCCAGCTCTCGCTGAAAGGCCCTGCTGGCGACAGTCGCGGGGGTGGCGAACAGCGCAACCTGACTGACCGCGACCTTGCGGGGCGGCGAATTGTCGCCCCATTGCCGTTCGGTCAGGGCCTCGATCATGGGGACAAACACGCCCAGAACCCGCTTTCCCTCGGGCAGCCAGGTTTCCTGCAACCGCCGCAGGGCGGCGGCGCTGGCGGTGTTGCACGCCAGAATGACCAGATCGCAGCCCTCGGCCCAAAGCCGCTCGACGCCCGCGCAAGTCAGATCGAAGATATCGTCCGGGGTACGGACGCCATAGGGAGCGTGGGCGTTGTCGCCCAGATAGACCAGCGGCAGATCCGGCAGGCGTGCGGCGATGGCCTGATGGACCGTAAGCCCGCCCAGCCCCGAATCGAAAACGCCAACCGCCATGGTTCCACCCCCCTTGCCGCGCGCCTGTTTAGGACGGCGCGCGACATTTGGGAATGACCCAGTTCATTCAGCGGCTTCACGCATCGGTGCGCCGCCCTGCCGGAACTGGTCCAGCAACGCGCTGCGGCGGAGGGCGGCGGCGTCGGCTGCCTTGTCCTTGACCGGACCATAGCCGCGCACGCTCAGCGGCAGTTCGGCCAGTTCGATCGCGATCGGCATCGTCGCATCATCGACCGCCGCCATGATCTCGCGCATGTCGGTCTCGTATTCGCGGATCATGGCGCGTTCCCGCCTGCGCTCGGTGCCGTAGCCGAAGGGATCAAGCGGCGTGCCGCGCAAACGCTTCATCGCGGCCAGCACCCGGAAGGCCTTCAGCATCCAGGGACCGAATTGTCGTTTCCTGGGGCGGCCGTTCGCATCGATGCCGGGAAAGATCGGCGGCGCCAGATGGAAGGACAGCCTGGTGTCGCCCTGCCATTTCTCGGCAATCTGCGCTGCGGTCGCAAGATGCAGCCGCGCGACCTCGTATTCGTCCTTGTAGGCCAACAGCTTGTAGTATCCGCGCGCGACGCTTTCGCGCAGCGGGGCGGGCGCGGCATCGACCAGTTTCCGGAACTTCCTTGCCAGCCGCTTGCCCTGATAGTCCAGAAGCCGCGCTTCGCGGTAGGAAACCGGATCGACAGGCAGCGCGGCGGGGTCCGCCGGCTTCGCGGCCTGATCGGGAAACACCATCGCCCATCGGCCGATATCGAAGGCGCGCAGGTTTTCCGCGACCTTGGCGCCGTTCAGGCGGATCGCCTCGCGGATCGCCTCCTCGGACAGCGGGATCAGCCCCTGCTGCCAGCAGGCACCCAGAACCAGCATGTTGGAATAGATCGAATCGCCCAGCAGGCGCAGCGCCAGATCGTTGGCATCGAAGAACGCCACCCGCTCGCCCAGCCGCGCCTCCAGAGACAGTTTCAGGCGGTCCGAAGGCACCTGGAAGTCACGAAAGCGGGTGAAATCGCCGGTGATGATCTCATGGTCGTTCACGACCGCGCCGGTGCGCGCCGTGGTCATCAGCCCGACCGTCTTGGCCCCGGCGGTCACGACCAGATCGCCGCCGATGACGCAGTCGGCCTCGCCGGTGGCGACGCGGATCGCACTGATATCCTCGGGGGCATTCGCAAGCCGCAGATGGATGTGCACGGCCCCGCCCTTCTGCGCCAGACCCGCCATCTCCATCATGCCGGCGCCCTTGCCGTCGATATGGGCGGCCTGCGCCAGCACCGCGCCGATCGTCACGACGCCGGTACCGCCGACGCCGGTGATGACGATGTTGTGCGTGCCCTTGATCGCCGGCAGCGCGGGTGCGGGCAGATCGGGGATCTCGAAGGATTCGGCTTTCGGTTTGCGCAGCGTGCCACCCTCCACCGTGACGAAGCTGGGGCAGAAACCGTTCAGGCAGCTGTAGTCCTTGTTGCAGCTTGACTGGTCGATCTGGCGCTTGCGGCCCAGTTCGGTGTCCAGCGGCACGATCGAGACACAGTTCGACTGGACCGAGCAATCGCCACAGCCCTCGCAAACCTCGGGGTTGATCCAGACGCGGCGGTCCGGGTCGGGGAACTGCCCCTTCTTGCGGCGGCGGCGTTTTTCGGCCGCGCAGGTCTGGATATACAGGATCGCGCTGACGCCCTTGGCGTTCTCCAGCTCGCGCTGGACATTCATCATCTCGGCACGCTCTTCGAAGCGCAGCCCCTTGGGGAACTGGTCGCGGACCACATCCTCTTTTTCATCATAGACGACAACCACCGGATCGACGCCCATCGCGGTCAGTTCGCGGGCGATCTGCGGTGCGTCCAGACCGCCCTCGTTGGGCTGGCCGCCGGTCATCGCCACGGCATCGTTATAGAGGATCTTGTAGGTGATGCTGGTCCCCGCAGCCAGCGCCGCGCGGATCGCCAAAGAGCCGGAATGATTATAGGTTCCGTCGCCAAGGTTCTGAAAAACATGGCCCCGCTTGCTGAACGGAGCTTCGCCGACCCAGTTCGCGCCCTCGCCGCCCATATGGGTGAAGCCTTCGGTCTCGCGGCCCATCCACTGCACCATGTAGTGACAGCCGATCCCGGCATAGGCGCGGCTGCCTTCGGGCAGTCGGGTCGAGGTGTTGTGCGGACATCCCGAGCAGAACCAGGGCGTTCGGGTCGCAATCTCGGGCGCGTTATCATTGCGGCGCACTTCGGTCAGGCGATCCAGACCGGCGCGGATATGTTCGGTTCCGCGGCCTTCCTCGATCAGGATTCCGCCGATCTTCTGCGCGATCATCACCGGGTCCAGCGCATAGCGAGTCGGGAAAAGCTCCTCGCCGGTCCGATCATGCTTCCAGCCATGCACGCGACGGCCGTGGCGATTGTCGAAGATCGCCTCTTTCAACTGCACTTCTATCAGTTTGCGCTTTTCCTCGACGCAAACGATAAGTTCCAGATTTTCAGACCATTCCTGAAAGGACTTCATATCCAGTGGCCAGGTCTGGCCGACCTTGTAGGTGGTCAGGCCCAGACGTTCCGCCTCGGCCTCGTCGACCCCGAGCAGCGACAGGGCGTGCACCAGATCCAGCCAGTTCTTGCCGGCCGCAACGAAGCCGATCCTGGCACCCGGCCTGCCCCAGACCTTGCGGTCGATCCGGTTGGCGCGGCTGAACGCCTCGGCTGCCCACCGCTTGTGATCGATCATCCGGGCTTCCTGGACGACCGGCGTATCGCCAAGGCGTATGTTCAACCCGCCCTCGGGCATCCGGAAGTCCTGCGGGGTCACGAAGGTCAGCCGATGCGGGTCGCCGTTCACGACGGCGGTCGCCTCGACCGTGTCCTTCATCGTCTTGAGGCCCGTCCAGACGCCGGCAAAGCGCGACAGCGCAAACCCGTACAGCCCGAAATCCAGGATTTCCTGCACACCGGCCGGCGACAGCACGGGAATATAGGCGTCGATCATCGCCCAGTCCGACTGATGCAGCACGGTCGAGCTTTCGCCCGTATGGTCGTCGCCCATCGCCATGACCACGCCGCCATGCTTCGACGATCCCGCCATATTGGCATGACGCATCACGTCGCCGCTGCGGTCCACGCCCGGCCCCTTGCCGTACCACAGCGCATAGACGCCGTCATACTTGCCCTCGCCGCGCAGTTCGGCCTGCTGGCTGCCCCAGATGGCCGTGGCGGCAAGATCCTCGTTGAGACCGGGCTGGAACAGGACATTCGCCTGCGTCAGACGCTTGCCCTCGCGCATCATCTGAAGGTCGACCGCGCCAAGCGGGCTTCCGCGATAGCCGGTGACGTAGCCCGCCGTGTTCAGCCCCGCAGCCTTGTCGCGTGCCGCCTGCATTAGCATCAGGCGCACCAATGCCTGGGTGCCGTTCAACAATACGTGTGACTTCGACAGTTCGAACCGGTCGGCCAGCGAGAATTCCTGCTTGCTCATCGTGTCTCTCCTCCACTCCCCATGGGCACTCCCCATTGGGCTTGCTCCGATTATAGGTCAGAAATACTGACCGATGAAGAAAAAAATCCATGCTTGACGCAGGCGTGAGGGACAGGCAGGGGAGAATGACTTTTGCAAAAATTGCATGGCTGGCCACGCAGGATTGTAACAGCTATGGACTGGGACAAGTTAAGGATATTTCACGCGGTTGCCGATGCGGGCAGCCTGACTCATGCTGGCGAGACGCTGCATCTGTCCCAATCGGCCGTCAGCCGCCAGATTCGCGCGCTGGAAGAATCGCTTGGCACCGCGCTTTTTCACCGTCACGCACGCGGGCTGATTCTCACCGAGCCGGGTGAATTGCTGTTCGACGCCACCTCGTCGATGGCGCGCCGCCTCGATGCCGCCTCGGCCCGGATCCGCGACAGCGAGGAAAACGTGCTCGGCGAGCTGAAGGTGACCACGACGGTCGGGTTCGGCACGCTCTGGCTGGCGCCCCGCCTGGTCAAGCTCTATGAGAAATACCCCGATCTGAAGATCGACCTGATCCTGGAAGAACGGGTCCTGGACCTGCCCATGCGCGAGGCCGACGTCGCCATCCGCATGAAGGAACCCAGCCAGTCGGATCTGATCCGCCGGCGCCTGCTGAACATCCGCATGCGACTTTACGCGACGCAGGCCTATCTGGACTGCGCCGGGGTTCCGACCGGGCTTGATGATCTGGCCGCCCACAGGCTGATCTGCCAGAAGGCAGATCAGCCGCAGGTCGCGGCCGGGGCGCGACTGGTCCAGATGGTGATGGGCCAGAACATCACCTCGACCCTGACCGTGAACAACTATTTCGGCGTCCTGCAGGGTGTGCTTGCGAATGTCGGTATCGGCGTGCTGCCCGACTACCTGACCGCCGATCATCCAGGTCTGGTCCGCGTCCTCCCCGAGATCGAGTCGGCCGAGGTGCCGGTCTTCCTCGCCTACCCAGAAGAGCTGCGTCAGACCCGCCGCGTCGCCGCTTTCAGGGATTTTGTCTTGGAACAGATACAGTCCTATCGCCGGCGGCAAAGCGAGGCCGAACTGGTCTAGACTGCCAAATGCCTGGATTCCTTTACTTTGCGGCGGCGAAATGCTGCGACTCGCCTGGCCATCTACAACTTTCGCGTGTAGCTATTCGGCAACTGCATGTCCGGTATGCTGCACATGCAGCATGTTATGCCTTGATCCGTTCCCGTTCTGCCCATAAATCGGGCTCAGAGGGTCATGGTCGGCCTCGCCGGCCATCATCTTCTACCTCCCTGTTGGACTTAGGCCGGGCCTCGTGCCCGGCTTTTTTTGTTCGGCCTGCAACGGCCGGGCTTTGAGCGCCCTTTCCATGTCTTGCGTCTCGCCATAAAAGGCGCCTGACTCCATGTGCAGGAAGGGCCAGACATGCAGGAACCGTCGATCACCCCCGATCTGATCGCCGCGCACGGGCTGAAATCGGACGAATACGATCGCATCCTGGATATCATCGGCCGAGAGCCGACCTTCACCGAACTGGGCATCTTCAGCGCCATGTGGAACGAGCATTGTTCCTACAAGTCGTCCAAGAAATGGCTGCGGACCTTGCCCACCGAGGGCCCCCAGGTCATCTGCGGCCCCGGAGAGAACGCCGGCGTTGTCGATATCGGCGATGGTCAGGCCGTGGTCTTCAAGATGGAAAGCCACAACCACCCCAGCTATATCGAGCCGCATCAGGGCGCCGCGACCGGCGTGGGCGGCATCCTGCGCGATGTGTTCACGATGGGCGCGCGTCCGATCGCGGCGATGGATTCGCTGTCGTTTGGCCGGCCCGAACATCCCAAGACACCACATCTCGTCAAGGGCGTGGTCGAAGGCATCGGCGCCTATGGCAACTGCTTCGGGGTTCCCAATGTCGGCGGCGAAGTGCGTTTTCACCGCAGCTATGACGGAAACTGCCTTGTGAACGCCTTCGCGGCAGGGCTGGCCGATGCGGACAAGATCTTCTACTCGGCGGCCTCGGGCATTGGCATGCCGGTCGTCTATCTGGGCGCAAAGACCGGCCGCGACGGCGTCGGCGGCGCGACCATGGCATCCGCCGAATTCGACGACACGATCGAGGAAAAGCGGCCGACCGTGCAGGTCGGCGACCCGTTCACCGAGAAATGCCTGCTGGAAGCCTGTCTCGAGTTGATGGCCTCGGACAGCGTGATCTCGATCCAGGACATGGGCGCGGCAGGTCTGACCTGCTCGGCGGTCGAGATGGGTGACAAGGGCGGTCTGGGGATAAAGCTGCAGCTGGATGCGGTGCCGCAGCGCGAAACGGACATGACCGCCTACGAGATGATGCTGTCGGAATCCCAGGAACGGATGCTGATGGTGCTGAAGCCCGAGAAAGAGGCCGAAGCCCGCGCGATCTTCGAGAAATGGGATCTGGATTTCGCCATTGTCGGCGAAACCCTTGCGGAAGACCGCTTTCTGATCATCCAGGGAAACGATGTGAAGGCCGACTTGCCGCTGTCGAAGCTGTCCTCCAGCGCGCCGGAATATGATCGCCCCTGGGTGGAAACCCCCGCTGCCGGCGCCGCGTCCGCCCTGCCCCAAATTACGCCTGTGGCGGCCCTGCGCGCCCTGATCGGCAGCCCCAACTACGCCCATAAAGCCTGGGTTTGGGAACAATACGACACTCAGGTCGGCGCCGACACGATCCTGCGCCCCGGGCTCGGCGCCGGTGTGGTGCGCGTTCACGGCACCAACAAGGCGCTGGCCTTTACCAGCGATGTGACCCCCCGCTATGTCAAGGCGAACCCGTTCGAGGGTGGCAAGCAGGCCGTCGCCGAGGCCTATCGCAACCTCTGCGCCGTGGGCGCGACGCCACTGGCGACGACCGACAATCTCAATTTCGGCAACCCCGAAAAGCCCGAGATCATGGGCCAGCTGGTGGGCGCCATCAAGGGCATCGGCGAGGCCTGCCGGGCGCTGGACTTCCCGATCGTCTCGGGGAATGTCTCGCTTTACAACGAAACCGACGGGACGGGGATCATGCCCACGCCCACGATCGGCGGCGTCGGGCTGATCGAGGACCTGTCGCGGTTGATCGCCGGCCTGCCCGGGGATGGCGATGTGGCGCTTGTCATTGGCACCACCTCGGGACATCTGTCGCAGTCGGCCCTGGCCCACGAGGCTTTCGGCATCGACAGCGGGGATGCGCCGCCGGTCGACCTCGTTGCCGAACGCCGCCATGGCGAGTTCCTGCGCGCAAACCGGTCGCACCTGACCGCTGCCAGCGATCTGTCGGACGGTGGCCTGGCTCTCGCCGCGTTCGAGATGGCCGAGGCCGCCGGCATCGGTGTGCGGCTTGACAGCGACGATATCGGTCAGTTGTTCGGCGAGGATCAGGCGCGCTATCTGGTCGCCTGCGATGCGGCAGGTGCAGAAGCCCTGCTCGAGGCCGGCGCACAGGCGGGGATCGAGGTGGCGCAGGTCGGCAGCTTTGGCGGCATGGCCATCCAGATGGGCGGCGATGCGGGCGATCTGGCGGAACTGTCGCAGCTTTACCGCACGGCTTTCGCGACCGCGATCCGCGGTGACATACCCGACCACGCATGACCGTCAATGCGCCCGCAGGCTATGCGGCCCTTGTCACGGCGGGCGGCCGAGGCCACCGTGCGGGCGGGGTGACGCCCAAACAGTGGCGCGATCTGGCCGGGCGATCCGTGCTGGCCCGCGCGCTGTCCGCCTTTGCGGGGTTCGAGCGCGTCATCCTGGTCGTCCATCCCGATGACATGGACTTGGCAATCGCGGAATTCGCCGGACCTGTCACGATCGTCGCCGGCGGCGAAACCCGTGCCGCCAGTGTCCGGGCGGGCCTGCGGACGCTTGAGGGAAGCGGCCTCACCCATGTCCTGATCCATGACGGCGCGCGCCCGCTGGTCGGCGATGCGGTCATTCACGGCGTTCTGGACGCGCTGCGGGCCGGCGCGCTGGCCGCCGCCCCCGCACTGCCGGTCAGCGACGCATTGTGGCGCGGTGAAGGCGGCATCGTGGTCGGGACGCCCGCGCGCGAGGGGCTTTTCCGGGCGCAGACCCCGCAGGGATTCGCGCTTGAAGCGATCGTCACGGCGCATCGCACGCACGCCCATGACGCCGCCGACGATGTGGAAATCGCCCGCAAGGCCGGAATCGCCGTTGCCATCACGCCGGGCGACGAGGACAACCTGAAGATCACCTACCCCGCCGATTTCGCGCGGGCCGAACGCATTCTGGGGACCACGATGGATATCCGCCTTGGCAATGGCTACGATGTGCATGGCTTCGGGCCGGGCGATCATGTCGTCCTGTGTGGCATCCGGATCGCCCATGATGCCGGGCTGGTCGGACACTCGGACGCGGATGTCGGCATGCACGCGCTGACCGATGCGATCTACGGCGCGCTGGCCATGGGCGACATCGGTCGCCATTTTCCGCCCTCGGACCCGCAGTGGAAGGGGGCCGACAGCGCCATCTTCCTGCGCCACGCGGCCGATCTTGCGCGCGCGGAGGGCTTCGCGTTCGGCAATGCGGATGTCACGCTGATCTGCGAGGCCCCGCGGATCGGACCGCATGCGGACGCCATGCAAATGCGGCTTGCCGAGATCATGGCGGTCGAACCTGGCAGGATCAGCGTCAAGGCAACCACATCCGAGCGTCTGGGCTTCACCGGCCGGCGCGAGGGGATCGCCGCCATCGCGACCGCCGCGCTGATGAAAGGATAAGCGATGGAACGTCTTCTCTGCATCTGGTTCGGGACGGGATTACTGCGCCCGGCACCCGGCACCTGGGGCTCGGCCGTTGCGGTGGTGCTGGGTGTGCTGCTGCATCGGATCGGGCATTTTCCCCTGTTGGCGGCAGCAACCATCGCCGTGACCGTCGCGGGATTCTGGGCCGTGCGCCGGCATACCGCCGGGATGGCTGATCCCGATCGCAGCGAGATCGTCATCGACGAGGTCGCCGGTCAATGGCTGACCCTGTGCTTTCCCTCCGCTGCGTTCTACTTTTCCGGCATGCCCGCCGACGTGTTTCCCTATCCCGGTTGGCTGGCGGCCTTCCTGTTCTTTCGCCTCTTCGACATCTGGAAGCCCTGGCTGGTCGGGCGCGCCGACCGTGAGGGCGGCGTGGACGGCGTGATGAAGGACGATCTGTGGGCGGGCGTGTTCGCGGGCATCGCGACGCTGGCTGCCGCTGCGATCGCGCATCTGGTGCTGATGTGAGCCTGGCCTCCGATGTGCTGGACGCGGCGCGCGATCGCGGTGTCCTGATCGCGACGGCGGAAAGCTGCACCGGCGGCCTGATCGCGGGCGCGCTGACGGAGGTGCCGGGTTCGTCCGATGTGGTCGATCGCGGCTTCGTCACCTACTCCAACGCCGCCAAGCAACAGATGCTGGACGTCCGGCCCCAGACGCTTGTGGCGCATGGCGCGGTCAGCGAGCAGGTCGCGGCCGAGATGGCGTCCGGTGCATTGTCCCATTCCGACGCGACGATGACCGTTTCGGTGACCGGCATCGCCGGACCCGGCGGATCCGAGCACAAGCCCGAAGGCCGGGTCTGCTTCGCTGTCGCAAACGCCTTCGGCATCAGCACCGAGACGGTCGAGTTCGGACCACTCGGCCGCCATCGGGTCCGCGCGGCGAGCGTCGATCATGCGTTGCGCCTGTTGTTGCGGGCGCTGCGGAACTAGCTGCGCAGGCCGCCGTCGGCGAGGATCGCGACGAAGGCGTCGACATCCGCCTCGTCCGTGTCCCACGAGGTCACCAGCCGCAGCGGAACGGGATCCAGCCCCTCGGCCGATTTGTCGGGCCAGAGATGATAGACCGCCCCGGCGGCCAGGGCGCGGGCATGCGCTTTCGCCGGAATGGTCGCGAACACCGCGTTGGACTGGACCGGGGCCAGCAACGTGCCGCCAGCCGCCTGCAAGGCCTTCGCCAGTCGCGCGGCCAGCGCATTCGCACGACCGGCCAGGCTCAGCCACAACCCGCCTTCCGCCAGTGCCAGCATCTGCGCGGCCAGATAACGCTGCTTCGAGACCACGTGGCCGGTCTGCTTGCGACGATAATCGAAGCCCTCGGCCATGTCGGGATCGAAGAATACCACGGCCTCGGCGGCCATTGCGCCGTTCTTGGTGCCCCCCAGGCACAACACATCGACGCCGGCCCGCCATGTCAGATCCGCGGCGGAACACCCAAGTGCCGCAACGGCGTTGGCAAATCGCGCGCCGTCCATGTGCAACGGCAGACCGGCCGCGTGTGCAATCCGCGCCAGCGCGGCAACCTGGGCCGGGTCATGGATCGTGCCCCACTCGGTCGCATTGGTGATCGACACCATCGCATTCCGTCCGCCGTTCAGGCCGCCGCCCGCGCCGATCCGCAGCGCCTCGGCCAGATCCTCGGGGTCCATTCTGCCCGCCGCGCCCGGCAGCGTCACCAGCTTGGCGCCATGCGAAAAGAATTCGGGCGCACCGCATTCGCTTGTCTCGATATGTGCGTCACGGTGGCAATAGATCCGCCCGCCCGGCGGACAAAGCTGGGCGCAGACCAGGGCATTCGCCGCCGTACCGGTCGAAACGAACCGCACGAAGGCCTGCGGCGCCTCCAGCAGATCGCGGATCGCCGCCTCGGCCCTGGCCGTGACCGGATCGGCACCATACCCCAGGACCGCCCCGCCATTGCAATCGTTCAGCGCGCGCAGCACGGCCGGATGTGCGCCAAAGGCGTTGTCGGACGCGAAATTCACGACAGGTCCTCGATGATATGCTCTTCCCAGTCGTCCTCGGTCACCTCGGCCTCGCTTACGGTCCAGCCGCGCACACTGACACCGGCGCGGTGCACGGTTTCCGCGTCGCCCGAGATCAGATGGTGCCAGTCATACAGCCGCCGCCCTTCGTGGCGCAGCCGGTAGGCGCAGGTCACGGGCAACCACCAGGCGATGGCCTTCAGCTTTCCGGGGGTCAGGACGACGCAGTCGGGAACGTAATCGTGGCGGTTGCTGTAAGAACTGCACCGGCAGGCTTCGCCATCCAGCAGCTTGCAGGCGACGCGTGTGAACGCCAGTTCGCCGGTATCCTCGTACTCGATCTTGTTCAGACAGCACTTGCCGCAGCCGTCGCACAGCGCCTCCCACTCTCCGGGCGTCAACTGATCCAGCGGCAATTCCCAGAACCGGTCACGCATCAGGCGCCTGCCAGAACCGCACGGGCCTGTGCCGCGTCGGCGGCGATCTGGTCGATCAGCCCGTCGATACTGTCAAAACTTGCCTCGTCCCGCAGGAACTCGACCAGTGCGACGGACAGATGCTGCCCATAGAGATCGCCTTCGAAATCGAACAGATGCACCTCGAGATTGGGGGCATTGCGTCCGAACATCGGCCGCACGCCAAGGCTGGCCACGCCCAGGCAGGACAGCCGGTCCGGGCCGGTCAGGACATCGACCAGCACGGCATAGACGCCCAGCCGCGGCAGGTGCAGCCCCTCCATCCGCATATTGGCCGTGGGCCAGCCGAAGTCGCGGCCGCGTTTCTCGCCATGCACCACCTCGCCCTCGATCCGGTGCCAGTGTCCCAGGATCTTTTCGGCATCGCGCGTGCGGCCCTCGGTCAGTGCGGTGCGGACGGCGGTAGAGCTGTAGTCCTGCCCCCCGGTGCCCACCAGCGGCACGGCGGTCACGCCAAATCCCAGCTGCGCGCCCAGTTCCGCAAGCGTCTTCGCGTTGCCCGCCCGTTTCGTGCCAAAGCAGAAATCCAGCCCGACGGTGACATGGCGCACGCCAAGGCCGTCCACCAGCACCTCGCGGGCGAAAGCCTGCGGAGTCAGGCCGGCAAGCACCGGGCCGAACGGCAACTCGTAGAGATGCTCGACACCAAGCCGCGCCATCCGGTTCGCACGCGCCTCGGCGTTCATCAGCCGGAACGGCTGTGTATCGGGGACGAAATATTCGCGCGGATGGGGCTCGAAGGTGATGACACCCAGCGGCGCATCCGCCGCCCGGGAGGCCGCCTCGATGACCGCGCGATGGCCCAGATGCAGGCCATCGAAATTGCCCATGGCGATGGTCGCGCCCCGTGCGTCGGAGGGCAATCCGCTCCAGTCTCGATGGATATGCATTGCGCCCCCAATCGGGGCGCGACGAAGCCCCGTCAGTCGAACTTGCGGCTTGGGGCCAGCACGACCGCCTCGCCTTTCAGCACGACCGTATCGCCCACCAGACAACGGGTTGCAAGCGTCACCCGGCGTCTCCCGTGGTCGATCGAGTCGACCGTGACCTCGGCACGAACCACGTCGCCGGGTCGCACCGGAGCCATGAATTTCAATGTCTGGCCCAGATAGACGGTGCCATGTCCGGGCAACTGCTCACCGATCACGGCCGAGATCAGCCCGGCTGTCAGCATGCCGTGGGCAATCCGGCCCTCGAAGATGGTGTCGCGCGCGTAGTCGTCGTCCAGATGCACCGGATTGCGGTCGGTGGACACCTCCGAGAACAACGCGATATCGCGGTCGGTGACCTGCTTTTGCAGATAGCGCGTCATGCCGATCTCCAGGTCCTCGATGACGATCGTGCCGCGCGGAAGATTGTCGAACATGATTTCATCCATCTGCTGAGGCCGGTTTGTTCACTTCCGATGCTGCATAGCAGCAATCTTGCGGGCGCGCAACAAAATACCACTTTACCTGCATTAAAGTATGCTTTTGTTGCGGACCTGATTGCGGCGGCGCCTACAGGCAAAAGCGCCCGAACCGTCACCGGTGCGGGCGCCTGGGCCAGTCGCGGTGATCCGGCCTCAGCGAAGCCGGCCGATGCTGAATTCCGGGCCGAGTTGGTGATGGGCCAGCCATTCGCGCAGCAATTCCGGGTCCGGCTCTTCGACATCGGTCCCAAAGGCTTGGGCCGCCAGGCCGCCTGTGACGAACACCGAGTCGATGCCCTCCTGACGGGCACCGCGAATATCGGTGTTGATGCCGTCGCCGATGGCCAGCACGCGGGACTTGTCGCTCAGCCCCAGCAGCCGTCGGGCGCGCTCGTAGATCGGCGGATGCGGTTTCCCGAAATAATAGGATACGCCGCCCAGATCCTCATAGAATTCGGCCAGGGCGCCGGCGCAATAAATCCGGGTCTCGCCCAGATCCACCACCACGTCGGGATTGGCGCAAAGCAGCTTCAGGCCGCGCTGTTGCGCCAGCATGAACGGCGCGCGGTAATCCTCGGGGGCCTCGTTTATCTCGTCGAAGGGACCGGTCACGACGATCCCCTCGGCCTCTTCCAGAGCGACGCGACGGATCGGCGCCGCGCCGGTCCATTCGGGCGGGGTGTCGGTGAAGAACCCGTCATCCTTCTCGGTGCCGACATGCCAGACCTTGCGGCCGACGGCCCCGCCGAACATGGCATCCTGTGCGGCGTCGCCGGAACTGATCACCATGTCCCAGGCATCCCGCGGCACACCCATGCGATCCAGCTGCGCGATCACATACTGGTTTGGGCGCGGCGCATTCGTCAGCAGAACCACCCGACCGCCGCCGCTGCGATAAGCCTGCAGGGCGCTG
This sequence comes from Paracoccus salsus, assembly GCF_021556615.1. Taxonomy (GTDB): domain Bacteria; phylum Pseudomonadota; class Alphaproteobacteria; order Rhodobacterales; family Rhodobacteraceae; genus Paracoccus; species Paracoccus salsus. The sequence continues at coordinate 194,019 of NZ_JAKGGD010000006.1, forward strand.
ATTGCGGCCTCGTAGGGCCGCTTGCCATTATGCAGGCAGCCCCAGAGATCGCACAACAGCGCGTCGTAGTTCGCACCGATCTGCGACAGGTGCCGGATGATGCGCGTCATCAGAGCGCCAGGGCCGGTATGATCTGCTTCTTGCGGCTCATGATGCCCGGCAGCACGACGCTGTCGCCCGTGGCGGTGGCGCCGAAGCTTTTCCGGGCGATCTCGCGGACGAGATCATTCTGCAACAACAGCGTCGCCTCTTCGTTCAGGATGTCGATGATGAACAGCAGCACCTCGTCCGCACCATCGGCTGCCGCGACGGCCGGCATGGCGGCGATAAGCGCCTCCTTGCGGTCCAGCAGCACCTGCGGCGCGGTGGTTTCCAGCACCGAGATCCGCAGCTGCTTGCCGCCCAGCTGGTATTCCTTGCTGTCCATGCGCAGCAACGCGTCCTCGCCGAAGGCGCTGACATCGGATTTCGCGGCAAACATCTCGTTGGCATAGTCGGTGATGTTCACGCCCAGATCGGCGGCCAGTGTCTCGGCAACCGCGCGGTCATGTGCCGTCGTGGTCGGGCTGCGGAACTCGAGCGTGTCCGACAGGATGCAGGTCAGCATCGCGCCCTTCACCCCGTCGGGCGCGCGGCTCATGTCGTCGCCGATCAGGTCGTGCATGATCGTGGCGGTGCAGGCCAGCGGTCGGATGGTGATGTTGATCGGAACGCCGGTCTTGATGCCGCCGGCCAGAAGATGGTGGTCGATGATCTCGATCACGTCGGCATCGTTGATGCTGGGCGGCAACTCGGCAGGGTTGTTGGTATCGACGATCACGCATTGATCGCCCTTGGCAACGTCCGAGATGATTTCCGGCTTGTCGAGATTCCAGCGGGTCAGCATCCACGCGGCTTCGGTGTTCGGCTCACCCTGAAGGAAAGCCCTGGCCGGGGTCTTGCGGACCTCGGTCAGATACCAGGCCCAGATGATGGGCGAGCCGGTCGAGTCGGTGTCGGGGGCTGTGTGGCCGAAAACCTTGATCATGATGCACCTCTGCGGGGTCTGAATTCGCGCGCCTTATAGGCGTGGCGGCAGGCGATGTCCACGCAGCCGCCATCCCGAAGAAGAACAGGGCAGCCCAGGCAGGAACAGCATGTTTCGCGCCGGCTCGCGCGGCCGGCCAGCGAGCCCGAAGTTCTGCCGCGGCACGGCATCGGCGCGCTGACCGGCACCAATGCCGCGACCGGGCTCGAAGCCCTGGCACAGCATCCCCGGAGGCAACGGAACAACCAATTCCGGCTTGCATGCATCGACGCAGCCGGGGCGTTCGTCTCCTTGGGTGCTCGGCGCGCGCGACCGCCACAGTCTCGCAGGGTTCAATCTGCCAGACGCCTCGGCCGTTCTCGGCCACATGCCCCGCGCAAGATCCATGCCCCCGATCGCAGCGAATTGACCCTGATCGGGCCACCGGATCCCGGCCGCAGAGACCGATCGGGACACGGGCGACAAGCATAGCGATTTCAGGTATTTTTGGCTCCGGCGGTAGGGATCGAACCTACGACCAATTGATTAACAGTCAACTGCTCTACCGCTGAGCTACGCCGGAACACGGGGCGGGATATAGCAATGCATCCATGGGGCGTCCAGAGGCATTGCGCCGTTTTTTTCACATCGTCACAAACTGCGCGTCGGCCGACAGCGGACCGGTCGGCGCGATGGCGCCCAGAGTTGTCAGCGCGATCAGATGGGCAAGCACGTTGCGTGAGGCGGCGGGCAACAGATGGGGTGGGACAGCATAGATCCGACGGGCCAGCCCCGCTGCGTCATCCGGACCGTCGCGCAGGGCGGCAAGGATCTGGGCCGTCCGGAAACGACGATGCGCCGCGAGCTCGGCCAGACGGATCGCGGGTTCGACGACGGCGTCGCCATGCGCCGGCAGCAGGACTTGCGCGTCGAGTCCGGCGATCCGTTCCAGCGACTTCAGGTAATCCGCCAGATCCCCGTCGGGGGGCGAGATGATGGTGCTGGACCAGCCCATCACGATGTCGCCGGAAAACAGCGTGTCCTTCCACAGGAAACAGAGATGTCCTCCGCAATGACCGGGCGTATGGAGCGCGGTCAGGCACCACTCGCTGGTTTCGACGGACTCCCCGTCCCGCAGCAGCCGGTCGGGCGCGAAGCCCATGTCCAGCCCCTCGCCGCCACCGACAAGCCCCTGCGCCGCCAGGCCTTCCATCACCGGCGAGCGGCCCGAAAGCGCGTCGCCGAAGGCCAGCACGGGCGCACCGCTGAGCCGCGACAACCGCGCCGCGCCGGCGCTGTGATCGCGGTGCGCATGGGTCACGAAGATGTGGCTGATGCGGTCGCCGGCAGCCTCGGCGATCGCGGCGATATGGGCGGGGTCGTCGGGCCCGGGATCGATCACCGCGACGTTCCGCGCTCCGATCAGGTAGCTGTTCGTGCCCGGCCCCGTCAGCGGCGAGGGGTTCGGGGCGAGGATGCGGCGAGGCTCTTTCGTCGTGTGGCGCATGCGGTTAGCGTAGCGTCCAGACCACGGGGTTTCCATGTCTAACCAGGGCGACACAGGCTTTTCGCGATGGCTTCTTCCGCGCGGCCTTTACGGGCGCGCAGCGCTGATCCTGTTCCTGCCGGTCGTCGTGGTGACGCTGGTCGTCAGCGTGATGTTCCTTCAGCGCCATTTCGACGGCGTGACCCGGCAGATGACCGCCAGCATGGCACGAGAGCTGGGCTTTGTCGCCCAAAGCATGGATCAGGCCGACAACGCAGCCCAGGCGCTGCTGGCGGGCCGCGCGATCGCGGTGCCGCTTGGCCTGACGCTGCAGCTGCCGGTGCCGGCCGGCGGTGGCGATCAGCGCCTCGGATACGACTTCTCGGGCCGCGTGGTGATCGAGCAGTTGCGTGAAAGCCTGCCGCAGGTCCGGTCCGTCGACCTCGCCACGGACGAAAAGCGGGTGGTGGTCGTGATGGAGGGACGCTTCGGCCCCTACGCGCTGGCCTTCCGGCGCGAGCGTGTCAGCGCCTCGAACCCGCATCAGTTGCTGGTCCTGATGGTCTTCACCTCGCTGCTGATGACGGGGATCGCGACCGTGTTCCTGCGCAACCAGCTGCGCCCGATCAGACGGCTGGCGCAGGCGGCCGAAGAATATGGCAAGGGCCGGATCGTGCCCTATCGTCCCGGCGGCGCCGTCGAGATCCGCAGCGCCGGAACCGCCTTTCTTGACATGCGAAACCGGCTTGAGCGCCAGAATGAGCAGCGCAAGTTGATGATGTCCGGGATCAGCCACGATCTGCGCACCCCCCTGACCCGCCTGCGCCTCGGCTTGTCCTGCGTCTCTCCCGATGCGCCGCCCGACCCCGAAGAGATCGCGGCGATGGAAAACGACATCACCGAGATGAACCGCATGGTGGACGCCTTTCTGGACTACGCCCGCGACGAAGCCCAGGAACGCGCGCCCGAATCCGTCGCCGCGCTGGAATTCCTGCGCGGTGTGGTGGTCGACGCGCAGCGTGCCGGCCAGAATGTCCGCTTGCTGCGCGCGGAAGGCGACGAGGCCGGGCGCGCCACGTTTCGGCCCGACATGCTGCGCCGGGCGCTTGACAACCTGATCAGCAACGCCGTGCGCTATGGCAGCCGTGCCGAGCTGGACGCGACGCTGGGTCCGCGCAGCCTGCGGGTGGGTATCGAGGATGACGGGCCGGGAATCCCCGATGACAGCGTCGAGGCCGCGATGCGGCCGTTCACGCGACTGGATGCGTCGCGCAATCGCAACCGCGGTCAGGGCGCGGGTCTGGGACTTGCCATCGCCGCCGATGTCGCGCGCGCCCATGGCGGTCAGCTGCGGCTTGGTCGCGGACCGCGCCTGGGGGGTCTGCGCGCCGAGATCGTGATCCCGCGATAAGGCCGCGCCACGGTCATCTTGTGCGGAAGAGGTCTTGCCGCGAAATATGTGGTATTATCGAGGCCGTATTGAACGTGAACGCACGCCCCCCTAGATTGATCCAGGCAGGGATCGTGCGCCGCCATGTCGGGGCCATGATCTCGGGCAGGAAAGGAACGCAAAGCATGAACGAATTCGCCCCCCAAACCTATCCGGTGCTGCCTTTGCGCGACATCGTGGTCTTTCCGCACATGATCGTGCCGCTTTTCGTGGGGCGCGACAAATCGGTCCGCGCCCTTGAATCGGTGATGGAATCCGACAGCTCGATTCTGTTGGCCGCCCAGAAGGACGCCTCGATCGACGAGCCCGTCGAGGATGGGATCTATCGCACCGGCGTGCTGGCCAATGTCCTGCAACTGCTGAAGCTGCCGGACGGCACCGTGAAGGTGCTCGTCGAGGGTCAGGAACGCGTCGCGATCACCGGCTTCGTGCCGAATGACGACCATTTCGAGGCGACGGCCCTGGTGCTGGAGGAAAGCGACGGGGACGCATCGACCGTGACCGCGCTGGTCCGCACCGTGGCCGACGAGTTCGAACGCTATGTCAAGGTCCGCAAGAACATTCCCGAAGAGGTCGTGACGGCCGTTGCCGAGGCCAAGGAGCCCGGCAAGCTGGCGGATCTGGTCGCGGGCCATATGGGCATCGATCTGGACAAGAAACAGGACCTGCTGGATACGCTGAACGTCGCCGAGCGCCTTGAGAAGGTGTACAGCCACATGCAGGGCGAGATGTCTGTTCTGCAGGTCGAAAAGAAGATCAAGTCCCGCGTCAAGACCCAGATGGAAAAGACGCAGCGCGAATACTACCTGAATGAGCAGATGAAGGCCATTCAGAAGGAGTTGGGCGACGGCGAGGATGGCCAGAACGAGATCGCCGAACTGGAAGAGAAGATCGCCCGGACCAAGTTCAGCAAGGAAGCCCGCGAGAAGGCGGACGCCGAGCTGAAGAAGCTGAAGTCGATGTCGCCGATGTCGGCCGAGGCGACGGTCAGCCGCAACTATCTGGACTGGCTTCTCGCCCTGCCATGGGGTGTCAAGTCGCGCACCAGGAAGGATCTGGGCCGCGCCGAGCGGGTTCTGGACGCCGATCACTTTGGCCTCGAGAAGGTCAAGGAAAGGATCGTCGAATATCTGGCCGTGCAGTCGCGCAGCCAGAAGCTGAAGGGCCCGATCCTGTGCCTTGTCGGCCCTCCGGGTGTGGGCAAGACCTCGCTGGGTCGGTCCGTTGCGAACGCGACGGGACGTGAATTCATCCGCATCAGCCTGGGCGGTGTGCGCGACGAATCCGAGATCCGGGGCCATCGCCGGACCTATATCGGCTCGATGCCCGGCAAGATCATTCAGGCGCTGAAGAAGGCCAAGACGACCAATCCGCTGATCCTGCTGGACGAGATCGACAAGATGGGTCAGGACTTCCGCGGCGATCCGGCCTCGGCGATGCTCGAGGTGCTGGATCCCGAACAGAACGCGACGTTCGTGGACCACTATCTCGAGGTGGAATACGACCTGTCGAACGTGATGTTCGTGACCACGGCCAACAGCTACAACATGCCCAGCCCGCTGCTGGACCGGATGGAAATCATTCCGCTGGCCGGCTATACCGAGGATGAGAAGCGCGAGATTGCCAAGCAGCATTTGCTGCCCAAGCAGATCAAGGCAAACGGCCTGCGCAAGGGCGAGTTCAGCGTGACCGATGACGCGCTGACCCATGTGATCCGCTACTACACCCGCGAAGCGGGCGTGCGGTCGCTGGAGCGCGAGATCGCCAAGCTGGCCCGAAAGGCCGTGACCGAGATCCTGAAGGGGAAGGTCAAGTCTGTCGAGGTGACAGCCGAGAAGGCCGAGCAATATCTTGGCGTGCGCCGCCATCGCTATGGCCTGGCCGAGAAAGAAGACCAGGTCGGCGTCGTGACGGGGCTTGCCTGGACGTCGGTCGGTGGTGATCTGCTGCAGATCGAGGCACTGCGCCTTCCCGGCAAGGGCCGGATGAAGACGACGGGCAAGCTGGGCGATGTGATGAAGGAATCGATCGATGCAGCCTCCAGCTTCGTTCGGTCGGTCGCACCGGAAATCGGGGTCAGGCCGCCCGAATTCGAAAAGCGCGACATCCACGTCCACGTCCCCGAGGGCGCCACGCCCAAGGACGGGCCGTCGGCGGGCGTTGCGATGGTAACGTCGGTCGTTTCGGTGATGACTGGCATCCCGGTCCGCAAGGACGTCGCCATGACCGGCGAGGTCACCTTGCGCGGCAATGTGCTTGCGATCGGCGGGCTCAAGGAAAAACTGCTGGCCGCACTGCGCGGGGGCATCAAGACCGTGCTGATCCCGGCCGACAACGAGAAGGATCTGGCCGAGATCCCCGACAACGTGAAATCCGGCCTGAAGATCATCCCGGTCGGAAATGTCCGCGAGGTTCTGAAACACGCCCTCGTCAGGATGCCCGAAGCCGTCGAATGGGACGAGGCTGCCGAGGAAGCCGCCGAGGCGGCGAAATTGGCGGTCCGCGATTCGCGCGGAGAAGGCGGCAGTGCCGTTGCACATTAGGCAAGCCAGCCGCTGACGCGGGTCTCTTGCGTGCCCTGGCCGGACCGGAAACCCTCCGGTTCGGCCTTTTGATTCACCGGCTTGTCGCGATTAGCGGTTGACGTAGCGTCAATTGGGTTCCACCCTAGCGTCGGGTAATTCCGTCGTTTGGGGGACGAAGACCATGGAAAACAAGTCAATCGCGGATCGATGCGCGACGCTTATGGCCGGCTGTCAGGCCTCCGATCCACAGCCGGCGCAGGTCGTGCAGAAGAAGGATTTCGTCGATCGGGTCGTCGCCGCAACCGGGGTCAAGAGATCCGAGGCGCGGCCGATCATCGAAGCCACTCTGGAACAGCTGGGGCTGGCATTATCCGCTGGCCACACGCTGGCCGTTCCCCCGCTTGGACGGGCGCGCGTCAATCTGGAAAAGGACATGCGGGGCGGTGACGTCATCACGCTGCGTCTGCGCCGCAAGCGCGGCCTCACAAAGCCGCAGGCCAGCGTCACCCCGGTGGCGCCGGAATAGCGGTTTTTTGGGCCTTGCAACGATGCCGGCCTGCCGCTAGAAACCCCTCCACCGGGTGATTAGCTCAGCGGTAGAGCGCTTCGTTCACATCGAAGATGTCAGCGGTTCAAATCCGTTATCACCCACCAGAATTGGCCGGTCTGCCGCAAGGCGCGCTGGTGCGGGCCGCCTCAGGGGCGGCCCTTCGCATGTCAACGGACCCCATTCAGCCTGGCCTTGTATCCCGATCCGTATCAGATGCGGCACGGCGAGACGAAAGGGAGGGCGTGCGGAAATGTGGAGGGGCGCCTGGATGAGCCGCCGACCGATCTGTGCTGTCGCCATCCCGACAGCGTTCACGGGGCGTTGCGCGACTCGTCCGATCGCGCACCCGGTGGCCAAGGCTTCTGCCGCCTCATGCGCCGGACCCCGGTGGCATCGAGACGTTCCGGGGTCTGGCGTCGATCGTGACGCCTGGGATGACGCCGACCATGCTGCGATTGATCGCATGGCGGGCAGTGTGCACCATGTTCCCGATCTGGCGACCGATCCGGGTACGGCCCCTGTCGTATGGAGCGCAGAGTATCGGGGATGGCACGAAGGCGCAGCCGAGCGGCAGGCAGGGCTGGCGCTGCCAGCAGGATCACGCTAGAAGCCGCGCGAGAGGGCGGTTAGCTCAGCTGGTAGAGCGCTTCGTTTACACCGAAGATGTCGGGGGTTCGAATCCCTCACCGCCCACCATCAAATTTTTTCCTGGAACTTTGCATTTTTTTCGTGTTTCAGGATTTGTCGCCAGCCCCGGCCGGCGTCTGGTTTACAGGCCATAATCAGTTTCGAAGACATGATCCGTGCATATAGTCTGGCCTGCTCCGGTGGCCGCCGCGCGGAAGGTCGTAGGCCCTCCAATTCAGTAATCAAAGATTAATCGACGAAACAAGCGGACAGGCCGCCGCGCTGGCGCGCGGCGCTCTGGCCGGATGCGCATCACCCGCCTGCGTTGCCTTGGCCGCCGCATCGCAGCGCGGACCATCCTTGCACTGTGATCGCTGCCTTCGTTCGGGCGTCTTCGCCTGACGACTGTAAAGTATAGATTATTCCTGGTTAACCAAGGTGTCTTGCCGACCTGGGCACTGTGCCGAACCGCTGTCATGCCTGATTCGCTGCGCGGCAGCGATTTATCGACAGAGTGACGGGCGCGCACATTCTGGCTGTTTCAGCATATACGACTTTCGTAACACGTAGCCGCATAGTTAAAAGACAAATACAGCAGACAAATTGCTCTTATGCTTTGTGATGAGCAGGCGAATGCCGGAATGTTCGACCGGACGGTAAGAAACCGCCGATCCTTGGGGGCGCCTTGGCTGCGCTCCTTGCATCCGCGGCAGGGGCTAAACTAGTCTGCAACTCAACTGAACGGCGTAGTTCTTTTGTTAATACAATTTTAAGTTGTGTGTGCCCTTCTCGGCCGCGTCGTGCAAGAGATCAACTGCCGATGCCAGACGGAACGTCTGGGTCGTCGAACCATGTTTTGGGAAGGTCGTAGGAAATGGCAAGATATCCGGTGTCCACAGCGGAAACAGCCTCCGAGGCAAACTATGAGTCGGGACTGCTTGGGCAGGTTTATACTGATGAATCGCTCAGGAACCTCTTCGATGCTCTGGACAGGATGAACGGTGCATCGGATGCGATGTTCGTATCGGATGCGATCGATTACGGGTCGACAGACGGTTCGCTGCAAGAGTTTCTGGGCGACGATGCCCTGACGCTCAGCGATCCCGCCCTCGGCAACGTGTCCGACCTGTACGCTTTGCAACTGTCCGGTCAGATCTTTCTCGAGGCGGGGACCCACCGCTTCGGCAATGTGACCGATGACGGTTTCAGGCTGACGATCGGCGAAGAGACCGTTGCCGAATACACCGGCGCTCGGGCCGCATCAGCGACTTACGGCGAGGTCGAGATTACTGAATCGGGTTGGTACACGATCCGCGTGGATTACTTCGAGGCCTGGGGCGCAACCGAACTGCGTATCGGCCACAGTCTGGACGGCGGCACGTGGTCATATCTTGACGAAAGCCGCCTGCGCCACGGCACCGACGAGGCTGTGAGCGATCCCGAACCCGCGCCGAATGTCGCCCCGGTGGCGCAGGATGATGGCGGTTTTTCGGTGCAAGCCGGCCAGACGGTCACCATTCCGGTGGCCCAGTTGCTGGCGAATGATTCCGATGCGGACGGCGATGATCTTTCCGTTCTGCGTCTGACGAATGTCACCAACGGCACCGCGCAGATCGTCGGAGACGAGGTTCGGTTTACCGGCGCCGCACAGGGTTCGGGACGCTTTGACTATGTGATTGGCGACGGTCGCGGCGGCGAGGCGATCGCGACCGTTTCGGTGGGCGTGACGACCGCGCCGGCCAGCACGAACACGCGCCCGGATGCGCGCAACGACACGCGCAAGATCCTCGAGGATGGGCAACTCACGCTGAACCCGCTGGCAAACGACATCGATGCCGATGGCGACACGATGACGATTTACGAGATAGGCTCGCCGGGACACGGCACGGTGACGCAAAACGACGATGGCACGCTGACCTATGTTCCGGACGCGAACTTCAACGGGCGCGACAGCTTCATCTACCGGATCACCGACGGCAATGGCGGCACCGACACGGCCCGCGTCGTCGTCAATGTCACCCCGGTCAACGATGCACCGGTCGCTGGCGACGACGGCGGCTTCGCCGTTCAGGCAGGAGAGTCGATCACCATCGCGATTTCGGACCTGCTGGCAAACGACACGGATGCGGACGGAGATGCGCTGTCGCTCGTGCGGCTGGGCGACATCACCAACGGCACGGCAGAGATCGTCGGCGACCAGATCCGGTTCACCGGGAACGGTGCGGGCACCGGCAGCTTTGACTACGTCGTGGGCGACGGGAATGGCGGCCGCGACACGGCACGGGTTTCCGTGAATGTCACCGAGGCGCCGGTCACCGAGGCGCCGGTCACCGAGACGCCGGTGAACGTGGCACCGGTCGCTGGCGACGACGGCGGCTTCGCCGTTCAGGCAGGAGAGTCGATCACCATCGCGATTTCGGACCTGCTGGCAAACGACACGGATGCGGACGGAGATGCGCTGTCGCTCGTGCGGCTGGGCGACATCACCAACGGCACGGCAGAGATCGTCGGCGACCAGATCCGGTTCACCGGGAACGGTGCGGGCACCGGCAGCTTTGACTACGTCGTGGGCGACGGGAATGGCGGCCGCGACACGGCACGGGTTTCCGTCGAGGTATCGGCCCCGCCGGTGATCGGCGATGGCGACACGGGCGGCGGCGATACCGGCGGCGACACCGGCGGTGGCGACACGGGCGGCGACACGGGCGGCGATCATGGCGGCCACGGTGGGGGCGACACGGGCGGCGACACGGGCGGCGATCATGGCGGCCACGGTGGGGGCGATCTGATCGACCCGCCGCAGACGGCGGCCGAGATCGCGGCTTTCGTCGAAATGGTTCAGAACATGCCCGAGCACGACATGGAGGGTCACTCCGGCGCAATGGCTGGCCACATGGCGGCCTTGAATCTGGTTTCGCGCGGGGACGCCACACATGTGGCCGTCAACCATGGCGACTGGAACGATCCTTCGATCTGGCACAACGGTCAGGTGCCGGGCGATGACGCCCGCGTTCTGATCCCCGAGGGTATCTCTGTCGGCTACAGCGAGGAAAACGACGCCTCCATCTTCACCGTGCGCGTGGACGGCTATCTGCACTTCGCCACCGATGAGGATAGCAGGCTGGTGGTCGACACGCTGGTCGTCTCGCCGACCGGTCATCTGGAGATCGGCACCGAAGGGCGCCCGGTCCAGGCCGGAACGAATGTTGACATCGTTTTTGCCGACAACGGCAACATCGATGTCGCCTGGGACCCTGCCCTGCTGTCACGCGGCATGGTCGCGATGGGCGAGGTGGACATAGCCGGGCAGGAAAAGGCGTCGCATCTGAAGGTTCAGGTGGATGCGATGGCCGGGGATACCACGCTGACACTCGAAGAGGCCCCCACAGGATGGCAGGTGGGCGACAAGCTGGTCCTGACCGGCACCTACCAGCAGGGCTTCTACTGGAACAATGCCGAAGGTCGGATGGCTTTTGCAGAGACCCAGGACGAGGAAGTCACGATCGCAGCGATCAGCGGAAACACCGTGACGCTGGATCGCCCGCTCACCTTCGATCACGATACCCCACGTGAGGATCTGAAAGCCTATGTGGCGAACATGACCCGAAACGTCACCTTCTCGAGCGAGGGCGGTGACGACCTTCCGGCGCATCAGCGTGGCCAGGTCATGTTCATGCATAATGACGATGTCGATGTGCGTTATGCGGGCTTCAACGATCTTGGGCGGACTGACAAATCGGAATATTCCGGCCCGGCGAGCGATTTCGGCGGTGTCGGGAACCTGTCGCCCGATGCCAATATCGAGGGGCGCTATCCGTTCCATTTCCACGAAGCCGGCCTTGATGATATGGAGAACCCGGCGATTGCGATCGGCAACGTCGTGGACGGATCGCCCGGCTGGGGTTTCGTGCACCATTCGTCAAACGCCAACCTGACCCGCAACGTGTCCTTCGATGCCTGGGGCGCTGGCTTCGTTGCCGAGGACGGCAACGAAACCGGCACCTGGTATCAAAACATCGCCATCAAGGGTCAGGGCTGGAGCTTTGGCGACGGCGCGGTCAAGAACAGCGAAGTCGACGGCGACGTCGCCCGCACCGGTGACGGCTTCTGGATGGGCGGTCGTCTGGTCGAACTGGCCGAGAACGTCGCCGCGAATACCACGCACGGCTTTGTCTGGTTGCACCGGGGCGATCGCGACTCGATCGATCCCGACACGATGCATCACTCCGAAGTCGGATACGGACGCGATCGGTTGGACACCGACAAGCCGGCGATCCAGGGCTTCCGCGACAACGAGGCGTTCGGCACCAACACGGGCTTGATTGTCGTGAAACAGAACCCGGACCAGGGGCATGACCTGCGCAGCGTGTTCGACGGGTTCCTGAACTGGGAGACCCGCGAGGGCATCTTCCTCAGCTATACCGGCCACTACACGTTCAAGGATGTCGATCTGGTCGGGCAGCGCCCCGAGAACAACGACATGCCGGATGATACCCCTCATGGTGTGAACCTGGCCACGAACGCCTTCGACATGGTGTTCAACGGCATCAGGATCGATGGTTTCGATCATGCGTTCAACATGCTTGACAACAACGACATCCACAGTGGCGGAGGCGCGCCCGGCGACTTCCACAATACCGTCATCGACGGCGATTTCCGCAATATCGGTGGTGTCGATATCCGCGAGTCGTTTGCCGGACAGTTGACACAATTGGACGGCTCGAGCCTGACACCGGGACAGCTCGAATTCCGTTTGACGGCGGACCGAGTGATTTCCGATGCCGATCACATGTTGTTCAATGGTATCAAGACCGACTCGATCGGATCGATCCAGAGGAACTTTACCATCGAACAGCAGGGTCTGTGGAATTATCAGAAGGATGAGTTCCTCGACAGCGAAGGCTATTGGCGGCTGCCCGACGGCACAGCGGTCGCCCTGGTCGAGGACTTCGTGACGGACAGGGCAACCGGAGAGTCGCTGAAGCAGTATCTGGTCTTCGAACTGGACTATCCCGACAGCACCCTGAACAGCCGCTACTCCTATAACGGGGTGATCAATCTGGGCGGACCGGGTCCGATCGCGAACACTGACCACGCCACGACCAGTGCCGGCACCGCCTTGCGCATGGATCTTGTGGCCAATGACAGCGATCCGGATGGCGGACTTGTCCGGGTGGGCGGTCTGATCGACCCGCGCAACGGGAATGTCTATCTGCAGGACGACGGCTCTGTCCTCTACCGTCCCAATGACGGTTTTGTCGGGGTCGATCACTTCCAGTACTGGGCGGCCGACGAAGAGGGGAACTTTACCCGCGGTGAGGCCATGGTCACGGTTGGAGCTGCTGGCACCATGCTGCATGACGCCATGATGAGCGATATGTTCGACTTGTGATCCCGGCTTGGGGACGAGTGTTGCACACTGGTCTCGAGGCTTCACGAATCTGAACAAGCCCCCCGCCCAGGAAGCCCCGGGCGGGGGGTCTTGAAAAAACGAACGATGGTCGTCGAGTCGGACCATCATCTTGCCGGCGGCCGAAGCGCTGGCCTCTCGGGCAAGGATCGTGCGGCTCATGGTGCGCGGTCATGTCCGTCCGCGGGTGGCCGGTGACGGGGTGGTTCGACCGACACGGGCCGCTTTCCACGATCGATGCGCGACGCGATCCTGCCCGACGCCTCCGTTCACGACGCGCGGGTCGGGGAACAACCTCTGCGCTCACGGGTTGAGCCTGGAACGGACTCACGGGAAAGCCCATGCTGGACTGGATTTCGCAGAACGCGACCCTGGTCACCGCCACCGCGCAGATCGTCACCGCCAGCGTTTGGATCGTCTATCTGCACATCCTGGTGCGCAGCATCCAGCGCGGCCGGAAGACCAATATCCTGATAACCCGCGTGGCCGGAAACGCGGATCGCGCGCATCTGATCGTCGGCAACATGGGCGCCGAGCCGATCTTCGTGTCCGGGGTGTTCGCCGATATCGAGATCGACGGCGAGACGTTCGAGGCGGTCGTCGGTGACAACCGCATCCAGTCGAACCGGGAAGACGCCGATCCAGTCCTGCAAGCCACCGAGGGGCCGCTGGACCGAGCAAGATATCGCGATCTTGGCGCGATGTCGGACATTCTGCGCGGGGCCCTGAATTTCCTGGGAAAGTCCGAACAGATCGACCGAGCCGATTGCATGACCGTGACAGTGGTCGCAGAGAGCAGCCAGGACTCGATGCTGGCCGCCGGACAACAATCCTTCCGGGTCCATCGCAAGGGCGACAAGCGCATCTTCCTGCCGATCCGGACCCGCACCCACCAGATTCGCGGCCGCCGGGATCGCCGGCATCTTCTGGATCGCCTGCAACGGCGCATCAGCATGGAAGCCGACAGGGTGGCCGGCAACGACTAGAAGACGATCCGGCTGCGCCGCTCGGCGCCGGAACCAGGTGTTGTGCTGTCCCGGCGTGGCCGCGTCCGCGAGTCCGGTGTCCTTTCACCGGCACGTTCGGTGTCATTCCGGGTGGCTATCGAGGTGGAATCTGGCCGTAGAATTTGGCGGTTCGCTCAAAGCTCGGAACGTGGCGGCGCTTGCCCGCGGTGGTCGGCAACTCGGCGACGTCGATGTGACGGCACCCGATCGGATGGCGCTTGAATTTCGGCCGCCTTGGCTTTCATCCCGCGACGTCGGGCAAACCACAGGTCCCATGCCCTGCAGGCACGGGTGCTGCGCTGGTCTGGTTGGCCGCGGCACCGATGGCTGCAAGGCACGGAGGAAACAAGGGCCGCATCAAGGCTCGGGATCAGGCACCTGGCCGAGGCTTTCCCAAAACCCGCTTTCGCGCGTCAGCCGCTGGAACGAGGGCGGGCGAAAATCCGGCTCGGCCATCGGCGCGACATGGCGTTCGATGGTCAGGCGCGGCCCGTCGATCCTGAGCACGGCGAATTCGTTCTGCAGATCGCTCGGCCGCGCGCACAGCGCCGTCCCGGCCTGGATCTGCAGGATGGACGGATGGCCTCGGGCCAGCAACGCGCGCGCCGCCCAGATGTGAAGATGGCCGCTGAGGGCGATCTGTGCGCCCGCCCGCTCCAGCCTGTGCAGAGCCTCGGGCGCGCGACGCGCCAGCTTCTTGTCGATGCCGGGCAGGTGCTGCAGCGGGTGATGCAGCGCGACGATATTGGTGGCCAGCGGATCCAGCCCCGCCACCAGACGCGCGATCTGGGTATGCCGTATCACCCCGCGCTGACACGCGAACGGGTCGACGCTGTTCAGCCCCAGGACACGGACCTGACCGGCCGCACGCACCGGCGACAGCTCGGATCCGATCCCCTGGCGGTAGCCCGACCAGGGGATCAGGAAACGCACCGGGATATTGTATAACGGGACGTCGTGATTGCCCGGGACGGCCATGACCGGCGCGGTGATGCGCGACAGAAAGCGAGCGGCGTCGTGGAACTGGCCCGGCCGTCCGCGATGGGTCAGGTCGCCGGTCACCACCACCAGATCGGCCTCAAGGCGGTTCAGCCGCGCCAGCAACGGTTCGACCAGTTCGCTTCTGTGAAACCCGAAATGCAGATCCGACAAATGGACGATCCGCGTCATGTGGCGCGGTCCCGTGTCTTGCTGACGCCGTCGGCCGGCAGCAGGACGGTCAGCCCGCCGAGCCAGACCTTGAGATTCAGCGGCGAGGCCATCACGGTCTTTTCGCCGTCATGCGCGATCAGATGGCGCTTCTTGGGCGTCTCGATCGTCAGCGCGTCGGTCAGTATCAGGTCGAAGTCGCTGTCCTTGGCAGAGAAGCCGAAGGCCAGGCGGAACGCCGACCGGATCAGCGGCAGCGGTCGCCTTGCCCTGGCGACCAGAACCGCGAACTGACCCGCACGGATGGCGTCGGCCCCGTCAAGGCCAAAGCTGTCCAGCTGGTAGGCGCTGCGCGCCACGAAGACCAGCGCCGTTGTGAAGTGCCTCGACTGGCCGTCCATCCGTGCCGTCAGCCTCATCGGGTGCCGCAGACGACGCAGCGCCACCAGCACCGACCAGTAGGCGGCGATGCGCGACCGGCCCCAGCGCCTGTAGATGCTTTCGCGCGTCTTCAGGATATGCGGATAGGCGCCAAGGCTGACATTGTTCAGGAAGATCAGGTTCTCGATCTGCCCGATATCGATCGGCGTGAGCCGCGCGTTGCGGATCGTGTCCAGCGCATCGTCAAGCGTCTCGCCAACGCCAAGGTCGCGCGCGAAATAGTTGAATGTTCCGCAGGGCAGAACGCCCATGGCCGTTCCGGTCCCGGCCAGCGCGCTGGCGACTGCAGACTGGGTGCCATCCCCGCCAGCGGCCACCACCACGTCAAAGCCGTCCGCGACGGCGCTGCTGGCCATGTCCACCAGATCCGACCCGCGCCGGGTCTTTCGCAGCGCAAATTCGGCGCAACAGGGCTTCAGCGCCTGCGTGACCGCCCGGGCGAATCCCGTGTCGTCCTTGCGGCCCGCGCCGAGATTCATGATGACGCAAAGACGGCTTTGCGACAGGTCGTGGATGGCGTCTGACATGGGGTGCCCGTGGGATCATCGTTTCACCCCTCAACCCGCGCAAGCGTCGCCTGGTTTCACAAGTGTTGCACGGCCTCTTCGACACTGGGCTTCAGACCGGCGCCGCCGGCCTGGACATACTCTGCCAACTGGCTCCGCATCCGCGGCTCCCAGTAGTCGCGCAAATGATCGGCGATCCTCTCGGGCGCGTTGCCGGGTTGGCTGTCGAAGAAGCTGGCAATCTGGTTGGCCATCATAATCATTTTCTCAGGCGACATCGGAAACCTCGGCCTTCATGCGTTCAGGGTGGGAAAAGAGATCAAAATCCGCGCCGCGCGCAAGGGCGGCCAGGGTCACGCCCGCGCCCTCGGCCAGCCGCAGCGCGTGAAGCGTCGGGGCCGAGACGGCGACCAGCATGGCGCAACCGGCCATCGCGCATTTCTGCACCATCTCGACCGAGACGCGGCTGGTCAGGACAAAAGCGCCCTGTCCCGCATCAAGCCCTTGTCGCGCCATCGCGCCGATCAGCTTGTCAAGAGCGTTGTGGCGGCCGACATCCTCGCGGGCCAGGATCACCCCGCGTCCGGGCAGCAGGAAACCGGCCGCATGGACGGCGCGGCACTGGTCATGCATCCGTTGCCACGCGCGCAGGGATTGGGTGGCCGCGGCGATCTGCCCGGCGGTCAGCACCGGGCCCGCCTTGCGCAGATCGGGAAGCGGTCGGGCGACCTGATCCAGACTGTCAATCCCGCACAGCCCGCAGCCGACCGGCCCGGCCAGTGTCCGACGGCGCGCGGCCAGCGCCTCGGCGCGGTCCTCGGTCAGCCAAAGCCGCGCCTCGATCCCCTGATCATGCGCCACGATCTCACAGGATGCGATCTGGGCAATGTCGGTCACGATGCCCTCGGACAGCGAAAAACCGGTCGCGAAATCGCGGATATCCGCGGGGCTGGCCATCATCACGGCGTGACTGGTGCCGTCATAGACCATCGCCACCGCCGTCTCCTCGGGCAGGACACGGCTTATGGCGCTGCGGCTGCCCCGCGATCCGTCCAGGGCATGGATGTGCAAAGCCTCCGTCGCCCCAAGGGGCTGCGGCAAGTCCATGCGCTATTCCGCCGCCGGCAGGATCCGGCGTGACCTTTCGGCCTGCTCGTTATAGCTTTCCTGCCAGTCCGACGGCCCGTTCGAGGGGCTGACCTGCACCGCCGTCACCTTGTATTCCGGGCAGTTCGTCGCCCAGTCCGAGAAGTCGGTGGTCACCACATTGGCCTGCGTCGCCGGATGGTGGAACGTCGTGTAGACCACGCCGGGCGCCACCTTGTCGGTCAGCGTGGCCCGCAGCGTGGTTTCCCCCGCACGCGAGGCCAGCCGGACCCAGTCGCCCTCGTTCACGCCGCGAAGTTCGGCATCGTGGGGGTGGATTTCCAGCACGTCCTCGGGGTGCCAGACCACATTCGCCGTCCGTCGCGTCTGCGCACCGACATTGTATTGCGACAGAATGCGACCGGTCGTCAGCAGCAGCGGGAAGCGCGGGCCCGATTTCTCGTCGGTCGCCAGATACTCGGTGACGATGAAATGCCCCTTGCCCGAGACGAAGTGATCGACATGCATGGTCGGCGTGCCCTCGGGCGCGTCGTCGTTGCATGGCCACTGGACGCTGCCCTTTTCTTCAAGCAGATCAAAGCTGACATTGGCGAAGCTGGGTGTCGTGGCGGCGATCTCGTCCATGATCTGGCTGGCATGGGTGTAGTGCCAGTTCGCGCCCATCGCGTTGGCCAGAAGCTGCGTCACCTCCCAGTCCTCGTAGCCGTTCAGGGGGTGGATCACCCGGCGGACGCGGTTGATGCGGCGCTCGGCGTTGGTGAAGGTGCCCTCTTTCTCAAGAAAGCTGCTGCCCGGCAGGAACACATGGGCATAATTCGCCGTCTCGTTCAGGAACAGGTCATGGACGATGACGCATTCCATCGCCTTCAGACCCGCCGCAACGTGATGGGTGTCGGGGTCCGATTGCAGGATATCCTCGCCCTGGCAATAGAGACCCTTGAAGGTGCCATCGACCGCCGCGTCCAGCATGTTGGGGATCCTCAGGCCCGGCTCGGGATCGATCTCGACTCCCCAGGCCTTTTCGAAGATCTCGCGCACATCGGGCAGTTTCACATGGCGATAGCCCGGCAATTCATGGGGAAAGCTGCCCATGTCGCAACTGCCCTGCACATTGTTCTGGCCGCGCAGCGGGTTCACGCCGACGCCCTCGCGTCCGACATTGCCGGTCAGCATCGCCAGATTGGCGATGCCCATCACGGTGGTCGAGCCCTGGCTGTGTTCGGTCACGCCCAGACCGTAATAGATCGCGCCGTTTCCGCCGGTCGCGTAAAGCCGCGCGGCCGCGCGCAGATCGGCAGCGGGAACGCCGGTCAGAGCCTCCATCGCCTCGGGGCTGTGGCGGTCCTGGCTGACGAAATCGACGTAATACTGGAACTCGTCCCAGTCGCAGCGTTCGCGGATGAAGGCTTCGTTCACCAGGCCTTCGGTCACGATCACATGCGCCATCGCGGTGACCACGGCGACATTCGTCCCCGGACGCAGCGGCAGGTGGTAGGCGGCCTCGACATGCGGGCTGCGCACGATGTCCGTGCGGCGCGGATCGACGACGATCAGCCTTGCCCCCTCACGCAGCCGCTTTTTCAGACGGCTGGCGAAGACCGGGTGGCCGTCCGTCGGATTCGCGCCGATGATCATGACCACGTCGGACTTTTCGACGCTGTCGAAATCCTGAGTCCCGGCCGAGGTTCCGAAGGTCTTGCCGAGCCCGTAACCGGTCGGCGAGTGGCACACCCGCGCGCAGGTGTCGGTGTTGTTGTTCATGAACACCGCGCGGGCCATTTTCTGAACCAGGTAGGTTTCCTCGTTGGTGCAGCGGCTGGAGGTGATCACCCCGACCGAGCGGCGTCCGTATTTCCGCTGCAATCCCAGCATGCGGTCGGCGGCGAAGGCCAGCGCCTCGTCCCATTCGACCTCGCGCCAGGGTTCCTCGATCGTGTCGCGGATCATCGGCTTCAGGATGCGGTCCTTGTGCTGGGCATAGCCATAGGCGAAGCGACCCTTGATGCAGCTATGGCCGCGATTCGCCTTGCCGTGCTTGTAGGGCACCATCCGCACCAGCTCATCGCCGTTCATCTCGGCCTTGAAGGTGCAGCCGACCCCGCAATAGGCGCAGGTGGTGAGGATCGAGCGTTCGGGCGTACCCATCTCGATCACCGATTTTTCCTGCAGCGTCGCGGTCGGGCAGGCCTGGATGCAGGCGCCGCAACTGACGCAGTCCGACGTCAGGAAATCATCGGTCGCGGTGCCGGCACTGACCTTGCTTTCGAAGCCGCGCCCCTCGATGGTCAGGGCAAACGTGCCCTGCACCTCTTCGCAGGCCCGCACGCAACGCGAGCAGACGATGCATTTCGACGGGTCGAAGGTGAAATACGGGTTGCTTTCGTCCTTGGGCGTGTAGCGCGGATTGGCCTCGGCGACCGGCATCCGCAGACGGGCCTCGGCCTGGCTGCGCGCGCCGGTATCGGTCGGGTCGAAATGGTTCTGGCCGGGCGTGTAGCGCACGTCGCGCAGACCCACCTGCCCTGCCGTATCCTGCAATTCGCAATCGCCATTGGCCGCACAGGTCAGGCAGTCCAGCGGGTGGTCGCTGATATACAGCTCCATCACGCCGCGACGGATCTTCTTGATCTTGCCCGACTGGGTATGGACCACCATGCCCTCGGCGACCGGGGTCGTGCAGGATGCGGGCGTGCCGCGCCGTCCCTCGATCTCGACCACGCACAGGCGGCATGACCCGAAGGCTTCCATGTTGTCGCTGGCGCACAGCTTGGGCACCATGATCCCGACCTGGGCAGCCGCGCGCAGCACCGAGGTGCCCTCGGGCACGGTGACGCCGAAACCGTCGATGGTCAGCGTGACCGGCGCGCCCGTCCGGGCCGGAGTGCCCATGTCGCGGTCGTCGCCAGGTGCAAATTGCGGGATGATGAAGTCCTTCATTCGGCGGCCTCCTTCTGGGTCGCGAAGTCGTCGGGAAAGTTCTGCAGCGCGGACATGACCGGATAGGGCGTGAAGCCCCCCAGCGCGCATAGCGAGCCATCCCGCATCGTATCACAAAGATCGGTCAGAAGTGCGGCGGCGGCGGCATCGCCCGCGGCAATGCGGTCGATCGTCTCGACGCCGCGCACCGCGCCGATCCGGCAGGGTGTGCATTTGCCGCAGCTTTCGATGGCGCAGAATTCCATCGCGAAGCGCGCCATGTGCAGCATGTCGGCGCTGTCGTCAAAGACCACAAGCCCGGCATGGCCGATCAGCCCGCCCTCGGCATCGAACTCCTCGTAGCCCATCGCCGTGTCGAATTTCGAGACCGGCATATAGGCCCCAAGCGGTCCTCCGACCTGCACGGCCTTGACCGGCCGGCCGCTTGCGGTGCCCCCGGCGATGTCGTTCACGACCTCGCCCAGGGTGATGCCGAACCCGGCCTCGAACAGCCCGCCGCGCCGGACATTGCCGGCGATCTGCAAGGTCGCCGTTCCGCGCGAGCGGTTATGTCCCAGCCCGGCATACAGCGCCGCGCCGCGTTCGAAGATCACCGGCACGGTCGCCAGGCTGATGACGTTGTTGACCACGGTCGGCTTGCCGAGGAAGCCTTCAAGCGCCGGAAGGGGCGGCTTGGCGCGAACCACGCCGCGCTTGCCTTCAAGCGAGTTCAGCAGGCTGGTTTCCTCACCGCAGACATAGGCGCCCGCGCCGACCCGGATCTCCATGTCGAATGCGTGGCCCGATCCCAGCACCGCAGGCCCAAGCACGCCGGCGCTGCGGGCGATCTGCACGGCCCGGTTCATCACCTTGATCGCATCGGGATATTCGGACCGCAGATAGACGTAGCCGCGCGTCGCGCCGACGCCGAGACCGGCGATCACCATGCCTTCGATCAGCGTGAACGGATCGCCCTCCATGATCATCCGGTCGGCGAATGTGCCGCTGTCGCCCTCATCGGCGTTGCAGACGATGTATTTCTGCGTGGCCTCGGCCTGCATCACCGTCTTCCACTTGATGCCGGTCGGAAAGCCCGCGCCGCCGCGGCCGCGCAACCCGCTGTCGGTGACCTCCTGCACGATGGCCTCGCGGCCCATGCCGATGGCCCGGCGCAGACCGGCCAGCCCGCCATGGGCCTGATACTCGTCCAGGTCCAGCGGATCGATGATGCCGCAGCGGGCAAATGTCAGGCGCGTCTGGCGCGCGAAGAACGGAATGTCCTCGACGCGGCCCAGGCTGTCCAGTTCGCCGTCAAGCAGAGCGCCGGCGTCCTCGGGCGTGACCGGCCCGAACGCCACGCGTCCCTCGCCCGCGTCGATCTCGACCAGCGGCTCCAGCCAGATCATGCCGCGCGTTCCGTTGCGGATGATCTGCACATCAATTCCGCGTGATCCGGCCTCGCGGGCGATCGCTTCGGCCACGTCGTTGGCGCCGACGGCCTTGGCGGCGCTGTCCATGGGAACCCAGATCTTCATGCGCCGGCCTCGTTCAGCAGCTTGTCCATTCGCGCCTCGTCCAGCCGCGCGACCACGCGGTCGTCCAGCATCGCCGCGGGCGCGCAGGCGCACATCCCGAGGCAATAGACCGGCTCGACCGTCACGGCACCGTTGCGGGTGGTATCGTGCCAGCCGATGCCCAGCTTGGCCAGCGTCGCTTCCGCCAGCGCGTTGCCGCCCATGGACTGGCAGGCCTCGGCCCGGCAGATTTTCAGAATATGCTTTCCGGCCGGGGACTTGCGGAAGTCATGGTAGAAGCTGATGACGCCATGCACCTCGGCCCGGCCGAGATTGAGCACCTCGGCCAGAACCGGCACGGCAGGTTCGGGCACGAAGCCGTATTCATCCTGCAACGCGTGCAGCATGGGCAGAAGCGGCCCTTCCAGAGAGGTCAGAGGGGCGACGATGGCCCGGATCTCACCCTCTGTCGGGGCTGGCGATGAAAGCGTCATGGCTGGCCTTTCGAGAATTCTGAACACAAGGAAACAGGTTTGACGATCCAAAATCAATATCGTTGTTCCGTCGCTCGATAGAGATTATCTATCCCCAACCATCCGCCGCGCCTCGGCCAGCAGCGCCTCCAGGACCGGGGTATGCGGTTCGCGCCAGGGCGCGACGAGGCCGACCGCGTGGATGGTTTCGGGCCGTGCCAGCTGCACCAGCCGCAGCGCCTTGCCGTGACTGAGAAACCTGGCGATGTCCTCGGGCAGGATGGTCACCCAGCCGCCCTCCAGCACATGCGAGACAAGAACCACGGTCGAACTGGATTCGACGGTGGCCTGCGGCGTCACCCCGGCGGCGGCGAGGTTGCGGTTGATGATCCGCCGGTTCTGCATGTCAGAGGTCAGCAGGCACAGCCGGTGCCCCTCCAGGTCCGACCAGGCCACCCTGTCGCGCGCGGCCAGCGGCGAGGCCGCCTCGCAGACCAGCATGTAGCGTTCATCGTAAAGCCGCACCATGCTGACCTTGCCAAGCGGTTCGTTGTCCAGATACGAGATGCCCGCATCCACATCGAGATCGTCGATCATCTGCAGGATTTCGACCGAGGTGCGCGACAGGATCGTGAAGCCGACATTGGGATGCGCCTTGCCGAAGCGGGCGCTGATCTTGGCCGCCCATGTCAGCGCCGTCGGGATCACCGCGATGCGCAGCCGTCCCGACAGCCCGTGGCGGGTGGCGCGCATCTCTTCGCGCAACTGCCTTGTGTCGCCGACGATACGTCGCGCCCAGATCAGCGCCGACTGGCCCTCGGGCGTCAGCCCGCCATAGCGCGAGCCGCGAAAGATCAGCAGGACGCCAAGCTGTGCCTCAAGCTGCTTGATTCCCGCCGACAGGGTCGGCTGGGTGATCCCCAGCGATTGCGCCGCGCGGCCGAAATGGGCCTCCTTGGCGACCGCCAGAAACATCTCGAGCTTGTCGATCAAGGCATCCCCCGCTTCATCGACGCCATCAAGCCCGCCGCGCGGCCCGGCGTCAACGGTCTCGCGAAACCGGCGTGTCGTCCATCTGGTCCTTGCGCCCCAGAAGCCTGCGCATCAACACAAAGAACAGCGGCGCGAACAGGATGCCCAGCACCGTGGCGGCCAGCGTCCCGCCCAGCACCGTCGCGCCGATCGCGTTGCGACCGTTCGCGCCCGCACCACTGGACAGCACCAGCGGCAGCACGCCCAGAGAGAACGCGATCGAGGTCATGATGATCGGGCGGAAACGCTGGCGGGCGGCCTCGACGACGGCGCGGAACAGCGGCATGCCGGATTCCGACTGCCCGCGGGCGAATTCCACGATCAGGATGGCGTTCTTGCCGGTCAGTCCGATCACCGTCAGAAGACCGACCTGGAAGAACACGCCATTGTCGAACCGTCCCAGAAACGCCCCCACAAGCGCGCCAAGGATCCCGATCGGCATGACCAGGATCACCGCCAGCGGGATCGACCAGCTTTCATAAAGCGCCGCAAGGCACAGAAAGACCGCAGCCAGCGACAGGGCGTAAAGCAGCAGGGTCTGATCGCCCGATTCACGTTCCTCAAGCGAAAGTCCCGTCCAGGCGACGTCGAAGCCGCCGGGAATCTGGGCCACCAGTCGCTCGATCTCGGCCATGGCCTCGCCCGACGCGACACCGGGCGCCGGGCCGCCCTGGATCTGCATCGAGGGAATGCCGTTATATCGGGTCAGCCCCTGTGGCCCGAAGGTCCAGCTTCCTTCCGCGAAATTCGAGAATGGCACCAGTCCGCCCGTCACATTCCGGACCCGCCACTTTTCCAGGTCCGCAGGCGTGGCCCGGGCCTCGGCCTCGCCCTGCACATAGACACGCTTGATGCGGCCGCGATCGACGAAATCATTCACATAGGCACCGGTCCAGGCGACCTGCAACAGGTTCGCGACATCCGTCGCGGTGACGCCCATCGCACCGGCCTTGCGCCAGTCCACGTCCAGCCGATACTGCGCCGCATCCTCGAGCCCCGAGGGGCGCGCCTGTGCGATCAGCGTGCTTTGCCCGGCCATGCCCAGCAACTGGTTGCGCGCCGCAAGCAGTTGTTCATGCGACTGCCCGCCGCGCGCCTGAAGATAGAAGTCGAATCCCGACACGTTGCCCAACTCGATCACCGAGGGCGGCACGATCGGAAAAACCATCGCATCGCGGATCTGGCTCAGCGCGCCGAAGGCCCGGCCCGCCACGGCCTGCACCGATTGCGAGGGATCGGGCCGCTGGTCCCAGTCCTTCAGCCGCACGAAGGCGATGCCGACATTCTGCCCCTGCCCCGCAAAGCTGAACCCGGCCACGGCGAACATCGATTCCACCGCCTCGGATTCCTGGTTCAGCATGTAGTCCTGAACCTGCTCGAGGACCGCGATCGTCCGCCCGGTGGTGGCGCCGGTGGGGGCACTGACCAGGACGAACATGATGCCCTGATCCTCATCGGGCAGAAAGCCCTCGGGCGTGCGGACGAACAGCAGCGCCATGACCAGCCCAAGACCGGCATAGATCAGCAGCACCCGCAACGGTCGCCGCACGATCCAGCCCACCGCCCCGGTATAGCCTTTCGTCGTCTGGTCGAAGCCGCGGTTGAACAGCCTGAACAGCCCGCGCTTCCGGGCATGAGCCGGCTTCAGCATCGAGGCGCACAGCGCCGGCGTCAGGGTCAGCGCGACGACCACCGACAGCCCCATGGCCGAGACGATGGTGATCGCGAATTGCTGGTAGATCACCCCGGTCGAGCCGCCGAAAAACGCCATCGGAACGAACACCGCCGACAAGACCAGCGCGATCCCGATCAGCGCGCCGGTGATCTGGCCCATGGATTTCCGCGTCGCCTCGCGCGGGGACAACCCCTCTTCCTCCATGATCCGTTCGACGTTCTCGACCACCACGATCGCGTCATCGACCAGCAGGCCGATGGCCAGCACCATCGCCAGCATGGTCAGCGTGTTGATGGTAAAGCCGAAGGCCGCCATGATCCCGAACGTGCCCAGCAGCACGATCGGCACCGCCAGCGCCGGGATCAGGGTCGCGCGCCAGCTTTGCAGGAACACGAACATGACGGCGGTGACCAGCACGATCGCCTCGATCAGCGTCTTGACCACCTCCTCGATCGAGATCCGGACGAAGGGCGAGGTGTCGAACGGGATCACGTAGTCGACGCCTTCCGGGAAGAACTGCGCGAACTCCGCCATCCGCTGCTTCACCCGGTCGGCGGTGTCCAGCGCGTTTGCGCCGGGGGCAAGGCTGATCGCCATGCCGGTCGAAGGCCGGCCGTTGAAGGTCGCCGTCGAGGAATAGCTTTCCGCCCCGATCTCGACCCGCGCCACATCCTGCAAGAGGACCAGCCCGCCATTTTCCTCGGCGCGCAGCACGATCTGGCGGAAATCCTCGGGCGTCGACAGAAGCGATTGCGCGGTGACGGTGGCGTTCAGCTGCTGGCCGTCGGGCGCGGGCTCGCTGCCGAAGGCGCCCGCCGAAATCTGGGTGTTCTGGGCCGCGACCGCCGAGACCACGTCCGACGGCGAAAGCTCGTAGGCGGCCAGCCTGGACGGGTCCAGCCAGATCCGCATCGCATATTTCGCGCCGAAGACCTGCACGCTACCGACCCCCTCGATCCGGCTGAGATCATCGACGAGGTTGGTCACCAGATAGTCCGACAGATCGGTCTGGTCATACTCCTCGTCGCCGATCAGGCCGATGACCATCAGAAAGCCGGACGCCGATTTCTGGACCTGCACGCCCTGTCGCTGCACGGGTTCGGGCAGCAGCGGCATCGCCTGCGAAAGCTTGTTCTGCACCTGCACCTGGGCGATGTCCACGTCGGTGCCGGTCTCGAAGGTAAGGGTGATCGTGGAACTGCCCGCCGAGGTCGAGTTCGACGACATGTAGCGCAGACCGTCCAGCCCGGTCATCTGCTGTTCGATGATCTGCGTGACGGTGTTGGCCACGGTCTCCGCCGACGCCCCCGGATAGGTGGCGCGGACCGCCACCGATGGCGGCGCGATCTGCGGATACTGCGCGACCGGCAACGACAGGATCGACAGCAGGCCGATCCCCATGATGATGATCGAGATGACCCAGGCAAAAACAGGACGGTCGATGAAGAAACGGGCCATGACTGATCTTTCGCTTGTCCTGCTTGCGGCGGTCGTCGTGCTGTCAGTCGCTGGCCGGGCCCGCGCCGGCGGCCGGGCCTTCGGTCGATCCAGCATCGTCGCGCTCTTCAGGGGTCACGGTCATGCCGGCGCCGATCTTCTGCAAACCCGCCACGACGATCCGTTCGCCCGCCACCAGCCCGTCCCGGACGACCCAGCGGTTGCCCTGATCCTGGATGATATCCAGCAGTCGTTCCTCGACCACGTTGTCGGCGTTCACGACCATCGCGACCGGGCGGCCGCGCCGGTCGCGTGTGACACCTTCCTGGGGTGCAAGGATGGCGCCGCGCAGATGCGCCTGCGGCAGATCGGCCAGCACATACATCCCGGGCAGCAGAATGCCGTCGGGGTTGGCGACTTCCATCCGCAGGGTAATCACGCCGGTCGTCTCGTCCACATGCGGTTCGGCGGCGGTCAGCGAGGCGGTGTGTTCATAGATCGAGCCGTCGGCCAGCCGAAGCGCAACCGTGCGGTCGGCGCCCTCGGGCAGCGCGGCCGCGGGGCCCTGGCGCTGCCACCGGACGATCTCGGCGGCGGACTGGGTCACGTCGACGCGCACCGGATCGATCCGCCGGATCACCGCAAGCGGCGCGGTCTGGCTGGCCGTGACCAGCGCGCCCTGGCTGGCCTGAGCCAGGCCGATGACCCCGCCGATCGGGGCGGTGATCGTGGTCCGGTCAAGGTCGATGCGGGCCGCCATCAGCTGCGCCTCGGCCGCCTTGACGGCAGCGTCGGCGGCGTCGCGCGCGGCCACGGCACTGTCCTGGGTCTGTTCGCTGGCGACGCGGCGGTCGCGCAGGGCCGCGACGCGTTCGGCGTCGCGACGGGCGGCATCAGCCTGGGCGGTGGCCTGGGCCAGGGCCGCCTCGGCCTGCGCCACGCCGGCCTCGTAGCTGCGCGGGTCGATCCGGTAAAGCGGCGCGCCTTCCTCGACCTGGCTGCCCTCGTCGAACAGCCTTTCGGTGATGAGACCGTTCACCTGCGGGCGCAGCTCGGCTTCGGCCGAGGCAATGACCCGGCCAGGCAGGCTGGCCGTCAGCGTCACGTCCGAAGCCTGAAGCGTGACCACGGTCACCGCAGGCGGCGGCGCCTCGCCGCCGGGCTGCTGCTGGGCCAGCACCGGCAGCGCCAGGACCACGGTCGCCATCAGGCCGGCGATCAACAGGGTTCGGGACAGCGTTTCCATGCCGGCAGGTCCGCTTGAATGTGAGTGGTCGCGTTCGCAAAGGGAACCGAGACCGCGAAACACGCGGTCGAGGTTACGCTAACGCTATCGTGAAAAAAGGCAACACTCACCGGACATGGTCGGGCGCCAGCCATGCCGTGGCCGCATGAAGGGCCGGGGAAGCTTCCGGCGCGGCGACGGGCAAAAGCCGCCGCGCCGGTCAGGTCGGATCAGGCCAGATCGAACCGATCGGCGTTCATCACCTTGGTCCACGCGCGAACGAAATCGCGCAGGAACTTCGGCTGGTTGCCCTCGCAGGCATAGACCTCAGCCAGCGCCCGCAGCTGCGAGTTCGAGCCGAAGACCAGATCGACGCGCGTTCCGGTCCATTTCCGTTCGCCGGTCGTCCGGTCATGCCCCTCGTAAAGCTCGGTCGAGCCCTCGACGGCTTTCCATTCGGTTCCCATGTCCAGAAGGTTGACGAAGAAATCGTTCGTCAGCTGGCCGGGACGGTCGGTGAACACGCCGTGGCTGGACTGGCCGTGATTGGCCCCAAGCACGCGCAGGCCACCGATCAGCACCGTCATTTCAGGCGCGGTCAGCGTCAGCAGCTGCGCCCGGTCCACAAGCATCTTTTCCGTCGGCACGGTATAATCGGCCTTCAGATAGTTGCGGAAGCCGTCGGCCTCGGGTTCCAGGACCGCCATGCCCTCGACATCGGTCTGATCCTGGCTGGCATCGGTGCGGCCCGGGGTGAAGGGCATCTCGATCGCGCCGCCAGCGGCCTGTTCGATCGCCGCGACGCCGCCCAGCACGATCAGATCGGCCAGCGACACCCGCTTTCCGCCCGTGGCGCTGGCGTTGAAATCAAACTGGATCCCTTCCAGCACGCCCAGCACTTTCGAAAGCTGCTCGGGCTGGTTGACCTCCCAGTCCTTCTGGGGTGCCAGCCGGATCCGCGCGCCATTCGCGCCGCCCCGCTTGTCCGAGCCGCGGAACGTCGCCGCCGAGGCCCAGGCGGTCTGGACCAGCTCTGCCACGCCGAGCCCCGATGCCATGATCCTTGCCTTGAGATCGGCGATGTCCTGCGTGTCGATCAGCGGATGATCGACCGCCGGGACCGGGTCTTGCCACAGAAGATCCTCGGAGGGGACCTCGTTGCCCAGATAGCGCGCCTTCGGACCCATGTCGCGGTGGGTCAGCTTGAACCATGCGCGGGCAAAGGCCTCTTTCAGCTCGTCCGGGTTCTGGTGGAAGCGGCGCGAGATCGGCTCGTAGATCGGGTCCATCCGCATCGCCATGTCGGCGGTGGTCATGATGGTCTTGACCTTGCGGTTTGAATCGTCGGCGGCCGGCGCCATGTGATCCTCGTCGACTCCGATCGGGGTCCACTGATGCGCGCCGGCGGGGCTTTTCGTCAGTTCCCATTCATAGCCGAACAGCATGTCGAAATAGCCGTTGTCCCAGGCGACCGGGTTCGGCGTCCATGCCCCCTCGATGCCCGAGGTGATGGTGTGGCCGCCCTTGCCGCTTTCGTGACGGCTGACCCAGCCCAGACCCTGGGCGGCGATGTCCTCGCCCTCGGGCTCGCGGCCGACCAGGGCCGCGTCACCGGCACCGTGGCATTTGCCGAATGTGTGGCCGCCGGCGGTCAGGGCAACGGTCTCCTCGTCGTTCATCCCCATCCGGGCAAAGGTCTCGCGGATGTCACGGCCCGAGGCGACCGGGTCGGGGTTGCCGTCCGGCCCTTCCGGGTTCACGTAGATCAGCCCCATCTGCACGGCGGCCAGCGGGTTTTCCAGCACGCGGTCGCCCGAATAGCGGCTGCCCTTCGTGTCGGACGTGGCCAGCCACTCTTCTTCGGTGCCCCAGTAGATGTCCTCCTCGGGCTCCCAGATATCCTCGCGGCCGCCGCCGAAGCCGAAGACCTTGCCACCCATCGATTCGATGGCGCAGTTGCCGGCAAGGATCATCAGGTCGGCCCAGGACAGAGCGTCGCCGTATTTCTGCTTGACTGGCCACAGCAGACGCCGGGCCTTGTCCAGATTGGCGTTGTCGGGCCAGCTGTTCAGCGGCGCGAAACGCTGGCTGCCCGAGGCCGAGCCGCCGCGCCCGTCGCCGGTCCGGTACGTCCCCGCGCTGTGCCACGCCATGCGGATGAAGAACGGACCGTAATGGCCGTAATCGGCCGGCCACCAGTCCTTGCTGTCGGTCATCAGCGCGAACAGGTCCCGCTTGACCGCGTCCATGTCGAGCCGCTTGAACGCGGCGGCGTAATCGAAATCGCCGCCCATCGGATTTCCGAGCGGCGTGTTCTGATGCAGGATCTTCAGGTTCAGCTGGTTCGGCCACCAGTCGCGGTTCGACCGCACCTCGAGCGTGGCGTTCTTGAACCCGCCATGCATCACCGGGCAACCGCCGCCTGTCTCGATATCGTTTCCGTCCATGATCGTCTCCCCTGTGGAATGGAATGGCCGCGCCGCGCCGCGATTCCGGCGGTTCCACCACGGGGCAGCAACCCGACACCTGTTCGGCGTCGCGTCACGCCACGATGGCGGATCGATCCCGCCGAGCCACGCAGGCCCCGGGCCTGGCGCAAGTTCTCAGCCGTCACACTAGCAAGCCACGGCGATAGAGATAAGTCGTATATTCTGATCGTGGCGATCAGGCAATCTTATGTCTGGTCGCCGGCGAACGACGGGCCGGGCCATGAAAACGGGCCGGGCCATGAAAAAAGGCGCCCCGCGACGGGGCGCCCGATATCAGGCTGCGAAACGCTTCAGGCCGCGCGCGACAGCAGGACGTCCTCGACGCGCTTCTGTGCGGCACCCTCGTCCAGACCGCTGACGGCCGCGACCTCGCGGGTCAGGCGATCCAGCGCGGCCTCGTAAAGCTGACGCTCGGAATAGGACTGCTCGCGCTGCTCGTCGTTGCGGTGCAGATCGCGGACGACCTCGGCGATCGACATCAGATCGCCCGAATTGATCTTCTGATCGTATTCCTGGGCGCGACGCGACCACATGGCGCGCTTGACGCGGGCCTTGCCTTTCAGCGTTTCCAGTGCGCGGTCGATCAGGTCGGGCGTGGACAGGCCGCGCATGCCGATCTCGGATGCGCGGGCGGTCGGCACGCGCAGGGTCATCTTGTCCTTGTCGAACAAGATGACGAACATTTCCAGCCGCAGTCCCGCAACCTCCTGCTCTTCGATCTGTACGATCCGGCCAACACCATGGGCCGGATAGACGACGAAATCATCGGGGCGGAATTCGTTTTTCTTGGTCTTGGACATATGGCTTCCTCTGAGTGGTGCCTTTATAAGAGCACAAAGAACCGCAAGCGGCGAATGCCGCCCCCGGTTCAACTTTGATCCTGGAATTTACCTCATGCCCGGCAGAGGGCGTGAAGTATAAGGTCGGGGCGCACAAGTGATGGACCTCTGACTCCCATCAGATGCGAATGTGAAGGCAACATAACACAAATAAAGCCCAAAAAAAAGTGCGTTGACATCAACGCACAACGCGTGGGCAGCGCGAATTTTCGACTGCATGGTCAAAGTGTTAAGTTTTCAGCCCCGGTCAGGTCACGACCATGTCGGTGCGAATCGCCCCGATCCGCCACTCCCGCAGCGGAAACGCGGCAGGAGAGGGTCGCCGACACGTGCGGCATCCCGCCTGTTCGGCCTCAGTCACCCTCGCCCGGCGCTTCCGAGAAATATTTGTCAAGCTTGCCCGCCACGCCGTCCATCTCTTCCGCGGTCGGCAGCGGATCCTTCTTCTGGGTGATGACGGGCCATTGTTCCGAATATTTCCGGTTGAACTCGACCCATTTCTCCATGTCCGGTTCGGTGTCGGGGCGGATCGCGTCCGCCGGGCATTCCGGCTCGCAGACGCCGCAATCGATGCATTCATCCGGATGGATCACCAGCGCGTTCTCACCCTCGTAGAAGCAATCGACGGGGCATACCTCGACGCAATCGGTGTACTTGCACATGATGCAGTTATCGGTGACGACATAGGTCATGACACGCTCCCGTTCGCTCCGCCGCGGTGTTACGCCCGGCGGGGGAATCATTCAAGACCGGGCGCGCCGAAAAGACCGCCGTTCCGGACCTCGCCGCGAGGCAGGACTGGCGTTCGCCGGGTCCCGCGCCGGGGCGAACGGCGTGCGGCCGCAGCTGCCGCAGGCCGATCCGCCGCCACTCAGTCGCAGGCCAGATCCTCGTAAAGCGCGCGGGCCTCGGATGCGGGGCCGCGACGGTCTCCAAGCGCGAGAATCCGCAGGCTGACAACCTCTCCATGCGCCGAGACCACCAGCCGGTCGCCCGGCTTCACGGCCCGGCCGGCCTTCCGGCAAGGCTGGCCGTTCAAGCGTATGCCGCCACCCTCGATCCGTTCGGCGGCCAGGCCGCGCGACTTGAACAGCCGCGCGTGAAACAGCCATTTGTCCAGCCGCAGCCCGTCCGCTGTTGCCGTCACTTCTTGTCTTTGAGGGCGGCGAGGATCGCGAAGGGACTGTCGGGATCGGCCTTCTTCTCGGGGCGCGCGGTATAGGTCTTGGGCTCCTGCTGCCGCGGCTTGCCGGCCTTCTTGGGTCCGCCCTTGCCGCGCGGCTTGCCGCCTTCGCGCCCCTCCCGGGCAGGCTGTCCGCCATCGGCGCGTGCCTCGCGATGGTCGCCGCCCTCCTTGCGGGGACCGCGCCGCGCCTGCCCCTCACCCTGCGGGCGACGGTTGGCGGCGCGCGGCCTGGGCGCCCAACGGAACGTGTAGAACACCTCGATCTCGGGCGCGGCCTCGGGCGCGGCGTCCGGCGTCTGATCCGACGCGTCGGCCGGGCCCTCGGGGTCAGCCTGAGCTGCGGCCGCGGCCGCGGCGCGACGCTTTTCAGCCTGCTCGGCCTCCCATTTCGCGCGGGTCTCGGCAGCCAGAACGCTTTCCTCCTCGGTCAGCGGCGCGTCCGAGGCCGTGCGTTCGGGTTCGACGGGCGCGGCGACCGGCTCGACAGGCTTGACCTTCTCGCGCTCGCCCCTCTCGGCGGCATAGCCAAGCCCCTGCATCAGCCCCGCGAACTGCTCCAGCGTCATGCCGGTGATCGACAGCATGTCGGCATTGGCCTCGAAGCCCCCGCGCGTATCCTGGGCGCGCAGCAAGTCTGCCAGCCGTTCCAGCATGTCGATGCGGATCGCGCGATCGCCCGCAGGTCGATAGCCCGACAGCGTGTAATACCCGTCCGGCACATCCGGCAGATGCGGGATCGTGACCAGCCCCGGCGGCGGGCTTTCGGGAAACTCGTCCAGACCTTCGGCCAGTGACCACAGGACCAGTCGCAGCCGCGTCGGCGCCGGCTTCAGCAGCAGCGGCATGAAGATGGTGAACTGGCCAAAGCGGACGCCATGCTTGCGCAGCAGGCCGCGCGCCTCCTGGTCCAGTTCCTTGACATCGGACGCCACCCCATCGCGCGGCAGCACGCCAAGCGCCTCGACCAGCCGGAAGGCAAAGCCCTTGGCCATTCCGGTCAGCCCCTCGTCCTTCTGCATCGCGGTCAGCGGCTCGAACAGCGCGGCCACCTTGCGGTCGATGAAGTGCTGCAGGCGGCGACGCACCTTTTCGGCAATCTCGGGACCGGCCTCTTCGTCGACGAACACCTCGACTCCGGGATGCAGCGCGTCCGGACCCTTGACCAGCTTGCCGACCGCCGAAGAGCCCCACATCAGGCCGCCCTGCTCGGTGAAATCAAGTTCGGTGTCCGGCGAATTGTAGAACCGGTCCGCGCGCAGGTGGAATTCGGGGCGCAGCGCCTCGTGGCTGGCGCGGTTCAGCGTCCTGGCCTCGTCCGCCGAGGCGGTCTGGTCGGGCCGGAAGCGGAAACCCTCGAGACGGCCGGCGAATTCGCCCTCGACCGTCACTTCGCCCTTGTCGTTCACTTCGGCCACAAGGCTCTCCTTCTGCTTGAGCCGGCGCAGCAACACCGAGGTGCGCCGGTCCACAAATCTTTGCGTCAGTGCCGCGTGCAGCGCATCCGACAGGCGGTCTTCTACAGCGCGCGTCTCGCCGCGCCAATGGCTTTCGTCCTCGACCCAGCCGCTGCGCTGCGCGACATAGGTCCATGTGCGGATATATGCCAGCCGCTTCGACAACGCATCGATGTCGCCATGGGTCCGGTCGATGCGCTGGACGGCGCGGCCCAGCCAGTCCGACGGGATCGCGCCATCCTGAAGGAACCCGAATATCCGTGCCAGAAGCCCGGCATGTTCGGTCGGCGAAATACTGCGGAAGTCGGGCACCCGGCAGACATCCCAAAGCAGGCGCACATCCTTGCCGCCCTGCACCCGATCGCGGATATCGGGCATGTCGCGCAGGGCTTTCAGGGCATGCAGGTCATCGGCCTCGCGCCCGCGGCTGAGCCATTCGTGGCCCGAGGCGGCTTCCAGGCTTTGCACCAGCCGGTCCATGGTCCCGAATTCCGGTGCGCTGTTGCGCCACACCAGGCTGCTGATCGGCTGGAAGCGGTGGTTCTCGATCGCCTCGACCAGCCCGTCCTCCAGCACCCGCGCCTCGCCGGTGACACCGAATGTGCCTGGCTCGGTGTGCCGCCCGGCCCGGCCGGCGATCTGGCCCAGCTCATGGGGGAAAAGCGGGCGGACCCGGCGGCCGTCGAACTTGTGGGTGGCGCTGAAGGCGACATGGCGGATGTCGAGGTTCAGCCCCATGCCGATCGCGTCGGTCGCCACCAGATAGTCCACCTCGCCGTTCTGGTACATCTCGACCTGGGCGTTGCGGGTGCGGGGCGACAACGCACCCATGACCACGGCGCAGCCGCCCTTCTGGCGGCGGATCAGCTCGGCCATCGCATAGACATCATCGACGCTGAAACCGACGATGGCACTGCGCGCGGGCATCCGCGACAGCTTTTTCGAGCCAGCCCAGCTCAGCGTCGAAAACCGCTCGCGCCGCTGGAACTGGACGCCGGGCACCAGCGCCGCGATCGCGGGGCGCATCGTGTCGCTGCCCAGCAGCAGCGTCTCGTGCAGGCCGCGCATGTTCAGCAGCCGGTCGGTGAAGACGTGGCCGCGCCCCGGATCGGCGCAAAGCTGGATCTCGTCGATGGCCACGAAATCGGCCCCGATCTCGGGCATGGCCTCGGTGGTGGCGACCCAGTACTGGACGCGCTGGGGGACGATGCGTTCCTCGCCGGTGACCAGCGCCACGACCGAGGGACCGCGCGCGGCGACGATCCGGTCATAGACCTCGCGCGCCAGCAGGCGCAGCGGCAGCCCGATCACGCCGGTCCGGTGGGCCAGCATGCGTTCGATCGCGTAGTGGGTCTTGCCGGTGTTGGTCGGGCCGAGGACGGCCGTGACCCGGCCCCTGTCATGGATGCTCATGGCGTCAGATTTCGGTGCCCTGTTCCTGGCGTTCCAGACGTTCCACGCCGTCGATCGCCTCTTGCTGATGGGGATGGATCTTCAGGCTTTCGCGATAGGCCTTCAGGGCGCCCTGCCGGTCGCCCATCTCTTCCAGCATGACGCCAAGCTGCGTCAGTGCGGCGAAATGGCGCGGTTCCAGTTGCAGCGTCCGGGCCAGATCCGCGACCGCGGGGCCGAACGCGCCGGCCGTGGCAAGCGCCGCGGCGCGCAGGTGCCAGCCCGCCGCGAAATCGGGCGCATGGTCGGTCAGCGCCGTCAGATGGCCGATCGCGATGTCGGTGTTCCCCTCGTCCAAAGCTTGCTCGCCACGTTTCAGCAGCAGATCCATCGAGGCCGATCCTGATTTCGACCACTCCCGCAGGATGTCGCTTTCAGCGATCCGCCAGGCTTCGCCCTCGGGCCTTGCCAGCTGCGCGAACAGCGCGTCCATATCCGGCCCGTCCTGCGCCGCGGCAGGCCGGGTCAGCACGAAAACGGTTGCGAAGATGGCGAAAATCGTAAGAAGTCGGTGGCAGGTTGCCGCGACGACGGGATGGTCATGATGGCGTTCCGGGCGCATAGACCGGGTGTAACCCAGCCCGCATGCCGGGCGCCAGCCAAAGCGCGATGAGAGGATGGAAATGAGCAAAGTTGTGAACGCCGCGGTCGAAAGACTGAACGAAAAGATCGGCAGCTTCGGTTCGACGGCGAAATTCGTGATCGAGGACGAGGGCGCGATCATGATCGACGGCGACGGCGCGCGCGCCGGCGACGAAGAGGCCGAGGTGACGCTGCACGCCAGCCGCGAGACCTTCGAGGGAATCCTGAGCGGCGACGTCAACCCGGCGACCGCCTTCATGACCGGCAAGCTGAAGGTCGACGGCAACATGGGCGTGGCGATGCAGCTTGGTCAGGCGCTGTCCTGAACCGCATGACCCAGGAACCTGCACCGTTCCGGCAGTTGCCGGACGACGACCGCCGCCCGGCGACCGCATTCTGGGTTACCGCCGATGACGGCGTCAGGCTGCGCCTGGCGCTTTGGCGCAGCGATGCCGACCGGACCATGGGCAGCGTGCTGCTGTTTCCGGGTCGCACCGAATATATCGAGAAATATGCCCCTTTTGCCCAACGGCTGAACGCCGAGGGCTACGAGGTGATGGCGATCGACTGGCGCGGCCAGGGGATGTCCGACCGGCTGCAGAAGGATCCGCGCCCGGGCCATGTCGGCAATTTCTCGGACTATCAGCGCGACGTGGTCGAGATGGTGGTCGCGGCAACCGATCTTGACCTGCCGCGGCCCTGGCACCTGCTGGCCCATTCGATGGGCGGCTGCATCGGGCTGGCTGCGCTGCATGACCAGTTGCCGATCGCAAGCGCGGTCTTTTCGGCCCCGATGTGGGGGATCAACCTTCGCCAGATGCCGCACGGGGTCGCACTTGGCGTCGCCTACATGGCCGGCCGGCTGGGGCATGGCGGGCGTTCCACGCCGGGCAGCGGCGCGGGCGGCACCTATTTTCTGGACGAGGCATTCAGCGCCAATCTGTTGACCACGGATGCGAGCGAATGGTGCCGGCTGCTGCGCGAGGCGGCCGAATGGCCCGAACTGACCATCGGCGGGGCCAGCTTCAACTGGGTGTCGCAAGCCCTGAACGAATGCTCGCGGCTTGCGCGGCTGGATTCGCCCGCCCTGCCCATGACCGTCTCGCTTGGCCGCGAAGAAAAAGTCGTCTCGATCCCGGCGATCCGTGACCGCGTCGCGCGCTGGCCCGGCGCCACCCTTCTCGAGATCGAGGGCGCGCGCCACGAAGTCATGATGGACGGGCCGGAACGACGCGAGCAATTCCTCGACGCCGCCTTGCGACAGTTTTCGCAGAGCTGACGGGTTGCGGGTCACTCGTCGCCGGACGTCGCCCGCTCTGCCTCCGGAGGCGCGGTTGCGCGCGCGGGCGCAGCGACCGACCCCGGCAGGCGCAGCCTGACGCGCTTGATGCGGCGGGGGTCGGCATCGACGACCTCGAACTCGGCGCCGGAATCATGGGCGATCACCTCGCCGCGCAGCGGCACCCGGCCGGTCAGCATGAAAATCAGCCCGCCAAGCGTATCGACCTCTTCGTCCTCGTCCTCGCTGGCCAGCTTGAGCCCGGTCTCGGCCTCGACCTCGCTCAACGGCGCCCGGGCCTGGATCAGCCACTGGCCCGGCTTTTCCGCGACCCACAGCCCGCCCTCGACCTCGTCATGCTCGTCCTCGATCTCGCCGATGACCTGCTCGATCAGATCCTCGATCGTCACCAGCCCGTCAACGCCACCGTATTCGTCGATCACCAGCGCCATGTGCGACCGTTTCTGCTGCATCTGCTGCAACAGCACGCCGATCGGCATCGAAGGCGGAACATACAGCAGAGGGCGCAGCATCGGGCGCAGCGTGAACTTGCCGCCCTTGCCGAAGCCATGCTTCAGCGCAAGGTCCTTGAGGTGGATCAGCCCCAGCGGGCTGTCCAGCGTTCCGCGAAAGACCGGCACCCGCGAGAAGCCATGCTCGCGAAACATCTCGACCAGATCCTCAAGCGTCACGTTCAGCGGCGCTGCGATGATCTCGGCCTTGGGGATCGCGACGTCATCGACGCGCATCCGTCGCAGGTTGACCATGCCGGGCGCCGGCGCCGCGACGGGGCGATCCTGTTCCTGGTGGTCCTCGTCGCCCTCGTCCGAACCGGTCAGAGCATCGAAGAATCGACCGAAGAAACCGCGGGAGCTGGGCAGATCGCGCCCGTCTCCTCCGCAGCCATCGGCGGGGGCGGCAGCGTCATCGCCCAGAAAATGTTCGGGTAATCGGGACTCGGCGTTCATCAGACCTTCTCATGATAGGGATCGGGGATATCCAGCGATTGCAGGATCGAACGCTCGGCTGCCTCCATGGTTTCGGCATCGGCGTCGTTCAGGTGATCATAGCCCAGCAGATGCAGTGTGGCATGCACCA
Organism: Paracoccus salsus; assembly: GCF_021556615.1. GTDB lineage: Bacteria > Pseudomonadota > Alphaproteobacteria > Rhodobacterales > Rhodobacteraceae > Paracoccus > Paracoccus salsus. Next base: position 231,934 of record NZ_JAKGGD010000006.1, read on the forward strand.
GCAGATGGGTGACGTGATCGGCGAAAGGCTTTTGCTGCCCGCGGGCTTCGGCCAGGCAGGTGTCGTAGGCGATGGCGATGTCGCCCAGCTCGTCCGTGTCGGGCGGCAGGGGCCGTGCGCCCGGGTCACGGGGCGCATGTTCGACCGAAGGCCATGAAAGCACGTTGGTCGCCTGCGGCTTGCCGCGGAAATCGGCATTCAGAGCCGCGATCCGCTTGTCATCGCAGCCCATGACGACCACATCGCCCGCGATCCCATGCCAGCGCAGCGCAGCGGACACTGCGCCCGCGGCGAGCCCCTCAAGTCCTGCTTCGTCCCATCGGTCATCCTCGATGACGCAATCGGCGGTGATCTCGTCAGGCATGGTCGCTTCGTATTGCCCGTCGCGGCACGTACTGGCCGCGCGGCCCCTCGGTATCGCCGCGCGCGATCGCGGCGGCATCCTCGGCATCATAGGCATCGATGATCCGCGCCACAAGCGGGTGACGCACAACGTCGCGTGCGGTGAAATAGCTGAAGCTGATTCCCTTGACCTGGTCGAGGATGCGCTCGGCATCGACCAGCCCCGACTGCATGCCGCGCGGCAGGTCGATCTGGCTGCGGTCGCCGGTGATGACCATCCGCGAGCCTTCCCCCAGACGCGTCAGGAACATCTTCATCTGCATCTGTGTGGCGTTCTGCGCTTCGTCCAGAACGACGAAGGCGTTGGCAAGCGTTCGCCCGCGCATGAAGGCCAAAGGCGCGATCTCGATGCGCTTTTCCTCCATCAGCTTCTGCATCTGCTTGCCGGGCAGGAAATCGTTCAGCGCGTCGTAAAGCGGCTGCATGTAGGGATCGACCTTTTCCTTCATGTCCCCGGGCAGAAAGCCCAGGCGCTCTCCGGCCTCGACGGCCGGGCGCGAGAGGATGATCTTGTCCACATGGCCGTTGATCAGCATGGTCACGCCGACCGCGACGGCCAGATAGGTCTTGCCGGTCCCGGCGGGTCCGATGCCGAAGGCCAGCTCGTTCTCGAACAGCGCGCGGACATAGGATTTCTGCGCGTCGGTGCGCGGTTCGACCGATTTCTTGCGGGTGCGAAGCTCGTAATTGCCGGCCGAGAACATCTCGATCTGCTCGGCCGGGCTGGTCTCGGTCGTGCCATCGATGCCCATGCGCAGCGCGGCTTCGACCTCGGCCAGGCTGACGGCCTTGCCCTGCTCGAGCCTGCCATAGAGGCCGCGCAGCAACTGCGCCGCCTCGGCCTGCGCCTCGGGTCCGCCGACGACGGCAAGCTGGTTGCCGCGGCGCAGAATATGGATGCCGAGGGCCTCCTCGATGCGCGCCAGATGACGGTCATTGGCACCGCACAGGTCGATGAGAAGCCGGTTGTCGGGAAATTCCAGCAGGGTTTCGCTTGGGTGGGTCGCGACGGGGGGCGTTGGGGTCAGGCCCAAATTGATCTCCAGCTTAATCCTCTGTGCATATGGTGGCGATCCGAAGGGATTCGCACAAGCGCATGTTGGCAGATCTTGCGGCAAAGCTGCCACCCCGGGCGGCATCGTGGGCAAGATACGGCCCGATGGCGCCCGGCGCAGCGGCAGCGCGGACCCGTCATGCCCCGGTTTTCCCCAGGAACTCTGCCAGAAGCGCGGCCTTGTCCATGGCGGCGACCGGGCCGTCCCAGACGATCCGCCCGTCCTGCAGCATCGCCACCCGGTCGCCGATGGCCCGCACCGAGGTCATGTCGTGGGTGATGGTGACCGCGGTCGCGCCGGTCTCGCGCACGATTCCCCTGATCAGTTCGTTGATTCGGCGGGCGCGGATCGGGTCCAGCCCGGTGGTCGGCTCGTCGAAGAAGATCAATTGCGGGTCGTCGGCGATGGCGCGGGCCAGGCCGACGCGCTTGGCCATGCCGCCGGACAGCTCGGCCGGCATCAGCCCGGCGGTTTCGGGCCCAAGGCCCACCCGTGCCAGTTTCTCGACGGCGATCGCGCGCGCCCGCTGATCGCTCATGCGCTGGCGCAGCCGGAAGGCCACGTTCTGCCACACAGTCAGGCTGTCGAACAGCGCGCCGCCCTGGAACAGCATCCCGAAATGGCGCAGGAAGTCCGGCCGCGATCCGGCGTCCAGCCGACGCCCCTGCCACAGCACCTCGCCCGCGTCAGGCGCGGTCAGGCCGAGGATGCATTTCATCAGAACGGACTTGCCGGTGCCCGACTGGCCGATCACGCACAGGCTTTCGCCCTGGCGCACGGTCAGGTCGACCCCCGCAAGCACAGGCTTGCTGCCGAAGGATTTCGTCAGGCCACGTATCTCGATCACCGGAAGAACAGCCCGGTCAGCAGGAAGTTTGCGGCCAGAATGCCCACCGCAGCAGCCACGACAGCGGATTTCGTGGCGCGCCCGACGCCTTCGGCACCGCGGCTTGATCGCATTCCGAACCAGCACCCGGCGACCGCGACGATCAGCCCGAAGGCCGCGCCCTTGATCAGGCCGGACAGCACGTCCCAACGCTCGAGGTAGGCCCAGCTGTTGGCCAGATAGGCGGTCGAGTTGAAGCCCAGTGAATTCGTGCCGATCAGCCAGCCCCCCATGATCCCGATGCTGTCTCCGACCGCGACCAGCAGCGGCACGGTCAGCACCGCCGCCCACAGGCGCGGCGTCACCAGCCAGCGTATCGGGTCGGTGGACAGGGTGACCAGCGCGTCGATCTGTTCGGTGACCTTCATGGTTCCGATCTCGGCGGCGATGGAGCTGGCGACGCGCGCCGCGACCATCAGCCCGCCCAGAACCGGGCCAAGCTCGCGCACCATGCCGATGGCGACGATGGCGGGCACCACGTCGCTGGCCTGGAACCGCGCGCCGCCCGAATGGATCTGCAACGCCAACGCCGCGCCGGTGAACAGCGCCGTCAGACCGACCACAGGCAGGGACAACCAGCCGATCTGCAACAGTTGCGTGGCAAAGGCGCGGGGATAAAAGGGCCGCAGCCGGAACAGCCCGCGCGCCGTGAACAGCATGACCGCCCCGCAGGCGCGCACCGTCCGCAAAGCGGCGCGTCCGGTCAGGCGGACAGGGTTCACAGGTAGATCCGCTCGTAACGCTGGCGAAGCGCCGTCAGGATTTCATAGCCGATCGTCCCGGCATGGTCGGCCAGCACGTCGATCGGCTGTTCGGGGCAGATCAGATCCAGGCGATCGGGAACCGTTTCCAGGTCGGTCACATCCGCCGTCACCAGATCCATCGAGACGCGCCCGACGATCGGACAGGCGACCCCGTCGGCAAAGAGACTGGCCCCGCTGGAGGACAGCGCCCGCAGGATACCGTCCGCATACCCGGCCGCAACCGTCGCGATCCGGCGCGGCGCCCCGGCGGTCCAGGTCGCACCATAGCCCACGAATTCTCCAGGCAGGACGGGACGTGTCTGGATCACCGGCAGCGACAGCCGCACCACCGGCTGCGCGTCCGCGAACGGCATCCCGCCATAAAGACCCACGCCCGGCCGCACGAGGTCGAAATGGTAGTCCGGCCCCAGCAGGATGCCCCCGGTCGCAGCCAGCGACAACGGCACGTCGCAGCCTTGGGTCATGTCGCGGAAGGCCTGCAACTGTGCGGCGTTGGCCGGGTGATCCGGCTCGTCGGCGCAGGCCAGGTGCGACATGATGAAGGCCGGTTTCAGGGCCAGCACCTCGGCGCGGATCGCCGACCATTCGGCCGCCTCCATGCCCAGCCTGTTCATGCCGCTGTCCAGCTGGATCGCGAACGGCAGGCACGGGCGCATCGCGCGGTCGCGGAAGAATTGCTCGGCGCTGTTCAGCACCGGCACCAGCCCGTCCAGATCCGCGCCCGCCATGTGACCCGACAGCACGTTGATGCGTGCGTCGTCAGGCAGATGTGGGCGGATCGCCCGGCCCTCCTTGGCCAGCGCCACGAAGAACTCGCGCGCGCCCGCCTGATACAGCGCCGCGACGATCCGGGCGGCGCCCAGCCCGTAGCCGTCGGCCTTGACCACCGCCGCCGCGCGCGCGCCCGGCGCCCTGGCCGCCAGCGCCTTCCAGTTGGCCACGATGGCCGATATGTCGATCTGCAACGCCATTCCGGTGGCTTGCCCCCCAGCCCGCGCGAGGTCAAGAGGGGTCGGCGCGCAGCCCTGTTTCGGCGTCGTTCGCGATTTTGCAGTTTGCCGCGGATCACCGCCGCATAGTTTGCAAATTTTCCTGATTTTTCTTTTCCGCGCCCGCGACACAGGCTAGCGTTCCGCAACCAAACCGGGAGGGTCCGCGATGAAAGACATTCTGCAAGAGCTGGAGCGCCGCCGCGACGAAGCCCGCCTGGGTGGCGGACAGCGCCGCATCGACGCACAGCACACGCGCGGCAAGCTGACCGCCCGCGAACGGATCGACCTGTTGCTGGACGAAGGCAGCTTCGAGGAATTCGACATGTTCGTGGCCCATCGCAGCACCGATTTCGGCATGGAGGACGATCGCCCCTACGGCGACGGGGTGGTGACCGGCTGGGGCACCATCAACGGGCGCATGGCCTATGTCTTCAGCCAGGATTTCACCGTCTTCGGCGGCTCGCTGTCGGAAACCCATGCCCAGAAGATCTGCAAGATCATGGACATGGCGATGCAGAACGGCGCCCCGGTGATCGGCCTGAACGATTCGGGCGGCGCGCGCATCCAGGAAGGCGTGGCCAGCCTCGCGGGATATGCCGACGTGTTCCAGCGCAACATCATGGCGTCCGGGGTGATCCCGCAGATCAGCGTCATCATGGGGCCCTGCGCGGGCGGCGCGGTCTATTCGCCGGCCATGACCGACTTCATCTTCATGGTGAAGGATACCAGCTACATGTTCGTCACCGGTCCCGACGTGGTCAAGACCGTGACCAACGAGGTGGTCACCGCCGAACAGCTTGGCGGGGCCTCGACCCACACCCGGAAATCCTCGGTGGCCGATGGCGCGTTCGAGGACGATGTCGAAGCCCTGTCCGAGATCCGCCGCCTGTTCGATTTCCTGCCCATGAACAACCGCGGCACCGTGCCTGTCCGCCCCTTCTTCGACGACCCGGCGCGGATCGAGGAAAGCCTCGACACGCTGATCCCCGACAATCCGAACCAGCCCTACGACATGAAGGAGCTGATCGTTAAGGTCGCGGACGAGGGCGATTTCTACGAGATCCAGAAGGATTTCGCCGCCAACATCATCACCGGCTTCATCCGGCTGGAAGGCCGTACCGTGGGCGTTGTCGCCAACCAGCCCATGGTGCTGGCGGGGTGCCTGGACATCGACAGTTCGCGCAAGGCGGCGCGCTTCGTGCGCTTCTGCGACGCCTTCGAGATTCCGATCCTGACCTTCGTCGACGTTCCGGGCTTCCTGCCGGGCACGGGCCAGGAATATGGCGGCGTCATCAAGCACGGCGCGAAACTGCTGTTCGCCTATGGCGAGGCGACGGTGCCGAAGGTCACGGTCATCACCCGCAAGGCCTATGGCGGCGCCTATGACGTGATGGCCTCCAAGCATCTGCGCGGCGATTTCAACTATGCCTGGCCGACCGCCGAGATCGCGGTGATGGGCGCCAAGGGCGCGGTCGAGATCCTGTATCGCAGCGAGCTGGGCGACGCCGAGAAGATCGCGGCGCGCACCAGGGATTACGAGGACCGCTTTGCAAATCCCTTCGTCGCCGCCGAAAAGGGCTTCATCGACGAGGTGATCCAGCCGCACAGCACGCGCCGCAGGGTCGCGCGCGCCTTCGCCAGCCTGCGCAGCAAGAAACTGTCGAATCCGTGGAAGAAGCACGACAACATTCCTCTGTAAGTCGCGGATATCCATGCAAATGCACATCTTTGTGAATGATGCAGTGCCGCCACAGCAAGGCGGGCTTCTGCGGATGACCTCAAAAGGCTGCTGTCTGGGACGCCGGCGCGTGGCTATCATCGCGCCGGGGCCGGCTCGTCAAGAAGCGGGCCCAACCTTGAGCAGCCGGGCGCAGGGTCGCCCGATTTACAGGAGCAAGACACCATGTCGAAGAAGATCATCCTCGGGCTTGTGCTGGTTTCGGCCTTTGCCGCCTGCCAGCGCCAGCAGCCGCAGGTCGATGTCTATCAGCCCACCGGCGGCCCGGTCACGGCCGAGCCTGTCTATCAGGGCAAATACGGCAGTTGAGCCCATCCTGCGCGGGCGGGCCGACCGCCCGCGCAGTCCTGACCGGTGGCACGGCCCGCGAGCTGTGTCATGCTGAAGCATCGCGGCTTTCCCGGCCGCCTTCCCGGTTCTGATTACCAGTTCACCATCCGCCGCGAGAACCGCAAGAAGGGCGCAACGCCCCTGGCGCGCCGCGAACGATTCAAGGACCGCAAGCCCGCCGACCGCCGCGCCGACACGGCTTTCCTCGCCGCGCTGATCGAGCATTTTGGCGACGAGCCCTTCGTGCGCGGCAATCTGGACGCCGGCCGCCTGTCCTGGCTGCTGGGGCGCGAGGTCAAGCCGGTCGGAGATCTGGACCCCATCGATTACGAACAGCTTCTGAGGGTCGACATGGCCGCCGCGGAAGCGTCGTTCCCCGAGATCTTCGTCAGGGACCAGCCGCCCGTGTCCGACTGGGACGACGGCGACGGCGACGGCGACGACGGCTGGCAAGATGACGGTGACCGCTGATGCGCGATTTGCTGCTTGAGGCGACAGATACACAGCGTTGTCAGTTTTACTGCGCGTTTGGCTGTGCGATAGTGCGATGGCAATATCAACACTCGGCCCGGAACCGGGTCCAAACGACAGGCGACTATTCATGCAGACATCATTCTTCTTCCGCCTTGCGGGCGTCACTCTTGTTGCTGCCGGCCTTTCGGCCTGTGCTCCTGGCTATCAGACAGGGCTTTCGCCCGACGCGCAGCGCGCGGCCGGCGGCGCAGTTGCCGGTGCGGTCATCGCCAAGGCGCTGGACGAGGACATCGCGACCGGGGCTGCCCTTGGTGGCGCCGCCGGCGCTCTGTGCGACGATGCGGGCGTCTGCCAGCGCCGCTACTGATCCGACAGGGCAAATCCACGCGCTTGGGCACAGCGCCCGCAGCGCTGTAGCCGATCCAAAGACAGGAATTCAGAAATGTCCAGAACACTTGCCCTTATCGCATTCGTCGGCGCCACCGCGGTTGCCGGCTGCACTCAGGGGATCAATCCGACCGACATGGACCGCGCGATCATCGGCGCGGGCGTCGGCGCGACTGCGGCCCATGTCGGCGGCAAGAACGTCGTCAAGGGCGCCGCGATCGGCGGTGCGGCCGGCGCGCTGTGCGACGACGTGCGGCTGTGCGAGTAACACGACTGCGGCGCATCGTCTGACGGCGCGCGCCTTGCTTATCATTGACCGTCCGGGGCGCGACCTGCCCCCGGGCGGTTTTTTCATGTCTTCTGGCCGGGGGTAGCCCATGTTCAATAAAATCCTGATCGCCAACCGGGGCGAAATCGCCTGCCGCGTCATCAAGACCGCCCGCAAGATGGGCATCAAGACCGTCGCCGTTTATTCCGATGCCGACCGCCACGCATTGCATGTGAAGATGGCCGACGAGGCCGTCCATATCGGCCCGTCCCCGGCCAACCAGTCCTATATCGTCATCGACAGGATCATGGACGCCATCCGCCAGACCGGCGCCGAGGCGGTCCATCCCGGCTACGGCTTCCTGTCCGAGAACCGCAAGTTCGCCGAGGCGCTCGAGGCCGAAGGCGTGGCCTTTGTCGGCCCGCCGGCCAGCGCGATCGAGGCAATGGGCGACAAGATCACCTCGAAGAAGCTGGCCCAGGAGGCCGGGGTCAGCACCGTGCCCGGCTATATGGGGCTGATCGCCGACGCCGAGGAGGCCGTCAAGATCTCGGGGCAGATCGGTTATCCGGTGATGATCAAGGCCAGCGCCGGCGGCGGCGGCAAGGGCATGCGGATCGCCTGGAACGACGAAGAGGCGCGCGAAGGCTTCCAGTCCTCGAAGAACGAGGCCGCCAACAGCTTTGGCGACGACCGTATCTTCATCGAGAAATTCGTGACCCAGCCGCGCCATATCGAGATTCAGGTGCTGGCCGATACGCATGGCAATGCGGTCTATCTGCATGAACGCGAATGTTCGATCCAGCGGCGCAACCAGAAGGTCATCGAAGAAGCGCCCTCGCCCTTTCTGGACGAGGCGACGCGCCGCGCGATGGGCGAACAGGCCGTCGCGCTGGCCAAGGCCGTCAGATATGCCAGTGCCGGAACCGTCGAGTTCATCGTCGATGGCCAGAAGAACTTCTTCTTCCTCGAGATGAATACCCGTCTGCAGGTCGAACATCCCGTCACCGAACTGATCACCGGGGTCGATCTGGTCGAACAGATGATCCGCGTTGCGGGGGGCGAGACCCTGCCCTTCGCGCAGTCCGACCTGACGATCCATGGCTGGGCCCTGGAATCCCGGCTTTACGCCGAAGATCCCTATCGCGGCTTCCTTCCCTCGATCGGGCGGCTCACGCGCTATCGTCCGCCGGCCGAGATCGCGGCCGGTCCGCTGAAGGACAGCGGAAACTGGGTCAATGACAGCGAGGACCGCGACAGCCCGATTGCCGTCAGGAACGATACCGGCGTCTATGACGGCGGCGAGATCAGCATGTTCTATGACCCGATGATCGCCAAGCTCTGCACCTGGGCCCCGTCACGCGACGAGGCAATCGAGGCGATGCGGATCGCGCTGGACGAATTCGAGGTCGAAGGCATCGGCCATAACCTGCCCTTCCTGTCGGCGGTGATGGACCATCCGAAATTCGTGTCTGGCGACATGACGACGGCCTTTATCGCCGAGGAATATCCCGATGGCTTCGCCGGCGTCACGCCGCCGGACGCCGAGCTGGTGCGGATCGCCGCCGCCGCCGCCGCCATGCACCGCGTGGCCGAGATCCGGCGCAGCCGGATCAGCGGGCGGCTGGACAATCACGAACGCCATGTCGGCGAGAACTGGGTGGTCTGCCTGAGCGGCCGCGAATGGCCGCTGCGCATCAACGCCGACCGACAGGGCGCGTCGGTCCATGTCGAGGGCCGCGACCTGCGCGTCGAGGGCGACTGGAGGCCGGGCCAGTCGCTGGCCCGCATGACGGTCGACGGCGCCCCGCTGGTGCTGAAGGTCGACAAGATCGCCGCCGGCTATCGCCTGCGCACGCGCGGCGCGGATCTGCGGGTGCATGTTCGCCGCCCCCGCGCCGCGGAGTTGGCCCGGCTGATGCCCGAGAAACTGGCGCCCGACACCTCGAAATTCCTGCTTTGCCCGATGCCGGGACTGGTGGTGAAGATCCATGTCGCGACAGGAGACGAGGTGCAGGAAGGTCAGGCGCTTGCCGCGGTCGAGGCGATGAAGATGGAAAACATCCTGCGCGCCGAGCGCAAGGGTGTCGTGAAAACCGTCAATGCGGAACCGGGCCAGAGCCTGAAGGTCGACGACATCATCATGGAGTTCGAGTGAGCCGGACCCGGCACATGCGCGGCAACGCCCCGGCGCGGGGCTATTCGTCCTGCATGGCTTCGCGCCGTCGCATCGGCATCGCATCGATCAGGCCGATGATCTCGGCCGGATCGACCGGCGCGCTGCGGGACAGCTTGATGCCGCCATCCTTGCCGATCAGCAGAACGGCGAAACCATCGCCGAGCCTCGGGCGCAAGGCGGTCGCGCCCGGGCCATCGGTCAGCAGCACGACGTCGCGTTCACGCAGCGCCGCCGCCTCTTCCTGCAAGGCGGCCAGCTGCGCCCGCACCGCGTGTCCCTGTCCCAGGACCACGACCGGTCGCGCTGTCCATCGCAGCCCCTTCAGGCTGTCCGCCCGGATGGGCGACACCGGCAGACCACCCTGCCCGCCCGTTGATTCGGCCACCGCAAGCACAGGAAAAACGGCGCCGAGGATGGTGCCGACAGCAAACAGGCGCAAGATCATGGCAAACTCCTTCGGGTGGACCTCACGCGCGGACGGGCTGCCGGGTTCCCCTGCGTCGATGGCGCGAGGAGAGCGATAGCGGACATGGACTGGCAGGCGCTTTTCCTGAACGACCGGGTCGCCGCCGCCCTCGTCACCGCCATCGTGGGCGGCGGGGTGGTCGCGGCTGGCTGGTTCTGGACGCACGCGCTGTCGCGACACCGTGACCGGGTGCTGCGCGATGAGCAGGTCTCGGACATCCAGCGCGCGCTGCTGGCCGAGATCCGCGCCCATGTCGCGGCGCTGGAACAGCAGCAGGCCGGAGACAGCTCCAGCGTCAGCCAGGCGCTGCGGCAGCGGCTGCTGGATGACCGCCATGTCCCGATCCTGCCGCACGACGCCAATGACCGGATCTTTCGCGCGGTGGTCGAACAGGTCCATATCCTGCCCGAAAATGTCATCGATCCGGTCGTGCGCTACTACCGGCTGATCGCCGTGCGGGTCGCGCTGGCCCAGGACATCCGCCGCAGCGCCCGGGGTCAGCCCGAACGCGCCGGCGAGATGCTTGATGACTATCTCAGCCTGACCAGCGAAACGCGGCAGGCCGGAAATTTCGCGATGATGGTGCTGGGCGCCAGCCTTCAGGGAGGCGCTGCCACGGTCAGGGCATTGCTGAAGGCGCTGGCGCAGAAAGAGCAGGAAACCGGAAAAACGGCCGCCCCAGCGAACCCTGAGTCGGGCGGCCCGACGTCCGACGACCCTAATAGAACACTTTCGGACCGGAGATTCCCTTGATGGGCGGAAGACCGATCACCGCTGCGATCTCGTTGGAATTGCTGGCTTTCAGCAATTTGCGGACCAGTTCGTCGGTGTCGGTCGCGGCCGAGACGCGACCGGGGCGCACCGGCGGGGCGGCCGGCCGGGGAGTCTCGATCTTGCGCAGGGCGGACGGGTTGGCCAATGCTGAACCTTTCGACATCACAGGCCCCAAGAGCGGCGCTGTTGACCTGAAGATAGGGGGCGCGACGCCGTTTCGCAACAAGAACCGCGATGCGCGCGCCGGGTTCCGCAACAGCTACTCGCCCAACCCGGCCCGCCCGACCTCTTGCCGGCGCAGTGGAAACTTGTCGATGGCGCGGCTGATCTCGCGCACATCCCAGGGCAACGGCTTGCGCAGCTTGACCTGCCCGTCCTTGTCCATGACGACCAGCGAGAACCCGCGGGGGTGCATCTGGCGGCGCCACGTGCTGGCTGCGGCCGGATCGGCGTCGATGATGACCACCACGTCGCGTTCGGCCAACACCCGGGGCTGCTCGCGCAACGCCTGCATCTGCTGGCGAAACGCGGGGTCCTCGGGCGAGTCCGCAAAGACCACGACCGGACGGGCGTTCCAGAGGAAATCGCCGGGTTCGACCTCGGCCGCGCCATATTCCAGCAACTCCGGTCCGCTGGAAGGTGCCGGCGGGGCGTCGGGCACCTCTTCGGGACTCATCGGGCGCGTGGCTTCGGAAGGGGATTGGCCAGCCGACACGACCGGCGGCGGCGCCTCGCGCGATGGCCCCATTGCGGCAACCGCCATTGCGAAAATCAGGAAATTCAACTTCATCGGCACCTCATCCTTAAAGTGAATATAGGGACGAGCGGCCCGTGGGAAAGGACGGATCATGACAAAACCGACGCTTGATGACTGGCGCAAGCTTGCCGAGAAGGAACTGAAGGGCCGCGATCCGGACAGCCTGACATGGGAGACGCTGGAAGGCATCCCCGTCAAGCCGCTTTACACCGAACAGGATACCGCGGGACTGGACCATATGGGATCGCTGCCCGGGCTTGTCCCGTTCACCCGCGGCCCGCGCGCCACGATGTATGCCGGCAGGCCCTGGACGATCCGGCAATACGCGGGTTTTTCGACGGCCGAGGAATCGAACGCCTTCTATCGGCGCAACCTCGCCGCCGGGCAGCAGGGCGTCTCGGTCGCCTTCGACCTTGCCACGCACCGGGGCTATGACAGCGACCATCCGCGCGTCGAGGGCGATGTCGGCAAGGCGGGCGTGGCCATCGACAGCGTCGAGGACATGAAGATCCTGTTCGACGGCATCCCGCTGGACAAGGTGTCGGTGTCGATGACCATGAACGGCGCGGTGATCCCGATCCTGGCGAGTTTCATCGTAGCGGGCGAGGAACAGGGGCATGACAAGTCGGTGCTGTCGGGCACGATCCAGAACGACATCCTGAAAGAGTTCATGGTGCGGAACACCTATATCTATCCGCCCGAGCCCAGCATGCGGATCATCGCCGACATCATCGAATACACCGCAAACGAGATGCCGAAGTTCAACAGCATCTCGATCTCGGGCTATCACATGCAGGAAGCAGGCGCGAACCTGGTGCAGGAACTTGCCTATACCCTGGCCGACGGGCGCGAATATGTGCGCGCCGCGCTGGCCGCCGGGATGGACGTGGACAGGTTCGCCGGCCGGCTGTCGTTCTTCTTCGCGATCGGGATGAACTTCTTCATGGAGATCGCCAAGCTGCGCGCTGCGCGGCTTCTGTGGCACCGGATCATGTCCGAGTTCGACCCGAAGAAGGATGCCAGCCTGATGCTGCGCACCCATTGCCAGACCTCGGGCGTCAGCCTGCAGGAGCAGGACCCCTACAACAACGTCATCCGCACCGCCTATGAGGCGATGTCGGCGGCACTTGGCGGCACCCAGTCGCTGCACACGAATGCGTTGGACGAGGCCATCGCCCTGCCCACCGATTTCAGCGCCCGGATCGCGCGCAACACGCAACTGATCCTGCAGGAAGAGACCGGCATCACCCATGTCGTCGACCCGCTGGCCGGCAGCTACTACATCGAGAGCCTGACGGCGGAGCTTGCCGAAAAGGCCTGGGCGCTGATCGAGGAGGTCGAGGAAATGGGCGGGATGACCAAGGCCGTGGCCTCGGGCATGCCCAAGCTGCGTATCGAGGAGACCGCCGCGCGGCGTCAGGCCCTGATCGACCGGGGAAAGGACGTGATCGTCGGCGTCAACAAGTACCGCAAGGACAAGGAAGACCCGATCGACATTCTGGACGTGGACAACGTCAAGGTCCGCGACAGCCAGATCGCGGCACTGGAAAGGATCCGCGCCAGCCGCGACGAAGCCGCCTGCCAGGCCGCGCTGGAGGAAATCACCCGCCGCTCGCGCGAGGGCGGCAACCTGCTGGAGGCGGCGGTCGAGGCCGCCCGCGCCCGCGCAACCGTCGGAGAGATCAGCATGGCCATGGAAAAGCAGTTCGGGCGTCACCGCGCCGAGGTGAAGACACTGGCCGGAGTCTATGGCGCCGCCTATGAGGGCGACGAGGGCTTCGCGGCGATCCAGAGGGATGTCGAGGCCTTCGCCGAGGAGGAAGGCCGGCGGCCGCGCATGCTGGTCGTCAAGATGGGCCAGGACGGCCATGACCGCGGCGCCAAAGTGATCGCCACCGCCTTTGCCGATATCGGCTTCGACGTCGATGTCGGGCCCCTGTTCCAGACCCCGGACGAGGCCGCGCAGGACGCCATCGACAACGACGTGCATGTGATCGGCATCAGTTCGCAGGCGGCCGGCCACAAGACGCTGGCGCCGAAGCTGATCGAGGCGCTGAAGGCGCAGGGCGCGGGCGATATCCTGGTGATCTGCGGCGGCGTCATTCCCCAGCAGGATTACGAGTATCTGAAGAAGGCCGGCGTCAAGGCGATCTTCGGGCCGGGCACGAACATCCCCGCCGCCGCCGCCGACATCCTGAAGCTGATCCGCGCGGCCCGCGCCGCCTGAATCGTGCGTCCCGCGATGGCCGGGGGGCTGTCTGCCCCCCCGGACCCCCCGAGGATATTTCCGGACCGAAGCAACCCACCCTCGCGGCGAGGCCGGCGCCGTCGTCAGACCTCTTCGATGCGAAGCTCGACCGGGTCGCTGACCAGCACGCCGGTTCGCGGCAGGGCCTCGACGGCGAAATCGATCGCCTCGGGCGTGGTCTTGTGGGTGACGACGAGCACCGGCACGCTGCTGTCGCTGTGCTGGCCGTATTGACGCATCCGGTCGATCGAGATGCCCGCGTCGCCCAGCACCGAGGCGACCTTGGCCAGCGCGCCCGGCTTGTCCTGCAACTCCAGCCGCATGTAATAGGCGGCCGGAACCGCTGTTCGGGCGGGCTGCGCGGCCTTCAGCGCGGCGGCCGGCTGTCCGAAGACCGGCATGCGGACGCCTCGGGCGATCTCGACGATGTCGGACAGCACCGCGCTGGCGGTCGGGCCCTCGCCGGCGCCCGCCCCGCGCAGGACGATCTGGCCGACGCTGTCGCCTTCGATCACCACCATGTTGGTGCCGCCCATCAGCTGACCCAAGGGGCTGTCGGCGGGAACGAGGCAGGGGGACATGCGCTGTTCCAGACCGCGCGCGGTCATCTGCGCCACGCCCAGCAGCTTGATCCGGTAGCCGAGATCCGCAGCCCGGCGGATGTCGTCGATGCTGACCCGCTCGATCCCCTCGATCTCGACCGCGTCGAACCGGACCTGGGTCCCGAAGGCGATGGCCGACAGGATGGCCAGCTTGTGGCTGGCATCGATGCCGCCAACATCGAGCTGCGGGTCGGCTTCGAGATAGCCAAGCTGCCGTGCCTCTTCGAACACCGCCTCATAGGGCAGCCCGGCGCTTTCCATTCGCGTCAGGATATAGTTGCAGGTGCCGTTCATGACACCCATCACCCGCGAGATATCGTTGCCGGCCAGCGATTCCGTCATCGTCTTGATGACCGGGATGCCGCCTGCCACCGCAGCCTCGAAACGAAGCACGCGGCCCAGTTGTTCGGCCTGCAGCGCCAGGTCCTGCCCATGAATCGCCAGCAACGCCTTGTTCGCCGTGACCACGTCCTTGCCGGCCCTCAGGGCCGCCTCGATGCTGTCGCGGGCGACGCCGTTGTCACCGCCGATCAACTCGACATAGACATCGACATCATCCGCCGTCGCGATCGCCATGGCATCGCTTTCCCACCGGTAGCCGGACAGGTCCGCGTCGCGGTTCTTCAGCCGGTCGCGGGCGCCCACCGCGGTGATCGACACGGCGCGACCCGAGCGAAGCGCCAGCAATTCGGCGTGCTTCTGGACGATCTTGACGACACCGATCCCGACGGTGCCAAGCCCGGCAATGCCCAGGCGGAGGGGGGACGACATGGAAGCCTCGTTTTCATCGATTGCGCGGGGTGTTAGCGCGGTCGGGCGAAGGTTGCAACGCCGAAGCCACGACCGCGCGACCGCGGATCAGATCCAGCGGCGCGTGCGTGACCGGTAGTCGGCGAACCCGGTGCCGAAGGCCGCCGCCAGCCGGCGTTCCTCGACCGCGATGAAGCGGCGGCTGATGATCGCCACGAAGCCTGGCACCAGGATCGGCGCGGCCAGCGGCGCGTCGAAGATCAGGCACAGGCCGGTCAGGATGACCGCGTCGCCCAGATAGATGGGGTTGCGGCTGCGTGCGAAGATGCCGCCCGTGACCAGTGCGCGGGGCTGGCCATGCGGATCGACGGTGGTGCGCCTGCGCAACAGTGCCGCGGCGGCTGCCACCATCAGCAGAAGTCCTGCCGCGACCAGCATGCGCCCGGGCCAGACCTGCCATGAGGGGCCGTGCGGCACGACCCGACCCACAAGCCAGCCGGCCGCGGCAAACCCCGCCAGCCAGACGGGCGGGTAATCCGCTGTCAGCCGCATCGTCCGTCAGCCTTCGTCGTCATGGCCTGACCACTCTCCGTCGATGCCCGTTGCACGCATGATCGACACCACCCGCCGTGCAGCCTGCAGCGTGATGTCGTGGATATCATGGACGTCACCGGCGCTCATGTCATCCGGATAGCGCTCGCCGCGCGTGTTGATGAAGGTCGGGTGCCAGTGACCCGGCTGCTGCCCGGGGCGCCACGAGGCGTGGCACAACAGGTTGCGCTGCAACCGCAATCGGCTCAGGGACTCGGCCAGGATGTGGCGGTCCTCGACCCGGGCCTGACGCATCGCGGCGACGAAACCGTCGATCAGCGTGCCAAGCGTGTCATCGGCGATTTCCTCCATGCGGCGCAGCCAGCGTTCCAGCGCGGCGTCATCCGCGTCCTCGCCCAGACCTTGCCGGGTCAGCGAAAAGATGGCGCGTTTCAGCGCCTCTTCCAGAAAGCCGAACGCCGAGACGGCGTGGCCGATGGCCGAGGCCATCTCGTCGGACAGGCGGTCGGGGGCGCGCGGCAGGGTCATGCGGCAGTCCTAGCCCGAAATGCCGAGCCTGTCTGCCCCCGACCAGCTGCCTCTGGTGCGGGCATCTTGCGGCAGATCATCACGCGGCCAGGCTGGTTCCGCAGAGCGACGGAACGTCGCGATCAACCGTGTCCTGACCCGCCGCGACCGGGCAGCGGCTTCGATCATCAACCGCCCGCCCGGGGCGGAAGCGGACCTAGCTGCCGGCGATCACGCGCACATAGTTCATCGTTTCGCGGTAGGGCGGGATGCCGCCATATTTCGATACCGCGCCCGGCCCGGCATTGTAGGCCGCCAGCGCCAGACGCCAGTTGCCGAACTGATTGTACATCATCCGCAGATAGCGGGCGCCGCCCTGAAGGTTCTGAACCGGGTCATTGGCGTTCACGCCCAGCTTTGCCGCGGTGCCGGGCATCAACTGCGCCAGACCCGTCGCTCCCTTGTGCGACCGCGCGCGCGGATTCCAGCCCGATTCCTGCTGCACCAGCCGCAGGAAAAGATCCTCGGGTATGCCATGCCGACGGGCCGCGTCGCGGGCAAGCGGGATGAAATCGCTGCGTTTGCCGCGATAGGCGGGGATATTGGCGGAAAGCTGGATCTCGACGGTGCTGCGGTTTCCGCCCCCGGGCTGCAAGCGTGCCGATTGCTGATACTGCGTGGCCAGTCGCGAATCCATCAGTCTCGTCTGGCGCGCGAACTGGTCGGCGCGGGATTTCGAGGAACTGCCCGAAAGTCGCAACCCCTCGGCGGCCGCCGGCCCCGGCATCATGGCCGGCATCGCCATGGCGCCGATCAAGGCCGCGCACAGCGCAAGTCTTGCCCTTGGAATAATATGCATCGTTCCGCCCTCGTTCTTCCCGAATTCTCGCGCCGTGGCGCGTCGCGCTTTTTCGTTATCGCGTTGTGAAGGAACTATACAGAAAATCGATCTTCAAGCCAGCCATGCGGATTCAGGCCCCCGGCCGCCCTGCCCGGTCGGCAAGTTCCCGCCGATCATTCCAGGGGGCCGGGCCAGGCGGAGGATCGGTCCCCGGGGGCGAAGCGCTTGCGCCCGGCGGGGGCGCTGGGATAGACCGTCCTGAAGAGTATCGAAGCGGGGAACTGGGGTATGTCAGGCAGCGTCAACAAGGTCATTCTGATCGGCAATCTGGGGCGCGACCCGGAAATTCGCACCTTCCAGAATGGCGGCAAGGTGGCAAATCTGCGGATTGCGACCTCGGAGCAGTGGAAGGACCGCAACACCGGAGAGCGGCGCGAGAAGACCGAATGGCACTCGGTCGCGATCACCTCGGAGGGTCTGGTGAACGTGGTCGAGCGCTTTCTGAAGAAGGGCAGCAAGGTCTATATCGAAGGCCAGCTTGAAACCCGCAAATGGCAGGACCAGTCCGGTCAGGACCGCTATTCGACCGAGGTCGTGCTGCGCGGCTTCAACGGAACGCTGCAGATGCTTGACGGGCGCGGCGAAGGCGGCGGCGGCGGGCGCGAATCGGGCGGTGGCGGCTATGATGATTCCCGCGGGAGCGGTGGCCAGACCGGCGGTGGCCAGACCGGCGGTGGCCAGACCGGCGGTGGCGGCGGCCGCAGCGATTACGACGACGAGATCCCGTTCTGAGCGCGGCGCGCGCGGCAGGCAAGTCGCGGGACATTCGGCACGGGGGCGGTTCGGAACGGAAGACGAACTCGGCCTGAGCGTCCTTGCCGTCAGGCCGTTGGCGGCATCTGTGTCGATGGCCCTGGCGGCCCTGCGGATCGCATCCCTGCCCCCTCTGGCATGGCAGGCCCGACTTTCAAGGTGGGGCTGGGCGGGTCGGGGCACTCGCTCGCGGGCATCCCCAGCATGCGCGATTCGATGCCGGACGGTGCCAGGATCCTGAACAGTCGGACCATCACGCCTCAGCGGCGGTTCGCACCGCCGCTGAGGCCGACCCAGGCCCTCGGGTCCCAGCTGAACATGTTCTGGCGCACGTTCGGTTTCCGGTTCCGGGCGATCGCGGTCCGGCCCGAGTGCGCGTCTGGCGCGCCACGAAATTTTCTCCCCGGTCCGGACGCCGGTCGGCAGGTCCCTGTGTTGCGTCGTCACCGGCATCAGGGCCACCAGTCCATTGTCAAATCGACCGGCGCGCCGGTGCGGTATGCAACGATGGAGGCCTCCACAAGCCGCTGCGCCTCGAGTGCATCGGCGAGGTTTGCAAGCGGGCGCGCCGCTCCGCATCCTCTCCGCGAAGGCGCCCATCTCGTCCCGGCAGGCCTGCGCGAAGCGGTCGATGACGTGGTTCTCCGGCGGCGCGGCCGTGGCGCCGTCGGGGGACCGATGCGGAGTGTTGTCTGCGGGCGGTTCGGCGGAGACGCGTGGGCCTGCGCGACATTCGCGCACCGGGTGCCATCGCCTCCGGTTTCCGACCGGCCTCGGCCACGCGGTCCCCGTTCCGTGTGTGAGCGGTCACGGCAAGCGGCTGCTGCGTGATGAGCCCAAGGCGCCGGCGTTGCAGGAAGCGCGCGAAGGCTACGCCTCGGGGCGCTTCGAGACGCAGGTGGCGGTGAAGCGCTTCCGGGAGCGTCAGCCGTCCTTCCCGAAAGATTTGCCGAACGGCGACATCCGCAACCAGCGCGTCCAGGACATGCTGACGCGCCCCGTCCATGCGGGCCTTGTCGAAGCCCCGAATTGGAACGTGTCGTTGCGCACGAGGCCTCACGATGGCCTCGTCAGCTTCGCGACCTTCGCGAAGATACAGGCGCCGCTTAAGGGCACGGCCAAGGCTCCCGCGCAAGGCCATCAAATAGGGACTTCCCGCTGCGCGGGGGTTCATCCTCTGCGATGCTTGCACCAAGCCTCTGACGGCCTGCTGGTCGCGGGGCAAGAACCCGAAGCATCCCGGCTATCCCGGTCTCGACTGCTAGCAGGATGCCCGCCCGTAGCCCGTCGTTACGGTTGCCCTGGCAGGCCGCAAGCAGCGCGTCGGGTTCGCCAGCCGCCAAGCGGCGCTCATGGAGCAGGCTTTCTGGTCGCTCGATGCGCCGGTGGGGCGCGTCTGCTCGGCAGAAGTCCCGATCCCCTATCCCAAGCACCTGGAAGATGCCGCGATCCCGCAAGTGCCCGGCATCGTCGCGACCGCACGGGCGATGCTGGGGCGGGCCTGATGGGCAGCTTCGCCATGCCGTCGCTTGGTGCCGATATGGAGGCAGGCACGCTGGTCGAGTGGCTGGTGAAACCGGGTGACGAGGTGCATCGGGGCGACGTGATCGCAGTGGTCGAGACCCAGAAGGGTGCCATCGAGATCGAATGTTTCGAAGACGGCAAAGTGTTTGAGCTGCAGGCTGATCTAGGTGCGACCCTGCCCGTGGGCGCGCCGCTGGCGCTGATCCTTGGCCCCGGAGAGACCGAGCCAGAATCGAAAGAGCCCGAAGCGCCTGCCGTTGCCGCCAAGCCCGAAGCTGTGCCTGCCCCAGCCACTGCAGGCAATCCGGAAGCCGCACCCGGTCACTTCGTTCCCGACAAACCCGAAGCCACGCCAAGGCCTGCTGTCGCCGGGGAGGCGAAAGCCGCGCCCGGTCCAGCGGTTGCGGCTCCGCTGCCCGGCGGTGCAACCGCTGCCTCGCCCGCCGCGCGCGTCCGCGCCCGTGAACTTGGCATCGACCTAGCGACGGTCACAGGAAGTGGACCGGCGGGTGCTGTCCTTCTGACAGATCTGGAGGTACGGAATACAGCTGCGGCGAGGGCGCAGACCGCCTCGCCGATGGTAGATATGCGCAAGGCCATCGCCGCGGCGATGGCGCGCTCCAAGCAGACGATCCCGCATTTCTACCTGTCGGAGACCATAGACGTGCAGCCCGCGCTCGCGTGGATGGACGCCCGGAACGCAGATCGGGCGCCCTCCGACCGGCTGCTGCTGGGTGCGTTGTTCGTGCGCGCCACGGCGCTGGCTGCCGCGAAGGTGCCGTCGGTGAACGGGCAATTCGTCGACGGCTCGTTGCGCCCCTCCGAGCGCGTAAACGCCGGTGTCGCCGTGGCCCTGCGGGGCGGCGGCCTGGTCGCGCCGGCGCTGATCGACGCCGGCGCGATGTCCGTCGACGAGACGATGGCGGGTATGCGTGACCTGGTCTTCCGCGCGCGCGCCGGACGGCTCCGATCCTCGGAAATGACCGAAGGCACGATCACGATTTCCAGCCATGGCGAGACCGGGGCAGAGGCGATGGCTGGCGTGATCTTTCCGCCGCAGGTCGCGCTGGTCGGCCTGGGGGCGCCCAAGCTGCGCCCCTGGGTCGTGGACGGCGCGGTTGCGCCACGGACCGTTGTCACCCTGACCCTGTCCGTCGATCACCGCGCGAGCGACGGCCGGCAGGCCGCGCGCTTTATCGCGGAATTCCAATCCCACATCGCTTCGCCGGAGACATTATGACCAAGCAAGACATTCGCACCGCTTTCATCGAGGAACTGGTCGCCATCGCGCCCGACATCGACCCGGCCACCCTGGGCGAGAACGATCACCTGCAGGACGATCTGGAACTCGACTCGATGGATGTCCTGAACCTGGTGACCGCCCTGCATCGGAGGCTGAACGTCGACATCCCGGAAACGGATTACCCGCAGATCGCCACGCTGGCGCGTGCGGTGTCCTATCTGACCGCCCGGGTGGCGTAATCGGCGACAGCGCCCCTTCCCTGCTCGCGCCCGACATTGACAGCCGTCAATGCGCAGGACGATTTCAGCGCGCACGGTGAACCAGCGGTTATCAAATCAGGAAGGAAAGATATCATGGTTCCTGACGGTGCACATTTTTTGCCAGCTTTCTCGGCACTTGCAGTCTCGGCGCTCTGCCTTGCCGCCACGCCCGCCATATCGGATGAAACCGGGCGGCAGGAATACATGAGCTATTGCTCCTCCTGCCATGGCGACACTGGCAAGGGTGACGGCGAAGTTGCCCAGTTCCTCAACGTCAATACGCCTTCCCTGACCACACTTTCCCAACAGAACGATGGTGAGTTTCCGCTTCTCAAGGTCATCCATATCATCGACGGGCGGTCTGGTTTGGGCCCGCACGGCACGTTGATGCCGGTTTGGGGTGACCGGTTCAAAGAGGCATCGATCGCCGCGACGGAAGAGTACGGCGCAGAAGTCATCGTGCGCGGGCGGATCGGTTGCGAACCTGACGCGCAGCGATGGAGAGGAGTTCCTGCCGCTGGCCATTGAGGCCAGCATAGAGACCGAAACCACGGTCTATCCTCTGGAAAAGGCAAATCGCGCGCTGGACGACCTTCGCTCCGGGCTGTTCACCGGGGCTGCCGTTCTGGTTCCCTGACGCGGGGCCGAAACTTTGAAGCCGTCGGCCGCAGATTGATCCGGGTGGCGGCTGTGTCAACGTCGCCCGAACAATTGTAAAACGCGGCGGGCTTGTCTGGGCCTTTGTCGTCGGCCGCGGAGCACTGGGCAATCGTGTCCCTCTCCGTGACGCCGGACAGTTTCTTGACCGTCGAACCCAACGTGGCATAGGCCGAGGGAGGTGACGCTCGCCAAGGGCAGGCTTGATTGCTCTCTTTTCAACGACTTCAGCAGAACCAGCTAAAGATCATTTCGAACGACAATATGACAGCGCCCTGAAGGCCATCTCCATTTCGGTGACGGCATGTCTTTCGGTCAATGGGCCATTGACGGCAGTCAATGCGTGGCGGCGACCGCAGCGCAAAATGTCATCGAAACAAGAAAGGAGTCTCCGATGGCCATGGTCTCAGGAAAAGTCACACTAGTCACCGGCGCGGCCGCAGGGATCGGTCGCGCGACCGCACAAATATTCGCCGATGAGGGCGCTAAGGTCGTGGTGTCCGACATAGATCAGACGGGCGGCGAAGAAACCGTATCGCTGATCAAGGATACTGGCGGCGACGCCATGTTCGTCAAGGCAGATATCTCCAAACCCGAAGACGTCGCAAAAACGATTGATGAGACGTGACCTGCTCCCCTAGGAGTCCGCGCCTATAAGTTAGCTCTGTTCGGGGTTTGGTCCTCTCTTGACCGTTGGTGATACTCCCGTGGGGTGAGCCCGTCGAGGCTCGAGTGCGGGCGGTGATGGTTGTAGTCGTCGCGCCATGCCGCAATCAGATGGCGGGCATGGCGCAGGGTCGGGAACAGGTGCTCGTTGAGGCACTCATCCCGCAGACGACCATTGAAGCTCTCCACGAAGCCGTTCTGCATTGGCTTGCCTGGCGCGATGTAGTGCCACTCGACCTGGCGGTCTTCCTGCCATTGGAGGATGGCGTTCGACGTCAGCTCGGTGCCGTAGCACGTCGGGAAGAAGGGCTGCTGGTAGGTTATGGCCGCCTGCGCAGCCTCTAAATTGCGCAGCGGGTGGCCATAACCGGGTCTCAGGTCTCAACAGTGGTTTTGCACAACCACACTGCTGAGGAGACCGGCTATGACCGCTACCCATTCTACCCTTACGACCGTGTTGGTCGCTATCGACATTTCCAAGCATCGGCACGAGGTGCTGATTGGCATCCCGGGCAAAAAGCGCCACCGCCGCATGACAATTACGAACACCCTGGAGGATTTTCAGCGCCTGTTAGCAGCTCTTACCAGCTATGACCTGCCAGTGAGGATCGGGTTTGAGGCGACCGGCAATGGTCACGTCCGTCAAGGTGGTGTAAATTTCCAGATGGCCTGAGGTCATGATCAGGCGGCTTTCGTAGTTATGCTGAGAATGGGGTCGATCTCCTCCTTG
>NZ_JAKGGD010000007.1 GCF_021556615.1 Paracoccus salsus
CAAGGAGGAGATCGACCCCATTCTCAGCATAACTACGAAAGCCGCCTGATCATGACCTCAGGCCATCTGGAAATTTACACCACCTTGACGGACGTGACCGTGGCGCTCCGATGACGAATTTGTCCCATCGTGCTTCCTTCCATTCCTGAGAAAGGATCGCACCATCAAACCGTGGGATCAAACATCTAGTGCCAAGGGCAACTAGCGCCGGTTTGCGTTCACCGTCGCAACCGGGGCATTTTTACGACGGCTTGTCGTGTTCGATTGGCAAGGCTTCGCAGGCTTCGATTTGCCAACCGCCCTGATAGTTTTTCACCAAGCCGTCTTGCGGAAGGTCCATGCCGCCAATCGCAGCAACTTGACCCAAGCACCGGCTAAGGTGCCCACGCAGAACTTCCAGCGCGTCAAAGTAGGCTTCCCGAATGTCGGGCGGGCGGTAGAATTCGCCGAAACGCGGGTGCGGCGGGGCATCGTCGGACCTGTTAAGTAGTTCTTCGTAGGTGAGAAATTGCCGAATGCCTAGCGCCATGGCGTCTACAAGCAGGTAAAGCGAACCGTCTTGTAGGTCGGCAAGTTCAACCTGCTCATCTACCAGAATGCCGCGTATCTCACGCAACGAAGTCAGCGCGTTATCAATGCAGCCGTCGCAGCATTCCCACGCAGAAAGCACGCGCCTGTCAGCAAGGCGAATGACAAGTTCCCGTGCAACCTGCCGTTCCTTGTCCTTCGGGTTCACCGCGATACTAACGAACGGAAGGTTCAAGGTAACGTCGCCAACATGCTTGGTGTAGCGTTGGCGGGCACGGCCCAAAAGTTCGTCATGTCGAAGCGAAATGGAATCTTGCCTGTTCTCATGTCGTTGGCTTACCGCATTCGGGGAACAAACGCAGCCCACAGAAAGAACCGGGTGCGACATTCGATCACGCTTTCGTGAGCGTTCGGCGGGCCAATCTGACCCCCTCAAAGCCCCAAAAATCGCATGGGCAGGATTGGTTGATCGCCAATTTATCCAATGAAATCAATAGGTGATGGCGGAGACGAAGGGATTCGAACCCTCGAGACGGTTTCCCGCCTGCACCCTTAGCAGGGGTGTGCCTTCGACCACTCGGCCACGTCTCCGCTGCTCGGTATATGGACCGAAATCATGCGAAACAAGTGCTTTTTCCAGCACCTGTGAACCGGCATGCAAAATTGACCCCGCAGCGGGGTAATCGGTGTTCAAAAATGACCCCTTACACTTATGGTCATGATGCTCCCGAGGTTGTCGGAGAGCGCAGTGTGGGATGGTGGTCGTGGAGACGATAGCGAAGATCCGGCGGACGTATTTTCAGGACAAGAAGTCGATCAAGCAGGTCTGCCGGGAACTGCGGGTATCGCGGAACACGGTGCGCAAGGTGATCCGGTCGGGTGCGACGGAGCTCATGCCGTTCCGGCGACGGTCTCGCAGCGCCGCCTCGTCCGGTTCGACAAGAACCGCTACTCCGTGGATGGCCGAGCCGTTGGCCGTCCGGTCGAGATCCGCGCCCATGCCGGGCGTGTCGCGTTCTGGCAGGACGGCACGATCGTGGGGCAGCACGCCCGAGCCTTTGGGCGCGACAAGGCCATTTACGACCCGCTTCACGACATTCCAGTTCTGGCACGCAAGCCCGGTGCCCTCCGGAATGGCGCGCCCTTCAGGGACTGGGATCTGCCGTCGGCGATGAGGCCTGTGCCGCGCAAGCTTGGCAAGGTGCCGAACGGCGACCGGCAGATGGTCCAGATCCTGAGCATGATCCCAATCGATGGGCTGGATGCATTGGATGCTGCCTGTGCCAAAGCCCTGAACGAAGGGGCGCCCGCGGTCTGGGTCGTCATCACCATCCTGGCCCGGCACCGGGAGCCGCCACCGCCGCTGACGATCGATACGCCGGACGCGTTGCGACTGAGCTGCGAGCCCGTGCCCGATCGCAAACGCTGCGACAGCCTCAGGAGACCCAGCCATGGAACGATCACAGGTGCTGGACGCGATGGGCCAACTGAGGCTCTACGGCATGAAGGCCGCCTGCGACGAGATCATCACCACGGCCGTCAAGCGTCAGCACGAACCGCAACAGATCGTCGGCGAGTTGCTGGACGCCGAGACTGGCGAGAAGCAGGCCCGCTCGATCAAATACCGGATGACGACCGCCAAGCTGCCTCTGGCGAAAGAGGGCGACGCGTTCCGCTTCGAGGACAGGCCGATCAACGAGACGCTGGTGCGCGATCCGGCTTCCGGCGAGTTCCTCGAACGGCCGCGCAATGTCGTGCTCATCGGTGGCACCGGGACCGGCAAATCCCGCCTTGCCGTCAGCATCGCGCGGGCCTGCATCCGTCGCGGCAAGCGCGGGCGCTTCGTCCACGTCGTGGACCTGGTGAACACGCGCGATGCCGAAGCCCGCGCCGGCCGCCAGGGGCGTACGGCGGACCTGCTGTGCCGCCTCGACGTCCTGATCCTCGACGAACCCGGCGATCTCCCCTTCGCGCAGAGCGGCGGCCCGCTGCCGTTCCATCTCATCAGCCGCCTCTGCGCGCGCAGCTCGATCATCGTGACGACCCATCTCGACGTCGGCGAATGGCCTTGGGTCGTCGCGGACCACAGCGCTGCCCGACCGCCTGGCTCAGCACGGCGACATCGTTGAAACCGGCAATGAAAGTTGGCGCTCCAAGACCCGAGATGACCGGCTCCCACGCTGGCCGTCCGCAACAAGGGGGTCATTCCCGGACGCCGACAGGGGGTCAGGATTCCGTGCCGATTGACATTTTGTGGGCAAGACGATCCCGTGACGGAGACCGACACGAGGGTGCGGAGCGGCCGCCATCCGGCGCCCAGGCTGGACATGGCAATCCGGCCGGACGATCCGGCTTTTCCCGCGGCCGACAGGAAAGCCGCACAGCCCCGCGATGTTTCAGACGCTGTTGCGCGGGATCATTTCGTCCCAGCTTTCCTCATGCACGAGATCCTCGTTCTGCCAGGCGCGCAAGCGGGCGCGGATGCGAAAATCCGACGCCGTTGACGTCAGGCGCGTGGTTGTCTCGGTCCGGATGTCCCAGTCGTCGCGCCGCATCTTGTGGGTCCAGGTCACCTCGCCCTCGGCCGAGATCGGATCGTCCGGCAGGATGGAATAGCGTTCCACCCCCTCTGCGGAATGGGTCAGGCCGTGCTCGGTGATATGAGCCGCCCCTTCATGATCGCGCACATCGACGATCAGGCGGCCATTATCCGCATCCTCGGAGATTACCCATTCGGACCTTGGTGAGGGATCGAAGCTCTGCTTCAAAGGTTGCCCGGCGCGGGGTTCGGCGAAGGCGGGCTCTGCCTTCGGGCTGTCGTGCCGCAGTGGCAGGCTGAGCGTGCTCTGCCCGGTGTCGATTTCCAGCGTCAGCGACTCGGGTGTTGGCCAGGCCAGCGGGAAATAGCTGGTCGACAGGCCCAGACGGATCCGGTGCCCGGCGCGGAAGGTCTGGGCGACATGTTTCATCGGCACGTCAACCGTATAGACATGCCCCGGCTTCAGTGGGCGGGGATGTTCGTGACTGTCGCGATGCGTCAGGTTCAGCAGGCCGTAGCTGACCCGTGTCGCGGCACCGTCCGGGGCCACGTCGACCAGCCGCAGGGCCACCTGCGCGACCGGACGATCGGCGGTGAAGGTCAGGGTCAGGATCGGGTCGCCCACCATGTGCAGCGAAGCGGGCAGCGGGTCGGTCTCGAATGTCAGGCTGCCGGCATCGTCGCGGCGCTGATCGCTGGGTTGATCGCCGACATGTGCGTAGGAACACCACTTGCCACCGTGCCGGCCGACCCAGAGCGGCGAGGAAATCGCGCGCCGGCCGCCGGGCAGGTCCTCGGTATCCGACAGCCGACCATCCGCCCCAAGCGCGAAAGCGGTCCGGGTTATGTTGGGCGAGGGCCATGCCGGTTCGGTGATCCAACAACCGTCGCGGCGTGCATAATGGGTCTGCGGGCGGGCGTGATCCTGAAGGAAGACGCGCAGCGGAGGCTCGTCCATGATCCCCGTGTCCACGCCCTTGAGCCATTGGTCCCACCAGCGGACCTCCTCGGTCAGCCAGTCGATCGCCGGTCCCGGCACGCCGACATGCGGGTAGCGGTGCGACCATGGCCCGACGAGCCCCTTGACCGGGCCCGGCAGATTCTCGACCAGCCGGAACACGCTGCGGCAATAGCCGTCCGCCCAGCCGCTGACCGCGTAGACGGGAATCCGGATGTCGGCGTAATCCTCGCAGATCGAGCCGTGTTTCCAGAAATCGTCGCGCGTCTGATGCTCCAGCCAGTTCTTCAGCCACAGGCCCGAGTTCGTCAGCCGCGCCAGCCACATCTCGCGCCAGCGCGCACCGACATGCGCGGGGTCGGGGGGCAGGGTGTTGATGCCGAACATCACCGAGGCCCACGACAGCTGTTCGCACAGCAGCGTGCCCCCCATGTAATGAATGTCGTCGGCATAGCGGTCATCGGTGGAACAGATCGAGACGACCGCCTTCAGCGCCGGAGGTTGCAGCGCCGCCAGTTGCAGTCCGTTGAACCCGCCCCAGGAGATGCCGACGATGCCGACCTTGCCGTCGCACCACGCCTGATCGGCGATCCAGGCGATGACATCGCAGCCGTCCTGCAATTCGATCGGGGTATATTCGTCGGTCATCACCCCTTCGGACTCGCCGGCGCCGCGCAGATCGACGCGGACATAGGCATAGCCGCGTGCGGCAATCCATGGTGCGCGAGAGTGGTCTCGGGTCAGCGTCTTGTCGTTCTTGCGGTAGGGAATGTATTCGAGAATAGCAGGCACGGGTGTCGCGTCGGACCCCTCGGGCATCCAGATGCGCGCGGCCAGCCGCGTGCCGTCGGGCATGGCAATTTCGGTATGCTCGATCTCGCGGATCGTGGCGGGCAGCGGGTGGTCGATTTTCATGAAGCGGTTCCGAAGTGATGCAATTCAAGGGCTGGTCGCGCCGACAGCGCGCAATGTCCAGTGCGCCCGGGCCTTTCTATTCGACGATATCGGCAAACTCGTAGTTGAGCCGCTTCATGATCTGCTCGTAATTCCACAGCAGCTTGGACTGCTTGCCCGCACCCATCCAAAGCGAGGCCACGGCATAGCTGTAGGCGTCCTGTTCGGGCAGCTCCGACAATTTCATGCCGCGCTTGACATAAGAGGTGATGCGCGTGCCCGGAACCTGCTCTGCGGCGACCTCGATCTCGGCGCGCGACGGCGCGCGCGCAACGGTCGCATCGTTGAAGAACACCCGGTAGAAGAATTCGGCCGCGACCTTGGCAGGCCCCTCGCCGCGTGGCATGTCCGGCTTGCGCCCCAGGCCCAGATCGATCGTCACCTGCTGGTGGCTGACCCCATCGACCATCTCGAACAGGTCGCAATGCGACTGCGCGATGCGGGTATTGATCTCAAGCAGCCAGATCTTGTTCTGCACCTCGTCCCAGTAATACTCGACATTGAAGCCGGCATTGTCGTAGCCGATATGGGCCATGACCTTGCGGGTGATCTCGTTCATCTGGTCCTGAACGCGGGGCGGCAGGGTCGAGGGGTAGAGATAGTAGAAAAAGCTCAGGACCTGCGGATAGCGGATCGAATCCACCGTGCCGTAGGGCACCACCTCGCCGTCATGCACATAGCCCTCGACCGTGCATTGCCGCCCGCCGATCACCCGCTCGGCCATGCAGTAATGCCCCTCGATCGCGCGGATGTCGTCGGGCAGGTCAGCCTGTTCCATCACGTAGTTGAACGGCTCGGAAATCTGCCCGATCTCGGCGCGCAAGGCGGTGATCGCGTAGTCGAAATCCTCGGGGCTGTCGATGCGGAAACCGAGACGGGAACCCGAGGACTTGATCGGCTTGACGAAGAACGGAAAGCGCAGATCCGCCTCGCCGATCTTCGACAGGGCGTTGTCGTCGAACGGATCGAAGGCGGTGAAGGTGGGGGTGTGCTCGGGGATCACCTCGGCCATCACCTTTCGCGACCAGTACTTGTGCTCGCATTTCAGCAGGCTTTCCAGCGAGGCGTTGCGCGTTCCGTATTTCTGGCACAGCAGCGGCAGCATCGTGGAGACCGGAAAGTCGATATAGCCCACGATGGCATCGATCGGCCCGTCAAAGGCGTCGAGTGTTGCCTCGGCCTCGGCCAGCATGGCGGGGATATCGAATTCCTGCGTGTCCGACACCGCTTCCGGGGTCAGCAAGGGGTGGAAGACCACGTCTTCCACGCCCCTCAGCCGCCTGAGGCGCTCGGCGTTGAGTTCGTTCATTCCGACGACGAAAACATTTCTTGTCATTCTGGCAGTCCTTTCATGTCAGGCCGCGCGGCCCTCAGGGCTCATGCGTGGGCCCGATCGGCCTGAACCGGGAAGCTGCGACCCTTGAGCCGCTCGGCGGTGCCGACGATGTCATCGACAAGCAAAAGCAGGAAATCGCCGGGTTTCGCGCCGGCAATCGCCTGGCTCACGGCCTCCCTCTCGCTCATGATGACCTCGACCGAGCAATCCTGCCCCGCCCCGGTGGCTCCGGCCTTGATCAGCTGCGCAACCTCGCCCTCGGTGCGACCGCGCGCGTCGGATTCGTAGACGTAAAGGACGTCGCACATCTTGGCGAGTTGCGCACCCAGCGCCGACAGATCCTCGTCGCGGCGGTTGCCCGGCGCGGTCGAGACCCCGATCTTGCGCTGCTGGCCCAGACCGTTGACCAAAGGTTCCAGCGCCTCGAGAGCGGGCACGTTGTGACCGTAATCGATCAGGCACTTGACGCCGTCGGCCTCGAAATAGTTGGTCCGTCCCGGCATCTGCGCCACCGTCGGATGGAAGGTCCGAAGCCCGGCGCGAATATCGTCGATCTCGATGCCATGCGCCAGCGAGATGGCGGTTGCGGCCATCGCGTTCTGCACGTTGAAGGGCGCGTGCCCCTCGAACGCGATGGGCACATCGTTCACATCCACCACGTCCACCGTGATCTTGCCGCGCAGCAACACGATGCGTCCGTTCCTGACGGTCACGACCATGCGCCGCTCGCTCAGATGCTCTTGCAGCGCGGGATTGTCGGGATCCATGGTGAAGTAGATGATCTCGCCACGCGCCCAGTAGGTGCCATGCTCCATGACCAGCGGGTCGTCGGCATTCAGCACGCAATACCCGCCTTCTTTCTTGACGGCATCCACGAC
Organism: Paracoccus salsus; assembly: GCF_021556615.1. GTDB lineage: Bacteria > Pseudomonadota > Alphaproteobacteria > Rhodobacterales > Rhodobacteraceae > Paracoccus > Paracoccus salsus. The sequence goes on from NZ_JAKGGD010000007.1 coordinate 7,194, forward strand.
CACGGTCTTGCAGCGCGCCAGTTCTTCAAGCGTGTTGATATCCCGCTCGCCCAGATGGTCCGACGCGATGTTGAGCAACACACCCACGTCGCATTCGTCAAAGCCGAGGCCACGGCGCATGATGCCGCCGCGCGCCACCTCCAGCACGGCATGTTCGACCGTCGGCTCGCGCAGCACGGCATGCGCCGCCGCCGGGCCGGAATAGTCGCCGCGCAGGATCACGTGGTTGTCGATCTCGACCGTCCCGGTGCAGCCCATGCCGACGGAATGCCCGGATTGGCGCAGGATATGCGCGGTCAGCCGTGTCGTCGTGGTCTTGCCGTTGGTGCCGGTGATCGCGGTGATCGGGATGCGGCCATTATCGGTCGGGTCCGGGAACAGCATGTTGACGACATGCTCGCCGACGGGGCGGGGCGTGCCGTGGGTGGGCGCCATGTGCATCCGGAAGCCGGGCCCGGCATTGACCTCGACCACGCCCGCCGATTGCTGGTCAAGCGGCTTGGTCAGGGTTTCAGCCAAAAGGTCGATGCCGATCACGTCAAGCCCGACAAGCCGGGCGATCCGTTCCATGGCAAACTTGATGTCGGGATGCACCTCGTCGGTGAGGTCCGTCGCCGTCCCGCCGGTCGAGATGTTGGCGGTGGACTTGAGAAACACCAACTCGCTCTCGGCAGGGACGCTGTCGAGTGTCAGCCCCGCCTGATCCAGCATGCGGTGGGTCTGCTCATCCACATGGATCTGCGTGAGCAGGTTCTCGTGTCCGACCCCGCGCCGGGGGTCCTCATTCGCCTTGTCGATCAGTTGCTGGATGGTCGACCTGCCGTCACCGGTGACATGGGCCGGGCGACGGCGCGCGGCCGCGATCAGCTTGCCGCCGATCACCAGCATGCGGTGATCCTCGCCCTTGATGTAGCTTTCGACGATCACGGCGCCGGAATCGTCGCGCACCCTGGCAAGGGCGGCTTCATAGCCCGACTTCAGGTCTTCAAGACTGGAAATGTCCGTCGTCACCCCGCGCCCGTGATTGCCGGCCAGCGGCTTGGTGACCACCGGCCAGCCGATCCACTCGGCGGCTTCCTTCACTTCATCCCAGGAATAGCAGGTAAGGCCCTTGGGCACGGCCACGCCCGCGTCACCGAGGATCTGCTTGGTCCAGTCCTTGTCGTCGGCGATCGAGTGGCCGATGATCCCCGACGCGTCCGTCACCGTGGCCTGGAAGCGGCGCTGTTTCACGCCGTGGCCCAGCTGCGTGTAGCTGGTGCCCTCGGTCAGGTTGTAATACGGGATGTTGCGCGCCTTGGCGGCATTGACGATGGCCCCGGTCGAGGGGCCAAGCGCGTTGGCGTCGCGCACCCGCTTGAGATGGTCGATGATCGGAGGCAGATCGACATAGCCGCCGTCATACAGCTTGCGCACGATATCGACGGCAGCCTCGCCCGCCGCGATGCCGGTGGCCTCGTCGCGATAGCGGTAGACGACATTGTAGATGCCGGGCTCGTAGCTGTCGACGCTCTTGCCGTAGCCGACCGAAAAGCCGACCAGGTTCTGCAATTCGATCGCCACATGTTCGACCATGTGTCCGGCATAGGTTCCATTGCGCACCCGCTGCAGAAAGCCGCCCGGCTCGCCGACCGAGCAGCGGTGACCGTAGATGGTGGGAAAGACCGCCTCCAGGCTTTCCGCGATTCCGGGCACCTTGTCGCTGGGTCTGTCTTCGAGATCCTCGATATCAAGGCGCATGTAGATCGCCTGATAGCGGCTATAGTAATTCGGCCCGCGAAGAGCGCGATGCTCAATTATACGCATTATTGTTCTCCGGTTTGTTTGTCCCGAGCTCTGCCTGGCTCAGAACGCGGCGGTCCGACAGGCTGTAGGCGTTGCCGTCGACCAGCGCATGCATCGTGACGTTGTGGACGCTTACCGCCTCACCATCCGCCAGATCGAAAACATTAGAACCTGTGATCCCGGTACTGTCAACGAGGATGACGTGACCGGGTCCGAAGGCATGGATCGTGCCGTCCTCGAACAGGACGGCCGCGTCTTCGCCGATGCCCACGCCCAGATATTCGGGGTTCGTGGCACCCACTTCCATCAGGCGCGAGAACCGACCGCGCTCTAGGAAATGCGTGTCGATGATCACCCCGTCGATCAGACCGAAACCCGCCGTCATCCGGACCGCGCCCTTGCGCAGCGAATCCGTCGCGGAACCGCCATAGACCATCGTGGTCGATTGGCACGCGGCCCCGGCGCTTGTGCCGGCGATGACACCGCCGTGCTCGTAGCGCCTGCGGATGGCGGTCAGGGCGGCGGAGCCTCCGAAGATGCTGGTCAGACGCATCTGATCTCCGCCCGAGATGAAGATCACATCGCTTTTCTCGATCATGTCGATCATGGCGGGACTGGCCGCATCTGCCCGTTCGCGAATCCGGATATCCATGATTTCACTGGCACTTAGCCGTTCGAAGACCGCGCGATATTCCGCGAACACGTCATCGGGGATGCTGCTCGCCGTGGTGATGACGCCAACCCGCGGATTGGGCATGGGCGCAAAACCCAGCACCCGGCGCAGGATGTGGGTATCCAGTTCCTTGTCTTCGGCACCCCCGATCGCAACAAGCTTGCCGCGTGGCGTGGGGTGTATCGGCATGTCCATCAAGGCTCTCCTGTCCGCAAAGGGTCGGCTCAACATATTGTGGAATCTATTACGATACAAACAAGAGTCTGCACGATCTTTGACAGCGTCTCACAGTCGTGTCTAAACGTCGGGCAACCCGCCGAAAGACCTGCGCAAGCGACAGGGGGCGAAACCGGAAAGGACACGGAAATGACGAAGGGTTTTGCCCTGGCGATACATGGCGGGGCAGGGGTCGCGCCACGCACGCAGATGACGTCACAGCGTGAGGCGGCGTACCATGCCGCGCTGTCGCGGGTGCTGCGCATCGGAGAGGACATCCTGGCGGCGGATGGCACGGCGCTCGACGCGGTGACCGCCGCCGTTTCGGCGCTCGAGGACGAGCCGCTCTTCAACGCCGGGCGCGGCGCGGTCTTCACGCGCGACGGCACGCATGAAATGGACGCCGCGATCATGGACGGGCGAAGCCGCCGCGCCGGGGCGGTCGCGGGCATCGCGGGCCCGCGAAACCCGGTGCAACTGGCCCGCGCCGTGATGGAGCGGACGGACCATGTGATGATGATCGGCGAGGGCGCGCTGGCCGTCGCGCGCGAAGCGGGCCTCGCCTTCGAGGAGAACGCCTATTTCTTCACGCAGGAGAGATGGGACAGCCTGCAGGAAACCCTGCGCATGCAGGCAGAGGGAACGCTTGACGACGATCCCTCTCGCCGCCACGGCACGGTCGGGGCCGTGGCGCGCGATCGCAACGGCAATCTGGCCGCCGCCACCTCGACGGGCGGCATGACGGCCAAGCGCACGGGCCGCGTGGGCGACAGTCCGATCATCGGTGCGGGCACGTTTGCCGACAACGCCACCTGCGCGGTGTCGGCCACCGGCGACGGCGAGGCGTTCATGCGCCGGGTCGTGGCGCATGAGATCGACGCCCGGATGCGTCACGCCGGTCAGTCGCTGGTCGCGGCCGCCAGACATGTCGTGCAGACCGATCTGACCGCGCATCAGGGCTCGGGCGGACTGATCGCGGTCAACCACGATGGCGACGTTGTCATGCCCTACAATTGCGACGGCATGTATCGCGGCAGCGTCCGGGAAGGAGAGCCCGCCCACACGGCGGTCTATGACTGAGCCGGCGGGGACGCGCTGCCCCGCGGGTTCGCAGCAACGCGCCCCCGCCGCCGACTGGCAGCCGAGGTTGCGACAGACGCAAACCGGCGACAGGCGGGAACGGGCCGCACGGTCTCGTCGGCCATGCGAGGGTCGTCCCGCGCCCGTGCCGGGGTGTCCGCCACCCCGGCCGGCCTCAGCGACGGGCTAGCGGGTGCCGTTCTGGAACTGGGTCGCGATGTCGCCCGCGAGCCCGGCTATGAGCGCGGCCCAGCTGGATGCGCTTGAGGGGGCGGGGTTCCAGATCTCCTTGTCCGGCGTGGTCGTCGGGTCCGGGCCGGGCGTGTAGGTGGCGGGGTCGCTGCGGCCGAAGCCGCCGCCTTGAGCCTGCGCCTTGAGTGCCGCCACGAGGTCGCGCCCGGTCTCGGGCACGAGGCCCTGCGCCACCCCAAGCATCGCCCCGGCAAGCGTGCGGCGCGCCGCCAGCACCGCCTGCGGTCGGCCGAAGGCCAGCCGTTCGTCGAAGACCGCGGCCGTCAGCGCGGCGTCGAACACCAGCCCGCGCCGCCCGGCATGGGCCGCGCCGGTGAACATCACCGCGTCGTCCACGATCAGCGTTGTCGCCGCGCTGTGGAAGCCGCGCCCCGGTCCGCCCGTGGGCGAAACCCAGGCCACCCGGTCCGTGGCCGCCGCATCGAGGTCGTGCAGCGCCTTTTGCAGCGCGGCCTTTCGCACCTCGTCCACACGCAGGTTGCGATCGGGCAGATGCTTCGCCGGCAGGACCAGCGCGACGTGCAGCGCCGGGTTCGCCGCGAGCCGGTCGATGATCGCCCGAAGAAACCGGATATCGCCGCCCGGATCGGTGAAGCCCTCGGCATCCAGCGAGGGGGTCTGAAGCCAGATCAGATCCTCGGCTCGCCCCACGGCGGCCAGGGCAGCGCGGGCAAAGCCCTGCACGCCGTTGCGGTTCTTGTCCAGAAGCCGGTCGAACGCCGCCGAGGCGATGTCGTCGTCGAAGCTGGCCGAATCCACGATCCCGTCCACCGTCAGCCCGCCCGGAAGCCCCGAGAGCACGGCATCGAGACGCTGCTTGATGCCCGGGCTGGCCGGGTCGGTGCTGTCCCAGGTCGCGCCCGGGTTCACCGTGTCGGGGACAAGCGAGATCAGCAGCCCGCCATGCGTGCCCTTGGCCGCCGTTTCCAGCACCGCCGTCCACGGCCCCGGCACGGTCGGCGCGGTCGCGGCGGTGAAGATGCGGCCCATCAGCCCGATGAACTCGGGGATGTCGGCTACCCGCCTTTCGCGCATCAGAAGCCGCAGCCGGTCTGCGGCCGGCCCGGCCAGCCCCAGCCCCTCGCCGTGGATCTCGGGCGCGGCGTTGACGCCGGGATGCGCCAGCGCGGCGGGCGGCGCCTCGTGCCACAGCCGCCGTCCCGCGACCGCGCCGATCACGCCGCGATTGCCGGTCGTGTCATAGGCGGCGAAATCGAACATCTCCTGGCCCCGCGCGGGCGAATGGAAACCGCCCTCGTGGACGCGGGCCGGCCCGTCGGATTGCTGTGTGGCGGGCAGGTCGCCAGGCGGGGTCTGGGTAAAGGCGGGCTCGTTCGTCACGATCCGGTCCGAGCCGTCGGCGCGGTTCGGCAGGGCCGCGCTCAGGTCGGCACCCCGCAGCGAGCTCATCTCGACGGCGGTGAAATCCCCGGCCGCGACCGCGCCAGTCAGCGCGATGAGGCTGTGGCCCGGAGCGATGGCGCCAGAGCCGGGCGCGGGCTGGGCCGCGGTCTCGGGGCAAAATAGCGTCATGGCACCCAGCGCGGCGACGTCCGCACGTGTCGCATCGGTGACGGCGGGCCGGGCGGCGCGACGGTCAGAGTAGAGGCGGCTGCCCTCGCTGGTGGTGACCATGAGGTCATAGCTGAACTCGGCCGTGGCTTCGCCGTCCGGCAGGGGCAGCACAAGCAGCGCGGTGCCCCCGGCATCGGCCAGCGCCGCGCCTCCGGTCATGCGAAAGCGCCTGCCGGTCGTCGTGTCGCGCCCGTGCGGCCAGGCGCGGATCCAGGCCCCGGGCGGCAGCGTGGCGTCGAAATGCAGCACGACGCTTTGGGCGGCGGAGGTCGCGCCGGCGCTGCTGCCCGAGCCTTTCAGCGTGTGGGCCGAGGCCGCGGGGTCGTCGAAGGCGTTGTCGAAGGGGTTTCCGGGCGACAGCGCGGCCGGGGGCTGGGGCCCGTAGTCGCGGTCGAGTTCGGGAGCGATCAAGTCGACCGTCGCGCCGGCGTCGGCAAGGCGGGCCATGACTTCGGCCGCGACGGCGTCGGCGGTGGCAAGAAAGAGCGGGGTCGCGGTATTCTGGCCCGGGCTGACGCGGCGGCGGGGGTCGGCCTGCGCCGAGCCGGCCACTCGCGAGAGGCCCGTGAGGTGGCGTTCGACATCGGTCACGGCGACACGCTGGAAGTCGCGGGCCAGGGCACCGGCATCCGCCCAGCCGGCGAAGGGCGTGGCGCTGCCCGGCGCGACATAGGGGCCGGCGGGCAGCGGCGCCACCCGCGGGATCGGCGCGGTGTCGGTATCGGCATCCGCCGCAGCAGTCAGCGCGATGGCCGCGCCGGCGGCGGCGGTGAAGAGCACATCCGAGCCGCCCGTCGCGGTCAGCCCGGTGAGATCAAGCCGCCCCTTGACCGCCGCCTCAAGCGGGCCCTGATGGGCGTTGACCAGAAGGACGGTGCGGCTGTCGGCCACGCCGGCGGTGCGCTGGCGGGTGGTGTCGGTCGCCGCCCAGAGATTGTCCCAGTCGGTCGTCGCCAGTCGCTTCCAGATCGCGGCGACCGCGCCGGCGTCGTAGGCGCGCCCGCCTCGGGTGAAGGCCCAGAGCTTCGCGGTCGTGATCGGGCCGGGGCCGTTGTTCTGAAGAAGCCTGCGCTCGTCCTTTTCGGGGCGGCGCAGGATGGCGGCGGGTTTCGCGGCGTTCGCAAGCCCGCCGGCGTTCGAGAGCCCGACATAGGCGGCGCGGTCGGCATCCGTGGACAGGCTCGCGGCGACACCGCGCAGATCCGAGGCGTCGAAATCGGGCAGCAGGTCGCGAAGGTCCGAGACGCTTGCGACGGTGCCCGGCGCAAGTTCAAGCGCGAGATGGGTGATGACCGGGCGGGTCCGCTGGTCGGCAATCGCCGCGGTCGCGGCGTCGGGGCGGGGGACGGCCTGCGACAGCGCGCCGAGGCGCTCGGCCACTTGCGGCAGCAGCCGGAACAGCAGGATGAGCGCGCCGGTCGTGAAAGCCGCCGTCCCGTCCGCCTGCCTCAGCCCGGCGAGCGCCGGGGGGCGCGTGGCGGTGGCGACCTGATAGGAGAGCGTGCCCCCGGCTGGCGCATTCCAGATCGCGCCCAGGGGCAGGCTCGCGGTCACTGACAGGTCGGGGTTCGGTGCGGGCAGGTCGCCGAGGTCGGAGGCGTCGGTCGATGAGGTCTCGAACCAGGGCCCGAGCGCCGGGGAGAACAACCCCAGTGATGACGGTGCGGGAGCGAGCGTGGGCATGGGCGGCCTCTTTCAGACGATGTGCTCGACGGCGGGACTGTTGCGCCCCACCGGGTCGATCAGGCGGACGCGGTAGCGGGTGCCCACAGGCAGCACTTCGGTCGCCCCGCTCTGGACGGCGAAGGCGGTGCCCGAGGGGGCGGGGTCCTCGCTGACGAGCGAGAGACCGGCGTCGGGTTCGGCGCGCTCGACCCGGATGCGCCAGGGTCCCGGCGAGCCGGGCGTGAGGTCGTGCGGATAGGTGAAGTCGATGCGGATGTCGCGCCGCCCGCCGGGCGCCGGGATGCTGGTGCCGCCGACAAGGGTGGGCGCGACCGGCGGGGCGTCCGGGACCAGCGTCAGAGTGGCGGGGGGCGAGGGCTCGGACCAGAGGCCCGGCACCGCGCCCGAGGCCGAAGCGACCGAGCCCGGTTCCGGCGCGCCCTGCACCTCGGCGAGCCAGGCGTAGTTCACGAAGGCCGCGAGCCGGGCGGATGGCGCCACCACGGCCGAGCCGATGTCGCGGAAGGTCGCGGTCTGCAGGCCCGAAACGGGGTCCACCGGTCCCATCGCCACGGTCGCCACCACCGGGTTGCGCAGCGGATCGACCACGCCCGATCGGGTGCGGCGGATGCGCGCGACCGCGCCTTCCGTCAGCCCGGCCCGCAACGCCACCGTCACCTCGGCGACGATCGGTGGCTCTCCGGCCTGGGGCGGCACGAGCCGCACCCTGACCGAGGGCCGCGCGGGCGGGTCCGAATTCGGCACCGCGTAGAACACGGTATCGAGCGTGGTCAGATCCGGGCCGGCGGCGTTCGCGGCCGATTCCACCGCCACCTTGTAGGCGCTGAGCACCCGCAGCGTCCCCGGCAGCCCGTGCCGGAAGCGCAGGATGGGCACGGTCTCGACCGCGTTCTCCAGCCGCTCGAAAAGCGTCGCCGGGAACCGCGCCTGCACCCCGCGCAGAAGCGTCGCGCGGGCGGCGGGGTCGGGCTCGGCCTCGAGTTGCGCCAGAAGCGTCGCGTCGGCGGGCGCGGTCGAGCGGCGCAGGTGGTCGCGCAGCCGGTTTTCGTCAGCGTAATACACGGCATGGCGTTGCGAGGCGCTGCCGGGAATGTCGCGCTCGACCCAGGCGGTGCCGGTCGCGTCTGGCCGGGCGGCGTAGTCGAGCACGTCCGGGATCGGGATCTGCGCGGGCGGATAGGGATCCGTCATCGTCAGCACGACCGGCTCGGAGACAAGCGATCTCTGCCCTGCGGTATCGACCCAGACCGCCGTCATCTCGAGCTGGCGGCTCTGGGTGGCGGGGATCGAGGGGCCGTCGAAGCTGAGGCGCAGGCCCGGCTGGTTCTCGCCCGTCGGGATCGTCTGGTCGGGGATCGAGGCGTTCGGATGGATCTCGATCGCGCTGCCCACGGACAGGACGCGGACGGGGCCGAAGCTGGTCCCGGACACCTTCACCGTGAGTTCGGCGTGGCTGAGTGGAAACGACCCCGGAGCGAGAGCGGCCTGCTCGGGCAGGGGCACGGTCGCGGTGACGCGGCCGACATGGCTGAGCGAGGCCATGTCGGGCTGGGCGTAGCTACCCAGAAGGATCGGGCGCGGCGGCTTGGGCCGCGGGCCGGGCGCACCGGTGGCCTGCGCGAAATCGGAATAGCGCCCGAACCGGTCCATGTTCGCGGCATGGATCGTGAACCCGTCGGGGCCGGTGCGGTTGTTCGCGATCAGCGTCTGCGTCGGTGGCCCTGACGACGGGAAGTTCGGATCGCTCGAGGGTGCCGACGGCAGGATCAGCGTCCGCCAGCGCCCCGCCCCGATGTCCTTCTCGGCGTTGAGCGTCCGCCACGGCCCGCTGCCCTGCGGCTGGCGCATCTGGACGGCGAGCGCGCCGGCGGCCGGCACGCCGTCGATGTCGGTCTCGGTCGAACGGATCGGGGCGGCAGCCGGCGCGGGCAGCCAGGCGACATGCCGTGGCGTGCCCATCACGGGCGCGGTGATCGGATCAAGCGGCGCGCGGTGATCGGCCACCGCGAGCGCGCCCATGTCAAAGCCGGTGAAGGGCGTCAGCGGGTCGGCGCGCGCGGTGATCCCGCGCGCGCCAAGCCAGTTGCCCGCCAGCGCGAGGAAGATGCGGAACAGCATGTCCTGCGACTTCAGCCCGTGCTGATTGCGCGCCGCCGCGACGAGCAGTGCGAACAGAAACCCGCCCTCGGTCAGCACGTCGTTCGTCGGGTTCCGGAAGAAACCTGTCACCCGGTAGAAGCTGAGCCGGAAGGCGGTGTCGTCGCGCGGCAGGTCCAGCGTCTTGTAACCCATCCAGCTGCCAAGGCCGGGATCGGTCTGACCCTGCAGCACCAGACCAAGCGTCGGCGCGCTGGCCTCGGCGCTGTTGTCGGGCAGGATGTTCGTCACCCCGTCCGCGTGCGTGAGCTTGTGCCGCGTGACCTGCTGGTGTTGCGGCACAAGGTCGGTCAGAAGCCTGTCCAGCGGCTTGTCGATCCCCTCGAAGAGGGTAAGGACGCGCCGGAACTCCTCGGCAGGCGGATGGCCCGGCGCGGAAAAGCGCGGAAGCGCCGAGGCGAGATCCTGCATCGGCCGACGCAGCGGCACCTGCGCGTCGACCCGGTCCTTGCACAGCGCCTGCCAGTCCGAAAGCGCGATATAGCGCCGCCCGCCAGCGTGGGGCAGGTTCAGCACGTCGCTTGTCTGCCAGTCGGATTTCAGCAGCCGGTCGGCGTCCAGCCAGCGGATGCCGACGACGGTGCCGTTGCCGCGAATGACCAGCCGCACGATGCCGGGGCCCGAGAAGGCGAAGGGCGGCTCGGATCGCGTCCCCAGCGACGTCGCGGACCCGGTGGCCGAGCGCTGGAAGGCCTCGACCTGCATTGCCGTGGCGAAGGCGCGCGGTGTCGGGATCGGACGGTCGGGCTTCTTCGGCGCGCCGGGATCGGCGATGATCTCGGCCCAGAGCGCGGCGATCCCGGTGCCGGTCGGCAGCGTCACCGTCACCTCGTCGCCGTGGTCCATTGCGAAAGGCGGCGCAAGCGGGTTGCCGGCCTTGTCGCGCCAGATCGCATCGGTGCGGAACGACAGGCGCTCGAACCGGTCCCGTGTCACGCCAAAGCGTTCCAGCACGAAAGGCATCGTCGGCATGCCCAGCAGCGGGTGATGCGCGACGCGGACATGGACGCCCTCTCGGGGGTGGCTCTCGCTGCCGTCGACATGCAGCGCCTGGAGGTTCAGGAGGCCGGGATTCGCGATCTCTGTCATCTCAGAAACCCTCCAGCTCTAGCATCAGGGGTCGGACGCGCATCTGCCTGCGCCCGGTCAGCGTGCCCTCGCTCGTGTCGAAGATCAGCCGGAAGCTCGCCGGATCGACCCCGGCCGGGATCGGCGAGACCGGGCGCAGCAGCGCGCGGGTGGCGTTGCGGCTGAGGCGGGTGACGCGCAGTTCGATCCCGCCATAGCGGCCCTCGCGCAGGCGGCAGCGGTCGGCGATGACCACCTCGGTTCCCGAGATGACATGCGCCTTGCGGTTCAGCGGTTCCAGCGCGTCCACGAGGAAGCCGACGCAGGCCAGCGTCGCGCCCTGTTGCTCCCAGATCTGGATGATGCGCGCGCCGTCCCTGGGCAGGCCGAGTGTTCCCAGCCCCATCGCGTTCATCGCCTCGTCGAAAAGCCGGTCGGAGGGCGGCTCTGCCCCCCTGGGCGTCGCCGGCGCAGGCACCGCGGGAAGGGTTGCGCCGGGCTCGAGGATCAGTTCGGGCGCGGGCGAGGGCGCCACGGAGCCGTCGGTCGAACAGCCGAGCGCCTCGACCATCTCGGTCGGGTTGGCGTAGCGCGAGGTGAAGAAGTTCGCCGCCGAGACGAGCGCGCGGTCGGCGCTGTCCGAGGTCCTGACCGCCCAGAGATTGGCGTCGTAGAAGACGTTCGGCTCCAGCGGATAGACGCCTGCAATGGCGGTGCCGCCGACCGGGCGCTCGCTGTCGATGCAGGGCGCGTCTCGCACCGCATCGGTGATCGCCCGTTCCGCAGGCGTCAGGAATTGCCTGTCGATCGCGAGGATGTGCAGCGTGCCGACAAGCGGCGCGGCGGCGGCGGTGCCAAGGCTGCCGCCGGGTTGCGGCGGCGGATCGGTCCGGCGCAGCTCGATCTCGAGCGCGCGGCCGTATTGCGCGGCAAGGTTCGCCACATGGTCCTGGGTGAAGTGGAACACCACCGGATCGGCGGTGAAATGCGCGATGGCGCCGGTCTCGGGCGAACTCGCCGCGAGGTAGCGGTCGAGGTCGCGGGCGTCGAAGAGATGCTCGTTGGGCCCGTCCTGCCGCGACGGCGGGGCCACCAGCTCGTCGGCGGTGCGGAAGCGGAAGACCTGCGTCGTGCCAGTCTTCCAGTCGGCTTCGTCGGGTGTCGTGGGCGGCTGTTCGTCCTCCTTCTCGCTGAGCCAGCTCTGGAATTTCCAGTCCACCTCGATGCGGTAGGTCGTCCCGGGTTCGAGGATCACGGGCCGGCCGCCGCCAAGAGGATCGGCGCCGTCAAGTTGGTCCTGGATCTCGTCGCGGATCTCTTCGTCATGGGCGTGCCACTGGGCGGCCTTGTCGTCGATGGCGCAGAGCCCGATGAAGGTCACGTCCACGCCGGCGCGACGCGTGCGCAACCGAATCTCGTCGATGGCCTGCGGCACGGACGGCATGGTGTAGCGCACGATATGGCAGACGGTTCCGTCGCGGTTCTGGTGGCTGGCGACGATCTCGGGCGACCAGCCGTTGCCGGTCCCGCCCTCGGCGCGCAGGCGGCCGATGACCTCTGGCAGCGCCGGCACGGTGGCGGCGGCGGCGCGGGTGAGACCGGATTCGCGCCGGGGCACGGGGAAGGGCGTGTCGCGCCTGTCGTCGCGCAGGCAGATCTCCACGAGCCCGCCGACGCCCTTGGTCCGGACCTCGATCCGGGCGATTCCGGGGGCCTTCAGCGTGACGCGCAAGGCTTCGCCCGCGGCCTCGCCGCCCTCGCCCGCGATCCGGGCGCCGCGGGCGTCGTAGCCCTCGATCTGGTATCGCGTCCCGGACTTGGCCAGCAGGTGCAAGCGGACGTTTCGTGCGGGCCGGGACAGCGCGATGTCAAGACCGGCTGCGCCATAGACCAGCGCGCCGGGCCGGTCGCCGCGGCCGGGCAGGGCCTTCAGCACCGGCTCGCCGCGCGGATCGCGGAAGGTGACGCCCTCGTGCTCGATCCGGGCCACCGCGCGGCGGAGCCGCAGTTTTTCAAGCGAGACGCATCGGTTCTGCGGCCGCACCAGCGCGCCCGAGCGGCAGCAGAGCCGGTAAAGCACCGCCTCGTTCGAACCGCCGGCAAGCACGATGCGCCCGATTGGCACCCGGCCCGAGAGCCGCATCACATGGGGCACGCGCTGGCCCTCGGCCTCGGCGCGGGCGACGGCATTGCCGGCGGCGTCGAAGCCCACCGCCTTGACCGGCCCGGCGAACAGCATGACGTGCAGTTCGATCTCGGTGCAGCCCGAAGGCAGCGTGAGTTCGATGCCCCGGTCAGGCACCCACAGCTCTGCCCGCCGGTCGCGGCCGGCGCGCGGCGCACCGGTCGTGTCCACCTGATCGGCGCGGCGCAGCGTGTCGCCTCGCGCCAGTGTGCGCAGGGTGATGCCGTCATGGGTGGCCTCGCGCTGGCCCTCGATCTGCCGGGGCACATCGTCGAATGCGACGCAGGTGGCCTCTGGCGTGGCCGCCCGCGTGAGACAGCACAGCCGGTAGAGGAAGGCCTCGCCCGAGCCGCCCTCGATCATCACCGAGACGATGGGCACCGAGGCCGCAAGCGTCAGCGTATGGCCCACCCCTTGCGTCGGCGGCGTGCCGGCGCTGACAACGGCGTTGCCGCCCGCATCAAAGCCGGTCGCCTTGATCTCGCGCGCGCCCAGCACGACCGAAAGTTCGACCCGCATGCAGGGCTGGGGCAGCGTGACGCGCATCCCCGAGAACGGGATCTGCAGGTCGCCGATGCCGTCCTGGCCGAAGCGATCGGGCTCGGGCACGGTGTCCACCGCGTCGCGCAGCGCGAAGCGCTGGCCTGCGTCCAGCGCCTCGAACCGCGCGCCGTCATGGTCGAACACGGCGCGGTTGACGAGATCGGCGTTGAGGCTGGCGAAGTCGAGGCAGGCTGCACGGTCGTCCGGGTCCGGCTGCCCGGGCCGCGTGCAGCAGACGCGGTAGAGGTGAAACTGCTTGATCCCGTCGGTCAGCATCTCGACCCGGACAATCCCGGTTTCCGATGTCAGGATCGCCAGCGCGGGGCGGTTCGGGGGCGTGTCCTCGATCTGCTTCGTCGTCGTGCCGTCGGCATGATGGATGCGCAGGACAAGCACGCCGTCGCTTGGCTTGAACCAGTGGATCTCCAGCCGGTGGCAGGGGCGCTTGAGCGCGATCTCGGCCCCGGGATCCGAGACGATGACATCGGTGGTCCCGTCGCTGCCGAAGACCGGGTCGGCGATGTTGGAAATGTCGATCCGGTCGGTCGCCTGCAGAAGGTTGCGGCGCGGCGCGGCCCCGTCCTGGACCGCCGTCAGCACGAAAGGCGGCAGATCGAAGCGTTCGGCCTGCTGGCCGGCCTTGAGGTCCTCGAACTGATAGCAGCCCGCGCCCGTGTCACTGCCCTCGCCGCTGTCGCAGACCATCAGCGTCAGCACGCCCGTCCGCACGGCGCGGTCAAGCTCGATCCGCCAGGGCAGCGCGGTCGGCACCAGCCCGCCGCCGGCATCGGTCCGCAGCATCCTTGGCAGGCGGTAGCCGGTCGCGACGGTGCCGGTGGCGATGGCGGTCGCGGGGACCGCGCGGGTCGTCCCGGCCTCGAACAGCCCGCCGGTCGCCCCGACCAGCGCCACCAGTTCGTTGCCGGTCACCTCGATCGTGCCTGCCTGAAGAAACGACCGCGCATTGCCCTGGAAATGGCTCGGATAGGGCGTGGGCGGGGGCGTCAGGCGCCGCAGCCGGGTGACGGTGGGCGCCAGGATCCGGGTCTCGTCGCCGCGCAGGCAGGATCTGCGCGGGGGCGGCACCGGTTCGCAGACGCGGCGGATGATTGTCGCGGGGTCGCCGGGCTGGCCCGCGCCGCCGTCGGCGGTGCTTTGAGCCCAGGCCCAGGGCTCGCGGTTGAGAAGTTGCAGATGGGTGACCTCGGCACCCGAGGGGCTGAGAGCGCCGCCGCCCGAACTGTCGTCGGCGGGCCGCTGCGGCGGATGCGTCCAGGCCGACAGCAGCGCGCCTCCCGACGGGTCGGTGACGGGCGCGCCGTCGCTGTCCTTCACAAGCCGGACGTCCATGAGCCGGTAGGCATAGCGCAACCGGTTCGAGCCGAACCAGCGCTCGCCCGCGGGCTGCCCGCCCGGGTCGAACTGGGCCCCTGTCGGGATCTTGTCCTCGATGAAATGCCGGAAATTCAGCACCGGCACGGTGTCGGGCCAGACGGTGTGGTTGTTCTCGGGGGCCGCGCCCCGGTTCACGGTCTGGCCGTTCACCTCGGCGAAGTCGTAGATCGCGGCAGCCTGCGGCGAGCCGGTGGTGGCGCCGCCGGTGATGCGGTTGAGCCGGTCGGCGAGGCTGATGCCCGCGACGGGCGGCGGCGGATCGGGCGCGTCGAAGGTGGCGGCGCTGCCGAAATCAAGCGTGATGCAGCCCTTGACCGAAAAGAAGAAGAAATCCACCTCGGCGCAGAACCGCGCCTCTTCGATGGCGGCGACGGGATCGGCTGCGCCCGGCGGGTCATAATAGCTGACCACCACCGCCGCATCGACGGAGGCCGAGACGATCACCAGGTCCAGCGAGCCGCGCAGATAGAGGCCGCCCTTGATGAACAGCGGATCGGTGCCCATCCCGACATAGATCGCGCCCGAAACGGACAGTTCCAGCGGGCCGGCCTTCCATTCGAAGCCCGCCCCCGCACCGAAGCCGATCGAGAAGCCGTCGAAGTTCCAGTCCCTGTTCGGGCCGAAACCCGGCAGGCCCCCGCCCTCGACCATCAGGAAGGACCAGACCTTGATATCGAGGATACCGGGCAGGAAGGTGATCGTGACGGGCTCGCCCGCGCGGCCCGGACCATTGTCGGAGCCGATCCGGACATAGGCGCTGCCGCTGCCCGGTGCAGGGAAGCGCGCGCCGAACGGCACCTTGAGGATCAGCAGCTTGGGGATCGTGTAGGTGGCCGAGACCGCGACCGTGACGCCCGTGTCGTTGATGACGACGAGGCCCGTGATCGAGGCGCTCTGGCCGTCCTTCTTGTCCTTGGCGGTGGTGTCGGGCAGCGACAGGATCTCGATCTCGACACCGAAGATCACCTCGACATCCGGGAAGGCCACGACGACCATGCCGGTCGCCGAGAACGAGAAGGAGGCGTCGGGCAGGGTGCCCACGACAACGCCGACGCCAAAGGCATACTGGCCCTTGCGCGGGATATACTTGTCCTCGGGCGCCTTGCGCCACCAGCCGATCTCGCGGGCGACCACATCCTCGACGGCGGCCACGTCGCGGGTGCCGTTGATCGTGACCTGGCCGATGAAGCCGTGGATGGCGATGGGCAGCGGCCCAAGCGGGATGCCGCCCGGGAACTGCACACGGCCATAGAGGCTGAGGAACAGCGACGGTGCGAAATCGGGCGGATCGTCCGGGATGCCGACCGCGAGTGCCACGGAGGCGCGCACCTGCAGCGGGATCAGCGTCGCGTCGACGCCCGCGCGCAGGATGCCTCCATCCTCGATCCTGATGCGCCCCTCGCCCTGCACCGTGGCGGGAATGTCCACGCTGGCCTTGAGGCCGCGCAGGCTGAATTCGGGGCTGCCCGAGAGATTGCCGTTCGCATCGGTGTTGAAGGTGACGCGGAAGGTCGCCTCCGAGACCTCGACGACGCCGATATCGATGGCGATGGCCAGTGTCGGCTCGAACCACAGCGATCCCGTGCCCATCTTGAACTCGGTGATCCGCAGAAGCCGCCCAAGGGGCCCATCGATCTTCCAGAGGCCGGAATCCTCGATGGACATGCTCTTGGACGACTGCGCGAGGCCGAATTTCTCGATCAGTGGCGCGTCCGGGTCGGTGTTGTCGAACTCGACGCCGACATCGGTATACTTGATCTTCATCGGCTGGTCGGGATCGGTCCGCAGCCCGAGCGCGCCGGCGTTGATATGGACGGTGTTCGAATAGTCGGTGAGGATCTGGACCTTGTAGGATTGCAGCGGGTCCGCGATGGTCCGCGTCTGCGCCTTGGCCTGAAGCTTGGTGAAGGCCGATCCGGAGCCCGCCGCGATCAGCGGCCCGCCGCCGCCGAAATCCACCCCCGCAAAGCCCGTGATCGCCGCCAGAGCGGCCAGACGAACGCCGGATTCCACCGCGTCGGTGTCGAAATCCACGCCCGAGGCGAGCATCGGCCCGAAGGTCAGCGCGGCGACGAGGTTCGGCTGCTCGGTATCGAAGAGCCCGTCGGGGTCGCCGTCCGACTTGATGCCCAGAAGGAACTCGGTAAAGCCCGTCAGGTCATCATAGACCCACTTGCCGAAGACCGTCAGCACCTCGGATGTCGTGCTGATCCCGTCCGCGGGCGAGGGCGTCCAGGCGTATTCGAACTCTGCCAGGTTCGGGACGATGTCCTCCCAGCCGGAAAAGCGCGGCCGGTCCCAGCCAAGCTTCAGCAGCACCCGGTAGTCGGCGCGCGCGTCGGCATTGTCTGCGGGCAGGACCTCGCGGCCCGTGGCGGGCACGAGGACCTGCCGCCGGGTCGGGGCGACGGCGCCGCTGGTCTCGCGCCGCGCCTCGGGGGCCGAACTGCCGCCGACGGCATAGATATCCACGCGGCGGAACCGCTCGCGGACCCCCTCGCGCGTCGGGTCGGGCGGGCTCGACCGGATGCCGGTGCCGTCGGGGTTCCGGGGCCAGGCCGAGCGGTCGACCACGTCCACGTCCATGATGAGCCTGGCCGAGGCCTCGGCGTCGTCGGGCTCGATCAGCGCCCTTGTGGCGGCGTCGAGGCCGCCGAGGCTCTGCTCCTGGTGGCCCTCGACCGTGCCCGAGGCGGCGGGTTCGCCTCCGGCCGGGGTCCGCAGCAGGTTCACGCCGGCGTCCCGACGCCGCCCGGCGAGGCCGACATTGTAGCTGTCGGAGCCGATATCGTCGCAGCGCCCGATGACCACGAATTTGGCGCCCGTATAGTTGGCCGCCCACCGCAGCAGCCCTTCGTGCAGGTTCGAGCCACGGTCGTTGAAGGGTTTGGCCTGACCCCAGCGCTGCGGGTCGCTTTCGTCGAAATTGAACTCGATCTGGACGTGGCGGTCCTCTTCGAATCCGGCGGGCGTGCCACCCTCGTAAAGCGCGACCTCGGCCAGGGTGCCGGCGGGCGTGTTGACGGTCGTGCCGCTGATCGATGCCATCGCGTTCGCGCCGTCGAGGCGGCCGTGCTCGTGGAAGGCGTCGAGATCGTAGCAGCCCAGCACCAGGGCGGGTGCCAGCGGGACGGTGGGCGCGGTCGCGTCGAACACGCCGGTCTCGCAGCCGACGAACAGCGGGTCGCTGCCCGGATCGCGCAGGCGCAGGCGTATGCGGCTTTGCGAGGTCTCGGCGTTCGTCTGGCGCAGAAGGATGTAGTGGACGCCCCGCGCCTCGGCTGGCAGGGCGATGGAAAAGGACGCGCCTGCACGCTGGAAGCCAAGCGTCGGCGAGGACCATGCGAAGCTTGCCGCCGGGTCGGCGGGCTGGGCCGCGGCCTGCAATGTCAGCGTGGTGATGGCGTCGATGGGACCGGTCAGGTCCACGACGTTCGCAAGTGTCGTGCTGGCGATCTGCACCGAGATCCTGGGCGCGGTGCCGCTTGCCACCATGCGGACGCTGAACTCGGGCTTGCGGAGGCGCCGGGCCGAGGCGCCGGTGCCGATCACCTCGATGGGCGTGATCCGCAGCACGTCGCCGTGGCGGACGCTGCCGGTGGCGCTGTCGCCGGTCTGCGGGCTGCGGCCCGGGAAGGCGAACTCGGCCTCGTAATCGGTGATGTCGCTGCCGGCGGGGGGCGCGGGGACGGTGAGGCTGGCGGTCAGTTCGACCGACTGGCCCGCGGCGGCCTGGATCGCGAGCGTGCCGTCGCCGAAATCGAAGCCGCCCGAGATGTCGGTCCCGCCCTGGCTGAAGACGAAGGTCGCGGGGTTCAGGGGCGAGGCGCCGAACTGCACCTCGATCTCGGCCTGCAGTCCAAGCGGGTCGCCGATCAGCAGGTCGCGCACCGACAGCGAGAAGCCGCCCTTGCCCACCGCGTTCGAGGGGCAGTAGATTGCCGCCTCCTCGATGGCGAGGCCGACCCAGTCGGCGGACTGGCCGCGTGCCAGCACGAAGGCGGGCGAGAATTCTTCCGAATAGTCGAAAAGCACGTTCTTGACCGTCAGGCCGAACTGCGAGGTGCCGATCAGCACATGCGGCGGGGCGAGCGTCACCGAGGTGACCGCCCCCGTCCGTGCGTCCGGCACGAAGGGATCGCCGCCGCCGGTGGCGTCCAAGAACCGCGTGACCACCGGCTGGTCGGTCGCCATGCGCTCGAACCGCAGCGCGGCGGCCCCCACGATGGCCGCCGGTGGGTTCCCGGGCTTCGGCGCGAGGTGGCGCGGGGTCGTTCCGCTTTCGGCGATGAAGTCGGCCGCGGTCAGCCCGTCCAGCGTCAGCTCGAACTCGCCCAGCATCAGGTCGAACTGCCAGCCGCCCGCGCCGGGTTCCAGATCGGCGATCACCGCGGCGCGGCGGAAGGCCAGGCGGAACGGCACGCCGGTGGTGATCATCGGGATCTTGAGCTTGCCGAAGGGCAGGTCGAAGGATTCGACATCCTGCCCGGCGATCGCCACGTCGAGCGACTGGATGCGGCCGGTGTGGATGATCGCGTCGGCGCTTGTCCGGCTTTCAAGCTCCAGCGCCACGAAGCGTTCGACGAACCGGGAGAACGGCGCCGGAAGCGCCTGGTTCACGCGGTCGGCGGCCTCAAACAGCGACACAAGAGAAACGCCTGCGACCTGCGGCATGGCTTCCCCCCCCGCCTCAGAACATTTGAATAGAATTCTTATGGTTTGTTTCGCCTCACGATAGCACCGTGCTGCGGCGTGTCACAACGATTTTTCCGCGCGTCGTCGAACGCCCGCCGGTCAGGATCGAATGTCGGTGCGATCGACCGGAACCGACGCCGCTGGACACAGGCCGGATCGGCCAGCCTCCGGTGAGGCTGCTGGTCCAACGCGGGACGGGGTATCGGCGTGGGCGGAAAAGCGTCAGTCCTGTCCGGCCATCGGCCTATCAGGTTCCTGTCCTGGCCGCGACCGCGAACGCTGCCCGGTGGGCCTGCGCCGCAGCCGGGGCTATTTCAACCGGAAGCTGGCCGTGCTAGCGACGCGGCCCGTAACGATCGGTCTGGCGCGGAGCGCGACGTGTCGGCAAGATTTCCGCAACCCCATGAGATGCCGTTTGCGCCCAGCCTGCCCGAAGGCCGGGTCGCGGTGACAAGGACGAACAGATGCCTTCGACCACGGAACAGATTCGCGCCTGGACAGGCCCGGCGATCCTGACCCACGGGTTTCGCCCGTTCTTCTTCGGTGCGGCGGTCTGGGCGGCGCTGG
Source organism: Paracoccus salsus (assembly GCF_021556615.1). Classification (GTDB taxonomy): domain Bacteria; phylum Pseudomonadota; class Alphaproteobacteria; order Rhodobacterales; family Rhodobacteraceae; genus Paracoccus; species Paracoccus salsus. The sequence goes on from NZ_JAKGGD010000007.1 coordinate 27,071, forward strand.
CGATGGTGCTGTGGGTGCCGATGCTGTCAGGCGGCCTGAGCCTGCCGACCGCCTTCGATCCGGTCGCCTGGCATGCGCATGAGTTTCTTTACGGCTATCTGGGGGCGGTGGTCGCGGGCTTCCTGCTGACGGCGGTGCCCAACTGGACAGGACGTCTGCCGATTGTCGGATGGCGGCTTGGCATTCTGGCGCTCTTGTGGCTGGCGGGGCGGGTGGCGGTTGCCGTCTCGACCGGCCTGCCTGCGGGACTTGTGGCGATCGTCGATCTGGCCTTTCCGACGATCCTTGCGCTGGCCATCGGGCGCGAGATCGTCGCCGGCAGGAACTGGCGCAACCTGATCGTCCTGGCGATGCTGGTCGTGTTCCTCATCGGCAACGCGCTGTTTCACGCCGAGGCCGCGCGCGGCGCGCATGCCGCGCAAGGCCATGGGCTGCGGCTGGGGCTGGGCGCGGGCATCATGATGATCGCGGTCATCGGCGGGCGTGTGGTCCCGTCATTTACCCGCAACTGGCTGGTGAAGCGGAACGCCAAGACCTTGCCCGTGCCGCCGATGCAGAGTTTCGACACGGCGGCGCTGGTCGTGTTGCTGGTGACGCTTGTCCTCTGGGTCGCCCTGCCGCTTGCGGCGATGACGGGCGCTGCGCTTGCGCTGTCCGGGGGGCTGCACGTTCTGCGGCTGATCCGATGGGCCGGGCACCGGACGCTGGCCGAGCCGCTGGTGGCGGTGCTGCATGCGGGCTACGCCTTCGTGCCGATGGGGGCCTTCGCCCTGGCGGCGGAAATCCTTGCACCCGGATCCTTCGGAACGGCCGGCGCGCAGCATCTGTGGATGGCGGGCGCGATCGGGCTGATGACGCTGGCGGTGATGACGCGCGCCACGCTGGGCCATACCGGTCAGGCGCTGACGGCGGGGGCGGGAACGGTGACGATCTATGCGGCTCTGATCCTGTCGGTCCTGGCGCGGGTCGCGGCCGGAATCCGGCCCGAGATCGCTGTATCGCTGCACATGCTGGCGGGCCTTGGCTGGATCACCGCCTTTGGCGGGTTTGTCCTGGTCTATGGCGCCCTTCTGCTGCGCCGGCCTGCGGTCGGGCGCGCCTGAGCGAGCGGGACGGGGGACCGGGCCGGTCACCGCCCATGTGGTGTTCCATTGCGCCGGCTTCGATGCCTGTGCGCCGCTTTGCGCGCAGACGCGGCCGGGGCAATCCGGCGCCATGCCGGCCCGTCTCGGCATCGCGACCTGTGCCGGGGGGCGCAGGCCTTCCAGGCGTCCCGATCCGGCGCGGCCCGGTCCCGGGCACCGATCCTGTCATCGGTCCGTCATTCAGGCCGAAAAATTGTCGATCAGCGGATTGGGCTTGGCGAACCGCTCGATCTCGGCCTGGTTGTCGATGGTGATGCAAGTGCCCTTCACCGTGATTCCGTAAGGCCGCAGGCCCTTGAAGGCGCGGCTGAGGTTTTCCGGCGTCATGCCCAGCACCGAGGCAAGGCGGCGCTTTTCGAATTCAAGATCGAACACGGCGCCGCCACCCGCACGCCTTTGCTGCCTGAGCAGGTAGTTCGCAAGCCGTTCAAGCGAGGTTCTGAGCTTGAGCTCCTTCTGCGCCTTGATGACCGAGCGGTAGCATTGCGCCAACTCTGACACGATCGCGCGGGCAAAGTCGCCGTCGGCGTCAAAGGTCGCGCGCACATCCTGACTGGGGATCAGCGCGATCCGGCTTTTCTCCAGCGTGCGCGCCGACATCAGATAGGGCGCATCCCTGATGGTCGCGGCAAGGATGAAGGTCGAGATGGGCCGCACGATCGCCATGCTGCTATCCCGCCCATTCCAGACCGAGAACAGATCGACCGATCCGGACAGGACCACATGAAGAAAATCGCTCGGCTCGCCCTCGGTGATCAGTTCGACCTGCGCAGGGAAGTTCTGCACATAGGCGCCCCGCATCAGTGAGGTGAAATGCTCATCCGCCATCTGCGAGAAAAGCGCCAGCTTTCGTATATCCCGGTATTCCGAGTCGGGCATCTCGTCCCCCTGCGCATCTTCGACCATAACGAACAGATGGATTGATAAAAGTCAATCCGGCAGTTGACTTTCGCAGCGCGGGCCTTGACCTGCCCTCGCGCATGACATGACATATTTCTATAAGCCATTTTTTTCGTTATGTTTTTTGTCGGTTCATGATCTAGATCAAGTCATCCGCGCGGCTCTGGTCGCAGGTCTGGCGATGAGCCCCTCGCAGGGGGTGGATTTCGCCAGACCTGCCGGAGAACCGCCATGCAGACCATAGCAACAGCCTCGCGCGCCGATCAGACACGCGCCTTGAGCCTGAGCACGATCGCCTTTACCGCCTGTTTCGCGGTATGGACGATCTTTTCCATCATCGGTGTCGCCATCAAGGCCGAGCTTGGGCTGACCGAGTCACAGTTCGGCCTTCTGGTCGCCACCCCGATCCTGACCGGGTCCGTCACCCGCCTGTTCCTTGGTGTCTGGACCGAGAGATATGGCGGGCGGCTGGTGTTCTCGGGGCAGATGATCCTGACCGCGCTGGCGACCTGGGCGCTGACGCTGGCGGACAGCTACGTCATGTATCTGATCGCGGCGCTGGGCATCGGGCTTGCCGGCGGGTCCTTCATCATCGGCGTGGCCTATGTCAGCCGCTGGTATGACGCGGGCCACCAGGGCACGGCCCTGGGCATCTTCGGGGCCGGCAATGTCGGCGCGGCCGTCACCAAGTTCGTCGCCCCCTTCGTCATGGTCGCCTATGGCTGGCACGGCGTCGCCTATGTCTGGGCGGCAGGGCTTGCGATCATCGGCGTGCTGTTCTTCCTGCTGGCCAAGGACGATCCGGAGCTGGTCGAACGGCGCAAGACCGGGGCCAAGGCGCCCTCGCTCGCGCAGCAATTCGCGCCGCTGAAGAACCTCCAGGTCTGGCGTTTCTCGCTTTACTACTTCTTCGTCTTCGGCGCATTCGTCGCGCTGGCGCTGTGGATGCCGCACTACATGATCGATGTCTACGGCATCGACGTGCGCTTTGCGGGCATGGCGGCGGCCTCGTTCAGCCTTTCGGCCTCGCTGTTCCGTGCCTATGGCGGCTATCTGTCCGACAAGTTCGGCGCGCGCCAGGTCATGTACTGGACCTTCGGCTTCTCGCTGCTCTTCCTGTTCATGCTGAGCTATCCGCCCACCGAGTATGTCATCCAGGGCAAGGACGGCCCGATCGCCTTCTCGACCCAGATGGGACTCTGGCCCTTCATCGCGACGCTCTTCGCGCTCGGCTTCTTCATGAGCCTCGGCAAGGCGGCGGTGTTCAAGCATATCCCGGTCTATTATCCGGGCCATGTCGGCGCGGTCGGCGGTCTTGTCGGCATGATCGGCGGGCTTGGCGGTTTCGTCCTGCCGATCATGTTCGGTGCGCTGCTGGACCTCACGGGCATCTACACCTCGTGCTTCGCGCTTCTCGCCGTGCTGGTGGCCGTCGCGCTGACCTGGATGCATCTGTCGGTCCGCGCGATGGAGCGGAGCGCCCATGGCGCGGCGCTTGACACGTTGCCCCAGCTGCCCGAGATGCGGGAAATCCACCATCCCCAGAGCACGTCCATGCCGCGCGTCCTGGAGGATTGGCGGCCCGAGGACCCGCAATTCTGGGAGGAGAAGGGCCGCGCCATCGCACGCCGCAATCTCTGGATCTCGATCCCGGCGCTGCTTCTGGCCTTCTCGGTCTGGATGGTGTGGTCGGTGGTCGTGGCCCGTCTTCCCGCCATCGGCTTCGACTTCACCCCGGGTCAGCTGTTCTGGCTGGCGGCCTTGCCCGGCCTGTCGGGCGCGACGCTGCGGATCTTCTACAGCTTCATGGTGCCGATCTTCGGCGGGCGGCTTTGGACGACACTGTCGACCGCCTCGCTGCTGCTGCCCGCGATGGGCATCGGCTATGCGGTGCAGAACCCCGACACGCCTTACCTGATCTTCCTGGTGCTGGCGCTTCTGTGCGGCTTCGGCGGCGGCAACTTCGCCTCGTCGATGGCCAATATCGGCTACTTCTTCCCGAAGGCCGAAAAGGGCAATGCGCTGGCGCTGAACGCAGGTCTTGGCAACCTGGGCGTGTCGGTCATGCAGTTCCTGGTGCCCATCGTCATCACGGCGGGCGTTTTCGGGGCCTTGGGCGGGCAGCCGCAGACCATGTCCGACGGTGGACAGTTGTGGATGCAGAACGCCGGCTTCGTCTGGGTGCCCTTCATCGTCGCGGCGACGATCGCCGCCTGGCTGGGCATGAACGACATCGCCGACGCGCGCGCCAGTTTCGCCGACCAGGCGGTGATCTTCAGCCGCAAGCAGAACTGGTTGATGTGCATCCTCTACACCGGCACCTTCGGCAGCTTCATCGGCTATTCGGCAGGCTTCCCACTGCTGACGCGTCTGGCCTTCCCCGACGTGAACGCGCTGAACTACGTGTTCCTCGGGCCGCTGGTGGGCGCGCTCAGCCGCGCCGGAACCGGCTGGATCAGCGACCGCTTCGGCGGAGGACGGGTAACCTTCTGGACCTTCGTCGCGATGATCGTGGCCACGTTCGGCGTCATCACCTTCCTCGGGCTCGGCTCGTTCATCGGGTTCTTCGCCTGCTTCATGGCGCTGTTCTTCCTGACCGGTGTCGGCAACGCATCCACCTTCCAGATGATCCCGGTCATCATGGGCCGCGAAGTGCCGCGCCTGATGCCGCAACTGGGTGTCGAGGAACGCAAGCGGCAGGTCGCCATGGAATCCGGAGCGATCGTGGCCTTCACCTCGGCCATCGCCGCTTATGGCGCCTTCTTCATCCCCAAGGCCTACGGGACATCCATCGCGATGACCGGGTCCGCGGTGGGGGCGCTCTGGGGCTTCCTGATCTTCTACGCGATCTGCGTCGCCATCACCTGGGCAGTCTACACGCGTCCCGGTGGCCTGCTGCACGACATCGAACACGGGCGGAGGCCGGAAGGCCCCGCCGCCCAGCCCGCACAATGACCCAGCCGGATGCCTGGGCGGCGCAGGCCGCCGCCCGGACCAGCACACTCGAAAGGACAGCAAAATGAGCCATCTGCTCGACAGACTGAACTTCTTCCAGAGCAAGGAACTGGAGCAATTCTCGGACGGTTGGGGCCAGACCACCCGCGAAAACCGCGACTGGGAGGACACCTACAGAAACCGCTGGCGGCATGACAAGATCGTGCGCTCGACCCACGGGGTGAACTGCACCGGGTCGTGTTCGTGGAAGATCTACGTCAAGTCCGGCATCGTCACCTGGGAAACCCAGCAGACCGACTATCCGCGCACGCGGGCCGGCCTGCCCAATCACGAGCCGCGCGGCTGTGCGCGGGGGGCGTCATACAGCTGGTATCTGTATTCCGCGAACCGGGTGAAGAACCCGCTGATCCGGGGCGCCCTGATGCGCGCCTGGCGCAAGATGCGTCAGACGATGACGCCGGTCGCCGCCTGGGCCGCCATCCAGAACGATCCTGCCTTGCGCGCCTCCTACACCAAGACGCGCGGCAAGGGCGGTTTCGTGCGCGCCACATGGGACGAGGCGACCGAGATCGTCGCCGCCGCCAACGCCTACACCGCAAAGACGCATGGCCCCGACCGTGTGTTCGGCTTTTCGCCGATCCCGGCCATGTCGATGGTCAGCTATGCGGCGGGCTCGCGCTATCTCAGCCTGCTGGGCGGCACCTGCATGTCCTTCTATGACTGGTATTGCGATCTGCCGCCGGCCAGCCCGCAGACCTGGGGCGAACAGACCGACGTTCCGGAAAGCGCCGACTGGTACAATGCCGGCTTCCTGATGCTGTGGGGTTCGAACGTGCCGCAGACGCGCACGCCCGACGCGCATTTCTACACCGAGGTCCGCTATCGCGGGACCAAATCCGCCGTGGTCAGCCCCGACTATTCCGAGGCCGCCAAGTTCGGCGACATCTGGCTGAACCCGCAAGCCGGCACCGATGCGGCGCTGGCGATGGCGATGGGGCACGTGATCCTGCGCGAATATCACCTCGATCGGCAGGCCGAGTATTTCGAGGATTACGCCCGCAAATACACCGACATGCCGATGCTGGTGCGGCTGGACGAGAGGGAAGGGCACCTGGTGCCGGGCCGGATGCTGCGTGCCGAGGATTTCGACGACAAGCTGGGCGAGACCAACAACCCCGACTGGAAGACCGTCGCCTATGACGAGGCCTCGGGCCAGATCATCGCCCCCAACGGGTCGATCGGTTTCCGCTGGGGCGAGGAAGGCAAGTGGAACCTCGAACAGCGCGCCAAGGGCGCGGAGGCCAATCTGCGCCTGAGCCAGGTCCTGGACGAGCACCATGACGAGGTCGTGGGTGTCGATTTCCCGTATTTCGGCGGCGTGGCCACGGGCGACTTCGTCAAATGCGATCACCCCGAGGTGCTGACCCGCAACATCCCGGCGCGGCGCGTCACGCTGGCCGACGGGCAGCAAGTCCTGGTCGCCACCGTGTTCGACCTGTTCTGCGCCAATTACGGCCTTGACCGGGGGCTTGGCGGCGACTGGGTGTCCAAGGACTTTGACGAGGACCTGCCCTATACACCGGCCTGGGCTGAAAAGATCACCGGGGTCGAGCGAGAGAAGATCATCGCCGTCGCGCGCGAATTCGCGGGCAATGCCGAAAAGACCCATGGCAAGTCCATGGTCATCCTGGGGGCCGGTCTGAACCACTGGTACCACATGGACATGAACTATCGCGGCATCATCAACATGCTGGTGATGTGCGGCTGCATCGGTCAGGAAGGCGGCGGCTGGTCGCATTACGTGGGCCAGGAAAAGCTGCGCCCGCAGACCGGGTGGCAGCCGCTGGCCTTTGCGCTGGACTGGAACCGTCCGCCCCGGCACATGAACTCGACCTCGTGCTGGTACGCCCATACCGACCAGTGGCGCTACGAGACGCTGAGCGCGGGCGAGATCCTGTCGCCCACCGCACCCGAGGGCGATTGGGACGTCAGCCTGATCGACTACAATATCCGCGCCGAACGGATGGGCTGGCTGCCGTCGGCACCGCAGCTGAAGACCAATCCGCTGGAGGTCTCCAAGGCCGCAAAGGCGGCGGGGAAAGAGATCAAGGATTACGTCGCCGAACAGCTGAAATCGGGCGATCTGGAAATGTCCTGCCAGGACCCGGACGCGCCGGAAAACTGGCCGCGCAACCTGTTTGTCTGGCGCTCGAACCTGCTGGGGTCCAGCGGCAAGGGGCACGAATACTTCCTCAAGCACCTTCTGGGGACCGATCACGGCGTGATGGGCAAGGATCTGGGCGAGGAAGGCGGCGTGATGCCGAAGGAGGCCGTCTGGCATGACGAGGCGCCGAAGGGCAAGCTGGACCTGCTGGTGACGATCGACTTCCGGATGTCCACCACCTGCGTCTATTCCGACATCGTGCTGCCGACCGCCAGCTGGTACGAAAAGGACGACCTCAACACCTCGGACATGCACCCGTTCATCCACCCGCTGCAAGCGGCCGTGGATCCGGCCTATGAGAGCAAGTCGGACTGGGAGATCTTCAAGTCGATCGCCCGGAAATTCAGCGAAGTGGCACCCGAAGTGCTGGGGGTCGAGACCGACATCGTCCAGCTTCCGCTGCTACACGATACCCCCGGCGAACTGGCGCAAGCGCATGTGAAGGACTGGAAGAAGGGCGAATGCGACCTGATTCCCGGCAAGACCGCGCCGAACTACATCGCGGTCGAGCGGGATTATCCCAACCTCTACAGGAAGTTCACCTCGGTCGGGCCGCTGCTGGAGAAGCTCGGCAATGGCGGCAAGGGGATCAACTGGGACACCAAGGTCGAGGTCGGGCATCTGCGCGATCTGAACGGGGTCGTGCTGGATGACGGTGTGTCGAAGGGTCACGCGAAGCTGGAAACCGCCATCGACGCAGCCGAGATGATCCTGATGCTGGCCCCCGAGACCAACGGCGAAGTGGCCGTGAAGGCGTGGGAGGAACTGGAGAAGCCCACCGGCCGCCACCATGCCCACCTGGCCGAGGGCGCGCATCACACCAAAATCCGCTTCCGCGACATCGCGGCGCAACCGCGCAAGATCATCTCGTCGCCCACCTGGTCGGGCATCGAGAGCGAGGAGGTCTGCTACAATGCCGGCTACACCAATGTCCACGAGTTGATCCCGTGGCGCACCCTGACGGGCCGCCAGCAGCTGTATCAGGACCATTTGTGGATGCGGGCCTTCGGCGAGGGCTTCGTCAGCTATCGCCCGCCGGTGGATCTGAAGACCATCACCAAGGCCGTCAACAACGATGCGGCCGAGGGCAGCCCGCATGTCGTGTTGAACTTCATCACCCCCCACCAGAAATGGGGCATCCACAGCACCTATACCGACAACCTGCTGATGCTGACGCTGAACAGGGGCGGTCCGGTGGTCTGGATGTCCGAGGTGGACGCGAAGAAGGCCGGGCTGGTGGATAACGACTGGGTCGAGGCCTACAACATCAACGGCGCGCTGACAGCGCGGGTGGTGGTGTCGCAGCGGATCAAGCAGGGCACGCTGTTCATGTATCACGCGCAGGAAAAGATCGTGAACACGCCCGGCTCGGAAAAGACCGGCAATCGCGGCGGCATCCACAACTCGGTCACCCGCGCGACGCTGAAGCCGACGCACATGATCGGCGGCTATGCGCAGCTGTCCTACGGGTTCAACTACTACGGCACCGTCGGAAGCAACCGCGACGAGTTCGTGATTGTTCGGAAAATGAAAAAGGTTGACTGGCTGGATACGCCTGCGACCCGCAACGTGGAGGCAGCGGAATGAAAGTTCGCGCGCAAATCGGCAAGGTCCTGAACCTCGACAAATGCATCGGGTGCCACACCTGTTCGGTCACCTGCAAGAACGTCTGGACAAGCCGCGAGGGCGTTGAATACGCCTGGTTCAACAATGTCGAGACGAAGCCCGGCACCGGCTATCCCACCGACTGGGAAAACCAGAAACGCTGGAATGGCGGCTGGACACGCTCGGCCTCGGGCAAGCTGCACCCCAAGCAGGGGTCCAAATGGCGCATCCTGGCGAATATCTTCGCCAACCCCTCGATGCCCGAGATCGACGATTACTACGAGCCGTTCGATTTCGACTACGACCACCTGAAATCGGCGCCCGACATGACCGCCTTTCCCACCGCGCGTCCCCGGTCGAAGATCACCGGCGAGCGGATGGAAAAGATCGAGAAGGGTCCGAACTGGGAGGAAATCCTGGGCGGCGAATTCTCGAAGCGGTCGCAGGACTACAACTTCGAGAACGTGCAGAAGGCCATTTATGGAGAGTATGAGAATACCTTCATGATGTATCTGCCGCGTCTGTGCGAGCATTGTCTCAACCCGACCTGTTCGGCCTCGTGCCCGTCGGGCGCGATCTACAAGCGCGAGGAAGACGGCATCGTCCTGATCGACCAGGAGAAATGCCGGGGCTGGCGGATGTGCGTCTCGGGCTGCCCCTACAAGAAGGTCTATTACAACTGGGAGACCGGCAAATCCGAGAAATGCACCTTCTGCTATCCGCGCATCGAAAGCGGCCAGCCGACCGTCTGTTCGGAAACCTGCGTGGGCCGCATCCGCTATCTGGGCGTGATCCTGTATGACGCCGACAAGATCGAGGCGGCGGCGAGCGCCGAGCGGGAAACCGACCTTTACGGCGCGCAGCTGGATGTGTTCCTCGACCCCAACGACCCCGAGGTGATCGCCGCCGCCCGCCGCGACGGCGTGCCCGACGACTGGATCGAGGCAGCCAAGGTCAGCCCGATCTGGAAGATGGCGATGGACTGGAAGGTCGCCTTCCCGCTGCATCCCGAATACCGGACGCTGCCGATGGTGTGGTATATCCCGCCGCTGTCGCCGATCCAGAACGCCGCCCAGGCCGGACAGATCGCGATGAGCGACCAGATGCCCGACGTGCGGTCCTTGCGCATTCCGGTGAAGTATCTGGCCAACATGCTGACGGCAGGCGACGAGGAACCCATCGTCCATGCGCTGGAGCGGATGTCGGCCATGCGCCTGTATATGCGGGCCCTGACCGTTGACGGCGTGCGCGACGAGGGCATCGCCGCCCGCGTCGGCATGTCCGGCCGGATGATCGAGGACATGTACAAGATCATGGCCATCGCCGACTATGAGGACCGCTTCGCGATCCCGACGGCGCATCGCGAACAGAACGAAGCAGGCGCCGATATCCGCGGTGGCTGCGGATTCACCGACGGCAATGGCTGTTCGACCGGCGAGAGCGGCAAGACGACGCTCTTTGGCGGCAAGAAGAAGTCCTTTGCCCTTCCGCTGGAGTCTTTCTGATGATGGACCGTACCCTCAAGGCGCTGTCGCTGACGCTCAGCTATCCCGGCACCGAACTGCAGGACGCCATGCCCCAGATCGGCGCCGTGTTCGACACCGATCGCCGCATCGCCCCGGACACCCGGGCCGCGTTGCGAACCCTCACCGAAAGGCTGGGGCAGGGCGACCTGTATGACCTGCAAGAGCAGTATGTCATGCTGTTCGACCGGTCGCGCACGCTGTCGCTGAACCTGTTCGAACATGTGCACGGCGAAAGCCGGGACCGGGGTGGCGCGATGGTCAGCCTGGTTGAAACCTATCGGGGAGGCGGGTTCGAGCCCGCCACCTCGGAACTGCCCGATCACCTGCCGGTGCTGCTGGAATTCCTGTCCACGCGTCCGTCGTCCGAGGCCCGCGAGACCCTGGCAGACGCCGCGCATATCCTTGATGCCCTCAGCGCCCGGCTTTCCCGTCGCGAAAGCGGATATGCTGCCGCGTTCGCCGCGCTGTCGCAGCTTGCCGGCGGCCAGGCCGACGCCGAGGCTGTCGCCGAGATGCTGGCGCATCCTGATGACGACCCCACCGACCTGACCGCGCTGGATGCCGTATGGGAAGAAGCCGAAGTCACCTTCGGCCCCGACCCGAACGCCGGCTGCCCCCAGGTCCGCGACATGCTGGCCCTGATGGACAAACCGGCGGTCAAGACGGCCCCCGCCCCCACCACCCTGAACAGGAGCGCATGACATGTTCGGCGATTTTGACATCAATTTCATCATCTTCGGGGTCATGCCCTATGTGGCGCTGACAGTCTTCCTGGTTGGGTCCATCGCGCGCTATGAGCGTGACCCGTTCACCTGGAAAAGCTCATCAAGCCAGCTCTTGCGCCACAAGCAACTGGTCTGGGGGTCGATCCTGTTCCATGTCGGCATCATCACGGTGTTTTTCGGCCATCTTATCGGGCTGTTCACTCCGATCTGGGTGCTGGACGCATTGGGCGTGCCCTACGGGCTGAAGCAATGGATGGCGGTCCTGATCGGGGGACCCGCCGGCATCGCCGCGCTGGTCGGCTCGACCATGCTGCTGCACCGCCGCATTGCCGATCCGCGCATCCGCGTGACATCGACGGTGCCCGACATCCTGATCATGGCGCTGATCTGGCTTCAGCTGGCCATCGGTCTGCTGACGATCACGCAAACCCTGCAACACATGGACGGGGCGGAAATGGTGCGGTTCATGACGTGGTCGCAAAGCGTCGTGTCCTGGAACGTGAATGCCTGGATCACCGTGGTCGACGTGCACTGGCTCTACAAGCTGCACATCTTCCTTGGCCTGATCATCACCATACTGTTCCCGTTCACCCGGCTGGTGCATATCTGGTCAGGCTTCGCGGCCCCGTTCCGCTATCTTCTGACGCGGCCCGGATACCAGATCGTGCGCTCGCGCCGCCGCCGCGCGCTGGAAGACCGCCGCAGCGACTACGATGCGCGTCAGGGCAAGGCCGGCCCCAAAGTCACCACCCCGGCGGAGTGATCGCGATGAATGTGGCCCTGTTTCCCGATGTCGTCGTGAACGGCGAAACCATTCCCTCGGCGGCGATCGCCGCCGAGGCCCAGAACCACACCGCGCCCAGGGACAAGCCCGGCATCGCCTGGCGCAAGGCGGCTCAGGCGCTGGCGATCCGGGCCCTGCTGCTGCAAGAGGCGAGGGCGCGCGGGCTGGAGCCCGACCCGATCGAACTGGCCCCCGGCCGGGTCGAGACCGAGGACGAAGCCCTGATCCGGGGCCTTCTGGACGAGGCGTTGACCATCGCGCCCGTCACCGAGGACGCGGTGCGTGCCGAATGGGCGAGGGACCCCGACCGGTACCGGTCCGCGCCGCTGTGGGATGTGTCGCATATCCTGTGCGCCTGCGACCCGCGCGACGAACAAGAGCGAGAGGCGGCCGCGGCACGATCCGTCGCCCTGCTGGAGCGACTTGACGGCGACGCCAAGGGTTTCGCGGCGGTCGCCCGCGAAAGCGATTGCGGGTCGAAGGCTGCCGGCGGGCATCTGGGTCAGCTTGGCCCCGGCGACACCGTGCCGGAATTCGAGGCGGCGCTGCGCGGCCTGACGGAAGGCGGAATGACGCCCGCGCCCGTCCTGTCGCGGCACGGCTGGCACATCATCCGCCTGAACGCCACGGCGCCAGGGCAGGTGCTGCCCTATGAAACCGTCCGCCCCAAGATCGCGCAGGCGCTGGAAAAGGCAGCTTGGGCCCGTGCCTCGCGGACCTTTGTCGAGACGCTTGCCGCCAAGGCAGACATCACCGGCGCGAGCCTTGCGCCGATCTGAAACGCTTGAGGAGGCGCGTCATGAATCCGTCAGATCCAGCGCGTCGCCCCAGCGGTCATGGCCCGACGGATCCGGGCCTGCTTGACAGTCCGCTGGATTTCATCAGCGAGGACCATCTGCGGGAACGCCAGATCTGCGCGGTGATCGATGGTCTTGCCGCGGCCGCCTCGCTGGAGCGGCAGGCTGCTCTGACCATCCTGCGCTTTCTCAATGAAGAGGTGAACGTGCATCTGCGCGACGAGGTGGAAGAGCTGTTTCCCCTTCTCGCGCAGCGCTGCATGGCCGAGGACGCCATCGAAAGCGCGATTGCCCGGATCAGGGTCGACCAGATCGCGGCCATGCGCCTGTTGCCCCCGATACGGGCAAGCCTGGCCGGCTGCCTGGACAGCGGGTCGGACCTGTCCTCCGAGGAGCGCGCGATGCTGACTCGATTCGCCGCGCATATGCGCCGCCACCTTGTGGCCGAAAATGCCATCCTGCTGCCGATTGCCCGCGCCCGGCTGACCCGGGCGGATCTTGCGACGCTGTCGCATCACATGCGGGCGCGACGGGGGCTGGCCCCCGATGTGGAGAAAAAGAATGCTGAGTGACCTTCTGGCGCGCAATCGGGACTGGTCGGAACGGCGCCACGCTGAAGAGCCGGACTATTTCACCCGACTTGCAGCCCTTCAGGCGCCCGAGTTCTTCTGGATCGGCTGTTCCGACAGCCGGGTCCCGGCGAATGTCGTCGCGGGCCTCGATCCGGGCGAGGTGTTCGTCCATCGCAACGTCGCCAACATCGTTCATTCCTCCGACATGAACCTGTTGTCGGCGCTGGAATTCGCGGTCGAGGCCTTGCATGTGCGCGAGATCATCGTCTGCGGTCATTACGGCTGCGGCGGGGTCAGGGCCGCGACCGAGGATCTGCCCCACGGTCTGACCGATCACTGGCTGGAACCGATCCGGCGGCTGGCGCGGGCCTATGCGGTCGATCTGGGCCGCGAACCCGATATGGAAGGGCGGCGCGACCGTCTGGCCGAATTCAATGTCGTCGAGGGCGTGCGGCGCGTGTGCGAGACGCCGATCCTGCAAAGGGCCTGGTCTCGCGGCGCGAATATCCGCGTGCACGGCCTGATCTACGGCTTGATGGACGGTCGCCTGCGCGACCTCGACTGCAGCATCGGGCCCGGCCATTTTCAATCCGATCATCTCAAGCATGAGCCGGCACAATGACGATCTGTCACCCCATCGCGTCATCGGGATGCGGCTCTGACGGGCAGGATGTCAGGGCTGTTCGTCCTGCCCGCAAGGCCGATCTTCTTCCTGCTTGCGCGCGTGCCGCATGCAAACCCGTCCGCCACAGCCGAGGAGCCGAGACATGATGCTTGCCTATACGATGGCGCCGGGGCGCGGCGACACCGACCTGATCCTTGCAGGGCTGGCCGCCGATATCGAGGCCCGCGGCCTCAGATGCTGCGGCACCGTCCAGATCAACAGCGAGCGCGGGGATTCCGGCCCGTGCGACATGGATGTGCGGGTTCTGCCGTCCGGTCCGGTCCTGCGCATCAGCCAGGACCTTGGCCCGTCGTCGCGCGGATGTCGCCTCGATCCGGTCGCTCTGGAAACGGCCGTGGGGCTTGTCGTGGCGCGGCTGTCATCGGGCGCGGACCTGCTGATCATCAACAAGTTCGGCAAGCACGAGGCCGAGGGACGGGGCTTTCGCGACGTGATTGCGCAGGCCCTTGCGATGGATGTGCCGGTGCTTGTCGGCCTGAACGGGCTCAACCAGGACGCGTTCGAGACCTTTGCAGGAGGGATGGCCGTCCAGTTGCCGCCCGAACCCGCGGCATTGCGGGACTGGGTTGAGCGTGCGACTGCCCCTGCGACGGCAACCGCGGCGGCCCGCTAGGCGCGGGCCGCGAAACGCGTGGTCCTCATCGGCTTGGCCACGATGGCGCTGAACCAGGCGCAAGCGCGCCGTCGCATGCCCTGCGACAGGCGCCGCTAGCGTTGGTGGCCGTCGCGCGGCCATCATGGCGAACCGGCAGGCTGGCTGTTTCCCGACCTGAAGGCCAGTCGCATCTGCTTTTCCGTTTCGATCAGCCCGAAAAAGACGACGCCAATCGCGACGATCAGCAGCCCGTCGAACAAGGGCACGGCTTCCGTTCCGAAGACGGCCTGAAGCGGCGGCAGGTAGGTGACGGCGAATTGCGCCGTGGTAACGGCGATGACGCACGCCCAGACGACCCGCGTTCCTCTTGCCGCCGCCCAGGTAAGAGACGTCCCGTGGATGTTGCGGATGAAGAAGAGGTGGAAGATCTCCAGCACGACGATGGTGTTCATCGACATCGTCTGCGCCAGTTCCTGCGAATGTCCCTTGTCCAGCGCGTAGGTATGGACCGCGAACACGGCGGCGGTGAACAGTAACGACACCAGCGCCACATGCCACAGCAGTCCCCCGGTCAGCAGCGCCTCGCCGCGCGGTCGTGGCGGGCGTCGCATCGTTCCGGGTTCCGAAGGCTCGAACGCCAGGGCCAGCCCCAGCGTCACGGTGGCGACGAGGTTGACCCAAAGGATCTGTACCGCGGTGATCGGCAAGGCCATCCCGAGGAAGAGCGCGATGATGATCGGCATCGCCTCTCCGGCGTTGGTGGGCAGGGTCCAGCCGATCACCTTCTTGATGTTGTCATAGACGGTGCGGCCCTCGCGCACGGCGGCGGCGATCGAGGCGAAGTTGTCATCGGCCAGCACCAGTTCGGCCGCCTGCTTCGCCGCCTCGCTGCCCTTGAGGCCCATGGCGATGCCTGCGTCGGCGCGCTTCAGCGCGGGCGCGTCGTTCACACCGTCGCCGGTCATCGCCACGGTCAGCCCGCGCGACTGAAGGGCGGTGACGAGGCGCAGCTTGTCGGCGGGCGAGGTGCGCGCGAAGATGTCGGTCTGCACCGCGGCATCGGCCAGCGCGGCGTCGTCCATCGCTTCAAGATCGGCGCCGGTCAGGACGCGGTCGTGGTTTTTCAGGCCGATCATGCCCGCAATTGCCCGCGCGGTAGCGGCATGATCGCCGGTGATCATCTTCACGCGGATGCCGGCGGCGTGGCACTCGGCCACGGCCTCGATGGCCTCGGCGCGCGGCGGGTCGATCAGGCCGATCAGCCCGATGAGTGTAAGCCGCCCCTCCAGATCCGCGGTGTTCAGGATCGTGTGGTCCTGGGGAACCGCCCGGACCGCCACGGCGATCACCCTCTGCCCCTCGGCCGCCAGATCCTCGACCATCCCGTTCCAGTGATCCGCGTCGAGTGGCTCGGACCCGCCATCAGCGGCACGCTGATCGGCGCAGAGCGCCAGCACCGCCTCGGGCGCGCCCTTCACGTGGATGCAGCCGCGGCCTTCGTCGTCGTGGTGCAGAACGGCCATGTAGCGGTGGGCGGTATCGAACGGGATCGCATCGCTGCGGGTCCATTGCCGGAAAGGCTCGGCCCCCTCGCGCGTGATCTTGCCGGCGAGCGCCATCAGCGCGCCTTCCATCGGGTCGCCCTCGACCCGCCATCCGGCCTCATGGGGCCGCAGGACCGCATCGTTGCACAGTCCGGCGGCGCGGGCGAACTCGATCAGCACGGCGTGCTCGCCGGGATGGGCGTCGGCCTCGCGCCAGCGCACCGCGCCCTCGGGCGCATAGCCGTTCCCGCCGACGGCGTAGATATGCTCTGCCGCCGCCAGAGACGCCACCATCATCTCGTTACGGGTGAGCGTGCCGGTCTTGTCGGAGCAGATCACCGAGACGGAACCCAGGGTCTCGATCGCGGGCAGCCGGCGCACGATGGCGTTGCGTCGGGCCATGGCCTGAACGCCTACGGCGAGGGTGATCGTCAGCACCGCAGGCAGACCCTCGGGGATGGCCGCAACCGACAGGCCGACAACGGCCATGAACAGCTCGGCGAACGGCAGATGCCCGACGAAGTAGCCGTAGATCAGCAGCGAGGCTGCGACGATCAGGATGAAGACCGTCAGCCAGCGCGCGAAGCGGTCCATCTGGGCCACAAGCGGTGTGGTCAGCGTCTCGACGCGTCCGAGCATGCCGCTGATCCCGCCGATCTGGGTGGCGGTTCCGGTCGCGACAACCACGCCGCGACCGGCCCCTGCGGCCACCAGCGTGCCGGAAAACAGCATCGAGGCCCGGTCGCCCAGAGCCGCATCCTTCGCCACCGGGGCAATGCCCTTGTCCACCGGCACGGATTCGCCGGTCAGGATCGCCTCTTCCGCCTTGATGCCGCGCGCTTCGATCAGCCGCAGATCGGCGGGCACCCGGTCCCCGGCCTCGATCAGCACGATGTCGCCCGGCACAAGATCGGCCGCGTCGACGCTGATCCGCCGCCCGTCACGCAGCACGGCCGAACGCGGCGCCAGCATCCCGCGGATCGCATCCATGGCCTGCTCGGCGCGGCCTTCCTGGATGTAGCCGATCACGGCGTTTACAATGACCACCGCGAGGATCACGCCGGTATCGACCCAGTGCTGCAGCGCCGCCGTCACCGCTGACGATGCGATCAGGACGTAGATCAGCACGTTGTGGAAATGCGCCAGGAACCTCAGGATCGGGCTGCGCTTCGGCGCGTTGGGCAGACGGTTCAGCCCGTGTTCGGCCTGGCGGCGGGCGACCTGCTGGTGGTCAAGCCCTTTCTTCCCGCTGGCAAGCGCATCAAGTGCCTGCCGCGCGGACATGGCATGATGGTGCGTGGTTTCCGTGTTCTGGGTCATTGCTCGGATCCCCGCTTCCGTTGAATCGCCATGTCGTCACGTTTCAGGGTGCCTGCTCGTCTTCGATCCCGCTTGCCGGGCTCCCGATCCGATCCTTCTTCGGTGCATCGCAGACGTGGATGACATGTCCCATACGCAATGTCAGCCCGATCCGATAGCCGAAAATGGATGTGAACGAGACTTGCCCGAGCGACAGCGAGCCGTTGCACCGCACCCAGCGAACGGATGCGCTTCACATCGCGCGTGATGCCGACAAGGACCCGCCGCACGACGCTTTCCGGTTCCGACAGCAAGCTGACGGGCGCACAGCGCGGCGGCTGCCGGGTCAGGTCGAATACGTCTTTCGCGCGCACCGGTGTTCTGCAACAGGATGCAGAGACGTCATTGCGTGGGATTGGGTCCGCTCGGCAGCCGGTGCGGACAGTCGAGACAGAGGGGACCATCATCATGGCCGAGATTTCCTTTCCTCGGGAACCGGACGAATTCGAACGCTGGATCGCGAAAACCGACGCCCATGCTGTTGCCAAGGCGCTCAACCGCTGTGCCCCGGACGAACGCATCGCGGCCTTTCGCCGGCTCCCCCAGAAGCGTGCCGGACGCGTCCTGAGCCTGCTCGATCCCGTCAACCAGGCCGATGTTCTTCTGGCAATGCCCGAGACCCGGCGCCGCGTGTTGCTGAACGACATGGAGCCCGATGACCGCGCGCGCCTGTTCGCAAGCGTGCCGGCATCCGTGTCGGGACGCATGCTCGATGATCTGTCTGCCGAGGAACGTGCCTCGACCGAGGCGCTGCTGCGCCACCGGCCCGAGAGTGCGGGGCGGATCATGAGCCCCGAGTTCCTGAGCCTCGGCCTCGACATGACGGTGTCCGCGGCCCTCGATGCGATCCGCGAGGGGCAGGAGCGGGCCGAGACGATATATCTCATGCCCGTCGTGCAGAAGGACATGCAGCTGATCGGGATGCTGGACCTTGCGCGGCTGGTTCTTGCAGAACCGGACGCGCTGGTGGCCGAACTGGTGCGCGAGGATGTGCCGGTCGTCTCGGTCGATGACGACCAGGAGGATGTCGCACGGCTGATGAAGGGGGGCGACCTGATGGTCGTGCCGGTGGTCGAGAACCGCCGGCTTGTGGGAATCATCACCTTCGACGACGCCATGGAGGTGCTGGAGTTCGAGGAGGGTGAGGATTTCGCACGAACCGGCGCGTCCGAACCGCTGGGGCGGCCGTATCTGGCCGTGCCCATCCTGCGCCTCGTGCGCGCGCGCATCCTGTGGCTTTCGCTGCTTGCCGTCGCGGCTGCCCTGACGGTCAACGTGCTGCGTGTCTTCGAGACCATGCTGGAGAGCGCCGTGACCCTGACCCTTTTCATTCCCCTGCTGATCGGCATCGGCGGCAACACCGGCGCGCAGTCGGCGACGACGATCGTGCGCGCGCTTGCGGTCCATGACGTGCAGCCGGCCGATGTGCTGAAAGTGGCCCTCCGCGAGGCCGCAACGGGTCTGACGATGGGCCTGCTCATCGCAGCTGCCGCTCTCGCCCTGGTCTCGTATCTCTTCGATCCTGACCTGGCCGTCGTCGTGGCGGTGACGCTGGTTGCGATATGTCTGCTTGCCGCGCTTGTCGGATCGGTGATGCCCATCTTCGCCCGACTGCTCGGAATCGATCCGGCGGTGTTCAGCGCGCCTTTCGTGACGACCATCGTCGATACAACCGGCCTCATTGTCTATTTCCTGGTGGCCCGTCTGGTTCTCGGCCTCTAGCAGGCCGTCCCGCGCCGGGCCCGATCGACACAGGGCTAGCGCTGCCGCCCGAAAGACGTGGTCGGTCTTTGCCGCCGGGCTCTTGTGCAACGGCGGAAAACAGCGTTCCTTGGGTCGCACGGAGGTGTGCCGAATGAAGATCGATCATGATACCTGGATCGTCGTGGCGGATGGCGAGAAGTTTCTTCTGCTGCGCAATGAGGGCGATGCCCAGCATCCCATCCTTCGCGCCATGGCGAAGGAAGAAGACCCCAATCCGCCCGCCCGAGAGCTTGCAAGCGATCGCCCGGGGCGGATGCCGGACCAGGGCGGAACGCGCGGACAGGCCGGGGGCGGGATCGCGCATGGCGGGGGGCCACGAAGCGCGATGGAGGAAACCGACCGGCATCGCGTCGCGGAACATCGCTTCGCCGAGGAACTGGCGGAACAGCTTGTCGAATGGGCCGGCAAGGGCCGCTTCAAGCGCCTCATCGTCGTCGCGGATCCGCGAACCCTGGGTGTGCTGCGCGACGCGTATGGCGACAAGCTGGAACCCGTCCTCGTCGCCGAGATCGACAAGGACCTGACCAACCTGACGTTGCCGGACATGGCGAAGCTGCTGAAAGACCACTGAACGGGGGGCCGGCCGGCGCGCGCCCGGTCGCCGCGGCCGGGCCGTCGCCTCGGGAAAGGCGCTCATGATCGTGTTCCGGGCGTTCGTCGCGACGAAGAAAGGCCCTCCGATCCGGCAGATCGGACACAGGCGCGGTGAAGGCGTCGTCATCGTGGGGAAACCGGAACCGGTCGTTGCCGGCACCGGCCAGGCAGCTTGCCCGTGAACGGGGAGGGCGAGGGGCCCGGGCCGATCCGCGCGGGTCATTCGGCTGAACTGACGGCCTCGAAACCCGACACGACGTCAAGCAACTCACGCGTGATCGTCTCCTGGCGCCGCAGGCGGTAGAGTTGGCCGAGGTCCTCGCGCCGCTCCTCGATATTGCGTTCGGCGGCCTGCATCGCGGCCAGGCGCGAGGCGTGTTCGCTGGCCAGTGCCTCGGCAAGGGCGCGGTAGATCACCACGAACAGCCGTTGCTGAACAAGCCAGGACATCAGCCTTGCGGCATCCATCCGGAACAGCGGCAGGGACCGGCCGGGCCAATCCGCCCGCGCCAGCTTTTCAAGATAGCTGTCGGGCAATGGCAGAAGCCGGTGCGCCTGCGGCTTGGCCGTGATGCGTCCCTGGCGGCGGTTATGCGCCAGCCAGACCTCGCCGACGCCCTGTTCTTGCGTCCAGCGGTCGACCGCGACGATCATCGACTGCACCAGCCTCGACAAGCCCTCGACCGAGCCGGGCTGCGAGCGCAAGACATCCGCCGGCCGCCCGGCCGCCTCGAGCCGGGCCGCGGCGCGCGTTCCGATGACGCCCAGCACCACCGGCCGGTCGCCCATCCTCGACAGCGCAAAGCGGGTGATCTTGTCGTTGTAGCCACCGCACAGGCCGCGATCCGAGCCGATCACGATCAACCCATCGCGACCCGTCTTGCCGCCCCCGCGCGGCAGGGGCCGCCCTGCCTGCCGGTGCCTGCGCAAGACCGCCATCAGGCCCAGCTCGACCGTGCGGGCATAATCCGCCATTGCCGCCTCGGCGTTTTCATATTGCCGGATGCTGACCGAGGACAGCGCCTTCATGGTGCGCACGATCGACTGGATGTCACCCGTGGTGTCCAGCGCGTCCGAAAGGCTTTCAAGCGTCTCCATCGTCGCCCTCGGTCGGCGGCGCCCCGGACAGCGCGTCCTGCAGTGCCTCGATCAACGCCTTGCGGTCGGTGTCGTCCAGCTTTTCGCCGGCGGAGATCCTGTCGCAGATATCGGGAACCTCCGAACGCACGGCCTTGCGGACGGTCTTTTCGGCCTCGGCCACATCGTCGGGCTCGAGATCGTCGAACAGCCCCTCGGTTGCGGCCATGAGGGCTGCGATCTGCTCGGGCACGGGCTGATGATCATGCTCGCGCTGCTTGAGAACCTCGCGAACCCGCAGGCCGCGGGTCAGCTTGCGGCGGGTCTCGGCGTCGAGTTGCGTGCCGAACCGGGCGAAGGTCTCCAACTCTTCGAATTGCGCGTACATCAGCCGCAGATTGCCGGCGACGGCGCGAAAGGCGGGCAGCTGGACCTTGCCGCCCACGCGGCTGACCGAGGTGCCGATGTCGATCGCCGGCAGATGGCCTTTCTCGAACAGCGAGGGCGACAGGTAGATCTGCCCGTCGGTGATCGAGATCAGGTTCGTGGGGATATAGGCCGAGATGTTCTGTGCCTGTGTCTCGACCACCGGCAGCGCGGTAAGCGAACCGCCGCCATGGTCCTCGCGCAGTTGCGTGGCGCGCTCCAGCAGGCGCGAATGGATATAGAAGATGTCGCCCGGATAGGCCTCGCGCCCCGGCGGGCGGCGCAACAGAAGCGACAATTCGCGATAGGCGCGCGCGTGGCGGGTGAGATCATCATAGACGATCAGCACGTCGCGCCCCTTGGCCATGAAATGCTCGGCCATCGAAGTCGCGGCATAGGGGGCGGCAAATTGCAGGCCGGGCGCATCCTCGCCGCTGGCCACCACGACGATGGTGCGATCCATCGCGCCGCCCTCGCGCAGGCTCTGGATCACGCGCGCCACGGCCGAGGCGCGCTGCCCGATGGCGCAGTAGATCGACAGCACGCCGCTGTCGGCCTGGTTCAGGATCGTATCCACGGCGATGGCGGTCTTGCCAGTCTGCCGGTCGCCCAGGATCAGTTCGCGCTGGCCGCGACCGATCGGGATGGCTGCATCGACGGCCTTGATCCCGGTCTGTAGCGGCACCTGGACCGGCGCGCGGTGCATGATCGGGGGCGCAAGCCGTTCGATGGGCAGCCGCTCCTCGACCTCGACGGCATCGCCGCCGTCCAGCGGCCGGCCAAGGCCGTCAACCACGCGCCCGATCAGGCCTGCGCCGACGGGCACATCGACCACGCGGCCCGTGCGGCGCACCGGATCGCCCGGCCGCAGGCCCTCGGTCGGCCCCAGGATGATGACTCCGGCGCGTCCCGCGCTGATGCTGGAGGCGATCCCCAACACGTCGCCCGCGAAAACCAGCAATTCATCCGCCCTCAGATCGGTGAAGCCCGCGACCTCTGCCACGCCGTTGCTGACCGACAGGATATGCGCGATCTCGGCCATCTCGAGGACCGGCCTGACCCGCGCAAGCGCATCTTCGAGCGGTTCGAAGAGATCGTCCTTCAGGTCGTCGGTGATCGTCTTGCGCGCCATCAGCCGCCTTCCGCGCTGTCGTCGGGATCCGGCAGGCCTGCGGCGCGGCGCCGCAGGCCGCCCTCGATCACTTCGTCAAGCGTCGTTTCCAGACGGTGCAGGAAGCGTGTGGCGGACCATTCCACCGTCTGCTCACCGATGGTCAGGCGCACGCCCAGCAGCAGGTCGTCATCCTCGCGATAGTCCACCTCGATATCCGGGGCGATGTACTCGCGGATCGCGCGCGTGATCTGACTGCGCGCAGCCGGCTTGAGCGGGACGCTGCTCTGCAGCGTGGCGGTGCCGTCCGCGCGCTCGGCCGCGGCCCTGAGCTTGTCGCGCGCCTCGTCGTCGAGGTCGGTCAGACGGTCCACGAAGGTCCCGGCCACCTGACCGGCCAGGTCGCTGCCCGCATAGTCCCTGAGCACGCGCCCGACGATCTCGATCACCTGATGGCCGGCCTGATGGCGCAACCGCTCGGCAAGTTCGTCGCGCTCGTCGTCCAGATGGTCTTGCCAGGACGTGCGCCGGGCCTCGATCTCCTTGCGAAGATCGTCTTCCAGATCCTCGCGCAAGGCCTCGGCCTTCTGCCGCGCCTCGCGCAGGACCTCTTCGCGCCTGGCCTCAAGCCTTTCCTGCTTTTCACGCAGATCCTCGGCCTCGGCCTCGACCTTGGCGCGCGCCTTCCTTGCCTCGGACAGCCGGGATTCGATGCGCTCTTCGCGCCGCGCCATCGCGGTGGTGATCGGACGGTAGAGAAACCGCTGCAACAGCCAGACCAGGACCAGGAAGTTGAAGATCTGCGCCGCGACCGTCAGCCAGTCGATCTGCATGGTGTCAGCCTCCGGCAGCCTGGGTTGCAAGATCGGCGGCAAGATTGGCGAAGGGATTGGCGAAGATCAGGATCATCGACACGACGAAGCAGTAGATTGCCGTCGATTCGATCATCGCGAGACTGACGAACAGGGTGCGCGTGATGGTGTTTGCCGCATCGGGTTGCTGCGCGATCGCCTGCAGCGCCGTCGAGGCGGCGCGTCCCTCGGCCAGCGCCGGGCCGATCGACCCGATGGCGATGGTCAGCCCGGCGGTAAAGATCGAGATCGCGGCAATCAGGGTTGCGGCATCCATGCTCAGTCTCCTGTGTGATTGGTGGACGGATCGTCGGACCTGCGGCGGCTGCGGCTGGCCGATCCGATATAGACCATCGCGAGGATGGCGAAGATATAGGCCTGGATCAGGCCGGTCAGCAGGCCCAGAACCTGCATCACGATGGGAAAGAAGAACGGCGCGATACTGATCAGGATGCCCACGATCACCGTGCCGCTCATCACGTTGCCGTAAAGCCGCACGGCCAGCGCGATGGTCCGCGACGCCTCGCTGACGATGTTGAAGGGCAGCATCAGGGGCGTCGGCTGCACATAGTTGCGCAGATAGCCGGCAAGACCGCGTTCGCCGATGGAAAACAGGGGCACCGCGACCAGCACGCAGATCGCCAGCGCCGCTG
This sequence comes from Paracoccus salsus, assembly GCF_021556615.1. Taxonomy (GTDB): domain Bacteria; phylum Pseudomonadota; class Alphaproteobacteria; order Rhodobacterales; family Rhodobacteraceae; genus Paracoccus; species Paracoccus salsus. Next base: position 50,963 of record NZ_JAKGGD010000007.1, read on the forward strand.
TTGTCGACAGCGAGCCGGTCGGCGGCTGGTAGCCCGGCACGATGCTGAGCACATTGGCCGCAGCGATGAAGAGGAAAAGCGTGCCGATGAAAGGCAGGTAGCGGCCGGGCGTATCGGCACCGACCTCGGCGATCTGGTCGCGGATCGTCGTGACGATCACCTCCAGCATCACCTGCCAGCGCGAGACGGTTTCCCCCTCGCTCAGCCGCGCGGTGATCGCCCATGAGCCAACGACGAGCAGCGCCATGACCACCCATGTGAACACGATGGTCGCGTTGAGCGGCAGTCCCCGCCATTCGTAGAGGACCCAGGCGTCGGGGTTTATTTCCATGTGGGTTTCCCTGGCTCTGTGCCCGCAACCAGGCGCGTTGCGGCGATTCTTGCGGCAACGAATCCGATCACTGCGGCGGCGATTCCCTCGACCCGCAGACCCAGCGCCGCCGCCGCCGCCAGAGCGCCAATCAGCAGGGCCATCCGCGCCACGCCAAGCGCCACGAATGTCAGCATGCCGCGGCGATCCTGCGGCAGCGACCGCACGGCCATCCAGAGCAGCCCCAGATAGACCGCGCCAAGGGCCCCGCCAACTGCGGCGCCGCCAAGCAGGGAGGTCATGGAAATCGTCATCCTGCATCTCCGAGGATCTGTCCGGCCCGATCACTCATCGCGACCCTCCCGCTGAACCCAGTACCAGGCATTGAGGGCGCCCAGGACGGCACCGGCAAGCAGCAGGGTCAGGGTCCAGGACACCTCGCCCGGCCAGCGCCGGTCGATCCAGATCCCCAGCGCAATGCCGGCGACGGTGGGAACCGCGACGGACCAGCCCACCAGTCCGAACATGCCCAAGCCATACCATGGGCTTTCGCGGCGGCGTTTGCGAGCCTCCTGCATCTGCCGCGCCTTGCGCGCGATGGTGCCTGTCTCGCTGTCGCGGTCCTCGGTCATGATCCCGCCATCCCCAGATCACGAAAGCGGCGGATCATGCTGGCCTCGAGCCGGGCAAGCGCCGCGCGGGCGTCGCGCTCTTCGTCCTCTCGCTGGCGAAAATCGGCCACGACGCGATCGCGCAACGCGTCCAGATCGTCGCCTTCGACCGCACCGCGCACGGCCACCCGCACCGTGTCGCCGCATTTCACCAGCGTGCCGGAATTGACCGCGACAAAACGTTCCGCGCCCTGCCCGGTTTCATAGACCAGGATACCCGGGACCAGTTCGCTGATGAAATCCACATGTCCGGGCAGCATGCCGAAATGCCCGTCCGGTCCCTCGGCGACGATGCGCCGGACTTCGCGATCCAGGCAGACCGCACTGGGCGCGATGACTTCAAGCCGCATCGGTGGTCTCCTCTGGCTCGGCGAGGTCCTCGATGGATCCGATCATGTAGAAATCCCCTTCGTCGCGATCGGCGAAGTCCCCTGACAGGATGCGCTCGCAACTGTCCAGCGTCTCGTCCAGCGTGACGAAACGGCCCTTGCTGCCGGTCATCGCCTCGGTCGAGAAGAACGGCTGGGTCAGGAAACGCTCAAGCTGGCGGGCTTGCCGGACCGTGGCGCGGTCATGTTCGGACAGTTCCTCAAGGCCCAGCATCGCGATGATGTCCTTGAGATCCTCGTATTCGGCCAGCGTCGTGCGCACGGCGCGGGCGACGCGATAGTGACGAACGCTGACCGTGCCGGGTGTCAGCATCCGGGAATAGGATTTCAGCGGGTCGATGGCGGGGTAAAGCCCCTCGGACGCCTTCTTGCGCGACAGGACGATCGAAGCGGAGAGATGCGCGAAAGTGTGCGTGGCGGCCGGATCGGTAAAGTCGTCGGCCGGCACATAGACCGCCTGGATCGAGGTCATGGTGCCCCGGTCGGTGGAACAGATGCGCTCCTCCAGATCGGCCAGTTCGGTGCCCAGTGTCGGCTGGTAGCCAACCCGGCTGGGGATGCGGCCCAGAAGGCCCGAAACCTCTGACCCCGCCTGCACGAAGCGGAAGATGTTGTCGATCAGCACCAGCACGTTGCGGCGCAGGTCGTCGCGGAAATACTCGGCCATGGTCAAGGCGGCATGGCCCACGCGAAACCGCACGCCGGGGCTTTCGTTCATCTGGCCGAACATCATCACGGTGTTTTCCAGAACACCGGCCTCGCCCATCTCGCGGTAAAGCTCCTCGGCCTCGCGGGATCGTTCGCCGATGCCGCAGAACAGGCTGACGCCATCGTATTCGGCCACCATGTTGTGGATCATCTCGGTGATCAGAACCGTCTTGCCCACGCCCGCGCCGCCGAAAAGCCCAGCCTTGCCGCCGCGTTCCAACGGGCTGAGCAGGTCGATCGCCTTGATCCCGGTCTCGAAGATCTTGCCCTCGACCCGCCGCTCGGACAGCGGGACGGGCGCGCGCAGGATCGGTCGCCGGGGCAGGTCGGGCAGTGGCGGGCCGTCGTCGATGGTCTCGCCGAACAGGTTGAACATCCGGCCAAGCACCTCCTCGCCCACCGGCACGTCGATGGGGCCGCCGGTGTCGCGCACCGCAAGGCCGATGCGCAGGTCGGCGGTCGGATTCATGACAAGACCCCGGGCGATGCCCTTGCCCGGCAGGCCCGCGACCTCGATCACGATCTCGGGATCAGTCAGCGTGACCAGCCGGTGAGAGATCGCCGGCAACGCCTGTTCGAAGCGGATGTCGGCCACGCCGCCACCAAGCCGGACGATATGCCCGATGCGGTTGTCCCGTTGCTTCATTCACCATGATCCTTGCGTATCGGATGGACCCGTCCCTGTAGGACCGCAGGGCTGCGACAGGCTTGCCGCCGCAAGATAGCGTGTATCCATTGGCAAGAAAAACGGGTTTTCGACATCAGGCATGGTCAGGAAGGCGAAACGTCCGGTGCCGGTCACCACGACACGGGCCGCGCTCGTCCGATCGTGGATCCGACCCGTCGCGGGCCCGGCACCATGGAAACGGCTGCGCTCATACCGGCATGGCATCGGACGATTTGCGGCTGGAGGCAGGCTTGCCGCGGGACGTGCCCGCGTCCTTTGCGTCCTTGTCGACCGCAGAACCGGGCAGTCGCACCGTCGTTGACGCATCGACGCCACGCATGCACAGCGCCGTCCACTCCATCAGATCCGCAGTCATGCGCTCGAACGAGCCGCGCTGCCAGTCGGCCATCGCCTGCATGGCCGCTGCCGGGTCGACGGAGCCGGTTGCCTTCATCTTGTGCAGGGCCTCGACGGCCGCTTCGGTCGCCTTCTGGCGGCGTTCGAACCAATGAAGCGTGAACAGCCTGGCCTCCTTGAGCATGCAGCACTGCATTTCGAGGAGTTGTTCGACCTGGCCCGAGGCCGGTCCGATTCCCGTGAAAAGGGCCCGGGTCTTGCGCGCCGTCTCCGTGCGATCGAGTTGCGATTGTTCCTTCGCCATGTGCACTCTCCATTTTACGCTGCCAGCCTGATCCTTGATTCATCAGATCAGGTTCGTCGGCCTATCGGCATTAACCTGCGTCAACCCGGTCAGACCGAGGCCAGGGGATGTCATTGCTCCGGGCGTTGTCGTAACGTGTTCCCGGCAAGAAAGATTCACGTGGACGGTCGGACGCGTGCGCGTCGGGCGCTGCATCCATTTGCCGCATCTTCGGAGGAGCCGATGTCGCCACAAGACGACTTGATCCACAAGACAGGCCAGGCGCTCGATGGCGTCCAGCTGCGTCGGGACGCGCGTGTTCAGGCGAGTCTGGCGGCCGCGCTCGATCACACGATGCGTGTCTTGTCGAAGGGAACGATCCTGGTGTTCGAGGGCGCCAAGGTGGATTCGCTTTTCCACGTCACATCGGGCTGGCTGGCCGCAGCCAAGTCACTGCCCGAGGGCGAACGCCAGATCGTCGAATTCGTCCTGCCCGGCGAAACCTATGATCCGACGTCCGCCGACGGCCAGACGAGCTATGTCGAACTGGAAGCCCTGTGCGAGACCACTGTGGCGATTATCGATGCGGCGACATGGGCGCGGCTGCTGAGCGAGTTGCCGGAGCTGCGCGATTCGGAAAGACTGAGGGATGTCGCCGCGCGGGCCCGGCAGTCCGAACGCATGCTGCGCCTTGGAAAATCCAGCGCCGAGTCCCGGGTCGCCTATGCCCTGATCGAGTTCTGCATGCGGATGACGGCGATCGGCGAGACAGACAGGGATTGCGTCTTTCATGTCCCGCTTGGCCAGCAGCAGCTGGCCGAATATACGGGACTGTCATCGGTCCATGTCTGCCGGACGCTGCGGCGACTCGGCCGGAACGGGCTGATCACCGCGGATGATCACATGGATCTCGAGATCCATGATGTGCACGCGCTGGCGGTTCTGGCGGGCGTCGATCTTGATGCGCTTCGTCGGGAGATCATTCCCGGGGCCGCGTGACATGCGGGGCAGGGCCGCCTGACAGGCGCGCGCGCGCCTCGCTGATCTCGCCCAGCACCTGTCCGGCAAGCTCTTCTGACACATGTTCGGCAATATCGCCGACCGACAGGATGCCCACCGGCATGCCCGAGCGGTCGATCACCACCAGACGCCGGACCTGCCGGTCGCCCATCAGCGCCGCCGCCTGTGTCACGTCCTGATCCGCAAAGCAGGTCAGCACATCTGACGACATGATGTCCGCGATCCGCGTTTGCGGCCCCAGATCGGATGCCGGGGCGGCAAGCGCGCGCGTGACGATGTCGCGGTCGGTCACGATGCCGATCGGCCTGTCATCCTCGAACACGGGCAAGGTGCCGACTCCATGGGTTTGCATCCGCGCGGCTGCTTCGGCGATGGTTGTCGCGGCTGCGACACTGACGATCGGGCAAGACATGACTTTTCTGACAAGCATGGCGGGTTTGTGTGCCTCCGTCCCGGACCGGGCGCACCGGCCCGAATTCGTGGATGGCAATGCTGGTTGATGCCGCGACGCACCGCATTAACCCCGAGCAATGCAGGGCTGTCGACCGCCGCGCAGGATCCGCGTCATGCCGTGACCGCACACAGGGCGCACAAACCTGCGCATGACCCGGATGGGCGATCACGACTTAATCCCCCCCCCGCGCGGGATTTCCGGCGCGATGCGGCCGATGGCCCAGCCTTGCGGCCTCACCGCCGGTTGCGCGCCGCGACCAGCACGGCGAGCGCCGCCGAGGCGCGCCGTTCGCGGGCGCTGTCAGCGCGGCTGGTCAGCGCGATTGGGATACGGGCGCCAAGGGCTATTCCCGCCGCATCGGCACCCGCCAGATAGTCGAGGCTCTTGGCCAGGATGTTGCCCGCCTCAAGATCCGGGGCGATCAGGATGTCGGCCCGACCGGCGACGGGCGAGTTGATGCCCTTGATTCGTGCGGCCTGTTCGAAGACCGCATTATCCATGGCCAGCGGTCCGTCCACGTCGGCCCCGGTAATCTCTCCGCGTTCGGCCATCGCGCGTATGGCTTGGGCGGCGACCGTGGAGGGAATGTCGTCGGTCACCGTCTCGACGGCCGAAAGCAGCGCGACCCTGGGGCGCTCGATGCCCAGCGCATGGGCAAGCTCGATGGCGTTTTGCACGATGTCGCGCATCGTATCCAGATCGGGGCGGATGTTGACGGCCGCATCCGAGACGAACAGCAGGCGCGGGTAGCCCGGCACATCCTCGATGAAGACATGGCTCATCCTGCGGGCGGTGCGCAATCCGGCAATGTCGATGACCGCGCGGAGCAGGACATCGGTATGCAGGCTGCCCTTCATCAGGGCATCACACCCACCCTCCGCGGCAAGTTGCGCGGCGGCGCTGGCCGCATCCCGGGGTTCCGGCACGTCGTGAATCCGGACACCCGACAGGTCCACGCAAGCCGCCTCGGCCGCGGCGCGTATCTTATGGCGGGACCCGAAAAGCACCGGCTCGATGAGGCCCGCCCGGGCGCTGCCGATCGCTCCTTCGATCGACGGGGCATCGACCGGATTGACGATCGCCATGCGGATCGGACCGGCTTCACGGGCAAGATCCTCGATATGCTCGAACCGGTCGGGTGGATGTCCCGGCTCCAGGGCCACAGGGCGGCCGAAACGTCGCGACACCGCTTTCTCGGGGGCGATCACCTCGACCCGACCCGACAGGATCACCGCCCCGTCCTTCCGGCAGCACCGGCAGTCGAGCTGCACCTTGCGGGACGCCTTGTCCACTGAAGCGACGCTGGCCTCGACAACGGCCAGGTCGCCTTGCTTCAGCACGTCGTGAAAGTCGAGCGACAGGGCGGCGAGGGATGTGCCCGGCCCGGGCAGCCGGGTGGCGATCAGGATCACCAGCAAGCTCACCGCGATCCCGCCTTGCGCCAGCGCCGCGCGGAAGATGGGATCGGAAGCCAGCGCCCGGTCGATTCCATTTTCCGAAACGTCGGCCGCGAAGGTCGTGAAGCTGCGAAGGTCGCCTGCCGGAACCCGGCGTTCGATTCTCGCGCTGTCTCCCCGCTTCAAGCTGTCGATCGGGCGGTTCGCGATGGTCTTTTCTTCGCTCATTTCTGCAACACGTATGTTCCGGGGGCATCGTGCAGCGGCTGGTATTTTCCCTTCCCGGTGCCCAGACTGGGCGGCTCTGTCTCGGCGCCGGACCGCTCGTTCAGCCACGCGATCAGCGCCGGCCACCACGAGCCATCGCGCTTCTCGGCCACGGTTTCCCATGTCTCGGGCGGCACATAGGGATCGTCCTGTTCGGTGGTGTGAATGTGGAACGACCGCCCCTCGTGCCCCGGCTCGCTGACGATCCCGGCATTGTGCCCGCCGCTGGTCAGCACGAAGGTCACCTGCGGTTCTGTCAGCAAATGCAGCTTGTAGACCGAGTGCCACGGCGCGATATGGTCCGAGGTGGTCGAGACACAGAAGATCGGAACCTCGATCGCGTCGAGTGTCACCGGCTTGCCGCCGATACGGTATTGCCCCTGCGCCAACTCGTTGCCCAGATAGAGCTTGCGCAGGTATTCACTGTGCATGCGATACGGCATGCGCGTCGCGTCATCGTTCCAGGCCATGAGGTCGAACATGTCCTGGCGCTTGCCCATGAGGTATTCGTGGATGTAACGCGACCAGATCAGATCGGCCGAGCGCAGCAGCTGAAACGCCCCCGCCATCTGCCTGGTGTCGAGATACCCCTGATCCCACATCATGTTCTCGAGAAACGAAACCTCGCTTTCACTGATGAACAATTGCAGCTCGCCGGGTTCGGTGAAATCGACCTGTGTGGCCAGCAGGGTCAGCGAGGCCAGCCTGTCCTTGCCGTCGCGCGCCATCTGGGCCGCCTTGGCCGCCATCAGCGTGCCACCCAGGCAATAGCCCATGGCATGGACCTTCTGCTCGGGCACGATCGTCTCGACCGCGCCGAAGGCCTGCTCGATCGCGTCGAAATAATCCGACATTCCCATGTCGCGATCCTCGGCGGTGGGGTTGCGCCAGGATACCATGAACACCGTGTAGCCCTGTTCGACGAGGTAGCTGACCAGCGAATTGTGCGGGCTGAGATCGAGGATGTAGTATTTCATGATCCAGGCCGGCACGATCATGATCGGCTCGGCCTTCACCTTGTCCGTCTTCGGGGCATACTGGATCAGCTCCAGAAGCCGGGTCCGGAAGACCACCTTGCCCGGGGTTGTGGCGACATCCCGGCCCGGGATGTAATCCTCTGTTCCAACCGCCGGTTTGCCGGAAATCGCGCGCTCCCAGTCCTCCAGGAAATGCTGCATCCCGCGCATGAGGTTCGCGCCGCCCTCGTGCAGCGTCGCCTCGGCAACCTCGGGGTTGGTGGCAATGAAATTCGAGGGCGAGACCATATCCAGCATCTGCCGCGTGGCGAACGAGACGACATTCTCGTCGCTCTCGGTCACGCCGTCGATGTCGCAGGCGGCATTGTACCACCATTGCTGTGTCAGCAGAAAGCTCTGGTGCATGAGGTTGTAGGGCCAGCGTTGCCAGCCCTCGTGATCGAAGCGGTGGTCGTGGTGCAGGGGCTCGATACAGCCCGGCGTGTTCGGGTCGCGCGCCAGCTGGTTCAGGTAAACGCCAAAGCGCATCGCCTTGCGCGCGGCCTTCTCGGCCAGCTGCACCTGCTTGCCGGGGGCGCCCATCAGGTGAATGCCCCAGGTAAAGAACGTGGATGCCAGGCCATAGGGCGTGACCCCCAGCGTGAAGCGGGCAAGATGGGCATTGAAGGCGCGATCGAGGCTCTTGGTGCTGTAGCGGTCCGGCATCTCGAGGGGAGAATGATGGACGATCTCGGGCGGTTCCGGCGCCAGTTCGCCGCGTGCCTCCGCCTTTTCATCCGCGGTCGCATCCGCGACCGGCGCAGGCTGGTCCTTGTCCTTGGGTTTCCGGTTCTCGGTCTTCTGACGGTCTGTGCGTGTCTCGGGCATCGGGCTCCCTCATGCGTGATCGCTTTGGAACGGAGTTTAGGCGGCTAGCCCATGTGTAGGCCACCATTGATTGCAAGTGTCGCCCCGGTGATGAAGCCGGCGTCGTCCGAGGCGAGGAACCGCACGCAGCGTCCGATCTCGTCGGGATCCGCCAGACGTGAAACCGGCACCATTTCGAGGAGCTTCTTCAGCATTTCCTCGGGCACCGATGCGACCATTGCCGTGTCGGCGTAACCTGGCGCGATCGCGTTCACGGTCACACCCTGTCCCGCAGATTCGCGGGCCAGCGCGCGGGTGAAGCCCTCGATGCCGGCCTTTGCGGCGCAGTAATTCGTCTGACCTGCCTGGCCCCGCGCGGCATTGACCGACGAGATGTTGATGATCCGCCCGAAGCCGCGCTCGCGCATGCCGCCGATCACCTGCCGCGTCACGTTGAACATCGACCCCAGATCGACGCCGATCACGGCATCCCAATCCGCACGGTCCATCTTGTGAAACATGACGTCCCTGTTGATCCCGGCATTGTTGACCAGGATGTCGAGCGGTCCGATGGCCTCTTCCACTTCCTTCAGGCCCTGCACACAGGCGTCATGATCGCTGACATCCCATTCGAAGACCGGCATTCCGGTTTCTTTCGCGAAGTCGTCGGCCCGTTCGCCGGCGCCAAGATGGGCGACAGCAACGGTCACCCCCGCCGCGGAGAGGGCTCTGGCTGCCGAGGCGCCAAGGCCCTGCACGCCCCCTGTCACGAATGCGGTTCTGGTCGCGTTGGTCATTCCATTCTCCCGGTTTTCCTGGTGTTTCATCGTCAGTCATCATCCGTCATCACGCTCGGGCAGCCCTGCGATTCCCTGCCCTCCGGCGATGCAGAGCGTCACCAGCCCACGGCGGATGCCGTCGCGCGCCATGGGGTGCAGCAGCCCTGTGGCACCAACGGCCCCGGTTGCCCCGATCGGAGGGCCGTGCGCGATGGCGCCGCCTTCGACAGTCACGAGGTCTTCGGACCGGCCGGGTTCGTCGGTCAGCGCAAGGGTGATGGCCGCGAACGCCTCGTTGATCCCGGCGCGCTCGACGTCGCCCGCCGCCCAACCGGCGCGGTCGAACGCCTCGGCCCCCGATCCGGAAGCGCGGGTGACGGTCATCGCCGGAATGGAAGCGGGCAGCCCGCCGTTCAACGCGGCCTGGCGTGCGGGGTTCATCGCCGACCCGGCCTGGATCACGTTGCCGAAGACGACCGTAGCGTCCTTTTCCGGATCAAGGCCGCTGCGCCGCAGCTCCTCGCCGACGAGGCGCGCGCCAGGCCCTGACGCTGCGATCGCGTTGACGCTGCCGCCGGATCGTCCGATCGGCGTGCGGACGCAATGACACAGGACGTCGGCGCAATCTGGCATGGTCAGCGCTCTTTCCTTCCGGGTCTGCAACAGGCTGACATGCGCGCCAGCCGGACATCCTCGAGGCCCGTCCGGACCGTTCTCTTTCCGCCGCGTCCCGAAAGGGCGCCCCGGCGGCGTCCCGGCGGCGTCGAGCCCGACGCTAAAGGTTCATCGAGGCGACGCCATTAACGCATGTTAATGTTTGCCGGACATGACACAGGTAACCCTTCTGGTGATGTGTCGGGACAGGTGAGGCTTTGGCCAAGCCGGTCCGGTCATGCGAATGACACGGGGCGGGCCTAGACTCGCCCGATCCGTGACTGCACCGAGAGGTCGAGATGGACGCAGAGGACCCAGTCCATGGATAGTTTCGTCCTGATCGCCGAAGGCGACCCCGGACAGGCGCCACAAGGCCGGTACGAATTCCGCATCTGGCCGCGCGTCTGGCCGCGGGCGGCAAGGCTGGTTCAGAAATCCTGGCCGCTCGCGGGCGCTGACCGGCGATCCGACATCTACCTGTTCACGCCGCATAGCCCTCTCCGGCTGGTGAAGCTGCGCGGCGGAACGCAACTCGAAGCGAAAAGGCGGGGCCGCGATCTTGGACCGCTGCAATACTGGACACATCATTCCTATCCCCGCTTTCCGCTCTCTCATCGGGCGCTTCGGGCCCTGGCGCAGGAACTGGGGACGGCTTGCCTGCCTGCTGAAGCCGGCCTCTCGCCGGCTCATCTGGTTGCCGGTCTCGGCGCATCGGCGCCCGATGTCCTGCCGGTAACCGTGGGCAAGGCGCGGCTGCGTTTCCAGAAGGCGGGCAGCAGCCTCGAGATCTGCCATGTCGTCAGCGCCGGTCAGTCACGGCGCACGCTTGCCGTCGAGGATCCCGATCCCGACAGCGCGCTGCGGGCGCTTGACGGCCTCGGCATCGGCCACCTGCCGAACCTGTCCTACGGCGACGCGCTGTGGGCCCGGACGATACCGGTGTCCCCGACATCGACGCCTTCAAATCGAACACTCTGAAAGGATGAACACATGAAACGCCTCGAAGGAAAGACCTGCATCGTCACCGGTGGTGCCCTGGGCATCGGCAAGGCCACGTGCCTGCGGCTTGCGAGCGAGGGTGCGCGCGTCGCCGTGACCGACATCGCCGACGACGACGCCAAGGCGGTCTGCGAGGCCATCGCGGCACAGGGCGACACCGCCGAATTCTGGCATCTCGATGTCAGCGACGAAGCCGAGGTGCGCGCGGTCTTCGACGCGGTCGCCGACCGCTTCGGCCAGATCGATGTCGTGGTGAACAATGCCGGCATTTCCGGGGTCAACAAGCCCACAGACGAGATCGACGCCGACGACTGGCGCAAGGTGATCGAGGTGAATGTCAACGGCGTGTTCTATTGCACCAAGGCGGCGATCCCCCACATGAAAAAGGCGGGCGGGGGAAGCATCATCAACCTGTCCTCGATTTACGGCCTGGTCGGCGCGCCGGATCTGCCGCCCTACCACGCCTCGAAGGGCGCGGTGCGGCTGATGACCAAGACCGATGCGCTTCTGTATGCCAGGGAAGGGATCCGCGTGAACTCGGTCCATCCGGGCTTCATCTGGACGCCGCTTGTCCAGGCGATCGCGCAGGCCTCGGATGAGGGTGAGGACGCCTTTCGCAAGGGCCTCGACGATCTTCATCCGGTCGGCCATGTCGGCGAACCCGAGGATATCGCCGCGGGGATCGCGTATCTTGCCTGCGACGATGCGAAATTCGTGACCGGATCCGAGCTTGTGATCGATGGCGGATACACGGCGCGATAGGCTGACCGGGTCCACGGGACGGACGGCCCATCGATGCCGCAGCGATCATGCCCGCCATGTGCGGCGCGGTTCCGGCACCGGATGCGGACCGTCACCCGCGCGGTCCGACCGCGGGGACGCTTTCTCCGGCGCGGATCCGGACCGTTCCCGCGGCGGGCCGGCTGAAGAAACACGGCCCCAACCGGCTTCGGAAAACAGCAGCGCCCGAGCCTGATCGTCATCCTCAGGCACCCGTTCGAAAACGTCATCGTCTGGCTTCTGGCCGGGGCTGCGGTCGTTGTTGTCCCGGTCCTGAACGGCGCGATCGGCCTTTTTACCGAACGGCGCGCGGCGCGCGCGATCGGGTGCCCGGCGAGTTTGTCGTGCTTGAGGCCGGCGACGTGGTGACGGCCGATCCGAGGCTTGTCGAGGCATCGAACCCGAAGCCCGACGAAACTGTGCTGACGGACGAGGCGGTTGCCGATGATGCCGCGTCGGGCGAGGGCATCGAAGTCGCGACCGGCATGGCGACCGGGACCGGGCGGATCCGCGACCGCGCGCAAGGCGCCGAGGAAGAGGCGCCGCCGCTGGATCGGCGCCTGATCCGTGGGGCCCGTCCGGTCTGGCTGACGCTGGCTCTTGCGGCGCTGACGATCGCTGCGGGCATCCTGCGCGGCGACGAGATCGAGCCCGGGCAAGACGACCGTCCTGGATGGGCGTGGCCTGTCGGGGCGCTGTGCAACAATGCCGAGCTTGGCGACGGCTTCGAGGATGGCCGGGCCGGCGACCCGATGGAGATCGCGCTGCGGACGCGCGCGGTCGCCCAGTCGTGGAACGTCTTCAACCTGCGCGATCCCGAGGCGGGCCTGACCCTCCGGGAGCCGCCGGGCTCGTCCTGGCCGCGGTCGCAAGCCTCGTGCCTCTGGTTTCAAGGCAGGCCCGGATCGTCCTGAGGTTCAGGCTTTCCGCGATGGCGGGGTGAAGCCCGTCGGTCGCCGCGCGACCTGCAACGCGCGATGTGTGGCCGGCCGGCGCGGCCATGTCCCGTTCAAGCCGCTTTTGGGGCCTGAACGATCAGGGATATCGGCGTTGCCTGCGTGTCCGGTCAACGGTCGTTCGGATCGTGCGTTTCACCGCAGGGAAATGCGGCCATCCCCCGCGCTTGCAAAGCATGCGTTCCTGGGGCGATCATCGCCGACACAGAGGACGAGAGGGAGAACATCATGTCGATTCCGGGTGTATCACCATGGCCTATCTGAGATTCGCCGCAATGATCGCGACATCCACAGCGGCAATGTACATCATGATGTACCTTAACACATACAGCCTTGACCATGTGTTCTGGAGCCAGACCCGCGCATGGATGGCGCTCTACATGGGGGCCGGAATGGCGGTGATCATGCTCGCCTTCATGCTTGGCATGTATAGGCATCGCACGCTCAATATCGCGATCTTTGTCGCAGCCGGACTGGTCTTCGCTTCATCGGTTTACCTGGTTCGCAGCCAGAGAACCGTTGATGATGTCGCCTGGATGCGGGCCATGATCCCGCATCATTCGATTGCCATCCTCACAAGCGAAAGGGCCGGGCTGACGGATCCCCGGGTCCGCGAACTGGCCGACGAGATCATCGCAACCCAGCGCAGAGAGATCGAATTGATGGCAGAACTGATCGCCGACCTCAGGACCCGGCAATAGGCGCGCTGTCGTCCTGTGATCGGCGGGCATTGACGCAGGTTAAGGCGTGACCGCAGCACCGTGTCCTAACCTCGCCGTCCAGGCTCGGCCGAAAGATTTTCGTTTTCACGAACAGAGCCTTCGGCCGGCGACCCGGAATGCGGCGAACGGGTCGAGGCTGTGGCAGATACAAGGGAGACGTCTCGATGCAAACAGCTGTCGAAATTTCCTTCAAGCATGTCGAACCCACGGACGAGATCAAGGCGCTGATCTCTGACAAGGTGGCGCAGCTTGAAAAATTCTATTCAGGCATCACCAGTTGTCATGTCTATGTCCGGGCTCCTCACCGGAGCCAGCGCACCGGAAACCTGTTCGAGGTCACCATCGAACTGCGCGTGCCCGGCAAGGAGCTTGTAGTGCGGCACGATCAGAATGACGTCGCCGAGCACGAGCACCTGAAGGTCGCAATCCGTGACGCCTTCGCGGCGATGGGCACGGAGCTGAAAGGCTGGAAGGCCCAGATCAAGGGCGAGACAAAGCTTCACGATGGGCCGCTTCAAGGCAAGGTCGTCGAGATCCACCACGACCGGGATCATGGCCAGATCATCGCGACCGACCACCGGCTGATCTATTTCCATCGCAACAGCGTCGTCGACGGCAGCTTTGACGATCTGCAGCCGCGCGATGAGGTGGAACTGGTCGTCCAGACCGATGAAAGCGATATCGGGCCGCAGGCCAGCACGGTGCGTCGCATCGGCGCGCTGCAATACGATCCCACGACAAAGCCCAGTCGCCGCTGACCGCCACCGATGCGCAAGCCAACGGGAAGGACGTCTGGTCCGGACGCGAACAGTCGCGGCGGCCCATGCCCTGGGCCGGCCATCAGGACGGCGTCGGGGGCCGAACCGGGGCCATTCGTCCCGTTCCCTGGCCGGGTTTTCTTGCTAACGTGCCGGCATGAAAGAGCTCCATCGCAGAATCATGCTTCTCTACACAGGTCAAAGCAAGAACGCCCGACGGTTCCGCTATGGGCTGATCGGCTTCGATATGGTCAGCATCCTCTATTTCATCGCCACGGCCGCCTTGCCCGCCACCGCGCTTACCGTTGCCCTGAACGCGGGTCTTGGATTTGTGATCCTGCTGGATCTGGGGGCCCGGCTCTGGATTTCCGGGAACCCGCGCAGGGAACTTGCCCGGATCTACACGCTTGCGGACATGATCGTCGTCGCCTCCATCATCCTGACGCCGATCTTCAGCCAGAACCTTGCGTTTCTTCGTGTTCTGAGGGGGCTGCGGGTGATCCACGCCTATCACCTGCTGCGCGATCTGAGGCGCGAGAGTCTGTTCTTCCGCCGTCACGAGGATGCGATCCTCGCGGGGGTGAACCTGTTCGTCTTCATCTTCGTGACGACGTCGTTCGTCTTCGTTCTGGGCTTCGACGAACAGGACGGGGTCGCCGCCTATATCGACGCGCTCTACTTCACGGTGGCGACGCTGACGACCACGGGCTTCGGCGACATCACCATGACGACGCCGGGCGGCAAGCTGTTGGCCGTTTTCATCATGGTTTTCGGCGTCGCACTTTTCGTGCAGTTGGCGCGGGCGATTTTCCAGCCGTCCAAGATCAAGTACAAATGCCCGGAATGCGGCTTGAACCGGCACGAACCGGATGCGATCCACTGCAAGCATTGCGGTGAAGCGCTGAAGATCGAGACCGAAGGCGAGACAGGGACCTGACCAGGCAAGCCCGCGCCCGACCACGCGCCGCGAGGCTGCATGATCCGGGAGTCAGGACCGGGAAAATTGGGGAAACGGGCGCATGGCCGAAGAAGCCGATCTGGACCTGGACGAAAAGCGACAGGCCGACCGATACGAGGCTGTGCCCTCGGCCGTCATCTTCGAGGCGATCCGCCGCGAAGGCGAGCACGAACTGTCGCGCTCGGCAAGCGCGCTGTGGTGGTCCGGCGTGGCGGCGGGCTTTGCGATCAGCACCTCGGTGCTTGCCAAGGGGTCCCTTGCCTCGATCCTGCCCGACTCAGGCTGGGCTGCGGGCATCTCGAACCTGGGTTACACCGTCGGCTTTCTGATCGTGATCCTGGCCCGGATGCAGCTCTTCACCGAGAACACGATCACGCCGATCCTGCCGCTGTTTCTCAGGCCGACATGGGCGAAGGCCGTCAATATCGCCAGGCTCTGGGGCATCGTGTTCGCGGCCAACATGACGGGCTGTCTGGCGGCGGCGCTGGTGCTGGTCCACGGGCATGTCGTGCCGGATACGCGCTTCGAGGGCATCCTGTCCATCTCGTATCATTATGCCGAAGCGACGCCGTTCGAGCATTTCGCCTGGGGCGTTCCGGCGGGTTTTCTCATCGCCGCGCTGGTCTGGATCCTGCCGCGCATGGACAGTGCGGGCGAGGTGCTGATGATCGTGATCATCACCTACATCATCGGACTTGGCGGCATGTCGCATGTGGTGGCGGGCGCGACCGAGCTGTTCATCCTTGTGGTAAGCGGCAAGCTGGGGCTGGCCGAAGCCGTGTTCGGCGGCATCGTGCCGGCCTTCGCGGGCAACGTGCTGGGCGGCACCGGCATCTTTGCGGCGCTGACCTACGCGCAGGTGCGCAACGAGATCTGAGGCGCGGGCCGCGTTCGTTCCCTTGCCGTGTCGAAAGCGCGGCAGGGCCTGCAACGATCGATGCGGCTTGTAGCGTTCTGTCCCTCAGGACGGGTCCGTGCCGCGTTCGTCCGGCGACAAGAGGTTGGTCCTGGCTTCGGGCAGATCGGTGTCCTCGGCCTGGCGCCTGAGATCGCCATCATCGGATTTGAGGTCGCCCTCGCCGGACGAAACGGTCGCCGCATCGGCCTTGTCGCCGGCGGCAAGGGGTCGTGGCGTGTCCTGGGCATCGCCGGCTTCGTCGCGACCGTCGGGGATCCGCAGCAGCGGCACACCCTCGGGAAAGATGACTTCATGGACGGGTGCGGGCATCGAGATCCCTGCGTCCTGAAGCGCACGCTTGACCTGGCGCATCAGGGATGACCGGAGCTTGACGATCGAATAGGTCCTGCCGTCAAACCAGAACTGCACCCGGATGTTCACCGTGGATGGACCCAACTCATCGACGATGGCACCTGGTTCGGGATCGCCAAGAACGGCAGGATGCGCGCGCAGCGTCGCAATGATCAGTTCCTGTGCCTTCGCGATTGAATTGGCATAGCCGATGCCGACGGTGAATTCGGTCCGTCGATTGGGGTTGCTCGAGAAGTTGGTGATGACGCTCTTGAAGACCGCCGAATTCGGGATCTGGATGTGATTGCCATCCAGGGTCAGCAGGATCGTGGTTCGCATGTTGAGGTTCTGCACGATCCCTTCATGTTCGCCGATCCGTATCCAGTCTCCGGCCCTGAAGGGATTGCGGGCACTCAGCAGGATGCTCGCCAGCGAGTTCTCGGCGATTTCGCGGAAAGCCAGACCGACGATGATGCCGACCAGTCCGGTGCCGCCCAGAACCGTGACGGCAAGCCGTGTCAGACCTGCAATCTGAAGGACAAGATACAAGCCGATGAGGAAGATTGGCAAGGCGAGCGCCCGCGCCGCGATGTCCACCAGCAACGGAGACGTCAGTCGGCGTTGCAGGATGCGACGCGACAGGCGGGCAGCGCCCCGCGTCAGCAACCAGAAGATGAAAAGGATGAACAGGGAAACGACAGTCAGCGGAGCGAACCATTGCGCCCGCGCGACCAGTTGCTCCAGCTCTCGCCAGGTCGGGGTCAGGTCCCAGCTGATCGGGCGCTGCACCGCGATCCGGTTCACGACCGCGACCACGTCCTGGGTCCGCCGCGCGAGTTGCTGGGCCCAGTCCCGATGCTCATCCGCCTCGGTCTGCCCGTCCAGGAACACGATCCCCTCGCGCACGGAAACGTCCAGCGGATCGAACCAGTTGCTGGCCTTGAGAATGTTTTCCAGACGCTCCGCGATCTGCGTGTCGCGCGCGCCGGGTTCCACTGCGATCTCGCGCGTGACCTCGGGCGCCGCCGCGCTGTCGTCGATGGGAATATCCTGCGCCCGCGAGGGCGCCGCGCCAAGGCTCAGCATCACGGCCAGAAGGACGATCAGCCGCCCGAAGGGATTGCGCTGGCGACGGTCTGAAGACATCGGACACTCCATTTCAGCGGGCCGCCGCACTCCGCGATGCCGGCGCCACGATGGCGCAACCCGGAACGAATGCGGGACAGGCCCTCGGGACCGGTCGCGCGCGACCGCCCCGTTCGGGCAGGCGGCACCGGCGATTTGCGCCGTGACCGTTCGGCTCACGTCTGCTGGACCTCATCGAGGCCGCGCGCCAGAAATGCACCGAGCGCGGCGATGAGGGCAAAAGACATCAGGACCGGCGCCGGTCCGAAGCGGTCCGCCGCCAGTCCGAAGATCCCGCTTGCCAGCAGCGCGGCGCCGATCAGTGTATTCGACAGCGCGGTGTATCGGGCCCGGAACGCGTCCTCGGCCATGTCGGTCAGGTGCAGCTTGCGACCTGCGCGCACGCCCTCATAGGCGATCTGCGCGGCAAAGATCGCCGCTGCCGCGCCAAGCGCTCCGCCAAGCCCGCCGAAGGCCATGCCGACCGCGCCCACCACGGCGAAGACCGCGGCCCCAAGCGCACCCGCCGCCATCAGCGTCTGGCGGCTTGAACGGTCGGACAGCCGCCCCCAGACATAGGATGCCAGAACCGAAGCGGCGGTCGAGGCCATCACCAGCGGCCCAAGCTGATCCAGAGCATTTCGGCCCGACGCCGCCGACAGCATGACGATGAAGGGCGGCGCCAGCGCAGTCACGGCCAGCGCCGCGCGCGAGGCCACGAAGACGCGAAGCTGGCGGTCGGTCAGGATCGGCTGAACCAGTGCGGCAAAGGATCCGTCGTCATCCTTGTCGTCAGTGTCCGATTCCGGCTCGCGCAGGGTCAGGAAGATCGCCGAAGCCAGCAGAAACGCCGCCCCCGCCACGGCGATGATGACCGCAAGCGGCGCGACGGCGACCGCGAAGAGGCCCGAGGCCATCAAGGCGCCCACGCCGAAGACCGAGACCGAGGCGACGGACGCCGCAAGCCCGGTGATCGCCCCGCGCCGCCGCTTGGTGATCGTGCGTGCCAGCGCGTCCTTGTAGCTGACCGACGAGGCCGAGCGCGCCACCGCAAGCACCGCGAGGCAGGCCACGATGACACCGCCCGCCACCGCGCCCGACAGCAACAGCGCCGCCGCCGCGATGCCAAGCGCCGCGATCCCCTGCACCGCACTGCCCGCGGCCCAGAACCGCTTGCGCCGCGGGCTTGCCTCGACCAGCCGGGCAAGCGCGAGTTGCGGCAGCAGCGCACCGGCCTCGCGCACAGGCACCAGAAGCCCGACCATCGCCCCCGGTGCCGACAGGGCGGTCAGCAGCCACGACAGCACCAGCTTGGGGTCGATCAGCGCGTCCGCCGTCTTGGTCAATGTCAGCGAGACGACATGCACGACCCCGTTGCGCGCCTCGCCGGGGCGAATCGTGTCCCGGTCGGCGCCGGTCAGGGTGGAAAAGGCATCCTTCATGGTCATGTCGCGTAGGTCCGGTTCAGTGGGCGAGGACAAGCATCTGGAAGGCCATCATGGCCGAGAAGGCCAGCGTCACGGCGGTCGCCGCCGAGCCGCTATCGACTTTCTTCGTAGCTTCGGGAAACAGTTCGGAAAAGACCATCCAGATCATCGCGCCCGCCGCAAGGCCGAGGCCCACGGGCAGGAAGGGCCGGAAGGTTTCGACGAAAAGATAGGCGGGTGCGGCCATGATCGGCTGGGGCAGGCTGGTGAAGATCGCCCACAGCGCGGCCTTCCAGACCGGCGTGCCGCGCGGCACCAGAACCAGCGCGATGGCCAGCCCCTCGGGCACGTTGTGGAAGGCGATCGCCGTGGTGATGTAGGCGCCCAGGCCCTCGGACCCGGCGAAGGATACGCCGACGCCCACGCCTTCGGCAAAGGAATGCGCCGTCATGATGCCAAGGATCAGAAGCGCCTTGGCCGCGCCCGCGCCCTGCAGGTCGGCCACCTCGACGTCGCCCGCGCCGGAAAGCAGCCGGTCGGCCACCACAATCGCGCCAAGCCCCGCGAGCACGCCCACAAGCGTCAGCATGACATTCAGCGACACGCCCTCGGCGACCAGGCTGTGGCTGGCGGCCAGCATCAGGCCGGCTGCGGCGGCGTTCGACCAGCCCATGGCCCGGTCGCCGACCTTGTTGACGAACAGGAAGGGCAGCGCGCCAACGCCGGTCATGATCGCGGTCAGCAAGGCCGCCGCGATGACGATCCAGAGGGCTGTGTCCATGATCGTGGTCCCGCAGAGGCAAAGGAGGTCCAACCTTGCGCCGCCTGCGAAAAATTCCCGGGCGGCGCAAGTGCGTCAGTGTGGCGGATCAGTTGGCGGACGAATCCTCGTCCGCCGCGCTCCATGCCTCGGAGAAGGCGCCCCACGCGTCCGAGAAGCCGGTCTTCAGCTCGTCCCAGGCGCTGCTCGCTCCGGATTCGAGCGCGCCGTAGCGCTCGCCCAGACGGTTGCGCGCCTGCCGCAGGTCACGCAGCCGTGCCTCGGCAGTCTTGCGCGCGGCCTCGGACATCTCTGCCCAGTTCTCGCGCAGGGCCTGCTCGCGCCGGTCAATCTCGGCGTCGAGACGATCAAGGGCCTCGCGCGCCTCGGCAAGCGCCTGCTCACGCTCCTGTTCGGAATAGGATCCGATGGCGTCCATCGCTTCCGAGATCTCTGCGCGCACCTCGTCAGCCGTGGTCAGCGATTCGGCATCCTGCGCTGCGGCGGGCAGGGCAAGCAGGGCCGCAACGCCCGCAACGCGCAGGGTATCGAGAAAAGACATCCGCGCCGCTCTCACCTGAACCGTGACATCGCGCTTTCGAAGGCACCCGAGATGCTGTCCCAAGCCTTGTCGAAGCCCGACTTCATGTCGTTCCAGGCGTCATCGCTGGCTTCGCGGACCTCCTTCAGCTTTGCCTCGGCCTCGTCGCGCTGCTTGCGGGCTTCGTCCAGCTGGTTCTGGTACTCGATCTTCGCATCGGCCTCGGCCTCGCCGACCTTGGCCTTCATCTTTTCGATCTCTGCGTTCCACTCGTCGATGCGGGCCTTGGCCTTTTCGATATACGCACTCTTGTCAGACATCGTGGTTCCTCCTGGAATACTGAACGGACGCGAATCCGCCACCCCAACGATAGCGGATTGCTCGGGCCAAGGATACATGCGACCTTCTGAATGGCAACCATGACCATGATTGAAGGGATTCCGCCATGTCCGAAGCCGAAAAACTGACGCTGCATATCGTCGACCTTGCCCGCGGGAATGACGAATTCCGCAAGGTCCTGTGGACCGGCGACAAGACGCAGCTTGTCCTGATGGCGATCCCCGAGGGCGGCGAAATCGGCGGCGAGGTGCATGAGGGACATGACCAGTTGCTGTATTTCGTGGCCGGGTCCGGCGTGGCCAGGATCGGGGATGTGGAAACCGACATCTCGGACGGCGATGTCAGCATCGTGCCGTCGGGCAAGTTCCACAATTTCCGCAATACCGGGTCGGGCATGCTGAAGCTTTTCACCACCTACAGCCCGCCCGAACATGAACCGGGCACCGAGCACGCCACCAAGGCCCAGGCGGATGCGGACGAGTAAGCCCATGAGGGTCGATACCGTGATCGTGGGCGCTGGCAGCGCGGGGCTTTCGGCCCTGCGCGAGGTTCGGCGCTATACCGACGACTTCCTGCTGGTCAACGACGGCCATTGGGGCACCACCTGTGCCGCCGTCGGCTGCATGCCCTCCAAGGCGCTGATCGAGGCTGCGAATGCGTTCCACCGGCGCGACGCGTTCGAGGAATTCGGCATCCGTGGCGCCGACGGCCTGCGCGCGGACATCCCGGCGGTGCTGGCGCGGGTTCGCAGGATGCGCGACCAGTTCGTGAAGGGCCCTGAATCCGTGCCCGACAAGCTGGGCGAGCGCGCCATGTCCGGGCGTGCCCGGTTGCTTGGCCCCGGGCGCCTGACGGTCGACGGCAACGAGATCGAGGCGCGCGCGATCATTCTTGCGCCGGGCAGCCGGCCGGTGGTGCCGGGCCCGTGGCGTGATTTCGGCGACCGGGTCCTGACCACCGACACGCTGTTCGAACAGACCGACCTGCCGCGCCGCATCGCCGTGATCGGCATGGGTGCGATCGGGGTCGAGATCGCGCAGGCGCTGGCCCGGCTGGGGCTGGACGTGGCGGGGTTCGATGCGGTCGATGGCATCGCGGGGATCGACGACGCAAAGGTGCTGGCCGCGTTTCGCCCGCTGATCGAGGCCGAGGTCGCGCTGCATCTGGGTGCGCCGGCCGAACTGCACGAGGCGGGCGGCGCGATTCGCGTGACCGGTGCGGGCGGATCGTTCGAGGCCGACGCGGTCCTGGCGGCCGTCGGGCGAAGACCGAATACCGACCAGCTTGGGCTGGACACTCTGGGTGTGCCGCTCGACGACAGGGGCATGCCCGAAATCGACCCCTCCACGCTGCGCATCGGCGATCTGCCGATCTTTCTGGCGGGCGACGCGAACGGCTATCGGGCGCTGTTGCACGAGGCCGCCGACGAAGGCCACATCGCCGGCCGCATGGCCGACCCGGATGCCGCCGGCGACGGTCTGTGCCGTCGGACACCCCTGTCGATCGTGTTCTCCTCTCCGCAGGTCGCACGGGTCGGTCAGCCACTGTCCGATCTGAAGGACATGGACATCGCCACGGGCAGCTTCGACTTTTCGGGGCAGGCGCGGGCGCGCATGGCGCAGGCGAATGCCGGCGTTCTGCGCATCCATGCCGCGCGCGATACCGGAACGTTGTTGGGCGCCGAGATGTGCGTGCCGGGGGGCGAGCACCTGGCGCATCTGCTGGCCCTTGCGATCGAGCGCGGGTTGAGCGCGGCCGACATGCTGGCGATGCCGTTCTACCACCCCGTCCTGGAAGAGGGTCTGCGCAGCGCCCTGCGCGACCTGTCGAGCGAGGTTTCAGACGCAGGCGGATCCGACTTGTCGAACTGCAAGGCGATCGGGCATGATGGACTGGACTGACGCCGGCCCTGACAGGCCGGCATGACGGCCGCGATCATGGATGACCTCGAGATCCTTCAGCGACTTGGGCTGGCGCTGGCCATAGGCCTGCTGTTCGGGCTGGAACGCGGATGGCATCAGCGCAAACTGTCCGAGGGCGACCGCATCGCGGGCGTGCGGACCTTCGCGATTGCGGGTCTTCTGGGCGGGGTCGGTGGTTGGCTGGCATCGCTGACGCAACCCATCTTTCTTGCCGTGGCCTTTCTTGGCCTCTCGGGGCTGCTTGGGGTCAGCTACTGGATGCGCCTCAAGCAGGACGACGATGTCGGCCTGACCACCGAGATCGCCTTCCTGCTGGTCTTCTCGCTCGGGGCCGCGTCCGTGCTTGGCAACATGCCCGCGGCGGCGGCTGTCGCGGTGATCGCGGCGTTGCTGTTGTCGATGAAAAAGCGGCTGCACCTGTGGGTGGCGCGAATCGAACGGCTTGAACTGGAGGCCGTTCTGAAGCTTGCCCTCATCTCGGTCGTGATCCTGCCGCTTCTGCCGGATCAGGGCTATGGGCCCGGCGCGACCCTCAACCCCTATCAGGTCTGGTGGGCGGTCGTCGTTGTGGCGGGTCTGTCGTTCTTCGGTTATGCCGCCATCCGCCTGGGCGGTGCAAGCCTGGGCATCCTTGTGACAGGGCTGTTTGGCGGTCTTGCCTCTTCGACATCGACGACGCTGGCGCTGTCCCGCCTGGTGCGCGCGCAAGGCGCGCTGGCCCGGCCCGCGGCGGCGGGAGTCGTGATCGCGGGATCGGTCACGTTCCTGCGCATCCTGGTCCTGGTCGCGATCTTTCAGCCCGCGCTGATCGCGCCACTCTCCATCCCGATGGGCGTGATGGCCGCTTCCGGCCTGGTCTCGGCCGGATTGATCTGGCTTCAGGCAAGAGGTGGCGAGGGGAGGCAGAGTGAACTTCATGGCATTGCGAACCCGCTCGAGCTGACGACCGCGTTGCTGTTCGGGATATTGCTGGTCGTCGTGCTGTTGGCCGTCCACCACCTCAAGATCTGGATCGGAACCAGCGGTGTCTTTGCAGCCGCCGCGCTTTCGGGCATCACGGATGTCGATGCACTGACGATCTCGGTCTCGAAACTGGTCGGCGAAGATCTGACCGCCGCGAACGGCGCAACCGCGATCTTCATCGCGGCATCGGTCAACACGGCAGTCAAGGCGGGGATCGCGGTGGCGGTTGGCGGCCGGGCCATTGGCGTTCGCGTCGGTGTCGTCTATGCCGTGGTGATTGCTGCGGGGGCTCTCAGCCTCTGGTTTTTCGGCTGGAAGGGATGAAGGCATGTTGGCAGGCGGCCGGGTTGAAAAATCTTCGGGCCCGGAACCGAGGCGGCGCCTTGACGCTAAGCCGCCAGCGGCGCGGCCGTGCCGGGCGATGGATCGGCGGGTCGGGAATGTCGCAACGGCGATCGCTGCCCCGGCCCACATGCCGCGCGCGGCGTCCGAAGCGGATTGCCGATGATCTCGCGTTTCGCCTGGTATCTCGGCGAGACCCTGAAGCTTTTGTGGGTCCGTGTCGTCGCCTTCGCCATCCTGGCTGTTGTTTCCGCCTTGCTTGCGCGCGTCATGGCGCCTTACCTGCCCGAGGATCTTGCGCTGCAGACCGGGTCCGAGGCCGTGTCGCAACTTCTGGGCATCCTGACATCCTCGATGCTGGCGGTGACGACCTTCTCGCTGTCGATCGCGGTCTCGGCCTTCGCCGCCGCCGCCCAGTCAGCCACGCCGCGCGCCACGGTCCTTCTGCAGCAGGACCGCACCACCCAGAACGTGCTCGCCACCTTCCTCGGCGCGTTCCTGTTCGGCCTGGTCGGCCTCATCGCCCTGCACGCCGAGTTCTACAACAGCTCGGGCAAGGTGGTCGTGTTCCTGTTCACCATCGTGGTGATCGGCCTCGTCGTCCTGGCGCTGATAGGCTGGATCGGACATCTGATGCAGTTCGGGCGCATGGGCGACACGCTCGACCGCGTCGAGCAGGCGGCCGCGGACGCCCTTGGAAAGCGTCTGGAGGATCCGTTCCTTGGCGCAAGGGCGCTGCTCGATGCGCCTGACGGCGCCGGCGCGACCGTCCTCGCCAACGATGCGGGCTACATCCAGCATGTGGACATGAACGCGTTGCAGGACTGCGCCGAAAGCCTCGAGGCCACGGTCATTCTGCGACATCTTCCCGGAGTTTTCGTCGCGCCGGGAACGCCGCTTCTCTCCGTAACCGCCGGATCAGTCGACGACGACGCCACCGAGGTGCTGCGCCAGGCGATCAAGATCGGCGCGAACCGCAGCTTCAGCGAAGACCCGCGCTTTGGCCTCATCGTTCTGACCGAGATTGCCTCGCGCGCGCTCTCTCCTGCGGTCAATGATCCGGGAACCGCGATCGACATCATCGGCCGACATGTCCGCATCCTGTCCCGATGGCATGCGCGCGAGGATGCCGAGGTCCGGTTCGACCGCGTCCTGGTGCCCCCGATCACGCCGCAGGACGCCATCGAGGATGCGTTCCGCCCGATTGCCCGCGACGGCGCCGCCCTGTCAGAGGTCCAGATCCGATTGCAGAAGGCACTGGCCGTGCTGTGCGTCGGCGGCCCGGACCCGCTTGCGTCGGCATGCATGTCCATGTCGCGCGAGGCGCTGGAGCGGCTGGATGCTGAATCCTTCGTCCGGGCCGAGCATGTCGCGATCCGGTCCGCCGCGCCATGCGTGCAGGGGCCGCCCGTGCCGGACGCGGTGGGCCTCATCCCGTCGGCGGGCTAGATCAGGCTTCGGCGCGCGTCCCGCACGATGCCGGAGGCGACGCCTATGCGTCAGCGCAAGGGCGCTGGCGCCTGCACGGCATGTTCGCCGATGAGACGGGAAACAGACCGGACGCCCCGCCACGCCATCCACCTTCGTCCGGCGAAAGCCATGACCGGAGCACGCGAACGCTGCGCCATGCGGTGCCCGATTCAGGTGTGGCGACCAGATGGGCTGCGGGCTATCCGACAACAGGCCGGGCGGTCTTTGCGCGGCAGGTTTTCAGTCTGCGGATGGGCGGCAATCGGGGCTAGATGCTCATGCGGTCCAAATGCTTGGCGATCGGTTCCGACGGAGGATGAATTCATGATGCAACCAAACGGCCTAGGGACAGATCCGCAGGCCGGAAACGCACCCGGGCTGGCGCAAATCATCGACGGCAAGGCCCATGCCGAGGGACTGCGCCGCGAGGTCCGCGACAAGGTCGCGAGGATGAAGGCCGTGCATGGTGTGACACCGGGGCTGGCTGTCGTGCTTGTCGGCAACGACCCCGCCTCCGAAGTTTATGTCCGCTCCAAGGCCAGGCAGGCGATCGATGCGGGAATGCGCTCGCTGGAGTTCCGTTTGCCCGAGGATGCACACGCCGATGAACTGCTGGCGCTGATCGAAAGGCTGAACGGCGATACCGAGGTGCACGGCATCCTTGTCCAGCTTCCGCTACCACCGCATCTTCGCCCGACCCTGGTCATCAACGCCATCGATCCGATGAAGGATGTCGACGGCTTCCACATCTCGAATGTCGGAATGGTCGGCACCGGGCAGGACGCGATCGTGCCCTGTACGCCGCTTGGCTGCATGATGATGCTGCGTCACCTGCATCCCGACCTGCGCGGCAAGACGGCGCTGGTCATCGGCCATTCCAATGTCGTGGGCAAGCCGATGGCTCGGCTGTTGCTGAACGCGGACTGCACGGTGATGATCGCGCACAAATCGTCGACCGACATCCCCACGCTTGCACGGCTTGCCGACATCGTGGTGGTCGCTGTCGGCGTTCCGGGCCTGGTGAAGGCCGACTGGATCAAGCCCGGCGCGACGGTCATCGATGTGGGCATCTCGCGGGTGCCCGCGCCCGGGAACGGGGTGCAGGAAGACGGAAGCGTCAGGACCCGGATCGTCGGCGACGTCGATTTCGAGAATGTCCGCCACGTCGCCGGTGCGATCACCCCGGTACCGGGCGGGGTGGGCCCGATGACAATCGCCTGCCTCCTGGCCAACACCCTGTCGGCCTGCTGCCATCTGCACGGCATCGCCGATGCGTCTCTCCAGTTCGAATGAGAAGGATATCACAAGAGATGAGCAAGTTTGTTCTCACCGTGCAGTGCAAGTCGGTCCGCGGGGTCGTGGCCGCCATCGCCGGCTACCTCGCCGAACACGGCTGCAACATCACCGACGCCGCCCAGTTCGACGATGTCGACACCGGCCGCTTCTTTTCCCGCTTGAGCTTCATCAGCGAAGAGGGTCGGACGCTCGAGGAGCTGCGCAGGGAATTCGCCGATGTTGCCGAGCCCTTCGGGATGGACTTCGCCTTTCATGACGAGGCCGAGAAGACCAAGGTGGTGATCATGGTCTCGCGCTTTGGCCACTGTCTGAACGATCTGCTGTATCGCTGGAAGATCGGGGCGCTGCCGATCGACATCGTGGCGGTGATTTCCAACCACAATGACTACCAGAAGGTCGTGGTGAACCATGACATTCCGTTCTACAGGATCAAGGTGACCAAGCAGAACAAGCCCGAGGCCGAAGCGGCAATCATGGCCGTGGTCGAGGAAACGGGCGCGGAACTGATCGTTCTGGCGCGCTACATGCAGATCCTCAGCGACCAGATGTGCCAGAAGATGTCCGGCCGGATCATCAACATCCACCATTCCTTCCTGCCCAGCTTCAAGGGCGCCAATCCCTACAAGCAGGCCTATGAGCGCGGGGTCAAGCTGATCGGCGCGACGTCGCATTATGTCACGGCCGATCTGGACGAGGGGCCGATCATCGAACAGGACACCGTCCGGGTGACGCATGCCCAGTCCTCGGAAGACTACGTGTCGCTGGGGCGCGATGTCGAAAGCCAGGTGCTGTCCCGCGCGATCCATGCCCATATCCATCACCGGGCCTTTCTCAACGGCAACAAGACCGTGGTGTTCCCGTCGTCGCCAGGCTCGCATGCCTCCGAGCGGATGGGGTAGCAGGCCGCGGCCCGGAGTTCCGGCGCCAGCCGGGGCACGGGTCCAGCCGCCTGCCGGGGATCGCGGCGCGCCGACGCCGCAAGCGGCCGTCATCCCGTCGGCGTGCTGACGATGTCCCGGCCGCAGTGATTGCCCTCGCCACGGCTTGTTTTCCGGCTGGCCGGGCGAGGGCCGGCGCATGACGAGGGCGTTGCCCGCAAGCCGGTGGGGCTGGTCATCGAGGGGGTGCCGCGGAATGGCCCGAACACGTCCTGCTGGCCGATCGGGAAGGACGGCAAGACCATCGGCAAGGTCACATCCGCGGTGTATTCGCCGCGCCGGAAGCAGAACATCGCCCTGGCGATGGTGGCGGCGGAGCATGCCGAGCTGGGCCTGGAGGTTGACGTCGTCAACAGGACCGGGCTTGTCAACGAACCCGGAACGGAACGCGCGATCATCGTCGAGCGGCCGTTTCACGATCCGGGGAAGACGATCGCCGCCTCCTGATCCTCACGCCCCAGAGAGGGACCCCAAGACAGGTCCGAACGTTCCATCCGGCTGCACTGGCAGCGCAGCGCGCCTGATCTCAAGCCAGGCAAGGTCTCGAACGATGGCAGGGCGGCACGGGGACGGTTCAGCCGGTGGCATCCGCATAGCGGATGATGTCGTCAAGCACCAGGCGTCCGTACGCTTCGTTCGCGTGATGATCATCCGCCGGATCAGGGTGATCGTATTTCAGGGCTGTCGTGCCCTGCGGCAGGATCGTCGCGGCCGGTTGCGCCACCACATCGACACCCGCTGCTGCCAGTTCCTGCCTGACAGTCTGGCGATAGACCGTGTCGACATAAAGGCACACGTCCAGCCTTTTGGCCGTGAGATAGCTGGCATTGGCAAAGAAACGCGGCGCCTCCACGACCGCAAGGGCCGGCCAGATCAGCGCGAGGTCCCGAACAAGATTGACAGCATGGATGCTGTCCCGCTCGATCATCTTGGCGATGACCTGATCGGACAGGGCCAGCTCTTCTGTGGCAAGATGCCAGGGTGCATGCGTGTGCCAGGAATAGTCGCGCAGAATTCGCGAGGTATTCAAGGGAAGCGAAACCACGACAATCGCATCCGGGTCGATCGCCGCGATCGTTTTCTGCGAGAATTCCCGGTTGCGCCACAATTCCGGGGTTGTTGTCACGCTTCCCGCATCTGCGTTGAAAACATGGCATGGAACCCGAACACCCGAGCCTTTGCCCAACGGCCAGAAAGCAAACCGCTCTTTCCCCGTTTCGGAGAGGGTTTCCCACCCCCGGCGTATCGCACCAAGGTGCGAATCACCGGTGAGAATTATTGTCTTCATCCCTACCCCCGAACGCATCCAGGATTTCCTCGTCGCATTTGAGATCGTCCGTCGAGGGCGAGCGAGGCTGGTTCCGGCGGAACATGCGCCTTGGTGACGCGGATTTCGTCAATTCAACACGCTCATCGGCGCCCAGACCTGCAAAGAAGCAGTTCATCACATGCGCGACGCCGTGACCGTTCACACCTCGCAGGTTCGGCTCGAAGAACGTGCCGCGAAATACCGGAGAATTGATTATCTCGTATGACGGAAAATACCCGACGCCCTTGAGACTCGCCGCCACGTTGCCTGCCACGGCGCGCAGGATCGACTTGGATTCCATGGTGGCCACCAGGACATGATTGCCTGAATTGGTGGCGGTCAGGGGGACCGGAGAGACCGTCAGCAAGATGCGCGGCCCTTTGTCACGATGCTCGCGAACGAGGGTGATGGCCTTGACCAGGTTGGCGCGCACGAAACTGTAATCCTGATTGCGAAACATGTGTCTGGCGGGGTCGAATGTTCCGGCATGCGTTCCGGGACACATGGGATATTCGAAGCCGCCTTCCGTATCCCACCAGCTTTCAGTCAGGCCCAGTGTGAAGACGAAAAGGTTGCTTTCGAGAATGGATTTCCGGAACGCAGCGATACATGACCTGCGCGAAGCCAGCATCTCCTCGACAGAGCCGAATCCGTCCGGTTCGACAGTCGGTCGAAAGGGATCATGGATCCGGCCATCCTTTTCCCAGTGGATTGCAGGTGGAACGCGCTTTTCCAGCGCCCACTCGACCCATTGAAGCAGCAGCGAGGTCGTATAGATATTGCCGGTCCGAGACGAGAAAACTCCGTAGCTGAACCGTCTGGCCTCGGCCTCGGGGATGCCTCTGGGCGCGGGTTCGGCGTTAAGCCAGGAATAGCCTCGCGCGACCAGCGCCCTGCTGAAATGCTGTGCGAAACACGACCCATAAGTGGCGATCCGTGTCTTCGTCGAGATCGGGAACGGTGCCTTCCACAGGCCGCTGATGTCCAGCATGTGCTTCTGGGCGACGGCCGGCGACCAGAACGCGTCCTGAGGAAGGTCGGTGTAGGGATTCATGCACGCACCATCGTCGCATCCTGAATTTCTCGCATCGGTTTTCCTACATTAGTGCCTGTTCAACCTGGGGTCCACCAGCGGTCTTGCGCCGCCCGCGGGTCCGAACAGGATCGGCATCGTCGTGGATGCGGACCCGGTCGGCCGGGTCTTGTGCAAAAGGCCCCGTGCGCGGCAGTCCGGACAAGGATCGGCAATCCGGCGAAGGGTCGGCAGCAAGGCCTGCGCGATCATGCCAGGCCATAAGCGGCGACAGGCTGGAAGCCAGCGTGATGAGGATGGTCCCGAAGCCGGGCGACCAGCGGACCGGGAACGGGCTTTCCGGGTTGGTGGACGATGCTGCGCGCGCGAAGTGGCGTGAGGCCATGGCGCCAGGCGCAGTGGCCGTGGGAACGTGCAATCCCGCAGGGGCGCGCCCGGCGGGATTGCTTTGCGTGTCGGCAGAGGGCGCGGCTCACATATCCGCGTAAAGCGGGAAACGCGCGCAGAGCGCCGCGACTTCGGTCTTCACCTTTTCCTCGACGTCGGAATTCCCGTCCTCGCCAGACTTGGCCAGCCCATCCACGACTTCGACGATCCAGCGTGCGATCTGGCGGAACTCTTGCTCACCGAAGCCGCGCGTCGTGCCTGCCGGCGCACCCAGCCGGATTCCCGAGGTCACGAAAGGCTTCTCGGGGTCGAACGGCACGCCGTTCTTGTTGCAGGTGATGTGGGCACGGCCAAGCGCGGCCTCGGTCGCCTTGCCGGTCACGCCTTTCGGCCGCAGATCGGCGAGGCAGAGATGGTTGTCGGTGCCGCCCGACACGATGTCGATGCCGCCCTTCATCAACTCGTCCGCCATCGCCTGGGCGTTCCGGACGACCTGCGCGGCGTAGTCCTTGAACGAAGGCTCCAGCGCCTCGCCGAACGCGACGGCCTTGGCGGCGATCACGTGCATCAGAGGGCCGCCCTGAAGGCCGGGGAAGACCGCCGAATTCACCTTCTTGGCGATGTCGGCGTCATTGGTCAGGATCAGCCCGCCGCGCGGACCACGCAGCGATTTGTGGGTGGTCGTCGTCACGACATGGGCGTGGGGCAGGGGCGAGGGGTGCTGGCCGCCTGCGACCAGACCCGCGATATGGGCCATGTCCACCATCAGCCAGGCGCCGACCTCGTCGGCGATCTTGCGGAACGCCGCCCAGTCCCAGACACGGCTGTACGCGGTGCCGCCGGCGATGATCAGCTTGGGCTTGTTCTGGCGGGCGCTTTCGGCGATCGCCTCCATGTCAAGCTGCTGGTCCTGCTGACGCACGCCATAGCTGACCACGTTGAACCATTTCCCCGACATGTTCACCGGCGAGCCGTGGGTCAGGTGGCCGCCCGAATTCAGGTCGAGGCCCATGAAGGTGTCGCCGGGCTGCAACAGCGCCAGGAACACGGCCTGGTTCATCTGGCTGCCGCTGTTGGGTTGGACATTGGCGAATTTGCAGTCGAACAACTGCTTGGCGCGCTCGATCGCCAGGTTCTCGACGATATCGACGAACTGGCAGCCGCCATAGTAGCGCTTGCCGGGATAGCCTTCGGCGTATTTGTTGGTCAGCACCGAGCCCTGAGCCTCGAGCACCGCTTTCGACACGATGTTTTCCGAGGCGATCAGCTCGATCTCGTCTCGCTGCCGACCCAGTTCCTTGTCAATGGCGTCGGCGATTTCGGGATCTCGGCTGGCCAGAGTTTCCGTGAAGAAACCGGCTTCGCGGGTGGGAGCGTTCATCTGTCTCGCATCCTCTCGGGCTGTGGAAAGCTGGAATTGCGGTCGTCATATCTTAACGGCGGCCTGTCTGAAAGCGGCAAAACGACCGCTTTGAGGCGGGTTGCGGCGTGCGGGCGGGGTTGCCAAGACTCAAACCCCGGCCGATGCTGGCGCCGACCCAGGGGGACCGCGCCAGGATGAAGCCAGCCGTTCATTTCACCGCCAGCCATGCCGAGCTTGCGCAGGAGGCCCTGCGCCGGCTGATCGCGCGCTATGGCGATACGCCGCTGGCCGAGGCCGAGATCGTGGTGGCTCTGGGCGGCGATGGCTTCATGCTGCAGACGCTGCATGCCATTCAGGGCCGTGACCTGCCGGTCTATGGCATGAATCGCGGCACCGTCGGATTCCTGATGAACCGCTATTCCGAAGAGGGGCTGATGCCCCGGCTGACCGCGGCGGAAGAGGCGGTCCTCAACCCGCTGCGGATGCATGCCACCAGTGCGGACGGCGCCAGCCACGAGGCACTGGCGATCAACGAGGTCAGCCTGCTGCGCGAAGGCCCGCAGGCCGCCAAGCTGCGCATCCATATCGATGGAAAGATGCGGATGGAGGAGCTTGTCTGCGATGGCGCCCTGATCGCCACGCCCGCCGGATCGACGGCGTATAACTATTCCGCGCACGGGCCGATCCTGCCGATCGGCTCCGAGGTGCTGGCGCTGACCGCGATCGCCCCGTTCCGACCCCGGCGCTGGCGTGGGGCGTTGTTGCCAAAGACCGCCGAGGTGGTGATCGAGGTGCTCAATCCCGACCGCCGGCCGGTGATGGCCGATGCGGATTCGCGGTCGGTCCGGCATGTGACCCGGGTCGCGATCCGCAGCGCATCGGATGTGCGGCACCGGCTGCTGTTCGACAGCGGACACGGCCTCGAGGAACGGTTGCTGCGCGAGCAGTTCGTCTAGGGCGACCGGTCATCGGCAGCCTTCCGCCCGCTCGGGCAAACGTGATGCAACATTCCGTCTGCTGGCGTGTAGAAGCCGAATGATATCTGCGAGGAACCCGATATGAGACCTGTCTCGACGTTCACTGCGCTGGCCGCTGTCGCGGCCATTCTGGCCGCTTCGCCGGCGCTTGCCGATCCCGGCAAGGGACGCGGTCAGGCGGGCCACAGCCGGCTTCAGGTCGAAGACCCCGGTCACAACGGTCGCGGCAAGCAACCGTCGCGCGCGAGCGTCGTCGCCAACTGCCCGCCCGGCCTTGCGAAGAAGAACCCGCCCTGCGTTCCTCCCGGCCAGGCGCGCAAGCAAGCCTATTACGGCAATCGCGTCGGCGATATCCTGAGGATCGGCGACTACGCCATCATTCGCGATCCGCGTCGCTATGACCTGCGCAACCGCGACGGCTGGAACTACTATCGCGACGAGGACCGGATCTATCGGGTCGACAGCAGCACGCAAAGGATTCTGGCGGTGCTGAACCTCATCGACGCCTTCTCGAACTGAGGCGTCCCTCGTCGCCGGCCTGGTCCGATCGTGCCAGCCTCGGCGGACCGTGGCGGGTTTCGCCTCGCCGCTGTTTCGGCCGGCCAACCCCCGGCGCGGGAGGTGAGCCCAGCCCCGCTCACCCCGCGCAGATCTGCTGCAACGCCAGCCATTGCTGATCGGTCAGAAGCGGCATTGGCGGCACCGCATCGCGGAACGGGTCGTTCTCGATCAGGTTCAGCACCGCCTGGCCGGTCGGGTCGATGGTCCGGGCATAGGGTTCGCTGCCGATCCCAACCTGCTGCAAGGCTGCGAGCAACGCGGTGTCGTCGGGCCGCGCGAGCGGGCGCGACAGCAGATCCTCGCCATACCCGGCCAGCGCGCCCGAAGGCAGCCTGCCCAGGGTCAGCAGCCGCAGGACGGGCTGCAACCCGGCGTGCTCGAGGGCCGCGCGGATGGTCGTCTCGGGGGCCGAGGCCAGTCTTGCGGCGACCAGATGTGCCGCGGCCGCCTCGGGTCCGGGCGAGCCGACCAGCAGATCCCCGCCCAGCACATAGAGGTTTCCGGGCAGACGCAGCGCACCGTTCAGCGCGCCGGGCACGACCCGCAGCTTGGCATCCTGACCGACCAGCCGGGGCGTCAGCCAGTCCAGAACCGCCTGCCCCGAGGCGCGGGTGCAGACCGCCCCGGTGCTGCGTTCGATGTCGGCCAGCGCCGCTTCGCCGACCTGACGAGCCTGCGCGGGCGGCGCGATCCGGGCGGCGTGGCGAATGATCGCGTCGGGCAACCACAGCACCGCCGCGGCCAGCATCGCAGCCACCGCCATCATGGTCAGCACACCGCGCAGCCGCCCCGGATGCGCCTTGCGCGACGCGATCGCGCGATGGACCCGCTCAATCGCGTCGATCATCAGGGCATCATCGATTTCGACGGTCTCATCCGCCCCCTGCGAGCCCGGCGCGTAGACCGCCGGCGTCCTGCCGGGGTTCAGGCGGGTCACGGCGGGCAGCGACCAGTGAGACAGCGGCGTGTCGGATTTCGGATCGCTCAGGATCAGGGTCGAATCGCCGACCGATACCACAACCTCGCGCAGACGCGCGTCGGGCGTCTCGCGCCACGAGCCCTGAGCCTCGAGCCGTTGAAATTCCGTCAGCGCGGTCATCTATGTTCTGATCTGCCTGCCTGTCACGCGACCATAGCGCAGGCACGCATCACGTCAATCGCGGGCAAGCCGACCGGCCGCGCCGCGACGGTCAGTCCGCAGGGTCCGGGATCCGCATGCCCTTGTCGCGCGCCAGCGCCCGCATGCGTTCCTGCAACTTCTCGAAGGCGCGGACCTCGATCTGCCGGATCCGTTCGCGCGACACGTTATAGCGGCTGGACAGATCCTCGAGCGTCATCGGGTCGTCGCGCAGCCTGCGTTCCATCAGGATGTCCTTTTCGCGGTCGTTCAGCACGTCCATCGCGGCGATCAGCATCTGCCGGCGGGTGTCCAGCTCCTCGGATTCGGCATAGGCCTCGGCCTGATCGGCGTCGGTGTCTTCGAGCCAGTCCTGCCATTGCGCCGTCGAATCGCCGTCCGCCGAGCCGACCGTCGCGTTCAGCGACGCATCACCGCCCGAAAGCCGCCGGTTCATGTCGATCACTTCGCGTTCGGTGACATTCAGATCATGCGCGATCTGGGCGACATTCTCGGGCCGCAGGTCGCCGTCCTCAAGCGCGCCGATCTTGGACTTGGCCTTGCGCAGGTTGAAGAACAGCTTCTTCTGGGCGCTGGTCGTGCCCATCTTGACCAGCGACCAGGACCGCAGGATGTATTCCTGGATCGAGGCCCTGATCCACCACATCGCATAGGTCGCCAGCCGGAAACCTCTTTCCGGGTCGAACCGCTTGACCGCCTGCATCAGCCCGACATTGGCCTCCGAGATGACTTCCGCCTGCGGCAGGCCATAGCCGCGATACCCCATGGCGATCTTGGCCGCCAGGCGCAGATGGCTGGTGACCATCTTGTGCGCCGCCTCGCTGTCCTCGTGGTCGACCCATGCCTTGGCCAGCATGTATTCCTCTTCGGGTTCCAGCAGCGGGAACTTGCGTATTTCCTGCAGGTATCGGTTCAGACCCTGTTCGGGGCTGGGAGCCGGAAGATTTCCAAAATTCGCCATGGCGGTGGCCTTTCGAGGGGTCCGGGAAACGCGCGAAGCGCCTTTGCAGTTCCGCGCCGGAGGCGGGAGGGGACTGCGAGACCCGGAAAGCAGGAGGGGACTTGAGAGTCAATCTGTCAGGTTTTCGGGGCTGCGTAACGTGACGATGAATCACGATCCTGTCATGAGCCCCTCTCGCGCAACAGGTCCAGCAGCGTCTGCATGTCGGTGGGCAGGGCGGAATCGAAGCTCAGGGTCTGTTCGGTGACCGGGTGGCGAAAGCCCAGATGCGCGGCGTGCAGCGCCTGGCGCGGGAACGCGATCGCGGCTGCCGCTGCCGTCCCCAGCGCCCGCGCCGAGGCCTTGCGCGCCCCGCCATAGACCGGATCGCCGATCAGTCCCAGCCCGGCATGAGCCATGTGCACCCGGATCTGGTGGGTCCGTCCGGTCTCGAGCCGGCATTCGACCAGCATCGCGGCGGCGGGTTTGCCAAAGCTTTCAAGCATGCGCGCACGCGTCACGGCGTGGCGCCCCTTGTCGAAATACACCGCCTGACGCTGCCTGTCGGTCGGGTGACGGGACAGGCGCGAGGTGATCTTCAGGACGCCGCCATCCTCGACGCTGACGCCGGGCGTGCCGCGCAGGCGGGGATCGGCGCCGTCGATCACGCCATGTGCCAGCGCCAGATAGCGGCGCTGCGCGCTGTGCGCCTCGAATTGCGCGGCCAGGCCATGATGGGCGCGGTCCGACTTGGCGACGACCAGCAGCCCCGATGTGTCCTTGTCGATGCGGTGGACGATGCCCGGTCGCCGCGCGCCGCCGATTCCCGACAGGCTGTCGCCGCAATGCGCCAATAGGGCGTTGACGAGCGTGCCGGTGGGGCTGCCGGGCGCGGGATGGACGACCATGCCGGCCGGCTTGTCGATCACGATCAGGTCGTCATCCTCGTGGACCACGCGGAGGGGGATCGCCTCGGGTCGCGCCTCGATCGTGGCGGGCTCCTCGGGCAGGATGATGCGGTACTCCTCGCCCGCCGTGACGCGCGCCTTGCCGTCGCGGGCGATCCCGGACGGTCCGCTGACCGCGCCCCCGGCAATCAGCCGAGACAGGCGCGATCGCGACAGCGCCGCCGCCTCTGGCACCGCAAGGGCAAGCGCCTTATCAAGGCGGTCAGGCGGGTTCGCCGGAATGGTGACGACAAGGTTCGACATGGACACCAAGGATAACGACTGGAACGACGCGGCGAAAGCGGTGCCTGAACTGCGCTTCCTGAAAACGCTGGTCACCGGGCTGTCGCTTGTCATGGGGCTGGGGATGATCGCGCTTGTCGTGCTGCTGTGGCTGCGGCTGGACCGGCCGCCGCTGCCCGACCTGCCGGACCAGATCTCGCTGCCCGAGGGCGCGCGGGTCACGGCGGTGACTTTCGCGGCCGATCATATCGTCGTGCTCACCGAAGCGGACGAGGTGCTGATCTACGATCGCTCGGGCGGCTTGCGCGACCGGATGACGATCGCGCAGCCAGACGGGATGCCGGCTCAGTCGCCCTGACGTCCCGCCTCCAGCGCATCCAGCCGCGACTTCAACGCGGCGTTCTCGGTCCGCGCCTTGATCGCCATCTCGCGCACGGCCTCGAACTCTTCGCGGGTCACGAAGTCGCGATCCGCCAGCCAGCGATCGACCCAGCCCTTCATGGCGGTTTCCGCCTCGGACCTGGCGCCCTGCGCCACGCCCATCGCGTTGGTCATCAGTTTCGAGATATCGTCGAAGAACTTGTTCTGCGTGGTCATAGTCCGGCCCCTTGGCTTGCCTGGCCGCATATATGGGACGTCGGGGCGCGGGGTTCAATCGCGCGCCGATCGCCATTCGCCGTCGGCAATGACCGCCGCAAGGGTCGCCCCGAAGCCCGACGTCCTGCCGACCGGCCTGCGGCCGCGATGTTGACACCGCGCGCCCGGTGGCTAGCGTGCGCGACGAGTTCCGACCCCAGAGGCCGCATGATCCCGTTCCCGAATATCAGCCCCGAGATCTTCACCATCGATCTGGGCGGGCTGTCGCTGTCTTTGCGCTGGTATGCGCTGGCTTATCTGGCCGGTCTGCTGATCGGCTGGCGGATCATGATCGCCATGATGCGCCGCGACCGGATCTGGGGCGACCGGGCACCGATGGCGGCCGACGCCGTGGACGACCTGCTGACATGGGTCATCCTTGGGGTGATCCTGGGCGGACGTCTGGGTTTCGTGCTGTTCTACGAACCGGCCTACTACCTCGCCAACCCGGGGCAGATCCTCAAGGTCTGGCAGGGGGGGATGAGCTTTCACGGCGGCTTTGCAGGCGTGATCGTTGCCACCTGGCTGTTCTGCCGGGCGCGCGCCATCCCGGCCCTGCGGCTGGCCGATGCGATGGCTGTCGTCGCGCCGATCGGGCTGTTCTTCGGGCGCGTCGCCAATTTCATAAACGCCGAATTGTGGGGGCGTCCGACCGACCTGCCCTGGGGCGTGATCTTTCCCGGCGAGGCGGCGCAGGCATGTCCCGGCGTCGAAGGTCTCTGCGCCCGTCATCCCAGCCAGCTTTACGAGGCGGGGCTGGAAGGCATGTTGCTGGGCCTGATCCTGTTGATGCTGGTCCGCGCGGGCGGGCTGCGCCGGCCCGGACTGGCCTTCGGCGTGTTCCTGGCCGGCTATGGGCTGGCGCGCATGTTCGTCGAACTGTTTCGCGTCGCCGACATGCAGTTCATCACCCCGGACAACCCGCTTGGCCATGTCGTCGGCGGGCCGGTGATCGGGCTGACGATGGGCCAGGTGCTGTCGCTGCCGATGGTGCTGGCGGGCCTTGTCCTGGTTGCCCGAGCCTGGCGCCGCAACGCGGTGCCCGCGCGCGCATGACCCCTCTGGCGCAGATCCTCGTCCAGCGCATCCGCGCCACCGGGCCGATCACGCTTGCCGACTACATGGAGATCTGCCTGCTGCATCCGCGCCTTGGCTACTACACCACCCGCGATCCGTTCGGAACGCGCGGCGATTTCACCACCGCGCCGGAAATCACGCAGATCTTCGGAGAGCTGTGCGGGCTGGCCCTGGCGCAGGCCTGGATGGATCAGGGCCGTCCCGAGCCCTTCACGCTGGCCGAGCCCGGGCCGGGGCGGGGAACGCTGATGGCCGACATGCTGCGCGCGATGGGCGCCGTTCCCGGAATGACGCAGGCGGCCCGGGTCACGCTGGTCGAGGCATCGCCGCATCTGCGGCAGGTCCAGCGCGATCGTCTGGGCGATGTCAGCCATGTCGACCATGTCGAGGCGCTGCCGCGGCAACCGCTGTTCCTGATCGCCAACGAATTCTTCGACGCGCTGCCGATCCGGCAGTTCCAGCGTGTCGAGAATGGCTGGGCGGAACGGGTCGTGGGCCTTGGCCAGGACGGGCTGTGCCTCGGGCTGGCGCCGCCCGTCGATCTGCCGCGTCGGGGACAGCTTGGCGACATTGTCGAGGATTGCCCGGCCGCGCCCGCGATAATCGCCCAGATCGCGCACCGAATCGCCGCGCATGGCGGGGCTGCGATCGTCATCGATTACGGCGGATGGAACGGCTGCGGAGACACGTTCCAGGCGGTCCGCGCGCATCGGGCCGAACATCCGCTTGCCTCGCCCGGCGAGGCGGATCTGACCGCCCATGTGGATTTCGCGCCCCTCGCCGTGGCGGCCATGCGGTCGGGGGCGATGGTATCCCGCCCGGTCCCTCAGGGCGACTGGCTGCTGTCGCTGGGGGCCGCCGCGCGCGCCGAACGGCTGGCGAGGGCCGGGGACACGGGCGCGAAAGAGGCAGTTCGGCGCTTGACCGATCCGTCCGAAATGGG
Source organism: Paracoccus salsus (assembly GCF_021556615.1). Lineage (GTDB taxonomy): Bacteria > Pseudomonadota > Alphaproteobacteria > Rhodobacterales > Rhodobacteraceae > Paracoccus > Paracoccus salsus. The sequence goes on from NZ_JAKGGD010000007.1 coordinate 89,841, forward strand.
TCACCTGTTCAAGGCCATGGCCATCTGGCCGCATGGGGCGCCGCCGGTGCCCGGATTCGACGCGCTGAGGCTTCATGCAGACAACGCTTGAGATCCTGACCCACCCGCTGCTCTCTGGCGTAAAGCACGGATTTTTCACGCGAAAGGGTGGAGCCTCATCGGGGCTCTTCGCAGGGCTGAACTGCGGCAGGCGGTCCAGCGACCAGACCGACATGGTCGTGGTCAACCGGATGCGGGTCGCCACCGCGATGGGCGTGTCGCCCGCTGCTCTGGCAACCGTCAAGCAGGTGCATTCGGCCGATGTCGTCACGCTGGATCAGGACGACGACATCGCGCGCACCCGCGACATCCAGGCCGACGGGATCGTCACCGCGCGGCGCGGCGTGGCGCTGGCCGTGCTGACCGCGGACTGCCAGCCGATCCTGCTGGCCGACGCGCGCGCCGGCGTGATCGGCGCCTGCCATGCGGGCTGGCGCGGGGCGCTGGCCGGTGTGATCGAGGCGACGGTCGCGGCCATGCGTGCGCTTGGCGCGACCGATATCAAGGCGGTGATCGGGCCGACGATCAGCCAGCGCGCCTACGAGGTCGGCGAGGACTTCATGGACGATTTCCTGATGGAGGATCCCGACTATCATCGCTTCTTCAGCGGGGGACCCAATGGCAGGCCGATGTTCGACCTGCCGTCATTCGGCTTGTCGCGGTTGCGCGCCGAGGGCGTCGAGGCCGAGTGGTCCGGACATTGCACCTATTCCGATCCGCAGCGCTTCTTCAGCTATCGCCGTGCCACGCATGAAGGCCAGGCCGATTACGGACGGCTGATCTCGGCGATCGCGCTCTAGTCCCGGCCCTGCGCGGCGTGGGTCCGACCCGGCCGGCCGCCGCAGGCAGGCCCTCGATCCGGCCCGCGACATCGGTCCGACCGTGTCACTTTCCCGTTGAGTTTCGCGTCTCGCGCGCCTATATGACGCGCAGTCAATCGGGCGACATGGTCAGAACAGGCCGCAGGAACACGGGTCGGGCGCAAAGCCGCGACCCTTTGTCGTTGCCACGCATGACATCATACAGACCGGCGGAGCCAACCGTCAGGCCAGTCAAACAGACGCAAAGGAAACTGGATTTATATGTGCGCTAAAGCGACTATGGAGGAATTCGAGGCCCTTCTGAACGAAAGCCTCGACATGGACACGCCCAACGAGGGCAGCGTCGTCAAGGGCCGTGTGATCGCCATCGAGGCAGGTCAGGCCATCATCGATGTCGGCTACAAGATGGAAGGCCGCGTCGAGCTGAAGGAATTCGCAAATCCCGGCGAAGAGGCCAATCTGGCCGTCGGTGACGAGGTCGAGGTCTATCTGGACCGGGTCGAGAACGCCCGTGGCGAAGCCTCGATCAGCCGTGAAAAGGCCCGCCGCGAGGAAGCCTGGGATCGTCTGGAAAAAGCCTATGCCGACGAGGATCGCGTCGAGGGCGCCATCTTCGGTCGCGTCAAGGGCGGCTTTACCGTCGATCTGGGCGGCGCCGTGGCCTTCCTGCCCGGCAGCCAGGTCGATGTGCGCCCGGTGCGCGATGCAGGCCCGCTGATGGGTCTCAAGCAGCCGTTCCAGATCCTCAAGATGGACCGTCGCCGCGGCAACATCGTCGTCTCGCGCCGCGCGATCCTGGAAGAAAGCCGTGCCGAACAGCGCGCCGAGGTCATCGCCAACCTGTCGGAAGGCCAGTCGATCGACGGCGTGGTCAAGAACATCACCGAATACGGCGCCTTCGTCGATCTGGGCGGTGTTGACGGCCTGCTGCACGTCACCGACATGGCCTGGCGCCGCGTCAACCACCCGTCCGAGATCCTGTCGATCGGTGAGACCGTCAAGGTCCAGGTCATCAAGATCAACAAGGACAGCCACCGCATCAGCCTTGGCATGAAGCAGCTTCAGGCCGACCCGTGGGAGACCGTCACCGACAAGTTCCCGATCGGCTCGGTCCATAACGGCCGCGTGACCAACATCACCGATTACGGCGCCTTCGTCGAACTGGAAGCCGGCGTCGAGGGGCTGGTCCATGTCAGCGAGATGAGCTGGACCAAGAAGAACGTGCACCCCGGCAAGATCGTCTCGACCTCGCAAGAGGTTGACGTGATGGTGCTCGAAATCGACGAAGCCAAGCGCCGTGTTTCGCTGGGTCTGAAACAGACGATGCGCAATCCGTGGGAAGTCTTTGCCGAGACCCATCCGACGGGCACCGTCATCGAGGGCGAGGTCAAGAACATCACCGAATTCGGTCTGTTCGTCGGTCTCGAGGGCGATATCGACGGCATGGTTCACCTGTCGGACATAAGCTGGGACGCCCGTGGCGAAGACGCCATTCAGGATTTCCGCAAGGGCGACATGGTCAAGGCCGTCGTCCAGGACGTGGATATCGAGAAAGAGCGGATCAGCCTGTCGATCAAGTCGCTGGAAAACGAGCACATGGCCGAAGCCGTTGACGGCGTGAAGCGTGGCTCGATCGTCACCGTCGAGGTGACGGCGATCGAAGAGGGCGGCGTCGAGGTGGAATATAACGGCGTCAAGTCGTTCATCCGGCGCTCGGATCTGGCCCGCGACCGTCAGGACCAGCGCCCCGAGCGCTTCCAGGTCGGCGACAAGGTCGATGCCCGAGTCACCAATATCGACACCAAGACCCGCCGTCTTGGCCTGTCGATCAAGGCGCGCGAGATCGCCGAGGAAAAAGAGGCGATCGACACGTATGGCAGCTCGGATTCGGGCGCTTCGCTTGGCGATATCCTTGGCGCGGCATTGAAGCGCAACGACTGACCCAGACGCCGGAGCAGATGCCAGGCCCGCCCCCAGACCTGTGGGGGCGGGCTTTTTTCTTGCGCCTTTCGTGGGTTGCGAGGGCCAACCGGCTTGCGCGAAGCCGTCAAAACTGGCATCGCTAGGAAACCGAAGCTGGTTTGATGCGTTTCCGAGATGTCTGGGCCTGGAACGACCATGACCCCGACGCCGAACAGGCTTGATGCCGCGCCTATGGGGGATAGGATGATCCGTTCCGAACTGATCCAGAAGATTGCTGATGAAAACCCGCATCTCTTCCGGCGCGATGTCGAGCGGATCGTGAATACCGTGTTCGAGGAGATCATCGATGCCATGGCGCGCGGAAACCGCGTCGAGTTGCGCGGCTTCGGGGCGTTCTCGGTCAAGAAGCGCGACTCCCGCACCGGCCGCAACCCGCGCACCGGCGAGGCGGTCGATGTCGACGAAAAGCATGTGCCGTTCTTCAAGACCGGCAAATTGCTACGGGATCGGTTGAACGGCGAGGCCTGACCGTCGTAGAAAGGGCCAAGGACCGTGCGGCGCCTCGTTGCCACGGTCGCGCAAGTTCAAGGATTTCCGATGCGCCTCATCCGACTGCTGTTCCTCGCCCTTCTTGCCATTCTGCTGGTCGCGGTCGCGCTGGCCAATCGCGGCGTCGTGACGCTGTCGGCCTTTCCTGCCAATTTCGGACAGTATCTGGGCGGCAGCTGGTCGGTCGATCTGCCGCTGTTCCTGGTGATCTTCGTGACCTTCGCGCTTGGCATGCTGGCGGGACTTGTGTGGGAATATCTGCGCGAGGCCCATATCCGCCGCGAGGCAAGGCAGCGCAGCGCCGAGGTCGCCCGGCTGGAATCCGAGGTCGGCCATCTGCGCCAGAACCACGCCGCCCCGCGCGACGAGGTCGTGGCGATCCTGGACCGGCCCAGGACCGCGCGTCCCGCGGGCCCGGTCGCCTCGGCCGAACCCGCCCGGGGCACGACACTGCCCGCGCAACGCTGACGCGGGATGGCTCAGGTCAAGATTTGCGGGCTCAGCCAGCCCGCCGATGTGGCCGCGGCGGTTGATTCGGGCGCGCGCTATGTCGGCTTCGTGTTCTATCCGAAATCGCCACGCGCGGTGACAGCCGGTCAGGCGCGCAGGCTGGGCGCGGATCTGCCTCCGGGCGTTGCGCGCGTCGGTCTGTTCGTGAACCCCGACGACGCCATGCTCGAAGCGACGCTGGCCCAGGCGCCGCTGGACATGATCCAGCTTCACGGCAAGGAAAGTCCCGAACGCGTGGCGCAGGTCAAGGCGCTGACCGGACTGCCGGTCATGAAGGCTGTCGGGATCGCGGTGCCCGACGATCTGGGCGCGCTGACCGATTACGGTCTGGTCGCCGACATGCTGCTGGTTGACGCCAAGGCGCCGCCGGAAGCCGATCTTCCGGGCGGCAACGGGCTGGCGTTCGACTGGCGTCTGCTGGTCGGCCGGCGCTGGCTGCGTCCCTGGCTGCTGGCGGGCGGGTTGACGCCGCTGAACGTGGCCGAGGCGATCCGCCTGACCGGTGCGCCGGGCGTGGATGTCAGCTCTGGCGTGGAAACAGCGCCCGGTGTCAAGGACGCGGCGCTGATCCGTGATTTCATCGCCGCTTCGCGCTGACCTGGCCCTGCCGGGATCCAGCCGTCCCGCGTTGCCGTGCGTCCTGGGAGGGATCACAGAATGGCCGCACCCAGTCCGGAATTCCGCCACGCCACGCGCGACGACGTGCCCGCGGTGGTCGCGCTTCTTTTTGACGACGTCTTGGGGCGCAGCCGTGAAACAGCGCCCCGCGACCGCTATCTCGCGGCCTTTGACGCGATGCGCGGCGAAGGCCGGAACCACCTGATCGTCGCAGTCGCGGATGGCTTCATCGTGGCCTGCTATCAGATCACCTTCATCTCGGGCCTGTCGCTCGGCGCGTCGCGCCGCGCGCAGATCGAGGGCGTTCGCGTCGCCGCTGGCTGGCGCGGCCGCGGGATCGGCGAGTCGCTGATCCGCGACGCCGAGGCACGTGCCCGCGAGGCCGGCTGCGCCCTGATGCAGTTCACCACCAGCAAGGCGCGCAGCGAGGCCCATCGCTTCTACGACCGCATGGGCTTCACCCCGAGCCATATCGGCTATAAGAAGCCGCTCTAGGCTTCTTCGTCGCCCAGTGATCCATTCCAACCGCGAAGGCATATCCCATGGCCGATGATCTGGTGAACAGCTTCAAGCACGGTCCCGACGAACAGGGACGCTTCGGCATCTATGGCGGACGCTTCGTCAGCGAGACCCTGATGCCGCTGATCCTCGAACTCGAGGCGGAGTACGAACGGGCCAAGACAGACGCCGGTTTCTGGGCCGAGATGGACGATCTGTGGACCCATTACGTCGGCCGACCCTCGCCGCTGTATCACGCCGAGCGGATGTCCGAACGGCTTGGGGGCGCCAGGATCTACATGAAGCGCGACGAGCTGAACCACACGGGCGCGCACAAGATCAACAATGTGCTGGGGCAGATCCTGCTGGCCCGCCGGATGGGCAAGACCCGCATCATCGCGGAAACCGGCGCCGGTCAGCACGGCGTGGCGACCGCGACCGTCTGCGCGCGGTTCGGGTTGAAATGCATCGTCTACATGGGCGCGCATGACGTGGAACGGCAGGCCCCGAACGTCTTCCGCATGCGCCTGCTGGGTGCCGAGGTGGTGCCGGTCACCAGCGGACGCGGGACGCTGAAGGACGCGATGAACGACGCGCTGCGCGACTGGGTGACGAATGTGCGCGACACGTTCTACTGCATCGGCACGGTCGCGGGGCCGCATCCCTACCCGGCGATGGTCCGCGACTTCCAGTCGATCATCGGCAAGGAGGTCCGCGAACAGATCATGCCCCGCGAGGGGCGGCTGCCCGATACCATCATCGCCGCGATCGGCGGGGGCTCGAACGCGATGGGCCTGTTCTATCCGTTCCTCGACGACAAGGAGGTCCGCATCATCGGCGTCGAGGCCGGCGGCAAGGGCGTCGATGACCGGATGGAGCATTGCGCCAGCCTGTCGGGCGGCCGCGCGGGCGTCCTGCACGGCAACCGGACCTACCTGCTGCAGGACGATGACGGGCAGATCCTCGAGGGCCACTCGATCAGCGCCGGGCTCGACTATCCCGGCATCGGCCCGGAACATGCCTGGCTGAAGGACATGGGCCGCGCGGAATATGTCAGCATCACCGATGACGAGGCCCTGGCCGCCTTCCAGTTCAGCTGCGAGACCGAAGGCATCATCCCGGCGCTGGAACCCAGCCATGCGCTGGCGCATGTCATGAAGATCGCGCCCGACCTGCCCGCGGACCACATCATCGTGATGAACATGTGCGGGCGCGGCGACAAGGACATCTTCACCGTCGCCAAGCATCTGGGCTTCGACATCAGGACCTGACGGGGCCGCCTGCGGCGGAAGCCCGCCGAGCGCCCGCCCGGATGTGGCGGGTGCTGAAACCTTCTCGCCGGCGGATCGTTTGCCTCCACACCGCATGAAGGAGGTTGGATCATGCTGAATCACACGCTCAAGGCACTGATGACCGGAGGCAAGGCCGCAGCGCTTGTCGCCCTGATGGGCAGCACCGCGCTGGCGCAGGATGCCGGCACCGAAACCGTGATCGTCCCGGCCCCCGCGCTGGATACCGAAAGCGCGATCGGGGTGGTGGTGGAAGGCGGATTGCCGGTCCTCGAACAGCTGGACAACGATCAGGCCATCGCCGAGACCCTGGTCGCGCAGGGTTTCACCGACATCCATATCCTGCGCGAAGGGGCGCTGATGACCGTCACGGCGCAGCGTGCCGGCCAGCCTGTCAAGCTTGTCTACAGCGTTGCCAATGGCAGCCTTGTGTCGATCGATGACGTAAAGCTGCGCGCCGAGGGCGAGGCCAGTTCCGGCGACGACCCCGCAACCCCGCAGACCGATGCCGACGGCACGGCGTCACCCGATGACACGACCGGCGTCGGGGACGGCAGCACGGGCGGCCAGGACCGGTCCACGGATGGCCCCGATACCGAAGCCGACCGCGACGAAGCCGACACCGGCGCGGATGGTGCATCGGACGGCGGAGACGGGGAAACAGCCGGGTCCGACGATTCCGCGAGCGATGGCGCGGCTTCGTCCGGCGACGGGTCCGACGCCGGGTCGGATGGCGATGCGGGCGGAGACTCCGATGGCGGGACCGGCGGTGACGGCTCGGACGGCGGTGAAACCAACGGGTGATTCGATCAGGCCCCCGCGCTGGAACCGCGCGGGGGCCTTGCCGATGGCGGCCCGGAAGGGTGTCACGCGCACCCGGCCTGGCCTTTCCGGCGCCGCCTCGACCGTATGGGGCGATCCGTCCGTTTGCGGCCTAGTCCTGTGGATCGGCGATCGCATGGGCGCGCAGCAATTCGATCGGTACGATGTCCAGCGTCGCCGCATGGGTGGATTCAAGCACCACTTGCGGGGCCGCCATTTCCTGTGCCGCCTGCAAGAACCGCGCCGCGCACAGACACCAGCGGTCACCCGGCTTCAGACCGGGAAACCGGTACTCCGGACGCGGCGTGCTGAGGTCGTTGCCAAGATAGGCCGACATCGCCAGGAATTCGGCGGTGACGACCACGCAGACCGTGTGTCTGCCTGTATCTTCCGGGCCGGTGTCGCAGCAGCCATTGCGATAGAACCCGGTCAGGGGCTTCATCGAGCAAGGCTGCAAGGACCCGCCCAGCACGTTCAGCGATGGCACCATGAGTGTCCCTCCCGTTCGCCAGCAAGGCTAGCGGGCCGGGCCGCAGAGGCCAAGCCCCTGATCGTTTCAGCCGTCGGTCAAGCCGGCGCTTCGGGGCGCGCCAGCGCAGCCAGCGCCCGTGGAAATCCGCGCGACCCAGCCGCCAGCCGCGCGCCTCGTTCACCTGAAGCGTTCGGTCAGCGCTCGCAGGCGATCGCCAAGGCTCTGCGGCGCTTCGGCTGCCTCGCTGTCGGTTTTCGCGGCGGTGGGCGCGGGTGACGCGGCCGGATCCGGTGTCGGCGCGACACCGCTCTTGCCGCGTTCGCCGGTCGCGCTGCGTGCCGGCGCCGTGCGTGCCGCGACCGCGTTCTGGAACCGCCCCTGATCCCCCGCGGCCAGGAACGCCGCCCCGTCCGAGATGCCGCGCAGCAGGTCGTCCAGCCAGTCCTGTTCCGCCTTGGCGAAATCCGACAGCACATAGGACGCGACCTTGTCCTTGTGCCCCGGATGGCCGATGCCCAGCCTGACGCGGGCGTAATCGGTCCCGATATGCTGATGGATGGACCGCAGGCCGTTATGCCCCGCATGGCCTCCGCCCTGCTTGACCCGCGCCTTGCCCGGCGCCAGGTCCAGTTCGTCATGCAGGACGATGACCTCGGCCGGGGTCAGCTTCAGATAGCGCATCGCCTCGCCCACGGACTGCCCCGACAGGTTCATGAATGTCTGCGGCTTGAGCAGGACCACCCGCGCGTCACCCAGCCGGCCCTCGGCCACCAATCCCTGAAAGCGCGGCTTCCACGGCCCCAGCCCGTGATCGGCAGCGATACGCTCGACGGCCATGAAACCGATATTGTGCCGGTTCGCCGCGTATTTCGCGCCGGGATTGCCAAGTCCCACGATCAGCTTCATGCCCGCCTCCTGCCATGTCCCGTGGATGATCACCGTCGGCGAATTTCGATCCATCCCTTGCGGCGGACCTTGCCGGTTACTAAGACTCTGTCAACCTTTCGCGGCTATGAGATGGGATAACCGCCCGGTCGAATCGCGGGAAACAGGGATAAAAAGGCAAGGACAGAGCATGAGCGATCCGGCAGAATTCTACATGAACACTCTCGTTCCGATGGTCGTCGAACAGACCTCGCGCGGCGAGCGTGCCTACGACATCTTCTCGCGACTGCTGAAGGAACGCATCATCTTCGTGTCGGGGCCGGTCCATGACGGCATGTCCACGCTGATCTGCGCGCAGTTGCTGTTCCTCGAGGCGGAAAACCCGTCCAAGGACATCAGCATGTACATCAACAGCCCCGGCGGTGTCGTGACCTCGGGACTGTCGATCTATGACACGATGCAGTATATCCGGCCGCGCGTCTCGACGCTGGTGGTGGGGCAGGCGGCCTCGATGGGCTCGCTGCTGCTGTCGGCCGGAGAGCCGGGCCTGCGCTATTCGCTGCCAAACAGCCGCGTGATGGTGCACCAGCCTTCGGGTGGATATCAGGGCCAGGCGACCGATATCCTGATCCATGCCCGCGAAACCGAAAAGCTGAAGCGGCGCCTGAACGAGATCTATGTCAAGCATACCGGCAAGTCGCTGGAAGAGGTCGAAGAGGCGCTTGAGCGGGACCGGTTCATGGCGCCGGAAGAAGCGAAGGAGTGGGGCCTGATCGACGAGGTGCTGGCACCGCGCGGCAAGGCCGAGCCAGAGAAGAAATAAGGCCCGTTGGGGATTGTGACTGAGCCACGTGACCCCTAACATGGCGCGAACGCAACGTGGCGGCCCCCGAAGGGTCGCCACGGACGATCACCGAAGCGGCTCGCGGTCAGGAAACCGCAGCCGCCCGCAGGCCAGGCGGGTCGGCGGCAATCAAGGAAATGGACGATGGCGAACCAGTCCGGCGGCGACAGCAAGAACACGCTTTATTGCAGCTTTTGCGGCAAGAGCCAGCACGAGGTCCGCAAGCTGATCGCGGGCCCGACCGTCTTCATCTGCGATGAATGCGTCGAGCTGTGCATGGATATCATCCGCGAGGAAACGAAAGCCACGGGGCTCAAATCCGGTGACGGCGTGCCGACGCCGAGAGAGATCTGCCAGGTGCTCGATGACTACGTGATCGGTCAGGAACACGCCAAGCGCGTGCTGTCCGTCGCCGTCCACAACCACTACAAGCGCCTGAATCACGGCGCCAAGTCGGATATCGAGCTGGCGAAGTCGAACATCCTGCTGATCGGGCCGACCGGCTGCGGCAAGACCCTGCTGGCCCAGACGCTGGCGCGGATCCTGGATGTGCCCTTCACGATGGCCGATGCGACAACGCTGACCGAGGCGGGCTATGTGGGCGAGGATGTCGAGAACATCATCCTCAAGCTGCTGCAGTCCAGCGAATACAATGTCGAGCGTGCGCAGCGCGGCATCGTCTATATCGACGAGGTCGACAAGATCACGCGCAAGTCCGACAACCCCTCTATCACCCGCGACGTGTCGGGCGAGGGCGTGCAGCAGGCGCTGCTGAAGATCATGGAGGGCACGGTCGCCAGCGTGCCGCCGCAAGGCGGGCGCAAGCATCCGCAGCAGGAATTCCTGCAGGTCGATACGACGAACATCCTGTTCATCTGCGGCGGCGCATTCTCGGGGCTGGACCGGATCATCGCTCAGCGCAACAAGGGCACCGCGATGGGCTTCGGCGCGTCGGTCAAGGAAAACGATGACCGAGGCGTGGGCGAGATGTTCAAGGAACTGGAGCCGGAGGACCTGCTCAAGTTCGGCCTGATCCCGGAATTCGTCGGTCGCCTGCCGGTGATCGCGACGCTGACCGATCTGGACGAGGATGCGCTGATCATCATCCTGACCAAGCCGAAGAACGCGCTGGTCAAGCAGTATCAGCGGCTTTTCGATCTGGAAGGCGTGCAGCTGACCTTCACCGATGACGCGCTGAGCGCGATTGCCAAGCGCGCGATCAAGCGCAAGACCGGTGCCCGCGGCCTGCGCTCGATCATGGAGGACATCCTGCTCGACACGATGTTCGAACTGCCCGGGCTGGACAGCGTCGAAGAGGTCGTGGTCAACGAGGATGCGGTCGATAACCCCGCGGTCAAGCCGCTGCTGATCCACGCGGATCAGAAGAAGGAAAGCGCGTCGGCCGGTTGATCCGGCCGCCGGCCATGCCCGGCGCCCCCGGCACCGGCGCATGGTCGCGCTTGACGGGTCGCCGCGACGATATGTCCTGACCCCGATACCGCTCGGACCTTGCTGCGGTCGCCCCGCGGAGGCTGGACCTTCGGGCCGAGTTGCGCCATATCTTGACCAGCCCCTGAAGGATGAGGTTCGCACCCATGTCGTTTCTGCTTCGTGCCCTGACCTGGTGGAACAGCCAGACGCTCAATACACAGTTCTGGACCTGGCGGAACGGCACGAAGGTCGGTGAGGACGAGCAGGGAAACCTGTTCTACCAGAACAAGGATGGCTCGCGCCGCTGGGTTATCTATAACGGCGAATCCGAGGCGAGTCGCGTCACCCCCGAATGGCATGGCTGGCTGCACCACACCTGGAACGAGACGCCGACCGAGGTGCCGCTGATCCACAGGGCCTGGGAAAAGCCGCATGTTCCGAACCTGACCGGCACGTCCGGCGCCTACCATCCCGAGGGTTCGCTGTACCGGGCAGAGCCCGCCACCCGGCGCGATTACGATGCGTGGCAGCCTGAATAGATGACCGCCCAGGCCGAGCATCGGGCGGAACAGCGCGCCGAGCTGATCGCCGGCGCCGTGGTGCTGGCGGTCGCTTCCGGCTTTCTGGCATGGGCTGCGGGAGGTGATCTGATGCACCAGCGCGGCTACGAGCTGGCCGCTTCCTTTCCCGATGTCGATGGCATCGAGGTCGGCACAGAGGTTCGGCTGGCTGGCGTCAAGATCGGGCGTGTCTCGGGCGTCAGTCTCAATCCGCAGACCTACATGGCCGATGCCCGGATCAGCATCCCCGAAAGGATCGTCCTGCCGGCAGACAGCGCCGCGATCATTCAGTCGGACGGGCTTCTTGGCGGGTCCTATATCCAGATCCAGCCGGGCGGAAGCATGGAGAATCTTGGCCCCGGCGACGAGATCGAGGATGTACAGGGCGCGGTCAGCCTGATCCAGCTGATGATGAAATTCGTCGACAGCCAGTCGTCGGACGACGGGGCCGCGCGATGATCCGCTTGCTGGCGATCGTGGCCGCGCTGACGGCCGGACCGGCGGCCTCGGCGCAGGACGTCGCGCGGGCAAGCGGCGCCCTGCTGCGCGGACTGGACAAGGTATCGGGGCGCACCACCGATCTGCAGATGCAGGTTGGCGCGGCCGTGCGTTACGGACGGCTTGAGGTGCGCCTGGGCGAATGCCGATACCCGGCAAGCGATCCCAGTTCGGATGCCTACGCGCAGCTCACGATCACCGATCTGTCGCAGAACGTGATGCTGTTCAGTGGCTGGATGATCGCCAGCTCTCCGGCGCTGTCGTCGCTGGATGATGCGCGCTACGATGTCTGGGTGATTTCCTGCCAGAGCTGATCGGCCGACAGAAGGGCCGCGCCCCCGAAATCCGCCTCTTTCGCCAGGGCGGCCCGCAACCGCCGTCGATAGGCCGTTCGCGAGATCTCGACGCCGCCCATCCGTGAAAGATGAGGGGTCAGGAACTGCGTGTCGAAAAGGCTGAAACCGCAGCGCGCCAGATGGCTGGATGTCCACAGCAGCGCCATCTTCGAGCCGTTCGTGCGCGCCGAAACCATGGACTCGCCGAAGAAGGCAGCGCCCAGGGTGACGCCGAAAATCCCCCCCGCGAAGCCGCCCTCGTGACGGATCTCAAGCGCATGGGCGTGGCCGGCGTCGTGCAGGTCACGGTAGAGCCGCGCCAGCGTCGCGTTGATCCAGGTCACGTCCCGATCCGCACAGGCTGCGACGATCGCGTCGAAATCGCCATCGAGATGTGCGGACCACCCGCCCCTTCGCAGATCGCGCAGCAGCGAACGCGAGGCATGCACGCCGCCCACCGGCACGATGCCTCGCAACGGCGGGTCGAACCAGGAGAGGCGCGGATCATCCGCGGTTTCGGCCATGGGGAAGAACCCCTGCGCATAAGCGGACAGCAATTGCGCGGGGGTCAGCATGGTCGCCTGCTCAGTGGAACTTCTTTTCCAGCCAGCGTTCCAGCCAGTGAATGGAGTAGTTTCCGTTCCGGATATCGGGCTCGGCCAGCAGCGCGCGGAACAGCGGCACGGTGGTATCGACGCCGTCCACGATCAGTTCCCCCAGCGCCCGGTCCAGCCGGGCAAGCGCCTCGCGCCGGTCGCGGCCATGCACGATCAGCTTGCCGATCAGGCTGTCGTAATAGGGCGGGATCGAGTAGCCCTGATAAAGCGCGGAATCGATCCGCACCCCAAGTCCGCCAGGCGCATGATACTGGCTGATCCTGCCGGGGCAGGGGGTGAAGCCCGGGACCTTCTCGGCGTTGATGCGGACCTCGATGGCATGACCGCGGATCGACAGGTCCTCTTGCCGGAACTCCATCTCTTCGCCGGCGGCGACCAGGATCTGCTGGCGCACCAGGTCGACATCGAAGATCGCCTCGGTCACCGGATGTTCGACCTGAAGCCGGGTGTTCATCTCTATGAAATAGAACTCGCCATCCTCGAACAGGAACTCGATGGTGCCGGCGCCGGCATAGGCGATCTTGCCGACCGCGTCGGCGCAGATCGCCCCGATCTCGGCGCGCTGCTCGGGCGTTATGGCGGGGCCGGGGGCTTCTTCCAGGACTTTCTGGTGGCGCCGCTGCAGCGAGCAGTCGCGCTCGCCCAGATGAACGGCGCGTCCCTTGCCGTCGCCGAAGACCTGGATCTCGATGTGGCGGGGTCTTTGCAGATATTTCTCGATATAGACGTCCGGGTTGCCGAAGGCCGCCTTGGCCTCGGCGCGGGCGGTCCTGAAGGCGACCTCGATGCCCTTTTCGTCCGCTGCCACCTTCATGCCGCGCCCGCCGCCGCCAGCGGTTGCCTTGATGATGACCGGATAGCCGATCTCTGCCGCGACGCTCTTGGCCGCGTTCACGTCATCGACGCCACCCTCGCTGCCGGGCACGCAGGGCACGCCAAGTGCCTTCATGGTGTCCTTGGCGGTGATCTTGTCGCCCATGATGCGGATATGTTCGGCACGCGGACCGATGAAGGTGATGCCGTGGTCTTCCAGCATCTGCACGAATCCGGCATTCTCGGACAGGAAGCCGTAGCCTGGATGGATCGCCTGTGCCCCGGTGATCTCGCAAGCCGAGATGATCGCGGGCATCGACAGGTAGCTGGCCGAAGATGGCGCCGGACCGATACAAACCGATTCGTCGGCCATGCGGACATGCATGGCATCGGCGTCGGCGGTGGAATGGACCGCGACCGATGCGATGCCCATTTCGCGGCAGGCGCGAATCACGCGCAGGGCGATCTCGCCCCGGTTGGCGATCAGGATCTTGTCGAACATCCGGTCCTCACTCGACGACCATGAGGGGGGCGCCGAATTCGACCGGGCTGCCATCATCGATCAGGATCCGCTTGACGGTGCCCGCGCGCGGCGCGGGGATGTGGTTCATGGTCTTCATTGCCTCGACGATCATCAGTGTCTCGCCCTCGGCGACGGACTGGCCGATCTGGACGAAGGGCGCAGAGCCGGGTTCGGCCGACAGATAGGCGGTGCCGACCATGGGCGAGGTCACCGCACCGGGCAGGCGCGCCGGGTCCTCGTGCCCCGATGACGGTGCGGCGCCGGATTCAGCGGCCGGAGCCGACACGGGGGCCGCGGGCGCGGGTGCCGGCGCTGGGGCATAGGATATCTGCTTGCCGTGCTTGGAGAGGCTGATCGTCAGCCGGTCATGCTCGCCGTATTCCCGCTTGACCGAAATCTCGCTCAGCTCGCTTGCGTTCAGCAGCTCGGCCAGCGACTGGATGAAGGCCACGTCGCCCTCGTGATGCTTGCCGTTTGTCGAATCGTTGCTCATGCCATCCTCTGCCGTGTTCTGGTCCCGCATTTGTCGCATTCCGGGCGGTTCGGACGCTTATATCCCCGGAAAGCGGTCCAGGGGAAGGGTTTCGCACCATCGCAAGCACGCATGCCTAGTTTCGCGCCGCCTTTTCCGCGATCCCCGAGATCCCCTCGCGCCGCGACAGCTCTGCCTCGACATCGTCCAGCGTAAGGTCCCTTGCGGCCAGCATGACCATCAGGTGGTAGATCACGTCCGCCGCCTCGCCGGTCAGCCGCTCGCGGTCGCCCCTGACCGCCTCGATGATCGCCTCGACGGCCTCTTCGCCGAATTTTTCGGCGCATTTCTCAGGTCCGCTGGCCAGCAGCTTCGCGGTCCAGCTGCTGTCGGGATCGGCGGCCTTGCGGGCGGCGATGGTCGCGGAAAGGCGGGTCAGCGCGCTCATGTCAGCCGCATCGGAATGCCGGCCCGGGCCATGTGGGCCTTGGCCTCGGCGATGGTGAAGGTGCCGAAATGAAAGATGGAGGCCGCCAGAACCGCGCTGGCATGGCCTTCGGTCACGCCCTCGACCAGGTGGTCCAGCGTGCCGACCCCGCCCGAGGCGATCACCGGGATGCCGACCGCGTCGGCGATCGCGCGGGTCAGCGGCAGGTTGAATCCCGCCCGGGTGCCGTCGCGGTCCATGCTGGTCAAGAGGATCTCGCCCGCGCCCCTGGCCTCGACGGTGAGGGCGAATTCCAGCGCGTCGATGCCGGTCGGCTTGCGCCCGCCATGGGTGAAGATTTCCCAGCCTCCGCCGGCGACGGTCTTGGCGTCGATGGCCACCACGATGCACTGGCTGCCGAACCGGTCGGCGGCCTCGGCGACCACAGCGGGATCGGCGACCGCGGCCGAGTTGAAGCTGACCTTGTCCGCGCCGGCCAGCAGCAGGTCGCGCACATCGTTGTGGCTGCGCACCCCGCCCCCGACCGTCAGCGGCACGAAGCATTGTTCGGCGGTGCGGGTCACCAGGTCGAACATCGTGCCCCGATTCTCGTGGGTGGCGTGGATGTCGAGAAAGCAGATCTCGTCGGCGCCGGCGGCGTCATAGGCGCGCGCCGCCGCGACGGGATCGCCGGCGTCGATCAGGTCCACGAAATTCACGCCCTTGACCACGCGGCCATCGGCGACATCCAGGCAGGGAATGATCCGGGTCTTCAGCATCGCCCGCTTCTAGCGTGGCTTGCGGCGGCGGGGAAGGGGGGGCTTGCCGCGCCGGGCCTGGCCTTTTCTGCGCAGCAACCGCGCGCATCCCGCGCCGCCCTGGTTCAGCGCAGCGCCGCCAGCGCCTGGGTCAGATCCAGCGCGCCATCATACAGCGCCCGGCCCGAGATGGCGCCCGCGATGACGCGGGTCCGAGCCAGCGCCTTGAGGTCGTCCATCGAGGAAACGCCGCCCGAGGCGATGACCGGGATATTGACCGTGCGGGCCAGCGCCTCGGTCGCCGCGATATTCGGCCCCTGCATGGCGCCGTCGCGGTCGATGTCGGTGTAGATGATTGCCGCGACCCCGGCATCCTCGAAGCGCCCCGCCAGGTCGGTGGCCGAAAGATTCGTCGCAGTCGCCCAGCCGCGGGTCGCGACCCGGCCGCCCCGTGCGTCGATGCCGACCGCGATGCGGCCCGGAAACGCGTCCGACGCCTCGCGGACAAGATCGGGGTCCTCGACCGCGACGGTGCCCAGGATCACCCGGGTCAGACCGCGGTCCAGCCAGCTTTCGATCGTCGCCATGTCGCGGATCCCGCCGCCAAGCTGGGCGGGGATCGTGATCGACCGAAGGATCGCCTCGACCGCGTCCGCGTTCACCGGGCGTCCCTCGAAGGCGCCATTCAGATCGACCAGGTGCAGCCATTCGGCGCCGGCATCCTGGAACGCGCGGGCCTGCGCGGCCGGATCGCTGCCAAAGACGGTCGCCGCCTCCATGTCGCCGCGAAGCAGGCGGACGCAGTTGCCGTCCTTGAGGTCGATGGCGGGGTAAAGGATCATCGTCGTTCTCGCGGTCGTTTGTTCGCGCCCGGTCTGCCATCTTCGGCGACCGAGGGGAAGGGCGCGACCTCACGTCAGGCTTGCATGAGCGCCATCCCGCGCCGCAAACTTCCCGAAGATGCCGAGGAGGAGCCGAGCATGAAGAAGATAGCCGCCGTCGCCGCCATTCTTGTGGCCGCCGCCACCGCCACCGCCGCTGGCGCCGATCCGATCGAGGGAGTCTGGCAGACGCAGCCCGACGAGGGCGCCTTCGCCTATGTGACCATCGCCCCGTGCGGTGGCGCATTCTGCGGCACGATCGACCGCAGCTTCAAGGACAAGGCGGAATACGCGTCGCCAAATCTCGGACGCCAGATCGTCATCGACATGGTGCCGCAAGGGGATGGCAAATACGTGGGCAAGGTCTGGCGGCCGGCCAACGACAAGATCTATCAGGGCAAGGCCAGCGTGGCGGGCGACCGGATGAGCCTGTCGGGCTGCGTCGCCGGCGGGCTTCTGTGCAAGAGCCAGACCTGGGCGCGCATCCGCTAGCGGGGCATCCGGACCGGTCGCCGTCCGGCCAGGCCGGAGGCGCTGTGCCGTTGACGGCCCGGACCTGCCGGGGCGCCATGCCGCGGGCCAGGACCGGATGGCTTGCACCGGGCGGGATGGGCGCTAGTCTTTCGCCAGCCCGCCCCTGAACAGGATTGTCGCCATGCCGAACAAGGTCGTCTTGCCGCGCGACGCCGCCGCATTGATCCACAGTGGCGACACGATCACCACCTCGGGGTTCGTGGGGGCTGGCGTTCCCGATTGCCTGCTGAAGGCGCTGGCCGACCATTTTGCCGAAACCGGCGAGCCGCGCGACCTGACTTTGGTCTTTGCGGCCGGGCAGGGCGACGGCAAGGGGCGTGGTCTTGACCGGCTCTGCGCGCCGGGACTGGTCCGGCGCGTGATCGGCGGCCACTGGGGCCTGATCCCGGCGCTTGGCGCCCGCGCGGTCAAGGGCGAGATCGAGGGCTGGAACTTTCCGCAGGGCGTCATCAGCCATCTGTTCCGCGACATCGCCGCCGGCAAGCCCGGCACGCTGACCCATGTCGGGCTGGAGACCTTTGTCGATCCGCGGCAGGGCGGGGGACGCGTCAGCCCCGCCGCCAGCGAGGATCTGGTCGAACTGGTCACGCTCGGCGGCGAGGAGCAGCTGTTCTATCACGCGATGCCCATCCATGTGGCGCTGCTGCGCGGCTCGACCGCTGACGAGCGCGGCAACATCACGATGGAACGCGAGGCGCTGATCCTCGACAACCTGGCGCAGGCGATGGCGGTGCGGAATTCCGGCGGCGTGGTGATCGTCCAGGTCGATCAGATCGTGGCGGGCGGCAGCCTGTGCGCGCGCGATGTGGTCATTCCGGGCGTGCTGGTCGATGCCGTGGTCGAAGCGCCGGCCGAGCTGCATCCGCAGACCTATGCCAGCCAGTACAACCGCTACTTCACCGGCCGCTACCGCGCCCCGCAAGGCGCCGACGCCCCGCTGCCGCTGGAGATCCGCAAGGTGATCGCGCGTCGCTGCGCGATGGAACTGCCGATCGGCGGGACCGTCAACCTGGGCATCGGCATGCCCGAGGGGGTGGCTTCCGTCGCGGCCGAAGAAGGCCTTCTGCACCATGTGACCCTGACCGCCGAGCCGGGCGTGATCGGCGGACAGCCCGCGTCGGGGCTGGATTTCGGGGCCGCGATCAACACCGATGCGATCATCGCCCAGAACCAGCAGTTCGATTTCTATGATGGCGGCGGGCTGGACATGGCCTGCCTGGGCATGGCCGAGACGGATCGGCACGGCAATGTGAATGTCAGCCGCTTCGGCGCGCGTCTGTCCGGGGCCGGCGGCTTCATCAATATCAGCCAGAACGCCGGCAAGCTGGTCTTTGCCGGAACATTCTTGGCGGACGGTCTTGATGTCGCGATCGCCGACGGACGTCTGTCGATCCGGACCGAGGGCCGGGCGCGCAAGTTCACGGACGCGGTCCAGCAGGTGACGTTCAGCGGGCCGCGCGCCCGGCGGATGCGCCGCCCGGTCATCTTCGTGACCGAACGCTGCGTGTTCGAACTGGACACGGACGGGCTGCGCCTGACCGAGATCGCGCCGGGCATCGATCCGGACCGGGACATCCTGCCGCTGATGGACTTCACGCCGCTGATGGACCGGCCCGCCACGATGGACCCGCGGATCTTTTCCGATGCGCCGATGGGGCTGCGCGACGAGATGCTGGACATTCCGCTGTCGCGCCGCATCCATTTCGACCCCCTGAAGGACATCCTGTTCATCAACCTGTCGCGCATGGCGATCCGCGAGGCTGCCGATATCGCGGCGGTGAAACAGGCGGTCGAGTCGGCGCTGGCCGGGCTGGGGCGGCGGGTGAACGTGGTGGTGAATTACGACCTGACACGGATCGAGGATCGGCTTGCCCATGACTGGGCCGACATGGTCGGCGATCTGGAAGACCGGCTCTATGACAGGGTCACGCGCTATTCGACCTCGGCCTTCCTGCGCCGCCGCCTGGGCGAGACGCTGGAGGCAAGGCGACGGCCGACCATCTATGACAGCGAGGAGGCCGCGCAGGCGGCCCTGCTTGGCGAATAGCGTTCCCGGGCGTTTTCACGCGCAAGTGAGGCGGGACGGCGGCCATGGCTTTTGGGCGATCCGCCGGGTCTGGGCTATGCTGGCGTCATGCCCAGAGGGAGCCAGGCCATGACGATCAGGACCACCATTGCCGCCGTCCTTGCCTGCTGCGGCCTGTCGCTGCTGCTGGCAACGCCGGCCGACGCGCAGCAGGGGCGCCGGATGAGCCACTGCATCGCGATCGCGGACGCCGCGCCGGGGATCACGTATCTGCACCATGCCTCGTGGACCGAGCCGGCGCCCTCCGGTGCGCTGCGCATCCACTATATCGGCCATTCGATGTTCCTGATCCGCAGCGAGACGGGGGTTTCGATCGTCACCGATTACAATGGCAATCTTGGGCCGGCCGGCTTCCGGCCCGACATTGTCACGATGAACCGTGCCCATTCATCGCACTGGACCGACCGCGTCGAGGGGATCGGACATGTGCTGCGGGGATGGTCCGAGGATCAGTTCGGCATCGCCGCCGACCACCATCTGGAACTCGACGACGTGCTGATTCGCAACGTCACCAGCGACATCCGCAGCTGGGGGACCGTCGAGGAAGACGGCAATTCGATCTTCGTGTTCGAACTGGCCAATCTGTGCGTGGCGCATCTTGGCCATCTGCATCAGGAACTGAACGACGCCCAGTATGCGGCGCTGGGTCGGATCGACGTGCTGATGGTGCCCGTCGATGGCAGCTATACGATGGACCTGCGGGCGATGATGCGCGTCGTCGCGCGGCTGCGCAGCGCGGTGGTCATCCCGATGCACTGGTTCGGGCCATCGCGGCTGGAGATGTTCCTGACCGGCATGGCCGAGGATTTCGTCATCCAGCGGGCAGGCACCAGCCAGATCACCCTGTCGCTGTCCAGCCTGCCCCGGCAACCAACGGTGATCGTGCTGGACCCGCAACCGCTGGCCGAGTGAGGGCCGCGGGCTTCGGCCGTCCCGGGCCCGGGGCTTGATCTCTCGCGGGTCGAACCGGACCGGCCTCTGCCGGTTTTCTCGGCGCGCCGCCTGTCCAGCGGCCTCGCCAGGCGTCAGGGATGCGCGACGACCCCGCATGTCGCGCGGGCGTGCGACCGACACCCTGTTGCGCGAACCGGGCCAAGCGCGAACTGGCCTGGCATCCGGGGCGCGGCGAGCGTCAGGCGCTGCGCCACTGCGAGAGGCAGGGGATCTTTTCACGGTCGCAGCGATCGGCGTATTTGCGCGCGATCTCCTGCACCTCGGTCAGCAGCCCGTCCTCCAGCTTGATCGGCTCCAGCCCCAGCCCCAGGAAGCGGTCGTTGACGACGTGAAGGTCGTTCTCGTCGGCCTCGTTGCGCGGGTTCTGAAGGAACGCCACCTCCACCCCGGTCTGCGTCGCGATCATCTGCGCCAGATCGCGGACGCGATGGGTTTCGGTCATCTGGTTCAGGATGTTGACACGGTCGCCCCTTGCGGGCGGGTTCGCCAGGGCAAGCTCGATGCAGCGGCAGGTGTCCTGGATGTGGATGAAGGCGCGGGTCTGACCGCCCGTGCCATGCACCGTCAGCGGATACCGGACCGCCGCCTGCATCAGGAACCGGTTCAGGACGGTCCCGTAATCGCCGTCATAGTCGAAACGGTTGATGAGGCGCTCGTCCAGGCGGGTCTCCTCGGTCTGGGTGCCCCAGACGATGCCCTGATGCAGGTCGGTGATCCGCACGCCGTCATTCTTGTTGTAATAGGCGAAGAACAGCTGATCCTGCGTCTTGGTCATGTGGTAGATGCTGCCAGGGTTGGCCGGATAGAGGATCTCCTGCCGGTGGGGTCCCTGCGCGGTCTCGACCGTGACCTGCAGATAGCCCTCGGGGATCTTCATGCCCGCCGTGCCGTAGCCATAGACGCCCATCGTGCCAAGATGCATCAGGTGGATGTCCTGGCCGCTTTCGACGATCGCGGCCAGCACGTCATTGGTCGCGTTCAGGTTGTTGTTGACCGTGTAACGCTTGTGCCAGCTGGATTTCATCGAATAGGGCGCGGCCCGCTGTTCGGCGAAATGGATCACGGCGTCGGGCCGTTCCTGCTGAAACAGCGTCAACAGACGGTGGTAGTGCTTGCCAATGGTGAATTTCTCGACGCGGATGGAGCGACCGGTCAGTTGCCGCCAGGCCCGCACGCGTTCGCCCAGAGGCCGGATCGGGGTCAGGCTGTCCACCTCCAGTTCGACGTCGATCTTGCGACGCGACAGGTTGTCCACGATGATGACGTCATGTCCGCGTGCCGACAGATGCAGGGCGGTGGGCCAGCCGCAGAAGCCGTCTCCACCCAGAATGATGATCTTCATGAGAATGCCTTCGTAAGCGTTCCTTGCGCCCGCTTCTTAGAACGCGCGCGCCGGACCCGCCATAGCGTGCAACTTGGCCGACATGAATCTGTCGCAATGACGCGCGCGCTCAACCGGCCGCGGCCCGCTCCATGTTCGCCATATGCGCGTCGATCGCGTCCTCGAGATCGTGGTAATAGCTCAGCCTGCCATGTTCGAGTACCGCCCCGGCGTCGCAGATGCCGCGCAGCGTCGCCAGCGAATGGGACACCACAAGCGCCCCGGATGTCGCCATGCGCGCGTTGAAGACCCGCTTCGACTTGGCCTTGAAGGACGCGTCTCCGACCGCCGAGACCTCATCGACCAGATAGGTGTCAAACGGCACCGCCATGGACACGCCAAAGGCCAGCCTTGCCCGCATCCCCGAAGAATAGGTCCGGAACGGCAGATAGAAATGGTCGCCAAGCTCGGCGAAATCCTCGACGAAATCGCGCATTTCCCCCGTGTCGACGCCATAGACGCGGGCGACGAAGCGGCAGTTCTGCTCGCCCGTCAATTCGCCGTTGAACGACCCCGAGAAACCGACCGGCCAGCTGATCGTGCCGGTCGAGAGGATCCGTCCCGAAGTCGGCAGCATCGCCCCCGAGATCATCCGCAGCAGCGAGGACTTGCCCGCCCCGTTCCGTCCCAGCAGCCCGACCGACACGCCGGTCGGAAAGTCCGCCGTGATGTTGTCGGCGACCATTTTCGTCATGCCGTTCAGCTTGTAGATCTTGGTCAGGTTCTCGAGACGGATCATCGCCGGTCGCGCAGACTGTAGAAGATCAGGACGCCGATCACCCAGATCACCAGAAGGAAACCGCCGATGATCAGCATCAGCTTGGCGCGTTCCGGATATTCGGCCTCTTGCGCCAGGGTCGGCTTGACATAGGCGGCCAGATAGCGGGACTGGCGCGCCGCCTCGGCGCGGGCCGTGTCGAAGCCGGCCAGCGCCGCGGTATAGGTGCGTTCGGCGAACTCGCGATCGACCGACAGCGTTTCGTACTGGCCGACCAGTTCGGACAGCAACTCGCCGGTGGCGGTCTCCGAGCCGAATTTCTGCCGCTCGGCCTGGATCTGGTCGCGGATGACGTCGATCCGCAATTGCGTCTGTTCGATCCGCGGGTCGTTGGGCTGGGCATTGGCCTGCAACAGCCCCAGCGCGACAAGCTGTTCGGCCAGTTGCTGCTGCAACGAGGACACGACGCCGACCTGGCCCTGCACATCCGCGATCGGATCGACAAGCTGGTGGCGATTGCGGAATTCGGTGATCGCCCGGCGAGCTTCCTTCAGCCGCGCCAGCGCCTCGTCCAGTTCGGTGCGCGAATAGCGCAGCGCGTCCTCGCGGGCGATGTCGTTCAACTGGTTGATCAGCAGCGTGCTTTCATCAAAGACCGCCTGCGCGATGCTCTGGGCATCGACCGGATCGAAGGCCAGCACGTGCAGGTCGATCATGCCGTCGTCGTAATAGACGCTGACCTTGCGTTCCCATTCGGACTTCAGGTCCTCGAGCGATCCCGTGCCATCGTAGCGAAAGATCGGGTCGTCGGGCGCCTTCGACCAGATCGCGGCCAGATCCAGCCGTTCGTTCACCCGCTCGACCAGATCGCGGCTCTGGATGAACTTGTAGAGGATGTCGGTGTCGCTGCTGGAACTGCTGGTCATGCCCACCAGAGAGGTCAGCCCGCCAAGCAGTTCCGACGAGGTCGGTCCGGATTCGCTGCGAACCGAAAATCCCAGTGCCGAGGAATACTGATCGACCGCGCGCGTGTAGAGATACCAGCCGCTGGCCGCCACGGGTGCTGCGACCATCAGCAGGAAGCTCAGCAGCACGCCGACATGGCGAAGCCCGATCCGCGCGCGACGCGCCGGGGGCGGCACCGCCTGCTGGCGCGGCAGGCGGCGGCCTGCGGGCCTGCCCGCCTTGCCCGGACCGCGCGCGCGCCTGCCGGCGCCCGGGGTCGCTGCGGGTTCGGGCCGGGTCGCGTCGTCCGCCGCGTCAGCCCTGGCGTCGGGCGCTGCCTCGCGCGCCTTGGCGAGGGCGATCCGACGCATCTGCCGCTTGCGCCGCCTCATCAGCTCAAGATCTTCCGGGTCCTTTTCAGGAGCGGGTGCGGCGGGCTCGGTCGGCTGTGTCGCGCCATCATCGGCTGCCGTGTCGGGATCGTCGTGGGGGCCGGTCTTCGCGTTCGGGTTCTGGGCGGACATGCGCTGGGGCTCCGGCCTGTCTGTTGATCTGTCGCTGCGTCTCATACATAAACACCCGGCACAGTTCCAGCGTCGATCCCCGATCGGATCGCGACCAGCGTAAGGCGACAGGCCTGAGACGATGTCCCAGATTCCACTTCCCAGCCTGCGGCGCGGCCGCGACCCGTCTTCGCCGACGCTGCGTCCGGTGCACAAGCAGCGCAGCTTTGCCAGTCTGCGAACCATCGGGGCGCTGGTCCTGCGCGAAATGTCGACCACCTATGGGCGGTCGGCCGGCGGCTATTTCTGGGCGATCGCCGAGCCGGTCGGCGGCATCGTCCTGCTGACGATGATCTTCTCTCTGGGGTTCCGGACCCCGCCGATCGGCACGAATTTCGCGATCTTCTATGCGACCGGCGTGGTGCCGTTCGTTGCCTATATGAGCATTTCGGGCAAGTCCGCGCAGGCGATCCGCTATTCCAAGTCGTTGCTGGCCTATCCTGCGGTGACCTTCGCGGATGCGCTGATCGCGCGCATCTTCATCAACACGGTGACGCAGGTGCTGGTCGCGTATCTGGTCTTCACGGGCATCCTGATGATGCAGGAGACCCGCACCGATCCGCAGATCCTGGAGATCGTTCAGGGTTTCGCGATGATGCTGGTGCTGGCCTCGGGCGTGGGGGTGGTCAACTGCTTCCTGTTCGCGGCCTTTCCCTGGTGGCAGTCCTTCTGGGCCATTCTGACGCGGCCGCTTTTCATCGTCTCGTGCATCTTCTTCATCTTCGACGACGTGCCCGAGCCGTATCGCAGCTATCTGTGGTACAACCCGCTGATCCACATCGTCGGCCAGATGCGGAAGGCCTTCTTCCCGTCCTATGCGGGCGACTATGTATCGCAGATCTATGTCTTTGCCGTTGGTCTGGGGTTGTTCGCGATCGGACTGGCGCTGCTGCATCGATATCACCGCGACCTGCTGAACAGCTGAGGCGCCGGTGCCTCAGCCGATCCTGCGGTGCTCAGCCGCGCGGGTCGAGCAGCCGCGCCAGCACCCCGTCGCGGGTGATCACGCCGCCGCCCTCGACCGGCAATGCGTCGGTGCCGGCAAGCATGCCCATCACATCGCGCACCGGCATGTCGCGCGGCACGGGCTCACCCTGCGCCTCGCCCGGATGCGCCACATCGGACGCGGTCAACACGCCAAGCGGGTTCATGTGGGCCACGAAATCGGCCACATAGTCGTTGACCGGATTGGCGATGATCTCGCGCGCGGTGCCGATCTGGACGATCCGGCCACCCTCCATCAGCGCGATCCGGTTGCCCAGCTTGAAGGCTTCGTCCAGATCGTGGCTGACGAAGATGATGGTTCGCTGGGTCCGCTGCTGCAGTTCCAGCAACTCGTCCTGAAGACGGGCGCGAATCAGCGGGTCCAGCGCGCTGAAGGGTTCGTCCATCAGCAGGATCGGTGCTTCGGTCGCGAAGGCACGGGCCAGCCCCACGCGCTGCTGCATGCCGCCCGACAACTCTCCGACCTTGCGGTCGGCCCATTCCGACAGGCCGACCGTGTCAAGCTGCCGGTCGACCTTGTCCTTGCGTTCCCTGGCCGAAAGCCCCGCCAGTTCAAGCCCCAGCCCGACATTCTCGCGCACGGTGCGCCATGGCAGCAGCCCGAACTGCTGGAACACCATCGCGACATGGCGCAGCCTGATGTCGCGCAGCGCGCGCCGCCCGGCGGCCGTGACCGACACCATCTGCGCGCCGTCCCAGACGCGCACCTCGCCGCGGCAGACATCGTTCAGCGCATTCACCGCGCGCAGCAGGGTGGACTTGCCCGATCCGGACAATCCCATCAGCACCAGGATCTCGCCCTGCTTCACGTCCACGCTGCAATCATGCACGCCAAGCACCTGGCCGGTCTCGGCCTTGATCGGGCCACGCTCCAGCCCCTCGTCCATCAGCGGCAGGGCGGCTTCGGGGTGATCGCCGAAGACGATGCAGACCCGGTCGAATTCGACCGCGTTGGGGTGTGCCTCGGTCATTTCCGTCCCTCCATGCGCAGCATCCGGTCAAGAAGGATGGCGACCACGACGATCACGATCCCCGATTCGAAACCAAGCGCGGTGTTCACGCTGTTCAGCGCGCGGACGACCGGCACGCCCAGCCCCGAGGCCCCGACCAGTGCCGCGATGACCACCATCGACAGCGACAGCATGATCGTCTGGTTCAGCCCGGCCATGATCTGGGGCAGGGCGCTTGGCAGTTCGACCTTCCACAGAAGCTGGCGTCCGGTCGCGCCAAAGGCGCGCGCGGCCTCGACCAGCGCGGCGGGGGTGGACGCGATGCCAAGCTGCGTCAGGCGAATCGGCGCGGGCAGCACGAAGATCACGGTGGCCAGCAGGCCCGGCACCATGCCGATGCCGAAGAACACGATCGCCGGGATCAGATAGACGAAGGTCGGCAGCGTCTGCATCAGATCGAGGACCGGACGCATCCAGGCGTAAAGCCTTGGCCGGTGCGCCGCCGCGATGCCGATGGGCACGCCGAT
This sequence comes from Paracoccus salsus, assembly GCF_021556615.1. Classification (GTDB taxonomy): domain Bacteria; phylum Pseudomonadota; class Alphaproteobacteria; order Rhodobacterales; family Rhodobacteraceae; genus Paracoccus; species Paracoccus salsus. The sequence goes on from NZ_JAKGGD010000007.1 coordinate 116,089, forward strand.
CGCCATGCAGACGATGCAGGCAGCCAGCACCAGCGTCAGCGATTGAAGGGTCTCGTCCCAGTATCCCTGGTTGAGGATGAACAGCAGCCCGGCGGCCACCAGCAGGCAGGTCCGCCAGTTGCGCTGCAAGGCCCAGGTCAGCGCCACGGCCAGCGCGATGAACAGGAACGGGTGCGGAAATTCCAGCGCCGCGAGGATCCTGTCGATCAGCCACTCCATGCCCGCCGAGATGCCATTGAACAGCCAGGCGGCATTCGTGTTCAACCAGTCGAAGATGGCCTTCGCGGTCTGGCCGACGGGGATCTTGTTGTCGGTCACCAGCGCTGTCAGCGGCTCCATGCGTCATTCCCTCCTTGCGATGTCGCGCGCCGGGCCCGGGCGGGCGCGGCACGCGATCCAGCGGTTCCGACGGCGGCCACGCGCGACGTGATCACGCGGGCCACGTGTTTCAGCCGTTCAGCGCGTCTGCCAGGGCGGCCTGGGCATCGTTGCCATCGACCGTCGTCACGCCGTCCAGCCAGGGCGTGGCGGCGTCCGGATTGTCCTTCAGCCAGGCCCTGGCGGCCTGCGCCGGGTTCTGACCATCATTCAGGATCCTGGCCATCACCTCGTTTTCCATCGCCAGGGTGAATTCGAGGTTCTGCAGGAACTGGCCGACATTCGGGCATTGCTCGACATAGCCATGGCGGGTGTTGGTGCGCACCTCGGCGCCGCCCAGATCGGGCCCGAACACGTCGTCGCCGCCGGCCAGATAGGTCATCTCGAACTGGGCGTTCATCGGATGCGGCTCCCAGCCGAGAAACACCACCGGCGTCGTGTCGCCAGCGCGCTGGACCTGCGCCAGCATGCCCTGTTCGCTGGATTCCACGACCTCGAACGTGCCCAGTCCGAACATGTCGTTGGCGACCATCTCGAGCAGCAGCCGGTTGCCGTCATTGCCCGGCTCGATCCCGTAGATCTTGCCGCCCAGGGCGTCCTTGTGCTCGGCGATCCTTGCGAAATCGTCGATGCCAAGATCCGCGCCCGCCTTGTTCGTGGCCAGCGTGTATTTCGCGCCCGTCAGGTTGGTGCGGACGGTATCGACGGTTCCCGATTCGGAATAGGGGGCGATGTCGGCCTGCATCGTCGGCATCCAGTTGCCCAGAAAGATGTCCACATCGTCGGTGGACATGGCGGTATAGGTCACCGGCACCGACAGGATCTTGGTCTCGGTCTGGTAACCCAGCGCCTCCAACACGGTCGAGGCCAGCGCGGTGGTGGCGGTGATGTCGGTCCAGCCGACATCCGAGAAGATCACCTCGCGGCATTCGTCGGGCTCGGCGGCGAAGGTTGCGGTGCCGGTCAGCGCAGTGGTCATGGCCAGCGCGGCGGCGATGCGGGAAAGGGTCATCTTCGGGCTCCCTGTTATTGATTGACCAGTCAATTAAAGATCGGTTACAGTCGGAAAGCAACCGAAAACTCCGACAGCAGGTCCATGATGCCGAAACTTGGTGCAGAGCCTATCCGAAAAGCCGCGCTGATCAACGCGGCGATTCAAGAGGTCGGGCGCGCCGGCTCGCTGGATGTGACGGTTGCGCAGATCGCGCGGTCCGCCGGCATGTCGCCGGCGCTGGCCCATCACTATTTCGGCTCCAAGGACCAGATGTTTCTGGCCGCGATGCGCCATATCCTGGCCGGATACGGCAGATCGGTCCATGACGCGCTGCCCGGAAAGGGTCCACGCGGGCGGCTGGACGCGATCGTCACCGCCAGCTTTGCGCCCCGGAACTTCCAGCGCGAGGTGATCAGCGCCTGGATCAACTTTTATGCGCTGGCGCTGACCAACGAACAGGCGGCACGCCTGCTGCGCATCTATCATTGCCGGCTGCATTCCAACCTGATCGTGGCCCTGCGCCCGCTGACCGGTCATCCGGCGCGCACGGCGCAGACGCTGGGTGCGCTGATCGACGGGGTCTATCTGCGGGCCGTGCTGACACCGGGACCGACCGATGCCGCGCTCGGCCTGAAAATCATCACCGAATATCTCGAGGAGGCGCTTGCATGAGCCGGTCCGACCCCACCCTGAACGCCCAGCCGGCCGCCAGCCTGTTCATTGACGGCCGCCCGGTGGAAGGGCAGGGCGACACCCTGCCGGTGTGCTATCCCTATACCGGCCAGGAAATCGCCAGCCTGCGCGAGGCCAGCCCCGAACAGGTCGCACAGGCCTGCGCGGTCGCGGCGGCGGCCCAGCCCGCATGGGCCGCGCTTGCGCCGGTCGAACGCGGCCGCGTGCTGAACCGCGCGGCGGCGATCATCCGCGACCGCAATGCCGCGCTGGCCCGGCTGGAAACGCTGGATACCGGCAAGCCGATCCAGGAAACGCTGGTCGCGGACTGGGAATCGGGCGCGCAGGCGCTGGAGTTCTTTGGCGGGCTGGCGGCCACGATCACCGGGCAGATGATCCCGCTTGGGCAGGACTGGGCCTATACGCGGCGTGAACCGCTGGGGGTCTGCGCGGGCATCGGGGCGTGGAACTATCCCAGCCAGATCGCCTGCTGGAAGGCCGCGCCGGCGCTGGTCATGGGCAATGCGATGGTCTTCAAGCCGTCCGAGGAAACCCCGCTAGGGGCCTTGAAACTGGCGGAAATTCTACTTGAAGCCGGGTTGCCCGCCGGCGTCTTCAACGTCGTGCAGGGACGCGGAGCGGTCGGCGAGTCGCTGGTCGGCGATCCCAACATCGCCAAGGTGTCGCTGACCGGCTCGGTCCCGACCGGGCGGCGCGTCTATGCCGCCGCCGCCAGCTTCATGCGCCATGTCACCATGGAACTGGGTGGAAAGTCGCCGCTGATCGTCTTTGATGACGCCAATCTGGAAGACGCGGTCAGCGCCGCCGTGCTGGCGAATTTCTATTCCGCGGGCCAGATCTGTTCCAACGGCACCCGCGTCTTCGTGCAGGAGGGCATCCGCCAGGGCTTTCTCGACCGGCTGGCCGAGCGTGTGCGGCATGTGAGGATCGGCGATCCCCTGGACCCCGCGACCCAGCACGGGCCGATCGTCAGCCCGGCACAGGCCGACAAGATCCGTGCGATGATCGCCGCGGGCCAGGCCGAGGGCGCGCGGATCCTGTGCGGCGGACCGGGCGAGGGTGCGTTCATCCCGCCGACCGTCTTCATCGACGCGACCGACGACATGACCATCGCGCGCGACGAGATCTTCGGCCCGGTCATGACCACGCTGGCCTTCTATGACGAGGACGAGGTCGTGGGGCGCGCCAATGCCACCGGGTTCGGTCTTGCGGCGGGCGTCTTCACCCGGGATCTGACCCGCGCCCATCGCGTCGCCGCCCGCGTCCAGGCCGGAACCTGCTGGATCAACGCCTACAACCTGACCCCGGTCGAGATGCCCTTCGGCGGCGTCAAGCTGTCCGGCATCGGGCGCGAGAACTCGGCCGCCGCGATCGAGCATTATTCGCAGCTGAAATCGGTCTATGTCGGCATGACGGGCGTCGAATCGCCCTACTGATCCCGACCGAAATCGCACATCTACAGGAGGTTATGGTTCCATGGCCCAGCCAGACTATGTCATCGTCGGCGCCGGCAGCGCAGGCTGCGCGCTGGCCTATCGGCTGACCGAGGCGGGGCGCACGGTCACCCTGATCGAATATGGCGGCAGCGATATCGGGATCTTCATCCAGATGCCCGGCGCGCTCAGCTATCCGATGAACATGCCGCGCTATGACTGGGGATTCTCGACCCTGCCCGAGGACCATCTGGGCGGGCGCAGGCTGGCCACGCCGCGGGGCAAGGTCCTGGGCGGATCGTCGTCGATCAACGGAATGGTGTTCGTCCGGGGCAACCGCAAGGATTTCGATCACTGGCAGGATGCCGGCGCCACCGGCTGGGGCTATGCCGATGTGCTGCCCTATTTCAAGCGCATGGAAAGCTGGCATGGCGGCTCCTCGCCCTGGCGCGGTGCGGACGGCCCGCTGCACATAACCCGCGGCAAACGCAAGAACCCGCTGTTCAACGCCTTCATCGAGGCAGGGCATCAGGCCGGCTGGCCCCGCAACGACGATTACAACGGCCAGCATCAGGAAGGGTTCGGACCGATGGAGGCGACCATCTGGAAAGGGCGCCGCTGGTCGGCCGCCAACGCCTATCTGCGCCCGGCCCGCAAATCCGGAAAGCTCACCGTGCTGCGGGGGCTGGCCCGGCGCGTGCTGTTCGACGGGAAGCGCGCCTGCGGCGTCGAGATCGAGCGGAAAGGCCGGATCGAGCAGGTCCGGGCCGGGCGCGAGGTGATCCTGTCGGCCAGTTCGATCAACACCCCCAAGCTGCTCATGCTGTCCGGCATCGGCCCCGCCGATCACCTGCGCGAGCATGGCATCGAAATTCGCGCCGATCGCCCCGGCGTCGGCGCCAATCTGCAGGATCACCTCGAGATCTACATGCAGTACAAGTCGCTGAAGCCGGTCAGCCTGTACACCTACTACAACCTTCTGGGAAAAGGTCGGGTCGGGGTCGAGTGGATCCTGCAGAAGACCGGGCTCGGCGCGTCGAACCAGTTCGAAAGCTGCGGGTTCATCCGTTCCGGCGACGCCGCCGATTATCCCGACATCCAGTATCATTTCCTGCCTCTGGCGGTCCGCTACGACGGCAAGGTGGCCGCCAAGGGCCACGGCTTTCAGGCACATGTCGGGCCGATGCGGTCAAAATCCCGCGGCACCGTTCGGCTGGCCTCGGCAGACCCGGTTGAGGCGCCCGGAATTCACTTCAATTACATGTCGCATCCCGATGACTGGAAAGAGTTTCGGGCTTGCGTCCGCAAGACGCGCGAGATCTTCGGCCAGCCCGCTTTCGCCGAATATCGCGGCGACGAGATCCAGCCGGGCGACGCGATTCAAAGCGACGAACAGATCGACGCGTTCATTCGCGAGCACGCGGAATCGGCCTACCATCCCTGCGGCACGGCCAGGATCGGTCGCGCAGAAGATCCCTGGGCGGTGGTCGATCCGCAGTTGCGGGTGATCGGGGTCGACGGGCTGCGCGTGGCCGACAGCTCGGTCTTTCCGCGCATCACCAACGGCAATCTGAATGCGCCCTCGATCATGACCGGTGAGAAGGCCGCCGATCACATCCTGGGCGTCCAGATGCCCAGGGCCGACCCGGATGCGCTGGCGGATGCCGGGTGAAACCGTATTCTGACCGGTCGGACCCGCGGTTGCCGGCCCGGCCGGTTCAGCCTTCGTCGGCGGCGCCGTTCTGCCTCAGCCCCGCGACGGCCGCCGTCAGGCCCTCGGCCGGGACGCCGCGCAGCAGCTCCTGACCGATGACGAAGGTCGGCGTTCCCTGGATCGCCATGCGCTCGGCCAATTGCCGGTTCTCGCGCAGCACGGCGCTGACGGACTCGGTGTTCATGGTGTTCACCACCGCGTCGGCCTCGACCCCGATCTGGTCGGCGATCTTCGACAGGGCCTCGATCGTGGCCCCGCTGCGCAGCTCCATCAACGCGTCATGGGCCTTCATATAGGCTTCGTCGCCGGCAATCTGCTTGACCGCGATCGCAAAGCGGGACGAGGCCTCGCTATCCTGTCCAAGGATCGGAAATTCCTTCAGGATCAAGCGGATGTTACCATCATCCTGAACCAGATCGTGAACTTCGTCGTTGAAGCGGCGGCAGACCCCGCAGCGATAGTCGATGAATTCCACGACCGTCAGGTCGCCGTCCGGGTTGCCGCCGATCCAGCTGTGGCCGTCCTCGAAGATCGCCTCGCGATTGGCCGTGACCAGTTCCTTGTCGTTGATCGCCGCGTCGGCCGCGCGGCGCTCTTCCAGCACGTTGATCGATTCGATCAGGACCTCGGGGTTGGCCATCAGGTATTCGCGCACCGCCTCTCCGAAATCGGCTTTTTCCTGCTGGGACATGGTCGAGATATCGAACGCGAAGGTCGGGGTCGCGGTCAGAAGCAGTGCGGCGATCAGGCGTTTCATCGAGGTCCTCGTCTCTGGGTAGCGCGCAGCTTGGCCCGACTGCCGCCGCTTGGCAAGAAAGCCCGCAACACGGCTGCGTGAAAGCCGCAAAAGGCTAGAGTCGGGACGCGTCGCGCGCTATGACGAGAAAAAACCATGATCGAGGCCCGAGCAATGCGAGAATCCGTCCGCGGACAGGTCGATCCGTTCATCGTCATGGACGTCATGCAGGCCGCCGCCCGCGCCGAGGCCGAGGGCCGCCACATCATCCACATGGAGGTCGGCCAACCCGGCACGCCGGCGCCGGAACGCGCAAGGGCGGCGCTGGCACGGGCCTTGTCGCAGCCGCTCGGATACACGGTCGCGCTGGGGTTGCCGCGGCTGCGGCAAGGCATCGCGGGGCTGTATCGCCGCTGGTACGGGATCGATCTGGACCCGGCGCGGGTGGTGGTCACACCGGGCAGCAGCGGCGCCTTCATCCTGGCCTTCTCGGCGCTGTTCGATGCGGGGGACCGCGTCGCGATGGGTTTTCCCGGCTATCCCAGCTATCGCCAGATCCTGCGGGCGATGTCTCTGGAACCGGTCGGCATCCCGACTCGCCCCGAGGATCGCTATCAGCCGCGCGCGCAGGACCTGCCGGACGCGCAGGGCCTGATCCTGGCCTCGCCCGGCAATCCGTCGGGAACGGTGCTGCGCCGCGACGAGCTGCGCGCGCTGACCGATGCGGCGGCGGCAAGGGACATGGCGGTCATCTCGGACGAGATCTATCACGGCCTGTCCTATGGCGAGCGCTGCCATTCCGCGCTTGAAGTGACGGATGAGGTTTTCGTCATAAACTCTTTCAGCAAATACTTTTCCATGACGGGCTGGCGGGTCGGCTGGATGGTCGTTCCCGAACGCCATCTGCGCACGGTCGAGCGGCTGGCCCAGAACATGTTCATCTGTCCGCCCCATGCCAGCCAGGTGGTCGCGCTGGCGGCGCTGGACTGCATCGACGAGGCCGAGGCCAATCTTGCCGTCTATGCCGCGAATCGCAGCATGATGCTCGAGGAGCTGCCGAAGGCCGGCTTCACCAGGATCGCGCCGCCGGAAGGGGCGTTCTACATCTATGCCGACATCTCGGATCTGACCGACAACTCGCTGCGCTTTGCCGAGGAGATCCTGGCGGGCGCGGGCGTCGCGGTCACGCCGGGGCTGGACTTCGATCCCGACCGCGGCGCCCGCACGCTGCGGTTCAGCTATGCCCGCGCGACCGGCGACATCGCCGAAGGTCTGCGGCGCCTGAAGGAATTCATGGACCGGCGATGAGGTATCTGGCGCTGATCCTTGCCCTGCTTGTTTCGCTTGCTCCGGTCGCGGCGCAGGAAACGGCGCAGCTTGTGCCGGGAGCCTCGGCGCTGACGACGACCGGGCGCGGCTGGGGTGGCCCGCCGCCGATGAAGCTGCACCTGACGCTGACCCGGGCGGTCCCCTATCGGGTTTTTCTGGTCGGCGATCCGATCCGGTTGATCGTCGATCTGAAGGGCGTGGATCCGACAGCCATGCGCGCTCAGGACCTGTTCGGGGCCGATCTTGTGCCGGCGATCCGCTGGGGGCGCCATCAGCGCGGCTGGTCGCGGCTGGTCATCGAGTTGCCCGGCCCCTATCGCGTCGAAAGCGCGGGCCAAAGGACGACCGCGCCGCAGCCCGAGATCACCGTGGCGCTGCGGCCGGTCAGCACCGACGCGTTCGCCCCGCGGGCCAGCGCCGCGACCGCGTTGCGCGATCTGCCGGCCGCCGCCGATCTGCCGCCGGCCGTCCGGCCGGACGGGCTGGTGGTGGCGCTGGACCCCGGGCATGGCGGGGTCGATTCCGGCGCGCAGGCCGGGGGCGAAACCGAGGCCCATCTGGTCCTGTCCTTCGCCCATCAACTGCGCGCCGCGCTGGAGGCGCGCGGCGTGACCGTCGCCATGACCCGCGAGGATGACAGTTTCGTCCCGCTCGAGGATCGGATGACCCGTGCCCGGCGCGCGGGCGCCGCGCTGTTCCTGTCGCTGCATGCCGATGCGCTGCCTTCGGGGCAGGCCGCGGGGGCGACGGTCTATTTGTGGAACCCGGCCTCGGACGATCGCGCCGCGCAGCAACTGGCGCTGCGGCATGACCGCGCGGATCTGCTGGCCGGCATCGATCTGGCCGGCGAGGACGACATGCTGGTCGCTACGCTGATGGATTTCGCGCGCACCGACACCCAGCCGAGATCGGAGAATTTTGCGCGCTGGCTGACCTCGCGGATGGCGCTGATGGGGATCGGGATGCATGGCAGGCCGGTGCAGGGCGCGGCTTTCTCGGTGCTGAAATCGCCCGACATGCCCTCGGCGCTGCTGGAACTGGGCTTCATCTCGGACGAGACGGACCGCGCCAACCTGACCGATCCGGCGTGGCGCGCGCGGATGGTCGAGGTGGTGGCCGACGCGGTCACGGGCTGGGCGCGCGACGATGCCGTGCGCGCGGCGATGCTGCGGCGCTGAGCGGGCCGCGCGCGCGGCACGGTGATGACCCAGTGTTGTTTTGACCCGTGGCCGGCCGGCCGCTATAGACGGGCAAGTGATTGAAAGGCGTTCGGACGTGTTGCGCAGCATCCTGTCATTCTTCGGTGCGATCTTTTCCTGGGTCGTGACGGCCGGCTTCTTCGCGGCGCTGACGCTTGGGGGCATTTTCTGGGTCTATTCGCGCGATCTGCCCAGCCACGAGGCGCTGGCGCAATACGCGCCCAAGACCATCAGCCGGATCTATTCGGGCGAGGGTCGGCTGATCGACGAGTTCGCCGAGGAACGCCGCCTGTTCGTGCCGGTCGAGGAAATTCCCGACCTGGTGAAGGAAGCCTTCATCAGCGCCGAGGACAAGAATTTCTACGCCCATCCCGGCTATGACGTGCGCGGCATCTTCGGCGCGGCCTATCAGGCGGTCAGTTCCGGCGGCGCGACCATGCGCGGCGCCTCGACCATCACTCAGCAGGTGATGAAGAACTTCCTTTTGTCCAGCGACCGCAGCGTCGAGCGCAAGGTCAAGGAACTGATCCTGGCCTCGCGGCTGGAGCGGACGCTGTCCAAGGACCAGATCCTGGAGCTGTATCTCAACGAGATTTTCCTGGGCCAGAACAGCTTTGGCGTCGCCGCCGCCGGGCAGACCTATTTCAACAAGTCCCTGGCGGAACTGGCCCCGCACGAGGCCGCGATGCTGGCAGCCATGCCTCAGGCGCCCGGGCGGTATCACCCGGTGCGGGCCAAGGAACGGGTGACCGAACGGCGCAACTATGTCCTGCGCGAGATGTGGCAGAACGGCCATCTCGAGAGGGCGACCTACGAAGCCGAGGCCAGGCTGCCGCTGAAATCGGTCCAGAACGGAGATTATCCGTCCTTCAACAGCCAGATGCCGGCCCGCGACTACTTCACCGACGAGATCCGCCGCCAGCTGAGCCGCGAGTTCGGCCACGAGGAGTTCTTTGGCGGCGGTCTGACGATCCGCGCCACGGTCGAGCCGCGGCTGCAGGAATCGGCCGCGAACGCGCTGCGCGTCGCGCTGGAGGATTACGACCGGGGCCGCGGCGTCTGGCGCGGGACGGGCGAGACGATCGCATCCGAGCAGCGCAAGGACGAGGCCGCCTGGCGCGGCGCGCTTTACGAAACCCGCGTTCCGCGCGACATTCCCGGCTGGTATCCGGCGGTCGTGCTTGAACTGGGGGCGAACGACGCACGGATCGGCATCGAGGGCATCGAGGAGGATGCCGACGGCCACTGGGTCCCGGCGCAGGACGTGACATGGGCACGCAAGCTGCGCGCGGACGGATCGCTTGCGCCCAGGGCCCAGGTCGCCGGCGACCTGGTCGCGGTGGGCGATGTGGTCCTGGTCCGCGCCCTGACCCGCGATGGCAGCGACGACTTCATGCGCTGGAGCCTGCGGCAGGTTCCGCAGGTGCAGGGCGGGTTCATGGCGATGGACGTGAATACCGGGCGTGTGATGGCGATGCAGGGCGGGTTCAGCTATCAGTCCTCGGTCTTCAACCGCGCGACGCAGGCCATGCGGCAGCCTGGGTCCAGCTTCAAGCCCTTCGTCTATGCCGCGGCGCTGGACAACGCCTATACCCCCGCCACCATTGTCGTGGACGAGCCGATCCGCATCGATACGCCCTACGGCTTGTGGGAGCCCAGGAACGCCTCGGGCCGTCACTACGGTCCGACGCCGCTGCGGACCGGGATCGAGCAGTCGCGCAACCTGATGACGATCCGCATCGCGCAGGATATCGGCATGGACACGGTGGCCCGGTATGCCGAGAAATTCGGGGTCTATGGACGGCTTCAGCCGTTTCTGGCCAACGCGCTCGGCGCTCAGGAAACCACGCTGTTCCGGATGGTGGCCGCCTATGCGATGTTTGCCAATGGCGGTGAGCGGGTCGAGCCGACCCTGGTGGACCGGGTCCAGGACCGGCGCGGGCGAACCGTCTATCGCCACGACAAGCGGGTTTGCGAGACCTGCGGCATGCAGGCCCTGCCGGCTGGCGAGGGTCCGGTGATCGACAGCAACCGCGAACGCGTGATGGATGCCGTGACCGCCTATCAGCTGACCTCGATGATGGAGGGCGTGGTCCAGCGCGGTTCGGGCAAGGGCGTCGACCTGCCGGTGCCGATCGCCGGCAAGACCGGCACCACCAACGACGCGAAGGATGTCTGGTTCATCGGTTATTCCAGCAACATCGTCGCCGGCTGCTATCTGGGCTATGACCAGCCGCGCACGCTGGGGTCGAACGCCTATGGCGGCACGCTGTGCGTGCCGGTCTTCAACGCCTTCATGCGCGAGGCGGTGCGGGAATTCGGCGGCACCGAGTTCAAGGTCCCGCCGGGCGGGCACTGGGTCAAGATCGATCGCGTCACCGGCCAGCGCCTGCCCGACGACGCCAGCGGCGCGAACGTCATCGCCGAGTATTTCCGTGACGGCACCGATCCCGACTGGCTTTCGCCCTATATCGTCTCGGGCTTCGGCGATGGCGACGTGGTGCTGCCATGGCAGGCCGGAGCCTCGGCGCGCGAGGCCACCTCGATCACCACCTCGACCGGTCAGCGCAAGGTCATCCCCAAGAAGACGGATTTCGGCACCATGTCGTCGGGCGGATTGTACTGAGCCGGCCTGTGGCATGGCGTCCCGCGAAGGCCGGGGGGCTCGCCGCCCCCCGGACCCCCCGGACCCATCCTCGCGAATGTCGGCCCGCCGGCCCGGCGCGGCCTCAGGGGCAGGGCTGGTTCGTCCAGGCATCCGGATCGGTCGCGCGGTAGCATCTCTGCCGGGTGCCGTAGCCGGACGGGATCGCGAAGACGCGCCCCTCGACCTGCGGATCCGGGCGCAGGTCGAATTCGACGACATGCTGCATCGTCCGGACCGAGTCGTCGGCCAGCTGGTTCAGGGTCAGGACCACCGCACCGCGCCCGTCACCGGAATAGGCGTCCAGGGTCTCGCTGTAATTGCCCTCGACCGGCTCGCTGCTGCCAAGCCCGGCCTGCAGCGCAGCCGCCGCCTCGGGCAGCAGCTCGGCCCCGCTCAGCCCGAGCGTGGCCGTATCCTGCAGGGCATAGTCGGCCGGGTTCAGCGCCGGCGCGGTCGGCCAGTCGCCGGTGGTGGTCGTGCCCGGCGACGGGGCACAGGCGGCCATGGCGAGGCACAAGGCGAGGGTCATCGAATAGCTGCGCATCATGATCGGCATCTCCTTTCGGACCTTGCAAGAACACGGGGCGGGGTTCCCCGCAGCGATGGTCCGTATCATGCGCCTGCGCCGCGCGCATTTCCAGACCGCCTGCGTCCGCCGCCCCAGCGGACGTACCTGCGGACACCCGTGCGGACACCCCTGCCGACGCAAGCGCTGCCGGACGGGAGGTCGGCCGGAAACGCGCGGTCCGGTCGCGGCGATCGCCTCTTCCAGCGCCGAGGCGATGGCGCGCAGCATGATCCAGCTCGACGCGGCTCCGGGATCGATATGGCCGATCGACCGCGTGCCAAGCCTGGCCGAACGGCCGCGCCGGGATTGCATCCCGACGGTTGCCTTCATGCCGGCCTCGTCCCCGTCGCATAGAGCGGCCCCGACGACGCGCCCACCGCGTCCAGGAAAGCCCTGGCCATGCGCCCGCAACCGGCCTCGATCGTCTCGTCCCGGGTTGCGCTGGACAGCACGTCCTGCACGGCTTTCCAGCCGATCTCCGTGGTGACGCCGTGATCGAGGCGCCGGCCATGTCCAGCGAGGTCGCGTATTCCCCGACCCGCGAGCGATGGATGCTGACGCCGCGCGCATTCAGCACCTGCCTGAGGCGGTCGACGATGATGCAAAGCTCGACCAGCGCGGTCGAGCCCAGCCCGTTGACCAGCACGGCGACCCGGTCGCCGGGGTCGGGCGCCATCTCGGACAGGATCGCGGCCAGCCGATCGTCCGTGACGCGATCCGCGCTCGCCAGCGTTTCGCGCCGGATGCGGCCCGGCCCGGGCACACGCTGCCGCCGCTCAGCCCAGCCAGACATCCAGAAACAGCATGATCACGAGCCCGATTGCCAGACCCAGCGTCGCCTGCCTCTGGTGCCCGCAGCGATGGGTTTCGGGGATGATCTCGTGGCTGATGACATACAGCATCGCACCCGCCGCGAAGGCGAGGCCCCAGGGCAGGAGCGCCGTCGAGAAGGTGACGACCCCGGCCCCGATGAGGCCGCCCAGAGGCTCGACCAACCCGGTCAGCGCCGCGACCCCCCAGGCCCGCGATCTTGAATACCCCTCGGCCAGCAGCGAAACCGCCACGGCGAGCCCCTCGGGCGCGTTCTGAAGCCCGATCCCGATGGCGATGGGCAGCCCGCCCTGAAGCCCGCCCCCGCCAAAGCCGACGCCCACCGCCAGACCTTCGGGAAAGTTGTGGATCGTGATTGCGATGACGAACAGCCAGACCCGCTGCAACGAGGCCGCCCGGCCCCCCTCGCGCCCGGTCTGGAAATGCTCGTGCGGCAGATATTCGTTCATCAGCGCGATGGCGCCCATGCCGATGAGGATCGCGATGCAGACGATCGCAGCGGGCCCGGCGCGGCTGTCATGGCGAGACCCGGCGGCCTCCAGCGCCGGGATGATGAGCGAAAAGAACGAGGCCGACAGCATGACTCCGGCCGCAAATCCAAGGGCAAGATCGCGGGTCCGAGGCGAGGGCACGCGCCCGAACAGGACCGGGATCGCGCCGATTGCGGTCATCAATCCTGCCGCCAGGCTGCCCAGGAAACCCAGCATGAGAGGCGAGAGCGTGGTCACGGTCCGGTCCTTTCCGAGACCCGGCCGGCAACGGTGCCGGGCAGGCCGGCTCAGACCATAGCCCGCGACATGGGCCTGTCGAGTGCCCGCCGTGCCCGGGCGGGCGCGCGTCCGCTTGAAAAGCCGCGCAAGCGGACGCCGCCAAGACGCGCCGCGAATCCGTCCCGCGCCGGCTGACGCGGGGGGCGGAACGCCTCGTCCCCTTGTGAGTCGGTACCGTGCAAGCTATCTGTCGCCCCTGAAACTTCGAGGGAAACCGCCCATGCGCGCCGAGACGCAGTCCAGAATCGAGGCCATCCGCAAGTCGCTGACCCTGCTGGGGCAGCGCATGGACTGGCAGACCGCACCGCATCGTCTGGAAGAGATGAACGCGATGATCGAGGATGGCGATCTGTGGTCCGATCCGGCCCGCGCGCAGAAGCTGATGCGCGAGCGGCAGGCCCTGTCGGACGCGATCGAGACCTATCGCCGGATCGACGACGACCTGACCGCCAATGCCGAGATGGTCGAACTGGCCGAGGCGGAGGGCGACCCCGAACTGGTCGCCGAGGCAGAGGCCAACCTGAGATCCCTGGCCGATCTGGCCGCGCAGAAAGAGCTGGAGGCGTTGCTGAACGGCGAGGCCGACGCGAACGACACGTTCCTCGAGATCAACGCCGGGGCGGGCGGCACCGAAAGCTGCGACTGGGCGGCGATGCTGGCGCGCATGTATGTCCGTTGGGCCGAGAAGAAGGGCTACGAAGTCGAACTGGTATCGGAAACCCAGGGCGAGGAAGCCGGCATCCGCAGCGCCGCCTACAAGATCAGCGGGCACAACGCCTATGGCTGGCTGAAATCGGAATCGGGCGTACACCGGCTGGTGCGCATCTCGCCCTATGACAGCGCCGCGCGGCGTCACACCAGCTTCAGCAGCGTCTGGGTCTACCCGGTCGTGGACGAGAATATCGAGATCACGGTGCCCGACAACGAGATACGGATCGACACCTACCGGTCCTCGGGCGCGGGCGGACAGCATGTGAACACCACCGACTCGGCGGTGCGGATCACCCACCTGCCGACCGGGATCGTCGTCACCTCGTCAGAGAAATCGCAGCACCAGAACCGCGCCAATGCCATGGCCGCGCTGAAATCCCGGCTCTACGAGATGGAGTTGCGGCGCCGCACCGAAAGCATACAGGCGCAGCACGACGCCAAGGGCGATGCCGGCTGGGGCAACCAGATCCGGTCCTATGTGCTGCATCCCTACCAGATGGTGAAGGATCTGCGCACCGGCGAGGAAACCAGCGACACGCAGGGCGTTCTGGACGGCGCCCTTGACACCTTCATGGCGGCGACGCTGGCGATGGATGTGGCCGGCAAGAGCCGCGCCGAGGCGCAGGCTGACGACTAGCATGCCGACGCCGTGCCACGCTTCGGACAGCGGCGCGGCCAGCATGCCGAAGCGGCAGCTGGGCCGGGGCGGGCCCCTGGTCGGCGCTGTCGCGCTGGGGACGATGAATTTCGTCGGCAGCTATGGTGAGGCCGATTCCGGCGACGCGCTGCGCTGCATGGAAGCCTGTCTCGACATGGGCGTCGATCATCTCGACACCTCGAATGTCTATGGTTCGGGCCGCGCCGAGGACTTGCTGGCGCGGTTCCTGAAAAAGTTCCGGCACCGCGTGGTCCTGGCCAGCAAATGCGCGATCCCGCGCGATCCCGGCCATCCGTTCGACAATTCGCGGCCTTCGCACGCGACCATGGCCAGAGCGCGGCCGCGATGGCGATCGCCTGGGTGCTGGCGCGCGGGCCGCATGTGATCGCGCTGCCGGGTTCGCGCAGCATCGCGCATATGCGCGACAACATCCGCGGCGCGACCCTCACGCTGACCGCGACCCAGAGGGACGAGATCGCGCGCCTCCTTCCCGTCGGCTGGGCGCATGGCGCGCGCCATGGCGAGGCCATGTCGCGCGGGCCGCAGCCCTATTGCTGACAGCGTGCCGCGGCGCGGCCAGGCTGCCGAAACGTGCCGCGCGGATGACGGGCCCTTGAGAGCCCGGACCGCAGACTCGGATCTGCGCCCGAATTTGCGGGGCGGTTCCTGCGGTCAGCAAGTCAGGGCATCTTCCATCGGCGGAGGGATTGCGTGCCGTTTCGATCCTGCTCTCGCCGGTCGGCCATGCGGCCGTGACCCGCAAAGCCCCGGCCGATTTTGGGGTGACGGTGCTCGTCGTCCCGTCTGGCCATCGTCATCGCCATGATGCCGGGCTTCGTGACGCTGCGCGATATCCTGATCCCGCTGGCGGCCATCCTCGCCGGCGCAACGCGCGCTGCATCGCGCAACCCTTGCGGTGCTGCCGAGGGTGACTACTATGCTGCATGTGCAAAACGGGGGCGCGGGCGGATGGAAGACAAGAGCATCAATCTGGCCTTGCAGGGCGGCGGCGCGCATGGCGCCTTCGCCTGGGGCGTGCTGGACCGGCTTCTGGACGAGAACTGGCTGCATATCGCCGCGATCAGCGGCACATCCGCCGGTGCGCTGAACGGCGCCGCCCTGAAGGCCGGGTTGGCGCGCCATCCGGGCCCGCAGGGGCGACGTGCCGCGCGCCAGAACCTGGACTGCCTGTGGGGCGAGATCGGCCAGCTTTCGGACAACCGCATGGTGCGCTGGATGCATTCGCTGATGCCGCTGCCGCGCAGCATGCATCGCCTGACCGAGATGTTCTCGCCGGCCGCCTGGCTGGACGGGCTGAACCGGATCTTCAGCCCCTATGATTACGGCCCGTTCTACCTCAATCCGCTGGGTCCGGTCCTGCGCGAGTTGCCCTATCCGGATTTCGGCAATGATCGCGGTCCGCAACTCTTTGTCAGTGCCACGAATGTCCGGACCGGGCGTATCCGGGTCTTCACCCGCCTGGCCGTGTCGGTCGAGGCGGTGATGGCCTCGGCCTGCCTGCCGACGCTGTTCCAGGCCGTCGAGCTGCGCGATCCCGACACGGGCCGGATCGAGGCGTTCTGGGATGGCGGGTTCACCGGCAACCCGGCGCTTTTCCCGCTGTATCGGGCTGACCTGCCGCGCGACATCATGATCGTGCACATCAACCCGCTGATCCGGGACGGGGTGCCCAAAAGCCCGGTCGAGATCACCGACCGCGAGAACGAGATCAGCTTCAACAGCGCCCTGATGTCCGAGTTGCGGGCGATCAACTTCGTCAAGCGCCTGCACGCCGAGGAACGGCTGCACAACCGCGCCATGAAGAACCCGCTGATCCACATGATCCTGGACGACCTGCTGATGAACGACCTGAATGCCCGGTCAAAGGTGATGCCGGCGCCCGGCCTGCTGGCACGCATGAAGAAGGCGGGGCAGGTGGCGGCGGACCGGTTCCTCAACGATCACGCCGACGCGCTGAATGTTCAGGACAGCGTCGATCTGTCCGAACTGCTTCGGGGATCAGGCGTCGTCGGATAGACCGGCCGGACCCCGCCCCCGCCTCGCCCTGCGAAGGGCGTCCTGCAAGGCTGCAAGGGCCGGAGCGGCGGGGTCTCGGGGTGACGCAGCCGCGGATCGGAACGGCCGGGATTCGCGCCCGGTCAGGCGGGGTTCGTCATCGCGATCGCGATTTCGGCCGCCAGCCGCGCGTTGTTCAGCACCAGCGCGATGTTCGAGGTCAGCGACTTGCCGCCGGTCAGATGGAAGATCTGTTGCAGCAGGAAGGGAGTCACGGATTTCGCCGCGATGCCCTGCTGTTCGGCCTCGTCCAGCGCGCGCAGGATCACCGGCAGGATCTGGGACTGGGTGATCTCGTCGGCTTCGGGGATCGGGTTGGCGACCAGCTGGCCACCCGGAAGCCCCAGCCGCGCGCGCATCCGGGCCGCGGCGGCGATCTCGGCGGGGCTGTCCATGCGAAGCGGGGCCGGGATGCCGCTGCTGCGCGACCAGAAGGCCGGCAACTCGTCCTGGCCATAGGCGATCACCGGCACCCCCAGCGTTTCCAGAACCTCCCACGTCTTGGGCAGGTCGAGGATCGCCTTGGCACCCGCCGCGACCACGGTGACGGGGGTCTGCGCCAGTTCCTGCAGATCGGCCGAGATGTCGAAGCTGTGCTCGGCGCCGCGGTGCACGCCGCCGATCCCGCCGGTGGCGAACACCCGGATGCCTGCCAGATGCGCGCAGATCATGGTGGCGGCGACGGTCGTCGCGCCGGTGCGGCCGTTCGCCAGGCAGACCGCCAGATCGGCGCGGCTGAGCTTCATCACCTCATCGGGCGGGGTGCGGGCCAGTTGGTGCAGGCTGTCATCGGTCAGGCCGACATGGATCCGGCCCCCCATCACGGCAAGGGCCGCGGGCGTCGCGCCGATGACGCGGATCACCTCTTCGACCTCTCGGGCCATGTCCAGATTCTGCGGATAGGGCATGCCGTGGGTGATGATCGTGGATTCCAGCGCAACAACGGGGCGGTCCTCCGCCAGCGCCTCGGCGACCTCGGGAGAGTACAGCAGGGGGGCATCGGTCATCGCGGGGGTCCTTTGGTCCAGAGCGTTCGAGAGAAGGGGCGTCAAGCGGATGACAGGCAGCGCCTAGGGCATGTCGCGGCCCGACACATGCGCGGCCGAGGCCTCGACGGCCTGGCGCAGCGCCGCGTCGCGCGGCCGGTTCGCGATCCCGGCCGCCAGATGCGCGGCCAGGAAGCAGTCGCCCGCGCCGGTCACCCGTGCGACCGCGACGGACGGCGGGGCGGCGATCAGCGTCGGGCCGTTCGCGATCGCCTCGGCCGCCGGATGGGGGCCGTCGGTGACCAGAACCCGTGCGGCACCGCGGGCCACCACCGCCTCGGCGGCGCTGGCCGCGTCGGGGCAGGCGCGACCGGCCAGGATCTCGGCCTCCAGCCGGTTCAGGTAAAAGCAGCCGCGCCGCGCGGCGATCAGGGGTTCCAGCCGCTCTGCCTTGCCGGGGCTTGCCGGCACCAGCCGCAGATCGGCAGCGCCCAGACGCGCATCGCGGACGATCGCGGCCAGCAGATCCTCGGTCACGTTCCCATCCAGCACGACCGGGCCGGTCCAGCCGGCCAGATCATCGTCCAGCGGCGCAAGGATCGTCGCGCCGGCCGCTTCGAGGCCATGGGCATCGGCGATGGCCGCGATCAGCCCCTGGCTGTCCTCGATTCCCATGTAGCAATCCGTGGGCAGGCCGCCATCGCGGGTCAGCCACCGGGTCAGCACGCCGAGCCGTTCGGCTTCGGCCACCAGCGCCGCGCCCTCGGGATCGCGGCCGACGGCGGACAGCACGGCCGGGGCAAGACCCCAGCGGGCCAGCGCGACCGCGACGTTCAACGCGACGCCGCCTGGCATGTGACGGATCCGGCCCGGCACGTCCGCGCCGGGCGCCATCCGGCGCGGGGCGCGACCGATCACGTCCCACAGCATCGCGCCGATGCACAGGATGTCGGGGCGCGTGCTCATTCCGGGGTCCATTCCTTCAGCTCCGTTTCCAGGAAACGCTCGAACGCATCCAGATCCACCGGGTCGAACTGTCCGAAGCCCTGCATCCAGACCGAGGCCGTTCGCATCCCCTGGGGGTCCAGCTTGCACCAGGTGATCCGGCCGCGGCGTTCCTGCCGGATCAGCCCGGCCGCCGCAAGCACCGCCAGATGCTTCGAGATCGCGGCAAGGCTCATCGCGAAAGGCTGGGCGACGTCGCTGACCGCCATGTCGTCTTCCAGCAGCATCGACAGCACACGCCGCCGCGTCGGGTCGGCAAGCGCGGCGAAAATCAGGTCCAGCCCGTCATGCACGGGGGCGGTCATGGCGGTGGACAGCGGGGGGGCATGGCGGGATCCGGATGCGCAGGGTCTGGGAAAGCTCAACTTGCCGGTTGAGTATTGATCGGGAGCGAACCGGATTGCAACCCGGAGGCCGGAATCGGGCGCGAGGGAAAGTGACGGAATATCAATATGCTATGCGCGTCCCTCTGTTGCTTGACTTGGGAGGCGATCCACCCTAGACACCCCATCGAGCGATAACGGGGGCGTGAGAGATGGCCGAGAGGCCCCGGAGCGGCGAAGACAGGGATGCGGATGCCTCCCGTCTGAGCGATCTGGAGGCGCGACTGGCCAGGTTGACGCCCAAGCCGAAGGCCAAGGGCCCGATGGCGGGCCATGACCAGGCGCATCTGGCATGGCGGATGGTGATCGAGATCGTGGCCGGCATCGGGATCGGCTTCGGGATCGGTTTCGGTTTGGATCATCTGTTCGGCACCACGCCGTTCCTGATGATCCTGTTCTTATTCCTCGGCTTCGCGGCCGGTATCAAGGTGATGATGCGGACCGCGGCCGAACTTGGCAGAACCCCCGGCAAGCCGCCGGGAACGGATGAGAGGGATTGATCGTGGCGACCGAAGCGCAAGGTGAAGAAGCCGGCCTGGCCTTCCACCCGATGGACCAGTTTCTCGTCAAGCCGCTGTTCGGCGACGGGCCGGTCCACTGGTACACCCCCACGAATGTCACGCTGTGGCTGTTCATCATCGTGATCGCCATTACCGCCTTGCTGGTCATGGGCACCCGCGGACGTGCGATCGTGCCGAACCGCGTCCAGTCCATCGCCGAGCTTGCCTATGGCATGATCCACAAGATGGTCGAGGATGTCGTCGGCAAGGACGGGCTGAAATATTTCCCCTACATCATGACGCTGTTCATGTTCATCGTGTTCGCCAACATGCTGGGTCTGCTGCCCAAGGCCTTTACCGTCACCTCGCATATCGCGGTGACAGGGGTTCTCGCGATGGCGGTGTTCCTCAGCGTGACGGTGCTGGGTTTCGTCAAGAACGGCACGCATTTCCTGGGGCTGTTCTGGGTCACGTCGGCGCCGCTGGTGCTGCGGCCGGTGCTGGCGATCATCGAGGTGATTTCCTACTTCGTGCGCCCGGTCAGCCATTCCATTCGTCTTGCCGGCAACATGATGGCAGGCCACGCGGTCATCAAGGTGTTCGCAGGCTTTGCCGCGATCGCGGTGATCTCGCCCGTGTCGATCCTGGCCGTGACGGCCATGTACGGGCTGGAGGTGCTGGTCGCCTTCATCCAGGCCTATGTGTTCACGATCCTGACCTGCGTCTATCTGAAGGACGCGCTGCATCCGGGCCACTAGGCGCCGCGCATCAGGGTTCCGCTTCAATCAGAATTCAAATCTTCCAACCGCAAGGAGTATCATCATGGAAGGGAATATCGCCGAACTGGGTCAGTACATCGGTGCCGGTCTGGCTGCCATCGGTTCTGGCGCCGCCGCAGTCGGTGTGGGCAACGTTGCCGGCAACTTCCTGTCGGGCGCGCTGCGCAACCCGTCGGCAGCAGCCGGTCAGACCGCCACGCTGTTCATCGGCATCGCCTTCGCGGAAGCTCTGGGGATCTTCGCGTTCCTCGTCGCGCTTCTGCTGATGTTCGCGGTCTGATCCACCCCATCCTTGCGGCGGGGTGGGGGCGCAACGCGCGTTCCCGCCCCTTCGTGACCTTAAAGGCCAAGGGGTAGGATATGTTCAGCCTGTTGCAAGAGGCCGCCACCACCGCGGCCGAACATTCTGAAGACGCCGCCGAGCTGGTGTCGCAGCACGGTGAGACCGCCGCGCATGAAGCCGAGGCGGCAGCGCACGCGGCCGAGGGCGCAACCGGCATGCCGCAGCTTGATTTCAGCACGTTCCCGAACCAGATCTTCTGGCTCGTGGTCGCGCTGGGGCTGCTGTACTGGGTGCTGTCGCGGATCGCGCTGCCCCGGATCGCCGCGGTCATTTCGGACCGTCAGGGTGCCATCACCGGCGATCTGATGGCTGCCGAGGAATTCAAGCGCAAGGCGCGCGAGGCCGAGGCGGCCTATGACAAGGCGCTGGCGGACGCGCGCAGCGAGGCACAGAAGATCGTCGCCGCCAACCGTGCCGAGATCCAGAAGGATCTGGATGCCGCGATCGCGCATGCCGATGCCGAGATCGCCGCGCGCACGGCGGAATCGGAAAAGCGCATCGCCGAGATTCGCGATTCGGCCGCGACGGACGCCCGCGAGGTCGCCCGTGACGTGACCGCCGAACTGGTCCGCAGCTTTGGCGGGAGCGTCGACGAGAATGCGCTCGACAAGGCAGTGGACAGCCGCATCAAGGGGGCCGTGCAATGACAAGACTGAGTGCCATCGCGCTGATCGCGCTGAGTGCCGGCCCCGCAGCTGCGGCCACCGGCCCGTTCTTCTCGCTGCGCAACACCGATTTCATCGTGCTGCTGGCCTTCCTTCTGTTCGTCGGCATCCTTGTCTACTACAAGGTGCCCACGATCATCGGCTCGCTGCTGGACAAGCGCGCCGACGGCATCCGCAAGGATCTGGACGAGGCTCGCCGTCTGCGCGAGGAAGCGCAGGAAATCTATGCCAGCTTCGAGCGGCGCCAGCGCGAGGTGAAGGGTCAGGCGGACGAGATCGTCGCCAATGCCAAGCGCGAGGCCGATGCGCAGGCCACCAAGGCGAAGGAGGATCTGAAGCGCTCGATCGAGCGTCGCCTTCAGGGCGCCGAGGACCAGATCGCCAGCGCCGAGAAGGACGCCGTTCGCGCCGTGCGCGATCAGGCCGTCAGGGCCGCGGTCGGAGCCGCGTCCGAACTGCTGGCAGGTCAGGTGCAGGCCGGCAACCGCTCGGCGGGGATCGACGACGCCATCGAAGACGTGGCGCGCCTTCTGAACTGAGAAAACCGCCCGTCATCGACGGAGCACCGGTTTCAACGAGGGACATGAGGGACCCCCGGCCATCCAGGCCGGGGGTTCTTTCATGCGGCATGATCGTCTGCTCGCGCGCATGAAAGGTCTTGGTCGGCAGCAGGACTGCCGCGCAGGAAAGGACAAGGCGACCGGCATGGATGGCGCATCGCGGCGCCGATCTGCCCTGGGGAACCCGTAGCCTGTCGCTGACGTCTTCGGGCAGGAAAACTGCTGTGGTCATCCGGAATCGGCACCGTGACGTTGCGTCAGTTCCGGCGAGCCGGATTCGGTTTGCCGCGTACCCGCCCCTTGCCGGGAAACGCGGCGAGTCTTGTCGATGCGGCCGCAAACGCAGAAGGGGCCGACTTGCGTCGGCCCCCTTGCCCCGTTCGTGATCCGCTCAGCGCGTCGGGCGGATGAGAATCTCGACCCGGCGGTTCTGCGCGCGTCCGGACTCGGTCGCATTCGAGGCGACCGGCTGTGTGGCGCCGCGACCCACCGCGACGAGGCGCGCGGAGGAAACGCCGGCCGCCGCCAGGATGCCAGCGACCGACTGCGCGCGGCGCTGCGACAGGTCCTGATTGTAGGCGGCGGTGCCGGTGCTGTCGGTATGGCCGATCACCTCGACGCGGCTGTTCGGATACTGGTTCAGGTTGCGCGCGACGGCATAGAGGTCGTTCTGCGCCACGCCCGAGACGGCGGCCGAGTTGGTCGCGAACAGGACGCCTTCGGGCAGGATGACCTGAAGATACGAGCCGCGATTGACGATCTGGACGTTCGGGTTCTGCACCGCCTGTTCCAGCGCGGCAGCCTGCCGGTCGAGAATATTGCCGGCGACCGCACCGACCGCGGCGCCAACGATGGCGCCCTTGGCCGCGTCCCGGCCCTGGTTGTTCTTGTCATCATCGCGCGTCGCGCCCAGTACCGCGCCGATCGTGGCGCCGGCCAGCGCGCCCTGCTGGGTCCGGCTCATGCCGGTCGCGGTCCCGTTCGCGTTCATCGAGGGATCGGTGCAGGCCCCGAGGGCGATCAGCCCGGATGCCGCGGCGATGGTGCTCAGACGGAAGTTCATCTTTCTCCCCTTCCTGTTTGTTCCTGCGGCGCCGGTGGCGCCGCGCCTGGGAAACGAACCCGTTCCCGGGTCACGTCTCCAATATGTCGCAACCTGCCCCGGTTCCCGCGGAAAGGAAAGCCGTGCCGGGCTGAAAGTCGCTGACGGCCCGTCACGATCAGGCGACGGGACGGGCGGACTTGCATTGCCGCGCGACGGCGGTCAAAAGGCGATCGTCATGGCCCAGACCCGTCGCATCCCGTCCGCACTGCCATTCACCGATCAGGTCGCGCTCTTTTCGCGACTGGCCGAGGCCAATCCCGCGCCCCGGACCGAACTGAATTTCCTCAATCCCTACACGCTGCTTGTCGCCGTCGCGCTGTCGGCGCAGGCGACCGACACGGGCGTGAACAGGGCCACGAGAGAGTTGTTCGCGCTGGCCGACACGCCGCAGAAGATGCTGGATCTGGGGCTTGAAGCCGTCACAAGGCATATCCAGACCATCGGGCTCTATCGCCAGAAGGCCAGGAACGTGATCGCCCTGTCGCGGCTTTTGGTGGACGAATACGGCGGTGAGGTGCCCGACAGCCGTGCTGCGCTGATGGGCCTGCCCGGTGTCGGGCGCAAGACCGCCAACGTGGTGCTGAACTGCGCCTTCGGGCATGCCAGCCAGGCCGTGGACACGCATATCTTCCGGGTCGGCAACCGCACGCGGATTGCACCTGGCCGCGACGTGGAAGCGGTCGAGCGCGCGATCGAGGACAATGTGCCCGTCCGGTTCCAGAGCCATGCCCATCACTGGCTGATCCTGCATGGCCGCTACATCTGCCAGGCGCGGCGTCCGCGCTGCGGGGTCTGCATCATCCGCGACCTGTGCCCCTATGAGGAGAAGACCCAATGACCACCCCCTATGTGATCGGCATCGGCAACGCTGTCATGGACGTCATCTCGCCCATCGACGACGCCGGCCTGACGGCGCTGGGGGTGCAAAAGGGGATCATGCAGCTGGTCGAACGCGAGCGGTCGGACTGTCTGATGGCCGCGCAGGCCGGCGATCAGCGGCCGGGACGCGCGCAGGCCCGTCTGGTTCCGGGCGGCTCGGTCGCGAACACGCTGGCCGGCATTGGCGCGCTGGGGCTGAAGACCGCGTTCATCGGCCGGGTGGCCGAGGACGCGCTGGGGCTGTCCTATGCCGAACAGACCGAGGCGGCCGGCACGGTCTTTGTCAACCCGCCGGTGGCCGGCGAGCAGTTGCCGACCTCGCGCAGCATCATCCTTGTGACGCCCGACGGCGAACGGTCGATGAGCACCTATCTGGGAATATCGGCGGAACTGGGACCGGACGATGTCAATCCGTCCGTGTTTCAGGGATCCGGCTGGCTGTTCCTGGAAGGCTACCTGTTCGACAAGCCGAAGGGCAAGGACGCGTTCCTGAAGGCCGCGCGCTGTTGTCACGAGGCGGGCGGGCAGGCCGGCATCGCGCTTTCCGACCCGTTCTGCGTCGATCGCCACCGCGAGGACTTCCGGCGTCTGGTGGCCGGCCCGATGGATTACGTCATCGGCAATGTCCATGAGTGGTCGTCGCTCTATCAGACCGAGGATCTGGAAACGGCGCTGGCCTTGGCGCACGCGGATTGCGGCACGGTGATCTGCACCCGCTCGGGCGAGGACGCGATCCTGATCCGCGACGGGCAGCGGGTCACGGTGCCGGTCCACAGGATCGTGCCGGTGGATGCGACCGGGGCGGGCGACCAGTTCGCGGCCGGCTTGATCCATGGCCTGGCGCTGGGTCTGCCGCTTGATGTCGCCGGCCGGATGGGCTGCATCGCGGCGGCCGAGGTGATCGGCCATGTCGGGCCGCGTCCCGAACGCGATATCCGGGCCGATTTCCGGGCGGAAGGACTGATCTGAAGGAACGCAGAGATTGCCGAACGGGCCGGTTTCCGGGCCGGTGGCACCGTTCGGACCCTTGCCTTTTGCGCTGGACGCAAAACCCGCTTTCGGGGTATTGGTGCAGCAGATCAATTGGTCTTTTTGGTGGCTCGCCTGCTTGTTCGAGCGCCTGATCTGTTAGGAGTGGATGATGCCGACGACGTGGAATGCCATCTTTCTGGGAAATGGCGGCGGGTGGAACATCGACCCCGTCGAGGGCAACAGCACCAGTGAGAGCGCCGGTGATCTGGTCGGCCAGTCCGCCGGGACGCCGGACGACCCGCTTTACGAACGCATCGTCAGTGTAACCGCCGAGGATATTGCCGGGCGGGATGGCGCTCTGGACACGAGCCGGTCGGGCGGCGGCGATCAGGTCACCTATACGCTTCCCGGCGAAACGTCGCCCACGACCGCGACCTTCGAGGGGGTGGGCGTCTATGAGGCGACGATCACGTTCCTTGATGGTTCGACCGCCGATGTCAGCGCAGTCGTGTTTCAGGACGAGGCGGGCAACCTGTTCCTTGCGCCGGAACTGTCCGAAAACGCGGATTCCGCCGCGTATCAAAGCGGCCCGATCGTTTCGGGCACCTTGAACAGGCTCATCCTCAACAGGGCCGATCTGGGCGACGACCGCAACGCGAACGATTTCGTCGTCTGCTTCGTCGCCGGCACGATGATCGCGACGCCGGCCGGGCCGCGCCCGGTCGAGGATTTGCGCGAAGGCGATCTGGTCGAAACGGTGGATCACGGCGCGCAGCCGCTTCGCTGGGTCGGGTCCCGCAGCCTTGACGTGCGCGGCAGCGAGTCCCTGCAACCGGTCCGCATCCGCGCCGGGGCGTTGGGCCCGGGCGTGCCGCAGGCCGACCTGCTGGTATCGCCGCAGCATCGCGTTCTGGTGCGATCCGCCATCGCGCAGCGGATGTTCGGCACCGACGAGGTCCTGGTCGCCGCCAAGCAGTTGCTGGTGCTGCCGGGGATCGAGGTGGTCGAGGACGCCGCCGAGGTGATCTATGTCCATCTTCTGCTGGAACGGCACGAACTTGTGTTCTCGAACGGGGCGGTGACCGAGACTCTGTTCACCGGCGCCCAGGCGCTGAAAAGCGTGCCGGAATCCGCCCGCGCCGAGATTCTGGAGCTGTTCCCGCAACTGGCCGAGATCGGTGCGGAAATCGAGGGACCTGTCCCCGTGCGTCCGCTGGTGTCGGGCCGGCATGGACGAAAGCTGGCCGACCGGCATCTGGCGAACAACAAGCCGGTGATCGCCGGCTTCTGACGTCCAGGCCAGCAGGCCTGGGCTCTCCGGGCCTGAGCTCTCCGGGCCCGAGCGTGGTCTCGGCGCAAGACTCTCATGCGTTGCCTGATCGGTTTCGGGCGTGTATCACGTCCCGAAATTGAACAGGCAAGGACGTGAACATGCGCAGGGTTGTTGTCACCGGTCTGGGGATGGTCACGCCCCTCGCTTCGGGCGTCGAGGCGACATGGGAAAGGCTGCTGGCCGGCCAGTCGGGCGCCGGGCCGATCACGCGCTTTGATCCCAAGGACGTGGTGACGCAATATGCCTGCGAGATCCCCTTTGGCGACGGAAGCGACGGCAGTTTCAACCCCGATGACTGGATGGCACCCAAGGACCGGCGCAAGGTCGATGATTTCATCCTTTACGGCATGGCTGCGGCCGACCAGGCGGTCCGCGATTCCGGCTGGCGGCCAGAGGCCGAGGAAGATCGTCTGCGCACCGGCGTGATGATCGGTTCGGGCATCGGCGGACTGACCTCGATCGCGGATACGGCGGTGCTGATCAAGGAACGCGGGCCAAAGCGGGTCTCGCCATTTTTCATCCCCGGCGCGCTGATCAATCTGATCTCGGGTCAGGTCAGCATCCGCTATGGATTCAAGGGTCCGAACCACGCGGTCGTGACCGCCTGCTCGACCGGCGCCCATGCGATCGGCGACGCGGCGCGGCTGATCATGCTGGGCGATGCCGACGTCATGGTCGCCGGCGGCGCCGAGGCCCCGATCAGCGAGATCGGGATCGCCGGCTTCAACGCCTGCAAGGCGCTGTCCACCAAGCGCGCGCATGATCCGCAGGCGGCCAGCCGTCCCTATGACGAGGACCGCGACGGTTTTGTCATGGGCGAGGGCGCGGGCTGCGTCGTGCTGGAGGAATACGAGCATGCCGTGGCGCGCGGGGCGCGCATCTATGCCGAGGTGCTGGGCTACGGATTGTCGGGCGACGCCTATCACATCACCGCGCCCGCCGAGGACGGCGATGGCGGATATCGCGCGATGCAGAATGCCCTGCGCAGCGCCGGGATCGGTCCCGAACATGTGGATTACATCAACGCGCATGGCACCAGCACCATGGCCGACACGATCGAGCTTGGCGCGGTCGAGCGGCTGATGGGGGACCACGCGGGCAATGCCGTGATGTCATCGACGAAGTCCAGCATCGGACATCTGCTGGGCGCCGCGGGCGCGGTCGAGGCGATCTTCTGCATCCTGGCGATCCGTGACCAGATATGCCCCCCGACCATCAACCTGGACAACCCGGCCGTGACGCCCAGGCTGGACCTGGCCGCAAACGCCGCGGTGCGGCGCAAGGTCGAGGTGGCGCTGTCCAACAGCTTCGGATTTGGCGGAACCAATGCCAGCCTGGTGCTGGGGAAGGTCAAGGGATGATCTGGCGCAACATCGCCTCGAATTTCCTGACCCTTCTGATCGTTCTGCTGGTCGCCGCCGCCGCGGCGGTGGCCTGGGGCAAGCATGAGTTCAGCGGGCCGGGCCACAGCGAGGTGGCGCAATGCGTGCAGATCGCGCCCGGCGCCAGCCTGAACGCGGTCAGCCAGCAACTGGCCGCTCAGGGTGCCGTCAGCAGCGCCTATATCTTCCGCGCCGGCACGGACTACATGGGCAAGGCACGCGACCTGAAATTCGGCAGCTATCTGGTGCCGCCGCGCGCCAGCATGGAGGACATCGTCGGCGTCATCACCGCGGGCGGCCCCTCGACCTGCGGGACCGAGGTGATCTTGCGGGTCGGCGTGCGCGAGAACACGGTCCTGCTGCGCGATATGGATGTCGAGACGGGTGTCTTCAAGGAAATGGCGCGCTACGATCCGGCGGGCGAGCAACAGCCCGAGGCGATCGCCGCCGCCGCGCAGAAGCCGGACGCCCGTTTGCGGGTCACGGTGGCCGAGGGCGTGACAAGCTGGCAGATCGCCGAGGCGTTGCGGCAGGTGGACTTCCTTGCCGGCGAGGTTGCGGAGGTTCCGCCCGAGGGCAGTCTGGCGCCCGACACCTATGAGGTCGAGCGCGGCTCGGACAGGGCGGCGCTGCTGGCCGAGATGTCGCGGCGGCAGGCGACCATCCTGGCCTCGGAGTGGGAGGCGCGTCCCTTTGGCCTGCCCTATGACAGCCCCCAGGAGGCGCTGATCATGGCCTCGATCGTCGAGAAGGAGACCGGCGTTCCCGATGAGCGTCCGCAGGTCGCCAGCGTGTTCGTCAACCGTCTTGAACGGGGCATGCGCCTGGAAACCGACCCGACGGTGATCTATGGCGTGACCAAGGGACAGCAGGTTCTGGACCGGGGCCTGCGCCGGTCCGAACTGAACGCCACGACACCCTACAATACCTATCGCATCGATGGGTTGCCGCCGACGCCGATCGCCAATCCGGGGCGGGCCGCGATTCGCGCCGCGCTCAATCCGGCGCAGACCGACTATGTCTTCTTCGTCGCCGATGGAACCGGCGGCCACGCCTTTGCGCGCACGCTGGACGAGCACAACAGCAACGTCGCGCGCTGGCGCGAGATCGAGGCGCAGCGGGGCGAACCGACCGATACGCCGGTCCAGGGCGGGGGCTGAGCCGCCCGTCCAGAGGGTTTGACAAAGCCCGTTCCTCGCAGCAGGCTTGACGGCGAAGGGGCGGGCCGTGTCCCAAGGCGCAGGCTGCGCCGGTCCGGTCCCTGTGAATCAGGAGAATTTGCCATGAAACTGTCCGACATGTTTTCGACCCTCGCCGACAATGCCCGCTCGTTCGAAAAGCGGGCCGCCGAATGGCAGGACCAGATCAGCTCGCGCAATGACGAGATGATGGCCAGCGCCCAGAAATGGCAGGAGACCGCCTTGCAGCGCCAGGACGAGATGAACAAGCAGATGCGGAGCTATTTCGAGAACGCCAACGAGAATGTCCGCGAGCAGTGGGAGGCGATGCAGGCCGCCTGGGAGGAACAGTTCCAGAAGATGCGCGAGAAGGGCGAGGAGATGCGCGAGTCGGCCGCGAAAGGCGGTCAATTCCCCGACTGGGCCGAGGCCTATGCCGCGCAGATGGTCGCCTTTGCCCAGAAGATGCAGGACGAGGCCAGCAATGCCATCGCCGCCGCGACCGAGGCGCGCGCCAAGGACAGCAACAAGAAGAAAGGCTGAGCGGTTTCCGTGTCTGCCGCCCGCGCTGCAAGAAGGTTCTGACCTTGTTGGCGCGTGATCGAGTGCGAATTTCTGTCAGCCCTCGTGATGCGGCACGTCTTGAAGCCGCGGGCCGGGATGGGGAGCAGCGGATCGGGTCCAGATCGGCGCTTCGAGCTTTCAGCTCGTATCGCTGGACCGGTTTTCCCAATCCGCTGCTGTTCGATCGTTCTGCCCATTCAGGTCGTCGTCCTCTCACGCCCCCGTGGCACCGTCGCCAGCGGTTCGCCAGGAACATCATGCCGTGACGGCCTGCGCCGGATCCTTGTCATCTTCGTTCTTTGTCAACGTCGTCCAGATCTGCCGAACCATCGTGTTGGCCGACGCAATGGTGCACCGCCCAAGCCAGCGCCGTCGCGACATTGCGCCAACAGGATCAGGACGCGTCGGATATCGGCCTGGCCCGCCTTGGTCATGCGCCCCAATCGCTCCTTGCCTGCCGAGGAATGCGGCCAGGGCACAAGGTCCGACCAGGTCGCAAGGTCGCGCCCTGTTTCGAACGGGACCATGTCGGGGCCGAATGCCTCCACCGCGACGGCCGTCGGCGATCCAACGCCCGTCATGGTCTGAAGCCGGCGCGCCGTGTCCGACCGGGAGGCCAGCGCCGTGCGTTTCGTGCGGCGCCCGATAATGCGCGCCGCCGGACGCCTCGATGATGACCGGACCGGGCGCCTGCTGCATCATGAACGCGAAGAAGCGTGGCACGCTGCAATGCCGTCTGGAGAGGGCGGCAACCACCCCATCTGCGCTGCCGCGATGACCGGGGCGCGTCGCGAGATTGCGGCGGGCGATTCCGTTCCGGTTGGCCCTGGTGTTGCGGTTTTCGCGCCGTGTTGCACGGCGTGCGCTGGGGGTGTTGCGTGGGTTAAGAAGCTGTTTTGAAAGAATAAGATTGTCTGAAGGGATCGTCCTTGGGTTTAGCGATTGACTCACCGAACGCCCTGAAGTAGAAATTACACATGCTGGGAGAAATGGGCAAGCGGCCGGGGGGCAACCCCGCGCCGCTTTTTCCGTTTCTTGGCTCGTGCGGACAGGACACGAGGCGGGACAGTTTGCATGAACGATATGGAATGGGGCGGGGTCGGTGATCCCGGAGGGCCGTTTATGGCCGAAACGCAAGTCACCGATGGCGCTGCTGACCTGATCGGGGAAGAGCGACGCCGGTGCGATGCGGAAGAGGCAATTGCCGTCGCCGAAGGGCTTTTCTGGTCCTACGTCAAGGATCTGGAGAGCCACAAGGAAACGCTGGCGGCGCGCGAAAGCGCCGCCATCGATCCGGCGGAACTGAAAAAGGCGATCCAGATGGCAAGGGACGTCCGCGAGGCGGTCCATCTGATGATGACGGAAAGGAACAGGGTTGACAAACTTCGCAAGGACATCGCCGGCGGGGTCGGAGGAGGCAGTCTCGACCTTGACGCGGCAAGAGATGAAGTCGGGCGCCGCCTGGCTTGCCTCCGCCGGGCCGGAGGAGGTTGACGCGTTTCTTGGAGGGCTGAGCGAGAACGCCTTGATGGCGTTGCCGTGGCTGTTCGAGTTCTGGGCGCTGCCTCACCAGGTGCCGCCCGAGGGCGACTGGAAAAGCTGGGTGATCATGGGCGGGCGCGGCGCGGGCAAGACCCGCGCCGGGTCCGAGTGGGTGCGGCGGATGGTCGAGGGATCGACCGCCGTCGCACCCGGCCGCTGTCACCGCGTCGCGCTGGTCGGGGAAACCTTCGACCAGGCACGCGAAGTGATGGTGTTCGGCGAGTCGGGCATCCTGGCCTGCTCGCCCCCCGATCGCAGGCCGGTCTGGGAGGCTGGCAGGCGACGGCTGGTCTGGGCCAATGGCGCCACCGCGACCGTCTATTCGGCGCACGAGCCAGAGGCGCTGCGCGGCCCGCAGTTCGACGCGGCCTGGGTGGATGAACTGGCCAAGTGGAAGAAGGCCGAGGATAGCTGGGACATGCTTCAGTTCGCATTGCGCCTGGGGTCGCATCCCCAGCAGGTCGTGACCACGACACCGCGCAATGTCGGCGTGCTGAAGCGGATTCTGGGGAACGCCTCGACGGTGACGACACACGCGCCGACCGATGCGAACCGGGCCTATCTGGCCGAAAGCTTCCTGGCCGAGGTGCAGTCGCGCTATGGCGGAACCCGGCTGGGGCGGCAGGAACTGGACGGCGTGCTGCTGGACGATGTCGAGGGCGCGCTGTGGACGACCGGCATGCTGGAAAGCGCGCGGATCGACACGGTGCCGAAGCTGACACGTGTCGTGGTCGCCGTCGATCCGGCGGTGACGGCGGGCAAGGCCAGCGACGAATGCGGGATCGTGGTGGCCGGGGTCGTGGCCGAAGGCGAGCCGCGCGACTGGCGCGCCGTGGTGCTGGAGGATGCGACGATCCGCGGCGGACCGACCGAGTGGGCGCGGGCCGCCATCGCCGCGATGGACCGCCACGGTGCCGAGAAGCTGGTCGCCGAGGTCAATCAGGGCGGCGACCTTGTCGAGAGTGTCATCCGCCAGGTCGATCCGCTGGTCCCCTTCAAGGCGCTGCGGGCCGGTCGCGGCAAGGGGTTGCGGGCCGAACCCGTCGCGGCCTTGTACGAGCAGGGCCGCGTGAAGCATGTCCGGTCCGGCAATCTGGGCGCTCTCGAGGATCAGCTGTGCCAGATGACGGTTCGGGGCTTTGAAGGGCGCGGCAGCCCGGACCGTCTGGATGCGCTGGTCTGGGCGATCCACGAACTGATGATAGAGCCGGCCGCAGGCTGGCGGCGGCCGCAGATGCGGCGGCTGTAGCGTGTGATCCGGGGGCGGTGTCCCCGGGTTCCTCAAGGTTATTTGCACAGAAGATGTAGAAGGCCGCCCCCTCGGGAGCGGCTTTTTTCATGGCCGAGGCATGGAGGCGAACATGGCGTTTCGATTGTTTTCGCGGGAGGAGAAATCCGCTCCCGTGCAGGAGAGGAAGGCCAGCGCGACCGGCCGGGTGGTGGCATTCGCGACGGGTTCGGGCCGACCGGTCTGGTCGGCGCGCGACACCGGGTCGTTGACGCGCGGCGGGTTCGTGAGCAATCCGGTCGGTTTCCGATCGGTCAGGCTGATTGCCGAGGCCGCGGCCGCGGTGCCGCTGGTCTGCGAGGATCGCGAAAGGCGTTACGAAACGCATCCCATCGTCGATCTGCTGCGGCGTCCCAATCCGGGGCAGGGTCGCGCCGAGCTGTTCGAATCGCTGTTCGGACAGATGCTTCTGTCCGGCAACGGCTATCTTGAGGCGGTCGGACTGGGCCCGGACGGGTTGCCCGAGGAACTGCACGTGCTGCGGTCGGACCGGATGAGCATCGTTCCCGGCGCGGATGGCTGGCCGGTGGCGTTCGAGTACTCGGTCGGCGGTCGCAAGCATCGCTTCGACATGACCGGCAGTCCCGATCCGATCTGCCACATCAAGAGCTTTCACCCTCAGGATGATCACTACGGTCTGTCGCCGATGCAGGCCGCGGCGGTCGCCGTGGACGTCCACAACAGCGCCTCGGCCTGGTCGAAGGCGCTGCTGGACAATGCGGCCCGACCTTCGGGGGCGATCGTCTACAAGGGCATGGACGGGCAGGGCGTGCTGAGCCCCGAGCAATATGACCGGCTGGTGGGTGAGATCGAGATGAACCACCAGGGGGCGCGCAACGCGGGTCGCCCGATGCTTCTGGAAGGCGGGCTGGACTGGAAGCCGATGGGGTTCAGCCCCAGCGACATGGAGTTCCACGAAACCAAGATGGCTGCCGCCCGCGAGATCGCCCTTGCCTTCGGCGTGCCGCCGATGCTGCTGGGCATTCCCGGTGACGCGACCTACGCGAACTATGCCGAGGCGCACCGGGCTTTCTATCGGCTGACCGTACTGCCGATGGCCATGCGCGTGGCGGCGTCGGTTGCGTGGTGGCTGTCCGAGCACCTGGGCGCCGAGATCGTGCTGCGGCCCGATCCTGACCAGGTCCCCGCCCTGGCCGCAGAACGCGATCAGCAATGGGCGCGCATCAGCGCAGCCAGCTTTCTGACCGATGCCGAGAAGCGGGTGCTGCTGGGGCTGCCGCCGCAGGCCGATGGGTGAGGCGATGGAGGGATCGCGCTTCGTCAAGGACGCCTTCGGCTGGCACGATCAGCGGTTCGAGGCGCAGGAACGGATCATGGCGCTGCAATTCGGCACGGTCGAGAAGCGGCTGGAGCGCATCGAGACCTTGATCGAAGGGCTGGAGCGGCGGCTGTGGATGACGGTTTACGGCGTGGTCGCGGTGATCCTGACGCAGGCGGTGCAGGGAATTCTGGAGTTCGCGCCGAAAGGAGGCTGAGGGATGGTACCGGGACTTGAGGTGAAATTCGCGGGCGGGGCTCCGACCCTGTCGGACGGGCATGTGATCGAAGGCTATGCCAGCATCTTCGGAATGACCGATCAGGGCGGCGACGCCGTGCTGCCGGGGGCGTTCTCCGCCAGCCTGAACAGGTTGGCCGGCAAGGGCGACAAGGTGCGGATGCTGTGGCAGCACGACCCGACCCGGCCGATCGGGGTCTGGGACGAAATCCGCGAGGACGAAAGGGGTCTCTGGGTCAAGGGGCGACTGCTGCCGGATGTTGCACAGGCGCGGGAAGCTGCGGTGCTGATCCGGGCCGGCGCGATCGACGGGCTTTCGATCGGCTATCGCACCATCCGCGCGCAACGTGACCAGAAGGGGCGCCGGGCCCTGGCCGAGGTCGAGCTGTGGGAGGTGTCTCTGGTCACCTTCCCGATGCTGCCCGAGGCGAAGGTCGGCCGAAAGGAATCCGAGGATCTGCGTGAGGTGGCCGCGTTGTTCAGCGCGGCGGCCGAGGCGCTGCGGCTGGAGTGATCGGAACGGGGCTTTTGCCCCGATCCGGGACGGGGTGGGGCAAAAGCCCCACCCGACGAGACGGGACCGTGCCTGGTGGGGCGGTTCCGGCAACAGGGGCGGGTCGGCCCCGGACATCGCGATGAGGAGAAGACCATGACCGAGGTGAAGGCCGCGGGCGGCGGGGACGCGCCCGCCGACGTCGGGGGCGTCGATCTAAAGGGGGCAATGTTTGGGTTCGTAAGCGAACTCAAGGGCTTCCGCCAAGACATTCAGAACAAGTTGCAAGCACAGGAAGAGCGTATGAACATGCTTGATCGCAAGACCGCCATCCGGGGCCGCGCGCCTCTGTCGACCACCGCCGAGACCGAGGTCCCGCACCAGAAGGCGTTCAACGCCTATCTTCGCTGCGGCGACGATGACGGCCTGCGCGGCCTGGTGATCGAGGAGAAGGGCCTGACGGTCGCCAGCGACGGCGGGTTCCTGGCCGCGCCGCAGGTCGCCGAGACGGTGCAGAACGTGCTGCGCTCGGGCGCTTCGCTGCGCAAGCTGGCCAATGTCGTGGCGGTGGAATCGTCTGCCTACGAGGTGCTGGTCGACAAGGGCGATGTCGGGGCCGGCTGGGCCACCGAGACGGCGGCGACCGAAAGCGCTTCGGGCGGCATCGAGCGGATCTCGATCCCGGTCCACGAACTGTCGGCGATGCCAAAGGCCAGCCAGCGCCTTCTGGACGACGCGGCCTTCGACGTGGAATCCTGGCTGGCCGAGCGGATTGCCGACAAGTTCGCCCGTTCGGAAGCGGCGGCCTTCATCAATGGCGACGGTCTGTCCAAGCCGCGCGGCATCCTGTCTTATCCGACCGCGCCGGTCGCAACGGCAGCGGACGGTGAGATCGGTGTCATCACCAGCGGCGCACTGGGCGATTTCAGCCCCGAGGCACCGGCCGATGCCCTGATCGACCTGATCTATGCCCTGGGTGCGGAATATCGCGCCAACGCCAGCTTCGTGATGAACTCGAAGACGGCCGCGCGCGTGCGCAAGATGAAGGATGCCGAGGGACGTTTCCTGTGGGCTGATGCGCTTTCGGCCGGCCAGTCGGCGCAGCTGATGGGCTATCCGGTTCTGATCAGCGAGGACATGCCCGACATCGAGATGGAATCGCTGTCGATCGCCTTTGGCGATTTCCACGCCGCCTATACCATCGTCGAGCGTCCCGATCTGCGCGTGCTGCGCGACCCGTTCAGCGCCAAGCCGCATGTGCTGTTCTATGCGACCAAGCGTGTCGGCGGCGGGATCACCGACTTCCGTGCCCTGAAGCTGCTGCAGTTCGCCTGATCCTTCGCGGATCTGGCGAGGGAAAGGGGCGCGCACGGGTCGCTGGCCATACCGGCTTTGCAACTGTCCGCGCGCGCTGATGGCCGGCGCGCGGGCGTGCCCCTTTTTCCGCAACTGAGAACCAGGCGGGGCCAATGTGGGCCCCGCCGTCATGGAATGTTGAGGCGGACGGCAGCACGGGAGGTTCGCGACATGATGCTGATAGAGGAAACGGCGCCGGCGGTGGAGGCGCTGCCTGTCGCCGCGCTGCGAGAGCATTTGCGCCTTGGCTCGGGCTTCCAGATTGCCGAGGACAGTGCCGAAACGGCGGCGCTGACGGGATATCTGCGCGCTGCGATCGCCACCATTGAGGCCCGCACGGGTAAGGTGCTGCTGACGCGGCGCTTCCGGATGCAGCTGGATGACTGGCGCGACAGGCTGGGACAGCCCCTGCCGCTGGCACCGGTCATCTCGGTCCAGGGGATCGAGATCGATGACGGCTCCGGAACGGTCACGACCCTGCCGGCTGATGGCTGGCGGTTGCTGCCCGATGGCCAGCGCCCGATGATCCTGCCTACGGGGGTCATCCTGCCGAATGTGCCGCGCCGGGGCAGCGTGACGGTGACGTTCACCGCGGGCTTTGGCGCGGAATGGGCTGCGGTTCCAGCGGATCTGGCGCAGGCGGTCCTGATGCTGGCTGCGCGATACTATGAGGATCGCAGCTTCGAAGGGTCGAAAGGCGCGATGCCCTTCGGGGTCAGCGCGCTGATCGAACGCTGGCGACAGGTTCGCACGCTGGCCGGGCGTGGCAGCCGGGAGGCACGCTGATGGGCGCGCCGAGGCTGAATGTGCGACTGATGCTGGAAACGGCAGAGCGGCAGGACGATGGGATGGGCGGCCACAGCGTCGTCTGGCGACAGATCGGGACGCTGTGGGCCGAGATGGACGCCGGGGCTGGTCGCGAACGGTTCGCAGAGGTCGGCCCGCAAAGCGTGGTGTCCTGGCGGATCACCGTGCGCGGACAGCCGTCGGGTGATCCGCGGCGGCCCGCGGCCGGACAGCGATTGCGGCTTCAGGACCGGTTGTTCCGGATCGAAGCCGTCGCAGAACGCGATCCCGCGGGTCGGTGGCTGACCTGCTTTGCAAGAGAGGAGGACCAGGCATGACCTATGCAGCAGGCGTGGCGCTGCAAGGAGCGGTCTACCAGAACCTGCGCGCGGATGCTGCGCTGTCGGCACTGGTGGGCGACGCGATCTTCGACGCCATGCCGGTCGAGGCGCCGGCGGGCGTCTATGTCTCTCTGGGGCCGGAAGAGGTCAAGGATGCCGGCGACATGACAGCGCCCGGTTCGCAACATGATTTTGTCGTTTCGGTGCTGTCCGGGACGCATGAAAGCGCAGGCTTTGCCGCAGTCAAGGCGGCAGCCGTTGCAGTCAGTCAGGCCCTCGAGAGCGGCGCGTTGGCGCTGGATCATGGGCATCTGGCTGGGATTTGGTTCCTGCGCGCGAAAGCGCGGAGGGTGGAAAACGGGGCAGCAAGGCGGGTCGACCTGACCTTCCGGGCCCGCATTGATCTGGGCTGAGGAGACGGACCCATGGCGGTACAGAACGGACGCGATCTGCTGATCAAGATGGACATTACGGGCGACGGCGCCTTCGAGACGGTGGCCGGGTTGCGCGCCAGCCGCCTCTCGTTCAATGCCGAGACGGTGGATGTCACCAGCCTGGAAAGCGAAGGCGGCTGGCGCGAATTGCTGGGCGGCGCCGGGGTTCGCAGCGCCTCGATCTCGGGTTCGGGGGTGTTTCGCGATGCCGATACCGATGCGCGCGCGCGTCAGGCTTTCTTCGATGGCGAGGTTCCGCAGTTTCAAGTCGTGATCCCGGATTTCGGCACTGTCGAAGGTCCGTTTCAGATCAGCGCGCTGGAATATGCCGGCAGCTACAACGGCGAGGCAACCTACGAGTTGACCATGGCCTCGGCTGGTGCGCTGAGCTTTACGGCGCTGTGATGGTCAATCCGATGCGAGGCGAGGTCGAGGTCGTGCTGGATGGCCAGCCCCATGTGGCACGGCTGACGCTGGGTGCGCTGGCCGAACTCGAGCAGGCTCTGGGCGCCGACAGTCTCCTGGCGCTCGCGGAGCGCTTCGAGGCCGGTCGCTTTTCCAGCCGGGATGTCCTTGCGGTGGTGGTCGCGGGGCTTCACGGAGGCGGCTGGCAGGGTCGGGCCGAGGATCTTCTGGCGGTCGAAATCGACGGCGGACCCGTCGCCGTCGGACGACTGGCCGCCGAACTGCTGGCGCGGGCATTCCGGATCTCGGCGTGAACGGCGGCGGAAGACAGGCCGGGCTCGATTGGCCCGGCCTGATGCGGGCGGGCCTGCACGGGCTTGGGCTGCGGCCGGACCAATTCTGGACGCTTACACCGGCTGAACTGGCCCTGATGCTGGGGATCGAAGGCGAATCGCCGGCGATGACCCGAGGCCGGCTCGCCGAACTTGCGGCGCGTTTTCCCGATCAGGGAACTGCGCAGAGCGACAACGACGACAACTGACAAGCGGGGGCCATCAACATGGCGAACAAGGACGGCTTCGGTTCCACGCTGGACCAGGTGGACGAGGGTTTCAGCCAGACAACCCGAATGACGGCAGAGTTCGAGGCCGAATTGGCCCGCCTGCGGCAGTCGATGGTCTTCACATCAAAGGAGGTGGGGACCCTGAGTTCGGGCATCGAGACCGGTCTGCGCCGGGCATTCGACGGGCTGATCTTCGACGGTCAAAAGCTTTCGGAGGCGCTGAAGGGAATTGGCCGGCAGATTGCAGACACGGTGTTCTCGATCGCGATGAAGCCGGTTGAAAGCGCGCTGGCAGGGTCGCTGGCGAACGGCGTCGGCGGAATATTGTCGGGCGCCTTGCCATTCGCAAACGGCGGTGCCTTTGTCCAGGGACGGGTGATGCCGTTCGCCAAGGGGGGCGTGGTCGCGGAGGCGACCCATTTCCCGATGCGTGGGGCAACGGGACTGATGGGCGAGGCCGGTCCCGAGGCGATCATGCCCTTGCGGCGCGGTGCCGATGGACGGCTGGGCGTCGCGGCTCAGGCCGGCGGTGCGCGCGCTGTCCATGTCACGGTGAATGTCACGACTCCGGATGTCGCCGGGTTCCAGCGCAGCCAGTCCCAGATCGCCGCCCAGCTTGGTCGCGCGCTTTCGCGCGGCGACCGCAACCGCTGAACGCACGGAGGATATGATGGCATTTCACGAGGTGAGGTTTCCCGCAAACCTGTCATTCGGATCGATCGGCGGTCCCGAACGGCGCACCGAGATCGTGGCGCTGGCAAGCGGTTTCGAAGAGCGCAACACGCCCTGGGCACATGCACGGCGACGCTATGATGCCGGCATGGGCCTGCGATCGCTGGATGACCTTTCGGCCCTGGTCGCATTCTTCGAGGCAAGAGCCGGTCAGCTTCACGGGTTTCGCTGGAAGGATTGGTCGGATTTCAAGAGCTGCATTCCCTCGCGGTCGCCCGCTTTCGAAGATCAGGAAATTGCGCGAGGCGACGGAAACACCGTCGAATTCCAGCTGACCAAGGCCTATGCCTCGGGTCCGGCACGCTATCATCGCCCCTTGACCAAGCCGGTCATCGGCAGTGTTCGCGCGGGCGTCGGTGGGGTCGAAAGATTTCCTGGCGATGACTACGAGGTTGATCATCTACGCGGGTTGGTGACCTTTCACGACGCGCCCGAGCCGGGAGCCCGGATTACTGCGGGCTATGAATTCGACGTTCCGGTGCGCTTTGACACAGACCGGATTTCTGTCTCGGTCGCTTCGTTCCAAGCAGGTGAAATGCCGCAGATTCCGGTGGTAGAGGTTCGGGTATGAGCACGACAACGGTTTGCCGCGCCTGGTGGATCCGCCGTGGCGACGGGATGGTTCTGGGCTTCACCGATCATGATACAACGTTGAATTTCGACGGCGTCACCTTCCGTCCCGATCACGGCATGAGCGCGCGCGCGCTGGTCCAGGGATCCGGGTTGTCGGTCGACAATTCCGAGGCAGAAGGCGCGCTGTCGCACGACGCGATCACCGAAAAGGATCTGATGGCCGGGCGCTGGGATGGTGCCGAGTTGAAGATGTGGGAGGTGGACTGGCGTGATGGCGACAGGCGCAGGCTCGTCTTTGCCGGCAGCCTGGGCGAGATATCGCGATCGCGCGGAGCATTCCGCGCCGAGTTGCGCGGCCTGTCCGAACCGCTGAACTCACCCCAAGGACGTGTCTATCACCCGCGATGTTCAGCCCGTCTGGGTGACGCGGCCTGCAAGCTGAACCTGACCACGCCCGCGGTTCGTGCGGATGTGGCCATTCAGGGTTGCGAAGAGGGTGTGCTGTTTCGCTTTGCCGAGTTTCCTCCGTTCGAGAATGGCTGGTTCGAACGTGGCTCGCTGCTGATGCGCGGTGGCGGTGCCAAGGGCCTGCAAGGCGTTGTCAAGAACGATACCGTTCTGCCCGGAGGTGGGCGCGAGATCGAGCTTTGGCAGGGTCTTGGCATTGTACCCACGGCCGGGGATCCGGTCAGGCTGACCGCCGGATGCGACAAGCGCGCCGAAACCTGCCGACAGAAGTTCGGGAATTTCGCGAATTTTCGAGGCTTTCCGCATCTGCCGACCGAGGACTGGTTGATGGCTCCGCGCGCCGGAGGCCGCAATGTCTGAGCCGGCGGTGGTTGTCGCCGCGGCGCGCGCATGGATAGGCACGCCGTATGTGCATCAGGCGAGCGTTCAGGGTGGAGGCGCCGATTGTCTCGGCCTGATCCGCGGTGTTTGGCGGACCCTTCATGGCGACGAGCCGGAAACTGCGCCGCCTTACACGCCTGACTGGGGTGAGTTCGAGGCCAACGAATTGCTGTTGGAGGGGGCCACGCGACATCTGCTGTCTGTGGCGCGTGACAGCGAGCTGGGTCCGGGGCAGATATTGCTCTTCCGGATGCGCGCAGGTGCGATCGCCAAGCATCTGGGTATCGTCGTCGAGACCGGCGAGGCACCACGCTTTGTTCATGCATATTCTCATCACGGCGTGATCGAAAGTCCGCTGACCGCGCCTTGGCGCAGCCGGGTCGTTGCCCGGTTCCGCTTCCCATGAAGATCTGACGAAGGAGGTCGCGATGGCCACGATTGTGCTGTCCGCAGTTGGTGCATCTGTCGGAGGCGGCTTCGGGGGCGCGTTCCTCGGCCTGTCCGGCGCCGTTATCGGCCGTGCCATCGGGGCGACGGTGGGTCGCGCCATTGACCAGCGTCTGCTGGGCGCAGGTTCAAAGGCAGTCGAGACAGGTCGCATCGACCGCCTTCGACTGCAAACCGCGGGCGAAGGCGCACCCGTGCCGCGGATATGGGGGCAAATGAGGGTGCCCGGACACGTGATCTGGGCTTCTTCTCTGGAAGAGGTCAGCCGCTCCGATGACGGCGGCGGCAAGGGAGCGCCGACGTCCAAGGTGACGCAGGTCAGCTATCGTCTGTCGGTCGCGTTGGCGTTGTGCGAGGGGCAGATTTTGGGCGTGGGTCGCGTCTGGGCGGACGGCGAAGAGGTCGCCGCGTCCAGCTTGAACATGCGTGTCTATCGCGGCACCGAGACCCAGATGCCAGACCCCGCCGTCGCGGCCCGTGAGGGTGACTCCGCACCGACCTATCGCGGCGTTGCCTATGTGGTGCTGGAGGATCTGAACCTTGAACGCTGGGGCAACAGAATGCCACAGTTGAGCTTCGAGGTGACCTGCCCTGCACGAGACGGAACCGGTCTGTGCCGGGACGTGCGCGCCGTGGCGCTGATCCCGGGGACTGGCGAATATGCGCTGGCCACGACACCCGTCACCCAGGATCTGGGTCTTGGCGAGGTCCGGTCGATCAATGTCAGTTCGCCAATGGGCGGGACGGATTTCAGTGTCTCGATGGACACTCTGGGACGCGAACTGCCGAATGTGGGATCAGTTTCGCTGGTGGTATCGTGGTTCGGAGACGACCTTCGGATCAATCGCTGCGGTCTTCGCCCCAAGGTCGAGCAGACTGAGGTCGATGGCAGCGAAATGCTCTGGCGCGCGGGTGGACTCACCCGGAACGAGGCGCAGACCGTGGCGCGCGTCGAGGGGCGGCCGATCTATGGCGGCACGCCATCGGACGGCTCGGTGATCCAGTCACTGCGCGCAATCGCGGCATCGGGTCGCCGCGCGGTATTCTATCCCTTCATCCTGATGGAGCAGCTTTCCGGGAACGGGCTCACAGATCCTTATGGCGGGTCGGAGCAACCGGTGATGCCCTGGCGCGGGCGCATCACCACCTCGGTCGCTGCCGGCGGCGCTGGATCACCCGACGGCACGCAGGTGGCGGAAGATCAGGTCGCGGCATTCTTCGGAAATGCCGAAGCTGCCGATTTCAGCCGCTCTGGCGACCAGGTCAGCTATCACGGGCCGGACGAGTGGTCCTATCGCAGGTTCATCCTGCACTACGCGCATCTATGCGCGGCGGCGGGCGGAATAGACGGGTTCCTGATCGGCTCCGAGATGATCGGCATGACACAGATCCGGGGTCCGCAGAATCGTTATCCGGCGGTCGCGCAGCTCAAGCGTCTGGCTGCGGATGTGCGCGCGATCCTGGGACCCGAGGTGAGGATCGGCTATGCTGCTGACTGGTCGGAATATTTTGGCCATCACCCCGGCAACGGGGAACTCTTCTTTCACCTTGATCCACTCTGGTCGGACGACAACATCGATTTCATCGGAATCGACAACTATATGCCGTTGTCGGACTGGCGCGACGGAGATGACCATCTGGACGCCCGGTGGGGCCGTATCGACAACCCCGAATATCTTGGGTCGAATGTCTGCGGTGGCGAAGGATACGACTGGTACTATGCCAGCGATGCCGATCGCGACGCGCAACACCGCACGCCCATCACCGATGGACAATATGACGAGGCCTGGGTCTGGCGCTACAAGGACATCAGAAGCTGGTGGCAGAACCTGCATTTCGACCGACCCGGCGGTGTCCGGTCTCGGGAGGCCACGGGCTGGATTCCGGGTTCGAAGCCGGTCTGGTTCACGGAGTACGGCTGCGCGGCACTGGACAAGGCAACCAATCAGCCGAACAAGTTTCTCGACGCCATGAGTTCGGAAAGCGTGCTTCCGTTCTATTCGACCGGGCAGCGCGACGATGCCATCCAGGCCGCCTATGTGCAGGCGTTCAACGCCTATTGGTCAAAGGCCGACAATAACCCTTCCATGGAGGGCGGCGGCCGGATGGTCGATCTGGACCGTGCCCATGTCTGGTGCTGGGATGCCCGACCCTATCCCGCCTTTCCCGCGCGGGGCGACCTTTGGTCCGATGGACCGGCATGGGAGCGTGGACACTGGCTGAACGGCCGGGCGGGTGCGGTGATGCTGCCCGCAGTCGTGGGCGATATCTGTCGCGGCGCGGGGGTGTCGTCGTTCGATACCAGCGGCATCTCCGGTGTGGTTCGCGGCTATGGTCTGGGTGGCGGCGAAAGCGGTCGGGCGGCGCTGCAACCACTGATGCTGGCGCACGGCTT
The DNA here is from genome assembly GCF_021556615.1 of Paracoccus salsus. Classification (GTDB taxonomy): domain Bacteria; phylum Pseudomonadota; class Alphaproteobacteria; order Rhodobacterales; family Rhodobacteraceae; genus Paracoccus; species Paracoccus salsus. Next base: position 159,179 of record NZ_JAKGGD010000007.1, read on the forward strand.
CGATGCGGTCGAGCGCGAGGGAGTGCTGCGATTTGTCAGCCGCGACGGGCTGGCGCGCGCTGATCTGAGCGCGGACGACCTTGCCATCGCGGACGAGATTGTCGGCCTTGAAACAGTGCGCGCTCCCGAGCCGGAACTGGTTGGCCGGCTACGGCTGACCCATGTCGAAGCGGGCGCGGACTATGCCGCAGCAACCGCCGAGACGAGCCTTCCACAGGCCGACCAGGAGACCGTCACGGAAAGCGAGTTTCCGATGCTGCTGACGCGCGCTGAAGGACGCGCGATCGCCGAACGCTGGCTGTCCGAGGCCGTCGTCTCGCGCGATACGGTGCGTTTCGCCCTGCCGCCATCCTTGTCCGGGCTGGGGCCCGGCGATGTCGTCAGGATCCATCAGGTCGGGATCGAGCCGCGCCGTTGGCGCATCGACCGGGTCGAGCGCGCGGGGGCCATCACCGTTGATGCCGTCAGGGTCGAGCCAGGAGTCTATCGTCCCGCCTTGTCCAACGAGGATGAAACGAGGATCCGGCGCTATGTGCCTCCGATGCCGGTTCTGCCGGTGTTTCTGGACCTGCCGCTGTTGCGAGGCGACGAAGTGCCCCATGCGCCGTATCTTGCGGTGACGGCCCATCCCTGGCCCGGCACCGTTGCCGCATATGTCTCGATCGAGCAAGAGGGAGGATACGAGTTCAACCTGGCTCTCGATCGACGTGCCGTGATCGGGCGCTCGTTGTCGGTGCTTGAGAGTGCGCGACCCGGTGTGCTGGATCGCGGCGCGCCGCTGCGCGTCCGGATCAAGTCCGGCGCCCTCAGATCAGTCACCCAGAGGGCCTTGCTGGCAGGCGCCAACGTCCTGGCGATCGGTGACGGGTCGCCCGAAAACTGGGAGATCCTGCAGTTCCGAAAGGCGGAGCCCGTCGGCCAGGGTGTCTGGGAAATCAGCGAGCGCCTGCGTGGTCAGGCGGGTACGGATGCGACCATGCCTCACATCTGGCCCGAAGGTAGCATGGTTGTTCTGCTTGATGGCGCGCCGCAGCAAGTCAAGCTGTCGCCCACCGCCAGAGGCCAGGAGAGGTTCTGGCGGATCGGACCTGCAACACGGGCTCCCGACGATTCCAGTTATCGCGATCGCCTCACTCAGGCGCGCGGTATCGGATTGCGGCCATACGCGCCCTGCCATCTTCGCGCGGATGGACGAAAGCTGAGCTGGATTCGCAGGACACGGATCGAAGGCGACGGTTGGGAAGGTCTCGACGTTCCGCTGGGTGAAAGCCGCGAGGTCTATCTGCTGCGGATCTCGCAATTCGGAACGCGACTGCATGAGGTGCAACTCGGCGCTGCCGAGTACACCATTCCCGGCGACATCTGGCAGATCATCAACGCCGGCGGAGCGTACACCGTCGCGGTCGCGCAATTGTCGGACCAGTTCGGTGCCGGCGCGTTTCTAAGGAGGACTTTCAATGCCGACGAATGAGAGCACCCGGCTTGGGATGCCGCTTCTGCAGCCAGCCCAGGCACAGAAACATGTCACGGTCAACGAGGCGCTCGCGCGGCTCGACGGGCTGGTCAACCTGGTGCTTCAAAGCGTCTCTTCTGCGCAGCCTCCGGCGTCGTTTACCGATGGCCAGTGCTGGGGCGTGTCTGGGAACGGCGCCGGCGCTTGGGCGGGACGCGGCGGACAAATCGCGATCGCAAGCAATGGCGGCTGGGTCTTCCTGACCCCCACGCCCGGGATGCAAGCCTTCGTGGCCGACATGGGCGTGGCGGCGATCCACGATGAAAGCGGCTGGGTCGCTGGCGCGATGACGCTTGGCGCGCTGGGTTCGGCCCTGACCGCGGGGATGGCTGAGGCTGAAGTGACCGTCGCGGCGGGCGGCACGTTCGACACTGGCGTGACGATACCGTCTGGCGCCATGGTCATAGGTGCTGCCGCACGGGTGACACAGGCGCTTTCCGGATCCCTTTCCGGCTGGCGGCTTGGTACCGCAGGCGCTGAAAACCGCTTCGGTCAGGGCATTGGAATCGCGAAAGACTCCTGGGCCCGCGGCATGCTGGGAACGCCGATGACCTATTATCAACCCGCGGCCCTGTTGATGACCGCAGAGGGCGGGACCTTCAGTGCGGGCACCGTCAGCCTGGCGGTGCACTGGCTGTCCATGCGCCTGCCGGGCTGACGATCTTCGGCACCACCTGTGTCTTTTCCCCTGATCCATTCTGGGCTATGAAAGGGGTTCAATTTGACGCGGGTGGTTCCGATGAACATTCAAGACAGCCGCAAGAGGGCACTGGATCTGGACCGGGACGCGGTCTGGTCGCAGGTACGCGACGAAGCGACCGAAGCCGTACGCGACGAGCCGCTGCTGGGTGCACTGATCCATGCCGGTTTGCTGCATCATCACAATCTAGAGGCGGCGCTGGCTTATCGGTTTTCGTTGAAGCTTGCATCTGGTGAGATGAGCGAGCAGATCCTGCGAGAGTTGGCGGATCAGGCTTATGCCTCGACACCGGACCTTGGCGATGCGGCGCGGGCGGATATCCTGGCGGTCTATGACCGCGATCCCGCGACGCATCGGCTCATACAGCCAATCCTGTTCTTCAAGGGTTTCCAAGCGTTGCAGGCTTACAGGATGGGGCATTGGCTGTGGAAGCACGATCGCCGTGACATGGCGTATTTCGTGCAGATGCGCTGCTCCGAGTGTTTCGGCGTGGATATTCACCCTGCCGCGCAGATCGGCACGGGAGTGATGATCGACCATGCCCATTCCATCGTCATCGGCGAGACGGCGACCGTTGGCAATGATGTGTCGATGCTGCACTCCGTGACGCTTGGCGGGACCGGGAAGGAAGATGGTGACCGCCATCCCAAGATCGGCGACGGCGTGATGATCGGCGCTGGCGCCAAGGTGCTGGGCAACATCCGGGTGGGGCATCATTCGCGCATCGCGGCTGGCTCGGTCGTGTTGCATGATGTGCCTTGCTGCAAGACCGTGGCGGGCGTTCCAGCGCGCGTGATCGGCGATGCAGGCTGTCCGGAGCCTTCGCACAGCATGAATCAGTTGCTGGGAACTGAGGAGTATTTCTAGACCCAGTCGGCGATACCGCTGCCCGTCAGTTCGGGTAGCGTGACCGCTTCGCGTCCCAGTCTGGCGTCTAGGTCTTCGGCGATGCGTGCCGCCAGCGAAAATCCCTCATAGATCAGTGCGGAATAGATCTGGACCGCCGTCGCGCCTGCCCGCAGCTTTTCCCAGGCCTGCCCGGCAGAGCCGACGCCGCCGACGCCGATCAGGGGAATTTCGCCATTCAACTGCCTGTAGAGCCTTGCGAGGACTGTCGTCGAACGCCGAAACAAGGGTGCGCCCGAAAGCCCGCCGGCTTCGGATCTTTGCGGGTCTGTGAGGCCTTCGCGCGACAGCGTGGTGTTGGTCGCTATGATCGCATCGACGCGCGCGTTCCGGGCGACCGCTGCGATATCGGACAGCGCGGCTTCATCCAGGTCGGGTGCGACCTTGACGAAAACCGGCCGCCTGTCGGGCAGCGCGTCGCGCGCCGTGATCACCCTCTCCAGCAACGCCGCCAGCGCATCGGCGCCCTGCAGGTCTCGTAGTTTCTCGGTGTTCGGAGAAGAGACATTCACTGTCAGGAAATCTGCCGAAGCGCCCGCAATACGGACGACTTCGGCAAAATCGGCCGCCCTGTCCACGCTGTCCTTGTTCGCGCCGATGTTCAGACCGACCGGGACGCCGTCAGGCCGCGCGGCGAGGCGCTCGGCAATCTTGGCGGCACCCTCGTTGTTGAAGCCGAAGCGGTTGATGATCGCCCGATCCCCGGCCAGGCGGAACAGGCGGGGCTTGCTGTTGCCTGGTTGTGGCCGAGGCGTGGCGGCACCCAGTTCGACAAAACCAAATCCGGCGCGCATCAGCGCGGCCAGGGCTTTCGCGTTCTTGTCATATCCGGCCGCCAGGCCGATTGGATTCGGCAGGTCCAGCCCGGCAAGCTTGGTGTGCAGCCTGTCCGAGGTGACAGGTGCACCCGGCAGCGGAACAAGCCCGGCCCCCAACGCCCTGATGGACAGGTCATGTGCATGCTCGGGATCGAGCCGATGCATCGCGGCCAGCCCCAGCCGCTCGATCACATTCATTCCAGCCGTCCCGTGACATGCCCCTCGGAGCCCATCTGTATCAGCCTTGTCCAGCGAATATCTGCGATCAGCAATGGACGGTAGAGATGCGGAAACAGATCGCCTCCACGCGACGGCTCCCATTGCAGGTCATCGCCCATCGCGGCCGCGTCGCAGGCCAGAAGGACCAACCCGTCCACGCCCGCGAAATGCCTCGACAAGGTTTCCGGCAATTGCTCGGCGGTGGAAAGATGGACGAACCCATCCGCGACATCGACCGGCGCGCCCTCGGTCTTGCCGGCGCCCTGCATCGTCGCCCATTCGTCCGCGAGAAGTATTTTGTAGATCAACATGGGCGCATTTGCCTTGTCACGCGCGCTGGCGTCAAGCACGCGATGCGGGCGATTCTGGTTCTGAGTGGGCGATCTGCTGACTGCGGCGTTTGACCGGCTGTCGCTACTGGGCCAATCTGCGCAGACAAGATCAACGGAGTTGAAAGGAATCACGGATGACCCTCCGCCTTCTGACGGCTGTTTCCGTCGCAGCCTTGTTTGCGGGATCCGCGCAGGCCGAGACCGTGCTGCATATCCTTCATACGAACGACTTTCACAGTCGAATCGAATCGATCAACAAATACGACAGTACCTGTGACGGCGAAACCGAAGAGGCGGGCGAATGCTTCGGCGGCAGCGCCCGATTCGTGACCAAGATCGCCGAACTGCGCAAGCAGCTGGAAGAAGCCGGCGAACCGGTGATCCTTCTGGATGCGGGCGATCAGTTTCAGGGCAGCCTCTTCTACACCACCTACAAGGGCAAGGCTGCAGCCGAGTTCATGAACAAGCTGGCCTATGACGCGATGGCGGTAGGCAACCACGAATTCGACGATGGCCCCGAGACGCTGGCGGCATTCATGGACATGGTCGAATTTCCTGTGATCTCGGCCAATATCGATGCGTCGCAGGACACGCACCTGCATGGAAAGCTTGTCGGCAGCACGATCATCGAACGCGGCGGCGAAAAGATCGGCATCATCGGGGGCACCACGCTCGACACGCCCGAGATCTCTTCTCCGGGTGACGACGTGATCTTCATGGACGATGTCGAAAGCATCAAGGCCGATGTCCAGGAGCTGACCGAACAGGGTGTGACCAAGATCATCGCGCTGACGCACGAGGGCTACAAGCGCGATCAGGAACTGGCGGCGGCAGTCCCGGGTCTTGACGCGATCGTGGGCGGCCACTCGCACAGTGCGTTGGGAACGATGGACAACGCCGTCGGCCCCTATCCGACGATGGTGGCGGGCGCCGACGGTGTCGAGGTTCCGGTCGTGCAGGCCTATGCCTACTCGAAATATCTTGGCCATCTCAAGCTTACATTCGACGATTACGGCAAGGTCACCAGAGTCGAGGGCGAGCCGATCCTGATGGATGCGTCGGTCACCCCGGACGAGGAAACGCTGGCCCGGATCAGGGAACTGGCCGCGCCGATCGATGAGTTGCGCAACAAGGTGGTGGCCCAGACATCCGCACCCATCGACGGTGACCGGGTGAACTGCCGCGCCAGGGAATGCGAGATGGGCAATCTGGTCGCCGACGCAATGCTCGATCGCGTGAAGGATCAGGGCATCGGGATCGCCATTGCCAATGGTGGCGGGCTGCGGGCCTCGATCGATGCAGGGCCGGTGACGATGGGTGAAGTCTATACTGTCCTGCCGTTCCAGAACACGCTTGCGACCTTCCAGTTGCTTGGATCGGATGTGATCGCCGCGCTGGAAAACGGGGCAAGCCAGATCGAGGAAGGCGGCGGTCGCTTCGCTCAGGTCGCGGGAATCCGATACACGATCGATCCAGAGGCCGAGCCCGGTAGCCGGGTCAGCGATGTCATGGTCCGGGATGGCGACGAATGGAGCGCGATCGACCCGACGGCGACGTACGGCGTCGTGTCGAACAACTTCATGCGCGGCGGCGGGGACGGCTATGATGTCTTTGCCACAAACGCCCGCAACGCTTATGATTTCGGCCCCGATCTGGCCGAGGTGCTTGCCGATTACCTGGCCGGGCAGGGGCCTGCATACGCCCCCAGCCTGGATGGTCGGATCACCATCCGGTAGTCGCGATCCCGGGGCATTCAGCCCGCCCCTGCCGCCCCTTCGCGGCGGGGGCCATGCTTGAGCGCAACCACCCTTGTCGCACCATTGCGCGGTCTTCGGCGCGGGCCAGGCATTGCAGATCCCTCGCTTGGCGATGCGACGGCGTTGGGCGCAATCCGAAAGGGGGCACTTGGCAAGGATCGTGCCGGGCTTCGTTTCGCCCGGCCATTCGCCGATCTTGCGCGCCGCGGCGATCCGGGTGTTCCCCGCATCCGTGAGCTTGTTCAGGATGATGAACTGCGCGAACTCGAACTGGTCGTTCTGCCGATCCGCCAGCCGGCGGTCATTTGCCCCGACCAGCACCTCGCCCTTCGAGCCAGCAGGTCACTCTGGAAAAATCACGCAGGAGATTTGCGGCGTCGAGGCCCATTGACGACCTGCGTTGCTTGCGCCATGCCGCGTCCATGCTGCATATCGACGACATTTCATTCGCCATCCAGGGCCGCCCGCTGTTCGAACACGCCTCGGCCTCGATCCCTCAGGGCCACAAGGTCGGACTTGTCGGTCCCAACGGCGCGGGCAAGACGACGCTGTTCCGCCTGATCCGTGGCGAGCTGGTGCTTGACGGCGGAGAGATCAGCCTGCCCTCGCGCGCCCGCATCGGCGGCATCGCGCAAGAGGCGCCCGGAACCGACCGCTCGGTGCTTGACACGGTGCTGAGCGAGGATCGTGAACGCGCGGAACTGCTTGGCGAAAGCGACAGGGCGACCGACGCCCACCGGATCGCCGAGATCCAGACCCGGCTGACCGATATCGATGCCTGGTCGGCCGAGGCGCGGGCTGCGTCGATCCTTGATGGTCTGGGGTTTTCGGCTGCCGACCAGGGGCGACCCACCAGCGACTTCTCGGGCGGGTGGCGGATGCGCGTCGCGCTGGCCGGAGTGCTGTTTTCCCAGCCTGACCTGTTGCTGCTGGACGAGCCGACCAACTATCTCGACCTGGAAGGCGCGCTCTGGCTGGAGACCTATCTGGCGCGTTATCCGCATACGGTCATCATCATCAGCCATGATCGCGACCTGCTCAATCGTGCGGTTGGCCATATCCTGCATGTCGAGGCGCGCAAGCTGACGCTGTATACGGGTGGCTATGACAGCTTTGCCCGGCTCCGGGCCGAGAAACGCGCATCGCAGGCGGCCGAAGCCAAGAAGCAGCAGGCGCGACGCGAACATCTGCAAAGCTTCGTGGACCGGTTCCGGGCCAAGGCCACCAAGGCGCGACAGGCTCAGGCCCGCGTGAAGATGCTGGAAAAGATGCAGCCGATCACCGCGCCCGAAGAGGCAAAATTTCACCGCTTCGGCTTTCCCCAGCCCGAGGAATTGTCGCCGCCGATCGTGGCGATGGAGAATGTGTCGGTCGGTTACGGTGACCGGGCGGTGCTGCGGCGTCTGAACCTGCGAATCGACCAGGATGACCGGATTGCGCTGCTGGGACGGAACGGGCAGGGCAAGTCCACGCTGTCCAAGCTGCTGGCCGAGCGGCTTGGGACGATGGAGGGCAAGTTCGTGCGTTCGGGGAAGCTGCGGGTCGGCTATTTCGCGCAGCATCAGGTCGATGAATTGTCGCTGGATGAAACCCCCGTCGAACATATCCGCCGCCTGCGCCCGGCCGAGGCGCCGGCCCGGCTGCGCGCCCGGCTGGCCGGGTTCGGGCTCATGGAGGCTCAGGCCGGGACCCGGGTCGGTCTGCTGTCCGGGGGGCAGAAGGCGCGGTTGTCGCTGCTGATCGCGACAATCGACGCACCCCATCTGCTGGTGCTGGACGAGCCCACCAACCATCTCGACATCGAAAGCCGCGAGGCGCTGTCCGAAGCCCTGAACGATTACACCGGTGCCGTCGTGCTGGTCAGTCACGACATGCACCTGCTGGGGCTGGTCGCGGACCGGCTGTGGCTGGTCAACGACGGGGCGGTGACGTCCTACGAGGGCGATCTGGACGATTATCGACGTTTCCTGCTGACGGGTGACGAGACGCAAAAGCCGAAAGCCGCGCCCGAGGCCCCGAAGCCCGCGCCGCGGCGCCCGGCCCGTGACGAATTGCAAGCCCTTCGGGCAGAAGTTCGCCGTGCCGAGGGGCGGGTCGAGAAGCTGACCGAGATGCTTGAGAAGCTGGATGTGAAACTCGCCGACCCCGCGCTTTACAACGACCCCCACGAAGCCAAGAAATGGGCCCGCAAGCGCGCCGAGGCGGTGCAGGCCATGGCGCGCGCGGAAAGCTTGTGGATGAGCGCGCTGGAGACCCTGGAAGGCGCCGCGAGGGGCTGACCTGTTGCAGGGCTGCGGCGCAAGCTGCCGAATACCGTGCCGGGTGCTGCGACGGCTTGTGTGAGCTGATGATTCGGCCCTAGAGATGGTGCGCTTGTCCGAAACCTGACACCGGATCACGTTCATGAAGATCACCCTTGCCCTTGCCCTCGTCGCAGCCGCCGCCACGCCGGCCTTGGCTCAGGATTTCGGCCGTGCCGACGGGCGGCAGTTTTCGGTCGATCTGGGGTTGGGGGTTGCCGGGCGGCCGGTCTATCCGGGTTCGGATGATGCCGAGGCCGCGCCGTGGCTGATCTGGCGCAATGCCGGTTTCGGGACCGATGCAAATTCCGGTGCCGACCAGGGATTCGCGATTTCGCCATCGTTCGGCACCATCGGTTCCCGCGAGTCGTCCGACGACGCCGCGCTGACCGGCCTGGACGAGATCGACCGTGCCTATGAGCTTGGTGCGCGCGTCAGCTATGGCATCGGGCCGGTCAATGTCTATGGGACGCTGCGGCGCGGTTTTGACGGGCATGAGGGGCTGAAGGGCGAGGTGGGGGCCAAGTACCGGACCGAACTCAGCGACCGGATCACGCTTTGGTCGGGTGTCGAGTTCGGATATGGCGATGCCGACTACAACGACACCTATTTCGGCGTCACGCCTGCCGAGGCCGCGACAAGCGGCTATGCCAGCTATGCGCCGGGCGGGGGCTTCAACGTCGCCGCGATCTCGTTCGAGGCGCGCTACGCCCTGACCGACTCGACGGCGCTTCTGGGAGAGGTCCAGTACGGAAAGCTGATCGGTGATGCCGCGGATTCGCCGGTCGTGCAGGATGAATATCAGCCTTCGCTGCGCCTTGGCATCGTCCGCCGCTTCTCGTTCGGCTTCTGATGCCCGCGCCGCCCGGCGCAAGACCTGTCGCGCAGGGGCGAATTGTTTTAAGCCTGAAATAATTTCTTGACTCGGCCCCTTCTGTTGGTGCGTTCTAGAGTGAACGCACAAGACATGCTGCGGCAAACGCAGCTCTTGCAACAGGAAGGTAGCCATGACCCATTCCCGGAAGTTTCTTGCCCTGCTGGCCGCGACCACCTGCCTCGCAGGTCCGGCGGTCGCCCAAAGCGAAGACAGCCTGAAGATCGGCCTGATCTTTACCCTGTCCGGTCCTGCGGCGGTGCTGGGTGAGATGGGCCGCGACGGCTTCTTGCTGGCCGCCGAGCAGATCGGAGAGATCGGTGGCATGAAGACCGAGATCGTGGTCGTCGATGACGAGCAGAAGCCGGACATCGCCGCCAACAAGGCTCGCGAACTGGTCGAACGCGACGGTGTCGATATCGTCGTGGGCCCGATCTTCTCGAACATCCTCGGCGCGATCATGAAGCCGGTGACCGATTCCGGCGCGATCCTGATCAGCCCGAACGCCGGCACGTCGAACTATGCCGGCGCCGAGTGCAATCGGAACTTCTTCGTCACCTCCTACCAGAATGACCAGATGCACGAGGTGATGGGCGCCTACGCGCAGGAACAGGGCTACAGCAACGTCTTCCTGCTGGCGCCGAACTATCAGGCCGGCAAGGACAGCCTCGCGGGCTTCAGGAACAGCTACAAGGGCGATGTCGCAGGCGAGATCTTCACCCAGCTTGGTCAGCTGGATTATTCGGCCGAACTGGCGCAGATCGCGGCGATGCAGCCGGACGCGGTCTTCGCCTTCATGCCCGGCGGCATGGGCGTGAACCTGGTCAAGCAGTACCGCCAGGCAGGGCTTGAGACGATCCCCTTCCTGTCGGCCTTCACGGTTGACGAATCGACGTTGCCCGCACAGCAGGACGCGGCGCTTGGCTTCCTTGCGGGATCGAACTGGGCGCCAGACCTGGACACACCCGAGAACAAGGCCTTCGTGGAAGCCTACGAGGCGACCTACGGCAAGGTCCCGGCGACCTATGCCATGCAGGCCTTCGATGCGGCGCATCTGATCGACGGCGCGCTTCGCGAGGCCGGCGGCACCGGCGACAAGGACGCGCTGATCGCGGCGCTGGAAAGCGCGCCCTTCACCTCGGTCCGCGGAGATTTCAGCTTCGGGACGAACCATTATCCGATCCAGGATTTCTACCTGACCCAGGTCGTGCAGCGCGAGGACGGCAAATTCGCCACCTCGATCGTCAAGAAGATCTTTGACGACTACGCTGACAATTACGTCGCCGATTGCACGATGAACTGAAGCGATGGGGGGCGCCGAGGCGGCGCCCCCTTCTCGTCAGGACCCAAGCATGACAAGCCTGTTTCTGATTCAGTTTCTGAACGGGGTGCAGTTCGGCATCCTGCTGTTCCTGATCGCCGCCGGCCTGACGCTGGTTTTCGGGATCATGGATTTCGTCAATCTCGCCCATGGCGTGATCTACATGGTGGGCGCCTATCTGGCGGTCACATTCAGCCAGCTCACCGGCAGTTACGGGCTTGGTCTGCTGCTGACCTTGCCCGCGACGCTGCTGGTCGGACTGGTGCTGGAACTGCTGGTGTTTCGCAAGCTCTACGACCGGCCGCATCTGGACCAGGTACTGGCGACCTTCGGGCTGGTGATGATCATCAGCGAAGGCGTCGAAGTGATCTGGGGCTCGGCTCCGCTGTCGGTGCGGATGCCCGAGTTGCTTTCGGGATCGGTCCCGCTGATCGGGCCGCTGCGTTACCCGGTCTTCCGTCTGGTGGTGATCGGGGCGGGGCTGGCGACGGCGGTCGCGCTGTGGCTGATCATCACGCGCACGCGGATCGGAATGCGGCTCAGGGCCGGTGCCACCAACCGCGCGATGGTGTCGGCGCTTGGTGTGGATATCCGGTCGCTGTTCACGATCATCTTCGCCTTCGGCGCCATGCTGGCGGGGTTTGCCGGGGCGATGGTCGCGCCGATCCTGACGGTGGATCCCGGGATGGGTGAAAGCGTGTTGATCCTGGCTTTCGTGGTGATCGTGATCGGGGGGATCGGGTCGGTCAAGGGGGCCTTCGCGGGCGCGTTGCTGGTCGGGCTGGTGGATACGATGGGGCGCAGCTTCGGCCCGATCATCCTGCGCAGCTTTCTGGACCCTTCGGCGGCGGGGCAGACCGGTCGCGTGCTGGCACCGATGCTGGTCTATATCCTGATGGCGGTCATCCTGTCCGTCCGTCCCGCCGGCCTGTTCGGGGCCAGATCATGAGGCTGATCCCGAATCGCGCCTGGGCCGCGACCCTGCTTTTCACGGCTTTTGCGCTGCTGCCGCTGATCGCGGTCTGGCTGGACGACATCTATCTCATCGTCATCGCGACCCGCATCCTCGCCTATGCCATCGCCGCCCTGGCGCTGGATCTGATCCTTGGCTATGGCGGCATGGTCAGCTTTGGGCATGCGGCCTATCTGGGCATCGGAGCCTATTCGGTCGCAATCCTCAGCCGGGCGGGGATCACAGATCTGGGCCTTCACCTGCTGGCCGCGATCTGTGCCGCCGCCGTCTTCGCACTGGTGACGGGCGCGATCTCGCTGCGGACCCGGGGCATCTATTTCATCATGATCACCCTTGCTTTCGCGCAGATGGCCTATTTCTTCTTCGTCTCGTTGTCGGCCTATGGCGGCGATGACGGGGTGACGCTGGCGGCGCGCTCGACGGTCTTCGGCCAGCCGCTGCTGGAAAGCGACACGGCGCTGTACTACACCGGCCTGGCGCTGCTGGTGGGGCTTTACCTGCTGGCGGTCGCGATCACCCGGTCGCGTTTCGGCCGGGTGCTGACCGGCACGCGCGAGAACCCGGTGCGGATGCAGGCAATCGGCTTTTCGCCGTTCCGCTATCAGCTGACGGCCTTCGTCATTTCGGGCTGCATGGCGTCGGTCGCCGGGGTCATGCTGGCCAACCAGACCAGTTTCGTGTCGCCCGCGTTCATGGACTGGCACCGCTCGGGCGAACTGGTGGTGATGGTGGTGTTCGGCGGCATCGGCAACCTGCTTGGCGCGATCGCGGGTGCGACGATCGCGCTGCTGCTGGAAGAGTGGCTGGCGATCCTGACCGAGCACTGGCAGATCCTGTTCGGTCTGATCCTTGTTCTGGTCGTGCTGTATTCCCGCGATGGTCTCACAGGCTTCTTCCGGAGGCGGCTATGAGCCTGCTCGAGGTCCGCAATCTGCGCAAATCCTACGGCGCGCTGAAGGTCACCGACGATCTCGACCTGACCGTCGATGAGGGGGAACTGCACGCCATCATCGGGCCGAACGGCGCGGGCAAGACGACGCTGATTTCGCAACTGGCCGGCCAGGCCGGTTCGGATGGCGGGTCGGTGCGCTTCGCCGGGACCGAGATGATGGGGATGCCGATGCACAGGCGGGTTCGTGCGGGCATGTCGCGCAGCTTCCAGATCACCTCGATCCTGCCGGGGTTTTCCGTGCTCGAGAATGTCGCCGCCGCCGTGCAGGCACGGTCGGGTTCCAGCTTTCGCTTCTTCGCGCCGGTCAGCAAGGAACAGGCGCTGAACGATGCCGCGCTGGCGGTGCTGGCGCGGGTGGGCATCGCCGACCGCGCCTTTTTCCGCGCCGGAAGCCTGTCACATGGCGAGAAGCGGCAACTGGAACTGGCCATCGCCCTGGCAACCCGGCCTCGCCTGCTGTTGCTGGACGAACCTCTGGCCGGAACCAGCGGACAAGAGGCCGACCGGCTGGTCGAGGTCATGCGCGGCCTCAAGCGCGACGTGACGCTGGTGTTGATCGAGCACGACATGGACGCCGTCTTTGCGTTGGCCGACCGGATCAGCGTGCTGGTCTATGGCAGGATCATCGCCACCGGCCGGCCCGAACAGATCCGCGACGACGCGCGGGTCCGCACCGCCTATCTGGGCGAAGAGGCGGGGGAGGGGTCCTGATGCTGAAGGTCGAGGCCCTGCAAGCCGCTTATGGCGAAAGCCAGGTCCTGCACGATATCAGCTTCGATGTCGCCGAGGGCGAGGTCGTCACGCTGCTGGGCCGCAACGGCATGGGCAAGACGACCACGATCAGCACCGTCTTTGGCCTGCTGCCGGCGAAGGCAGGCAGGGTGCTGATCGGCGGCCAGGACATGACCAACGCGGCCCCTCATCGCATCGCCCGTGCCGGGCTTGGCCTCGTGCCCGAAGGCCGGCAGATCTTTCCCACCCTCGACGTGCGCGAAAACCTGATCGCGATGGCGCGGCCCGGCCAGTGGACGCTGGATCGCGTGCTGTCGCTGTTTCCGCGCCTTGGTGAGCGGATGGGCCACAAGGGCAACCAGCTGTCCGGCGGCGAACAGCAGATGCTGGCCATCGGACGCGCCTTGATGACCAACCCGCGCCTTGTGGTGCTGGACGAGGCGACCGAGGGTCTGGCGCCGTTGATCCGGGACGAGATCTGGGCCTGCCTGTCCCAGCTCAAGGCGGCCGGGGAATCCATCCTCATCATCGACAAGAACGTCGATGCGCTGACCCGATTTGCCGATCGCCATGTGGTGATCGAGAAGGGTCGCAGCGTCTGGTCGGGCGACAGCGACGCACTGCGCTCCACACCCGAGATCAAGGAACGCTTCCTGCATGTGTAAAGGGGGAACAGACATGACCATGACCGCCGGGATCACCCGCGCCACCGAAGGCATCGAAGGCATCAGCTGGAACATCCTGGGCCAGATCTATGTCCCCAAGCAGCTGTCGGACGCCTCGATGTCCTGGCACGCAACGCTTCCGAAAGGCACTTTCGTGCCGCCTCATATCCATCCCACGCAGGATGAGTTCCTGTATATCCTCGATGGTTGCTTCGATCTGTGGCTGGATGGTGCGCAGCAGCGCGCGGTGCCGGGCGATCTGGTCCGTCTGCCGATGGGCGTCCCGCATGGCATCTTCAACAAGTCCGACACCGACATCAAATGCCTGTTCTGGGTATCGCCCACGCGCAGGCTGCATGATCTGTTCTGGGCGCTGCACAATCTTGGTCCCAACCCCAACCCCGCGGAAGTCGTGGCCATTTCGGCCGCCCACGAGGTGGACTTCCTGCCGCCCGAGGACGAAGCCTGATGCGGGTCCTCATCGCCGGCGCGGGGATCGGTGGCCTGACCACGGCGCTGATGCTGCACGCCCGCGGCATTCCCTGCCGGATCTGGGAGGCCGCCCGCGAGGTCCGCGAGGTTGGCGTCGGCATCAATGTCCTGCCGCACGCGATCCGCGAACTGGACGGGCTGGGCCTGCTGGAGCCGCTGGATCGGGTGGCCGTCCGCACCGCCCATCTGTTCTACTACACCCGCAACGGCCAGCAGGTCTGGGACGAACCACGCGGCACGCTGGCCGGTCACGATGTGCCGCAACTGTCGATCCATCGCGGAACGCTGCAGAAAGTCCTGCATGACGCGGTGATCGACCGGTTGGGGCGGGATGCGGTGCAATGCGGGCGCCGGCTTGCGGGTTTCGTCCAGGACGAGGGCGGCGTGACCGCGCAATTCGTGGACAGCGTCGAAGGCGGCGCCTCGCAGGTGGTGCGCGGCGATGTGCTGATCTGCGCCGATGGCATCCACTCGGCAGGGCGCCGGCATTTCTATCCCGGCGAGGGCGCGCCATCGTGGAACGGCGTCTCGATGTGGCGCGGCGCCGCGATGTTCGTGCCCTGGCGCGACGGGACCGTCATGGCGATCGGAGGCGGTTTCGGGGCCAAGCTGGTCCTTTATCCGATCGCGCCGCCACAGGATGATGGCCGACAGCTGATGAACTGGGTGGTGAATGTCCGGACCAGGGATCCCTCGGTCAGCCCGCCGCCGCCGGACAGCTGGTCGCGCCGGGTTCCGCTGTCGACGGTGCTGCCTTACGCCCGACGCTTTCACATTCCCGATTACGATATCGAGGCGCTGGTCCGCGCCACCTCCGAGATCTTCGAATACCCGATGGCCGACCGCGATCCGCTGCCGCGCTGGACGTTCGGGCGCGTGACCTTGCTGGGCGATGCGGCGCATCCGATGTATCCGGTCGGTTCGAATGGCGCCAGCCAGGCGGTCCTGGACGCACGCTGTGTGGCCGACGCGCTGAAGCAGCAGCCCCACCCGCGCGCGGCCCTGTGGAGCTACGAGGCCGAGCGCCGCCCCCGCACGGCCGAGATCGTGGCCCAGAACCGAAAGGGCGGTCCCGAGGGCGTGATCGACGCCGTGGAACGGCTTGCTCCGGCCGGCTTCGCCGATATCGACGATGTGCTGCCCCGCAATGATCGCGAGGCGCTGGTCAAGGGATATGCGGTCATGGCCGGTTTCTCGCTGGTCCGTCGCGGTTGATTTCGTCATTGCACAGCGCGCCTCCCGCAGTTATTGAAGCCACGCTGCACCCGTAGCTCAGCTGGATAGAGCGCTGCCCTCCGAAGGCAGAGGTCAAGGCTGGTGAAGCTTGGTTGTGTTGGAAGAAAGAAGTGACTAAACAACGGTTTGAGCGAATGTCGGGTTTGCTCTTCATGCCGACGAAATTCTCGCGTAAGCATGGCGTAAGCATCTCGCGAACGGTATGCACCCGTAGCTCAGCTGGATAGAGCGCTGCCCTCCGAAGGCAGAGGCCAGAGGTTCGAATCCTCTCGGGTGCGCCAAAAAACACTATAAATCAATAACTTAAACTTCCGTGCATTTGTGGACCTAGTGCTTACGTGGGAAATTCGCGTAAGCAGTGCAATCGCGGTAGTGAGCTGAAGCTGTATCGATAGCCCATCGAATCTTTAGCGCGGTCTTCTGGTCGAAGGCGCATGACTTCAGCGTTCCTGCTTGCATCGCCTTCTTTCATCTCGCCAAGCATCGCATCGAGAAAGGCGGAGCTGCTAGTTCCGGCAAGCACTGCAGGGGATATGGCGGCGGACCACATTTTGGTGTGCACTGAGTGTGCAACGGTAATCCTCCCCATGGTTAAGGGGATGCGCACGTAGAATTTTCTCGGCAAGATCGACGAGGAGATTCCGATGAAGAAGAGCCGTTTCACCGAGGCCCAGATCATGAGCGTGCTGCGTCAGGCTGAGGGCGGGATGCCCGTGCCGGAGCTGTGCCGTGAGCACGGGATCAGCAGCGCGACGTTCTACAAGTGGCGGGCCAAGTATGGCGGCATGGACGCGTCCATGATGAGCCAGATGAAGGCCTTGGAGGACGAGAACCGGCGCCTGAAGCGCATGTTCGCGGACCTGAGCATGCAGGCCGATCTGCTCCGAGAGGCGCTCGGAAAAAAGTGACGCGGCCAGCTCAGCGCCGAGAGTTGGCCGAGAAGGCGATGGCGACGAAAGGGGTCAGCATCGCGCTGGCGTGCCGAGCGTTCGGGGTCAGCGAGACCTGTTTCCGCTACAGCCCGAAGCGGGACGACGAGAACGAGATGATCGCCGACCTGCTGGTCGGGCTAACCAACGTCCACAAGACCAAGACCTGGGGCTTCGGCCTGTGCTTTCTGCACCTGCGGAACGTGAAGGGGCATGCCTGGAACCACAAGCGGGTTCACCGGATCTACTGCGAGCTGGAGCTGAACCTGCGGATCAAGCCGCGGCGCAGGCTGAAGCGGGAGAAGCCCGAGGAACTGGCCGTGCCGGAGGCGCCGAACCTGGTCTGGTCGATGGACTTCATGGCCGATCGCCTGGTCGACGGGCGCCCGTTCCGGCTCTTGAACGTGCTGGACGATTTCAACCGCGAAGGTCTGGGGATCGAGGTCGACTTCTCGCTGCCCGCCGAACGGGTCGTCCGGTCCCTGAACCAGATCATCGAATGGCGCGGCAAGCCCTTGGCGATCAGGGTCGACAACGGCCCCGAGTATGTCAGTTCCACGCTCATGACCTGGGCCGAGAAGCAGGGCATCGCCCTGACCTACATCCAGCCCGGCAAGCCGCAGCAGAACGCCTATGTCGAGCGCTACAACCGGACGGTCCGACACGAATGGCTGGACCTCTACATCTTCGAAACCATCGATGAGGTGCAGCGGATCGCCACCGAATGGCTATGGACCTACAACAACGAACGCCCCAACCTGGGCATCGGCGGGGTCACACCCGCCATGAAGCTGAAAATGGCCGCATGAGTTCTACGGTCGCGCCCCGTTAAATTGGGGAGGATTACCGTTTTTCTGCGCCTTGACGTAGGGCCGCACATATTCAGGCGACATCAACCGGACCTCGTGCCCCAGTCCCGCCAGCGATCGGCCCATATGATGGGCGCCGCAGCACGCTTCCATTGCCATCGTGCATGGCTTCAACTTTGCGGCAAACGCGATCACGCCATCGCGTCGCATTCGCCGACGCACGATAACCGCACCGTTCGCGTCAAGGCCGACGATGCTGCAGCTGTTTTTGCCTAGATCAATTCCCAAGATCACAATGCTCATGGTTCGTTCCTTCCTCCTTTGAATACCGACACCTTACACGAGCGGCGGCGGGAGGGGCGGGCCATCCATAAAGGGGGGCTTGGGCGCCTGATCGGACGGACCAAAGGCGGCATGAATACCAAGCTTCACGCCGTGATGGACAGCGTTAGGCGACCGATCCGCCTCTTCATCATCGCCCCGGACAGGTGATCGACTACATCGGTGCGCGGGCCCTATGCGCCCCCCTGCCTTCGGTCGACAGGTTGATCGCCGACCGAGGCTATGACGCCAATTGGTTCCGGGAAGCCCTACATGGTAAGGGGATACGGGCCTGCATTTTCGGCAGAACGTCCCGCGTCAGGGCCATCTGCTAGGAAAGCGCGGATACAAGAGGCGCAACCGCATCGAGATCATGTTCGGTCGTCTGGAAGACTGGCGCAGGGTCGCAACTCGCTACGACCGATGCCCCGAGATCCTCCTATCCGTCATCGCGTTCACCGCAGCCGCCATCTTTTGGCTTTGAAAATTAGCGAGTCTGGAGCCTAGCCGCCGGCTGCAGAAATTTCTGACGGCTGGCTAACCGACAACTACACCTGCGCAAGGTCACTATTTACCGGCCTCTGCCGCTTCCGCAAGACGTCGGGGATGCGATCGCCGCCTACCTCGCGTGCCGCCCTTCGACATGCCGGAGCGATCACGTGTTCCTCCGCAATATCGCGCCGTTCCGGCCGTTCCGGTCCGGTGACGGCGTCTCGTCGGTGGTGAGACGCCTCATGCAGCGGGCCGGCATTGTGGCGCCGGTCAAGGGAGCGCACGTCCTGCGGCACACGGCGGCGACCGAGATGCTGCGCCATGGCGTTCCGCTCGAGAAGATCGGGTTGGTCCTGCGGCACAGAGGCATCGACACGACGGCCCATTATGCCAAGGTCGCGTATCTGCTCAAGCAGCATGCAGCGACCGCCGCACGAGCACATCCCGGCCTCAGCAAGAAACGCATCTCGCCTCACGTGCTCAGGCACACATGCGCGATGATCATCCTCCAGGCAACTCAGGACATCCGCAAAGTGTCGCTGTGGCTGGGACACGCCACTCTGACGACCACCGAGATCTACACGCGTGGGGATCCGACAGAGAAGATCGACGCAATGGAATCGATTGTTCCACCGCATCTGCGGCGCGGCGCATTCCAACCGTCCGACAGGCTGATCGCGCTCCTCAAGCCCCCTTCGTAATGGTGAGCCGGGATGGCGGCGGCGGACACAGGAATACGATCACGTCGCCGCCAGCTCCCCATTACCGGATCTGCCCATAATGCAGGTAATGGGCATCGCCCATTACCTGCAAGAATCGGCATTGCCCGAAGTGTCAGGGACCGGCCGCCCGCGACTGGATGGCGGCGCGCGCCGAGGATCTGCTGCCCGTGGAATACTTCCACGTCGTCTTCACTCTGCCGGTCGAGATCGCGCAGATCGCCTATTGGAACAAGAAGGCTGTCTACGGGCTGCTGTTCAAGGCATCGGCCGAGACAGTGATGACCATTGCCGCCGACCCCAAGCGCCTCGGCGCCCGGGTCGGCATGACCAGCGTGCTCCATACCTGGGGTTCGGCACTGACCCACCATCCCCACATCCACATGATCGTTCCAGGCGGCGGCCTGTCGCCCGACGGCACGAGGTGGGTCGCCTGCCACCCCGGGTTCTTCCTGCATGTGCGGGTGCTATCGCGGCTGTTTCGACGCCTGTTTCTGGAAGGGCTGATGGATCTGCACCGGGCCGGTCAGTTGGCTTTCTTCGGCGCATTGGTCAAGCTGGCCCACGCGGAGACCTTCACGTCATGGCTCGCCCCGTTTCGCAAATCCGAATGGGTCGTCTATGCCAAACCGCCCTTCGGCGGACCCGAGGCCGTGCTCGCCTATCTCAGGCGCTATACCCACCGGGTGGCGATCTCGAACAATCGCCTGGTCAGTGCCGACGCCGATACCGTGACCTTCCGCTGGAAGGATTATCGCATCAAATCCGGCGACCGCCAAAAGGTCATGCGGCTGGCCGCGCCGGAGTTCATCCGCCGCTTCCTGATCCACGTCCTGCCGGACGGCTTCCACCGCATCCGGCATTACGGGCTGCTCTCCAGCGCCGCCCGCAAGGCCAACATCACCAAGATCCGCGCCTTGCTCTGCGTCCAGCGGCCTGAACAGGTTGCTGGGCCGGAGCCACAGACCGAGATCACCCCGCTCACCCTGCGCGAGCCATGCCCATGCTGCGGCGGACCCATGCGCATCATCGAGATCTTCCGGCGCGGGCAGAAACCGATAGCGCGCGCGCCACCCAAGGAGCAGGCCGCATGACATATCGCCCGTCATCCGACACGAAGCAGCACCGGCTACAATCCGCAGATCCGGTCCGAACAGCGTGTGCGCCCCCGTTTCCAGCGCGGCCAAAGGCGGCAGCAACTCCGAAACGCACAGCCCTGTCGGGATCATCGGCCGGGTTCGCGACCGTATCAGGCACCTGGCTCGCCATCAGCCGCACCCCGGATGCAGCCGCCGCCCCGACCGCCCGCGCACTTTCCCCATAGGATGATCCAAGACCCCCGCGGCTTCCTCCTTCCGAGGTTTGTCAACGCGGGCCGCCACCCCCCGGCCGCCCACGTCACGCCGCGGCCCGCATCGAAAAACCTTCAGGGGAGCGGAAGTTCGCTGCTGCCGCGAACGGGCCCTGTTGATACCCGCAAAGCGGACATTGGAAGACCGCTCAGACCTTTTCTCATAAGAGGGTCATTTGCGCCTCCTTGGATGCCCCTTGCCGCGTTGTCATCGGCGACAGCCCCAGCTACAATGGTGCAAGCCGAGGTAAGAGATAAACATGCAAATCATAATCGGGGTGTTCATAAGCTTCGCGGCAGCTCTGCTGTTTTTTCTGGTCGAGCCGATGCTGTTGGGGCTCAGCGAAGCTTGGAGATTGGGTGCTGCGGCAATCGTTTTCGTTGTCGTTATAGGCATTACTTTTTACCTGCACTGGCGCTCGTCCGGAAGCTCAAACGAGCCACGCTCTATCGCCATGCGAAACAAGTCGAAAAAAGATCTCGATATCGAAATGAAGAATGTAAAGGCAAAAGACGGATCTGGGAATATTGCCTCGGACAATGAATCCGGCGGCAACACGAAGATCAAGATTTCCGATAGCGATCTTTGACAAAATGAGTCACGCGCATTTTCGCCTTGATTGGCTGAGAGAAGAAAAGAAACTCAACCCGTTTTTCGGCGGAAGGCCAGGTGTGGTTCGGATCGACTTCGTTTCGGATGATGCGGCGGAGGATAAATTCAATCATTTCATAAAGGAGAAGTTCCAAAACAAAACCGGCAACGGTCAATGGTTGTCGCTTCGGTTGGACGATGCGTGGAGCACAACTTTTCCTGGATACGACCAGATTGTAGCAATCGCAAAAAAACTTGAAGAAGCGAATTTTGAGATTGACTGGTCGCAAGTGCAGAACGGTTCAGGCGATACAGCGTCTCGAAATCAAGCTGGCCGCGATAACATTATCAATATTGAGAATTCATATTTTGTAAATGGTGTGGATGGCTCGCCAACGGGCATTAAGAAGCTCCTACTCCTCGTCTGCGAGGCCATGGCGAAGTTTGTCGGGAGCGGTGGCCACTTCATGTTGATCATAAATGACATGCAGCGCCACAACCAAGGCAAGTTCTGGGAGATGATTTGGAACGCGGGGCTGCGGGACGCCGTAGGAGACCAAATATCTCTCGTATACTTTGTCGGGCCAAAGTGTGGGCGCGAACCGCATGGTGACGCACCTGCGCCGGAAGTTCAGTTTACGCTTCCTCACAGCATTGAAACTGACGATGCAAGACAGGACGAAGTCTACGACGACATTATTGAGATATTAAAATCTCATGCGGGATATTCCGACGACGAAGCAAGCAAAACTGCGGGTGGGCTTGTCGCAAGTAATTGCGATTCTGTATTGAGACTGCATATGGGCCTTTCCAAGACGATCATGTTCAACAACTTGAAGAGATGATTGATTGTGAGCTTGCTTGACGACTTCCTTGAAGGTGCACCAGACGGCGTTGGGCCAACGCTGGCCGCGTTGGCGTGTGCAGAGAGCCTAACGGATGATGTCGCGCGCGCGATTTTCAAAACGGTGCCAGTGCCTGGATTGGATGCAGAGCAGTTTCTGTCCGCTTTCAAATATTCTGGCCTGACGGAGCCGCGGAACAGCGAATGGAATCTCAATCACGAACTGCGGGATGAACTCGTTCGTTCGGATTTCTTGCCTTCGGAATCAAAGCAATCAGTTCACGGCTATCTGGTTGAGTTGGGGCAGAAAGCTGATGCCGGCGAGACGGCGGGCAGAACTGTTCCGACTTACTTGTTCTCCGAGGCTGGCATTGCCTACCATCTGGCCGGGGCCGGAGATACTGAGGCCGCCTTGGAGCATTACAGCCGCGCATCCCTTGGACCGTTCAATGGGGCGCAATGGCTCGGCGCGAAGTTTGTCGAGGAACAGGAAGAAACTGGCGTCATGCCAGAAGGGCAGATCGAAACGACCTTCCTGCGCGCTTGGGTAATGCTGCGGCAAGGTCGCAAGAAAGAGGCGATGCCTCTTTTCGCGAAGATCGCGGAAACCGATGAGCCAAAACGCGAAGTCGCGATTTCCCTACACTTGATTGGCAACGATCGCCCTCCACGGCGCTCGGACCAAGCAGAGGCCGAACTTCTGCGCAGCATCGAGATCGACGACAGCCTCGGCAACCGCTTCGGTGTCGCCCAGACCCTTCACAGCCTCGCCAACCTCCTGAGCAAGCAGGACGGGCGCTGGGAGGACGCGGAGAAAGCCTATCGTGAGAGCATCGAGATCGGCGAGAGCGTCGACAACCGCTTCCATGTTGCCCAGACCCTTCACAGCCTCGCCAACCTCCTGAGCA
Organism: Paracoccus salsus; assembly: GCF_021556615.1. Classification (GTDB taxonomy): domain Bacteria; phylum Pseudomonadota; class Alphaproteobacteria; order Rhodobacterales; family Rhodobacteraceae; genus Paracoccus; species Paracoccus salsus. Next base: position 181,934 of record NZ_JAKGGD010000007.1, read on the forward strand.
AGCAAGACGGGCGCTGGGACGAGGCGGAGAAGGCCTATCGTGAGAGCATCGAGATCGACGACAGCCTCGGCAACCGCTTCGGTGTCGCCCAGACCCTTCACAGCCTCGCCAACCTCCTGAGCAAGCAGGACGGGCGCTGGGACGAGGCGGAGAAGGCCTATCGTGAGAGCATCGAGATACTCGACAGCCTCGGCAACCGCTTCGGTGTCGCCCAGACCCTTCACAGCCTCGCCAACCTCCTGAGCAAGCAAGACGGGCGCTGGGACGAGGCGGAGAAGGCCTATCGTGAGAGCATCGAGATCGGTGAGAAGATCCACAGGGACAATCATGTAGCTCAAACTCTTCGCAGCTACGCGCTGCACATTGAGCGACGCGATCCCAAACAGGCGCTGGACCTGCTGACGCGTTCGCTCGAAATCAACGAGCGGCGCGTCAACCGCAGGTTCGCCAATCTTGTCAGGCAGACAATCGGCCAGGTTCGAAAGAGGAACGGGCTTTAATGCTCACCCATCTTTGGTGCGTTGACCCGGGATTGTTGAGAGCTTTGACGCAAGGCTCCGAGGCCGCCCCCGGTTGATATTTCTACATCTGCGACTTTGCTACTCGGCAGGGCGTGGCGGCGACCACAAAGAGTTGCAAGGGGACTTGGACTGATGCGTTCACGTGAGGGGTTGTTGCGGAAACGCTATTGCCGGGTGGGAAAATCAACGAGGTGGGCCACGACATAGTATTGCACCCGCAGCGAACGGCTGGTTTGATGGGACGCACTGCAGCATGTGACGCCCCATGCGGATGGCGACTTTGGGCCGACCTAGACGAGATGGCGAAAGTTGACCGCCCCTCAGGCACGGCTGTCAAGGACTCAATCCTGCGCTCTCGGCCCAACGATGCGCGTTGGCAAATCCCTATCTCCAAATTGTCCACGCTTGTGCGCCCTAACCCGTACAACTTTGCCGTTCGAATACCGTCTTTCATGTTCGGCCACCCAGTGCTCCGTCGGCGTGGCTCGGCTTACAGTCTGCGCCCCCTCAAAACGAAGCCTCGCTTTTTGCTCAATCATGTGTCGATCAGCAGCCGGTCCAATTCGAATGGTGACGTGAGACTTTAGCGTTTCGGTCATCCAAGACTTGCCAAATTTCCGTGCTGTTTTGGCCTGAGCGGTCGAGAGGCTTGGAACCACTTGTGAAAGCAGATCGTCTTCACGTGCAGCAAGAGCTGCAAAAAGCATAAAACCTATCACCATCTCGTAGGTAAGGTGACCTTTATGCTCCTCGAAATGGTCTCTCGCCGATTTTTCACTATCCAACAATCCAAGCCGCATGAGTCCGGCAATTACGGTCCTTTGAAGTTGCCAACTAATGTTATCAAAGTCGGGGCGACCATCTTGTGATTTCGATATCTCCAGAACGAAGGGCGCATCAAAGAACATTGCTTCAGTCACGGCAGAGAAAAGACGCACGGTCAACTTTTCAGGTGACCGATTATCAAAAAGGAACCCTCGCTGGTGCCGGTTGTTCAACTCTTCTTCGCTCTGTGTCGTTATTCCTCGCGCGACGCGATCCTCCCACAGTTTTCGGTCGTCGTACTCGATCCAAATAAGGTCACGCGGAAAGTCGACATCACGGACATAGCTTTGAATGTCGGATTCTGCCCTTTTCTCCTCTGGCATTCCCTGAACGTCCATTCTGAGGGAATCGAGGTAATTTGCGGCATTGTGGTCAAGCAAATAGATTCTGGCCGAAGCGAGATCGCTAAGAACGCTTTGCCAGTGTTGGCGTATTTCCTCAGATAAGACCAACTGCCCATCAGGGCCGGGCATGTTCCCCGGCTGCTCGTTGTCGAGATAGTGACCGAACTTTAAGGCGATTGTCTTATAAAGGATCATTGCATTTGCTCAAAACTAGGAGGCTACTGTGAGTTGGATCGACTAGGTGTCATACGACCTCCTGTGCCAGGTATTTGAAGGCAAATGGCCGTGCTTTAGTATTCTATTCTCCACTGCATTTGATCTCGGGTGCAACCGGAAAACCACCGATGCAGGCAGCTCAAAGACCTGCTGATTTTGCTTTCCTGAAAGTTGGCCCGGTCTTCATATCCTCGACCGTCGCCCGCTTGCGCCACTTCGCCACGGTCTTCGGATTGATACCGAGTTCCCGGCTCAGCTGCGCGAGCGAAGCTTGCGATCGCTGTATTGCTGCTCTGACGGCGTGCGTGGTCGTGGCGCTCCCATGACGAATTTGTCCCATAGTGCGTCCTTCCATTCCTGAGAAAGGATCGCACCATCAAACCGTGGGATCAAACACCTAGAAAGCTCGAAGTTCATCCCGGCGGTAAGCGCGGCATCTCGACAGGCTGGTTGCCCTCGATTGTGACGAACCGCCGGCTGCCATCGAAAAGCGGATCGAAGCGGGGCTGGTCATAGCCGGTAAAGTCCCGCTCGGATATCGGGCGCTTGCCATCTTCGGGCAGGCTGAGCAGGACGCCGGTTCGGGGTTCCAAGAAAACGCGTTTCGCGCGGCTCTCGCGACCCTCCGGGTTGGAATTGTGCCGATTGACCCTAAGCCAGAAGCTGCGAAGCGGGATCTGGCCGCCCCTGGTTCCCCCGCGCACTGTCCACGATCCATCCACCAGCACAAGACCAATTCCAGAACCTACGATCTCGCCATTCTGGGCCTCACGAATGGGCGTGACCACGCTGGTCATCTCGAGGCCATTCCGGGCGAGCGCCAGCACGCCACCGGCTTGGGCGATGATGTCCGCGCGGGCCGCGCGGTGCGCCAGCAGGGCTTCGGAGGGTTCGGAGGGTTGGGCGCCCTGCATGGCGATCGGAACCGCCTGTCCCGCGGTCAGCAGCGTGAACGCAACAAGATCCGCCGTGCGAAGCGGTGCCAGTTCGGGCCGCCGCAGGTCGGCGGCCGTCAGGACGTACACGGCAGCCTCGGTCAGGACGCCGCGGTCGAGATCGAAGACGAGCTGTCCTGTCAGGTCGATCTCGCTGTCCAGCCCCAAAAGGTTGTGGGTGACATGCAGCGGACGGATTTGAGAATATAGCCCCAAGGGATCGAGGAGCTTTTCGGGCGGGCCGGATACAAACGTCCCGCTGCGCTCGATGTGGGCAAGTGCCGCAATCTTGACGTTCATACCATGGGGGGGGATTTCTCCGGCCGGGTGGACTAGGACAACAGCCGGATCGTCCAACGCGTCGAAGACAACCGGACCTGCTGTGTAGACGGAATTCGGCGGATCAACCCGATCGAGGCCGTCGTCGCGGACCATCCAGAACGTTCCGTCAAAAGCGGCAATCGCCGAGCTCATGTGCATACTGGCCGCCAGATGGCTTGGAATGGCCAGTGCTGCCCCTGTGCTTGCTAGGTTGCGGATCACCTGGGGATCAATCTGATTGCCCTCGATCCTCAGGTCGCCGAAGACCGACGCCGTCTCGACCGTCACGCCGGGCATCGCGTCCAGAACGGTCCCCCGCAGCGCATCAACGCGAACGCTGTCGGCGAGCGAGAAATAGGGCAGGGAAATGGTAACCCCGTCGGCCCGCGACCGCACCAGCCGCCAGACAAGATGGACATTCCGTACATCTTCGGGGCGTAGATCGCTTGGCACGACGATCAGCAACTGCTCGGTGCGCGCGAAATCGATCTCGAACGGAGCGGCGGGGGGTAACGGCGCCTTGGTGGCTTGGGTCGCGGCCAGGTCTGGCGCCGGGGGGGAAAAATCGTCGGCCCGGGGGAGGGGCGCCTGCGGCTGGTCGGGCGCAGGCATCGGCGGTGACACATTTCGTTGCGGACCGGCCGCTGCGGGCCAGACCGGGGCGAGGCCGAAGTTGGTCGCCGCGTAAAACCGCATGTCCCGGCGCGCCATGAGCGGCGCGAGGTTGCTGTCGCCCTGGCTGACGGCCATAAACATCACTGCGCTGCCCGGTGCGTCGGCCTGCCCTGTGATCTGGGGCCCATCCACCAGCGCGGTCGGTCCGGCGTCAAGACCGGTCAGCCTCAGAACCTGGGCCAGTTGGCCGGGATCGGCGCGCATTGCGAAAAGACCTAGTGACAGGGCCCCGTCGGCGGGTAGGTCGGTGTCCGCGATCAGGGTTGTCTGCGATGCGGACAGCTCCACAATCGGCAAAGCGTCGGGTCGCATCGGCGCTAAATCGCGCGGCGCCATTATGGTGCCGCCGGGCCCGGTCAGTCGCACCGCCGCCAGCCCGTCGGGTGTAGGCCGAAAGGCAAAGTAGGGCTCGTCGAACATGAAAGCGAGATTGGGATTGGCCAGAAACGACGCGGGCAGAACCGCGACCATGTCGTCGTCGCGCAGCATCTGCGTGATGTTCCCGTTCGACAGGCTGACATAGGTGTCAAAGCCGATGCCAAGATATCCAAGGTCGCGCTGGAAGATGTCGATGTTCTGACCGTTGTCGGGAATGTAGGCACGACCGAAGGATGCGCGCGGTGTGCCGGTGGCGATGAAAACAGGTGACGTTTCAGCGGTGGTCATGTCGATTTGCGACCATCCTAGACTTGGCGGCAGTGCTACTAGTAACGCCAAGACCATCTGTTTCGCTTTTCGCTCCATCTTAATTTCGCTCCCACAGCGGCCACTCTTGGGTAAACTTATGATGATCGGAGCGACGATGGATAGTGTGTACGGCCAAAATCGATCAGCAGCGTCTGATTGGGCGGCCATTCGTCAGCATGGGAATAGACGTTTGCTGCGTCCTGCTCGCTCGACGCAAACCCCGTGCCAAAACCTAATTGTCGAAAACGGTTGCTTCTGTCTCTCCGAACCCGATGTTGCAACGTCAGCAGGTTAGCCCAGACAGAACCCCACGGCAAAACCTTTCAGGTTTGGGACTTTTGTGGCTAATTGCGGAAGCGGCCGTTCGCTGCACCCGGACGAATTGGTCGGGAGGGCTCTTCACGTCGATCTGCCGGTCCTGGTGGCGGTGACGGTCTGTGTCAGCCTCCGATCCGCGCACTCGGCGGGAAGCGGTCGTTCGAGGGTGTCAAACCCTTCGTCGGGCAGGGAGGAAGCTGCCATTCCTTCGCAACGCTGAAGCCCGGCCCATCGCTGTCGAATTGAGCCGCGCTCCGCCGCAAGTTAGCAATGAGGTGGCATCACTGCTTCAAGCTGATCTTGACCATCAGTTCCACGTGACGGCAGCCATGACATGCGGTGCGAGGGCTCCATCGTCCCAGCCGCGCCCCGTTGCCCGTTGGCACGTTGTAGGGCACGATAACGATCATGACGAATGCGGGAGATAGAGAGAAGACACAGCCCGTCCCCGACTCGGGGTGCACGAAAAGTGATGTTGAGCATCTCTTCGGCAAATGCATTCTGCGGTTTCAGGCGTTTGAGTTGTTGATGAAAGCCATAGTGGCACAGCATCGTGTTTCCGGCTCCAACGCCCAGCCCAAGGATGCCCTGACCCGACAAGTCGACGACACGCAGCGCAAGACCATGGGCCTTTTGGTGGGCGACATGATGACGTCTTTTCTTGTGCCAGAAGGACAGGAGGGCCTGTCAGACGAGACAGTTGAGCTATCCGGCTCCAGCTTCACCATCCTTCAGCAAATTGTGCTCCCGCCAGATGAATTCGCTCGGATCGAAGCTGAACATCGCGACCTCGTGGCGCTCCGAAACTCCCTAGTTCACCATTTCCTCGAAGAGCATGATCTGCGTTCCGAGGCGGGCTGCCACGGCGCGCGCCAAGCCCTCGTGGCGGCACTTGATCGCGTCACCCGCGCCTACAACGACCTTTCCGGACTTGCCTTGGAAAACGCCGCTGCCCGTAAGGCAATGGCCGAATTACTTGCAACACCCGTAATGCGCGACTGGATCGTCTCCGGCCAGCCACCCTGGCCGCACACAACCATCGTGCAAGCCTTACACAACGCTTCTACAGCTCTGGCAGCGTGTGACTGGACCTCGGTCGATGCGGCCGCGGAATGGATCGCAGCCCATTACCCCGACGAAAGCCCCAAGGATTACGGATGTCGCACCTGGCGACAGGTCATCCATGACTCCGGTCTGTTCGAGCTTCAGCGTCGTGAGGCAGATGGCCGCCGTCATGCATGGTATCGCCCTAGCGTCCAGAAACCAGTGCCGAACTAAAGCGGTAGGTTGATCGCGCAATCAAAGCGGAACCGCGCAAGGTCGGCAAAGGGCCGAGTGCGCTTAGACTAAACCGCCCGCGCGACTGTAGCGGTCGCTGGCACCAGGAGAGGCCAATATCGTGGATACCTCTTCTGTTGTTGGTCACCGGGCAGAGGAAATAACTCCGGCGCTCTGCACGGGGGTTCCCCCATACCCTTTCGGCCAGCACCACTGCATGTCGACAACATAGCTAACCGCCGCGCAGTCGCTGGACGCCAAGCACTGGCGCTCACATTCATCCAGTGAAATATCTCGGATGCCATTGGCTAGGAGATCTGCGCCCTGGATGTCCCATCCACTCTCACGCGTCATGCGGGACGTAGGCGCCGGCGCCGGTGGCGGGGGTGCGCTTCGAAAGAACCGGCGCATACAGCCATCGACCATGTCCCGGATCTTGGGATCCACGACCTCTCCGGCGAAGCCATAGAAGATGCTCTCATCCATGTTGTATACTTTGCCGCCGATCGCCGACGCGCCAGCGATCTCGGCCGCGACCTGTGGCGTGATATTGAAAGCCACGATCGTTTGACCACTCCCGTGCTCAATATAGCCGAAGTCATGGACCGTGTGATCGTAGTTCCCGGCATGCACCATGAAGGGGCCTGCAAAGGGCGTGGGCGGCTCTTGGAGGAAAGCGATACCGTAAGGCCCCTCGTCGCCGCAGCTAATTACGATCTTGTTCTGCCCGACAAGTGCATCCTGCTCGACGCGAAGCGAGATATCGCCCTCGTGGTTCACATACTCGACGGACTGTCCCCTCACGCCCTGCGACACCACACCGAGACCCGCGAGGCGCTGATGATCGACCCAGACCATGCTGTCGCCGCGGGCGGAGACGATGTTCGCAAGGAAATCGGTCTTTACCCCGCGGCTCACCAAGTAAGAGAGAATGATCGAGGTTAGCTCCTGGCCCATCGCCAACGCGTCTTGGCCTGTCAATTCGCTCTGCGTGTAGAACTGGTGAACGCCGAGCCCGGCGCCTTCCTCGATGAACCGAAAGTCGGCGCCGATGTAGGCGTAGACGCAGGCGCTTGCGCAGATCGGCGAGCTGCTGCCGGCGATGCGCGACGTGGTATCCTCCGTCCGCGCGGCGATTACCTGACCGACTCGGATCCCCTCCATCAGAGAGCCACCAGGGCTGTCGAACTCGAAGGCGATATCGGTCAGGGGCCGGCCCTCGTATTGCCGAAGCTCGTCCTCAAGGGCGGCAGCATCACCCTGAACGATCTCGCCGGACATCATGATCGTAAGGATGGGAGGCATGAACTGCGTGCCCTCCTTGTAGCTGCTCGTAATTTCCATCGCTGAAGCGACTAGCGGTCCGCAGAAGGCTCCGACAAAGAATGTGGCCAAGGCCAAGCAATGTGACACGCAGTGCCTCCGGGCAGCAGGTGAGGAAAAGGTTCATGCACGTTAGCGTTGCGCGTCGTCGGCGAGCAACGTGCTTGGAGTGAGATTCATAAACATTGCGAGAATTCTTGCGTCGGAGAAACCTCGAGATCCAGCAGCAAGTTGCTGTCTGGCAGTAACGGTTTCACGGGGGAGCCATCCACTACTATGGCATGCAAGTGCGAAGGAGGCATCGAAAGTATTCTGCGCCCAGCACCAACGTCTGGTCTGGGGAAGCTGCATCGCAGCCCGTGAGGGGGCGACCGTCAGCTTAGGGCCGGACTTACCAAGCCAATCTTGCTGCGGATGCGAAGCGGGGACTTCAACGGCATGGTCACATTGGGCTCTTCACGTTATTACCAAGATCACGACAATCCCCGGAACGATCCCCAGAAACTGTGGGTAAGTCGGTCAGAAAAGAGGGCCGCCCGAGGGCGGCCCAGTTGAACCTTCGTCGCAGAAGGATCTGTTGTCAGGGGCGGGTATCGAGCGGCCTCGCCCGGGTCAATCTCATTGCCAGACGGCCCGCGCGGCGGCCGGCGCCGGGCTGCGCAGCAGCTCCCGGCGCTTCGCCTGCGCGGCTTTTTCGGCTGCCGCCGCCTTCCGTTCGGCCTCGCGCTGCTTTGCGAAGGGGTGTCCGTTCAGCGCATGGAACACGGGCGCGGCCGGGGTGAAGGCCTGATCGAAGCTTTCCAGCGACAGGCTGTTGCCGTGGATGACGCGTCCGGCCACGCCGCGCGCGGCGATCTGGACATAGGCCATGTGGAAGGTCGCGCGGGACAGCTCGACGGCCTCCACCCAGACATGGCGGGCCGGGTCGAAGCCTTGGTCCTCGATCACATCGGCCACGGCAAGCACCATGCCGCCGGCGCCTGCGGCGGGCTCCGAGATGGTGATGAAGCCTTGCGACTCGATCCGGGGCGCCACCTCGCCAAGGGTCATGATCGCCATCATGCGGCTGACCTCGTAGGGGGTGAAGAACTGGCCCATGCGGGCATCGAGCGCGCCGATCCCGGCCGCGACCTGGCCGAAGAAATCGACGCCTCCGGCGGCGATGGTCTGCACGGCCAGGCCCATCATTTCGGGCATCCGGCGCACATCGTCCTTCTTCGGGAACGTGGCAACGCAGGTCATGTAGTCAGCTTCCAGCCTGTCGCACTGGTCGGGAAAGGGCGATGCGCGCTTTGCCAGGGCGCACCAGGCCATTTCGCAGAAGATGCGGAAGATCTCGGTGCGCGTCTTCGAGCGGTCGAAGCTGTCGAGCGCGCGCAGAAATGCGGTCACGGCAGGATGGGCCATGTCAAGATCCTCGGGGCAATGGGGCAGGGGGCCGCGCCCGCGGGCGCGGCCACGCGGGTCAGATGCGGGTCCAGTCGCGCGACATGACGCGGGCGATCCGGCAGTCCTTCCCGGTCTCGATGCAGGTGAAGAAGGTGGTCGCGCGGTTCGCGCCGGCGAAGCGTTCCTTGTTGACGCGGAAGGTCTGGCCCTCGGTGCCATCGCTGAACCGCAGCGGCTCGGCAAAGCGGATCACGTCGCCGGGCTTCAGACGGCGGCCGGCGCGGGCCGCGTGGTCGCGGCAGCGCTGCCGCCAGTCCCGCGCATGGTCGTTGGTCGTGGGCGACAGCAGGTCCAGCAGCTTCGCCGGGGCTTCGCTCTCGACCGGCCCGGCGGTTTCGTCCATGTCCTTGTAGCCCCATCCGCCCCCTTCGCGGCGCGTCAGGAACACGGCGGCGAAGGTATAACCGCCGGTGGCGTCGGTCTGGAAACTGCCGCTGGCATCGGTGCCGCTGATGAGCCGCCCGGAGGCCGGTTCGCTGCGCACGGCGGCATACCAGACCGAGCCCTTGCGGCTGATGAGGACGGGGAAGCCCCGTCCTCTCTCGTTGTCCCAGGTGCAGAGGCGGGCGATCTCGTCGCGGATGCAGGCGGGGGTGTGGTTATGGATCAGCCAGCCCATGTCACGCCCTCCGCTTTTCGATTGCGGCGCGGATCTGTTCGCGCAGATAGCTCAGCGGGTGCGTGTCGGCATCGTCGGCACGGGCACCCGCGGCGTCCTGATCTGGGATCTCATCGAGGATGCGCTGCGCCAGCAGGTCCACCAGATCGGGCAGGCGGGTATTGGCATAGGCGTGGGACAGGTCGCGGTATTCGACCAGCTCGCCGGTCAGCTCCACGATCCGGGCGAGGGATTCGCCGATATCGTCCGACAGCGCGTCATGGACGATCTGCCATTCCTGTGCCTCCCGATGAAACCCATAGACCGACCAGAACGCATGTTCGCCGGGGTCGCAGACCTCGATGCTGCCGCCCATGTCGCGGACGGGCGAGACGCGGAACCCGGTGAAATCAAGAATGATCGTGCCGGACGGCAACCCGTTCCAGTCATGCGCCAGCGCGGCGTCATCAAGGCGCTGGCCCGCCGCCAGATACTGAACGGCACTGACCCATTTGGCTTTCACCTGCGCCTTCTCGCGCAGTTCGAGGCGCGACGCGGTCGGGCGGTCTCGATCAGCAATCTGGGGCATCAGCCGTAAGCTGCGCGATAGTTTCTGACGGGTCTGGCACTGCGGCGCGCGACGACGTGGATCGCTACCCGGGATCACGAACGGCATCCTTGTTCCTCATGAGAGATCCCTCATGCCGGATGTGGCGAATTTTCCATGCGAAGCCCCTGGGGATGTTGCTTACGGGATCCTTTCCAGCGTCGCTATCTTGGGTCGGACGGTCCATCTTCTCGATCGAGAATGCGCAATTCGCTTTCGGGGAATTGTGCGGCCAGCAACGCCAGCGCCTCGTCCGAGTGCAACTCGGGGAAGGCCTGACCGTCGACCCGGAACGCGGCATGCTGCCCGGGCGCGAACGACGTCATGTATTCGTCGAGATCGTTCATGGTCCTGTTGCTGATCCTGCCGATCGCACGTTCGATGATCATGGCTCGGCCTGCTGACAATATCCTGTGTTGCTGAAAATCCCTCAAGCCCGCTCAGCGTTGGCAACCGACGCAGCGCGTGAACGCGGGATCGAGGACGAGGCGGCGGAACGGGATCGGTTCGCCGCATTCCTCGCAATAGCCGAACTCGCCCGCTTCGGCGCGGGCCAGCGCGGCAGTGATGGCCCGAGCGCGTGCATGCCGGCGCAGATCGACAGCCCTGGCCATCGCCAGATTCTGCAGCGCATCCATACGCGAAAGCCGACCGACGCTTTGCTGATCCAGTTCGACCGGCTTGCGGGACTCGGCCGTCTCGCCCGAGTCCTTCTGAAGCTGCACGAGTTCCAGTTTCAGAAGCGGCGCGAAATAGGTCGCCATCTCGTCAGGTTCCACCTGCGTCTCCGTGTCTCTGTCGGCCCGTCGATCTGATATGCAGATGCCAGGGTGCTCCGGCACCTGCGGTTGCTGCGCGTGGTCCTAGCGATAGAGCAGCACAGGCATCTTCACGGATTGCACCATCGCCGTTGTCGTCGAACCGATAATCAGGCTGCGGATACGAGAGTGGCCATAGGCGCCCATCACCAAGAGGCCGAAGCCC
>NZ_JAKGGD010000008.1 GCF_021556615.1 Paracoccus salsus
TGAAGTCGCCAAACTCCACCTCGACCATACACCTCGATGGCCACCTGAGATTACACCGAACGAGCCGGTGAAATTACACCACGTGCTCGGACATTACCCGGCCTCGACATGAGCCATGTCACGCTCTGTCCGGCCATCGCGTTCAACAAGATCGTGGGCGGCCGTTACAAGCTGCACATCCTCTGCGTCCTGCATCGCGGCCCTTTGCGCTTCGGCGAGATCGGACGGTCGCTGGTGAAGGGCGGTCTGGGCAGCCGATTTTCCTTCAAGAGTTCGCACAGCCGGTCACCGTCGATTACGTCAATTGCAATCGCGCCGTCGCGCGTGGCCTCATCCGACGCCTGACTGGTGAAATGCCCGGTGGTAATGAGCAGCCCTTTGTCAGCTCGCCCTTGGAGCGCCCCACGAAAGTCGCGGATTTCCTTTGCTCCGACGCTTCCTTTCCAACGCTTGCACTGGAAATAAACCTGGAACGAAACAAGGTTCACCCTTAGCACACCGACACCGTCGATCCCGCCGTCGCCGGACTTGCCGCGCACCTCGACCTTGGTAAAGCCCGCCTCGCGAAGGAGGCGCTGCGCCAGGCGTTCGAACCCATCCGGAGGCATCTTTCCAAGAACGGCCAAGAGCGCTGACTTCCAATCTTATTCGTCGATGGGGCCGTCATCCGCCATGACTTCGATTTCTTCACCTCGGTCGGCGTCCGCCTTCTTGGCGGGTATGGGCCTCGCTCGGACGACCGGGAGGCCGCGAACGTGCTGATGTTTCGGCACCGGCCTCCAACTACGCGTCGCGCCTCGCAGGAGGGTCCTGGCCATCGGTCGGCAACCTGAGCGACGCCTGGAAACCGGAAGATGCACCCGGACGCGGCGACTCCAGAACGAGCGAGCTACCGATCCGGTCCGCAATGGCGGCGACGATGGCGAGCCCGAGCCCGCTGCCGTCGGCACTCGCGTTCGCCCGTTCGAAGCGCGCCGTCAGACGGTCCAGAGTGTTGCGTGGCAGCACCGGGCCGTCGTTCGCGACGGACAGCAGCCCGTCGGCGGTCAACGCAACCTGGACCGTCGTTTTCTCGGCTCCGTGCCGGAGGGCGTTTTCCACGAGGTTGCGGCACAGGATGGCGAAGGCGTCGGGGTCGAGGTCGGACATGACGGCTGTACGCGGCAGCGTCAGCGCGATGCGGTCCTTCGTGCTGGCGCGTTCAAGATCGTCCATCACCACGCGGGCGACCGCCCTCAGGTCCGCGCTTCGGTCCATCCGCAGCCGCCCGCCTTCGGCCCGTGCAAGCTGCATGAGGCGTTCGGAAAGCCGGGTCAGGCGCTTGAGCGTCGCCTCGATCTCCGCGGCGCGCGCTTTGGTAACGGGCTCGCCCGTCTCGGAGCGAAGCCGCTGCGCCTGCGCGATGGCGCCCGCCAGCGGTGTCCGCAACTCGTGAGCGGCGTTGGCGGCAAAGCTGCGTTCGGCCTCAAACGCCTCGCGCAGTCTGGCCAGAAGGCTGTTCAGGGTTTCGGCCAGCGGGCCGATCTCCGTCGGCAGTCCTTCGGCGGGAACCTCCGACAAGTCGCGGGCGCCGCGCGCTTCAAGACGCGACCGAAACCGGCGCAGGGGATCGAGGCTGAAGCGGACGGCGAGGATGATCGCCGCCAGCGCGACGGGCAGCACGATCAGAAGCGGCAGGCCGAGGGCCATCTGGATTTCCCGCGCGACGGTGGCGCGGTGCGCAAGCGGTTCGGCCACTGTGATGCGGATCGTGCCCTGCAGTGCCGCGTCGCCGTAGAGGCGGTGGGTGGCGGTCTGCCGAAACCCCGGCCCGTCGTAAGGCGGAAACACTGCGGGCTCGGCCGCGTGGGATTGCAGCAGGATGCGCCCATCGGCATCGCGGACGAGATAAGTGAAGAACTCGTCGTGCTCCCGGATCGGCGCGAGCCGCTGGGCCAATCCCTGGTCTTCCCTCCCGACGATGTCGGTCACGGCCAGCGGCAGGATGCGCTCGGCGGTCTCGCGCAGCGCGCTGTCGAAGACCTCGTCCATCTCGCCCCGGACGATCACCGCCGTAACCGTCGCGGCGGCGAGCCAGAGGACCGTCAGCACGAGGGCGAGCGACAGACCGAGCCGCGCCTGAAGGCTGGCGGGCCACCTCATGGCCGACCCAGCCGGTAGCCCAGGCCGCGCTCGGTCTCGAGGATTGCGCTCCCGAGCTTCTTGCGCAGGCGGCTGACATGAACTTCGATGGTGTTGCTCTCGACCTCGGCGTCGAACGCGTAGAGTTTCTCCTCCAGTTGCGGCTTGGACAAAAGCTGCCCCGGGCGGGCGAGAAAGGCCTCGAACAGCGCCCATTCCCGCGCCGTCAGCTGGACAGGCTTGCCGTCGCGGTGAACGCTGCGGGCGGCGAGGTCGATCTCGAGCGGGCCGTGGGTCACGATCGGGTTCGGGTTGCCGCTGTAGCGGCGGGCGACCGAGCCGATCCGGGCCGACAGTTCGGCGAGGTCGAAGGGCTTCACGAGGTAGTCGTCGGCGCCCGCGTTCAACCCTTCGATCCGGTCCGAGACCTGGTCGAGCGCGGTCAGAATGATCACTGGCGTCACATTGCCCCGGGTGCGCAGGCCTTTGAGGAAGGTGATGCCGCGCCCATCCGGCAGCATGAGGTCGAGCAGAATCAGGTCGTAGGAGGTTGAACCCACCGCATCGCCCGCCTCATCGAGCCGCGTGACCCAGTCCACCGACTGGCCATCGGCTGCGATCTGGTCGCGCACCGCGGCGCCGAGAGTCGTGTCGTCCTCGATCAGCAGTATGCGCATGGTCGTCCCTGTCCTGGTGCGATGACCCTCCATGATCCGTCTGGCTGACGCGAAGCTGAAGCCGGTGGGCCAGGCCCCTTCAGGCTGCCGTCAGCTTCGCCGCGCATGAAGTGCATCAAGAGGCGAGCGACGAGGAGTTTGGCCCATGGAGACGACCGTGACAATTCTTGGCTTTCTCGCCGTCTTCCCGGCCGGGGTCGCGCTGGCGGACGACGGCTGCTTCTCACCGATGGCCGATTGGCAACCGCGCGACGCCGTCGCCCGGCTGGCCGAAGAGAGCGGCTGGACGGTCCGCCGCATCAAGATCGACGACGGCTGCTACGAGATCGACGGCCGCGACGCCGAGGGGCGCCGGATCGAGGTGACGGTCCACCCGGCCACGCTTCAGGTGATCGAGTTCGAATACGAGGACGAGGACGACGAGGACGACGGTCGCCCCCGCCGTGATCGAGAAGGAGGCGACGATGACTGATGCAGTGCATCGCGACGGCAATGCCTCGATCCAGGGCCTTCCGACACTCCCCCGGCTTCCGTTCATCTCGCCTCTGCCCATGACCGGCCCGTTGCTGGTGGCACTGCCATGCCTGCTGGCGGCGCTGCTCGGGTTCAAAACCTATGCGCCTTATGGCGCGGATGCGGCACTCGGCATTGCCTTTGGGGCCGCGGCGGTTGTCGCAATGGCGCAGACGCTGATCCTTGCCGCACGGCCGCCCTTGGTGGAGCCGTTGTTCGGCGGTCTCGACCGCATGTACCGGGTCCACAAATGGCTGGGCATCTCCGCGGCGGTCCTGATGATTTTGCATCAGCAGATCGAGCCGGACTTCGAGCGGACGGTTCGTGAAACCGGCCTTGGTGAACTGGGTGAGGAGGCGGGCGATCTCGCCTTCAACGCGCTTCTCGCGCTGATTGCTGTCAGCTGGTTCCGGCGGCTGCCCTTCATCGGGCTGGAAATCCCCTATCAGATCTGGCGCTTCAGCCATCGTTTCATGGGCGTCCTGTTTGCCATCGTGATCGTTCACCAGTTCTTCGTCGACATGCCGACGGGGGTAGATCCATTTCTCTCGATACTTCTGAACACATTCGGCATCGCCGGAGTGGCCGCGTGGATCTTCACCGAGTTGGTCGCCCCGCAGCTGCGGCGTCGGGAATTCACCGTGAGCGAGATCAGCCAGACCGGTGACACCACCACGTTGAGGCTCAGCCCGAAAGGTCGGGCCATGCGGTGGCGTCCGGGGCAATTCGCCTTTGTTCGCGCGCCGGAGGCAGGACTGTCCGAGCCGCACCCTTTCACGATCGCCAGCGCCCCGCGTCCTGACGGCGCCCTGACGTTCTCCATCCGGGCGCTGGGCGGCTGGACACGGAGTCTTCCCGCGACCTTGCGGACCGGGACGCGCGTGCAGGTCGAGGGCCCGTATGGGCGATTCGACTTCCGCAAGGGTGGTGCGCGCCAGATCTGGCTCGCCGGCGGCATCGGCATCACGCCCTTCCTCGCCTGGGCGGAAAGCATGACCGAGGCGGAAAGGCGCGACATTCACCTCGTCCACTGCGTCCGCACACAAGAGGAAGCGATCGGGATAGAGACGCTGCGCGCTGCGGCCGCCCGCAACCCGAGGTTCAGTTTCGAGGTGGTCGTCACGACCCGCGATGGCCGGCTCACGGCCGAACGCCTGATCGGCGCGGCGCCGTTCGCGGTCAGGCAGGCCGATCTGTGGTTCTGCGGCCCGACCGGCCTGAAGGACGGGATCCTCAAGGGTCTGAAGGCACGGGGCCAGACGCCGCGGCGGGTCCGCTTCGAGCAGTTCGAATTCGTCTGAGAAAGGGCCTGTCACATCGCCATGCCGGCCGTGTGGCTCTCGCCCGCAGCTTTTGGCCCCGCTCGTCACCGGCGGGGCCTTCTTCCTGACGGCAAGCTGAAGCGGGAATCGCCGCGCCGTCAGCAAGCCCTCAGGTCGGTGCGCCAGATTGGTCTCAGCAGACGAAAGGAGACCCTGCCATGAAAAAGATCCTGACACTTCTCGCCGCATCCACGGCGCTGACCGCCGCCATCGGCGTCCCCGCGTGGAGTGCCATGCACGCCCCGGCCGATGGCGTCCTTCGGCCCGTTGCCGCGCTCTTCCATGACGCCACGCAAGCGATGCCGCTCGTTCTCGCAAGCGACGATGACGACGACGACGACCGCTGGCGGGACGGCTCGCGTCGCGGCCACGACGATGACGACGATGACGACGACTGCGACGACGATGATGACGACGACGAATGCCGCGGTGGTGCTCGCAATCCCGCGCCCGCGGGCACCGTCGCTCCGCCGCCGAACGGGCTCTTCGGGAACGGCGCTCCTCCGCAGGTTCAGGTGAACTGAGCCGCTTCGCAGCCCCTCTCCGAACAAGGATCCATCCAATGAAATCGCTTCTCGCCACGCTTGCGCTGACCACGGCGCTGACACTTCCCGGCCTCGCCATGGCGCGGCCGGTGACGCTTACCACGACCCTCAACAGCTATGGCGGCGACGGGGCCTATCTCGCGCTTTATGTCACCGACGCCTCCGGCGCCTATGTCGGCAGCCTGTGGATGGCCGGCGGCAAGTCCAAATACTACGAGCATCTGAGCGACTGGTACCGCGCGACCGGCGGAGACACCGCGCAGGTGAACGGCATCACCGGCGCCAGCGTCGGGGCGGGCCGCACGCTCGAGATCACGCTCGACCTGGCCGACGCGCTCTTCGACGCGGGCTACACGCTGCACATCGACGCGGCCGTCGAGGACATGCGCGACAGCCCGAACGAGGTGGCGGTGCCGCTCACAAGCGACAGTGCGGGCACGCCGGTGGCCGGCCGCCGCTACGTCGCCAGCTTCGCCTACGACATGTGAGGGGCTGGGCCATGATCCGTGCACTCCATCGCGGGCCGGGTCTTCTGGCCCTCGCTCTCGTCACCATCCTGAGCCTGAGCGGTGCGGCGCTCTCGGTCTTTCCCGCGGCCGACCGCATCGCCGCGCCGCAGGCGGAGGCCGGCCTGACCGTCGCCGCTCTCGCGGGCCGCATTCAGGCCGTCTATCCGGGCGTCGAGCAGGTCCGCCGGTCGCCCTCCGGTCGCATCACCGCCTACTGGTTCGATCAGGGCGCGCCGGGCGCCGCCGTGATCGACCCGGTGACGGGCAAGGGCGTGGCCTCGGCCGACCCGAACCAGGCCCTTCGCTGGCTCACCAACCTTCATCGCTCGCTCTTGCTCGGGGATGGCGGGCGCATCGCCATGGCCGCCGGCGCCGCGGCGATGCTGGTCCTTTCCCTTTCAGGCGCCGCGCTGCTCGCGCGTCGGGCGGGCGGCTGGCGGCACTGGTTCGCGCCTCTGCGCGGACCGCTCGCGGGCCGGCTGCATGTCGAGATCGCCCGCATCGCCGTGATCGGCCTCGTCCTGTCCTCCACGACCGCGCTCTGGATGACGGCCTCCACCTTCGATCTGCTGCCAGACCGAGGCGCCATCCCGGCCATCCCGACCGAGGTGAGCCGAGAGACGGGGTTCGCTCTCGACCAGATGGACACGCTGCGGCGGACGTCCGTCGCCGGGCTGCGCGAGCTGAGCTTTCCCTATCCCGGCGACGCGACGGACGTCTTCACGCTCAAGACCGACCGGGGCACCGGCTATCTCGACCAGGGCACCGGCGCGCTCTTGGCTTGGACCGACCTGACGGGATGGGAGCGCCTGTCGGACACCATCTACATGCTGCACACCGGACAGGGTGCGGCGGCGCTTGGCCTCGTGCTCGGGTTCATGGCGCTTGCTGTGCCGGCGATGGGCGTGACTGGCGTCCTGGTCTGGCTGGCCGGGCGGCGCGGGCGGCCGCGCATCCGGGGCAACCAGCCCGCGGGGCGCGCCGCGACGATTCTGCTCGTCGGCAGCGAGGGCGGCAGCACCTGGGGCTTCGCCGCGACCCTTCACGCCGCGCTGACCGAGGCCGGTCAGAGCGTCCATGTTGGCCCGATGTCGGGCTTCGCGCCGAAGCGCTATGCGCGGGCGGAACGGATCATCCTGCTCGCCGCGACCTATGGCGAGGGGGCGGCACCCGCCTCGGCGAAGGGCTTCCTCGACCGGCTGAACGCCCTCGACCGCGTGCCGGACATGCCTCTGGCCGTGCTCGGCTTTGGCGACCGCAGCTTTCCGGCCTATTGCGCCTTCGCCAAGGCCGTTGCGGCAGCGGCGCAGGCGACGGGCTGGCCCGAGCTTCTGCCGCTCGACACGATCGACCGCCAATCGCCACAGGATTTCGCGCGCTGGGGCCGCGCGCTCGGAGACGCGGCCGGCATTGAACTCGAACTGTCTCATCAGCCGGTCCAGCCGCAGACAACCACGCTGACCCTCGTCTCGCGCCGCGACTACGGCGCCGAGGTGCAGGCCCCGACCGCAATCCTCCGCTTCGCCCTGCCGCGCATCCCGCTCTGGCAGCGGCTGACCGGGGCGGGCTTCGCTCGGTTCACGGCCGGTGACCTGATCGGCATTCTGCCCGAGGGCAGCGCCGTCCCGCGGCTCTACTCGCTCGCATCCGGGCGTCGCGACGGATTCATCGAGCTCGTGGTCAAGAAGCATCCCGGTGGCCTCTGCTCGGGACAGATCACGGCCCTGGAGCCGGGTGATACCGTCGCTGCCTTCCTCCGCCGCAACCCGGGTTTCCGTCCAGGACGGAGCCGGGCGCCGCTGATCCTGATCGGCGCGGGGACTGGTATCGGGCCGCTCGCGGGCTTCGTGCGCGGCAACGGGCGCCGCAGGCCGGTTCACCTGTTCTTCGGCATGCGTCATCCCGACAGCGATTTTTTCTACGGCGAGGCATTCCCCGCCTGGAAGGAAGAGGGGCGCCTGACCCGGCTGATCACGGCCGTCTCGCGCGGGGCGCGTCCCCATTACGTTCAGGATGCGCTGCGCAGCGAGGCCGCCCAGGTCGCGGATCTCGTCAGAAACGGGGCGCGCGTGATGGTCTGCGGCGGACGGGACATGGCCGCGGGCGTGGCGGATGCGCTGGCCGAGATCCTCGCACCGGCCGGGCTGACACCGGCAGTCCTGAAGGCCGAGGGGCGGTATGTCGAAGATGTCTACTGAGCTGGTTAGGGTCGCCCTGAACGGCCCGACGATGGGCACACGCTGGTCGGCGCTGTTCTTCGCGAAGCCGGGCGTCGACGCCGACCCGATCCGCGCGGCGCTGCAAGCGGCCGTGGACGACGTGGACGGACAGATGTCGACCTGGAAGCCCGACAGCGACCTGATGCGGCTCAACGCCGCGCCGGTGGGCCAATGGGTGCCGGTGCCCGCGCGCCTTCGACACGTCGTGCGGCTCGGGGTCGAGATCGGGCGCGCTTCGGGCGGGGCCTTCGATATCGGCATGGGCGACGCCGTGACGGCCTGGGGCTTCGGCCCCGGAACCGCCGCGCCCGATGCCATCCGTGCCGCATTGGAAGCCCCGCGCCGCCCCGCGCATGAGGTTCTGGAGTTCGACGGCGCCCAGGTCCGCAAGGCCGCGCCCGTCGCGCTCGACCTCAACGGCATCGCCAAGGGCTATGGCGTGGATCGGCTGGCCGAGACCTTGCACGAACACGGAATCGGGGCCGCCCTTGTCGGGATCGACGGGGAGATGCGGGCGACGGGCCTGCGGCCGGATTTAGAGGCCTGGACCATCGCGGTGGAAGCGCCGGACCCGGGGCTCCGGACGCCCCATTCCATCCTTGCGCTGCAGGATGCCGCCGTGGCGACGTCGGGCGACTACCGCCACTGGGTCGAGCTGCGCGGGCGGCGATTGTCGCACATCATGGATCCTAGACGCGGCGCGCCGCTGATCGCGTCGCCGGCCTCGGTCACCGTCGTCGCCCGCACTTGTGCCGAGGCCGACGCCTGGGCGACGGCGCTCATGGTGCTTGGTCCCGAGAGGGGCGCGGCACTCGCAAGAAAACACGGGCTCGACGCCCTGTTTCTCCTGCGCGATGAGGACAGGAACGCAAGGGGCGTGGGAGTCGGACGACTTTTTTCCGAAGAACCAGCGGCAATCGCCTCAACCGGGGGAAGATGAGCCGCATGGAACAGAACCGTGCCGACCGCTTCAAGACCGCCATCCTGCTGCTGGCCGTGGCCGGCTTGACTGGCGGACTTGCGTTCCACTTCGCCGGCGAACCCGTTTTCGCGAACCTTGTCTGGATCGCCGGGGTCGTTCCCGCGCTCGCCGCGCTCGTGGTCGCGATCCTGCGCAGCATCGGGCGCGGCGAGGTCGGCCTCGATATCGTTGCCACGCTGTCCATGTCGGCGGCGCTCGTCTTCGGCGAGACGCTGCCCCGCGATCACGCGCGGATCATTGCAGGGGTGGACGAAATCGCCACCGGTTTCGGCCTGCACCCTGGCGAAAGTCTCTTCGCGCTATGGGGGCAAGATCACCGTATGCGATCCCTCGACCTCATCGCGCGAAGCATGCGTCGCCACGCCCCTGGCCGCCTGCGCCTCGTCCAGCCCGAAAACCGCATTGCTGGCGCCGCGGACCTTGAAGGCCCCCGGCTTCTGGAAGTTCTCGTATTTGAAGAACAGCCGAGCGCCGGACATGTCGTTCAGTTCATCAGACGCCAACCTCCGCCTGGAAGACGTGTTGATCATGCACGGCCTGGCCGAGACATCCACACATGTTGTCCCACGGGTCATCCAATGCCCAGAGACGACGAGGATCGCTTTGGGTCGTCGCAGACTCTTGCCAAGCGCGGCCCAGGACCGGCTGAAAGGCCCGTCTTCGATCGCGTGCATCGGACTTCCGTGGCCAAGAAACACGAACGGCATCCGGTCGGAGAGCCCGAAACGATCCTTGAGGTCTCGCAAGCTGACAAGGTCCGCGCTGCAGGCCTTCAGTTGGGCTGAAATCTTGCATCTGCGGCGAACGGCGGCCTTGACGCACCGCACCGCAGCAAGAGTGCTGTTCGGCCAAGGGCCGCAATGGGCCGATTTCTGGATTAACCATCTGATAATTATGGACAATTCCTTCTGCGCCTGTGGGTCAATCCTCTCTGCGCAGTCGTTCAGCCATTTCGGTAAGGCCCCGCGCCTCGGCGTGTTCAAGCGGCGTGACGCCGTCGCGGTCGGCAAGCGTTCGGTCAGCACCCGCCGACAGAAGTGCGTCGAGCACGGCCTGGTGATCCGGACCACCGTCGCCCAGCACCACGGCTTCCATGACGGCGGTCCAGTGCAGGTTGTTGACATGGTCGAGCGGCGCGCCCGCAGCGATCAGACGACGCACGACCTCGGCATGGCCAAGATGGGCCGCGGCGATCAGCGCGGTACCAAGATAGGGACTGGTGACAAGACCCGGATCGCTGCCCAACTCGATCGCGAGCGACATCAGTTCGGGATCGTCCGCCACCGCGGCGATCGTCACGACATCGTAGGCCCGGTGTTCAAGTGCGTTCATGTCGGCACCGGCCTCGGCCAGAGCGCGCAGTGCCTCGTCCTCGGAGGCGAAAGCCGCCACATGGGCCGGCGTCCGACCCCTGGAGTCGCGGGCATCCAAGGCAGCGCCCGCCGCGACCAGCCGTTTGATCCCGGCGACATCGCCCTGATGGGCGGCCCGGAAGAGTCCATCATAGGCCGCGACGTCGCGGGCCGAAGGGGCGGTTTGTGCTCCGACTGGACCCGCAAGTCCGATGAGAAGGGCAATCAGGGAAAGACGGCGCATTGGCTTACTTTTTCCGGGGTTTTCGTGAGGAAGGGTCCGCGTCTGACGCGCGGACCCCGTCTGACTTACTCGGCGCCGATCGCGTCGAGACCGACACGGGCGCAATCCGCGTCGATCGCACCCGACGGTGCGCCGCCGACGCCGATGCCGCCCACCAGCGCACCACCAATCCGGATCGGCAGACCGCCGGCCTGGATTACAAGACGCGCGTCCATGTCGCGAAGACCATTGTTCTGCGTGTTGCCGGAGATGAATTCGGCAAGCCCGGCCGTGTCCCGACCGAGACCGGCCGAAGTGAAGGCCTTGCCGCTCGCGCTCGATACGGTGTGCGGGCCGGAATTGTCCGCATTCAGAAGCACCTTGGTGTTGCCGTCGCGGGCGACGATCGCGACGCTGACGTTGTGACCTTCGGCGGCACAGGCCTCGAGGGCCGCACTCGCGGCGTCACTCGCCATGGCGAGCGGCAGATAGGGGCTGGTCGGCAGGTCCTGCGCGACGGCAGCCCCGGGAGCGGCGAGGGCGGCGAGAAGAGCGGTTGTTCTGAGCATGTCGGTTCTCCTTTGCTGGTAACACGGAGACATCTACGCCATCGCGGGACCTCGCCCCATTCGTGGACCGGCCCTCCGCCTCCGTAGAACTACGGGGCGCTCTTGGCCTCGATCCAGAGACGCGTCATCTCGGCCGGCGAGGTCGTGCCGAGCTTCGCCCCGATGGCCGCGCGATGGCTTTCCACGGTCCGGGGCGAAACGTCGAGCGCCCCCGCGATGTCACGGGTCGCGAACCCGCGCGCCACGAGCGACAGGACTTCCCGCTCGCGCGGTGTCAGCCCGGCCAGCAGCGCCATCGTCTCACGCCGCTCGGCGTCGGCTTCGGCGGCCCGGCCGAGCGCCGCCTGTCCCTTCTGGATGGCGTCGATCAAGTCCTGTTCGTCCACCGGCTTCGACAGGAAGTCGATGGCGCCGTTGCGGAACGCCTTTCGGCAGGCCTCGATATCGCCATGGCCCGAGATCACCACGGTCGGCCAGGCCACGCCGCTGGCGGTCAGGCGTTCCTGCAGCCTCAATCCCGAGATCGCCGGCATCCGGATGTCGAGGATCAGACAGCCCGGATTGAGTTTGGGCAGGGCCGACAGGAAGTCCTCGGGACCGGGGAAGGTCCTGACATCGATCCCCACCGTCGAGAGAAGCAGCGAGAGCGAATCTCGGACCGCCGCATCGTCGTCGACGAGATAGACCGGCGCGGTCATTCCGCGGCCTCCCGGATGGCGCGCGCCAGCGGAAGGCTGATCCTGAACCGTGCGCCCTCGCGGGCCTCGACCACCGCCAGATCGCCGCCGGCGCGCTCGACAAGGCGATGGCTGAGGGCGAGGCCGAGGCCCGTTCCGTTTTCCCGGGTTGTCACGAATGGGGTGAACAGCCGGTCCCGCACATCCGACCGGATGCCGGGCCCGGTGTCGCTCACGTCGATCACCGCCATCGCGCCGTCCAGAGACGCGTCAACGACAACCTCGCGCGCCCCCGCGCTCTCGGCGACCGCGTCGAGGGCATTTCGCATCAGGTTGAACAGCACCTGCTCCAGTTCCACGCGATCGCCCTCCACCGTCACAGGCGTCGGTGACATCGTCAGGACAAGGCGGGCGCCAAGCTCGGCGGCTTGTCCCGCGAGCAGGGTTTCAGCGACGCGGATGCAGTCTCTGAGATCGATCGGTTCCGCATTGCGCTCCCGCGGCCGCGTCCACGTCCGCAGGCGCTCCAGGATGGCAGCGGCGCGCCGAGTCTGTCCGACCACATCCTCCAGGATCCCCGCGACGCGGTCCGTGTCGCCCCGTGCGACCAGGTGCCGGGCCGCTTGCGCCTGCGCCAGGATCGCCGTCAGAGGCTGGGTCAGTTCATGCGCCATGCCGCTTGCCATCTCGCCGAGCGCGTTCACCCGCGACGCATGGCTGAGACGGGTCTCGAGACCGCTCAAGTCGGCTCGCGCCTCCGCGGCGCGGACCTTGGCGCGTTGCCCCGCCCGATCGCGCGAAGCGCCATGGCGCCCATTGCAATCACCGCAAGGACCAGGGCCACCCGGCCCGGCGGAAAGATATCCGATACCGTCATGCGGATCGCCGTCCTCAGCTCTAGCGGCTGCGTGCCGCTCGAAAGGGCGCGGGTGAACTGCGGCGCGCGCGCGTCCCCGGTGACACCGACGAGCGGAGTGCCGTCGGGAAGGGCCAGCCAGCGCGTCGCCTTGGCCCGAGTCCAATAGGCGGAATCCCCGTCAAGCAGCGCCGCCGCGTCGATCACGAGTGCGAGCCCGTAGCGCGCCGTCTCGGAGTTCGGGCTTCGCTTGACGATCAGATAGGCCGGACGGTCGGAGGGATACCGCACCAGGACCGGGGCGCCGGTCGAGCGTCCGGCCGCCGCGCGGATGAACTCGCGGAGATCGGCCTCGCGGACCCCGACCTCCAGCACCCTGCCCTCGCCGTCGAGCGGCACGAGTAAAATGCCGATGATACGGGGGTAGAAACGCATGATCGCGCCCGCGACCTCGCGAAAGAGGTCCGGACGCTGCTCCACTCCGGCCACCGCGATGGCCGAGAGCGCCGTCAGATGCGCATCGTGCTGGTCCACGCGTTGCGAGGCGACGGCGTGAAGGCGCTCGCTCTCCGCCGTCAGATCGGCCAGTCGCGCGCTGCGCTCGAAACTGGCGAGGAGCCCAAGCGCCAGGATGCTGACAAAAACCCAGGTGATCCCCCGGGCAAGGGGTCGGCGCAGGATGTCTCGTGCTGATCGCGTTTTCTCTGACACGGGTCCGGTTCCGCTGCGGGCGATGCCTGTTCCAGCATCTTGAATTCGAGACAAGCATAACCTCTTGGCGCGGTTTTGAAATCCGTAGGACTACAGAGGCCGGTCAGGGTTGGGAGGATCAACAGATCCAGTCCTGTGCCCGCAGCGAATGTCCGGAAAGCGGGCTGCGGTCGCAGAATCCACGAGAGCGTCGAAGGTCCGCATTGGGCCGTGATTACAGGTTTCACCGCACATCGCGCCGATCCAGAAAGGCGAGGGTCTCCCTGGCAATCCGCCCCGCCGCGTCGGCGTCGAGGTGCAGGTGATGGTCGCCGGGGATCTCGACGCGTTCGTAGTCGGGGATCAGGCTTTCGGCGTCGCGCACGAGATCGGCAAGCCTGGGGCGGGACTGCAGGATGCCCTCGGTGGCCCAGATATTCAGGACCGGGCATCGGATCGCGCGCAGCACATCCTCGACCTGGTTGAGCGTCAGCTTGAGCGCAGAGCAGGCGAAGAGTCGCGGATCGCCGCGCAGGCGGAACCCGCCGGGGGTTTCTTCGAGCGCACGCTCGGCAAGCGCGTCGGCAGTGCGCCGGGAACTGCCCTGTGCGATGCGGCGGTCGATGTAGCCCTCGCGGGTCGGGAAGCATCTCGCCGGGCGCGCGGACTGTCTGCGGGTCTGCTGAAGAAAGGCGCGCAAGGTGGCGACGACGGTGTCGTCACTCGGCTCGGGCACGAGGGATTCGATCGCGACGAAGGCACGGACCTTTTCAGGCAAGGCGGCGGCAAAGAGGGCCGAGATATTCGCGCCGCGGGAATGGCCAAGAAGGACGCAATCGTCCCACCCAAGCTGATCCAGAAGCCCGGCGATCTGCGGAAGGTCGTCCCAGATGTTGTAGGTGGCATGCGCCGCGCGATTGGCGCTGTGGCCCTGCCCGCTCAGATCCAGCGCGACAACCCGGCAGCCGTGCAGCCGTGGCGCAACGACCTGGAAGCTGCCGGCGTGGTCCATCCAGCCATGAAGGGCAAACACGGGCGTTCCGTCCTCGGGCCCCCAGGCAAGCCCCGACAGGCGGAGACCGTCCACCATCCAGTGTCGCGCTTCGGCATGGGTCATGGGGGCGTGTCGCATCCTTGCGGTTCAGTCGGCGCGGCAGCCGGACGGGTATTTTCCGACTGACAGCTCATGATGCGCCGACGGGGCGCGGAGCATGGACCGAGGCACGATCCGGCTGCGGTCAGTCTTCACCGGTCAACCCGAGCCACGGAACCGGGGCGCGCCTGATCATCTCGGGCCGTGTCGGCAGGTCTTTCTCCAGACGGCACCTGTCGTCGCTCGCTTCGATCAATTCGCGCGGAAGGCGCAAGTTTACCGAATCAGTGTCAACGCGTGGACGTCCAATCCTGTTTTTCTTGTCCATCGCCGAGTTCAACTGTTGGCTTTACTGTTTTATGGTTCCAGCAATTAGCGGACCAGGACAAGAGTAGCCGCTCTCGCCGAGGCCCTGACCATCGAGCCTCGTCTGAGGAGATCCCACGGCACCGAGACCATTACCACGCGCCCCGGCGCGGTTGAAGCGCCGATGCGGATGCTGAGCCCGTTCGCCTTGCGCCTTGTCGACCTTCTGAATGCGCTGGCCGAGCCACATCTGGGCAGAGCGCGATCTTCATCGCCGCGAGCCGTCGGATCCTGCCTTCGATCGCAAGATCGACCGGGCCGACAGGGCGCGGCTGCCGTTCTGTGAAGCCATCGCCGAGATCTCCAGGGCGCCCGTCACGGTCGCGACCGATGTGCCGCTGCGGCGCATGGCGCTGATCGTCGCGACGCTGGTCCGCGAGGGCACGGCAAGGGCGGTTCGACAGCATGCCGCGCGCAAGCCCGAGTTCGCGGCCTGTCTCGAAGTTCCGGGCGACGGGCCGGTCGCGGCCCGGATCCGCCACATGCTGGCGGCCGCCGGTTAGGCTCGGCCAGTCTCCGGAGGCTCGCCCCAACCGAATCATTTACAAAACTAGCATTGTGGTTATTTTAATCGCATGACCACGACCAGTCCCAACGCCCGCGCCCTTGCCGCACTTGGCCATGATGCCCGCCTGTCGATCTTTCGCCTTCTGGTGAAGGCGGGGGACGACGGGCTGCGGGTCAGCGATATCGGCGAGCATCTTGGGCTCGCCCCGTCGACCCTGGCGCATCACCTCTCGACACTCGTCGATGCCGGGCTGGTGCTGCAGGACAAGCAGGGCCGCGAGGTGTTCAACCGGGTCGATTTCCCCGCGATGCATCGCGTGGTCGGGTTCCTGACCTCCGAATGCTGCGCCGGTGTTGCGATCCGCGCCTCGGAGGATGCGGCGTGAGACCTGTGCCGCCTTTTTCTTGCCTTGAAACAACCGCAATTCCGGAGATTTGGTGATGACTGACTCAACCCTCCCGACACCTGGCCTCCGGTCCACGCTGCGCCACCTGTGGCAGGACCAGCGGGTCTGGCTCGCCTCGGCGCTGATCCTTGCGGCGCTGGCGGTCTTTGACACGCCCCAGGCCAAGGACAGCGCTCTGTTCGCGGGCAATGCCTTGCTGGGCACGGCGCCGTTCCTGATCCTGTCCATCGCCATCGCCGCGTGGGCCAACGCCACCGGCGCCGACAACCTGATCGCCAAGGCCTTCACCGGCGCGCCGCTCCTGATGATCGGGCTCGGCGCGCTGGCGGGTGGTATCTCGCCGTTCTGCTCCTGCGGAGTGATCCCGCTGATCGCGGCGCTGCTGGCGATGGGCGTGCCGCTGTCCGCCGTCATGGCCTTCTGGCTGGCCTCGCCGATCATGGACCCGTCGATGTTCGTGCTGACGGCGGGCGTGCTGGACCTCGAGTTCGCTGTGGCCAAGACCATTGCCGCCATCGGTCTTGGCGTGTTCGGCGGGACGGTGGTGCACCTGATGATGAAGGGCGGTGCCTTCGCCGACCCGCTGCGCGAGGGCATCGGCAGCGGCGGTTGCGGCGGCGCGAAGATCCGCGCGCCCAAGCCCGTGGTCTGGCGGTTCTGGGCCGAGCCCGAGCGCCGCGCGAAATTCGGCAGGACGGGGCTGACCACGGCGCTGTTCCTCGCCAAGTGGCTCACGCTCGCCTTCATCCTCGAAAGCCTGATGCTGGCCTGGATCCCGGCGGAAACCGTCACCGCCGCGCTTGGGGGCGAGGGGCTGTTGCCCATCGTGACCGCGACGCTGGTGGGCGTGCCGGCCTATCTCAACGGCTACGCAGCCCTGCCGCTCGTCGGTGGGCTGATCGAACAGGGCATGGCACCGGGCGCGGGGATGGCCTTCCTCGTCGCCGGTGGCGTCACCTCGATTCCGGCGGCGATGGCGGTCTGGGCGCTGGCGCGGCCACAGGTCTTCGTGCTTTACATCGGGCTGTCGCTGGCCGGCGCCTTCTCGTCAGGGCTGCTGTTCCAGCTCTGGACGCAGATGGCATGAACACAGAGGGCACCGCAGAGCGGCAAGGTCCCCGGGAAACGCGTCGCTGCCGCGACGGCGCGAAAAGAGCCGCCAGCAGCTTGAAGGGTCAGGACCATGAAAACAGATCAGCAGGTGGGACAATCCTGCGCCCCGATGAAGGAAATCGCCGAACCGCAGATCGCACGGGAAAGCCCGCTGAGCCGCGAACTGGACCTGATCTTCCGGCGCCATGTCGCGGACATGCACGCGGACACTCCGCCCGAATCGATCCACATGATGCCGCGCGAGGCGCTGGTTTCGCCGGAAATCGACTTCTTCGTGCTGCGGCTTGCCGGCCAGCCGGCCGCGATCGGCGCGCTGAAGATCTGGGCCGAACGGCAAGGCGAGCTGAAATCCATGCATGTGCTGTCCGAACATCGCGGGCAAGGCCTGTCGCGCAGGCTTCTGGACCACATGATCGCGCATGCCCGCACGGCCGGACTGTCGCGGCTGTCTCTGGAAACGGGCGCTCAGCCAAGCTTCGCGGCGGCCCGCGCCTTGTATGCCCGGACAGGGTTCGTCGAATGCCCGCCCTTCGGCGCATATCGACCCGACCCCAACAGCTGTTTCATGACCCTGGCGTTGGTGGACGACCGATCCGCACCTGCCTGATCCTGCTCGGCAGCGCCACCGCTTCGGGCGGGATCCGGACCCGCCGGCAACGGTGCGATCCCGCTGACCTGTCGCTGCCGGAACGGCCCCGGGATGCGGGTCGGGATGCGGGTCGGGGGCCGATCCCGGTGAAGGCGGCGCGCAGCGGGCGATCCACAAGGGCAAGGCGTTGCGAACCGGTTTCCGAACCGTTATCAGGAAATCACGGTCCCGTAGCTCAACCGGATAGAGCACCTGACTTCTAATCAGGATGTTGGGGGTTCGAGTCCTCCCGGGATCGCCATGTATCCGGCATTCGCCGTCCAGGCTGCCTCGGGGCGCATGATGACCCAGGTCAAGGGCGGCCCTGTCCCCCGCAATCCGTGGAAACTGCATCTCGGATTTCGCGGCAAAGTCGCTTGCCTTTGAAAATGACCGGGGGCATCCCTCTGGTATAGATAGGCTGCGCCGGCTGCCGGCATACCGTGGCATACCCTTGTGACCCGACCAACTGCGAGGATTTGACGTGACCGACCAGGAAAAGCCGATGAACCATTGCCCGCGCGCCGGGTTGCGTGTTGCCCATGACCTTGCCCGTTTCATCGAGCAGGAGGCACTTCCGGGCACCGGGATCGACCCCGACCGGTTCTGGAGCGGCTTCGCGCAGATGGTGGGCAATTTCGGTCCGCGAAACCGCGACCTGCTGTCGAAGCGCGAGGATCTGCAGCGCCAGATCGACGACTGGCATCGCGCGCGGCTTGACCAGGCGCATGATGCAAAGGCCTACAAGGCCTTCCTGGAAGAGATCGGCTATATTGTGCCCGAAGGCGGCGATTTCGCGATCGATACATCCCATGTCGATCCCGAGATCGCGACCGTGCCCGGTCCGCAGCTTGTCGTGCCTGTCACCAATGCGCGATTTGTCCTGAATGCCGCGAATGCGCGCTGGGGCAGTCTTTACGACGGGCTCTATGGCACCGACGCGATGGGCGGACCGGTCCCGACCGGCGGCTTCGACACCGGCCGGGGCGCCCGCGTCGTGTCGCGCACGGCGGTCTTTCTGGACGAGACATTTCCGCTGGCCGATACCAGCCACGGCAACGCCCGCCGCTATGCCATCCGTGACGGCCGGCTGGAGGTGGACGGCTCGGGGCTGAAGGACCCCGACAGGTTCGTGGGCTACCGGGGCGAGGCCGACTCACCAGGCTCGATCCTGCTGCGCAATCATGGGCTGCATGTCGAACTGGTGTTCGATCGCGCGCATCCGATCGGTCAGCAGACCCCGTCCGGTCTTGCCGACGTGATCCTGGAATCGGCGATGTCGGCGATCATAGACTGCGAGGATTCCGTCGCCTGCGTCGATGCGGAGGACAAGGTTCTGGCCTATCGCAACTGGCTGGGCCTGATGCAGGGCAGCCTGTCCGAGACCTTCGACAAGGGCGGCAAGCGGATCACCCGGTCCCTGAACGAGGACCGCGAATATCTTGCCCCCGATGGAGCGCCCTTCACGATCAAGGGGCGGGCGCTGCTGCTGGTTCGCAATGTCGGCCATCTGATGACCAATCCCGCGATCCTCGATGCGGACGGCAACGAGGTCTACGAGGGTCTGATGGACGCGATGGTCACGACGCTGATCGCGATGCACGACCTCAAGAAGCAGGACGGGCTGCGCAACTCGGTCCGGGGATCGGTGTATGTGGTCAAGCCCAAGATGCACGGCCCCGAAGAGGTCGCCTTTGCCGACGAGGCGTTTTCGCAAGTCGAGCGTGTGCTTGGCCTGCCCGCCCACACCGTCAAGCTGGGCATCATGGACGAAGAGCGCCGCACCAGCGTCAACCTGAAGGAATGCATTCGCGCCGCGCGGCACCGTGTCTGCTTCATCAATACCGGTTTTCTGGACCGGACCGGCGACGAGATCCACACCTCGATGGAGGCGGGCCCGTTCAGCCGCAAGGACTTCATCAAGCGCAAGGGCTGGATCACGGCCTATGAGAACCAGAACGTCGATATCGGCCTGGAATGCGGGCTGTCGGGCAAGGCACAGATCGGCAAGGGCATGTGGGCGATGCCGGACCGGATGGCGGCGATGCTGGAACAGAAGATCGAACATCCGCGTGCCGGCGCGAACTGCGCCTGGGTGCCCAGTCCGACCGCGGCCACACTGCACGCGCTGCATTACCACAAGGTCGACGTGTTCGCGATCCAGGCGCAACTGGCCCGTGGCGGGCGTCGCGCCTATGTCGATGCGCTGCTGGACATTCCGCTGGCCAGCTATCGCAAATGGACGGCGGACCAGATCCGCACCGAGGTCGAGAACAACGCGCAGGGCATCCTTGGCTATGTCGTGCGCTGGATCGATCAGGGAATCGGCTGCTCGAAAGTGCCGGACATCAACGATGTCGGGTTGATGGAGGACCGCGCGACCTGCCGGATCTCGGCCCAGCATATCGCCAACTGGCTGCATCACGGCATCGTCTCGCATGACGAGGTCGATGACATCCTGCGCCGGATGGCGCAGGTGGTCGACCGGCAGAACGAGGGCGACCCCGACTATATGCCCATGGCACCCCGCTTTGACGGGATTGCCTTCCAGGCAGCCAGCGACCTTGTCTTCAAGGGCCGCGAACAGCCCTCGGGCTACACCGAACCGGTGCTTCATGCGCGACGTCTGGAATTCAAGAGAATGGTGACGCCGCAGGGCTGAGCACCGGCACCCCGCGGTGCGGACGCAGGCAAGACATGGCGGCGTCCGCGCATGGGCCCGAGTTGAGTGACCCATTGCGCCGGGGCGTGGGTTTCAGTGGAAGTCGCGGCTGGGAAAAAGCCGCTTCGACTGTTCCCGGGGATGTCTGGCCGGGGCTGCGTGACGGCGGGGCCGGGGCGCATCATCGGCCTGTGGTCCGGTGATGCCCACGGCGTCATCCAGGGGCGAGCCGAGGGCCGAGATATGGTCCGACAGGTCCTCGATCGTCTGGGCGATCAGGTGGACGACGATTCCTTCCCTCTGCACCCGGCCGGTGACGCGCAGCAGCCGCCCGCCCATGACCGCCCGCCGGAACTGTTTGCTGATCGCCGGCCAGACGACGACATTCGCCGTGCCTGTCTCATCCTCCAGCGTCAGGAAGATCACGCCCGAAGCCGTGCCGGGACGTTGACGCGTGATGACGAGCCCGCAGACCGAAACCCGGCCGGAGGGAACCACGGGCAGGTCGGCATGGGCCACAAGCCCGTGAATGGCAGGACGCAGCAACTCCATCGGATGGGCGCGCAGGGTCAGGCGCATGGCGACGTAATCCTCGACCACCTCCTCGCCCAGATGCATGGCGGGCAGATCGACGACAGGCTCGCGCAGGCCCTCGCCGTCGATGGGATCGGAAAACAGCGGCAGGGGCGCAGGGGCGCGGATGGCGCGAACCTGCCACAGCGCGTCGCGCCGGGTCAGCCCCATCCCGGAAAAGCAATCGGCCTCGGCCAGACGCTCCAGCACGGCGGGCGCGACGCCTGCGCGCAGCCAAAGGCTTTCGGGGTCGGGATAACCGTTTCCGCGCGCCGCCGCGATCCATTCGGCGTCGTCCTTGCGGAAGCCCTTGATCTGACGAAACCCCAGACGCAGCGCCAGGGCCCCGTCCGCGCGGCGTTC
Organism: Paracoccus salsus; assembly: GCF_021556615.1. Lineage (GTDB taxonomy): Bacteria > Pseudomonadota > Alphaproteobacteria > Rhodobacterales > Rhodobacteraceae > Paracoccus > Paracoccus salsus. Next base: position 20,968 of record NZ_JAKGGD010000008.1, read on the forward strand.
AAGGGCGTTGTCCCAGCCGCTGTGATTGACGCAGATGGGCCGGACCTCGATGCCGTGTTCGCGGGCGTCGCGCACGATCTGGGCGGGCGCATAGAATCCCATCGGCTGGGAATTCAGCAGCGCGCAGGCGAAGATTGCCGGGTGCCGGCATTTCAGCCATGACGAGACATAGGTCAGCATCGCAAAGGCCGCCGCGTGGCTTTCGGGAAATCCGTAATCCGCGAAACCCTCGATCTGGCCAAAGCAACGCTCGGCCACCTCGCGGTCATAGCCCCGGCCCATCATGCCGCCCACGAACCGGTCGCGATGCTGGTCGATGGTGCCCATCCGCCGGAACGAAGCCAGCGACCGGCGCAGCTGGTCGGCCTCTTCCGCCGAATAGCCCGCGCCCACGATGGCGATCTGCATGGCCTGTTCCTGAAACAGCGGCACGCCGAGCGTCCGGCGCGTCACCTGTTCCAGTTCCGGGCCGAAGGGCTCGGGCAGTTCCAGCCCCTGGCGACGCCTGATATAGGGCTTGACCATGCCGCCCTGGATCGGGCCGGGACGGACGATGGCGACCTCGATCACCAGGTCATAGAATTCCCGCGGCCGCATGCGCGGCAGGAAATTCATCTGCGCGCGGCTTTCGACCTGGAACACCCCCACCGCATCGGCGCGGCACAGCATGTCATAGGTGGCCGTGTCGCCCTGTGGCACGGTGGCAAGATCGTGGCGGATGCCCTCATGCGTTTCCAGAAGCTCGAAGGATTTGCGGATGCAGGTCAGCATCCCCAGGCTGAGCACATCGACCTTGAGGATGTTCAGCGCGTCGATGTCATCCTTGTCCCACTCGATGCAGGTGCGGCCCTCCATCGCGGCGTTCTCGATCGGGCACAGCGCATCCAGCCGGCCCCTGGTGATGACGAAGCCGCCGACATGCTGGGACAGATGGCGGGGAAACCCCACGATCTCGCGGATCAGGCGGATCGTCTGGGCAAGGCGGCGGTCATCCGGGTTCAGACCCAGTTCGCGCATCTGCGCGGGATCGGCCCCCTTGTCCGATAGTCCCCAGACCAGCCCCGCAAGCCCCGCGGTCACATCCTGGCTGAGCCCCATCACCTTGCCCACTTCGCGGATTGCCGCGCGCGCGCGGAAATGGATCACCGTGGCGCACAGCCCTGCCCGGTCGCGGCCGTATTTCTCGTAGATCCACTGGATCACCTCCTCGCGCCGCTCATGTTCGAAATCGACATCGATATCGGGCGGCTCGCCCCGGTGGCGCGACACGAAGCGCTCGAAGACCATGCCGATCATGTCCGGTGACACATCGGTGATCCCCAGCGCCCAGCAGATGATCGAGTTCGCCGCCGAGCCGCGCCCCTGACACAGGATGCCGATCGAACGGGCATGGCTGACGATATCATGCACCGTCAGGAAATAGGCCGCATATCCAAGTTCGCCCACCACGACCAGTTCCTTGGCCAGCAGCGCGTGATAGCGGTCGGGAATGCCTGCCGGGCAGCGTCGGGCCAATCCCTGCCGCGCCAGGCGTTCCAACCGATCCTGCGGCGATTCGTCGTCCGCGATCTCGTCGGGATAGTCATAGTTGAGTTCGCCCAGATCAAAGCTGCAGCACGCGGCGATGTCCAGGGTACGGCGGATCGCGGCCGGATGGCGGGCGTAGAGGCGGATCATGTCGGAGGCCGCTTTCAGCCGGCGCTCGGCGTTCGGCAGGGCACGGGTGCCGATCTGGTCGATGGTGATCCGTTCGCGCAGACAGGTCAGCACATCGGCCAGCGGCCGGCGCGCGGCACGATGCATCAGCACGTCGCCCACCGCCACCATCGGCGCCGAGGCCCGCAGTGCCAGCGCCGCGCAGCTGTCGAACCATGCCTGGTCGGTCCCGTCATAGCGCGGCGCGGCGCCCAGAAAGACGTGATCGGGAAAGCGCCGGCGCAGCATCCGCAGGGGCGCCAGCGCCTGTCCGGGATCGTCAGCCGGCGGCAGCGCGATCAGGACCATGCCCCGACAGCCCTGAACCAGATCCTCCAGCATCAGCGCGCAGTCGCCCTTCTCCGCCCGACGCTTGCCAAGCGTCAGCAGCCGCGACAGACGTTGCCATGCCGGGAGGTCGGTGGGCAGGGCCAGAAACTCCACCGGGCAGTCGCGCAGCACCAGCCGCGATCCCACGATCAGCTTCGGCAAGGCCGGCATCGGGGCGTGCGGCATGTCCACCGGATCGCCCACCTCCTGTCGCGAGCAGGGGTCGATCCTGTGGGTGGAACGGACCCGCAGCTTTCCCTCGACCTCCTTGCTCAGGTTCTTCAGCGCCGACCATGCCCGAACCACCCCGGCCACGGAGTTGCGGTCGGTGATGGCGATCGCCTCCAGTCCCAGCTCGGCGGCGCGCAGCACCAGTTCTTCGGGATGCGAGGCCCCGGTCAGGAAGGTGAAGTTGGTGGTGATGCCCAGTTCGGCATAGCGGGGCGGCAGCGGGGCCGGTGGCGCGGATGGCGGCGCGGATGGCGGGACGGTCATGCGAATTCCCCCTGCACGAACCAGCCGGGGTTCTGCGGCGTGTGGAACATCCACAGCCGCCGCCCCTGCCGCGTGTCGATCCGCCAGTAATCGCGCAGGCCCGTTCGCCACTGCGGATCGTCCAGCCACCATTCCGGCGCAATCCGTTCGGGACCGATGGCGCGCGTGACATCCAGCGCCATCCGCCGCCAGCGCAACCGGGCGGGCGGTGTCGAACCGCGCGCAACCAGCGGTTCGGGGGCGAACAGCCGCAGCGGACGCGGCAACGACGCGGACCATCCCGCTTCGGGCTGCGACCACGCGGCCGGGGCGATCAGGAAGCTGCGTTCGGGTATATGGCTGTCGGCAGGCAGGAATCGCTGGATATTTTCCAGCCCGATGCGCGTGCCGATCCGGGTGATCAGGTTTTCCAGCCGGTCCTGCGCGACCTGCATCCGGCCGATCTGCGCGACCGGCAGGGGTTCGACCTGCGTGGCTTCCAGGCGAAGCTGGTCGATGCCGAAACCGGCCTCGACCTCGTCCACGCCGCGCGCGAACAGGGGGAGGATGCGGGCCGGATCGCGCATCGCGGCGGCCAGGCGCAATTCGACCTGCCGGCTGGCCTGATCGACACGGCGCAGCGTCAGGCACAGCACCCGCACGCCCGCCTCCTGCGCCTTCAGCCGGTCGCACAAGGCCCGCAACAGCCGCTCGGTGCCTGCCATCACATCGGCGGTCAGCCCGATCGGCTCGGGCAGGGTCAGCCTTGTGACATAGGAGGGCGGATCGGGCTCGGGGGCGATCGATTCGGGCTGCCGACCCAGTGCCTGATCCAGCCGGGTCAGCAGGTTCGGGCCAAAGCGCCGGGCCAGGGGAGCGCGCGGCGTGGCAACAAGATCGCCGATTCGCCGCAGCCCCAGACGCTGCAACCCGATCGACGTCGCCTCGTCCAGGCGCAGCGCCGCAACCGGCAGCGGGGCCAGCGCCCGCGCCCCCTGCCCCGGCGCGGCGCGTTCCCCGCCCCGCCCGTCACCATGCCGCGCCAGCGCCCATGCCGCGCCCGGGCTGTCGCCAAGCCCCAGCCGGACCGCGAAGCCCGCGCGCGCCAACCGCCCGCGCATGTCATCCAGCATCGCCTGTTCGCCGCCGGCCAGATGCGCCGACCCGGTGATGTCCAGCGCCAGCCCGTCGCGCCCGTCGCGCCCGACCCACGGGCAATAGCGCGTGGCCCATCGCCGCAGCACAGCCAGCATCCGTGCATCCGCGACCGGATCGGCGGGCGCATGGCCCAGATCGGAACAGAAGGCGCGCGCCTGGGCAAAGGGCATGCCGCGATGCAGGCCCCGCGCCTCGGCCATCGCGTTCAGGCAATAGATCCGGTCGGTATTTTCGGCGCGCAGGGTCAGCGCAAAGGGGCGATCCGTCGGGCATGTCCGCAGAACCCGGTCACTGGGAAGCCGGGGAAACCACATCGAGACGATGCGCCTCTGCGTTCCATCGAACATGCCAGGCCCCTACTGTTCCCGATTTGTTCTTTATAATTTCCCAGCGCATCCGAGTCGAGGGCGCCTTGTCCTGCGGATCGAAAACCGGCGCGCAAAGCCATCGCGTCTCGGCCGCGTTGCTGCCCATGCCCTCGCCGATCAGGCACAGCCCGGTGGACCCGCCCGCCTGCGCGGCAAGCTGCAGCCGACGCCCTTCACGCAGATCCAGAGCGCGGCTGAATTCGGCCACGACCAGCGCGACAGAGCCGTCCCTCAGCGCGTCCTCCGCGACGGCCAGCGCGTCGATCTGGTTTCTGGCCTGCGCCACCAGCAGGCGCGATGGATCGAAAAACGCCGACAACCCGACAGGATGCAGCGTCTCGGCCTGCCACGATTCGCGGATCCAGATCAGATCGCCCTGCGCCTGCGCGCAGGCCACTGCCGCAAAGCCTGTGGCCCCGGGACCACAGGCTTCGTGAACGCGGGCGGGGCGCAGCGGAAACGGCATGGAGCAGGGATCGGACATGCGCCGAGGCTATATCAACCCCGGCGCAGGATAAAACCGGGTTTCTGCCTGTCGTCCGCAATGACATCCGGCAAAAGGCATCCCCCGCAATTGCTGCCACAATGCGGGGGGGCCGGGGTCAGGTTGCGCGCCTCTTGCCGGGCGGCTGGCTGCTTCGATAGGCGCGCGGGGGTGGAAGCAAGACCCGCGCCCTTCGCCTGACACAACGTTAGATGGCCGGTTGCCTGGCCATCTATGCGATAGCTAACGCTTGCTATCAGGTGTCCTGCTTACCGGGAGCCATGTAGACCCCGGCTTACTCGTTGGCGGCATTGGCTTGTTGTCCGCTACCGTCGAATAGTTCGGCTTTAGTCCACCTCGCGGTCCTTGTTCTTGAAAGATACCGCCAGAGTTTCCTGAACTTTGACCTGGTTTCTTGCCAGCCATATTTTTTAACCTCATGTTATCCACAGGTTCCGACATTTTTCTCGGGGTAAGTCTGTGGACCGTTGACGCACCTATTGAGTCGCCCTTCACATGCTGTTCTTTCGAACCATCGGCCATCTGATAGGCCGAGGAATGGCTTGCCCCGCATGGTGCAATGAGATGCGGGGCGGCCGGGGCGCGAAGCTGGAACCTTCGCGCCCCAACCCAATCTCATCAGCTACACCCGGACGTGCCGCCGCAGGTGTTACACTTCATGCAGGTGCCGTTGCGGACCAGCGTGTAGTTGCCGCATTCGCCGCAGGGATCGCCCTCATAGCCCTGCATCTTGGCCTTGGTGCGGGCGTCCATCGCGGTCGTGGTGACCGAGGCGACGGTATAGCTGGCCTGCGTCTCGGCCATGCCCGAGGTGACGGCGGCGGTCGAGACGCCGCCTTGCAGCACCATCAGTTCCTGCGGCAGACGCTTGCGCAGATATCCGGCGCTGCTGATCTGTTTCAGCATGGTCAGCGATTTGAGCTCGGACTGCTCGCTGACGGGAGTGAGGTTATGGCCCTCGTGCTCGCCGCCACCCATGTCGTCGAAGCGCGCCCCTTCGGGCTTTACATGCGCCAGATCGGTGCGGTCCAGATAGCTGACGGCCAGTTCGCGGAACACGTAGTCGAGGATCGAGGTCGCGTTCTTGATGCTGTCATTGCCCTGCACCATCCCCGCCGGCTCGAACCGGGTGAAGGTGAAGGCGTCCACGAACTCCTCCAGCGGCACGCCGTATTGCAGGCCCACCGACACGGCGATGGCGAAGTTGTTCATCATCGCCCGGAAGCCCGCGCCTTCCTTGTGCATGTCGATGAAGATCTCGCCCAGACCGCCATCGTCATATTCGCCAGTGCGCAGATAGACCTTGTGACCGCCCACGACTGCCTTCTGGGTATAGCCCTTGCGTCGCTGGGGCAGTTTCTCGCGGTGGCTGCGAATGGCCTCCTTGACGATGATCTTCTCGACGATCTTCTCGGCGATGACGGCAGCCTTCTCCTGCGGGTTGCCGCTGGCCAGGATGTCCTCGGCCTCCTCGTCATCCTCGACCAGCGCCGAGGCCAGCGGCTGCGACAGTTTCGATCCGTCGCGATACAGCGCGTTCGCCTTGATCCCCAGCGACCAGGACAGCTCGTAGGCTGCCAGAGCGTCGGCAATGGTTGCGTCGTTGGGCATGTTGATCGTCTTGCTGATCGCGCCCGAGATGAAGGACTGCGCGGCGGCCATCATGTGGATGTGACTGGCCACCGACAGATAGCGTCTGCCCTTCTTGCCGCACGCATTGGCGCAGTCGAAGACCGACAGATGCTCGTCCTTCAGGAACGGCGCGCCCTCCAGCGTCATGGTGCCGCAGACATGGTCGTTGGCGGCGTCGATCTGGGCGCGGGTAAAGCCCAGATGGCGAAGCAGGTCGAAGGCCGGATCGTTCAGCCGGTCGGCCGGGATCCCCAGCGTGCCCTTGCAGAATTCCTCGCCCAGGGTCCACTGGTTGAAGACGAAGCGGATGTCGAAGGCGGATGCCAGGGCCGCCTCGACCTTCTCGATCTCGCGCGGGCCGAAGCCGTGGCCGGTCAGCGCCGTGTGGTTGATGCCGGGGCAGTTGCCCAGGCTGGCGTGGCCGACCGCATAGGCGATCATTTCCTCGATCTGGGCGCTGGAATAGCCCAGCATCTCAAGCGCGGCGGGAACCGACTGGTTGATGATCTTGAAATAACCGCCGCCCGCCAGCTTCTTGAACTTGACCAGCGCGAAGTCGGGCTCGATCCCGGTCGTATCGCAATCCATGACCAGACCGATCGTGCCGGTCGGCGCGATGACGGTGGTCTGGGCATTTCGAAAGCCGTGATCCTCGCCCAGGGTCAGCGCCTCGTCCCAGGCCTCGCGGGCGATGGCGACCAGACGCGCGTCGGGGCAGTTCTCGTCGTCCAGTTCGACCGGGCGCACATTGACGCCGTTGTAGTTGCCGGTGCCGTGGGCGGCGGCGCGGTGGTTGCGGATCACCCGCAGCATGTGATCGGCGTTCTTCTCGTAGCCCGGAAAGGCGCCCAGTTCGGCGGCCATCTCGGCCGAGGTCGAATAGGCAACGCCGGTCATGATCGCCGTCAGCGCGCCGCACAGCGAACGCCCCTCGGCGCTGTCATAGCCAAGACCCATGTTCATCAGCAGCCCGCCGATATTGGCGTAGCCCAGACCCAGAGTCCGGAAATCATAGCTGCGCTGCGCGATCTCCTTGCTGGGGAACTGCGCCATCAGCACGCTGATCTCCAGCGTGAGGGTCCACAACCGCGTGGCATGGACATAGCCGTCGGCGTCGAACTGGTCGCCGGTCCAGAACTTCAGCAGGTTCATCGAGGCAAGGTTGCAGGCCGTGTCGTCCAGGAACATGTATTCGCTGCACGGGTTCGAGCCGCGGATCGGCCCGTCGGACGGGCAGGTATGCCAGGCGTTGACGGTGTCGTGGAACTGGATGCCGGGATCGGCGCAAGCCCAGGCCGCGTGCCCGATCTGGTCCCACAATTCCCGCGCGCCGACGGTCTTGGACACCTTGCCGTCCGTGCGGCGCAGCAGTTCCCAGGGCTTGTCCTCGCGAACCGCAGTCAGGAACGCGTCGGTGACGCGGACCGAATTGTTCGAGTTCTGCCCTGACACGCTGACATAGGCCTCGCTGTCCCAGTCGGTGTCGTAGGTCGGAAATTCGATGCTGTCGAAACCCTGCCGCGCATATTGCAGCACCCGGTTGATATAGGTTTCCGGGATCATCACCCGCTTGGCGCCACGTATGGCGGCCTTCAGCCCGGCATTGGTGTCGGGGCTGGTCGCGTCCTCGATGCTGCCGTCCCACGCGCCGATGGCGGCAAAGATCTCGTTCAGCTTTGCCTCGTGCATCTTCGAGCCGGCGACGAGGCTGGCGACCTTCTGTTCCTCGATGACCTTCCAGTTGATGAAGGCCTCGATATCGGGGTGGTCCATGTCGCAGATGACCATCTTGGCGGCGCGGCGCGTCGTGCCGCCCGACTTGATGGCGCCGGCGGCGCGGTCGCCGATCTTGAGGAACCCCATCAGCCCACTGGATCTGCCGCCACCGGACAGGCTTTCGCCCTCGCCGCGCAGGCTGGAGAAATTGGTGCCGGTGCCCGAGCCGTACTTGAACAGTCGCGCCTCGCGGACCCAAAGATCCATGATCCCGCCCTCGTTCACCAGATCGTCGCTGACCGACTGGATGAAGCAGGCATGCGGCTGGGGATGCTCATAGGCGCTGTCTGACTTGACCAGCTTGCCGGTCTTGAAATCGACGTAGAAATGCCCCTGCGACGGGCCGTCGATGCCATAGGCCCAGTGCAGCCCGGTGTTGAACCATTGCGGCGAGTTCGGCGCCGCCATCTGGCGGGCCAGCATGTACCGCATCTCGTCGAAATAGGCGCGGGCGTCGGCTTCCTTGCTGAAATAGCCGCCCTTCCAGCCCCAGTAGGTCCAGGCGCCGGCAAGCCGGTCGAAGACCTGCCTTGCGCTGGTTTCGCCCACATGGCGCTGATCCGCGGGCAGTTTCTCAAGCGCGTCGGTGTCGGCCACGCTGCGCCAGAGGAATTCGGGAACACCTTTTTCCTTGACCCGCTTCAGGGCCGCCGGAACGCCGGCCTTGCGAAAATATTTCTGCGCGATGACGTCGCTTGCGACCTGGCTCCAGCCTTTCGGCACCTCGACCTGATCGTTGCGGAAGACGATCGTGCCGTTGGGGTTGCGGATCTCGCTGGTGGTGGTGGTGAAAGCGATGTCGCCATAGGCGCCGCTGTCCTGGGTGGTAAAACGCCGTTCGATCTTCATGCCCCGCCCCTTTTGGTGCTCTCGTCTCTGTTGTTGATTGCCGGATCCCGAAGCCGCAGCGACCAGGGCGCGTTCCGCCACGCCGTGTCGCGCACGGGCGAGGCGGTCGAATACCGCAATCAGTGCATTTTCAAGTTCCGGGCCGTGCCGCGCGGTGGTGGTCAGTGGCAGCCGCCACCACATTTTGTGTCGCCTTGGCCCTGAGACACAAACTGACGCGACTCGATACAGCTTTCAACAGATTTTTTCGCGCTGACCGGACGCTATGGAGATTGACAGCACGGGCCGAACCGACGCGACAGATTCGTTCACACGCTGAACGACCCCGTCTTGTCCCGACAGTCCGGAAAGAGATTTTATCAATTCAAGACAATGGCTTGGTAAAAACCACTCAGGGGTTTTCCACAGGCTTATCCCCTGTTCATCCTCAGGTTGCACACACCCGATGCAACAGCGCAACAGCAGGTGCAGTTTTTACTTTCCAGGACGGATGATCTCATGGTCGGTGACGATCATGTTCAGCGGCTGATCGAAGCTCTCGGCCGGGATCTCGGCCAGTTCCTGCGCTCCGAAGGCCAGCCCGATCGCCACGACCGAGCCGGATTCACGCAGCAATTGCAGGGTCCGGTCATAGTAACCGCCGCCATAGCCGATCCGATTGCCCGTCCGGTCGAAGGCGGCAAGGGGCACGATCAGCACCTCCGGCGTCAGGACCTCGGCTGATTCGGCGGGATGCGAGGTTCCGAAGGGGCCGGCCACCAGCGGACCGCCGTCCCAGGCGCGAAACACCAGCGGCACGGCCTTGCCGGTCACCACCGGCAGGCAAAGCCGGCCGGCATGCGCCGCCATCGCCGGCCGGGGATCAGCCTCGCCCCGCATCGGCCAGTATCCGGACAGGACCCGCCCGGCAAAGGGCGCCAGCGCCGTGACCAGATGCCGGTCTATTCCGGACGGGTCGCCGCCCTGCTGCAGCCGCGCCGCCAGCGCCTGCGCCCGCAAGAGCGCCTTCTGCGCCGCGATCACAGCAGCACCGCCTGAGCCAAGCCGAGAAAGGCGAAGAATCCGACCACATCCGTGACGGTGGTGACAAAGGTGCCCGACGCCAGCGCCGGGTCCGCGCCGACCTTTTCGAGGCCAAGCGGGATCAGGATCCCCGCCAGCGCGGCGACCGCCAGGTTGATGACCATCGCGATGCCGATCACGGCGCCCAGCGACATGCCGTCAAACCAGATCCAGGCGACCACACCCATCACCAGCGCGAAGGCCAGCCCGTTCAACAGCCCGACGATCGCCTCGCGTCGCACGACCCGCCAGACATTGCTGCCGGTCAGGCTCTTGGTGGCCAGCGCCCGAACCGCGACCGTCAGCGTCTGGGTGCCGGCATTGCCGCCCATCGAGGCCACGATCGGCATCAGCACGGCCAGCGCCACCAGCGCCTGGATGGTGGTCTCGAAGATCGCGATGACCAGCGAAGCGGCGATGGCGGTGGCAAGGTTCACCATCAGCCAGGGCAGCCGTTGCCGCAGCGTTTCGAACACCGTATCGGTAATCGCCGAATCCTCGCCCACACCGGCAAGGCGCAGGATGTCTTCCTCATGCTCCTCGTCCATGACGGCCATCGCGTCGTCCATGGTGATGACGCCCACCAGCCGGTCGTTGCCATCCACGACGGGAGCCGAAATCAGGTGGTACTGGTTGAAGGCATACGCCACATCGCCTTCCTCGGCATAGACGCTGATGGTGCGGAAACTGTCCTCGGTGATGTCGCGCAGCGCCACGTCGCGCCGCGACGCCAGCAGCCGACCCAGCGTGACATAGGCAATCGGGTGGCGGCGCGGATCGACCAGGATGATGTGATAGAACTGTTCGGGCAGCCATTCCTCTGTCCGCAGGAAGTCGATGGTTTCCCCGACCGTCCAGTGTTCCGGCGCGGTGACCACTTCGGACTGCATCAGGCGGCCGGCGGAATATTCGGGATAGGCCAGCGATTGCTGGACCGCAGCGCGGTCGCTGTCATCCAGCGCCGCAAGGATCTCGGCGCGGCCGGGTTCGTCGAGATCCTCGATCAGGTCGACGACATCGTCGCTGTCCATCTCGCGGACGGCCTCGGCCAGCACCTCGCGGGGCAGCTGCTCCATCACCTCTTCGCGGATCGACTCGTCGATCTCGGACAGGATCTCGCCGTCGATCTCGCCGGAATAGAGCCGCAGGAAGCTGCGCCGTTCGGCGCTGTGCAGGCGTTCGATGATGTCCGCAATGTCGGCCGCGTGCATCGGTTCCAGCAGCGCGTTCAGGGCAGCGGCATCCTCGGCCTCGATCGCCTCGTCGATCCGGTCCAGCAATTCCCGACGCGGCAGGAACTCGTCCTCCTCGGATTCGGCCTGTCTTTCGGCAACCTGATCCTCGACTTCGGGACGCTCCTCGTCGGTCATGCCGCCACTCCTGCTATGAAATCCAATTGATTGTCGAGTATGCCGTCCCGATCAGCCGTTCAACAGCCGTAATGCCTGCCGGTGAAGGTCGGCCGACGCTGCCGCGATCACCTGCCCGCCCTCGGTCGCAGGCCCGCCTTGCCAGTTCGAGACGATGCCGCCAGCCGCCTCGACCACGGCCATTGGACCGGCGATGTCATAGGCCTGCAGCCCGGCCTCGATCACCAGGTCGATCTGTCCCAGCGCCAGCAGCGCATAGGCGTAGCAATCGAGGCCGTAGCGCGTCAGCCGCACGCTGTCCACGACCCTGCGGAACGCCTGCGCTTCCTGGGTCGAGCCGATCTCGGGAAAGGTGGTCATCAGGATCGCCGCTGGCAGCGCCACGCCGCTGCGGGCGATCAGCGGGCGCTCTCCGTCGGGTCCGATCAGGCGGGCGCGTCCAAGGCCGCCCTCGAAGCGTTCGCGGGTATAAGGCTGGTCGATGATCCCGTAGCGGATCGCCTGCCCGTCGCTCAGCCCGATCAACACGCCCCAGCTGGGCGAACCGCACAGGAAGGCGCGCGTGCCGTCGATCGGGTCCAGGATCCATGTCAGTCCGCTGTCGCCGGGCGTGCTGCCGAATTCCTCGCCAACGATGCCGTCCTGCGGCCGGCGGCGGGCAAGGACCTCACGCATCGCGATCTCGGCGGCGCGGTCGGCCTCGGTCACGGGGTCGAAATCGGCCGGGCGCTTGTTGTCCGTGACAAGGGCGGCGTTGCGAAACAACGGCAGGATCGCGGCGCGCGCGGCATCGGCCATCTCATGCGCGGTGTCGATGATCTGCTGTGCATCCCGCATCGTCGCCCCCAGCCCTGTCGATCCGTCCGGAGACAGGTCTAGCCGCTAAGCCCTGGCACTGCCAGTGGCCGCAACGGCCCGGAAAGCTGAAAACGCGAAAGGTCAGTCAGGGTCGTGGACGTGTTGCCGTTCCGGGCAGACGCGTCCCGGGACCGCACCCTCGGGGACAGCCCTGCATCGTGGTCAAGCGGCGTCCGACAGCACGCGCGCCAGTTCGAAGATCTGCCGACGCTGCGCGGCGGGCATCGAATAATAGGCGCGGACCAGTTGCAGCGCCTCCTTGTCGGCCAGGATATCGCCCTCGACATGATCGGGCATCTCGCCTTCCTGCAGGCCCTCGAAGAAGAAGCTGACAGGCACGTCCACCGCTCGCGCGATGTCCCACAGCCTCGATGCCGAGACGCGGTTCATGCCGGTCTCGTATTTCTGGATCTGCTGAAACTTGATACCGACCTTGTCGGCAAGTTGTTGTTGAGTCATTCCGATCATCCAACGACGATGACGGATACGCTTACCAACATGAACATCTACACCGTGCTTCATCGCCTTACCTCATGCAATCTAAAGAGGCAGTAGCTCAAGCCGTCTCAATTATCGAGTGTCAACATGGTTAACGGGGTCTTTCCTGACCAAAAAGACAGGTCCCGATTTGCGCAGTCTGCATGTTTTCGCACCCAACGCCAAACGAATGAACTCATTGTCTTATTTGCCGGAGATACGAATGGCCGACGAAATCCGAATCGCGCGGGTCGAGGGATTGGGACAGGATCCCGCCCTGCGGAACGCGCCCGTTCCGCTCGCCTCTGACGGGCAGGTGCTTGTCCGGATGCGCGCGGCGGCGCTGAATTTCGCCGACCTGCTGAAGGCCAAGGGTCAGTATCAGGAGGCCGCCGATCCGCCATTCATCCCGGGACTCGAGGGTGCGGGCGAAGTGATGGCCGCGCCCGACGACTGCGACCTGGCGCCGGGCGACCGTGTCGTGCTGTCCTTTCCCGGGACGATGGCCGAGATCGTCGCGGTGCCGGCCACCGCCTGCCAGCGCATGCCCGATGCGATGAGCTTTGAACAGGCCGCAGGCTTTCAGGTTGCCTATGGCTCCAGTCATCTGGCGCTGACGATGCGCGGCGGACTGCGCGAGGGCGAGACGCTGGCGGTGCTGGGCGCGGCCGGAGGGGTTGGTCTGACCGCAGTCGAGATCGGCCATGCGATGGGCGCGCGGGTGATCGGCATCGCACGCGGTCCCGACCGGCTGGACATCGTCCGTGCTGCCGGCGCCGAACAGGTCATCGACAGCGCCGAATGTCCGGATCTCAAGGCCGCGCTGCGCGCGGCGGGCGGGGTTGATGTGGTCTACGATCCGGTGGGCGACAAGCCCGGCGAGGCGGCCTTCGGCGCACTGAAGCGCGGCGGAAGGTTCCTGGTCATCGGCTTTGCGGGCGGCCGCCCCCCCGCCCTGCCGCTGAACCATGCACTGGTCAAGAACATCGCGATCCACGGGTTTTACTGGGGTGGGTATCGCCAGCTTGACCCGCAGGCACTGCGCGCCAGCATGGACCAGCTGTTCGGGCTATTCGAACAGGGCAAGCTCGACCCGGTCGCCGGCAGCGTCCTGCCGCTGGAACGGCTTGCCGAGGGCTATGAGTTGCTGCGCAGCCGCAAATCCGTTGGAAAGATTGTGATAACCTTGTGATGGCACGGATTTGAGGCGGTTTCAGCATTGAAACAGCCCGGAACCCTGCCAATATGGATCGCATATGAAGGGGCAATGCCCCGAACGCCTCACTGGGGAGACATCGATGGCAGATTACAACACGTACCGTACCGCGCAGGGCGTCGGCAGCCGCAGCGCGGTGATCGACGAGGGCCTGCGGGCCTACATGAACAAGGTTTATGGGCTGATGGCGGTCGGCATGGGTGTAACCGCCGTCGCCGCATTCGGCATCAGCACCGCCGCGGTCGATGCAACGGGCCAGCTGACCCAGCTCGGCACGGCGATCTATGCCACGCCGCTGAAATGGGTGATCATGTTCGCCCCGCTGCTGATGGTGTTTGCCTTCGGCGCCGCGATGAACCGGTTGTCGGTCCAGGGCGCGACGGTGATATTCTATGCCTTCGCCGCGATGATGGGCCTGTCGATCAGTTCGATCTTCCTGGTCTATACCGCGTTCTCGATCGTCCAGACCTTCCTCGTGACCGCGATCGCCTTCGCCGGGCTGTCGCTGTGGGGCTATACCACCAAGAAGGACATTTCGGCCTGGGGCAGCTTCCTGATCATGGGGGTGATCGGCCTGATCGTCGCGATGATCGTGAACATCTTCCTGCAAAGCTCGGCCATGCAGTTCGCGATCTCGCTGCTGGGCGTTCTGATCTTCGCGGGGCTGACCGCCTATGACACGCAGAACATCAAGAACACCTATCTGCAGATGCAGACCTCGGATCAGGATTTCATCGGCAAGTCGGCCATCATGGGCGCGCTTCAGCTGTATCTGGACTTCCTGAACCTGTTCATGTTCCTGCTGCAGTTCATGGGCAACCGCGAGTGACGTGAACGCCGCTGACGAAACACGCGAAAGGCCGGGCATTGCCCGGCCTTTCTGCTGTCAGCCAGGGCGCGTGGCGCGGCTTCAGGCGTTGAACAGGAAATGCAGCACGTCGCCGTCCTTGACCTCGTAGGTCTTGCCCTCGACGCGCAGCTTGCCGACCTCTCGCGCGCCGGCCTCGCCGTTGCCGGCGATGTAGTCGTCATAGGCGATGGTTTCGGCCCGGATGAAGCCCTTCTCGAAATCGCCGTGAATCTCGCCTGCCGCCTGCGGCGCCAGCGTCCCGCGGCGGATCGTCCAGGCCCGGGCCTCCTTGGGGCCGACGGTGAAATAGGTCTGCAGGCCCAGAAGGTCGTATCCGGCGCGGATCAGACGGTCCAGCCCGGCCTCGTCGAGGCCCATCTCGGCCAGGAACAGGGCCTGTTCCCCGGCATCGAGCTGGCTGATCTCTTCCTCGATCCGCGCAGAGATGACCACGTGGCCCATGCCCTGTGCCGCCGCCATCTCGGCCACGCGCGTGGACTGGCTGTTGCCCGTCGCGGCGCTCTCTTCCTCGACATTGCACACGAACAGGACCGGCTTCGAGGTCAGAAGCTGCAGCATGTTCCACGCCTTGCGGTCGTCCTCGGCCACCGGGACGGACCGGGCCGGCCGGCCGTCCTCCAGCACCGCCAGCGCCTGTTTCAGCAGCCGCTCCTGCGCCACGGCTTCCTTGTCGCCACCCTTCAGCTTGCGCGCCAGGTTGGCCAGCCTGCGTTCGATCGATTCCATGTCGGCGATCATCAACTCGGTCTCGATCACCTCGGCATCGGCGATGGGATCGACGCGCCCCTCGACATGGGTCACGTCGCCATCCTCGAAACAGCGCAGCACATGGGCGATGGCATCCACCTCGCGGATCGTCGCAAGAAACTGGTTGCCCAGCCCCTCGCCCTTGCTGGCACCCTTCACCAGCCCGGCGATATCCACGAAGGTGATGCGGGTGGGGATGATCTGCTTGCTGCCGGCGATCGCGGCCAGCCTGTCCAGCCGCGGATCGGGCACCGCGACCTCGCCGACATTCGGCTCGATCGTGCAGAACGGGAAATTCGCGGCCTGCGCTGCGGCCGTCCTGGTCAGCGCGTTGAACAGCGTCGACTTGCCGACATTCGGCAGCCCCACGATCCCCATCCGAAAGCCCATCTTCGCAACCTTTCCTGAATTCGGCGGTGTCTTAGGCCCCCTGCCCGCCCAAGTCCAGCCTGCCGCCCCCGATTGCACAGCACCGCCAGCCGGGCTAGTGCTGTTGCCCGACAGAGTGCAGGGGCGGGGCCATGACCAGAATCGACGATACCTTCGCGCGGCTTCGGACGCAGGGCAGGAAAGCCTTCGTGACCTACATGATGGCATCGGACCCCGACGAGGCCACGGCGCTGCAGATCATGCGCGGCCTGCCCGAGGCCGGCGTCGACATCATCGAACTGGGCATGCCGTTCACCGACCCCATGGCCGATGGCCCGACGATCCAGGCGGCCGGGCAGCGCGCCCTGGCCCAGGGCGGCAGCGTCACGCGCACGCTGGCCATGCTGCGCGAGTTCCGCAAGCAGGACGATACGACGCCGGTCGTGCTGATGGGTTATTACAACCCGATCTATGCGCGCGCGGGCGGGGTCGAACAATTCCTGCGCGACGCGAAAGAGGCCGGCGTGGACGGGCTGATCGTGGTGGACCTGCCCCCGGAAGAGGATGAAGAGCTGTGCATCCCGGCCACCCGTGCCGGGCTGGACTTCATCCGGCTGGCGACGCCCACCACCGATGACCGCCGCCTGCCGGCGGTGGTCAGGAACATTTCGGGCTTTGTCTATTACGTCAGCGTCACCGGCATCACCGGCGGAGCCGCCGCCAACGCCGCCGAGGTCGCCCCCGAGGTCGAACGCATCCGCAGCGCCGCCAATCTGCCGGTGGTCGTGGGCTTCGGCATCTCGACCCCCGAGGCGGCCGAGCAGATCGCGCGTGTCGCGGATGGCTGCGTCGTGGGCAGTGCCATCGTCAAGCGAATCGGAGAAGGCCGTCCGGTCGCCGAGATCCTCGATTTCGTGCGCGATCTGGCGGCAGGCGCGCATCGCGGCTGATGGTGCCGGCATCGCCAGCCTTCGACCATGTGGCGATTGCCACACGAGACCTCGATGAAGGCGCTGCGTGGTTGGCCGAACGCCTGGGTGTCGCCCCACAGCCGGGCGGTCGCCACCCCTTGATGGGCACGCACAACCGGTTGCTTTCTCTCGGGCCGGGCGAATACCTGGAACTGATCGCGATCGACCCCGGCGCCGCCGCACCCGCCCATCCGCGCTGGTTCGGGCTGGACCGTTTCCACGGCCCGCCCCGGATCGCGGGCTGGGTGATGCGCCAGTCACCGCTTGTCGCGCCCGCCGGAACGACCGTGGCAGAGGCGAGCCGTGGCGATCTGCGCTGGCGGATCACCATCCCCGACGCCGGCCAGATGCCCGGTGACGGCGCCGTGCCGATGCGCATCGACTGGGAAAACGGCGCCCATCCCGGCCAATCGCTGCCCGATCACGGTCTGCGGCTGGCGCGGCTCGATCTGCCTCTGGGACGGATGCCTTGCGCCGATCCGCGGCTGGGACCCGGTCCTTTTGCCGTGCATGTCCTCACGCCCGGCGGCATCGTCGCGCTGTGATGTCCGCACACTCGCGCCGCCTGGCGGGCTGCGGCGTTCTGACAGGGTCCGATCGCGCCCGCCGCCCCTACCGCAAAACCCCGATCCCGGTTAGTCTGACATTGATGGATACGCGCCCCACCCAGGCTCCCTGCCCCAACCTGCCGAAGCCTCGCAGCTTCTGGCAGCGCATGGGCGACCGCATGGCGGCGATGCTGGGGCGGCAAGGGGCCGTGACCCCGCCCGAACGCTCGGTCGCCTTCACCATCGCGGTGATCGCTCTGGGCGCCAAGCTTGCCAAGGCCGATGGCTCGGTCGCGCGATCCGAAGTCGCGGCCTTCCGCCGCGTCTTCATCATTCCGCGCGCCGAGGAAAGGAACGCCGCCCGCGTCTTTGACCTGGCGCGGCAGGACGTGGCGGGATTCGACGCCTGGGCGCGGCGGATCGCCGCCATGTTTCCCGCTGGCGATCCGGTGCTGACCGACGTTCTGGAAGGCCTGTGCATCATCGCCGTGGCCGATGGCGACATGCACGCCGCCGAGATCGCCTTCATCGACGAGGTCGGGCGGATCTTCGGCCTTGCACCGGCGCAGATCGTGGCGATCCGCACCCGGCATGATCCCAAGGCCGGCTGTCCTCCCTGTGATGTCCTGGGAATCGCCCCCGACACGCCGCTGCCCGAGGCCCGCAAACGCTGGCGTGATCTGGTCCGCGAGGCGCATCCCGACCGCGCCATCGCGCGCGGTCTGCCGCCCGAGGCCGTGCGTCTGGCGGAAGCCCGCACCCGCCGCATCAACGAGGCGTGGGAGAGGTTCCGGGCGCTGCATCAAGGCGGCACCCAGAGCCCCGTCTGAAGCGGTTGTAGGCCCCACGCCGCAAGGCTACAGTGACGCCGCAACAGCCGGGTGGCGGATGAGCGAGACACAACAGGTTTACCAGGTCCTTGCCCGGAAATACCGGCCCGAGACCTTTGGCGATCTGGTCGGTCAGGACCCGATGGTCCGCACCCTGAAGAACGCCTTCGCCGCTGACCGCATCGCGCAGGCCTTCATCATGACCGGCATCCGCGGAACCGGAAAGACCACCACCGCGCGGATCATTGCCAAGGGCATGAACTGCATCGGAGCCGATGGTCAGGGCGGCCCGACGACCCAGCCCTGTGGCACGTGTGAACACTGCATCGCCATCAGCGAGGGCCGTCACGTCGATGTGATGGAAATGGACGCCGCCTCGCGAACCGGCGTGAACGATATCCGCGAAATCATTGAATCCGTTCACTATCGAGCAGCCTCTGCCCGATTCAAGATCTACATCATCGACGAAGTCCACATGCTTTCGACCAGCGCGTTCAACGCGCTGCTGAAGACGCTCGAGGAACCGCCCCCGCATGTGAAATTCATCTTCGCCACGACCGAGATCCGCAAGGTGCCGGTCACCGTCCTGTCGCGCTGCCAGCGTTTCGACCTGCGCCGGATCGAGCCCGAGGTGATGATCGCGCTGCTGCGCCGCATCGCGTCTGCGGAAAACGCGCAGATCACCGATGACGCCCTGGCGTTGATCACCCGCGCCGCCGAGGGGTCCGCCCGCGACGCCACCAGCCTTCTGGACCAGGCCATCAGCCACGGCGCAGGCGAAACCGGCGCCGATCAGGTTCGCGCGATGCTGGGCCTGGCCGATCGCGGCCGGGTCATCGACCTGTTCGAGATGATCCTGCGCGGCGACGCCGCAGCCGCGCTGACCGAACTGCAATCCCAATATGCCGACGGGGCCGATCCGGTCGCGGTGCTGCGCGATCTGGCCGAGATCACGCATTGGATCTCGGTTGTCAAGATCACGCCTGAAGCCATTGACGATCCGACGATTTCTCCGGACGAACGGCTGCGCGGCCAGAGCCTGGCCGAGCGGCTGGCGATGCGTGTTCTGACCCGCCTGTGGCAGATGCTGCTGAAGGCGCTGGACGAGGTCTCGGCCGCGCCCAACGCGATGATGGCCGCCGAGATGGCGATCATCCGCCTGACCCATGTCGCCGACCTGCCCGATCCCGGGGCGCTGATCCGCAAGGTTCAGCAGTCGCAGGCGGCCGGTGAGTTCAGCCGCCAATCCGCGCCGTCGCATGGCGGCCAGCAAGCGCCGCAGGCGGTCGCCCGCACGGCTTTGCCCGTCAGCCCGCAGCGCAGCGGAGCAGCAACCGCGCTTGCCCTCTCTCCGGATGCGTTCGCGGCGTTCCCCGACTTCGCCTCGGTGCTGGATCTGATCCGCCGCATGGGCGACATGCTGCTGCTGGTGCAGGTTGAAAACCACGTCGCGCTGGTCCGCTACAGCCCAGGACGGATCGAGTTCGAACCGCGCGCCAACGCTCCCGCCGATCTGGCGCAGCGGCTTGGCGAACGCCTGCGCGGCTGGTGCGGGGGTCAGCGTTGGGCGGTCACCGTCTCGAACGGCGGCGGCGCCTTGACGATCGCCCAGCAGCGCGACGTCGAGATGGAAAAGGCCCGCAAGCGGGCGCTGGACCTGCCGATCGTTCAGCAGGTGCTGGCCAGCTTTCCGCAGGCGCGGCTGAAGAAGGTCAGCCGGATCGTCACTGATCCGGACATTCCCGAAAGCATCGCGGCCGAAGGCGCCGCGAACCCGCATGACACCAAGGGTCCCCTCGCCGAAGTCGAGGAGTGGGACCCGTTCGAGGATGAGGATTAGACCATGATGAAGGGTTTGGGCGGACTTGGCGACATGACCAAGATGATGAAGGCCGCCAAGGACATGCAGGATCGCATGCAGAAGATGCAGGAGGATCTGGGAAAGGTCACCGTGACGGGCGAATCCGGCGCGGGACTGGTCAAGGCCAGCTGCACGGCCAAGGGCGAACTGACCGCGCTGGACATCGACCCGTCGATCTTCCAACCCAGCGAGAAAGAGGTCGTCGAGGACCTGATCCTGGCTGCGATCAAGGACGCTCAGCGCCGCGCTCAGGACAGGATGCAGTCGGAAATGGGTCGGATCACGCAGGAACTCGGCCTGCCCGCCGGCATGACGTTTCCATTCTGAGACGATGATCGCGGATCATGGCTGAGGGCGGCGACGACATCCAGATGCTGATCGGTTTGCTGGCGCGACTGCCCGGGCTGGGACCGCGCTCGGCCCGCCGGATCGTGCTGCACCTGATCCGCAAGCGCAGCGGCCAGATGACGCAACTGGCGCAGTTGCTGGACAGCGTGGCAAGCACGTCGCGCGAATGCCTGATCTGCGGCAACATCACCGATCGTGACACCTGCGCGATCTGCGCCGACCCTGCTCGCGCCAATGGCGAGATCTGCGTGGTCGAGAACGTGGCCGACCTCTGGGCTCTGGAACGCGGCCACGCCTTCCGCGGCCGCTATCACGTCCTCGGCGGCACATTGTCGGCACTGGACGAGATCGGCCCCGAGGATCTGGGCATCCCCGGCCTGCTCGACCGCGTCCGCCACGACCAGATCCGCGAGGTCATCCTCGCGCTCAACGCCACCGTGGACGGCCAGACCACCGCGCACTACATCGCGGACGCACTGGAAGGCAGCGGTGTCGCCATCACCGGCCTCGCCCAGGGTGTGCCGATCGGCGGCGAGCTTGACTATCTCGACGACGGCACGATCAGCGCCGCGCTGCGCGCCCGCCGCAGATTGTGACAGCAAAGGGGCGACCCGGCCGGACCGCCCCTTTGCACTGGTTCTCAGATATCCTGCAGGGGGTCTGGGGGACGCAAAGTCCCCCAGCCATCGCGGGACGCCGGAATCAGGCGTCCAGCTTTTCCACCTTGGAGGCGGATTTGGCGATCTCGATCCGCCGCGGCTTCAGCGCCTCGGGGATCTCGCGCACCAGATCGATATGCAGCATGCCGTCGACATGGCTGGCGCCATCGACACGGACATGATCGGCCAGGGTGAACTTCCGCTCGAAGGCGCGGGTCGCGATGCCGCGATGCAGATAGTTGCGGCTCTCGTCCTCTTCGGCCCTCTGCGCCGAGACGATGACGGCGCCATCCCGGATCTCGACGCTCAGATCATCGGCGGCAAAGCCGGCCACGGCGATCGAGATGCGATAGGTGTCATCGCCGGTCTTCTCGATATTGTAGGGTGGATAGGTGGGGGCCGAGACATCGGCCGACATGGCGCGGTCCACGACATCGGCCAGACGGTCAAAGCCGACGGACGCACGGTAGAGCGGGGTCAGATCGAAGTTACGCATGGGTCACATCCTCTCTCGTAAGCGATGCAAGTTGTTGCCCCCCGATCGCCGGGCGGGCAGTTCACGGCGCCTTTCAGGCCGCCGATATCAAGGATGTAGGCGCGTGAATCGGCGGTTCAAGACCCTGAAATGCGCGATTCTGCGGTCCTCAGAGCGGGCGGGCGCGGCCCGCCCGTCGCCCAGTCGAGCAACTGGACCGTATGCACCACCGGCAGCTCCGTCGCGCCGCCGATCTGCATCATGCAGCCTATATTTCCGGCCGCGATGACCTGCGGAGCGGTCGCCTCCAGCGTCGCGACCTTGCGGTGCTTCAACTCCTCCGACAGCGCGGGCTGAAGCAGGTTGTAGGTCCCGGCCGACCCGCAGCACAGATGCGCGTTTTCGGGCTCGACGATCTGGAACCCGGCCTGGGCCAGCAGCGATTTGGGCGCGGTCCTGATCTGCTGGCCATGTTGCAGCGAGCAGGCGGAATGATAGGCGACGCGCGTGCCCTCGCCCTCGGCCCGGCTGCGCCGGGGCAGACCCAGCGTCTCGAGGAACTCGGTCACGTCCTTGGCCAGCGCGGACACCCGCGCCGCATCGGGTGCGATCTCGTCGTTCTCGAACAGATGGCCGTAATCCTTGATCGTCGTGCCGCAGCCCGAGGTGTTGATCACGATCGCGTCCAGCTTGCCGTCAGCCTCGATCGCCAGCAGGCGGGCGATGCTGTCGCTGGCGCTGGCCTTGGCGTCGGCCTCCTTGCCCATATGCAGCGTCAGCGCGCCGCAGCAGCCGAATTTTTCCGGGATCACCACCTCGCAGCCCGCCCGGCGCAGCAGCCGGATGGTGGCGTCGTTGATCTCGGTGTCGAGGGCGCGCTGCGCGCAGCCGATCATCAGCGCGACCCTGGCGCGGCGTTCGCCGATCGCCGGAAAGGTCTGGCCGTCATCGTTGCGGCTGACCGGCGGGATATCCCGCGGCGCCATCGCCAGCATCGCCCGCACCCGCGCATCCGGGATCAGCCGCGCAAAGGGCCGCGCCAGTTTCGCCCCGAACAGCGCCAGCCGGAAACGCCGCGGATACGGGATCACGGTCTTCAGCATCCAGCGCATGGCCCGGTCGCGCCAGGGCCGGCGATAGGTTTTCTCGATATGGACGCGGGCGTGATCGACCAGGTGCATGTAGTTGACCCCCGAGGGGCAGGTCGTCATGCAGCTGAGGCAGGACAGGCAGCGATCGATATGCCTGACGGTCTTCTCGTCGGCCGGCCGGCCGGCTTCCAGCATGTCCTTGATCAGATAGATCCGGCCGCGCGGGCTGTCCAGCTCATCGCCCAGAACCTGATAGGTCGGGCATGTCGCCGTGCAGAAGCCGCAATGCACGCAGGTTCGCAGAATCCTGTTGGAACGCGCGGTGGCCGGGTCCTTCAACTGTTCAGGCGTGAAGCTGGTCTGCATCAGTCGGCCCCCAGGAAGATGCCGCGCGGGTCGAATTTCCGGCGCAAACCGGCGTCCAGGCGGCGGGTCATCGGATCGGGCGCAGGCAGGACCATCGGGGCGGCGCCGGTCACGCGTCTTGCATGACCCTCGAAACGCGGAAGTTGCGGCAGTTCGCCCTCGGGCAGGCGCACATGGATCAGCGCGCCGCCCCAGTCCAGCGACACGGGCCGAGGCAGCGTCGCCAGGATCGATGCCGCCGCGCCTGGCCGACAGACGATGCGCCACAGGTCGCCGTCGCCATCGCGCGCCTCGGGCCAGGCAAGACGCGGCCAGGGGTCGTCATCGACCTCGGCAACCTCGCCGTGCTGCGAAAGCCGGTCGCGCAGCCCGGTCGCGCGGATCGCGACCGATCCCTCCAGCCCTTCAAGCCGGATGAGCGCGCCGCGGTCCGGCAGCCAGGCCGCGCCGCTGACCTCGAACGGACCGACAAGCGCGGCGGTCAGCGCGGGCAGCGCGTCAGCGGCCTCCAGATCCGGCAGGCAGAGGGTACGGCGGACGGGCGGCATGGGCATGGTCCGCAGGGACAGTTCGGTCAGCGCGCCCAGCTGGCCGCGGCTGCCAGCCATCAGCTTGACCAGATCGTAGCCGGTGACATTCTTCATCACCCGCCCGCCATTCCGGACGATCTCGCCCTGCCCGTCGACGAAACGCACACCGATCAGCGCGTCGCGCGCAGCCCCGGCCTGGACGCGACGCGGCCCCGAGGCGTTGGCGGCGATCACCCCGCCGATGGTCGAGCCGGGCTCGCCGCCGGGTTCGAAACCCAGCATCTGGCCCTCGGCCGCAAGCATCTGGTGAACCGTCGCCAGCGGCGTCCCCGCGCGCACGACAAGGGTCAGAGCCGCCGGTTCGTAAAGCGTGACGCCGGTCAGCGCGGACAGATCCAGCCGCGGGGCCTGCCCTTCGCCCGGACGCAGCCGGGTACCGCCGCCGGTGATCGACATCGGCTCGCGCGCGGCGCGGATCGTTTCGGCAAGCGCCGCCTCGCTGTCAGGCCGCATGAGGGGTCGCGTTCGGGCGCGCGTCACGGCGGCTGGCCGACACATCCAGCGGAAAGACCTTCGCCGCGTTCAGAAGCCAGTTCGGATCGAAGACATCCTTGACGCGCATCTGCGCCTCAAGATCGGCCGCAGCATATTGCGTCGTCATCAGGTCGCGCTTTTCAATGCCGACGCCATGTTCGCCGGTCAGGCAGCCGCCGACCTCGACGCAGAGGCGCAGGATGTCCGCCCCCAGCGCCTCGGCCCGGTCCAGATCGCCCGGCGCGTTCGCGTCGTAGATGATCAGCGGGTGCATGTTCCCGTCGCCGGCATGAAAGACATTGGCCACGGAAAGCCCGTAATCGCGCGAAAGATCGCCGATCCGGGCAAGGACTTGCGGCAGCGCCGATACCGGGATCGTGCCGTCAAGGCAGATGTAATCGCCCAGTTGCCCCATTGCCCCGAAGGCCGATTTGCGACCCAGCCAGATGCGTCGCGATTCGTCCTCGGACCGGCTTTCGCGGAACTCGACAGGATCGAAGGTGACGGCGATGTCGCGGATCAGGGCAAGCTGCTCGTCGATCTCGGGGGCGGTTCCCTCGACCTCGACGATCAACAGGGCTTCGCAGTCGGGATAGCCGGCATGCGAGAATTCCTCGGTCGCGCGGATGCAGGGACTGTCCATGAACTCGATCGCCACGGGCATCACGCCGGCGCGGATGATGGCCGCCACGCAGGCGCCCGCTGTCTCGCTGCTGTCAAAGCCGATCAGCACGGGACGCGCGCCCGGGGGCTTGGGAAGGATCCGCAACGTCGCCTCGGTCACGATGCCCAGCTGACCCTCGGACCCGCAGACCACGCCCAGAAGATCGAGTCCCGGCCCCTCGCCCATCGGGCCGCCAAGCTCGACCACCGTGCCGTCCATCAGGACCATCGTGACGCCCAGCAGGTTGTTGGTCGTGACGCCATATTTGAGGCAATGCGCGCCGCCCGAGTTCATGGCGATATTGCCGCCGATGGCACAGGCCAGCTGGCTGGAGGGATCCGGCGCGTAGAAAAAATCCTGGCCATCCACCGCCCCCGACACGGACAGGTTTGTCCGGCCGGCCTGCACGCGGATCAGCCGGTCGCCGGTCGCGATCTCGATCACGTCGGTCATCCGCGACAGGCCGATCACCACCGCGTCGGCGGTCGGCATCGCGCCGCCCGCCAGGCTGGTCCCGGCGCCGCGCGGCACCACCGGCACGCCAAGCTCGTGGCAGATCGCCATCAGCCGCGCGACCTCGTCCGTCGTGCGCGGCAAGACCACGGCCAGCGGCGCGCAGCGATAGGCGGACAGCGCGTCGCATTCA
The DNA here is from genome assembly GCF_021556615.1 of Paracoccus salsus. GTDB lineage: Bacteria > Pseudomonadota > Alphaproteobacteria > Rhodobacterales > Rhodobacteraceae > Paracoccus > Paracoccus salsus. The sequence goes on from NZ_JAKGGD010000008.1 coordinate 46,248, forward strand.
TAGGCACGCGTCTCGGCCGGATCGTCGATCACGGCACCGGCCACCGCATCACGCAGCGCCGTCACGATCGCCTGGCGCCGTGACAGCACGGTGGGGTCCGGTTCGGGCATCTGCATCATCGTGGCGGCTCCTTTCTCGACCAGGTCCGACGGCGCCGGACGGAGCTTGCGCTCTACAGCATCCGCGCGATCTCGTCCTTCAGATGCGCCCGCTTGCGACGCAGTTCCTTCTCGGCTTCGTCCGAGACGGGGTGAACCTGTGTCTCGGCGGCGTGGACCTGATCATTCAACGTATCATATTGCTCAAGCAGTCGCGCGAAATGTGCATCGCTGATCTTGAGATCGTGAATGCGCTGCGCATCGTTCGGAAATTCCTCGTGGATGGCATGGGGTGTGGCCATGAAGTGCGGTCCTCTTGTCAGTGCGCGTTCCCTTGGGAAGGACGATAGTCCCGGCAACCGGGGCTTTCAAGCCGCCTCGGTCCGGCCTAGAACGTAGCCATGACATCTGGCCTGCCCCTGCCCGGCTTACTCATCCTGCCTGACCTGCTGGCGGTGGCGCTGCTGTTTCTGGGCTGGTTCGCGATCGGCTGGGTGACGGAACGTCCGCCCGCGGGCATGCCATCGGTGTCGATCCTCATGATCCGGTTCCGGCGTGAATGGATGCTGCAGATGCTGACCCGCGACCCGCGCATCTTCGACGGCAACATCCTGTCGACGCTGCGCGAGGGAACGGCGTTCTTCGCGTCGGCCTGCATGATCGCAACCGGCGGGATCATCGCGCTGATCGGCAATACCGACCAGTTGCGCGGCCTCGCCCGCGAGTTCGAGATCGAGCGCGGCACCGCGATCCTGTGGGAGTTCAAGCTGCTGGTGGCGATGTTCTTCGTCGTCAACGCATTCCTGAAATTCGTCTGGGCGCATCGGCTGTTCGGCTATTGCGCGATCGTGATGGCGGCGGTCCCGAACCGATCCGACGATCCGGCCGCCCGCGACCGGGCCTTGCAGGCCGCGGATCTGAACATTACCGCCGCCCGCAGCTTCAATGCCGGTCTGCGCAGCGTCTATTTCGCGATGGGCTCACTTGGCTGGCTGGCCGGCGCCTGGGGCCTGCTGGCAGGGACGCTTGTCGTGCTGTTCGTGACCTGGCGGCGCGAATTCGCCTCGACCTCGCGGCAGGTCATCCTGCGCAGTCTGCCGCAAGCCCGCTTGCCCGATCCTGCCGCACCGCCAGCGCCAGAACCACCGCGCCCGCAGTCGTAAGCACGATCCCGACCAGGCCGGGCGCGCGCCAGCCCAAGCCGGCAGTCAGCGCCAGACCGGCCAGGAACGGCCCCAGCGCGTTCGCGGCGTTGAAGGCGGCATGGTTCATCGCAGCGGCCATGTTCTGGGCCTTGCCCGCGACATCCATCAACCGCGTCTGCAGCGGGATCACAAGGCCCGCACCGGCCGCCATCAGAAACGACGACAGCACCATCAGCGGCCAGTTCCCGACCGCGATCGAGGCAAATCCCTGCGTCACAGCCATCGCGGCAAGGCTGACATAGGCGGCGCGGATCTGCCCCAGCCTTTCGGTCACGCGCCCCGCGAGCCAGGTCCCCAGCGTGCCGCCGACGCCGAACATCGCCAGCGCCAGCGGGATCGCCCAGCCCGGCGCATCGGTGGTGGCCAGAATCGCCGCGGTCAGAAAGGCATAGACCGCGAACAGCCCTCCGAAACCGATCGCACCGACCGCCAGAATCCACAACACGCGCGGATTGCGCAGCGCCTGCAACTCGTCCCAGGGCCGTGCGTCGGGGTTCCCGCCGACGCGCGGCGCGACCTTCAGGATCATCCAGGCCGAGGCCAAAGCCAGAACCCCCGGCAGCGCGAAGCCCCAGCGCCAGCCGATGCTCTGACCCAGCGCGCCTGCCAGCGGAACGCCCACGATATTGGCGACGGTCAGCCCGATCAGCACCTGTGCCGCGCCCCGCGCCCGCCGATGGGCAGGCAGCGCGTCGGCCGCATACAGCATCGCCACGCCCAGAAAGCCGCCATGCGGCAGACCCGCCAGGAACCGCATCCCGGTCAGCGCAGCCAGTCCCGGCAAGACCGCCGCAAGCAGGTTCATGACGGCATAAAATCCCATCAGCGCCGCCAGATAGCGCCGCCGTGGAAGTCGTGCCCCCATGATCGAGGTCACCGGCGCGCCGATCACGACCCCCAGCGCATAGGCGCTGATCACATGGCCGGCCTGCGGTTCGGAAATGCCCAGATCGGCGGCGAAATAGGGCAGCAGGCCCATCGCCGCGAATTCCGAGGTGCCGATGGCGAAAGCTCCAAGCGCCAGCGCGAGGATGGCGTTGCGGAATTCAGAGGGCTGGGTCATGGCGCGGTCCTGTCCGAGGGTCTGCCAAAGATCAAGCTGCATTGCATCATGTGCAAGGGGAATGCGCCGGGAAGCCGGTTTGCACCACGTGCAACCCTGCCTTCGGGTGGTCAAAGATGGCCGCGCCGCAGCATCACCCAGATCACGACCGCCGCCAGAACCAGAAGCCCAAAGACCATCGAGGCCGCGAAGCTGATGGCCCGGCCGCGCCATCTGCCAAGCTGGCCAAGCGGCCGCAGATGGGCGACCAGCGCGGCATGGGCGTTGCTCAGCGACGCCATGTCCAGTTGCCGCGCGACCCTCGGCTGCGCGCTGATCAGATCGGCCTCGGCCAGCTTGCGGGCGGGTTTGCGCAGCTTCGCGGGCAGCGCGCCGCCACGCCGACGCAGCATGACGTGCAGCCTTGGCCGCTCGCCCCGCCGCGCCCCCCCGAACCGGGCGACCATCAGCCGGGAAATCTCGTCCGCCATGGCCGGGACGTCTTCGAAACAATGTGTGTCGCGGTTCATGAGCGCAGGATAGTCGGGATGGCGGGAGGGCGCCAGACGCTCTAGGATCAGGACCATGAAGCTGAATCACACCATCGCCGGGCCCCGGGACGGCCCGCCCGTCCTGCTTGTCCACGGGCTGTTCGGACAGGGCAGGAACCTGGGTGCCATCGCCCGCCGGCTGGCCGAAACCCGCCGCGTCGTGACCGTGGACATGCGAAATCACGGTGAAAGCCCGCAGGATCCCGATCACAGCTATGTCGCGATGGCCGGGGATCTGGCGGAAATCATCGGGGATCTTGGCGGCAAGGCCGATCTGGTCGGCCACTCGATGGGCGGCAAGGCGGCCATGGTGCTGGCGCTGACCCGGCCGGCGCTGATTCGCAAGCTGGCGGTGATGGACATCGCCCCCGTCGCCTATGATCACAGCCAGGCCGGGCTGATCGACGCGATGGCGCAGCTTGACCTGAGCGGGTTGTCTCGACGCAGCGAGGCGGACACGCGGCTTGCCGAAAGCATCGACGATGCCGGGCTGCGGGCCTTCCTGCTGCAATCGCTGGATTTCAAGTCGGACCCTCCTGAATGGCGCCTGAACCTGCCGGTGCTGAAGGACAGCATGTCCGACATCACCGGCTGGCCCGCGGACCTGCCGGAAGGCGCCTTCGAGGGCCCGGTGCTGGCGATGGCCGGAGAGAGATCGGACTATGTCGATGATCGCGGTCAACAGGCGCTGCGCGATCATTTCCCGCAGCTGCGGATCGTGACGCTGAAGGATGCCGGGCACTGGATGCATGCCGACGCCCCCGAGGCCGTCGCCGCAACGCTGGCCGCGTTCCTCGGCCCTGCTTGAGGCGCTGTCCGGCCGATTCAGATGCTGCAATCCAGGTCGAAGCGGGCAACGCCGGTGTCACCGGGGATGCGCGTCGTCATGCTGCCAGGGATCACCCTGCAGCCGGTCGCCAGAGCCGTCGCGCGCGCCATCGCCGCGGGCACGCGCGCGCGCTGCGGTCGGGTCAGATAGCCCATCCGGACGGTTTCGGCCTCGCTTCCCTTGGCGAAGACGACAAAATCCAGCCCGTCCACCCTCACCTCGTGGCGTGCGGCGCCCAGCATGTCGGGCGATCCGCTGGCACAGGCGGACAGGAGCAGGACAAGAGGCAGAAGGCGGCGCATCGCGCATTCGTCGCACGAGTTCGTTAAAAACAGCTTAACCCGACAGCGACGCGACCGGCCGCCCCAGCCCCAGCCCCAGCCCCCAGCACGGATGATCGCTTCCTGACGGCAACGCTGCGCGCGACCTGCGAGCCTCGCCAAGCCAGCCGCATCGGAAGGGGCCGCCCGCTATCCGAAACGGCTAGCCGTTCTGCTGATCCTCAAGCCGTTCCGCCAGTGCCTCGGCGCGGGCCGCCAGTTCGGCCATGGCTTCCTTCAGGTCCGACGGGATGACCGGAACCTCGACGCGCGCCGGGTTCTGCTGCAACCGGTTCAGATGACGTTCGGCCTTCTCGGCGCGATCCTCCATCGTCGAATACCGGTCGGCCAGCATCAGCCCGGCCAGCAACAGCAGCCGCGGTTCGGGCATGCGCCCGGCCTGTTCGAGGATCTGCTGCGCTTCGCCGTCCAGCAGCGCGGCGGCGCGTTTCAGCAGGTTTTCCTCGCCGTCCTGCGCCCCCAGCCGGTATTCCTTGTGACCGATCGTGAAATCGACTTCCGCCATCTACCTGTCCCCGTCCCTGACTTCCACGCCTTGCGGTCCACGGGGACCGTCCGGCGAATGATCGTCGTCGCCGGTCTCGTCCTCGGGCACGCCGGCGACGTCGCCCGTCACCTCGGGCAGAACGGCGTCATCGCCGGCGCGGGTTGCAATCCGCGCGCGATCCGCCGACGGCTCGTCCGCAAGCAGACGTTCCAGTTCGATCATGATGTCGCCCATCTGCGCGATTTCGGCCGCCCGCGCCGCCCTCAGCGCCTCGATCTCGGCCTCCAGCGCGGCACGGCCCGCATCCTCGGGCGCATCCACGCCCGAGGCCGCCTCGATCAATCTGCGGTTCGCCGCTGCCAGATCATCATTCGCGGCCGACAGGCGCGCGGCCTGTTGCCCGGCCGCGGTCAGCCTTGCCCGCGCCTCGGCCAGCGCAGCCTCCAGCGGGCCGCCGCGATCGGTCCGCAACGCCCCCAGCTCCCCGGCAAGGCGGGTGTTCTCGGATTCGAGATCGGCAATCCGCGCCTGCAACATGCTCGCCGGTTCGGCTTCTTCCTGAAGCGTTGCGGCGGCGGCAGGTCGCCTGAGCCCGACCTCGAGCAGGTGGTCGATGCGGTCAAGCGCGGCGCTGAGGCGCCGCTCGCTGACAGAGATATCGCTCATCGCGTCGGTCCTTTGATGGCCTCTGTCACGGTTTTGGCACCGCCCGCGGCATAAGACAAGAACGGGCGCGGAAAACGCTGCCCGTTCCGTTGGCTGCGGGCTGACTTTCAGGCGCGTTCTCGCCGTTCCGACACGCGTGGTCATCCGCGGCACCAGACGCACCGAATTCACGATCAGCACCGCCCACGAAAACGGGCGTCTTGTCCGGGCGCGGCTGACGCGGGCGATAAACGTGCCGGCGCGACCCTCGATGGTGTTCTGGCCGATCCGGTGGTCGGTCTCGAGGATCTCCGTCGCGCCCTCGGGCGTTGGAATGGCGTGTGCCACCTTGTCGGGCTCGGGCATGGCCCTGGGCGGGAATTTCCCGCTGAGAACCTCGCCGGGACGCTGTTCCGAAATTCAGCGGCATCTTGGCGGATCGCCTGCATCGGCCTATAAGGCCGGCGCGACGAAAGGAATTCCGATGCGTATTGCCACGATCACCCGCAACACGGCCGAGACGCAGATCGAGGTCACGCTGAATCTTGACGGCAGCGGTGCCTATGACAACCAGACTGGCGTGGGCTTTTTCGATCACATGCTGGATCAGTTGTCGCGGCATTCGCTGATCGACATGACGATCCGCGCGACGGGCGACCTGCATGTGGACGACCACCACACCGTCGAGGACACCGGCATCGCCATCGGTCAGGCGCTGACCCGCGCGCTTGGCGACAAGAAGGGCATCCGGCGCTATGGCGGCTTCCTGCTGGCAATGGACGATTCGCTGGTCCGCGCCGCGCTGGACCTGTCAGGGCGGCCCTATCTGGTCTGGAACGTCGGCTTCCCGACCGAAAGGATCGGCAGCTTCGATACCCAGCTTGTGCGCGAGTTCTTCCAGGCGCTGTCCACGCATGGCGGCATCAGCCTGAACGTCGCGCGGCTGGATGGCATCAACAGCCACCACATCGCCGAGGCCGCCTTCAAGGCGGTCGCCCGGGCGCTGCGCGAGGCGGTCGAGCCCGATCCGCGCATGTCGGGCGTGCTGCCCTCGACCAAGGGCGCGCTGTAGATGCATGTCGCCCTGATCGACTATGACAGCGGGAATCTGCATTCGGCCGAGAAGGCGTTCCAGAAGATGGGCCGCGATCTTGATGCGCGGATCGACGTGACCTCGGACCCCGAGATTGCCGCCCGCGCCGACCGGATCGTGCTGCCGGGCGACGGCGCATTTCCGGCCTGCCGCGCGGCACTGGGCGAGGTCGACGGCATGGCCGAGGCGCTGCGAGAGGCCGTGCTGAAACGCGGCGTACCCTTCATCGGCATCTGCGTCGGGATGCAGATGCTGGCGACGACGGGGCATGAATATCGCCGGACGGCGGGGCTTGACTGGATCGCTGGCGAGGTGGAGGCCATCGATGCGCCGGGACTGAAGGTCCCGCATATGGGCTGGAACGATCTCGTCATCGACCGCCCGCACCCGGTGCTCGAGGGCATCTCGACGGGCGATCATGCCTATTTCGTCCATAGCTGGCAGTTTCGCGTGGCCGATCCGGCGCATCGACTGGCGCATGTGGATTACGGCCAGCCGGTGACGGCGGTGGTCGGCCGCGACAACATCGTCGGCACCCAGTTCCACCCCGAGAAATCGCAGGCCGTCGGGCTGCGGCTGATCGCGAATTTCCTGAACTGGAGGCCGTGATGGCCGACCCCGGCGCCGTCTCAGAGGCGCGCAGGGGCGGCTGCGTTCCAGGCTCGGCCAGTTCTGGCGCAACGATCCGCCGCCGGACTGGAACGACGTTGCGGGCGCGGCTGCACAGGATATGATCGCAGCCGAAGGATCGCTGGACCACGAGAGGCGTATGTCCGTCACGGCTACATGGGTCGCGCTGCCGGCGCTCGCCTCGGCGGGACTTTTCGTGCTTGGCCTCATCGCGGCGCAGGCTCCGCGCGCGGCCGAGGGACCGGTGCCGCAGGTGCAGCCTGGACAGCACGCGCCCGCCGGCATGGACGCCCGGTTTGAGCCCGGCGCGCGTCCAGACCCGCAGATGGTGCTGCTGCACGCCCATGTGACCGGCCGCGCCAGCCTGCGACCGGACGGTTACATCCATCAATGGCCGGCCTTTCGCGCCAGCGCCCGGTTCACGGGTCCCCGGATCGCGCTGGCGATCGATGATGCCGCCAACCGCTATCGCATCACCGTGGACGAGGCGACCGTGATGCTGACACGGCCAGGCGAGGGGCTTTTGTGGATCGACGGGCTGGGCCGCGGAGAGCACCGGATCAGCATCGAGAAGCTGAGCGAGACGCTGGAGCCCGCAAGGTTCGGCGGCTTCTTCCTGCCCGCCGGGGGAACCGCGCTGCCGCCGCTCGCCAGCGCACCCCTGATCGAGTTCGTGGGCGATTCGGACACCGTCGGTTACGGCAACACCGCGCCCGGACGCGACTGCACGGCGGAACAGCAATATCTGGCGACCGATACCTCGAAAGCCTACGGTCCGCTGACGGCGCGCGCGTTGGGGGCGGATTACCGCGTCGTCGCCAAATCGGGGATCGGGCTGATCCGCAATCTGGGCGGCGACACCGATGTGACCATGCGTGATCTCTATGACCTCGCCGTTCCGGCCTTGCCCGACGCGCCCCGCGCACCGGAACCGGCAGCCGACGCCGTGGTGATCGGCCTCGGCTCGAACGATTTCGCCAGGCCTTCCGACGCTGACGACAGTCGCGAGGCGACGCTGCGCTTTCAACGCGCGTTCTCGGCGGCCCTGCTTGACTTCATGCATGCTCGCCGGGCCGAGGCCCCGGATGCGCGGATCGTGCTGCTGGTGTTCGGCGAATACGGCAGAAATCTGGTAGACGCGCACCGTCAGGCTCGCGACGAATTCGCGGCCGCGGGCGATCACGCCGATCTGGTCGTGTTGCCGGAACTGGCGCGCACAGCCTGCCACTGGCATCCGTCGCTGAACGACCATCAGGTCATCGCGATGACGCTGACTGGACTGCTGCGATCGCCACCCTGATCCGCAGCGCGCAGGACAGCGGATCGGCCGCGCCTGTCCAGGCAGCCGTTTCAGCGCCGGCATCTGGCCGTTCAGGCCGATGCGATCCAGGGCGTGATGGTAATCGAAGGACCCCGCCGATGCAGACGACATCCCTGCGCCATCTGGCAAGCAAACTGCGTCGCATGGCTGGCAGGCGGCCAGGGACGCTGACCGATCATGCGGTCGAGACATGGCAGATCAGCCCGGCGGAAACGCGGCCGGTTCCACCGGTCATCTGCCTGCCCGGTCAGGCGGAACGGATCACGCGCACCGCATTCGCGCCGCTCGACGTGGTCCTGCGATCGCTGCGTGGCGATCCCGCGGAGCACATTCCCGCGACGATCGGATACCGGCTGCGCGACGTCGATTTCGTCGATGGCGTGCTGTATTCGGGGAAGGCCGAGCTTCACCTGCGGCGACAAACGCGATACGCGCTGAGGCGTCGCAGGCCGGATCGCAGCCTGTCCGGCGCGCTCTACGAGACATGGGTCGGAAATCGCTGGTTCGGCAACTGGTTGCTGGACGACTGCCTCAGCTACCGGCTGGCCGAACAGGCCGGTCACCCGGTCACCTCGATGCCGGAGCGCGGCGGGCATGTACCGCGCTACGAGCAACTGCTGTCGATGGCGCCCGAGCGGATCGGCGACGTGCATTTCGATGAACTGATCCTGTTCGACGATCATCACAACAATCGCGGTCGGATCGCGCGCGCCCAGGACATGCGGCGACGATTGCTGAGCGGCAGGACGCCGCAGCCGAATCCTGGCGTGTTCCTGTATCGCGGCCGCAGCGGCGATGCGCGAATCCTTGAAAACGAGGACGAGATCGCCGGGAAACTGCAGGCGCAATACGGCTTTCGCGTGATGTTCCCCGAGGATCACACGGTTGACGAGTTGCTGGACGCCTGCGGCGCGACACGCGTCGTCGCGGGGATCGAGGGAAGCCAGCTCAACCACGGATTGGCCGCCATGCCGCCCGGCGGCACCTTGCTGACCATCCAGCCGGCCGACCGCACCACCACCGCGATGAAGCTTCTGACCGACCGCTGGCAGCAGCGTTTCGCGCTGCTGGTTGGCACCGGGACGGCCGGTTCCTTCCGGATCGCGTGGGATGAAGTCCAGCGCACGCTGGCGCTGATCCTGTAGTTTTGGACAATTTGGCTGCATTGGAACCAATATGCGCTTGAAAAGACTGGTCGCCCCGGTCATTTTTGCCGCGCCCCGTGGGGTGTGTCCCGCATGGAAGGTGTGAACCTTCCGATCATGTTGTCAGTTCGGAGTGTTCGGCCCGTGTGGCATGATATTCGCAAGGATTTTGAACGGCATGGCCGCCGAATCTCTGATCCGGCCTTCGTCTCCCTGGCGGTCTATCGCTATGGGCGGTGGGCGATGCAGCGTCAGAACCGGGTCGGACGCTGGTTCGCGAACAAGCTTTACGGGCTGTTCTGCATCTTCATCCTGAATGTCACCAAGGTCTGGATTCCACCGACCGTGACGCTGGGCGAGGGTTTTCACATCATCCATGCCGAAGGGTCACTGTCGATCCACCCCGAAGTGGTCATCGGCGATCGCTGCGGGGTCATGCATAACGTGACGATCGGCACCAATATGGGACCGGGCGCGCCCAGGATCGGCGATGACGTGTTCATCGGCGTCAACGCGACCGTGCTGGGGCGCATCCGGATCGGCGACCGGGTCCGGATCGGGGCCAATACCGCGGTCAGCACCAATGTCCCCGACGACAGCATCGTGATCGGCTCGCCCGCGCGCATCTTTCCGAACCTGCCGATCTTCGCGCAGAAAAAGAAGAAGGATGGCGGCGCATGATCCCCGGCGCAGAGGCCTCGATCTGGCGGCTGCTGGCCGACAACCTGCCGCGTCGCGCCGAAAAGACCGCGCTGATCGACGCCTCGCGGCAGGCCAGCTATGGCGAGGTGCTGGCCGAGGCTGACCGCGTCGCCGGCTGGCTGACTTCGCAGGGCATCGCGCCGGGCGACCGGGTGATCGTGCATCTTCGCAAGGGCATCGACGAGGTGGCGGCGATGTTCGGTGCCTGGAAGATCGGAGCGGTCGTCGTCAATGTGAACCATCAGTGGACAGCCGCGCAGCTGGCCTATGTCGCTCAGGATTGCCGGGCCCGCGCGGCGATCCTTGCGGCGCCGGTGCTGAAGGCCCTTGGCGCCGACCCGCTGCCCGGATCGATCGAACATCTGCTGGTCCAGGGACGCGCGGCGTCGCTGCCCGCGAACGCGACCTTGTGGGACGATCTGGTTGCCGGCGAGTCGCCCGAATTCTTCCCCGATCCCGGCGATCTGGCCGCGATCATCTATACGTCCGGCTCGACCGGCAGGCCCAAGGGGGTGATGCTGAGCCATCGCAACATCCGCGTGGGTGCGATCTCGGTCAGCGACTATCTCGGCCTCAAGGACGATGACCGGCTCTTGTCGGTGCTTCCCTACAGCTTCGACGCCGGGCTGAACCAGCTGACCGACGCCTTCCTGCTGGGCGCGACGGTCATCCACCAACCGGTGTCCATGCCGTCCGAGGTCGTGCGGATGGCCGTCCTGCACGAAGCCACGACCATCGCCGGCGTCCCGCCGCTGTGGAACCAGGTGGTCCGCTATCTGGCCGATGCGGGAATCGCGCTGCCCGCCCTGCGCCGCGTCACCAATACCGGCGGCAAGATCCCCCCGAACATCCTGGAATTGATGCCGCAGGTCTTTCCCGGCGCGGACATCTATCTGATGTATGGCCTGACCGAGGCCTTCCGCTCGACCTATCTGCCGCCCGCGAAATTCGCCCGCAAGATGGGCTCGATCGGACGCGCAATACCCAACGCCCGGATCTTCGTCGTTAAGCATGGCGAGGGAATTGCCGGCCCCGGGGAACAGGGGGAACTGGTCCATGGTGGACCGCTGGTGAGCCTGGGCTACTGGGAACGGCCCGAACTGACCGCCGAAAAGATCCGCGTGCTGCCGGAACTGCGCGACCATCTGGGCGACGCGCCGGTGGTCTGCTCGGGCGATCTTGTCCGCCTGGACGAGGACGGCGACCTGTGGTTCGTGAGCCGCATGGACGACATGATCAAGACGCAGGGGTTCCGCCTGTCGCCGACCGAGGTCGAGGATATCGTTTCCCAGTCCGGGATCGTCACCGATGTCGTGGCCTTCGGGGTCGAGGACGACGATGCCGGACAGGTCGTCCATGTCGCGGCCTGCCTGATCGGCGATGCGGACAGCCTCGCCCTGATGGCGCATTGTCGCCGCAACATGGCGCATTACATGGTTCCGCGTCACGTCCATGCATGGCAGGGTGCCATGCCGCGCACCGCCAGCGGCAAGCTGGACCGACCCAACATCATCGCCGCTGCCAAGGCGGCTCACCAGAAGGACATTGCATGAGCCTGACAGCCGAGGACCTGATCCGCTACCTCCGCGACGAGTTGAATGTCGAGGACCAGATCGACGCCGGGACAGAGCTGTTCTCGACCGGTATCCTCGATTCCGTCGCGATGATGAACATCATCGGCTTTGTCGAGGAGAAGGCCGCCGTCGAAGTCCGTCCCGCCGATGTCACGCTGGACAACTTCGATACGGTGCAGCGGATCGTGGACTACGCGCGTGAACAGGCCTGAAGCGGACACCGACCGGATCCTCGCCGCGGCGGCCGACCGGTTCGGCACGCCCGCCTATGTGTATCTGACCGACGTCATCGAGGCGCGCCTTGCGGCGCTGGAATCCGCCTTCGGCCGCTGGTTCCGGCTGTCCTATGCGATGAAATGCAATCCGAACCCGGCGCTGCTGTCATGGCTCGCCGATCGCGTGCCCTATATCGACGTGTCGTCGGGCGGCGAATTCGTGCTGGCCACGGATGCCGGCTGGTCGCCGGCCCGGGCCAGCTTTACCGGCCCCGCCAAGCGCGAGGTCGAGTTGCAGACCGTCATCCGGGCCGGGCTGGGCGAACTGGTCATCGAATCGCTGCGCGAGGCACGACTGGCCGACCGCATCGCAGGCGATCTGGACCGCCGCCAGGACGTGGTGATCCGCATCGCCCCGGACCGTGTTCCCAAGGGGTTCGGCGACCAGATGGCCGGCCGGCCCAGCCCCTTCGGCATCGACATCGAGGAGGCACCGGCCGCGCTGACCGAAATCCTGGCCCTGCCGCATCTGCGCGTCGCCGGGCTGCACATCTATTCCGGCACGCAATGCCTGAAATCCGCGGCGATCGTCGAGAACTGGGGCATCTTCATCGGCATCTTTCGCGCATTGTGCGAAACCCATGACCTGCGACCGGACCGGCTGATCTTCGGATCGGGCCTCGGCATCCCCTATCATCCGGGCGACGCTGCGCTGGATCCGGACGAGGTGGCAGCAGGCGCCGCGCCCGAACTGGACGCGCTGAAGGCAGATCCCCGCTTCTCGGCCACGGAACTGGTGCTGGAGCTGGGGCGCTATCTGGTCGGCCCGGCGGGCTATTTCGTGACCCGCGTGATCTCGACCAAGGACTCTCGCGGCGCGCGCATCGCGATCTGCGACGGCGGCATGAACGGTCATCTGGCGGCGTCGGGCCATTTCGGCATGGTCCTGCGCCGCAACTATGTCATGCACCGCGTGGGCGAGAACGACGGCGCCAGCGAGGAAAAGATCGACGTCTCGGGTCCGCTCTGCACCTCGATCGACAAGCTGGGCACGAATGTCGTGCTGCCGCGCGTCGAGGACGGCGACCTGATCGCGATCCATGCCAGCGGGGCCTATGGGCCGACATCCAGCCCGGTCAACTTCATCAGCCACCCGACCCCGCGCGAGATCATGGCCGAGGGCGGGCAGTTGACCGACGCCACCCGGATCGAGGGCGCGGGGCTGCGCGGCTGAGCGGCACCCGCTGCCCCGGCCGGTCCTCGACGGCACTGGACGCCGCCGCGCCGATCGGGTTCCTTGGCCGTCACCACGACGACGGAGGACCCGATGGACGATCTCGAAACCCGCATCGCGCAGGCGCGCGGCGACGCGCCGGCTGACATGGTGCTGCGCGGCGGTCGCGTGTTCGACCTGATCACCGGAGACATGATCGAAGCCGACGTGGCGATCTGCGGCGACCGGATCGCGGGGATCGGCGACTATGAGGGGCGCGAGGTCATCGACGTGACCGGCCGGGTGCTGGTGCCGGGCTTCATCGACACGCATCTGCATGTCGAAAGCAGTCTTGTCACGCCGTTCGAATTCGACCGCTGCGTGACCCCACGCGGCATCACCACGGCGATCTGCGATCCGCACGAGATCGCCAACGTGACCGGCCTCGACGGCATCCGCTATTTCCAGAGCGCGTCGCAGCATCTGCTGATGGACCTGCGCGTGCAGCTGTCTTCCTGCGTGCCCTCGACCGAGATGGAGACGTCGGGCGCGCGGATCGAGGCGGATGATCTGCGCAAGGTGATGGGGCATCCGTCCGCGATCGGTCTGGCGGAATTCATGAATTATCCCGGCGTGATCCATCGCGATCCGGCCGCGATGGCCAAGCTGCGGCTGTTCCGGGGCGGTCATGTCGACGGGCATTGCCCGCAATTGTCGGGCCATGACCTGAATGCCTATATCGCCGCCGGCATCCGCACCGAACACGAGGCGACCACCGCCGAGGAGGCGCGGGAAAAGCTGCGCAAGGGGATGCGCGTCTTGATCCGCGAAGGTTCGGTCAGCAAGGATCTGGACGCCCTGCAACCGGTCCTGACCGAACGGACGGCGCCCTATATGTGCCTGTGCACCGACGACCGGAATCCCCTGGATATCGCCGAGCATGGCCATCTGGACTTCATGATCCGGCGGCTGATCGAACGGGGCACATCGCCGCTGGCGGCCTATCGCGCCGCGTCCCTGTCGGCGGCCGAGGCGTTCGGGCTGAAGGATCGCGGGCTGATCGCGCCGGGGCTGCGCGCCGACATCGTCGCGCTGGACAGTCTGGAGGGTTGCCACGCCCGGCTTGTGCTGTGCGGCGGGCGGATCGTGGACGACGCGGCCTTCGCCACGCGCGGCGCGGTGGCGCCCGTCGGGCGGGCTTCGGTCAGGGCCCCGCAGGTGACGGCGCGGGATTTCCGCTGCACCGGCAACCGGGCGCAGACGGACGTGATCGGCATCATGGAAGGCAAGATCATCACGCAACATCTGCACCGCGACATCGCGCCCGAGGATGGCGACAAACGCCCCGATCCCGCCCGCGACCTGATGCGGATCGCCGTGATCGAACGCCACGGCCGGAACGGAAACATCGCGACCGGCTTTGTGCAGGGCTTCGGCATCAGGCGCGGCGCGATCGCCTCGACCGTATGCCATGATCATCACAACATCGCCGTGGTCGGCGCGGATTACGCGGACATGGCGCTGGCCGCGAACCGCCTGTCGCAGCTGGAAGGCGGCTTCGTCGTCGCGTCGGGCGGCCGGATCCTCGCGGAACTGCCGCTGCCGGTGGCCGGTCTGATGAGCCTCGAATCGTTCGAGCATGTCCGCGCCCGGCTGGCGGAGCTGCGCGAAGCCGCGGCCGGGCTGGGCGTGACGCTGGAAGAGCCGTTCCTGCAACTGGCCTTTCTGGCGCTGCCGGTCATCCCGGCGCTGAAGATCACCGATCGCGGCATGGTCGATGTCGAGAGGTTCGAGATCATCGCGGGCTGACGCATCGCGGAAGCCGCCTCGACAAGCCTCGGCAGCCGAGCCCTGCCGTGCTGAAAGCACCCCGGCTTGCGACGCAGGGTCAACACGACACCGTGATCGGCGTAACAGACTCCGTCCTCCTCCGACATGCAGGCATGACTGCGCGATGACCGATCTGAAAGAGGAATGGACGATGAAACAGCTGATCCGCCGCATGAACGGTCTTCTGGACCATATCCCGCATGACGCCGTGGCGCTGGCACTGCGGATCTTTCCCGCCATGGTGTTCCTGCTGTCGGGACGCACGAAGGTCGACGGCATCTTTACCATCAAGGACTCGACCTGGTTCCTGTTCGAGCATGAATATGCGCTGCCCGTCATCCCGTCAGAACTGGCTGCCGTGATGGCGACCCTCGCCGAACATGTGCTGCCCGCGCTGCTGATCCTGGGGCTTGCGACGCGGCTTTCGGCGCTGGGACTTGTGGGGATGACGGCCGTGATCCAGATCTTCGTCTATCCGGGGGCCTGGGTCACGCACGGGCTGTGGGCGGCCGCCCTTCTGGCGCTGGCCGCACGGGGGCCTGGGGCATGGTCGCTGGACCGGGTGCTGGGGCTGGACGGAACCCGGACCCGGTCCGCGACGGAAGCAAGTGTCACCTGATGCACGGGACGCCGACCACGCCCGGCCCGCCCGCCATAGGGCTTGCGGCGAGCGGGCCGGGCGCGCATCGCGGCTGGCAGCGCGGCGCGGTGGGAACGGCTTGGCAGGGATGCGGATTTGCGGGCATGCTTCGTCCTGACCGACTGCCTTGAAGGGGCCGCCATGACCAACCGACCGATCCTCGTCTTCGACGTGAACGAAACGCTGCTGGATCTGGACCATCTGTGCCCGTTTTTCCACGAACGGTTCGGTGACGTGGCGGTGATGCGCGACTGGTTCGCACAATTGATCCTGTATTCCCAGACGATCACGCTGGCCGGGCTGCGCAGCGACTTCGCCAGCCTGGCCGGCGCCGTCCTGCACATGATCGGCACGATCCGGGGCGTGACGATCACCGAAACCGATGTGGCGCGCCTGCGCGAGGCGCTTGGCACGATGCCCGCCCATCCCGACGCCGCCGACGCGCTGGCCTACCTGCAGGACCAGGGCTTTCGCATGGTCACGCTGACGAATTCGCCGCCCTCGGCCGGGCCTTCGGCGCTGGAGCGATCGGGCCTGGCCCGGTTCTTCGAGCATGCCTTCAGCGTGCAGCGATCGGGTTGCTTCAAGCCAGCCCCGCAGACCTACATTCTGGTCGCGGATGCGCTTGCCGTGGCACCGCGGGATTTGTGCCTCGTGGCCTGCCATGTCTGGGACACGATCGGATTGCAGGCGATGGGCGGCCGGGGCGCGCTGGTCACGCATGGCATGAACGCGGCCCTGCCAGCCTCGGGCATCCCGCAACCCGATCTGATCGCGCCGGATCTGTCGGCCCTCGCCCGGCAGATCGCCGTCGCATGGCCCGGTTGAGCGACAGCGGCCCGCGGCCGACGGTCCGTTCCGGCTGGCGAGCATCTCCGACCCCGACATGGTGGCTGGGGGCAGGCCTGTGTCGGGCCGTGCCCGCGGCGTCTGTCGCGTCGCGCCGGACAGGGCCGGGCGCCGCGCGGCCCGTGCCCATGAAGGGTCGCCGCGAATCCGGGCCATGTCGGCCACCGCAAAGGATCACGACTTGAAGAAGACCTTGCTGCTGAGCGTCTTTCTGGCGCTTTCCGCGACCCTGTTCCTGCTGATCCGGGAACACGAGGTCACGCCGGACAGTCTGCGCAACGCTCTGGCCGGCCTTGCGGATTTTCAGGCGGCGCGGCCGCTGCTGGTCGCCGGGCTGTTCCTGCTGATCTATGTCGCGATCGTCGCGCTGTCGCTGCCGATCGCGGTCTGGCTGACGCTGGCGGCCGGGGCGCTTTTCGGTTTCTGGCAGGGACTGGTCATCGTGTCCTTCGCCTCGGCGATCGGCGCCACGCTGGCCTTCCTGGCGGCGCGCTATCTGTTGCGGGACTGGGTGCGGGCGCGAATGGGCGCGCGCGCAAGGACCATCGAGGCCGGGCTGGCGCGCGACGGGGCCTTCTATCTGTTCTCGCTGCGGCTGATCCCGGTGGTGCCGTTCTTTGCCGTCAACCTGCTGATGGGGCTGACGCCCATGCCGGCCTGGACCTTCTACTGGGTCAGCCAGATCGGCATGCTGGCCGGCACGGCCGTCTATGTGAACGCGGGAACCCAGCTCGCGCGGCTCGACAGACTCTCGGACATCGTCTCGCCCGCCATCCTGGCCTCGTTTGCGGCGCTGGCCGCCTTTCCGTGGATCGCCCGGGCGGCGCTGCGGTTCGTGCGCCGCCGCAAGGTCCTGTCCGGATGGACCCGCCCGCGGCGGTTCGACCGCAACCTGATCGTGATCGGCGCGGGCTCTGCCGGGCTGGTGTCGGCCTATATCGCGGCGGCGACCAGGGCGCGCGTCACGCTGGTCGAGGCGGGAGAGATGGGCGGCGACTGCCTCAATCACGGCTGCGTGCCCTCGAAGGCACTGATCCGCACGGCGACGCTGGCTCATCAGATGCGTCACGCCGCGGATTTCGGCCTGATCGACGCGACGCCCGCGATCCCCTTTGACCGGGTGATGGCGCGCGTGCATCGCATCATCGCCGAGATCGCCCCCCATGACAGCGTCGAACGCTACCGCTCGCTGGGTGTCGAGGTCCTGAAGGGCCATGCAAGGCTGGTCGATCCCTGGACGGTCGAGATCACCGCCGCCCAAGGGGTCACGCAACGGCTGACGACGCGCGCCATCATCATCGCCACAGGCGCGCAGCCCCTGATGCCGCCGCTGCCGGGGCTGGATCTGGTCGACCCGCTGACATCGGACATTCTGTGGCACCGTCTGGGCGGTCTCGACAAGGCGCCCGGGCGGCTGGTCGTGCTGGGCGGCGGTCCGATCGGCTGCGAGATGGCGCAGGCCTTCGCGCGGCTGGGATCGCAGGTGACCCAGATCGAGATGGCGCCGCAGATCCTGATGCGCGAGGACCCCGAGGCGGCGGCGCTGGTGCGGGCGTCGCTGCGGGCCGACGGTGTCGAGGTGCTGACCGGGCACAAGGCGGTGCGTTTCGGCCTGGATGGCGACAAATGGATCGAGATCGAGACCGGCGACCGGACACGCCGCATTGCCTTCGACCAGATCATCGTGGCCGTCGGACGAAGCCCCCGCCTGACCGGCCTCGGGCTGGAGACATTGGGTGTCCCGACCCAGCGCGCGATCTCGACCAACGCCTTTCTGCAAACGAAGTTTCCGCATATTCTGGCCGCCGGCGACGTCGCCGGGCCCTATCAGTTCACCCATGTCGCCGCGCATCAGGCATGGTTCGCGTCGGTGAACGCGCTGTTCGGTTGGGCCTGGCGCGTCAAGGCCGATTACCGGGTGATCCCCTGGGCCATCTTCACCGATCCCGAACTGGCCCGCGTCGGGCTGTCCGAGGCCGAGGCGCTCGAACAGGGTGTCGCCCACGAGATCACCCGATACGATCTGGCCGAGCTGGACCGGGCCATCACCGACGGCGCCGCGCGCGGCTTTGTCAAGGTGCTGACGCCTCCGGGCCGCGACCGCATCCTGGGCGTGACCATCGTGGGCGACCGCGCCGGAGAGCTGATGGCGGAATTCGTTCTGGCGATGAAACATGGCCTGGGGTTGAACAAGATCCTCGGCACGATCCATATCTACCCGACCTGGGCCGAAGCGAACAAGTCCGTCGCCGGCACCTGGCGGCGCCAGCACGTGAATCCGCGCCTGCTGGCGCTTGTGGAACGGATCCATCGGTGGAGGCGCGGATGATCGACGCTCTTTTGCAACCCGTCCAGCGCGCCGCGATGCGGCCGCCCGCGCGACTGCTGGCGGATCGGGGCATCGGCGCGGATGCGATCACCATGGCCGGCTTCGTGATCGGCGTGCTGGCCGTGCCGGCGCTGGCGGCGGGCTGGTGGCTGCCGGCATTGCTGCTGATCGCGGCGAACCGCATCATGGACGGGCTGGACGGGGCGGTGGCGCGCATCAATGGACCGACGGATCGGGGCGCGTTCCTGGACATTGCGCTGGATTTCGTGTTCTACGCGCTGGTTCCCCTGGGGTTCGCGATGCATGATCCCGGCGTCAACGCGCTGCCGGCGGCGGTGCTGATCGCATCCTTTGTCGGGACCGGATCGTCTTTCCTGGCGTTCGCGGCCATTGCCGCGAAACGCGGCAGTCCACCGACCGCGTTCCCCGCAAAGGGCATCCACTATCTGGGCGGCCTGACCGAGGGGTTCGAGACGATCGTGCTGTTCTTGGCCATGTGTCTGGTCCCGACCGCCTTCCCCATGCTGGCCTTGATCTTTTCCGCCGCCTGCCTGGTGACGACGGTGCTGCGCTGGCATCAGGGCTGGCGTGCCTTCGGCTGACCCGCCCGGCGGTGCTCGGGACCGACCGGTCCGGATCGCCACCCGCGCGCGCGCGGGGTCCGCGCCGCAGCTATTCCAGCGTCAGGTCCGAAAGCCTGGCCCGCAACCGGCTGCCAGTATCGTCGCTGTCGGCCGAGACCGCCAGCCCGACCAGCGTGCCTGGCGGGCCGCCGAAGGCGCGGGCATGATCGGCGGCAAGATCGACCCGCGCATCGGCCCGTCCGGTGCCCGCCGGGCGCAGCACGACGGTCACGCCACGACCGCGAAGATAGGGGCTGGCCAGCAGAGTGCCAGGCCGATGACCGCCGCCCCAGACATAGATCAGCACGCGCCCCGACCGGTTCGACAACAGCGCCCGAGGCGAGGTGTCTGGCGACAGGCGTGATGCCGCGGCAGCGTCCATGAAGACGAAATAGACCGAGATGTTGCGGTCATCGCCCCCTTTCCGGGACAGATCCGTGGCCGGCACGCTGCTGCTGACCGCCCAGGACCAGCTTGCCGACCCCGCGCCACGCGCCTGTGGCGGCGCGGGCCGGTAGATCAGCGACGAGCTGGCATCGCCCTCGATCGTCAGCGTCCGGCCACCCAGCCCGTATCGCGTTGGTGTCAGGCGGGGAAAATTCAGCGGCCGCCAGCCCTGGTCAAAGCGGATCGGTCCGGTCGGCCCGGCCCGCGCGACGCCAGGCAGCAGCGCCAGGCTTGCAGTGGATGCCGCGGATGCGAGAAAGGCCCTGCGATCCATGATGCTCTCCTGTGCTTGTGCCGACAACTACGCAGCCAGGGCGCAGCGCAGTGCAAGCCCTCACACGCATGTGATGCGAAAGCGGCCGCGACCCGACCCTCATCAAGCGGCCGCGCCGCGCGGCTGCCCATGCCGGAGCGGGGCTGGTTCTTCCCGTGGCGAGGCCGGCGCGCACGATGTTGCCCGTTGGGGTCAACCGCAGGCTTGACCCCTCACCCGGCATCGGATACGCGGAAAATCACGCGGGTGTAGCTCAATGGCAGAGCAGAAGCTTCCCAAGCTTACGACGAGGGTTCGATTCCCTTCACCCGCTCCAATCCTGTCCCCCAGCGGAATGCCTTGATGCTCGAACTTGCCCTGCTGTTCATCGCCGGGGTGCTGGGCGGAGTGCTGAACGCCGTCGCGGGCGGCGGCACCTTCATCACGTTTCCGGCGCTGGTCTTCACCGGCGTGCCTCCGGTCGCCGCGAACGCGACCTCGACGGTCGCGGCCCTGCCGGGCTACCTGGCCGCGACGCTTGGATTTCGCCGCGACATCGCCGCGATGGACGCCGCGCCGATGCTGAAACTGACATTGTGGACGATGGCCGGAGGCGCGGTGGGCTGCCTCCTGCTGCTGGTCAGTTCGAATGCAGCCTTCTCGGTGCTGGTGCCGTTCCTGCTGCTGGCCGCGACCGTCGTCTTCTACTGGTCCGAGCCGATCCGACGCGCCGCATCGCGCTGGCGGTCGGTGGTCACGCCGTTCGGGCTGGGCACGCTGTTGCCGATGTCGATCTATGGCGGCTATTTCAACGGCGGGCTGGGGATCATCATGCTGGCCGTGTTCGCCATGTGGGGAATGACCGACCTGCACCAGATGAACGGGCTCAAGAGCTGGCTGTCCTTCGCGCTGGCGATGATCGCCTTTGCGGTTTTCGCCATCGGTGGCAAGATCGTCTGGGGACCGGCCGCAATCATGTCGGCCGGCACCATCATCGGCGGCTATGCCGGCGCACCGGTGGCGCGGCGCATCCCGCGCCATGCGCTGCGGCTGTTGATCGCGGCGGTCGGCTTCGGCATGACCGCAGTCTTTTTCTGGCGTCTTCTGAACGGAGTATGAGAGCATGACCGAGATCAAGCGAATCGAAAGCGGACAACGCATGAGCCAGGCCGTGGTGGCGAATGGCATGGTCTGGCTGGCCGGCCAGGTCGGCGCACCGGGCAAGCCCGCGGCGGACCAGACGCGCGCAATCCTGGCGCAGATCGACACGTTGCTGAAAAAGGCCGGCACCGACAAGACGAGGATCGTCTCGGCGCAGATCTGGGTGGCCGACATGGCGGCGGATTTCGCGGCGATGAACAGCGTCTGGGATACCTGGGTGCCTCAGGGCAGCGCCCCGGCTCGCGCCACCGGCGAGGCCAGGCTGGCCACACCGGACTACAAGGTCGAGATCATCGTGACCGCGGTGCTTTAAGCGCCTTCAGGACGGAGCGCGCGGCGCGCAATCCGGGCGCCTCGCCGCCCTTGCCCAGCAGGTCCATGGTCAGGTCCATCGCGTCCAGCTGGGCCTTGCGCTTTTCCATGTCCTCCAGCGCCTGCTGCAACGCCTCGGCCATCGCGCCCGGCTGGCAGGCGCTGCCCAGGAATTCCGGCACCGCGCGGGTGTCGCTGACCAGGTTGACCAGCGTCACGGTATCGGTCCTCAGCAGCAAGCCGACCAGCAGCCGGCTGAGCGGCGCCATGTCGTAGCCGATCACCATCGGGACGCGGTTCGCCGCCAGCTCCAGACTGACCGTCCCGGATGCCGCAAGCGCCAGATCGGCCGCCGCGAAGGCCGCACGCTTTTCGTCGGGTTCCTCGACGACGATCGGCGCGCAGGGCCAGCGACGTGCCATGTCGCGCACCATAGGCGCCACGCCCGGCACGGTGGGCAGCACCACGCGGATCTCGGGCACCCGGTCGCGCAGCCGCATCAGCGCCTCGTCAAAACGGCGCGCCAGGCGGCTGACCTCGGACTTGCGCGAACCGGGCAGGCACAGCACCACCGGGGCGTCTGCGGCGATGCCATGCGCGGCGCGGAACAATCCGGCGTCGTCCGGGCCGCCCACCTCGGCCGTTGCGACCGGGTGGCCGACGAAATCGCAACTCATCCCGGCCGCCTGCATGTAGGGCGGCTCGAACGGCAGGATCGCCATCACGTGGTCGATCACCTGCGCCATCTTCAGCGCTCGCCCCGGCCGCCACGCCCAGACCGACGGCGCGACGTAATGGATCGTCCGCAGGTCGGGAGCGAGCGCGCGCGCGGCACGCGCGACACGCAGGCAGAAATCCGGGCTGTCGATGGTGATCAAGGCATCGGGCGCGGCATCGGCCACGGCCGCGGCCGTCTGGGCGATGCGGCGCTTCAGGTGGCGGTATCTGGGCAGCACCTCCCAGATACCCATCAGGCTGAGTTCATCCATCGGGAACAGGCTGTCCAGCCCCCGGGCCTGCATCAGCGGGCCACCGACGCCGACGAACTCGGCGTCAGGCACCAGCGATTTAAGCCCCGCCATCAGCGACGCGCCCAGCTGGTCGCCCGAGACTTCGCCCGCGATCAGGAAGAACTTCATCCCCCGCCTTCCGGTTGCTGCGTTGCTTCATGGGTAGGGGAGCCACGAGCAAGAGGCCAGCATTTCTTGGCCGGACGACGACCCTTTCAGGCCCGCGCCCACAGAAACAGCCCGGCCGCTTCGGCCCGGCGCACGGTTTCGGCCCGATCCAGCACCAGCACCCCGCCGGCCTGCCACGCGATCCCGGCAAGTCCCGCCGCCGCAGCCTGCAGGACCGAATCCGGTCCGATCGCGGGCAGATCGACGCGCCGGTCCTGGCCAGGCTTCGGCGCCTTGTAGAAGACGCCGCGTGCGCCGCGCGGATCGGGCCGCAGCCCGGCATGGGCGGCCGCGAATTCCAGCATCGACGCCGTGCCCGGAAGGGTTTCGATGGCGAGGCACAGCCCCTGCACGACAACCGCGCCCTGGCCGATGTCGAATGGCCCCAGGCCGGTCAGGATCTCGGCCGCGCGGGCGGCGTCTCGACGGTCGGCGTCCGACGGTGTTCCGACCAGCAGGCCTTCGGCAGGGACGAGTTCCGGCAGGATCTGGTCCACACCGCAGATCGCCAGGTCATGTTCCTCGAAGATGTCCAGAACGACGCGCAGCGCCGCGTCGTCACCCGTCTGCATCGCGGTCAGGATCCGCGGCACAAGTTGCGCGGTGCGCGGATCGAAGGCTTCGGGGTCAAGGCTTGGACGCCGGATCGCCCCGGCGAAGACCACCCGGCTCACGCCGGCCTCGATCAGCCCGTCCAGAAACGGGACCAGCCGTTCCAGCCGAAAGCGCGTTGCGGGCAGATCCGGATCGAAACCCTCCAGCGCATAGACCAGCGGATCGTCCAGCGCGGCGACGACGGCCGGGGCCAGCGCACCCTGCCCCGCGATCACGGCGGTCCGGGTCATGCCGGTTTCGGCGCAAGAAAGGACCGGTCGGAAGGCCCGAGGATGAAATCCAGGACATCGCGTTCCATGCCCGTCCTCTCGGTGCCCGCGCGGGCACGGGCCGTATCGCGGAACGAGCCCTGCCCCAGCGCGCCCAGCAGATCGCGCAGCGCGATGATATCGGCCCGGCTGGCGCCGCGGCGTTTCAGCCCGACCAGGTTCAGCCCGTCCAGGTGCCCGCGCGGCCCCTGCACAAGGCCGTAGGGGATCACGTCCGCGGTCACCATGGTCACCGCCCCGATCATCGCGCCACGGCCGATCCGCACCCATTGGTGGACACCCGACAGCCCGCCCACGATCACCTCGTCCTCAAGCACGCAATGCCCGGCCACCGAGGCGTTGTTGACGAGGATGACATTGTTGCCGATCCGGCAGTCATGGGCGACATGGCTGCCCGCCATGAACAGCCCGTCATCGCCGATCCGGGTCACGCCGCCGCCGCCTTCGGTGCCGGGATTCATGGTCACATATTCGCGGATCCGGTTGCGGGCGCCGATTTCCAGGCGCACCTGCTCGCCGCGGAACTTGAGGTCCTGCGGGACCTCGCCGATGCAGGCGAAGGGAAAGATCGTGGTCTCGGCGCCAATCGTGGTGTCGCCCGCCACGACGACATGCGATTTCAGCACCACGCCCGCGTCCAGCCGGGCCCCTGATCCGACCACGCAGAACGGCCCGATCTCGACCCCCGCGCCCAGCTCCGCCCCGGGCTCGACAACGGCCGTGGGGTGGATGACCGGATCAGCCATCGCCCTTGAGATCCATCATCGCCGTGAAATCGGCCTCGGCGGCCAACTGGCCATCGACCTTCGCCTGGCCGTGGAACTTCCAGATCTTGCCGCCCGCGCGGGTGACCGTACAGTGCAGTTCCAGCACGTCGCCCGGCACCACCATGCGGCGGAACTTGCAGTTGTCGATGCCCATGAAATAGGTCAGCAGCGGCTTGTCGATCACATTCAGGCTGATGCCGACCACCACCGCCGAGGTCTGCGCCATGGCCTCGACGATGGTGACGCCGGGCATGATCGGCTGGGTCGGGAAATGGCCTTCGAAATGGGGTTCGTTGCAGGTCACGTTCTTGATCCCGACGGCGCGCTCGAACGCCACGATGTCGCGGACCTTGTCGATGAACAGGAACGGGTAGCGATGCGGGATGATCCGCTTGATCAACGACAGATCTGCCTCGGTATGGGGGGCGGGGTTGCGCTGTGCGTCAGCCATGTGGATTCCTTCCGGCGATTTTTGTCGGGTTAGCAACGCGGCCCCCGCTTGGCAAGCTTGCCTGCGTGCGGCGCGCCACGCTCAGGCCCCGATCGGCGCGGAGCCGCCATCCGGACGCCGCGCGCCGGCGCGTCCCTCGGCCAGCCAGCCGACCAGCATGAAACCAGCGATGATCAGCAGCCAGGCCCAGCCCGGAAGGACCGGACGGCGCTGCAATCCGGTGACGGTGGCGGCCTCGCGCGGGGTGATGGCGATCCAGTCGCGCGCGACGCCGCGGCCGTGGGCGTTCCGTCCCGGCGCGACGGTCCGCAGATCGGGCACCCCGTCGGACAGGCGCAGGATGGCCCCGCCCGTCGCCTCGGCCAGCGGCGACAGGGTTTCGGCGCTGGCGACGGTCTGCTCGAACTCGCGCGGGGCGGCGGGACCCAGCGCCAGCACCCGGCGAAGCTCGCCATCCCGCAAGCGGTAGAGCCCGGGCTCGGGCGCGGTCCAGTCGGCCGCAAAGCGGCCCGGCCCGACCTCGTTCAGCGGCAGGTCCTCGGTCTCGCCGTCGGGCCGGGTGATCGACAACGGACCGGCGCTGTCCTGCATGCTGCGCCGGGTAAAGCGCACATCCAGCCCGTCCGAGACATCGGCCAGCAAGGCCTCTTCCTCAAGCTCGGGTTCCTTCATCGACCAGTGGGCGATCCGGCGCAGCAGTTCCAGCTGCGGGCCGCCGCCCTCGAAGCCGCGCCCCCACAGCCACACCTGGTCCGAGGTCAGCAGCGCCACCCGCCCCTCGCCCGCGCGTTTCAGCACCAGCAGCGGCTTGTCCTCGGCACCGGTCATGGCGATCTGCGCGTCGGGATCGGCCTCGACCTCGGACATGCGCAGCCAGCGCCCCCAGCCGTCCTCGCCATCGGCCGAAGGCGCATCAGGCAGGCCGGCGGTCACCGGGTGCCGACGGCCGTCTTCGGTCAGTTGCGGGGTGAAGGGCTGGTCGATCACGCGACCGGTCGGCCGGGCGGGCAGAAGCTGGCCCAGGGGCGACAGGTTCAGGCTTTCCACGCTGCCCATCTCGGGGCCGGCGGCAACCAGGATCGCGCCGCCGTTCTGCACGTAGCGGACGATGTTCTGGAAATAGTCGGGCGGCAGGATGCCGCGCACACGATAGCGGTCAAAGATGATCAGATCGAAATCCTCGATGCGCTGCAGGAACAGTTCGCGCGTCGGAAAGGCGATCAGCGACAATTCATCGACCGGCACGCCATCGGACTTGTCGGGCGGGCGCAGGATGGTGAAGTGGATCAGGTCCACCGCCGCATCGGATTTCAGCAGGTTGCGCCAGGTCCGTTCGCCGGCATGCGGCTCGCCCGAAACCAGAAGCACGCGAAGCCGGTCGCGCACACCGTTGATGCTGATCGCGGCCGCATTGTTGCGATCGGTCAGTTCGGGCGCCTGCGCCCCGGCATCGGGCGCATCGAACCCCAGCTGGACGATATTCTGCCCGGCATGACCCAGCGTCAGCGGCAATTCCAGGGGCTGACCGACCGGAACGGCGAAGTACTGTTCCTCTTCGCCGTCGATGCTGATCCGCAGATTGGCCGATCGTCCCTGCACCGCCCGAGGCACCGCCCCCTGATCCTCGATCCGCAGCCTGATCCTCACCTCCTGGTCGATCAGGCCGAAGGCTGGCGCCTCCTCGATCACCAGCCGCCGGTCCCAATCCTGCGGGCGGCCTGTCAGCAAGGCGTGGAACGGCGCGGAGAGACCGGCGGGCAGCATCGCCGGGTCGTGGATCTGGCCGTCGGTCACGGTGATGACCCCGGCCAGCCGGCTGCCGGGTTCGGCCGCGATCGCGCGGGTCAGGGCGGTGGCCAGCAAGGTGCCGTCCTCGTCGTCGCCCACGGTCACCCGGCGCAGTTCGGTATCGGGCAGCGCGGCGATCTGCCGGGACAGCACGTCGATGGCGGCATCGGTCTGCGCGCTGCGTTCCGGCAGGGTCTGGCTGGCCGAACGGTCGTCCAGCAGGATCACGATGTCGCTCAGCCCCGCGCGGCTGCCGACCTCAAGCGCGGGTCCTGCCAGTGCCAGCGCGGCGGCCAGCCCGGCCAGCCCGCGCCATGCCCATCCCCGCAGACCCCGCCAGAACGCGAAGCCCGCGACCAGCAGCGCAAGACCGGCCAACGCGCCGATCACCCACCAGGGCATCAGCGGGTCGAACCGCAGCGCGGTCGCCGGGCCGATCATGGTCCCAGCTCCTCTTCCACGCGCAGCCGGTCCAGCAGGGCGGGCACGTGGACCTGGTCGGATTTGTAGTTGCCGGTCAGGACATACATCATCAGGTTGATGCCAAAGCGGAACGCCAGTTCGCGCTGGCGCTCTCCCTCCCATCCCCGGCCGATGGGAAAGCTGGGGTAGCCATTGTCATCGATGGCCCAGGCCTCGGCCCAGCTGTTCGCGCCGATGACCACCGGGCTGACGCCGTCGTTCAGCTGGCGGAACGGCACGCCCTCGGCAGCCTCGGCGCCTGCGGGCGGGGCCTCGACCCAGACCGGGTTGCCGCGCCAGCGCCCCGGAAGGTCGCCAAGCAGATAGAAGCTGCGCGTCATCACATGGTCATCGGGCACGGGCGCAAGCGGCGGCACTTCCAGCGGCGCGGCAAGGCGTCGCAACGCATCCGACATGTCGGGCCCGCCCACCCCGGCGACGTCGCCGTCACGGGTATCGAACAGGATCATCCCGCCCGACCGCAGGAAATGGTTCAGCCGCATATAGGCCTGCGGCGAGGGCGAGGGCTGGTCGGCGGTGACAGGCCAGTAGAGAAAGGTCAGGACCGACAGATCCGCGCTGTCCAGGTCGATGGCGACCGGCGCGCCAGGCTCGACCGAGGTACGCTGCCGCAGGGCCAGCGACAGGCCGCGCAGCCCCTCGTAAGAGGTCTGGTCCACCTCGTCGTCGCCGGTCACGACATAGGCCAGCGCGACCTCGTCCGCGGCCCGGATCAGTTCGGGGTCCAGCTCCTGCGCGGCGACGCGGGGCGAGGGCAGCCCCGCCAGGGCGATCATCAGCATCGCCGCCAGCCGCCCACCCCGCGCCAGCGCCGCCGAGCCGAGCGCGTCCAGCGCAAGGATCAGCGCGGCGGCGGCCAGCAGCAGGCCCTGGAGGTCGCGCCCCGACGCCAGCGCGCGGCTTTCGACGATCGCACCGGGCCATGCGGCCGGGGTCAGTGCGCCCCCGGCGTTCAGCGCCACCCGCCGGTCGCCGGCCGCATAGATGCCGGCCGGACGGTCCGGGCCGGGACCGAGCGCCAGATCGCTGGCGGGAACCGGCGCGACATCCTCGGCCGGGCTGGCGCGGCCGAACCCGTCAAGCACGATCCGGGGCGTCCAGAACGGCTGGTCGCGGTCATCGGAAGCCTCGTCCGATGGCGAGGCACGCGCGGTGGCGATCAGCCGGTCCAGCATCTCCACGAACAGTCCCGAGATCGGCAGGTTGGACCATTCGGCGTTGGCGGTGACATGGAACAGCACCACCTGCCCCTGCCCCAGACGTTCGCGGGTCACCAGAGGGGTCTTGTCCGACAGCGCGGCGATGGTCCTGTCCGACAGGTCCGGCGCGGGCTGGGCCATCAGCTGCGCGCGCACCAGAACATCCGCGGACGCGGTCAGCCCGGCGAAGATGCCGTCGCCGGCAAACGGCGCAAGGCCGCGCGGGTCGCCCCAGCTCAGAGCGCCGCCGATGTCGCGCCCGCCCTGGCGCAGCATCACCGGCAGCAGCGGCTCGTCGATCAGCCGGTCATAGGCGGCCATGCGCGGCCCGGCAAAGCGGATCAGCAGACCGCCTTCGTCGACCCATTCGGCCAGTTCGCCGATCTCGGCCATCTCGACCTGATCGGCGACGATGATGACATCGGGCGCGGCATTCAGAACATCGCCCAGACCGCCCTCGACCAGATCGGTCGTCGGCGCCAGCGCGCGGCGCAGATAGTAAAGCGGCGACAGAAGCTGCTGCCCCTCGGCCTGCCGGTCGGGATCGCCCACAAGCCCGACCTTGCGCCGCTTGACCCGGTCATCGGCCAACACCACGGCCCCGGCATGGGTCTCGCCCTCGATCTGGAAGCGGGTGACGCGGTTGCGAAGTTCCGGCGGAAGGTCGATCGCGACCGGGCGGGTCGCGATGCCGTTGTCGAGGCTGCCCTGCCCCGGCACCAGACGGGCCAGATCGCGTTCGACTCCCTGCGGATCAGGCCCGATGGCCAGGATCGCCGGTGCGGCGTCGTCGGTCGCGACAAGCGTCAGCGAGGGCGTGTCGCCGCCATGCAGGCTAAGCGCGCGCAAGGCACGGGCGGGCGGAACAACGGTGACCGGACCCCGATCCGACAGCGCGGCCAGCCAGCCGGCGCGGTTCGGGTGGTCCAGCCCGTCCGCGATCCACAGCGTGGACAGCGCGCCGTCGGGCGCATCCGCCAGCGCGGCTTGCGGATCGTCGGGCAGCGTGGTCTGCCACGATACCGGCTGCGCCGCGCGCAACCCCGCCAGCAGCGTATCGGCGGACGCAAAGCGCAACGGGCCGGGATCGGTCAACCCATCGCCCAGCAACAGCGCCGTCGGGCGGCCCTGCGCGGCGGCGCCGGACAGCACGCGCTCGGCGCGGGTCTGGCGGGCGGCCCAGTCGGGCGCGGCGGCCCATCCCGCATCCATCACCACCAGCAGCGGGCCGCTGTCCGGCGGCTGGAGAACCGGTTTCCAGACAGGCCCGGAAAAGGCAAGGATCAGCGCCGCCACCGCCATCATCCTCAGCAGCAGCAACCACCAAGGCGTGCGCCGCGCGACCGGCGTCCTGTCGATCAGACCCCGCAGCAGCGCCACGCCGGGAAAGGCCACCAGACGCGGCGCGGGCGGCATCGCCCGCAGGATCAGCCACAGCACCGGCAGCGCGATCAGCGCGGACAGCACCCAGGGCGCGGCAAATCCAAGCGGGCCCAGGACCAGCATCAGCCCTCCAGAACCTGATAGAGCCAGCTCAGCGCTACGGCCGGGGCGTGGTCGGTGGCGTGATGTCCGAAATGCCAGCCGGCACCCGAGGCCTGCGCGCGCAGCCAGTCGCGGCGTTCGGCCAGGCGCGTCAGATAGGCCTCGCGCAGCCCGGCCGCATCGCGGCTGTCATGGCGAAGACGGCCGGTCAGTGACCGGAACACGACCGCGCCGGCAAAGGGAAAATTCTCCTCGTCGGGGTCCAGCACCTGCATCAGCACGCCCCTGACGCCAAGCGTGCCCGCCCGGGCCAGCAGCGCCTGCACCCAGCCCGGATCGGACAGGAAATCCGACAGGATCACCAGCCGCATGTTGGGGCGCAGCGTCGCGGCCGAGGGCGCGTCGCTGTCATCCTGCGCCCGGGGCGCGGCGATCAGCCCCTGGGCAAGCCGATCGGCCTGGGCCCGGCCTGCGCGGGCCGGCTGGCCCAGCAGGCCAACCTTCTCACCGCCGCGCAGCAGCACCATGCCAAGCGCCAGCGCCAGCAGTCGCGCGCGCGCACCCTTCGTCGGGCGGTCCGGCGCGCCGCTGTAATCCATGCCCTGTCCGGCGGACACCCACAGCCCGGCCGCCTGCGCGGTCTGCGCCTCGCGATCGCGGACGAACTGCGCGTCGGACCGGGCCGAACGGCGCCAGTCGATGCTGCGCGCGGTGTCGCCATGGCTTGCGGGGCGGTATTGCCAGAAATCCTCGCCCGGCCCGGCCCGGCGCAGGCCGTGAGCACCCGGCGCGACCAACGCCGCCAGACGCTCGGCCGACAGGACCAGGCCGGGCAGATGGGCGCTGGCCGCCTCGGAGCGTGCGCGAAGTTCGACGGGGCTGTCGGCGGGGCTGGACGTCAAGATCGCCTCATGCCGCCTGCCGACCGTCAAGGCGGTCCGCGACCAGCCGGTCGATCACGCCATCCACGGTCTCGCCGCGAGCGCGCGCGGCGAAAGACAACGCCATGCGATGGCGCAGAACCGGCGCCGCCATCGCCTCGACATCCTCAAGCGTCGGCGCGAAGCGGCCATTCAGCACGGCCCGGGCGCGCGTCACCAGCATCAGCGCCTGCGCGGCGCGCGGGCCCGGCCCCCAGACCAGCGTGTCGGCCACGAATCCCGCCGCCTCGTCGGCGCCGGGACGGAAGGCGCGCACCAGGTCGAGGATCTCCTCGACCACGCGCTCGCCCACCGGCATCTGCCGGATCAGACGTTGCGCCGCGATCAGCCTTTGGGGATCGAAGGCGGCGTGGACGGCGCCTTCCTCGATACCGGTGGTGGCCAGCAGGATGTCGCGTTCGGTATCGCGGTCGGGATAGCCGACATCAATCTGCAGCAGGAACCGGTCCAACTGCGCCTCGGGCAGCGGATAGGTGCCCTCCTGCTCGATCGGGTTCTGCGTGGCCAGCACATGGAAGGGCCGCCCCAGCGGCCGGTGCTTGCCGCTGATCGTGACCTCGCGTTCCTGCATCGCCTGCAACAGCGCCGATTGCGTCCGCGGACTGGCCCGGTTGATCTCGTCCGCCATCAGAAGCTGCGTGAAGACCGGACCCTCGATGAACCGAAAGGCGCGAGTGCCGTCGGGCAGCACGTCCAGAACCTCGGAGCCGAGGATGTCCGCGGGCATCAGATCGGGCGTGAACTGGATGCGCTGGCTGCCCAGCCCCATCACGGTGGCCAGCACTTCGACCAGCAGGGTCTTGCCCAGACCGGGCTGGCCGACCAGCAGCGCATGCCCGCCCGACAGGATCGCGGCCAGCACCTGTTCCACGACCGCGTGCTGGCCCACGAAACGTCGCTCGATGCTGAGACGGGCGTCGCCCAGCCGACGCGCCAGTTCCTGGACCTCCTGCACCAGAATATCATCCGAACCCATGACAATGCCCTTCCGCTGCTTTAGACCAGAGCATAGGGAACTGATGACGGGGCGACCATATCGAATGGCGGATCAGAGTGACAAAAGCGTGAGTGCGGAAGGCATCGCCGAGGCCGCCAGCAAGGCGGCGAAAAAGGGCGGGCTTCCGCCCGTTCACCTGTGGGACCCACCCTTCTGCGGCGATCTGGACATGGAGATCCGCGCCGACGGCACGTGGTTCTACGAGGGCACGCCGATCGGGCGGCCCGCGATGGTGCGGCTGTTCTCGACCGTGCTGAAGCGCGAAGGCGACCGGTTCTTCCTGGTCACCCCCGTCGAGAAGGTGGGGATCCGGGTCGAGGACGCGCCGTTCCTGGCCACCGACGCGCAGATCGACGCCGACCGCATCACCTTCTCGACCAATGTGGGCGATCATGTCACGGCCGACGCCGACCACCCGATCATCATCCGGGGAAACCGCGACGAGCCCCGGCCCTATGTGCATGTGCGCGCCGGGCTGGAGGCGCTGATCGACCGCAAGACCTTCTACCGGCTGGCGGCGGCGGCCGAGGAGGGTCCCGGGGGGCGCGCGGGCGTCCGGTCGGCAGGCCAGTTCTTCCCGCTCGAGGTCTGATCCCCGGATGCCGCGCTTTGCCGCCAACCTGACAATGCTGTTCACCGAACTGCCGATCCTGGATCGCTTTGCGGCGGCCGCCGATGCCGGCTTCGAGGGCGTCGAGATCCTGTTTCCCTATGACATCGCCGCCCGCGACCTGTCGCGCGCGGCGATGTCGGCGGGCGTGCAGATGGTGCTGATCAACACCCCGCCACCGAACTGGGCCGGCGGGCCGCGCGGCTTTGCCGCCGAACCCGGGCGCGAGGACAGGTTCCGCCACGACTTCGACCGCGCGCTGCGCTTTGCCGAGGCGCTGCGGGCGCGGCATATCCATGTCATGGCCGGCCTGGCCGAGGGAAGCGACGCGCGACGGGTCTTCATCGACAATCTCGGCTGGGCCGCCGAACGTGCGCCCCATGCCAGCCTGACCATCGAGCCGATCAATCGCGGCGACGTGCCCGGATACTACCTGTCGGATTTCGACCAGGCCGCCGATATCATTGCCAGCGTGGGCGCCGCCAATCTGGGGCTGCAATTCGACGCCTACCATGCCCAGGCGATCACCGGCGACGCGATCTCGACCTGGCGCAAGGTCGCGCCGCTGGTCCGGCATGTGCAGATCGCGGGCTATCCCGGCCGGCACGAGCCTCAGGGCGGATCGATCGATTACCCGGCCCTCTTCACCGCGCTGGACGAGGCCGGCTATCGCGGCTGGGTCAGCGCCGAGTACAATCCCATGCGGCACACGGAGGACGGGCTGGCATGGTTGCCGCGCGGCTGAATTCGCGACGTGACGGCACAGGGAACCGGACCGCGAGCAATTGGTTATTTCCCCAGAGCGGTCGGTCCTTCGGGTCGGGCGGCAGCAACAAGGAGACTGAAGAATGAATTCCATCATCTATATCGTGGGGCTGATCGTCGTCGTGCTGTTCATCCTGTCCTTTCTGGGCTTGCGCTGATCGCAGCTTGCGTCCTCTTCGGGACACGGCGTGACTTGCGCCGCGTTCCGGTCTGGCCGATCCTCGACATACTCCCCCGGAACGTCGAGGAGCGCGCATGGCCGCCGAACTGGAACGCTTTCTGTCCCGCCTGAACGCAGAGATCCGCGACGAGGCCGATTGGGGCATGGTCGCAACCTACATCCCGGAACTGGCCGAGGTGGACCCGCAGCAATTCGGGATCGCCGTGGTGACCGCCGACGGCGCGATTGCAACCGCGGGCGACGCCGAACGGCGTTTTTCGATCCAGTCGATTTCCAAGGTCTTCTCGCTGGCATGCGTGCTGGGCAGGATCGGGGACCAGATCTGGGCGCGCGTCGGGCGAGAACCTTCCGGCGCGCGCTTCGATTCGATCCTGCTGCTCGAGCGCGAGCAGGGCCGGCCGCGCAATCCCTTCATCAATGCCGGCGCGATCGTCACCACCGACGAGTTGCTGACCGGCCGGACGCCCCGAGACGCGCTGTCCGAGATCGTCGGCTTCCTGCGGGCGGCGGCCGAGGATGACGATATTCATATCGACAAGTCCGTGGCCGCGTCCGAGGCCGAATCCGGGTTCCGCAATGTGGCGCTGGCGAATTACCTCAAGTCTTACGGCAATCTCAACAACCCGCCGCAGATGACATTGGGAACCTATTTCCACCAATGCGCAATCGAGATGACCTGCGTGCAGCTGGCCCTGGCGGGCCGGGCGATCGCAGGGTTGCCCGGGGCGCCCTCGGTCGTCTCGGCGGTCAAGGCGCGACGGCTGAACGCGCTGATGATGCTGTGCGGGCACTATGACGGCTCGGGCGACTTCGCGTTCCGGGTCGGGCTGCCGGGAAAGTCCGGAGTCGGCGGAGGCATCCTGCTGATCGCGCCGGGGCGGGCATCGGTGGCGATCTGGTCGCCGGGCCTGAACGCCTATGGCAACTCCAAGGCCGGAACGGTCGCCGCCGAGCGGCTGGCCGCGCATATGGGGTGGTCGGTTTTCGCCTGACGCGCCCGACGCGATTGCATCTGGCCTTTCCGGCCATGTTTCGATAGGGCAGCCGCGACTTGAACGGAAGGCTTCCATGGATATCCGCAACATCGCCATCATCGCCCATGTCGACCACGGCAAGACAACGCTGGTCGATCAACTGCTGAAGCAGTCGGGGTCCTTCCGCGAGAACCAGTCCGTCGCAGAACGGGCCATGGACAGCAACGACATCGAACGCGAGCGCGGCATCACCATCCTGGCCAAGGCCACCTCGGTCGAATGGAAGGGGACGCGGATCAACATCGTCGACACCCCCGGCCACGCCGATTTCGGCGGCGAGGTGGAACGCATCCTTTCGATGGTGGACGGCGTCTGCCTGCTGGTCGATGCGGCCGAGGGCCCGATGCCGCAGACCAAGTTCGTCACCTCCAAGGCGCTGGCCCTGGGCCTGCGCCCGATCGTGGTGCTGAACAAGGTCGACAAGCCCGCGGCCGAACCGGACGATGCGCTGAACGATGTGTTCGACCTGTTTGCCAATCTGGGCGCCTCGGACGACCAGCTTGATTTTCCGCATGTCTATGCCTCGGGCATCGGCGGATGGGCCGATGCCGAGCTGGACGGCCCGCGCAAGGACATGTCGGCGCTGTTCGACCTGATTCTGAAACATGTCCAGCCGCCGAGGCAGATCACCCGCAATGGCGAGCCGTTCCAGATGCTGGCGACCACGCTTGGCGCCGACCCGTTCCTGGGCCGGTTGCTGACCGGGCGCGTCGAGGCCGGCACCGCGAAGGCCGGCGATACGCTGAAGGCGCTGTCGCGCGATGGCGACCGGATCGAGCAGTTCCGGATCAGCAAGATCCTTGCCTTCCGCGGCCTGACCCAGACGACGATAGACCTGGCCGAGGCCGGCGACATCGTGACCATCGCCGGCATGGCCAAGGCCACCGTCGCCGATACGCTGTGCGCGCCCGATGTGACCACGGCCCTGCCCTCGCAGCCGATCGATCCGCCGACCATCAGCGTGACCTTCGGCATCAACGACAGCCCGTTGGCCGGCCAGGACGGCAAGAAGGTCCAGTCCCGCGTCATCCGCGAGCGCCTGATGCGCGAGGCCGAAACGAATGTCGCCATCAAGGTCGCGGACACGCCGGGCGGCGAGGCCTTCGTGGTCTCGGGCCGCGGCGAACTGCAGATGGGCGTGCTGATCGAGAACATGCGCCGCGAGGGGTTCGAACTGTCGATCAGCCGGCCGCGCGTGATCTTTCAGGAAGAGGGCGGTGAACGGCTGGAGCCGATCGAGGAAGTCATCATCGATGTCGATGACGACTATACCGGCGCGGTGATCGAGAAGCTGACCGGTGACCGCAAGGGCGAGATGATGGACATGCGCCCGGCAGGCGTCGGCAAGACGCGGATCGTCGCCCATGTTCCCTCGCGCGGGCTGATCGGCTATCATGGCGAATTCATGACCGATACCCGCGGCAACGGCGTCCTGAACCGGATCTTTCATGGCTGGGCGCCCTACAAGGGTGCCATCCAGGGGCGTCGCCAGGGTGTGCTGATCTCGATGGAGGATGGCGTCAGCGTCGCCTATGCGCTGTGGAACCTGGAAGACCGCGGCAAGATGTTCATCGGCGCGCAGGAACAGCTTTATCAGGGCATGATCATCGGCGAACACTCGCGCGACAACGACCTGGAGGTGAACCCGCTGAAGGGCAAGAAGCTGACCAACGTCCGGGCCTCGGGCACCGACGAGGCCGTTCGCCTGACGCCGCCGGTCCGCATGTCGCTGGAACAAGCCATCGCCTATATCAACGATGACGAACTGGTCGAGGTCACGCCCAAGAATATCCGGCTGCGGAAACGTCATCTGGACCCGCATGAGCGCAAGCGTCACGCGCGCGGCGACGGCTGAACGGGCGCGATCCGACAAAGATCGAGCCTTTTGCGGCATTTCGTGAAAACTTGACCTTTTAGCGTGGTTCGCGGCCGCAGCGTGCTGTGCTAACGTCATGCGGAAACATGACAACGGGATGCTTGCCGATGGATGCGCCTGAGAGCATGGATCTTTGCGGATATCGCCAGGTCGGTGTGCCGCAGCCGGTCCAGGAGGGCGTTGACGGCGCGGTCAGCGGCGCCAGCCCCGGTCTGAGGCGGGCCACCGCTCGCCCATACCGTTCCGCACTGCACCGATTTTTTTCACTGCCGTGATCCCGGAACAGCAAAGGGCGGCAAGATATGAGCAAGCATCAGACCATCGGGGACGGCACCGGACTTCACGGCAGGGCCATCACGACGGCTCTGGAGATGCTTGAAGAGAGCCAGTCCCGGATTCCGCAACTCGAAGACATCGCTCAGGTCATGGACAAGCGGCTGGACCAGATCACGGCGATCTTCCCGGACAGCCATTCGCTGATCGTCGCAGCTGCCGAACAGGCGCTGGTCCGGCTTATGGATGATTGCATCAAGGCCGTGGTGAAGGTCGATCCGGATGATGCCGTCGCGCAGTTCATCGCTCTGGGCGAAGCCTATGTCCAATGGGCCGTCACCTACAGGACGCAGTTCCGCATGATGTCGGATGACCGGCTGATCGACACGCTGAACACCCCGCAGCTGCGTCGCTACCTGAACTCGCTGGCCGAATTGATGACACGCATGCTGGAACGCGCGCGGGACACGGGCAACCTGTCGCCCGAGGAGAACATCCCCCTGATGGTGCTGTCCAGCCGCACTTTTGCTTACGGGCTGGCACGGATGCTCGTCGATCGCAGGATGTCGGAATGGTGGCCCGACATGGAGCCAATGGAGGCCGCAAGACTGGCGCTGAACGATTTCGTCCGCCGCACCGCGCGGGGGTCTTACAGGCGGATGCGCTGAACGGCGTCTTGCGCCCGAACGGCTGGAAAGGGGCAGCGCATTGTCTCTTTCCGGGCTGCGGCGGATCTGGGGTTCCGCCGCAGCCGATCCGCTCGCGGCGTGGCCCATCGCATGGCGGGGCCGCTGTCGCCCGACGCCCCGAATGGACTTTTCGTCGCGACCGACATCCGCTATCAGTCGCCCCGAACCGAGATCGAAGAAAGAGCGGACGCCGTGAGTGATTACGTTATCAGGGACATCACCCTTGCCCCTTACGGCCGCAAGGAGCTGGATATCGCCGAAACCGAAATGCCGGGCCTGATGGCGCTGCGTTCCGAATATGGCGAGGCCAAGCCTCTGGCCGGTGCGCGCATCGCGGGCAGCCTGCACATGACCGTGCAGACCGCCGTGCTGATCGAAACGCTGACCGCGCTTGGTGCGGATGTGCGATGGGCGTCCTGCAACATCTTCTCGACCCAGGACCATGCGGCGGCAGCCATCGCGGAAACGGGCGTGCCGGTCTTCGCGATCAAGGGTGAAACGCTGGCAGAATACTGGTCCTATACCGACCAGATCTTCCGGTTCCCCGAGGGCACGGCCAACATGATCCTCGACGACGGCGGGGATGCGACGCTGTATGTCCTGCTTGGCGCGCGGGTCGAGGCCGGCGAGACCGGGCTGATCGACACGCCCGCCAGCGAAGAGGAAGAGGCTCTGTTCGCGCAGATCAGGCAGCGGCTGGCCGAAAGCCCCGGCTGGTTCACGCGCCAGCGCGACGCGATCCGCGGCGTGAGCGAGGAAACCACGACCGGCGTCCATCGG
Source organism: Paracoccus salsus (assembly GCF_021556615.1). Classification (GTDB taxonomy): domain Bacteria; phylum Pseudomonadota; class Alphaproteobacteria; order Rhodobacterales; family Rhodobacteraceae; genus Paracoccus; species Paracoccus salsus. The sequence goes on from NZ_JAKGGD010000008.1 coordinate 84,164, forward strand.
CTTTACGACCTGCATCGCAAGGGCCTGCTGCCCTTCCCTGCAATCAACGTCAACGACAGCGTCACCAAGTCGAAATTCGACAACAAATATGGTTGCAAGGAATCGCTGGTCGACGGCATCCGCCGGGCCACCGACGTGATGATGGCCGGCAAGGTCGCGGTGGTTTGCGGCTATGGCGACGTGGGCAAGGGCTCGGCCGCCTCTCTGCAAGGCGCCGGCGCCCGCGTGAAGGTCACAGAGGTCGATCCGATCTGCGCCTTGCAAGCCGCGATGGACGGATTCGAGGTGGTGACGCTGGAGGACGTGGCCGACAGCGCCGACATCTTCATCACCACCACCGGGAACAAGGACGTCATCCGGCTGGAGCATATGCGGGCCATGAAGGACATGGCGATCGTCGGCAATATCGGTCATTTCGACAACGAGATTCAGGTCGCCGCCCTCCGGAACCACAAATGGACCAACGTCAAGGATCAGGTGGACATGATCGAGATGCCTTCGGGCAACCGGATCATCCTGCTGAGTCAGGGGCGCCTGCTGAATCTGGGCAACGCGACCGGACACCCGTCCTTCGTGATGTCGGCCAGCTTCACCAATCAGGTTCTGGCCCAGATCGAGTTGTGGATCAGGAACGACGACTACCCGCCCGGCGTCTACATCCTGCCCAAGGCGCTGGATGAAAAGGTGGCACGTCTGCATCTGGACAAGATCGGCGTCAGGCTGACGCAGCTTTCCCCCGAGCAGGCCGACTATATCGGCGTGACGCCGGAAGGCCCCTTCAAATCCGATCATTACCGGTACTGAGCCCCATGACCGAATATTCGCTGTTCACTTCGGAATCCGTGTCCGAAGGTCATCCCGACAAGATCGCCGACCAGATTTCCGACGCCATCCTCGACGCCATCCTGGCGCAGGACCCGCGCGCCCGTGTCGCCTGCGAGACCATGGTCAAGACCGGCGTCGCGATCATCTCGGGCGAGATCACGACCAGCGCCTGGGTGGATCTGGAATCCATCGTGCGAGGGGTCATCAACGATATCGGATATACCTCGTCAGAGGTCGGCTTCGACGGCGCGACCTGTTCGGTCATCAACATCATCGGAAAGCAATCCCCCGAGATCAATCAGGGTGTTGACCGGGAAAACCTCGAGGATCAGGGGGCCGGCGATCAGGGTCTGATGTTCGGCTACGCGTCGGATGAAACCGATGTGCTGATGCCCGCGCCCATCACCTACGCCCACCGGCTGGTCGAGCGTCAGTCGAAGGTCCGCCGCGACGGCACGCTGGACTGGCTGCGCCCGGACGCCAAGTCGCAGGTGACGCTGCGCTACGAGGCGGATGGCCGGCCCACCGGCATCGAGGCCGTCGTGCTGTCCACGCAGCACAACCCCGACATCTCGCTGGACGATCTGCGCGAGGCGGTGATCGAGGAAATCATCAAGCCGGTCCTGCCGGCGGAATGGCTGTCGGACAGGACGAAATACTTCATCAATCCGACCGGAAAGTTCGTCATCGGCGGGCCGGTCGGCGATTGCGGCCTGACCGGGCGCAAGATCATCGTCGACAGCTATGGCGGCATGGCGCGGCATGGCGGCGGCGCCTTTTCGGGCAAGGACCCGTCCAAGGTGGACCGCTCGGCCGCCTATGCGGGCCGCTGGGTCGCCAAGAACATCGTTGCGGCCGGGCTCGCCAGCCGCTGCGAGATCCAGGTCAGCTATGCCATCGGCGAGGCACAGCCCACCTCGATCAGCCTGAATACCTTCGGCACCGAGACCGTGCCGCATGATCGCATCGTGGCCGCCGTGCGCGACGTCTTCGACCTGCGCCCCTTCGCGATCATCCGCGACCTGGACCTGCTGCACCCGATCTACCGCCCGACGGCCTGCTACGGCCATTTCGGCCGTGCGCCCTATCCGCTGGCCGGCGCGACGGCGTTCAGCTGGGAAAAGACCGACCGCGCCGACGCGCTGAAAGCCGCCATCGGCTGAGCGAATCGCAAGAGCGGCCGCGGGCCGCCTCTTGCGCCGCCGCCGCGCCCTGCCTGCGACCTGACGGGGCGCGCGGGGGCCTTGCGGAGCCTAGAACGCCATCATGCCCCAATATTTCGTGCCGCTGACGGGCTTGCCCTCATGGGCCAGCAGGAACCCCGAGATCACCCTGAGCAGACCCCAGACGGCCAGGAAAGCCCAGATCAGGAAGCCGATCCCGATGACCATCGTGACCAGCGCCAGCAGCGCGATCAGCAGGCTGATCCAGAAGGTTCGGATCTGGAAGGTCAGGTGGCTGTCCAGGATCGCGTTCGTGCCACGCGACAAATAGGCATAGACCACCCCCACAAGGGCAGTGATCGCCACCGCATAGCCCACGGCATACAGCCCATAGACGATCTTGGCGGCGGTGAGGTCGGCGGCTTCGGGATGTTGCAGGTCGGTCATGATGGACTCCGGCATGGAATTCGGTTGGGGCCTGCCTCGTCGGCGCGCGGACTAGCCGTAAAGCTGGCGGGCGCGCTGTTCGAAGGCGCGGACGATGCGGGACATCGCTTCGTGGAAGACGACGCCGATCAGCCGTTGCAGTATGGCATTGCGGAACTCGAAATCGACGAAGAACTCGACATGGCAGCCGCCCTCGGGTCGGTCGGTGAACGCCCAGCCGCTTCGCATGTACTTGAACGGACCTTCCAGATATTCGGTGTCGATCCGCAGCGTGCCGGTTTCGGGATCCTCGGGCCACAGCACCACGCGGCTGCCGAATTTCTCACGGAAGACCTTGAAGCTGATGACCAGGTCGGCGGCGATTTCCTCCGCGCCATCCTGACGGGTCCGGCGCGACCGGATGCGCGCCGCGCTGTTCCAGGGCAGGAACTCGGGGTAGCGCTCGACATCGGCCACGAGGCCGAACATCTGGCGCGCAGTATAGGGAAGATTTCGGCTGTCCTGGTGGTGCGGCAAGGGGTGCTCTTGAGTTTCGGCGCGTCGCGGTGTCACTGTCCACCAAGGCATTAGCAGGGCACACGGGCGATGAACAACCTGATCTGGCTGCTTCGGGCGTCGAAATGGGCGCGTCACCCGCCAAGCGCGAAGATGGTCAGGCTGGTGCTGGCCATCATCGCGGCGGCGATTGCCCTGATCGCGCTGGAAAAACTTGGCTGGTGGCCCGACTGGGCGCGCGTCGAGAACGGCCGCGGCGTGCGACTGCCGCGCTAGCCAGGCTCAGCGGCGGCCGGTGGCCACGCGGACCGCCCGGGTCTGGGGCGCAGCATCCCGGGACCGGGCAACCACAAGACCTGTCAAGGCCGTCAGCAGAAGCAGCGTTGTGATAAGCATGTCATCCTCCTGTGTCCGCCTGAACAGGATGGGCTTTCTGCCGACCTAGCGGAATGTGTCGCATTGTCCCATGTCGCCGGACCGAAAGCCGCGCATCAGCCATTCCTGCCGCTGCGCCGCGCTGCCATGGGTGAAACTGTCGGGCATCGGCGTGCGGCCCCCGGACCGCTGGATCACGTCGTCGCCGACAGCATGGGCCGCGCCCATCGCCTCTTGCAGATCGCCCTCTTCCAGCGAACCGAAGAGCTTGTCGGCCTGCCGCGCCCAGATGCCGGCATAGCAATCGGCCTGCAATTCCGTCCGCACCGACAAGTCATTCGCGTCGGCCTCGCTGGCGGCCCCGCGCGCGGCATGGACCTGACCCAGGGTCCCGACCAGATTCTGCACGTGGTGACCCACCTCGTGCGCGATCACATAAGCATAGGCGAAATCGCCGCCGGCGCGCATGTTCTGCGCCATCATGTCGAAGAAATCGGTGTCCAGATAGATCTTCCGGTCGTTCGGACAGTAGAACGGCCCCATCGCGGACGAGGCACCGCCACAGGCCGACTGCACGACGCCGCTGTAAAGCACAAGGGTCGGGACGGCATAGTCTCGCCCGGCCTGCTGCGGCAGGACCATGCGCCAGACCTCCTCGGCATCGGCCAGCACGACGGACACGAACGCGCCGTATTGCCGGTCCCGTTCGGACAGCGGCGCGACGGATCGCGGCTGACCCTGATCCAGTTCCCGCACGATGGGGCTGATGTCCACACCAAAGAAATAACCCACGGCCAGGACCGCCAGCATGCCGACCACACCGATGCCCCCTGCCCCGGCGGCGCCCATTCCGCGCCGATCCTCGATATTGCCGCTGCCGCGTCTGCCTCGCCACCTCATGCTGTGGATGCCTTTCCCGCTGGAGGTCGCCGCGCCCACGCCGTTGACCTGTTGCCTAACTTCCCATGCATCGCGCCGGTTCCCGTCTCGGCTGGGCTGGGCGCAGGGATCACAGCGGCGCGAAAGCCGCGCAAGACGCTTGACCGCGCCCGGACCACGGTACATCCACATCGGGCGCAAGGAAAAAGGGACCGTGATGCTACGCAGGCTGTACGACTGGACCATGGGGCTGGCCGCCCATCGCCATGCCAGACCGGCCCTGTTCGGGGTCAGCTTCATCGAAAGCTCGGTCTTTCCGATTCCCCCCGATGTGCTGATGATCCCGATGGTGCTGGCCGATCGTGCGAAGGCGTGGGTGATCGCGCTGGTGGCCACGCTCGGATCGGTCCTGGGGGCCTTGCTGGGCTACTGGATCGGGGCGGCGCTGATGGACACGGTCGGGCAGTGGGTTCTGACCGCCTATGGCAAGGAAACCGCCTATGACCAGCTGGCCGCGCGTTTCACCCAGTATGGCGGCTGGGCGGTGCTGTTCGCGGCACTGACGCCATTTCCCTTCAAGGTCATCACGATCTTCTCGGGCGCGGTGGGATTGCCGCTGCCGGCGTTCCTGCTGACCTCGATCCTGGGACGCGCGGGACGGTTCTTCATCGTGGCCGGATTGCTGTGGCGCTTTGGTCCGCCGATCCGGACCTTCATCGAGGAACGGCTGGGGCTGGTCTTCACGATTTTCATGGCCTGCCTGCTTGGCGGCTTCATCGCGCTGAGGTATCTATGAACGGCGTGCGTCTTTCGCTGCTGGCGGGCGCCGGATCGGCCGCGCTGCTGATCGCCGCGCTCGGCTTTCAGGCTGCGGGCTATGCCCCCTGCGAGCTGTGCATCCTGCAACGCTGGCCGCATCTGGCGGCGGTGATCATCGCCGGCCTGGTCTGGCTGACCGGCACTGTGCGGCTGCTGGCGGTGCTGGGAATGGCGGCCACGGCGGTGGCGGCCGGGCTTGCGGTCTATCACGGCGGCGTCGAGTTCGGCTGGTGGGCGGGGCCGTCGCATTGCACCGGCGGGGTCGGCGACATCGCCCGCATGTCGACGCAGGATCTGATGGCACGGTTGCAGGCCGCGCCGGTGGTCCGCTGCGACGAGGTGACGTGGCGCTTTCTGGGGCTGTCGATGGCGGCGTGGAACGCGCTGTGTTCGGTGGTTCTGATCGTGATCTGGGGGCTGGCCGCCCGGCGCGGTCGCTAGGCCGATCGGATCGCCAAAAAGGGGCAGGCAAGATTGCCCCCACCTGCCGTGTCCGCTATACCGAAACCCAACAAGATGTTGAGGAATTCCCGTGGCCGACACCCCTGAAGACGATCTGCCGGAAACACCTGAATCGGGCGATGAGACCGGTGGGACCGAACGCGTCGTGATGGCGCATGAAGGGCCGGTGATCGACATCAGCTCAGAGATGCGGACGTCCTATCTGGACTATGCGATGTCGGTCATCGTCAGCCGCGCGATTCCGGATCTGCGCGACGGCCTGAAGCCGGTGCATCGCCGCATCCTCTACGCGATGAACGAGACCGGCAACACCGCCGACAAGCCCTATCGCAAATCGGCGCGGCCGGTCGGCGACGTGATGGGCAAGTACCACCCGCATGGCGACGCCGCGATCTACGATGCGCTGGTCCGGATGGCCCAGGATTTTTCCATGTCCCTGCCGTTGCTGGACGGACAGGGCAATTTCGGGTCCATGGACGGCGATCCGCCTGCGGCCATGCGCTATACCGAAGTCCGCATGGACAAGCCGGCGAACTATCTGCTGATGGATATCGACAAGGAGACCGTCGATTTCCAGGACAACTACGATGGCAAGGACCGCGAACCGACGGTGCTGCCGGCGCGTTTCCCCAACATGCTGGTCAACGGCGCGGGCGGCATCGCCGTCGGCATGGCCACCAACATCCCGCCGCACAATCTGCGCGAGGTGATCGACGCCACGCTGGAACTGATCGAGGACCCCGACCTGCCGACCGAACGGCTGCTCGAGATCATCCCGGGGCCGGATTTTCCGACCGGGGCGCTGATCCTTGGCCGCTCGGGCGCGCGCAAGGCCTATCTCGAGGGGCGTGGCAGCGTCATCATCCGTGCCAGGACCCATATCGAGGAACCGCGCAAGGACCGCTACGCGATCGTCATCGACGAGATCCCGTATCAGGTGAACAAATCCAGCATGATCGAGCGGATCGCCGACCTGGCCAAGGAAAAGCGCATCGAGGGCATCGCCAGCGTCCAGGACGAATCCGACCGGCAGGGCGTGCGGGTGGTGGTCGAGCTGAAACGCGACGCCACGCCCGAGGTGGTGCTGAACCAGCTGTTCCGCTTTACCCAGATGCAGACCACCTTCGGCTGCAACATGCTGGCGCTGAACGGCGGCAAGCCCGAGCAGCTGCGGCTGCGCGACTTCCTGACCCATTTCCTGAGCTTCCGCGAGGAAGTGGTCGCGCGGCGCACGGCGCATGAACTTCGCAAGGCGCGCGAGCGCAGCCATGTGCTGTGCGGCCTTGCCGTCGCGGTCAGCAATGTCGACGAGGTCGTGGCGACGATCCGCAGCAGCGCCGATGCCGCCGAGGCCCGCGAACGCCTGATGGAACGGCGCTGGCCGGCTCACGACATCGTCGAGTACCTGAAGCTGATCGACGACCCCCGCCATCCGGTCAACGAGGACGGCACCTACAACCTGTCCGAGACCCAGGCCCGCGCCATCCTGGACCTGCGCCTGCAACGCCTGACGCAGATCGGCGTCAAGGAGGTCACCGACGAGCTGAAATCCCTGGCAGAGGCGATCCGCGAATTCCTGGCGATCCTCGCATCCCGCGAACGCATCATGGGCATCATCTCGGACGAGTTGCGCGAGGTGCGCGACCTGTTTGCGGTGCCGCGCCGCACCGAGATCGCCGAATGGTCCGGCGACATGATGGACGAGGACCTGATCGAGCGCGAGGACATGGTCGTCACGATCACCTCCGGCGGCTATATCAAGCGTACCGCGCTGGCCGAGTTCCGCTCGCAGCGCCGTGGCGGCAAGGGACTGTCCGGCATGGCCACCAAGGAAGACGACGTGGTGACCACGCTTTTCGTGGCCAACACCCATACCGAGCTGTTGTTCTTCACGACCGACGGCATGGTCTATCGCCTCAAGACCTGGCGGCTGCCGCTTGGCGGACGGACGGCGCGCGGCAAGGCAATCGTCAACATCCTTCCGATCGAGCCCGGCGTCTCCATCGCAGCCCTGCTGCCAATGGACGCGCCCGAGGCGGAATGGCAGGACTATCAGGTCATTTTCGCGACCGATCAGGGCGATGTGCGCCGCAACGCACTGTCGGACTTCACCAATGTCAAGTCAAACGGCAAGATCGCCATGAAGCTGCCCGAAAGCGTCAGCCTGATCGGGGTCCGCATGGCGACAAGCGAGGACGATGTGATGCTGGTGACCGCGCAGGGCCGCGCGATCCGTTTCCCCGCGACAGCGGTCCGGGTGTTCAAGGGCCGCGATTCGACCGGCGTTCGCGGCATCCGGTTGGGCACCGGGGACAGCGTGGTCAGCATGTCGGTGATCCGGCATTTCGAGGCCGATCCGGCCGAGCGTGCCGCCTATCTGAAGATGCGGCGCGCGATCGCGGGCGCGCTGGATGATGGTGTCGAAGCCGACGACGACGAAGAGGCAGTGGCCGAAGGCAGCATCACGCAGGAACGCTATGTCCAGATGTCGGCGGCCGAGGATCTGATCCTGACCATCACCGCCAAGGGTGCCGGCAAGATCAGCTCCAGCCACGATTACCCGGTGCGCGGGCGGGGCGGCCAGGGCGTCATGGCGATGGACCGGGCGATGCGCGCCGGCCCGCTGGTCGCCAGCTTCCCGGTCGAGATGGACGACCAGATCATGCTGGCGACCTCGACCGGGCAGTCGATCCGGGTGCCGGTCGAGGGCATCAGCTTTCGCTCTCGCGGGGCGGGTGGCGTGCGGGTGTTCAATACCGCCAGTGGCGAAGTCGTGGTCTCGGTCGCGCGGATTGCCGAGCAGGCCGATGCCGAAATTGAGGACAGCGGCGGCGCGGACGGCTAATATGGCCTGACGCGCGGCGGCGAACGGCCATGTCGGGTGTGATCTCGGGCGGAATATGCGAGGATGGATTGGATCAGCAATCGGGCGAAGCGGTACTGCGTGAAAGGCTTCAGACAGGTTTTCTGGGCATCATCGCCTTCAGCCTGATCCTGTTCATGCTGGTGCAGGCGCGCTTCATCCTGATCTCGCTGGCAATCGCCATCATCCTGTTCTCGCTGACGACGGACGCGATCTTTGCCATCTCGTACCGTCTGAAAGTGCCCAAGTGGCTGGGAACGACGCTGGCGCTGATCGGCATCACGCTGGCGCTTCTGTGGGTCTCGACAACCATCGTCACCCAGATCAACGAGGTTGTCGTCATCGCGATCGCCTATGCCGAACAGGCCCAGGCGGCGCTGCCCAGCCTGACCGAACGGCTGGGACCAGAGGTGCAGGAGCGCATTCTGATCGCGATCTCGAATTTCAACATCACCGGCTGGATCCGTTCGCTTGCCGGCCAGGCTTCGGGCCTGCTGTCGGGCAGCGTGCTGGTGATCCTGTTCGTCGGCTTCATGTTCGCCGAGCAGGTCTGGTTTCCGACCAAGATCGAACGGCTTGTCGGGGACGCCGTGCAGGCGCAGCGCGTGCGCCGCATCATTGCCTCGATCATGCACAGGGTAAACCGTTACCTCGTCGTCAAGACGGCTGTCAGCGGCGTGACCGCGTTCATCGTCTGGCTGATCTTCAAGGCCACCGGGCTGGAACTGGCGGCGGCGGTGGCGATCCTGACCTTTGTTCTGAACTTCATTCCCTCGGTCGGCTCGATCATCGCAACGGTCATCACCGCGCTTCTGGCCTTTGTGCTCAGCGGCGACCTGCCGCTGACGGCGATTGTCGCCATCGGCTGCACGATCACGCAATTCGTCATCGGCAACGTGCTGGACCCGATGCTGCTGGGCCAGACGCTGCGGCTGTCCAGCTTCGGCATCATTCTCAGCCTGGCGTTCTGGGGCGCGGTCTGGGGCATACCGGGGATGTTCCTGGCGGTTCCGATCATGGTCGCCCTGATGATCGTGTGCGCGCATATTCCGTGGCTGCGCCCGGTCGCCGTGCTGCTGTCGCGCGAGGGGCTGCCCGATGACGGCAGCGGAGATGACGACCAACAGGCATCTCCGCCCTCGCTGGCGGCCTGAGCAGCGGCGCGAACCGCAAGAGACAGCCACGCGCCCCGACCTGGCGGCGCCTGTCCGCGGCTCTCGGGCTCAACGATCGCCGCCGTTGCCGCCATCGCCGTCGTCAACGGCGATGCGCGGATCCTTGCGCGGCCCCGAGACGGGTTTCCCTTCGATCGCGGCAGGTTCGGGGGCGGGCTCGGCCTCGGAGTGCTGGTCCCGACCGGCTCGCAGCGTCTCGGGGTTGCGAAGCCAGATGTCGCGCTGCGCGAAGGGGATCTCGATCTTTTCCTTCTGAAAGCGTTCCGCGATCTGGTGACACACCTCGGAGGTCACGCCGAGGCCCGCGTTTACATCCGAAAGCACCGCCCGGACCTCGAATTCGAGGCTGTCGGCGCCAAAGGCGCGGAACAACACGACGGGCGCCGGGTCGATCGTGACGACCGACTGATTCTCGATGATCTCGAGCAGGATCCGCTCGACCTTGCGCGTGTCGGTGCCATAGGCGACTCCGACCGGGATGATGATACGGCCCATCTGGTTGTGGCGCGTCCAGTTTGTCACCGGTTGGCTGATCAGGTCGCTGTTGGGAACGATCACCTCGGTCTTGTCGAAGGTCTCGACCTGGGTCGAGCGGACCGAGATGCGCGTGACGATGCCCTGCTGGCCGCCCGCGCTGATCCAGTCGCCGACGCTGACCGGCCTCTCGATCAGCAGGATGATCCCCGAAACGAAGTTCGACACGATGTTCTGAAGGCCGAAACCGATGCCGACGGACAGCGCACCCGCGACCACCGCCAGCGAGGTGAGGTCGATCCCCGCCGAGGTGATCGCCAGCAGCACCGCCACCACGATCCCCAGATAGCCAAGGCCCGACACGATCGCGTTGCGACCGCCTTGGTCAAGCTTGGTCTTGGGCAGGATCGAACTGCGGAATGCACCCTGAACCCCGCGCGTGATCAGGTAGCCGATGACGAAAACGAACAGGAATCTCAGCACGCCGCCCGGCGAGATGGAGACGCCGCCGAAGCTGGCGCCCTGCTGGAATGTCGTCCAGTATTCGACAAGATCAGTGCCGCGCGCGCCCCAGATCACCATGAACAGCGGAATCGACAACAGGATCAGCGAGAACCCGATCAGCAGCGGCGCAAGCCCCTCGCGGGCGCCCTCCTGGCCGCGCATGATCATGTTGAACACATCCGCGATGAAGTCCTGCAGCAGCACCAGAACTCCGATCAGGGCCAGCGTCAGGGTCCAGGGCCAGATCACCGAATTGGCAAGGTTGACGAACCCCATCGCGCCCGCCAGCACGGCCAGCACGGTCGCCAGCCGCGTCACCAGCCCGGCCACGGACAGCACCATGTGGCGATTGACGAGATTGCGTCCCTCGCCGCCTTGCCGCAGCGTTTCCAGTGCCTTGCCAAGGCGGAACAGCGCCACGCCGGCCAGAAGCAGCAGGATGAAACTTGCGACCGAGATCGCGCCCTCGCCCATTTCCATCGGCACGCGCGTCACCGGGTCGCCGGGCCGCTCGTACAGCCCCGACAGCGGCAGCGCGGCGCGCGCCAGGATATGATGCAGCGCAAAGATCGCCGCAAGCGCGGTGGCCATGCGCCGTGCCTTGTTGCGGGGGGCATCGGCCATGTCCAGCGAGTGGTAGGCGATCGCCTGGCGCGGGAACAACTGCAGCGCAAGCCATGTGCCCCCGAACAGCACCACGCCCGCCACAGGCAGCGAGTCGAGGAACGGCAGCGTCCAGTCGCCGGCAAGCCCGGTGGCCTTGGCCGCGCGGATCGCCAGATAGAGACCGATCATCGGCAGCGCGATCTGGCCAAGCGACACGATGAACGCCACGACGGCGCGCGAATGCTCGGACGCGCGCGCGGACAGCCGCGACGGCAATGACTGCACCCAGCGGCGACCGAGGCTCAGCAGGATGATGGCGGCAACAAGATAGGCTGCGACCTGCGGCAGGCGGGGCTTCACCTGCGGCCAGACCTCGCTGTCGACCAGCTGGCCGACTTCGGCCCCGACGCCCTGCACCAGCCGCAGCCCATCAGTTGCAGCTTCGGCCCAGCTGCCCGGCAAAAGCGGAGAAGGCGAAAGCTTGGCCAGTTCGACGGCCTGGCGCTTGGCCGTCACGTCGTCGATCTGCTTGATGAGGGCATCGGCGCGGCTGAACGCCTCGACCGCTGTCAGACGCGGCGCCTGAAGGGTCGATAGCTGCTTTTGCAGTTCGGCCCTTCGCGTTGCGATATCCGCGTCTTCGCTTTCGCCTTCGGCGGGTGCCGGACCCAGCGCGTCAAGCTGTTCCTTGATCGTCGCGATCCTGTTGGCATTGACGTTCTGGGCGGACTGGAGCTTTTCTCGCCACTCGACAAGGGCAGCGCGCGTCGTCGTCAGTTGCGAGTCTGTCGCGTCCTCGCCCGATATCAGTTCCTCGGCCTGGCTCGCCACCTGCTCCCAAGCCTGATAATCCAGATCGACTTTGCTATCCTGGGCCGCCAGAGGCGAGGCAACAAGAAGCATTGCCGTCAGCAGGACGGCAGCAAATGCACGTAACATGTGGTTCCCTTAGTCCTCGAAGACTTCCGGCAGGTCCGGCGCCTCGCGCGTCATCCAGCCCGGCACCGGCAGGCCCTTCGCACGCAGGAACTCCGGGTTGAACAGTTTCGTCTGGTAGCGGTTTCCGTAATCGCACAGGATCGTCACGATCGTGTGGCCGGGCCCCATCTCGCGGGCCATGCGGATCGCGCCGCCCACATTGATCCCCGATGAGCCGCCAAGGCAAAGCCCTTCGTGTTCCAGCAGGTCGAACACGATCGGCAGGGCCTCGCTATCGGGAACGCGGCAGGCGAAATCGGGCGTGAAACCCTCGAGATTGGCAGTGATGCGCCCCTGCCCGATCCCTTCGGTGATCGAACTGCCGGGGCTGTCGAACGCGCCGGTCGTGTAGAACGAATAAAGCGCCGCGCCTTCGGGATCGGACAGGCCGACCCTGACGCCGCGCGGCTGCAACGCCATCCCGACCCCGGCCAGCGTCCCGCCCGAACCGACCGCGCAGACAAAGCCGTCCACCTTGCCGCCGGTCTGGTCCCAGATTTCGGGACCGGTCGTTTCCAGATGCGCCTGCCGGTTGGCCGTGTTGTCGAACTGGTTGGCCCAGATCGCCCCATTCGGCTCGGTCCTTGCCAAAGCCTCGGCCAGACGCCCGGAGTAGCGGACATAGTTGTTCGGGTTCCTGTAGGGCGCTGCCGGCACCTCGACCAGGACCGCGCCCGCCAACCGCAGCATGTCCTTCTTTTCCTGGCTCTGGGTCTCGGGGATGACGATCACGCTGCGAAACCCCATCGAGGCCCCGACCAGCGCCAGCCCGATCCCGGTATTTCCCGCCGTTCCCTCGACGATGGTGCCGCCGGGCTTCAATGCGCCGCGCGCCACCGCATCGCGGATGATATACAGCGCCGCCCGGTCCTTGACCGACTGGCCGGGATTGAGGAACTCGGCCTTGCCCAGGATCTCGCAGCCGGTTTCCTCGCTGGCCCGTTTGAGGCGGATCAGCGGCGTCTTGCCGATCGCATCGGCCAGGTCAGAGCAAATTCGCATGGCGATCGACCCTCTCTCTCGGGATGGTTTCGGCGTTACGAATACCTACACATGGCGAGCCGGCATGGGCAACCCCGAGCCGCCTTGCCGACGCCCTCACGATCCGGCCAGTTCTGCCAGCAGATCGTCTTTTTTCCGGTCGAGCCACAACGACAACATCGCAAGCGGACCGTTGGTGACCTGTCCGTCATGCACCATTCGCGCCAGATCGGCGCGATCGATCAGATGGCCGCGGATATCCTCGGTCTCGCCGTCAAGCCCATGCACCCCGGCGCTGTCGTCCGGCAGATCCGCAATACCCACATAAAGATAGAGAAACTCGGTCACCGCGCCGGGACTGGGATAATGATGAACGGCTGGAAACAGCCTGCCAAGGCGTAATCCGGCCTCTTCCATGGCCTCGCGCCTTGCGGCCTGCTGCACGCTTTCGCCGGCGTCCACCCGGCCCGCTATCGGCTCCAGCAGCCAGGGTTGCGGGTCGTGGCGCAAGGCAGGGGCGAACCGGAACTGCTCGATCACAAGCAGGCGATCCCGCGCCGGATCCCAGGGCAAGACGACAACCGCATCACCCATCACGAAGCCCTCGCGGGTCACGACGGGAGTGAAGCCGCCCTCATGCGTGCGGTGCGCCAGATCCCACAACTCGACCGCAAAGAACCCCGCATAGGGTTCGCGGCGCTCAAGTCGCCGCACGTCGCCGGGCGCGCGTGCGGCAACCAGATGACCGCCCGAACGCGTGCCGGCTGCCGCGCGCAGGCGGCTGTCCGCCCAGACCCCGATCATCGGCAGCCGCGCGACGACGCTTTCCGGTGACCTGTCGCAGGGCGCAGCCAGTACCTGGCGCGCGATCTCGGCGGCCAGTTCCGGCAACCAGTCCGCGCGCGACCAGGCCGCCTGGCCGCACGCCTCGTCTTGAAGGCCCATCACCGGCCCGCCCGGATGATCCTCGGCCCTCAGGCCCATCACCTCCGCATAGCGCCACAGCGCCCGGGACGGCATGATCTGCAGGGTGGCGATGTGCCCGGCGCCAGGCCGAAGGGCCGGCCAGTCCCGGTCCTCGATCCCGGCGCGGCGCCCGCCGACCAACATGCCGTCCAACGGCAGTCCCGCGCCCTCGGACACCAGCCCCAGAGCGGACAGCATTGCCGGATCGGCCAGCGGCCCGACAACTCGAAGGGGCTCGGTCACAGGCGCTGTCCCTGCATCTGCGCCGCAGCCGCCAGCCCCATATCCCGAGAGGTCTGCATGAACATCGCTTCAAAGCCGGCGAACAGTGCCGCCGACAACGCCTTTCCCGCCGGAGAGGACGCGAAGCGGATGCAGGTTTCCAACTCGGCATCGCTGAGCGGCGCGTAAGCCAGCAGCAGATAGGATTCGATCCAAACACGCGTCCGGGCGCCGAGTTCGGCCTCTTGCGACCATGCATCCGCCAGAATCTGATCCCGGGTCATCGGCATGTCGAAACCGCCGCCATCCGCGAAGCCCTGCGAAAAGGCCACGGCGGCGTTCATTCCGCCGGCGACGTTCGGACCCACCAGATCGGCCTGCTCGATCAGCCTTGCGATCTGGTCCACGCGCGGGTCCCCGCGGCTGGCAGCCGCCGAAAACGCTTGGCGCGCAGACGCCTCGATCTCGGGCTCCAGCATGGCCTGACGGGTCGACATCTCGAGCCCGATCAGCCGGCGACCCAGCGCCGATCGATAGAACTCCAGCGCCGCGTCAAGCCGCGGATCAACCGGCCCGGCCAGTTTCTGCCGCAACCCGGCCTCGAACAGCGCTCGCAGCCTCGCGGGCTGATGGATCTGGGACACGGCCTCGGTCCAGCCATCATCGCCGACACCGCCCGGCATGCCGTCTTCCAGCGCATCGGCTTCGGCGAGGGCCTCGTGTTGCAGGATCGGCATCAGTTGATCCAGCTCCATCACCTCCCAGATCCGATCGACCAGTTCCTGTCGTCCGGCCGCTTCGGCCGCGGCCTCGGGCGGGACTGGCTTTTGCTGCGACATCGCGACCGAGGCACACAAAACTGCCATTGCCAGGCAGAGGGTTCTGAACATGCCGATACCTTTCACCCGGGACGGGGAAGCGCATTTTTCGACGAAACCCCCTTGCACTTCAAGCCCCACCCCTCTAAAGCCCCGCCTCACCACACCAAGCGCGGAGAGGTGCCGGAGTGGTCGAACGGGGCGGTCTCGAAAACCGTTGAGCCCTCGCGGGTTCCGTGGGTTCGAATCCCACCCTCTCCGCCACATATAAACCTTATGTATTTGAAAAAATTTTAGTATTTCCACTTCGGCGAATATAGATCCCCCGAATCTTCCCCCAATTCGATCCGGAACTCGCTGGTTCTGGCTGGTACAGGCTGGAAAGCGACGATCGCTTACTTCGTCAACGTTCCCTGCTGACGTGGCGCCAACAGAGCCTGGTGAGGATCGTAAGCATAGCCTGAAATCGTCCCGTCCTTGATTCTCCGGACCGCCTCATCAATCACGAATTGCAGCACCAGAAACCATTCGCGAGGCTTCACGCATCGGCCGAACCGATCTGGAATTTCGATGTCGAGCTGCGCAATGCCGAAAATCCGGTGGATTAGGTTCTCAAGCCGGGTCTGGTTGATGTTGTAAAGCTCATAGGTCGCCACGACCTCGACCGCAGCCATGAGGAGGGTCGGCTGAAGCTGGGCTCCGGCGATCCACTTATCGACACCCAAGGTGGTCACGCCGATCTTGTGAACCAACTCCCGGTTCTCGGCCACCATAGGATAGTCGGACTTGCTGCGCAGGACATAGATGGTGCCGGTGGTGCTGTCGCCCTCTTCAGGTGCATTGAGCAGGAGCCTTCGCGCCCCTTGCATTCCAGACCAACCCTGCGCGGATTGGATGCCGCCAGCGCATCAGCGCTGAACCCGATCATGAGGCTAGTGGCCGCCCCTGAACCCGACCACCAAGACGTCGGTGAACGTCGCCAGCCGCCCCTTTCGCGTGATCTGCCTCGGTGGATAAGTGCGTTCTCGTCCGCTTTGTGGATGCACGCACAAGATGTGCCTGCTAAGTTCACCCAAAACTACAACTCGTCGGGGGCTACAACTCGTCGGGGGCGTCGGGGGCAGAGAGCAGATTGTACGAAAGCGCATTCAACAAGATCGAACGGGACCTTCGCGCGGAAGAAGGCATCGCCAACGAACTGGACTATGTGGAACAGACCTCATGGGTTTTGTTCTTGAAGTACCTGCATGACCTCGAAACCGAGCGCAGTGATCGCGCCGAGCTCGATGGCGAAGACTACACCCCGATCATTGACGGCGAATATCGCTGGGACAAATGGGCCGCGCCGAAAAAAGGCGGCGAATTTGACCACAACGCGGCCCGCATCGGCGACGACCTGATCAAGTTCGTTGACCAGGAGCTCTTCCCGTATCTCGCATCCTTCCGCCAATCCGCGACGAGCCCGCAGACGATTCAGTACAAGATCGGCGAGGTCTTCACCGAACTGCGCAACAAATTCCGCTCCGGCTACATCCTGCGTGACGTGCTCGAAGCCGTGGACGGCCTGTCCTTCAACACCCAGGCCGAGCGGCACGAACTATCCCAGCTTTACGAAACCCGCATCCGCCGCATGGGCAACGCGGGCCGCAACGGCGGCGAATACTACACGCCGCGCCCGCTCATCCGCGCGATGATCAAGGTCACTGCCCCCAAGATCGGCGAGACGATCTATGACGGGGCGGTCGGCTCTGCGGGCTTCCTTTGCGAAGCCTACGACTACATGCGCACCGACAAGCTCTCGGCGTCCGAATACGAAACCCTGCAAACCAAGACCTTCTATGGGCAGGAGAAGAAGGGCCTCGCCTACGTCATCGGGATCATGAACATGGTCTTGCACGGCATCGAGGCTCCGAACCTGATCCACTCCAACACGCTCAATGAAAACGTGATGGATATTCAGGAGAAGGACCGCCACGACATCATCCTCGCCAATCCCCCCTTCGGCGGCGGCGAGCGGCGCGAGGTGCAGCAGAACTTCCCGATCCGCACGGGCGAGACGGCCTATCTGTTCCTGCAACACTTCATCCGCAAGCTGAAGGCAGGCGGGCGCGCCGCCGTGGTGATCAAGAACACCTTCCTCAGCAACACCGACAACGCCTCTGTCGCACTGCGCAAGGAACTGTTGGAGGCGGCGGAGCTGCACACCATCCTCGATTGCCCGCAAGGCACGTTTCAGGGCGCGGGCGTGAAGACCGTGGTGCTGTTCTTCGAGAAAGGCGCGCCGACGCGGGACATCTGGTACTACCAGCTCGATCCGGGCCGCAGCATGGGCAAGACCAACCCGCTGAACGATGACGATCTGGCGGAGTTCGTTGAGTTGCAACGTACCCGCCCGAACGGGCCGAAAAGCTGGATCGTGAACCGAGCCGATCTGGACGAGGATACCTACGATCTGTCGGTCAAAAACCCCAACGCACCCGAGGCCGAGGCGCTGCGCAGCCCCGAAGAGATCATTGCCGACATGCTGGCGCGGGATGCCGAGACGGCGCAAATCCTTGAAGACATTCGGGGGATGCTGTGAAGACGGGTTGGAAAATCGAAAAGCTGATCGATGTTTGCCACAAGATCACGCAGGGGCCGAACCCAAAATATGACAAAGCTGGGGTGCAAGAGTTTCGCGTACTCAAGACAAAGGACCTTTACGATAACACTATCCACTATGATGCAGCCGATACGGTAAGCGAGGCCGTTTTCTGCAATCATCAAAGAGCTGAGCTGATTTCTGGCGACGTGTTGCTCGCCATCGTCGGTCAAGGATCAATCAACAAGTGTAATGTGTTCGAGGTGAGAGATGGCGCTCGCTTCATATTCACGCGAGCTTTGGGACTTATTCGACCCGACCCAGAGCGGTTGAACCCATATTTCTTAAAGAACTTTCTTCAGTCGTCTGTTGGAAAGAGCATGATCGACGCCGGGATCGGCGGCACTTCCGGGCAGCAAGTGGTGACCACCACTCACCTGAAGCAACTGAGCATCCCCCTCCCGCCGCTCGAAGAACAAAAGCGGATTGTTGCGGTTCTGGACGAGGCCTTCGAGGCTCTGGCCCGCGCTCGCGCCCACGCCGAAGCCAACCTCCAAAACGCGCGGGAGTTGTTTGAGAGCTACTTGGGAAATGTCTTTGGTGACGGGAATTGGCCAGAGAAGACGCTTGACCAGATATCCGAAAACTTGGACCGCGTGCGCGTGCCGATCACGAAATCAGAACGCGTAGCGGGCGATATTCCATACTATGGTGCTTCGGGCGTTGTTGACCACGTTGCCGACTACCTTTTCGATGAAGACCTACTGTTAGTCTCAGAAGATGGTGCCAACCTACTGGCACGAACCTACCCAATTGCTTTTTCTATCAGTGGCAAGTCGTGGGTCAATAACCATGCACACGTCTTGAGATTTGACGACCCCGCCGCCCAAGAATTTGTTCGCCTATACCTGAATTCGATCTCATTGGAGCCATACGTCAGTGGGATGGCTCAGCCAAAATTGAACCAAAAGCAGTTGAATCGCATCTCAATTCCTTTCCCAGATGACGCGACGAGATCGGAAATTGTGCGGAGGGCTCATGCAATCTCCGAAGAGACGCAAAGGCTGCAAGGAAATTACGAAGCAGCGCTCCAAGACCTTGAAGACCTCCGCCAATCCCTTTTGCAGAAAGCCTTCGCGGGCGAATTAACATGATGTAACGAGTTTAGAATATGAGCATTCACGACGAAACCGAAGCCGATACCCGCGCCGAGCGCATAGACCCCGTCCTTGCGGCGGCGGGCTGGGGGCAGAACGGTTCCAAGGTTCGCCGTGAGGTCATCTGTCCTGGGCGCATCCAGTCGGGCGGCACGCGCGGCAAGGGTCTGTCTGCCGATTACGTCCTTATCCACAAAGGCCAGAAGCTCGCCGTTCTGGAAGCCAAGCGCGCAGGCGTTAGCCATCGCAATGGCGTCGGCCAGGCCAAGGACTACGCGACCCGTCTTGGCTCCCGCTATGCCTACGCCTCCAACGGCTTAAACTGGTATCAGATCGACATGGCCAACGGGGCCGAGGGCGACATGGATTTGCCCTTCCCGACACCCGATGAGCTATGGGATCGCACCTTCGCCGACCAGAACGTTTGGCGCGAGCGTTTCGGAGCCGTGGACTTCGAGACGGATGGCGGCAAGTGGGAGCTGCGCTACTACCAGCACAAGGCAATCACGGCAGCGCTTGAAGCCGTGGCCAAGGGCGACCGCCGCATCCTGCTGACGCTCGCCACGGGCACGGGCAAGACATCCATCGCCTTCCAGATTGCGTGGAAGCTGTTCCAGGCCAAGTGGAACCTGACAGGCGAGCCCATCCGCCGCCCGCGCATCCTGTTCCTCGCCGACCGCAACATCCTTGCCGATCAGGCTTACAACGCCTTTTCCGCCTTTCCGAATGATGCGGTGACGCGTATCGACCCCGACACGATCCGCAAGAACCATGGCAAGCCGCCGAAGAATGCCAGCCTGTTCTTCACGATTTTCCAGACCTTCATGACGGGCGACGGCGAACCCGTTTACACGCAGTACCCGCCTGACTTCTTCGACTTCATCGTGATCGACGAATGCCACAGGGGCGGGGCGAAGGACGAAAGTGAATGGCGGCGACTGCTGGAGTATTTCGAGCCTGCCGCGCAGCTTGGCCTGACCGCCACGCCCAAGCGCAAACACAACGCCGACACCTACGCTTATTTCGGCGAACCGGTCTACACTTATGCTCTGCGCGACGGGATCGAAGACGGCTTCCTCACGCCGTTCAAGGTGCGCCAGATGGCCAGCACCATCGACGAATACGTCTATGACGGCAGCGACGACCTGATCGCGGGCGCTGTTGAAGAGGGGGAAGCCTTTTCAGAAGGTGACTTCAACACTCGGATCATCATTCCCGAGCGCGAGCTCAGCCGCGTGAAAGAATTCATGAGCCAGATCGATCAGCGCCAGAAGACGTTGGTCTTCTGTGCCACACAGGATCATGCGGCGCTGGTGCGCGACCTAATCAATCAGGTGAAGGACAGCGCCAACCCAAACTACTGCCACCGCGTCACCGCTGATGATGGTGCTATAGGCGAGAAGCACCTTCGCGACTTCCAAGATAATGACAAGACAGTCCCAACGATCCTGACAACCTCTCAGAAGCTCTCGACGGGTGTAGATGCCCGCAATGTTCGTCATATCGTGCTGATGCGCCCGATCCGCTCCATGATCGAGTTCAAGCAGATTATCGGGCGCGGAACGCGGACTTACGAGGGGAAGGACTTCTTTACGATCTGGGATTTCGTGAAGGCGCACGAGAACTTCAACGACCCCGAATGGGATGGCGAGCCGCTTGAACCGGAACCGCCGAAAGGACCTCGCACACCCCCGGCCGGACCAGAACCAGGACCTGGCGAGCCGGGAGAACCGGGCGGCGGCACCGAAGAGCCGCCTCGCGAAAAGATAGTCGTGAAGCTGTCCGACGGAAGTGTACGAAAGATCAAGTACATCGCCTCAACGACCTACTGGAGCCCTGAAGGAAGGCCGATTTCAGCAGCCGAGTTCCTTGAACGGCTCTTCGGCGACCTATCAGGGATCGTCACTGATGAAGACCAGCTACGCGCCCTGTGGAGCGATCCTGACAACCGTGAGCGGTTCCTCGAACAGCTTTCAGACCGTGGGTACGACCGTGAAAGGTTGGACGACATCCGAAGACTTGTAGATGCGCCAGCCAGCGACCTCTTCGATGTTCTCAGCTATGTACTGTTCACCAACCCTCCGAAAACGCGGCATGAGCGCGCCGACAATGTCCGCTCAATGGGCATGACTGACGCGAATGGCGATATGAAAGACCTGCTTCTAGCGATCCTAGGGGCCTATGAAGCGCGCGGCGAAAGCGAACTGGCGACCAAGAAACTCGGGACGTTTCTAACGGCACGCTACGGCAGCGTTACTGAAGGCAAGGGCAAGCTTGGCGGGCTACCGGCGATCAGGGGAGCGTTCCGAGACATGCAAGCATCGCTGTACTCGGATTGAGGTGTGGCTTGGAACCCGAAACGCAAACAATTACAGATGACAACGAACAAGTGACAGCTAATGCGCCTCTTCAATGTAAGCGGCGGCTGTGCCCCACGCGCGTTCAGCTTGACGGCTTGAAGTTCCAGGGCAGCAGGTCGTCGATCTTTGCCTGCGGGTGACCAGCTGTCACCGCTTCCAAGGTTGCCCTGATGTAGGCGAAGGGTTCGACGCCATTGATCTTTGCGGTGGCGATCAGGGATGCGATGCGCGCCCAGGATCGCCCGCCCTCGTCATGGCCGGCGGGGGGGGGGGGAGTCGATCCCGGGAAGCGCACCCCGCGGGGTAATGTCCGAGCACGTGGTGTAATTTCACCGGCTCGTTCGGTGTAATCTCAGGTGGCCATCGAGGTGTATGGTCGAGGTGGAGTTTGGCGACTTCA
>NZ_JAKGGD010000009.1 GCF_021556615.1 Paracoccus salsus
AGGAGATCGACCCCATTCTCAGCATAACTACGAAAGCCGCCTGATCATGACCTCAGGCCATCTGGAAATTTACACCACCTTGACGGACGTGACCCGCTGAAAAGGCAGATGTCATCGCGCGGTTTGGGACCTACAGCTGCTGTTTGTGACACTTCTCTAGTCCTTGATCTTGATCCGAACCTGGCTAAGGGGCCGCTTCAACACGTTGGCCAAAAGCATCCTGTGCGCCTCGATGATCTCGCTTTCCTCCAGCTCGACGGGTTCTTCGTCTATGTCGATCTCGTCGGCCAGTTTCATGGCAGCCCTACCGATCTGGCCACGATTACTCCAGAACTCGAACCTGCTTTCAGCCCCTCGACGACCGACAATGAATCGGCCCAATTGCAGATCATCTAGCAAACGCATGATGTTAATGACTTCGGCTCGGCTGACGATGAGGTCGTCATCGAAGTTCTCGCGTCCCCACCTTGTTGCAGCCTGCTCGGCCTGATCAACGGTGCTGATACTGACATTTCGGGTATAGGTTGACAGCCATCCGAACAGCGCATGCGCCGCAGGATCACTTTCAACCTCCTGTCTCAGCCGCTTAACCACATCCTTGGAGTTCGTCACCTTAAGCTCCTTATGATCGATAAGGCTTATTACGAAGGCCCGCCGAGTCGCGCAAGTCTTTTCTTCTTTATCGCACTTAAGAAGCTTTTGACCGTCATGTACTCCAACACCTGAAACCTTCCTGGAAGCCGCCCAATGCCCACGCAATCCACGGCCGAGCGCCTGCTCGCGTCGCTCCATACCCTATTGTCCGACGCGATGCCGCCGGGAGCCAAGGTGCTGCGCAATGCGATCCTGCCCGAGAAGGTGCCTGCCGCCGGGGTGGTGATCCTGCGCGATGGCGATCCGGGGCCGCCGGAGGTGTGGCTCTCGCCGCCAGGCTACTACTACGAACATCGGGCCGAGATCGAAGTGGTCGTGGATGGCGCACCCGCCGCCCGTGATGCCGCCTTCGACGTCATGCGCCTCGCTATAGGAACGGCCCTGGCCTCCGATCGCACGCTTGGCGGCCTTTGCGACTACATCACGCCAGAGGCGCCGGAACCGGTGCTGCTGGCGATCGACGCCAATGAGGGTCTGAAGGCGGCGGTGATCCCGGTGATCCTCGCCTACGCCACGACCGACCCGCTTCTCTGATCCGATCCCACCCCCGAAAGGACTGACCCATGGCCCGCCAGCCAGGCGCGCGGACGCAAGTCGCGTTCGCCTTCGAATCCGTTTACGGCACTCCGCCCGCCAGCGGCTATCGCCGGATGCCCTTTGCCACGACGACGCTTGGCTCCGAACAGGGTCTTCTGTCGCCGGAACTCCTCGGCTATGGCCGCGACCCCCAGGCACTCGGTCACAAACCCACGCTGCCACGGTTGGAGAGAGAAGCCTTCACGATAGAGAGGTGATTCAATCAATGCAGCTGGGGCGATTTCATCGGGATCTGAGATATCGTCGAAGTCGACTTCTCGCCGATATCCCCGCCGCTTTACCTCCCGAATGATGGCCCGCGGGAGTTCTTTGGCAGCGCGCCAAAGGAAGTCGAACTCGTCTTCGATCCAGGCCACGCCCTCGGGAGACTCGTCTTCCCAAAGGATTTCATAGTGACTTTGCCAGCCGCTTCGGGTTTCGTTCATCGACCCCATGAAGCCCAGCTTCCGGCCGTCAGCCAGCTCGATTACCCCTGCCTTGCCGTGCAGAAAGCCACAAACGTCGTCGGGGGCGACCCGAACGGCCTGTCCGTGCTTCTGCAGAAAGCTATCAAGCAAGCGGTAGCGGTCGCGGTTGAGCAAGGTCTCCGCTTCGAGAGAGTTCTCGTTCCACAAGCCAAGCATCTTCGCCTCGCGGAGCTTTGCGACCCTCAAATCGTCCGGGTGGATATCGACATTGCAGACAATCTTGACCTCAGGGATGCCTTCCAGCATCTCACCGGCCACTTCGAAGAGGGAGCTGGTGAAGTATCCCGCGATCCTCTTATAGCTGCGTGCGCCCTTCAGGTGCTCGACCAACACGGTTTCGAATATGATCCACCGGCGGGATGGGTCCATCCAGAAGATCGGCCAAAATAGCCTCACAAAGAAAGCCAGCGATTGAACTGGCAAGCAGGCAATCAACGTTACGCAAATGGGGGAAGCATTGTGGAGCCGAACACCGGTCAGAGGCGCAAAGCCTACGCATTCCTCTTTGACGGCACGGCGGAAGGATGGCGTTGACGCAGTTGAGCCAGGCGATCCACCAATCTTGCCACCAGGGCCCCGAACGCACGAGGAGTGGTCAAAACTTTGGGACCGCGCGAATGGTGCCGCAATCGATGCTGCGAATGCTCACGTTCCCACTCCTATGTTCTTGACCGGGGTCGGAGCAATTCCTGAGGGAGAGTGCGGAACGGCGCTGGTAAGGGTTTTTGATGCCCGGCGGGGCTTCGCGCGATGGCTAAGGCACGCAGGTATTGGCGACACAGACGGATACGGTGGTGTAGTTGCCGTAAGCCCAATTCAAAGCCAGTCGCTCGAGCGAGCAAGCACTTGG
Source organism: Paracoccus salsus (assembly GCF_021556615.1). Classification (GTDB taxonomy): domain Bacteria; phylum Pseudomonadota; class Alphaproteobacteria; order Rhodobacterales; family Rhodobacteraceae; genus Paracoccus; species Paracoccus salsus. Next base: position 2,569 of record NZ_JAKGGD010000009.1, read on the forward strand.
GCAAAAACCGTAGCAGCGATTCTTCAACTCAATGGCGTCGAAGCGGACGTACAGCTGTTCGCGACTTAAGGAAGGCGCAAGGCACATCTAACGCAGAACTGGGGGAGCGTCGCTCCCAAACCTGTCGAACGCGTTCCGGCGCGGTTTTCGCGCGCTCCTGATCCTGCGGGCCTACTATCCCCCTGATTTCGCACGCGGAATTCATCCGTTTGTTGACCTATTGTTGACCCGCGGTTTGGAACGCAAAGAGCCTCCCGCGAGGGAGGCTCTTAAGCTGTTGATCTGTATAGAATTTTTTGGTTGCGGGGGCAGGATTTGAACCTGCGGCCTTCAGGTTATGAGTCGTGTCGAACGAACCATGAACAATCACTCGGAACCGCGAGTTCTTTCGCAGTTTCCGACACTTGCCGGTCTCGGCGAAGCGGCCCCGCTGCGCACGATCTGCCGGGATTGCGCAGCGCTTTTCGGCGTCGTGCTTCCACCATGCTTCCAAATGCCCGAGACCTGATTTTCCGGTAGCACGACCATCAGGCGGCGGTGAGCGACCAGAAGCCGAACTTCCTGCCGTGCTCTTCCTTCAGTCGGCCGACGTAGGCGTCGTGCGTCTCGAACGCGCCGAAGTCCGGGATGTCCCTCGCGAGACGGGCGCAGCTAACCAGATGCTCGGCGGCATAGCGATACCGCTTCGCCCGCGACCTCGTGAGCGTGAAGTCGATCATAGCGCGGAGCACCAGCGTCGCGGCCAGCGGATGACGCTCTGACAATGCCTCCGCTGCGGGGGCGAGATACTCGTAGTGATCCCCGTCGATCTCATCATGCCGGGAAATCAGGAGGTCCGAGGCGCGATCCAGAGCCGGCCAGTCGAAGAAAAACTGCAGGGCGTGGAGAAGGCTTGGACAAGACTTGGCGTGCGCCATCGCCCGCTCCTCGGCCTCGATGTCGTCGAAGTCGGGAAGCCGCTTGAGATAGGCCCGCAGGTAGCTGTCGGAGAGCGTGCGCTCGAAGCAGTCCCACCGGAACGCCTGCGCCTCCTCGCCGCGACCCAGCGCCTCCAGCGTCTGCAGGCGAACGTCCTGCCAGGCCAGCGGAACCCGCAAGCCGTCGCCGAGCTCTGCGCGCTCGAGGAACCCCAGCGCCTCACCCGCCCTGCCGGCCGCGAGCAGACGCTGCGCGATCTCGGCCGCGATCTGCGGCACCTTGCGGGTCTTGGGATCGTACTGGCCGATGAAGCCGTCGACGTCGCCCTGCGCATCGGCGATGTCCTTGAGCGCCATGGCGACCGTGCTGGTGCGCTCACGCGCCCGCATCTCGTGCTCGTAGGTGGTGCCGCCCGGGCCCCAGCCCACCGCCTTCCATTGATCCTTCGGCGGAACCGGCACGGGCGAGCGACCGAGGTCCTCGGCCATCGATTTCAGGGCCGTCAATCCCTCGTCGCCGAGCGCCGGAGCCATGATGCCGATCAGGCCGTCATACTGGCCATAGCCGTTGTCCTGAAGCGCATCGAGAACAGTGCCGGCGAGGGCCTGCGGATCCGGCCGGACCTTCGCGGCGAGTTGACCAAGATCGGCACAGGCCTGGTGGAAGATGCCGATGACGGTGCCGCTGGAGTCGTCGCAGCGTTCGAACACCGGTGTGGCGAGCGCCATGAACCGCCACATGAGCGCCAGCGCCTCGTCCGGATCGGCCGGCGCGATCTGCTCGACGATGGCGCGCCGCTGGGTTTCGAGATCCGTGACGAGCGCCTTGCGGTTCTTCCAGGTGATGAAGCTGCGGGCGCGGGCGATGCTGGTCAGCCGCTTGGTGATCTCCCGCGCCGCCTCCCTCGGGCTCTGGGCCCCGGCCAGCGCGAGCCGCAGCTTGCGCTTGGCCGCCGCGTTCCCGGTGCTGACCTCGATCAGCAGTTCCGCCAGGCGCTCTGCGCCCAGCGCCTCGAGGTTCTTCGCATTAAGGGTGGTCTTCGACGCCATCGGATCGCCAGTTTCTTTTCCCCGAGCCTAACAGCAGCCTGCGGGCACCGAAACCTGCGTTCTGATTCGCGCGGCTCGTCGATTTCCCGCACCATCGCGCCGAAACGCCTTGCGCGGAAACGCGAGGCATTTCCTTTTTCTTCGCGATTTCAATGTGTTCGTTGACTGTCGCCCCGGCTTCAGCACTGTGGAACGGCGAAAGAACCACCGAAGAGTGCCATGCCCAGGATCACCAAACGCCTCGTCGACGCCGCAGAAGCCCGCTCCACCGAATACTTCGTCTGGGACAGTGAGATCCCTGGCTTCGGGCTGCGGGTGCTGCCGAGCGGGCGCAAGGGCTACGTGGTCCAGTATCGCGCGGGACGCCGATCCCGGCGGATCAGCCTCGGGCCCAGCACGGTCCTGACCTGCGAGCAGGCGCGCAACCGCGCCATCTCCATTGTCGCTGCCGCGCGCAATGGCGCGGACCCCGCCGCCGAGCGGGACGCGGGGCGCAAGGCGATCACGGTGAAGGAGCTGGCCGAGCGGTTCGACAAGGAGCACATCGCGATCCGCGTGAAGGCGAGCACGGCCAAGGAGTACCGCCGCAACCTCGAACGCTTCATCCTGCCTGCGCTCGGGCAACTCACGGTCACCGGCACCACTCGGGCGGACGTGGCGAAGTTCCACCACGACCTCCGCCACATCGCCTATCAGGCGAACCGCTGCCTCGAAGTGGTCTCGAAGATGTTCAGCCTCGCCGAGATGTGGGGCCTGCGTCCGGACGGCACCAACCCGAGAAAACACATCCGAAAGTACCCCGAGGAGAAGCGCGAGCGGTTTCTCAGCGCGGCTGAACTGCGCCGGATCGGCGAGGTGCTGCGCGAGATGGAGGCGGAGGGGATCGAACTGCCCTCGGCCATCCTCGCCGCCCGCCTGCTCATACTGACTGGCTGTCGGCTGAACGAGATCATGACGCTGCAATGGGCATACGTCGATCTGGCCGAACGCGTTCTGCGCCTGCCGGATTCCAAGTCCGGCGCCAAGGTCGTCCATCTCGGCCAGCCTGCTGTCGATCTGCTCCGCGACGCCCATCGCATCGACGGGAACCCGTGGGTCATCACCGGCACCCTGCCCGGCAAGCGCCTGAGCGATCTCCAGCCCTTCTGGCAACGCATCCGTGCCCGCGCCGGGGTGAAGGACGTCCGTATCCACGATCTGCGCCACACCTTCGCGTCCACAGCCGTGGCCGCGGGTCAGGGCCTGCCGATGATTGGCAAGCTGCTCGGCCACACGCAAGTCCAGACCACGGCGCGCTACGCCCATCTCGCCGCCGAACCGGTGCGAGTGGCAGCCGACGCGGTGGCGCAGAACCTCAGGCGCCTTCTTCAATAGCGCTTTGGCGAACAGGGACCGTTCATCGGACCCACGTAGGCGGCTCCGGTATCCCCATATGGCCGCGCCGCCGTACACGCGCCATAGAGGACCAGATGCCAGCTTCAGCGTCGACGTGGAAGCGATGAAGGACGCGGTCCACGCCCGCATTCGTCTGCGTCCACGGCGCCCCGCAAGGGCTCATCAGCATAGCGCTCAGGCTGAGCGAAAAGGTGGACGGGATGGCAATGGCCGGCCGAACTGCACCAGAACGGCTCGCCAAGATCGCGAGATCCACGAGGATCAGCCATCACGGTTCAGGCGGCAAGTTCTAGACATCCTTAGGGAAAACACACTAGGAAGTTCAAAAGCCAAGCCCGCAAAGAACGAGGACGACACATGGACGAGCAGCTCGAAGTGCAAGACGTAGTTGAAGCGGGTGAGAAAAAGGAAGGCTACATAAAGGATTTCATTTCAGGAGTCTCAGTTCGAGCAACCCCGGAGGAAGTCCAAGCAGTACAGGTTTTTTCGCGCGTTCTTGTAGACGACTATGGTTATCCAAAGTCGCACATGCGGACTCGACCGCAGTGGCGCGTGAAGGTTCGTCCATCAGACCAAAAGAAAGAGTACCCGGTCGATATTGCCGTCTTCTCAAAGGCTGAGCATGACGATGACAATGTCGAAATCATCGTCGAGTGTAAGAAAAAGAACCGAAAAGACGGGAGATCTCAGCTAGAGGACTACCTTCGTTTTTCCAAGGCTCGCATTGGCGTATGGTTTAATGGTGATGAGCGCCTCTTCCTGAAGAAGACGGAAAAAGCTGGCCGCATACTGTTCGAAGAAATACCCAATATCCCCCGATACGGTCAACGCTTGGAGGATGTTGGGCAATTCGCTCGTAAGGACCTACGACCCGCGACCAATCTGAAAAGTGTTTTCCGTGCGGTGAGAAACTACCTCGCCGCAAACGCGGTCGGCATCACCAGAGACGAAGTATTTGCACAGCAAATCATCAACATTCTATTCTGCAAGATTTACGACGAGCGGTTCACGAAGCCCGATGCTACTGTAACCTTCAGAGCTGGCATAGGTGAGGATGACAGCTCGATCAAGAAGCGAATTGAGCAGCTATTTTCTCATGTGAAAAAGCAATACAACGACGTTATTGAGATATCAGACAGCATTGAGCTCGACGAGCGGAGCCTTGCATATGTCGTTGGTGAAATCCAGATGTACTCTATCATTGAGTCAGAGCGTGATGCGGTTGCTGATGCGTTTGAGGTCTTCATTGGTCCTTCGCTGAAGGGTCCCCAAGGCCAGTTCTTTACTCCCAGAAATGTCGTCAAGATGGTAATCGATATGCTCGACCCATCTGAGAACGACCGGATAATCGATCCAGCATGCGGTAGCGGCGGCTTTCTCGTTGAAGCATTGCGTCATGTTTGGAGGCGCATCGAAGAGCAGGGTAAGGAATTAGATTGGCCTGATACTGAAGTCTTCAGCGCCAAGCAACAGGCAGCGATCAAAAACTTCCGTGGGATGGATAAAGACAACTTCCTGTCGAAAGTTGCGAAGGCATATATGGCGATTCTTGGCGACGGGCGTGGTGGGGTATTCTGCGAGAACTCACTGGAGCGTCCAGCCAACTGGGCGTCACACACTCAAAATGAAGTGAAACTCGGCTCTTTCGACATAGTTGTGACTAACCCGCCTTTCGGCAAGAAGCTTGCTATAGATTCGAACGATATACTGAAGTCGTTCGACCTTGGGCACGAATGGAAGAAGAATTCGTCAGGAGATTTTGAGAAAGGCATTCCGCTTGAGAAGCAGCCTCCGCAAATTCTCTTTATCGAACGTTGTCTTCAGTTACTTCGGCCTGGTGGCAGGCTTGGCATCGTTTTACTCGAGAGCATCTTTGGGATGCCAAAGTACGAATATATCGTCGAGTACATCAACGCTCGCTGCAAAATAAAGGCCATTGTTACCCTGCCAGAAGACCTATTTCAGCCATACACACATGCTAAAACCTGCGTCGTTATACTTGAGAACACACCACCTGAGGAACCGTACGATATCTTTATGTGCGACGTGAAGTGGTGCGGACACGATAGCCGCGGCAATCCCACATATCGAACGAATGACGCAGGAGAACGCATCATCCTCGATGAGGTCCCCTCGGTTGCCCCTCTCTATCACGAAGGCGGCAACGCATGATTTCCTTTTGGATCGCATCCAGCGACATTCGGAAGAATGTCTTCATCCCTAAATACTATGACCCGCGCATTGAGCGTAAGATTAAAGAACTATCCACAACCCATCTCATTCGTGATATCGGCTCGATGGAAGAGGCGGGGCTCCTTTCAGCGTCCACGGGACACGAGATCGGCAAAGAAGCCTACGGCACAGGCAGCATACCGTTTGTTCGAACTTCCGATATTTCGAATTGGGAGGTGAAGACTGTTCCAAAGCAAGGAGTGTCTCAAGAGATATATAAGGCATACGCAGACAAGCAGGATGTTCGTGAAGGCGATGTGCTTTTTGTGCGTGATGGCACCTATCTGATAGGGACTAATTGCTTTGTTACTGGAATCGAGAAGGAGATGCTTTTCCAGTCTCATATTCTGAAGTTTAGGATCAATGATGAATCCGCCCTAAGCCCAGAAATCCTTTTTCTTGCCCTGAACTCACCATTCGTTCAGGCTCAAGTCCGTTCCTTCCAGTTTACCGCAGACATAATCGACACAATTGGACGGCGCTATAGGGAAATTCGGCTTCCAATTATAAAGGAGGAAAGGATTGCGAAGTCCCTCGCCGCGCAAGTCAAGGCCGCGCTCGAAGTGCGGGTCCGCGGCAAGGCGTTCGTGAAGCAGGCACCTGTCCTAATCGAGAGATGCTTGAGCATTGGAAGCATCAAACCTATCACTGACTTTGATAATCTATCAGACGAAGAAATCCGTGAAGCCCTCGTCTCTGACACTGTGACAATGGAATTCGGGGAGTTCGAGGCGACCTTTGTGTCCTCATCGGGTGTAAAAAATAGAATATTTCTTCCGAAATACTATGATCCAGAAATCGACAAAGAGCTGAAGGCGCTCTCCACAACCTGCGATATTTTGAGCATCCAGGAGCTTGTCGATCAAGGACTTCTCGAGATTGAAACTGGCCATGAGGTCGGAAAGCTGGCATATGGCACTGGGGATATCCCATTTTTGCGGACGAGCGACTTCGCGAATTGGGAAGTGAAGCATGACCCGAAGCATTGCGTCAGCGATAAAATCTATGAGGAATACTCCAGCAAACAGAGCCTTAAGCCCCTGGATATCCTGCTGGTTCGCGACGGCACTTATCTTGTTGGGTCATCGACAATCATTCAGCCAGGCGATGAGAAGTCGTTGTTTTGTGGCGGGCTGTACCGGATTCGCAGCCTCGCACCCGACAGGGTGGACCCTTATCTGCTACTCGGCGTTCTCAATTCGTATATTGTCAAACGGCAGTTTCGCTCGCGTCAGTTTACACGAGACGTCATCGACACTCTTGGCCGAAGACTATTCGAAGTTCGTGTTCCTTGGCCGAAGGACGAGACTTTTCGAGAAGAGCTCTCGGCGAGAATTCGTTCAGTGGTGGAACAACGCAACAAGGCGAGAGACCTGATCAAGCAGCTTGCCGCCGATTATGCTCCACGTTGAGTTCCAAACATTCCCACTACCTTTAGGGTCCGTTTCGAGCGATTCTGTCACCCATGCGGACCTTCCTCCATCGCCTTCTCGGCCTCGCGCGGGCTGGTGGCTTCGACGCTACAGTTGGCGGGCGGCGTTGGGAGGGGGCGCGAGGCCAAACGCGGCGATCCTCGCAGCGCGAACACGGCTCGGGCTGGCCGATGCGCGATCAACGTGTTCACCATTGCACTGCGCCGCCGCAAGGACCGCGCCGACGGCCTCCTGCGTCAGCTGCGCTACAAGTGTGCAGTGCTTTATGACCAGTTGCGCCATAGGTGCAAGCGCGGCGCGAGCTGGAGCGAACCTATGCCGAGGGTCCCGGTATCGGGGACGTGAGGGAGCGGCCGGTGTTGGGTGGCGCCGAGGGCCCAAGGGTCTGAGTTAGGCAAATTTCACAAAGAGCTCCTCCTCGAGGCCAAGTTCGGATAGCGCCAGCTTCAGCCGGTCGAACTTTCCCTTATTGTCGATGTTCCCCTCGATGAAGTATCCGTCCGCAACCTGAATGGCCTGCCGGAGAAAACCGGGGTCTGGGCTCAGCTGGACGCGCTCGCCCAGCCTCGTATCATGGAACGCCTCGGGCTGGAGCACTAGGAGCTGCTCGAACACCTCGGCATACAGCCTTGCAACCTGGGTCACCTCCAAGCGGCTGCCGAAGAACACGGCGTACTCTAGCCGCTTGTGGCGCGGCTCCTCGGCGTCGAAAATGTTTACTTCGTCGGTGTCGGCATCGGCCGCCACGCCAACGCTAGGTGCTGGCCAGACCTCCAGGAAGCGCTTGGCGATACGTTCGGCGCGCGCCTCAACCTGCTCCACTCCCCACCGCTCAAGGCCCTGCAGGTCGCGGTTCAGCCAGAGGCGACTGAACCGATACCCCTGCTCGCCCCCGTTTTCATTCATGTCCCGCTTGTCGAGGAAGGTCTTGTTCCCGAGACGCCCATTGTTTCCGGACAAGGTGAGGTTGCCCACCGTGTTCAGGTATTTCTCGCCCAGCAAGGCATACTCGTCGGGGGCGAGCGCACTGCGCCAGCCGGCTTCAGGATTCTGCGGGAAGATATGTTCGACCGTGATGCCCGGCATTGTGACATCGACAGGCTCGCGGTTGTTGTGGTTCTCGAGCCGGTCGAAGAAGTATGTGCGGGTGCGGCTCTTGGTGCTGTACAAGTCCTTGTCCTTCAGCATCGCGAGGACTTCAGCATCGCGCGGGAAGCGTTGGGTGCCGCTGCGCTGCATTAGGGATCCCTCGATCGAGGCGAGGTAGTCCCCTTGGTCGACACGGTCGTACAGGCTCATGAAGATCTTGTTCAGCGCGTTCGTTGGCAGACCCAGGATGAATCGGCGCCACACGTAGCTTTGCACCAAGCGCAGGACCGAGGCGAACTCATCGCGCGAAATGACCCCGGCTACGAAGTCTCGGTAGACGGGCATCAGGAACGGATACGCGACGTTAATTTCCAGCGTCCGGATATAGTTCAGCTCGCAGCTGATCACGGTGTCCTTCTCGAGCTGCGGGTTCAGGAGTCGCGCATAGACGTTCGAGAGCTCACGCAGTTCATCCAGTGCTTCCATCAGGTCCGATGAGTTCGGGAGGGGATAGCGTTCCTTGAACTTCTCGTAGACCGCCCCTTTGTTTGGGATGTCCTTCTGCTTCAGCGTAAGGAAATCACGGATAAAGTCCGAAACTCGGCTGTCGTTGACGTCCAAGTTCCGCGCATTGGCCTCGATCGGTTCCCAGAAATTCCGGAATACCCGCTCCTGCTCCTTTCTCGGCAACCCCATCAGGATGTAGTTGCGGATCAGATCGGCTTGGGAAAGTTCCAGACCTGTCGAGTTCAGGCTCTCGAAGATGCGCTGGGGGTTGTCCTTGCCGCGCTCAAGCGCGATGTCGACGAAGATCAGCTTGATCAGCCCCTTTTGGACAATGTCGAAATTGGCTTCATCGATGCGACCCTCAAAGAAGCGAAAATTCTCGACCAGCCGCGAATATCCACTGACCTTCACGGCCTCTTTCGGGTCCATGATCTGAGCGAGTGCGACCTTGTTGTTATCAGTTGGCTTCAACTTCAGCTTCTCGGCATCCTCGGCGAACTCGTTGATCAGGAACGTCTTGTAGATGCGCTGGGCCTGCTGCTCCCTTCCGGCGGCGATTGCATGACGATACAGGGCGATGAAGATCAGGGTCAGCGTGGTCAGCCGCTGCTGCCCGTCGATGATCGTCAGCTCCCTGAGACCTGAGACTGCGTAGACATCATCATGCACGTACACGATGCTGCCTATGAAGTGCCCAGACAGGCCTTCGTCCGCGCCGACGGTGAGGATGTCATTGAACAGCTGCTGGCACTGAACCCGCGTCCAGTCATAGTTGCGCTGGTACACAGGGATGGCGAATGCCGTCTCGCTGCTGGCCAGAAAGCGGTCGACGCGGGTCTCGGCAGCCTTCATGCAAGGTCTCCAAATTGCTCGTGATTATCCGTAACTACGTCAGACGCCCGGTCATGTCATCAGACTTGACCTTCTCGACGCTTCGCCCAAAGCCATTCGATACGTCCCGAAGAACTATGCGATCAGTTGGATCAACTCTCAGTTCCGCGCCTGCGGCTAAGGCGAGTGGCTTGCAAGATCTGGTTGTGGTTACTCGACCTCGAACCAGCGCATGACAGTCTGCAGCAGATGATCGTAATCTCCCGCCATAGCTTCTGCCATGAAGGCGGCGATTTCGCATTCGGAGAGACCGGCTTCTCGTGCAGCCTGGCTGCAGCGCCCAAGGACCACAAAGGCGTTGCCGTCGTGGCCAGTGAGGGTGACGGTGATGTCTGGGTGTTTCGGCGTCATGGCATTGGATCCTCAGGGCAGTCACAGCAACAACAGGCGTGACCAACGCGTCTAGTCCACTTAAATCTCAATGGGTTATTGGTATTGAAGACAGGCGCGCGCCTGGTCCCGCATGACGGCGTAGTCAGCGAGCCAGCCGCCGATTTGTGCGTCCTCCGGTAGCGAGGCCAACTCCTTCGCCACGCGCGCCTGTTCGGCACGGGTGTACTCGACCACCGGCGGGCAATTGCCAGAGGGAGATTTAGAACCGTCCGTCGCGCAGCCGCTCAGCAAGCTCGTTGCGATCGCGAGGACGGCGAGCCGCCGCTTCCAGCATCTGGCGTTGCACGTCATTGGCCTTCTCCGTAGTTGCAAGGCGCTCGGCGAGGCGTCCCGCTCGCTCCCCGGAGCGGCGCAAGGCGAGCAGGAACAGGAGGATCGCGAGGGCGGTGACGCCGTAGCGAAGCGCCGCGCGCGCCCATGCCGATCCGGCGAGCGTGGTGAGGAGCCCAGAGATCACCGCCGCCCCCGGCGCCAGTCGTCGAGCCGCGCGTAGATCGTGACCGCGATGCCGCCGAGCGCCACGGCGATGAACACCCAGCGCAACGTATCGAGGTACGGCACGAGCGGCAGGATGGCGCTCTGGGTCTCGGTCAGGACGCTCTGCGCCACCTCGATCGCGGCTGCGCCCAGCGTCGCCGCTCCGGCAGCGCCGCCGCCCTTCATGGTGCGGCTTTCGGCCAGCACTTCGCGGGCGGGCGGCGTCTCGGCTGCGAATGCCGTCGCCCGGACCGGGAACCGCTCGCCCCACTGCCGCGCGGGCCCAAGGTCGACATGGATGAAGCCCGAGCGCGGATAGAAGCCGAAGCCGAGGAACCCGACCTCCCGCGCCGCCGCCTCGAAGGCCAACGGGTCGTGGTTCGCCATGCCGATGTCGAAGGCGGCGCCGTCGAGATGCTTCGACCGCGTGGCACCGCCGACGGCGCGGTTGTGCTCGGGGCTGCGATAGGCCGAGCGGACGATCAGCGGCTTGCCCAGCCGGTCACGTAGCGCCTGCAGCTTGTCGAGCGCGGGTTCGTTGATCAGCAGCTTGCCGGTGCCCCGGCAGGCGATTTCGGCCGGGCTGAAATTCGGCCAGCGCCAGGTGCTCTCAGGCAAGTCGCGCCAGTGGTCGTAGAATGTGGTAGTCATGAGGTTCCTCCGAAACGAAAAACCCGCCTTCAAGGCGGGTCATTGCGGGCTGATGAATGGGGATGGGGCGCGACTACGGGCTGCCGCCGAAGATCTTCAGCTTGATCGCGATGCCCGCGAGCAGCGCGAGCATGACGCCGGTGGTGATCATGCGGACGGCCGTCTGCATCGCGGTGCGGCGCACCAGCCGGATGCAGTCTACCAGGGAGCGCAGATCGCGGATGTCGAGCGCGGCCTCGTCGCCGTCGAGGCCGACATCGGCAAGCGCGCGCTTCGCGCCTTCCTCGGCGGCCCGGGTCAGGATCGCCTCGAACTCGGCGTCGGGCATGCGCACGAAGCCCTCGGATCGGGGTGGGTTCATAGGATCCTCCTTCCGCCGCTCAGCCGACCTTGCAGCCCCAGAAGGACGTGTGATCGGCGGCGAAGTAGCCGTCCGCAACCCGGAAATACCCCTGCAGCTCGATGGTATCGCCCGCGGTGAGCGGCACCAGGGTCTGCAGCCAGATCGCGGTGGCGAGCGAGACGTGGGTGGCGGAGATTTCGCCGAAGGAGCCGCGGATTTCGGTGGTGCCGTTCAGGACGAGCCGCCCGCGCATGCGGGCCGTGGCGCTGGCATTGATCTTGTAGAGCAGCGTCGCGCCAAAGAGGTAGGTGCCGTCCACGGGCGCCACGAAATGGTTGTTCGCGGCGTCGAAGGCGCCCTGATCGTTGGTGTCGGTGTTGTTGAGGCCGATCTTCGTCCAGGTCCCGACGCCGACGTAGTTGTCGTAGTTGGTGTACGCCTTGAAGCGCGGCAGCCGAGGCTGGTCGACGATGCCGGTGGCGTTGTCAACGCTGAGCCCGTCGAAGAAGGTGCTGCCGTCGGAGGAGACCGCGAGCCGGAGGCGGTCGGAGCCGAACAGCCCCACCAGCGCCTTGGTCACGAAGCCGGTCTGCAGCGTCAGGCCGAGATCGTCGCCCGCGGCCTCCTTGTTCATGGTGTAGAACAGATCGCCGGTGCCACCCTCGGCCACGGTCTTCGCCATCCAGAGCGCGGCATTCAGCTTGGCGGAGAATGGGTTCGAGGCGTCCGCCGTCGTGCCGAGCCCCAGCAGCGCAAGGTTCTGCAGCGCGTCCGGCGTGGTCCCGACCCAGCCTGCGCCGTCGTAGACCAGCAGCAGTCCTTCGTCCTCAATCCAGGCCCGCCAGCCGCTCCGTGGCGGCAGGCGCAGCCAGGTGCCATCGGTCCAGAGCGCGATGTTCAGGTCCCAGCCTGCCCAGTCGCCCGTCGCGCCGGAGGCGACGATGTAGCGGTCGCCATCGGCGGGGCTGCCGGGCGGCGTGGCCAGATCCCGGTCGAGCACCGAGAGCTGCACGAGCCCGTCGAGGATCCGCAGCGCCTCGTTATGGGCGACGTGCTTCTGGGCCTGCGCCGCGAGGATGTAGGGCAGCAGGAGATGGGTCGTGGCGTCGGACATGGGGTTCTCAGAATGTGAGCGTGACGGTTTTCGGCGCACCCCGCGCGACGAGGGCGGAGAGCTGGAAGATGCGGATGTCGAGCGTGTCGCCGGGGCCGAGCAGCGCGCCCCAGTCGGCGGTCTGGTCGGCGCTGCTGTAGACCGCGCTGGACGTGGTCGTGCTGAGCACCCGCTTCACGGTGGCGCCGTCGAGGATCTCCACCTCATAGGCTTCCAGTTCCTCGGCCAGCGGCACCTCAAGCCCGCCCCAGCTGTCCGCCGCGAGTGCGCGCGACCGGCGCGTCCAGCGGATGGTGAGATCGCCGGGCGCGCGCGGTGTGCGCCACGGCTGCTCCACATGAGCGACCGAGAATGGCCGCAGCCCCGCGCCCGCGGGCGTGAAGGCCTGCGCGAGATAGGTCTCGTCGCTGACCGGGCGGCTGGCCGGGCCGATGCGCCAGTTCCACGGGATGCCGAGATCGGCCTCTGCGATCGGCAGGGACGCGAGCGCGGTGTCCAGGACCACGACCCGCGCGCCAGCAGGCGCCGGGTTGCCCATGGCGCTTTCAGTGCCGCGCTGGCCGCGCAGCAAGCGGGTCAGCCGATACCGTCCGGGCGCCAGCAGTTCGGCCGCGCCCGCCTGCACGATCTCCCAGACCCCCGGCGCGGTTTCCACCGCCAGTGCGTTCGCGCCGCCGAACAGGGTCAGGTCCGTTACGCTTTCCAGCGTGCCCGTCAGCAGATCGACCACCAGCGCATTGCCGAGGTCGAAGCGCGAGGTGGGGCCCGCGTAGAGATCCGAGACCAGCATCCCGATCCGGGCGCGGCTGCCGAAGGTCGTCAGCAGCTCGAAGCCATCGGTCGAAGGGCTGCGGAACACCGCCATCTCGCCGGGCCAGGGAACGGCGTGCGCGGCGATGAGCGGCCGATGCGCGGGCTGGTCCTCGGTCAGCTGCGGCAGGTCCATCAGCATCGCATCCGGCGCACCGAACACCACGACCCGCGTCAGCGACGCCGCGCGGGGATCGCCGGGCGGCAGATCGTAGCTCGCCCTGTCCTGGCGGACCGCCTCGATGCCGCGCGCCTCGGCGTCGGCGATGGAGACGAGCCGGAGGTCAAGCAGCCGCCCGTCATGCTCCAGCCGGATCGCGTCGGCCGGATCGAGCGCGAGCCGCGACGGCGGCAGACGGAACGCCGCCGTCTCGCGGCCCACCCACGCCTCCATCAGCGCACGACGGCAGCGACGTTCAGCCTCCTCGGGCGGCACCGCCATGGGGAAGGACTCGGACGCGATCCGGGTCGTGTCGACGGTGATGCGCCGCGCCTCGACGAGGGCCGCGTCGTAGTCCTCGTCGGCGCGCGCGATCTGCCATTTCAGAGCCTGCGGCAGTTCGGTCTCCTGGCCGCGCGTCAGTTCCAGCAGGTCGCCTTCGCGGGCGGCCACCAGATCGTCGGGCGCAAGGGTGGCGACGGAGGCCCGCCCGCGCATGACGAAGCGGATCACGCCCTCGGTCTCCACCGCATCGAAGCCGAAATGCCGCGCGAGCGTGGTGATCGAGGCGCGCGGGCTTTCAAGCGCGGTGATGGCGTAGCCCTCGACCGCGCCCCAGAGGCCGGTGACGTCGATCCGGGACTCGGGCAGCCCTGCACGCAGACAGAGGTGCCGCACCAGGGCCGCAAGCGACACCGCGCCGAGCCTCCCCGTCAGCCAGTGGCCGAGCCGCCAGTTCGCGCCGTCCGTCCAGACGTCGGTCAGCGCCGGAAAGAATGGGTACGGCCGCGCGTCCCAGGTCCAGGCGGCGCATTCGGGGACGTGCACCATCCGGCCGCCGTAGACCGAGGACACCGGGTTGTTCGCCGGCGTGCCCCACCAGAGATAGGTCGCCTCGAGATAGGCCCGCTGGATGGCATCATCCCGCCAGCCCCGCGAGAAATGCGGCGTGAAACTCTCCGACGACTTCGGATCGAAGAAGACGTTCGGCTGGTTGGTGCCCCGGTCGATGGCCGGGCAGCCCAGCTCGGTGAACCAGATCGGCTTGGACTGCGGCACCCATGCCGTCGGCGTGCCGCTCTCCACCCCACCCGAGCGATTATAGTGCGGGTTCGCCCACCAGGCGCGCAGATCCTTGTAGCGGAAGACCCACGGCTTGCTGGCGGCGCCGTCCGTGATCGGCGTGCGCACTTGCACCGACCGGTCCGCCGCACTGGCATAGAACCAGTCGAAACCTTCGCCGCCCGCGATGTTCCCCTGCAGGTAGGCGCGGTCGTAGATCGCGGGCCAGCCCTCGGCCGCGTCGAGATGCTCGAAGCCGTCCCGCCAGTCGGAGAGCGGCATGTAATTGTCGATCCCGACGAAATCGATCTCCGGATCGGCCCACAGCGGATCGAGATGAAAGAACACGTCGCCGCTGCCATCGCCCGGCTGGTGCCCGAAATACTCCGACCAGTCGGCGGCATAGCCGATCTTCGTCCCGGCCCCGAGGATCGAGCGCACATCCGCGAGCAGGTCCCGGTAGGCCTGCACCGCCGGATAGGTGTTGGCGCCCGAGCGGATCGTCGTCAGCCCCGGCATCTCGGTGCCGATGAGGAAGGCGTCCACCCCGCCCGCCGCCGCACAGAGATGGGCGTAGTGCAGCACCATGCGGCGCAGGCCCCAGTCGCCCGAAGGCCCGGTCCAAGAAACCGACTGACCCGAGACGCTGAAGCTCGCGGGCGTGGCCGCGCCGAACAGCGCCGCGACCTGGCTTGCGGCCGTGGCGGTCTTGTCCACGGTCCCGGCGAAACCGGCGGCCGGAGAACAGGTGATCCGCCCCCGCCATGGGAACGCGGGCTGGCCGGTCTCGGCGGCGTTGTCGGAATACGGGTTCGGCAGGCTATTGCCGGGCGGCACGTCCATCAGGATGAAGGGATAGAAGGTCACCCGCAGCCCGCGCGCCTTCATCTCCTGGATCGCCTGTGCGACGGCGAAGTCGGAGGGCGTGCCACCATAGACGGGCCGATCCTGATCGTCGCGGCTGACGAGGAAGGCGCTGGCGCGGCTGACGCCATTCACCGACCAGCTGGCGGGCGTAGTCGACTTGGCCGAGACCTCGACGCCCGGACGCACCTTGCAGGATCCCGCGCGCAGGTCGTCGCCGAACCACGCCACGACGAGGCTGACGCTCTCGACCGCAGGCGCCATGGCCTGAAGGCGGTCCAGCGCCTCCACCATGTCGGTGGAGTCGGCGAGCGCATTCAGGTTCTCGGGCACCGTCGCGCCGCCATCGGTCTTGCGGATCGCCTGCGTCGCGTAGGTGAACTCGCCCGAGGCCGGGATCACGGTGACCGCGCGGGTCAGCCCTTCGGCGGTGTCGGGATCCGCAAGCGGCCGGAACACCTCGAAGGAGAGTTGCGGCAGGCGGTTGCCGAAGGTCGAGAGCGCCAGTTCCTCGAAGACCACATAGGCGGTGCCGCGATAGGCGGGCGTGCTCGCCGCGCCGATCCTCGCGGCGATGAACGGATCGGCCGTCTGCGCCTCGTCGCCGGGATACCAGCGCCAGGTGACGCCGGAGAGGTCCATCGGCTTGCCGTCAGCCCAGATGCGGCCGATGCCGGTGATCGGGCCTTCGCAGAGCGCCACGGCGAAACTGGCATAGTAGAGATACTCGGTCGTCTTGACCTTGCCGCCCCCGCCGCCCTTGCCGCCGCCCTGCGTGGTTGTCTTCGTCTCCTCGCGAAAATCCGTCGCCCAGATGATGTTGCCGCCCATCCGCATGCGCCCGTAGAGCCGCGGGATCACCGCGCCCTCGGTGGCCGAGGTGATGCGCAGCGTGTCGAGCCGCGCGCCCTCGATGCGCTGCGTCGGCGCCAGCGACGAGATGATCCAGCTGTCGACCACCGAGCCGATGGTGGAGCCGATGAAGCCACCGATGGTCACCGCACTGACGCCAAGGATCGCGCCGCCGATGCTGCCGCCAATGGCGGCGCCGGCCGCGCCGAGAACGAGGGTGGCCATGTCGGGGTCTCAGCGTTGCGGGAACAGGAAGGCGAAGGCGATGCGCCGCCGCCAGGATGGGGTGAGCGGTTCCTCGATTACGCCGAGCCGCTCGTAGGCGTGCAGGAAGGTGTCGGGGCCGGTCAGGATCCCGACATGCTTTGCGATGGCGCGGGGCTTCATGCGGAAGAGGACCAGCGCGCCAGGACCGGCCTCGGCGGGCGACACCTCGATCATCATGCGCCGCGCGCCCTCGGCCAGAACGTCGCGCGGGCCGGTCTCGCCCCAGTCGCGGCTGTAGGGCGGGATCGGGAACGGCTCGGGGCCGACGACATCGCGCCAGACGCCCCGGGCAAGCCCGAGGCAGTCGCAGCCGACACCCCGCAGGCTGGCCTGGTCGTGGTACGGCGTGCCGAGCCATGAGCGCGCAATGGCGATGACGCGGGTGGGATCGGCCAATGCAAGGAGTTGCGTCACAGCACGCCTCCCTCGTGCCCGCCATCCTTCGTGGCGTAGCGGAGTACGGCATCCTGGCCGGGGATGTGCGGGAAACCGCGGAAGTTGGCGGTGTTGGCGAACTTCGCCCCGCAGGTCTCGATCCGCTTGTCGCAGCCCGCACGGATGGTGAAGCCGTCACCCTCGGCGATCGCGCGCACTGGCGCCTCCAGCAGAGTCAGCACCGCGATGTCATCCGTCACGTCATGGCCCAGCACCTCGGTGCGCCGCCCCGCGCTCGCACCGCTCGTCCAGTCCAGCGTGCCGAAGGTGAACCACCCGGAATCGAAGCCGCCGAGACCAGAGGCGGTGAAGGCCCGGTCGCGCAGCAGATCGATCACGGCGCCCGTGCCCTTATAGGTGGGATCCTCCAGATCGACGCCGCAGCGCGCATCGCCGAGCGCGGCATCGCAGGTCGCCTGGAAGGTCCGCCCGACCGTCTGACCGAGCACATGCGCGAGCGACCGCACTTCGGCCACGAAGGCCAGCCGCCCGCGCCGGATCTGGCCGATGGCGCCGCGCCGCATCAGCACGCGCTGACCCGTGTCGGCCCAGTTTGCCCGCCAGACCTCGACCTCGGCGTTGTCCCAGCGGCCGTCGAGGATGTCGGTTTCGGTGATCCGGTCGGAGGTCAGGACGCCCTCGGCGTCCTGAGCATCGACGGAGAGGTCCGATCCCGAGCGAACCTCGGATGCGGTCAGCCCGCTCTCAGGTTCGAAGTCGGTCCCGTCGAAGCTCAGCGTCCGGTCGTGATCGGTGAAGCCGAAGGTGACGCCGTCGGCGCGCGCGATCCACCAGCACCAGGCCAGCGTCGTCGTGCCGTCGTCGAGATGGGCCTGCAGGTCGGGATCAAAGGTCTTCATCGGCGCAGTTCCAGCAACGGAATGGAGGTGATCGAGCCGAGCCGCTCGAGGTCGAGCGTCACGTCGAGCGCATCGGTGTCGAAGCGGACGGGCACGTCGAACTCGAAGCCCGCGGTGATCGCGACGCCTGCGCCCGGTGCCGCGCCAAAGCTGACGACACCTGTCGTGGTGTCGACCGACCAGCCAGACGGCTGCTCCACGCCGCCGAGCGCGATGCGCACGGTGCCCGCCACCGGCTTGGCGATGGCGCGCGACCAGGATTGCGCCCCGGAGGCGTAGCGCTTCATCAGCTGGAAGGCGGTCGTCGCACCGTCGCCGGTGCCAATGGCCTGATCGGTTGGCGACGGCGCGCCCGAAGGCAGGCAGGACTTGTGGTCGCCCCAGTCCTTGAAGCGGAAACCGTGCAGGCGACCGTTCCGCGCCTCGAAGAAGGCGACCGCCGCCGCCAGATCGTCGGCGCGGCGGATGCCATAGGCGACGTCGTAGCGGCGGCGCGAATTGGCCCAGCTGGCGTTCCGCTCCTCGTCGCCCGAGGCAAGCTCGACAATCTGCGTGCGCCGCTCAGGCCCGCCGCGCGCACCCCGGCTGATGTTGTCGGGAAAGCGGACCTCGTGAAACGCCATCACATGCCCCTCCGCCCGAGCGAGACCGCACGGGCAATGTCGGCCGCCACCTGCGTACGGGACTGCCGGAAGCTTTCGGCGTCACGCGCCATGATGGTGACGTTGACGCCACCGCTTGCGCCGTAGCTCTGCGCCTCGCGACGCGACAGGACCCGTTCGCCGCGCTGCAGGATCGCGGGCACTTCGTCATGGCGCAGCCCCGCCATGCCGCCACCATGCATCCGGGGCGCGGCGGCGAAGGCCATGGCCGGGACCAGGCGTGAGGGTCCGGCGGACCCCACCATCCCGCCCGCATGCAGGACGTTGGCGAAGATCCCGCCAGCACCGGAGAACACGCCGGAGAGCGCATTGGCGATCGGCCCGAGGATGAACCGCCGCGCCGCGAGCTGGGCGAGATCGGCCAGCAGCGAGGTGACGAGGTCGCGGAAGTTCAGCTTGCCGGTCTTCACGAACTGGCCCACCGCGTTCTCGGCCGACTGGAAGGCGCCGACGAGGCTCTGGCCGATATCGCCACCGATGTCGCGGGCCTTGCTGGCGTAGTCGGACAGCGCCGCCGTTACCGCCTGCCAACCGGTGACGGCGGCCTCGGTCGCGGGCTCCGCGGCAGCGGCGGCAGCTCCGGCCGCCGCGCCTGCACCTGTGGCGGCGCGTCCGGCTTCACCAAGAGCCGTCTCCAACCTCTCGGCCGCGCCGGAAGCCTCGGTCAGCGCATCCGCGCTCGCCTCGTCGGTGCCGCGCACCGCATCGCGCAGCGCCTGCCAACTTTCGAGCGGCGCACGTGCCCCTTCGGCCAGATCGCGCGCCGTGCCCCGATAGAGGTCGGCGGACTCGAGCGCCCGGTTCGCCGCCTCGGTCAGACCGAGATCGGGTGCGGTGAGCGGGTTGTCTTCGAAAGCCCGGTCGAACGCCGCCTGCGCCGCCGTCGTGGCAGCACTAGCCGCCCCTTCGAAGCGGTTCTCGAGCTCGCCGAGGTCGAGGTCCGGAATCAGCGATATGCGCCGGTCCGACCCGAGCGCTTCGAGCCCCTGGTTGATGCCGCCGATGAAGCCGTTGATGCGCGAGACCACGCCGTTCAGCATCGCCTCGACGCCGTCGACCAGGCTGTTGGCCGCCTGGAACGCCAGATCGCCGATTGCGGCGGGCAGCAGGCCCCAGATCGCCTTGATCGCCTCGTAGGCCCCCTCGAACGTGTTCGCAGCGGTGTTGCCGAAACCGACGACGCTCTCGATGGCGCTCTGCATGCCCGAGGCGGCGTCCGCCTTCAGGTCGAAGAACATCGCCGTGGCGGCCGCACCCGCCGCAGCAGCGCCCATCTTGATTCGATCCCAGACCTCTACCGCCAGGTCCTTCAGGAGCGACATCGCTTCTCCGAAGCCGCCCGCGCCGGAGACGAGGCGCGTGAACTGATAGACAAGCTCGCCCGCGCCGACGATCAGCGCCCCGATGCCGGTTCGGATGAGAGCCCCACGCAGGACGACCAGCGCCGTGGCGAGGCCACGGACCGAGAGCGCGGCGGCGGCCATCCCGGCCACCCAGCGGCCCGCGAGGAAGGCGGCGAAGGTCGCGGCATAGGTCGTCAGGCGACCGATGTTCTCGAACAGCCCGCGGATCGCGATGCCGAGCGGCCCGGTGCGGCTGGCCACCGCCGCCATGGCATCGGCGACGGCTTCCAGCGCAGGCGCTGCGGCGACCGCGAGCTGGTTCGACAGCCCGCGCCAGATCAGCCCAAGCCGGGAGATGGCGTCGTTCGTGCGCTCGATCTGGTCGGCATCCTGCTCGGAGACGACGACACCGAAGGCGAGGACGTCTTCCGTCGCCTGGCGCAGCGTCGCGGTGTCGATCCGCGACATGGCGATGGAGCCTTCCTCGCCAAAAAGCTGGCCTGCGACAGCCGCGCGTTCTGCGGCGGGCACGAAGCTTTCGATGGCGGCGTTGATGGCGCCGACGCGCTGGTCCAGCGGCAGGGCGATCAGCTCGGTGCCGGAAAGCCCGAGCCGGTCCAGCGCATCGGCGGCGGGACCGGTCCCGGCCGCCGCCTGGCTCAGACGGCGCGTCAGATCCTTGGTCGCCTGCTCGATGCCGGCCATCGAGACGCCCGCCAGTTCCCCCACGCGCTCGAGCGTCTGAATAGAGGCGACGGTGGTGCCGAGGGACTGCGCCAGCTTGGCCTGCGCATCGACGGTCTGCAGGCCGGAGCGGATCATCGCCACGCCAGCGGCGGCTGCGGCGGCCACGGCTGCGGCTGCCGCGACGCGGACTCGCCGCGAGAACGCCGCGAGCCGAGAGTTGGCCGCTTCCATCTCCAGGCTGAGCCGCCCGAAGCCGCGCGATCCGGCTTCGCCCACGCCTTCCAACTCGGCGCGCACCTGTCGCCCGCCGACCGCGGCGAGGCGGACGCTAACCCGTTTTTCCGCCATGGGAGTGATCCATCTGTTCGTTGAGCTTGGTGACCATCACCGCTTCGATGACGGGCAGCAGTTCGGCCATGGCGAGCGGTGGCACGCCGAGCGCGTCGCCGAGCGCCAGCGCGGCCGACATGTCCCAGCCGATCACCGCGCCCGGCAGAACGCGGAGCTGGCCTCCGAGGCGGCCGACGAGGTCCCAGACCTGCCAACCCTCCGGAGTTTCCGGCCGGTTCAGCCGCGCCGGGCAGTCCGGGCAGGCTTGCGGGCTGCCTTCGCAGGGTTCGCAACCCTCGCAGTATCGCTCGCCCCCGCCGAAGGACCACTCGGCGAGAGCGCGGAGACGTTTTTTTCCTGTTCCAGCAGCAGGCCCTTGGAGACGTAGGTCAGCTGGAACGCCTCGAAGATCGGCCAGACGTCGAGCAGAGCGTCGATGGCCTCGGGGCTGGGATCGATCGGCTTCCCGTCGGCGTCGCCTATGCCCTCCCAGGCGAGCACGGCCCGCCGCGCCAGTGCTTTCGCGAAAGCCACGGCGCGTTCCTCGTCCGAGGCCTCATCGGGCACAGCCTCGACGGCGGGATCACTGCGGGTCGCCACCATCAGCGCGGTGGTCAGCGGGCGGAGCTGCACCCGGACGCCGGGCGCGAGGTCATGCCAGCGCGGGGCGTTGGCCAGGTCGAGCGTCAGCATTTTCAATACACCTCGATGTCGTTGATCAGGGTTGCGGTGCACATCCGGCCGACGACGCTGTCGCGCGCGGCCTGCCAGTCGAAGGTGGCTTGCACGCCCTGCGGCCCGGAAATCTCGATGCGCGGGCGCGGCAGGTAGACGGCGTGCACGGTGAAGGTGAAGCTCTCGCCCGAGGGCAGGACGTAGGCGAACTCCATCTCGCAGGCCTCGCCATTGATCGCCTGCGTCACCAGCGTCTGGTCGGCGAAGCGGACCTCGATCCGGCCCGTCAGCGCGGCGATGGACGGGTCCGCCCCGTCGATGCGCCCGTCCGAGCGGATCGTCTCGATCCGGTCGAGGTTGTTAGCATAAGTGATCTCGGCCGAGACCACGTTGCCGAGGGCGGTGCCGTTCCGGCTGATCGCCCCGTTGAAATGGCCGAAGCGCTTCAGCTCCAGCGCGGCGGGTGTCCCGGCGCTGGTGGTCGTGCCCACCGTCTCGCCCTGCGCTACCAGCCGTGCGGTTGCGGTGAGCCGCCCCGAGCGCTGCATCTGCCAGGTGATCTGGTCGAGCACGCAGCCCGAGTACATCGCATAGCGGGGCACCTCCGGCATGCCCGTCTCGATCGACATGCTGGGCAGCGTCCAGGACCCCGACTGGAACTCGTGGCTGTACGGGGCCTCCGCGCCGATCGTCGTCGGTGTGCCGAAGGCCGCCTTCAGCCAGAAGCCGAATGCCTCGGCGTCGAGCGGCACCACGACATCGCCGTCCGCTGTCACCGCATCCTTGATCGGCGCCAGCGGATCGCGGCCGTAGCCGAGCAGCTCGGAGTTCAGCAGCGGTTGCTCGGCCCCCAGCGACGCGCTGGCGAAGGGCATGCGGGTGAAGCCGCTCGCGGGCGGCGTTCCATAGGTCGTCTCGAACGCAAGCGCCAACAGCGCCCGCGCCCCCTGGGCTCGTGCCATTGTGTTCTCCTCGGGTTGTCGGGATCAGCCGAGCGGATCGGCCGTGGAATAGTGCAGCACCACCGGGATGACGGCCGCCTTCAGGCTGGCCGCGCCCTCGATGGGCAGATCGACCGGCCGCGGCGCTTCCGCCTCGACCCAGTCGCAGAGCCCGCCCAGCGTGCGGTCGGCGGCGAGCGCCGTGCCGATGCTGGCGGTCAACGTGTCGAAGGCGGCGTCACGGTCGGTGGCCTGCACGACCGCCTCGATCTCAGCGCGGTGCTGGTAATGATATCGCAGGGGCGACAACGTCACCTCCGGCTCCCCCGGCTCGCCGTCGCGCAGGATCAGCAGGCCCTCTGTGGGCACGCGCTCGGGCAGTACCTCACCGCGCAGGGCGGTCGCGGGCAGCGCCGAAAGCCGCGCGTGCAGCGCGGCGAGAATGGTTTCGCGGAGGGTCAGCATTTCATTACTCTCTCGGGCAGCCAGCGCTGTTTAGGTCATCAAGCGACCGTGCAAAGACGATGATGCTCGACGAAGACGCTAGAAATCCCGCTGAGTTTGCCACACGTTGGCCTTGGCCCAGAGAGACAGGAATTTCACATATGGCAACGAAGGCATTTCGAAGGTTTGAGCAACGAGTTGACTCATACGGAGCAGATTTGGAGCTGTGTGACCTTCTCGTTCGCTCGTTCATTAGCCGGCCAAATTCTGCCTCTAATCTTGCCATAGATCTTGGGACAGACGCCGCTCGTCATCCCTACCTTGCACGGCGAACAAACACGCTGGCATCACGCCGGATCTGCGGCAACCATCTCAAGAGCACTCTGTATACGGCGTTCATAAAAGATCTTTACGAGGATTTTTCCGAGTATCTAGCGACGATCATGGCCAACGCAGCAATCAAGGGAGTCAATCCTGCTCGATTTGTCGGGAACATAAAATTGGACCTGCATGCGACCGACATTCTATCTGCTGGAAGCTGGGATGGGGCGGTCCGCACAATCTCTGATTCGATCTTCCGGAAACTTGAGAACGAAAGAAACACTAGGGACTTGATCAGAAAAGCTAGTGACCGGCTTGGCTTGAACGTCGATCAGGATATCCTCGATGCGGCAATGCCTTACTTGGACGCACGGCACATGTTGGTGCACCGAGATGGCAAGACTGATGAGCAATATCGAAACGACTATCCCTTTGTTGTTTTGCGCGAGCAAAAGATCGTTGTAGACTTTGCATTCGTTTCTTCGGCCAAAGGCGCGATCTCAGGACTGGCAAGAGAGATTGATGAGAGACTCATCGCTGCTGATCTCGTCCGCCGCCAAGATCTGGACGGAAACAGATAGCGATAGTTCCAATTTTCTTCGCCTCACATGAACGACAGGCTTATGTCGGCGTCACATGGCTCGCTCCACCCAGTTCGCCACGATCAGCCCCGGCACGCTGTCCAATGCCCGGTCCGCGTCCCGCGCCAAATCCAACCGCTTCGGCAGCTTCACCTGTGGCACCAGCAGGAAGATCGGGGCGGTGACCTTGCCGCGCCCGGTCTTCGAGCGCGATACCACCGCTTGGCCCTTCGTGTTCAGCCGCCCCTCGGCCACCAGCAGGCTCGGTCCCGTGCGACGATAGACGAAGCGCAGCCGCAGGCCGCGTTGCCGCTCCCATTCGCCGGGCGTGATCCGGCCACCACGCAGGGACTTGCCGGCAGCAGGCAACGGGATCGCCAGCCAGAACCCGTTCTTCGAGCGGATCAGCGGGCCGGTGTCATGCGCGCCCACGATGACCGGAGCCTTGGACCAGACGAGCGCCGCCGCATCCAGGCTCTCACCCGACCTCGGGAAGTTCTGGCTCCGGATCGAATTGGCCAGCCGAGTACCGAGCCCCGCGCCGGTGATCTGCAGCCTCCACGCGGTCTTCAGCCCGGTCCCGGCCTCGCGCATGGCGGCCGTGACGGCGCGTTCGCCCGCCGCGACCTCGGCCGCCATCATCGCGACGATGTCGGGATCGATGTCGAGCTTCAGTTTCACGCGGGCCTCAGATCGACGGTCCAGACGAGCCGCTCGCGGTCGCGGACGGGCTCGCCCTGAATGAGGAAGGCATCGCCCTCGATCTCGATCCGATCGCCGGGGCGCGGGTTCGCCACCTCAGCCACACGCAGGTCGATGCGGGTGGTCTCGGACCAGAGCCGCGCGTCGCCGAAGTCGGAGACGGCATCCGCGCGCCGGGCGACGGCACGCACCAGCACGGGCGCGCCGCCGTCGGCGATGTAGACCGCGTCCCGACCGATGTTGGGATCCGCGAAGAGTGCGCCCACGGCGGCGGCGAAGGCGCTCATCAGAACGTCGCGTTCAGGCGCACCCGGCCGATGGTGTCGCCCGCGCCGCTCGGCACCGCCTCGACGGCCACGCCGATGAGAGTGTTGTCGGTCGCGACCGTCGTGCAGCGCTTGTTGGTGTCATCCCAATAGACCTTGGCGCCGACGGTCCAGGCCTGGGAGCCGACCTTGGTGATGTCGAACACGCCGACGAGCGCGGTCTCGACGGGTTCGCCGAGGGCGGCGGCGGCCGCGGCGATGCCGAAGATGGAGCCGACGAGCAAGCCATCGCCGGAGGCGACAGCATAGGGCGCGGTCAGAGTGATGGTGTTGCCGGGCTGGACGTAGGTTTTCATGGGGGTGATCCTCGTGGAAAGACGAAGGGCGGCCCGATTGGACCGCCCGTGTGTCAGTGTTCAGGATGGTGCGGGTTACGCGCCCGGGTTCTTGTAGAGGCCGCGCCAGTCGATGGCCTTGGCGCCGAAGTCGAGGCGGCACTTGATCTCGACGCCATCGACGTCGAAGCCGTTGCGCGTCTCGATGTAGGCGCCCTGCTGGCCCTCCAGATAGGCGTACTCGATGGTGTCGATCTGGTTCGGGCTGGCCGCCAGATACCACGCGGTTTCGCTCGCGGCGTCGAGGCGCGGCTCGCTGATCGGCGCGAGCGTGCGGATCGACTGCGGCACCACGCTGGACGTCGCGGCGGGCACGAGGTTCTGGGCGACCAGCTGCTCGGCCTTCAGTTCCAGCGAGGCGGGCACGATCAGGAAGGCTGGGCGGACGTTCAGCACCGTCTTCTTGTCGAGACCCGTCTGCTTGGCCATCGCCGCCCGCGCCGCGCCCACCGCATCGACCGCCAGCGCCGCGCCGGTGCCCGCGAGGTTCTTGTGCGTGGTGTGGAACAGCGCGTTGCCGTCGGCCATCGCCGGGTTGGCGGTGATGATCCCCCAGACCACGTCCGACTCCAGCTGGGCGATGGAGTTGCCGTACATCGCCGGGATGCGCGTGAAGGCGTCGAGATCGTCGTTGATCAGCGTCTGGCGGGTGATCGCGACCACCCGGCCATAGGTCTTGACCTTGTAGCTCTCCTTGCTCTCACCCAGCGTGCCGCGCTTGAACTCGCCGCTCTCACCGACCTCCAGAAGCTGCGGCGCTTCGCCGAGCTGGACCCGGTGCATGGCCTTGAAGTCGGTGGCGAGCACCTGGCGGCAGAACAGCATGAACGTGCGGGGATAGGCCTCGTAGGCCTGCCGCAGGGTCTTGTTGGTGACCGCCGAGAGGATTTCGGGGAAGTCCGAGGTGGAATGCAGCGCGCGCGTCGCCACCTCGTCGCGCGACAGGCCGCGGGTGTTCACCCCGGCATTGCCGAGGCTTTCGCGGGCGAGTTCCAGCAGCGTCATGCCGCGGTACTGGCGGGCGGCATCCTCCAGCTGGAAGAGCGTCGGGCTGTAGCGGTGCAGAAGCGCGTTCGCCACGGCGTCGCGGCGGGTGATACGCTCGTCCCGGCCGCTGAGGGGGACGGAGACATGCGGGAAAGTCCGGGTCTCGTCCGACTTCGCCGCGACCTGATCGAGGATCAAGCGGCGGGATTCGTCGACGCTGACGCCGCGCTTGACCAGATCCTCGGCGAAGCCGCGCTCGAGGTTCAGCCGCCCGGCCAGATCGTAGATGGTGGAGACGCGGTCGCGCTCGGCCTCGCGAGCGCGGGTGGCGACCGCCTCGGTGTCGGGCGCAGGGATTGCCTGCGTCTTCGGCTGGGTGCGGGTTTCCACTGCGGCGACCTTCGGGTCGGGATCAGCCGGTTTCGGCTCGGTCATGGGGGTGTCCTCGGTTTCGACCGGCTCGGTCGGCTGGGTGGTGGCGGGGGTTGCGGCGTCGCGCGCCGGGGTCTGGGTCTTGTCCGTCATCGGGGATGCTCCTTGCAGTGTGGGGGCGTCCCAGCGGTGAAGGACGCAGTCGTGAAGGGGATGCTGGGCGCGGAAACCGGCGGCGGGATCGGCGCCGACCGCGACGGCAGAGACCTCGAACGGTGTCCAGTCCACCGCCCGCCAGAGTTCGCGCGCCGCCTCGGGCTTCGAGACCTCGAAGCGGTGGACCTGATAGCCGATGGAGACCGCGCGGATGTGCCCGGCCTGAATGTCGCGCCAGATCGGCTCGACATCGGCACGCTCGCTGATCCGCACCAGCGCGATGCCCCGGCCGTTCTCGATCCGCGCCGAGCCCGGCACGACCGAACCGATCACCGCATCGAGCGTGTCGAGCTCATGCACCTTCAGGAAGGGCGCGCCCGCGTTCAGCCGGTCGAGCCGGACATGGGCGGGATCGAGGCTCAGTTCCTCGTCATAGGGCTCGCCGAAGAAGGTCGCGCGGCGCACGCGGGCCCCGGCCGACCAGACCACCTCGACGGTGCGGCTGTCGGCATCGGCCGTGTTCGGCGCAAGCTCCGCCGACCGGCGCATGGCCGGCAGTTCGATCATCGTGTCCATGGGGTCAGTCCTATTGGTCGACGTCGGCCTGCGCCGGGTCGGTTTCATCCGCTTCGGCGGAGGGATCGTCGTCGGCCGGTTCGTCGTCGGCCGGATCCGTCGCCGGGTCGCTGGCCCCGTCTTTGGATTGTGCGCTGCCGGTCTTGGTGACGCGGCGCGGATCGCTGTCGAGCACAAGGCCGAGCGCGTCGAGCTTGGCGTTGGTCGCGGCGATCTCGGCCAGCACCGCGTCGGGGTTGCGGCCCTGCTTCGCGATCACCTCGGCCAGCGTCATGGTGCCCGAGCGGATCGACAGCAGGTTCGCCATCGCATCCTTCTGCGGGTCGACCGCCTCGAACTTCGGCGGCGACCATTCGACCGGCACGATCGGCGATGGGATCAGCCCCGCCGCCCACGCCGCTTCCGTAAACCAGCGCCAGACCGGAGCGCAGAACATCGGGATGAACAGCTGCCACTGCACGGCGTCGATCTGGCGGCGGAACTCGACCAGCCCCGCCCGGATCGAGGAATAATTCACCTGGGTGAGGTCACCGGTCAGCAGCTCGTAGGGCACCCGGAACCCGGCCGATATCGTGTGCAGGCTCGCCCGCTTGTATTCGCCGTAGCCGCCGGTGGCCGACGGCTGGTTGAAGCGGATGTCCTTGCCGCCGCGGGCATAGGCGATCAGCCCCGGCTCGAACTGCTCGACCCGGTTGCCGTCGGCATCGACCACGGATGGCGCGATGCCCTGCTGTGCCTCGTCATCGCCGAAGACGATGGCGGTGACGCAGGCCTCGGTCTTCTTGCGGACCAGCTCGGCGACCTCGTAGTCGTCGAGATCGCGCAAGGAGCGGATCACCGGCGCGCCCCATGGCACGCCGCGCGCCTGCGTGCGCTGCTTCTCGTAGACATGAGCGATATCGGTCGCGGGCACCGGGCGGCTCTGCAGACCGTTCTGCAAGGCGCCATAGGCGTCGCCCGGGTGCTCGGCATGGAGCCAATAGGCCCGGCGCTTGCCGACCGGGTCGAACTCGATCCCCTGGACCAGCCGCCCCGCGCCGATGGCGCCGGATTTCGTGGCGTCGAGGAAGTCGGCCTCCAGCACCTGCAGTTGCAGCGGCACCGGCAGACCGTCGCTGGCGCGACGCAGACGGCGGCGCACCAGCACCTCGCCCGCCTCGACCAGCTCGCGGCAGATCAGCGTCTGCAGGCCGTAGAAGTCGAGCTGGCCGTCGGCATCGCAGTCCGCCGTCCAGCGCTCGAACAGCGCATCGACCTTGCGGTCCAGCGTGTCGTCACCGCTGGCGGCGCGCGGCATGATGCCCGCGCCGATGATGTTGTTGACCAGCACCGCCACGGCCTTGGCCGCATGCGGGTTGTTGCGCACCAGATCGCGCATGCGGTCGCGCAAAAGCGCCCCGGCGACGCCGATCTCGGTGTCGGCCGAGGATCCGGGCGCGCGCCAGCCCTCGGTGCGCCGTCCGCGTGCGGCGCCATCGTAACCGCGCGTCAGCGTCTCGAAGGCCTGACGCGCCATCACGCGGCCGGCGGCCATACGCGGCGCCACCGTGGCGATGGCATGATCGAACCAGGTCGCCGACATCAGCGATCTCCGCGCGAGAAGCCCGCGAGCCCGGCCACCGGCAGCGGACGTGTGGTGCCCGCGATGGCGCGCTCGATGGTGCGGATCCGCGCGAGCAAATCCTCGGCCGAGCCGTAATCCACGGACTTGCCGTCATAGCTGACGCGGGTCGTGCCGCTGGCATAGGCCCGGCGCAGTGCCGAGAGCTCGGTTTCCGTCCAGTCGGTCATGTTCAGAACCATCCCTCCCGCCGCCCGAGCCAGTCGGAGCGGCGCTTGCCCTGCGGGGCCTGTCCCGGCCGGTTGATCTGCCCGGCGGGATCGGTGTCGGTGGGCGCCGCCCCAAGCTGATCCTCGAGGTCGCGCCATTTCTCGTCGGGCCAGCGATCCGCACCCGCGATCCAGGCGGCGGCGCGGGCATAGACCCGGCAATCCAGCGCTTCGTTCCGCTCGCGCAGCTTCTGCCATTCCAGCCGGGCGAAGCCACGTTTCGTGCGCACCGTCACCAGCTGTTCAGCCACGAACTGCTTCAGCCATTCGTTCTCGACCCAGTGCGGCAGATGCACCGAGCCGGGCGGGAACGCGGCCCCGTCGGCCATCTCCTCATCGGTCGGGCGCGCCAGCCGCAGGAAGCGGTAGGTCTCGGCCTTGAAGGTCGAGACCGCCACGGTCCAGAGCCGGGCCCCGCGCCGCAGGCGTTTGCCGCCCTCGGTCGCGTCGACGAAGGTCGGCCCCGACACCGGGCTCGAGCGGTTGAACCCCTCGACGCCCTTCACCGGCGACACCTGTGCGAACCCCTGCGCTCGCGACCAGGAATAGACCGCCGGGGCCTCGTAGCCGGTGTCGATGGCCAGCCGCGCGATCCGCAGATGCGCGCCGCGCTCGTGCGGCCAGCTTTTGTCCAGCAGCGCGGTCAGCTCCGACCACGCGTCGTGCCGGTCGGGGCCGCCCTCGATGACCACGTGATCGACGAGCCAGCTTTCCAGTCCGCGCCCCCAGGCCCAGACGTCGACCTCGATCCGGTCCTTCTGCACGTCGGCGCCGGCGGTCAGGAACAGCCCGCCCGCTGGCACCGTGCCGGATGTCCAGCGCTCGCGGCGGTCGTAGAGCCGCTGCCAGTCGGGGGCTTCCCCGGTCTCGACCCAGGTCTCGCCGAGGATCGTGTTGCGGAACGCCTTGATCGCCTCGTCCGAGCCTTGTGCCGCGTCCCATGCCCGCACGATCCGCTCCCAGCTCAGCCAGCCGATCGGCGAATAGAGCGCCGAGAGGTGATACCCGACCGTGGTCGGATCGGCGGCCGTCGCGGTCGCCCGCCATTCGCCCCCCTCCAGCATCGCCGTCTTGTGGTGCTCCGCGATCGGCCTCTCGCAGCCCTCGCAGTGATACTCCGCCGTCTCCGGACGGCCCTTCTGCCAGCGCAGCCGGTCGAACTTGAGCCATTGCGCATGGCCACAGTGCGGGCACGGCACGAAGAACCGACGCTGGTCGCTGGCCTCGTACTCGCGCTCGATGCGCGACAGCCCCCGGATCGTGGGCGTCGAGACCAGCAGCACCTTGCGCCGGTGGGCGAAGGTCAGCGACCGCGCCTCGGCCAACGTGACCGGGTCGCCTTCCTCGTCGGCCGAGGCCGGATAGGCGTCGACCTCGTCGAGAAAGATGTATCGCGCCGGGGTGGACCGAAGCCCGACCGCCGAGTTGGCCCCCGTCATGATCAGGATGCCGCCTGCGAATTCCTTGGACAGCATGGTGTTGCCCGCGTCGCGCGAGCGCGCCGGTTTCACCCGCTCCCGCAGCTCCGGGCTTTCGTCGATCAGCGGGTCGATCCGTTGGCGCGAGTTTCGCTTGGCCAGCTCCACGGTCGGCTGGACCGCCAGCATCGGCCCCGGCGCCTGGTGGATCGCGAACCCGATCCAGTTGTTGCCCGCCTCGGTCGCGCCGACCTGCGCCGCCTTCATGAACACGATCCGCTGGGTTGGATCGCCCGGCGACAGCCGGTCCATGATCTCGCGCATGTAGGGCGTGCGCACCGTGCGATACCGCCCCGGTTCGGCCGAGGCGCGGCCCGAGAGCATCCGATGCCGGTCCGCCCACTCCGAGACGGTCAGGTCCGGGTCGGGCCGCAGCCCGTTGCCCCAGGCGCGCAGGATCTCGCCCGCGCCGTCGAAGTCCGTCAGGCCATCGCCGATTTCACCGGAAGTCGGGCCGGACCTCGGCGAGTTCGTCGAGGTGGGCGCGTACATGTTTCTCCAGGACCTTCTGCATCGCGGCTGGCTCCACGGTGATCTGCTGGCCCGTCGCCTCGCTGCACGATGCCGAGAGCTCTGCCGCCATCAGCGCCGCCGCGCGCGCGGGCCAATTCACCCATGCGTCCCGTTCCTCGCGCGCCAGCCGGAACACCAGCGCCAGCGCGCGGGCCCGCTCGATCAACTCCCCCTTCAGCTTCTGGAGCCGGATGCGCCGCTCCTGCGCCTTCAGCACCTCGTTCGCCGTCTTCGCCTGCAGGAAGGTCGTGCCGCCGCCGACCGCGGGAACCGCCAGCCCCTGTTCGCGCAGCGTGTCGCCGACAGCGGCCACCGCCGCTTCGGGGACGGGCTTCAGCTTTGGCGCGGGCGGCTTGCGGGTCTTGGACGGGTCCGTCGTCTCGGCCCGTCTGGCGTCGCTGGCGGCCGCGTTGATGCTGCCGTCGGGATAGAGGACCAGCCGCTCGGCCGTCTTCGCCTTCTGGATCGCGCCCCGCGACAGGCCGACATGGGCGGCGTACTGGCGCTCGCTCATGCCCTGCATCGACGGCTCCGATTATCATTCAAGATCATGCGCTTATCGAGTTGATAAGCGCGCCGGAGAGAGGGAACGTGTCTCCAGAAGGACGATGCAACTCACCAAGGAGCCACCCCGATGGCCACCCGTATGAACCCGATCACCACCCCGCGCCACGAACTCCGCGTCGAGAAGGCGCGCCGGAACAAGGAGGCGGCACTCGCCGCCTTCATCGGCAAGAAGGCCGAGATCGACGAGATGCTTGCCCGCCTGCAGGCGCTCAGCGACGACCATTTCAACTGCGCCCCCGACGAGGTGGGCTGGGCGATGGTCGGCACCCTCGAACACTACGCCAGCCTGCTGAAGCGCATCACCGACAGCGCCTTCGGCGAGGGCGAACACGCCCGCTGATCTCCGGCACCGCCGGAACTCCCGCCGCGCGCCCCGCGCGGCTCGGGGTCGTAGAAGGCGCCGCATGACGCGGGCCTCGAGCACGGAGACGACCCCATGAACCAGATCCAGGTTTCCGACGCCCAAGCCGTCATCCTGTCCACCGCCTGCGCGCGCGGGGACGGGGCAGTCTTCCCTGTCACCGCCAGCCTCAAGGGCGGCGCCGTCGGCAACGTCTGCAAGAGCCTCCTGAAGCAGGGCCTGATCGAGGAAATCGCCGCCACGGATCTCAACACGGTTTGGCGGCACGACGAGGAGCGCGGCCCGATCACGTTGCGCGCCACCCCGCTGGCCTACAGCAACCTCGGGATCACGGACGAACCGGGCGAGACGCCGCCGCCCGAAACGCCGACCGCCCCGGTCAAGCGCCGGAAGGGCACCAAGCAGGAGACCCTGATCGAGATGCTCCGCGCAGAGGGCGGCGCGACCATCGACGAGATCGTCGCCCAAACGGGCTGGCAGTCGCACACGGTGCGCGGCGCCATGTCCGGCGCGCTGAAGAAGAAACTCGGGCTCGAGGTCACCTCCGAAAAGGTCGAAGGGCGCGGGCGCGTGTACAGACTCCCCGCCGCCTGACGCACCGGACCCCGAAAATTTGATGGCCGCCGTCCCTCCGGGGCGGCGGTCGATCATTTGGCGCTCCGCATCCGGACCGCCTC
Organism: Paracoccus salsus; assembly: GCF_021556615.1. Taxonomy (GTDB): domain Bacteria; phylum Pseudomonadota; class Alphaproteobacteria; order Rhodobacterales; family Rhodobacteraceae; genus Paracoccus; species Paracoccus salsus. The sequence continues at coordinate 35,235 of NZ_JAKGGD010000009.1, forward strand.
GAACAGCCGCCGCAGGACGTAGGACCGCGCGATGCTCACCACGGTGAACACCGCACCCATCTTGAGGTTCTGCGCCAGCGTCGCGTGCAGCCCGAAGACCGGGAAGATCAGGATCTGCGTGACGACCGCGACGCCGTAGCCGACAGCCACGTTGGCGATGGACTCGACCAGCGACATGAGGCGGGACTGTTTCATGCCGCCACCTCATCCATCGGCCAGCAATTCAGCCGCCAGAGTTCGCAGCGCATGCGCCGCAACCAGCGGGACCACTCCGTTGCCACAGAGGCGAAGCCGGTCCACCCGGTGGGCCAGCCCATCAGCGCCTCGACGAACAGCGGGTTCAAGGTCCGGCGCGTATCGCAGGTACTCGGCCCAGCCAATGGCGTCACCAGGACCTGGCGGCCAAGCAGACCGTTCACCGGCGTGTTGGCAAGGCTCGTCGCCCCGTCCTTGTGATCGCGTGCCGTCGGCGTCATCCACAGCCCCGCCGAATGGGTCAGGTCGGCCGAGCGGCGGTTTCCCGCGCTCGGCTTGCAGCCGTCGTTCGCCATTGGCGTCGGCCAGTCCCGCGCCATGCGGTCCAGACCCTTTTCGTCCTTCCGCTCGCCACCCCGGCTGCGAAAACTGTCGGTCTGCGGCGTCGGCCAGAGCGCGGCCGTCGTCGCCAGGTTCATGCCGTGCTGGCCCGCTGCCTGCGACGGGGTCGGCTTCGTCTGCCGGTTCTCGTTCGCACTGGCCCTCGGTGTCGGCCAGAGCCGCAGGAGCTCCGTCCGGTTCCCGCCACTCGAACGGGTGCCGGAGCAAGCGCGCGGGGTCGGCCAGGTCGTCTCCCTCGCGGATGGCGAGGATGAACAAGCGCTCGCGCTTGTGGGGCGCACCGACTTCCGCCGCCGTGAAGAGGCCTGCCGCAAGGCGGTAGCCCATGCCGACCAGTCCGCTGGCGACTTCGGGGAAGCCGAGGCGGAGATGATGGGCGACATTCTCGAGGAAGACGAAGGGCGGCTCGACCTCGCCGATGATGCGGGCGACATGCGGCCAGAGGTGGCGCGGGTCGTCCGCGCCCCGGCGTTTGCCCGCGACGGAGAACGGCTGGCACGGATAGCCCGCAGTGACGATGTCCACCGCGCCGCGCCACGGGCGGCCGTCGAAGGTTCCAACATCGTCCCAGACAACAGCCTGATCCAGGGACGCGTCTTCCATCCGCGCCACGAGAGTGGCTGCGGCGTAGGTTTCCCGTTCGACATGGCCCACAGCACGATATCCGGGGATAGCGATGGTGAGCCCGAGGTCGAGACCGCCCGCGCCGGAGCAGAGGGAGAGGCCGAAGAGGCATGCGTCTGCGTCTCCGGAAGCGCGTCCGGAGGAAGGTAAAGCCAGGTCATGCATGTCACGCGGCGGTCTTGCGCTTTCGCGCGGGTTCGGGTTCGGCGTCCGTGTCCGGCGTATCGGTGCCGTCGCCCAGCCGCTCGGTTCTCACCTGTGCGAAGGTCCGCCCGTCGCCGTTAAGGATCGCGTCCTTGCCGGTCTCGGCCTGCCAGCGTTCCACGGCCACATCGACATAGGCGGGGCTGATCTCCATCGCGAAGACGCGGCGGCCGTTGGCTTCGCCCGCCATGATCTGCGAGCCAGAGCCCGAGAACGGCTCGTAGCAGAGGCCGCCACGGGCGACGTGCTGGCGCATCGGAATGCCGAAGGCGTCGAGCGGTTTCGGCGTCGGATGGTCGGGGCGCTCGTCCTTGGCGAAGGACGGCATCTCCCAGGTCGACGGCAGTGTCTGCTCGGCCACCTTCGGCGGACGGTTCGGACGGCGCCAGCCCATGAAGCAGGGCTCGTGCTTCCACAGGTAATGCGAGCGGGTCAGCACCCCGCGGTCCTTCACCCAGATGATCTGCTGGTGGACGAAGGCGCCGGCCTTTTCCCAGCAGGCCTCCAGCATCGCCTGGCGGCGCGAGGCGTGCCAGCAGTACCAGGCGGCATCCTCGGTGATGGCCTCGGCGACGGCCGCCGAGATGAAGCCGTCATAGAGCTCCGCGCCCTGCGAACTGTCGTCCCATGTCGTCCCGTAGGACGCGGACCAATCCTTGTTGCGGGTCGGGTGGTTCGAGCCGTCGTAGTCCACCAGATACGGCGGGTCGGTCGCGAACAGGATCGCCCGCTCGCCGTTCATCAGGCGGCGCACGTCGGCCGCGCTGGTGCTGTCGCCGCAGAGCAGCCGGTGGTCGCCGAGGATCCAAAGATCTCCGGTGCGCGACGCCGGGTTGCGCGGCGGTTCGGGGATGGTCACCGGCGGCAAGGAGCCCCCGGCGCCACCTTCTTCACCGTCGTCTTCCGCGACGTAGGCCAGCAGCTTGTCGAGTTCGCCATCGGAGAACCCGACCAGCGACAGGTCGAAATCCTCGGCCAGCAGGTCGTTCAGTTCCGCCGACAGCAGCGCCTCGTCCCAGGTGCCCAGCTCCGTCAGCTTGTTGTCCGCGATCCGGTAAGCCCGCCGCTGTGCCTCGGTCAGATGCCCGAGCACGATGACCGGGGCCTCGGTCAGCCCGAGTTGCGTCGCGGCGAGCACCCGGCCATGGCCCGCAATCAGCTCGCCGTCCTCGGCCACGAGGCAGGGCACGGTCCAGCCGAACTCGGCCATGCTGGCGGCGATCTTCGCCACCTGGTCCGCGCCATGCGCCTTCGCGTTCTTCGCGTAGGGCTGGAGCTTGGCCAGCGGCCACATCTCGATCCGCTCGGGGGCGAAGTTCAGCGTCATGGTCGGGTGGTTTCCGATGTGATGGTGGATGCTGGCCGGATTCCAGACACCGGATGCCGCGCTGGACTCCATGCGGGGTCCAGCGGCGTCCGGGGTATCCGGCCCGAAGGCCAGCATTCATTGGGGTTTGCGCGGGTTTCGGGTGGTCAGGCTTCCGGGTGGCTTCCCAAAAATCCGGCCCTGTCGCTGGCGAAGTCCCGCGCTTCGCCCGCCAGCATACGAATATCGCCAGGAAGGACCCGTGAACTCGGCCGAAAGGGCGTGGCGGGGGCGGACAGCGGCCCGCAGAGAAAGGATTAGCGCCTTTCCTTTTCCAACGGACCCCGCCAACGAAAGGATGGTTTCGTTCGGGACCGCGCCGCGCGCGCCTCTCCCGAGCTTATCCCGAACCTAGCCCCTGAACCGGTTTTCTGTCCCGTCGAAAACTGTCCGCCGCACACCTTCCCCTCTGGCGCGCAGGGTTACGCGCCACCGGCCAGCTCGATCACGCGCCGCTTCGACAGGTTGCGGTTGAACCGCCGCCGGTTGAGCCTCAGCGAGATGACGCAGAGCCCGTAGAGCCAGTGCTGATGGGCGGCCGAGCGTTGCAGACCGACCGTCCAGCAGATGGTCTTCCAGCGCTCGCCGTGGGCGCGCATCCAGACGATCTTGCCGTCGACGGGGTCGAGGCAGGCGGTCCAGGTCAGCGTCTCCTCCATCCGGCTGATCGCCTGCGGCGAGGGCAGCACCCGCATGGGCTTCGGCTCCTGGCCCACTTTGTCGGCGAAGGAGTGGACGATCTCGGGCCAAGTGCTGAAGTAGCCCTGCCGTCGCGGCTCGGGCAGGCGCTTGAGCACGAAGGCCGCTTCAGCGAGGCGTGCCTCGACGAGGGACGGGGTCCACTTATCCATGGCGCCCTCCCTCGTCGGAGGGGTGCGGCCCATAGAGCTTTTCGCCCAGCTGGCGGACGAGCTCGCGTTCCGGCCAGGTCAGACGCGCGTCCTCGAGCGAGACGGCGAGCAGACCCTGCTCGCGCCAGCCCTCGCGCTTCACCTGTTCCGGATCCCGGCGATGGCCGCCGTAGCCCTTGGGATGCCACCTCATGCGACACCCCCGTTCGTCTCGATCGCCCAGAGCAGGAGCGCGATGGCGTCCGCCTCATTGTCGTCGGCAGGGCTGAAGCCTCGGGCGCGGGCCGCCGCGATCATCGCCTCCTTCGGCGCGTTGCCCTTTCCGGTGGCGTGACGCTTGATCGTGCCGACCGGAACGCCGGCATATGGCACGCCGCGCAGTTCGGCCCAAGCTGTCAGCGTGGCCATGAGCCCGCCATAGACATGGGCCGCATCGGTTCCGGCGTGGCGGCGCACCTCCTCGAACCAGATCGCGGCGATCGGCCCGGACAGGCGATCGATCTCGGTCAGCCAGTTGGTGAAGCGCAGATAGCGCATACCGCCACCGTCATAGCGGCCGGGCCTGAAGCTCGCGGTCCCGCTGGTGATCAGCCCTTCGGCCGAGCGCAACGCCCAGCCGGTGCTGGTGCCGAGATCCCGCGCGAGAATGCAGCGGTCGAGATTGCCAGCAGCCGTGAGAGGCGCCGGGGCGATGTATGGGGAGCGGTCCATGACGACCTCCTCTTCGAGTGAGAGGCCGAGGCGCCACGGCTGCCTGGTGAGGGCAGCACGCGCGCCCGGACCGGGATCGCGAGGTTTGGTCACGGTCACGTTGTCGATGCCGGGAGCGCCCGGCACTTCCTTCAATGGCTTCACCCCGTCCGCTTGAAGGAAGTGGGGCCGCAAGCCATTGGCAGAATGCGGATAAATCTCTTCTTTCAATATTTCAGTTATTTCATGGGGTGTGGGTGTGGCACCCTTTCCCATCCACGCGCGCGAGGGTCCTTGCGTGAAATATTGAAAGAAGTCCGCCGCGCCGGATTTCCGTTCCAGGACGGAGGCTTGGGCGGGTACTTCCTTCAAATGAAGGATGGGGGCCGTTGAAGGAAGCATCGTCCCGGCCCTCACCGCAGCGCCCGGAAGCGCATGGCCTTCCGACCCCCGGTCTCCTGCTCCACCGTGACGATGTCACCGCTCTCGACCAACGTGAGCAGGATGTCATCGCGGTCGCGCGCCCGGAGCCATTGCGAGGCGCGGGTCAGCTCGGACTTGGTGACGCCTGCCGACCCGGCCTTGCGGATGATCTCGCGCACTCGCTTCAGATGCGCCTCTGTCTCGGTGTCGGCGACGTGGCGCTCGACGGCGTCGATGGTGCGCCGGGCGAAATGGCGCACGAAATCGATCGCCCAGATGGCATCCTTGAGCCCGATGACGGGCTGGACCGCATCCCGCCCCACAGCGAGGACGAGCGCGACCTTGGCCGCGTTCTCCGCGATCCGGGCGAGGATCGGCGTGTGGAACGTGCCGGCCGCGGCCCGGAGCTCGGCAGTGATCTCGTCGCGAAGCGCGTCGAAATGCGCCTGCGCCTCGTCGTCCATCGGCACGGTCATCGGGTCTACCGCGGTCTCGGGACCGGAAGTCCGGCCTGCGAGGTTTCCGCTCGCCCGGCCGCCGCCTTCGGCGAGCCGCTGCAGGCCCTCGATCAGCGGCCGGGGCAATCTCCGGAGCCCGGCGCTACGGTTCTCGTCCGGATAGTCCTCCTCACTCGGCAGGATGATGAGCCGGGCGAGCGAGCCGTCCACCACGTTGGCGCCCTGCAGCGCCCCCCAAAAATGCAGCGGGGTCGTCGTGCCGTAGACGCAGAGGCAGGGCTGCACGATGTCGCGCCGCTCGTTCGAGCCGTCCCGGTTGGCGTATTCCGCGCCGAGGAAGATCCCGCTGGCCGCGGTGTAAAGCTCGGTCATGTTGTCGAGGATCTCGGTGATGTGGCGCGGGCTGCGCTTCCGATCGGCCGCCGCCGAGAGGAACATGCCGAACTCGTCGATCTGGAACAGGATCGCGGGCTGACGGTGGAGCGCGGTCAGAAGCCCCGCGCCGGAGGCGATCTTGTTGCCGCCAAGGTGGTGCGCCAGCCCCGCCGCGAAGAACAGCTCGTTGACGACCTCTCGGGCGTGGTTCTTGCCCGAGCCGCTGTCCGCAATGCCGACGATATAGAGGTTCGTGCGCAGGTCGGTTGTCGTGCGGTAGCGCCGCCCCATCAGCGCGCCGAGGGCGCAGAGGCTGGCGCCCACCGCGAGAAGCGGCTGCGGTCTGCGCGCGGTGTCGATCATGTAGCGCGCGAGATCGCCCACGAGCCCGCCCGGGATCGTCAGCGTGAAGGACGGCGCAGGCGGGAGGATCGGCATCGGGGCTTCGGGCTGGGCGAGCCGCGCGAGGAGGCCGGCCGCGGGATGGTCGTCGCCCGCGCAGACCTTCTGGCTGCCGTCTAGCAGCAGGTCTGGATCGGGACGCCAGCCCTTCTCCATGGCGAGGTGATAGATCGTGCCGGCGCCGATCCGCGCGGGCTTGAAGCTCGCCCAAGCCTTCGCCGTCGCGGCCGGGTCGTTCTTGGCCGCCTGCGCCGACCAGTCGCCGAAGAGCGTCGCGCCCTCCTCGCCCAGAGCGCCCTTCAGCGCCATGCCGATGCGCATCCAGCTGTCGTAGTCGAGCTCGGCGTTCGGCAGCCACGCCAGCGCGCTCCGGATCGCCGCCAGCGTGCCGGCCTGTGCGTGGGCCGGCAGACACGGATGCCCGGCCCCGTTCGCCGCCTTCGCACCGAGGCTCTTCGGGCGCAGATCGGGCGGGATCAGCGCCAGCGCCTCGTCGAGGAAGGCCGCCGCCTTTTCCGCGTCGATTTCGGGCAGGCTCTCGATGTCGAGATCCGCAAGCCCCTCGTCCGGCCAGGCATAGGGCTGGCCGGTGTCGGGATGCTCGGCATAGGCCACGAACTGCTGTCCGAGGCACAGAACCTCGAGCGGCGCGCGCCGGATCCCGGCGAAGGGCTCTCGCGTGCGATAGACCAGCAGCCGCTTCGGTGCCTTGCCGATCCTGAGCGCGGGCGTGTCGCCCAGCCGCTCGCGGGCCAGTCGTTCGATGCGCAGCGCAAGCTCGCCATCCTCGGCGACGTCGATGTCGAGCGCGGCGACCGCGCCGCCGACGATCCCGACGCCGCAGCTAGGCCAGGTCGACCAGGTCGCGACCTCGTGCTCGGTCGTGGCGCGGCAAGCATGCCGGTTCCACTGCGGGTAGTCGTGCCAGGCCGCGCGAGCGAACTGGCCGGGTTTCTTGGTGCCGGGCGCGATCGGCAGGATCGCGTAGCCGTTGGTCACGAGACGCGCGCCCACGCGCGCCATCCACGAGGTGTCCGCCATCAGAAGGGCACCTCCGGGATCATGCCGTCGAGCCGCGCGCGGTCCTTCGCCGCCATCTCACGCAAGGCATCGCAGTAGCCGGTGACGATCACCTCGACGAAGGTGTCCCACTCCTCCTCGCTGAGTTGGGCGAGATCGGTCCGGCCGAGGCTGTCGAGATAGGCGCCGCCGGCCTTTCCGCCCTCGACCATGGCCGCCGTCTCATTGGGGGTCGGATCGATCATGCCCGACCTCCGGTGGCAGATGTCCTGGCAAACCCGGCTGCAGAGGTCTCTGCGGCTCGTGTCGCGCCGCGGATCGGAGACGCGGAAGCGCGCGTCGAACCAGCCCCAGCCGCGGGGTTCTCGATGGCAGACGGCGCAGAGCCCGGCACGGCTGTAAGGCATGGGGCGAACCTGTAGGCGGTGATTTCGGTGAAGCGGCCCGCAGGGCGGACGGCGATCTCGGTGGGGCGGCGCAGCCGATCCGCCAGCAGGAGCGCCTCGTCGACGGACTCGGGCACTTCTACCTCGGGCGCCCGTTCGCGCCACCAGCTCGCGGCCTTGCGGCGCGGATAACCCTCGTGCTCGAAGCAGACCCATTCCGTGTGGAAGGCGAACCCGCAGCGGTAGGTGACCTTCAGCGAGACTCGCCCGCCGCGTTTCTCGTGGCGGCTGAAGGTGACGTCGGTGACGCCGACCCATTGCGGCTTGCCGGTGGACAGCACCTCCAGCGTCGAGGCGGTCGGCTCGAGCTTCACCTCGCGGCCGGGGAACTCGAAACCGCAGTCGGGGCATTCGAGCGCGGCGATGGCCACGATGGTCCCGCATTTCGGGCAGATCTTGGTGGGCGGCGGCCCGTCCCCCGGACCGCCCGGCCGTTTCGGCCGCACGAGATCGATGGGGCCGTGCCGGCGGACATTGCCCGCGAAATCGAGAACGAGGCAGCTCTCCTTGCCCTCGGCGAGCCGCGTGCCCCGACCGGCCATCTGGACATAGAGCCCGGCCGACTTGGTGGGCCGCAGCATCGCGATCAGGTCCACGGCCGGCGCGTTGAAGCCCGTCGTCAGTACGCCCATCGAGGCCAGCGCCCTGATCTCGCCGCGCTTGAAGGCGGCGATGATCGCGTCACGCTCGTCCTTCGGCGTCTTGCCGAAGATGGTGGCGCAGCTGACCCCGCGGCGGCGGAACTCCTCGGCGACATGGGTGGCGTGGCGGACGCCCGAACAGAAGGCGAGCCAGGACCGGCGCGTCTCGCCATGGGCGATCACCTCGGCCACGGCCGCACGCGTGATGGCGTCCTGGTCGACCGCGTCCTCGAGGTCACGCGCGATGAACTCGCCGCCGCGCGATCCCACGCCGGTCACGTCGAGGCGGGTCTTCGTCTGCTTCGAGATCAGCGGGGAGAGATAGCCCTGATCGATCAGGTCGCGGACCGACACCTCGTAGGCGATGTCGGTGAAGAGCGCGTTCTCGCCCTCGTGCAGCATGCCGCTGTCGAGCCGGAAGGGCGTCGCCGTCAGCCCGATCACCTTGAGCGCGGGGTTGATCGCCTGCAGGTCATTGAGGAAGCGGCGATACATGGTGTTCGACCGGCCGGGGATCAGATGGGCCTCGTCGATCAGCACCAGATCGGCATGGCCGATGCGCGTCGCCTTGTCGTGGATCGACTGGATGCCGGCGAAGAGGATCCGGGCCCGCGCATCGCGGCGACCGAGCCCGGCCGAGTAGATGCCCGCCGGCGCCTCGGGCCAGAGCCCCAGCATCTCGGCATGGTTCTGCGCGATCAGCTCGCGGACATGGGTGACGACCAGCACGCGCTGGTCAGGCCAGGCCTTGAGCACGCCGTCGATGAAGGCGGCCATGACGAGGCTCTTGCCGCCGGCGGTGGGGATCACGACGAGCGGGTTGCCGCTCTCCTTCTCGAAATAGCCGTAGATCGAGGCGATCGCGGCCTGCTGGTAGGGGCGCAGGGTCAGCATGCGGCGGCCTCCTCTTCGCGGGCGTCGTTGGTCCAGGCCGAACCGTCGCGCATGCGGTAGGAGACGAAGTCCTCGCCTGCGTCGCTCACCTCGCCGGGGACGAGATCGGGGATGAACAGGTGCCGGGGGCACGCGCGGCGCTGGTCGGCCGAGTCGAGCAGCCGGTCGTGGCGCGCGCAGTGCCAGCCGCCCTCGACAGGCGTCGAATGCAGGCAGGACCGGCAGGTGACCGCCGCGGCATCCTCGCCCTGGCAGAGCCCGTGGTGGTCGCAAAACCGGCACTCGAACCAGGCGGGATCCGCGCTGATGCGCTCGGGCGGGTGCTGGGCGAAGATGATCCGCCGCGCCTTTTCAAGCAGGCGCTCACCCATCTCGGGATCGGCCAGGACACGCTCGATGTGCAGCGCGTCGGTGTCCTTGCAGACCGCGACGTAGAGCGCCCGCGTGATGCCGGTCAGGTGCATGTAGATTTGCATCTGTGCGGTGTGCTGGGGCTTGGCGAGCGCGACGCCCTTGGCGACGAGCTCGGCGAAGCTCTTCGCCGAATGGGTCTTGAACTCGACGACGTGCCAGGTCTTCGGCGCCTCGAGCAGACCGAGGGCGACACCGTCGAGCGAGCCGCCGAAATGCCCGCCATGGGCCTCGACGCGGAACTGCCGCCCGGTCTCGGGATCGACTTCCAGCACCGTCGCGCCGGTGGCGCGCAGGTCGCGGACGAGCCGGGCCTCCTCCAGCTGGCCGGTCTCGAATAGCCGCAGGATGCGGCCGGTGTGCCGCGCGGGCGTCGCCCAGCGGAAATCGTACCAGAGCGCGCGCGTGCAGGACTTGCCGATCAGCGAGGCGCCGAGGTGGTCGCGGAAGCCGTCGCCCTGCCGCGCCTCGTAGGAGGCGTAGATCGCGGAGAGGGTCGGCGTCGGGGGTTCGGGAAGCTCGGCCATCAGCATGCCTCCTCCCGCTCGAGCCGCGCCCGCGCCTCCGCCATCACCGCCGTCCAGGCGGCGTTGTCGTGGCGTTCGCGCAGGACGGCGATGATTATGTCCTTGAGCCGTTCGCGCCGGCGGCGACCGCCCTGACGGGCGACGATCTCGGCGCGCTCGCGATTGAGGTGGCGCAGCGCCGTGCGCGCGCGGTGAAACCAGTCGGGGTCGATCGGCTTCGCCGTCCGCTGCCGCGCCAGATCCGCGGTCGCGATCTGCGTGCGGATCTTCGCGATGGCGTCCTCGATCTCGATCAGGCGCCGGGTGTCGTCGGGCAAGCCGGGGGCGTTCGCGGCCACGCAGGCCGCGTCGGTGATGTTGGTCATGATCTGTCTCTCGGGTCTGGCGATGTCCTGGCCGCCGCAGGTCTCAGCCCGCGGCGGCCGAGGGCGTCAGCTCTTGCGGTTCCAGGGTGCGGTGGCCGGGCGGGCGGGCGCCGACTGCGCGGGCGCGCTGGCCGGCTGCGTGGCGGCGGGCTTCGGCGGGGTCGCCTGCGCCGGGGCCTCCGGCACCAGGTAGCGGATCGTGTTGCGCTCACCGTAGCCGTCCTTCGGGGGCTTCACGCCGACCTGGATCGTCAGCGGGATCAGGTGCAGCTCCTCGCTGTCGTTCACCTGCAGCTTGCCCGTGGCGTGGCAGATCGCCGACAGCGTGCGCTGCGCGATCTCCACGGTGGTCGGGTTGGCGTTCACCAGGTTCAGCTGGTCGAAGACCTTGCGGCCCTGCTGCGGCCCCTCGAGGATGTCGAGCATCAGCCAGAGATACTTACCCATCCCGTTCTTCGTGACGCGCATCTCGCTCTCGACGATCTGGGCGCGATACTTGCCCGCGGGCAGGATCTCGTAGGCGGTGGTGGGCTCGATGCCGGCGGCGTCAAAGGCGGTTTCGAAACGTGCCATCGTGCTGTCCTTTCAGTCGTAATCAGGCGGATTGGGGCATGGCGGCCAGGAACTCCGACCACTCGAGCGGGAGGGTTTCCGGCAGGCCGTAGCGGTTCTTGGCGAGGAAGGCGGGGCGCTCCTCGGTGTGCATGACGCGCGCACCGGACCCGAGCGCCCGGGTCACCTTCTTGTTGAAGCCGACGTCGGACTTGCTGACCGAGATCCGGTAGTTGGCGAAGAGCACGACGTCCGAGTGCTCCTGCAGCAGCGCGGACGCGCGGGCCTGCAGCTTGATCACGTACCGGTCGTAGGGTTCGTGCTCGGGGCTGTCGAAACGCTTGATGTCGGTGTGGGCGATCTGGATGACCGCCATGCCCTTCCGGTCGCGGAGCGCATTCAGCCTGTCGATGTACTCGCGCCAGATGGTCAGCGCCTCGGCGTAGCCCTTGCCGAAGCCAGGGCTTTCGATCGACTGCCAGCCGTTGCGACGGCAGGCCTCGGCCCAGATCAGCGGCTCCAGCCAGTCCACGCTGTCGACCACCACCGTCGAATATGGGTGGTCCTCGTCGAGCAGGGCGTCGAGCGCCTCGGCGACCTCCGCGTAGCTCGTCGCCAGCGGGAAGTGCGGCACCTGCAGCTTGCCGAGACCGTCCTCAGTGAGAATGAACACGGGCGCGTCGGCGGACGCGGCGAAGGTGGATTTGCCGATGCCGGCGACGCCGTGGATCAGCACGCGCGGCGGGCTCAGCACCGTCGAGGTGCGCAGGGATGCGAGCGAGATGGCCATCAGCGCACCTCCTTGCCGAGCAGCAGCCGGAACTTGGTCTTGCCGGTGCGAACCGTGCGCGCGGGCTCGAACTCCTGGTGGATGTCCTTGGGCCAGGCGTTGTACTTGCGCTCGGGCACGCTGAACGCGATGTCCACGTACTCGGCGGGATGGGCGCCATCCGCCCGGATGCGCTCGACCAGACCGGCGAGAATCGCCTGATCCCAATCGACACGCTTCGGCAGCTCCGCGACCACGGTGACCTGGCCGTCCTGCAGCCTGACAGTGCCGGTGTCCTTGCCCTCTATGCGGCGCGCAGCCTGCGCCTCGTCGCCGTACTTCAGCGCGATGGCGCCATCGAGCCAGTCGCAGAGGGCCTTCGCGGAGCGCAGCCGTTCATCGGCGTCCTGCTTCAGGAGCACCAGCTGGTCGCCCGGCAGCGCGGCGATCTCGCCGACCGGCATGGTGGGAAGATCGTCGATGGTGATGCGGTTGGGGATCGTCATGGCCGTCCCCTCACGCCAGCTTCACGGCGGGCTTGTCGGCCGTGCTCGAGCAGTGCCGGTTGGCCTCGTAGGCCTCGACGTCCTCGAGCCGGTACACGACCCGGCCGCCGATCTTGATGAAGGCGGGGCCCTCACCGGTCCAACGCCAGCGCTCCAGCGTGCGCGGGCTGATCTTCCATCGAGCCGCCAGCTCGACCTGGTTGAGATGCGTGACTGACATCGTCGTCTCCTTCGCGATTGGCCGAATGCCTGCGAACGAGACTGGGGTGTGCGAGGGGAGGAGATCGGGAGGGCGGTGGGAGGGGAGACGGGAGGAATGCAGATCGGGGTGCCCGAAGACGAAAAGGCCCGCAGGTGATCGCCTGCAGGCCTTCGATATCGTGGATTTCTAGCCTTTACTGTGCGCTTCGCTCGGCGCAAACCACGCTACAAATCAGCAATCGGGTTGCTCGGAGGGGACCAGCCATCCGGGACTTCACGTTGGCGAACCGGCTTGAACCGACCCTTCCGCGAGCAGGTCAATCCACATTGAAGACCGCATCGGGCCAGTCTTGCACTCGCCAGCCGCGGAATATCGCAGTCCCACCCTCCAAGACACTGGGGTCCTGATTCTCGATGTGCGCGTCATGTACGCGGCGGAGGTGGCTGACGTCTTGCTCCGAAATCACGACGTGGGCGTGGAGAACGCAATCGAGAGCGATGCGCCCAGGCGCGTGATAGTCACCATCGTTCATCAGTACTCGATCAAGCTCCTGGTAGCTCGAAAAGACGCCGAGATAGGCGATGAGCCCGTGTTCGGTGAGCGCCGCGATCGCATCTTGGGCCTCGGCAGCAAGGCGCAAGTCAGTCTGGCGTCCCTCCCTGTGGGCTTCCGCATTGCGCGGATCCCGCAGCATGTGCTTGAGAACCTCTTGAAACGCCTCGACCGCGTCGACATTCGCGCCGGTAGGCTCCACATCAAGCTCGAACGTGAAGTTGAAGACTTCAGTCATCTTCTCGACGAGACGCCGGCCTGAACGGCAAGGCAAGTGGATCACCTCTCCGGGCGTGTCGGAGTGCGCAGGCGCGTCTTCGTTGCGCAAGCTTTGCGCCGGAACACCCAGCGCATCCGCAATGAACGCCGCGGTTTCTTGATCAACTGGGCTTCCATTCTCGGCCCTGTAAATAGTCTTGGGGTGGACGTCGCTCATTTTGGCTAGATCCCCTTGTGACAGGCCCTTCTGAGCCCGCAGGGAACGCAACCTATCGCCGTTAAGTGTCATGGATCGTCTCCGTGTGTTGTGTGACGGCAAGATGGACGCTCCACATTGAAGGGGGAATGGACACTATATGGCCAGTTGCTAGACAGTGCATGGACAGATGATGAAATTCAATGTGTTATACAGCCATTGGCGCACCATAATGGTGACATCAGCGGCGCACCGCACAGCCGATGCGATCGATCTTCTGCCGTCACACTTCGAGCCAGGCGCTGGAGCCGCTCTCCCGGATCACTTCCTGCCACGTGGGGTGGCCGTCGAAGAGGTTCTTCATTCGCTTCACGGAAGGACCACACTCGGCCTCCTCGAGGATGCGCGCGACGGGCAGCACCGGATCCCGGTCCAGCCAAGCCTCGGCGAGCATGGCGACGGCGATCTTCTGCTTGCCGCCGGTGAACTCGTGCCACTTGCCATGCACGATCAGCACGCCGCCGTCGCCGGAGACCCAGACGGGTTCCTTGTGCGACGGGCCCTTCAGCAGGCGGGCGGTCAGGACCTCCGGGGCGACTGCAAGACCATCTTCATGATCGACCACGTCTGCCAACGCGACGAACTCATGGCCCCGGATGAAGCGGAAGCGATGCCGATCCGGAGGGTCGAGAAAGAGGACCACACGAAGCCCGTCGGCCGGGCGGCGCGCAACGAGCTGGCGGAACTCCTGGAACACGGCCGGTGTCGTAAGACGGCGAGCGACCCAGATCCCGACACGTGCCCTTCGCTTCGGCAGTCGCGCTGTCCCGAAGTCCAGCACCGCGCCGTGGAGGTACGGCACCGGGTCTTTTCCGAGCGAGCAGTCGAGGCGGGCGACCACCCGCCGAGCTGCTGCTCCCATGTCCAACGCATAGACCCGGCGGCGGGCGCTCGCCTGTTCGTCGTGCCAGGCCGCGTTGCCGAGATGCCCATGCTGGTCCGTGATCGGGTGGTCGATGACGGACGTCGGGGTGTCGTCCAGATCGTCCTCGGCAACGACGGACATCGCGCCGCCGCGCTGCACGAGCAGTCCGGTATCCATCAGTGTCTTTCCGGCGCCGCGCATATGCGCCAGCGCCATGGCCGAGACCCGCGCATCGCGGGTCCCGGCGATGGACGAGAGCAGCCGGCGGGCGGCGAGATCAATCCTCGAAGAGCTGCAGGTCATCGACCAGGATCCCCCAGCGCCGCAGGTACTTCTCGCCGATCATCTGCTCGGTCGCGGTGCGATCCTTCAGGTCGCAGCCGTGGGGCCAAGTGATCGACAGCGTGAGGGTGCGCCGGCGGTCGCCCCCTGGGCGCTTGGCAAGCTTCACCGCCAGTTTGGCCCGCGTGATGACGAAACCGTCGCGCAAGGGCGTGCGCTCCTGGAACATCTCGTCCGCCATAGACCAGATGGTACCGTCCGCACGGGCCATGTTCTCCAGTGTGACCCTTCGGCTGCTGTCGTCGATCGGCATGAGGCGCAGCTCGCGCACCTCGACACCTTCGATCCCGTCCTCCGGGTCGACCGGGAAGTCGTACGGCGTCAGCAGCACGGAAAGGTCGTAGCACCGAAGCGGCAGACGGTTCTCCTTGAACGCGATGCCGAGAAGGTGCGTGACCGTCGCCTTCACGATCTCGCCCCGCGTCGCCTTGTCGTTGGCGATCACTTCGATGCCGCCGGTCGCGGGCTCATAGGTTACCGCGGCCTCGAAGACGGGACGATAGGCCTGCCGCACGAGAGACCCCTTGTCGTCGAAGCGCAGCAAATCGTCGGGCCGTCCCTCGCGGTAGATCGTCACCTGCACGAGGTCGCATTCGTCGCCCTCATGGGTCGTCCTAACTCGGTCGAAGATGTCGACATGGGCATGGGCGGCGCCCGAGAACTCCTTGATCGCGGAGATGAAGGCGTGACGGGCCGATGCATCGCGCTGCACAACGCAGCCCGCGTCGGTCATGTAGCCCGCCCACATCCGGCCGCGCCTGCGGTCCTCGGTGAAGCGAACTTCCTCGGCATGGCGGAACCGGTCCTGCGCATTCAGGAACATCCAGAGCGAGCGCGCATGCGGGTTCGCGAGCCCGTCGAGGAAGGCGGGATCGTCCGCAACGCTGTAGATCGCGGCCTGCCCCGGCTCGTCGGACAGTGCATGGACGCGCTCGGCGTCGTTCGAAATTCGGTCACGCTGAACGCGGGACATCTTCTCGATGGCGCCGAGAAGCGGCTTCGACAGCTCGGCCTCCGGCACGCTCCAGTCGAACTCGGTGGGCAGGCCGATCTCCGGCCGGTCGAAGTATTCGCGCAGCGCCTCGCCGGGCGTCTTGCGAAGGAAGGCGGACAGTGCAGTCACCATGATCTCCTTTCTGGTGATTCCATGTATCGGCTGATCTGCTAATCAGCGTATATCGCGCCAGAGTGGAGTCAATCGAAAAAATACGCGCTTCCGCGGATTCGCGATCAACGGCCGAAAAGCGAGGGCTGTCCGTGTGTCGAAGTGATCAGGTTCAGCTTCAACAGCCTGATGCGGGCGGCATCTTCGGAGACCGCGAACCGCTCCGTGACCATCTCGATCAGCCGCGCGGCATGCTCTGTCGAAACATGGATATCGCCATGCAGCTCGCGCGGGCTGCAGTAGTCGGAAACGAGGCGATGGACCGGCGTGACCGGCATCAACAGAGCGCCGCTGATATAGCCGGCCTGCCATTCCATCCAGTCGGACTGCGGGGCGTCCAGGATGTTGTCGCGCTTGGAGATCGCCTTGTTGGCGTTCACGCCGCGCTCGAGCAGGTCGCCGTTGGCGAACTTCTGCGCCCAGAGAGGCCCGTGGAACTTCACGTGTCCGAACTCATGGGTGAGCGTGGTGCGGAAGCGATTCTCGCGCCGTTCGTCGGCCGCGATGCGTTCCGAGATGGAGACCTGCGGTCCGCGGTCGGGGAAGAACTCGGTCACCCCTTCGACATCGGCGCCATACGCGGACAAGTCGGCGTAAGGGTCGAGGTCCGCACCGTGCATCTCGATCAGCACGGTCAGGTCGTCGGTCGCCACGGGGTAGTCGACCGTCCCGCGGCGCTTCAGCAGAAGGTCCCGGATCAGTCGCTCGCATTCATTGTCGAGATCCCGCGCCTCGTAGAAGGGTCGCTCGGCAAAGCGGCCCGTGTTGTCACGGATCATCTTCACCATGCCAACCTCCTTACTCCTTCAACGTCTTCCTGAAATTGGCGAAGGCCTCGACGACCTTGTCCGGAGTGGACGCATCCGGCCGCAGATCATCCGGTAGCCGGCCTGCGAGTGCGTATAGGTAGTCCTCCGGGATGTTCAGGATGCCGGAGAACTGGCGGATCAGGTGCCCCGAGCTGGGGCTGCGTCGATCGTGCTCGATGTCGTTGAGGTACTGCGGGGATATCGACCCGCCGCCCTCTTCCTTCATCACGCGCGCTGCGAGCTCCTTCTGGCTGAGACCGAGTCCCTTGCGGGCCTTCGAAATCGCCTGGCCGAAGGTCACACCGTCGGCGGACATGGCCGGTTCATCGCTTGCTCTCCCTGTCAATCCGCTTGTTCGCGGATATGCGAACTGTTACGCCTTATCCCCAACAGTATCAACAGCGAAGCGGACTCGCGGCCAGCGGGCACTGTAGACGGAAGGGTGTGCTTTGGGTTGCAGGACCGCAGACTTCTTGATCAACAGACGCCGCCAAGAAGCAGGGGCGCCGCCCTTCATTGGCCTTATCCCCCTGGACGAAGCCGCGCGAGTGCGAGCCATTGAGCGCACGCGACAGTTTCTGGACGGCCGGCCGGACAGGCTGAAAGTGTTGTTCCGCCAGTTTCCAAGCCTCGCAGCATGGCTCGTCACTCACTCTCTTAGCGAAGGATATGGAGACACCGGCCATGCGGTGTACCCGCATATTGCCGATACTCTTCGCGTTCCGCTTGATAACCAGCAGCATCGCAAAGTGCTGTTCAGCTCATTCTGTGGCGTCTGCGACCGGTTCGGGTTGCCTACTCGAGGGTTCGATCGCGATGTCGACGTCTACCTTCTTCATGCCGGAGTAAGCCAAGCGCAGCTTCCCCATTTGATCGACGCGTTTCTGAGACAGGAAGCAGCATTTGGTCCGCCGCCTGTCGAAACGACCGTGCTACTCAACCGCTGGGAGGACGATGCCCTGTATTTCCTTCCACCCGCGGTCATCGTGCCTCGCCGTGCGATCCTCTGGGACGAGACTGCCTGGCATGCCGCCCTGTTTGCACGGATACGCCAAGATCCAGAGGCCTTCGTCCCTGCGATCGAGTTCGAGAGGTGTTTCAAGGAAGTCTTTGACCAGAGGCTGAAGGAAACGCGGCCGACATCAAGTCGAGGAGGAAGCGAGGCACTTGCACCACGGCCCCGGCTCCATTGGCAGTCTGGGGGGCTTGTCTTGCGACTGCCTCGAAGCGAGGGACGTATTCGCCTGTGGCTCGATGGGGCGCAACGACCGCTGCGTTTGCGTGGTGGCGAAGACTGGACACTTCCGCAGCCCTGGCCGCGCGAGATACGTTGGGAAATTTCTGGCCAGAGCGGCCAGCTCGAACTCGTCGCGCACGGAGGATGTGCCGCGTTCGACAGGATCACCGGCCACTATCTGCGCGAGATCCCGCGAGGGGCGGTAGAGATCGAACTGGACTCAACGGACATAGCGATCCTGGCACGTGCGCCGTTCTCCGTAGCAGGCGAACCCGCTCTTGAACCAGAAACCGATAGTTATGTTGGCTTTACGATGCTTGGGCCCCGCCCTGTGGCGCTCAACCTCGACGGTGTTCAAATGGGCCTCAGGGCCCGTCCACGAAGACGCCTTTCCCTGGCGGGCGCCGAAATCGCGAGCGGTCCACGGGGCGTGCTTCACGGGCAGTCTGCACGCCTTCGGGTCGAAACTGGATTGGGACGCTCCGAGACCCGTGCGGTACGGGTCGCGCTCGGCATGCAGTCGCGGCTTATCGAGGTACTGATCTCAGATGACGGTTTTGGCGATGTCGGGATGGAAGAGGTCCTAGCGGGCTTCGCAGAGACTGAGGCAGCAGACCCGGTGCGTCTTCGGATGGAACTGATGGCACCTAGCGCTGATGGTGCCACTGTTCATGGCTCCGGGATCGGACTTGCCGCCTGGGTATGGCCCGGATTTCGGGACTCTGACGGGATTGTGTTCCATAGCGACCGCCCGGTCCGTAACCTCGTACAGGACGAATGCCTCCATGTCGGCCGTGACGACCAAGGGCGTCTTTGCCTTGATCCCGGCGGCGGATACAGCGTTGCACGGGCCGTATTCGAAATCGAAGGCGTTCATGTTCCATTCGATCTGCCTTGGCCCGATGTTTCCGTAACCAGGCGCCGTGCAGAAGGCAGCCTTGCCCCACTCCCGATTGGCACGCGGCTCTCGGTTGGTGAAGATGATCGCTTCGATACGATCAGCATCCGGTGCCCTGATCAGAAGGCGCAACTGGTCATCCGCGGAAGGCGGGAAGAGCGGCCGTTCTATGGTGGGCTGACCCGTAGTCTAGCTGTTCGTGATCTACTGACACCTGCGTCCGATGAACGAGTGCTACTGCGGCGTGGAAACGGTTCGGAAGTCCTGTTGTTCGAACTGGTTGCAGCACTTGCCCCCCAGGGGGTTAACCTTCTTCCCGCTCGTAGCGCGATCCGGCTGCAGCTAAAATTCGGAGAGCCGGTGGACGCAGTAGCCGTCGAGGTTGAGGATGAAACCGGAACGGTAGTTCTCGCCGAAGCCGCGCTGCGGCATCGGCCGGTGGCCACCCGACGGCCAGAATGGTTCCATGCCGAGGTGAGCGACAACGACGCGCACGGCCTCGAACTGACACTTGACGCCGATTGGTTCGATGACGGCCCCCGCTTGGCCCGGCTCCTGATCCGCCCCGAAGGACGCGATGGCTGGCGACCGCTGCGCAATTCGCGAGGCGACTGTTTCGCAATCGCTGTTGCCAACCCGGCGGCGGACGACTTCGTGCAGCACGGAGAGCTTCAACGTCGGTTCGAGGCCCTCAGTCGATGGCTGTCGGATTGCTATGCAGCAGAGTGCTGGCCAACGCTGGAGCGCACATTGGTGCCGCGCTGGCAGGAACTCGGCCATCGGCTGCGAGAACTTCACGGCGGCGACGGAGCGGTGATGAGAGCGGCCTGCTTGCCGCCTCCCGACCACGCGGCCCCCGGCTGGGTACCAATCCTTCACCCCTTGCGGTTCGCTCCGGATCTATACGCTGCAGCGCCTCAGGCATTTGCCTCACTGGCGGCGTCCATAGATCCCGGCGTCGCCGAAATGGCAGCGCTCGCCACACTCGACACGGCGCGCCTTCGCGAGCTGTCTCATCTTCATCCCACGGTCTACCTCGCGTTCCGGAATCTGCAGACAGCGCGCGACAAGGGAGCGCGATTGGAGGGATTCGACCCAGCACGCTTATTCAGAAACCTGCCGCTGGTCGACGGCGATCCATCAGCGGGATGGTTCTGGCGTGGTACGCCATTGCTCGGGCCCGACCATTGGCGTGCAGCACATCTGCGCCTTGTCGAGCGGCTCGACGCCGCTGGTCTATTCGTCGAGGACACTGCCGAAGAAGGGCCGAACAGCCGGCGGCAGGCATCCTTGCAGCGCTTGATGCACGCAGCCTGGATCTTGGCGCCAGAGAAGCTTCGCCCACCTGCTCCGCATCGCAGCCAGGAGTCGGAGGAGCCGGCTCAGGTCGATTTATGGGGCTCGGCGCTCCTTTCCGGCTTTGCCCGGGCGAGCCGCCTGAATGAGGTGTCCGAGTACGTTGAAGGCCTTTCCACGCGGGCGGAAATGTCGCCAACGCAAGCTCTGACCAGCATCGCCTTTATGTTGCGCCTCGCTCCAGAGCTTTTCGCCTTCCATCTATTGCTCTGGCAAATCGCCAAGGAACGCCCATGACCGAACTCGACCCAATCCGTTTCAGGGACGACCTCGGCGCGACGCTGGCGCGCTACATCTCAACAGCCGCCGCTGTCTCTTCTGCGCGGGCGCCGCGACTTTCACGAGCCGTCGCTGACGCATGCGCGCGCTCGGCATTGGTGCGCGGCCCGTTCGTCGAAAGTTTGCCAGACTTCGAGAAGGGCGGAAGCATCGAGGAACTCGTTGCTAACGGTGCATTGCACGGTGCTTGGTCAGCGCTTTCCGAAAGCGAAGAGGGGCGATCACTGTGGCGCAGGCGGCTTCACCTGCACCAGTCTGCAGCCATCGGGCGCGACGAAAACTATCTCGTCGCCACAGGCACCGGCTCCGGCAAAACGGAATCCTTTCTATTCCCCCTGATCGATGATCTTTTGCGTCAAGGGGAACTGGAGCGGCCAGGCGTTCGGACGATCCTCGTCTATCCGCTCAACGCCCTCGCAAACGACCAGATGCACCGTATCGCCCGGCTCTTGTTTCGGGATCTCGGTGATCCCGGCATCACACTCGGGCGCTTCACCGGGCAGGTGCGCTCAGATGCGACAAGATCGGACGAGGAAGTTCGACTGACCGCCACGCCCACTTTTCAGGCCGATTTCCCCGACGCGCGCCATGCTCACCGGAACTGGCTTCTAGCCAGGGGCGAAATGTTGGCGAACCCACCGCACATTCTCGTGACAAACTACGCCATGCTCGAGCACATCCTGCTCTTGCCGCGTAACCGCGCATTGCTGGCCGGGGCGGACGTCCGTTGGCTCGTGCTCGACGAAGTCCATACCTATACCGGCGCCCAAGCAATCGAAGTCGCTTTCCTCCTGCGAAAGCTGAAAGCGCGTCTCGGCATACCCCAAGGGCAGATTCGGTGTGTGGGGACGTCCGCGAGCCTTGACCCAGCGAGGCGAGAAGAACTCGCGCGATTCGCGGAGGACCTGTTCGGGGAGCCCTTCCCGAGCGGTGACGGTTCGGTAATCACCGCCGAAAGACGCCTCCATCCAGCATTGGTCGACGGTGCCGAACCAGAAGCTCTGTCCGCGTCCGCCTGGGTCGAAGCAGGACGGGTACTCTCGGAGTTGCGAGAGCAAGGATGCCTCGCGGCTGACAATGCCGAGTATCTGACCGAGGACTGGAACGAGGCGATGCGGGAGGCCGACCTCGATGCGCTGGTCCTGAACCCAATACATCCATTCGGCGAAGGGCTCATTGCACGGCTCGCCGGCATTGCAGAGGTTCGTGCGGTGGCCAGTGCGCTCAAGGAGCGAGCTCTACCCTTCGCCGATCTGGCAGCGCGAGTATTTCCATTGGAATCTGGAGAGACGGCGCAGACAGCTCTGACGGCTCTGATCTCGCTTGGTGTTCTGGCTCGCCCTTCCGTACCAGGCGCGTTTCCACTTCTTCCAGCACGTTTTCATCTCGCCGCCTCGGGTGTCGAGGGTGTGGCCCTGAGGCTGTCTGCGAGCGACGCCGAGAATTGGTCGGACTTCCGGCTTTCTCGCAATGGCATGCATATAGCTGAGGCCCCGGCCTATCCCCTTCTCGTTTGCCGCAACTGCGGCGAACCCTATGTCGAGGGATGGGATGATGGAACTATGCTCCATCCGCGCCCCGAAATCAGTCCTGGATCAAGGCGCCGGGTTCTAAGGTTGATCAGAGCGGGAGAGGCCGCGACAGAAGTTGACTCTGACGAGCAAGACGAGGGATCCGAGGACGAACCCCCTTTCGAGTTCTTCGCCGACACTGGCGAGTTGGCCGACGGCCCCGAGGAAGGCGTCCTCTCCCTTGCCGAAGCGCCGATGCGAGACGCTGCCGAGGAGCGTCGCAGCTATGTCCGAAAATGCCTCTCCTGCGGAGCCACCGGCGGACGCTTCGCCGAGCCAGTTACCCCGATCCATCCTGGCGACGATGCGCTCGCGTCGGTAACGGCCCAGGCGCTGCTCGAGGCTCTGCCGCCGCCGCAGGCGCGGTCATCCGAAGCACCGATGCAGGGTCGGAATCTTCTCGTCTTTGCCGACAACCGGCAGGACGCGGCGTTTTTCGCCCCATTCTTCGAGCGTACCGCTCGGGATCAGGCGCTTCGCGCAGCTATGGTCCAAGCGCTGCGCAGAGAGTCCAACGAAGCGCTGGACCTCATGGGGTTGCGGGATGGTGTTTGGACGTCGCTACGGCGATCCGGCTTCAAGCTCTATGACCGCCGCAATCCGGAACCGTTGAGCAGCAGTGCCGCGAAAGACCGCCTGATGGCCCTGATCGCGGCCGAGCTCTGCGGTGGCCCTCTCCGGCTATCGCTTGAATCGCTCGGCCTGATCACTGTCCATTACGAGGGCAGCGCGAGGATCGCGCAGCGACTGGCAGAACGGGTCCAGCCCGAGTATCGAGGTATGGTGTCGGCTCTTGTCCGTTTTCTCCTCGATCTCATCCGGCAAACGAGAGCAATCAACACGTTAGAGAATATCGACCTCACGGACGAGTCGGTTTGGGGAGAAGGGCTGGCAAGCGCCGACATATCGTGGTCACTGACACGAACACACCAAAGTCGCCGACTGCGAACGCTGCTCTCAGAGCCGGGACGTCCCAATCGACCGCTTTGGGTGCTCGTCGATCAGCTCGGAATTCCGGAAGATCAAGCAAGAGACCTTCTCTCTGCTTTCTGGGAGGAGGCGACGCGCCCTAGGCACCGCCTCTTGCTAGCCGGGGGGCATGGTCATGTCTTGAACTTGGCCGCCATGAGATTCGCAGCGACCGCGGAAGGAGAACTGCGCCGCTGCGAAAGCTGCGGCGCGTCCAGCCAGATCGATCTTGGCGGCGCCTGCACGGCGTGGCGCTGCACTGGGCGCACAGTTCCCATATCTGCCGAGGAGCGGGCAGAGATGCGTCGGCGCAACCACTACCTTGTTCGCTATGAAGGACAGCCACTCAGCGGGATCGCGCGGGAGCACACTGCAGCAATTTCGACCACGGAGCGCTCCGAGATCGAAGAGCGATTCCGGCAGGGCGAAGTAAATCTGCTCAGTTGCACAACGACGATGGAAATGGGCGTCGATCTGGGTGAGCTGGAAGCGGTTTTCTGCCGAAATGTTCCACCCGGCATCGCGAATTATCAACAGCGCGCGGGCCGCGCTGGTCGCCGCGCGCAGGCCGCTCCCGTTGCGTTGATGATGGCGAGGTCCGGCAGGTACGATCAGGCACAGTTCAACGATCTGCGCGGCTACCTCGAGGCATTGCCGCCAGCTCCCTACCTGACGTTGGACAACCCCAGTTTTTTCCGGCGGCATCAAGTCTCATGCCTTCTTGCAGGCTGGCTGGATCGTCGCCTTGCAGGCCATGAGCGTACGGGCGCCCCGCGTCTGCGCGATGTGCTAGGCGAACGCTTGGACGTGTCGGCGGAGGCCGCTCTGTTGGCCGACCTTGCGACATGGTTCGCCGCGGACGCAGGAGTCGCCGCACGCGCAGTCGCCGAAGGAATGGCATCCACACTCCCGGCAAGGCTCGATCATGTGGGCCTCGCCGCGGGGGAACTGACTGAACACGCGCGCGCAGAGATCACGCGCTGGATCAGGGCTACGTCCGCTCGCTGGCGTGAGTTGAATGAAGCCTACGAAACGGCACGGGCCGCGCTCGATGATCCGGATGCAAATGAGCAGGCGCGCAGCCGCGCTGCCGGTCGAATGAACGGCCGCTTGGGCGACATGCGTCGATATCTTGATCGTTTCCTCGTCGAGGCTCTGTCGCGTGCAGCTGTGATCCCAACCTACAGCTTCCCCGTGCATTCAATTCATCTCGAAATAGTAACTGAGCGCGGCGCCCGCACTGCCTCTGATGACCGAGCGCTGCAGCTCGATCGAGACGCAGCAATGGCGATCGCTGAATATGCGCCGGGCGCCGAAGTCGTGGCCGGCGGCCGAATATGGACGTCCGCTGGCATTGCACGGAGAGCGACAGTTGGCACCGGCGACGCCTGGATGGAACGTGGATTCCATCGCGTTTGTCCAACGTGCCAGCACGCAGAAACACATCACGACCGGGATGACTTTGGGGAGAACTGCCCTCAATGCGGCGCCCGGGCCAGTGGCCCGCGCCGTGCCTTCGTTGAACCAGTCGGGTTCCTGACATCATATACCGACCGTCAGGGCAGAGATCCCGGCGCAACACGTTTGCGGGTTCGACCCGTCGACGAGGCTCGCCTCCTTACGCGAGCCCGCCCTGAGGACTTCCAGGTTTCGGACCTCGCACGCGTCACTCATTTCTTCGCGCCGGCTATTGCTCCGGAGGGAAGTCAGCCTGGACGCATGCTCGTCCTGAACCGCGGACCGCTGGGTGCGGGCTATCTTTGGTGCCCGGCCTGCGAGCATGCGCGGCCGGCACCCCAGGAGGCTCTTGGAGGGGCCGAGATCCGGGCAGTGCATGAGAACCCCCGTACCGGCGACCGGTGTCGGGTCGAGTCCCTTCGTTGGCCAGTGGACCTGGCGCACGTTTTCGAGACGGATCTACGCGGCATCCGCATCGATCAACCGGTCCCCAACTTTTCCGATCGCCCGACCGACACCGAACGGCGGGCAGCTCGTGATGGCTTTCTGAGAACGTTGGCAGAGGCATTGAGGCTCGCAGCAGCCGACATCCTTGAAACCGATCCGAGAGACCTGCGTGCGACCGTCGAGCTGCTCGGTGCCGCCCCGCTGGTGATCCTCTCGGACTCGGTCCCAGGCGGTGCAGGCTATTGCCGCCGACTGCTCGACGATTCTCGCTTCTCGGCACGCGTGCTACTCGGTCGAGCAATCGCGGTCCTGGATTGCCCCCGAGGCTCAGCGTGCGAGACGAGCTGTTCGCGGTGCCTGAATGATTATTCCAACCAGGTTCATTGGGATCAGTTTGATCGACATCCGGTGCTGAATTGGCTGCGCGGCCTGCTTGCGGAGTCGACACGGCGCCCCTCTCATGCTCCCGAGACGGCAGTCCCCGTAGCGCAGACCGCGGCGGCTACGCTGCGGGTGCGTCTGGAAGGAGCCGGGCTTGTAGCCGTCTCTTCGCCAACCCTATGGGGCGCCGAAGATCGATCCGAAGCGATCACAAGCGCCCGGGCACTGAGAAACTGGCTCGATGAAGCAGCGAACCGTCATGCGCTCTTCCTCCTTCCTCCGGGAGCAGTCGAAGCGGGCACACCAACAGGCCTTGATCGCGAGATTGCCTATGCTTTGGCACAGTACGAGCGATCCGGTCAGATTCGCTTCGGCACGCTGGATAGGTCCGCCTTGTTGCATTCGCCTCGCCTGTCCGTTCTGAAGGGGCGCGGTTCTGAGGCTTCCGTGGATGCCTTCTACGCAGAGCAGGAAGCGGCGGCTGCTCTTGCCGGCCCCCTCATGGGGGTGAGCCATCTGTATTCATGTTCAGCAGGCGACAGCTGGCTCGCCTCTGTTCAAGACAGCGTCCGAACGCTGCCGGGGCCGTTGGCCGGTCTCACCGAGCGCTTGCGCGTCTTCCGCTTCCGGCCGGGAACTGCCCGTGCACTCACGCCGCTTTTCCAAGGTGTGGCGGGACGCCGTGTCGCGCTCGAAATCGAGGATCCCTGGTGCGGCGTCCGCCCGCACAACCGTCGTCGCCTCGCAAGCTTCGTCGCTGCGGTCGGCGCAGCGGGCGTCGGCATAGAGCGGCTCGCGGTCGTGTGGAATCCCGATCATGGAGAGCCGGACACGCCGCAAGCCCAGTCGAGCGCGGTGCGCGCTGAGCTGCGATCTTCCGGAGTCTCGGTTACGCCCGAACTCCATCACCGCTCCGGACGCGACCGTCATTTCCATGATCGCGTCGTAACCATCCAGACCGTCGACGACGGGGCCAGAGTCAACTTGAGATGGGACGTGACCGCGGGGATCGACAATCTCATGTCTCACTCGAAAGAGTGCAGTGTTTTCATCGAGGAACGCTGAGCTCAGCAGCTCATCCGGAAGCACGAAGGACTTCGGCCCCTCTTGCTTCCACAGTGCTTCCACGGTGGCTGGAAACGCAAACGCCGCCCCGGAGGGCGGCGCATAAGCGTTTGATAACGCGGGAAGATTTGGTTGCGGGGGTAGGATTTGAACCTACGACCTTCAGGTTATGAGCCTGACGAGCTACCGGGCTGCTCTACCCCGCGCCAATTGCATCGCGTTCATG